>CAVSOL010000029.1:0-247312 GCA_963729535.1 uncultured Pseudomonadota bacterium | reverse complement strand
AATGCGCCGACCGTGGATTCTGCACGCGGCTCAATTGCACGACGCCAGTGCTGCGCGGGGACCTGCCTGGCCACACCGCCGCCCGTCCCGGCGGGAGGCGATTGCTCGAACCTTGTCGCGGACCAGGATTGCGTGGCGGGGACGGCCTGCGACTCTGGCACTTGCAGCCTCCCACTCGGGCCTGGCGCGAATGCACGCTGTCCGACTACTGCGTCTCGCCGTACGAGTGCCGGAACATCGACCCCGCCACCAGCATGGGCACATGCACGCCGCCTCCCGAGCGCGGACAGCCGTGCGGCATCGGGGGTGTCTCGAGCTCATGCAACGACGAGCGCGACAGCTGCGACTACGTTGCCCATGTTTGCGCAGCCAGGATTGCCGTGGGCGGCGCCTGCACCTTCGGCAACCCACCCTTTTGCGTGGACTACGCGGCGTGCGACGGGGCGACGTGCGTTCAGCGCCCCGGACTGGGGGCCAGCTGCGATCCGACCCTCCCCGAGGGCGATTGCCTGGGGAGCCTCGACTGCGACCCGACGACAGCAGTGTGCACGGCGCGCGCCGGCGGGTCGTGCCGGTGATCGGCTGCATCGCCAGCCGTCATACGCGCTTGCGCCCCCACACCGCCGCGCCCACGACGGTCACCGCAAACGGCCGGCCCTTGAAGTAGTGATCGATCGCTTCCTTGGTGAAGAAGAAGGCGTCCTGCATGTCGTCGCCGGCGCCGGCCAGGCGCTTCCAGCCTGACAGCGGGCCGAGCTCGACGAGCGGGGAGAAGAAGAACTCGCGGGCGGTCTTGAACAGGATCTCCCAGCGTTCGACTTCCAGCTCGACGTTGCCGAGGCCGGCCTGCTCCAGCCAGCTGACGGCGGCGTCACCGTCGGGGAGCGCCGCCACATAGCGATCGACGGTGGCCAGGTTCTGGTTGCGGCCGCTCTCGCGCAGGACGTCGCGGAACAGGTCGAGAAACTCGGTCCAGCTGCCGCGCAACGGCGTGGTGATCACGGCCTCGCCGACCGGCACCAGCACGCGCGCCATCTCCGCGGTGGCTGCGCCTGGGTCGGGCGCGGCGGCGACGGCCAGGTTCGACACGACGACGTCGGCGGCTTCGTCGTCGACGGGCAGCGCCGTCGGGTCGCCGATCTGGAACGTCACGGGGGCGTGCGCGCCGGCCTCGGCTTCGATGCGGGCGCGCGCCTCGTTGACGAAGGCTACGCTGGCGTCCAGCGCCGTCAGGTGGCTGCCGGCGCCCAGGCGCGTCGCCAGCTCGCGCGTGACCTGGCCGGTGGCGCAGCCCACCTCGACGACGCGCGCGCGCGGGCGTGGCGGCACGTGGCGCATCAGCAGCGCGCCGAAGCGCGCGGCGTAGGCGGGGAGGATCTCGCCGTCGTAGACCTTGGCCAGGCGGGTCAGCTTTTCGCCGGTGCGGGCGCTCATGGTTTGTCCGGCTTCGCCTCTGACTTCGCCGGCGGTTTCCAGCCGCGTACGGGGCCGAGCGGGCGGCGGCTCCCCTCGTACAACCCGGCCACGTAGCGCACGGCGAGCAGATACAGCGCCGACGACATCCGGTTCAACGCATGCGCCAGGTCGGCGCGCGCCGGCGGCGACGTGACCGGGCCGCGCGCGGGCGGGAACGCCGTGATCACGGCCAGCTCCGCCTCACGCGCGATGCCGCGCGCGAGCGCGAGCTTCGCCACCACCGGACCCTGGCGCACGTCGGGGTACATGAACGGAATGCCGTAGAGCTCGTGCGTGTGGTGGGTGGCGTCGCGGATGTCATCCGAACCCATGCCGAACAATGTCGGCGGCGGCACTTCCTTCCCGGTCACCTCGGCGCCGACCAGCGCGCGCGCCAGCTCCAGGATCTCGCCCAGCTCGCCGACCAGCGAACGTGCGCCGTCGGTGTCGGCGGCGACCTGCGCGTCCAGCAACGCGGACTGCAACATGTCGATCTTGCCGCGCGCGACGATGCGCGGGTGCGTCTTGGGCACCAGCGACGCGTCGTCGACGAGGTGGGTCAGGTGATCGGGCTTGGTCGTGAAGCGCTCGCCGGTGTCGAGCGCGCGATACTTCCCGGCCCGTCGCCCACGGCCGCCGCCGCGCGCGGCGCGACGCTGGGCGCTTCGCCCGCGCCGCGCGCCGACCGCCGTGACAGCGGCGCCGCGCAGACGTCCGCGATCGCCGCCGCGAACGCGCGCGCCGCCGCCTCGCACGACGGCAGGTCGCCGGCCAGGTACGCGCCGCCGAAGTTGGTCTCCGACGGCGGCCCGAACCACTTCACCATCTTCACGCGCCCCGCCTTGCACGCGGCGTCGAGGCCGACGATCGATTCCAGCGGCGGCGCGATCAGGTACGCCAGCGGGCTGCCGATGTCGATGTCGGCGAGCGGCGCCAGGTAGCGTCCCACCGACGCGATCACGTGCGGGAACAGCGCCACCGGCCGGTCGGGGTCGTCCGCGACGGTGATGCCGTAGAACCACGCCTCGTTGTCCAGGTACGCGATGCACGCGTCCAGCGCCGCGTCGATCTCCGCCGGATCGCGGCCCGCGTAGATGCCGATGCACTCGCCCGAAAACGGGCCCGACGGATAGCCGGCGCCCGCGTAGAACGACTTCGCGTACACGACGTCGGCGGGCGACGCCTTCGTCCCCTGATCCAGCGCCGCGTACAGCGCGTCGTCCGACGTCGTCGTGATGATGCCCAGCGCGCGCCGTCCGGCAGGCAGCCCCAGCGCCTTCGCCAGATCGTCGGGCGCGTCCGGCAGCGTGCGCACCGCCAGGACTCGCGGCTTCAGCGGCGGCAGGTCCAGCTTCATCGCGCCAGGATGATGCCGGACTTCTTTTCGCGCAGGATGCGCTCGATCGCCGCCCCGACATCGCCGGCGGCGTCGGCGGGCGGGCGGCCGCGCGGGTTGATGTTCGAGATCACCTCGCGGTCGGCGTCGGTCGCGCCGGCCGCTGGCTGATAGATGTAGTAGGCCGACAGCGAATCGGCGAACCCCAGGCCGGGGCGTTCGCCGCACACGAACAGCGCAGCCTGCGCGCCGACCAGGCGCGCGATCTCGTCCATGACCTTGACGCGCGAGTGACGCACGAAGAACGGCGGCGCGTGGCCGATGCCGCGCGCGGCGAGCGCGCGCTCCAGCGCGCCGTGGAACTCGGCCAGGTGCTGGTTGATCGCCGCGGCCGACAGCCCGTCGCCGTAGATCACGACCAGCGTCGGCGCGCGACTGATGCGCTTGGCGATCTCCGCCTTGCCGTCGTCAGACAGCGCGCGCCCGAGATCCGGCCGCTGCAGGAAGATCGCCTTGTCGGGGGCGCGTGATGTGACCTCGAAGATGCCGAGCTGGGCCAGCAGCTGCGAATCGACCTCCGACAGCACCGCGTCCTTCGCCGCCGCGTGGTCGGCGCGGAAGCGCAACATCGTGTTGGTGTGGTAGCGCGGGCCGACGCGCCCGACGCCGACGCGCGCCGGCGTCGACGCGAGCACGCGCGCCATCACCGGCGGATCGTACGGCTCGCCGACGTTGACGCCGCGATCGGGCGTCAGCAACAGGGCCCCCGCCGTGTCGACCTCGCGCGCGCCCGCCGCCGCCCCCGCCGCGCCGCCGCCTTGCTCGCGCGATAGCGCCTCGCGCACCAGCGCCTCGACGCGGGCGCGATCGATGTGGCTGGCGGCGTGGGCTTCATGACGAACGGAGGACGCATTCTGCCACCGCAACCACCGCGCTGGGTAGGGCACGGCTGTCATGGGGGCGCCGGTTGTTTGTTGCGGCGGGCGCTGAAACCGCGCGATCTGGCTGGTTTTTGTGGAACGATGGCGGGGCACGCCCCTTGCTGCAGGAGACCACATGACTTCGCGATGGCTACGGCGGATCGAGCGGTTGACGGTGCTCGGCGGGCTGGTGGTCTCGCTGGCTGGCGCGGGAGCGTGTTCGGAAGGGGTCCTGCAGTCAGTCGACGGTGGTGGTGCTGGGACAGGCGGCGGATGTGTGCCCGATTCGCGGCTGGCGTGCGTTCCCGGTGACGGCGGCATGGTGCAGTTCTGCAGCGACCTGGTCATATTGCCGACGTGCGTTTCGGGGCAATGGGTCTGTCCCGCTGGCAGAGGAGCTCCCACCGTGTGTGAGATCTTTCGGCCCGCCGCGCCCGGGCGGTCGTGGCGGCGGAGCGGGCGGCGCGGGAGGCGTCGGCGGTAGCAGCGGCGCGGGCGGACGAGGTGGAGCGGGTGGCGGCGGGGGCGGATGCCCGGCGCCGATACTCTATTGCGGCGAAGGCAATCCCGACTGGTGCAGCGACGTCGCGCGGGGCGCCGACTGCGTGTCCGGGCAATGGGTTTGCCCGCCGGGAACGGGGACGCCCGGGCCGTGCAGGTGCTTCGGTCCCCCGCGACCCGGGTGTGTTTGCACCGACAACGGCTTTCAATGCGGGATGGGCGGCGCGGGCGGACGGGGTGGCGCCGGCGGCCAGGGCGGCGCGGGCGGACAGGCTGGCGGAGTCAGGGGCGGGGGGAGGCGGAGGCGCACCGGCTTGCGCCGGCGTGACGACGCTCGCCGCCTGTGATGCGCGCAGCGACTGCCATTCGGTGTTCGAAGATCCGGGGACGTGCGGCTGTGCCACGCCCGGCTGCTGCGCGCATTTCGCGCGCTGCGCGGACGGCGATCGTGCGCGCTGCACACCCGGCGTGGCGATATGTGCCATCGTGCCGCCGCACTGCGAACAGCCCTACGTCCTCAGCTACACCGGGATCTGTTACGAGGGGTGCGTGCGCTCGACAGAGTGCATGCCGGTGCCGTAGCTTGCTGCCCAGGAAGCCATGACGTTACGTGAGCGACTGACCATCATCATCTGCGCGACTGTCGTTGCGCTGGGCGGCGCAGGCAGTTGCTCGGACGACGTTCGGCAAGCGGCCGACGGCGGCGCGGGGCGCGGCGGCGCGGGCGGCGCCGCCGGCCTCGGTGGGCGGGGCGGCAGCACGAACGCGGGCTCGGGTGGTGTTGGTGGCGGCTGCGTCGAAGGTTCGTTTCCGAACGACTTCATCGTGTGCGGCGTCAGCTCCGACGGCGCCTGCAGCGACACCGCGCCGCGGCCGCAGTGTATGTCGGGGCAGTGGGTCTGTCCGCCGGGATCCAGCGGCCCTCCTGCCCCGTGCAGATGCACAGGTCCTCGGGAGCCCGGCTGCACTTGCACCGACAACGGCTGGCAGTGCGGGGTGGGCGGCGCCGGTGGACGAGGCGGTGCCGGCGGCCAAGGTGGCGCCGCCGGGGCCAGCGGGCGCGGGGGATCGGCTGGCGCGGGCGGTGGATCGGCCGGCGTGGGCGGGGGATCGGCTGGCGCGGGCGGTGGATCGGCCGGCGCGGGCGGTGGATCGGCCGGCGCGGGCGGTGGATCGGCCGGCGCGGGCGGTGGATCGGCCGGCGCGGGCGGTGGATCGGCCGGCGCGGGCGGTGGATGGCCGGCGCGGCGGGGATCGGCCGGCGCGGGCGGCAGCAGCGCCGCGTGCGCCGCCGTGACCACTCAGGCTGCGTGCGACGCGCGCTCCGACTGTCACGCCGTGTTCGAGGATCCGCGCAACTGTGCCTGCGCCGCGCTGGGTTGCTGCGCGCGCTTCGTACGCTGCGCGGACGGCGATCGCGCCAGCTGCACGAACCCCGGGGTGACGTGCGAACGCGTGACGCCGTATTGCGAGCAGCCCTACGTCGTCAGCTATGCCGGGACGTGCTACGAGGGCTGCGTGCGCGCGACCGAGTGCATGCCGGTGCCCTAGCGGGGGGCGCCATCGACCGCGGCGCGGGAGCCAGCGACGATCGCGCATGCTAGCTTGGCGTCGCGATGTCGCTCGATGACGTCAGCGAGCAGCGCTCGGATTCACCGGAGGTGCCGCAGCCGCCGGAGCAGCCGGCTGACCTGCTCGCCTGGGCCGAAGACCACGCCGTCGGCGTGCGCCTCGACGACGTGATCTTCGGCGACGATGGACCGGCCGGCACGTATCTGCCGACCCGCGACGGCGAGGTGCTCACGTACCGTCAGGTGCTGATCGACGGGGAACGGCGGCGTCGGTCGCGCTACTTCGACGACACCTGGGAGACGGCGCGGCGCTACCTCCACGACATCGCGACGATCGTGGCGGCGCGGCGCGCGGCGCGCGCATACCTCGACACCCACGGGCGCGAGCCGCAGGACGAAGGGCTCGCGGCGTTGCTCGCCCGGCTGCGGGCGGCGCTGATCGCGCCGGCGGCAACGCCGCCGTCGTCCGATCCGCCGCTGCCGCTCGGCACGTACCAGCCGACGCGGGTGCGCGTTCTGCGACGGCCCGCGCCGATGCTGGTGTACGGCGAGCGGCTGCTGCGCGAGCTTCGCTGGCCGACCACGCTGTCGACCGCGCCGGCGCTGATGGTGGTCGCGTGGAACGAACACGACGACCTGCGCTGGCGGCGACTGCGCGGTGACGTCGTCGTCGGGGAGGACGTCTCGCCCGACGAACGTCGGCGCGCGCTCGAAGCCTTCGTCGACTTCCTGCGAGACCCGCGCCGGGCCGACGAACATCTCGTGCTCGCCGAGCTTCTGCGCCTGCCTGCCTGGCAACACGCGCTCGAGACGCTGGACGAAAACCTGGCGAAGCTGCCGTCGACT
This sequence comes from uncultured Pseudomonadota bacterium, assembly GCA_963729535.1. Taxonomy (GTDB): domain Bacteria; phylum Myxococcota_A; class Polyangia; order Fen-1088; family Fen-1088; genus JADGRB01. The sequence goes on along the minus strand of CAVSOL010000029.1, from coordinate 240,683 downwards.
GCGGCAGGGAGGTCGGGGGCCGTCACGGTTCGGCCGGAGGAGCGGCTGGCGTTTCGCGTGACGCTGCGGACCGAAGACGGACATGACGTGTTCGTCGAGCCGCTCGTGCAGAAGCGCGGCCGCGATGGCCGGTTCTCGCGCGGCGCGCGCATCCAGTGGCACGAGATCCCGCGGCGTGCGGAGATCCTGACGGTCGCCGATCGCCGCGCGTATCAGGCCTATGAGAACGTGTTCGCTCGCGGTCCGTGGGGCGGGTCGCCGACCGGCGCGCAGGTCTTCGGCGTGCTGCGCGCGCTGATCGACCACCCGGCCGTGACGCTGGCCGGGCAGCGTGACGGCGACCGGCTGGAGATCCGCCACGGCCGTCTCCGGCTGCGGTTCGCGGACGCCGGGGGCGGAGCGCTGGAGCCGCACTTCGATCTGCTCGGTTGCGCGCTGACGGCGTCGCAGGCGGCGCTGGCGCTTCGCGACGATCGGCACCTCATCCACGTCTATTCCCCGGACGGCACGCCCGAGGCGCCGGAGGCGCGCATCGGCGTCCCGCGCCGCCCGCAGGTGTTGCTGTCGCGCCTGGAGCCGCAGGCGGTGGCGCTCGTGCGCGCGCTGGCGAGCGCGCCCGCGCGGTTTCCCGTCGAGGCGCACGACGCGCTCGCGACGCGGCTCGAGGGGTTGCAGGAGACGCTGGACGTCGAGTTTCCGTCGCAGTGGACGCGCACGATCGGCCCCGCCGACGCGCGAACCGTCGCGTCGCTTCAGCTGCTTGCATCGGGCGCGCTCGAGGTGCGTCTGGGCGTGCGCCCGGTGGCGCTCGGACCGCTGTGGCCTCCGGGTGAAGGGCCGACGCTGGTGCTGGAGGGGCAGGGGAGCGGGCGTCACGGCGTACGCCGCGATCGCGCGCGTGAGCGGCAGGCGGCGGTCGCGCTCATCGAGACGCTGCGGCTGGGCGGCGCCGCCGAAGGCGACGGAGGCGACGCGAGTGACGGCCGCCAGACCGCCGAGCCGGGCGAAGCGCTGGAACCGTGGTGCTGGCGGGTCGCGCCCGGTGATCCGGCCCTGCACGTCGTCGCGACGTTGAAGGAGCTCGGCGACGGCGTCCAGGTCGAGTGGGCTGACGACGCGGGCCTGCTGTCGCTCGGCAGCGTTGGCCGCGGCGACATGCGCATGAAGGTCGCCGACCGCCGTGACTGGTTCGAGGTCGAGGGGGGCGCGCGGATCGGCGACGACGTCGTGCCGCTGTCGGAGCTGTTCGCGGCGATCCGGGAGGGGCGGCGTTACGTGCCGGTCGGCGCGCGCGGGTTCGCGCGCATCGAGGAGACGTTGCGCGCGGCGCTGGCGCACGCCGAGGCGGCGCTGTTCGAACGCCGCTCCGCCATCCAGATGCCCGCCGTCGCCTCCGACCCGCTGTTCGGCCTGGTCGAAGACGAGGCGCAGATCGAGGCCAGCGAGTCGTTCCGGTCGCTGCGGCGCCGCATGCGCGAAGGCGCGGGCGAACATCCCGTCTTGCCACCGCCGCTCGACACGGCGTTGCGTCCTTATCAGCGGGCCGGCGTCGAGTGGATGGCGCGGCTCGCGTTCTGGGGCGCGGGGGCGATCCTCGCCGACGAGATGGGGCTGGGCAAGACCGTGCAGGCGCTGGCGTTGCTGGTTCACCGGGCGGCGCACGGACCGGCGCTGGTCGTGGCGCCCACGTCGGTGGCGCCAAACTGGATCGCGGAGGCGGCACGCTTCGCCCCTGGGCTGACCATGAAGCTGTATCGCGGGCAGGGCCGGGCGGCCGTGCTGGGCGGGTTGGGGCCCGGTGACGTGCTCGTGACCAGCTACGCCGTGGCCAGCCTGGACGCCGAGGCGCTGGCGGGCATCGAGCTGGCGACGCTGGTCGTCGACGAAGCGCAGGCGATCAAGAACGCCGGCACCGATCGGTCGAAGTCGCTGCGCGGGCTGCGTGCGGCGTGGCGCCTGGGGCTGACCGGCACCCCCGTCGAGAACCACGTCGGCGAGCTGTGGAGCCTCATGCGCGTCGTGTCGCCGGGGCTGCTCGGGAGCTGGGAGCAATTTCGCGCGCGCTACGCCGTGCCGATCGAGAAGTTCGGCGACACCGCGCGCAAGCAGGCGCTGGCTGCCCTGTTACGCCCGTTCGTGTTGCGCCGGACCAAGGCCGAGGTGGCGCCCGAGCTGCCGGCGCGCACCGAGATCGTGCGGAGCGTGCGGCTGTCCGAGGAGGAGGAGGGGCTGTACAAGCAGCTCCGCGAGTCGTTCGTCGCCGAGATGGAGGAACGCAAGCGCGACCCCGATCGCGACGCGAGCGAGATGCGCTTCGTGTTGCTCGCGGCGCTGACGCGGATGCGCCAGCTGTGTTGCCATCCGCGCCTCGTCTATCCGCGTACGCCCCTCGGCTCGTCGAAGGAGGTGTACCTCATCGAGCTGCTGTCCGAGTTGCGCGAGGGCGGACACAAGATGTTGGTGTTCAGTCAGTTCCGCAGCTTCCTCGAGCTGCTGGCGCCGCGCCTGCGGCAACACGGCTTCCGCGTGCTGGTGCTCGACGGCACGACCCCTTCCGACGCGCGCCAGGAGCGGATAGCCGCCTTTCAATCGGGGGCCGCCGACGTGTTCCTGATATCGCTCAAGGCCGGCGGCTTTGGCCTCAACCTGACCGCGGCTGATACCGTCATCCACCTCGACCCGTGGTGGAACCCCGCCGTCGAAGACCAGGCGACCGCGCGCGCCCATCGCATTGGCCAGGACAAACCCGTCACCGCCATCCGCCTGGTGGCGCGCGGAACGATCGAGGAGGCCGTGCTCGCGCTCCACGCCGACAAGCGCGCCCTGGCATCATCGCTGCTCGATGGCGCCGATCTGGCCGCGACCCTGTCGACGGACGACCTCGTCGCCCTCATCCGCGACACTCACCCCGAGCCGTAGCAGCGGAACCTACGAGAACAGGCTGGCGTCGCCGGCGCGGGCGGTCAGCTTGCCGTCGCGCATGATGCCCATCTCTTCCAGCCACGCCTCGAACTCGGGCGCCGGGCGGAAGCCGAACAGCTGGCGCAGCGACGCGCCGTCGTGGAACGACGTCGACTGGTAGTTGAGCATGACGTCGTCGCCCATGGGCAGGCCCATGAAGAAGTTGCAGCCCGCCGTCGACAGCAACACCTCGAGGTTCTCCAGGTCGTTCTGGTCGGCGTCGGCGTGGTTCGTGTAACACGCGTCGCAGCCCATGCTGATGCCGTGCAGCTTGCCCGCGAAGTGGTCTTCCAGGCCGGCGCGCGTGATCTGCCGCGCGTCGTACAGGTACTCGGGGCCGATGAAGCCGACGACCGTGTTGACCAGGAACGGCTTGTAACGGCGCGCGAGGCCGTAGTTGCGGCACTCCAGCGTCATCTGATCGGCGCCCTCGTGCGCGTCCGCCGACAGCGCCGAGCCCTGGCCGGTCTCGAAGTACATGACGTTGGGCCCCTGCGCCTGCCCCAGCTTCAGCGTCATGTCGTGCGCCTCGTCGAGCAGCGGCAGCGTGACGCCGAAGCTGCGCAGCGCCTTCTCCGTCCCCGCGATCGACTGGAACATCAGCCCGAGCTGCGCGCCCGCCTCCAGCGCCTTCATCTGCGTGGTGACGTGCGCCAGGCAGCAGTTCTGCGTCGGGATGCGCCACTGGCGCATGAAGTCGCCGGTCGCGTTGAGGATCGCCGCCGTGCGCTCCGGATCGTCGGTGACCGGGTTGATGCCCAGCACGGCGTCGCCGGCGCCGTACGACAGCCCCTCGCGCAGCGACGCCAGGATGCCTTCGGTCGAATCGGACGGGTGGTTGGGTTGCAGGCGAATGGACAGCCGCCCGGGCAGGCCGACGGTGTTGGTCGCGTGCACGACGACGCGGATCTTTCGCGCCGCGTAGATCAGATCCATGTTGGTCATCAGCTTCGCGCACGCCGCGATCATCTCGCTGGTCAGGCCGCGCGACAGGCGCAGCAGCTCGGCGCCGTCGGTCGTGTCCGCCAGCACGTATTCGCGCAGCTTGGCCACCGTCCACGACTTCACGCTGTCGTAGATCGGACGCTGCAGGTCGTCGTGAATCAGCCGCGTGACCGCGTCGGCCTCGTACGGCACCACCGGGTTTTCGTACAGCTCGGACAGCAACACGTCCGCCAGCACGCGCTTGGCGGCGATGCGCTCCGACACGCTGGCGGCGGCCAGCCCGGCCAGCCGGTCGCCCGACTTCTCTTCGTTGGCCTTGGCGAGCACCTCCTTCAGATCGCGGAAGCGGTAGGTCGTTCCGCGCAGCGTCGCCGCCAGATTCATGCCCGTCCCGCCCGCTAGGCTTTCCTGACGCGGATGGTGACGGCGCGCCCGTGTCCGTGCAGATCCTCGACGTCGGTCAGCCGTTCGATGTCGTCGGCCTGCGCGGACAGCGCGTCGGCGTCGTATTCGATGATCGACGTGCGCTTGACGAAGTCGGACACGCCCAGCGGCGACGCGAAGCGCGCGCTGCCGCCCGTCGGCAACACGTGGCTCGGCCCCGCCATGTAGTCGCCGACCGGCTCGGGCGTGTGGATGCCCAGGAACAGCGCGCCCGCGGTCGTGATGCGCGCGGCCAGCGCGCGCGCGTCGCGCACCGCCAGCTCCGCGTGTTCGGGCGCCAGGCGGTTGACCATGTGCACGACGTCATCGTCGTTGTCGGCGACGAAGATCGCGCCCTGGTCCGCCAGCGCGCGTTCGGCGATGGCGCGCCGGGGCAGCACGGCCAGCTGGCGCGTGACCTCCTCGGCGACGCGGCGGGCGACGCTGCTGCCGCGCGCGACCAGGATGGGGACCGCCAGCTCGTCGTGTTCAGCCTGCGCCAGCAGGTCGGCGGCGATCCAGCTCGGGTCGACGCCGTCGTCGGCGACGATGACGACCTCGGTCGGGCCGGCGATCGAATCGATGCCGACGTCGCCGAACACCAGCCGCTTCGCCGCCGCGACGTACGCGTTGCCGGGGCCGACGATCTTGTCGACGCGCGGCACGCTCTCCGTGCCGTAGGCCAGCGCCGCGATCGCCTGCGCGCCGCCGATCAGGAACACGCGATCGACGCCCGCCAGCCGCGCGGCCGCCAGCGTCTCGGGCGACGGGCCGGGCGTGACCATGATGATCTCGCGCACGCCGGCGACGCGCGCCGGAACCGCGGTGTGGACCACCGTCGACGGGTAGCGCGCCTTGCCGCCCGGCACGTAGATGCCGATGCGCGACAGCGGGTCGACGCGGCTGCCGACGCGCACGCCCCCTTCCGAGATCTCGTATGACGCGTGCCGCTCGCGCTCGTGGAACACGCGCACGCGGGCGATGGCGTGCTCCAGCGCGGCGCGCACCGGCGCGGTGACCTTCGCCGCCAGCGCGTCCCAGTCGGCGGGGGCGAGCTCCAGCGCGTCCAGCTGACGTTTATCGAAGGTCGCGGTCAGCGTGCGCACGGCCTTGTCGCCGCCGGCGCGGACGTCGGCGATCACCCTGCGCGCCGCGATTTCGATGTCGGCGGACAGCTCCGTGCTGCGGTTGCACAGCGCTTCGAAACGGGGCGCTGTTGCGGGATCAGATTTTTCGAACACCCGGATCATGGCGAGGCCCGCCAGAATAGCAGAGTTGCGGCGCTCGACGGGTTACGCCCGGGCCTTCGCCGTCCGTCGCCCCGGCGTGCTCAGCCTGGCGGGCAGCAGCGTCGCGATCCGGCGCAGCAGCGGCCCGTTCACCGACGTGTAGCGATGTTTGCCGGCCTGGCGTCCCACCAGCACACCCGCCTCGATCAGGATCGCCAGGTGATGCGAGATCGTCGGCTGCGACACGTCGAAGCGCTCGGCGACCTCGCCGCACGACAGCTCTCCGGCCGCCGCGATCTCCTGCATCATGCGGAAGCGGGTCGGGTCGCCCAGGGCCTTGAGCGCGCGTACGAGCGCACGATCGTCGACTGGCGGCGTCGCGGCCGCGCTGCGTCCCCCGCGCATCACCCCAGTCTAGCTCAGAACCCTGAGAGGGTTCCGAACCTCCCGCGATGAGCTCCGACCGGCAAAGCCGGTCTGCGCTCGACGCGCGTCTAGAGCACTCCCGCCTCCGACGGGGCTGACAAAAAACTGGCGGCGCCGGGTTCCGCGCTCGACCATCGTTGGAACGTGGCGCAGCCCAAGGCCAAAGCCAAGAAGGACCTGCTGTGGACGTCGACCACGTATTTCGGCGAGGGCCTGCCGTGGAGCTTCCTGCACCAGATGGCCGCCGAGTTCCTGACGGCGATCAAGGCGTCGAACGTCCAGGTCGGCATGACGTCGGCGCTGCACGGGGCGGTCACGCTGAAGTTCCTGTGGAGCCCGCTCGTCGACCTGTTCGGGCGCAAGCGCACGTGGTTGTGGGTGATGCAGCTAATCCTGGGCCTGGGAATGCTGGGCGTCGCCGCCATCGTCCCCAGCCAGAACCTGACGCTGTTCTGGGTGGCGCTGGCCGTCCTTGCGGTATTGCACGCGACGCACGACATCGCGTGCGACGGCTTCTATCTGCAGGCGCTGGACCGCAAGGGGCAGGCGCTGTACGCGGGGACGCGCATCGCGGCGTTCAGGATCGCGACGCTGGTCGGCGCGTCGCTGCTGGTGCGCCAGGCCGATACGCTCGGCTGGCCGGTCGCGTTCGGCATGGCAGGCGTGCTGATGCTGGCGACCGGCGCGTTGAACAGCTTCCTCATGCCGCGCCCGCCCGAGGCGCACCCGCAGGAGAGCTCCGACGTCGCGGGGCACAAGCGGCCGACGGCGTTCGCGTTCCTGGAGGCATACAAGTCATTCATCACGCAGCCCAAGGCGCTGCTCGTGCTGTCGTTCCTGCTGCTCTATCGCGTCGGCGACATCATGATGTTCGGCCAGGCGAAGCCGTTCCTGCGCGATCTCGGCGTCACGACCGCGCAGCGCGGGACGCTGAACGGCTTCAGCATCACGTTCACGATCCTCGGATCGATCGTCGGCGGCGCGATCATCTCGCGCAAGGGGCTGGCGCGCTGCCTGACGCCGATGGCGTACATCCAGAACCTGGCGATTCCGCTGTACGCGCTCATGGCCGTGCTGAAGCCGACGCTGCCCGGCATCGTCGCCATCGTGCTGGTCGAACAGTTCGTGGCGGGTGTCGGCGCCGTCGCGTTTTCGGTGTTTCAGATGCAGCGCACGCGCAAGGCGTTCTCGGCCGCGCACTTCGCGTTCATAACGGCGGTGGTGTCGGCGTCCAGCATGGTGCCGGGCATGGTGTCGGGCTACATCAGCCAGCGCTACGGGTTTCCGATCTTCTTCACCATCGCGTTCCTCGTCAGCATCCCCAGCCTCGTGCTGGTGCACTTCGTGCCCAAGGAGCCGATCGAGGCGGAGGTCGAGGCGAAGCCCGAGGCGCAGGCGGAGGCCAAGCCCGAGCCGCCGGCCAAGGGCTGACCATGGCAGCGGGCAAACCCTTCTTCCTGTTCGCGCACGGCGCCGGCGCGCCGTCGACGTCGGCGTGGATGCTGGCCTGGCGCGAGCGCCTGGCGACGCTGGGCGACGTCGCGGCCTTCGACTACCCGTACATGCGCGCCGGCCGCAAGGCGCCCGACAAGCTGCCGGCGCTGATCACCGCCCACCGCGCCGCGCTGGCGGACGCGCGCGCCCGCGCCGCCGGGCCCGTGTTCCTGATCGGCAAGTCGATGGGCGGCCGCGTTGGCTGCCACGTCGCGCTCGAGGAGCAGGTCGCGGGCGTCATCTGCCTCGGCTACCCGCTGCAGTCCGGCGCCACGGGCGCGATGCGCGACGAGGTGCTGGTTGCGCTCCGCACACCGATCCTGTTCGTGCAGGGGAGCCGCGATTCGCTTTGCTCGCTGCCGCGCCTGGCCGAGGTTCGCACCCGCATGACCGCGCCGTCGACGCTGGTCGTGGTCGACGGCGGCAACCACTCGCTCGAAGTCTCCGCCGCCGCCCGCAAGGCCTCGGGCACGACGCAAGCCGACTCAGACGCCCGCGTCCTCGACGCGATCCGCGAGTTCGCCGAAGCCGACAGATAGCACCCGCCGCCGTTCCGATCCGATACCGGGCGTGTGCCGTCCTACAAGGTCGAATGGACCGCGGAAGCATGGGCCGAAGTCCACCTGCTCAGCGTGTTCGAGCGACGACCGATCATGCGCGCCGTCGACGAGCTCGGACACCAAGCCGAAGTGGAGACGCGCAATCGCAAGCCACTCCGCCGTCCGATAGCGGAACTTCCCGATGCGACGTGGGAGGTCCGCGTTCGCTCCAGGCATCGGCTCCTTTACGGCATTCGACGCATGGCTGAAGGCGAAACGGAACGCAGGACTGTCGAGATCCTCCGCGCTATCATCAAGGGGACCGATACGACCGAGAGGACACTGGGGAAACAGCGATGAGCCGGCCATTCACCGTCAGCCGCGCCGAGGCGCGCGAGCTCAAGAGGCGCAGCGAGAGGGTGCGTCGTGAGGGCGGAATACCGCACGAGGTGGTGCGTCGCGAGTGGCTGGCGGAGATGGAGCGTGAGCTACGGTCCATGGTGCGTTCGTACGATGGTACGGCGCGCAAGGGCCGCGAGCTGCTCGAGGCGCTGATCATCGCCGAGGAGGAGGGCGTGCGGGCCGTTTCGGAGATCCGTCACGAGCTCGGCGAGAAGATCCGGAAGCGCAAAGCCGCCTAGAACTCGGCGTGGATGCCGATGGTGGGGAGGATCAGGTGGAAGGTCTGCTCCTGGACGGCGCGCGTGCCCGTCCCCGGGTCGTAGGCATAGACCACCTGCACGACCTGGCGGGTGAGCGTGGCGTTCGCGAAGTCCGCGTACAGGCTCATCATGAAGCGATCGAACACGAAGCGGCGTTCGAAGCGCAGGTCCAGCTGGTAGAACGGTGGTAGCTGCTGGTACAGGCCGCCGCTGCCGATCACGGGCGCGCGGCGGCCGGTGTTGACGTGGAAGCGCGCGCCGGCGGAGTAGCCGCCGCGCAGGCGGTAGCCGCCCACCAGGTTCATGTTGTGGCGCTGGTCCCAGTCGGAACGCCCGTAGATGCCGTTGTCATCCTCGCGCAGGCTCCACGACAGCGTGTACGCGAGCCAGCCGAACAGCCGGCCGCGGTCGGCGCGCCGCACGAGCAGCTCGGCGCCGTAAGCGCGGCCGCGACGTGAGATCAGGAAGTCGGGGGCGCCGGGATCGAGCGACATCAGGTCGATGTCGCGCACGTCGGTCAGGCGCAGCCGCTGGTAGTAGCCGGTGACGTGGGCGGTGACCTCGCCCGGCAGCTTCGCCTGGACGCCCAGCGAGCCGCCGACGGAGGTCTGCAGCCCCAGGTCAGCGAGGCCGAACGCTTCGAAGCCGGCGACGCTGACCGGCAGGCTGGGCATCTGCGCGAACTTGCCGGCGTTGGCCTTGAGCGCCAGCGCATCGGTCACCTGGAACAGCACGTCCAGCCGGGGCTGGATCGCCGTGCGGCGGACGCCTTGCTCGGCGAACAGGTCGGCGCGGACGCCGGGGGCGATGGTCAGCCGCGGGCCGGCGTGGACGGACAGCGTCGCGAACACGCCCTGCGTGAACGCGCCGCGCGACCGCGCCAGGTCGCTGGGCCGGCGGCCGAAGTCGGGGACGCTGGCCTGGAAGTCCTGCGCGTTCGCGTCGCCGCCCGCGTGCAGATCGACGGGGCCGAAGCTGCGTTCGTAGACGAGCCGCGGCGCGGTGCTGACCGCGCGCATCCGGATCGGACGATCGAACAGCGTCGATCGCGACCAGTCTGCGCCCAGCGTGTTGGCCACCAGCAGCCGCCCGCGGCCCAGCGCGCGCCGCCAGCGCAGGTCCAGGCGATGGAACTGCAGCGCGCCGTACTCCTGCTGGTCGTAGTTCAGCCAGCCGAGCTCGTCGAGCGATCCGAACGCGAACGCCGTCGCCTGACCGCCGGCGACGGGGTGATCGGCGCGGACCTGGTAGTCGCCGTAGCGCAGCGTGTTCTGCGCCTGCAGCACGGAGAACAGCGCGCCCTGTGTACGAATAGCGCGCCGCCACCGCGACCGTGCCGCGGCCGCCGTTCCACGGCGCGGTCATGATGCCGCCCGCGTCGTAGACGGTGACGTCGGCCGACGCGCGCACGCGATCCGCGGGCGGCGCGGTCGTGCGCGCCGCCATGATGCCCGACACGAAGCCGCCGTAGTGCGCCGGGTAGGCGCCCGGGTAGAAGTCGACGCCGCTCACCAGGTACGGGTGGATCACCGACGGGCCGAGCGCGAGGTGGAACAGCGCGGGGACGCGCACGCCGTCCAGGTAGAAGCCGGTGTTGCCGGGATTCGCGCCGCGCACGACGTAGATCGCGGCCGGCCACACGATCTGCGACACGCCGGGCAGCGAGCTGATGACGCGCATCGGATCGCCCGACGTGCCGGCCACCGCGCGCGCCTCGTCGGCGCTGACCTCGACGCGCGGGATCTCTGGGCGGCTGGTGCGCACGGTGGTCTCGAAGCGCTCGCCGCGTCAGCCGCGGCGCCAGCCGGAACAGCACGTCGGCTTCGGGCGCGCCGCCGCCGACCTCGACGCGCTCGGCAGCATCGTCGTGACCGGACAGGTGGATCTGCAGGTTGTGCGCGCCGGGCGGGACGCGCAGCGCGAAGCGCCCGTCCTGGTCGGTCTCGGCGGCGGCGGCGCCGTCGACGATGATCGACACGCCGGCCAGCGGGCGGCGCGTGCCCTTCTCCAGCACGCGCCCGCGCATCGGCACGGTGACGAGGGGCGGCGGCAACGGCGGTGCCGGTTGTACGTCGCCGGTCGCACCGTCGGCGGCGGCGTCGCCGCGTGCGTCGTCGCGCGCATCCGCCGCCGTCGCATCGGCGGGCGCCGCGTCTTGCGTCGCGGCTGGCATCGGCGCCCGCGTCGGCGCCGGCGTCGCCGGCCAACATCAGCAACACCGCGGCGGCGATGTACGTCATCGTGACAGGAGCGCGGCGCCGTCGATGGTCGCCAGCCACAGCCCGTCTTGCGGCGACGGGTTGCGGCCGCGCACGACGTACACCACCCGCACCGCGCGGTCGGCGGGCAGCATCCGCGTCGCGCCGTGGTCGGGCGACGCGTAGCGCTCGACCTCCGGCGAGATGGGCAGCGTCTCACCCGTGTCGCGGTTGACGACGGCCAGCCGCCCGGTCGCGTCCTGATCGCTGTACGCGTGTCCGGTCACCAGCCAGCGACCAACGTCGATCGCGCCGCCAAACACGTTCTCCGTGATGTAGTGCATGCGCACGGGATCGTCGCGGACGTCGAGCCAGGTCAAGTCCCGGCCGAGCTTGAGCTGGAGCTGGTTGTCACCGACGAACCGTGGCGCCGCGGGCGTGCCGGCGATGTCGTCCGTGCCGAGCAGTCGCCGCCCGCTGCCGTCGCGGGCGGCGATCCACAGCTGCGTGTCGACGCTTTCGGGCATGCCCAGCAGCCAGTACAGCCACGCGTCATCGGGCGACCGGCCGGCCGCCAGCGCATCCGCGTCGGCGAACACGGTGCAGCCGCCGGAGCCATCGGCCGCCGCAAGCGCCGGCGTCATCATCACCACGGGGCCGTGGCGCTGGTTGATTTCCGGGTCGAACGGCGCCGGCGAGAACAGCACATCGGCGCCGTCCACGCTGGTGACTCCCCGCAAGCCGAACGAGCTCGGCACAACGCAGCTCATCACCTGCTGGCGGGCATCGTCGTACAGACGCACTGTCCGGTCGGCTGTCGTGACCTCGAATTCGTTCCACGCCAGCCTGGGCGCCGCGGTGCCGGTCACCGGTATCCTGGTCGTCTGCGTCGTCGTGTTCTTGCGAAACAGCGCCAGCTCGCGCGCGGGCCCATCCGCATACGGGCCGATGAACATGACGGTGCTGCCATCGCTCATGGCGCGGGAATAGATGAAGCGATCGCCGAGCGCCGACGTGACGACGTCGCCGCCCGGCGACCCCACCGGGACGAACAGGCTGCTCGATTCCAGGTCTCCCATCGGCGCAACGCCTGCCGCCCAGGCGCCGCCGGTAAGCGTCGCGGGAACGACCGTGGTCACGGCGAAGGTCGTCAGGTCGATGCGGTAAATTCCCAGCGCCGCCGGCTGGTCCGCGGGGGCGGCAATGACATTGCTGACGTTGCCGAACGACAGCACCTGCGACACGACGAGGTCCTGGTCGAGCGGCGCCGGCGCGATGGCGTCGAACGGCCCCGTCCACAGCGCGATGCGGCCGCCCGCGAAGCGCCACACCGTGACTGTGGGCTCCGCCTCGGTCGGGCAGGGCGGGCCGCCGACGGCCGCGTAGAAATCCGCGATCGTCGCCTGTCGGCCGGTTTGCGTATCGGTGATGACCTGCTCCGCTGTCCCGCTCGTGCTGACGCCCCACGTGCAGATGAACCGGCCGGAATCGCCGGCAGGCGGCGACAATGACGCCCGTGAACAGCTCGTCGTGTTCCCTGATGTCTCCCGTCCGGACGTCGACCGACCAGTAGCGCATCGCTTCGCCCGCGGCGGCATCGCCGGTCGTGTAGGTCACGTGGCTGGTGAAGTCTGTGTAGCCGCCGGCGCGACTGAAACGCAGCGTCGGGTCGCGCATCGCGAGCAGCTGGCGCGAGTCGAACCCGCGCACGACCGGGGTGCCGTCTTCGCACGCGGCCAGCGCCGTCGACGCCGCGACCACCAGCATGGCGAGGCGGGCCGTGGCGCGCGCGGGCATCATGGCAGCGCCGCGCCGTCGACCGTCGCCAGCCACAGGCCGTCCTGCGGCGACGGGTTGCGGCCGCGCACGACGTAGACGACGTGCACGACGCGGTCGGCCGGCAACTGCTAGTATCTCTGCAGCACCACGTCCGGAGACGTGTAGATGATCGACCTCCGGCGAGATCGGCAGCGTCCTGCCCGTCTGGCGATTGATGACGCTGAGCCGTCCGGTCGCGTCCTGATCGCTGTAGCTGTGTCCGGTCACCAGCCAGTCGCCGACGTCGATGGCGGTGCCGAACGCCTGCTCGGTGATGTAGTGCATGTGCACCGGGTCGTCGTGGACGTCGAGCCACATCAGATCGCGGCCAAGCGTGAGCTGCAGCCGGCTGTCGCCGACGAAATACGGCGCGTGTGGCGGCCCCAGGATCGGGCCGGTGCCCAGCAGGCGCTGCCCGCTGCCGTCGGCGGCGGCGGCCCACAGCTGCGTGTCCGCATCTTCCGGCGGCGCCAGCAACCAGAACAGCGTCGTGCGGTCGGCGGACACGCCGCCGGCCAGCGCGCCCGACGCGGCGAGCGTGGTGCACCCCGTCTCGCCGGCACCGGCCGCCGCCGCCGCGGGCGACACCAGCAGCACCGGCCCGGGTATCTGATCGATCTCGTAGTCGGGGTTGAACGGCTGGGGCGTGAACAACACGCCGGCGCCGTCGGCCGTCGCCGCGCCGGTTAGCGCGCCCGGGGGCTGCGTCACCGCGTCCGACAGAACACAGGTCGCCAGTTGCCGGCGGGTGTGGTCGAACACGTGCACAAGCTGCGCCCAGGTGTGGTCGTACTGGCGCCAGGCCATCTGTTGCGCCGGCACGACCCCGAGCCTGGCCAGCGACGCGTCCGGATCCAATCGAAACAGCGCCAGCTCGCGTGCGGGCCCGTCGGTAAACGGGCCGATGAACACCGTCATCCCCCGTCAGCCATCTCGCGCTGGTAGATGAAGCGTCCGTTGTAGAGGTCCTGTGTCGCGAACCCGCCGGTCAGCGTCGGCATGGACACGGCGACACGCGTGGACACGAGCGAGCTATTCAGCGCCGGCGACGCCCCTGCCGCCCACGCGCCCGACGCCAGCGCCGCGGGGATGACCTCGGTGACCGCGAAGGTCGTCATGTCGATGGTATGGATGCCCGCCGCTTCGGGCTGCGCAGGCGTGCCCGCGATGACGGTAGTGACGCCGTTGACGACCACCGGCAGCACTTCGATGACGGCGAGGTCGACGTCCAGCGGCGCCAGCACCATCGCGTCGAACGGCCCCGTCCACAGCTGCAACTGCCCGCTGTCGGCGCGCCGCCAGTGCGTCAGCGTGGGCTTGGCCTCGGTCGGGCAGCTCGCGCCGCGCAGGACGATGCCGTCGATGGTCACCTGCTGGTTGGTCTGGGTGTCGGTGATGACGACGCTGTCGACGCCGTCGCCGTCGGTCCACGCGCAGCGGAACCGGGGCGTGGTCGTGGTGGTGGGCAGCTCGCCGATAGCGGGAAACATGGAGGCGAGCTCCGTGATCACTCCGGTCTCGACGTCGATCGACCAGTACCGTTTCGCGTCGCCGATCGCGTCGCTGCCGGTCGAATAGCTCACGCCTTTGGTCGCGCCGAAATAGAAGCGCAGCGTCGGGTCGCGCACCGCGAGCAGCTGGCGGGAGTCAAACCCGCGCACGGGGGGCGCGCCGTCATCGCACGCCGCCAGCGCCGCCGCCGCGGCCGCCAGCAAGGCGAGGCCGGCTGTCGCGCGCGCGGACCTCATTGCAGCTCGGCGGTGGGGATGGTGGCCATCCACAGGCCGTCGTGCGGCGACGGGTTGCGGCCGCGAACCAGGTACACCACCCGGATGGTCTCGGGCAGCTCCCGTATCCGCCCGTCAGCCGGGATGTCGGGCGTCACGTAGTCGGCGACAGCCGGGGAGATCGCGCGCTTGTCGCCGTTGTCACGATTGATGAGGGCGAGCTTCCCCGAGGCGTCCTGATCGCTGTAGTCGTGACCGCTGATCAGCCAGCGGCCGACGCCGATGGCGCTGCCGAACACGTGGTCGGCGATGTAGTGCAGGGTCACCGGATCTTCATGGACGTCGACCCACACCAGATCGCCGCCCAGCGTGAACTCCAGCTGGCTGTCGCCGACGAACCGCGGCGCCTGCCCGTAGGGCGGAGCGCCGAAGACACTGTTGCCGATGAGGCCGCTGCCCAGCAAACGCGCGCCGCTACCGTCGGCCGCCGCCGTCCACAGCCCCGCGTCGAGCACGCCTGTGGTCGGCTGCACCAGCCAGTACATCGCGCGGCCGTCGGGCGAGAAATCGACCGCGACGACATCGCGGTCCGCCAGCTGGCGACAGGCGGCGGCCGCGCCCGCCGACGGCACGACGAGCAGCAAAGGACCGCCGATGTCCTCGCCGCTGCCGGTCGTATCCCGAAACGCGATGCTGTCGCCCGTGGGATCGGTCAGCCCGTAGGGCAGGAGGCCCGTCCACGTGCACGATGTGATCATCGCGCGCGCCTGGTGCCAGACGCGCAGCTCCTGGTGTGTCGCATCACCCAGCAGCCACGCGGGGCGACGCGCCCAGAGCCCGTCGTGGCGGTAAGCTGTAGGGTTCGATCAAGGGCACGCTCGGTCGGAAGCGCATCCTCGACCCGGAACAGGGCCAGTTCGTTAACCGCGTCGGTCGCGCGCGGCCCCAGGAACATCGTCTGTCCGCCGTCGCTCATCTCGCGCGCGTAGGTGTAACGGCCGTCGCCAGCCGACTGCAGGCTCAGCGGCCGCCCGGTGCTGTCAGAGACCAGCGATCCCACCGGCGTCGCGCCGTCGGTCCACGCGGCCGTCGTGAGCGCCGGCGCGACGATCTCCGACACCGTCAGCTCCGTTTCGTCCAGACGGTACGAGGCCGAACGCGGCCGGCGTCTCGGGCGCCGCCGCCTGTACGAGCGACGCCTTGGTCGTGAACAGGAGGGCTGTCCTGACCAGGAACGGCAGCGTCGCCTGCTCCAGCGCCGTGTATGGTCCGCGCCAGAATGTCAGAAGGCCGTCGCTGCCCTTCAGCCAGACGTGGATCCACGGATCGTCATTCGCCGGACATTGCGGGCGCGCAGCGTGGACATTTTCGATGGCGGTCGCGACGCCGGTCTGCGTGTCGGTGATCGACAGCGTCAGCGAATTCCCGTCGGCGCCGACCACGTTATACATGCAGGCATAACGCCTGGGCGGCTACCGGCGGTCCCACGTCGGGCTCCACCGGGCCGAGATCGCGGACCATGCCGGTGGTGAGATCGACGTCGCCATAGTTCCGGGGGCCGCCGACGTCGGCGCCGCCCGTGACGAAGTAAACGTGGTCCTGCTGCCAGCTAAAAAACGCGAACGACGTGTCGCGGACGTGCAGCACCTGCTGCGAGCCGAAGCCGCGCGCGACCGTCGCCTGCTCCTCACAGCCCATGGCCAGCGCCAGGGTGCTGGCCGTGAGTACGATCACCGCGAGCCGCCCCACGGGCGCGATCATGCCACACGTGTATGGAATCGTGCCCATGCGCGATGTTCGGGCGCTTGGACATTGGTGACGGCGGTCATATTCACCGGCGTCGCCCGCGGTGAACAACTGACCTATTCGAACGCGCCGATGGTCGTGTCGGCCGTGCCGCGGGTCGCGCACGCGTAATCGAGCGGCACCGCGGTCACGGGGCGGCCCGCGTGACGGGCGGGCGACGTGGCCGACGGCCGGAACGCCTCGGCGGCCGCGGCGAGGGCCGGCGCGGCCAGCATCGGATCGCCGGTGATGTTCGACGCGTCGCTGGCGGTCGACGGCTTGCCGTCGGGGAACAGGTTGGCGGTGATGGTCCACGCGGAGATGTCGCCGATCTGCAGCGCCGTCCCGCCGGAGCTTTCGTAGAGGATGTTGTTGGTGAGCGTGGCGCTGGGCGCGGTGCGGCTGGCGGGGACGTCGTCGAACATGATCGCGGACTGCTCCGCGCCCCAGACGACGTTCGAGACAATCTGAACGCGCTGGTAGGTGTTGGACGCGCGCGCGTTGCTGTCGTCGTCCCACCAGGCGACGCCGGTGTGCGTCCCCACGATGATGTTGTTCGCGATGACGACGTCTTCGGCGCCGAAGTTGGGCGCGGCGTCGTCGCCGGCCTCCGACGCCCATCAGGATGGCGTCGATGAGCTTGCCGCTGCCGCCGTTGCGCCGGTACGCCGGGTTGATGGCGCGGATGATGTTGCCCTCGACGCGGACGCCGCGCGACGTGTTGACGTAGACGCCGACGCTGAAGCAGTCGCGGAACTCGTTGCCGGCGACGGTCATGCCTTCGGCGTACAGCGACGGTGATGCACTCGCCCCACACGTCGTGGACGAGGTTGCCGCGGAAGATGATGTTGCGCGGGTGCGAGCCGTCTTCGGACAGCTGCGTGGTCACGGCGGCCGCCCAGCCGCTGCTGGCGGTGGAGCGCTCGTTGCTCATGACGGCGTTGTAGATGACGTTGCTCTCGGCGATGAGGTTGGTGCCGTTGAGGCCGAGCGCCTTGAACGCCGACGTCGTGGATCGTGCAGTCGCGGATGACGACGTCGTCGCCGTCGATGATCT
This sequence comes from uncultured Pseudomonadota bacterium, assembly GCA_963729535.1. Lineage (GTDB taxonomy): Bacteria > Myxococcota_A > Polyangia > Fen-1088 > Fen-1088 > JADGRB01. The sequence goes on along the minus strand of CAVSOL010000029.1, from coordinate 223,419 downwards.
GCAGGCCGCGGCCCGGGGCGTTGCGGATCTCGAGGCCCGATACGACGACGTGTTGCGGTTCGTAGAGCTGCAGCACGGAGTCCCGCTCGCCCAGGCCCTGGCCGTTGCCGTCCAGGATCGGATGTTCGCCCGGGTAGGCCATGAACACGACCGGGTTGCCCGCGGCGCCGACGGCGTTGAAGTCTCTCGGCCTGGCTGTAGACGCCGTCGCGCAGGTAGACGACGTCGCCGCCGCCGGCGACGTCCGCGGCCGCCTCCATGGTGCGGAAGGGGGCGGCCATCGTTCCCGCGGCGGAGTCGGAGCCGTTGGGCGCGACGTAGATAGGTCTCGCCGCCGGTCGGCGGCTGGAACGGCTGGCTGCCGCACGCGGGCGGGGGCGGGCTGCCGCCGCCATTGCCGCCGCCGCCATTGCCGCTGCCGCCGTTTCCGCTGCCGCCGCCACCACCGCCACCACCGCCGCCACATGCCGCGACGGCGCCACCCGCAAGGACCAGCACCAGCAACCGTCGTGTCATCACGACGACGAGGCTAGGCCGGCGGTCGTCGATCCGTCAATTGACAGCGGGCCGGCGAGCGGGCGGCTGCAGCCGGCGAACGGGTGCGACGTCGTGTGTGTGACACGGCTCGGACTCGTCGGCGTGGCCGGGGTTGAGCTTGCGCCAGCGGTCGCGCAGCGCCAGGTCGGTCTCCAGCGACACGCGGAACTGCTCGTAGCGCGCCAGCGCGGCCTCCGCCTCGCCGCGCCGTCCGAGCTCCGTGAGCGCCAGCGCGCGCTGGTAGTGCCCCTCCTCGGATTCGGGGTCGACGACCAGCAGGCCGTCGGCGGCCGCGAGCGCGCCCGCCGCGTCGCCGTCCAGCCCGCGCGCGCGCGCGACCAGCGTCAGCGCGGCGCGATCGCCGGGGAGCCGGCGGCCGAGCCGCTCGGCGGCCGGCCGCGCGGGCGCGAAGCGGAATGCGTCGAGCAGCGCGCGCGTCTCCAGCACCAGCGCCGCCGGATGCTCGGGGATCACGGCTGCCGCCTCGCGCGCGTACTTCACGACGTCGTCGGTCTGGCCCAGCTTGTACGCCAGCCGCGCCAGCCCCAGCAGCGGCTCGACGCGGTTCGGCCACTTGGCGCGCGCGGCCTCCAGCGGCTCGCGCGCCTCGCTTGCGTGGTCGGCGGTCGCGTCGGCCAGCGCCAGCCCCCAGTCGACCAGCACGGCCGGATCGTCGGGCGCGGGCGCGCCGGTGGCCGTCTCGGCGGTCGCGACCTCGGCGATCGGCAGGTCCAGGCAGCGGCCGCGCGTGCGCGCGGGCAGGTCGGCGCACGCGAACTTCGCGTACGACGCCGTGAACTTGCGGTACAGCAGCCGCGCCTTGACGCGCGCCGTGCGCGGCGGCACCGCGTAGCGGACGACCTGCGGATCCGACGGCGTCAGCGCCGCGTCGAACGCGACGCCGCGCTGGTGCTGCGGATCGCGCCGGGTCAGCGGCGCGCCGCGCTCGTCGACGGGCTGCACGCGCACCAGGTGCGCCTGGGGATCGAGCGCGCCGTCGCGCCCGCGCCCGCCCGACACGCCGAGCACCTTGCCGCGCGCGTCGTACGCCGTCACCTCCAGCCACACCTCGTTCGAATCCATCGTGCCGCCCGGGAAGCGGTGACCGACGCCGCGCGCGCGCATCAGCGCGTCGACGCGCGCCGGGCCCGACCAGATCAGCGCCAGCGACGCGCGCCCGCGCAGGTTGTCCAGCGTGCGCTTCAGCTGCTCGGCGTCGCCGCGCAGGTGGGGCAGGGCGGTGTTCGCGCCCAGGAAGCGGTGCGAGCGCACCATGCCGTTCTTCGCGCCGGCGTCGCCCTGCACGGCGGCCTCGAGCGGCATGTGGCAGTCCTGGCACTTCTTCGCGGCCTCGGGCCGATACACCGAGCCCGCGCCGTTGCCGGACACCGCGCTGATGTGCCACGCGTCGTAGTCGTTCTGGCCGCGCAGCCAGCGGTCGCCGGCGGTGACGTCGGTGCCCAGGCCCACCTTGTGGCAGGCGGCGCAGAACAGCGCCTCGGACATCAGCGCCGGCCGCAGCCGCGCGCCGTGCGCGCCCTTCGTCGTCGGCACCGGCCGCAGATCGGCCTGGTAGCGCCCGTTGCCGACCTTGTCGACGTGCGCGATCGAATGGCAGACCAGGCACGTGACGCCGGCCTGCGCGGCGCGCGTGCCGCGCTGGATCTCCGGCTTGTCCATCGCGCCGGTCGCGACCAGGAACGGTTCGTGGCAGTTGCCGCAGAAGCGCGACGCGACCGCGCCCTTCTCCTGGCGGAACGCATCGGTGGCGACGCGGTAGTACGGGTTGTTGAACGACGAGAACCGGTGCGCGGACGACGCCCACTGCGCCGCGACGTCGCGGTGACAGCCGATGCAGTCGCCGCTGCCGACGGGCGCGCCCGCGTAAAAGCCATTGCGCGCGACCTCCACCGCGACCTCTTCGTTGCTGGGGCCTTCTTCGATCCCCAGCGCGACGCCGACGTCGCGTCCGTGCGGCTCGAAGCTGGGAAGTTTCACCGCGTCGCTGGACGAGCCGCGCGCGATGACGGCGATGCCGGCAGCGAGTCATCGCGGCGGAGATCCCCCAGACCCAGCGTGGGCCGGCGTTCGGGTTGCGCTTCGTCATGGCGTCGTGGTCCTCCGTCGCTGGGGCGGTTTGCCGGGGATACCGAGCGACGGCACCGGCGAGCGCACCTCGTCTTTCAGCGCGACCTTGCCGCGCGGCGCGGTCGCCAGCCCCTTGGCCGCGGTCGGTGTCGGGCGCGCGTCGCGATTGCCGGGCGCGCCGCCCCAGACGTCGAACTGCGGCTGCTTGCAGGCGACGGGCTTCGTCCAGTAGTGGCGGATGATGTAGCGCCCCTGGAAGTTGTTGGTGGCGCCGACCTCCTGCGCCACGTTCAGCGCCCTCGTCGCCGTTGGTGCCGTTCCAGTTGGCGCGTCCGCCCATCGCCGGCCTTCGCCTCGCGGAACACCAGGTCCTCGGTCAGCGTCTCCTTGCTGTAGCGGGTGTGGAGCCGGGTCAGCACCCAGCTGACGTACGCCCTGTTTTCGTCCGACGGGCCGAGCACGTCGAGGCCCAGCGTCGTCGAGATCAGCGTCGGTGAGCGGCGGCGTCGGGCACGGATCGCAGCCGGTCGTCTGCCACGCGTATTCGGTGACGACGACTTTGCGCCCCATCTTCTCGACGGTGGCGTCGAACAGCTCGGCGAAGAACGCGGGGAAGTTGGCGCGCACGCCGTCGGCGACCTCGAGGTTGGTCGGGATGAACGTGTTGGCGTAGTTGGCGACCTCGAAGCGCGACGTCGGGTGGATGACGTAGACGATCAGGTCCTGCTTGCCGGCGGCGTTGAGCAGGCCGAGCCGCACCGGCAGCCGCAGCTCGTTGGCGTCGAAGGCGAAGCGCAGCGGCGACAGCTGCACCACCCCCTGCGCGTCGCGCTTGACCTTCTTGATGTCGACCTTGGCGACGAAGAACTTCGACTTGTCGCGCACGTAGGGCGCCAGCGCCTCGGCCGCCCCCTGCGGGATGTTGTACTTCTGCTGGCGCAGCCAGGTGTCGAGCCCCTTCGATTCCGTCGCCGACAGGATGACGACCTCGTATTCGCCGGTGACGAAGCGCGCCTCGACCTTCACGCCCAGGCCCCCGGAGCTCCCCTCGAGCAGGGAGTCCGAGATCGTGGCGCCTTTCCGTCATCTTGACCATGTTGCGCTCGACGCGGCGGGCTGCACGGATCCTGCTCCCAGTATTCGACCAGCCGCGGCGCCGACAACGAGTCGACGCGGTCGAACACGTCGGCGGGCAGCGTCTTGACGTGCTCCTTCTTCAGCACCACCGGCACCGGCACCACCATCGCGAAGTTCTCGGGCGGTCCCTGGTAGGTGTTCGACATCGTCATCACCGTGCGGTTGCCCTTGCGCATCAGCACGACCTGCGACGCGTTGTTGGTCAGCTTCGCGTCGCTGCCCGCGACGAAGAAGCCGCAGAACGCGTGCGCGGTGTCGGGCGCGGTCACCGCGAGCGCTGACAACAAGACGAAGCGAACCTGCAACTTCATGGCGCTGCCTTTCGTCGTTGTGGCGGCTTGCCGGGGATGCCGAGCAGCGGCACCGGCGAGCGCACCTCGTTCTTGAGCACGACCTTGCCGCGCGGCGCGGTCGCCAACTCCTTGGCGGCGGTCGGCGGCGCGGTGCCGAACGGGTTGCCGGGCGGCCCGCCCCAGTTGTCGTACAGCGGCTTGTCGCACGCGACCTTCCCGCTCCAGTAGTGGCGGATGATGTAACGCCCCTGGAAGTTGTTCACGCCGTCCGCCGCCACCTTCGCGCCCTCGTCGCCGTTGGTGCCGTTCCAGTTGGCGCGGCCGCCCATCGCCGGCTTCGCCTCGCGGAACACCAGATCCTCCGACAGCGATTCCTTGTCGTAGCGCGCGTGCAGCCGCGTCAGCACCCAGGACGACGGCGGTGTCCAGACTCGCTGCTGCTGCTGTTCCTGCGCGCGCTTGCCTTCGATGATGTCGAGGCCCAGCGTCACCAGATCTTCGTCAGTCAGCGGCGGCGTCGGGCACGGATCGCAGCCGGTCGTCTGCCACGCGTATTCGGTGACGACGACTTTGCGCCCCATCTTCTCGACGGTCGCGTCGAACAACTCGGCGAAGAACGCCCCGTAGTTGTTGCGCACGCCGTCGGCGACTTCCAGGTTGGTCGGGATGAACGTGTTGGCGTAGTTGGCGACCTCGAAGCGCGACGTGGGGTGGATGACGTAGACGAGCAGGTCCTGCTTGCCGGCGGCGTTGAGCAGGCCAAGGCGCACGGGCAGTCGCAGCTCGTTGGCGTCGAAGGCGAAGCGCAGCGGCGATAGCTGTACGACGCCGTGCGCGTCGCGCTTGACCTTCTTGATGTTGACCTTGGCGACGAAGAACTTCGACTTGTCGCGCACGTACGGGGCAAGCGCCGCCGCCGCCCCACGCGGGATGCTGTACTTTTCCTGGCGCAGCCAGGTCTCCAGCCCCTGCGACTCGGTCGCCGACAGGATCACCACCTCGTACTCACCCGCGACGAAACGCGCCTCGACCGTCACACCCAGCTTCTTCCCCTTCATCTGGGCGCCCCTGGGCGCGCCACCGGCGGAGGCCACCGACGTCGGTGCGGGCGTCGGCACCGCCGGTGCGCAGGGATCCTGCTCCCAGTACTCGACCAGGCGCGGCGCGGACAGCGAGTCGACCTTGTCGAACACGTTGGCGGGCAACGTCTTGACGTCCTCCTTCTTCAACACCACCGGCACCGGCACCACCATCGCGAAGTTCTCCGGCGGCCCCTGGTACGTGTTCGACATCGTCATCACCGTGCGGTTCCCCTTCCGCATCAGGACGACCTGCGACGCGTTGTTGGTCAGCTTGGCGTCGCTGCCCGCGATGAAGAAGCCGCAGAACGCCTGTGCGCGCCCTCCCAGGCAGACGGACGTGACGACGGCAACGGCCAGAACTGCATCGACCAGAACTGCGCCGACCCTGTGACCCCTAGACAGTGGCATCCGCCCTCCTTTGGTCGTGAGGCCCTAGACGCACGGGCCTGGCAAAAGATCTCGACCGCAGGATATCGCGAAAGCCGAAGCGCCCCGGTTACGACCGGGCCAGGACAGCCAATACCGCGTCGCCGTACAGCTCCAGCTTCTTGGGCCCGATACCGGAAATCCCGAGCAGAGCGCCGGCGCCCCGGGGCCGCTGGGCGGCGATGTCGTACAGCGTCGCGTCGCTGAAGATCACGTAAGCCGGGACGGCGCGCTCGGCGGCGAGCTGCTTGCGTAGCGCCTTGAGGGCAGTGACCACGGCGTCGTCCGCTTCGGTGAGCGTCGCGCGCACCCCCGCCCTCGTGGTTGCGACCGCGGCGACCGGGCGGCTCTCGCTCAACCGGTTCCAGCCCGCGCACACGTCGCACGATTCGCCGCACTCCCGAATGGTCTCGCCCAGGTAGCGGACGATCGACCGGTGCCGGCAGCCCTTGGCCTCCGCCAGCCGGAACATCTCGCGTATCTGGTCGCGCTGGCGCGTCGCCACCGCCGGGTCGACGTCGTCGTGGAACCGGTCGTAGGCCAGCACGTCGGCCCACGAATAGAACAGGATGCAGTCGGCCGCCACGCCGTCGCGGCCGGCGCGCCCGATCTCCTGGTAATACGCCTCGATCGACCGCGGCATGTCGCGGTGGATGACGTAGCGGATGTTCGACTTGTCGATGCCCATGCCGAACGCGACCGTCGCCACCACCACGTCGACGTCGTCGCGCGAGAACGCGTCCTGGGTCTTCGTGCGCTCGCGCGGCTCCAGCCCGGCGTGATACGCGGCGGCCCGGATGCCGCGCTTGCGCAGGTGGTCGGCCAGCGACTCGCACGCCTTGCGTGACAGCGCGTAGATGATGCCGCTCTGCCCGCGCCGCGATTCCACCAGCCGGACGATGGAGCTGCGCACCCCCTTGCCGCCGGTGTCGCCGTCTTCCCCCTTGCGGTACGCCGACACGTGCAGGTTGGGGCGGAAGAAGCTGCCCCGGTAGCTGGTGGGGCGGTCCATCGCCAGCTGGCTGACGATGTCGGCCGTCACCTGCTGCGTCGCCGTCGCGGTCAGCGCCAGGATCGGGATGCCGCCCGGCCGCCCGGCGCCGAACCGGCGCTTCAGCCCCGCCAGGTTGCGGTACGCGGGCCGGAAGTCGTGGCCCCACTGGCTGATGCAGTGGGCCTCGTCGACCGCGATGAGGCGCAGGTCCAGGCCCGCCAGCACGCGCCCGACCGAGGCCTCGATCCCCTCGGGCGCCGCGTAACAGATCTCGAACTGGCCGGCCGCCAGCGCGCGCACGCGGCGATCGCGCTCGGCGGGCTCCAGCGTCGCGCTCAGGTAGGTGGCGCGCAGGCCGACCTCGTCCAGGCCGTCGACCTGGTCCTTCATCAGCGCGATCAGCGGCGACACCACCAGCGTCGTGCCGCCCAGGATCCGGGCCGGGATCTGGTAAGTCAGCGACTTGCCCGCGCCGGTCGGCATGACGCCGACGCAGTCGCGCCCGGCCAGCAGGGCGTCGATGATCTCCTTCTGCCCGGGGCGAAACGCCGCGTACCCGAACACGTCGTGCAGCACCGCCTCCGCCGCGCCCGGCGCCACCACCGGCGCGGACACCTGACGCGATACGTCCCGCAGCAGCGCCACCGCGTCGGCGTCGAAGCCGCCCGGCCGTAGCCGCCATTGGTTGCGCAGGGAAGCCAGCGCGCCGGAGACCTCGGCGCGAAACGCGGGGTTGGCGCGATCCCCGTTCTGCCAGCGCGCGGCCAGCGCCCGCGCCTCGGCGGCGACGTCACGGTCGAGCTCCAGTGTGCCGCTGGGCGGCGATGCGATCGTCATGCCTCGGTCATCGGTCGCTGCGCCGTCTCCGATGCGTCCCTTTTACAACTTCCAGGCTCCGGAGCGCGCCACGAAAATCAGGGAGTGCCCTTGACCCGCTGGCGCGTCGTACCCACGTTCGAGCCGCTGACCTTCATGGGCGGATCTCGCGATGATTGGGGAAACGCTCGGTAACTACAAGCTGGTCGCGAAGCTCGGAAGCGGCTCCATGGGCGTGGTGTTCCTGGCCGAGCACCAGCGCATCGCGCGCCAGGTCGCGATCAAGCTGCTGCCGCCGGAATTGTGTGGCAGCCCTCAGGTGCTGCAGCGCTTCTTCAACGAGGCGCGGGCGACGTCGCTCATCCGCCATCCCGGCATCGTCGACGTCTTCGACTGCGACGTCGACGCGACGGGCCGCGCGTACATCGTGATGGACCACCTGGTGGGGGAGACGCTGGGTGACAGGCTGCAGCGGACGGAGACGGTTCCCTGGAGCGAGGCGTGCGCGATCGCGGTGCAGGTGGCCGAGGCGCTCGGCGCCGCGCACGGCCAGCGCATCGTCCACCGCGACCTCAAACCCGACAACGTGTTCCTCGTTGGTGAGTCGCCTGCCGTGGTGAAGGTGTTCGATTTCGGCATCGCCAAGCTGCAGGCGGGCGATCCGCGCGATCGGCTCACGGTGCGGGGCATGTTGCTGGGGACGCCGGAGTACATGTCGCCCGAGCAGTGCGGGGGATCGGCGGAGGTCGACCATCGCGCCGACATCTATGCGCTCGGCTGCATCCTGTTCGAGATGCTGACCGGCCAGCCGCCGTTCCTCGCGGAGACGATCAAGGAGCTGGTCACCGCTCACCAGTTTCGCGCGCCTCCGTCACTGGCGGACGAAGCGCCCGACGCGCCAGCGTGGCTGGGTGATCTGCTGGCGCGCATGCTGGCGAAACGGCCGGGTGACCGGCCCGCTTCCATGCACGACGTCGCCAAGGAGCTGCGTGCGGGCAAGCCGGCGGCTTCCCGTACGGCCGCGCCGGCGGCCGCTGGCGCGCGGGCCAAACCCTGGCGCGTGGAGATCGTCGCGTGGCCAAAACCCTGGCGCGTCGACATCGCCGTCGCGCTGGCGGGCGGGCTCGCGCTGGCGGGCGCGTTGTGGTTGGCGCTCCGCAGCCCGGCGCCGTCTCGAGCCGAACACGCGCCGGTCTCCGAGCCGGTCTGGCAAGCGGCGGCACAGCCACCGCCAGCCGCCGGAGGAGGTGCTGCCGACGGCGACGCGACCGCTCGAGACGCCGGCCGCGGCGGGCCCCTTGCCGCCCGAACGGAAGGCGACGCAGGCGGCGCGCCCGGCGCTGCGCGTTCGACCTGCCGGGCGCCAGGTGCAGCCGCAACCGCAGCCGCGACGCGTGGTGGACGCCGATGGCATCGTCGATCTTTGAGCGGGCGCTGGTCACCGCAGTGGTGGCGATGGCCACGCTCGCGGGCGCGGGCGTGGTCCGGGCGGAACCACACGGTGCGAACGATGCGGTCCGCGATGCGGCGCGCGCCAAGCTGGTCGAGGGGGTGGACGCCCTCAAGCGCGGCGAGCACCGGGTCGCGCTCGACAGGTTCGAAGAGGCGTACGCGCTGGTTCCGAGCCCGAAGATCCACTACGACTTCGGTCTGGCGTACCTCGGCCTCGGCCGCGACGCCGACGCGCTGTCAGCGTTCGAGCGGTTCCTCGCCGAAGCGCACTGACGCCCCGGCCGACAAGCGGGACAAGGCGGCCCGATACGTGGCGGAGCTGCGTGCGCGGGTGGGCACGGTCGGCGATGCTGCCAAGGGGCTCGACGGGCGGCGCGTCGCCGCCCGGTGCCGCCGCCCCGCCTGCCGTTCCACCGCCGGCGCCGGTGGTGACGGCGTCATCCAGCGGTACGGCGCCGACTGCCGACGCCGACGCGTCGCTGGTGCACGCCGGATCCGTCGACGCCCGGTGCCGATACGGGGCGGACCGTCGCGCTGTCGCTGGGCGCCGCCGGTCTGGTGTTGATGGGCGCCGGCGTGACGTTCGGCGTGCTCGCCAAGAACGAGAGCGACAGCTTGAGCGACGATTCCGCCGCGGGAGCGGCCGGCATGGCGATTGTGTTCGACCGCGACAAGGAGGTGCGCGGCATGAGGTACGAGAACCTGCAGGTGATCGGCATGGTCGCCGGTGCGGTGGGGCTGGCCGCGGGGATCGTGGTGTACGCGACGACGCGCGGGCGCGTGACCGTCGAACCGACGGCGGCCCGCTCGCTCGCGGGGGCAAACCTCAGAGTCGTGTTCTGAGCGGGGCGCGCATGGCGTTGCGACGGCGACCGAGCTCACGACGACTACCGGCCACGGCGGCGCGTGCTTGCGCTGGTCGGTGCCGTCGCTGGTTGCTACTCGCCCACCATCCAGGACGGCACGCTCGCCTGCGCCGGCGGCACCGTCTGTCCGCGGGGATTCGTCTGCCGCGAGCCGGACAAGCTCTGCTTTCGCACGCCACGCCGACGCAGCCGCCGAGAAGGTCGGCGACGCCGCCTCGGCCGACGCAGCCGCCGAGAAGGACGCCGACGCCGCCCCGGCCGACGCAGCCACCGAGAAAGTCGGCGACGCCACGGTCGACAGCGCGCCCGTGGACCCGCGCGACGCCGTTGCCGAAAGCGGGCCGGTGGATGCGCACGACGCCGTTGTCGAGAGTGCGCCGGTGGATGCGCACGACGCCGCTGATCGAAAGCGCGACCACGGACGCGCGCGACGCTGCCGCCGAAACCCCGGCCGGACCCAAGAGCAACGGATCGGCGTGCACGCAATCGTCCGAATGCGTCTCGGAGACTTGCGTCGACGGCGTCTGCTGCAACACCGCCTGCACGGAACGATGCAAGGCGTGCGACATCGCCACGTCGCGCGGCACCTGCACGCAGGTCACCTCGGGTCAGCCGCACGGCACGCGCGCCGCCTGCGCGGGCAGCGGAGCCTGCGCCGCCGGCTCGTGCAGCGCGCATCGCCGACGGCGTGCACGTACCCAGGAGACGAGACGACCTGCCGATCGGCGAGCTGCGCGGGCGCGACGCTCACGGTACGCGGCGGCTGCAACGGCGCTGGCGCTTGCTCAAACGTCGCCACGATGTCGTGCGGCGATTTCGACTGCAACGCGGGCGGGACCGCGTGCCTGACGACATGCACGTCCGACAACCACTGCGCCACGACGGCGCGCCCCTACTGCGACGGCGGCGCGTGCGTCAGCGGTCGCGTGAACGGTGCCCGCTGCCAGACGGCGGCCGAGTGCGCGAGCCAGCGCTGCGTCGACGGCTACTGCTGCAACGACGCCTGCCAGGCCCCATGCCAGGCGTGTGACGTCGCCGGTCACCTCGGCGCCTGCTCGCCGGTCCCCAGCGGCACGCCCTATGGCGGCCGACCGTCGTGTGGCGGCGTCGGCTCGTGCGCGGGCTTCTGCAACAACCTCGCATCGGGCCAGTGCTTCTTGCCGGGCGCCGAACGAAGTTGCGTCTGCGCCGAGCGGCGTCAGTGGCACCTGCGACGGGACGGGCGCGTGTCAGCTGCTGGTGGGGCTGTGCATCTGACGCGCTTGCGCGGTCACGGCGCCGGCCTCCTGCGCGTGGGCGGCGGCGTACCCGCGATGCCGAGCAGCGGCACCGGCGAGCGCACCTCGCTGCGCAGCGCGACCTTGCCGCGCGGCGCGGTGGCCAGGCCCTTTGCGGGCGTCGCCAGGTTCCTGGCGTAGGGATTGTCGGGCGGGCCGCCCCAGCGCTCGAATCGCGGGGCCTCGCACGTCACCTGGCCGGTCCAGTAGTGGCGGATGAGGTAGCGTCCCTGGAAGGTGCTGGGCGTGCCGTCGCTCACCAGTTGCGCGCCGGCGTCCTGCTCGTTCACGTTGCCGCCGCCCCGCCCGCCGACCACGGGCGGCGCCTCGCGGAACACCAGGTCTTCGGCCAGCGAGTCCTTGTCGTAGCGCGCGTGCAGCCGGGTCAGCACCCAGCTCGGCTGTCGGCCCCTGAACCGCGGCCGTCGTGCCTGGCTCGCCGCCGCCGTCGCCTCGTCGCGCGCGATGACACTTGGCTTGGTCGTGCCCGGCGGCGGCACCGCCGTCGGTGACGAGGCGCCGATGCCTTCGAGCACGTCGAGCCCCAGCGTCGACAGATCGTCCAGCGTCAGCACGGGGCCGGGGCACGGATCGCACTTCGTTGTCTGCCACGCGTATTCGGTGACGACGACTCTGCGTCCCGAGCGCTCGACGGTGGCGTCGAACAGCTCGGCGTAGAACGCGGGGAAGTTGTCGCGCACGCCGTCGCCTACCTCCAGGTTGGTCGGGATGAAGGCGTTGCGGTAGTTGGCGACCTCGAAGCGCGACTCCGGATTGATGACGTAGACGATCAGGTCCTGCTTGCCCGTCGCGTTCAGCAACCCCAGGCGGACCGGCAGCCGCAGCTCGTTGGTGTCGAACGCGAAGCGCAGGGGTGACAGCTGGACGACGCCGGCAGCGTCGCGCCGCACCTTTGTGATGTCGACGCGCGCGACGAAGAACTTCGACTTGTCGCGCACGTAGGGCGCCAGCGCCGCCGCAGCCCCGGGCGGGATGTGGTAGCCGCTCTGCCGCAGCCAGGTGTCCAGCCCTTGCGACTCCTTGGCCGACAGGATGACCACCTCGTATTCGCCGACGATGAAGCGGGCTTCGACCGTGACACCGAGATCGCGCCTGCTCCTCTTGCTCGCCTTTTGCGACACGGCGGGAGCGTCCAGCAAGCTCATCGCGGACGCCGTGCCGTACACCAACCCTGGCGCGCACGGATCCTGCTCCCAGTATTCGACCAGCCGCGGCGCCGACAGCGAGTCGACCTTGTCGAATACGTCGGCGGGCAGCGTCTTGACGTTTTCCTTCGACAACACGACCGGCACCGGCACGACCATCGCGAAGTCCTGCGGCGGCCCCTGGTAGGTGTTCGACATGGTCATCACCGTGCGGTTGCCCTTGCGCATCAGCACGACCTGCGACGCGTTGTTGGTCAGCTTGGCGTCGTTGCCCGCGACGAAGAAGCCGCAGAACGCGTGTGCGCGCCCCGGCGTCAGCGCCAGGGCGATGCCGAGCAACGCCGCCGCGCCGGCCAACGCCGAACGCGCTGTCACGGCGCCGGTGTCCTGCGCGCCGGCGGCTTGCCCGCGATGCCCAGCAACGGCACCGGCGAGCGCAGCTCGGTCGACAGCGCGAACTTCCCGCGCGGCGCCGTCGCGAGCCCCTTCGCCGCCTGCGGCGCGCCGCCGTACGACCCGTCGGTGGGGCCGCCCCAGCTTTCGAAGCGCGGGTCCTTGCACGCGACCGGCCCCGTCCAGTAGTGGCGGATGATGTAGCGGCCCTGGAAGTTGCTGTCGACGGTCTTGTCGCGCATCACCTGCGCGCCGGCGTCCGCCTCGCTGGTGCCGCCGTTCCAGCCGGCGCGGCCGCCGATCACGGGCCACGCCTCGCGGAACACCAGGTCCTCCGACAGCGATTCCTTGTCGTAGCGGGCGTGCAGCCGCGTGATCACCCAGCTCGGCTGCGGGCCGGTGAACATCTGTGCGCGCGGCTGTGCCCGGCTGGCCGCCTCGCGCGCGATGACGCTGGGCTTGGTCGATCCCGGCATCGACATCGGCGGCTCGGGCGGCGCGGCGCCGATGCCTTCCAGCACGTCCATGCCCAGCGACGACAGCTCGTCGAGCGACAGCGGCGGCGTCGGGCACGGATCACACGACGTCGTCTGCCACGCGTATTCGGTGACCACGACTTTGCGGCCCATGCGTTCCACGGTGGCGTCGAACAGCTCGGCGTAGAACGCGGGGAAGTTGGAGCTCACCGCCTCGCCCACCTCGAGGTTGGTGGGGATGAACGCGTTGGCGTAGTTCGCCACCTCGAAGCGCGCGGTCGGATGCACGATGTAGACGATCAGATCCTGCTTGCCGGAGGCGTTCAGCAGCCCGAGCCGCACCGGCAGCCGCAGCTGGTTGTCGTCGAACGAGAACCGCAGCGGCGACAGCTGCACCAGGCCGGCCGCGTTCCGCTGCACCTTGTTGATGTTCACCTTGGCGACGAAGAACTTCGCCTTGTCGCGCACGTACGGCGCCAGCGCCGCGGCGGCGCCGCGCGGGATGTTGTAGCGGCCGAGGCGCAGCCAGGTCTCCAGCCCCGACGATTCCTTGGCCGACAGGATGACGACCTCGTATTCGCCGGTGACGAAGCGGGCCTCGACCCGCACGCCCAGGTCGCGCTCGCGGGGCTCTTCGGCGTCCTCGTCATCCGCGCTCTTCGAAACCGCGTGCGGTGCCGGCAGGCCAGCCTCGTCGGGGTAGTACTCGCGCCGGCACGGGTCCTGCTCCCAGTATTCGACCAGCCGCGGCGCCGACAGCGAGTCGACCTTGTCGAACACGTCGGCGGGCAGCGTCCGGACGTTTTCCTTTTGCAACACGACCGGCACCGGTACGACCATCGCGAAGTCCTGCGGCGGCCCCTGGTACGTGTTCGACATGGTCATGACCGTGCGGTTCCCCTTGCGGAGCAGCACGACCTGCGACGCGTTGTTGGTCAGCTTCGCGTCGCTGCCGGCGACGAAGAAACCGCAGAACGCGCGCGCCTGGCCCGGAGTCCACGCCGTCGCGCCCGCCGCCAGCGCCGCCCCGACGACAACCAATCGATTAAGAGACATGCCGCCTCCTTGGGTATGAGATGGGCCCTCAGACGCACCGGCTCGCCAGAAGATCTACACCGACATGATGCACCAGCCGCGGCGCGTGCAGGGAGTGCTTGCGGGCACAGAGTCGAGCTTTCGACAATGAGATCGCGGACGTGTCTCGGGTCGTGGGCCACATCGGTGACGCGTGTTTCCGAAAATATTCTTCGTCGAGCCGTTGATTCTGGCGCCTCGCGCGGTAGCCGAGCCCGACCCCAATCACCACAATGACGTGATCGAGAGAACGACCTTGAGATGGCCCACGAGGATGCTTGGACAGCCCGGGCGATAGTCATCGCGATCGGCCAACGCGACGGCGGCCGTCGCGGTCAAACGCGCGTCGATGAACCTTCGCCGCGCCTGCCTGGTACTCGCACTCGCCGTCACGTCCGGCGCGTGTGGCAGCGGCTTCGAGGTCGTCCGCCTGCGCGAGCCCGTCACGGCGTCGCGCGGCGGGCTGCGCGTGCAGGTCCGGCAGCTGCAGATCTCCGATGACGTCGCCAGCGACGGCCTGAGCGACGACTCCGAGATCGTCGCGGAGGTGACCGTCGCCAACCTCGGTCACAGCGACTACGTGCTGCGGCCGTCGGAGCTGACCTGGCAGATGGCCATCGACGCGCGGGCGCCGGGTGAGACGCGATCGCTACCGGCTGCCTGGGGCGACGAAGGGACATTCGACGACGCGGCCAGCGACGGCAGCTACCACCTGAAGTGGCAGCCCGTCGTCGTGGCGCCGGGGCAGACGCGATCGTACTGGGTGGTGTTCCCCGGCTACGACTTCGCCGGCAACAACATCCCGCGGCGCATCACGCTGGCGTTGCCGGATCCGGCGGGCCGCCCTCTGGAGCTGACGCTGGCCGATCCCGCCACCGGTTTCGCGCGCTGGGAGGTGGAGGCACCGCCGGCGATCTGGATGCTGGGCGTGCAGACGCACGCGATGTACGGCGGACATCTGCGGGCGATGGCGACCAGCGCGCAGATGAGTCGCATGGCGCGCCTCGGCCGATGGCGGTGGGACGTGGGCTTCGCATCGCGGCTGCTCGCGCAGCTGGAAGGCGCGCTCACGTCGACGACGTCGGCGTTCAGCGGCCTCGCCGTCAACGCGCACATAAGCGCGCCGGTATGGACGGGGGGCGGCCCGACAGCCCCATCGAGGTCGGCATCTTCGCGGGCGGCGAGGCGCAGACGCTCATCGCGATCCAGCGCGGCGACGAGCCGGCCGCGATGGCGCCGTCGATTTACGGCGGCTTTGGCGGCGAGATAGGCCTGGAGCTGGGGCTCGGCGCCGTGCGGCGCGCCGCGACGCCGTTTCCGCTGACACCGGTGGGGCCGCCGCTGCCGCTGCTGGTCTCGCGCATCGGCTACACCCACTGGTGGATCGGCAACGGCCACAGCGACGGCTACACCGCCGGCTTCCGCCTGGCGTGGTGACGCCGCGCGCGCGGACGCAATCGCGGCCGCGAGCATCACGTTGATCGCGGCGAGGACGGCGATGCAGGACAGGCTTCCCCAGCCTGTCGTCAGCTCGCCGCCACCGCCGACCAGCGCCATCGTCAGCAACACGGTCGTGTCGGCCGTACCGTGAAAGATCGCCGGAGCGATCACCGACCCGGCGCGCAGGCGGATGAAGGTCAGCAGCGGCGCGAACAGCATGGTGTAGGCGACGGCGACGGCCGTGCCGATGAAGGGATGGTGCGGGTAGCCGTAGCCTTGCAGCGTCAGCGGGACATGCCACGCGGCCCACAGCGCGCCGGTCACCAGGGCGCACCGCCAGAAGCCGGAGGGGATCAGCTCGTGGTGCAGGAGGCCTCGCCACGCGATCTCTTCACCCAGACCGCCGATGATCCCCAGCGTGGGACCGAGCAGCAGCCCCTGCGCCAGAAAGCCAGCGAGCGGAGGCAGTCCCAGCAAGCCGATCTGCGCGCGCAGCCGCGCGCGTCCGCGGCGGAGAAACCGAGCCGCTCGCCCAGCCCGCTCATCGTCGGGTCGTACGACGTGCCCGGCACCAACAAGCTCACGCCGAGGGTCAGCAACATCAGCGCCGGCGGCAAGATCCACGCGGCTAGCCACCAGCGATTGGGCCTGAAGTGGAGGCCCAGGGTATGGCGGACGGGCTCGCGAAAGATCCAGCGCGTGAACACGAACGCCGTGACGCCCGGAATCAGCATGATCCCGTTCGCGACCACGAAGGTGTCGAGCGAGCTCCACGATCCGCCCTGCAGCCGGTAGGCGGTCGTGATGATGTGCGTCACCGCGAACGTCGCCGCATAGAAGGCAAAGATCCGGCGTCCGCGCCCCGGCACGTCGCCCCGGACAACTTCGGAGGCCGCAGGTTCCGCAGGAAAACCGCCTGATGAGCGGGAACCTTTTCGCGGCGGGCTTGTCCGATCCGTCGTGCGTCGGTCCGTTCGCGCGGCGATCGGGGTGACGGCGGCGGCCGCCGCCCTGGCGAACGGATGTGGGGCCGGCACCAGCACGCCGGCGGCGCGGCAGGCGGGCGCGGCGCGCGTGTGCTCCACGATCGCGCCCGCGGGCGCGTTCCGCCCCGACCCGAAGCTGTTCGCGTCCAAGCGGCCGCCGCGCCCGGGTGACTGGCTGGCCGTGCACGCCGAGCCGGGACAGAGCTTCGAGGACTACATGCGCGGCGCGCCCGCGCGTCCGACCGCGGCGCGCGACGTCATCGTGCTGCAGCCGATCGGCCCGTTCGAGCCCGACGACGCCGCGCTGCTCGAGACGCTGCGCGACTACCTGGCGGCGTTCTACCAGCTGCAGGCGCGCATCGCGGAGCCGCTGCCGCTGCCCGCGATGGGCATGCGCGCGCGCGACATGGGCGGCGAGACCATCGTCCAGTACCGCGCGGATCTGATCGAACACGCGCTCAAGCCGCGGCTGCCGCCCGACGCCGTCGCGTACCTGGGGATCACGATGTCCGACCTGTTCGCCGACTGGGCGTGGGAGTTCATCTTCGGCCTCGCCAGCCTGGAGCGGCGCGTGGGCGTGTTTTCGCTGGCGCGCTACGCCCCGGGCGCGCACGGCCAGCCCGACACGCCTGCCGCGCGCCAGCAGATGTTGCGGCGCGCGCTGATCGTCATGGCGCACGAGACCGGGCACATGTTTTCGCTCCCGCACTGCGCCGCGTACGAATGCCTGATGAACGGCGTCGGCTCGCTCGACGAGCTGGATCGCAGTACGCCGTGGCTGTGTCCCGACTGCCTGCGCAAGCTCTACTTCAGCATCGGCTTCGACTTCGCGAAGCGCTACGGCGAGCTACGCCGCTTCCACGAGGCGCACGCCATGCCCGACGCGGTCGACTGGATCGATCACAGGCTGGCCCATCTCAATCGCTGACGCGCGCGCCGCCGGCGCCGCGCGGGTCACGGCGCGTATTCGAACCAGTCGAAGTCGGCCGGCGCGGTCGCGCGCTTGCCGTTGCCGGTGGCGTACAGGCCGATCATCGCGCCCGTGAAGTGATGCCGGCCGTGCGTGCCGATGTCCTCGGCGGACAGCGGCTGCACCGGCAGCTTGCCCAGCACTGTCGTCGTCTCGGCGGCGGTCACCTTGAACTCGTACGACGACTCGTCGGCGATGACCTCCAGCGCGACCACGCCGTCGGCCAGCGGCGCGCGCGCGACCTCCGTCGACACGCCGGCGACACGGCTGGTCAGCACCGCCTCGCGCCCCGACGCGCCCACGCGGACCGCCAGGTCGTAGCGGAAGTTCTCGTTGGCGCGCACGCTGAGCCCGGCTTCCTCGTTGGGCGCCAGCGGCGAGAAGTCGAGCGCCGCGCGGCAGCGAACACGAAAGTGCTGCTGCCGGCGCACGATCTGCGCCGGCGACGCGATCTCGTCCAGCGTGACCGGCGAGCCGACCAGGCGCAGGTGGCCGGGGCGCGCGGTCAGCGACAGGTCGGCGGCGTCGGGGTTGCGCACGAAGCTCCACGCGGGGGCCAGCGCGGCGGCGTCGAAGTCATCGCGCGCCGGCACGGGCGGGAACGGGTGCGGCGGCAGGCGCGGCGCCGGCATGCGCAGCTCGACGCGGCCGGCGTCGCCCATCGTCGGCCAGCCGTCGGCGCCGAAGCTGACCGGGACCAGGAACGTCTCGCGTCCCAGGTGGTGCCGGCGCTCTTGCGCGCGGACGCCGAGCAGCACGGCCCAGTACGTTCCGTCGGCCAGCTCGACGATGTCGGCGTGGCCGGTCGCCTGGATCGGGTGGTCGCGCCGATCGCGGTGGGTGACGATCGGGTTGCGCGTGAACGCTTCGAACGGTCCGGACGGCGATGAGCTGCGCGCGACGACCACGGAGTGGTCGTACGACGTCCCGCCCTCCGCGGCGAACAGGTAGTAGCGCCCCGCCAGCTTGTAGACGTGCGCGCCCTCGGGCCAGATGCCGCCCGTCCCTTCCCAGATCGGCTGCATCGGCTCGCGCAGCGCGCCCGTCGCGACATCGATGCGCGCCTGGTAGACGCGCGGATGGTCGGGGTCGGCGCCCTTGCCGTCGCGCAGGTAGTAGACGTCACCGCCGTCGAACAGCAGCGACGGGTCGAAGCCGTCGCTGTCGAGCCAGATCGGATCCGACCACGGCCCGCGCGGGTCCTCGGCGGTGACGAAGAAGTTGCCGCCGCGGTTCGGCGATCCGACCAGCGTCGTGATCATGAAGAAGCGGCCCGCGTGGTGGCGCAGCGTCGGCGCGTAGATGCCGCCCGACGCCGGTACGCCGCGCAGGTCGAGCTGCTTGTCGCGCGTCAGCACGTGGCCGATCTGCCGCCAGTGCACCAGATCGCGGCTGTGGAAGATGGGGACGCCGGGGAAATATTCGAAGCTGCTGGTCACCAGGTAGAAGTCGTCGCCGACGCGGCAGATGCTGGGGTCCGGGTACATGCCCGGCAGGATCGGATTGTCGAACGTGCGTTCGACGACCGGCGCGGGCGCGCGCGGCTTCGGCGCTTCAGCCACGGACGCGCACCCGCCCGGCAGCGGCCCGAGCGTCAACAGACATGCAAGCGTCGAAAGGATCCGGAGTGTCATCAGCCCTCATCGCAGAGGGCGCCCATCGAACCACAGCTAGCGTCGATCCACCACGTCTCCCATCAGCTCGACCGTGGTGGGGCTGACCAGCTTGCCCATCTTGGCGTGGTGTCGTTCGTGCCCGCGGCGCGGCTTCTTGCGGGGCGGTTCGGGCTCGCGAGGCAGCGGCGGAGGCTCCCATCTTGGTCTGGCTGCGGCAGCACGGGCACGGGCTTCACCTCGGCCGGCACGGCCGTCACACCCGTGGTGGTGCTGGGCGACATCACGCGGCGCAGGTTCCTGAGCCCGACGAACTGGGCGCAGATCTGCGCCCACGCCACGATGACCAGCGTCCCCGCGAAGATCAGCAGGCCGCGCTTGCGGGCGGCGCGCAGGCGGGCGCGGCAGTCGTCGGTGATCACGGTGCCGTCGGGGCGCCGGAAGATGCGCAGGCAAACGCGGCCGGTGCGTTCCTGCAGAAGCCGCGTCGCTTCGCGGCGGCTGAACGCGGCGATGTTGTAGACGTTCTGGCGGCAATCGCCACAGTGGCGCACGCGCTCGTCGCCGACCATGTCGTCCCACGACGCCTTGCACGGGATCGGGATGTCGATGCAGTCCAGCGCGTCGCGCTCGCCGGCGATCATCGGGCCGCGTCCTTGGCCTTGTCCTTCTTGATGACGATCTTGCCCTTGAAGCTGCGCCTGCCCATCGTCTCCGGGCGCGGCGGCGCGATACCTCCCGCGCGCTCCTGGAGAGGCGCTTCGCCCTTCATCTCCAGCAGGAGGGGCGGCTTGCCTGTCATCTCGATGCGCAGGCGGCGCCGGCATGGGCAGCGGGGCGCCGGCCATCGGCATCGTGGGCGGCTCGCCCATCGTGCCGCCGCTGCTCATCACGCGGCGCAGGCCCATGAGGCCGACGAACTGCGCGCAGATCTGCGCCCAGAACACCACCAGCAGCGTGCCGGCGAAGATGAGCAGGCCGCGCTTGCGGGCGGCGCGCAGGCGGGCGCGGCAGTCGTCGGTGACCACGGTGCCGTCGGGGCGGCGGAAGATGCGCAGGCAGACGCGGCCGCTGCTGTCGTTGAGCAGCCGCGTCGCCTCGGCGCGCGTGAACATCGCGACGTTGTAGACGTTCTGGCGGCAGTCGCCGCAGAACCGCACGCGGTCGTCCCCGGTCATGTCGGCCCACGGGACGTGGCAGGGGAGCGGGATCTCGATGCGGTCGACGATGTCACGGTCGTTCTGGATGACGGGCAGCGAGTGGCGCATGTGACCTCCGACGCACGAGTCGCCGCCGGGATCTGTGTAGACTGAAAAGCCAATGCCTTCGCGCGCATCGCTGACGCTGACACTGGCGCTCGCGCTGGTGGCGTCGGGTGGTCAGGTGTGGGCGAACGGCGCGTTCCCGGACTCCGACGCGGTGCTGCTGCCCGCGGACCGCCCGCAGCAGATCGTCCTGGCGACCAACTTCGGGCTCATCATCTCGGACGACGGCGGCACGAGCTGGCAGTGGACCTGCGAGCGGCCCGAGACGGCGATGGGGGGGCTGTACACGCTGGGGGCGCCGCCGGACGACCGCCTCTATAGCCTGTCACCCGACGTCGGGCTGGCGATGTCGTCCGACGGGTCGTGCAGCTGGCGGCGCAGCGGCGGCGTGCTGGCGGACGTCGTCGCCGCCGACTACTTCCCCGACCCTGTCGACCCGGCGCGCGTGCTCGCGATCGCGACGCCGCCCGGTGACGGCGGCCTGCCGGCGGCGGCGGTGTTCGTGTCGGACGACGGCGGCGCCAGCTTCGGCGCGACGCCGATCTACGCCGCGCCCGCCGGGGCCAGCCTGCTGGGCGTCGAGATCGCGCGCGCCGACACGCGCGTCATCTACCTGTCGCTGCTGACCGCGGGCTCGCAGCCGCGCCTCGTGCGCTCGCGCGACGGCGGCGGAAGCTGGACCGAGCTGGACGCCGAGCCGGCGCTGGGCGCCAGCGCGGTTCGCATCATCGCCATCGATCCCGTCGACCCAGACGTCGTCTACCTGCGCGTGATCGACGCGGGCACCGAACGGCTGGCGATCGCGCGCGACGGCGGCGCGACGATCACGACGCCGGTGACGATCGCGGGTGGCCGGCTGACCGCGTTCGCGCGCCTGGCGAGCGGGACGATCCTGGTCGCCGGTCAGATGACGGCTGGCGTCGACGGCGGCCAGGGGGCGGGCATCGGCTGGCGCTCGATCGACGGCGGCGCGACGTTCCAGGCCTGGACGCCGCCGGGCAGCCCGCGGCTGCGCGCGCTGGGCGAGCGCGCCGGCAAGCTGTACCTCGGCGGCAGCAACTACACCGACGGCTGGGCGCTGGCGACCTCGGACGACGAGGGCGCGACGCTGCAGCCGATCGCCAGCTACGCGCAGGTCAGCGCGGTCAAGGCGTGCGTCGCGGCGATCTGCCAGGATTCGTGCGACGAGCAGGCCGGGCGCGGAATCTGGACGGCGGACACCTGCTACCCGACGGCGGTCGACGCCGGCTTGGACGGTGGCAAGACCGACCCGGCGCCGTCCGGGTGCGGCTGCACCGCCGCCGCGCCGGCGGCGTCGTGGTTGCTACTCGTCGCGCTCGCGCTGGCGCTCAGGGCTGGAAGTGCGGCGACAGCGCGACGCCGCGATAGACGGTGTTCGTGCCCGCCGTCCTCACGGACGTCGAGGTGACCGACGTTCCGTTGTCGACGAACATGACCAGCTCGTTCGCGGTCGCGTTCGTGCTCGCCATCAACGTGACCGTGCCGGAGACCGCGTAGCCGGCGAGGCCGCGGAAGCCCGTCGGGGTCGACGTGTTCAGGGTGCCGTCGGATGCCCAGGTGGTGCCATTGAACGTGTACTTCTGGATGCCCGGGGTGGGATGGGGGTGGAGCCGTCGTCGGCGACGTACAGCGTATCGACCCCGACGATCGCCGGGTTGAGGTCGAGCAACACGAAGCCGAACGGGCTGCCCCGTCGGATCGTGAGCCCCGGCAGCATGGCTGCCGTCTGGCCCGTGGTCGTCGGCAGCCCGGTGCCGATCGTGAACACGTCGACCAGGCTGTTCCCGTTTCTCGTCGACGTAGAGCTGGCCACCGACGACCTGCACCCATGCGCATGTTGCCAGGAACCGCGATGATGCGTACCTCGCCGCCGACGCTGCCGAGCGTGTTGTACCAGACACCGCCGGGTCGTCGAGCCCCCGTTGCCTCGCGATCCAGAACCAGTTCCCGTCGGCCGACACCGCGCTGCGCACGTTGTCAGCGCTGAGCGCGACGTTGAACCGCGTCGTCGTGTCGATGGTGCCGGCGACGTCGATGCGCGCCGCGACACGGTTCATCGTCGCGAGCGCTCATGGCGACGACGCCTCCAGTTCCGGGCGCCGCGGCGTAGCCCGCCAGCGTCAGGTACCGGCCGTCGCCCGACAACGCCAGCGCGCCCGTCGGACGTCGCGGTGCCCGACAGCGTCAGCGGCTGATTGGCTCCCGACGCTGTTGTCGGCAGCGCGAGCGCGTTGCCCGACCAGGCTGCCGTCGAGCCGTCGCTCCTCGATGAATGTCGCCGCCGCGACGCCGCTGGTCAGCGCGGCGGTGCCGTTACCGACGCGCACGGCGCGGAACGTGAGCGGGTTGCAGGTGGCGCTGCTGCCGCTGCAGACGTGGACGTTGTCGGCGTTGCAGATCGTCCCGGCCGGCAGCGGCGGGTTCGAGACGACGCCGGCGGTGCAGACGTCGCTGGTGCAGGCGTTGTTGTCGACGGGCTTGTCGGTGTCGTCGACGATCGAATCGACGCCGCCGCTACCGTCGCAGACGGCCTTGTGGCAGTTGCCTGCCGCGTCGGGCTCGGCAGCGTTGCCCGCCTGCGTGAACGTCGTCCCGCAGGTGTTGCTGGAGCAGGTGCGCTGCTGGCAGGCGGTGTCGGTGCCGGTGCAGTCGTTGGCGACTATGCACTCGACGCAGGTCGTGCCGCTGCACACCTTGCCGCCGCTCGAGCAGGTGGTGCCGGGCGTGACCGGCGCCTGCGAGGGGACGCCCGCGGTGCACGTCGCGGTGGTGCACTGGTTGGTGTCGGCGGCGGGCTTGTCGTTGTCGTCGATCTGCGAATCGACGCCGCCGTTGCCGTTGCAGACGGCCTTGTGGCAGTTGCCGGTGGTGTCGGGCTCGGCGGCGATCCCGGCCTGCGCGTTGACGGTGCCGCAGGTGTGGCCCTCAGAGCAGCGTGCGCTGCTGGCAGATCGAGTCGGTGCCCGGGCAGTTGCTGGCGGCGATGCACTCGACGCAGGTGGTGCCGCTGCACACGCGGCCGTTGTTCTGGTTGCACACCGCGCCGGCCGTGACGGGCTGTTGCGAGGGCGTGCCCGCGTTGCATGTCGCGAGCGTGCACTGGTTGCCATCTTCGGCGGGCGTGTCGGTGTTGTCGATCTGGGACACGACGTTGCCGCTGTTGCCGCAGACGTTCTTGTGACAGTTGCCGGTGGCGTCGGCCTCGGCCGCGGTCCCTGCCGGCGCGTTGACGGCGATGCACGCGTTGTCCTGGCAGGCGCGCTGCCGGCAGATCGTGTCCGTGCCCGGGCAGTTGGCGACGGCCAAGCAGCCGACGCAGGCAGGAGCCGCGCTGCTGCCGTTGCACAGCCGGCCGCCGCTCTGCGTGCACACCGTCCCCGCCTGCAGCGGTGGGTGCGACGGGATGCCGTTCATGCAGATCTCGCTGGTGCAGACGTTGCTGTCGTCGGCGGGCGTGTCGCTGTCGAGGATCTGCGGCAACACGCCGCCGAGGCCGTCGCACACCGTGCGCTTGCAGTCGCCGGGCGTCTGGACGGCGAGCGCCGTGTTGGCGGCGGTGAAGCCCATCGTGCAGAAGCCGGCCATGCACACGCGCTGCTGACAGGCATCGTCCACGCCAGGGCAGGTGGTCGCGGTGGTGCACGCGATGCCGCCACCACCACCGCCGCCGTTCCCGGCGGCGCCTGCCGCGCCACCTGCCGCGCCTGCTGCGCCACCTGCCGCGCCAGCCGCGCCACCTGCTGCGCCCGCGGCGCCACCTGCTGCGCCCGCGGGTCCTCCTGCCGCACCAGCGGCGCCGCCGGCCGCCCCAGCCGCGCCTCCTGCCACACCAGCGGCTCCGCCGGCTGCGCCAGCCGCGCCGCCGGCCGCGCCAGCCGCGCCACCCGCCGCGCCGGCAGCGCCACCCGCCGCACCGGCAGCTCCGCCGGCCGCGCCCGCAGCGCCGCCCGTCGCGCCCGCGCCGGCCGCGCCACCGGCTGCGCCCGCGGCGCCACCCGCCGCGCCAGCAGCTCCGCCGGCCGCGCCGGCAGCGCCACCAGCCGCGCCCGCGGTTCCGCCCGTGCCGCCGCGTCCGGCGGTGGCGTTCGTGCCGCCACGGCCGCCCGATGCGCCGCCGCGTCCGCCTGAGTCGACTCCGCCGTCTCTGCCGCCGTCGTTGTTGGTCTCGGGATCCCTCCCGCAGGCGCCGGTCACGAGCAACAGAGCGAAAAATGCGGAGCGGGCAGTACGCATGCCGCATCCTCTTCCGGTTGTCGATCTGGATTCAAGGGAACGTTTTCCGGAACGAAGGTTTCTTGGCTGTTTCGCACACACGTCAATGACGCATCGGCTTTACGGGATCGATCCTAGGGACGGCCAAATTCGACGCGCGTAGTGTCCCTTTCCGCAACGCTAGGAAAGAGATGCCCACGCGTTGTGTTGGGGAAGCGCTCGATGAGAGGAGCCATCAATGCCGTCGCGATCACAGCCCACGTCTCCGAGGCACGCCGCCGCAATGTTTTCGCCCCGTCCCCGCCCCATCGGACCCAAACGGGCTCCGTCCCGCGCCAGTAAACCGCGCGACGACCGGCGCGCGCGCGAGCTCATCTGGATCGCCAGCCACGACCTGCGCGCGCCCCTGGCCGCGATCAAGCTGCACGCGGGCGCGTACACCCGCCGCGCCACCACCGGCCCGGCGCTGACCGAGCGCGACTGGCTCGAGGCGATGGCGCGCATCGAGCGCGCGGCCAATCGCGCGCTGGAGATGATCGACGAGGTGCTGACCATCGAACAGCTCAGCGAGAGCCCCGCGGCCAACATGCCGGTGCTGGAGTCGGTCGACGTCGAGGAGACGATCGGCGAGGCCATCTTCCTCAACCGCGACCTGCTCAAGCAGGCGCGCTGCGGGGTGGTGGTGACGCGGGCCGAGGGCGAGGGGCGGATGCGCGGCGCGTGGAACCGCAGCTGTCTGCTGCGGCTGTTCTCGAACCTGTTGCAGAACGTCAGCAAACACGCGCCCGAGTCGCCGATCCTCATACATCTGGAACGACGCGGCGACTGCCTGCGTCTCCGGTTCGCGGACCGTGGTCCCGGCCTGCCAGTGGGCACGCGGCTGGATGACGAAGCGGCGGCCTTCGACAGCCGGTCAGGCGGGGGGCGGGGCTTCGGGCTGGGGTTGTGGATCATCCGCCGCGCGGTCGCACAGCTACTGGGCAGCCTGCGGCTGTCGACCGCCCCCGGCCTGGGCGTCGTGTTCGACATCGAGTTGCCGATGCCGCGCCCGGTCTAAGAGGGCAGCTAAGCCGACAGGCGGCCGTGCAGCGCAGCGTAGCGGATCAGCTCGACGCTCGAGTGCACGCCGAGCTTGCGGTTGATCCGCGCGCGGTGGGTCTCGACGGTCTTGACGCTGATGAACAGCTCGGTCGCGATCTTCTGGTTGCGGTGGCCCGCGACGATGAGATCGAAGATCTCACGCTCGCGCGCTGACAGCTGGCCCATGAGACCGTCCGGGCTCTCCTTCGTCTTCTTGCTGTCGTCGATCAACGCCGGATCGAACTGCGGCGGCAGATACCGCTCGCCGCGCGCGACGGCGCGCACGGCGGCGACGATGTCGTCGGAGGTCTGCTCCTTCAACGCGTAGCCGCGCGCGCCGGCGGCGAACGCCTCGACGACGAAGCTGGGCTCGGCGATCGCGGTCAGGATCAACACGCGCGAACCTTTTTGTCGGCGGCACAGCTCGCGCGTCGCCGAGATGCCGCTCGCGCCGCGCAGCACGAGGTCCATGATCGTGACGTCGGGGTGATGTTCCTCCGCGGCCTGACACGCATCGTGTGCGGTCGCCGCCTCAGCGACCACTTCGAACGAGGGATCCTTCGCGTGCAGCAACTCGCGCAACGCTTCGCGAAAGATGGCGTGATCTTCGATCAGCAGTATCCGCATCGCGACGGGCCTGAGACTAGCGCGGAACGCCCATGAGATTAGGGGTTTGCGCGTCCCCAGGCATCGGGTGAGTTATGTATTTGTTTCGGGCGGTGGGGCGCTGCGGCGGCCACGCAGGCTGGCCAGCACAGCCACGCCGATGCAGGCGGCGATGATGCCGACCGACACCAGCGGCGGCAGATGGATCCACTCGGCCGCGATCAGCTTGGCGCCTGCGAACGCCAGCACGGCCGCCAGGCCGTATTGCAGGTAGCGCAGCGTCCCCAGCAGGTGCTCGAGCACGACGTAGAGCGACCGCAGCCCCAGGATCGCGAACGCGTTCGAGCTGTAGATGACGAACGTCGAATCGCTGATCGCCAGCGCCGCCGGCACCGAGTCCACCGCGAACGCGATGTCGGTCAGCTCGACGGCAGCCAGCGCGACCGCGAGCGGCGTCGCGACGCGTCGCCCCGCCTCGCGGACGAAAAACGCGGCGCCGTGCAGGTCGGTCGTCACGGGGATGTGCCGCGACAGCCAGCGCACGACCTTGCTCTCGTCGCCACCGGGGCCGTGCGGGCGCAGCAGGCGAACCGCGGCGACGATCAGGATGGCCGCGAACACGTAGCGCACCCAGTGGAACTTCTCCATCACGGCGACGCCGACGACCACGAACACCAGGCGGAACACGAGGGCGCCGAAGATCCCCCACGACAGCACGTGCCGCTGCTCGGTCTGCGGGATGCCGAGGCTCTTGAAGATGACCAGGAAGACGAACAGGTTGTCGAGGCTCAGGCTCTTCTCGATGAGATACGCGCCCAGGTACTCCTGGCCGCGCGCTGCCCCCAGCACCATGCCGACAAACACGGCGAACAGCAGCCCGACCGCGATCCAGACGATGGTCCAGACGATCGCGGCCTTGCGTGACCGGCCGTGCGCGCCGCGATGGACGATCAGGTCGACGGCCAGCAGGACGCCGAGGACCACGGCAAACGTCGCCCAGAGCCAGAACGGCGTATGCACCCCGCGAACATGTGCATCAGCTGGCGGGGCGGCTAGGGAACGTCTAACTCGAAGGCAACCGCATAGTTAGGCTGCGCCGCGCCGGTGACAGAGCCGACGAATGGGTCCGAATCCCGGAGCAGGCCCCAGTGCGCGGTGCCGCCGGACCTGATCGTACCGTCGGCGGTGAACGCGTAGCCGACGACCACCCCTGATGCCGGCAGGTCGGTGGCGCTGGTGATGTGGACCGTGTCGCCCGAGATGGCGACCGCGCTGATCCTGGATGCGGGTGTTGCCGTTCCTGAGCTCGAAGCCGCGCCCCTGCGACCATTCCGTGTAGGCGGACTGGTGCGGAGCGGGCAGCACGGTGTCCCAGGCCAGCGGTGGCACGGGCACGTGGAAGGTCACGGTGACGACGCGGCCGCTGACCGCGACGGTGGTCGGCTCCAGCGGCCGCCAGTCGCGGCCGCGCACGACGCGCTCGGCGAACACCTGCCCCAGCTTCTCGCCCAGTCGTTCGTAGCCGGGGTTGGTCAGGTGAGTGGCGTCGCTGATGTACGGGTACTGGTACTTGGGACCGACGCAGACGATCTCGGCCGGGCGGGTGACGCCGGCGTGCCACTGCGCGAGCGTGGCCGTCGATCGGCTGCCGGCGGTCGTCGGCCCCGAGTGCTGCTGCGACACGAGCAGCGGGATCGTCGTCGTCTGCCCGGTCAGCGGGCGTAGATCCTGGTTGTAGTCGGACGCGAGCTTGATGAGATCGGCTTCGTACGTCGTGCTGGTGGCGTCGCTTTCGCCGTGGATGATCGCGACGGCGCCGACGCCGTGGCTCTTGCCGGCGGTGCGCGCCAGGCGCGCGATCGCGGCGACCTCGAACAGCGACGCGGCGTATGCGCGGCCGGTGCTGCCCGTGTCGGTGGCGCCCTTCTTGATGATGGGGAACGCCTGGCCGGCTTCGCCGACCTCGGTGTGCACGGTGATGTAGTCGCGACCTGTCGCGGCCATCGCGAGCGTCGTGATCTCGTCCGCCATCGCCGTGTGGTACGTCTGGCCGTAGATGTTGCGCGGGTAGGGGCTCGGGTAGCCGGTCGCGATCGCGCGCAGCGGCTCGACGAGCGCGACCATGGTCAGCGCGGACGCCATCGGATCGTAGGGCGGGACGTTGGCGCTGCCGAGCGACAGCTTGAGGTTGCGGAATCGTTGCGTCATGCCGCCGAACGGCTGAGCAGCGACATTGCCGTGGCCGCCGACGGCCAGGCTCTGTCCGGTGCCGACGACGCTGACCCAGTCCCACGCCGGGACCATGACGCCGCCGCCGGTGCCGCCGCTGGCGCCCGCGCTGCCGCCGCCCGCACCGGCGTTGCCCGCGCTGCCGCTCGCGCCCGCGCTGCCCGCGACGCCGCCGTTGCCGCTGGCGCCCGCGCTGCCGCCGCCCCCGCCGGTGCCGCTCGCGCCCGCGCCGCCATTGCCGCCCGTGCCGCCCGCGCTGCCTGCGACGCCCGCGCTCCCCGCCGCGCCCGCGCCGCCGGTCGCGCCCGCGATTCCGGACGCACCGCCGCGACCCGCGGCGCCGCCGGCGTTGCCGCCGCCAGCGTCAGTGCCGGCGTTGCCGCCGCCACAACCCCAGACCATCAGCGCAGCAAGCACGCATACGCGTGTCGCCGGCCTCAACCGGTGGTCAGGGCGATGGCGAAAGCGTGACCGACCCGGCGTCCAGCGCGATCTCGTAGTACCCGTGCTCATTCCAGGAGAGCGCGTTGCCCCCCTGGATCAGTGTGCCACCGTCGACCTTCACCCGGAGATATTTGCGGGGCGGGAAGTGCGCGGGGAGCGTCCACGTCCACGTGCGCGAGCTGCCCGACGTGGTCGGCGTGAGGCCCGAGAACATCTTCTGCGCGCGCCAGTAGGCGCCGACGGCGACGACGGTGTCGATCCACACGTCGCCCAGCGCCTTGGTGGCGTTGACGTGGGAGGTGAACTCGCCGATGGCGACCGGCTGATAGGCGCCGTCGCTGCCGCCGGTGAAGCCGTGGACGAGCACCGTCTTCCAGCCGCCCGCCGTGCGGCCGGCTTCGATCTCGGTGTTGAACGCGCTCGCCGCGGCACCCTGATTGGGGGTGAAGCAGTTGATGTTGAAAGGGTCGGTGTTGCCGTTGGGGGCGATCGTGCCGCCGGGGGTGCCGCGGTTGATGAGGTAGCGGCTGGAAGCGAGCGGGATGTAGCTGGTGTTGCCGTACGGCGATGCCATCGTCCACACGGTGATGGCAAACTTCGTCCGCAGCAGCATGTCGGCCATGTCGAGGTCCGCGGCGGTGCCGGTCATCTGGTGGCTGTGGCTGTGGCTGCCGATCTCGTGGCCGTCGGCGATCGCCGTCGTCCACACGGCGTTGTTGAGCTCCGTGGTCTTGTTGGTCTGCAGATAAAACGTCATCGGTACGCCCAGCGCTTTCAGCGCCGGGTAGTTCGAGATCTGCGACGAGTTGGTGTCGTCGAACGTGTACGACACGGCGGACTTGAAGCCGGCCCAGTTCAGGACCGTGATGTCGCCGGGCGTTCCGGACGGACGCGGCACGCCGCCGCCACCCGGCGGCGTGGGCAATCCGGACGAGCTGCTCGCACCGCCGCCACTGCCCGCGGCGCCGGTGCTGCCGCCGCGTCCCGCGCTGCCGCCTGCCACGCCGCCGCGTCCCGCGTTGCCGCCTGCCGCGCCACCGCGTCCCGCGTTGCCGCCTGCCGCGCCGCCGCGTCCCGCGTTGCCGCCTGCCGCGCCGCCGCGTCCCGCGTTGCCGCTGCCGGCCGTGCCCGCGTCGCCGCCAGCCGCGCCGCCGCGTCCCGCGTTGCCGCTGCCGGCGCTGCCCGTCGTACCCGCGCTGCCGCCGCCCCCGGCCTGGCCATTCCCAGCCGCGCCGCCGCCTGTCCCGGCGCCGCCGCCGTTGTCGCCGCCGCTGCACGAGGCGACGCCCCACATGAACAGAACTGAAGCCACGAGCTTGTTACGTCTTTGCATTGGTTAGGGGGTTGGCCTCGTCTGACGCGTGCGCAGGTATTCGCTGGGCGTCGTCTTGCGCAGCGCGCGGAACACCCGGTGAAACTGCGCGTAGCTGCCGAACCCCGCCGTCAGCGCGGCTTCCAGCAGGTTCGTGCCGCCGCGGTCGACGAGCACCAGGAAGCGATCCAGCCGCAGCCGGTTTCGGTATTCGACCAGCGACATCCCCATCTCCGACTTGAACACACGCGCCAGCCGGCTGAGGCTGAGGTCGAGCTTGGCGGCGATCTCCTTGCCGCCCAGCGCCGGATCCTTCGCCAGCATGGCGACCGCGCTGGTGACCATGGGGTTGCCGGCTGATGCGTCATCCGCGCCGCGCACGATCCGCCTGGTGCCCGCGCACGGGATCCAGCAGCGTGCCGAGCAGCGAGCACAAGATCGCCGCGTGCGCCTGCTTGCCTTCGTCGACCGGCGCGCCCGACAGCGCGGTGTCGTTGAACAACATGCCGATGGTCGTGCGCGCGGACCGGATCGGCGTGCACGCGACCCAGCCCCGCCCGACGACGCGCGTCTCGCTGTGGTGGTGCTCGACGATCGGGCAGTTGTCGAACACGGTGAAGTGTTCACCCTCGACCTCGGCGCGGCGGAACGCTTCGCGGTCGGTGGCGCTGACGTCGTACATGATGTTGTGCTCGTCGGCGAGCTCGCCGTGCAGGTCCGATGCCCCACGTCCCCAGCATGCGGCCGTGCGCGCGGTCGAGCAGGAAGATGCCGGCGCGCTGCAGGCCGATGCGTTCGTGCGCCAGCTCGACCGCGCGCCGCAGGATCGCGTCGGGATCGTCCAGCGCCAGGATCTCGTCGAACGCGGACAGCAGCTCCGCCAGCTTGCCGCGGACAGAGCTGTTCACGACCGTCGGGACGGGGACCTTGGGACCGAGAATGATCGGCCAATCGACGCGCCGCCGCACCGCCATGAGCCGGGCCTATGTTAGTCGATCACGGGCGCTTCGTCGGGACCGGGCTTCTGCGCGAGCGTCGCGCTAGAAGACCGTGCCGAAGCCCAGCGTCGCGACGGCGCCGTAGTGCTTCGTGGGGAGCAGTCGCTGCTTCATCGCGGACATCCCGGCGGTGCCGCTCAGCACGAAGCGATCGAACGAATACGTCGCGAGCGGGCCGGCCACGGCCTCCCACTCGGGCTCACCCGCCGGCTCGGCGTTGTCCCATTCCAGGTCGAAGCGCATGCGCGAGTCGACGCCGACGTGCAGGTTGCGCGCGACCTGGCGCAGCCCCGCCAGCCGCACGTCGCCGTAACGCTCGCCGTCGTCGAAGCCGAAGCCGTAGCCGACGTTGCTCACCAGCCGGGTCTTGCCGAAGGTGCGCGACACGGCGACGCGCGCCGTGACGGCCTTGACGGTGTTGAAGCCGGCCGATTCGTAAACGCCCAGGACGGCCATGTCGACGCCGTGGCGTTCCTGGCGCAGGGCATCGATGCGCAGTCCCGCCTCCGGCCGGAACGTCCCGGCGGGGCCGATGTAGCTGCCGCCTGCCCGCACCGACAGCCGCCCCAGGACCTGCGCTTCGACAGTGGTCTGGAACACGGCGCCCCGCCAGGCGCCGTCGTATCCGCCCTGACCAAACACCAGCGCTCGCTGGGAATCGCTGCGCGCCGCCATGGTCCACGGCAGGAACGCGCCCGACGCGGCGCTCCGATCGGCCGTGCGCGTCACGGGGGGCGCCACCTCATCCGCGGGCTCTGCCTGCCCGTCGGCGCGCGCGGTTCCCCCGGCCAGCAAAGTCAGGAAAGACAGGGAAACGAGCGCAACCGAGAGCCGCGAAGCTGCCGCGACGGACTGCATGTCGCGGATCTGACGGCGGGCCTGCGACAAAGTCAACCCGATTCCCGCCGGCAGGTCCGCGGCGTCGCCCGCTCGTCACCGGCTTGATCCGGCGGCCGTCCTCGACGCTTCGAATCAATCGAGGCGCGTTGTAAACGTTGCCCGCAATGGTGGTAATTCGCACAACCAAACCTCGCTTTGGCGCGTCAATCAAATGGCACGGTTGAGTTGGCCGTTGATTCTTGCAATCATCATCGATGCGCCGCCGAGCGGCGACGAGGGGGAAGTCGGTGGTCTCACGCAGACGTACTGGCGGATACAAGCGGGCATTGCCGCGAATTGAACTGGAGGTGAAGGTCGACGCCGCAAGTGACAGCGGCACGCACACGGGCGCGACTATCAACATCAGCGCCGGCGGCGTGTTCGTGGCGACCGACAAGCCGGTCAGCGTCGGCGATCAATTGAAGCTCGAGCTGACGCTGCCCGACAGCAAGGAATCCATTTCATTGGACTCGAAGGTCCGTTGGGTCCGCCGGCGGCGTGTCGCCGGGCGCCGCGATCGGCCGGCGGGGATGGGACTGCAGTTCGTCAATCTCACCACGGAGACGTCGTCGATCATCGGCTCGTTCCTGCAAGCGCACCTGTCACCGTTTGCGGGCAGCGCACGCAGCAGGCCCTGACATTACCTTTGCCGCATGATGCGCGTGCCGCTTGCGGTCGAGGTGGCCGCGGTGGTTGTCGGCGCGCTGTCGGGCGGCGTGCACGCCGTCGGGCGCAAGGCCGATGCGATCGGGACGTTTTCGCTCGCGCTGGCGACCGGCGTCGGCGGCGGCATCGTGCGCGACATCCTGATCGGGGCTGACCCGCCCGTGGCGTTGACCGCTCCCCTGTATTTGCCCGGCGTCACGCTGGCCGCGTTGCTGGCGCTCATGTTCGCGAGCTGGATCGCGCGCGTCCACCGGGTGCTGGATGTGGTGGACGCGGTACTGCTCGGGCTGTGGACGGTGATGGGCGCCGACAAGGCGCTTGCGCACGAGCTGCCGATCCTGTCGGTGATCTTCCTGGGCGTCGTGACCGCGACAGGCGGAGGCGTGCTGCGCGATCTGCTGTCAGGGTCGACCCCCGCTTCATTTCACAAGGGAGAGCTGTACGTGACGGCCGCCTTCATCGCCGCGATCGTGTACGCGGGCCTGGCGCGGACACCGTCGCTGCCGACGTGGGTCAGCCAGCTCGCCGCCATCGCCACGGCGTTCGCGATCCGCCTGGCCGCGCTGCGCTGGCACGTCACCGCGCCCGAGCCGTTCGATCTGCCGCGCTGGTGGCGACAGCGGCGCGGGCCTGGACCGCCGTGAGCAATGAAGACTCAGGCGTGCAGACGCGGCAAGTGCACCGTGAAGGTGGTGCCGGCCTCGGCGGTCGACTCGACGCCGATCGAGCCGTCGTGCGCGTGCACGATCTGCTCGACGATGTAGAGGCCCAGCCCCAGCCCTTGCGGCGAACGATCCGGGAGCGAGCCGCGGTGGAAGGGCTCGAACATCACCGGCAGCAACTCCGCCGGGATGGGGTCGCCGTCGTTGTGGACCTTCAGCTCGACGTCAGGTCCGTCGCCGTCGACGCAGACGCGCACCGGCGCGTCGCGATTGCCGTGCGTGATCGCGTTGCCGACCAGGTTGGAGATGGTCTGCGACATGCGCGCCGGATCCCATTCGCCGTGAGAGTCGCCGTGCACCTCCAGGTCGATGGGCCGGTCGGGCCAGACGACGCGCATCTCGTCGACGGTGGCGCGTGAGATGTCGGCCAGGTCGGCCGGCACCGGTGAAATCGGCACCTGCCCCAGGAAGCGCACGCGCGTGAAGTCCAGCAGCGTGTCGATCATCTCTTTCATGCGGTCGGCGGAGCGGCGGATGCGCAACACGTGCTCGCGCGCCGCCGCGGGGACGTCGTCGCGATGCAGAAGCAGATCGCCCGCCATCGTGATCGTGCCGATCGGGCTGCGCAGATCGTGGCCGAGGATGCCCATCATCCGCTCGCGAAAGCCGATCGCTTCGGTGAGCTGCTGCTGCGTGCGTTGCTGTTCGGTGATGTCGGTGGACGCGCCGATGACGCCGACGATCCTCCCCGTGTGGTCGCGCAGCGGCGCCATCGTCTCGCGAAAATGCCCGCGCTCGTCGCCGCCCAGCGTGCGGTCCATCTCCTCGGACACCGTCTTGCCTTCGTCGAGGACGCGTCGCTTCAACCTCGTCAGCGTCGCCGCTTCGTCGGCCGGCAACGATTCCTCGTGGGTCTTGCCGATCACGTCGCGCGGCCACGAGCGGGCTGTAGTACCAGACGTAGCGCAGCGACGTGTTCTGCTCGTACACGGAGGTCCGGGCGCCGGCGAGCGCGATGCGGAAGCGCGCCTCGCTCGACTGGAGATCCTTCATGAGGCGCGCGTTCTCGAACGCCTGCGCGGCGTGCAGCGCCAGCTCCTCGGCCAGCGCCGGATCGTCGCGGCCATAGCGACGGCCCGACTCCTCCGTGTACGCGCAGGTGATGATCCCGGCGATCTGTCCCCGCGACACCAGCGGCACGACCATGACGGAACGAACGCGCATCTGCGCGAGCAGCTGGTATTGCTCATCGCTGACCGCAAGCCTGCGCAGCAGGTCGTCGGTCACCTCGTACAACAGCTGAAAGCCGCCGGGCCGCATCTCCCGCCACAGCGGGTGTCGATCCCACTGCGGTACGGCGCGCAGGATCGCGTTGCGCAGCGGCGCGTCGGCGGGGTTGCGGTGCGCGACGAAGGTGCTGCTGGATCCGCTTGCTGTCGCCGAAGCTCACGGCGCACCAGTCGGCGAACTCGCGGAATCGGCACCTTCGCCAGCGCCTGCGGCGACGTCTTCGAAGTCCGACAGGCCGACGAGCGCGCTGAGCTTGGTGAGCATGTCCAGGCGTGTCTGCGCCAGCTTGCGCTCGTGCACGTCGCGAATCAGGAGCGCGACGGCGCCGACCGAGCCGTCCGGGCGATAGATCGCGTCGAACGACCCCTCCTTCGCGCGGCCCCAGGCGGTCATCTCGAACGACTCGTGCCCGCGCGCCAGCTGCACCATCTCGTCGATGGGACGGCCGACCACCAGCTCGCTGGGGATGCCGAGCTGGGCGGGCGTCTTGCCGATGATCTCATCGCGACTGACGCCGGCGACGCTCGTGTATTCGCTGGGAAGCGATCAGGTTGCAGTACAGGATCCTGCCGTCGGGCGCCAGGATCAGCGCGGCCTCGTGCGACGTCGTCGAGCAACGTCGCGAGCCGCTCGTTCTGCTCGCGTAGCCGCGTCCGCTCGGCATCATTGGCCCATGTCGGCAATGGCGACCGTCTCTGCGCACGAAGCTTCCAGACGCTTCTGTTTGATCTCGTCGATGAGGTAACGCTGCACGAGCTCGCGCTCCCTGAACTCGAGCGCCAGATCGATGAACGGCGGTAGCGCCGACAGCGGCTGCGCCGTTTCGCCGATTCCTCCGGAGCGCAGCGCCCCGATCGCCTCCTGAACCAGCGCCTTGAGGCGCGCGCGGCGGCCAGCTACCGGAAGCTCTGTCGACTCGGTGAGTGCTGCGCGCCGTTCGAGCTCGTCAACGAGCTGGTCCCTCGAGCCTTCGAGGATGTTCCGCGAGCATTCTTCCCTCACACTAATCAACGGTGGCCTCCGTGAAACGGTTAGTCAAACTCACACTCGCGAAGGTTGACGCAGCTCTACGGCGGCGACAACGACGCGAAGGCAAGCTCCACGGCGTGGGCCGCGTCGCGGGCGCGCGGCACAGCCGGTGACACGCCGTCCATCTCGAAGCGCCACGACGCCAGCAGCACCAGCGGCTTGCGCGCCTTGAGCGCCAGCGCGATCTCCGACAGCGTGCCGAAGCCGCCGCCGATGGCGATCAGCGCGTCGGCCGCGCACACGTTCACCCAGTTGCGCGCTTCACCGAGCCCCGTGTAGAGCGCCAGCTCGACGTATGGGTTGGGCGGCGAATCGGCGGCGCCCGCGCCCGGCAGGACGCCGACGGTCAGCCCGCCCGCGTCGCGCGCGCCCTGGCTCGCCGCCTCCATCACGCCCGTGCGCCCGCCGGTCAGCAACACGGCGCCGCGCTCGGCGACGCCGCGCCCGACGGCGCGCGCGAGCGCCGCGGTCTGCTCGTCGCACGCCGCCGGCCCCATCACGCCGATGACCAGACGGTGCGTGCGTTCCGGCGGCCATGGTCGCGTCCGAGATGTTACCGCGAAGCCAGCACCAAGTCGTAAGCGTCCTCCAGCGCGGCGACGCGGGCGCGGTTGTCGTATTCGGCGAGCATCTTGGCCCGCCCGGCCGCCGCGAACCGCCGCCGCAGCGCCGGGTCGGCCAGCAGCTGCTCCAGCCGGAGCGCCAGCGCGGCGACGTCGCGCTCGGGGACCAGGTAGCCGGTGCGCCCGTCGTCGACGATCTCGGGCAGGCCGCCGTGCCAGGTGACGAGCGGCACCGCGCCCGACGCGCTCGCTTCCTTGACGACCATCGTCCCCGATTCGCGATCGCCGTTCGCCGTGGTGACGCTGGGGGCCATGAGCACGTCGGCGGTGGCGAGCAGCGCGGCGACCTCCGCGTGCGGCCGCTCCCCCGCGAACGTGACGTGGTCGGTGGCGCCGGCCTCGCGCACCGCGGCCGCGAGCTGCGGCTGCAGCGGCCCGTCGCCGACGATCACCAGCCGCCCGCGGCCGCGCGCGCGCCGCGCCTCGGCGAACGCGCGGATGCCGTAGACGAGCCCCTTCTTGTGCACGAAGCGTCCGACCATGACGACCACCGGCTCGGCGTCGTCGTGTCGCGGCCCGGGCGTGAAGCGATCGACGTCGATCCCCATGTGGTGCACGCGCAGCCGATCGGCGGGGACGCCCAGCTCGCGCAGCATCTCGTAGAGCTCGACCGACGCGCACAGCCCCAGCGCGAGCTGCCGCAGCATCGACGGGCCGAGCAGGCCGTAGGGCCAGTACATCGGCACCAGCCGTTCGGCGCTGGCCAGCAGCGGCACGTCGAAGCCGTGGAAGGTCACGACCAGCGGCAGGTGGTGGCGGCGCGCGAACGGCACGGCGTAGACGGCGTCGGTGCCGAAGTGGGCGTGGATGAGGGCGTAGCGGCCGGTCTCGAAGCGGCGGTCGAACGCGGGCGACCAGCGCGTGTATTCGTACAGCCGCCCCGCCTCGAACACCGTCGGATGCGGGAAGCGCTCGGGGTACAGGCGCCGCGCGCAGAACACGTGCGCTTCGTAGCGCTGGTGCGCGCTCAGCTCGTCGTGCACGAACGTCTGCGAATACGGCAAGAAGCGCGTGCTGAACACGGCCACGCGCGGCTTCATCCCATCGCCCCCTCGCCGCCGGCGTCCCCGCTCGCGGCGCCGGCGCCGGTGCCACCAGGTCAGCGCCGCCGGCAGGAACAGCAGCGCGGCGGCCAGGCACGTGATCTCGCCCAGCACGGCGACGGCGCCCAGGCTGCGCACCGCCTGGTTGTGCGCGCGCAGCAGCGCCAGGTAACCGAGGCTGGTCGTCAGGCTGCACAGGATCACCGGGCCGCCGGCGCCGTGGATCGCCGCCAGGATGCCGCGCCTGGGGTCCTGCCTGTAGCGGCCGTAGATGTTGATGGCGTAGTCGACGCCGATGCCGAACGTGATCGGCAGCGCGATGAAGTTGATGAAGCTGAGGTGAACGCCGGCGACCGCCATCGTCCCCATCATCCACACCAGCGCCAGCAGCAGGCTGGCCAGCACCATCGCGAACGCCTTGACCTGCCGGAAGAACAGCGCCCACCGCCAGCGCGGTCAGCCCCAGCGACAGCAGCACCGACCGCGGCATGTCGACCAGCGACGCGCGCAGCAGGTCGGCGAAGATGACCGCGTAGCCCGAGCCGTTGACGACCCGCCCGTCGGGCAGCCGCGTGCTGCGGAACGCGTCCGCCCAGCGCATGAGGTAACGCAGGTTCGCGTCGCTCTGACCCTTGGTCGCCTCGATGTACAGGATGCGGCCGCGCGTGCCGTCCTTCTCGATGAACGGCTCCTGGAGCTGGAACGGGAGATCGGCGCTCGCGAACGGCTTCACATCCGGCGGCGGCAACAGCGGCGCGATCTTGGCCCACGTCGCGTCGTCGATCGCGCCGCGTTCGTACAGGCGGGTCACGCGCCGCGCGAGCCTGCGCAGCCGGTCCAGGCGTTGCGGCTGGTTGGGCGGCACCAGATCGTCCAGCGTGTGCACGTCGTGAAACGGGCGCAGGTCGGCCGGCGCGCGGTCGCGCACGCGGCGCAGCTCCGCCGCGACCAGCGGCGTGTCGCGGGCGTCGTCGGTCAGCACGATCATGCCGGCCGAGCCGCTGCCGGCCAGGATGCGGCTGGAGATGTGCGACACGCGGTAGACCTCGCTGGTCGTGTCCGGGTCGCTGCGCAGCTTGCGAACGTCGTACTCCAGCGCGCCGCGCGCCAGGTAACGGCCGCCGACGACGGCGGCGGCGACGCCGGCAGCCAGCGTGAGCGCCAGCGTCGCGCCCGGCCAGCGGCGCACCACCCACACGAACGGCGCCTCGAAGTGCGTGAACGGGACCTGCTGTCCGGGCGCGCCTTCGCGCTGGTGCCGCCGCAGCCGAAGCCGTTCCAGCAACGCGGTGATCGCCGGCATCACGGCGTAGGTCGACAGCCAGCACAGCGCCATGCCCGACGCGCCGATGATGCCGAAGTGCTGGAAGCCGCGGAACGATCCGATGCCCAGCGCGGCGTATGCCGTCGCCGCCGCGCCCGCCGCGGTCAGCGTCGCGGCGTACGTTCGATCGAGCGCGTGCGCGATCGCGATCTCCAGCGGCTGCCCGGCGCGGCGTTCCTCCAGGAAGCGGCCCAGCCAGATGATGCCGAAGTTGATGCCGTTGCCCGCGACGATGCTGAACAGGAACGCCGTCGCGATGTTGAGGTGGCCGATCGCCAGCTCGGTGAACCCGAACGTCAGCGCGCAGCCGACCGCGATGGTGCCGCCGAGCGCGATCAGCGCGCGCGGCGTGCGGAAGAACAGCAGCAACACGCCCAGCACCAGCACGATGCCGACGCCGCCGACGTCGATGATGTCGCGCACCACCAGGTCGTATTCGGCCATGCCCGTGACCAGATCGCCCGAGGTAGCCGGCCTTGACGTGCGACGCGAGCCCGAGCTCGGACAGCGTCGCCGTGACGACGGCCTGGACGCGCGTCCAGCGTTTCGCGCCCCAGGCGCAGGTCGCCGCTGGCGACGGCCGCCTTGGCCGCGACCACCTGCGCCCAGCCCGTCGGCGTCCTGGCCAGGTAGTAACCGTCCGGGTAGTCGACGGCGCT
The DNA here is from genome assembly GCA_963729535.1 of uncultured Pseudomonadota bacterium. GTDB lineage: Bacteria > Myxococcota_A > Polyangia > Fen-1088 > Fen-1088 > JADGRB01. The sequence goes on along the minus strand of CAVSOL010000029.1, from coordinate 183,991 downwards.
CCCCAGCTTGTCGCGCAGGCGCGCCTCGAATTCGTTTGCGGTCAGCGGCGCTGGCGCGCGGGTGCTGGCGTCGCCGTCGCCGCCCGAGTCATCGGAAAGATCGGCGCCGATCGCGTGTCGGTACGCCGAACGTTCCTGGTCGATCAGCCGCTGCTCCAGACTTTTCCAGGTCGGTCTCGGTCATGTAGAGCCCGGCGCGCGGCATCAGGAAGCGGCGCGCCTCCTGGACGCCGCTGCGCACGAGCGCGACGTACGGTGGTCCGATGGCCTCGAGCCGCGGCACCAGCGCGTCAGCCGCGCGTCGCAGCTGGGCGGGATCGCGCCCTTCGAGCACGACGAACACGTTCGACAGCCCGCGTGTCCGCGACAGGATGCGGCGCAGCTCGACGACGCTCGGCGCGTCCTGCTGTAACAAGTCCGCAAAATCCGTCACCAGCCGCAGCTTCGATGCGCGCCACGCGCCCAGCCCCGCGAGCAACACGGCGGCGAGCAAGAACGCGCCGGGCCGGCGCGTCTGAAGGCGGGCGAGTCGCGCGCCAGAACCGCTGCATCACGGCCATCACGGCCCACAGATTGCAAAACCCGATCCGCGATGACCGCGACAGCGCCGACGACCGCGATGACCGTTCCCCTCACCGCGCACTTCGTCTGGTTCGGCGCCGCGTTTCCCTGGGTGAACGCGCTGGCGGTGCGCTCGGCTGCCGAGCGTGGAGGTTTCGACCGCGTGGTGCTGCATCATGATGAAGATCTGACAGCGCACGCGCACTACCGTGCGCTTGCCGACATCCCGCGGCGTCGAGCTGCGGCGCATGTACGTCGGGCAGATCATCGAACGCTGCGGCCGATTCTCGACGGCGCTGTCTCCGATTTTCGAACGCCTGCCCGCGCCCGCGATGCGCGCCGATCTGGTGCGCCTGGCGATCCTGTACGCCGAGGGGGGCGTCTACCTGGACATCGACACGGTCACCGTGCGCTCGCTGCGCGACCTGTGCGTCGAGGCCGAAGCGTTCTGCGGCGAGGAGCGCATCGTGTTTCCGGCGTCGGTGCGGCGGTCGTGGAATCCGGGCGTGCGGCTGATGGCGGTGCTGCGCAACGGCGTGCGCGAAGTGCTCGTGCACGTGCCGGACGGCTGGTCCGCGTTCCGCGCCGTCGAGCGCTTCTATCCGAGCGCGGCCAACAACGCGGTGCTGGCCAGCGCGCCGGCCGGCCGCTTCATCACGCGGGCGCTGGCGCGGCTGTGCGAGCTGCCGCCGGAGGTGCAGACGCGCCGGTGCGGCATCGGGCCGCACCTGGTACAGGACATCGCGCCCGAGCTCACGCGCGCCCGCGCTGGTCGTCCACCCGCCGCCGGTGTTCTATCCCCTGGGTCCCGAGGTCAGCCGGCACTGGTTCCACCTGCGCGGCGGGCGCCCGCCGCTGGCCAAGGTGGTGCTGCCCGACACGCGCGTCGTGCACTGGTACGGCTCCGTGACGCACGCGCGTGCTGACGTCGCGCATCGACCCCGCCTACGTGCGCGCCCACGCCGGCCGGCAGCTGTTCAGCGCCTTGGCGTCGCCGTTCGTCTCTGACGAGTTGTCACATCTGCCGCCAAAGCGACTCGTCTGTCGGTAGCGCCCCGCTCACATTCGGCTTCCACGCCCGCGCCAGACGTGCGCACGCACGCGTTCGATCCGTCGCGCATGCGTACGCACGCCAGCTCATCTCGATGTGACCGTCTGGAGGACATCCGCGCAATCAAGTCGACACTGCCACGCACCCAAACGCCGCCGTGCGCCGACAACGGAACATGCGCGCAATCAAGTCGGGACGAAGTCGGCAGATGCGGCTGCCGCTCGCGGCGGTCAGGACGTGGGGCGGGGCTCGCAAGGGGGCGGGGCGAAAGCCGCGAGGGCGACCTTCGATGCCCACGCCACCCGGCCCAAGATCGACCCCCGGTGTCCCGTGCAGGTCACGATCCGGGCAACGCCCGCCCCCGGCTGCCGTCACTTCGCTCACGCGCGTGTTCGGTGCGCTCCGGCGCGCCATTGCGCGGGCGTCGGTTGATCGCTTTCGGGTGATCCATTTTTCGATCCAGCAGGACCATGGGCACTTCATCGTCGAGGGGGATGAGGCGCGCCGCGCCCGCGGCGGCGTGCACGGGCTCGCCATCCGGTTGGCGCTGGCGGTCAATCGCGCCCTCGGCCGCAAGGGAAGGTCGTCGGCGACCGCTATCACGCCCGACCACTGACGACGCCGCGGCAGATGCGGGCGAGCATGGTCTACGTGCTACTCAACTTCCGTAAGCACCTCCGCGCCCCCGCGTGCGTCGATCCGCGGAGCTCGGGTCCGCACTTCTCGGGGTGGAACCACGCCCAGGTGGCCACCGACGTCGCGCCGGCCACCGCCCTGCCAGAGACCTGGATGGCGAGCGTCGGCTGGCGGCGCGCGGGCGGGCCGTTGCGGGTGGAAGAACACCCCGCTGCCGCGCCGCGACCGCGCCCAACTTGATTTCGCGGATGTTGCACCTCACGGCGCCCCCCGCGGGTGGGCGCGCCTTCGCTCGACGCGGATCGACCGGGTATGATGCGCGCATGAGCTGCGGAGTCTGCGCGACGCTTGACTGGTGAAGGTCGGATCGAGCCCGTCTACGAAGACGCGCTCTGGCACGTGCGGCCCGCGTCGTCGCCGCCGGGCGTGCCGGGGTGGATGATGATGATCAGCCGCCGCCACGTCGCCGGGCCGGCGCACTTCAACGACGACGAGGCGCGCAGCTTCGGCTTCGCGCTGCGCCACTTCGAGCACGTGCTGGAGCAGGTCACCGGCGCGCTGCGCGTTTACACGGCGGCGATGGGCGAGAGCTCGCCTCACTTTCACGCCCACATGGTGCCGCGCACGGCGACGATGCCGAAGGACGCGAAGGCGTGGGGCGTGTTCGATCTCGAGCGCGCCGCGCGCGCCGGCGAGGTCGTCGTCGACGAGGCCGAGGTCCGTCGCGTCAACGCCGCATACGCGCGCGCGCTGGCGGAGAACCCGCTGCGCCTGCCGTAGCCTGTCCGCGCGCTCAGGCCTTCTGCGGCAGCGCGTCCGGGGCCGGCGGGCGTTCGACGTCGGCTCCCGCGGGGACCGCCTGCGCGCTCGGCTGCACCTTCGCGCCGAAGCGGTTGGCGTAGACGCGGGTGAACTCGGCGCCCAGCAACACGATCTGCGCCGAGTAGTAGATCCACACCAGCAGCACCGCCAGCGAGCCGGCGGCGCCGAAGGCCGAGCCGACGCTGGCCTTGCCGATGTACAGGCCGATCAGGTACTTGCCGATCAGGAACAGCACTGCCGTTGCCGTCGCCCCCACCCAGACGTCGCGCCACGCGACGCGCGCGTCGGGGAGCATCTTGTAGATCAGCGCGATCATCGTCGTGATGACCGCCACCGCGACCACCGCGTCGAGGAACCAGCCCAGCATGGCGACGTCGCCGATCACCCGCCGCAGCCAGCCGCTGAGCGCAGCCAGCGCCGCGCTGATGACCAGCGACACCAGCAGCAGGAACCCCAGCGACAGGATCATCGCGACCGACAGGATCCGCGTCCGCACCACGCCCCACACGCCGCGGTTCGGTTTCGGCTTCACCTTCCATACGGCGTTGAGCGCGCCTTGCAGCTCGATGACGATCCCGGTCGCGCCCATCAGCAACACGGCGATGCCGACGATGGTGCCGATGACGCCACCCTTGGTGCTGCTCGCCTTGGCCACCGCGCCTTGCACCAGCTCGGCCGCGTCGGCGCCCAGGATGCCGGCGAGCTGCTCGAAGATGCGTCCTTCCGCCGCCTGGCGGCCGAACGCCAGGCCGGCGACCGATATGACGAGCAACAACAGCGGGGCCAGCGAAAAGATCGTGTAGTACGACAGCGCGGCGCCGAGGCGGCCACCCTTGTCGTCGCTCCATTCACTGAACGTCTGCTTGGTCATCGACCAAGCGGTCTTCAATGCGGCCGGCATCAGTCGCGCCCCGGCGGTTCGGCGTTGACCAGCTCGGGCATGCCGTGCGGCTTGCGGCGGATGCCCTGCGCCTTCGAAGGCCGCGCGCGGCGTGTGGCCGGAGCCAGCGACTGGCTGCGGCCGCCAGCGGCGCGGGCAATCGCGTCCATCACGCGCATGTCGGCCAGCCCCTCGGCGCCCGAAGGTTCCGGCTGGCGGCCGTCGCGGACAGCACGCGGCGAACGCCACCAGCTCGGCGGCGATCTGGCCGCTCTTCGCGAACGTCTTCTTCTGCGGCTTGCGCCCCGCGATCTCGGTCTCGACGGTCAGCCCGGTCGCGTGTTCGTAGGCGGGATCGAGACGGATGCGTCCCTTCTCACCGACGACGGTCAGCGACGAATGATCGTGCGCGCCGAAGCTGCAGGTGAACTGCGCCAGCCGATCGCCGGGGAAGCGCAGCAGCGCGCTGACCTGCTCGTCGACCTCCTTGAAGCGTCGATCACCTTCGGCGGTGGCGGTCATCGCGGCGACCTCGATCGGCTCCGCGCCGAACAGCGCACGCGCGGCGTTCACGCAGTAGATGCCGAGATCCAGCAGCGGGCCGCCGCCGCGCTCGCGGCTGGTGCGGATGTTGTCGTGCTTCACCTGCATGGCGAACGTGCTCGAGAAGAACCGCGGCCGCCCGATGTCGCCGCGCCGGACCCGCTCGATGGCGTCGAGCGTCGCCGCCTCGAAGTGCAAGCGGTAGGCGATCATCAGCTTGACCCGGTGCGCCTCGCACGCGGCCAGCATGCGCTCCGCGTCGCGGCTGTTGGTCGCCATCGGCTTCTCGCACAGCACGTGGACACCGGCGTGCGCCGCGCGAATCGTGTAGTCCATGTGCAGGTCGTTGGGCAGCGCGATGTAGACGGCGTCGACCTCGCCGCTGCGCAGGTAGTCGTCGTACTGGGCGTAATCCAGCGCCGCCGCGACGCCGTACTTGCGCTTGAGCGCGCGCAGCTTGGTGGCGTCGTCGGAGAAGATCGCGCGCAGCTCGCAGCCATCCGCCTGGGCGAACGCGGGCAGCACGGCCGCCTGCGCGAAGTACCCCTGCCCGACGACCGCGAACCTCACCGGGTCACGGCCGCGCTTGCCTACCGACCCTGCCCCCCCTGCACGCCTTCGTTTCATGGCGGTTCAACCTAAGGCTTATCCTGAGTCAGGCAAATCGCGCGCAGCGCCTCGGCGATGCTCCACGCCTGGGCCACGCAGCCGCGCGGCGTGAACGGCGGTTCAGCATCGTAGATCTCGCTGACCGTGCCGACGCAGGCCTCGGCGAGCTCGGTGTCCAGGCCGGCGAGCAGGCGCCGCGCGCCCGCGCGATCGTCGGGAAAGGCGCGCAGCCAGGCGTCGACGAACGGGCCGATGAGCCACCCCCACACGGTTCCCTGGTGGTACGCGGCGTCGCGCGCGCGCAGGTCGCCGTCGTAGTGCGGCTTGTAGTCGGGATGGCCGGGGGCCAGCGAGCGCAGCCCGAACGGCGTCGCCAGCCGATCGCGCACCTGGCGCAGCACCGGCTGCCAGCGGGCGGGCTCGAGCACCGGGTACGGCAGCGACATCGCCAGCACCTGGTTGGGCCGGAAGCTGTCGTCGTTGCCGCCGGACTCGGCGTCGACGACGTCGTAGAGGTAGCCGCCGCCCGCGTACCAGAATCGGGCGTTGAACGTCGCGTACAGCGCGTCGGCGCGGGCGGCGAGCGCGGCGGGGTCCAGCCCGTGCAGATCGACGTCCGCCGCCGTGCCGCGCGCCTCGACGTCGCGCAGCCAGCGCTCCATCACCCGCAGCGCGTTGTAGTAGAGCGCGTTGATCTCGACGGCCTTGCCCCGGCGCGGGGTCACCACCCAGTCGCCGACCTTGGCGTCCATCCACGTGAGCTGATAGCCCGGCGCGCCCTGGCGCAGCAGCCCGTCGGCGGGGTCGACGCCGATGCCGAAGTGGGTGCCGCGGATGTGCGCGGCGATGATCTCGGCCAGGCGCGGCAGCAACAGCCGGCGCGTCTCCACGTCGCCGGTGTGATGTTCATAGCGATCGAGCGCGTGGAAGAACCACAACGTCGCGTCGGCCGTGTGATACAGGCCGTCGTTGCCGCCCTCGGGGAACAGGTTCGGGATCAGCCCGTCGCGGACGTGATGCGCGAAGGTGTGCAGGATGGCGCGCGCGGCGTCGTGCCGCCCCGTGATCAGCGTCAGGCCTTCCAGGCTGATCATCGTGTCGCGGCCCCAGTCGGTGAACCACGGGTAGCCGGCGATGATCGTGCGCGCGCTGTCGCCCTCGGCCGCCAGCCGCGCCTCGTCGCGCGGACGGGTGTGCGGCGTGATGACGAACTGATCCGCGGCCAGCACCAGCTCGGCGCCGGTGCCCGCGCGCAGCGCCGGGTGCGCCTGCGCGATGAGCTGCAGCCGCCGCTGGTCGTCCAGCTCGCGCGCCTGATCGAGCGACAGCGCCTCGATGCGCTCCCAGCTCTCGGTCGACGCGATGAACGTCGCCTCGTCGCCGGGGCGCAGGCGGATCTCGAACCAGCCGAGCGTGTGCAGGCGCCCCTGCCAGTCGTAGCCGCGCGCGCGTTCGATCGGGTAGTCGACCTCCAGGTCGCGCGGCCGCTGCGTCCGCGACGGCGGCGCCGGCCCGTTCAGCGCCAGCCGCACCGGTGGAAAGCGGCGGTCGGGCGACGTCACCTCGAGCCCGCGCGCGACCTCCGTCGTCGAGTAGTCGGCCGCCGCGCCGGCCACCGGACCCTCGTGCGGCCGGACGTCGAACGCCGGCTCCAGCGTCAACACCACCGACGGGGATCCCGGCGACAGCCGGTAGCTGATGTAGCTGGTGTTCTGCCCGTAAGGCATCAGGATCGATTTCTCGATCACGACGTCGCCGTGGGCGTGGCGCCAGCGCGGGCGCCCGTTGACCAGGCGGGCTTCGTCCGGCGTCATCAGCGGGATGTTGGTGCCGTCGTCCAGGCGCACGGCTTCGAGCAGCGCGTTCAACATCAGCGTCCGCCCGAGCGGCGCCGGCAGCGCCGCGATCAGGAGGCCGTGCGAGCGGCGGGTCGCCGCGCCGCCCAGCGTCCCGGCGGCGTAACCGCCGAGTCCGTTGGTGACCATCCACTCGCGCGCCAGCCCGGCGCGGTCATCGCCCGCGCGCCAGCCGATGCGTTCGGGTGGCGTCACCTCGGCGGCCGACGTGGGGGTCGGGACCGCGGTCATGACTCCACCGCCGCCGGCGCCAGCAGCAGCGCCGATTCGCCCGGCAGGACCCACCCCGCGTCGGTCGCCAGCGCCGGCACACCGGCGCCGCCGTAGGCGACAGCCTCGCTGGACCACCTCGGTAGCCACCTCTGTCCCGCTGGCGGGGCCAGCAAGGGCTCCGGAACCGGTGACAGGTCGAGATCGGTGCCCAGGTTCACCAGCAACAGCCGATCGCCGGCACCCGCGCGAAACCGCAGCGCCAGCGCGCGGTCGCCCAGCACGGCGCCGTGCAGGCGGTCGGCGCGCTGCTGGGCGAACGCGGGATCGGTGCGGCGCAGCGCCAGCAGATCGCGGTGCAATGCCAGCGCGGTGGCGCGCGCCTCGCTGCGATCCAGCTTGCAGCGCGTGAACGTCTCGCGCGCCGCCGGGTCGGCGATCTGCGCCTGCGCCTCCGGCGTCGCCAGCGACGGAAACTGGCACAGGAAATCCCCGCGCCCCTTGCGCACCGCCGCCCCCAGCTCGCCGCCGTGGTCGGCGAAGTACAGGAACGGTCGCAGCGATCCGAACTCTTGCCCCTGGAACAGCATCGGCGTCCCCGGCGCCAGCAGCATGAGCGCGGTCAGCGCGCGCAGCCGGCCCGGCGACGTCAGCGCGGGCAGGCGCGAGCCGTACATCGTGTTGGCGACCTGATCGTGATTTTCGAGGCAGAGCACGAAGGCGGCGGCGGGCAGGTCGAGCCCAGGCGTCCCGCGCGGGTGCTTCTGCCAGCGGTACCATTGCCCTTGATAGAGGTAGCCCCAGCGCAACGCCGAGATCAGCTCCTGCGGGCGGCCGAGGTAGTCGCGGTAGTAGGCCTCGTTGCGTCCGGTCAGCGCCACGTGCGCGGTGTGGTGGAAGTCGTCGTTCCACACGCCGTCCAGGCCGTAGCCGCCGTCGGCGGTCGGCCCGACGAGGCGAACATCCTGCGACTCGTGTTCGGCGACGATCAATGTCGCGCGGCCGTGCGCCGCGGCGCGGACGCGGCGGCCGATCGCCGCCAGCACGTGCTCGGGCGACTTGTCATGGATGGCGTGGGCGGCGTCGATGCGCAGGCCGTCGAAGTGGAACTCGTCGATCCAGTAGCCGGCGTTGGCGACGAAGAACTCGCGCACCGGACCCGACCCGGGGCCGTCGAAGTTCAGCGCCTCGCCCCATTCGTTGCCGTCGCCGGCGCTGAAGTACCCCGGCGCGAACGCCTTCAGGTAGTTGCCGTCGGGGCCGAGGTGGTTGTAGACGACGTCGAGGATGACGCCGATGCCCAGCGCGTGCGCCCGGTCGATGAACGCGCGCAGGTCGTCGGGCGCGCCGTAGTTGCGCGTCGGCGCCCACAGGTCGACGCCGTCATAGCCCCAGCCGAACGTGCCCGCGAACTCGGCGACCGGCATCAGCTCGATGACGGTGATGCCCACGTCGCGCAGCGCCGGTAGCTGGTGCGCCGCCGCCGCGTACGTGCCTTCCGCTGTGAATGTCCCGACGTGCAGCTCGTAGATGACCTGGCCGTCGCGGCCGACGCCGCGCCAGTCGGCGTCCGTCCAGGCGAAGCGCGTCGCGTCGACGACGGCCGACAGCCCGTGTGGCCCGTCGGGCTGCGCGCGCGACGCGGGGTCGGGATAGATCTTGGTGTCGTCGTCCAGGCGGAAGCCGTAGCGATCGCCGGCGCGCAGGCCGGGGATGACGCCCGCGAAGTAGCCGTCCGCCTGGGCGGTGAGCGCGGTCGTGCGCTCGGCGTTGGCGCCGTGGGCGACCGCGACGCGGCGGCGCCCCGGCGCCCAGACGCGCGCGTCGGCGCCGTCGTCCACCAGCTCCATACCGACGGGATAACGCCGCACGCGCACGAAAGTAGTCATCCATTGCCTTAGGTCGAGGGGCTGGGCTCCGGCTCAACCGTGACCAAACTGTTCGCGACATGCGACCAGTCTGGCCAGGACGACCCAACCCGCGCGGCGCGACCTTCGACGGCGCCGGCGTGAACTTCGCGGTGTGGTCCGAGGTCGGCCACCGCGTCGAGGTGTGCCTGTACGACAGCGACGATCCGGCGCGCGAGACCGAGCGCTTCGATCTGACGGAGACCACCGGCCACGTGTTTCACGGCTACGTTCCGGGGCTGCAGCCGGGGCAGCTCTACGGCCTGCGCGTGCATGGGCCGTACGCGCCGGAGCGCGGGCATCGCTGCAACCCGAGCAAGCTGCTGGTCGATCCCTACGCCAAGGCGCTGTGGGGCGAGGTCGACTGGTCGCAGCCCGTGCTCGGCTACCGGCAGGACACCGGCGCCGCCGACGACCAGCGCGACATGGCCATCGACCTGCGCGACAGCGCCCCCGGCGTGCCCAAGAGCGTCGTCGTCGACGACCGCTTCGACTGGGGCGACGACCGCCCGCCCGAGACGCCGTGGCGGCAGACGATCATCTACGAGGCGCACGTGCGCGGCTTCACCAAGCTGCACCCCGAGGTTCCGCCCGAGCTGCGCGGCAGCTACGCCGGCTTCGCGCATCCGGCCGTCATCGGCCACCTCACCAGCCTCGGCGTCACCGCCGTCGAGCTCCTGCCCGTGCACGAGTTCACCGACGAAGGCTTCCTGGAGGATCGCGCGCTACGCAACTACTGGGGCTACAGCACGCTCGCCTTCTTCGCGCCCGAGCAGCGCTACATGTCGACGCGCGTGCCCGGCGCGCAGGTCGCGGAGTTCAAGGCGATGGTCAAGGCGCTGCACGCCGCCGGCATCGAGGTCATCCTCGACGTCGTCTACAACCACACCTGCGAGGGCAACCACCTGGGCCCGACGCTGAGCATGCGCGGCATCGACAACGCCGGCTACTACTGGCTGATGCCGGAGCCGCGCTACTACCTGGACTTCACCGGCACGGGCAACAGCGTCAACGCGTCGAACCCGCAGGCGGCGCGGCTGATCGTCGATTCGCTGCGCTACTGGGTCCGCGACATGCACGTCGACGGCTTTCGCTTCGACCTGGCGACGACGCTGGGGCGGGTGGGGCAGGGCGAGTTCAGCCCGCAGGCGCCGATCTTCCAGATCATCGCGCAGGATCCCGTGCTGTCGCGGGTCAAGCTGATCGCCGAGCCGTGGGACGTCGGCCTCGGCGGCTACCAGGCGGGCAACTTTCCCGCGCCGTTCTCCGAATGGAACGGCAAGTTCCGGGACGCGATGCGCCGCTACTGGAAGGGCGACGAGAACGTGGCCTCCGAGGTCGGCTACCGGCTGGCGGGCTCGGCCGAGATGTTCGAGGGCGACCGGCGGCATCCGCAGGCGAGCATCAACTTCATCACCGCGCACGACGGCTTCACGCTGCGCGACCTGGTCAGCTATAGCAGCAAGCACAACGAGGCCAACGGCGAGCGCAACCAGGACGGCGCCGACGACAACCAGTCGTGGAACCACGGCGCCGAGGGCGACACCGACGACGCCGCGATCGTGGAGCTGCGCGCGCGCCAGCAGCGCAACCTGCTGGCGACGCTGCTGCTGGCGCAGGGCGTGCCGATGCTGCTCGGCGGCGACGAGCTTGGGCGCACCCAGCGCGGCAACAACAACGCGTATTGCCAGGACAACGAGCTGTCGTGGGTCGACTGGCAGCTGGACGACCATCGCCGTGCGCTGCTCGATTTCACGCGGCGGCTGATCGCGCTGCGCCGTCGCCACCAGATCCTGCAGCAGCGGCGGTTCTTCGTCGGCGACTTCATCTGGGAGTCGCAGGCGAAGGATCTGGCGTGGCTGCGGCCGGACGGCAACGAGATGACGCCGCACGACTGGCAGAAGCCGTGGATCTCGGCGCTGGCGTTCGCGCTGGGCGGCGACGCGATCCCGATGATCGACGAGCGCGGCCAGCGGCTGGTCGACGACGGTCTGCTCGTGCTGCTGAACCCGCACCACGAGCCGATAAAGTTCACGCTGCCGGCCGAGGAGGAGGGCGGCGCCTGGTTGCTGGAGGTCGATACCGCCGATCCGAGCAGGGCGCCGACCACGCCGTGCGCCCACGAATACGAGGTCGGGCCGCGGTCGATGGTCGTGTTGCGCCAGCCGCTCGACGCCAAGACGGTGCGCGCGGCGGCGGGCGCGCCGGCGCGGGTCATCAAGCAGCAGGCGCAACGCCGTCGCCGGCGCGCGGGCGTCACCGTGCCGCTGTTTTCGATCCGCTCGGCCACCGGCTGGGGGCTGGGCGAGATCCCGGACCTGGCGAAGTTCGCGACGTGGGCGGGGCGCGCCGGGTTTTCGGTGCTGCAGCTGCTGCCCGTCAACGCCGCGTCTGACGTCGACCCCAGCCCGTACGCGGCGAGCTCCGGGTTCGCGATCGATCCTGCCTATCTAGCGCTGGACGCGTGCGAGGACTTCGTCGCCGCCGGCGGGCGCGGCGCGCTGCCCGACGGCATGGCGGCTCGCATCGACGAGGCCAATCGGGCGCCGCTGGTCGACTGGGGCGCAGTGCGCGAGCTCAAGCGGGCGGGCATCGCGCTGGCGTTCGAGCGCTTCCTGCGCGACGAGTGGCGCACGCAGTCGCCGCGCTCGCAGCACCTGTCGGCGTACATGCGCGCCAACCGCTCGTGGCTCGACGACTACGCGCTGTTCGCCGTGCTGCACGCCGAGCAGCGCCGGGGCTGGTTCGACTGGCCGGTGCGGCTGCGCGAACGCGATCCAGGGGCGATCGCCGCCGCCCGGCGGGCGTACGCCGACGCCCTGTTGCAGGTGCAGTGGACGCAGTGGCAGCTCGAGCTGCAGTGGCGGCGCGCGCGCCGCGAGGCCAGCGCGGCCAACGTCGAGCTGATGGGTGATCTGCCGTTTGTCGTCGGGCTGGATTCGGCGGACGTGTGGGCGAATCACAGCCTGTTCCACCTGGACCAGCGCCTGGGGACGCCGCCCGACGAGACATCGCCCGACGGACAGGACTGGGGACTGCCCGTCTATGACTGGGGCGCGATGGCGCGCGACGGGTTCTCGTGGATCCGCACCCGCGCCAGCCGCGCCGGCGAGCTCTTCAGCCTGTTCCGCGTCGATCACGCGCTCGGCTGCTACCGCACCTATGCGCGCTCGCGCGACGGCACGCCGATCGGCTTCGCGCCGTCGGACGAGTGGGAGCAGGTCCAGCTCGGCGAGAAGCTGATGCGCATCATGAGCCGCTTCGCCGAGGTGGTCGCGGAGGATCTGGGCACCGTGCCGCCGTTCTTGCGGCCGTCACTGGAGCGCGTCGGCGTCCCCGGCTACCGCGTGCTGCGCTGGGAGCGCGACGGCGACAGTTACCGCGATCCGACCGGCTGGCCGGCGACGTCGGTCGCGACCAACGCGACCCACGACACCGACACCACGGCGGCCTGGTACGACGGGCTGTCGCAGGCCGAACGCGAGGAGCTGCGCCGGCTGCCCGGGCTGGGCGGCATCGATCCGGCGCGCCCGTTCGACGACCAGGTGCGCGATCTGTTGCTGGCGGCGCTGTACGCGGCGCCGTCGACGCTGGCGCTGATCCCCATCCAGGACGCGCTCGGCACACGCGAGCGCATCAACGTCCCCGGCACCACCGACGCGGGCAACTGGCGTTACCGGCTGGCGGCGACCGTCGACGACATGCTGGCTGACGACGCGACGGCCGGCCGCCTGCGCGTGCTGGCCGACGACAGCGGCCGCGTCGAGTCGCGGGCAGGCTCATCCGCAGCGTCGGGGACCATCCCCTAATCTCGCGGTCGACGCCTTGCGTGCGTCCGAGCGATCCACATCCATCGGTCGGAGGCGACCGATGAAGCTGCGTGACGACTGGATGATCTGTGCGTGGGGAGTAGCGATGGCGCTGTTGCTGGCGGGCGGCGCGGTGATGGCGGGGGAGACGTCCGACACCGCGACCGTGCTCGGCAAGCTGCACCATTCGAATCAGATGGAGATCGAGATGGGGAGGCTCGCCATTCAAAAGGGGCAGGCGAACGGCGTGACGAGCTTCGGCACCATGCTGGTTCACGATCACACGGCGGCGGACCAGCAGGTCGTCGCGCTGGCCATGCGGGAGAAGATCGACCTCACGTCGGTCACGCCGCCCGAGCGATTCGATGACGGGCGACAACATGGCCAAGCTCCGGACGCTGAAAGGCATGGCGTTCGACAAGGCGTTCGCCCGCGCCATGCTGGACGATCACACGCAGGACGTCGACGAGGCCAAGGCGGCCAGGGACCGAACCACCGACGCCGCGCTCAAGGTGCTGCTGGTGTCGACGATTCCGACGCTGGAACAGCACCGCGACATCGCGCAGCGGCTGGTCGACACGCTCGCCACGGCCCCGAACGTGGCGGGCGCGAACATGCCCGCCAAGTAGCTCGGGACGTCAGCTTCCCGACGTCAGCCAATCCTTACGTTGGCGTCATGAAGACCAAACAGCTGGAAGAGCTCGTGCTTCAGTCGCTCGAACACGAGATGGGTGGGGTGAAGATCTATGAAACGGCCGTGTCCTGCGCGGTGAATTCGGATCTGAAGGAGGAGTGGGGCAAGTATCTCGACGAGACGCGCACCCACGTCACGGTGCTCGAAGAGATCTGCAAGGTCCTGAACATCGATGCGGAGCAGGAGACGCCGGGCCGTCAGGTCGTGCGCGCGGTCGGCGCCGCGCTGGTCAAGGGGATGACGTCGGTCAGTGCGGCGGGCGATCGGCACGCGGCAGAGCTGGTCGCCTGCGAAGCCGTCGTGCTGGCGGAGACGAAGGATCACCTCAACTGGGAGCTGCTCGGCAAGTGCGCCGATGAGCTGACCGGCGTCAAGGCCGCCACGCTCAAGAGCGCCTACGAGAAGATCGAGGAGCAGGAGGACGAGCACCTCTACCACACCAAGGGTTGGTGCCGGGAGCTGTGGATCCAGTCCCTGGGGTTGAAGGCGGTGTTGCCGCCGCCGGAGGAGCGCAAGCAGGTGAAGACGGCGATCGGTGCCGCCCGCGCGGAGCAGGAGGCCGAGAAGGAACGTTAGCGGTCGCCGCAAAATCGCGGCGGGCGCATTCCGGCCGGAGCCGCCCCGACCCATCTTGATCCGGAAGCGAGGCGGGCATGGCGGGTAACGGGCAGCTGCGGTCGTGGAACGACGGGGCGGCGAAGAAGGCGATCGTCGACTTCGTCGCGCGCGTGACCCGGGACGGGAGCGACGACTACGTCGCGCCCGAATCGCGCATCGCGGTGTTCGACAACGACGGGACGCTGTGGTGCGAAAAGCCGATGCCCGTGCAGGCGGACTTCTGGTTCCGCCGGCTGGCGACGATGGCGGCGCGCGACCCGTCGCTGCGCGCGCGGCAGCCGTGGAAGGCGGTGACCGAGAAGGACTACGAATGGCTGGGCGACGTGATCAGCCAAGCACTATCGCGGCGATGACACCGATCTGAAGTTGATCGCCGCCGGCCTGCTGCAGGCGTACGGCGACTTCACCATCGAGGAGTTCGAAGCGGCGGCGAAGGTGTTCTTCAGCACCGCCGAGCACCCGAAGCTGGGGCGGCCGTACGTGCGGTGCGTGTTCCAGCCGATGGTCGAGCTCCTGCGCTATCTCGCCGACAACGGCTTCACGAGCTACATCGTCTCCGGCGGCGGCCGCGATTTCGTCCGCGTCATCGCCGAGCCTTGCTACGGCATTCCCCCCGAACACGTCATCGGCAGCTCGGTCGCGCTCAAGCTGCGCGACGAGGGCGCCACCGTGACCCTGGTTCACGAGGCCGAGCTGGGCATCTTCAACGACGGGGCGATGAAGCCGGTCGCCATCTGGAGCGCCATCGGCCGGCGGCCCATCCTGGCCGGCGGCAACTCGAACGGCGACATCCCGATGTTGCGCTTCTGCGCGCAGCCGCCGCACCCGTCGCTGGCGCTGATCGTCGACCACGACGACGACGACCGCGAATTCGCCTACGGCGCCGGGGCGGAGGACGCGGTGGCGCTGGCGCGCGCGAACGGCTGGCCGGTCGCCAGCGTCAAGAACGACTGGAAGACGGTGTTCGCGACGTGAATCGCCGCCGGGGCCACCGGCATCCAAGCGCGCATGTGGCTGTCGGAGATCTGGCGCTACCCGATCAAGTCGATGGGCGGCGAGCAGCTGACCGAGGCGGCGATCGGCGAGGAAGGTGTGCCCGGCGATCGTGTCGTGCATGTCGAGGACGAGCGCGGGCGCGTCGTCACGTCGCGGTCGCGCCCGCGGCTGCTGCTGCACCACGGGGCGTTGGGAAATGATGGCGAGCCGCGCGTCGACGGACGTCCGTGGCGGATGCCCGACGTGGCGGCTGACGTCGCAGCCGCCGCCGGCCCGGGCACGCGGCTGGTTCGCGACGACGCGCTCGAGCGCTTCGACGTGTTGCCGCTGCTGGTCGCGACCGACGGCGCGATCGCGTCGCTCGGCTACGATCGGCGGCGCTTCCGGCCCAACCTGGTGATTGCCGGAGTTCCGGGGCTGGCGGAGCGCGACTGGGAGGGGCGGACGTTGCGGATCGGCGACGCGCTCATCGGCATGGTCAGCTTGCGCCAGCGCTGCATCATGACCACTTTCGACCCCGACACCGCCGAGCAAGACACCGAGGTGTTGCTGAAGATTCACCGCGAGCTCGACGGGTCGTTCGCGCTCGACTGCGAGGTCATCAAGCCGGGCAAGCTCCGCGTCGGCGATGCCGTCGAGCTTCGGTGACGCTCCCTATGGCGGTGGCCGACGTGATGACAATAGTCAAAGCCGATGCTTCCCGTGATTCCCGCGCCATTGCGAGCCAGCTCCGGTCAGGGGAGCTTCAGGTTCGCGACGGGAACGCGCGTCGCATACGCTGATCCGGAGCTCGCGCCGATCGTCGAGCTGTTCTGCAGCGACGTCATGCGCCGCACCGGGATCTGGTGCGAGCCGGCGCGCGCGACGCGCAAGCTGGCCCCGGGCGTGTCGTTGATCCGCGTCGAGCTCGCGCGCGACGCCGAGCTGGACGAGCTGCCGGCGGCCAACGGTGTATCGCCGGCGGCCGAAGGCGCCTCCGACGAACGCCACGTGCTGTCGATTGACGGCGACGGCGACGGCGATCGCATCGTCGTGCGCGGCGTCGAGCCGGTGGGCGCGGCGCGCGGCCTGACGACGCTGGTGCAGCTGCTGGCCACCGCCACGCCAGACGACGACGGGGCGATCGAGTTGCCCGCGGCGCACATCGTCGACGCGCCCCGCTTCGCCTGGCGCAGCATGGCGTTCGATCTCGGGCGCAGGTTCTTCAGCGTCGCCGAGGTCAAGCGCGTGATCGATCTCGTCGCGCTCTACAAGCTGAACGTGCTGCAGCTCCACGTCACCGACGATCACACGAACGCGGAGCTGCGCGAGCTGATCGCGTACGCGCGGGCACGCTTCGTGACGCTGGTCGCCGAGACGTCGCCCGGGCCAGCGTCCGTGTCGCTGGCTGACGCCGGCCCGGTCGTGGTGTCGCCGGTCGATCACGCCTACTTCGACGTCCCCGAGGCGGAGGCGTGGAGCGATCCGCACGCTGGCAGCTGGAGCGAACACCGCGATCGGCTGGCCGCGCACCGGCGGCTGTGGGAGCAGGACGAGCTGACGTATTTCATCTCGTCGGCGCAGCTGGCGTGGCCCGCGGCCAGCGCCGACTCATCATCACCAATGCTGGAGGCAGAGGCACAACCATGACGAGTGAAGGGGTGGCCACGGCGGCGGACGAGCTGAAGCAGAAGCTCGCGCAGCAGATCGACGCCGCGCGCAACAGGCTGGAGGCGCTCAAGAAGGACGTCGTCAGCTTGCACGAGAGCGACATGGAGATGCTGCGCGAGAAGCGCGAAGAGATCCGCGTGCGCATCGAACGCCGGATGGATCGATGGCAGCAGGCGCACGACGACATCGCGCGCTGGAAAGCGGAGAAGATCTCGCACACCCACGACGCGATCGCGTCGTGGCTGCAGCGGCGCGAGCTGGACAAGCTGGCACACCGCGCCGAGCGCGCCGAAGATTACGCGCTGCGCATGGTGAGCCTGGCGGCGATGGACTTCGAGGAGGCGGAGCAGGCGATCCTGGAGGCGATGGCGGCGCGCTACGAGGCTGAGATGGCTTCTTCGTCCGGCGGCGCGTGAAGCGATGTTAGTCTCGCGCGCGTGATTCCACAGGCCGCACCACACCGGACGATCTGCGCGCGCTGCCGGCGGCCCGAGACGGTCTGCTACTGCGCCCACCTGGTGTCGCTGCCGACGCGCACACGGGTGTTGCTGCTGCAGCATCCGCGCGAACGTCACATGCCGATCGGCACCGCGCGGCTGGCGCACCTCTGCCTGCCGGGGTCGGAGCTGCACGTCGGCGTCGACTTCGACGACGATCGGCAGGTGCGCGCGGCGCTGGCAGGTTCGGACGCTCCTGTCGGCGGCGGCGTCCGCCCCGCCTACCTGCTGTTCCCGGGACCACACGCCATCGACCTGGCGGAAGTTTCGCTACAGGCGCCGATCACGCTGGTCGTCGTCGACGGCACCTGGTGGCAGGCGCGCAAGCTGCTCAGGCGCAACCAGGCGCTGGCGGCGCTGCCGCAGATCCGGTTCACGCCGCCCGCGCCCAGCAACTACCGCATCCGGCGCGAGCCCGCCGACCACTGTGTGGCGACGGTCGAGGCGCTGGCGCACGTGCTGGGTGCGCTCGAAGGCGCGCCCGAGCGGTTCGCGGGGCTGCTGCGCCCGTTCGAGGCGATGATCGATACGCAGCTCCACTACGCGCGTACCGTGCGCGGCGCCCGCCAGCGGCACGCGGTGTTCCGGTCGCGGCCGGCGCGGCGCCCGAAGCCGCTGCAGATCCTGCGCGAGCGCGCGGCCGACGTCGTCTGCCTGCACGGCGAGGCGAACGCCTGGCCGGCGCGCCGGGCCGGCGGCCATCCGCCGGAGATCGTGCACTGGATCGCGCGCCGCGCGCGCAGCGGCGAGACGTTCGAGGCGATCATCGCGCCGCGCCGCCCGCTGGCCCCCGCGGTCCCCGGCCACATCCGCATCGCGCGCGAGCAGCTGGCGGCGGGCGAGAGCTGGGATTCGTTCCGCGCGCGCTGGGCGGCGTTCGCGCGTGAAGATGATCTGATCTGCGCATGGGGACGCTACCCGGTCGACCTGCTCGAGTCGGAAGGCGTGGCGTTGCCCGCCGCGCGCATCGACATGCGGCCCGCGGCGGGCGCGTTCCTGGGTGCGCGCACTGGCTCGGTCGAAGACTGCACGGCGCGCCTGGGCGTCGAGGTTCCGGACCCGTTCGCGCATGGCCGCGGTGGCACGCGGCTGGCGGCGCTCACCGCGATCGTCGACCGCATCCTCGCCGCCGCGTAGCAGACGCAGATCGGGCGAACCCTCTCTCCGGCGCGCCTGCTGGCGGCGGTTCCTGCGGCAGGTGGTGCCGGCTCACTCCACTAGCTCGGCCATCGCGACGAATCGGGGCGTACCTCGACGGTGGCGTCCACTACCCGCTCAACGTCCCGGCGCCGGTGCCGGTCAGCATGTTCTGGTCGCTGACCGTTTATGACGCGAAGACACGCTCGCAGGTGCAGACAGAGCAGGACGGGGCGGCGCTGCGATCGCTGGGTGGAGAAATTCGCGCCGAACGCCGATGGATCGTTCGATGTGTTCCTCGGTCCCACTCCGCCCGCCGGAAAACCGGCGTCGCAATGGATCAAGACCAACCCCGGTACCGGATGGTTCAGCTACTTCAGGATTTGTGAGCCAGAGCAAGCCGCTTTTGACGGCAGCTGGAAACTGGGCGATTTCGAAATCGTTCGCTGACGTCGCGGGCCGTTCGGCGCTACGATCCGGGTTCTCGGCGGCGCAGTGAGACAATGGCCACGATCGACGGCACCGATGTCTGCGCGATCTGCGGATCCGACCTCGACGGGGGCCGCACCGTGCAGGTGTATGCGGCGTCGGTCTACGCCTTCTGCTCCGAGCGGTGCTTCGCGGACGCGCTCGCCAGCCAGAAGAAACAGCGGTGGGCCGCCAGGCGCCGCGCCGCGAAGCTGATCGCGATCGGCGCCGTCGTCGTCGTCGCGCTGCTGATGCCGCACCCGCGGCCGTCGCAGACCACGGCGTCGCTGGCGCCGGTGCAGCCCATAGCCGCTGCCGGACCACCGCCGCTGCCCGATGGCTGGTTCGGGCCCGACTGGCCGCCGACCGAGACCAGCCTGCTCGCGGCGCTGGGCCGCGACGCGTGGCTGCACCCGCTGTCCGGTCCGTTCCGCCGCATGCCGCGCAGCGACTCGCGCGTGTTCGGCGCCGGGCGGCCGGGGAACCGCGCCGTCGAGTGCCGCAACGGCCACTGCGGCGTCGACCTGGGCGGCGAGATCTGGGGCGAGCACATCCGCGCCGTTCACGACGGCGTCGTCGACTACGTGCAGCGCGGGGCCAACCCCAAGCATGGCGGGCGCTTCGTGCGCATCTCGCACCGCAACGGCACCGTCATCACGCAGTATTTCCACCTGGCCGCGATCCCGCACGGGCTCGAGCGCGGCGTGCGTGTGAAGGGGGGCGACGTCGTCGGCCTGCTGGGCGACAGCGGCGTCCAGTCGTCGGCGCCACACCTGCACTTCTCGATCTCGATTCGCCAGTACCCGGGCGCGCCCGAGAAGTACATGGATCCCGAGCCGCTGATCGCGCTGTGGCCGCTGCGCGTTCCGGTCGACGGCGGCGAGAGCGGCCTGGTGACGACGCTGGCGCGGCCCGGCGTCGTGATCGGTTCGATGCCGCTCATGCGCGGCCGCGGCAAGAAGGGCGCGGCCGTGGCGAAGAAGTCGGGGCGGTCCGAAGCGGCAGGCGGAGACAGCAGGCCCGAGCGAAGACGAGCCGACGGCCGCCGCGACGCCGCCCGACGATCCTGTGGGAGAGGAGTAGGGCAGCGCATGCGGGACAGGTGCTGCGTTTGTGACACCACGCTGGACGGCGACGCGGGCGATCGCTTCGTCCTGGTGCGCGGCGCCGTCCGCGAGCTGCACTGCTCCGCGACCTGCTTGCGCCGCAGCCTGCGCAGGCAGCAGCTCGCGCGCGCCCGTGTGCGGCGGACGTTGTTCCTCAGCGTGGCGTTGATGGTCCTGGTCGTCGGCGGCGGCGGGAGCGTCTGGCTCCGCTTTCACGCGCCGAAGCCGCGATCGATCTCGCAGGCGTGGCCGGAGAACAACGTGCTCGTCGAGCCGTTGCCCGCCGCCAAGCCGATCTTCTTCGGACCCGCGTGGCCGCCGACCGACGACGACTGGATGTACGCGTTCGCGCGCGCGAGCTGGGTCTACCCGCTGCCCGGGCCGCTGCGGCGGGCACCCAAGCTCGATGCGCGCGTTTTCGGGCCCGAGCCGTCCCGCGACCGCCCCGCTTCGTGCCGCAAGCCGGGCGCGTGCGGCGTCGACCTTGGCGGCGATCTGTGGGGCGAACACGTCTACGCCGTGCAGGACGGCGTCGTCGATCGCGTGCACCGGGAGGGCAACGAGGAACGCGGCGGCATCTACGTGCGGCTGTCGCACTTCGGCGGCATGGTGTTCACGCAGTATTTCCACCTCGCGGCGATCCCGCGCCTGCTCAACCGCGGCGACCGCGTCAAGGCGGGCGAGGTCATCGGTCTGCTGGGCGACACCGGCACCGGCGGCGGGCGCCGGCACCTGCACTTCGCGCTTTCGATCCGACCTTCCGCCGAGCTGTCCGAGGTGTACTGGGATCCGACGCCGATGATGGGCGGGTGGCCGCTGCGCAAGCCCCCGCACGGCACGGTCGCCGGTCTCGCGCCCGCCGATTCGCATCCCGAGACGCTGTCGCACAAGTAGCCGCGGACTCGCGCTTCGCGCGACAGCGGCTAACTTGTCGTCATGTTCGTTCGTACGGCGCTCGCAGCTGTGGTGGCGACCGCGGCGACGGTTGCTGCGCCGCCGGCCGTCACGACGTTCGGCACGATGCGCCAGCTCGTCCGTGAACGCGACGCCACGCCCAAGGTCGTCCTGGCCGACGTGCTCAGGCGGCCGCACGCGCACGGGCTGGGGTCGGTGAGCGGTCTGCGCGGCGAGATCGCGATCGTCGACGGGACGGCCTGGCTGTCTTATCCGCCGGCCGCAGCCGGCGGCGCGCCGAAGGTGGTCGCGTCGAAGGACAGCCGCGAGCAGGCGGGGTTCCTGGTGGCGACGCATGTCGACCCCGCGCAGTGGCGTCGCATCGCGGTTGGCGAGGCGCTGTCGGCGGACAACCTGGAGGCTGCGCTCGGCAAGCTCGTCGCGCAGCACGGGCTCGCGGGTGCGGACGTTCCGTTTCGCATCGACGGTAAGTTCTCGACGCTGACGCTGGCGATCGTCGACGGGCGCAAGCTGCCGCCGGGCGCGACGTCGCCGGAGGCGATGAAGCAGGCGAACCACCTGCAGACGGAGACCGGCGTCGACGCGACGCTGGTCGGCTTCTTCGCCGCCGCGTCCGACGAGCGCTTCACGCATCCCGGCACGCGCGTGCACGTCCACGCCGTCGTTCCGTCGCGGCGCGCGACCGGCCACGCCCGGGCGTTTTCGGTCGCGCCCGGGGCCACGTTATGGCTGCCGGCCCACGGCGCGCGCGCTCCTGCGCCGTGAGCCAGGCGTGGCACAGCGGTGTGGCACACGCTGCGCACCGGCGCCGCTACGGCTGCCCCGCGGGCGAATCGTTCGTCCCCTGCGTCGCGTGCGGCGGCGACGCGACGTAGAGTGGAATCGCGTCCTGGACGACGAACGTGAGCGCGTCGTAGGAGAACGGCGCCTTGCTGGCCGTGATCGTGTGGCGGCCGGCCGCCAGGTTGCCGAACATCACGCCGCCGTCCACCGACGTGCTGGTCAGCGTCGGATCGGGCGCCACCGCCTCGTTGAAGTACACCGGCCCGAGGGACGCCGGGAACTGGATCGCCGGGCTGATTGCCACCTGGACGCCCGGATCGCCGTGCGGCAGCTCGGTCGAATACATCGACGCCCATGACTTGCCGACCGTGGTCACCAGCACGTTGCGCAGGCTGTAGGGCGCGCCGATGAGCGCCGCCGATCTGCTGTTCGATCTGACCCTTGGCGGCGAGGTAATACGCCTCGGTCGGGAGCTGCACGGCCACGTCGGTGACGCCGCTGCCGTCGATGTCGAACACCTGCGACTTCGTCGTCGGGTAGCCCGCCAGCTCGTAGACGAACGACATCTTGAGCGGCGTCCCGCGCCGCTTGACGGCCTTGAAGCTCCATTTCCCGTCGGCGTCCGAGCGGATGTTCAGCACGCGGGTGATGGGGAGCTCGGCGATCCAGACGCGCGCGCCCGCGACCGTCGACTGGAACGGGTAGGGCGCCGGCGGCGACTGCGCGAGATCGAGGCCGAAGTGGAACACGGTGCCGCCGACGGGGACCAGCTCCAGCCGGCAGCGGCACGCCGTCTGAGCGTCCGCGACGGTCAGCTGGCCCGAATACACCTGCGCGATCGCGTCGTCTGCGCTGGCTTCGTCGGGCGGAGCGGCGCCGTCGCAAGCGACGTGGGACAGCGACAGGATCGTGATCGCGAACAACAACGACAGCGGCTTCGACATGACTGGCCTCCTGGCCGGTGGCGTGGTGGGTTGAAGCCCACCCCTGGAGCAGGATCCGGGCCAGTCGAAGAACGCGCTGCGCCGATCACGACGTTACGTTGATCGTTACGACCTGGAAACCTGGCCGAACGGCCCGGCCGTACGCATCTATGTTGTTGTACAACTTTCTCGCCTTCGCTACCGTCGAGGGCTCAGCGCGGATGAACCAGACGCAAAAGAAAAACGGAGTCCAGCGAGCGCAAGGCGCCGGCAAGAAAGCGCGCCGCAACCACGGGGACACGGTTGCCATGACGTTGCGCGGGCTGCGCGAGAGCGTCGGACGGACGCAAGGCGAGGTCGCTCGCAAAGTGTCAATGACGCAACCGCAGCTGTCGCGCGTCGAGGCCCGCAATGATCACCTGATCTCGACGCTGCGCAGGTACGTTCACGCGCTGGGCGGCGAGATCGAGGTCGTCGCCGTCGTGAACGGCGCGCGGATCGCGCTCCAGAAGGTCTGAGCGCCGCCGGGCGCATACCTTCAACGGCATATTCCCTTGACGGCGTTCCGCGCCCGGCGCTACGTTCCAGGTGCGACCGGCTGGAAGTTTCGCTCGTGCGCCGCCCCCATGAAGACGATGAATGCATCCAACGCTCGCAAGACCTTCGCCCAGGTGCTGGCGGCGGTCGTGGCCAGCGACGAGCCGGTGATCATCGTCCGCTACAACCAGCCCATCGCCGCGCTTGTCCCCATCGGCCGCCTGCTCCCCGCTGAACGCGGCACGCTGCAGAAACGCAAAGCGCCGCGTCCCGAACGGCAACGGCACCGCCCGCCCCCGCTAGCGACCAGACCAACGTTGGTTGGCAAAGGAATGCTGCTTTCGTCGTACCGGACCATGGTTGACGTGCAGAGCGGCCGTCCGAGCGCCTGTTTTCAACCCTGATCAAGATCGAACGGGGCCCTGTGGGGCGCGAATGAGCTCCAAGGGCTCGTCGTTTTGGGGGCGGGCGAGACTTCAGGGCGGTACTCGGCCTTGATCGGCCGAACAGGCGGTCATACGAGTTGCAGTCGGCGAGACGAGTCGGTCAGGAGGGTTCAAGTAGCGGCACGCAGACGGCGTTCGCGAACCGGCGGAGCCAGTAGGTCCCGGCGGGGAACAAGACGTCGCGCACGCCCTGTTGAAAGCTGGTCCGCGCCGCTGCGTATGCGTCTCGAAAGGTCTTGTTTCGCAGCAGTGCCTCAATCCGGCTCCACTTGCTACGGGCGGCGACGCGCGGGTCGAGGCCGCGACGGGGCTCGCGGGTGGTTGGACGGTCGCTCCAGCGTTGCTTCAGGACGGCGCGGCGCCCGAGAATGGGCGTACCGGTTCGCCGCCGCTCGTGGACGGCCCTTTCTTCCCGCTCTCGAATTCGCTCCGTGATCAGCGACGCGAACTCGGCCGCGGTCAGGTGTTCGAGTCCCTTTGGCCGCGCGAACGACAGAGTCACGGCATCGGGCATGGAACCGTTCTCGCGGAAGAAGTGCTTGGGCCTCGATGCTACGAGTGGCGTGCTGTTGACCAGATATGCAAGGGACGTAACGCCCGGCCAGTGGTGAGCGCGTTCCACCAGGCCGTCCTTCACCGGGTTGGTCAGGGCATACGTCATCTTGTCGAGGATGTCGTTCGGGTCGACGAGTCGGACCACGCTGGTCTGTTCCGAGGCCCAGAAGTTCTCCCAGCGGCCGCGCAGGGCGTTCTGGCACTTGGCAAAGAGCTTGTGAAAATGCTCCAGGAACGCCGGATAGTTGCCAGCCGGATCGTAGATTCCCGTGTGGTGGTGGTTGCTCATAGCGACGGTGAAGAGCACCTGGATGCCGTAGCGGTCAGCAGCCGCGGCCAAACAATAGATGAAGGCGTTGGTCGTCTCACGATCAGGCCGCATCAGGAATTGCCGCTGAGTGCAGCGGCGCGTGATCATGTACGTGTGCCCCGGTAGTACTTCGCGCGGAATGGACATACAGACTGTTCGGCGCGGCCCAGCCCCGGGTGCTCAAATATCAACCTCGGTGCGGTTCGAGGTGGTTCGAGCGAAGGGAAATCAACCTTGGTGCGGTCGCCGGTGCGGTTCAACGGCACCGCCCGCCCCCGCTAGCGCTGCTTGGCCTTGCTAGCTCGCGCCGTCGGGGCAGTGGGCCTGTACGACGTCGACGACCGTGTCCATCTGCAGCGGCTTGTACAGTACGCTGTCGGCGTCGACCGCCGTCGCGCGCGCCGGCGCGGCCGCGGTCATCACGACGACCGGGATCGATGCCAGCGTCTGGTCCTTGGCGAGCTCGCGGTGAAACGTCCAGCCGTCCATGACGGGCATCATCAGGTCGAGCAGGATCACGCACGGCCTGGCGCCCGTGTTGAGGTGGTGCAGCGCCGCCTCGCCGTGCTCCGCGGCGACCACGTCGTAGCCCTCCAGGCGTAGCGCGTCGCACAGGCTGTCGCGCAGATCCTTGTCGTCCTCGACGACCAGGATGTGTTCCGGTGTTGTCATGTTCGTCTCTGGGCTCGTGGGAAGGATAACCGTGAATGTCGCGCCTGCCCCCGGGCGGCTGTCCAACGTCACCGTGCCGCCGTGGGCGGTGACGATGCGCCTGACCAGCCACAGCCCCAGCCCCATGCCCGGCAGGTTCTCCGGCGCGGCGCCGCGTTCGAATTGCCCGAAGATCTCCTCCTGGTGCTCCACCGGAATCCCTGGACCTCCGTCGCGGACGGTCAGGCGGACGTAACCCGAACCTCCCGTGCTGATGGAGACCACGACGGGCGCCCCGGCGCCGTACTTCACCGCGTTGCCCACCAGGTTGGTGACCACCTGGTCCATCCGGCTGTGGTCCCAGAACCCGATCGTCGGACCGCTGACCTTCAATTCGATCGGGCTGCCGGTCTCCGCCGCCGTGTCTTCGTAGCGCGTGATCACGTCGCGCACGACCTCCGTGAGATCGGTCTGCGCGCGCTCGAGCCGCAGGTCGCGGGTCGACAGCCGGCTGACGTCCAGCAACCGGTCGACCAGGCGCGCGAGCTGCCCCGTCTGCCGCTCCGCCTTCAGCATGCGCTCCTTGAGCCCTTCGGGGCCGAGCTTGATCAGTCGGTCGTGGTTGGCCGCGCGCACCAGTGACGACGTCAGCACCGTCAGCGCCGACAGCGGCGTGCGCAGCTCGTGCGACGCGATGGCCAGAAAGTTGTCGCGCGTCTGCACGGCGGTGCGCGCCTCGGTGTAGGCGCGGGCGTTCTCGACCGCCAGCGACGCGCGCTGCGCGATCTCGGTCGCCAGGATCAGGTCCTGCGGCCCGTAGCGGCGACCGGACTCCGCGGTGATGAACGAGACGGCGCCGAACGGCTTCATGCCGACGATCAACGGCACCACCATCGCCGACCGCAGGCCCAGCGCCTTCGCCATGCGCCGCTGCTCCGGATCGGGCGTGCCCGCGTCGATCATCGCGTCCGTGACCTCCGCGATCATCTCGGGCTGACCGGATTTGACGACGCGGACGACGGCCGAATCGGGTCGCGGCGGCCAGCGCTGGCGCCACTCTTTCGCCAGCTCTCGCTTCGTCGGATCGACGTGGGCGACGGCGAGCTGTTCGAGGCGATCATCGGGCCCCAGGACGTCGACGCCGCACCAGTCGGCGATGGCGCGGCACGGCCAGGTCCGCCACCTGCGCCAGCGTGACCTCGAAGTCCAGCGACGATCCGAGCGCCGCGCTCGCCGCCGCCAGGAATTGCCACGATTGTTCGGTGCGCCGGCGCTCGGTGAATTCGCGGAACACGCTCACCGCCGCCTCGACGTTGCCGTTCGCGTCCACCACCGGCGCGCCCGACACGAACGACCAGCGTTCCTCGCCGGTGTGGTTCAACCTGAACCTGACGATGGCGGTCGATGCCTTGCCCTGCAGGGCCAGCCTGCCCGGCAGCTCCTCCCAGGGGAACGGCGTGCCGTCTTCGCGCCACACCTCGAACCTCTCCATGAGGCTGCGCGCATCCGCGGCCAGCATCGCCGCCGCCGATGCGAAGCCGCACAGCTGCGCGGCCGCGTCGTTCGCGAAGATCAGCTTGCCGTCGGGCGCCTGCGCGGTCACGCCCTCGGTGATGCTGCGCAGGATCAGATCCAGCTGATCGCGCGAGCGTCGCATCTGCTTTTCGTCCAGCTCCGCCTGGCGGCGGGCCGCGCGTTCTTCCGCCGCGCGCCGCGCCTCCTCGTCGCCGCGCCGCCGTTCGGTCAGATCGCGGGTGATCTTCGCGAACCCCTTGAGCTCGCCCGCGTCGTCGCGCAGCGCGGTCATGACCACCGACGCCCAGAACGTGCTGCCGTCCTTACGCACGCGCCAACCCTCTTCCTGATACCGCCCTTGGGCCCGCGCTTTCGTGAGGATGGCGTTCGGCTTGCCAGCCAGCCGATCGGCCTCGGTGAAGAACATCGCGTACGGCTTGCCGATGATCTCGTGTGGCGCGTAGCCCTTGATCCGCTCCGCTCCGGCGTTCCACGACGCGATATTTCCGTCCCGATCGAGCGCGAAGATCGCGTAGTCCACGACCTGCTCGATGAGCAGGTCCAGCAGATCCACGGCCTCAGCTTTCTTGGCTACTGTCTCCATCGGCCCAGAGTCAGGCAAAAGCTTACACTGACAACCCCGCGAGCAAAGGGGCTGCCAGCATCATTGATGCTTGAGTGGCGGGCCCTCAGCGGCCGTCGGATGGGGTGACGCAGCTCGAGGAGGATGCGCTCGTCAACCCGTGTCGGCGTCGGGCGCCTGCGCGCCGACGTACGGGCGCTTGCTGACGGTGGGATCGAATTCGTCGACGCTGACGCGCGTCACCAACCAGCGGCCCACGGCGCCACCCACGCCGGCGCCCACCAAACCTGCGGTGATGGCGGCGGCGCCAGGCAGGATGAGGCCGAGCCCCGCGCCCGCGGCCACGCCCAGCGCCGCGCCGACACCGAGCCCGGACCGGTTGCGGCGCCTCAACCGGTCGTCTTCATATCGGTGATCGACCATGGGTCGCCCTCACCGCCGAACCTGATCACCGCGTGTTGCGAGGGAAGGTGTCGTGCGCACCGCTGTGTTGCGCACGACGCCGCATGGTTGAGCGCCGCTGCGTGGCTCTAGATCTCCGCCGGCCGCGTCGTCTCGCCGGGGACGGCGTTGCGTGGCTCGCCGGCTTCGAGCAGCTCTTCCTGGGTCGCTGTCATCTCCTGGGCGATCGCCATCAGCGTCTCCGAATCGAGCAGCTTCTTCACCTTGGGGAACAGATCGGTGTGTTCCTCTTCGACGTGATGTTCGACCTGCTCCTTGAGCACCTTGATCTTGGCGTCGAACGTTTCGTCGGTCGCCTCGGTGTCGAGCAGATCCGCGAGCACCCGCTTGATGCCGAGGTGCTCCTCGAGCGATTCGAGCAGGATGTCCTCCGTGCGCTTCGCCTTCACCGCCGGATAGAAGTGCTTCTCCTCGATCGTCGCGTGGACCGCGAGCTTGTCGGCGAGCTCCTCGAACAGGCTCGTCTTGTCGTCGGCGTCGGTCGCGGCTTCGATCTTCGCGAAGAGGCCGTCGACCTCCTTGTGCTGGCTCTTCAGCATCTCGATGGCATCCATGGTGCTCTCCTCCTGTTGCTCCCGCGCGACGAAACGACGCGCCCCAGCTCGCGTTCAGAGTAAGCACTGATTTCAGCGCCGGAACGTTTTCACGGGATCTTCCTGACGACGTGCTCGTCCCTACGTTCGAGGCCCAATGCCAAGCAAGAAGCCTTCCCGTGGGAAAGCAAGCAGCAGCGGCTCGACCACGAGCGCTCGTTCGACGGTCAGCGGCCCGGCGCGCAAGCAACGCGGTGTCGACGTGATCGACGCGCTGACAAGGAAGGCCGCGGGGACCGACGCGCTCGCTGCCGCCGTCCCGGCCAACGCCAACAAGGCCCGCGAATATGGGCGCGCCGCGGCTGAGCCGCAGCCGGGCGTCGTCGTCCGCGCCCCGGATCCACGCGTCACGGGCAGCACGCTGACCGAGACCGTTGCCTCGCCCAAGGCCGGCGCCGGCCGACCGAGCCTCGGCGTGAACCCGGGCAACCTTCCCCTGGATCGCGTCCGCGCCGATTCGTCGAACCAGCGCCTGACGACCAACCTGGGCGTCCCCGTCGCCGACAACCAGCACTCGCTCAAGGCGGGCCTGCGCGGGCCGGCGCTGCTGGAAGACTTCATCCTTCGCGAGAAGATCACTCACTTCGATCACGAACGCATCCCCGAGCGCATCGTTCACGCCCGCGGTTCCGGCGCGCACGGCTTCTTCGAGTGCTACAAGCCCATGACCGCGGTGACGCGCGCCTCGCTGTTCGCCGCCGCGGGGAAGCGGACGCCGGTGTTCGTGCGATTTTCGACCGTGATCGGTGAGCGCGGCTCCACCGATACGCCCCGCGACGTGCGTGGCTTCGCGGTGAAGTTCTACACCGACGAAGGCAACTGGGATCTCGTCGGCAACAACATCCCCGTGTTCTTCATCCAGGACGCGATGAAGTTCCCCGACCTGATCCACGCCGCCAAGCCCGAGCCGCACTTCGCCATTCCCCAGGCCGCGACCGCGCACGACACGTTCTGGGACTTCGTGTCGCTGATGCCGGAGTCGACCCACATGTTGATGTGGGCGATGTCCGATCGCACCTTGCCGCGCAGCCTTCGCATGATGCAGGGCTTCGGCGTTCACACCTTCCGGCTGATCAACGCCGAGGGGAAGACCACCTTCGTGAAGTTCCACTGGCGGCCGCTGGCCGGCGTGCACTCGCTGGACTGGGACGAGTCGGTCAAGATCGCCGGCGCCGACCCCGACTTCCACCGGCGCGACCTGTGGGAAGCCATCGAAGCGGGCGCGTTCCCGGAGTGGGAGCTGAGCTTTCAGCTGTTCTCGGACAAGCAGGCAGAGGGCTTCAGCTTCGACGTGCTCGACGCGACCAAGCTGGTGCCCGAGGAGCTGGCGCCGCTGACGCCGGTCGGAAAGCTCGTGCTCAATCGCAATCCGGACAACTTCTTCGCCGAGACCGAGCAGGTGGCGTTCTGCGCCGCCCACATCGTTCCGGGGCTGGATTTCTCGAACGATCCGCTGCTGGCGGGCCGGATTCATTCCTACCAGGACACGCAGATCTCGCGGCTCGGTGGCCCCAACTTTCACGAGATCCCCATCAACGCGCCGGTGGCGCAGGCGCACAACAACCAGCGCGACGGCATGCATCGCCAGGCGATCAACCGGGGCAGGGTGTCGTATGAGCCCAACTCACTGGCGGGCGGATGCCCGTTTCAGGCCGGCGCGGCGGGCTTCACGTCGTTTCGCGAACCGATCGAGGCCGACAAGGTTCGCGGCAAACCGGAGCGCTTCGCCGAGCACTACAACCAGGCGACGTTGTTCTGGAACAGCCAGACGCCCGTCGAGAAGGCCCACATCATCCGCGGCTTCCGCTTCGAGCTGACGAAGGTGCAGGTCCCGGCGGTGCGCGCGCGGGTCGTGGCGATGCTGGCGAACGTCGACGCCGGGCTTGCGAAGACGCTGGCCGCGCAGCTCGGCATGCCGCTGCCGGCGCCGCTGCCCAAGGCGCTGAAGCGGACACCCCAGCCCGAGGTCGCGGTCTCCCCGGCGCTGTCGCTGTTCTCGCTGCCGGGTGACGGTGGCATACGCACCCGCCGCGTCGCCATCTTCGTGGCCGACGGCGTCGACGGCAAGGCGGCCGAGGCCCTTCACGCCGCGCTGGCCGACGAGGGCGCCGTTCCCCGCTACGTCGGCGCGCGCCTGGGCACGGTCGCGACCGCCGCCGGCGGCACGCTCGATGTCGAGGTGACGTTCGAAACCATGCCTTCAGTCTTGTGGGACGCGATGGCGGTGCCTGGCGGCAAGGGCGCGGTCGCGGCGCTGGGCAACATCGGCCATGCGATGGAGTTCATCAAGGATCAGTACCGCCACGCCAAGCCGATCCTCGCGCTGGGCGATGCGGCAGACCTGGTCGAGAACGCGGGGGCACCGGCGGTGCTCGCCTCCGGAGAGCCCGATCCGGGCATGCTGATCGCCCGGCACGCGACGGCCGCCGACATGCTTCCCGACTTCATCGCGGCGATCGCCAAGCACCGTCACTACGAACGGCAGAGCGATCCGCCGCCGCTTTAACCCATCTGGCCGACGAGCCGCATCGGCGGCTTGCCGGTCGCGGCGTGGCTGCAGAGCAGATCGTCGAGCCCTGCGATCATCCTGTCCTGGTCGAACGAACCGCCCTTGAGGTGCGCGTCGTTCCAGGTCGTGACCTCCAGCAGGTCGGGTGACGGGGCGGATGCGCGCAGGCGCGCCTCGTGTTCCTGAGGTTGGAGCTTGCCGTCCCGTGAGCGGCGAACCCCTCGGGTCTTCCCGTAGGTCGGGGGTGTTCCTAAGTTCCTGAGCAAAGTGGGCCGCGCTGCGAGGAAACACCGACGAGCGCTGCTGGTTGCCGCGATCGGCATCGCGTCGCTGCACGCCGCCGTCGCGCTGGGCGCTCAGCCGCCGCCCAATCTGCAACCGATCGTCGATCGCAACTTCACCATCGACATCCACGAAGGCGTCGTCTTTGGCTCGCCGCGCCTGGTGGCGATGGGCGGGGCGGCGTTCGCCATCGGAGAAGGCGCGACGGGCCTGTTCACGAACCCCGCGGCGGCCGCCGTGCGTCCCACCAAGCCGACCGGCAGGTTCGAGTGGAGCGCGTTCTTCAACTCCTACGTGCCGGCGACCGGCGTCGATTTCAATAACAACGGCGATCCCACGAACCAGTACCGGCGTGCGGCGGTCTACGCGCCCGGGCTCATCATGCAGCTGGGCCCGTGGGGCGCGTCCCTCAACTTCGGCTACTCGCGCTACGAGGTCGCGCCCCAGGCGGGCGGCGGCCTGGGCGTGCGGTCGCTCGTCCCCCACCTGTCCGTTGCGCGTCACGTCGCGCGCGCGCGGATGACGTTCGGCGTCGGGCTACGGGGTGCGTTGCTCAACGTCTACACGCGCGAGGATTCGAGCGGCCTGTTCACCCAGGCGGGCGTGTCGGCGGAGCTCGGCACCGTGTGGCAGCCGGAGAGCGTCAATCTGCGGCTGGCGCTGTCCGGGGCGCTCCCCATCTACACAGGCGCGGTCCAGACCAATTGCGATCCGCTCGACTGCTTCGGCTACATCTTGCCCAAGAACGCCGCCGCGCCGTGGATCCTGGTCATCGGCAGCGCCTACCGGTTCGGACCTTCGAAGTGGAATCAGGTGATCGACGGGCTGTTCCGCGACGAATATCAGCTCACGCTCGGGCTCGACCTCATGATCGTGGGAGCGCTGGCCAACGCCTACAGCATCGAAGAGTTCGCGGCGAAGCGCCTGCAACCGTCAGGTGCGGCGACGACCTATTCGCCGCACGTGGGCGCCGAGGTCGAGGTCATCCCCGGGTGGCTCCGCCTGCGCGCGGGGAGCTACTTCGAGCCGTCGCGTTACCCTGACGTCGCCGGTCGCTTGCACGGCACGGGTGGGCTGGAAGTCCGCCTGTTCAGCTTCAAGCTAGGCCAGGAGCGCCGGGTGTCCATTCAGGTGGCTGCGGATGCCGCCGCGCGCTACCACAACATTGGTTTCTCGGTGGGCTTTTGGAACTGAAAGCGGCGGTTCGTGCAGAGTTAGGGTGGACATAGTCCGGCAATGCCTTACGTTTCGTGGCGACCGAATGCTGAACATTTTGATAGTCGAAGACGAGCCGGATCTCTGCGATCTGATCGCGGAGACGTTGCGCGAGGACGGTTACCAGGTCACGTGCGCGGACGATGGCGCCGCCGCTCTCGCCGCCACCGCGGACACGACGTTCGACGTCGTGCTGGCGGACATGCGCCTGCCGAAGATGGACGGACTGACGCTGTTCCGCCGGCTGCGGGCGGAAGCGCCCGCGACCGACGTGATCCTGATGACCGGCAACGCCAACGTCGCCGACGCCGTCGCGGCGTTGAAAGAAGGGGCGTTCGACTATCTGACCAAGCCGATCCAGCTCGATGAGCTGGGCATCCAGTTGAAGCGCATCGGCTCGTATCGCGCCTTGCAGGGCGACGTCGCCGCCGTGCGCGCGGAGCTGGCGAGCACGACGCCGATCCGCGACCGGCTGGTCGGCCGTTCGCCCGAGATGCAGATCGTCGTCCAGCGCATCGAGGCCATCGCCCACAGCGACGCGTCGGTGGTCATCACGGGCGAGAGCGGAACCGGCAAGGAGCTGGTGGCGCACGCGCTTCACGACGGCGGCGCGCGCCGCGGCAAGCCCTTCGTCGCGGTCAACTGCGCGGCGTTTCCCGACACGCTGATCGAGGCGGAGCTGTTCGGCCACGAACGCGGCGCCTTCACCGGCGCCACCAACCGCCGCGAGGGCCGGTTCAAGGCGGCGCACGGCGGCACCCTGTTCCTGGACGAAGTGGCCGAGCTGTCGCAGGCGGCGCAGGCGAAGTTGCTGCGCGTGCTGCAGGAAGGGACGATCGAACCGCTGGGCAGCAACGACACCGTCAAGGTCGACGTCCGCATCATCTCGGCGACGCACAGAAACCTGAAGGCGCGCATCGCCGAGGGCCTGTTTCGCGAAGACCTCTACTACCGCATCAACACCATCGATCTGGCGATCCCGCCGCTGCGCGAGCGCTCGGGGGACCTCGCGGTGCTGGTGAAGCTGTTCATCGAACGGTTCTCGAAACGCGGCAAGGGCTGCGCGGGCATCACGTGGCGCGCCTGGAATGTGCTGTCGGCGCACGAGTTCCCGGGCAACGTCCGGGAGTTGATGCACACGATCGAACACGCCGCGCTGCTGTCGCAGGGGGGCAAGATCGATCTCGAGCACCTGCCCACCTCGGTCCGCGGCGAACGCGTCGTCAAGCCGATCGCAACGTCGCAAAATGTCCGGTCGCTCGGCGACGCGACGAAGGAGTTCGAGCGCAACTACCTGATTCGAACGCTGGCCCAGTTCGAAGGCAAGAAGCTGAAGGCGGCCGAATCGCTGGGCATCTCGCGCAAGAACTTGTGGGAGAAGCTCAAGATGCACGGCCTGTCTGACGTCGCCGACGACGCCGAGACGTCGTCAGTGGGCGCCTAGTGCCCCTGGTCGAGCCGGTGACGGTCGCGCCGCGCTCGGTCCTGCTGGTCGACGACGACGCCGCCATCCGTGACGCGCTCACCGAGCTTCTCGTCGACGAGGGCTTCGTCGTCCACTGCACGGTCAACGGCCGCGAGGCCCTGGATTGGCTGCATCAGGCGGCCGAGCCGCCGGACGTGATCCTGCTCGATCTCATGATGCCGGTCATGGACGGCAGGACGTTGCTTCGCGTCCGGAAAGCCGAGCCGCTGCTGCGGCGGATCCCTTTGCTGGTGTTCACGGCTGACCGCAACTGTAGCGACCTGGCGGCCGAGCCGGACATAGACGGGCTCCTGTCCAAACCGGTCGTGGTGGACGACCTGCTCGACGCGATCGATCGCTGCACCTTGGGCCCGACACCAGCGATCGCCGCGGCCACGCGCCCGTAGGGCGGCTGGGTGTAGCGGCCGCGGCCGCAGACGTGTCATCATGCGGCGGTCCGACCATGGCCGAACGTCGCGTGACGGATGATGTGAGCGCGTCGCCGCTGGTGCCGGAGATGCTCCTGAACGGCATCTACCAGCTCGTCCGCCAGCTGGGCGCGGGCGGCATGGGGGAGGTGTGGGAGGCGCGCCACGTCCGGACGAAGGGGCGCGTCGCGATGAAGCTGCTGCTGCCCGAGATGGGGCGCTACGAGGAGGCGCTGGCCCGCTTCCAGCGCGAGGTCGAGATCACCTCAGGGATCAACCACCCCAACATCGTGCGCGTCAGCGACGCGGACAAGCTGCCCGACGGGCGCCCGTACCTGGTGATGGAGTTCCTGGAGGGGCACGACCTGTCGAGCGTGGCGGCGACCGGCAAGCCGCTGGCGCTGGCGCTGGCGATCGAGATCATCGAGCAGGTCGCGATGGGGCTGCAGGCCGCGCACGAGCGCGGCATCGTCCACCGCGATCTCAAGCCCGCGAACATCTTCGTCGTCCCGCTGCCGGGGACGGCGCGGGTGCTGATCAAGATCCTCGACTTCGGCATCTCGAAGGCGCTCGACGCGATGAACCCGCTGACCAAGACGTTCAGCGTGATGGGGACGCCGTATTACATGGCGCCCGAGCAGGCCAAGGGCGGGTCGTCCGCGCTCGACGCGCGCGCCGATCAGTTCTCGCTCGCGGCGATCGCGTACGAGCTGCTGAGCGCGCGCATCGCGTTCGAGGGCGACGGGATGGTCAACGTCATCTACAAGGTGGTGAACGAGCCGCCGCCGTCGTTCGCGTCGCTGGGCGTCGTCGTCCCCGACGGCGTCGAGGCGGTGATCCTGCGCGGCATGAGCAAGTCGCCGGACGATCGCTTCGCCTCGGTGCAGGAGCTGAGCGACGCGCTCAAGCGCGCGGCCCAGGGCCAGGCGCCGGCGCCCCGGCGCGAGCCGGCCCACACCCCGATGGTTGCGGCGTCCGAGCGGCCGCGTGGTGTGTCGCGAACGATCCTCGGCGCGGGCATCGCGGCGGCCGTCGTCGCCGTCGTCGCTGCGGCGCTGGTGGTGGCCTTGTCGCGGCGCACGCCACCGCCGCCCGCGCCGGTGGATAGCACCGCCGCCAAAGCGTCGCCGCCGCCGACGGTCGCGCCGCCTGCGCCGCCGCCGCCTGCGGTCGCGCCGCCTGCGCCGCCGCCGCCCGCGGCCGTCGCGGCGCCGCCGCCCGCGGCCGTCGCGGCGCCGCCCGCGCCCCGGCACAGATCGAAGGCCAGCGCAGGTAGCCGCGCCAGGTCGACGGGGCGGCGCGGCGGCAGCGCTTCGTCACCGGCTGAGCCGCTCAACGACGAGCTATGAACCGCCGATTGTGGGTCGACATGCGAACCGCGCTCGTGGTCTGGCTCGCGCTGCTTCTGGTCGCGCGCGCCGCCGTGGCGGCGGACGACAAGGCGCAGGCGCAGGCGTTGCTGCGTGAAGGCAACGGCCTGCTCAAGCAAGGCCGCGCGGGCGAGGCGCTGAGCAAGTTCACCGAGGCGTATCGCCTGTTCCCGAGCCCCAAGCTTCACTACAACCTCGGGCAGGCGCACGCGGCGCTGACCGGGCACGAAGCCCAGGCCTACGTCGAGCTGTCGCAGTTCATCGACGAGGCCCAGGATGCCAGCGCCGACCTGCGCGCCGCCGCGGACACCAAGCGCCAGCAGCTTCGGGCGAAGGTTGCGCTGGTGACGGTGCTGGCGCCGGGCGTCCCTGATGACGCCGACGCCGACGTGCTGGTCGACGGCGTCGCGGCCGGCAAGATCTCGAGAGGCAGCACGCCCAAGGACCGCCCGGTCGTCGTCGGCGCGGGGACGCACAAGCTCGTGGTCGCGCGCGGTCCGCTGGTGCACGGCGAGCAGGCGATCGTGATCGCCGGCGGCGAGACGCTGGACATCCGGGTGGGCGCTGCTTCGGCGTCCGCGCCGGTCGCGTCGTCACCGGCGGCGCTCCCCTCGGCGACGGCACCCGCGGCCGCAGCCGACGCATCGACACCAGCGGTGACCCTGGTGGCGGCACCTCCGTCCGAGTCGGGCGGATCGACGTGGACCTGGCAGCGCGGGACGAGCCTTGCTCTCGGCGCGCTGGCGGTGGCGAGCCTCGCGTTCGGCATCGTCGAGCACATCGCGCGCGAGGATAAGGCGGACGAATTCCGCGATGCGGGCTGCGGCACGAAAGATCTGACGCTAGGCGACTGTCAGACGCGCCACGACGCCGTGAAGTCGGCCGAGAAGTGGATGGCCGTCGGTTATGCCGGCGCCGCGGTTCTCGGCGGCGCGAGCGTGACGCTGCTGTGGTTGTCGCCGTCACCCGCGGACCGCGCGCCCACCGGCGCGGTCGCCGGGAACCACATCGGCGGAGTGACCGTCACCTTCCAGGGGCGCTTCTGAGATGAAACCAACCACCATGCTCGTTCGCTTCGTCCTGCTGGCGATCGCGGTCGCCGCCTGTTCCGCCTTGCCCGAGGATCCGCGCATCGACGGCGGCGGCGGCGCCGGCGGCGCCGCAGGAAGCGTGACAGGTGGCGGTGGCGGTGGCGGCGGTGCCATCGCGGGCCGCGGTGGCTCGGGTGGCGGCGGCGGTGGGCCGGCGGGCACCGCGGGCGCGGGCGGTGTGACCGGCGCCGGCGGCACAGCGGGCGTGACCGGCGCTGCGGGCGCGGGTGGTGTCACGGGCGCCGCAGGAACGACGGGTGGCGGCGCGGGCCGCGGCGGCACCACGGGCACGGCCGGCGCCGCGGGAACAACCGGCGCGGCTGGCGCCGCAGGCCGCGGTGGCAGCGGCGGTAGCACCGCGGGCACGACCGGCGCGGCGGGCAGCACAGCCGGGCGCGGCGGCACGACCGGGACGGCGGGCACGACCGGTGCGGCGGGTGCAGCCGGAAGCGGCGGCGCGGGCTTCGGCGTCATTCGCCTGTCGGCGGCGACCTACAGCGTGACCGAAGGCGCCACGGTGACCATCACGCTGCAGCGGACCAACGGCAGCACCGGGTCCGTCAGCGTGGCGTACTTCATCACCGGCGGGACGGCGATGGTGTCGTCCGACTACAGCGTCGCCACGACCAGCGGGCAGATCAGCTGGACCGATGGCGACACCGCCAACAAGACGCTCACGATCATGACCATCAACGACACGGACGACGAGGCGGACGAGACGTTCAGCGTCAGCCTGTATTCGCCCGGTGGCGGCGCGTCGCTCGGCACACCGGACGACGCCATCGTGACCATCACCGACAACGACACGCCCTGACCCCCGGCGGCTGCTAGCGCGTGGCTTCGCGCTGGCGTCCATGGTTCGTCGCGATGTGCTCGACGACGTGCGCGGCGTCCGCGCCGACGCCGGCGAACACCGACGACGGCTCCGAGTGCAGCCAGGGGAGGCCGACGGCATACAGGCCGGGGTACTCGGTGACACCGCGCGTGTGCCGCGGGTAACCCCAGTCGTCGAACACGGGGAGATCGACCCAGCTGAAGTCGAGCCGGTAGCCGGTGGCCCAGATCACCGTGCGGATACCGGCCCGGTCGACGTCCAGGTCCGTGACGACTGGTGGCATGAAGTCGTCGGGCGGCGGCCGATCGTCGGCGGGCGCGTCTATGCCGGCCGCCGCGATGTATGCGTCGAACAGCGGCCGGAACTCGTCGTCGAAGTGGTGGTCGGCGAAAGCCAGCCGCTCGCCGAGATCGTCCGTGAACTTGATCGAGGTCCCCGACGTCGCATCGACCGATTCGAGCCGGCCGTACAGGTGCATGCCCGCGCGCGCGAGCCGGCGCAGATGAATGTCGTGGCCGCCGTCCTTGCCGGACACGTGCGGGTTGCAGGCGAAGCGGGCGGCGGGCGTGGGCAGATCCGCGACGGTGGGAAAGTGGACGCCCACCTCGTCGCCATGAAGGAATGATTGCATCAGCCACCAGATGATGTCGCGACCCCGGTAGCGGCGCGGCACGCCCGGGCACTTCGACACCGCCAGGTGCACGTCGCGTCCGGCGTGGTGCAGCTCCTCGGCGATCTGGGCGCCTGACTGGCCGGAGCCCACCACCAGCACGCCCCCCGCCGCGAGCAGCTCGGGCCGCCGATATTCGTGCGAGTGGAGCTGCTGGATGTGAGGCGCCAGCGTCCGCGCCGCCGGCGGAATCTTTGGCCGCTGATAGGGTCCGGTGGCCAGCACGACGTTGTGCGCGGTAATGGTCCCTCCGTCGACGCGCGCGGTGAAGCCGCCGCTCGACGCCGTGAGGCGTTTGACGTCGCTATTCAGACGCACGGGCGCGCGGCAAAACGCACCGTACGCCTTCACATAGTCGATGACACCGGCGCGGGGCATGAACGCGTCCGGATTCGGTCCGGCGTAGGGCATGCCGGGCAGCAGCAGCGTGTAGTTCGGCGCGACGAGGTGGAAGCTGTCCCAGCGATCGTGCCAGCTACCGCCGAGCTCGGCCTGTCGTTCGAGGACGAGGTGGTCGATTCCGGCGCGCGTGAGCCAGTGGCTGGTCGACAGCCCCGCTTGACCGCCGCCGATCACGAGGGTGTGAACGTCGTGACGCTGGTCGTTGTCCATGCAGAGCAGCTTGGTGTGCCGCGGCGCCGCCCGCATCGGGGACATCCCGCGCCGCTGCGCTCTTCGGCGTGGGTGTTTCCCCGTAAGGGGTCAGAACAGCCGGTGTTCGTAGGCGTACGACGTGGCCGCGGTGCGGGACGGCACGTCGAGCTTCGTGCAGATGTTGCTGACGTGCCGCTCGACGGTCTTCTCGCTGAGCGACAGCGTGGTCGCGATCGCCCTGTTGGTCTTGCCCGTGGCGACCAGGCGCAGCACCTCCAGCTCGCGGGCCGTCAGCGCGCGCGGGCTGGACGGCGGCCGTACGCGCCGGCGGCTGGGCATCGATGCCGCCGAGATTCGCTCGCGCGCCGAGCTGCTCGAAGGCCGCGCGCGCCGCCGAAGCTTCCAGCGTGCTGCCTTCCTCGTCGCCGAGCGCGCGGCAGCACAGCGCCAGCAGCGCGCGCACGCGCGCGGCCAGGTACGGGAGACTCAGCTCGCGGGCCGCCTTGCAGGCGCGCCGCAGGACCTCGAGCCCGGCCAGCGGGTTCCCTCCCGCCAGCTCCACCGCACCCCTGGCGTGGTCCGCCAGCGCGCGCAGCACGGCGGCATCGAAACGTGCGGCGAGCGCGACCAGCTCGCCGCTGGCGACGCGCGCCTCGTCGATGTCGCCGCTGGCCAGCAAGATTTCGACGTACGCCGGCAGCAGCCTGGCGCGCTGGAACGGGTCCTTCGTCGCCCCCAGCGCGCGGCGGATGGACGTCGCCGCGGCAGCGACCTGTCCCTGCGACAGCCTGAGCAGCGACAGCCCCGGCTGTGGATCGCAGCCGTGCTCACTGGCGCTGCGATACGCCGCCTCGGCCGCCGCGAGCTCACCGCGCAGCCGCCTGACCTCACCCTGCTGGTAGAACGCCGCTCCCGCGGCCGGCGAATTCGAGCCCAGGCAGCGCGTCGCCGCGCGCGCGGCCTCGTCCAGGGCGTGCGACCAGTCGCCACGCAGTTGCAGGATCTCTGCCCGGTGCACGCCGCAGATACCCGTGAACGCGACCATCTCGGGTTGCTGGTCACACCAGCCCGCGAGCGCGAACGTCCACTCGTGCGCGCGCTCCAGCGCGCAGATCTCCTGACAGGCGTCGATCACGCTGCAGTAGAGGAGCCCCGTGACCATCGGCGACAGCTCGCCGCCCGTGACGGCGACCATCACTTCGTCGAGCAGGGCCAAGCCTTCCTGGACGCGGCCCTGGCGCAGCCGGATGCGTCCGAGCATGTGGTGCCCGACGGCGACGACATCCGCCTCCGCGAAGCGTTCGCCCATCGTCGCGGCGTCGCTGGCGGCGGCCGACGCGGCCTCCAGATCGCCTGCGGCTATCTGCGACTCGGCGACCGCGAGCAGCAGATATCCCCGCTCGACGCAGTCGGGCGGCTGCCGATCGAGCAGCCGCCGCGCGCGGCTGAACCAGCCGTTCGCGTGCCCGACCTCGCCCCTGAACAGCAGGCGCAATCCCAGCCAGAACGCCGCGCGCACCGCGTGGGCCGCGGCGTTCTCGGCGCGATACGCATGGTAGGCGCGCTGCAACTGCTCCAGGTAGTCGGCGTCGCGGCCGATGAAATACGCCGCCAGCGCCAGGCGTTCGAGATCCTCCCCCGCCAGCGCGCCCGCCCGGTCGGCGCGCGACAGCACCTCGTGAGCGGCGGCCCAGGCCCGCTGCCCGTAGAGCTGACGAGCGCCCTCGACATCGGCCGGGGGAGGCCGTTTCTCCGCGCTCGACGGCGTTTGCTCCCGGGCCTTCATCGCCGGTCCCTTGGACGCATTGTAGCAACGCCGCCGCGGATCGATGCCGGGCGGCCGAGCTCCGCCTTGACACCCCACCTGCGCGCGATGATATTATCCTTACATCTGGATATAGGGATATGAACCTCGCCCAGCACGTCGATACGCTGAACCTGCTCGGCGACGAGAGCCGCATCCGGCTGTGCGTGCTGCTGCGCCAGCGCGAGCTGTGCGTCAACGACCTGGTGCGGGTCACCGGCGTCGCGCAGTCCCGCGTGTCCGACGCACCTCGGCCGCCTGCGCGAGGCGGGCTTCGTCCGCGACCGCCGCCAGGGCGCGCAGTCGTTCTACGCGCTGGCGACCGACAACCTGCCCAGCGCGGCGCGCGTGATCCTGGAAGAGGCGGCCAGCTCGACCGATCCGACGCTGGAGGGCGACCAGCAGCGGCTGTCGGCGCTCGACGCCGAACGGCGCGGCGGCTTGCCCGACTCGGCCGTCGACGAGCTCGAGCGCGACTACTCGCCGGGGCGCACCTGGCACTCGCTGGCGGTCGGGGTCACGGCGCTGCTCAAGCTCGGCGACGTGCTCGACGCGGGCTCGGGCGACGGGGCGGCCGCCAGCTCGCTGGCGCCGTACTGCCGCTCGCTGACCTGCATCGACACCAACCCGCGCATGATCGAGGCGGCGCGCGAGCGCCTCGCGCGGCTACCCGCACGTGCGCGCCGCAGGTCGCGGACCTTCACGAGCTGCCGTTCGACGCGGCGTCGTTCGACGCCGTGCTGATGTTCCACACGCTGACCTACGCCGAGCGCCCGGCGCGCGCGCTGGCGGAGTGCGCGCGCGTGCTGCGCCCGGGCGGCCGGCTGGTGCTGCTGTGCCTGGACAAGCACCGGCAGATGGAGGTGACCGCCCGCTACGGCGAGCGCCACCCCGGCTTCGCCCCCGCCGCCGTTCGCGGGCTGCTGTCGCGCGCGGGCCTGACCGTCGTCTCCGCCGAGGTCGCCTGCCGCGAGATCAAGAAGCCCCACCTGCAGGTGGTGCTGGCGATCGCCGACAAACCCGGCGCTGCAACCACAGAAAGCCCAAGTGAAGTGAAAGTGATGACCCACCCGCTCGAAAAGCTGCTCGCGGAACGCATCGCCATCATCGACGGCGCGATGGGGACCACCATCCGCACCTACGGGATGACGGAGGCGGACATCCGCGGCGAGCGGTTCAAGGACTCGAAGAAGGATCTGCTCAACAACGGCGACATCTTCTCGCTGACCCAGCCGGCGATGATCTGCGACATCCACCGCCGCTTCCTCGAGGCCGGCGCGGACATCATCGAGACCAACACCTTCGGCGCCACCAGCATCACGCAGAGCGAGTTCTTCGTCGACGACCCGCGCGAGCACGGCGGCCGCAAGGACCC
Source organism: uncultured Pseudomonadota bacterium (assembly GCA_963729535.1). Lineage (GTDB taxonomy): Bacteria > Myxococcota_A > Polyangia > Fen-1088 > Fen-1088 > JADGRB01. The sequence continues at coordinate 142,030 of CAVSOL010000029.1, read as the reverse complement.
GGACTTCTATCAGAAGATCATCGAGGACCCGTTCCTCGACGAGCTGGCCTGGGAGATCAACGAGCAGTCGGCGCGGCAGTGCCGCGAGTGGGCCGACCGCGTCGCCAACGCCGACGGGCGGCAGCGCTTCGTCGCGGGCGCGATCGGGCCGCTGACGGTGTCGCTGTCGAACTCGCCCGACGCCGAGGACGCCGGCTTCCGCGTCGTGACCTTCGATCAGGTCAAGGCGGCTTACGTCCGCCAGGTGCGGGCGCTGATCGCGGGCGGCAGCGACCTGCTGCTGGTCGAGACCATCTTCGACTCGCTGAACGCCAAGGCCGCGCTGGTCGCGATCCAGGAGGTGTTCGCCGAGGACGGCGTGAAGCTGCCGGTGATGATCTCGGCGGCGGTCGGGCGCGGCGGCGAGACGATGATCTCGGCGCAGACGGTGGAGGCGTTCTGGAACGCGGTCGAGCACGTCAAGCCGCTGTCGGTCGGCCTCAACTGCTCGCTCGGGCCGGACCTCGATGTACCCGTTCCTGTCGGAGCTGGCGGAGAAGTCGACCGCCGCCGTCTCGTGTTACCCGAACGCGGGCCTGCCGAACCCGCTGTCGCCGACGGGCTTCGACCTGGAGCCGCCGGACATGGCGCGCTACCTGGGCCAGTTCGCCGAGTCGGGCCTGCTCAACATCGCGGGCGGCTGCTGCGGCAACACGCCCGAGCACATCGCCGCCATCGCCCGCGCGCTGGCGGGCAAGCCCCCGCGCGCCGTCGCCGCCGTCGCCGGCGCGGGCGTCGGTCAGCGTCGCCGTCCCCGCCGCCGTTGCCGGCCGAACCCGAGGCGCCGCGGCCGCTGCGCCTGTCGGGCTCGCAGCCGTTCACGCAGCAGCCGGGCGTCTACCTGATGATCGGCGAGCGCACGAACGTCGCCGGCTCGCCCAAGTTCGCGAAGCTGATCAAGGAAGGGAAATACGAGGAGGCGGTCAGCGTCGCGCGCCAGCAGGTCGAGAACGGCGCCAACGTCATCGACATCTGCATGGACGAGGGGATGATCGACGGCGTCGCGGCGATGTCGCGCTTCCTGTCGCTGCTGGCCAGCGAGCCCGAGGTCGCCAAGGTCCCGTTCATGGTCGACTCGTCGAAGTGGGAGGTCATCGAGGCCGGCCTCAAGTGCCTGCAGGGCAAGGGCATCGTCAACTCGATCTCGCTGAAGGAGGGCGAGGACAAGTTCCGTCAGCAACGCGCGCACGGTGCTGAAGTACGGCGCCGCGGTGGTCGTGATGGCGTTCGACGAGGAGGGGCAGGCGGCGACCTACGAGGACAAGATCCGCATCTGCGAGCGCGCCTACCGCATCCTGCGTCGACGAGGTCGGCTTCGCGCCCGAGGACATCATCTTCGATCCGAACATCCTGACCGTCGCGACCGGCATGGAGGAGCACAACAACTACGCGGTCGACTTCATCAACGCCACGCGCTGGATCAAGGCCAACCTGCCGCACGCCAAGGTGAGCGGCGGCGTGTCCAACATCTCGTTCAGCTTCCGCGGCAACAACCGCGTGCGCGAGGCGATGCACTCGGCGTTCCTGTACCACGCGATCGGCGCGGGCATGGACATGGGCATCGTCAACGCCGGCATGCTGGAGGTGTACGAGGAGATCGAGCCCGAGCTCAAGGAGCTGGTCGAGGACGTGCTGCTCAACCGGCGTCCCGACGCCACCGAGCGGCTGGTCGATTTCGGCGAGCGGCTCAAGGCGACCGACGCCGGCGGCAGCGCCGCGGACAAGCAGCAGAAGGACGAGGAGTGGCGCAGGGCGTCCGTCGAGGCGCGGCTGTCGCACGCGCTGGTCAAGGGCATCGACACGTACATCGACGCCGACACCGAGGAGGCGCGCGCCAAGCTGGGCCGGCCGCTGTCCGTGATCGAAGGGCCGCTGATGGACGGCATGGGCGTGGTCGGCGATCTGTTCGGCGCGGGGAAGATGTTCCTCCCGCAGGTGGTGAAGTCGGCGCGCGTGATGAAGAAGGCGGTCGCCTACCTGACGCCGTTCATGGAGGCGGAGAAGGCCGCCAACGCCGCCGCCGGTCAGGTCGTCAAGACGCAGGGGAAGATCGTGCTCGCCACGGTGAAGGGCGACGTCCACGACATCGGCAAGAACATCGTCGGCGTCGTGCTCGCCTGCAACAACTACCAGGTCATCGACATGGGCGTGATGGTGCCGTGCGAGAAGATCCTCGAGCGCGCCAAGGCCGAGAAGGCCGACCTGATCGGCCTGTCCGGGCTGATCACGCCGTCGCTGGACGAGATGGCGCACGTGGCGCGCGAGATGGAGCGCCAGGGGTTCAAGCTGCCGCTGCTGATCGGCGGCGCCACCACCAGCCGCGCGCACACCGCGGTCAAGATCGCCCCGCACTACAGCGAGCCGGTCGTGCACGTGCTCGACGCCAGCCGCGCCGTCCCGGTCACGACCAGCCTGCTCAGCACGGAGGACAAGCCGGCGTTCGTCGCGCAGCACCGCGCCGAGTACGAAGACCTGCGCAAGCTGCACGGCACGCCCCGGCACAAGCTGCTGCCGCTGGACGCGGCGCGCGCGCAGCGGACGCCGATCGAGTGGCGCGCCGACGACGTGCCGATGCCGGAGTTCACCGGGCGTGCGCGTGCTGCGCGACGTCTCGCTCGCGACGTTGCGCGAGTACATCGACTGGACGCCGTTCTTCCACACCTGGGAGCTCAAGGGCGTCTACCCGCGCATCCTCGAGCACGAAAAGTACGGCGAGCAGGCGCGCCAGATCTTCGCCGAGGGGAACGCGCTGCTCGACACCATCATCGACAAGAAGCTGCTGACGGCGCGCGGCGTCTACGGCCTGTTCCCGGCGAACGGCGTCGGCGACGACGTCGAGCTGTACACCGACGGCGGCCGCGGCGCGGTGCGCGAGCGGTTCCACTTCCTGCGGCAGCAGGCCATCAAGGGGGACGCAGGCGAGCCCGCGCGCTGCCTGGGCGACTTCATCGCGCCGCGGGCATCGAACCTGCGCGACCACATCGGCGGCTTCGCGGTGACCACGGGCATCGGCCTGAAGGAGCTGTGCGAGCGGTTCAAGGCCGAGCACGACGACTACAACGCCATCATGGCCGAGGCGCTGGCGGATCGGCTGGCCGAGGCGTTCGCCGAGTACCTGCACAAGCGCGTGCGCGACGAGTGGGGCTACGGCCACGGCGAGGACCTGAGCAAGGAGCAGCTGATTCGCGAGGAGTACCGCGGCATCCGCCCGGCGGCCGGCTACCCCGCCTGCCCCGATCACACCGAGAAGGGCACGCTGTGGCGGCTGCTCGACGTCGAGAAGAACACCGGCATGCTGCTGACGGAGTCGTACGCGATGTGGCCGGGCTCCAGCGTCAGCGGCCTCTACTTCGCGCACCCCGAGTCGCGCTACTTCACGCTGGGCAAGATCGACCGCGACCAGGTCGCGGACTACAGCGCGCGCAAGGGCATGACCGTCCCCGAGGTCGAACGCTGGCTGGGGCCGAACCTGAACTACGACCCGGGCAACTGACGGCTACCGACCGCTGCTCGCGTCGGGCGCGGACTCGTAGCGCAAGCGCGGGAGGTCCGCTCCTGGACACGTAGATGATCTCCTTGCGGCCGTCCGCGTCGATCACCTCGATGGTCACGGAGTCGTTGTCACCTTCCAGCACCCAGATCTCGGTCGGGTGGAAGACCAGGTGGTCGACGTCCTCGAGCAGCACCTGAAACGCTTCGCCCTTGGGATCGTACGCGAGACCAAACAGGCGGATGGCGGAGAATTCGACCTGGTCGCCTCGCCTGGCCGACAGGACCTCGACCGTCGCCGACTCAGGCGTGTCCTCGTCGAGGTGCTTGGCCGTGAAACGGTCGAAGTAGTCCTGCCACTCGGCTCGAGCGAGCTGTCTCGTGGTCCCCATGATTGCCAGTCTGGGCATTCCCTGAGGCACGTCCACCTCGACCCGAGGCGCCGGCTGACCTCGAAATGTGAGGTGGGATCCAGATCGGACCGGCGGAAACCCGCGACGAGCCGTGAAACGCGTGGCTTTACACGTTTGGGGGCGTGAAAGAGCAAATCCGCGCCGCTGTTCTGATTGCGGTTATTTCGAATGCCCTGCTGCTGTTTTCCGGGTGCGGAAAGTCGACGCCCGGTCAGACCGGCAGCGACGCCGGTGCGGACACCGGCACCGTCACCGACCCGGACGCGGGCGGGCGTGACGACACCGGCGCGACCAACGTCGCCATCACGCTGAGCGAGTCCGCGTACACCTTCGCGACGCCCGATCTCCACCACGGGCTCACGGCCACCGTCACGGGGACCGCGACGACGACCGTCACCTGGTCGTCGAGCAACACGTACATCGCCACGGTCAGCCCGGCCGGCGTCGTGACCTCGGTGAGCGGCGGCGAGGTGACCATCACCGCGACGTCCATGGCCGATTCGACCAAGACCGCGACGTGCACGGTGACGGTCGCCGAGCCGGAGCGCGCGCGCGCCGCGACGTACACGGACGCAAAGACGATCACGTCGGGTCCCGTCCGCATCATCACGGCCGGCGACTCGCTGACGCGAACCTACGCCGCGAACGCGGCCGACCAGGCGGGCTGGGGACAGGTGCTCGCGCAGTTCCTGACCAGCGACGCGATGGTCGACAACACGCTGTCGAACGGCGGGCGCAGCAGCCGCAGCTTCTACAACGAGCTCGGGCGCTGGGATCAGGTGAAGGCGCGCCTGACGGCGGCGAAGACCGCGGGCGTACCGGCGTTCGTGTTCATCATGTTCGGGCACAACGATCAGAAGAAGGTCGGCGACACCGACGGCCCCAGCTATCTGACGTTCGCCAGCCACAACCAGAACGGCACCGTCGCCGGCACGTACTACGACTACCTGGAACGCTACATCGTCGAGGTGCGCGACCTGGGCGGCATTCCGATCCTGTTCACGCCGTTCGTGCGCCAGTACCTGGAAGGGAGCCCGGCCACGGTCAGCCTGCCCGGGCAGCACAACATCATGGCGATGTACGCGGGCGAGACCGCGGCGCGCGGCGACTACCCGGCGGCGGCGAAGGCGGTCGCGCGCGAAGCACGACGTCCCGATCATCGACATCACGTCGTGGAGCAAGACGATGGTCGAAGCGCACGCCGCGTCGGGCGTCGCTCAAGTACGTGTACATCTCGGGCGACCAGACGCACGTCCGGAATCTGGGCGCGCTGCTGATGGCGGAGGAGGCCGTGCGGGCGCTCAACGCGCAGGGGATCCTGACCGGTCACACGAAGCCGGTGCCGGCGCGGCTGATGGTCGACACCAGCACGCTGCCGTTCGGCGGCATCTTCTCGGGCAACATGCTCGACAAGTCGTTCATGCTGACGCGGTTCAAGGACGTGTCAGGGACGATCACGATCACCGCGCCGGCGAACTACGCCGTGTCGACCAACGGCACGGACTGGGGCCCCACCGCGACGATCGCCGCCGACGCGGCGTGGGTGGGCGGCGTGGTGTCCGTCAGGTTCAGCCCGACCGATTCGATCGCGTACAACGGCGAGCTGACCATCGCTCACTCGACCATCACGCCCGACTACGGCAACACGGTCCCCAACGTGAAGCCGGGCGCGATCTCGCTGACCGGCAACGGCAAGGTCGCGATCTCGGGCACGCCGGCGACGGCGACGTGGCCGATGTTCTCGGGGACGACGATCGTCCTCGGCGCGACGACGGAGGGCGCGGTCACGGCGAGCGCGGCGACGCTGAGCGGCCTCGTGAACAAGAACGTCAACTACGCCTCGGCGCGCTTCGACACGCCCGACGGCGTGTGGCCGGCCGAAGGCGCGCGCAACGCCAGCCGCTACGTCGAGTTCTCGGTCCCCGTGACCACCGGGACGTTCACGCTCGATTCCATCTCCGTCGGCGGCGGCTCGGGTGGCGGCAGCAACACGCTATGGGACATCGTCTATTCGCTGTCGGCCGACTTCAGCGCGCCGACCGTGCTGGGCATGGCCCTGCAGGGGGTCAAGGACACCGTCGTCACCAACAGCTACCCCAGCCTCGGCGTGAACGTCCCCGCCGGCCAGACCCTGTACCTGCGCGTCTACCCCTACAACACCGGCGGCGCCGTCGTCGGGCAAGAGCGTCATGCTCGCCAACGTCGTCATCTCCGGCGTGACGAACTAGGGCTGCCGGGTCGTCACTGGCCGCGCGCGAGGTCCGGACCGCGTGGACGAGGCCGAGGCGGGCCGCCAACCTCACCAGGGCGGCGCGGTTGCGCAGGCCGAGCTTTCGGTTGATGCGATTGAGGTGAGTATCGACCGTCTTGCGCGCGAGACACAGCTCGCGGGCGATGTCCTGCGGCTCCTGGCAATCGGCCGCCAGCCGAAACACCTCGTGCTCCCGCTCGGACAGAACGGCGAGCACGTCGGCGGGGCGAGGGCGATCGGACACCATCGACATCTGCTCGGCCAGGCTCGGCGCGATGTAGCGTTCGCCCCGGCCCACCCGCGCCAGCGCCTCCAGCAGGGTGTCTGCGGTTTCGGCCTTGAGCACGTAGCCGACGGCGCCGGCCGCGAGGGCGTCGTGCACGTCCTGGACTTTGTCGTGCCCGCTGACGATCAGGACCTTCACTTCGGGCCGGCGCCGCAGGATCTCGCGCGTCGCGAGCACGCCGTCCATCCCGGGAAGGACGACGTCCATCAACACCACGTCCGGCCGGGCGCTCTCGATCAGCTGGAACGCCGCGCGTGCCGAAGCCGCCTCGCCCACCACCTCGTATCCAGGGGTGTTCCTGAGCAGCTCGCGTACGCCAAGCCGCAAGAGCGGATGGTCCTCGACCAGAATGACCCTCACGTCTCAAGCAGAGCTCACGTTTGCCCGTTCCGCTCCCGGTTCCGCTCCCGGTCGGTGCGAAACCAGGGATCACCCTTGGTCGTCGGCGACCGCCAGGCCGCTACAGACCCGGGGGCGTCGCGCACGCCTGTGTCCCGTCGCTGACCTGGGCGCACACCGTGCCCGCGCAGCAGGCGCCGGCGTTCGTCGCGCACGCTTCGCCTGCGCCGACGCACACGGGATCGGGCGGCGTCGCGCCGACGGCGACGCACGCCGTGGCGCCCGGGGAGCCCACGCACGATCCGCTGCAGCAGTCATCGGGAGCCGAGCAGCCCGCGCCGACGGGGGCGCAGGCGTCGCGGCATGAAAACCCGCCGCTGCCGTCGGGGAGGCACCAGCCTCCGCAGCATTGCGCGGCGACCACGCACGGATACCCGGCCGCCGCGCAGGCGCCGCCGCCCGGCACGCAGCGTGAACGCCCGGCGGTGTCGGCGACGACAGCTCGCGCCTGCGCAACACTCGTCCGCCTTCATGCAGGTTTCGCCCGTGACGCGGCAGCGATCGGCGACGTCTTTCGGTGGCTTCGCGCAGCGGCCGACGCCCTCGGGCCCGATGTTGCAGACGCCGGAGCAACACGTCGCCCCGGACATGCAGCGCTCCTGCTCGGGCTGACAGCCGGACGCGCGGACGCATCGGTTCGGGCCGTCCGCCGACGGCGCGCAGACGCCTGAGCAGCACTCCTTGTCGGTCATGCACAGCGCGAGCGCGGGCCGGCAGCCGGGCAGCGCCTGACAGCGCATGCCGCCGCCCGGCGCGACGCTGCAACGCCCGCTGCAACAGGCGTCGCCCGTCGCGCAGGTCTCGCCGTCGACCCGACACGACGCCAGCAGCGCGCACGTCGTCGCGCCGCCTTCGCTGCGATCGACGCAGGTGCGCCCGCAGCACTCGTCCGCGGTCGCGCACGGCTCACCGGCGGGGCGGCAGTCGGGGCTCGGCGCGCACATGCCCGCCATGCACACGCCGCCGCAGCAGTCTTGCGTCGCCGCGCACGGGCTTCCGGCGGGCGCGCACGTCGCGCCGGAGCAGACGGCCGGCGGCGCAGCCGAGCGAGCAGCACGCGCCCGCGTTCGCGCAGGTCTGCTCCGTCGACGAGCAGCCGGCCGGGTTCGCGCACACGCGGACGCCCGTCCCCGCCGGATCGGTCGCGCACACGAACGAGCAGCAGTCCGCCGCCCGAAACGCACGCCGTGCCTTCCGCCCGGCAGATGGCCGCCGCGCACTGCCCTTCCGCGCAGCTCCCCGAGCAGCACGCGGCCTCCGCCGCGCAGCCGCCGCCGTTCGCGACGCAGTCCACGACCGGCGAGCCACGCGGGATCGTCAGCTCGACGATCGCGCCGGCAGCCGCTGCCCGCCGCCAGCGCGGCGACCGCCAGCGCGATCGCGACGACGCGTGGCTTCAAGGGCGCGCGCCGTCGCCGGCGAGCCGCTTCGCCGCGGGCGCCGCCCGCCCGCGCGGGAACTCGCCCAGGTAGCGCGTCGCGAACGCCCGTGCGCGCGCGTCGTCACCCGTCGCGCGCGGCCATCTCCATCGCTCCCACCAGAGCCTCCTCGTACAGCGCGCCGCGCGGCGCGACCGCCAGCGCACGTTCGAAGTCCGCGCTCGCGGCCGACAGCCGTCCCGTTCGCTTCTCGATCTGCGCCGCCGCGTAGAGCGCGTTCTGGCGCATGGCCGATGGCGCGCCCTTGCGATCGAGCGCGCGATACGCGCCCACCGCCTCGTCGAGCCGCCCCGCCTGATTCAGCGCCTCGGCACGCAGATAGCGCAGCTCGTCTTCGCAGGCGCGCGCGCCACCGCCGCAGCCGCCGTCCACATCGTTGCCGGCGCGGCGCGCCTCCGTGACGATGCGCAGCGCCCGCTCCGCGTCGCCACCGCGCATGCTCGCTCGCCCGGCCCGCGCCGCCGCCTGACAGGCGCGGGTGATGTCGGCGCAGTCCATCGGCGCGGCGCCGGCCGGCAGCGCCGCCGGCGGAGGCGCGACCTCGGTGTCACCTGCCGCGCCGGAGTCGAAGCTCTCACCCGCCGACACCAGGGTCGTGCGCCCGTCTGCGAGCTCGACCGCGACGCGCCCTTCCGACACCTCGACGTGCGAGCCGGACGCCGCGACCGCCACGGAGAACTTCGTCCCGCGCACGACGACGCGCGCATCGGCGGTGACGACCGCAAACGTCTCGCCCTGCCGGCGGTGCGTGACCTCGGCGTCCAGCTTCCCGCTCACCAGCCGGATCGCGACGTCGCGCGCGCTGCCCTCGAACACCACGCGCGCCGGCCCCTGCGCCCGGACGATCGCGCCCGAATCGAGCGCGAGCTGGGCGCCGGCGTCCGCGGCCAACACGATCGCCTGGCCGACCGGTACGCGCGCGGCGACGGCCGACGGGCGATCGCCGACGGTGACCGCGCCCCGCAGCGTCTGGATTGCGGCGTAGCCGACGGGCGGCGATGTCGACGGCGCATGGCCCCCCGCGCGCATCCACAGACACGATGGCAGCAGCCGCCGCCAGCCCGACCGTGGGGACCCACCACACCCGCCATCTCCGCGCCGGCGCCGCCACCGCGCGCTTCGCGACCTGGCGTTCGACCTCGATCTGCATGCGGCGCGTGGTCATCGCGTCGGGCGCCGGCGGCACCGCCTCGCGCAGCCCCGGGATCAACGCCAGCCACAGCGACGCGCGCTCGCGGCAGGCCGCGCAGCCTTCGATGTGCGAGTGGAAGCGGACGCTCTCCGCCGGGTCCAGCCGCCCGTCAGCGGCGTCGACGAAGCGCGCCTCGACGTCGGCGCAGCGCAGCTCGGTCACGACTCGCCTCCGCGGTTGACGAACGTCGTGATCAGCCCGGGACGCTGCTTGAGCCGGCGCTCGATGTGCCGGCGGGCGTCGTGAACCCGCACCTTCACCGCCGCGGTCGACGCGCTCAGGATCGCCGCGACCTCCTCCATCGAATACCCCTCGAGACGTGCAGACGAAGGCCGCACGCCGCTTGGGGCGAAGCTCCGCGAGCAACGATTCGACCACCGCCAGCGTCTCGCGCGCCGCGGCCACGCGCTCCGGGCCCGGGGTCGTGGACGCCGGCTCCATCACGTCGTCCAGCGCTGACGTCGGCGGCGACCGCCGTCGCGCCGCGCGCAATGTCACGCGCACCGCGATGCGCGTCAGCCAGGTCGAAAACAGCGCGTCGCCGCGAAAGTCCGGCAGCGATCGGAATGCCTCGACGAATGTCGTCTGCACCAGATCCTCGACGTCAGGGCGCGCGCCTACCATGCGGCGCACCACCCTGTGTACGGCGACGACGTGTGAATGAAACAGGTGCCGGAACGCGTCGGGATCGCGCCGCCGCGCCCGGTCGACCAGAGCCGCTACTTCAGGCGCCGGGGGACGCGACGGATCAGGCATGATGCCCACGCTCATCCATAGTGAGCCCCGACCCCGGTTCGGTTAGCTGAAAAATCACGGCAGCCCGATCCCCGCGCCTATCGAGCCTGAAACCTGAAGCCGCGACGTGTCGAAAAGCGGCGTTCCGGCGGCCTCGTAGCGCTCGCCGTTGAACACACCGCTGACGGCGGCGCGCGCGAACAGCCATGCCGAACCCAGCACCACCAGGCGCGCCTCGGCCTCGGCGCCCAGCGCCCACCATCACGTTGGCCGTCGATCGCACCGACGTGGTCGTGCTGGCAGCCGACACCCGCATGTAGCTGGCGTCCACACACGGTCCCAGCAGGATCTCGGATCCGCCAATGGCGAACGGGATCCTGACGCACGCGCGGAGTGGAATGACGCTCGCCGTTGCGTCGACGATGCCGCTCGACGCGCTGGCCGATGACAGCGCCGCCGTCCCGAGCGCAAGCTCCAGGCGCTGCCGCGGCCGCCACGACGCCCTGACCGCCAGCCCGCCGAACAGCAGGCCGTCGTTGGGAAACGACACGAAGCCGTACCCCGCGTCGAGGCCGAGCCGCATGCGCGCCGCCGGCGGCGGCGGGCTCCACCGGCGGTGCGCTGGCATCGCGCGCGACCAGGCGTCCAGCGGATGAGCTCGGATCGAGATCGCGCGCGCCTCCGACAGCGTCGCGCGCAACACCGCCTGGATCTTCAGCGCCAGCGCCCGGTACAGATCCTCGTCGCGCGCCGGCCTCGGCACGCTGACGACCACCGCCTTGTCGGTGGCGAGATCGTAGATCTCGATCTCGATCGTTCCGCGCACGCCGTGCTCGGCGCGCACCACCGCCAGCGCGCGCACCGTCTCACCCAGCCTGCGCGCGGTCTCGAGCCGCTCGCGCAGATCGGCGGCGTCCGGCGCCGCGCGTGTCTCGACGCGAATGCCGTATTCGTCCAGGTAGACGCGCAGCGCGTCCGCGAGCCGCTGCGCGTCCATCGACGGCGTCGTCGTGACGACGACCTCGTCGACGGCCTGCGCCTGCAGCAGCGTCAGCACCGCCAGTAGACTCCACGCTCCCGGCACTAGGTGATGATAGCCGGTCTAGAAGTAGCCTCGAACGCCGAGGCCGCCTTCCAGCGCCAGAAATGTGGCTGGGACGACGTAGAACACCGGCGCGATCTCCGCGAACACCTCGAGGAAGCTCGGCTGATTGAACGTCAGGTCGAGCCCGATCGGCGCGCGCACCCCGCCGGCCCAGCAGCCGTCGGCGCACGGAGCGCCGAGGAAGAACATTCGCCCGCCCACGCCGACGTGCCAGTCGAGCTGCGCCGCCTTGTCGATGATCTTCGACTCCCACAGATAGTCGAGGTGTACGCTGGTGCTGCCCTGACCGTATCTGCGATCGCAGATCTGGCGGCCGTCGCGATCGCGAAAGCAGCCACCCCGCAGCCCGTAGCCGTAGAAGCCCACGCCCAGATCGATCGCGTTCGTGCCGCCAACCCACACCTTGCCGGACAGGCCCGTGGGATCCCCGACGACGGCACCGACGCCGTAACGGCGGCTGTAGCCGACCTCGGTGGGATGCGCGACCCTGTGCGCGGCGATCACGATCGCGGCGGCGAGCAGCGCGTTGCGGACAAATGTCATCGTCATGTACGGGTTGGTGACCGTGTGCCTGCGCGAGGTTAGGTCCGCGAATTTTTCCTAACCTCCTCATCGCGGCGGCCACCGTAGGGGGTGAAAGGAACCCCCATGACCCGAACCCCTCTGTCGATCCTGTCGCTGTTTGCGCTCGTCGTGGTGCCCCTCGCTTGCGGCGGTGGCAGCGCCACACCAGGCGGACCCGCTGGCATGGCGGGCCGCGGGCCGGCGGGCGCCGCGGGCGCCGCCGGAACGATGGCGCCCGGCCCGATGGGCGGCGGCGGCACCATGGGCAAGGCGATGAAGAAACCTGGCATGACGGGCACCGCGGGCGCGGGCGCGATCGTCATCGGCATCCCCACGCCGGGCACGCCCGGGACCGTGTTCCCGGGCGGCAATTCGGCGCCGCTCGCGCCGGGCTGCACGCCCGCGAGCGCGCATGAATGTCCGTCTGCGTCGGGCGCCTGCGCCACCAGCGCCACCAGCAACCCGACCGGCACGACCAAGGGATCGATCTGCTTCTTCGGGCCGAGCACGACGACGACGACCTCGTCGACGCCGGCCGCCACGATCGAATACCTGCACGAGATCGCCGGCGGCAAAGACTACTACCGCTTCCGGATCATTTTCGATCCCGCCTTCGTCGACAACACCTACGGGGTGAACGCGATCGGCTGGGTCCAGAAGGGCCACACGTTCAAGGATCTCGTCGGCAGCGATCACGCCGAGCTGTCGCTGTTCGACGGGTCGTCCGCGCTGGTGTCGATGTTCGACATCGACTACATCACCGCGAACGCGGCGTCGGCCTGCCTCTACGGCGCGCTGGGTGTCAGCGGCGGCGAGGGGAAGATGCTGGTCGGCGACGCGAAGTACGTGCTCGCGTCGACATCGTCGGAGGACCGCAACCTCAACGGCTGCGGCTATTGCAAGAGCAGCGCGTGCGGCGGCGATTGCACGGTCGATTCGCCGGTCACCGACGCGAAGTACACGCCCAATGCCGCCGCGCCCAACTGGGATTACCGCGTCGTCTACGAGGTGTGGATGGACGCCGCGGTGTTCGGTGGCAAGGGCTTCGGCGGCGCCGCCATCACCTTCGTGCACGCGTCGCCGTCGAAGGCGAGCAGCAACACCGTCACCGTGACGCCCAAGCCGTGCGGCGGCGGCTGCCCCGAGGGCGAGGCGCGCTTCGCAGCCGGCGAGGGTTCGATCTGCTGCCCGGAGGGGCAGCTGCCGGTCGAGTCGCCGACCGCGGGGTGGGTGTGCGGGTCGGGCGGCTGCGCCGAGGGGGCGATTCGCTACCCGACGAGCAAAGGGTCGATTTGCTGCCCGGAGGGGACGCTGCCCGTCGAGTCGTCCGTGGGCCCCGTGTGCGGCGGGTCGTCGAATCCCTGCCCGGAGGGCACCATCTTCAACCCGAACACCGAGTCCTGCATCCCGATCATCGGCTAGCGCTGACGGGACTTCCTCACCGAACACTCGCGTGAGGTCTGCACCTCGGCGCTGGTAGAAGTTTGTTCTCGCCCCGCGACAGCGGGGGAGGGAGGGCGCCTTTCCTGTTATTGCGGCAAGCCAATGTGGCGAGCCCCTCTCCCCTTCCTCTCCCCGCTTCGCGGGGCGAGGGCGAACAGCGGCAGCGGCTCACGGCGCTCCCAGGTTGCCGACCACCGGCGTGTCGCGCGGCAAGTCGAACGGCACGTCGACGCACTCGGTTTGCTCCTGGTCGCCGACCCTGTGGAACGCGCAGAGGTGGGCGTTGTACGAAGCCGCGGGCGCGCACGTTCTATCGGATACGCAGGCCAGCGCGCTCGCGCCGCAGGTGCCGGGCGGGAACATCGTTCCGTCCCAGGTTCGCGTCACCGGCAGGGGGCCCTGCGCCCAGCCGGTCTGGCAGACGACGTCGAACTGGCACGTCGCGCAGGTGCGGAGCTGGCAGCACGGCGCTTCGGGGTAGCCGATCGCGACCGGTTCCCCGGCCGCGGTCGTGATCGATAGCCAGCTCGGCGGGGCGCAACCCTGGCTCGAGTCCCTGATGAACCAGTCGTCGGGTCGGCTACCTCGAGGCGAAACATCAGCATCGCACCCGGGCACGCACCGCCGTTCGTCCCAGCGCTGCCGCCCGTGCCTCCCGCGCCGCCCCGCGTCCCGCCCGACGAGCAAGACCAGCAAGCGAGTGCCGCCGCTATCACCAGGCCGACGTGGTGTTGCACGTGCACCTACCCTGCGGTCGACTTCGTTGCGATCATGTCGCGCGTGATCTCGCCCGTCGTCGGGTCCACGTCCATGAGGTGGAGCGTGTTGCCCTGGACGCAGTACGAGCTGCTGGGAGCGCCGGGCAACGTCCAGTTGAGCGTGTTGCCCGCCGTGGTGTAGGTGCCGCTTCCGGAAGCGGACTGCGGCATGGAATGCACGAGGGTGCAGTCGCACGTGTTGCCGCCCACGGTGGTGCAGGTGGTGGTCGCGTCGGGTGGAGCCGGGGAGAACAAGCTGGCGTATTCGTCGCAGGTGGCGAGCGCCAGGCACGACAGCGGCGCCGTGACCCTCAGCGACCCGGACTGCGTGAAGCTGGCCGTGACCGTCATGTCGGCGTTGAAGGTCAGCGATCCTGTCGTGATGTGCGCCGATTGATCGAGCGTCGCCCCCGGGCACTCCATGTCGAACGTGAAGTCCTCGACGGGCTGACACGCCGCCTTCACCGTCCAGGTTCCGATCAGCGAGCCGCCGCAGGGCTGCACGGCGCCGCAACTTCCACCGGTGGCGTCGCCGCCGCTGCTCCCGCACGCGGGCAGGACCGCCGCGGCCGCGGCAAGCACCAACGCCAAACCCAGATCAACACCGATCCTGCCGTCGCTCGTCTCCATTCGATCCTCCTCGCACGACCCTATAGCAATGGCCCGGCCCCCGACGATGATCGCCGGCACGGTCCTCCCTGTTTGAGGTGAACAAACGCTGGCCGCGCGCCACCCGCGTGACCGCATGGCGTTGGTCACGTCGCTGCAGGACCGGGTCATCGGGACGTGTCCTCATCACGCTGGCGGGCGACGCGCCTTCATCCCGTCGAACGCTTGACCTGACAGCGTCGCAGAGTCATCTTCCTCGGCTGCAAGGGTGCGGCGATTGTCGCCGCAGGTTCTCGGGCTGGTCGGGCCGCCAGTCTTGAGAGGCAACCCTTGTCCAGCGACACCAGCGACCGCTCCCCGCCCGATCATCCGCCACCGCCAGGGTCATGGCCCGCCGTCCGCTCCGCGGCGCGCCGGCTGCTGTCGCCCGTCGAGCGGTTCCTGGCGATCGAAGCGTCGAGCGGCATCGTCCTGCTCGCGGCGGCGGTGATCGCGCTCGCCTGGGCCAACTCCCCCTGGCACGGCAGCTACGAAGCCCTGTTGCACACGCCGATCGGCATTCGCGCCGGCGGCCTCGCGTTCGAGCGCGATGTGCACTTCTGGATCAACGACGGCCTCATGGTGGTGTTCTTCTTCGTCGTCGGGCTCGAGATCAAGCGCGAGCTCCACGCGGGCGAGCTGAGCGAGATCCGGCGCGCGGCCCTGCCCGCGTTCGCCGCGCTCGGCGGCATGGTCGTGCCCGCCGATCATCTACTCGCTGCTGAACGCGGGGACGCCGGCGTCCGGCGGCTGGGGCGTGCCGATGGCGACCGACATCGCGTTTGCGGTCGGCGTCCTGGCGCTGCTGGGCAAGCGCGTGCCGCCGGCGCTGCGCATCCTGCTGCTGGCGCTCGCCGTCATCGACGACTCGGCGCGATCATCGTCATCGCCGTCTTCTACTCGTCGGGCTTCAGCTTCGCCGGGCTGGCCGTCGCGGCGCTGGGCATCGCCATCATCCTGGTCATGCAGAAGCTGGGTGTGCGATCGCCGTGGGCCTACGTCCCGGCGGCGCTGGTGACGTGGGCGGGCACGTACGCGACCGGGGTTCACCCGACGATCGCGGGCGTCGTGGTCGGCTTGCTGACGCCGGTGCGCGCCTGGTTTGGTCCCGAACATTTCGTCGAGCGCGCCAGCAGTCGCCGTCGAGGCGGTCAGCACCGCCAACCGCGCGCAGGACGGCAGCCGGCTGATGTCCCGGTTGTCCGACCTCAACTTCGCCCGGCAGGAGGCGGTGTCGCCCGTGGAGCGGCTGCAGCACGCGCTGCACGGCTGGGTGGCGTTCGCGATCATGCCGCTGTTCGCGCTCGCCAACGCGGGCGTCGCCCTCGGCAGCGCGAGCCTCGACGGCGGCGGCCAGGGCGTTCTGCTGGGTGTCGTGCTGGGGCTCGTGTTCGGCAAGCCGATCGGCATCATCGCGTTCTCGTGGATCGCCGTGCGCGCCCGCGTGGCCGCGCTTGCCCGCGGGCGTCGGCTGGTCGGGCGTCGCGATCGTCGGGCTCGTGGCCGGCATCGGCTTCACGATGGCGCTGTTCATCGCCTCGCTCGCGTTTCCCAAGGGGCCGCTGATCGAGGTCGCCAAGCTCGGCATCCTCGCCGGCTCCGGCGTCGCCGCGGTGATCGGATCGGTCGTGGGCCGACTGGTGCTCCCCGCCGCGCCCGCCGCCAAGGCCGCCAAGACACTGACCGAGGCCGAGACGTCGACGTCGCTGTGAGCGCCGTCGTGGCGCCTCACGAGTCGAAGTCGGCGAGCACGGCGTCGATCGCCCGCACCAGATCGGCCTCCGGGCTGGACGCGCGCAAGGCACGCAGGGCCGCGACGGCGCGCCGGTCGCCGATGCGGCCCAGCGCCCGCACCAGCGCCGACTGAACCAGCGTGTAGGGCTCGGCGGCGATCCGATCGAGGATGAACGGGAGGGTGGCCGGGTCGTGAAGCGTCGCCAGCGCCTCGGCGCAGCAGATCCGGCTGCGGACCGGCTCGTATTCGCGCAGCAGCGCGGCCCCGCCGCGCCGTGATCCGTGCTGGGCGAGCGCGTGCATGAGCGCGCAGCGCAGGTTGACGTCGGAGACGCGGGACAGCGCGGTGGCCAGATCCTCGACGGGCGTGGCGGGCGCGAACCGGGCCCGCGCGAGCGCGGCGTGGGCGCGCAGGTCCTCGTCCGCGTCGTGGACCTTGTCGACCAGCGCCGGGATCGCGGCGCGGGCCGCGCGATCGCCGACCTCCGCCAGCGCGACCGCCAGCCACGCGCCCACCGCGGCGTCGTCCTCGCGCTCCCACGCCGCTTTGAGCAGCGGCAGGCGCGCCGCCTCCGGCGTCCGTGCCACGGCGCGCGCGGCGGCGCGCCGCAGCGACGGCGCCGCGGTCCGATCCGCCAGCTCGCTCCAGACGTCGAGGCGTCCGCGCAACCCGTCCTGGCGCGCCACCCACGCGTCCATGCTGTCGCGCATCGCGCGCACGCGGTCGGGCCGTGTCGGCGACGTGTCGACCAGCTCGCCGGGATCGCTGGCGAGCTCGTAGAGCGCGCAGCGATCGGTGCGCGTGTGGCAGATCAGCTTGTCGCTGCCCGACGCCGCCATCCGCATCTTGATGTTCTCGGCGAACACCGGCGGCAGGCTGGCCTCGGACAGCGAGCTCCCGGGCACCAGCCACGGCGTCAGGTCCGTGCCGTCGAAGCGCGCGCCGGCGCGCATCCCGGTCGCGCCGAGCACGGTGGGAACGACGGCCGTCGTCGACACGGGCGCGCGGATGCGCGCGCCGTCGACGCCGGGGATCGACACCAGCAGCGGCACCTTCACCTGCTCGTCGAACAGCGTCGTGCCGTGGTACGCGCCGCCGTGCTCGCCGAACTCCTCGCCGTGGTCGGCGGTGACGACGACGATCGTGTACGGATGTCGCGCCCTGACGCGCGCGATCAGGCGCCCGATGTGGCGATCCACCCAGCGAATCTCGCCGTCGTAGCGGTCCACGGCGCGTGGCCCGAACGACGGGCCGTCGTCGGGATGCTCGACGTAAGGCTCGTGCGGCGCGAAGTAGTGCACCCACGCCAGGAACCGCTCCGGCGACCGCTCGGTCAGGAACGCCAGCACGCGATCGGTCTGGACCTCCGCCGACACGTCCTCGTCCAGGCCGTCAGCCATCGTGAATTCGAAGCCGAAGGCGTGGTCCTCGAAGGCCTTGAGCCGCTCGCCGTCGACGAAGAACACCGCCGGCGGGTAGAACGCGGCCGTCCGGTAGCCGTGTGCGCGCGCCAGCTCCGCCAGCGTGGGCGTGCCGTCGAGCATGCCGCGGTTCGCGAGCGACATCGCCGGATAGCCGGTCAGCAGCGACGTGATCGCAAACGACGTGTGCGGCGCCGACGTGTACGCACGCTCGAACACGACGCTGTCGGCCGCCAGCCGCGACAGGTTGGGGGTCGTGCTCCGCGGGTAGCCATAGGGTTCGAGGTGGTCCGCCCGCAGCGCGTCGACGGTGACGAGCAGGATGTTCGCGCCGGGCGCGAGCACCTCGCTGTGTGACGACTGCGGCCTGTCCGCGACGACGGTGGCGGCGCGCGCGTGACGGCGCCCGTGTGCGTGACGCCGCCAGCGCATCGCCGAGCGCGACGAGCCCCTCGCCGATGGCGCCGTGCACGTGCATGACGTTCGACGCCGCGAGCCTGCGCGCGCGCGCCGGACCGAAGGTGTCTGCGAGCAGGAGCAGCAACGACACCGCGCCGGCTGCCGCCAGCGACCAGCGGGCCGTGCGCCGGCGCGCCGGCGTCAGGGCCGCCAGCTTCCACGCGAGCAACAGCGCCAGCAGGGCCGATACGAAAGCGCCGGCGCGCAACGCGAGGTGGATCGGCTCGTAGAGGCGAACGAGCACCACGCGGTCGGCGACGTAACAGCCGGCGGCGATCGCCGCGCAGCCCGCCATCGCCGCCCACCGCGCCGCGCGTGACGGACTGCCGCGCACGGTCCGCAACAGCAGCAGCACGCAGCCGTAGCAGGCGCCGGCGAGCGCGGCGGCGAACGCCGCGAGCAGCAACGGGTGCGCGGCGAGCAACGCCCTCGCTTGCCGGCCACGCAGCAGCGCGCCGGCGAGCGCGCCGAACGCGACCATCACCAAGGCAGTGCCGGCCAGCGCCAGCCAGCGCGTCTCGCGCGCGGCCGGCGGTAGCCAGCGTCGCACGCCCCGGCGTGCCATCGCGGCCGCGACGACGAGCAGGCAGCCCAGCGCGGCGCCGGTGACGACAGCCGGCGGCGCCGTCGCGCGGAAGAAGTCAAAGGCGCCGCCGACCGGCTCCAGCGCCCGCGGGAACGTCGAGCCAATCCATGCCGCCTCTGCCCAGCACAGCAGCAGCGCCGCCACGGCGCCCGCGCCGATGCCGGCCTTCGTCATCGCAGGACGCTCGCGATCCGCTCCCGCGTCGGTGGCTGGGTGGCGAACACCTGGGTGAGTTTACCCGCCGACGCGGCAGGGGCGACGCAGTAGAGCGAAGACACCGCGAATACGCCGAGGCCGTGCGCGTCGGCGGGCGCCGCGTCGAGCGCTGCGAGCGCGGCGGCGACCGCGTCACCCCCGACCAGCGCGGCGGCGGCGCGGTCGATGTCCTTCCAGCGCCGCCCGGGCAGCGCCCAGCGCGCCAGCGCCAGCGACGGCAACACCAGCGGCGACAGCGCCAGCGCCAGGGCGGCGATCGCGGTCTCGGCGCGGACCGCGCGACGCGCGAGGCACGCGGTCAGTAGTCCAAACAGGCCGCGCAGCTGGTCCCGAGTCAGGCGTTCGAAGACGGCGTCCGTGACCACGACGGCGCCGACCTGGCCGCTGGCGACGACGAACCCCGTCGGCGTCAGCGACGTGACGACGTAGAGCCGCGGGCGAACGATGCCGGCCGCGGCGGCGAGCTCGGCAAGCAAGCCGTGCGCGAACGGCGCCTGATCGGGGAACGCCTCGCTCGCGTCGTGGGCCTTCATGATCATCGCGGGCGCGAACAGTATGAACAACCAGGCGAACCCGGCCGGCGCCGTCGTGATGGCGATCGCGACCAGCGCGATCGTCACGTCTTGCCTTGCTTCCCGCGCCGCCAGATCGTCGACGGGTCGATCTGCAGGATCTCGGCCGCGCGCGTCTTGTTGCCGCCGACCTTCTCGAGCACCCAGGCGATGTAGCGCTGCTCGACGGCGTGCAGCGGCAGCATCTCACCGCCCGTCGGATCCAGGGGATTGTCGGCTGCTCCCGTCGCCCAGCGCGTTGCGGACCTCGGCGGCGCTGATCTCGACGCCGTCGCCCGTGATGACGAGCCTGTCGACCAGGTTCTCGAGCTGCCGGACGTTGCCGGGCCAGGCGTAGTCGACCAGCACCTTCAGCGCGTCAGCCGTCACCGTGCCGATCGCCGTGCGCGGAAACCGCTCCCGGCTCTTGCGCAGGAAGTGCTCGAGCAGCAGCGGCACGTCCTCACGCCGATCGCGCAGCGCGGGGATGGCGATGGGGATGACGCTCAGCCGGAAGTACAGGTCCTGTCGGAACTTCTGCAGCTTCACCTGCGCGGGCAGATCGCGGTGCGTCGCGGCGATGATGCGAACGTCGGTCGTCCGCGGCGAATCGCTGCCCACCGCTCGGACCTCGCCGGTCTCGAGCACGCGCAGCAGCTTGGCCTGCAGCGCCAGCGGCATGTCGCCGATCTCGTCGAGCAGCAGCGTGCCGCCGTCGGCCTCGACGAACAGGCCCTTGCGCGTCTGCGTGGCGCCCGTGAACGCGCCCCGCACGTGTCCGAACAGCTCGCTCTCGAGCAGCGCCTCGGGCAGCGCGGCGCAGTTGACGGCGACGAACGGTGCCTCCTTGCGTGTCCCCTCGGCGTGAATCGCGCGCGCGACCAGCTCCTTGCCGGTCCCGGTCTCGCCCAGGACGAGCACCGGCGCGGACGCGGCGGCCACCCGCCGGACCAGATCGGTGACGGCGCGGATCGCGGCGCTTCGCCCGACCAGCGTCCCGCCGGTCAGCACCTCCCTGACCGTCCGGCGCAGCGCCTCGTTCTCGGCGCGGATGGCGCGTTCGCCGATCGCCCGCTCGATCAGCGTGCGGACCACCTCCAGCTTGAACGGCTTGGTGACGTAGTGATACGCGCCGCGCTGGATGGCCTCGACGGCGCTGTCGACGCCGCCGAAGGCGGTCATGATGACGACGGGAACGTCGGCGTTGATGGCGCGGATGCCGGCGAGGACGTCCATGCCGTCGAGCCCCTTCATGCGCAGATCGGTCAGCACGACATCCGCCGGAGACGCCTTGAACCGTTGCAGCCCCGCGGCGCCGCTGTCGACGCCTTCGGCGTCGAAGCCGTGGCGGTGCAGGTACTCGACGATGGCGCTGGCCATCTCGGCCGCGTCGTCGATGACCAGGACGCTACCCTTCGACATGCGAGCTCTCCTGCGCGATGGGCCACGAGATGGTGACGGTCGTTCCCTGGCCGGCGACGCTGGTCAGCGCGATGTCGCCGCCATGATTGCGGACGATGCTCGCGGCGACCGGCAGCCCCAGCCCGGTCCCCTCGCCGCGCTTCTTCGTCGTGAAGAACGGATCGAACACCGCGAGCAGCTGCTCGTCCGGGATGCCGCAGCCGTCGTCGGCGATCTCGAAGCGGACGCGCGCGTCGCCGCCAGCCTGCCGCGCCGCGATCGAGATCGTCCCGCCCGGCGCGCACGCGTCGCACGCGTTGAGCAGCAGGTTGATGAACACCTGCTGCAGCTGGTTGGGATCCGCGGCCACCGGCGGCAGATCGGCCTGCAGGTCGACGTCCAGCTTCAAGCGTTGATGCTGGAACCGGTGGTCGAGGAGCTCAATGCTCGATCGCACGGCGGCGGCCGCCGCGACGGAGCGCA
Organism: uncultured Pseudomonadota bacterium; assembly: GCA_963729535.1. Classification (GTDB taxonomy): domain Bacteria; phylum Myxococcota_A; class Polyangia; order Fen-1088; family Fen-1088; genus JADGRB01. The sequence continues at coordinate 120,417 of CAVSOL010000029.1, read as the reverse complement.
CCTCGACGGGCTGGGCGCGTGAGAAGTCCAGCACCTGCCGGATCGTCGACGAGATGCGATCGATCTGCTGGATGATGGCTTCGAGCGCGCGCTTGCCGTCGGCCTGTTGCAGCTGATCGAGCAGCAGCTCCGCGCGCGCGCGGATGATCCCCAGCGGCGTGCCGACCTCGTGAGCGATGCCGGCGGCCAGCACGCCGGTCGTCGCCAGCTTCTCGGCCCTGGTGAGCTGGAGCTCCAGCGATCGCACCGCCTCGGCGTTGCGCAGCCTCTCCGCCAGGGCGGCCGCGACGCGCTGCTGGCGCACGATGAGCGCACCGACCAGGCCGATCGCGGCGACCAGCCCCACGCCGGTGAACAGCAGCTGGCGCGCCAGCGCCTGCTCGCGGGTGTGGATCATCCCGGCGGATGTGACCAGCAGGACGCGCCAGCTCCCCATCGCCGGCGACCCGAAGGTGACCCACCCGGCGGCCGCGTCCTGGCGGGGCAATCCGAACGCCTCGGCGGTCCGGTCGCCGACCCAGGCGGTGCCGCTCGGATCCGTCCAGCCGTGCTCGTCGGGCGTTCGCGCGCCGGCCGGGCGGAGCACGCATTGCGCGCCGGCGCCGCAGCCCGTCCACTCGGCGCCGCCGGGATCGGTGACCAGGATGCGGCCGTCGGGCACCGAGCGCAGCGCGGACTGCAGCAGCCGCGGCCCCTCGATCGAGATGACGACCGTCTCGTCGTCGACGGGAAACCGGTAGAGATAGAACGAGCGGCCGCTGGTCGCCTCGAGCGGACCCTTGAACCGTGGCGCCGGATCGGACGACGCCAGCGCCGCTCTGCTGTTGCGCACGAGGGCCGCCGCCGTCGCCTCGTCCTCCGTCGGATCGATCGCGGACAGGCGCATGCTCCCGTCCGCGGCGAACAGGACGAGGCTGCGGTAGTGGCGCACGACGGTCGCCATCGCGCGGAACGACGCGAGCATGGTCTGCGCCTTCTCGCCCTGATCCGAGCGCGCGTTCCGTGGCGCGCCTCCTTGACCAGCGTCGCGATGACGCGGCCGTCTTCCTCGACGCCGTGCAGGCGATCCTCCAGGTCGGAGGCCAGCTCCTGCGCGGTCGTCTGCTGTGCGCTCGCGAAGCCTTGCAGCAGGCGCGCCTTCTCCCGGCTCAGGCTGCGCAGCGAGATCACCAGGACCGCTGCGACCGCGAGGACCATGAGGACGCCGAGTGATAAGCCGCGCACCAAGCTGGTTTAGCCCACGCGATAGCGGCCTGGGGGGCGAACCGCTCAACCAGGAGCACCCCACGGTTCGCCCCCCGGCCCTTACTTCTTCTTGCCCTTGGACTTCTTCTTCGCCGGCTTGTCGGCGCCGTCCGCGGCGGCCGCGGTCGCGGCGGGCTGTTCGTCCGCCTTGGCCGGCGCGGCGGCCGCCTGCTCGACGCAGCGCCCGCCGTCGCACGCCCACTCGGTCCCGGCGCTCGGCTCGCCGCGGGACTTGCACTCGTCCGCCGCCTGGCATTCGACCTGCGCCTGCGCCTCTTCGGCAGGCGGGGGCGCCGTTTCGGTGACCGCCGGCGGTGCCGGCTGGCTTTGCACCGGTACGACCGTGGCCGGCGGCGGCGGAGGGTCGGACGCGCATGCCGCCGCGGCGACAAGACCCGTGAGGAGTGAAAGGCGGAGGAGTGTCCGGATGGCGTGTTTCATCATGGCGACCAGCCCCGTAACAAACGCCGTGCCACCGCGCCGCCCCGGGATCTCCCTGGTTCCGCGGCGGCGTCGTCGTGCGATTTGCAAGCCGGTCTTGCAAAACGCCCGAGTCGCCGAAGGCCTTGCGAAATGCGCACCCGGTCTCGCGTCCTGCACGACGCCGGCGGGGCGCAACCGCCGGTCGGCGCGACTTGCGGGCTGGAGCGCGCCTTGCTTTTCGGGTGGCCGTGTCTCGAATCGTTCGCCTGACAGCAGGACTCATGACCAAGGCCGCGATAGCGCTGGCGGTCGTCGTGCTCGTGGACCGCGCGTGCGACGACGGCGACCGGCGCCCGTCGCTGGTGAGCGACACGCGCCCGACGTCGGCCACGGTCACTTTCGATCGCGGCGACGTGTCGCTGGAGGCGGACGCCACGACGGCGCTGGACGTGCTGGCGGCGCGCGCGATGACCAGCCGCACGGCACGCATCCTCGTCGTTGGTTTCGCCAACGAACGGGACACGCTGCAGGACAATCTGGATCTGGCGGAGCGCAGAGCGCGCGCGGTCGCTCGCTACCTCGCGTCGCGCGCGGTGAGCGATCACAAGATCGTCATCGCGGGGGTCGAGGCGGCTGCCGACGATCCGAGCGGAGCGCGGTGCGAAGTCGATGTCGATCGATGCGCAAGAACGCGCGCCGTCGGCATGGCGATTGCTCGTGCCACCGCCGATGCCCAAGCTCGAAGCGCGTTTTCATCCGTGGCGGTCCGGTGACGAAACTTACGTGGTGGTGGGACACGTGGTGTGGGACGCGACCAGCAACGATCGGCCGCGCGTGCTCCCGGCCGCCTCGCTGCGCGAGGCGCATGCGCCCTCCGCGATCCTCGCGACGCTCCGCCACCTCGTCGTAAGGAACGCCGCGAGCTGCGAGCGGCTCACCTGCCTGCAGAGCCGATTCTGGTCGTTCGTCCCGGCCGACGATCCGGACGCGGACGAACGGACGGAATCGCCGCTGGCGTGACATACGGCTCGCGCCGCAGCGATCAGTGAGGCCAGAAAAGGCGTATGATGGAGCGGTGATAGCGCTGCTGCGCCCGTCTGGGTGGGGAGTCATTGGCGTCACTGTTCGTGCTGGTGAGCTGCGGGGGCGGGAACGGCGGGGCCCCCGATGCTCCGGCAGCAGCCGATGCTCGGGCGGATGCGGGCGACGGCGCGGTGATGGATAGCGCACGCGACGTGGTCGCGGCTGCCAGACGCCACACTGGACGCGTCAATGCCGGACGCGCAAACAGCGGACGCGCCCGTGGCGGACGCGCCCGGAACGGACGCGTCGACGATAGAGCGCGCCGCCCGCGAACCGACGCGCCCGCGTCGACGCAGCGATGGCCGACGCGCCCGCGACCGGGATGGACGCGCCGCCAGCCGACGCGCCGCTCGCGACCGACGCGCGCCGGCGACCGACGCACCGCGCCGCCGCGTGCCGCCGTCGGACGCACCGTCCGCCGATGCCCAGACGCCGGTCACGTCCCTGTGCGCGAACGGCGCGTGCCGATTCCAGAGCCTGCTGTCGCTCGATACCGTGCTCCAGGTCGACATCGACGCGGCGGGCGGCGTCTGGTTCGCGACGCGCCACGGGGTGGTGTACCTGGATACGCGCGGCACACCGACCGACGTGCGCGACGATCGCTGGAACGCGTGGACGACCGCGCACGGGATCCCCGGCAACGACGTCCGCGCCGTGACGGTGGGGCCGGACGGCAGCAAGTGGTTCGCGAGCTTCGTCGACAGCCCGACGGCGCCGACGCCGCCCATCGACGAGCAAGGTCAGCCGGCTGTTCGACAACGGCACGCCGCTGGACAGCAGCGACGACGCCTGGGTCCACTACGGCACCGCGGACGGCCTGCCCAACAACACCACCAGCCACATCATGCCCGACCCGCGCGGCGGCTACTGGCTGGCGAACGGCGGCGGCGGCCTGTACTTCCTCGACGACGGCGGCACGCCGCGCAACAAGGCCGACGACAGCATCACGCGCCTGATCCACACGGCCCCCAACGGTCTGCCGTACTACTCGCTGGCGCGCGTGGTGCGCATCGGGCCGGACGGCGCGCTGTATGTCGTCAGCGGCGACGCGACGGTGGTGCGCATCGACTTCAACGGCACGCCCAAGAACGCCGCCGACGACATCGTCACGCGCTGGACGTTCGCCGACGGTACGTATGACTTCAGCGGCTTCGACGTGGCGTTCGATGCGCGCGGCAACCTGTGGCTCGCGACCACCGGCGGCCTCGAGCACATCGACATCAACGGCACGCCGACCAACAAGGCCGACGACCGCTACGCGCGCTTCCTGATCGCCGAGCCGCCGATGGCGGCGAACTACATGGGCCGCCGGGTGTGGATCGACGCCGCCGGCGACAAGTGGGTCGGTGGCCAGGGCGGGCTCATGCACCTGCGCGATCAGGGGACGCCGTTCGATCCGGCGGACGATCAGAAGACCTGGATCGGCGGCACCAACAACCCCAACGGCAGCGTCTACGCGACCATCGTCTGGTTCGCGGTCGCGGCCGACGGCGCGCTGTGGACGGTGTCCAACCTTTCGGCGCCGTCCGCTACGACCACCGCGCGACACCCGCCAACGAGGCCGACGACACGTTCACGGTGATCGATTCGCTGATCGAGAACAACTTCACGGCGATCGTGAAATCGGCCGCGGGCCACCTCTGGGTCGCGACGGCGAACCGCGGCGCCTCCGTGTACGACGATCGCGGCACGCCCATGGATCGGACCGACGATCGCTACGTCACCTTCAACGCCGGCCGACGGCATGACCGGCGACAGCGTCCGCGATCTGGCGATCGACGCGGCGGGGCCGTGGCTGGCGACCCACCTCGGCATCTGGTTCAACACCGGCGCCGCCACGCCGTTCGACAAGACTGACGACACCTGGGTCAACTGGACCCAGACCGACGGCCTGCCGAACTTCGGCACCACGGCGATCGCGGTCGGGCCCGACAACGGCAAGTGGATCGGCACGGGCAGCGGCCTGTGCGTACATGGCCGACAACGGCACGCCCGGCGTCAAGACCGACGACACCTTCACCAACTGGACGACCAGCGACGGGCTGGCCCACAACTTCGTCCGCGACATCGCCTTCGAGGGGGCGCGCATCGTCTGGATCGCGACTGACGGCGGCCTTGCGCGCCTCGATCACGGCGGCACGCCGACCAACAAGAGCGACGACGTGTTCACGACCTTCCGGATGTCCGACGGGTTACCCGCGCAGATCGCGTACGGCGTCACCGTCGACGGCAGCGGCCGCAAGTGGGTCGCGGCGCACACCGGATCGGCGGGCGCCGGCATCGGCGTGCTGTCGGACAACGGCACCGCGGCGAAGACGGACGACGTCTGGGTGGTGATCAACACGGCCGACGGGCTGCCGTACGACGCGGTCGAGGACGTGGTGATCGCGTCGCCCACCGCGATGTGGATCGCCACGCCGCGCGGGCTGGTTCACTTCGATCACAAGGGGACGCTCGCGACCGGCAGCGACGACCAGGTGTCCGTGATCAACGCGGCGACGGGACTGCCCAGCGACGCGGTGCAGGCGATCGCCGTCGAGGCGCCGAATCGAATCGCGGTCGGCACGCACGATGCGGTCTATGGCGGGCTCGGCCGCGTCTTCCTCCCCTGAGCTGAGTGGCGCGACCGCAGTAGAGGCCGCGCTTGCCTCGCTCGCCACGACCCTTACATCTCAAATCAGGACTGGCCACGAGGACGGCGGGTCCGGCAAGGGAGTGGACGATGAAGATGAGCATCAAGGGGACCCTGCGAGCTGCGATCCTGACCGGCGCGGTTGGGTTTCTACCTACCGTTGCGTTGGCCGATGAACCCGAGCCGCGCGGCAGCGAGCTGGGGCGGGTACCGGACCACGCTGAAGCGGAGGAGCCGGCAGCGGGAAGCTGGGCTGTGACGGAAACGGCGGGCATACCCGACCATGCCCAGGCCGAGGCGCGGGGCAGCGCGACCACGACCATCCCACGCGACGAAATCAATGTGCCCGACCACGCCGAGGCCGAAGAGGCCCCCGCCGACGAAAGAAAGTGATGCAACGCCACCGCCCCGGCCGGAGGCGCGGCTCTCTCTGCCTCCGGTCGGGGCACACCTTCGTGTTGTCCTGAGCTGACCGAAAAAAGTTTGCGAAGGAATCGCCCGGATCGGGCACTGACCCACAAGCGAAGTGGGATCAGGTGTGACATCGCGTGGCAAGCTGGCGGGGGCGCTGGGCCTGCTGGCCTGTATCTGCGCCCCGGGGCTCGCGCGTGTGGCCGAAGCGGCGTGTCCGCCGGTCGCGATCGTCGAAGGTCCGGCGGCGATGGCGTCGGCGACGGTGGCGATCCTGCGCCGGCACGGCGTCGAATCGACGCCCAACACCTGCGGCGGCCGGATGGTGCGCGCGCTACTGACCGCCGGAGCCGACGCGCACAGCTATGCGCTTCGCATCGAAGACGGGTTCGGGCGCACCAATGAACGGCTGGCCGGCGACGCCGAAACGGCGGCCAGCCTGATCGAGAGCTGGGTTCTGGACGAAGACGCCGACCTGCTGGCGCCCCGGCTGGTGTCGACGCTGGTCCCGGCGGCAGCGGCGGCATCGACCGCCGCGGAGGTCCAGGCCTCGTCGCCGGTCGCCGCGCCGCCCGTTGTGGCCGCGCCGCGCTGGCGCCTGTTCGGGGTGGGCGAGGTTTCCGTCGGCACCGAACCGGCGACCTGGCTCGGCGGCTCCGCGACCGGCTGCCACCACGCTGGTCCTGTGTGCCTGGGCGCGCGCGCGCGGATGGGACGCGCGCGGGAGTGGCAACAGGAGCCCCTGTTCGACGCCGCGCTCGCTCAGACGGCCATCGACGCGCTCGCCATCGCGGCGGTGCCGTTGACCCGGGGCCGTTTGACGTTGTTGCCTGTCGTCGGCCTGGGCGTGGGATGGACACGGTCTTCCCTGTCGCGCGATCCGCTGACCATGTCGTGGGACGACTGGGGGCCGCGCGCGGAGGCGGCCCTGATTGTCGACGTCAGGGTGGGCGCCGGCTGGTCGCTGCTCGCGGAGCTGGGCGCGTCGGCCGGCCGGACCCGGACCCGTGAGCAATGGGAGCAGTGGGAGCAAGGCGAGTCGCTGTCCATGTACCTGCGGACGTCCACGTCGACGTCGTCGACGACAGCGTTGTTGCGCGCGGGCATCGGCATCGGATATTCGCGATGACCGACCAGCTCATCCCGTTTCGGCGCGCCGACAGGTACGAGCAGCTCTCGGACGAAGCGCTCGTCGCCGAGTGCGCGCGCGGGAGCAACACGGCCCTCGACGAGCTGTTTCAGCGCCACGGGGACCGCATCCACCGCATCATCGCCCGCCTGAGAGGTGTCGAACGACGAGACCTCGAAGACATGGTGCAGGCGACGTTCATCGAGGTCCAGCGCTCGGCGCGCAGCTTCGATGGCCGCGCCGCCGCCAGCAGCTGGATCGTCGGTATCGCCCTGAACATCGTCCGGCATCACATCCGCGGCGAGGCGCGGCGGCGGTCGGCGATGACGGCGGTCGCGGAGATTCTGCCCGCCAACGATCGTGGGACGCCGGACGAACAGGCGGCTCACCGCCAGATGCTGCAGCGGCTGCAGGCCGGGTTCGACGAGCTGCCGCCCGATCTGCGGACGGTGTTTTCGCTCTGTGACCTCGAGGGCATGCGCGGCGTCGACGTGGCGCGGGCGCTGCGCGTGCCGGAGGGGACGGTGTGGCGGCGGCTGCACAGCGCGCGCGTTCGCCTGCGCGCGCGCATGGACGGACGGGCTGCGCCATGAGCTGGCTGGACCAGGCGATGCGGCAGGCGGTGCGCGAGATAGCCCGCCGGTGTCCGCCAGGCTGGAAGCTCACGCGCGCCGTCTCCGAGGGCTCCGCCGATGACGAGCTGGAAGCGCACCTGGCCCGCTGCCCTCGCTGCGCCGCCGAGCGGAACGAGCTGCGTGAGCTGGTCGACCACGCGGCGCTGTTGCCCTCACCCGTCGAGATGAGCCGTGCCTCCCGGCAGGCGATGTCGGCGCGGCTGCTGGGCGCACCGCCGGCGCCTCGCGTGGCCCGACGTCCGCGGCTGGGTGTGGCGCTGGCGTGCGCAGCGGCGGCCGCGGCGGCGATCGCGATCGCGATCGGAACCGGGGGCGGCGCGCGCGAGGTCGGCGGACGACAGCGACAGCGACCCGGCCAGGTCGCCCAGCTCACCCCCGCGCCGACGCCCGTCGCGGAGCACGTGTCGCGGGCCGCCGTGCGCGCCGTCGGCGCTGCGCGCTTCGTCCGTGTTCAGGCGCCTCCCGACGAGATCATCCGTCTAGATGAAGGGACGATCGTCCTCGAGGTCGCGTCGCTTCCGCGCGGCGAGCGCTTTCGCGTCCAGACGGACGACGGCGTCGTCGAGGTGCGCGGGACGCGCTTCGAGGTCTCGGCCGCGCAACGCAAGCTGGTCGCGGTGTCGGTGTCGAAGGGGAGGGTCGAGGTCCGCTCCGAGGCGGGCGCGCTCGCCGTGCTCGATCCCGGGGATGAGTGGGTGCACAACCCGACGCCCACGCTCCCAACGGCGGCGGCGGCGGTGGCGGCGCCCGCCCCGTCGCCCCGTGTCAGCCCGAAGCTGCCCGCGTCCGAACCCGCGACGCGCGAGCAGGCGACGCGCGCGGCGAAGATGTCATTCGATCGCGCCTGGTCGTTGCTTCGGCAGGGTCACGCGCGGGACGCCGCCGCGCTGTTCGCGGAGGTGGAGCGCGTCGCCCGCGACGCGGGGACCCGAGAGGACGCGCTCTACTGGCGCGCGGTGGCGACGGCACGGACCGGGGACGCCGCCGAGGCGCAGCGGCTGTTCGTCGACCTGTTGAAGCGGTTTCCGCGGGCGTCACGCAGCGGCCAGGCGGCCACCGCGCTCGGCTGGCTGTTGCTCGACAGCGGCGATCCCGCCGCCGCGTCGCGCGCGTTCGAGCGCGCGATCAACGATCAGTCCCCCGCGATCCGCGCGAGCGCGGCCGAAGGTCTTCGCCGCGCGGCGGCGCGCTGACCGTCGAACGGTCGCTGTCACCGGGACGTCCCGAGTTTCGTCGAAAAAAGCGCGCCGTCGTCGAAGCGGCCGCAAAAAAAGTTTCTGTCGCTCGCGAAGGAAGCGCGGGCACCGGGCACCAAGTAGCAGTCCCACCTACGTACGCCACCCGGAGGCATAGCCGCATGACATCCATCACGTCCAAGCTCTCTTTCGTCGCAGCCATCTTCTTTGTCGTGGCTGTTGTCCCCGGTTGCGGCGACGGCGATACCGGCACCACCGGAAGCGCCGGGGCCGGCGGCGGCGCCGCTGGCAGGATGGGCGGCGCAGGAACGACGGGCAACGCGGGAACGACGGGCAACGCGGGAACCACGGGCGCCGCGGGAACGACGGGCGCCGCCGGTACGACGGGTGATGGCGGTCGCGGCGGCAGGATGGGTGGCGCGGGAACGACGGGCGCCGCCGGTACGACGGGTGGTGGCGGACGCTTTGGCGGCGGGGGAACGACGGGTGGTGGCGGACGCTTTGGCGGCGGGGGAACGACGGGTGGTGGCGGACGCTTTGGCGGCGGGGGAACGACGGGTGGTGGCGGACGCTTTGGCGGCGCCGGCGTGTTCGGCACCGGCGGCGCGGGCGGCGCGATCTCGGCGTGCGGCGCCGGCGTCATGGACGGCGCGGCCTGCGTGTCCGGGACCGACCTTGCCTGCCAGACCTCCGGCGGCGACTTCTGCGTCTGCATCGGTCAGGACATGTGGAACTGCTTCTAGCTGTCGCGCTCTGACCGCTCTAGCCCACCGCCCGCCGATATGCGGCCGGGCTCTGGTGCTGAAAGCGGCGAAACACCTTGCCGAAGTGGTTCGCGTTGGCGAAGCCGCACTCGCCGGCGATCTGCTTGAGCGGCGCTCGCGTGGCGACCAGCAGGCGCGACGCCTCGTGAACGCGGACCTCGGTCATGAAGCGGCCGGGGGTGAGGCCGGTGCGCGTGCGAAAGAAGTGGCTGAAGTGGCTGCGGCTCATGCCGTGCTCGCCGGCCAGGTCGTCGACGCTGACCGGCCGCCGCGGGTTGGCGAGCACCCGCTGCCGTAACGATTCGAGCAGCCGCTCGCGTTCGCCCTCGGGGTCGCTCAGCTGCTGCGCCAGCCGCTCGTACGCGATCGTGAATTCGAACAGCGCCAGCTCGACGTCGAAGCGATCGCGGAAGTCCTTGCGAAAGGCGCCGCGCACGAGACGCATCGCGCTCGCGATCAGCGCGCTGCCGGGCGGCGTCTGCAGCACGGGCCCCGTCTGCGCGACCTGCTTCGCGATCCGGCGGATCAGGTACGGGTGGTAGATGCCGATCCACCCGAACGTCCAGCCCGGTGACGAGTCGGGCAGGTAGTAGCGGTGCCGCGACGGGACGACCGCGAAGAACGCCGTTCCGGGCGGCAGCTGTTGCGGCGGCCGTCCGTAGAGCTCGAAGTTTCCCCAGCCCGCGAGCGTGAACTGGAAAAACACCAGCGGGTGATCGCGCCGTCCCAGCCGCGTCATGCCGTCCCAGCGATAGGTGCGCGGATCGGCGCGGGTCTCGACGCTGCCGAAGTAGGCGTTCGTCGGCGTCCACCACGTCGGCCCTTCCTCCGGCTGGCGCGACGCATCGATGAGCTGCCGCAGCCGGCTCGCCCACTCGCGCGGCGGCTCGGGCCCTGACCCGCGCCCCGCGACCACCTCCGACGCGAGCACCTCGAGCGAGCGGCGGCGCCACAACGCGGTCTGTGATGGCCGGGACATGCGCGTGTGGTGCCCCTTCAAAGTCGACTTATCACAAATAGACCCCACTTAAAACATCCGGGCCCTGGCGCCGCGTTTTCGCCGCGAGGTATCCAGGACATGCCGGCTATTCCGGTTGACACAAATAGACACCGGACGAAGTCGTCCTTCGATTTGTGAGCCAAACTGGCGCGTGACCCGCGCTTTTGCCTGCAGGAGAACAATCGATGCGAAGGCAATCACGCGCGCGGATGGCGATCGCTGGAATGACGTTGGGCGTCGCCGTCGCGCTGGGCGGCGGCGCTGCGCGCGCCCAGTCGACGATCACCATCTCGATGACGGCGCCGCCGGCGGCGCCGCGGCTGCAGGCGCCGTTCACGTTCGGGGCGCGGGCGACGACGCCGCTCGTGTTCTCGATCCCGGCCACCGGGCAGACGCCGCTGACGTTCTCCGCGACCGGGCTGCCCGCGGGCCTGACGCTCGCGGCGAGCACCGGGATCATCTCGGGCAACATGCCCGCCGCCGGGTCCTATCCCGTCGCGGTGACGGTCACCAGCGCCGCGGGCAGCGCGACCGCCACGTACACGCTCGTGTCGGGCAACACCCTCGCGCTGACGCCGCCCGCCGGCTGGAACAGCTACGACTCGTTCGGCGCCAGCGTCACCGAGCAGGAGATGGTCGACCAGGCGCAAGCGGTGAAGACGTACCTGCAGCCGTACGGCTGGAACACCGTCGTCATCGACTATCGCTGGTACGAACCCGGCCAGCCCATCGACGCCAACGGCCGCTATCTGCCCGCGACCAGCAAATATCCGTCGGCGACGGGCAGCAACGGATTCAAGACGCTGGCCGATCGCATCCACGCCATCGGCCTCGGCTTCGGCATCCACATCATGCGCGGCGTGCCGCGCAAGTCGTACGACGCGAGCAACACCATCGCGGGCTCGACATACACGACGCGCGACGCGGGCAACTCCAGCGATCCGTGCCCGTGGGACACGCATATGTGGGGCGTGCGCGGCGACGACGGCGGCGGGCCAGGCCTGGTACGACGCCCTCTTCCAGCAGTACGCGTCGTGGGGCATCGACTACATCAAGATCGACGACATGCTGAACAACACGACGCGCGTCTATCACCAGGCGGAGGTCGACGCGATCCGCAAGGCGATCGACAAGACCGGGCGCTCGATCGTGCTCAGCCTGTCGCCCGGCCCGGACGATCCGTCGTGGCTGCCCAATTCGTCCAGCCACCTCAACGCCAACGCCAACCTGTGGCGGGTCGTGAACGACTTCTGGGACTTCAACGCGCTCACCGACCTGCCCGGCGTGTTCAGGGCGGCGAACACCTGGCAGGGCGTCAGCGGCCTTTCGCCGGGGCACTGGGCCGACCTCGACATGTTGCCGCTCGGCTATCTCGGGCCGCGCAACGAGTGGCACACGTCGGGACAGACGACGTTCACGAGAAACGAGCAGGTCACCATCATGTCGCTGTGGAGCATCTTGCCGTCGCCGCTCATGTACGGCGGCAACCCCGCGCGCCTGAGCTCCGACGCGTGGACGCTGGCGCTGCTCGCCAATGAAGAGGTGATGGCCGTGAACCAGGACGTGCTCGGCGCGCGCGGCAAGCGGATGGCTTCGGGCGGCAACGAGATCTGGGTGCGCGATCTCAGCGGCGGGCGCAAGGCGGTGGCGTTCTTCAACCGCGGCACGCAGGACGCGACGATGTCGGCGACGTTCGCGCAGATTGGCGTCACCGGGACGCCGATCGTGCGCGATCTCTGGCGCCGCGCCGACGTCACCGGCGTGACGACGGGACTGTCCGCGAGCGTTCCCGGCGGCGCCGCGCTCCTGTACACGCTGTCGCCGGCGGGGACGGGAGCGGGCGGGGCGGGGGGCGCGACGGGCGGCACGGGCGGCGCAGGTGGCCGCGGCGGCGCGGCCGGTGGCGCAGGCGCCGGAGGCGCGTCGGGCGTCGCGGGCGCGGGCAACGCCGGCCGTGGTGGTGCAGCCGCCGGTAGCAGCGGCGGCGCCGGCAGCGGTGGAACGAGCGGCGCGGCGGGAGCTTCTGGACGAGGCGGCGCCGTGGGCAGCGCGGGAGTGGGGGGCGTCGCCGGCGCGACCGCGGGCGTGGCCGGCAGCGGCAACGGAGGCGTGACCGGAACGGCGGGCATCGCCGGTGGCGCGGGCGCATCCGGACGCGGCGGCGTCGCAGGCGCCGTCGCCGGCACTCAAGGCAGCGCCGGTGCGGGTACGGCAGGCAGCGGCGGAACGCCCGACGGCGGGTCGGGCTGCGGCTGCGACGTCGTGCCGACACACACGACGCCTCTATCCGTCGGACTCTGCCTCGCCGTGCTCGCGACGCTGCTCCGACGCCGGCCACGGCCGAGGCACGGCGAGGCGGATCCGCTCATTCGAAATGACTGAGATCGTCATTCATCTTGATGGCGAGCCGGCTCGGTCGCTGACGACCGCGCGGGGTAAGTCCCTGGATTGACCCGCCTTCTTAACGCTGGCTCGAAACCTGCTCTACGTCCTGACCGTGGACCCGGGAGCTGGACTCGTCGTGTGGATCGTCGTCGGCGCCGCCGCAGGCTGGCTGGCACGCAGGTTCATGGGCAGCGTTGCCCGACCGAGCGCGCTGACCAGCATCAGCATGGGGATCATCGGCGCCCTCGTCGCCGGGTTCGTCACGCGCGGCGTGCTCGCCAATCTCGGCTACGAGAACCTCGGCCTGGCGGGCATGGCGGGGGCGCTGCTGGGCAGCTGCTTGTTGATCGTCGGTTGGCAGGCGCTGTCGCGCCGCCAGGCGTGACCGAGAAATTCCAACTGAAAGCGAGGACGTGATGCAGACTGTGGAAGTGGACGTTGGAAACATGGAAGCCGAGCTCATGCGATGGAGCGCGAAGCTGGAAGAGTTGAGGGCGAAGGCGCCCGCGGTCGGCAGCGAGGCGAAGTTCGACTATCGCAAGCGTGTCGACGACATGAGGGAGAAGTACGAGGCTGCGGAGCAGAAGCTCGGCGAGCTGAAGGCCGCGGGCAGCGCCAACTGGGAGACTTTCCGGGGCGGTGTCGAAAGCGCCTGGAGCGAGCTAGCGGACGCCTATCGGCGGCTGGCGAACTAGCCGCTGCCGCGCGAAGCGCGGGTGTGCCGCTACTTCTTGAAGACGTGCTCAGGCGTCGACGTGCCGGCGCCGGCGCTCGCGGTCGCGATTGTCGCCCCCGTCGGGATCGTCCGTGTCCGGGCTCTGTTCGCGACCGGACGTCCATGGCGGCGGATCGCTCGCCGGGAACGAGCCCAGGCCGGCCTGATCTACGCGCTCATCGTCCGTGACGACGGGACTGCTAGTTGGCGGCGACGGCGTCGTCTGGTTGGCCGGGTCCATTGCGCTGACCTTCCACATCTCCTGCGTTGACGCCCCAGTCCCGGTTCCATCGCTTGACCAGCCTCGTCCGCGCGCTGCTCCGCAGGCTCTCTGGCAGGTTATCGAGCACCTTGCCGAGCATGCGCTCGAGCACCTCGTGATAGGACGACACCTGGTCTGCTACGGCGGAATACGTCACCCCATGCCGGCTGAGCAGCAGGCCGCCCGCGCTGGATGCGCCCGTCACACGGTAGGCGCGTACTTGATCCGGGTGTTGCTCGGAGCAGCCGACCACCAGCAGTGACGGCCGCATCGCCTCGTCGATCTCGTTGTCCACGCACCGTATATAGGCCCGGGCCCGTACGTCGGCTATTAGGAAGTTTGATGCGCTCATGTCGGGAAAGTCGATATGTCGCCCGCCAGCTTGGCGCGGGGCGATGCGTCCGTTTTTTCGACGCCTCACGCTCAAACTTCCGAATAGCCGACATGTCGCGCAACGGCTATCAACAGCGCACTGGAGATCCCCACCATGGCAGCCAAGCAGGTATTGTTTTCCCAATCGGCCCGACAGCGCATCGCGCACGGCCTCGACGTCCTCGCGAACACCGTCAAGGTGACGCTCGGCCCCCGCGGCCGCAACGTCATTCTGGAGCGGAGCTGGGGCGCACCGACGGTGACCAAAGACGGCGTCACCGTCGCCAAGGAGATCGAGCTCGAAGACCGGCTCGCCAACATGGGCGCGCAGATGGTCAAGGAGGTCGCGTCCAAGACCTCCGACGTCGCGGGTGACGGCACCACGACCGCGACCGTGCTCGCCCAGGCGATCTACCGCGAAGGCAGCAAGCTGGTCGCCGCGGGCCACAACCCGACGGACATCAAGCGCGGCATCGCCGCCGCCGTCGCCGCCATCGTCGGCGGCTTGAAAGCTCAGTCGAAGCCCACGCGGGGCAAGGCCGACATCGCCCAGGTCGCGACGATCAGCGCCAACGGCGAGACCGTCATCGGCGACATCCTGTCGCAGGCGATGGAGAAGGTGGGCAAGGAGGGCGTCATCACGGTCGAGGAGGCCCAGTCGATTGACACCACGCTCGACGTGGTCGAGGGCATGCAGTTCGATCGCGGCTACCTGTCACCCTACTTCGCGACCGACGCCGCGCGCCTGGAGGTGGTGCTCGATGACGCCTTCATCCTCCTGCACGAGCGCAGGTTGTCGAGCTTGAAGGAGCTGCTGCCCGTCCTCGAGCAGGTCGCCAAGGCGGGCAAGCCGCTGCTGATCATCGCCGACGACATCGACGGCGAGGCGCTGGCCGCGCTGGTGGTCAACAAGCTGCGCGGCACGCTGCAGATCTGCGCCGTCAAGGCGCCCGGCTTCGGCGATCGCCGCAAGGACATGCTGGGCGACATCGCCGTCCTCACCGCCGGCCGCGCCATCAGCGAGGAGCTGGGCATCAAGCTCGAGTCGGTGACGCTGGCGGATCTCGGCCGCGCAAAGCGCATCACGGTCGACAAGGACAGCACCACCATCGTTCAAGGCGCGGGCAAGAAGGTCGACATCGAAGCGCGCGTCAAGCAGCTGCGCAGCCAGATCGACGACACGACCTCGGACTACGACCGCGAAAAGCTGCAGGAACGCCTGGCCAAGCTCGTCGGCGGCGTCGCGATCGTCAAGGTCGGCGCGGCCACCGAGAGCGAGATGAAGGAGAAGAAGGCGCGCGTCGAAGACGCGCTGCATGCGACCCGCGCCGCCGTCGAGGAAGGCATCGTGCCGGGCGGCGGCGTCGCCCTGATCCGCGCGCTGCCGGCCCTCGACGCGCTCAAGTTCAAGGACGACCGGCAATACGGCGTCAACATCATCCGCCGCGCCGTCGAAGAGCCGATGCGCCAGATCGCCAGCAACGCCGGCGTCGAGGCCTCGATCGTCGTCGACAAGGTGAAGAACGGCAAAGGGCCCTTCGGCTTCAACGCCGCCACCTTGGAGTACGAAAATCTGGTCGAGGCCGGTGTCATCGACCCGACCAAGGTCGTGCGCGTCGCCCTCGAGAACGCGGCGTCGGTGGCCAGCTTGATGCTGATGACCGAGGCGCTGATCGGCGAGCGACCGAGCGACGGCGCGCGCGCGAGCGCCGATTCAGGCGGCGCGGACTAGTGACATGCGACCAGCGCAGCCGGGTCAGCTCGTCCCGAACTGGCGCAGGCAGTTGGCGAATGCCCGGAACATCTTCGCGCTGGCGGCGCTAGCCGCCGCCTACGCCTTACGCAGCGGGGTGTGGTGGAGGCGGTGGCAGCGGCGCCATCCGGCGTCGCGCGCCGACGGATTGATAAACGACGTGGGCGCGCCTCCACCTTCAGGCGCGAGACGAGGACACCATGAACGTCGGTAGCTTGGCGCTGTTTGTCGGTATGTGCTGCGCGCTGCAATGGCAGTGGTTCTCTTCCAAGATGGTGACGGCGCGCTCGGCAGCGGCGCGATGACGACGTCGCGGTTCGGTAGGATGGCACGCGGATGCGCGGCCTTCGTTGTCGTGCTCGGCGGCGCGGCGCCCGTCGCGATGGCCGAAGCACGGCAGGCCGAGCCCCACTTTGCGCGCGTCGCCCAGCGACCGGCATCGGCGCGTGCCGTCGTCACGCTCAGCCGCCTGCACCACGTGGCCAAGCGCGAGATCGAGCTTGGCATGCTGGCCCAGGTCGCCGCCGTGCGCCCCCAGACCATGGCGTTTGCGACCGAGCTGGAGGCCTCCTTCCGCGCGCTCGATCGGCGTGTCGTGGCGTTGGCCGAGACGTATGGAATCGCGGAGAACCGCCTGCGTCTGGCGTACGCCGGTGGCAACAGGGACGCGCTCCACCGGCAGACCAAGGCGCTGGAGCTTCTGTCAGTGGCCCGGGGCCAGGACTTCGATCGCCAGTTCTGGGTGACGATCAGCCAGGTTCACCTGGCCGCGTCCGAGGTGCTCGCTCCGGCGTTCGGGGCTACCGGGACCGATCGCCGCCTCGATGCGCTCGTCGTCGCGATGGTGCTGTTGATCGATCAATCCAGCCGCAAGGCGGTCGAGGCGGCCGCTGCGATGAACCGACCATGAACCGGCGCCTGCGCGCCTATCTCCCCTCGGTTCGCTGACGGCGCAGCGCGCAGAGTCGTTGTCCGTTAGGCTGCCCGTATGGGCGATCTGGCGGGCAAGACTCTGTTCGTGACGGGCGCGAGCCGCGGCATCGGGCTGGCGATCGCGCTGCGCGCCGCGCGCGACGGCGCCAACATCGCGATCGCGGCGAAGACCGTCGCGCCGCATCCGAAGCTCGCCGGCACGATTCACACGGCCGTGCACGACATCGAGGCCGCCGGCGGCCAGGGTCTGGCCTGTGCCGTCGACGTCCGCGACGACGATCAGATCGAAGCCGCCGTACGACAGACGGTCGATCGCTTCGGCGGCATCGACATCCTGGTCAACAACGCCAGCGCCATCGGCTTGTCGGATACGCGCACCACGTCGATGAAGCGTTTCGACCTCATGCACCAGGTCAACACGCGCGGGACGTTCGCCTGTGCGCGCGCTTGCCTGCCGTTCCTCGACAAGGCCCCCAACCCGCACATCTTGATGTTGTGTCCTCCGCCCAGCATCGACGCGCGGTGGTACGCCCCGCACCTCGCCTACACGCTGTCGAAGATGGGCATGAGCCTGTGCGTGCTCGGGCTGGCGGAGGAGCTGCGCCCCGCCGGCATCGCCGTCAACGGCTTGTGGCCGCGGACGCTGATCGCGACGGCGGCGATCCGCAACCTGTTTGGCGGCGACGACACCATCCGCGGCTGTCGCAAGCCCGACATCGTCGCCGACGCCGCGCACGCGATCTTGTGCCGCCGCGCCGGCGACACCACCGGCCGGTTCTTCATCGACGAGGAGGTGCTGGCGTCCGAGGGCGTGACGGATCTCGACCGCTACGCCCTGGACCCGAACGCGGCGCTGCTCCCCGATCTCTTCCTGTAGAGCCGCGATTCAGCAAAGCACGAGCGCGATCAGCCCCGCTGCCGCCCGCCACGCGCCCAGCCGCCAGGTGACGACGAATCTTCGTCGGCAACAGCCGGGGCGAGCGTCCGCAGGTTCCGACACAGCTCCGCCGACGCGGCACGGGCCTGACCGAGCAGGTCGTCGAGACGCTGGGCCTGCGCCCGGATTGTGCGTTGCAGCTCGCCGCCGACGGCGCCGTTGAGCGCCCGAAGCGGCGTGTCGAGCTCGGACGAAGCCATCAGCTCGAGCAGCTCGTCTTTCGCGCGCCGGGCAGCGTCGACGGCGCACCGCGCCTCGTCGCGCTCGCGCGCGAGCTCGCTGATCTCGGCCGTCGCGCGCCGGATCGTGAAGTAGGCGGCGAGCTTGGCGGCAACCACCGACAGCGCCCGCAGGTGATCCTCCGTGTAGTCCGTCATCGACGACCGCACCAGCAAGATGCCGATCACCTCGTCGAGGCCGACGAGCGGCACGGCGAGGCGCGCCTGCTCGGGCCGTGACGCGGCCCTGCCCGCGGGCGCGTCGGGGTCGACGAGCTGGCCGAAGACGTCGACGAGCAGCTTGGTGATGACAGTCCGGTCTTCGGGCGCCGTCTCCGGCACCAGCACCACGTCTGGTTGATGTCCGAGCTGCGCTTCGAGCAGCGCGCACTGCTCGTAGGGTACGAGGTCGGCGAGCAGCTCGAGGACGCGCCGCACCCGCGCGCCGGCGCCGTCGGCCGACTCGAGGAGCTGCGTCATGTCGTAGAGCGTCCGTCCGATCATGTCTGCTCACCTCGATTGACCTGTCTGGGCAGGCCGGTCAACACACCACGCAGGTCGGCGAACGCGGCGGTGACTTCGATCCGGCCCGCGGCGAGGTCTAGCCGGCGCACATCCGTCGCGTGCCGCGTGCCGCGCGCCTTGAGGACGGAGATTCCGCGCTCGAGGTAACCATCGACCTCGACGTATTTCAGCTGGATGACGTTGTCGGCGGCGAACGACACGCCGTGGCCCGACAGCTGGCCCGATCCGAGCAAGTCGGAGATCTCCATGTTCATGTTGATCGTCACTCCCGCGGCGCGGAAATGTTTCGTCATCGCGTAGACGAGCTCCTTGAACCGCCGCTCCGACGGGACGCCGAGCGCCATGCTCGTCAAGCTGTCGAGCACGGCCCGGCGGGCGCCCAGCCGCGCCACGTCCTCCCGCGCCTCGGCCAGGAAGCGATCGGTCGACAGCTCGACGGGCGAGACGTAGCGGAACGTGAGCAGCCCGCGCTCTTCGAACGGGCGCAGATCCCAGCCGAAGCCCTGGGCGATGCGACGGAGCTGGTTCGCCGTCTCCTCGAGCGCGAAGTGGATGCCCGGCTCGCCTTGCCGCGCCCCCTCGAGAAGGAACTGCAGGCCGAGCATCGTCTTGCCGGTCCCTGTCCCGCCCTGGACCACCGTGGCGCTCGCCCGCGGCAAGCCGCCGCCCAGCATGTCGTCGAGCCCGGCGACGCCGGTCGCGGCGCGCGCGTCGAGCGCCTCCGGCTCGGCGAACGAGCCGTCCGGGCCGCGTACGCGCGGGAAGAACGCGAGCCCGTCGCCGCCGATCTCGAAGAAGTGACCGCCGGTCACGAAGTTGGCCCCGCGCAGCTTGAGCACCTCGACCTCGCGAATCGCGCGCAGCTCGTCGCGGCGGTTGGAGAGGCGGATGATGCCGTCGGCGATGGCGAACTCCGACAAGCTCGCGACGTCCTCCGCCGTGTATTCGCCCACGAGCAGGCTCGCGGCGCCCCAGCTCGAGACGTGGACCGCGAGATCGTAGTTGAACGTCCGCAGCGCCGCCGACGAACCCATGACATCCCGCAGCGCCTTGAAGCTATCGATGACGACGAGCGCGGGCTCCTCCTGCTCGACGCGGCCGACGATCTCGGCCAGCGTCTCGTCGACGCCCTTGCGTCGCATCACCGAGCCGAGGTCGGCGATCACCACCCGCTTGTCGGCGATCAGGCGCTCGTCGAAGAACGAGAATTGCTGCATGTAGCTGACGAGCTTCAGCGACGGTTCGGACAGCGTCGTCAGGTACAGGCCCTTTCGCCCCTGGCGCGCCTGGTGGAACATCATCTGCAACGCGAGGATGGTCTTGCCCGCGCCCGGCTCGCCCGCGATGACGTTGACCGAGCGCGCCGGCAGCCCGCCTCCCAGGATCTGGTCGAGGGCGTCGCTCCCCGTCGACAGGCACGGCAGGCGTGGCCGCACGGCGGTCAATTCGTCTCCTCGGGCCGCCACAGCAGGCCGCGGGCGCGCAGCTCGGGGATCTGCTCGAGCCGGCCGACGACGACGGTTCCCGTCAGCTCCATCAGCACGCGCCCGGTCTCGGCGACCAGCTCCCGCAGCGCGACGGGCGCCTGCTCACCCGGCATGGCCGCGCTGTCCGACTGGGACCAGGCGTGCGGCAGCGTGTAACGGTACTCGAGGTTCTCGCGACGGATGACGACATCGATGAGCTCCGGGCTCACCGCCGCCGCCCGCCCCACCGCGCGCCGAATGATCGCCGCGGTGGCGGCGGTTCCCAGCACCCCGGCGAGCGCCTCCCACACCAGCGCAAACAGCGCGGCCGGATCGGGGTCGCCGTCACCGGTGGCTACGCCAACGGTTTCAGTCGCTGTAGGCATGTTGGTCAGTCGCGTGCGCCGTCGGCCGCGCCGCCAGCTCGATCACGGCGTCGGACAGCAGATCGATGTCGACCGGCTTGGTCAAATGCATCTGGTACCCGGCCGCCAGCGAACGCTCGCGATCGTCGTCGGCCGCGAGCGCCGTCAACGCGAGCGCGGGGGTCCCGCCTCCGTCCTCGAGCCCGAGCCCCCTCAGCTTGCGAATGAAGGCGTAGCCGTCCTCACCGGGCATGGCGATGTCGCACAGCAACACGCTCGGCCTGAACGCCCCGACGATCGTCATGGCCTCCGCCGCCGACTTGGCCACCCTCACCTGGGCGCCCATGTGCCCGAGCATCTCGGCGACGGCTTCCCGGGTCGCGACATCGTCGTCCACGACCAGGACGCGCAGATCCTTGATCGAGCGGTCGTGGCGGGCGCCCTTGGCCTGCTTCAGCCCCGCCGACACCATGATCGCCGCGTCGTCCGCGAACACGCGCTGGACGTTCATGAGCGGCAGCGTCACCAGGAAGGTGGCACCCTTGCCCGTGCCCGCGCTGCTGGCTTCGATCGTCCCACCGTGCTGCTCGACGAGATGGCGCACGATCGCCAGGCCGAGGCCAAGGCCGCCGTACATGCGGGTGTTGGTGGTGTCGGCCTGAGAGAAGCGATCGAAGACGTGGCGCAGGAACCCGGGCTCGATCCCCGCGCCGGTGTCGCTCACCTTGATGCGGGCGCAGCCGTCTTCGACGTCCAGCGTGACGGTAATCCGGCCGCGCTCACCATTGAACTTGACGGCGTTGGTCAGCAGGTTCGACACCACCTGCTGCAGCCGCGCCGGATCACCGGCGACCGCGCCGACGGATTCGTCGATGATGACCTGCAGATCGATCGACTTGCGCTCCACGGAGCCGCTCACCCCGTCGAGCGCCGCCCGGACGACGGCGCGCAGATCCACCGCCCGCAGCTCCACCTTGAGCTTGCCCGAGACGATGCGCGACACGTCGACCAGGTCGTCGACGAGCTGAATCTGCATCCGGGTGGCCCGTTCGATGACGTCGCCGGCCCGCGCCAGCTTCGCCGTATCGACGACCTTGGTCCGGCGAAGCATCTGCGCCTGCAACAGCAGGCTGGCGAGCGGCGTGCGCAGCTCGTGCCCCAGCACCGCCAGGAACAGGTCCTTGGAGCGGTTGGCCTGCTCCGCGTCGGATCGCGCCTGCTGCGATTCGCCGACGAGGTGCTTGAGCGCGTCGATGTCGACGAGCGACAGGATGGCGCCGTCGATCTTGTTGTCGGTGGTCCTGTAGGGGCGGATCTGCATCCGATACCAGCGCCCGTCGCGGTCCTGGACCTCGGACTCCGTCATCACCATCGTGTCGATGACGCTGGCGACCTGGCGATCGAGATCGGGGACGTCGACGTTGGGCCTGATGTCGTCGAGCGCACGGCCTGTGTCGCCGGCGACGACGTTCAGGATGCTGCGGGCCTGGGGCGTGAACCGGCGGATGCGGCGTTCGCGATCGAGGATGACGATGGGAAAGTCGACGGTGGCGAGCAGGTTCAGAAGGTCGCTGTTGCTCTGCGTGACCTCCTGATTGCGGCTGTGCAGCTCGTCGTTGACGGTGGTCAGCTCTTCGTTGGTCGATTGCAGCTCTTCCTTCGCGGTCTCCAGCTCCTCGTTCATGCTCTGCAGCTCTTCGTTCCCCGACACGAGCTCTTCGTTGGCCGAGCCAAGATCGTCGTTGGTCCGCCCGTGCTCCTCGACCAGCGACTGCAGATACTCCTTGGTGGCGACGAGCTCGTGTTCGAGCCTCGGAATCCGGCGGTCTTCCTCCAGCGGCGGCGATGTCGGCGTCGCGGTGGCGAACGTTGCGGCGCCGGGGGCGGCCGCTTCTTCGAACAGCACGATGTACAGGGGCTCCAGGATCTCCGGGTAGCCCGTGAACGGCAGCACCACCAGGCTGCACCTCCTGGTGACGCCGTCCTGGTCGACCTCCACACCGTCCCGCCTGACCGGCGCCCTGTCTTTCCTGGCCTGGGCGATCGTCGCGCGTAGCGCGGAGATCAGCCCGGGACGCGCCATCTTGATGACGTCGTTCTGCGGGTCGCCGGGCGCCGGTTGCAAGAACGATCCGGTCTGCCCGCGGAACTGAAGGATCTGCAGCTTGTCGTTGATCAGCACGCCGGGCGGGGCGTAGCGGGCCAGCAGCAGGCGGTCCAGGTGCCTGGCGACGTCAACCTTGCCGCTGACCTGCACGCGTGTGTCGTGCTCCGCGGCGGGGCGTTCCACCCGCCGCGTGTCGGCGCGGGGGGCGAAGCGCAACGTGCTGGCGAGGGCAGTGCGCGCGAAGATCTTGCTCGCCTTGTCGACGACCGAGAACAGCTGGCTGAACCCGGAGATGCTCTCGCTGTGGCCGAGCAGCAGGTAGCCGGGCTGGTTCAAGGCGTAGTGAAAGCTGGGAACGATCCGCTTCTGCAGGGCCTGATCGAAGTAGATGAGGACGTTGCGACAGCTGACGACATCCAGCTTCGAAAACGGCGGGTCGCGGGCGAGGTCGTGCTGGACGAAGACGCACTGATCCCTGACCGTCTTGTTGATGCGGTAACCGCGGTCGGTCTTGACGAAGTACCGCCGCCGCCGCTCCTCGCTGACGTCGCGCAAGGCGGCGTCGGGATACAGCCCGGTGCGCGCCTTGGCGATCACCGGCTCGCTCAGGTCGGAGCCGAAGAGCTGAATGGGGTGTGACGAATCGCCCAGGACCTCGAGCAGCGCGATCGCGATCGAGTACACCTCTTCGCCGGTGGCGCACCCGGCCACCCAGACGCGAACCGGCGCTCCCTCCGGCTTGTCCGCCAGGATGGCGGGGAGGATCTGCGATTGCAGCGTCTCGAAGACCTCCGGGTCCCGGAAGAACGACGTGACGTGAATCAGGATGTCTTCATACAGCGCGCGGACCTCGTCCGGCTCGCGCTGCAGGAGCGTCAGGTAGTCGTGCAGGCTGTCGGCGCGCCGCAGCGCCATCCTGCGGGCCAGCCGGCGCTCCAGCGTCGACGGCTTGTATTCGGTGAAGTCGACGCCGAAAGCGCTGCGCACGACCATCAGGATCTGCTTGAAGGCGGCGCTGTCGCCGACCGCCGGCGGGACGTCGGCGTCGGCCACGTACGGGTGGTGGCTCAGGCGCACCAGCTCGCGGGCCAGATCGGGGATCGCCAGCGCGTAGTCGACGACGCCGGCGGTCACCGCGTTGCGCGGCATCTCATCGAACTTCGCCGACGCCGGGTCCTGCGCGAAGGTGATGCCGTTCTCCGCCTTGATGGCCCGCAGGCCTTCGGTCCCGTCCGAGGCGTTTCCCGACAGCACGACGCCGATCGCGTGGCTGCCGCGTTCGGCGGCGAGCGAGCGGAGAAAATGATCGACGGACAGGTGTGACCTCCGGCCGTCGGGCGCTCTTGGTACCAGGTTCAGCCGGCCGTGCCGTATCGAGATGTCCGCGTCGGGCGGGATGACGTAGACGTGGTTCGGCTCCACCGCGGTGCCGTCTTCGGCCTGGCTGACCGTCATCGTCGTGGCCTTGGACAGCGCCTCGCCGAGGAAGCTCGCGTGTGTGGGGTCGAGGTGCTGGATGAGGACGAACGCCATGCCGCTGTCGGCGGGGAGCTGCTTGAGGAGCTGGGTGAACGCTTCCAGACCACCCGCCGAGGCGCCGACGCCGACGATGGGGAACGCAGCGGCGGCGGGCACGCCAGGCGCCGGCGCCGCAGAGCCATCGCCCTCGGCCCCCTCGTCTCCGGTCGAACCGGCGGAATCCTCGTCGATGTCCTTCTTCATTGCCGCTCCCGCCTCCTACGACCCCTCCAGGCAGCGCAGCCGCTCAACGAGCCGACATGCGTCCAGCTCCGATCAGATCGCCGGCAACCGCTTTATGGACAAAGTTCGTCATGACGACAAATAGGAAATGAAATCGTCAATCGTCGAAAAACCCGACGTGTCGTCCAACGCTCTGTCGACGCTCCGTGCGCGACGTGTTGACCGTTGCCAACATGCATAAGGGACATCCCCTTGTTTCTCGCTGGTTCACACCCACGCTGTTAGGCGTGCCCCGCTACATGATGGCCGAACAGATCGTTGGTTGCTCACCCGTCATGTGCCGGCTCATGGAGCGAGTGAACACGGTCGCCGCCAGCGACGCGCCGCTGCTGGTCACCGGTGAGGCCGGCACCGGTAAGCAGCTGATCGCGCGCGCTGTCCACGAGCGGAGCCGGCGCGAGGGCAAGCGGCTCGCTGACGATCGACTGCGCATCATTCTCCGCTTCTTTCCCCATGTCTTTGCTCGACAGCTCGCTCGAAGCCGCACACGGCGGAACGTTGCTGCTGGACGACGTGGGCGACATGTCGCCCGCGGTGCAGGACGAGCTGCTTCGCATCCTGCACGAGGACACCGGCGACGTCAGGGTGATCGCGGCGACGCGCCACGACCTCGCAGCGATGACCGATGCCGGCCTGTTCCTGAAGGATCTCTACCGTCGGTTGAGCGCCATCAGCATCGACGTGCCGCCGCTGCGCGCGCGGCGAGGGGACCTCCCCCTGCTCACCCAGTATTTCTCGAACAAGTGCCATCGACCCGGCACCCGGCCGGCGCGGATGTCATCGGCCGCCTGGGACGCCCTGTCTGCGTTTGGTTTTCCGGGGAACGTCCGCCAGCTCGGACGCGCGATCGAACACGCCACCATCCTGGCGGGAGGTGGCGAGATCGACCTGCGTCACCTCCCCGCGGAGATCGGCGCGGCGCTGACCGAGATCGAGATCTCGGTCGCCATGCCGCGGGCGCTGGCGGTCGCCAGGCTGGTGCCGGCTTCGGGCTCGACGCCCCAGTCGCGGTTCCAGCGCCTGATGAGAGCCTGACCAACGCCGTGTCGCAGGCTCGCCGGTACGCCCGCGAGCACCAGGCGGAGCATGTCGTCGCGGGTCCGCTGATAGGATCTGATCTCGCCGCTGCTGGTCGTGTAGCTCACGCCGTCGTGCCGGCTGAGCAGCACGCGCCCGTCGGCGATGCCCATGACTTCGTAGGCGAGCACATCGTTCGGTCGCTGCTCCGAGCAGCCGACGACCCATGTCGCTTCGTTCATTACTACGTGGTCCAACTTCGTCCTGCCTTCCGGTGCCGTTGTGATCGAGGTGCATGGACTACATGGGGTCCCCGATCGATCACCACAAGCCCGGCGCCGCGGGCTAACGGCTTTTGCGACGCGTGCGCCCGCTGCCGATCATGCCGTAGCTCTTGAGCCGGCGGTACAGCGTCGCGGCGCCGATGCGGAGCTGCGCCGCGGTGACGGGTCTGGTTGCCGGCGTTCAGCTCGAGCGCCGCGAGGATGTACTCCTTCTCGACGTCTTCCAGCGGCCGCACCGCTCCCTGGGTCGCGACCGGCGTCGGGAACGCCTGCCGGATCTCTTCGGGCAGGTCCTCGAGCTCGACGCGGCTGCCGCGCGCCAGCGCGACGGCGCGCTCCATCGCGTTCTCGAGCTCGCGCACGTTGCCGGGCCACGCGTAGCGCAGCAGCTGATCGGCGGCGCCGGGAGCGAGCCCCGAGATCTTGCGCTTCATGCGCAGGGCAGCGTCGGCGAACAGCACGCGGGCCAGCGGCAGGATGTCGTCGCGGCGATCGCGCAGCGGCGGCACGTGCAGCTCGACGACCTTCAGGCGGTAGTAGAGATCCTGCCGGAAAGCGCCGCCCGCGACGCCGTGGGCGAGGTCGCGGTTGGTGGCCGCGACGACGCGCACGTCGACGCGCCGGTTCTTGTTCTCGCCGACGCGCCGGATCTCGCGCTCCTGCAGCACGCGCAGCAGCTTGACCTGCATCGCCGGCGATACCTCGCCCACCTCGTCGAGCAGCAGCGTGCCGCTGCTCGCCGCCTCGAACAGGCCGGGCCGGTCCGCGGTCGCGCCCGTGAACGCGCCGCGCGCGTGTCCGAACAGCTCGCTCTCCAGCAGCGTCTCCGTGATGGCGCCGCAGTTGATCGCGATGAACGGTCCCGCCGCGCGCGTCGACTCGTCGTGGACGAGGCGCGCGATCCGCTCCTTGCCCGAGCCGCTCTCGCCGGTGATGAGGACGGTGGAGTCGACCTTGGCCACGCGGCGCGCGAGGTCGACGACCTGGCGCATCGGCGGGCTCTTGGCGACGATCCCCAGCGGCTCGTCGGTGCGCGCGACGCGGACCAGCGCGCGCTGCCGCTCGCGCAGCTTGCGCTCGGCCACCTTCAGCGTCTCCGTCACCCGGTCGAGCGAGACGTCGAGGCAATCCTTGAGGCGCGTCGGCTCGAAGAAGCGCAGCTCCTCGGCGTGCTCGTCACCCCACGCCTGCCGCGTGCGCGCGATGAGGTGGCAAGCCGCGTCCCCCTTGCCCAGGCAGCGGTCCTCGAGGACGTAGATGTCCTCGCCCACGCTGCGGCTGAGGTAGCCGCTGGTCAGGCCGCAGATCGTCCAGCACACGGGCACGTCGCCGCGGCCGAAGTGCAGCAGGTGCTGCTCCGCCTCGTAGCTGGCGACCAGCGTCAGCCCCTGCTTGGACAGCGCGCCCTTGTTCCCCGCCTCGACGCGAAACAGGCCTTCGAGGGCGTGGATGCGGGTGCCGGCGCGTTGCCAGTCCTCGTCGCTGTCCCATTCGAACTCGGCTTTCATCGCCTCCGCCATGCGCCAGCCGTGCGCGAAGCCGAACTGCGTGAGCACCGTGCGCGCGGCCGTCAGGCCGAAGTTCTCGACCAGGTACTTGCGCAGCAGGCCCATCGCCACCGCGTCCAGCAGCAGGGCGCGCTGGCCGGCGAAGCGGATCGTGCCCCCCTCCGGGTCCAGCTCGAGCAGCTCCTTATGATCCAGATCGTCGGCGCGCATGTTCAACCCACATCATTCGAATTGAAGGAGACTGTACTTCATTTTGAATGAGTCGAGGGATCCCCCTGAAAACGCCGGCAAGATAAGTGTCTGAACTTCCTGATCCTGAGCGGTTGGCCCGGAAGCTGCTCTAGCCGCCGGCCGAGATGCACTCCACCACCGGCGAAGGGAAGGGCGAACATGCTTTGGACAATCGCAGTGATTCTATTGGTCCTCTGGGGCCTCGGACTGGTCACCTCCTACACGATAGGAGGCTTCATCCACATCCTTGTGGTCCTGGCGGTGGTGGCGGTGCTCGTTCGCCTCATCAAGGGTCGAAGGGTCCTATGAAGGCGCTCATTGCAGTTGCGACGCTCCTCGCTCTCGCGGGGACCCCGTCGCTCGCCGCGGCGCAAATCACGCGCGCGGCGCCGCCGGCGGTCAGCGCAGTCCCCGTCCGTCCGGTGACGGCACCGGCGCCCGTCACTGAAGCTCGGGCAGAGGCGACGGATTACGCCGCGCGCGAAGCCGCGGCGCCCGCGCTCGGCGACTTCGCGGGCGGCGGCGGCGGCGTCTACATCGGCAGCGGCGCGGTCGTCATAATCCTGCTCGTCATCATCATCGTCATCCTCCTCTAGCCGCGGTGAACGCCGCAGCAATCGGGACATGGCCGTGAGCGGCAGAGGCTTCGCGCTCGTCGGCTGTGTCCTGGTCAGCGGCTGCTATCTCGGCTCGGCGCGGACCGCCACGCCCGCCGACCTCGCGCCACAGCCGGACGATGGCTGGAACCGGGTCGACGGCGTGCCGCCGGTACGCCAGATCGCGCGCGAGGACTGCGGCGCCGCCGCGCTGGCCATGGTGCTCGGTTACTGGGGGCTGCCCATCGCGCGCGCCGACATAACAGCCGCCCACCCGCCGGCGCCCGACAGCGGCATCAAGGCCGCAGCGCTCCGCGACTTCGCCCGCCGCCAGGGACTGGAGGCCTTCCTCATCCAGGGTGAGCTCGCCGATCTCGATCGCGAGCTGGCGCGGCACCGTCCCGTCCTGGTCGGCGTCATGAAACGCACCAGCCGGCGCCTCTACCCCCACTACGAAGTGGTGGTCGGCATCAGCCGCGGCAAGCAGCGCATCCTCACGCTCGATCCGGCGCACGGCCTGCGCGTCAACAGCCGCGAGGGCTTCGCCGCCGAGTGGGCCGCCGCCGGCCGGCTCACGCTGATCGTGTTTCCGCGCCCGCACCATCATCCTGATTGAACGGAGCCGGTCGCGCGCGGCCTCGGGTGATGCAAGTGCACGGACTTGATTGCTTCTGATCGTTGGCCCGGAACGTGCTCTAGGGCCGGGTCGTGAAGGAGATTCAGGTTTCGATGGTCACCATCCTCAAGCTCGTCGGCAGCGGCATCGCCCTCTGGGCAGCGTGGCTGTTGTGGCCCGAGTTCCTGCTCTTCGTCGTCGCGGTGCTGCTGGCGGTGACGCTGGACCCGGTGGTGTTGTGGATGGAGCGCAGGCGGATAGCCCGCAGCGTGAGCGTCATCGTCATCGCAACCACCGCCATCGGCCTGCTGGCGATGTTCGTGGTCTTCCTGCTGCCGCCGCTGACCGCGCAGATGACCCACCTGGCGCAGGACTTTCCCGATCTGCGCGCCCGCATCCTGGCCAAGATTCCCGCCCGCTATCCCGCCATCCAGACCGTCGTCAGTGAGATGTTCGCCTGGCTGTCGTCCCCGCGCGCGTTCGTCGTCGTCGAGCGATCGTTCGCCTGGGGGCAGAGCGCCGTGTCGGGATTGGTCGCCGGCGCCATCGTCCTCGTGCTGACGCTGTACCTGCTGCTCGACGGCAGAAGCCTCTACGCCTGGCTGCTCGCCTTCGTGCCGCGCAGCCACCGCGAAAAGCTGGCCACGACAATGGACGAGGTCTCCGACGTGGTTCACGCGTACGTGGGCGGCCAGCTGCTGGCGGCGATGCTGTTCGCGGTCTTCACGGCCGCGCTGCTGACCGTCCTCGGCGTCCCGGCGGCGGTGCCGCTGGCCGTGATCGCGGGGCTGTGCGACGTCATCCCGGTGCTGGGCATCCTGCTCGCCACGGTTCCCGCCGTGCTGCTGGCGCTCGTGGTGTCGCCCGGGACCGCGGTGGTGGTCGCGATCGCGTACCTCGCCTATCACCTGTTCGAGACGTATTTCCTCCTGCCGCGCATCTACGGCAGCAAGCTCAAGATATCGACGCTGTCGGTGCTGCTCGCGCTGATCGTCGGCGGCAAGCTGCAGGGGATCATCGGCGCCGTCCTGGTGCTGCCCCTCGTCGCCGCGTACCCCATCATCGAGCGCCACTGGCTGGTCGGGTACCTGAGCGCGCGCGTGCTCACCGACCACAAGGCGCTGGCCAAGGCCGCCGAGAGCGGCAGCGACGCGGCCATCGACGCCGTGATCAGCGGCGAGAAACACGCCTCGGAAACACGTGCAGGAAACACCACGCTAGGAGCCAGCAACAGATGACCACCACGTCCACGCAGGGAATGACGGGCCTGGCCCGTGACACCGCGGCCAGCCTCGGCCACCTCATCGATCAGCACGTCCAGGTCGCGCGCGTCGAGCTCGCCGCCGAGCTGAAGGACATCGGCCGGCGCGCGCGGCTCATCGCCATCCTGGCGGCGCTCGTCGCCGTCGGCTACGCGCTGGCGATGGCCGGGCTCGCGGTCCTGTTCGGGGGTCACGCGACCGTCGGCATCCCGCTCGTCATCGTCGGGCTCGCCCACCTCGCGGGCGCCGGGGCGGGGCTGATCTACGGACCGGGGCGCGCGCGCGCCACGCAGTCGGATCTGATGGAGAACACGACCGACGCCGTCGGCCGCACCGTCGCCGTGCTGGGCGGTGGGCCGCCGCCCGTCCCCGTCACCGCGCTGGACAGAGTGCATGCCCGCTGAACGCGCCCGCAAGACCGACGCCGCCGTCGTGCGCGCGGTCGCGAACCTCGCGGACGCGCGCGACAGGTTCTCCGTGTCGGTGGGCGCGCTCGAGCGCGAGGTCGCCCGCCGCATCGACTGGCGCGCGTGGGTCGGCCGCAAGCCCGTCGTGGCGCTGGCCCTGGCCTTCGGCCTCGGAATCTTTCTCGGACGCAGGCGCTGACTCACCGACCACAAAGGAGACCCGCATGGAAACGACGAGCTTCGAAAACAGCGTACGCGATGGGATTCGCCCGCAGATCGAACAGGCGAAACAACAGCTCGGCCAGCTCAACGGCCGCATCACGACCTTCATCAAGGACCACCCCGCCGCCTGCCTGCTGGGCGCCGTCGCGCTCGGCTACCTCGTGGCGCGCGTCGCGCGGCGCCAGACGTCATGATCGCCATGGAGGATTCGCGTATCGACTGGCGCGAGACCCTGGACATCGAGGGTCGTCTGCAGCGCAACCCGTACGGGATGCTAGCCGGGGCGCTGGCGATGGGCTTCGTCCTCGGCGGCGGCCTGTTCACCCGGCTCACGGCCACGATCGCGCGCGCCGGTTTGCGCATGGCCGTGATGGCAGCTCTACCCGCAATTCAGCAAAACATCGTCGACCGACAACAAGGAGAGTGACCCGATGAAAATGCAAGACATCAAGAACATGGACAAGGATGACGTGCTCGGCATGCTGGGCCTCGAGGCGAGGCGCTCCGACACCAGCCGCGTGCTGAAGGCGCTGGGGACCTTCGGCATCGGCCTGGTCGTCGGCGCGGGCGTGGCGCTGCTGCTGGCGCCCAAGGCCGGCAGTGAGCTGCGCCAGGACCTGCGCACGAAGTTCCGCCGCGACGGCAAAGAGGACAGCGACGCGGTGGCGGGCAACGGCAGGACCGCCGCCGGCGCCGGCGTCGCCCTCAGCGAAGAGCAAGTGACATGAAGCCGGCAACGCGCGCCGTCTTGACGTTGCTGTCGGCGGCCGCCGCCGTCTCTGCGTGCGGCGACGAGTCCAGCGGTGGCGCGCCGGGGGCGCCGGGGTCCGTGAACCTCGCGCAGGCCGGTGGCTACGCCATCCTCGCGAAGACCGGCATCGCCACGGTGCCGACCTCCGCCATCACCGGGAACCTCGGCATCAGCCCCGCAGCAGCCACCTTCATCACCGGGTTCTCGCTGACCGCGGACGCCACCAACGTGTTCTCGACCTCGCCGCAGCTGACAGGCAAGGCTTTCGCGGCCGATTACACGGCGCCCACGCCCGACAACCTGACCGCCGCCGTCGGCGACATGCAGCTCGCGTTCGCGGATGCGGCCGGGCGCGTGCCGGACGTCACCGAGCTCGGCGCCGGAAACATCGGCGGCATGACGCTGGCCCCCGGCGTCTACAAATGGGGCACCGGCGTCCTCATTCCCACGGACGTCACGCTCAACGGCGGCGCGAAGGACGTGTGGATCTTTCAGATCGCCCAGGATCTCGCCATGGCGAGCGGCGCGCGGATGGTCCTCGCGGGCGGGGCCCTGGCGAAGAACGTCTACTGGCAGGTCGCCGGTCTCGTGGATCTCGATACGACCGCTCACGCCGAGGGCGTGATCCTGACGCAGACGTCGGTCACGCTGCGGACAGGCGCGTCGATCAACGGCAGGCTGCTGGCACAGACGGCGGTCAACATCGACGGCAGCACCGTCGTTGCGCCGCCCCTTTAGCGTAATAACCCTTAGCTTAGGCGGCGATGAATAAACCGGGGTTAAAGACGAGCGCGCTTCAGTCCGCCTGGACCGTCCTCAAGACGACGCTGTTGCCGCCGCCGCCGGTTCCCGCTCTGGTGCCTTCACTGCCCAAGCTCGCCTCCGGGTTCCGGGAGGGCGAGCTGTTCGACGATACCTATCGGCTGATCCGCTTGGTGGGCGAGGGGGCCATGGGCGCGGTCTACGAGGCCACGCACGCGCGTCTCGCCGGTCGCTACGCCATCAAGGTGTTGCTGCTCAAGCCATTGCTCGGGTCGGCGGCGGTGGCGCAGTTCACCCGCGAGGCGCGCATCACGTCGCTGTTGCAGCACCCCAACATCGTCCAGGTCATCGACCACAACACCACGGCCGACGGCACCGAGTACCTGGTCATGGAGTACCTCGTGGGTGAGAGCCTGGCGCAACGGCTCGTCCGCGAAGCCCCGCTTGCGCTCGACGCGGTCGTCGCCATCGTCGATCAGATCGCGGCGGGGCTGGCCGCGGCCCACGCCTCGGGCATCGTCCACCGCGATCTCAAACCCGACAACATCTTCCTCGTGCCCGTCGAGGGGAGGCAGGCGGAGTCGGTCAAGATCCTGGACTTCGGCATCTCGAAGGTGAAGGGCGCGAGCTGGGGTCGTCAGGCGCCGGAAGGGACGGTGATGGGCACGCCCCTGTACATGTCGCCGGAGCAGGTCGAGGGGCGCGTGGCGGACGCGGACGCCGCGACCGATCAGTTCGCGCTGGCCGTGATCACCTACGAGATGCTGACCGGACGCAATCCTTTCACCGGCGAGACGGCCAGCGAGATCTTCGGGCTCGTTCTCCACAGCGACCCGGCGCCGATGGGGCTCGGTCGCGACGTGGAGGTCGTCGTACGTCGGGGCCTGGCCAAGTCGAACCGCCAGCGATTTCCTTCGATCACGGATTTCTCGGACGCGCTGCAGGCCGCCGCCGCCGGGCGCTTGCGCGACACCCAGTGGGCGGCGACGCTCGCCTATGCCGCGGGTGAGGTCGCCAGTCATGACAGCAAGGGCCGATCGGGACGGCGCTCTCGGAGCCTGGCGCTGATCACGGCGGTGGTGGCGAGCCTCGGCGTCGCCTTTGTCGTCGGCGGGGAGTCGAATCGCCGCTCGCAGGTGGCGCAGGCCCTCCCTGCTGCCGCGGCAGCGACCGACGCCCGCGAAGACGAAGCGCGACCGGCGCCGGCGGAGCCGGCCCAGCCGGAGCAACCGGAGCCAGTCGCGCTACCCGCGCCGGCCGCGGAGCCTCTGTCGCCGGCCGCGCGTGACCGGCGGCCACGCTCAGGAGCGCGCTGGCGGTCGTCGCCGACGACCTCGCACCCGGCTGGTTCTTCTCGCCCGTCCGTCGACGAAGATTCGACGATGCCCGCGAGCGACCCGTAGCAGCCCGCGGCAGTGCCGTCGAAGTGAATGGGACGTTCATTCACATTGATGGACAAATCCGGCTCGTGAACCGGACGGCAGCCTGCAAGTGCTCGAATGGCGTGCATGTTTGCCGTGGCCCGAAACGTGCTGTAGCTGGGGCCATGGAAACCGTTGAAGCACACGTCGGGAAGATGGAAGCCGAGCTCAAGAGCTGGGGCGCGAAGCTCGACGCGCTGGTCGCCAAGGCCGACGCCGCCGGCACCGAGGCCAAGATCGACTATCGCAAACGCCTCGAGGATGTGACGGCGAGCTACAAGGCCGCGCAATCCAAGCTGCACAAGCTCAAGGCCGCCGGCAGCGGAAAATGGGACATGTTCAAGACCGACATCGAGAGCGCCTGGAGCGATCTCGAGACGGCCTTCAAGAAGCTCACGAGCTGAACGTGCTCGCGGCACCAAGCGACGCGGGCCCAGGCGACTGAGGAGGACGCCGATGATCACCCTCCGCAGATCGAAGGATCGCTACCACGACCGAGGGCGCAAGCAGGAGGTCTGGCTCACGTTCCACCCGCAAGCCCGAGCGGACCCGCTCGCCGATGGCTTCGGAGCCCTCGAGATCTTCGACGAGGATCGCCTCGCGCCGGGAGGATACCTGGCGCCGCATCCCCCTCACGCCGCCGACATCGTCACCTACGTTCGCGAAGGTGCGCTCGTCTACCAGGACGCGACAGGGCGCTCGGGCGTCATCCACGCTGGCGAGTTCCAGCGGACGACGGTTGGACGCGGCAGCCATCACAGTGAAACCAACGCCTCGCGGACCGACTGCGCGCACGTCTTTCAGATCTGGCTGCGCCCCGCGCAGGCCGGGCTCGGTTCCTGCCACGAGCAGAAGCGCTTCAGCGCGGCAGATCGCCGGGGCGGGCTGTGTGTCGTCGCCTCGCCCGACGCGCGCAGAGGATCGCTACTCGTTCACCAGGACGCGCTGCTGTATTCGGCGATGCTGTCTCCCGGCAAACACGTGGTCCACGAGCTCGGCCAGGGTCGATGCGCGTGGCTCCACCTGGTCGAGGGGGAGGTGACCCTGGGCGACGTCGTCCTGTCCACGGGTGATAGCGCCGGCGTCACGGCCGAGCGCGCGGTCTCGCTCACCGCGCTCGTGGAGACGGAGATCCTGCTCGTCGACCTCGGCGACGATCGCCACGCTGTGCGGTCACTGCTGACGAAGCTGACGCCGCCGTCCGAAGCAGTCGGCGGCCCTGGGTAATGCTGGCGACCGGCCTCGCAGGGCCCGAATAACGCTCCGTCCGGATCAGCGACCGTTCCTACGACAACGGCCGCCACAAGACCTGGGATACGTACTTCATCCCCGACCATCAGCGTGGGTTACTGGTGGTGACCCAAAACAGCTTTCAGAGGGGGCCGCGGCGCCGGTATGCTCGACGGCGCAATGACACCGTGGCGGGAGGTCGTGAGGGTTGGGGTGACGGTGGTCCCCGCGCTGCTCGCTGCGTGCGGTGGCGCGATGAGCAATGACCGCGACGCTGCACCGGGCGGGACGGGCCCTGTGACCGGAAGCGGTGGCGCGAACGGCTCCGGGGACGGCGGCCAGACCGCCGCGACGTTGGGGCTCACGGCCTGTCGCGATCTGTCCCCTCCGGCCAGCTCCCTCGCTGTCGCCGCAAGCGCTCCGGTGTTTCTGCTCGTCAACCCGTATGGCGCCTCCGTGGTCACACAGGATGGCTGGCGCGTTCCGCGTACGTTCACTGGCCAGATAGGAACCATCACCGACGGCGCCATCTCCGCAGATGGATCGTGGGGCGCAACGATTGGAAGCGATTTGGCGCTGCGTTTCTGGAGGACATCCGACGGCAGCGAATCTGCCCGACTGCAGCTCACGGCCGTCCCGACGTTACTGGCCGCGTCTCCGGTCGCTGATCTCGTCGCGATGGCCGACCAGGAGAGTCAGGTCACGGTCGTGGCGCCCGCCGGCGCGACCGTTCGCTGGCGCGTGCAGGTCGGCGAAGGTCCCGTGGCGGCGATCCAGTTTCTCCCCGACGGGCGAAGTCTCCTCGTCGCCACCCATGCTGCCCTCGAGTGGCGAAACGTGGCGACCGGCGAGCTGATGCGCAGCCTGTCAGCGCGATCCGCGGCGGGATCGCCGACGGGCGGTGGCGGTTCAGTTGACGCGGGCGCAGGTCCGGCGTTCGCCGGGCCGATCGCGATCACGAAAGATGGCAACACGCTGGCGTTCGCCACCGTGGTTGGCTTCGAGATCCAGGCTCGCGTCGTGCGTGCGTCGGACCTGAGTGCCGTCGGCGGACCGATCGCGCGCACCGACGTTCTGTATTCAATGGCCCTGACGAACGACGGCAAACAGGTGATCCTGGGAACCGACGACGGCGCATTCGTTTACGACGCCGCGAGCGCAGCGCTGGTGCGCAGCTTCCTGCCGTTCCACACCGTGCTCGATCTGGCGGTTTCCGCCGATGGGACGATGCTGGCGGTGGACACGGCAGAGGTCTCGTTCTACCGCTTGGCTGACGGGGCCCTCGTCCACATGACCGGGCAGACCGGGTTCATCTGGTTTGCCTCGTTCGCGACCGACGGCCGCCTCGCGATTCCCGGTGTGGCCGGTCCGACGCAGATCTGGGACCCCGCCCGCGGCACCCCGCTTCGGTTTCTCGAGGAGCCGCCCGGCAACGGAGGAACCGTGGGCTTCACTCCGTCCGATCAGATCATGATGATGACCGAGAACCTGGCGACGTTCTGGGACGCCGATCAAGGCACGGTGGTCGATCAGGTGACGTTTGCGAGCACCGAGGTCAATGACGGACTCCCCTTCCTGGTATTCACCCCGGACGGGCGTACGCTGATCAGCGGCGGAAGCCCGCAAGCGCGAGGCCAGATTCGCTTCTGGGATCGGGCCAGCGGCGCGTTGCTGCGCGCGTTTTCCGCTCATGCGGGCGGCATCACCGATCTGGCGATCACGTCGCGCGGCGACATCCTGGCGAGCGCCGGCTACGAGGGTGAGTTGCTCGGCGGCGTGCATCCGCTGATGAACAACATCAAGCTGTGGGATGTCGCTTCGGGAGCGCTGCTCGCCACGTTCGAGGGACACACTGGCCGAACGGCGGTCGAGTTCTCCAAGGACGGCGATCTGTTGATGTCCGCGGATGACTTCGAGGGCCGCGTGAGCCTCTGGTCAGTGCCTGGAGGCCAGCTTGTCCGTGACCTGTCGACGGGAAGGGTCCGGTTGAGCGAGACGACGAGCAACGGCTACGGATATTCGATCGCGATGTCCCCCGACGGAAGGCTGGCGGCATCGGCGGGCTTCGACTGGACGATCACCGAGCGTGGCAGCGTCGACATCGCCGTCTGGCGCGTGGCGGACGGCGTGCTGGTCGCCCACCTGCTGGGCTTGAGCGACGCTGGCCAGGGCAGCATCGTCTGGTCGCCGGACGGCAGCATGATCGCGGCCGGCGCGTCAGGCGGCATGCGAGTCTGGTGCTTGACCGAATCGCCCGCCCTGGCGAGCGCGTCAGCCGGTCGCTGACGCGCTCGCGGGCGTGATCACTACTGAACGTATTCGATCTGATCGATCTTGAAGCCGAAGTCGCCGCCCGCCGAATCGGAGTTGAACGTGACGTTGACGGTCGGACCTGGGAACCACTGCGTCCAGAAGCCGCCCGGAACCACGGCGGTGAACTCGGGGCTCAGAGTACAGCGGCCCGAAGTTCAGGCTCAGGGCGTCGAAGTCCGCGATGGCGACCCTGGTGAAGTGCAGGCGAATCAACCGGCTGCCGGGCTTGCCGACCTCGTAGAGGTCGTTCAGGTCGGGCAGGTACTGGCCGTTCGCGCCGCGCGGCGGCTCGACGGCGGGCTGCAGGGTCTCCACCACGGGCTCGCTGCTGGCGGCCTTCAACACCCGGTAGGTCCACTTGCCGTACGCGCCGTTGACCTGCGCGCGCACGCGATAGATGTGCATCGAGTTGAGCGCCAGGTTGCTGTGAACGAACGTCCGATTGAGCTGGTTGTCGACCTGGGTGCCGTCGCGCTCGACCTGATAGCGCATGGCGCCGGGGACGGCGTTCCAGGTCAACGTGATCCGGCCCGGGCACCGACGTCGCGGTCAGATTGACGTTCAGCGTGTTCGCCAGCGCCGCCTCCGCGTCGACGATGGCCGGCGCCTGCATCAACCTGGCGAACAGCGGGACGCGCATGCCGGTCGCCTTGAGGCGCGCGATGACCTGCGTCGGCGTCAGGCTGGGCTCACTGCTCAGCAGCAGGGCGGCGACGCCGCTGACGTTGGCCGCCGCTTGTGATGTCCCGTTCTTCCAGTCGTAGGCGTTGCCGGGAAGCGTGCTGAAGATGCCGACGCCCGGCGCCGCGATGTCGACGTGCTGTTCGCCGAAGTTGCTGCTCCTGCCCAGGTTGCCCAGGTTGTCGGCGCTGGCGAGGGCGAGGATGTTCGCGGCCGGGTACGACGACGGAAAGTTGAAGCTGCTCACCGCGCTGTTACCGGCGGAGCAGACGAACAGCAGGCTCGACGTGGCGGCGATCTTGTCCCGCACCGCCGCGATGTTGTAGGCGGGGCCACCACCCTGGCTCAGATTGACGACGCGCGCGCCGTTGTTCTTCGCGTAGTCGATCGCGGCGTTGATCGCTGGCGGGTTGTTCGCGGCGGCGCGCAGGTGCATGACCCGGACGCCCGGCGCGACGCCCGAGATTCCGAGCGCGTTCCCCTTGCGCGCCCCGACGATTCCTCCGATGTGCGTCGCGTGCCCCGACTCGTCGAGGTCGTCCGACACGTCCGCCTCGTTGTCCGTGAAGTCGTAGCCGAACACGTCGTCCCGGTAGCCGTTGTGGTCGTCGTCGATGCCGTTGCCCGGGATCTCGCCGGTGTTGATCCACCGCGAGCTCACCAGGTCCGGATGGCCGAGGTCCGCGTCAAACTGTTCGATGATCGCCACGATGACGTTGCTCGATCCCTGCGTCGTGTCCCACGCCTTCAGCAGGCGCATGTCGACGTTCCTGAGACCGACCTGCACGTCTCCGTCTTCGGCGTCGATGACGATCGACTGAGCGCTGTTGTTGAGCGCCCACTGCTTCTTGAACTCCGGATCGTTCGGGCTGCTCACCGCCGACTGAATCGTCGCGAAGGCCTCGGCGTCGCCGTCGTCCGTCAGCTCACCGCACCCGCTCAGCCCCGTGGCGGCCAACACCGTGAGCATCCCAGTCATCCCACTCATCCCACCTTTTGCACGCATCGTTCGGTCTCCTTGTGCGCTTCGCTCTGTGCCGAAGCGCCGAGGAGGTGTCCGACCCGCCACCGCGTGGCTCAAACGTGATCGTTGCTGGTCTCGTGAAGAAAGTTCACCATGTCGATGCGAAAACTTCGTGCTCGTCGCCATCGAAGGAGTCGGTCGGCCGTCATTTAATTTCCCTCGGCAGCAGTCCGATTCCGGGCGCGCTCCGTATACCGAGAACCGGCGCCTCGAGCAGGGGCGAGGTCGAGCACACCCATCATCTCGAGCCACCAATCACATGGCGAAAAGACGTTCTCGAAAGCGTTCCCGGGGAAACAAATTCGAAGCCGCCGGATTGTCGAAGCAGTCCCACGGCGCAACATGGAGCGACCTCGACCGCGAGTTCTTTGCCGCTGCGCCGCCCGACAACCCCGGGCCACCTCCGGAGGCGCTGCGCTTCGACGACTTGCTGCCGACGTCACCTGCCGAAGGCGCCGCGCGGCGACCCACGCGCTTGATGGCGGCAATCTCTGCCGCGGGTTGGAGTCGCCGCCGCCTCGCCGTCGCGCTCGCGAGCCTGTGCGTGCTGATCTGCCTGTTCGCCGTGGTCGTCGTGTTGCGGAGCGTGGACCGCGACAAGTCGCCGGCTGAGCCAACGCGGCCCGCCGCCAACACGGGGGCCGTCAAATCGCCTAGCGTGTCGTCGACCCGAGTGGCGGGCGCGGCGTACGGCTCATGACGTCTCGCTCGAGCTCGAGCTAGAGCTAGAGCGTGGCGCGATGACGATCCCTTGCGTCGCGGCCAGGCGCACCAGATCGGCGATGGTGCGGACGCCCAGCTTGCGATTGATGTTGGTGCGGTGACTCTCGACCGTCTTGATGCTGATGAACAGCTTGCTCGCGATGTCCTTGAGAGCCCAGCCTTTGACGACCATGCGGAAGATCTCGTTTTCGCGTCGCGATAGCGTGGCCATGGTGGCTGAGCCGGCGCCGGCCTCGGACGCCTGATCGAGATTCGACAGCGATGGCGGTAGGTAGCGACCGCCACTGGCGACGATGCGGATGGCCGACACCAGCTCGGGGATGGACTGCGCCTTGAAGACGATCCCGGCCGCGCCCTCACGAAGGTGCTCGGTCACCGCCAGGTGATCGCTCAGACCCGGTCAGGATGAGGATGCGGGTCGGAAGCCGTCCGCGGCGAGCGAGCCGCAGGAGCTCGCTCGCGTTGCCGTCGTCGAGCGTCAGATCGGCGAGCACCACGTCCGGCACCAGGTCCAGCAGCATCGGCGAGGCCACGCGAATGCTCGATGCGGTGCCAACGACCTTGATCCCGGGAGTGTCACTCAACACCGCCGCGAGTGAGTCCAGGACGATCTCGTGATCATCCACAATCATCAGGCGCATTGACGTGCGGGTAATCTCGCAATTTCCCATCGAATTGGAAAGGGACGTGCGATCCAACATGACGCGCGCTGGCTCCGAGCTGAACCGGACAGGCGCCCGTCAGGGGAGCCAGATGTCGGTGGTGTCCCGCGGCCTGGGCGCGATCCCGGCTTCGCCGTTGATCGCGGCCGTCAGCCAGGCGCGCACCTGGACCAGATGGCCTTCTTCGTCACCGAGGGCGAGGCGGAAACCGGCCGCCATCTGGCTTTGCCCGAGACCGTCGGCGAGGTCGACCAACGCCCGCCACGCGTCGTTGTCCACGAGCTCCGCGGTGAGCATCACCTTCAGCGCGTCGAGCCACGTCGTGCGCGGATCGCTCATCAGCTGCACCCACCGCGAGCCAGCGACGCTGATGACGTCGGCGCTCGGCGGCACCGCTGTCGGATCGCCGCCCAGCGCGTCGATCGCATCGCTGACGAGCATCAAGTGCTCCGTCTCCTCGTCGCGGATGCGCTCGAGCTGTTCCGCCGTCGGGCCGCCCGGGTGGGCGTCGTCGGTCTCCAGCTTGACCAGCAGCGCATGGTAGAGGCGGATGCCCGTCCGCTCGGACGCGAGGCGGTCGCCGAGCAGATCGAGAAACACGGCTGACTGATTGGCCTTGAGCTTGTCGGTCGCCGTCCCCGCCACGCCCAGCGGCGTGCCCCGCTCCTTCATGATGTCGACCCCCATGGCCACCTCCGCGCCACAGCGTGCTGCCGTTGAGCCTCGACGGTAGCCTGGGGGATCCTTCAAAACCTTCCGGATGCCCTGTTGACGCGCGGAGATTGACGGCAATTTTTCAGCAAAGGGAGGAATCAACATGGTGAAAGCGTTGTTGTTCGCATTCCCGCTGGCTGTGGCTCCGGTCATCGCCCATGCCGATGGCGTCCGCGATACCGGCGAGGTTGTGGCTCAGGCCGCCGGCGCCGGCAGCGGTTCCTCGGGGGCCGGTTCGTCGACGTCTGGCTCGTCGACCTCCGGCGGCTCGTCGACCTCCGGCGGCACCGGCAGTAGCGGATGACGTCGACGGACAAGAGCACGGGTAGCCCGGGATCCACGTCGACCGGGAGCAGCGGCGGGACGAGCACCACGCCGGGAGGGACTGGAGACACGGGCAGCACGCCTGCGCCCGGCTCTGGCGGGACTACGCCCCGTCCGGGGACGATGGGCGGCGACGGCGCGAGCGATACCAGCGGCGGCGGACGTTAGCCCCCGTACCCCCGACTCGAACCCGCCACTACATGCCTCGGCGGGTTCGAGCCGAGCCCGACTGCGGGCGCTACGGCGCGAGCGGCGTTTCGATCAGCCGGAACGGCTTGGTCGCGGTCGGTCCGTTCGGGCCGCCCGGGTTCCAGAAGTGGTCGCCCTGGTTCTCGACCAGCCAGGCGCGGCCCGTCCACATCGCGAACGTCGCGACGCCGTCGAACCCGGTGCTGACGGTGCGCACCCGCCCCATCGTCCCGCTGATGTCGATGACGGAGATGCCGCTACCCTCGGCCGTCACCAGCCTGGTCGGGTTCAGCACCTTGAGACCGTCGGGGCCGTACAGCGGCCGCTGCGTCGTCACCTCGACGAGCGTCCCCGCGTTCCCATTGCCCGTGATCGGGACGCGATAGAGATGTCCCGGGTGGTTCTCGACGACGTAGAGCTGGTTGCCCGTGGCATCGTAGTCGATGCCGTTCAGGTGCCACTGGTCCTGCGGGAACACCGAGCTCACCAGCCAGTTCGTCAGCACGGCGGCGCCGGCGCCCCGGTTGACGAGACGCAGAACGCGCGGATACCACGAATCGGTGGCGTAGACGGTGCTGCCTGACATCGTGATGTCGTTGCAGAAGCCGTTCACCGTCGCGCCCGCAATCGGCGTCAACGGCGCCGGAGGCGCAGGCCAGGCCCAGCTGTCCAGGAAGGCCCCGGTGGTGAGGTTGAACGCCTTGAGCGCGACCGGCGCCGTTCCGCTGCGCTGGGCGTTCCCCGCATCGGACGAGCAGACCCACAGCCTGTTGCCGGCGTCGTCGGCATAGAGGCCCAGCACCGAGACCAGATCGTTGCTGGTGTTGGGCGTGATGAACGGCAGGGGAGTCGTCGTCCCCGCCGCGACCTTGTAGATGACGCCGAGCTCCATGCTGCCGACGTAGAAGTTTCCGTCTTCGTCGGACGTGACACCCTCGGGGAAGAACTCCGGCGTGGTGATGGTGGCGATGCCCTGACCCGCACCCACCGATCAGCGGTATCTCCATCAGCCGGAACGGCGGATTCGCGTTCGGCCCCGCGTTGGCCGCGTCCCAGAAGTGGTCGCCCTGACCCTCGACCGCCCAGGCGCTCGCCTGATGCAGGGCCAGCGTCGCGACGCCCCGCAGTCCGGAGATGACGTTGCTGACGACGCCCGTGTTGTTCGTCAGCTTGATCGTGCTGACCGCGCCCGCCGCTTCGCCCATCGCCAGCAGGTTCGGCGCGATGACCTTCAGGCCGTCCGGGTGCTTCAACGGCTGCGCGAACGTGATCTCGGTGATCGCTCCCGCGGCGCCGGTGGTGGCGTTGATCGGAATCCTGAACAGCTTGCCCGACTGTGCGTTGGTGCCCTGGTCGACCACGAACAGGTTGCCCGTGCTCTGGTCGACGTCGAGACCGTTGAGGTGCCACTGTCCGGCCCCGAGGACCGGGTCGCTGACCCACTGGTCCAGCGCCGTCGCGCCTTTCTTGAGGCGCAGGATGCGCGGGTACCATGAATCGGTGGCGTAGACGTTGCCGTCGGCGTCGACGGTGACGTCGTTGCAGAAGCCGTTCACCGTGGCGCCTGCGATCGGCGTCGTCGTCGGTGCCGGCCAGGCGTAGCTGTTCTTCGCTGCGCCCGTCGTCAGGTCGAACGACTTGAGGGCGACCGGCGCCATACCGGTGCGCGCGCCGTTGCCCGCGTCCGAAGAACAGACCCAGAGCGTGTTCGTCGGATCGTCCGCGTACATGCCGAGGACCGACACCAGGTTGTTCGAGCCCGCCGGGATGAACGGCACCGCGGTCGGATTGTCAGCCGTCCCCTTGTAGATGAGCCCAAGGTCCATGCTGCCCATGTAGAAGTTTCCGGCGCGGTCGACCGCGACACCCTCCGGAAAGAAGCGCGTGGGGGTCATGTTGATGACCCGCGCCGGTGCCGCCGGAGCGGCGGCGCGCCGGCCATTCCGCCGCACCCGCTGCGCCAGCCGCGCCGGCCGCGCCGCTCGCGCCCGCTGCTGCACCTGCCGCGCCCGCATGCGCCAGCCGCCCCAGCCGCGCCTGCTGCGCCAGCCGCACCGCCAGCACCGGCCGCGCTGGTCCCCGCGGCGCCAGCCGCCGCACCAGCTGCGCCTGCCGCACCCGCTGCGCCTGCCGCACCAGCCGCGCCGCCCGCGGCACCAGCCGCGCCGGCGCTGCCACCAGCTCCGCCGACCGCGCCGGCCGAACCACCGCCGCCACCGCGACCCGCCGACCCTGCGGCTCCGGCGGTGCCGCCCGCGCCACCGCCTCCGCTGCCACCGCGGCCGGCTGATCCACCGGTCGCGCCCGAACCCGCGGTTGCACCCAGCGCCGCCAGCGCCGCCACGCTCGCCGCCGGCGCCCGCCACCGCACTACCTCCTGATCCCCCGCGTCCCGCCGCTGCCCCGGTCCCTCCGGCACCCGCCAGGCCGGTCGTTCCAGCGGCTCCGCCGCCGCTGCCACCGCGTCCGGCCAGACCGGTCGTTCCGGCCGTCCCGCCGCCCCTTCCGCCGCCTCCCGCCGGATTACCGCCACCTTCGTCGCCACAGCCCGTGACCACGACGGCCGACGACAACAAGCTCCCCAGGATCAGGTTCCCCAATCTGCGCATGTATCCTCCGTCCCTTCTATCTATGCTGCGGCGACGTTCCGACGTTCCGACCGCTCATGTTCGTGCGACCCAACGACCTCAATCCGAGGTG
Source organism: uncultured Pseudomonadota bacterium (assembly GCA_963729535.1). GTDB lineage: Bacteria > Myxococcota_A > Polyangia > Fen-1088 > Fen-1088 > JADGRB01. The sequence continues at coordinate 76,463 of CAVSOL010000029.1, read as the reverse complement.
TCGTTGTCGTTCCCCGGGGGTCTTGCCCGAGCGCGAGAGTTTCAAAATCCGCAAGCAAGTGTCAAGAAACGAATCGTCAAAACTTGTTTACGGCACGTTGCAAACGTTTCTGGCCACCGGCATATGAAAGCCGGCCCATTTTCAACGTTTCATGGCGGACATTGACCGCCGAGGTTAAACAACGAACCCCAGCGATTTCGTTTCCGCGACAGCAGCGAACGACCAAATTCTCCTCCCAGGCCACGACCGACAAACTACGACCGAAGCCACTGCACTGGCCCCAGTCGGGTAGGCGAGTAACCTTCGCCCGGCCATAAGTGCCCACAGCTAGCACTGCGCAGCTCACAAAAGTGAGGGTACGCCCCTGGTTGCCGTTTTCTCTGCAGCGAGCGCGACGATGAATGACCCGTGCGAGCCCGCTGCTACGCGCAACGACTGCCTCTCGTTCAGCCACGTCAACGCGACGACAGCTGACCAGAGTCGACCTCGGCCCGAGGTCCATGGCTCCGATCGTCGCGTAGATCACGCACGGCTGCGGGCGCAGGTCCCGACGGTGGACCTGGGATCAGCGCGCCGCGTTCCGGGAATTCAACAGGGTGACGTAAACAGCGCCGCCGTGGAATTGTGAGCCGTTTTCGGTTGCTGGCGGGCCTATTAAGGAAGAGATATTACTAAGTTTGGGGGCGCAGGCGGGAGCGACGTGACAACAGAAGAAGGAAGACGGGGACAGGTGGAACATCAGGGGACGGCTGTTCTCGGCAAAGGAACGCGGCTCGGAAAGTACGAGATCGAACGCCTCGTGGGCGTGGGGTCGATGGGCGCCGTCTACGAGGGCGTGCACAAGGAGACCGGCGAGCGGTTCGCCATCAAGGTGCTGAGCCCGGTGCTGGCGGCGGTGCCGGCCGCCCGCGCTCGCTTCCTGAAGGAAGCGCAAGCTGACGGAGCGCGTTAGCCACCCCCACATCATCAATGTCACCGACGTCGGCGAGGACGGCGGGCAGAGCTACCTCGTCATGGAGATGCTCGAGGGCGCGGACCTGTCGAGCCGGCTCGACGGCTTCGGATCGCTGTCCGCGGCGGAGGCGGTGGACATCATGCTGCCCGTCTGTGACGCCGTGGCGGAGGCTCACGCCTGCGGCGTCACGCACCGTGACCTCAAGCCGTCGAACATCTTCCTCGCGATCCGCGACGGGCGGCCGCATCCCATCGTCCTGGACTTTGGAATCGCGAAAGACGAAGACGCGGCGAGCACCTGGGACGCTGCCGGCGCGGCGATGCGCCGCGACCGGTGTTCGGAACGCCGTATTACCTCGCCCCCGAGCAGGTCGCCGATCACCGGGCGGCCGGTCCCGCGAGCGATCAGCATGCCCTGGGCGTCATCCTTTACGAGTGCCTGACGGGCCAGCCGCCCTACCGTGGGGACAGCGTCGAGAAGCTGTTCCGGGCCATCGCCGCGGGGAAGCCGATCCCGCCCAGCGCGCGCGAGCCCGACCTGCCCGAGGGCCTGGACGCGGTCGTGCTGCGCGCGCTCGAAACGGATCCGAACAAGCGCTTCGATTCGGTGGCGGAGCTCGGGCGCGCGTTGCGGCCGTTCGCGTCGAAGTCCGCCGATGTCGCGCCCGGGACGTACCGGCGGAAGCCGTCGTCGCCCGCGATCCAGGTCGAGGCGTCGACGCCAAGCCCGTTCAGGCGGACGCTGACGCCCGAGGTGGAGGCCCTGAGCGGGCCGTGGTTCGAAGCCGCGGAAGCGCAGGCGCCGCAAGCCAGCGCGGAGGCGCCACAAGCCGGCGCGGCCGATGTGGCGCTCCCGGCGCTGGAGCCCACCACCTCCGCCGCGCCAGAGCCCGACGCGGAGGTTCCCCTGTGGACCCAGCCCGCGCCGCGCAAGGCTGGCCGCCAGGCGGATCTGGATCGGCGCCGCGGCTGGCGTCGCGGTGTCGGTCCTCGCGCTGGTGCTGGTGGCGACGCGCGGCAGCTCGTCCGCCGCGCATGTCCGCAGGCGATGCCTGCCGGCGGACGCTGGTGCAAGCCGCGCCTGCCGCGGTGGAGCCGTCCGCGCCGCCGCCCGCGCCGGTGCCATGCCGCCCGCGCCGGTGCCGGTGACGCCGCCGCCCGCGCCGGTAGCCGCGCCGGAGCCGGTGCCCGAGCCCGTGACGGCGGTGGCCGAGGAAACCCCGCCGGAGCCGGTGCGCGGTCCCCGCCGTGGCGCGGCCGTCCGCGCCGGCGCCGAGCACGCTGCCCGCCGCGGCCGCCATGACCCGCACGCGCAAGTCGGCGGACAGGCCGCGGGCACGCGCCAGTGACGGAATTCGGATGCAAAACGGCGTTCCGCTCCTGGACTGAAGGGGATGACGATGGTGTCGACAGGTCAGCTCAAGAGATTCTCGACGTGTCGCGGCGGCGGTGCTCGCCGCGTTCGCGGTCCTTGCGGCGGCGGCGCCGGCGCGCGCGGCCACGGACGCCGAACAGGCGGAGGCGCTCATCCGCGAGGGGGTGAAGCTGCGCGGCCGCGACAACGCGCCGAAGGCCCTGCCGCTGTTCGAGAAGGCCTACCAGATCTCCCGATCGCCGCGGACGGCCGCGCAGCTCGGGCTGTGCGAGCTCGAGCTCGGCTACTACGTCGCGGCGGAGCGCTACCTGACCGAGGCGCTGGCCGCGCCCGATCATCCGTGGGTCGTCGAAGAACAAGACCGCGCTCACGCGCGCGCTCGATTCGGCCCGCGCGAACATCGGCGAGCTGGCGCTGGTCGTGTCGCCGGCGGGCGCCGAGGTGTCGCTGAACAAGAAGCCGCTGGACAAGGCGCTCGTGGGCGCGCCCATTCGTCTCGACAAAGGACCCGTCGACGTCGAGGTGCGCGCGCCGGGCTACGAGCCGGCGCGCGATACCATCACCATCGTCGGCGGAAAACGCGAGCAGCGCACGTACACGCTCGTGCGGGAGGCGGCCACCGCGGCGGGGGCCTCCGAGATTCGCGTCGGGCCCGTGGTTTCGCTGGCGCCGACCGCCTCCGATCCCGGTACGGCGGCGGTTACCCTCACCACCGCGCCGCCGCCCGCGCAGGACGGCGGCGCTCGACGCGACGGACCGCCGCCTGGATCACCGGCGGGGCGGCCCTGGCCGCGCTGCTGTTCGGGACGGTGGAGGCGTTCAACGCCGCCGGCAAGAGCGACGCCTTCAACGCTCACACCGGTGTCATCGACGGCGTGATGTTCCACGACTGCGGCACGGCGAACCTGTCGCCCGCGTGCAAGGGGCTGAAGGATGACTACGACCAGGCGCTGACGCTGTCGATCGTCGGCTTCGCCGCGGCGGGCGCGCTGGCCGCGACGTCGTCGGTGTTGTTCCTGCTGTCGCCGTCGGGCGAGAGGCGGCGGCGCCGAGCGTGACGGCGGCGCGCGGGCCTTCGCGTGTGTTCCCGATCCCGTCGCGCGGGGTCTCGGTTGCAGCCTTCGGTTCTAAAAAGCGGAGAGACGATGTTCAAACGGGCTGCTGTGGGTGTCGGTGCTTCTTGGTTGCTCGGGCCTGGGATGTGACCTTCGCGTCCAGCCGATGTGGCCGGACGGGGGCGTGGGGCCTGCTGGGCGCGGGCGGCAGCGCCGGCGGGTCGGCGGGCGGCGTCAGCGGTGGCGGCACCGGTGGCAGAGGCGCCAGCGCTGGCAGCGGTGCCAGCGCGGGATCGTCGGCGGGCAGCTCGGGCGGGATGATCGTCACGGGCACGGGCGGCTCCACCGACGCGCGGCATCGCCGACGCGGGTCCGGACGCGACTCCGTGTACCGCGGGCGGCGTCTGCACGCCCACCAACCCGTGCCACGTCGGAGAGACGACCTGCTCGGCGAGCGGTGTGGCGTCGTGCATGGACACCCAGACGAGACAGGCGAACGGCACCGTCTGCGGTCAGAACATGGTCTGCAACAACGGCGCGTGCGCCGCCTGCGCGGCGGGCAGCGCCTGTACGCCCACCAACCCGTGCCGAACGGGGACGATCGCCTGCACGACGGGCGCGGCCGTGTGCACCGAAAACGCCGACAAGCCGAACGGGACGTCGTGCGGGGCCGGGATGGTCTGCACGGCGGGGCAATGCACGGCCTGCCAGCAGGGCGCCGCCTGCACGCCGGCGAACCCCTGTCACCAGGGGATGCTCGCCTGTTCGACGGGGACGCCCGTCTGCAACGACAGGAACTCGCTGGTCCCCGCGGGGACCAGCTGCGGGACGGACAAGGTCTGCAGCGCCGTCGGCGCGTGCGGCGCGTGCAAGGTCGGGGCGACCTGCACCGTGACCGGCAGGCCCTGCCGGACGGGCACGACGACGTGCAACACCGGCGTGCCGGTTTGCGTGGAGCAGGGGAACGTCGCCAACGGCACCTCGTGCGGAACGAACCTGGTGTGCAGCTCGGGGAGCTGCGTGTCGTGCACGGCGGGGCTGACGTGTATGCCCACCAATCCGTGTCACGCAGGGACGCAGACCTGCTCGCCCGCGATCACGTGCTCGGACACCGGCAGGAACCTCGTCAACGGCACCGTGTGCGGCACCAATCGTGTCTGCAACAACGGAGGCTGCGTCGCGTGCACGGCGGGCGCGAGCTGCCAGCCCACGAACCCGTGCCGCACCGGCGCGACGTCGTGCGTGACGGGCGCCTCCGTCTGCGCGGAGACGGGGAACGTCGCCAACGGCTCGACGTGCGGCACCAACCGTGTTTGCAACAACGGCACCTGCGTCGCGTGCACGGCCGGCGGCGCCTGCACGCCGACCAACCCCTGCCACACCGGAACGCTCACCTGCACGACCGGCAGCTCCACCTGCCAGGACGCGGGGACCAACGTGGCCAACGGCGCGAGCTGCGGAACGGACCGCGTGTGCAGGGCGGGAAGCTGCGTGCCGTGCGTCGCGGGGGCCGCATGTACGCCGTCCGATCCGTGCAAGCTCGGCATGACCTCTTGCGCGACCGGCACCTCGGCGTGCGTGGCGAGCGGCAACCGACCGGTCGGCACGCTGTGCGGGGCGGCCCAGTCGTGCACGGGCGGCGTCAGGACGTCGGCCGCGATGTGCAACGCCAGCGCGGTGTGCACGACGACGATGACCACCTGCCCGTCGGCGTGCAACGCCGCCGGAACGGACTGCAACGCGTGCGCGTCCGGCGAGACGATGTGCACGAACGGCTGCCAGAACTTGAACAACGATCCGGACAACTGCGGGACGTGCGGTCAGCGTCTGCGCCGATCCACCCGTCGGCGGGTCGGGATCGGCGACCTGCGGCGGCAGCGGCTGCGGCTTCGTCTGCAACGCCAGCTACCTCAAGTGCGGCGGCGGCACCACCTACTGTCAGATCGCGAGCTGGGGCTTCGAGGGCAACACCACCGACGGCTTCGGCAACGTGAGCAATGGTCAGACGGCGGTGACCTCGATCTCCGTGTCGGGCTCGGTCTTCCACTCGGGCGCGCAGGCGCTGGCGATCAAGATCAACGCCCAGGGCGACGGCGGCGGAGCGCACATTCGTGGTGGGCCTCCGCCTGTGCGGCGGCAACGGCTTCGTTCCCGCGAACGCTCAGACCGTGAGCGCCTGGTTCTATCTCAGCCCCGACCCGGACACCGCGCCTCCTCCGGACGCGAGCTCGCAGATCGGCGAGCGCCTGACCACCAGCATGGGCGAGGGCGGCAACACGACCAGCCCCGTCCGGTCGGGACCTGGTTCCAGGTGTCGACGCCGATCGGCAGCGTGGGCAACCAGCTCGTCGAGGTCGCGGTGCAGGGCGTGTTCGGGCCCGACTCCGACTGGACGGGCACCGTCTACGTCGACGACATCGTGATCCAATAGGCCCGTCCTGGGCCTGTACCGGTTGATTTCCTCACAAAAACGCCCCTGATCCGACAGTATCGGAGAGGCCCTCCCGCGTACGTGACGGAGGGCCTGGGCGCCCCAGGTAAGGAGACAGCGTCATGGTCAAGACCGCGGCTTGTGCCACGAGATGCCTACGGCTGACGCTGTTCAACGCGTCGCTCGCCATTTTGCTCGCCGGGTGTGCGCCATCCGCGGAACCAGGAGGTGGGACCGGGAACGGCGGGCAACCGCCCACCGGCGGCACGGTCGGCACGGGTGCCGCCGGCACGGGAAGCGGATCGGGTGGGGTGTCGGCCAGCGGCGGCGCCGGCGGGGCTACCACGGTCGCCGGAACGGGCGGCTCGGCTGCGGGGGGCGGCGGCACATCGGCCGCTGGAGGCGCGGGCGGCACGGCCGTCTCGCCTGCGGGCAGCGGCGGCGCGTCGAACACGGGCGGCGCCGGTGCCGTCAGCGGCGCCGCGGGCGCGAGCGGGGGCCGCGGGGGCAGCGTAGCAACCGGGGCGGCGGGCGCGGCCGGCAGGGGCGGCGCCGCGGGCGCGACGACCGGCGTCGCGGGCGCGGGCAGCGGTGGTCAGGGGATGGCCACGTTCCAGAAGGCCACGGGCACGATTCCCAACGCGGCGCAGCCCGCATCCACGGTCAATGTCCCGAAGGCGGACTGGCAGCGGGGCATCATTTCGCCGTCGCTTCAGGTCGGCAAGCAGATCGCCCAGCCGTCGGTCATCAACGGCTACCTGGTCGTCGCGGGCAACGAGGAGTTCTGGATTTACGACGTGTCGAACCCCGCTGCGCCCAGGCAGCTGTCCAGCTTCTCGACGCCCAACAGGACCGGCGCCGAGGCCGAGAGCCACACGGTGTCGTTCGCCCGCTACGGCAACACCTTCTACATGGTCACGATCGGCGGCAGAGGGATCGACATCTGGGACGTCACCAACGTGATGGCGCCCAAGCACATCAAGCAGCTCGCGATCCCCGGCACCAGCTACGGCGACTACACCGAGGCGGTGTGGGGCGTGGCCTGGCAAGGGCAGTACATCTACGTCGGCGCGACCAACAACGGCATCAAGGTCGTCGACGCCAGCAATCCCGCCGCGCCGACGATCGTCAAGGAGGTGCCCACGTCCGCAGTACGGCGGTGTCAGCGCGGGTCCCGTCGAGGCCGTCGGCAACGTCCTGGTCGTCATGACGCCGAAAGAGAGCGGCGGCGTGGCCACCCTCGACATCAGCGACCCGATCAACCCCGTCCGCCTCGCGTCGTTCACGACGGAAAAGGCGTACATCGGCATGTTCTACAAGCGCTACGTGTTCCTGATCGGCGTCAGCGCGTGGGACGTGCTGACGAACCCGCGGAGCATCGGCAGCGGCACGTCGCCGATCGGCAGGCTGTCCACCGAGGGCGCCGAGTACATGGCGTTCAGCGACGACTACATGTTCCTCGGACACCTGCGCACCGAGATCAGCGGGACGCCGGGTGCGTCGAAGATCAACGTCGCCAATCCGCGGACCATGAGCGTCACGAGCCGTATCTGGGGACGGTTGAACCTCGGCGACAAGAACGACGATCAGTTCCCCATGCCGATCGGCAACCTGCTGGTCATCGGCGACGATCAGGCGCCTTATCACGGCTGGTTCATCGCCGTCCACCAGACCGAGCCGGACAAGAAGCCTCCGGTGGTCGACACCGTCATCCCCAACAACCAGGCGACCGGCGTGTCGACGAAGACGAGGGTTGGCCTGACCTTCTCGGACAACATCGAGCTGGCCACCGTGAACGCGGCGAGCTTCATCGTCCGCCCGATGGGCGGGCAGCCGCTCGCGGGCAAGTGGGGCGTGCGCATGGGCGTGCTGAACTTCGATCCCGATCAGGATCTACAGCCGGCCACGACCTACGAGGTCGTGTTGCCGCAGGGGGGCATCGCAGACCTGGTCGGCAACACGCTGGCCAGCGAATGGAAGTCGACGTTCACGACCAACTGAACAGCTGAGCTACCTACATTGGGGCCGCCGGCTCACTTGCCCGTGACGCCGCCCGAGACGATGAAGGCCATCGCGTCGGAGGCATCGACCGCGATGGCGGTCACCGCGGCGCGCGGGACAATCACCACCTGGCCGGCGAAGTTGTAGGACTGCGGAAAGTAGACGGCGACGTCGTCCGGACGGCCGAAGCGCTCCATCGAATCGTGGGTCACGAAGCCGACCGCCCTGAGGCGTCCGTCTCCGGCGATGTCGACGAGCACCGGCTTGTTGAACCGGCGCTTCGTGCCGACGAAGGCGCTCATCAGATCCTTCAGCGAGGAGTGCAGGAGCCTGAGCAACGGCAGGCGATCGAGCAGCTGCTCGAAGAGCTGCAGCAACCGTCGGGTGATGAAGTTCGACGCGAGGAACCCGAACACCGTGACGCCCACCAGCATCACCGCGAAGCCGAGGCCGAACACCGGTGCGCCGATGAGCCGGCCTATCCACCGGTCGATCGCCAGGAAGGCGCTCCCCGCGGCCCACAACGTGAAGACGATCGGGACCAGGAAGATCAGCCCCTGCAGGAAGTAGTAGACGAGCCTTCGCATCCTGCCAGCGTAGGCAGGACGCGGGCGTTCCGCCATTTATGGGCTTGCGTGCGGCGAGCCGCTACGTCGGCCTGCGTAGTGCGCGACCACGGCGAGGAGATCGTCAACTCGATATGGTTTCTTCAGGACGATGTCAGCGCCTGATGGGCGATCGCGGTCGATCGCCGTCACGACAACGACCGGAATGGCCGACAGGCTCTGGTCACGCCTGATGGTTCGCAAGCACTCCCACCCGTTGACGAGGGGCATCATCAGATCGAGAAGAATCAGCGCGGGCGGCTCGGTCGCCGTCGTCAGATAGTCGAGCGCCTGTTTGCCGCTGTTGGCGGGGATGACGTCGTAGCCGGACTCCTCGAGGAGATCGCCGACGATGTCTCTCAGCTCGCCCTCGTCCTCGACGAGAAGAATCGACATCTTTCGGACCGCCACGCCATTCACCGTCCCCGTCCTGTACGAACAAACCTGATGCCGTCGCGCGCAACCGATAGGCCGACGGCTGCTTTCTTTGCGCATTTGCGAAATGCGGTCTTTACGTGACGTTTCTGTGCCTTAGCTCAGCCTTCCCGACGGCGTTCCAATCCCCAGCGGTCCGTGCACGTGGTCAACCAGCGCCGCGCGTGCACGGTGGCGACGCCGCACAGCTCGAGCCCCGGGAGGACGACGTCGTTCATCGCTTCGAGGAAGACGTCCCGCAGGCCGGCTTGCGGGAGCAGGCCGTGCGCGACGAGCGCCGGAGACGTGACGGGGCCGGGCTCCGCCAGAAAGTCGTCGTCGTGGGTCGCGGCGGCGAGCATGAGCGGCAGCCCGGCAGCGATGTCGTCGCGCCAGCCGACCTCCTGCGCGAGATAGCCCCAGCCTATCCGGCTGTGCTCAACCTCGTCGGCGAGCAACTGGTGCAGGGCCGCGCGCGTCGCATCGTCCTTCGCTTGCTGCCACGAACGGAGCAGCAGCGTCGCGTTGATCGATTCGGTCACGCAGAACAGCGCCACCATCTCGTAGGCCACGCGGGCGCCGCCGTCGAGATGGTGTGGCGCGATCCTGGGAAGCTTCGTCGCTGTGGGCGTCAGCGCCGGATGGTGCAGCATCGCCGCCATCTCGGCGCAGACGTCGTGGTGGCGAGCTTCGTCAGCAGCGGCGGCGACCACGCGCGCGATCATCGCGGCGTCGGCGCCGTTCGCCTGCAGGCGAACGGCGAGGGCCTCGTATTGCGCCGCCGTGTCGCGCTCGCCGCGCGCGCGGAAGGCCCACATCGCCGCCAGCGTCGCGCGTTCCGAATCCGACAGCTCGGTCCCCATCGACGTGAAGCTGGCCGCCGACTACCCGCGCGGCCAGCAGCCGAGATCGCAACCTGCGATCTTGCCCGGGGTGACAAGCCAGCAGCAGGTCCCTCCGGCGCACTCACAGCCCATGCGGAAGCATTGGTCCGGGCAGCACTGCACGCCGTCGACGACGTTGGCATCGCGCAGCTCTCCGGCGTCCGGGTTTGCACCTGCGCCGCCCGCGCCGGCTCCGTTTCCGCCGGAGCCAACGCCGCCGGAACCACCCGCTGCGCCGCTGCCGGCGGCTCCGGTGCCGGCTGCTCCGGTGTTGCCTCCACCACCGCCGCTCGTGCCGGACGTCCCGCCCGTTCCCGCGCCGCCGCCCGTTCCCGCGCCGCCGGCCGTTCCCGCGCTGCCGGCCGTCGCGCCACCGCGACCGCCCGTGTCCGCCACGCCGCCGGCCCCGGCCGCCGCATCCGCGCTCATTCCGGCGCCGCCGCCACATCCCGCCGCGGTGATCCCACCGAGCACCAGTGTTCTAAACAGCTTGCTGCCGACCATTCGTGTCTCTCCGACGCAAATGTCGTCTTCCGCGCGAATACAGACAATCAATATTGGGTGAACCCGATTGTGAACCTACGGCGAACGATCAGGGTTACTTGATCTCGGCTGTCCAGGTCGCGAAATCGCGCAGATCGGGCAGCGAGACCGTGTAGTCCAGCTTGTCGCCTCTGCGGACGCTGCGCATGGGCATGCGGAGGAGAACGTTTCGCCAGTTGGTCTGGCGCTCGAGGGGCGAGGTGCTGAGCCCCATTGACTCATCGAAGCCGGCCTCGAAGTAGATCACCAGCCCGTCGAGCTGGCCGTCTCGGACGAGCTCCCTGCTCACGTCGAATCGCCGGGGAATGTCCGCCTCCCCGGAGATCTTGTTCAGATCGAACTCGAGCAGTGGCTGAGGCTGGCCAAGAAACGCTTCGACCTCGAAGTTCGGGATGTCGCGAAGGTGGTATCGCGGCGTCTTGAAGTCGTTCAACTGAGGGTTCGCTTTCAGGTGGCTGAAGTCGAATCCCAGACCAGGAATTTCCCAGATGAACGGCACCCTGTACTGTTCCTTCAGGACGACCGGCTCGACGAACAGCTTGAAGAGTCCGGGCAGTATCTTGCCCCCGGGCTTCAAGGCCCGTGCCTTGAGGTCCAGCAGGTTCTCAATCATGTTCTCGCCGAATATCAGCTGGCCCATCTGCTCGTGAATGATCACGTCGCCGCGTTCGGGAGGGACGAAGTCACGGCTGTTGGAGCGGACGAACTTGATGCAATCCGCGCCGTTCCGAGCTGCAATTTCCTCCGCGACCGAAATGAACGAGGAATGCTCTATGGCGTAGATGACCTTCGGGCGACTGAGGGACGCGAGCAGCGACAGGATCCCGGTCCCCGTCCCCAGGTCGAAAACGACATCACCCGCCTTGATGTGTTTGCGAAGACCCTCCCTGTACGTCTCGATGCGGCTGGTGTCAGTCAGCATTCTCTCGTGCCACAAGAGGTCGCTGAACATCTCCCGGTTCGAGAGACTGTAGAGAATCTCCCTGACGGCCGGGTTGCGCTTGAGGGCCGCCTTCGATGTTGCGAGGACACCTCGGAGATTGTTGACCAACTGAGCGCCGATCCGTTTCGCCGTCATGGCGGCCAATACTAGCCCACTGCCCGGGCGCGCGCCGGTGCGCCGGACGCCGTAGACGCGCGGCAACGCTGTTAGACTGCGGGCGCAATTGTCCAAGCGAACCACGTCTCCCGGACAGAAGCTCCTCGCGCAAACGTCGCACTACTCGCTGGCCAGCGTGATCACGCTGATCGGCGGCCTGGTGAGTTTCCCGCTGCTGACGCGCATCTTCTCCGTCGAGGAATACGGGATCATGAGCGTCATCAGCGCCACGGTGTCCGTGGCGGTGGCGCTGGGCAAGACCGGCCTGCAGCACGCCGTGATCCGCTACTTCAGTGAGGTTGCCTCGGGCAAGAGCCGCTTTTCGCCCAGGCAGCTGTTCTCCACGTCGATCCTGGGGATGCTCGCGACGGCGTTGCTGGTGATGCTGGCGCTGGTCGTGGGCGCGCAGGTGGTGCCGACCGCCTGGATCCGCAGCGACGAAACACGCCTGCTGCTCGTCATAGTGGCGGGTCTGGTGGGCGTCCAGATCATGGACAGCTCGATGATCAACCTGCTGCGCGCCGACCAGCGCTCGGTCACCTTGATGAAGTACCAGGTGCTCAAGAAGTACCTGGGCCTCGGGTGTCTGTTTGGCGGCCTGCTGCTGATCTCGAAGTCGCTGCGGATGTTCTATTCGGCCAGCGTGATCGGCGAGGGGATCGCGCTCGGGTTCCTGGCGTGGATCCTGTTCCGTGCCTACCCGGCCAGCCGCCCGTCGCCGTCGCAGTTCTCATTTCCGCTCTACCGCGAGCTGCTCGCCTATGGCCTGCCGATGACGTTCGGCTACGAGCTGGCCGGTGTGTTCCTGAACGTCGGTGACCGCTACGTCATCAAAGCGCTCCCCGACGGCGCGACGCAGGTCGGCCTGTACTCGGCGGCCTACAACCTGTGCCAATACGTGCAGACGATCTTCATCACCCCGGTGGGGCAGGCCCTGACGCCGATCTACCTGAAGATCTTCCACGACGAGGGCGCCGAGAAGACGTCGGCCTTCGCCAGCCAGTCGCTCGTCAACTACATGCTGGTGGCGGCGCCGATCGTGGCGGGGGTGGCCGCGGTCGGGCCCGACCTGCTGTCGTCGCTGGCGTCCGACAAGTACGCCTTGGCGGGCGGGGTGCTGCGGTGGGTGATCGCCGGCATGGTGCTCGATGGGGCCGCCACGATCCTCGGGGCGGGGCTGGTGATCCACCGCAAGAGCACGACCATGATGGTGGCCGTCAGCGTGTCGGCGGGGATCAATCTCCTCGCGAACATCATCCTGGTGCCGTTGTGGGGAATCATGGGCGCCGCCGTGTCCACCACCATCGGCTACGCGTCGATCGTGGTGACGTTTGCGGTCGCGGCGCGGCGCTGGCTGCCGGTGGAGATCCGCTGGAAGCCGATCCTGCGGGCGATCGCGGCGGCCGTCGTCATGTATGTGGCCGTGTCGTTCATCTTGCCGAACCGCCGCTTCCTGACCGTCGCTGTCCGCGGCGTGGCCGGGATGATCATCTATGCGGCCGTCATCGCGGCGATCGACAGCGACGGCCGCTCGTTTCTGCGCAGCATCATCGCCAAGGTGCGCGCCCGTCTGGCGCGCCGGTAGGGGCCCGCCCGCAAACGGTGTCGTAAACGACTCCGTACGTCGCGACATAAACAACCTGCAGTACGCTTGCCGGTGGTATGCCGGCTTCCGGCCCCAGCACCCATTCACGGACCGCGCCTTTGAGCGTGCACTCCGCCGACGTTCGGGCGCTGCCGCCGGACCTGCTGGCGGCCTGGGCGGCGCTCGAGGCGCGGGCGCTGGAGCCAAACGCCTACCTTTCGCCGCATTTCGTGGTGCCGGCGGTGCGCCACCTGGCGCCGGCGTCGACGGTATTCGCGTTGATGGTCGAGCGGCCACAAGAGGCGGGCGCCCCGCGGCAGCTGGCGGCGGTGCTGCTCTGCCAGCCGACGCTGGGAACGAGGGCGTTCCCGGTTCCGCACCTGCAGGTCTACCGATCGCTACACTCGTTCTTGACCGGGGTGCTGGTCGAGCGCGACCGGCCCGATGAAGCCCTGGGCGCGCTCCTGGATCACATCGAAGACAACCGCTGGCGGTGGGGCGGGCTGGAGTTCGACACGACCTGGGGGGACGGGCCGGTTCACGAAGCGCTGCTTCGTCTGTCCCGGGCGAGGGGAATGCGCTGCCACGAATGGGACGAGTCGAAGCGCGCGGTGCTGAACCCGCACGCCGACAAGGCGCGCATTCAGGAGAGCGAGGCCGCAGAGACCCGCTCGTTGCGGCGCCGGCTCAAGCGCCTGCACGAGATGGGGGAAGTGACGTGGGAGCTGAAATGCGGCGCCAGCATTCCCGAGGCGTCGATCGAAGCGTTCGTCGACCTCGAGAACCGGGGCTGGAAGGGCGACAACAAGTCATCGCTGCGTTCCAGAACAGGCAACGAGCAGTTCTTTCGCGACATGGTGGCCGGATTCGGGTCGGAGGGGCGCGCGCTGTTCGTCGAGATGCGGCTCGACGGAAAGATCGTCGCGACGACGAGCAACTTCGTGTCGGGCCGCGGCGGCTTCGCCTTCAAGATCGCGTGGAACCCCGACCTGGCCAAGCAGTCGCCCGGACGGCTGGCCGAGGTGGAGCTGCTGCGCCAGATGTACCAGCACGAAGCGCTGACGGGCCTCGACTTCTGGGACAGCGGCGCGAGCGAGGGGTCGTACATCGAGGGCATCTGGCCCGGGCGCAGGCGCGTGATCTCACTCGGCGTCGCGTGCTCGCCGCTGGCGCGTTCGGTCCTCGGCGCCGTGCACATCACGCGCGTGATCAAGCACGGATACCGCGCCTACCAGGCGGCGCGCGGGCCTGCCGAGTCTGCGGCGCCGGCGAACGGCGGCCGTGGCGCCAAGCCTGCCAATGGTGCCGCGAAGCCGGCAGACCCCGGCTCTTGCAGTTGACGCTTTCCGTTGAACGCGATACACGGCGGCAAATGTCGTCGTTGTCGGAGGTCGATCGGATGGAGAAACGCGTGACGTTGGCGCAAGGTCCGCGGCGAGTTCGCTGCGTGTTTGCTGGATCGCTCGTCTGCGCGATCGCGGCGAGCGCGGGGTGCGTGCCCGGCAGCGAGCTCCAGGCGCCCTCGCAGCAGGTCGTCGAAGTGCGCTCCGCCCTCACGTCAGGCGTGGCACCGATCGCCGTGGGAGGCGATACCAGAATCCGGGTCTTCGCGCCCGGAGGCCAGTTCAGAGAAATCCCCGATGGCCACTTGCCCCACACGCTCGCGTTGGGCGACCTCGACGGCGACGGCCTGGACGAGATCATCGTCGGCACGTCGGGTTTCTTTGGCGCCTTCACTCAATCCGGTGCCGCGGTGGCGCTGCCCTCGCCACCCTTCAATTTCTTGTTCTTGGCGGGCGACGGCATCGCCAGCGGTGATTTCGACAACAACGGTCGCGACGAGATCGTCGTCGGTTCGCAGACGGGCACGATCGGCGGCGCCGTGTTCCTCTACTCGACCGACCCGACCATCAGCGCGGCGGGGGCGCTTCCTTCCGACGTACTCTATCCGCCAGGCAGCGAGGTCGTGGTGTGTGACCTCGACAATGACGGCGGGGACGAGATCGTCGTGGCCCGCGGCATTGTGTCGGGCAGCGTGACCCCAGTGTTCCGGATTTTTCACGTGGCGGTCGTCGGCAACACGACGAACCCAAACAAGGTGTTCGAGGCCGAGGAGGTGCTCACCGACTTCTTTCCGGGCGGCCAGCCGAGCTTCACGCCCGGCCAGAGCCGGCTCGCCTGCGCCGATCTCAACGGCGACCACTTCGACGATCTGATCGTCGCCACGTTCAATTCGAACAGCTATCAGATCTTCACGCATCCGTCGCGGCCGCCGGTCACCTTCTTCCCCGCGAGCGGCGGGCCGAGCTTCGACCTCGGCTTCGACATCGCCGCGGGTGATCTCGACGGCGATGACGTGGCGGAGGTGGCCATCGGCGGGACGCTGGGGCTGTTTTTCAACGGGACCCTCACCGTCTTCAGCGCCCCCGGCAAGACGCCGCCGGCGGTGTTCCAGGGCAGCACGTCAGTCGACGTCGACAACGAGTCCGCGTTCGCGATCGGCCGCCACGCCACCCAGTGCGTGCTGGGCGGCGCCACCGTTGAAATTCCAGGCAACGGGCTCGACGACGACTGCGACGGCGTCGCCGACGAAACCGTGTTCACGACGCCCAACGGATGTTGTTGCCAGGACGCGTCCGGGCTGTGCGCTGCCCGCCCGGGCGCTGCCGATCCGCTCTGTGAGGCGGGCCAGACCGCGATCGCGCCTGTGGTCGTCTGTCCCGGGGCCCCCGCCAGCTGTTCCTGCGCGGGCGTGCCCGGGACGCCGGTCGGGCAGTGCATCCCCAACGTCGCCACCAACGCGCAAGCCGAGATCCCGGGCAACGGCAAGGATGACGACTGCAACGGGACGATCGACGACCGCTGCGACGACACCGACCAGAGCGGGTGCCTGGTACAGATGCTGCTGGTGCCGATGTGCTGGACCGGCACGCAGGCGGAGTTCGAGGCGCACGTCCAGGCGCGCAAGGAATTCCTGATCCAGTCGGCGGGGCTGTCGGCGTGCGCGGCGCGCGTCCGCGTGATCACCGCCGAGCCGCCGGCGAACGGCGCGCTGCGAAACCGCTGCAACGTCTGCGGCACCGCCGGCCTGCGCACCGACATCGCCACGGATGGCGTGTTCACGGCGGAGCAGCTCAACCAGTTCCAGATCGTGGGGGGCCTCATCCTGAACAGCCCGTGCTCGCCCATCGCGGGGTCGACCGACGGCGAGGCGACGATCTGGGGCGCGATCGCCACCTCGCCCCTCACCCAGGCCGAGATC
This sequence comes from uncultured Pseudomonadota bacterium, assembly GCA_963729535.1. GTDB lineage: Bacteria > Myxococcota_A > Polyangia > Fen-1088 > Fen-1088 > JADGRB01. The sequence continues at coordinate 60,255 of CAVSOL010000029.1, read as the reverse complement.
GATCTCGGCCTCGAGGACAACGCCGTCGTCGTTCCGGCGCACGAGTGGGGGCACACGCGCGGCCTCGGCGAGGAATACTGCAGCGTCGCCCGGGGCGCCTCGGCCACGGATACCTTCTGCTCCGGCGCCGGGTCGCCGAACGGCTTGCGTGCGGACCTCGGCTGCGACGAATCGGTCGTGTCGGATGACTGCTGCTTCGGCGCCTACCGCGACCCCAGCATCGGACCGCCCGCCGACGCGAACCTCCCGTGCGCCAACTCGGATCAGCCGATCCGCTGCTGCCGCGGCAACAAGAACGATCCTCGGCGGCCGCTGCGTGATGAGCCACGTCACGGCGACCGGTCCGCGCAAGTTCTGCCAAGCCTGCCTCGACCACATGGCGTCAGGCGGCATCTCATGCGCCTCGGCGGCCGAAGCCTTTTCGCCGATGTGGAACGCGAATTTCCGCATCAACAGCCTGGGGCAGTTCTTCCTGGTCGAGTCGGCCAGCGGGCCGGGCCCGGCCTCGCGTGCGCGCAACGTCGGGCCGCTGTCGCTGGTGCTGGCGGCGCCGGGCGGCGCCGAGATCGCGGTGCGGAGGTTCGACATCCGCGACGCCATCCGCGACTACGCCCCGGACAACTTCACGCCCGACACCATCGACATCGGCGTGCGCATCCCGCTGCCCCCGCAGATCGCGGCCCAGGAGCCCGTGCGCATGAGCCTGAGGAACGCCGCCGGCCAGGAGCTGTCGAGCTCCACGTTGAACGGCAGCCCGCCCGTCGCCAACGCGGGCCCGGATGCGACGTTCGAGTGCAACGCCCCGCACGCGGGCACCGTCATGGTCAACGGCTCGCTGTCCAGCGATCCGGACGGCGACACGCTCCGCTTCGCCTGGTCCAGCGCCTCCGTGTCGCTGGCCACGCCGCAGGCGGCGACGTCGACCGGCACGGCGCCGCTCGGGGCGTCGACGGTGTCGCTGACGGTGTCGGACGGCATCCTTTCGTCGGCTCCGGACAGCGTGCAGCTGACGGTGGTCGACACGACGCCCCCGGTTGTCACGGCGCCCCCCGCGGTCACGACGGCGATCTGCGGCGCGACCGGCTCGGTCCAGGTGGGGACGGCCACCGCGACCGAGGTCTGCCGGCCCGAGGCGGTGACCATCACCGGCCAGGCGATCAGCAAGAACGGCGTCGCCCTGTCGCCGCCGCTCGCCGTGAGCGGCGGCCAGGTCACCTTGGCGGTCGGCACGTATGTCATCCGCTGGACGGCCAGCGACGGCCAGAACAGCGCGCAGGCGTTGCAGACCGTCACCGTCGGAACGGTCGTGCAGGCGGCCGGCAGCTTCACGGTCGAGGACCGGGGCGTGGTGCGCACGGCGTCGAACGCCGGCGCGGCGGTCTACAATTCCGGGACCGGGACCACGCAGATCGGCAACGACGCGCGCAGCGGCGCCGTCGCCAGCGTCGGCGCCGTGCGGGTGCTGCACCGGGCGACCGTGACCGGCGACGTCCGCTCGGCCACCTCGGTGTTCCGTGAGACCGACGCCAACATCTCCGGGGCCGTCACGACCGGACCGGTCACGCTGCCCGCCATCCCCAGCTTGCCGGCGTTCAACGTCCCTGGCGGAGCGGGCATCACGGTCAACGGCACGCTGAACCTGCCACCGGGCTCCTACGCGTCGATCACGGCGAACAGCGGCGCCACGCTGATCCTGACCGGGGGGGACTACTACTTCGGCGGCTTCACGATCAACGCGAACGTCACGCTGCGGGCCACCGCCACGACGCGTGTGTTCGTGAAGACGACGCTGGTCTTGCGCAGTCCGTTCCGGAACACGGCGGGGCAACTGCAGTCCGTCTTCATTGGCTTCGCGGGCACGACCACGACGCTGGAGAGCTCGATGACGGGGACGCTCCTGGCGCCGGCGGCGACGGTCAACTTCGGCATCAACCCGAACCTCACCTTCACGGGCGGGTTCCGCGCGCGGAACATCGACCTGCGCCCGTCCAATACGATCGTCTGTCAGTAGCAGGACCAGGCGGCGAAGGCTTACCGAGTCGCGGTCAACCGTCGCGACGGCTCACCGCCGGGCCTGCTCGCTCGCCCGCGCGCGGCTTCCAGCGCCGACCGCAACATGTCAACGAGGCGAGCGGGGGAGAACGGCTTGGCCAATATCGGTGTCGGCCGCTCGGTCGAAACGCGTTCGGGCTCTGCCGTCGCCACGATCACCGCCAGATCCGCGAGGCGCGCGTCTTCAGACACAGCCGCGAGGACGCCACTGCCGCCCAGCCGGGGCATGTTCCAGTCGAGCACCAGGGCGTCGATGTGTCCCGCGTGCAGATGCTCGAGCGCGTAGATACCGTCCGAGGCGGTGACGACCCGGTAGCCTTCGGCCCGAAGCAACCATGCGACCTCCTCCCGGAGGTCATCGTTGTCGTCCGCTACCAGCACCGTGTACTGCATTGGTAACTCAACCGGGCACGCCGGTTCGTTGAAGCTCGTGTCGGGCGGCTGAGTTTGCAAGACGCCTCGACGACGTGTGGGGCGCGTTGTCGCAGCGCACCCATCGGGAAAGACCGGCCACCCGGGAGAAAGTTAGAGCCCGAACGCGCATCAGGTCCCTTCCTGAGCGAAATGCATAGACCTACGTTCTTTCCCGGGGCCCAGCGTTTGATGAGCCGGGGGAGGGATGTCGATGGCAACGACGATGCGTGCGGGGCAATCGTTCGGGGTTCGCGTGGGGATGTTGGCGGTGGTCGGGACTCTCGCGTCCGGGTGTGGCGACGCGGGAAGAGACGCGGGAAGAACCGTGGCGCCTGGCGCGGGCAGCGACCCGCAGGGTGAGGACACCAGCGAGACGACGATCGCGGCGGCGCTCGCCGCGCCGGACGCCGGCCGGCCTCCAGCTCCCGGTGGCTGCAACGTGCGATTGTCGCCTGTCATCGGCGCGAGCGGTCCGGCGGGCCTCGGCGCGATCGGCCCCTGGCAATATTGCGGCGCGTACGGTACCGGCGGCGCACACATCATCAAGGCTTCGGCGGACAGCGCGCGCACGGCGGTGATCACCGACTCCGGGCAAGCGTGGGTTCTCGACACCAACGGCTTCGCGGCCCGCGGTCCGTTTTCCCATGGCAACGGCGCTATCTCGTTTGTCGGTCTGTCACCCGACGGACGCCTGCTGGCGACCGTCGACGATCCCGGCGCGCGTGTCGGGATCTGGGACGTGAACCGGCGCCAGCTGTTGCGCGTGATGCAGCGGCCGCCGCTGCAGGGACCTTCGTTTTACGGCCTCGGCGACGTCGCGTTCTCGCGTGATGGCCGGCGGGTGGCGGTGGTGAGCGGCTCGCACGTGGACGTGTTCGACGTCGCCACGGGTGCGCCGCTGCCGATCTCGGCGCGCAGCGACCTCGGGAGCGCGATGCGCGTGGCGTTCGCGGCGTCGGACGACCGGCTGGTCCTCGCGCGCTTCAACTACTTCGGCAACGGCCCGTTCGCGGGGTTTGGCTCCGTCGTCGTGGTCGATGCCGCCACCGGCGACAACCTGATCACGCTCGCCGCACCCCCGCTGGGCAGCACGCTCGCGGGCATGGCGGTTTCGGGCAACGGCGGCGTCGTGGCCGTCGGTGCGTCGGACCCCGGGCACGTGCCGATCACGCTGTTCGACCCGCGGACCGGCGCGGTTGTCGGGACGGTGGCGACGGCAGGCGTCCCGCTCGCGCTCGACGCCACCGGCAATCGGCTGGCCGTCCACGAGCCGGCGCCCGGCGGTACGCCGCCGACGATCGATGCGCCGCAGACCGTCTCCGTGCGGCGGACCAGCGACGGGATGGTGGTGCGCTCCGTGACGGTGCCCGGCAGCACGGCATTCCCGCGGCAAAAGCTGCTCACCGTCACCCCCGACCTGAAGGCCCTGCTGGTGGGCGACGTGGCGCCCGCCGTGGTGTCCCACGTCCGCCTCAACGACGGCGCCACGCGCGCGGTCGCCTGCGGCAGCGGCCACACCGGCCCCGTCGGCACGCTGGGCCTGACGTCCGATGGCGCGGTGCTGGTGTCGAACGATGGCAGTAGGTTGCTGGCATGGAACGTCGCCACCGGCGCGCAGGTCGCGGTCGTCCCCGATCTCGCCGGTCTCGTCGGGCCGAGCCCGGTCTCACCCGACGGCGCGCAGACCGCCGGGCCGACCGATCCACCGAGCAGCAACTTCGTGCTGCGCGACAGCGGCACCGGCGCGGTGGTGCAAACGTTCGGGCCGCAGCCCTCGTTCCCAAGCACCTTCGACTTCTCGCCGGACGGCACGCTCATCGCCTCCACGAGCACGCGCGATCCGGTTGATCGCCGGGTGCCGCCGGTGGCCGGCGTCTGGGTCGCCGCCACGGGCCAGCTCCAGCAGTCGCTGCTGATCGTGACCAGCCAGCCCAGCAACAGCGAACCGGTCCTGTTCGCGACCGCGCAGCGCCTGCTCGTCGGTGGCTACGCGACGACCGCGCTGTGGTGCCAGTGACGGGCGGCGGTTAGCGGTCGCGGCCGGAGCCGAGCGAGGCTGCCGTGTGCGCGCGGCGCACGGCGGTCCGCGCCTCGGTGGCGTGCCAGCCACGCGGGGCGAGCTCGAGATAGCGCCGGTAGGCCGTGACGGCGTCGTCACGGCGCCCATCCTTCACATCGGCGCGTGCGATGATCACGTACGCCTCTGCGGCGTTCGCATCGAGCGCGAGCGCGCGCTTCGCCCATTGCGCGGCCTCGGCGAAGCGGCTGTTGCCGTGCTCGGCGTGCGCGATCGCGAGGGCGAGGGAGGCGTTGGTCGGATCCGACTCGAACAAGCGTGCGCACGCCGGTGGCGACAGGCGCCAGGGCGCGGTTCGGATCAAGGCGGTGTCACAGCCCTCGTCGGCGCCGGCGACGTCACGCGCCTTGTCCTGGGCGGCGACCGGCGCGGCCAGCGCCACGGCCGCTGCGGACCTGGCCGTGACCGGCGGTTCGGGCTTGCGCGTCTCGACGGCGGCCGGCGACGTGGTCGCCGGAGCCGCGATCGGTGCGGCCGAGGCGGCCGAGGCGGCAACGACCAGCGATGGGCGCGCCGGTGTCGCGGCCTGCGCGCGCGCGTGCCGCCAGCGGGCCACGCGCGGACCGACGGTGACAGCGGCCAGGGCGCCCGCTCCCAGCAACGCGATCAACCAGATCCGCGCCTGCGTGGTTTGCCGGCGCGCGCGCAGGCGGGCAGCCTCCTGGGCCACGCGTACGGCTTCCAGTGATGCGCGCGCCTCGTCCGAGAGGGCGCGCCCTAGCGATGCAATCGCGACCGCGGCCGCAGCGGGGACGTGGGGCTGTTCCATGATGTGACAATTGAGCCACCGCCCGCCCCAGGCCGCAAAAAATTTGCCCTGTTTTTACGGGCTTGCTGGCGAAACGGGGGGGCCAGCGAGACCTGCGTACCCCTGGTCGCACTGATTGCCCACGTACGGCTCGCAGGCGGACGCAGCGCTATCGTCGTTGCTGGTACAGACGCCGCGCGCCCCCGCCGTGGCGCGAACGCAACTGCCAGCATTTCCGACAATCTGCGCAGTAAACAAACAGGTTGCGCAAGCCGTGGACAACCGTTTGCTGGTTGGCTCTATACTGCGACCGTCGTGGGGACCGCGGAGCCGCGCCTGCAATTGGTCGTGTTTGCCGGGGAAGAGCTGCGAATCATCGATCTGCCGCTGGTAGGCACGCTGACGATCGGCCGTGGCGATGAATGCGCGGTACGTATCGATGATCCGTCCGTGTCGCGGAATCACGCGATCCTTCATCTCGCTCCGAAGCTGACCGTCGAGGATCTGGGCAGCGTCAACGGCACGCTGGTTCGAGATCGCGCCAGCTCGCAGGCGGCGGCGGACACGCTGAACGTTCGGCAGCTCCTGGCGCGCAAGGCCGACCTGGCGGTGGGCGACACCCTGCTGTTCGGAACGGCGATCGTTGTGGTGCGCCACGCCCCGGCGCCAGACGTCGCCGATCTCGCCGGGATCGGCCCCGACTTCGTGGTGCGCGATCCCAGGATGCAGGCGGTATTCGACCAGGCGGCCCGAGCCGCCTCGTCGCCGATCAACGTGCTGTTGCTCGGCGAGACCGGGGTGGGCAAGGAGGTGCTGGCGCGCGCGATCCATGCGCGCTCGGCGCGCGCCGGGGGGCCGTTCGTCGGCATCAACTGCGCGGCGCTGAGCGACACGCTGCTGGAGAGCGAGCTGTTCGGCCATGAAAAGGGCGCGTTCACGGGGGCCGTGCAAGCGCGGCCGGGCCTGTTCGAAGCGGCGGCGGGCGGCACGGTGTTCCTCGACGAGGTCGGCGAGCTGGCGGCGTCGACGCAGGCGAAGCTGCTGCGGGTGCTCGAGGAACGGGTGATCGTGCGGCTGGGGTCGAACCGGCCGCGGCCGATCGACGTTCGGCTGCTGGCAGCGACCAATCGCGACCTCGAGGCGGCCAGCGCGGCGGGCCAGTTTCGCAGCGACCTGTACTTTCGCATCAACAGCCTGGCGCTCACGATTCCTCCGCTGCGCGACCGGTCGACCGAGATCGAGCCGCTCGCCCGTCTGTTCCTGGCGGCGGCCTGTCGCCTGATCGAGCGCGTCGACATCCCGGCGCTGTCGACCGCGGCGTTGCAGTTGCTGTGCCGCTATTCGTGGCCGGGTAACGTTCGTGAGCTCCGCAACGCGATGGAGCGGGCGGTCGTGCTGTGTCCGCTGGCGACGATCCTGCCGGAGCATCTGCCGCCGGCGATCGCAAACGACGTGCGCGCCCACCCCGTCCTGGCCGCGACGCGGTCGGCGCCGCAGCCCTTTGACCTGCCGCGCGAGCTGCAGTCGATGGAACGCATTCGTATCCTCGAAGCGCTGGCGGCGACTGCCGGAAATCAGAGCGAGGCCGCGCGGCGCCTGGGCATCTCGCGCGGGACGCTGATTGCGCGCATCGCGGAATACGGCATACCGCGGCCGCGGAGGCACGAAGCAGAGTCCGACGGATGACGGCACCGGCTCCGCTCCCGGCGGTGATCGGCGGCAAGTACAAGCCGCTCCGCCTGATCGCGAGGGGCGGCATGGGCGCGGTTTACGAGGTCGTGCACGCCAACACCGGCGAGCACCTGGCCCTCAAGCTGATGTTGGCACGATCGCTGCTGGCTCCTGACCTGGTGGAGCGATTCAGGCGCGAAGCCCGCATCCAGAGCTCGATCAAGAGCGAGCACGTCGTCAGGGTCGTCGACGCCGACGTCGCCGCGGAGATCGACGGCGCGCCGTTCATCGTCATGGAGCTGCTGGTTGGCCAGGACTTCGAGCGCGTATGCACCGAACGTCAGCCGACGCCGGCCGAGACTGTCGCCTGGTTGAAGCAGGTGGCCGAGGCGCTCGACAAGGCCCACAAGGCCGGCATCGTTCACCGTGACCTCAAGCCGGAGAACATCTTCCTGGCCACGCGTGAAGATCTGCCGCCCACGGTGAAGATCCTCGACTTCGGCATCGCGAAGTTGATGAACGACGGCGAGCAAGGCTCGACCCAGACCGGGCAGATCCTGGGCACGGCGCGCTACATGGCGCCCGAACAGGCCGCGGGCGAGAAGCGGATTTCGCCCGCCGCCGATCGCTTTGCGCTGGGCCTGATCGCGTTCCGGCTGCTCTGCGGCCGTCACTACTTCGAAGGCGACAACTTCGTCGCCTTGCTCCGGGCGGCGACGCGCGGTCCGTCATCCCGTCCCAGCGAGCTCGGACACGACCGGGGGCGCGCGTTCGATGTGTGGTTTGCCCACGCGTGCGCGCTCGATCCGATGCAGCGCTTCGCGACCTGCGCGGAACAGATCGACGCGCTGGCGAACGCGCTCGCGGGCGTCAGCTTCCGGTGGCGGCGCAAGCTCTGGCCGCCGCGCCGCGCGGCGTGGGTGGCCGTTGCGGGCATCTGCGGGGTGGCCGGCATTGGCTGGGGCGTGAGTCGGCTGCGCGCGACCGACGCGGCCGCCGCGGTCAGTCCAGCGCAGGGGAGCGTCGAAAACCATCCGAGTCCGGTGGTGGCGCAAGAGGCGACCGCCCCGCCCATCGCCACGGCGGCGCCGCCCCCACCGCCGCTGTCGCTTCCGGCACCGTCCACCGCTCCGAACCCGCGGCGTTCTCGCCCGCGCGCATCGCGTGTCGCCAGCAGCAGCCCGGTGGTCGCGCCGGCGGCGACCGCCCCCGAACCGCGGAAGGATCGCATCTGGGAGGAGCCATGATCCGGCCCGGCGTCTTGGCGGCCGTCGCATCGGCGGTCCTCGCGATTGCGATGACGGCGGCGCCGGCGCGCGCCGTTGGGCCGGCTGCCGAGGCGCTGTTCGAGGACGGACGGCGGCTGCTCGGTGAAGGCAAGATCGGCCAGGCGTGCGCGCGGTTCGCCGAAAGCTACGCCATCGAACCCTCGTCGGGGACGTTGCTCAATCTCGCGCTTTGCCACGAGAAGCTCGGCAAGACGGCGACCGCCTGGTCGGAGTACCAGTCGGCGTCGCGGCTGGCGCGCGAGCAGGGGCGCGAAGATCGAGCCGCGGTGGCGGACACGAAGGCGACCGCGCTCGAGTCCCGGCTGTCTCGGATAACGCCCGTGCCTGCCAAGGTGGTACCGGGGCTGGTGATCACGACCGAAGCTGGCACGCTCGCTGAAGGTCGTTTCGGCGTGGCGGTCCCCATCGATCCCGGCGTGCACGAGGTGAGGGCAAGCGCGCCCGGCTACCGTTCGTGGACGGCGATCGTCGAGGTCCACGAGCCCGAGCAGCAGACACTGTCGATTCCCGAGCTCGTGGCGATGCCGTCGCTGAAGGCGGCCGCGGCGCCCGAGCCTGTGCCGGGAGTTCTGGAAGCACAGGAGCCCCTGCGCTACGGGTCGTCGCGGGTCGAGCAGTACCTCGTCGCCGGCGGTGGTTTTCTGGTGGTCGCCAGTGTGGCGGCTTGGGTCGCCGCCTACGCGAAATTCGACGGCGCAAAGGCGGCCTGCAACTCGTCAATGGGCTGTAGCGAGTCCGAATACCGCGATAGCGTCTCGACAATCACGACGCTGCGCATGGTCGCGATCGACTCGTGGATTGCTGGGGGCGTGCTGCTTGCCGCATCGGGCGTGCACTATGCGTTGCGAAAGCGCCGGGGCGCTCCCGTGACGGTCTCGATCGATCCTGTGAACCATGGCCTGGCGTTGCATACAGCTTTCTAGTCTCGCCGCCCTCTTGGGTTTGGCCTGCATCGACATCGGAGAAATCATGGCTCCAGACCTCACCAACTTCGGTGCGCTCTGCGAAAGCGACCTGGATTGTGTAGACGCGACGTGCCTCGACGGCGTCTGCTGCAGGGTGGCTACCTGTCCGATGTGCCAGGCATGCGGGCGGACGGGCCGATGTGAGAACGTCCCCGCGGGCAACAGGGATCCCCTGTTTTGGTGTGAGTTTCGCAAAGAGTTGCCATCGAGCTGTGGCAAGTCGGCCACCTGCGACGGCGAGGGCGGCTGCGCCTACTACCCGCAGGGAACCATCTGTGATCCGGGGACGTGCAACGGCGGCGTCGTGGTCAACGCGCACACTTGCGATGGCCGCGGGCAATGTGTTCCAGGAGCAACGATTGTGTGTGCCCCGTTTGCTTGCGATTCCGGACTTTGTAATCAGTCCTGTACCAGCGACACGGATTGTCTCAGTGGGTCCTGCGTTTCAGGCTCTTGCGGCAAGCGATCAAACGGTGGGCGCTGCGAGAACGATCACGAGTGCGCGTCGGGGTTCTGCGCGGATGGTGTCTGCTGCAACGAAGCATGCACCGCGCCTTGCACGAGCTGCAGTCAGCGGGGCCGCGAGGGATCGTGCGCCTACGTTGCAATGGGTGAGTTCGAGCCCCGTAACCGATGTTCGGTGGACCCGCCCACGACTTGCGGTTTTGACGGTACCTGCAATGGCACCGGCGGCTGCCTGCGCCACAGGCGAGGGGTAGTTTGCGGGCGCGCTTGCACAAAAGGGGGCGTCAGCTTGCGGACTGATCTCTGCGATGGAGCTGGGACATGCCGCCGCAACGCAGAGATCGCGCTATGCCCGACGAATACGTGCGATGGGGACAAGGCGACATGCCAGTGACTCACCACCGCCACGCTAATCACGTTACGCTCCCGCGCATGAGGCGAACTATCGGGGTGTTGGTTGTTGGTGCGGCCTTCGTGTCGATCGGATGCGGCGGCTCGGGAGGATCGAGCACGCCGTCCGGCGGCGGTGGGCAGACGGCGGCAGGCTCGGGGGGCGGGGCCGGCGCGTCGGGATCAGCGGGCGTCGCAGGCGGTGGGTCGGGTGGCGCGGCCGGATCGCAAGCGGGCGCGAGCGGCGGTGGCGGTGGCGGCATCGGCGGTCGTGGGGGCGGCGGCGCCGCCGGCGGGGTGGGTGGCGCCGGCGGGGCGGGTGGTAGCGGCGGCGGCGTCGTCGACGGAGGCGCGGGCGGCAATCGAGACGCCGGCGATGCGTCGACCACCGACGGCGCCTTGGGACCACCGAGCGAGTGGGTCTACAACGTCGTCAACGCGACGGGGCCCGATGTGGTCAAGAACATGTTGTCAGGGACGGCCGCCGACGTCAGGCCACTGACGATGGAGTTCTATCGCAACCTCGGCGACGACTACGATTTCATCTACCTGCTTGCCGACCTGAGCGGCAGCCAGGCGGCCGGCCTGGCCGCTATCGTCCGCTGGGACGGAACCACCGGGGTGGGCATCGACGCCTTCGACGACGGTCAGCTTTTCGGCAGCGCGGCGCGCCTCAAGATGATCGTGTTCCTCGGCATGCAGACCCGCAACGGTTCGCTGCTGGACGGCGGACCGACCCTCCACGAGACGCTGCATTACTGGTCGGTACACCTCGACCCCTCGCTGGGATTCGGCGACGGTCACTGGGGTCCGGTCAGCACGGACGGCTCGCATGGTGGGTTCAGCCGCGAGTCCCTCATCTGCCGCGCCACCGGGCAGCCGCCCACGGGGGCAGTCCCTGCTTGTCCCCTCGAGGCGGGACGGATGAAGGTCAGGACCGCGCCGTTTTCGCCCTGCTGCAACGAGGAGTGGAAGGGCTACAGCCCGATCGAGCTCTATCTCATGGGGTTGGTGCCCGCCAGCCAGGTCGCCCCGATCTGGGTCATGGACGACGCCATCTACGAAGACCCGGTGTGGGCCGACGGTGGGACGAGCATCATCGCGATGGACTACGACATTCAGCGCTTTCACGTCGTCACCGTCGACAACATCATCGCGACTCACGGGACGCGACCGCCCGCGACCCAGCGCGATTTCCGAGCGGCCTTCGTGCTGGTGACCGCGACCGCGGCGACGCCGGCCCAGTTGGACAGAGCTGCGCGCTGGGCGCGCCGCTTGAGCGGCGACGAAAAGTCCCCGACGACCGGTCCGATCTCTTTCGGCGAAGCGACGCGCGGCATGGCAACGATGACCACCCGCCTGCGTCCGTGAGGCCGTTCATTGCTTGAGTGACGACGTCGGGAAGTAGGTGCCGATGAGGCGCCGGTTCCACCAGGCGCCGGTGCGCTTGCGTGTCTGCGCGATCGGTCATTCGATAGTCGTAGAGCAGCGCGCGCACGTGGCGCGGCGGGTGATCGGGGAAGGGGTTGTCGGCGAGCAGGCCCAGCACGTCCGGTGAGCCCTGGAGCAGTCGCGCGAGAAACGCCGGGAACCAGTCGGGCGGCCCGCCGAGCGCGGCGAACCACATCTGCCAGTCGAGCCGCGGCTGATGGGGAGCCACCCAGCGCGGCGGATCCTCGGGGCGCGACGGCTTGTAGCGGAAGTGGTACTCGCGCCACGTGTGGCCGTCGTCCGAGCCTTCGACGACGATCTCGGGCCGCTCGGTGGTCATGACCGCGAACAGACCGTACGGGTTGATCGAGCGGACGGGCTCGACGAGCTCACTCAGCCGCGAGGCCGCGCGCGCGAGCGGTCGACGGGGGGCGCGTCGTGTGAACGTCGCGGCGGAGACGATCGCGACCACGGCGGCCACCGCCGTGTGGGCGACGCGCAGCGGGAGGCGCAGCCACGCCGTCGCCGCTCGCCGCTTGCGCGCGCGACGACCGGCGACGCGGCGCGGGCGGGCGAAGCTGCTGTCGTCGAGCGTCCACAACCCGAGCGCCATCGTCAGCAGGTTGAAGAACGCGTAGTTCCCGGTGGCGGCGATGAGCAGCTGCAGGCCCGTCAGCGCGGTGAACGCCGCCTTGCGGAGGCGGCGCGGGGCGAACACGAGGGGCGGCGCGCCGAGCTCGATCGCCAGCACCGCGGCGGTCGACAACTTCTGGATCGGGCGCGGCAGGTGCGACGCGTACCAGCCGACCCGCGTCGGCAGCGGCTGCGTCTGGTAGTGGTAGGCGCACGCGGTGCAGCGGCGCCAGCTCCGATCGCGCGAGCGCAGCTTGACGAGGCCCGACTGAAAATGCAGCCGGAACACCAGCCAGCGCATCAGCAGGGCGCCCAGCCACGGCGGCTCGCCCGGGCGATCGCGGCTGGTCTTCGGCGCGCCGACCAGCATCGCGTGCACACCGGTCTCGAGCAGCAGCGCGTCCCACTGAAATGACAGGAAGTCGCGCCCGACGGAGACAAACGACAGGTAGAGCGCCCACAGCGCGGCGACCATCGTGCGCGGCGCGATGTCGAGCATCAGCGCCACCGCGCACAGCTGGCCCGCCCCGCAGAACCGCACCAGATCGCGATCGGACGATCCCAGCCACAGCAGCGTCGGCGCGATCCGGTAGGCGTCGCGCCCGGCCTGCGCGCGCAGGCCGCCGAGCAGCTTGCCCATCGGCTCGATGCCGCGGCTGCCGTACAGGCCCAGCACCTGAGCGCGCAGCGACGTGAACGCGATCAGGTAGACGCCGCCCAGGCAGCGCAGGAACAGCCAGCGCACCACGTGGCGCGTGGGCGGGGCGGTCGATCTGCCGAACAGCAGGCGATCGATCCGCGCGGCCGATGTCCGGTGGGCGGCGATGAATCGATACGCTCGTCGGGCCAGCCAGCGGACGACCGGCCAGCGCCCGATCGCCGCCACGAGTCGCATGCGCGGCGCGTGGCTGAGCGCGCGCAACACCGCCTCGGCGCCCCGGTAACGCTTGCCGTCGCTGTCGATGAACTTCACCGCCCGGCGGGCGCGCCGGCTCGGCCGGTAGGCGACGGCGTCACCGGTTCGCGCCCGCCAGCGGTCGACCCACCGTCGGCAGAACGTGCAGTTTCCGTCGTAGAGCAGAAGCGGACGCACGGCGTTGCTCCGAGTCCGTCCGTTGAAAGCTGTAATCGCCTGCGACCACGGCAAGTCCCGCCCGTCCACGGACGAGCTGCCCGGATGAGTTCGCCGCTTGCGTAAGGCGGCGCCGCACTCACGTTGCTTGGGATGGGGGAGGTCGGTAGGGGGAGGGCTGATTCCGCGCCCTGGCTGAGGTTGTTCGGTGACGTCCGGCGCGGCGAGGCGGCGCTGGTGGTCTTGCTCGGGCTTCAGGTCTTCCTGCTGCTCGTCGCCTATTACCTGCTCAAGACGGTGCGCGAGCCGCTCATCCTGCTCAAGACGCTGTGGGGGCTCAAGGGTAGCGAGCTGCGCACCTACGGCACGGCCGCGCAGGCGCTGTTGCTGCTCGGCTTGATGCCGCTGTACGCGCGCGCTACGGGCGGGATCTCGCGCAGCCTTCTGGTACGCGGCAGCTTGCTGGCGCTGGCGATCGTGAACGTCCTGTTCATCGCCGCCGGCCTCGCCGGGCTGCCCATCGGCGTGCCGTTCTTCATCTGGTTGGGCATCGTGTCGCTGCTCAGCGTCGCGCAGTTCTGGTCGCTGGCGAACGACCTGCTCGACCGTCCCACCGGCGAGCGGCTGTTCGGGATCATCGCCATCGGCGCCTCGCTGGGCGCCATCGCCGGCGCGCAGCTCGCCCGCTGGTTGATCGGCCCACTCGGGGTCTTCGGTCTGATGGCGTTCGCAGCGGCGCTGTACGCGGGCGCCATTCCCATCGTCTCCGCCGTGGAGACGTACGCCCGGCGGCTGCGCGCCCAGCGCGCTCCGGCCGACGCCACTCCGGGCGCCATCGCTGCCGTCGCCGAGCACGACTCTCACGTCCCGCGTACGCGCGGTCCGTTCGCGCTCGTGCTGGGTGATCGTTACCTGTTGCTGCTGGGGGTGGCGCTGCTGCTCGCCAACCTGGTCAACACCCAGGGCGAATACATCCTGGCGGACACCATCAAGCGGAATGCGGACGCGCTGCCGCCCGACGCGCGCACGGCGTACATCGGACGCTTCTTCGGCAACTTCTACAGCGGCGTGAATGCGGTCGCGCTGATCTTCCAGGCGCTGTTCGTCTCCCGCCTGATCAAGCACGTGGGCATCCGCGCGATGCTGTTCGTGTTGCCCGTCGTGGCGGTGGGCGGGTACGGCGTGATCGCGCTGGTGCCGGTGCTGGCCGTCGTGGCGGGCGTCAAGCTCGCGGAGAATGCGCTCGACTATTCGCTGCTGAACACCGTGCGCCACGCGCTGTTCTTGCCGACCAGCCGCGGGGCGAAGTACACCGGCAAGGCCGCCATCGACACCGTGTTCGTGCGGCTCGGCGACCTCGTGGCCGGCGGCGTGGTGTTCGCGGGGTTGCATGTCCTGCAACTGTCGCGGGCAGGGTTCGCGGCGGTGAACGTTGTGCTCGCCGTGATCTGGATGGGCGCGATGGCCGCGATCGCGCGGCGCCACCGTGCGCTGGTCGGCGCCGGCGGCGATCTGCCCGGGCCACGCTGGCGGGTTCGGGCTCGAGTGGCCGTGCCGGCGGTGATGCTGCTGATGTTCATTCCGTGGGGTTGTGCCCGGTCGGCGCCGACCGTGCGCGCGTTCCCCGACAGGCCGGTCGCCTGGCACGAGCACGACGACGCCGACGTCGCGCGACCGCCGGCGACCACCGCGCTGGAGGAGCTGGACATCACGATGCTGCTGCGCGACAGCATCGCAGGCGAGGTCGACTACTACCTGACGCTCGAGGGCCCGCGCCCGGCGCGCGACGTCAACGCGCTGGACGAGGTCCCGTGCTCGACGTGGTTCTGCCCGCGCAACCACCTGCACCCGATGGCGGTGTCCGACGTCGCCGCCGGCGCGCCGGGCGCGCCGCCGCGGCTGCCGCTTCGCATCGTCAAGGGGAAGGTGCGCGGCGCGGCGTTCGGCTTCGAAGCCGTCGACGCCGACGGGCGCAAGTTCATGGTCAAGCCCGATCCCGAAGGCCACCCGGGCATGGCCAGCAGCGCCGAGGTGGTCGGCGCCCGCATCTTCCACGCCGCCGGCTACAACGTGCCGAGCAGCTTCGTGCTCGACGTCGATCCGGAGACGGATCTCCAGCTCGATCCGAAGGCCACGTTCAAGCTCTACGACGTCGAACGCCGGCCGCTCACCGCGCAGCAGATCCGCGCCGGGCTGGCGCGCAGCGCACACGGTCCCGACGGCCGCGTGCGGGTCGTGGCGAGCACCTGGCTGCCCGGGCGGGTCGTGGGCGCCTTCGATCTCGTTGGCCAGCGTCCGGATGATCCCAACGATCGAATACCGCACCAGCATCGCCGCTCGCTGCGCGCCAGCCTGTTGTTGGTCGCCTGGCTGTCGATCCACGACGCTGGCTTCACCAACACGCTGGACAGCTACGTCGAAGAGGACGGCCGACATTTCGTCCGCCACCACTTCATCGACTTCGGCGCCGGCCTCGGGTCCGCCACCACCAAGGTCAAGGGGCCGTTCAACGGGCAGGAGCGCTACATCGAGGTGGGCCGGACGCTGGCGGCGTGGGCGTCGCTGGGCCTCTACCGCCGCCCCTACCAGGACCAGCGCGAAAGCTGGCAGCAGATGACGGTGGCGCACCCGGCGGTGGGCTGGTACCCGGCCGAGACATTCGATCCCGACCAGTTCCGCACCGGCCGCAAGGTGCCGGCGCATCGCCGCATGACGGATCGTGACGCCTACTGGGGCGCCAAGCTGGTGACGTCGTTCTCCGACGCCCAGCTGGCCGCCATCGTCGCCGAGGCGCGCCTGCCTGAAGCCGAGGCGGCGTACCTGACGTACGCGCTGCGCGCGCGGCGAGACATCATCGGCCGGCGCTACGTGCGCACCGCGACGGCGATCGAAGCGCCGCGCGTGACAGGCGACGGCCACGACGTCTGCTTCGACGACCTGGCCGTCGCGCGCGGCTACGCCGACGTGCGCGAGCTGCGCTACGCCGTGACGATCCGCGACGATGCAGGGCGCGCGGTCGGGGCAAGCGCGGTCGCCGCCGCCGGTCGACCGTCCGCCTGCGTGGCGCTGGATGCGGCGCGCGGGCAGGCCTACCGGGTCGTCGAGGTGACAAGCGAGCTTCGCGGCGACGCGGGCGGCGTGCGCCGCGCGAAGCCGGCGCGCATCCACGTCGCCGGCGCGCGCGTGCTGGGCCTCGAGCGAGCCGAGTAGGAAGCCGCATGTGGTCAGTGTCGCTTGCCCTGGCGTTCGCGCTGGCACCGGCGCCCGATTGCGGGCAGCCGGATCGGCCCCCCGATCCGCGCTGCGGCGAGGCGTTGGACGGCCGCGCGCCGGCGCCCGACACGGGCTCGCCGGCAGGACGCGCCGCCCTGGCCGTCCCGCGCGCGGGGGCGCGCGTCGTGTTATGGCCGGTCCTCAAGACCAGCGAGACCGTGGAGAAGTACGAACTGCCGGGGCGCCTGCGCGCGATCCTGACGACCGACGACGGGCTGGTCGGCGCGCGGCCCGAAGTTTTGTACACATCGGGCTTCATCCCGTCGGCGGGGCTGAGTCTGTTCTACGGCCGACTTCCCGGCGCCAGCTTCGCGACAACGCGATTCTTGACCGCAGGGCCGGACATCTTGCTCGGCGAGGTGTCGCTGCGCGGACCGCCGCGCACCGGGCTGGAGCTCGGTGCGTCGTGGAATCGGCGCCGCGACCGCCTGTACGCCGGCATCGGCCCCGCAAGCGAGGCGGAGCTGGCGGCGGCGGGGCGGGGCATCGCCCGCTACGCGGCCGACATCGGCCGCCTCGGCTTGCGATGGACGTCGCCGCGCCCGCGGATGATCCGCCTGGATGCGGGCAGCGACTTCGAATGGCGCAACTACGATGCGAACGACGTGCGCCGTGGGCCGCCGCTGACGGCGTTCTTCGGCGCGCCGCCTGATGCGTGCGCCGCGGCCGGCGTCGCCGCGCCGTGCGTCGACCCGTTGCTGGTCCCCGGCTTCTACGGCGGCGGCCGGCGGCTACTGCGCGAGCGCGCCCGCCTCGCTCTCGATCTGCGCGATCACCACCGCGACGGCGACGGCCTGGAGATGGCGGTCGACGCGACGTACGGGCGGGGGATCATGGGCGATCCGACGCAGCTCGTGCGGCTCGGGTTCGACACCGTGCTCGCCGTGGGCGGCCGCGATCGCGGCCTCGTGCTGCGCGGTCAGGCCGCCGTCGTGCAGCCGCTGGGCGGCACTGTCGTCCCGTTCGACGAGATGATCTCCGCGGCAGGGCTCAACACGATGCGCGGCTTCCCGGAGGGGCGGTTCCGCGACCGCAGCGCCGTCGTCGGCACCGCGGAGTGGCGCTGGCTGGTCGCGTCGCGCATCGACGCGTCGCTGTTCACCGACGTCGGGGCGGTGGCGGGCCCGTGGTTCGCGGGCATCAACAGGTCGAGCCTCTACACCAGCGTCGGCGCCGGGCTGCGCTTCTACGAGCTCGCGCAGCCGCAGCACTGGCAGGCGGGCGGCGCCTGGGGCGCTCAGGTCGCGTACGCGCCCGAGTCGGGCTTTCGGCTGATGGTGTCGGCCGCCGCGTTCTGAATCACGGCGGCGGCGGGGCGGCCTTGGCGATCACCGTCGAGTCGAACTCGCGCCCGGCGCCGTCGATCGCGTGCAGGCTCAGCTTGTCGCCGGCGACCTCGACCACGATGCAATGGATGACCGACTCGGCGAACGCCGTCAGCGGTCCGCCGTAGACGTCGCGCGTGCCTCGGCCGCCGCCACCGGTGACCACGTAGGTGATGCCGTGCTGGGGCAGGAACCGTTCGTAGTGGTGATCGTGGCCGGCCAGGACCAGGTCCACGTGATGTTCCTCCAGGATGGGGACGAAGTACTGCTTGAACAGCACGGTGTCCCCGTGCTCGCCGGTGGAGTGGGGCGGGCGGTGACCGTAGACGACGGTCCATGGCAGCTGGTTCGCGGCGAGATCGGCCGCCAGCCATCGGGCTTGCGCGTCGCCGATCCGCTCCGTGTCGAGCGCGACGAAGTGCACGTCGCCCCAGTCGAACGAGTACCAGCGCTCGAGCCCGTCGGCGCCGCCGTTTTCGGGCAGCGCGAACACCTGGCGATAGGCCGCGGCGTCCGCGGTCTCGTAATCATGGTTGCCGCTGGTGGGGAACATCGCCGCGCCCGACAGCAGCGGCGCGTAGACGGAGAAGAACTTGCTCTCGAAGTCCGCCAGCGTGCCGTGGTCGTAGGCGATGTCGCCCGTGTGCAACATGAGATCGTGGCGCAAGGTCTGCATCTGGCGCAGCAGCGCGTGCTGGTCCGACCCACCTTCGCCTGAGTCGCCGAATACGACGACGCTGACCGGGGTTCCGCTGCCGGCGAGCGGCGCGGTGACGAAGGTCCCGCCCTGCATCAGTGTCTGTCCGTTCGACTGAATCTCGTAGCAGTACCTGGTCGCTGGCGACAGCCCGGCGAGCGTGGCGACCCACTGCGCGCGACCGGCCGCAAGCGGCGCGGTGGCATCGACGTCGGCTTCGACGCGCGTCACCGCCGTCCCGTCGGGCATCGTGATCGACACCGTGGCGCCGGCCGTCGCAGGCGCCGTCCACACCACCATCCCGCTGTACGCGGTCACGCGCTGAAGATACGGGCGGCGATTGATGATGGTCTCCCCGGCCGGCGTCAGCGTCGTCGCGCCGCACGGCCCCGAGTTTCCGAGCGCGATGCGTCTGAGGGGCGCCGCCGACACGTCGCCGGTCAGTCGCGCTGCGATCATCCCCGACTGGTTGCTCTTGCAGCTCGCCGCGAGCGAACATGCCAGCATCAACGCGAACGTTGCGACGAACCGTGTCTGCAAGCAGCGCAAGCTCAAAGGGTTAGCAAACCTCCGCCGCAAAGCGAGCTCGGCCGTGAAGAATGCCGCTGCGAATCAGCTGCGCGCCGTGTGCTAGCTTGACTGGCGTGAGCTTCGCGGCAGTCCAGCGTTTCGCGGAGGTGGTTCAGCGCGACGACGATGACATCGAGCTCGACGTTGCGGCGCTGCTCATCGGCGCCTGGGATCACCACGACCTCGACGTCACCAGGTATCGCGGCAAGCTCGACGAGATCGCAGCTCAGGCGGCCGCCGCCATCGACGCCAGCGCCTCCGGCGGGGCCGATCGTCCGTGGGCCGCTGCGCGTGCCCTGGCGAGGACGCTGTTCGGGGAGCTCGGTTTCCGCGGCAACGTTGCGGACTACTACAACCCGCGCAACAGCTTCCTGGCTGAGGTGCTCGATCGCCGGGTCGGCATCCCGATCACGCTGTCGGTGCTGTACGTCGAGATCGCGCGGCGCGTGGGCGTCACCGCGCGCGGCGTCGGCTTCCCCGGTCACTTCCTGGTCCGCGTCGACGGCGGTCCCGCCCCGCTCATCCTCGATCCGTTCGCCGGCGGGGCGGAGCTCGACCGCGCCGGCCTCAAGGCGCTGCACGCGCGGTTCGCTCGTCCCGATGTGCTCCTCGACGACGACGCGCTGGCGCCGTCGCCCAAGCACCAGATTCTCGCCCGCATGCTTCACAACCTGGGCGGCATCTACGGGCGCGCCGGCGACCTCTACCGCTCGATCGAGATCCTCGAGCACCTGGCGGTGCTCGACCCGTCGAACCAGGACCTCCAGCGAGAGATCCAGCGCCTCCGCGGGCGCTCCCGGCACCTCAACTAGCCGGCGGGCGGGCTGATCCATTTGTCGCGGCTGGCAAATGCCAGCACAAGGATTCTCGATGGATAGCTCAGGCACTGCCGTTGCACCTTAGCGGCCCATGCGACGTGGAGTCATGGCAACCGCGCTGGGCTTTGTGCTGGCAGCGTGCTCGGAAGGCGCGCTCGTCCCCGACGGAGGCGAGCCGACCCCGGACGCCGGCAAATGCGTTGGCGACCTCGCCACCGTCGGCGCGCAGTGTCCGCCGATGTTCGACGGGAGCGAGGCGAACCTTCCGGGGTGCCGCGGCTTCAGCGGCACGGGTGCGCAGCAGGCGGTGTGGCACTGCCAGGACCTGATCATCCTCATGGACAGCTACGGTCTCAGCGCCGACATCTGCTATTACGACGCCACGTCGCACGCGCTCGTCGGCGCCGAACAAAGCGGCGAAGTCGGCGCCTTCTGCGGTCAGACGAGCCTCAGGATAGAGGCGGGTCGGACCAACTCGATGTGCCGCGAAAACGCCCCGACCTTGCAGCGGCCCTGCGACCCGCCCGACGGCGGCGGCGGCTCGTGAACGATCAGTCGAGCAGGTGCTTCTTGATGAAGGTCACCAGCACGTAGGCGAGGTAGTCGGCGTTGCGCTTCTTGGCGAAGCCGTGGCCTTCGTCGCGCGCCATCAGGTACCAGGCCTTGGTGCCGCGCTTGCGCAGCGTCGCGACGATCTGCTCCGCTTCGGCGAGCGGCACGCGCGGGTCGTTCTTGCCCTGCACGACGAGCATCGGCTTGGTGATGGTGGCGGCGTTGTTCACGGGCGCGATCCGCTGCATGAACGCGCGCGTCGCGGGGTCGCGCTCGTCGCCGTATTCGACGCGGCGCAGATCGCGCCGGTAGGCTTCGGTCCGCTCCAGGAAGGTGACGAAGTTCGAGATGCCGACGATGTCCACCGAGCAGCGGATGCGATCGGCGTAGCGTGACGCGACGGCCAGGCTCATGAAGCCGCCGTAGCTGCCGCCGCTGACCAGGATGCGATCGGCGTCGAGCTCGGGGCGCGTCTTGATCCAGTCGAGCAGCGCGCCGATGTCCTTGACGGGATCTTCGCGCAGCAACGCGTTGTCGAGCTTGGTGAACGTCTTGCCGTAGCCGGTCGATCCGCGCACGTTCGGGTAGACGATCGCCACGCCGAGCTCGACGAGCAGGTAGTTGTGCCGCCCCTGGAACTGGAGCCGCGCCTGCGCCTCGGGCCCGCCGTGGATGTTGACCATCACCGGGCGGCGGCCCGTGAAGCGCGCGGGCGGCCGGTAGAGCAGCCCGGACAGCTCGCGGCCGTCGAAGCTGCGCCACTTGATCGGCTCGGGCTCGGGGAGATCGTGGAGGTCGACGGGGCCGATCTCGCTTTCCGTCCACCGCTCGACGCGGCCGCCGCGCGTGTCGGCGACGAAGACGTCGGCGGGCATGCGCGCGCTTGCCAGCGTCACCGCGAGCGACCGCCCGTTCGGATGCCAGCCGATGCCGGTGACCGTGCCCGGCGGCAGCTTGGGGGCAGGGCGTTCCTTGCCGGTGCGCGCGTCGAACAGGTGAAGGCGGCCGACGCCGTCTTCGTTGGCGACGACGGCCAGTTGCTTGCCGTCGTCCGACAGGTCCAGCTCGTCGATGTCCCACGGCGATGTGATCGGACAGGTAGGTGTGCCGGCCGCTGGCGAGCTCGACGCGCGCCAGGCGGAACCACTCGCTGTCCCGGTCCGTGGTCACGAAGATCGATCGCCCGTCGGATGACCAGGCGCCGTTTTGGTACGCGACCTTGTCGGCCTTGTCGGCCTTGCGCCTTTCACCTTCGGGGCGCGGGGTCAGCGGCTTGCGTTCGCCGCTCGCGACGTCGAACGACCACAAGAAGCTCTCGTTGACGGAGATCGTCTCGCGGACCAGCAACTTGTCGTCGCCCGGCGACCAGTCGAGCACCGCCCAGCCGCCGCCCTTGACCTGCGCCAGCAGGCGGTCGGTCTTCGCATCGCCGGCGTCGACGACGTAGAGGTCGGTGTCGGCGCCGGTGCGGCGGGTCGACGTGTACGCGAGCCGCTTGCCGCGCCGTGAAAACACACCCAGGCTGTTGCGCGACTTGCCGTCGGTCAGCAGCGTCACGCCGCCACCGTCGGTGTCGAGGCGGTAACTCTGGGCGAACTCGTTGCCGCCCGTGTCCTTCGAGAACACGAAGAACGGCGCGCCGCTGGTCGGCGCGCGCGTGTACGCCGCGATCGGCACGCGGTCGGGGAAAAACGTCAGCTGCGTCCTGGCGCCGCGCGCGGCCGCGACCCTGTGAACCTGCACCGTGTCGCCGAACCGGGTCGCGATCAACATGTCGCGCCCGTCGGGACGCCACGACAGGAACGTCGCGCCGCGAAACTCCGTGTAGGGACCGAGCGCCGCCGCGACGGACGCCGGCACGGGCGGAATCCCGTCGGCGACGATGCTGTCGGGGGGCGCGATCGGCGGTGGTTCGGCGGTTGGCGAGGTCGGCGCTAGCGGGCGACGCGGCTACCGCCGCTGCGATGAGTAGGAAGTGCACGCGCCCAGTTTACGTCGGCTCAGAGCGCAGGGCGCTTGAAGCACCAGATGAACTGGTTGTTCAGCGAATTGGATCCGGCGCCGGCTGCGGCCGCCATCTCCCAGCCTTGCTCGCCCATCTTGTTGCTGTTCCCCACCAACTCGCTATTCCCGTCTATGCAGTGGTACTCCCAGCGCGTCGGATTCGTGCCTGCGCGCGCCTGCGGTACGGCCAGCCTCGACGAGGCTCCGCCCACCGCACATCCGAGCAAGAACACCATCCCGATCACTGCCGACCGTGTCGTTCGCATCGTCGTTCTCCTGTCGAACCAGTTTGTGCGCCGCAACTTCGGCGGCGCTGCGCCGAAGCTTTATCGCCCATTCGAGATGGCGCGGCGATGGAGACGAAACGAACAAGAGGTGCGCGCGCTCACTCCACCTCCGGGCGCAAAACGTTGCCGGCTGGTGAGACCATTTTCAGCTCCTCGGATCGAAGAAAAACCGAGCACGGATCAACCGTCTCCAGCACCTCTAGGTTGGAGGACGCGGCGATGCCTGAAGGGGGAGCGAGTCGGATCACCAACGTCGTTAGCGAGCTGCCGCTAACATGTCACCCGTACGCGGCAGGGGACGACGCGCTCGACGGGCTCCGCAGGGGAGACCCGTTGCTCCTCGACCAGCTCTACAGGAGGTATCGTCGCCTCGTGATGGCCGCTATCCGACGCCGCTCCGGGGCGACCACCACCCCAGACGACGTTCAGGATCTCGTTCACGAAGTGTTCATCAAGGCGTTTGGCCACTCCGGGCGAAATAACTACGACGGCGTCAGGGGCTATTGGCCATACCTGCGCAGAATCGCGCACAACACCTTGATTGACTGGCACAGGCGCCGCAGCTGTGAGCCTCTGTTGCCGGGGCTAGGTGTCGCGAGTACGGACGACGCTCTGGTCGCCGATTGGCTTACGCGTCCCGCGAACGAAGCGGTGGACGACCCGACGCTGACGACACTCCGGGAGCATCTCGCGGGCCTCGCACCGGAGCTGCGGCATATCCACGAGCTTCGATATCACCTGGACCTGTCGCAGGCAGAGGTGGCCGCGCGGCTAGGGCTCTCGCGGCAACAGGTTCGAACGTTGGAAGCCAGACTTCGTCTTGGCGCCCGCCGCGCGCTCCGCCGGGCGGGCCGGGTCAGAATCCTTCCAGCTCCGCAGCGGTCGGCAGAAACGCTTTCGGTTCCTCCGGAGCGGGTCGAAAGTGCAGGACGTAGTCGCCGGCGAGATTCGCCGTGAGGCCGCGGGGCAGGAGGGGCGCCGGCTCGCATCCTGGGGCTGCGCCGTCGCAGTCCCCGCAAACCGAGAGGGTCATCGTATCGAGGCTGCCGACGGCAAAGCGGTGCGCCTCCGGTACCCGCAGCTTCACGAACCAGCTCGGCGTCATCGGCGGAATCACGACGCGCACCACTACGGCGGGATCGGCCGGAATCACCAGCGGCTCCAGGGTCGCGCAGTCGGGACCCGCGGCAGCGCGGGTGGGAATGGTCACCGCCACCTCCGAGGGACGGCTGGCGAATTCAACGTAGTACCGCCCTGCAGCGACCTGGGTCAGCCCCACCCCGGTAGCAAGCGCGACATCGGAGATGATCACATCCGGCCGAGATCCGTCAGCATCACATTCCAGCAAGCGCATGCCCCGGTTACCGGTGCTGGAGACCACCACATTGCTGTCAGCGGCGACGTCGAACCGACGGTAGTCTTGCTGCAGCCCACACTGGGCGCCGAGAGCGACGGGCGTGCCATCGACCGGGATCGATTCTCGACTGCAGGGCCACAGCGGCACACAGCCCCATCGGTCGGCGAGCGCGTCCTGCCAGATGTTCTCGGCGGATGCGCCGTAAAGCTGCCGCATCTTCGCGTCTACCTCGGCCGGACCGGCGCCGCTGGGCAGTGATCGGTAGAGCTCCATGAAGAGGGCGATATTGAAGCGGCGAAGCAGATGAGAAACCAGGACGCCTGCAGTTGGGTAGATCGATGCGAAATCATCGGGGTCATTCAATGCCTGATCCCAGGACAGGGTCGGCGCTCTGCCGAGTCCCCTCGGATCGCAAGACAAAGCGACAGCCACGCCCTCGAGGAACAATGAGGGTGGGCGGCCGACCCTGGCCAGGTAGGTGTGAATCAGCTCGTGCTGCTCGAACGCGACTGGCGAATGGGCAGTCTGCCCGGGCGCGCAGCCACCCGACCGTTGGGGACAGGGGCTGTTGTGGTCGAAGTCGGCGACGTCGACGAACTTGCGATACGAGATCTTGTCGCCGTCGGCCCACTCGAAGCCGAGCGCGCTTTGCATCACGGTGAAGTGCTGCTCGAATACGGCCACGAGCGATTCACACGCCTCCGTTTCGTCGTGCCGGGTGTAGTAGTCGAAGTGAGCCGACGTCCAGCGCACGTCGTCGGGCCAGTCGGGGGCGGCGCCGCCACAGGCGCCGAGGACAAGGCCAAGCAGCAGGCCGACGCGCTTCAATAGCCCAGGAGCTCCGCCGCCGTCGGCAACGGCCACTTAGGATCTTCGGGATCGAGGACAGCGGGCTGAAAATGAAGGACGATATCGCCACTCCACATGGTGGTGAGGCCACGTTCCAGCAGCGGCATCGCTTCGCACCCCACGCCGGCGCCCCCGCAGTCACCACAGACTGAAAGCATCATCGTATCAACTGAGCCCACCGCGAAGCGGTGTGGCTCCGCCATGTGGAGCTTCACGAACCAACTCCTCGTCATGGGCGGAATAACGATCCTGAGGGTAGCCGCCGGATCCGCGGGGACCACGAGAGTGTCGAGCGACGAGCAGTCGGTCCCGGCCCAGGGGGCGGAAGGGATCGTCGCACCGATCTGCGACGGACGGCTGGCGAAATCCAGGTAATACGAGCCAGCGTCAACCTGCGCGAGGCCGAGACCCGTGGTCAGCGTCCCCTTGGCGATGACGGCGCCCGGAGGGACTCGGTCGTCACAGGTCATGAGTCGCATGCCTCGCTGCTCGGTGGTGCTGGAGACCAGCAAGTTGGCGCTCGAGGGAGCGACGACGCGTCGATAGTCGAGATCGAGCCCGCACTGCGTTCCCACTGTGATCGCTGTGCCGTCAACGGCGATCGGGTCATGGCTGCAGGGCCACAGCGGAAAGCACCCGGGCCGCCTGGCGACGAGCGCGCCTTGCCACATCTCATCGGCTGATATCCCATAGAGCGCGCGGATCTTTTCGTCCACGTCGGTCGCATCCGCATCCGGGCGGAGTGTGGAATACAGCTGCATGAACGGTTCAGGGCCGTACTGGCGCAGCATGTGCGCGACCAACGTCCCGCCGGTGCCGTAGAGCTGCAATCGATCCGCAGCGGGCAGAGCCTGATCCCACGAGATGGTCGGTCGCCAGCCGATACCCGGCGGCTCGCACGTCAGGGCCACCGCGATTCCTTCGACGAATAACGGCGGTGGCTCGCCGGCGCCAAACAGATAGGTATGAACGAGCTCGTGCTGATCGAAGGCCGTGGGCGACCGCACGTTGCGTCCCACTGCGCACGCCGCGGCTAGCTCAGTGCCGCAATGGGCTCGCCCGTCGTGGTCGTCAGCGTCGAGGAACTTGCGATAGTCGATCTTCTGCCCCGCTGGCCACGGAAAGTTGAGAAACCCTTGCACAACATCGAAGTGCCGTTCGAGGACGTCGATGACCGACGCGCAGGCATGGGCCTCGGCGCTTCGGGTGTAGTAGTCGAAGCGTGCGGAGCGCCACACGACGTCATCGGGTAGGTCGGCGTCCTCGGCGTCGCACGCGACGCATCCCATGACGACGGCTAGCGCGCACCGCATCGAAACACGTCGGCGCGATGTGTTCGACATGCACGAAGGATCCAGTGTGGCGGCGTGGCTGTCAACCAAGGTCATCGGTCGTTAACAAATCCGTTGCCTAAATAAATCAACCAACGTGCGCCCCGGGTCCGTATCTCTCTTGTTGCTGGAGTACCAGCTCTAGGTCCACAGAACGGAGGATGGCGGCATGCGCGACACGAGGGAATTCGTCTTTGTCCGGCTCACGACGTTGGCCGGCGTGGCGTTGCTTGCGCAGGCTTGCGGCAACATCACCGTCGCCCCTCCGGTGAAATTCCCGATCCGGGACCGCTGACCCGGGGGCCGCGCCCGACCAGTGCGGTGTTCTGCGACGTCGAGATCGCCCGGCGCTGCGCCACCAAGGAAGAGGCCAACAGAATCGACCGCGGCGAATGGTCGGGCGGCGTCAAGGCCAGCACTGACGGCAAGGAAGGGGTGGTGTTTGAGTTAGGCGGCAAGACCGCATACGAAGACTCGAGCAAGACCACCGAAGAGTGCCCGTCGGGCAAAGACGCGGTCGTCTACGATTGCGATGCAATTGCGGGTTGCTCGCAATGCGTCGACGACAGCACTGAGGGCGGTGTCATCGGCCAGGGCCGCACCTATGCCAACTACGAAAAGTTCTGCGAAGCGTTTTGCGAAGTCCGAAAGTTTCAGACCCAGGCCCACGGCGTGGTTTGCGCGATTGCCACCCACGTCAATCAGCAACGTATGCGCGAGAGCAACCAGAACGCCTGCCGGTTGGAGACTGCGACCATCTCGCCCGACTGGGTGGATCCGATCAAGCGGACCATGGAGAAGACGTCAGGGACGATGATGGCGCTGACGGCCACCGGGCAGGCGTTCGCGCGGATCACTTCGCCGTCACTCGAGGGTTCGATTGATGCGAACGCGACGGTGGTGCGAACCAGGGTCGAGCTCTCTCCCCGCACGGGACAGTTCATAAATGACGTCGACACCCCCCGGACCCGCCGCGTCTTGGAGCACCTGGACATCGAGCTCGGTAGCACCAGCATAGGCTCGCTCCCTGTCAGCACCAGCTCGGTCAGCCTGATTTCGCCGGCCGTCCTTGAGACCACCAGCGACGGTTCCATTCGAATCCGCCGGCAGGATGCGCTGTTCGCCTTGACCGGCGTCGTCGGCGGCCAACGCTACGAGAACCTCGGCTCACCATCGCAGGACATCGTGGGGAGGCTCACGACCAGCGGCCACCTGACCCTGGACGTCCGCAGTGTGCAGGCGTTCCGTTCGCTGATTCCAGGCATCGACATCCAGGGGACGACTGACGTCACGTTCCGGGTCGACAGCGACCTGGTGCCGGACGGTGATGGTGACGGCATACCCGATGCGCAGGAGGTCTGCCCGAACGGAAGCAAGACCGATACGACGCCACCCGTGTTCACGTTCGTCCCGGCGGCGATCACCGTCGATCGTTGTTCTGGGGCGAATATTGGCACTGCCCAGGCCAAGGATCCCTGCGGCGTCACGGTGGTGAACGACGCCCCCAGCGTCTTCCGCCTGGGCACCACCACGGTCACCTGGTTCGCCCGTGACGAACGGGGCAACACTGCCACCGCCACCCAGCAGGTCACAGTCGTGCTCGGCAGCGACCCGCTGTGCTGCCCGTCGACCAGCAATATCATCGTGGGCACGTCGAACAACGATATCCTCACCGGGACCAACGGAGTCGATTGCATCATCGGCCTTGGGGGCCAGGACACCATCACCGGTGGCGCCGGTGACGATTTGCTGAGCGGCGGTGATGGCGACGACCGCGTCTTCGGTGGGGAAGGCAACGACCGCATCGCGGGCGGCTCCGGTCAGGATCAGCTCTTTGGCGGTCCCGGCAACGACGACGTCTCCGGCGGCGACGGCGATGACGTTTGCCAGGGCGAAATTGGCAACGACACGATCTCCGGCGGCCAGGGCCAAGACAACCTCAACGGCGGCGACGGCAACGATCGACTGTCAGGCAACGATGGCGACGACGTGCTCCAGTCCGGCTCTGGCGTCGACAACCTGGATGGTGGCGGCATCCATGATCGTTGCATCGGCAACTCCGCCACCACGTTCGTCCGCTGCGAGCGTATCCAGCGATAGCGCTCGGCAGGAAGGGTAGCTACCGCATTCAGGTCACATCCGGCGATCCATGAACGAGGAGAAGTCATGACCGATTCGCGCATTTGCTTCGGACGTTGTGTGGTTGTCCTTGCTGGCTTGGTCCTGGTGATGGCGGGATGCGGGAAGGTGACGCCCACTCCGCCGCCGACCCCTCGGCCGAAGCCGCCGGACCTGGTGATGGGTCCGAATCCAACCAGCGCGGTGTTCTGTGACATCGAGATCTCGCGCCGCTGCTCGACCAAGGAAGAAAAGGGCAGAGTCGACAAGGGTGAGACGACGGGCGGAGTCAAGATCAACATTAATCCCGTCGATCCCAGCAAGTCGAGCATCGGCTTGGACCTAGGCGGCAAAGAGACCGTCGAGGACACGACCAAGACCACAACGGAATGTCCGGTCGGTAAGGACACCGTGATCTATGACTGCGACGCACTCGCTGGCTGTTCCCTGTGTGTCGACGACAGTATTGGGACCGGTGTGATCGGCGCAAATCGCCGCTATGAGAACTACGAAGCATTCTGCGAGGCGTTCTGCGAGGTTCGCGCGTGGGAGCTCGGGCACCCGATAGAGTTCAACTGCGGATTCGCGGCTCGCGTCAACCAACAGCGGATGCGGGAAGCAAACCCGAACGCCTGTAACCCGCAGACCGCGATTCTCTCTTCCACCTGGGTGGACCCGATCAAGCGGACCATGGAGAAGACATCGGGAACGATGATGTCGCTGACTGCCACTGGGGGGGCGGCCATGTCGCTGACGTCACCGTCATTCGAAGGTGCGATCGACGGCACCGCCAGTGTGGTTCGCACGCGCGTCGAGCTGTCGCCGCGCACGGGGTTGTTCATCAACGACGTCGACACGCCCCGCACGCGGCGCGTGCTCGAACACCTGGATATCGATCTGAACACCAGATTCGGCGAGCTCGGCGTTGAAGCCAGCTCGGTCAGCCTGATCGGCCCCGTGATTCTCGACACCACCAGCGATGGCTCAGTCCGGATCCGCCGCCAGGACGCCCTGTTCGCCGTGAGCGGTGTGGTTGGTGGCCAGCGCTTCCACAATATTGGTTCGCCTTCGCAGGACATCGTCGGCAAGCTCAAGAGCGACGGTCAGCTCACGCTGGAAGTCCGCAGTGTCCAGGACTTCGTTTCGCTACTGCCCGGCACGAGCTTTCAGGGCACTGCGGACGTCAGCGTCCGCGTCGACACCACCCTGGTGCCGGACAGCGACGGCGACGGCATCCCCGACTCGCAGGAGCGCTGTCCGAACGGCACCACGACGGACGTGACGCCGCCCGTGTTCACCTTCGTCCCGCCGGCGGTTACGGCCGATCGCTGCGCCGGCGTCAACATCGGGGCTGCGCAGGCCAAGGATCCGTGCGGTGTCACCATCGTGAACGACGCCCCGACGGTGTTTCGCCTCGGAACCACCACGGTTACCTGGTTTGCGCGCGACGAGCGGGGCAACACCGCGACTGCCACGCAGCAGGTCACCACGGTCCTCGGCAGCGATCCGCTGTGCTGCCCGAGCAACGCTAACGTCATCGTCGGTACGTCGAACAACGATATCCTGACCGGTACGAACGGAGCCGATTGCATCATCGGCCTCGGCGGCCAGGACACCATCACGGGCGGTGCTGGTGACGACCTGCTCAGTGGGGGGGACGGCGACGACCGCATCTTCGGCGGCGAAGGCAGCGATCGCATCGCCGGCGGGTCGGGGCAGGATCAGCTGTTCGGTGGCGCCGGTAACGACGACATGAGCGGCGGCGACGGTGACGACGTCTGCCAGGGCGAGATCGGCAACGACACGATCTCCGGCGGCCAGGGCCAGGACAACCTCAGCGGCGGCGACGGCAACGATAAGCTGTCAGGCAACGACGGCGACGACGTATTGCAGTCGGGCCCGGGTGTCGACACGCTGGACGGTGGCGGCATCCATGACCGCTGCATCGGCAACAGCGCCACCACCTTCCTCCGCTGTGAGCGCACTCAGCGGTAAGTGCATGTTATTGCTCGGTCGCGCGCGTTTGTTACGCACTCGCCCGGACGCTGGTACCACTGGAGCTCGCGATCGCGAATCAGGCATGTGCTGGCGTTTCGCGGCGGCGAAGCGTCGCTAGCTTGTGGCCGGATGTTTCGCGCGGGATCCTTGGGCTCGTCGGGACGGCGCGCTTGGGCTTAGTGCCGGACGACCGCCGCCATGTTGTCGAACGTCGAGGACGGCGCGGCGCGGAGCTTCGGTGGGGTGGGTCGGGGTACGTTCCGATTTCTGGGCGAGGCGGGACGGTTCGCGATCTTCTGTCTGGCGACCGTTGTCCGCCTGTTCAGTCGCCGCTTCCGCGCGCTGGAGGTCGTGGCCCAGATCGATCTCGTCGGCGCCGGTTCGATGGGGGTCGTCATGCTGCCGGCCGTGTTCACAGGGCTGGTCCTGGCGCTCCAGGGCTACTACGCGCTGGTCCGCTTCGGCAGCGAGAACCTGGTGGGATCGCTGGTCGCCCTGAGCCTGACGCGCGAGCTGGCGCCCGTCCTGACCGCCCTCATGGTGACGGCGCGGGCGGGATCGGCGATGACGGCCACCATCGGGAACATGGCCGTCACGGAGCAGATCGACGCGCTCAAGTCGCTGGCCGTCGATCCGCTGCAGCTACCTGGTGCTGCCGCGCCTGCTGGCGTCGGTGGCGGCGCTGCCGCTGCTCGACGGCGCTGTTCTCGGTTGCGGGCATCGCGGCCGCGTACCTGTTCGGCGTCGACGTGCTGGGGCTGGACGGGCTCGCCTTCATGTCGAACGTCCGCTCGTCGGTCGAGTGGAAGGACGTGTCGGTTGGTCTCTGCAAGGCGATGGTCTTCGGCGTCGCTCATCGCCTGGATCGCGACGTTCCGGGGCGTGCAGACCAGTGGTGGCGCGCTGGGCGTCGGGCGCGCCACCAGCCGCACCGTGGTGGAGACCGCGGTCCTGATCTTGTGCGGCGACTACGTGATGACCGCCCTGCTCTTCTGAAAGGCGAAGCCGGAAAGGACCAATAGCTTGTTCGACTACAAGAAAGCCGAGATCGCGGCCGGTGCCTTCCTGCTCTTGGGACTTGCGGTGCTGGCGTACCTCTCCATCTCGGTCGGCGGGCTCAAGCTCCTGCCCCGCGACAGCTACCGCTTGCGGGCCCGCTTCTCGAATGTCGGCGACCTCAAGCTGCGCGCGCCGGTGAAGGTGGCGGGCGTGACCATCGGCAAGCGTGGAGGCGATCCGGCTGGCCGACTACTTCGCGCGAAGTCGAGCTGGCGGTCGATCGCAAGGTCCAGCTCCCGACGGACACCATCGCCTCGATCGCCACCGCCGGGCTGCTGGGCGAGGCGTACGTCTCGCTCTCGCCCGGCGGCGCCGATCGGCAATCTGGCGGCCGGCGAGCGCATCACCCACACGGAGCCGGCGCTGAACGTCGCCGACCTGCTCGGCCGATACGCCTTCGGCAACGCGAACCAGAGCCCGCCGGCCGGACACGGCCGAGAGCGGCCCGCGCGCTCCGAACGCCGTCCGGCGACGCCCAAGGAGCAGCAGTGATGAACAGCGCCCGTCACGCAGGTCTTTTCCCTGGCGCGTCGCGATGCTGGCGGCGCCACGCGCGGGGGCCCGCACCCTCGACCGGCGCAGCGGCGGTGCGCGACCGCGCTCGCGCAAAATCCCCGGATCGCCGCCGCCCGCGCCGAGGAGGCGGTGCTGCAGCGCGCAGAGGCGCCAGGTCGGACGCGGCCCGCTGGCCGATCGTCTCGTTGGACGCCGGCGTCGGGCCCGCGCTGAGGCCACGCTGGTGCCCGGAACGGCGGTGCAGTCCGTCGAGCACAGTACGGCGAGCCTCAGGTCTCGCGACCTGTCGGCCGTGTTCGTGGGCGAACTCACGCGTCATCCAGCCGCTGTACACGTTCGGCAAGATCGCGACGCGCCAGCGAGGCGGCCGCGCACGGGCTGCGCGCGCGCGAAGCGCAGACGCGCATGCGAGCGCGCCGACGTGGCGTTCGAGGTGGCGCGGATTTACGAGGGCTACCTCCTGGCGCGCGACGTCGACCGCTTCCTCGACCGAGACGATCCACTGGCTGGAGAGCACGCTTGGAGTCGACGCAGGACCGGCTGACCCAGGGCGCCGCCGGCGTCACCGAACGCGACGTGCTGCGGCTGCAGGCGGCCATGGGGTTGGCCACGATCGGGCTCAATCAGGCGCGGGCGAGCGAGGCGCAGGCGCACGGCGGGGCTGGCCGCCTACCTCGGGCTGCCCGCCGGGAGCCGATCGCCACCGCCGAAGAGGAGCTGGTGCCCGTCGGCCGCGTCCCGGGACTTCGCTTCGCTGGCGGCGCTGGCGCAACAGAGGCGGCCCGAGCTCGTGGCCCTCCGCGAGGGCGAGATGGCGCTCGGTGCGCTGGCGCGCGGCGAGGCGGCCGGTTCATTCCCGACGTGTTCGCGCTGGCCTTCGTCTCCGCCGCGTACACGCCGGGGCGCGACTGGATCCAGACCCGCTTCGTGATCGATCCCTTGAATCACTTCGTCCCGGGCTTGTTGCGTCGGCCTGCGCTGGCAGTTTCAGGGCGACATGGCGCAGGCGCGGGCGCAGGAACAGTTCGCGCGGGGCGAGGTGTTTCGACACATGGGACGAGTGGGCCGACGACTGGGCATCCCGGCCGAGGTCCGCCGCGCCTACGAGGACGTCGTGCGGGCCGCCAAGGACATCGAACGCGGAAACGAGGCGGTCAGCAAGGCGAAGCAGTGGATGGTGCAGGCGTCGGCCGACTACAGCATCGGCTTCCTGGACTCCGCGAGGTCTCCGACGCCGTCGCGGCTTACGTGACGCTGCGGACCGGCCTCATGAAGGCGCGCTTCGACCACAACGTCGCGATGGCGGCGCTGTCCAAGGCGACCGGGACGCTCGACAGCGACAGCAATCTCTTGTACCTGGCCCGCCCGGACGATCCGAACGCAGTCGGAGGTGCAAGCAATGACGCGCTCGCCCGCGCTGGCTCGGCCGTCCGTCGTCGGCGCCCTCGTGTTGGCCGCGGCGGCCGACGCGCACGGGCCGGCGCCGCCCAGGAGGCGATCATCCAGAAGACCGATCGACGCAGGCCTTCGCCGTCCTCAAGGACAAGTCACTCGCCGGCGGGAGAAGCGCGCCGCAGCGCATCGCCGCCCTCCGGGCGGTCGCCGACCGGGCCTTCAACTGGGCCGAGATGGCGCGCAGCAGCCTGGGGGCGCAGTGGCGCAGCCTGGGCGCGCCAGCAGCGCGGCCGCTTCGTGGAGGTCTTCAAGGAGATCCTGGCCGCCCGCTACATGGACGACATCGACCGCTTCCAGGGGACGGAGACCGTGACCGTCGACGGCACGGCTGCAGCAGGATGAGGAGGTCGTGGTGCGACACGACGCTGGTCACGGGCAGCCGCGAGCGCGTCCCGATCGACTACCGCATGCGGAGCGCAACAAGCGGACGTGGATGGTCGTCGACATCAACATCGAGGGCGTGAGCCTGGTCAACCACTTCCGCAAGACGTTCGCCAGCGCGCCTCGCGAACATGACCATCGACCAGCTGATCGAGCGGCTCAAACGCCAGCTCCCCAGGGACGCAGTGTCGCGCGTCGGTGTCGGATTGATGGCCGGTCGCCCCGGGGGGCACTAATTCGGGCATGAGAAGATCGCTGTCCTGGCGTGTGTCGCGTTCGTCGCGGGCTGGCGGCACCCTTGACGACGGCGGCGCAGCCGGGACCTCGGGCAGCGCGGGCACGACGGGCAGCGCGGGCACGACGGGCAGCGCGGGCACGACGGGCAGCGCGGGCACGACGGGCAGCGCGGGCATGACGGGCGGCGCCAACCCGCTCAGCCAGACGCAGATCGACGCCTTCGTCACCGCCCACAACCAGGCGCGGAGCGGGCCGCTCACCCCGACGCCGTCACCGGCCTGCGCGGGCGGAACCTCGGGCACCGCGGGCACGACGGGCAGCGCCGGCACGACCGGCAGCGCCGGCACGACGGGCGCCGCGGGCACTTCCGGCGCCGCCGGCACGACGGGTGGCCGTGCCAACCCGCTCAGCCAGGTCCAGATC
Source organism: uncultured Pseudomonadota bacterium (assembly GCA_963729535.1). Classification (GTDB taxonomy): domain Bacteria; phylum Myxococcota_A; class Polyangia; order Fen-1088; family Fen-1088; genus JADGRB01. Next base: position 25,798 of record CAVSOL010000029.1, on the reverse strand, counting down.
TACGCCTTCGTCACTGCCCACAACCAGGCGCGCAGCGGGCCGCTCACGCCGACGCCGTCACCGGCGCTGCCGCCGGTCACCTGGGACCCGATCCTGGCGGACGCCGCCTACAACTACGCGAGCAGTTGCCCCGGCTCGGGCGACCTGATCCCGCACAACGCCAACCGGACGGCCGACTATCGCGCGCTGGGCGGCACCGAAAGCTACGTCGGCGAGAACATCTACGGCACGACGTCGACCTCGACCGCGGGCGTGGCGGCCGACGCCATCGACCTGTGGATGGACGAAGCGCCGCTGTACGACTACGCCGCCAACAACATCGACGACGCGGGCCACTACACGCAGATCGTCTGGCGGTCGAGCGTCCGCATCGGCTGCGCGATCGTCGATTGCCCCAACGTCAGGTTCCGAAACACCGCGCTGTGCAACTACGCGCCGGGCGGCAACATCGCCAACCAGAAGCCCTACTGAGCGCGGCCGACCAGCCGGCGGCGACGCGTTTGTGACGCGCGCCCGTCGGCACCTTCAATTTGCTCGCCAACCTGTCGATGCCGACCCGGACAACGTGGGACTGTCGGACCAGGACCAGCCGCCACCGCCCGCTCCGGCGTCGACGCTGGCCAACGGCTCGTCCCTCGGGCGCTTCGTGATCCTGGGCCTCGTCGGCCGGGGCGCCATGGGCGAGGTCTACGCCGCCTACGATCCGAACCTCGACCGTAAGATCGCGATCAAGCTGGTCGGCGGCAACTACGAGACGGACGGCCAGGCCAATCGCAGCCGCCTCATGCGCGAAGCTCAGGCGACGGCGCGGATCTCCCATCCCAACGTCGTCGTCGTCTACGAGGCCGACACGCTCGACGAACGGGTGTTCATCGCGATGGAGTTCGTCGATGGGCACACGCTTGCGCTACTGGCTGCAGGCCCAGCGCCGGACGTGGCTGGAGATCCTCGACGTCTTCATCGCGGCGGGGCGCGGGCTCGCGGCGGCGCACGAGAAGGACCTGGTCCATCGCGACTTCAAGCCCGACAACGTCATGGTCGCCAGCACCGGCCAGGTGCGCGTCATGGATTTCGGTCTGGCCCGACGCGGCTCGACGGCGACGGCAGGCCTCGATGCGGACGCCGGTGCGCCGCTCGGCGACGTGGCGGTCCCGCCCGGTGCGACGCCCCGGCATTCGAGCACGGCGGTCATCGACCCCGAAGCGACCCAGAACCTCAACACCTCCGCGCGTTCGACGGCGCCCGGCACGCCGACCGCCATCGACAAGCTGACCAGGACGGGGACGCTGATGGGGACGCCCGCCTACATGTCCCCCGAACAGTTTCGCGGTCGCTACGCGGACGCGCGTTCGGATCAGTTCAGCTTCTGCGTCGCGCTGTACGAGGCGCTCTACGAGGCGCGTCCGTTCGGCGGCAGGTCGTTCGCCGAGCTGGCCGAGCACGTCGTCGGCGGCCGCCTCATCGAGCCGCCGGATTCCGAGACGATTCCCACCTGGCTGCGGGCCGCGCTCAAGCGCGGGCTGTCGGCGAATCCCCAGGACCGCTTCCCGTCGATGAACGAGCTGCTCGCCGAGCTCGATCGGCGGCCGGGCGCGGCCCGGACCGGCTTCGCCAGCGGCGCGGCCGCCCGCCTGGACGGGATCTGGACGTTGGCGGCCAGCGACGAGACGGCGAGACCGGCGACCAAATCGTCTTGGCCCCCGAGAAGAACGAGGTGCACGCCGCGTTCCTCGCCACCGGCAAGGCCTACGCCGCGGCCACGTTCGACAGGACCCGCGCGGTGCTCGATCGCTACGTCGAGCGCTGGGCGGCCCTCTACGTCGAGGCCTGCGAGGCGACCCACGTGCGCGGCGAGCAGTCCACCGAGGTGCTGGACCTTCGCATCGAGTGCTTGATGGAAGGTCTGCGCGACCTGACCGCGCTCTGCCGGCTGTTTCGCTCGGCGACGGCGGAGGTGGTGGAGAACGCCGTCAGCGCCGCGATGGCGCTGCCGCCTCCCGAGCGCTGCCGAAACATCGAGCTTCTGCGCGCGGTCGTGCGGCCGCCGGCGGACGCCGAGACGCAGGCCGCCGTGACGGCGCTGCGGACGCACATCGGCGACCTGCGCGCCCTCCTGCGCGTCGGACGCTACCGCGATGGCCTCGAACAGTGCGGGCGCGTCGTCGACGAGGCGCGCCAGCTGGGCTACGGGCCCACGCTCGCGGAGGTGCTGCTCATCCAGGGCAGCTTGCACAACGACGCCGGCCGCGCGGACGCCGCCCTCGAGGCGCTCGACGAGGCGGTGTGGTGCGCGGAGCTCGCCCGCCACGACGAGGTCGCCGCCGAAGCCGCGACGTACATCGTCTACACGACGGGCTACCTGCGGGCGCGGTTCGACCTCGCGGAGACCTGGTGCCGCCACACCGAGATGCTGCTGCGGCGCATGGGCGGTCACGACGACCTGTGGGGCTGGTACCTCAACAACCGCGCGGCGATGAGGAAGGCGCAGGGGAGCGTCGCCGCGGCGATCGACGACGCGCGCGCGGCGATCGTGGCCAAGTCGCGCGGCTTCGGTCCCGACTCGCACGACGTCGGCATCAGCCTGCTCAACCTGTCCGGGTACCTCGTCGAGGCCGGCTCGATCGCCGAGGGCATCGAGGCCTCCCGGCGCGCCATCGAGGCGCTGACCAACGGCCTCGGGCCCGAGCACCCGAAGACGGCGCTCGCGCTGTCGAACCACGGCGAGTGGCTGTTACCGGACGCGGCGCTTCCCGGAGGCGCTCGAATTTGCCCAGAGAGCGCTGGCGATCTTCGAGCGCGAGACGGACCCGAACGGGCCGTTCGTCTCCCACTCCTTGTGGGTCATCGGCGCCGCCGCCTGCAACATGGGCGCGTTCGACCGCGCGCTCCCCGCCCTCGAGCGCGCCCGCGAAAACCGCGAGGCCTCGAACGCGGTCGCGGCGGAGCTCGGCGAGGTGCACCTCGCGCTGGGCAGGACGTTGTTCGACGGCGGCCTGGACCGGGAGCGGGGGATGGCGCTCGTCTTACGGGCGCGGCAGGAATACCAGCAGGCCCCTCGGACCACGTTCGTCGACGGCGATCTGGCCGATCTGAACCGCTGGCTCGCCGCCCATCACTGATCGGACCGGCCTCATCGCGGCCTCCCCCGTCCATGCCGCGCTGCTCTGTTGTTCCCCCGGCAACGGAAAGCATTCTGGGAACAACACTCATGGTCGAGCTGAAGAGCGAAAAGTACGTGTTATCGCTTACGAACTGATTTGGCTGGGTTCCTGCTAGGCAAGCAGGCAGATGTTCACGTCTATCCGGTCCATAAGTCTGACCTCGGTTGCTTTCGGGTGCGCGCTCCTCACCGGCTGTCAGGGGGCTGACACGGGCAGCGATACGGAGGACATCATCGACGACGACGCCCTCCTGGCGACCAACGGCCTGGCGACCGTCAACGGGCTGTCGGCGTCGAACGGGCTGTCGGCGTCGAACGGGCTGTCGGCGTCGAACGGGCTGTCGGCGTCGAACGGGCTGTCGGCGTCCAACGGTCTCATCACGACGGCGGACGGCCGCAAGACGATCGAGTACATCGTGCGCTGCGCGCTGCCGGCCACGCGAAAGATCACCAAGGTGTACAGCGGCGTCACCTACACGTTCAACGGCGGCATGGGCCTGGCTCCCGAATGGGAGACGGGCGCGTGCGGCGTCGCCTGCCAGGAGTACGTCAGCGCCTGCATCATGGCGCACGTGAACACCAAGGGGCAGAAGATCGGCCTGTGGATGGTCGGTCCCAGCCCCGCGCTCGGCTGGGGCTATACCTCCGACTACCCGTTCCAGGAGGGGTCGTTCTTCGGCAACATCTTCATCAGCCCGCCGGTCGCGAACTTCTGCAACGGCAGCGACTTCAACTCCGCGGTGGTTCCGGGCCGGCTCGGCGCCAACCAGGTCGGGTCTCCCTACAAGAACCCGTTTGCGGGGCTCGGCTACTGCCGCGACAACTGCGTCGCTACCACGGCCCCCAATACCCACTACGACGCGATGGGCAATGGCGACGTGGGCGACGGCTTCACCAAGTGCGGCACCCGCACGCGCGTCATCACCGTGTACCGAGAGTTCGACGCGGTGACCGACTACAAGATCTGCAATCGCATGAGCGGCCTTTGCCTCGACGTCGCGGCGAGCTCCACCCTCGAGGGCGCGGCCATGGACCAGATCGCGTACGTCAGCCAGCCGCGAGACAAGTTCCGCATCCTCAAGAACGGTCCGTACAACTACTCGTTCAAGGCGCAGAGCTCGGGGAAGCTCGTGTCGCTGTCGTCGGCGACGCGGTTGGAGACGTCTTTGCCTGCCGTGAAACAGTTCGCCGCGGGCAGCACCGCCGCGTTCCAGCGCTGGTTCGTGTCCCCCACGGGCAGCGGCTACTTCACCATCTGCTCGGACGAGACGTTCCACTGCCTCAGCGTCGGCAGCACCACCAGCGGCGCGCCCGTCCAGGGCCGCCCGTCGACGACCGTCGGGTCGAAGATGGAGTGGAACATCCTCGTCGCGGAGTGACGCTCAGGGTGACGCGGGCGCGGGCGGCGCGGGCGGGTCGCCCGGCGCGTTGAGGGCGCGGCCCTCGCGCTGGGGCGTGACCAGCGGCGCGGGCCTGGGGACGTTCGTGCGCATGACGCCGATGCCGGCGCGCACGTTGCCACCGGCGATCTCACGAGCGAGGCGTTCGGCATCCAGGCGGCGGACGTCGTCGACGATCCCCGCCGCCTCGACGTCGGAGACGCCGAGCGCGCGCAGGGCGCCCGCCCCGAACGCGAGCGCGGACTCGAACGTCTCGCGGATCTGAAAGTCGACGCCCGCGCCGATCAGCTCCAGCGCGTGCACCCGGTCGAAGGCGCGCACGAGGAGCTTCGCCTGGGGAAACCCGGCGCGCGCGACCGTCGACGATGCGGTTGGCGGCGTCCTTGTTGTCGACGCACACGACGATCGCGCGCGCGCTGCCGGCGCCCGAGGCCTGCAGCACGTCCATGCGGCCGCCGTCGCCGTAATACACCTTGAACCCGAACTGGGTCGCGCTGCGGATCATGTCGGTGTCGGTGTCGATGATGGTCACGTCGACGTCGCGGGCCAGCAGCATCTGGCAGGTCACCTGACCGAAGCGGCCGAAGCCGACGACCAGCACGCTGCCGGTCAGCCCGTCGGGCGCCTCGACGCCGTCCATCGACGGCGCCTCCGACGGGCGCAGCCGCTTGACGGCCGCGACGACCAGGGGCGTCAGCGCCATCGACAGCACCACGATCGCGGTGAGGTTGGCGCTGGTCCGGGCGTCGATGACCTGCGCCGCGTTGGCGGCGGCGAACAGGACGAAGGCGAACTCGCCGCCCTGGGCCATCAACACGGCGCGGTCGAGCGCGTCGGCGCGGCTGGTCTTCGTCACGCGGGCGACGACAAAGACGCCGAGCGCCTTGCACGCCATCATCGACAGCACGCCGACGGCGAGGAACCGCCAGCTTGCCGCGACGACGGACAGGTCCAGCACCATGCCGACGCCGAGGAAGAACAGCCCGAGCAGGATGCCGCGGAAGGGCTCGATGTCGGCCTCGAGCTGATGGCGAAACGTCGACTCGGACAGCAGCACGCCGGCGAGAAACGCGCCCATCGCCATCGACAGCCCGCCCACCTGCATGAGCAGGGCGGCGCCGAGCACGACGAGCAGGGCGGCGGCGGTCATCACCTCGCGCGCCTTGGCGGCGGCGAGCAGGCGGAACAGGGGGTTGAGCAGCCAGATGCCGGCGGCGATCAGCCCGGCCAGCGACGCGACGCCGATGCCCAGGCCCAGCCAGCGCGACTGGCCGCCGTGGTCGACGGCCACCGGGGACATGAACGCCACGACGGCGAGCAGCGGCACGATCAGCAGGTCCTCGAACAGCAACACCGCGACGATCTTCTGGCCGCGCGGCAGCGCGACGTCGCCGCGCTCGGCGAGCAGCTGCATGACGATCGCCGTCGACGTCAGGACGAAGCCGGCGGCGCCGATGAACGCGGCCGGTCGGGGGAGGCCCAGCGCCATGCCGACCCCCAGCAGCGCCGCCACGCAGACGCCGATCTGCAGCGCGCCCAGCCCGAAGATCTGGCGGCGCAGCTTCCACAGGTGGGACGGCCGCATCTCCAGGCCGATGACGAACAGGAACATGACGACGCCGAGCTCTGCGACCTGCAGCACGGCGTGCGGGTCGGAGAACAGGCCGAGGCCGAACGGCCCGATGGCGAGGCCGGCCGCCAGGTAGCCGAGCACCGACCCCAGGCCGAGGCGGCGAAAGATCGGCACGGCCACCACCATCGCGCCCAGGACGGCGACGACGCTCAGAAGCTGACCGCTCGCGTGCGCTGGCTCCATGTTCCGCCGAGATATACACCGCCCGCGGACGGCCGTAGCCCGATGACGTCTGATGGACTCGTGTGGTCGTTCGGCCGTCGTGCTCACCGACGGCGATCGCGGGTCAGATGATGCAGGCCATCAACGCTTCATCAGGCTTGGCCATCGGTGTTGCACCGGGCCGAGCCCGCGTCGACGAAGAGTCTGCACCTCGCCCCGCGAAAGCGGGGAGAGGTCGCCGGCCGAAGGCCGGCGGGTGAGGGGAACGGCGCCGCAATAGGAAGCGGCCCCTCTCCCTTCCTTCTCCCCGCTCCGCGGGGCGAGGGCAAACAGTTCCAGTGTTCCGATCGCTCCAAGCAAGACCGCGCTGCTGATGTGATCGGATTCAATCCGATTTTTGTGGGGATCAGCGCGGGCCGCGGGGCTTGCCCGGTTTGCCTGCCGGGTGCGGGTGCGGACGCGGATGTGGATGCGGGCGCTGGGGGGAGCGCGGGGCCTGGGACGGACGTGGCGACTGATGCGACCGCGGGGGAGGCGGCTCCTGCGTCCGCCGGCGGGGCGGCTCGTGCCCGCCCGCTTTCGGGGGCTGGTGCGATCGCGGCGATGCGGGCTCCGGCGGGCGCCGGCGGGGCGGCTCGTGCCCGCCCGCTTTCGGGGGCTCAGGCGACCGCGGCGGCACCGGCTCGTCCCAGCGCGCCTTCGGAGGCTGGAACGGGCGCGGCGGGGCCGGCGCGGGGCTGGCGGCGCGCGGGGGCTGGTGCGGTCGCGGCGGGGGCGGCGCGTGGCTGGCGGCGGGCGGCGGTTGATGCGGCCGTGCGTGCGGCGGCGGCTGCGGCCCACGGGCGTACGGCCGTTGGGGCGGGCGGGCGTGGTCTCGCGGCGCCGGGCGGTGGGAGGGGGCCGGCCCAGGGGTTCCCTCGGCGCGCTCGATGACGACGTGGCGCGCGCGCGGATCGGGCTCGCTGGCGGCGAGCGCGAAGTCGGCGGCCGCGTCTCCCGCGATCTCGAACATGGTCTCCTGCGGGCCGATCCGGATCGCGCCGATCTCACGATGGCTGACGCCGCCGCGCCGGCAGATCAGCGGCAGCAGCCAGCGCGGCTCGGCCCGATCCTTGGCGCCGATGTTGATGCGGAAGGCGACGCCCGCGCGCGCGAACTCGTCGTGCGTGCGGCGGCGCGAGGGCGGGCCCTGCCCGGGGCCGCCAGCGCGACCGCCCGCGCCCGACGCGGGGATGTGGACCGGGCGCACCGGCTCCCCGACGGGCATCCGGGCGAGCTCGCGCGCCAGCAGCCGGCGCAGCAGGTCGCGCGCCGGGAGCTTGGCCTCCACGCGCGCCAGCAGATCGTCGGCCGCGGCCGCCACCGCGGCCGCGGGCTCCTCGGCCGCCGCCAGCTCGTCGGCCAGGTGGGCGCGCGCGGCGACCGCGATCGTGTCCGCCGACGGCGGCGCCGTCCACTCGACCTTGACGTGCGCCGCGTCGAACAGGCGTTCGGCCTTGCGCCGCTCGCCGACGGTGGCGATGACGACCGCGGTCCCCTTGCGCCCCGCGCGTCCGGTGCGGCCGCTGCGGTGAATCAGCGAGTCGGCGTTCAGCGGCAGATCGGCGTGGACGATGAGATCGACGTCGGGAAGATGCAGGCCGCGCGCCGCCACGTTGGTGGCGACCAGCACGCGCACGTCGCCGCGGCGCAGCTGCTCGAGCGCGCGATCGCGCTCGGCCTGGGCGCGATCGCCCGAGATCGCGGTCGCCGTGAAGCCGCGCGCGACCAGCGCCTCGTGCATCTCGGCCACCCCTTCGCGCGTCGTGCAGAAGACGATGGCGCGCGTGGTCTCCTCGGCGCGCAGCACGTTGACGACGGCGGCGAGGCGATCGCCGCTCGTGATCAGGTGCGCGCGGTGGGTGATGTCCTCGTGCGCGGCCTTGCCCTCACCGGCGCCTGCGCCGCCGGCCTTGCGCGGATCGATCGCGAGCGCGTCGCGCTGGAAGCGGCGCGCGAGCGCTTTGATCTCCGTCGGCAGCGTCGCCGACAGCAGCAGCGTGCGGCGCTCGGCGGGCGCGGCCTGCAGCAGCGTCTCCAGATCCTCGCGGAACCCGAGGTCCAGCATCTCGTCCGCCTCGTCGAGCACGACCACGCGCAGGTCGCTGAGCTGCAGGCGCTGGCGGCGCAGCAGATCGACCAGCCGTCCGGGCGTGCCGACGACCAGCTCGACGCCGCGCTGCAGCGCCTTCAAGTCGCCCACCACCGGCGTGCCGCCGGTGAACGACGCCAGGCGCAGACGGGTGCCGTCGTACAGCCAGCGCAGCTCCTCGCGCACCTGAGTCGCCAGCTCGCGCGTCGGCACGATCACCAGCGCGATCGGGTTCGGCCCGTGGGGGACGTGCATCTGGTCGGCGGCGAGCAGCGAATCGGCCATCGCGCCGCCGAAGGCGACGGTCTTGCCCGAGCCGGTCTGCGACGACACCAGCAGATCGCGGCCGGCGCTTGCGGCGTCGAGCACAGCCGCTTGCACGCCGGTCGGCGTCTCGTAGCCACGCGCGGCGAGCGCGGCGCGCAGCGCGGGATGAATAGTCAGTTCGGTGAACGTCACGGGGGGTGTCTAACCCAAAATCCGATTGTTCGCTTGCGCGGCGACGGTGTTTCGTCGCTACAGCTTCGCGCGGCGTCACGGCCGAGCACGGCGGAGCCTCAGAGCTGGTAGAGGTAGATCCGGCTCGTCATCATGTCGTAGAGGTACAGCGTCTTGTCGTCGGGGCTGAGCGCCATGATCGACGTCGACAGGGGCAGCGGCTTGATGGCGGCGAACGTGGTGCCGTTGTGGATCTTCGTCGCCCCGATCGCGATCGAGCCATCGCCGTTGCTGACGACGATCGTCTCGGAGAATGTCCCGAGCACGGACTTGAGGTTGTTCGCGAGGTACTTCTGGCCCGCGTAGAACACGTACATCCCGTCCCGCGACAGTTGACCTGTCGGGAGCCGAAGCCCAGCGTGGTCGACGAGTCCATCATCTTGAGCGTGCTGCCGACCACGTCGAAGCGGATGACCGCCGTGCCCGTGCTGCCCGACTCGCCGACGTAGACGCGCGTCCCGTCCGGGCTGGTCGCCAGGGCGGGATAGTAGATGCTGCCGGCCGTGGCGACGTAGGCGCCGGTCGCCGCGCTCACCAGCTTGAGGTCGTTCCACTGATCGTCGCTCGTGTAGACCACCGTGTCGCCCGCAGTGCACACCAGGCGGTACGGGTTCCCCTGCCAGGTCCCCTTCGAGACGTCGACGATCAACGAACGCGCCTTCTCGCGCGTCTCCAGGTTGACGACGGCTATCTCGGTGGCGCCGAAGGTCGCGACGAACAGCTCCGTCCCCGCCAGGTTGATCGACAGATCGGTGGGGGTCGAACCGATGAAGATCGTCTTGTCGAGCGTCTTGGTCGTCAGGTTGATGAAGTGCAGCGAGTTGTTGACCTTGTCGACGGCGTAGAGATAGGGCCGCCGCGGATCGATCATCATCCTTTCGACCTGCGAGTTCACGCTGATGAACACCCCGGTCGTGATGGTCTGGACGTTGCTGCGCACCTCCTGGCCCGCGGCCGTCAGCCCTCCGACCTGGTAGCTGTACGTCGCCCCCAGCGTGATCTTGTCGTCGCGGTAGGCCAGCGCGGCCGGCGCGTTGAGCATGTCGACGACGGCGGGCGTTGCGGAGCCCACGGCGCGGTAGATGCGATACGACGCAAAGCTGCCCGCGATCGTCCAGGCGAGCTGGACGCTGTTGGTATCTTTGGTCGGGGCGGCGAGCATGACGGACAGGCTGGGATCGACCGGAGCGTCGTCGCCCGCATCCCGATTGCCGCCGGCGTCGCCACCGTCGGCGGCCGCCGTCCCGCCGTCCCGGGACCCGCGTCGGGTGCGGCTGTCGTGCGCCGCAGCGTCAGCGTCACCTCGGTCAACATGCCGGGCCTGATGGTGACGGGAGTCCGTGCCGTTCCGAAGCCGGGGTGACTGGCGGTGACGGCGTAGAAGCCCTCCGCCACGGGATCCAGCAGCACGGTTCCCAGCGCGTCCGTCGTCGCCGTCGTCGTCGCCGGATCCGTCGATATGACGGCATCCGCGACGGTGGCCATCGACACGTCCTTGACGGTGACGAACAGCCCGCCGGTTCCCACGGACTTGCCCCCGCCGCATCCGACGATCGCAACCAGGGTCAGCGCCAGCGCCAGCCCCGACCCGGCTCGCCTGGTTTCGCGCTGGTGTCTCATGGCTGGGGCAGCTTGTAGATGTAGATGCGGCTCGACATCGTGTCGTACAGGTAGACCGTGCGGTCGTCGCTGCCGAGCGCCATGATCGACGTCGTCAGCGGCAGCGACTTGATCACGGAGAACGTCGTGCCGTTGTGAACCTTGCTCGGGCCGACGGCGATGCTGCCGTCCGCGTTGGCGAGCAAGATGCTCTCCGAGAACGTGCCCAGCACCGACTTGAGGTTGTTGGCGAGGATCTTCACGTTGCCGCCGAAGACGTACATGCCGTTTTTCGTCGCGGTGATGGTCGACCCGCTGCTCGTCGATGTGTCGACCTGGGTCAGGGCCGTCGCCGAGACGTCGTAGCGGGTCACGCCGGAAGACGTTCCGCCGCTCGCGTAGACGCGCGTGCCGTCGGGGCTCGTCGCGAGCTGCGGTGAATACAGCGAGCCGGTGGCGATGATGTGCGCCCCGTTGGCCGCGCTGACGAGCTTGAGATCATTCCACTGGTCCAGGCTCGTGAACACGAGCATGTCGCCCGCGGTGCAGACCAGGCGGTAGGGGTTACCGTCCCAGGTGCCCCGCGACGTATCGACCAGGAGGGAGCGCGCCTTCTCGCGCGTGTTGAGGTTGACGACCGCGATCTCCGTGCTGCCGTAGTTCGCCACGAACAGCTCGGTTCCCGCGAGGTTGATCGCCAGATCTGCCGGCGACGAACCGATGAAGATCGACTTTTCGACCGCGTTGGTCGTGAGGTTGACGAAGTGCAGCGAGTTGTTCACCCGGTCGAGCGCATATAGATAGGGACGCGTCGGATCGGCCTTCAACCGTTCCACCTGGGAGTTCACGCTGATGTAGACGCCCGCAACGATCGTCTGTTCGTTGCTGAACACCTCGGCGCCTGTCGCAGGGACGCCGCCGATGCGGTAGCGGTAGGACCCGCCCAGCGTCGGGCTCTCGTCGCGATGGGTGAGCGTGGCGGGTGCGTTGAGAATGTTGATGATCTCGAATGAACCGGTGTCTTTGGCGCGGTACACCCGGTACGACGAAAACGCGTTGCCCGCGCTGATTGACCACGCGAGGTCGATGCCGTTGCTGTCCTTGCTCAGCGCCGCGAGCACGATGCTCCCCGAGGGGCCCGCGTCGGCGGGCGGCGCGTCCATCCCACCGTCTCCTGCGGGAGGCGCGTCCACGCGTGCGTCCGACGCGTCGAGCCGCGCGTCCGTCGCCGCGCCGTCGACGCGCGGCGCGTCCATGCCGGCGTCGATCGACTGCCCCGCCTGCAGCGCGATGGTCACGTCGGTCAGCTCGCCGGCCGTCACCTTCACCGCCGTCCGCCCCGAGCCCAGCGCCGGATGACTCGCCGTCACGGTGTAGAAACCCGTCGGGACCGTGGCGAATATCACAGTCCCGAGCGCGTCGGTCGTCAGCGACTGGGTCTCGGGATCGGTCGTGACACGCGCGTCGGCGACATTGGTCATGTCCTCGCCCGTGACCCGCACGTAAAGAGCGCCCGCCGTACCGACCGATCCGCCACAACCAAGCGACGTCAGAAGCGTGACGAGCGCCACCGCACCCGCCGACCGCCACGCAAAAAACATGCGGCGATAGTAGCGGCGGCGTTGCAGGCGAACAAGCGGGTAACGCAAATTGCGCGACGGTGGTGATACCATCTGCCGCCATGAATAAATCGTTTGTGGGTCTTGCGGTGCTGGCGATGCTGACGAGCGCGGGGTGCGGCGGAGACGGCGCACCCGCGGGCGATCACAGGGTGTACTTCGTCGGCTACGTCTACGACGGCGCTTCCGGCGCCCGGCTGGCGAAGTCATCGCTGACGTCCGTGCAGATCCTGTACGGCGACAAGACCATCGCCGTCGACATCGAGGACGACGGCCGCTTCCTGAGCCGCGATGCGCTGCCGACCTGGCGCGACTACACGGTCAAGGTCGAGGCCAACGGTTTCCGCTCCTTCGTCTCCTACAACCCCGGCATCGACGTGCCGGCGTCGGTCGCGATGACGGCCGGGGTGGCCCAGGCCGCCACGACGCAGACGCTGGACTTCGCCGCGTACCTGTTTCCGGTGAGCCTGAAGTCGCCGGCGCTGGCGCTCACCGTGATGGTCCCCGATGCGACGACCTCGATCCCGACGTCGAGCATGGTGCAGGGGACGCTGCGCCTGCGGCCGCAGAACCTGTCCGCCTTGCAGATCTCGACCTCCGTGGCCACGCCCACCAACCGGATCTGGATCAACGACGAGGATCTGCTCACCCAGACGGTGACGAAGACGTTCACCGACGGGATGGTCACCGTCGACGAAGGCGAGCTCGTCTACGGCGTCTCGTACGAGGTGGCCATCTACGACGTCGGCGATCACCAGCCGCTGGTGGCGACAGGCATGAGCGGGATCGTCGCCGGGCAGGTGACCAGCAAGACGTTCACTCTGGTCCGCGAGCAGCGGGACGCGCTGACCATCGTGGCCAACGACGCGATGACGTGCGTGTCACCGGCCGGCACGGACACGACTTACACGGCCAAGGTGACGCTGACGTTCAACACGGACATCGAGCTGGTGGGGACCTCCTACCGGGAAGACTTCGACAACGCGCTGTCGATCTCGGCGCCGCTGATGACCGGCACGACCTACAACTGCCCGCTCAAGGCGGTCGCCGCCGATGCGACGCAGCAGGAGCGCGGCAGCCGCATCGAGGTCAGTGGCCGAACGCTGGTGTTCTCGTTCAACCCGTCGATCGGGCTCGCCACCACGTACTCGGGGATCGCGTGCGTGCCGCCGCCGGTGATCACGACCGTGAACTACTCGGGCGCGTCGTCACTGCTGCTCCAGCCCGTCGGAGATCCGGCGCGGCGCCGCGGGCTGTCGGCGATGCTGATCGAGAAGGGCACGTCCAGTGTCGCCTGCCCGATGCGCAGCAACTTCTGACGTCGGGCGGCGGCGGTGGCGAGGCAGCACAGCGGGAGTCGCGCGCGGACATGCGCGCGACTTCGTCGTCGACGTCGCTGGCTGATGGCGACGCTGTTGGTGTTGTTGCCGCTGTCGTCGACACTGCAAGCGACGTCCGTCCCACCGGCTGCCTGGTGGTTCGTCGACGCGACCAGCGCCGCGGGACTTCAAGCCACGCACGGCTACACGGCGATGACGGCCACCGAACCGCAGCGGGCCTCGGGAGGCGTTGCCATGGGGGACTTCGACAACGATGGCGCCACCGATGTCTACGTCGTGGGCGGACCGCTGGGCCGCAACCAGTTGTTCCGCAACCGCGGCGACGGCACGTTCGCGGACGTCGCGCCGGCCGCCGGCGTCGCGTTCGAGGGTGTGTCGGGCAGTGGACCGCTGTTCTTCGACCATGACGGCGACGGCTGGCTGGATCTGTTCGTCGGCGCCGTGAACGGCGACGCGCCGGCGCTGCTGCGCAACCAGGGCGACGGCACGTTCGTCGACGTGACCGCGACGAGCGGTCTCGTATTTCCGCGCGACACCGTGTCGGCCACGGCAGGCGACTACGACCAGGACGGCTGGCTCGACCTGTTCGTGTCGCACTGGGGGTCGCCGGCGGGGAGCTGTCATCTGTGGCGCAACGATGGCGGGCGGGGCTTCGTGTGCGCCGACCAGCCCGCGGGCCTGTCCGGGCTGGTCCGCGACCTCACCGACCGCACGTTCGCGGCGAACTTCGTCGACCTCGACGGCGACGGGCGGTCGGACCTGGTCGTGACCGCGGACTATGGGCAATCGACCGTGTGGCTCAACGCCGGCGGTGGCCGCTTCGACAACGCAACCAACGTCGTCATCTCCGATGAAAACGGCATGGGAAGCGCCGTCGGCGACTATGACGGCGACGGCGATCTCGATTGGTTCGTGACGGCGATACGCGACGACGACGGGACGATGGAAGGGAACTGGGGAGGCAGCGGCAACCGCCTGTACCGTAACCGCGGCGACGGCTCGTTCGATGACGCGACCGAGGAGGCCGGCGTACGAAGCGGCGATTGGGGCTGGGGCGCCAGCTTCGCCGACTTCAACAACGACGGCAGGCTCGACCTCGTCCACGTCAATGGCTGGCCGCAGGGCTCACCACAGTTTCGCGGCACGCGCGCGCGCCTGTTCATGGGCGCGCCGTCCGGACACTTCGAGGAGCAGGCGGCGGCGCTCGCGTTCGACGAGCGGATCGGCGGCCGCGGCGTCGCCTGCTTCGACTTCGACGGCGACGGCGATCTGGACATCTTCGTCGCCAACAACAACGGGCCGTACCATCTGTGGAGAAACGACGGCGGGCGGGCCGGAGGCCACTTTCTCACGGTGCGCGTCGCCGGCGGCTGGCCCAATGTCTTCGCCGTCGGGACCAAGGTGTTCGTGACCGCCGGCGGCAAAGAGCAGATGCGCGACGTGCGAGCGGGTTCGAACTACGTGTCCCAGAACCCGCTGGAGTTGCACTTCGGCCTGGGAGCGGCCGCCCGCTTCGACCGGGTGCGGGTGCTGTGGCCGGATGGGCGCGAATTGCTCGTCGGGGCAGGTGACGCCGACCGCACGCTGGTCGTCGACCCCAACGCCCCCGGCGACCCGCGGCTCGCGCCGCGCGGCTGCGCCGGATGATGTCGGCGGCCGCGGGGATCCCGGTCAGGAACAGACGCTGCCGAGAACGTAGTTCGCGGCACACAGGCAGCGACACAGCGCGGGCGCGACGTTCATGTCGCACGACGGCACCACGATCGCCGAGGCCCGGCCCTTGCGGCCCGCGTGGTCCTCTGCCTCGACGGTGAGCTGGTAGGTCTCGCCGTCGATGGGGCGATCGAGCCCGGCGATGGGACAGGACGGAAGGTTGGCGAAGTTGCTCAGCAGGTCGGGGCGTTTGGGCTGCAGCCAGCCGTCCGGGGTCGTCTCCAGGGTGACGGGCCGGCGCTCGAACGCCGCCACGATCGACGTCTGCGGAATCGCCAGCGAGGTGGAGATCGTCAGCGGACAGCCATCGATGTTGCGGACCCGGACGCCGACCAGAATCACCTGCCCGCCCTGCGGCGGCTCGAACAACGGGATGGGCGCCCCCTCGGCGACCGTCGCCAGCTGGCCATCGGAGGTTCGATGGACGAGCACGACCTCCGGATCACTGCCAGGGTCGCCGACGAAGCACGCCGCCGGAGCCGCTCCGTCGGCGGCGCCGGGGCCGCCGGCGCAGCCCGCCAGCGCCGCGACGATGACGATGGGCCGCAGGCGACGCATCGTCAGTTGCAGAACACGTCGCTGACCGTCTTCGGGTAGTAGTAGACGAAGACGTTGCAGTGCTCGCCGACCGACGTGTTGCCGCCGAAGGTGTAGCAACAGTCGCCCGCCTGTTCGGGATCCTTTTCGTTCACGACACCGCAGCCGCTGGCGGGGAGCGCCCACTGGTACGAACAGTTCCACCACACGCCGCCCCCCGGACCGACGGGGCGCTCGATGCCCGTCATCATCGGCGGGCTGTCCCAGGATCGGCTCTGGTAGAACCGGTCGCTGTCGGGCGGCTCCGTCGTGGTCATGCCGTCCCACGCGAACATCGACAGCTCGCGGCCGCGCGAGTGAAAGTGACCGTTGGCGGCGGTGATCGTCACGGCGCCGGGGAAGCGGCAGGTCCCGGTGAACGTGGGGGGCGGCTGGCTCTGACAGACGCGAATGCTCTGCTGCGTGGCGAACAGCGTGCCGAGCTCCATCGGCTCGGTTTCGGCGGCGCGGTAAAAGTTGATCCCCACCTCCGCGTCGGCGGGAGTCCGCTGCACGCCCGCGTTCACGTAGTGGCTCTGGATCATCAACATCTCGCCAGGCGAAAACCGGATGGCGACATTGTCCGGCAGGCGCCAGTCGGTGTACGGCCCTTGCCGCAGCGGGCTCTGCGTGTTCCCCACCAGCGGCCAGTCCGCCCAGTTGGTGCTGCCCCAGCAGGGATTCGTCATGTAGTCGTCGTGTCCGTACACGACCGTCGCCGCATAGGGCCCGAGGTTCACGGGCTCGCCCGCGGCGGGATCGAGGTCGACGATCGTGCGCACGCGAAACACGTTGAGGTGGTGACTGCCGACGTTGGCGGCGATCAGCACGCGGTCAATCCACAGGTCCTGGCCGTTCGCGAGGTCGGGCACCCGCACGAAGTAGCAGCTCTGCTCCTCGCGCCCTTCGGCGACCTCGAACCTCGGCAGCCTCAGCTGAAACCCGTCGGTCGACGCGAGATCCTCCAGCGTCCACTGCGGCCCCTCGGCGGGCGGGTCGCCGCAAGCGGCGAGCAGCGACGACGCGGCGAAGACCCACGCCCAAGCGCATAGGCGCCTGGCTGTTCTGCGCCTGACGACCGCCACGCGCTCATCTTACTACCGCGTCACGGCTGCCACACCTCCAGGCGCACGTCGTCGTAGTAGACCTCGCCCTCGTAGAAGTTGTTGTGGGGGTCGCCGAACATGAAGTAGTCGGGCCACGCGACGTCGGCCGGCCACAGCGGCGGCTCGCTGGCGAGGGACGGGTAGCGCGACGTGTCGACGCATGGGCTGGCGGCGGCGAGGGGCTGGCGGTTGTAGTGCCAGACGCAGCGCCCGGCGGCGTCGATGGTCGCGATGTACGTCTGCATGCCGCCGTAGCGGAAGTTGCCCGAGACCTCGAGCGTGAACTGATCGCCGCTGCGTTCGATGCTGGCGCGGTACCAGGTCATCGGGCGGTAGCTGTTGACGGCGCGGATCTCGCCCGACGGCTGCCAGGTGTTGTTGGCGTAGGACACGAACGGCTTGCCGTTCGTCTCGCTGCCGTCGCCGCTGCCGTCGATGGCGATCATCATCAGCGGCATCTCGCCGCTGTCGATGAAGCGCGAGCCGTTCCAGATCTCCATCCACGGCGGAACGTTGTTGTCGGAGTCCAGGACCACCTTGCGGTGATGGTGGATGTAGACGTTGTTGTGGGGGCGCGGCACCGTATCCAGGATCGTCAGCCAGTAAAAGCCGTTCTCGGCGGTGGCGTCTTCGTCCTCCAGCCACGGATCGGCCGTCTCGCCGCCGTCGTAGCCGTTGTCGCCGCTCGACAACCCGTCGCCGAAGCTGGCGTAGCCGACGCGCAGCGAGATGCGGTAACGGTCGGGCAGCGCCTGGGTCGGGCGAACGACGGTGGCGTCGGTGTGGGCGGGGGAGGCGATGCGCAGCACCTTGTTCGTCCCGCCCGCCGGATCGGGGGCGACCGAGAACAGGCTCGCGATGCTGGTGGTCTGCGCGCGCGAATACGACTCGACGGTGAGCCAGTTGCTCTGGCTGAACGGCGCGCTGGCGCGGTAAGCGGTCGGCGGCGTGACGCCGCGGCCGCGGAAGAACGCGCCGTTGTCGGAGAAGCCGGTGTCGGGGTACGTGTCCGCCGCCCACGCCGGCGTGGGCAGCGTCGTGGTCTCGAAGGTCTCCTCGAACATGACGCGCCAGCCGGCGCCGCTGCCGGCGACGCCTGTGGCGGTGCCAGCCGCGCCGCCGGTGTGCGTTCCACCGCCACCGCCAGCAGCGCCCGCGCCACCTCCGACGCCGGTCGTCCCCGCGCCGCCGCCGGCGCCCGTGGTTCCCGCCCCGCCGCCGTCGGGCACACCCTGGCCGCCACTCCCGCCGCAGCCGATGACCGCCATCGCGCCCACCGCCGCCGCCACCGCCGCTGCACAGAGCCGCTCGTTCATGGCAGGCAGCTTAGCCCGGTCGCCGCGCCGTCAGGGGGCGCGAAGCCGCAAGACGTAAGAACATCGACGGACGTGAGCCAGGTGCGAGCCGATTTCACGGCATTCAGTTGCAGCGCTTCACGGTCGCTGCCGGAGCTGAACCGTGACCAGCCGCTGGGTTGCCGCCGCCGTCAGTCAAGGGCGTGCACGCATCGGGTTCGATCCTTACTGATCAGGTATGGCAACCAAATCAGCGTTTGTTGTACTTGTCACCGCCGTGGGCCTTGGTTTTGGCTGCGCCCACCGCCATGAGCCACGCCGCGCGCAGCCCGCGGAATACCGGGCGTCGTCGCGCGCCGAATCGCGCGCCGAGTGGAACAAGCTCGGCGAGCGCTGGGTTGACGGCACCCGCGATCGCGACGTCATTTCCGTCGGCGGCCGCGACGGCGCCTACCGCCGCATCATGATCGTCGTGGAAAACAGCGCGCTCGAGATGCACGACGTCGTCGTCCACTTCGGTGACGGAACGTCGTTCTCGCCGCCGACGCGCCACGTGTTCGCTGCCAACACGCGCTCCCACGTCATCGATCTGCCGGGCGCGCGCCGTGACATCCGCCAGATTGAATTCCGTTACGGCAACCTGCCCGGCGGCGGCCGCGCGCAGGCCGAGGTGTGGGCCCAGTAGCGCCGTATCGCTACCCCGGCGGGCGAGTGGTCAACGTCGGGGCGCGCGCCAGCGGAGGGTCGCGAGCGGACCGCGGCAAGCCTCGCGCGCCGTGCGCTTGCCCTCCGTCGTACAGATCAAGGACGACGCGACGTGCGCATCGCGCTTGACCATCCAGGTGCAGACCGAGCGCGCCGGGCCGGTCGCCAGAAATCCGGTCGCCGGCAGGTCGCCCAGCCGATCGCTGAACGTCGCGCTCACCTCGAGGCCGAGCGCCTGCTGCTGGTCGGCCATATGCCGGAGCAAGGTGTCGACGTCGACCGCTTCCGCCAGGATCGCCGTGCTGACCAGCAGGCGCGCGGTGTCGCTGGTGGCGGTCAGCTTTCGCCCGGCCTTGTCGAACGCCAACTTCCAGCCGTCGGGCGCGGTCATCGACAGCGCGGGCAGCCCGGCCGATGAAAACCGACCCGCGGAGACCAGCTCGGCTTCGCCTTCACCCGGCGCCGGCACCGGCTCGGCGCGGTCGGCGGCGGCGGCGACGCGGACGTTTCGGTCTCCACGGGCGTCGCCAGCAGCGCGAAGGCGGCGCCCGCCGCGACGACGACAAACAGGGCGACGGCGCCGACCCGCCTGCGGAGCACGCGCGCCCGGTGCGGCATCGGCCGGCGTGCGGCCCACAACACGCCAAACAGCGTCACCACGCCGGCGGCCGCGATCACCGCGAGCCCGATGAGCAGCCAGCGTTGCACCGAAGGATTCGCCAGGACGTCCACGAGCGGGACCGACAGATACCACGGCGTCGTCCGCGTGCGGCTCATGCTGGAGGTCCGCCAGCGGACGCCGGCATGATGCTTCGGAAAAACTTCAAGCTTCTCTCGCCCGCCTGAATCGATACCCTGCTGGCGAATGTCGACAGTCACCTTCCCCGTCTGGTTCGCCGGGCAGCACCCGCAGATTCCCCTCGCCGGAGCGCAGGCGATCCTGGCCCTCGCGGAGGGCGGCGCGACGGTGCCGTTCATCGCGCGCTACCGCAAGGAGCAGACCGGCAACCTGGATGAGGTGGCCATCCGGCACGTGCTCGATACCAAGGAGCGCTGGGACGGCCTCATCAAGCGGCAGGCGTTCATCGTCGAGGAGATCGGCCGCCAGGGGAAGCTGACGCCCGAGCTCGAGGCGACCGTCCGCGGCACGTTCGACGAGACGCTGCTCGAGGACATCTACCTTCCCTACAAGCAGAAGCGGAAGACGAAGGCGCAGACGGCGCGCGAGGCGGGGCTCGAGCCGCTGGCGGAGTGGCTGTGGGCGGCGGCGCACGCCGAGGTCGATGCCGGCGGCGAGACGCCCGAAGCGCGCGCGGCCGGCTTCGTCGACGCCGCCAAGGGGGTGGCGGACGTCGCCGCCGCGCTCGCGGGCGCGGCCGACATCGTCGTCGAGCGCCTGTCGGAGGACACGGCCCTGCGGCAGCGCGTGCGCACGGCGCTGTTCGAGCGCGGGCACACGCGGACGCGCAAGGCCGAGAAGGCCAAGACGCCGAGCCGGTTCGAGAACTACTTCTCCTATCAAGAGCCCGTGCGCGAGCTGCTCAAGCCCGCAAGCTCGCACCGCTACCTGGCGATGCGACGTGGCTGGATGGAGGAGGAGCTGGTGTTGTCGCTGGGCGGGCCGCTCGCCGACGACGGCGTCACCGATCCGCTGGTCGACGAGCTGCTCGGCGCGTTCGAGACCGCCGCCTGCCCGGCGGCGGGGGCAGCCTTCGCCGGCGCGCCCATCCTCAAGCGGGCCGCGCGCCTCGCGCTGCGCGCGCACGTCGCGCCGTCGATCGAGACCGAAGTCCACAAGGCGCTGCGCGAGGTGGCCGACGCGGCGGCGATCGGCGTGTTCGCCGACAACGTCCGCAAGCTGCTGCTGGCGGCGCCGTTCGGCCCGAAGGCGGTGCTCGGCGTCGATCCGGGCCTGCGCACCGGCTGCAAGCTCGCCGTCGTCGATGACTCGGGGCGCTACATCGGCTCGGGGCTCATGCACCTCGAGACGCCCGCGGGCAAGGCGGCGGCGGCGCCCGTGCTGGCCGATCTGGTCAAGAAGGGGGGCATCCGCGCGGTCGCCGTCGGCAACGGCACCGCCGGCCGCGAGACCGAGACCTTCGTGCGCGAGGCGCTCCGCCACTTCGACATCGACGTGCCGGTGGTGATGGTCAGCGAAGCAGGCGCCAGCGTCTACAGCGCCAGCGACGCCGCGCGCGAGGAGTTCGCCGATCTCGACATCACCGTGCGCGGCGCGATCTCCGATCGCGCGCCGGCTGCAAGACCCGCTCGCCGAGCTGGTGAAGATCGACGCCAAGAGCATCGGCGTCGGGCAGTACCAGCACGACGTGTCGCAGACGGGCCTCAAGAAGAGCCTCGATGACGTCGTCGACTCGTGCGTCAACCAGGTCGGCGTCAACGTCAACACCGCCTCGTATCACCTGCTCGGGCGCGTGTCCGGCATCGGGCCCGGGCTCGCGCGCGCCATCGTCGAGCATCGCTCGAAGGCGGGGCTGTTCAAGTCGCGCGAGGCGCTGCTCGACGGTGCCGCGATTCTCGAAGAAGACGTTCGAGCAGGCCGCGGGCTTCCTGCGCGTGCCGGACTCGGCCGAGCCGTTCGACAACACCGGCGTCCACCCGGAACGCTACGCGGCGCTCGGGCGCGCGGCGGCGGAGCTAGGCGTTTCGACGCGGGACTTTCTCGGGGCCGGCGTCAAGCTGGTCAAGCAGTCGGCGTCGCTCAAGGCGGAGCTGGGCACGTTCACGTTCGACGACGTCGTCCGCGAGCTGGAGAAGCCCGGCCGCGATCCGCGCGAAGGCTTCGTGCCGTTCTCGTTCCGCGCCGACATCCACGAGCTCAAGGATCTGCAGCCGGGGATGGTCTGCCCCGGCATCGTCACCAACGTCACCAACTTCGGCGCGTTCGTCGACATCGGCGTCCACCAGGACGGCCTGGTTCACATCTCCCAGCTCGCCGACAAGTTCGTCAAGGATCCGAAGGACGTGGTCAGCGCCGGGGATCGCGTGACGGTTCGCGTCCTCGAGGTGAAGCTCGACAAGAAGCAGATCGCGCTGACCATGAAGAGCGAGAGGAGCCAGGGCGAGCGCCCGGCCGAGCGCACCAGCGGGCCGCCGCCACAGCAACGGGACCGGGCTCCCCATGTTTCCGATCGGGACCGCGGCCGTCCCGCGCCGGCCCCGTCGAAGCCAGCGACGCCGTTCAACAACCCGTTCGCCGCCGCGCTGGCCAAGAAAACTCCCCCGCGCTGACGCCGCCAACAGCCGTACTTGGGCAACGACGTAAACGACATTGCTCTAACGTCGCGCCGCAATGCTTTGACACCCCCGAAGCCGCCCGCTACGGTCGCGCGCAATGACGGGAATGGGAACGCGGTCGCACAGGGTTCTAGTTGCCATCATGGTCACCTCGGTGACCGTCGTTCGCGGTGACGGCGTCGCACAGGCCGCCGCACCTTCTGCGCCGGCGCCGCCGGGTCCAGAGCAGAAGGCGGTGATGATCGGTCAGGATAAGCGCGTCCAGGAGCTCCGTGCCATGGAGCCGAACGTCGTCGAGCAACTGAACGCGCTCCCCGCACGACCTCCGTCGGGATTTCCGCTCACCGAAAAGTGGATCGCCGATTGGAAGCGCATCGTCGAGAGCGATCTGCGGGACCTTCCGCCGCGGTTGACCGAGCGAGCGAGCTTCCGCGGTGCCGCCACCGCCATGCGCAAGGTTCAGGCGCAGTTGGCGGCGATCCAGGGCACACCCGCGGCCGACCTCACCGGCGTTCAGGTGCAGGCCCTGCTGAACGCGCACGATGAGTTCATGGCCAGGCTGAACGAAGCCTTCCAGGAGACGTTCAACCTGTCATTCGATCAGTGGCGGCACGACATTCTCGACGAGCTCAAACGGCCGAGCAGCCTCGTGATCAGCGGCGGCGTGAGCCTGGGCTCGTATCAGGGCGGGTTCTTGCACTACTACTCGCAGTTCCTGCTCGCCTGGCGCGCGTTCGTGACCAAGACCATCGGGCCTCAGGATCTCGGGCGCGCCGAGCTGGACGCCCTCGGTGGCTTCCGCATCGCGACCGGCGCGTCGGCGGGATCGATCAACGCCTTTCTCGCGGCGATCGTCGGTTGTCAGGAGCCCCGCCCCGATCCCGAGAAGAGTCTGTTCTTCAATACGTGGGTTCCTGTGGGCATGAACGAGCTCGCGCAGCGCGGAGGAAACGAGCGCAGCTTGTTCACCCGGACGCCGGTGAACGATGCGGTCGCCCGCATCAAGGAGCTGTGGGCGGGTCCGCCGACCGCGGGCGGTTGGTCCAAGGGCGCGTGCCGGGCGACGTTGGGCATGACGGTCACGCGACTCGCGGGGCGGAAGATCTTCCTGGAAGGGCGCGGCGAGTGGGGCGGTCGGGTCGCCGTCAACAGGCAGTCCGAGAAATTCCTGCTCGCGATCGAGAGCAAGGGCGGTGGCCAGGCGCCAACCTTCCGGCCATTTCGTCCGGTGTGGGCCCACGTTCCCGTGAGGGAGTGGCCGCTCATGTTGTATCCCGTGCTGGGCGAGAACGCGCTCGAGGTCCCCATCGAGCAGGTCATGCAGCTGCTGCGGGCGTCCTCGGCCTTCCCGGTTGCGTTCGAGCCGGTGCCGCTGCGCTACAGCTTCTGGCAGCTTCCGCCCGCCGTGTCTGACCAGCCCGCCGCCGGCGCCAGGACCCGGGCCGACGACGACGCCGACGAGGCGGCAATCACGCTGTCGCCCGCGCGCGAGGATCTGTTCATCGATGGCGGCGTCTTCGACAACACCCCGCTGCTGCTGGCCATGCGCATCGACGAATGGCTTGAGGCCGAGGCAGCCAGGCGTGAGGCGAGCGCGGGCGACGCGGGCGGGCCTGCAGCCGCCCACACCGATCGATCGAAGCCCAGGATCATCTTCGTCGAGCCCGACGCGATCGGCTGGCAAAAGCGCGTCCCGCAGGAGGCCGCCGCCGTCGCCAAGGCGCGAAGCATCTTCGGCGACTACTTGCCGTTCCTGTCGGAGTTCATCAGCACGGCGCGGGGGGCGGAGCTGCAACACACCATCGAACGCGATCCGACGATCGCGCGATCGCTGGCCATCCCGCCGCGCCTGGCGCCCGTCGCCAGTGGGCAGCTGCTCAACTTCCTGGGCTTCTACGAGCGCAGCTTTCGGGTGTTCGATTTCTTTCTGGGCATGGTCGATGCGTGGGACTACCTCCGCACGCAGTCTCCGCAGTTCGAGCTTATGGCGCGCGCGGCGGGGACCGTCGGTATGCCCCGAGATCCCTTCTTGGTTGAATCGCCGACGTTCGAATGCCTGCGCGCCGCGCGGTTCGAGTGGTCGCGTGGCGTCGACGCAAACGCGGCGAGCCTTCCCGCCTGCCGTGCCCTCGTCAACGCTGCGCCCGCTGGCTCTTCGCGGTCGCGGTTCGACGAGGTGCGCGCCGGCAACATGCTCGCGCTGCTCGCCGCGAGCCGAGATCTGAAGCAATGGAGCCAAACCGACGGCTACGATCCGTCGCTCGAAGACGAACGCTTCTTCGCGATGCTCGGTCGCGAACGCTTCGTGTTCGTCGATCTGCCGGCGCTGACGGGATCGAAGGTAACCGCCAACAACGCCCTCAACACCATCCGCGCGCAGATCCAGGGTGACATCCAGCGCCTGGGGAAGCGCCAGCCCGGCCTCGGTGACGAATTCGCCATCGCGACGGTGGGCAAGGCCGCGGCCAACCTGTTCCACTACCAGATGCCGCGTTTCACGCTGGGGGTCGGCCTGGTGACCGCTCGCGGTGCGGAGGTCAGCGCCAAGCTGCGTCTGGGTTGGGGGCCGTTTGCCGTCGGCGCCGGGTTGCGGTTGCAGCCGTTCGAGTCCGATATCGCGGACGCGCTGACGCGGTCCGAAATCAACACGTTCTGGGCGAGGCCCTACGCTCGGTTGATTGTCGAGGTCGTCGGGAAGCCGACCTGGCAACTGGAGCTTGGAGCGGGGTTCGCATACGCCACGAAGCGCGAGTGGGCGCATCCGACGCAGCGTCTGGTCTCACGCTACGGCCCGGAGGCGAGCGCGACCGGCAGTCTGTTCCAGCGCTTCTTCTTGAGTTACGCGATGACGTATTTCCTCGACGACTGCGCGACCAACGTGCGCTGCTCGGAGATAGAGACCGTCATCCCGATCGGCACGCCGCGGCTCGGGCACGCCTGGACGCTCGGCTACCGCTTCATGCTCCCCTGAGCACCCGCAGGTGACGGCACTGTCATGAGACAACATGACGAGCTCACGCGGCTGCTGTCGGCCTTCGACGTCGATGACGATCTGACCCTGTCGACCCGCGAGCTCGATGGGGTCGACTGGCGGGCCTTCACCGACGCCGTCCGCGCATTTCAGATCACGGCGGGATTCTCCGGTGCTGCGGTCGACGGAAAGCTCGGCACCCGAACGCTGGAGGCGCTCGACGCGGCGTTTCCGGCCGGCCCTCCGGAGCAGGACGTCGTGCTGACGATCGGAGATCTCGCCTTGCCGCGGGCCCAGGAACGGACGGTGCCACCACCGGAGACCGTCAGCGAGCGGGGCACGGGGGAGAAGCTGGCCGTGGCCCGACTGTGGAACAGCTACGGGGGCGCGATCCTGGAGCAGGCGGACGCCGCTCAGGTGGAGCCTGCCGTCGCGCTGGCCATCTTCGCGGTCGAATCCAAACGGGCGTTCGACCCGACGACCGGGCAACCCAGCGCGCAGTCCGGAGTTCGCCTACGGTGCGACGTTTTGGGACGACCTCCGTGAACCTCGGGCAGTCGCAGGCCAACCCGGCCAGCGACGGGGCGACAACGACGACGGCGACGAACATGGCACGCATGCCTGGTCTCCACGCA
>CAVSOL010000028.1:0-35332 GCA_963729535.1 uncultured Pseudomonadota bacterium | reverse complement strand
GCGACGGCGCTGCCCGGCAAGATCAAGGAGCTGGTGGGGCTGGCGGTGTCGGCGCAGATCCCGTGTGAATACTGCGTCTACGCTCACACCGAGTTCGCCAAGCTGAACGGCGCCACCGACGCCGAGATCGGCGAGGCCGTCGTCATGGGCGCGCTGACGCGCCGATGGAGCACGGTCGCGAACGGGCTCCAGATCGACGAGGCCAAGTTTCGCTCCGAGATCGCGCAGGTCATCGCCAACTTGAAGAAAGGCGCGGCCGGCGGCGCCGCGCCCGCGAAGCCGATGGCGGTCACCGACGGCAAGACCGCGCTCGACGACGTGAAACAGTCGTTCGGGGTGGTGCCGGAGTTTCTGCGCCGCTATCCGCAAGAGGGGCTGGCGGGCGCATGGACGGAGATGCGCGACGTCGAGATGAACCCGAACACGGCGATCCCGGGCAAATACAAGAGCCTGATCGGCCTGGCGGTCGCTTCGCAGATCCCGTGCAAGTTCTGCATCGTCGCCGACACGGAGTTCGCGAAGCTCGAAGGGGCCACTGAACGCGAGCTGAGCGAGGCGGTCGCGATGGCGGGCGCCACCCGCCACTGGAGCACGATCGTCAACGGACGCCAGGTCGACAAGGCGGCGTTCAAGAAGGACATCTACCGGCTGGTCGCCGGCGCGCACAAACACATGGCGGCGGCGCAGCCGATCAAGCCCGTCAACCAGCCGATGACCGCTTCGCGATAACCCGAGGCGCGCTGCCGATGGCTGCCGAACACATCTGCGTCGAGCGGCCGCCCCGCGCTTCTGGTCGCGCGGGCGGCTAGCTCCTGGTCGAGCACTGCCAGCGCTTCGACGTGCGGCGTGTGCGGCAACATGTCGAACGGGGTGACGGTGCGGGCGTGATACCCGTGCGCGGCGAGCACGGCGAGATCGCGGGCCAGCGTGTCGGGGTTGCAGGACAGGTAGGCGATGGCGCGGGGGGCGAGGCGGACGACTTCGGCGAGCACGGCGGCGTCGCAGCCCTTGCGCGGCGGGTTCAACGCGACGACGTCGGCGCGGGCATCGATCGCGCCCAGCGCGCGCGCGACGTCGCCGGCCACGAAGCGCGCGTTGCTGACGCCGTTCAGCGCTCGCCGAGGCCGTGGCGTCGGCGACCGCGCCGGCGTGCGCTTCGATGCCGACGACCTCGCCCGCGTCGCGCGGCGAGCGCCAGCGCGATGCCGCCGGCGCCGCAGTAGGCGTCGACGGCGCGCTCGCCGGTGCGCACGGCCAGCGCGCGCGCGATCGCCGCGTACGCCAGCGCGGCGACGTCGCGGTTGGCCTGGAAGAACGCGCCCGCGGACAGCCGCAGCCGCAGCGGGCGGCCGCCGACGTCCAGCTGGTCGTCGATGCCCGCCGCGCCGTCGAGCACCGTGTCGGCGTCGCCGCCGCCGGCGAAGATGGCGTTGCCGGCGCTGCGGTTGACGTGCTCGACGACGCCGATGACCTCGGGACGCGCGGCGCGGAACGCGCGCGCCAGCGCGGCGCCGTCGACCAGCGGGCGCGCGGTGACCCACACGGCCAGCACGCGGCCGTCGTGCGCGACCCGCAGCACCACGTGGCGGAGCTGCCCGGTCCGCGTGCGTTCGTCGTAGGCGGCGACGCCGGCGCCGTCGAGCAACGCCGCCAGCGCGGCGGCGGTGTCGTCGAGCGGCGGCTCGGCGATGCGGCAGCCCGTGGTGTCGACGACGTCGTGCGAGCGCGGCGCGTAGGCGCCCCAGCACCAGCTTGCCGCCGGCGCGCGCCGCCACCAGCTTCGATCGGTTGCGGTAGCCGAGCGGCCGCGGCGACGCCACGCACGGCGCGATGGTCACGTCCAGGCCCGCCAGCGCACGCGCGACGCGCGCCTGCTTCCACGCGAGCTGCGCTTCGTAGGCGTAGTGCTGCAGGACGCAGCCGCCGCAGCGGCCGAACGCGGCGCACGCCGGCGCGCGGCGGTCGGGCGACGGCGCCTCGACCGTGTCCAGGGTCGCCCACGCCTCGGGCGCGTGTTGCGACACGTGCACGATCGAAGCCGCGACGCGCTCGCCGGGCAGCGCGCCCGCGACGTGCACGCGAGGCCTGTCATCCGGCGACGTGACGCCGGCGCCGTCGTCGTCCAGGTCGACGCACGTCAGCGTCGTCATGCGCCGATCGCCGCCGCCAGCTTGGGCAGCGACACGTCGAAGCGGTACGACGTGCCGCGGTGGCCGTCGTCGAACTCTTCGTGCTCGCACGCGATGCCCAGCGCGCGCAGCCGGCGGACGAAGATGCGCGCGCCCAGGTCCAGGTTGTATTCGTCGCGCGTGCCGGCGTCGATGTAGATGAGCTTCATCGCGCGCAGCGCCTCGCTGTGATGCGCCAGCATCTCGACCGGATCCCACGCCTTCCAGCGCCGCCACACGGTCCAGTCGATCTCGCCGGTGTCGAGGTCGAACGGCAGCGCGACGCCGTGCGCGCGCCCCGGCTCGGGCGAATACGCCCCCGCCTGCGCCAGCACCATCATCGTCGTGAAGTCGGCGCCGTCCTTGCGCTGGCGTTCGTCGCGCGCCGCGAAGTAGTCCAGGAAGCCGCCGATGCCGCCGTGCCGGCGCAACGTGCGCACCGCGACGGGCAGCTCGGGGATCAGCGACAGCTCGAAGTACATGTCGCCGGCGTGGCTGGCGACGGCGCTGAACAGCTGCGGGTTGCGCATCGCGAGCGCCAGCGCGCCGAACCCGCCCGACGACTTGCCGCCGATGGCGCGCGCGTCGGCGGCGGCGATGGTGCGGAACCGGGCGTCGATCGCCGGCACGACCTCGCGCGCGATGTGAGTTTCGTAGTTGCCGATCGCGGGCGAGTCGAGGTACTGGGCGCCCCCCCACGCGGAGAACCCGTCGGGCGCGACGACGATGACCTCGCGCATCTGGCCGCGTTCGACCAGCGCGTCCAGGCGCGTCCCCAGCCCCGGCTGCCAGGGGCCGCCGGAGAAGAACATCTCACCCGTCCCCGCGTAGCCCGCCAGCCAGTAGATGCACGGGTAGCGGCGGGTGGGCTCCGCCGCGTACGAAGGCGGCAGCCAGACGGCGATGCGCCGCGCGGGCGGATCGCCGAGCGGGTTGCCCGCCAGCGCGCGGCTGTCGATGGTCTCGACGACGACGTTCCCAGGCATGACTGCCGCTAGTGTAGACCGCCGACCGTCGCTCATGGCAACGCGCACGCCGCCGCCATGGGCCGCATCTTGGCCTCGAATCGCTTGGCGACGTCGGCGGCCTTGTGCCGCGGGCGCGCCGGAGCGCGGGGGCCGCCCGCGAACGCGACCTCGACGGTGCGGTTGACCCCGTGCCCTGTCCGCGCCGCCGCCGCGTCGTCGTCGCGGCCGGTGCCGGGCGGGCTCAGCCCGGCGGTGATGAAGGCGAGCCGCGCGCGCGTGTCGTCGGGCGACAGCGGCTTCGCGGGTTTGCGCGCCAGCTGCAGCTCCTCGATCGCGCCCGCCGGCACGCTGCGGTGACACCACCAGCGCCCGTCCGCGGCGACCATGGCCTCCAGCCGGCGCACGCCGGCCCCGCCCGTCTCCGACACGGACAGCACGACGAGCTGCGCTGTCTTGCCCACCGGGTTGGCCGGCGGCTGCGCGTACCACTGGTTCTCCGACGGCAGGCTGTCGACCAGGCGCAAGAGCTCGCGCGCCGCATGGTCATCGGCCGGGACCCAGCGTGTGTCGTCGGCGCGGACGACGACGACGCGGGATTGATCGCCGGGCAGCTTGGCGGGGACCATGTCGGCGCGCAACGGCAGCGCCGAGATGAGCGCGAACGTGCGCTCGATGTCCTCCGCGCGGTGGCAGCCAGCCTCGCTGTCGTGGGCGCGACCGCCGCCGCCGGTACCCCCTTCGGATTCGCTCTGGTAGCAGCCGTCGCGGCCCATGCGTTTGCGGCCGACGGCGCCTTCGCCGGCGTGGGTCGAAAACGTCAGCTCGATCGCGGCGACCGGCGGCCGAGGCGGAGGGACAGGCACCCATATGAGCAACGCGAGGAGTGGATACGCCACCGAGGGCACGCGTCGACACTAACCCGAACCGGCGTTGTGCCCGAACGGGCGGTGTCCCTGATTTCTTCGTCGCGGGTTCGGTGGCATAGTCCCGCGCGTCGTGACCCGTCTCCGTCGATTGCCGTCGCTGCTGGTGTCGGTACTGCTGCTGGCGCCGACCGTCTCTCCACTGTGGCCCCACGCACGCGCGCTGGCCAAGAAGCCGGCCAAGGCCGCGCCCGCGACCGCGGCGGCGCTGCCGTCGCCGAAGCTGGACGTGAAGAACTGGACGCTGCCGAACGGCCTCGAGGTGCTGTTCCTGGCCGAGCACAAGGCGCCAATCGCGACCGTGCAGGTTTTCTATCACGTCGGTTCCAAGGACGAACACGTCGGCATCCGCGGCGTCGCGCACATGTTCGAGCACATGATGTTCAAGGGCTCGCAGCACGTGCCGCCCGAGGAGCACGCCCGCATGCTGAAGGAGGTGGGCGGCCAGGTGAACGCGTTCACCAGCGAAGACATCACCGGCTACCACGACACGGTGCCGCCGTCGTACGTCGGCTTCGCCATGCAGCTCGAGGCCGAGCGCATGCGCCAGCTCAAGCTGCTGCAGCAGACGGTCAACTCCGAACGCCAGGTGGTCGAGGAAGAAAAGCGGCTGCGCATCGACAACGATCCGATCGGCAAGGCGATCGAGAAGTTCCGCTCGCTCGCCTTCGTCAAGCACCCGTACAACTGGACGCCGATCGGCACCATCGAGGACCTGGAGAAGCTGACGCCCGCGGACTGCCAGCGCTTCTACGACACCTACTACCAGCCCAACAACGCGACGCTGATCGTCGTCGGCGACATCGACGAGCAATCGGTGCGCAAGCTGGCCGAGCAACACTTCGGTCCCATCCCGCGCGGCCCCGAGCCGCCGCGCCCCGCCGCCAATGAACCGCCGCAGACGGCGATGCGCTCCGAGACGATGCGCATCGAGGTCCAGATCCCGGTCGTGGTCGGCGGCTATCACATCCCGTCCGCCGCCGATCCCGACATGCCCGCGCTGGAGGTGCTGGCGACGGCGCTGTCGAGCGGCGAATCGTCGCGCCTGCACCAGCGGCTGGTCCGGCGCGAGCGGCTCGCGCTCGCGGCGGGCGGCGGCGCCGAGGCGCTGGAGCACCCCGGGCTGTTCATCATCTACGCCGCCTACCTGCCCGATCGTGACGCGGCGAAGGTCCAGGCCCTGCTGATGGAGGAGATCGCGCGCGTGCGAGACAAGTCGATCGCGGCCGACGAGCTGGACAAGGCCAAGAACCAGCTGGCCGCCGGCTTCGTGTTCGGCCTGCAGACCGTCGACGGCGTCGCGGGGGCGCTGGGACGCGCGCGCTACGTCGAGGGAGACTGGCGCCGCTTCGTGCAAGGGGCCGACCGCTACCTGGCGGTGACCGCCGACGACGTGCAGCGGGTCGCGCGCAAGTACCTCATCGACACCAACCTCACGCTCGTGACGCTGGCGCAGCCGGCGCCCGCGGCGGCCCTCCTCGGCCAGGCACCCCCGCTCCGGCCGCTCCCGCCCCGACAGGGGGAAGAAGTGAGGCCCGCCGTGCAGGTGCGCAGCGCGCGTGTCGTGCTGCTGGCGGCCGCCCTGGCGGTGCCGGCGTGCGCCAGCAGCGGCCCCGCCAAACCCGCGGCCACACCCGGCTCTGTCGACGTGCAATACGAAGGTGGCGCGCCGGCGTCGGCGGCGAAGCCGACCATCGGCCTGGAGTTCTGGGCCGGCCGCAAGGATTCTGATCCAGGCGCCGCCGCCGCCCAAGCCGGAGGAGCTGGCGCTGCCGAAGGTCGAGCGCTTCTCGCTCAAGAACGGGCTCGAGGTCATCGTCGTCCCGCGCAAGGAGCTGCCGATCGCCACCTTCAGCCTGTCGATCGAGGCGGGCGGCTACGACGAGAGCCACGACGTGCTCGGCGTGTCCGACTTCGTGGCCGCCATGCTCCGGCGCGGCACCAAGACCCGCAGCGCCGACGACATCTCGCGCTCGATCGACTTCGTCGGAGGATCGCTGGACGCGCGCGCGACCAACGACGCCACGACCGCGAGCTGCGCGGCGCTGTCGAAGGACGCGCCCCTGTGCATGGACCTGCTGGCCGACATCGTGTTGCGGCCGTCGTTCCCCGAGGCCGAGATGGCCGAGGTGCGCGATCAGATGCTGGCCGGCATCGCCGCGCGCTTCGACAGCCCCCACGAGCTGTCGATGGCGCACTTCTCGAACCTGCTGTTCGGCGAGAAGAATCCGGAAGGTTGGGTGCTGACCGCCGAAGACGTCAACAGGCTCACCCGCACGCAGCTGGAGACGTTCTGGCGGACGTTCTACCGGCCGAACCGCGCCATCCTCGCCGTCGCGGGTGACGTCGACATCTCGCGCCTGCGCGCGGCGATCGACAAGGCGTTCGGCGGCTGGGCGCGCGCCAAGGTCCCGGCGCGCCCCGGCTGGACGGTGCCCCCGGTGACCGGGACGCGCATCCTGCTGGTCGACCGCGAGGACCTGACGCAGGCGACGATGGTGCTCGGGCACCAGGGGATCAAACACGCCGATCCGCGCTGGTACGCGGCGACGCTGGCCAACTACGTGCTGGGCGGCTCCGACTTCTCGTCGCGCCTGATGATCGAGGTCCGCTCCAAGCTCGGCCTGACCTACGGCATCGGCTCGTCGTTCGGCGCGTCGCTGTACGAGGGCGCCTTCCGCGTCACCGCGTCGACGAAAAATGGTACGGCCTGGCAGGCCTTGCTCGCGACGGTGAACCAGATCCGCGACATGAAGACCGGTGGCCCGACCACCAGCGAGCTGGACAAGGCGAAGGGCTTCTACGCGGGGAGCTACCCGTTCAAGCTGCAGACCGCCGGGGGCGTCGCCTCGGCACTGGTCTCCGCCGAGCAACACGGCCTGCACGCCGCCTACGTGCGCGAGCTGCCCGTGCGCCTGGCCGCCGTCGACCAGCCGAAGGCCGCGACCGTCGCCGGCGAGCTCCTGCATCCGGACACGCTGCTGGTCGTGATCGTCGGCAAGGCGTCGGCGATCGAGCCGCAGATCGCCGACAAGGGCATCGCCTACGAGCGCATCAACTTCAAGGCGCCGATCAGCTCCGCGGCGCGCGCCGCGGCCAAGGCCAAGCAGCCGGCGCCCGCGCCCGCGCCCGCCGCTAAGTGAGCTTGCGGCCGACGCCGCCACGCAGCGCGAACGCGCAACCGAGGGCGGCCAGCGCGTAACCCGACACGACGTCGGCGATGAAGTGCTGCTTGGTCGTCAGCGTCGACAGGGCCAGCAGCGTCGCCATCACCAGCGCCACCGCGCCCAGGCGGGGCCGATCGCGCGTGAGCAGGAACGCCAGCATCGACGTGTGCGCGACGTGCAACGACGGGAACACGTTGCCCGGCGGATCGATCTGCTGCACGAAGGCCATGAACGCGCTCGAGATGTCGGGGTAGGGCGGGCGCAGCACCGGGCGCGGGTATTCGGCGGCGATGAAGATGTGCCCTAGCGCGCCGAGCGTCATGACGATCACCACCGCGGTCAACGCGCGGTTGAACAGCTGGCGGCGGCGAAAGCCGATGATCGAGATGAGGAACACGCCAGCGTAGAACGGCAGGTAACACCAGCTGGTCCACGGCCAGAACGGGATCGCGTCGTCGAGCCGCGTGCGCAACAGCTCCGTCGACCGGTTGAAGGTGAGGTGACCGACGCCGAAGTAGACCGCCGACTGCAACACGGCGGCGCCGAGGCCGAGCGACCACTTGTACGCGGGCGTGGCCAGCTGCGCGTTCGTCGCTGGCTGGGCGGGCGCTTCTGCGGCTACCGACATCGGGCCAGCATCATAGAATACCGACGGCGAATTTCAGGTAGTTCCCCTCCGGAAAGTGCGGCACAGCTGGGTGATCGGCGGCGGCGCCGCGCACCTCGCGCAGCGCGAACCGGCGGCCGGCGTCGCGGGCCCCGTCGCGGACCGTGGCGACAAACGCGTCGCGATCGACGTGGCTCGAGCACGACGCCGCGCAAAACGTCCCGCCCGGCGCGGTGACCTGCGCGCACAGGCGATGCAGCCGCCGGTACGCCCGTAGCCCAGCCGGCAGCGCCCGCCGGCTGGACGCGAAGCTCGGCGGGTCGGAGATCACGACATCGAAGCGCTCGCCGGCGGCGGTCGCCTGCTCGAGGAACGCGAACGCGTCGCCGGCGACGAGGCGCGCGGCGTCCACGGCAAGCCCGTTGCGCGCGAAGTTGCGCCGCGCCGCCGCGATCGCGGGCGCCGCCGCGTCGACGGTCACGGTGGCGCGCGCGCCGCCCGCCGCCGCGTAGATCGAAAACCCGCCCGTGTAGCCGAACAGGTTGAGCACGCTGCGGCCCTCCGCCAGCGTGCGCACCAGCGCGCGGTTGTCGCGCTGGTCCAGGAACAGCCCGCCCTTCTGGCCGTGCACCAGGTCGACGCCGAAGCGCAGCCCGTTCTCGACGACCTCGATCTCGCCGTCCGGCGCGGCGCCGACGAGCGCGCTGACGCGTTCGCCGCCCGACCCCGCGCCCGAGCGCGGTCGCCGCTCGACGATTGTCCGCAGCTTGATCCCCGCCGCCGCGCCCGCGGCGCGGAGTTGCTCCGGCAGGTCGCGATAGAACGCGCGCGCGCCGCTGCCGTCGAAGCGCACCGTGGCCGCCGAGTCGTAGACATCGACGTGCACGCCGGGCACACCGTCGGCTTCACCGTGGAGCCAGCGAAACGCGTTCGTGGCACCGCGGTCGATGATCGCGAGCCGCCGGTCCAGCGCGCTCGCGACGCGCTCGCGGACGACCGCCGACGGATCGCGCGCGTCGTCGCCGATGATGCGCACGGCGATCGGCGAGTGCGCGTCCCAGAAGCCGCGCGCGAGCGGCCGTCCGGCCGCGTCGGCGACCAGCACGGACGCACCGTCGGCGAGCCGCGGCGCGCCGGCGACGGCGTCGCGATAGATCCAGGGATGGCCGCCGCGAATCGTCCGCCCGAGGCGCTTGCGCAGGCTGATCCGCGGGAGGGCGGTCGTCACTTCGGCGGTCGGTCGGGAATCGGCAGACCCTGCTGTGCGACCGGGCGCGCCAGCGTCGACATCACCTTGGCGCACGCCAGCACGCGCGCGCCGCTGCCGAACACGACGTCGACCTTGCCCGCGCCCGGCGATCCGGCGACGACGCCGACGCCGAACGTCGGGTGCTGCACCCGCTCGCCCGCGGCGTAGCTGTCGCGCGGCGCGTACTTGCGCGGCGGCTTGTCCGGATCGAACGCCGGCACCGCGGGCGTCGCGTCGCCACGCGACGACGACTTTCGCCCCGAGCCGAACGTCTGGCGCCGCGGCTGGCGCGACTCCGTGCGGTCCACCGGCGCGGCGTTCTCGTCGCGGTAGCGGTGGTGGCCGCCGCAGCGCTTGCATACGACCTTGGCGATCTTGTCGCCCATCTTCGCCATCACGACGTGCCACACCTGGCCGCAGCGCCCGCACAGCGCCTCGATGTCCTGTCCTACGCCTGGTGTCGCCATCTCGTGTGGTTCTCTCCTTAGACCTCGGCCGGGTCCGTGTATTCGCCAAATACGTCGCGGAACACGCGACAGATCTCCCCCAGAGTCACGTCGCGCCGGGCTGCTTCTAGCACAGCGTCCATGACATTGGCGTCGCCGACGCAGGCGCGCCGCACGATTTCAACGCCTTCTTTCGCGCGCGCGTCGTCGCGGCGGGCCCGCACCTCGCGCACGCGCTCCACCTGCTGGCGCTCGGGGGTCATGTCGATCTTGAGCGTCGGAATCGGCGCCGCCTCATCCACCAGGTAGCGGTTGACCCCGACGATCGGCCGCTGGCCGCGGTCGACCTCTTGCTGGTAGCGGTACGCCGACGCGGCGATCTCGCGCTGCGGCCATCCCATCTCGACCGCACGCACGATGCCGCCCATCCCGTCGATGGCATGGATCAGCTTCTCGGCCTCGGCTTGCATGCGATCGGTCAGCCACTCGACATAGTAGCTGCCGCCCAGCGGGTCGGCGATCGCCGCGATC
Source organism: uncultured Pseudomonadota bacterium (assembly GCA_963729535.1). Taxonomy (GTDB): domain Bacteria; phylum Myxococcota_A; class Polyangia; order Fen-1088; family Fen-1088; genus JADGRB01. The sequence continues at coordinate 25,273 of CAVSOL010000028.1, read as the reverse complement.
CCCGATTCTTCGGCGACGATCTGCTGCGTGCGCAGCGCTAGCGTGGCCGCCGACTCCGTCGGCAGCGCGAACGTCTCGTCGTAGCTGTTGGTGTGCAGCGACTGCGTGCCGCCCAGCACCGCCGCCAGCGCCTGCATGGTCGTGCGCACGACGTTGTTGAGCGGCTGCTGCGCCACCAGCGACACACCAGCCGTCTGCGCGTGCGCGCGCAGCATCCAGGCGCGCGGGTTCTTTGCGCCGAACCGGTCGCGCATGATGCCCGCCCACATCCGCCGCGCCGCGCGCAGCTTGGCGATCTCCTCGAAGAAGTCGTTGTGGACGTCCCAGAAGAACGACAGCCGCTGCGCGAACACGTCGACGTCCAGGCCGGCGTCGCGGCCCAGCTCGACGTAGCCGATGCCGTCGGCCAGCGTGAACGCCAGCTCCTGCACCGCCGTCGCCCCGGCTTCGCGGATGTGGTAGCCGCTGACGCTGATCGTGTTCCAGCGCGGCATGCGCGCGGTGCACGTCACCAGCATGTCGCGGATGATGCGCAGGCTCGGCCGGACGCCGCAGATCCATTCCTTCTGGGCGATGAACTCCTTGAGCATGTCGTTCTGGATCGTGCCGCCCAGCGCTTCGGGCGGGATGCCGCGGCGCTCGGCGACGACGATGTAGAACGCCAGCAGCACGACCGCGGGCGCGTTGATGGTCATCGACGTCGTCACCTTGTCGAGCGGGATGCCGGCGAACAGCCGCTCGACGTCGGCGACCGACGCGACCGAAACCCCCTCGCGTCCCACCTCGCCCAGCGAGCGCGGATCGTCGGGGTCGAAGCCCATCAGCGTCGGCATGTCGAACGCGGTCGACAGCCCGGTCTGCCCCTGGCCGAGCAGGAAGTGAAACCGGCGATTGGTGTCCTCGGGCGTGCCGTAGCCGGAGAACATCCGCATCGTCCACGGCTTGCCGCGATACATGGTCGCGTGCGGCCCGCGCGTGAACGGGAAACCGCCGGGCGCGCCCAGGCGCTGGTCCGGTGCCCAGTCCGGCCCGAGGTCTGCCGGCCCGTACACCGTGTTGACCGGGACCCCCGACTGCGTCTCGGCCTTCGTCTGGTCGCCGGGATCGCCGGGCGTCGACGTCGTCGACATGGAACCGCCCATTGTCCGCGCCCCGCCGCCCGCCGGCAAGGGTAACGGGGTGCGGCACGCCAGATAGTGGATCAGGTTGGGGCAAGCGCGTGAACAGGGGTAGAATTCCGCTACTTAGCCACGGAGCGTCCCATGTCGACTCTCAGTGCTTTCGTCGGCCGTAGCCTTGTCGTCGCTTGCGCTTCATTGCTGGTAGCGATCGCCTCCTGTCAGGGGCCCGATGAATTTTTTCGCTACGAAGACGGTGGCCTGACGGGCGCCGCCGGCAACCCGCAGCTCGACGCGAGCGGGGCGGCTGGCCGCCCGACGGGCACGGCGGGAACGAGCCCTGCGGGCACCGCCGGGACGACGGGGCCGGCAGGCACGACGGGTGCGGCGGGTCGCGGCGGGACGACGGGGCAGGCGGGCACGACGGGTGCGGCGGGTCGCGGCGGCATGACGGGGCAGGCCGGGACGATGGGGCAGGCGGGCACGACGGGTGCGGCGGGTCGCGGCGGGACGACGGGTGCCGCCGGGACGGGCGCGCGCGGCGGCACGACGGGGACGGCTGGCCGCGGCGGGACAACGGGCGCCGCCGGGATGGGCGGCCGTGGCGGCACGATGGGCGCGGCTGGCCGCGGCGGCACGACGGGCGCCGCCGGGATGGGCGCGCGCGGCGGCACGACGGGCACGGCGGGTCGCGGTGGCACGACGGGCACGGCCGGTCGTGGTGGGACGACGGGCGCCGCCGGGATGATCGGCGGCACCGGACCGTGCGCGGGAATTTGCGCCAACCCGGGCGAAGTGGAGCCCAACACGAACTCCGGCGACCTCGGCACCGCCGCGACGTGCGACGAGGTGATCGGCAACGTGCGCAACATGGTGTGCGGCAACTTCGTCGCCCCGCGGACGCTCACCGTGAACGGCACCGCCGAGTTCCCATGCGCGGGCGGCAACGTCACATTGCCGGCCGCGCGCAACGGCGGCTACTGCATGCAGGCCAGCGCCGGCAACTACAGCTACGCCTACTTCGCGACGTATTGATCCGCGCTACGACGACTTCGCGGCCGCGACCGTCATGTAGCGAATCGCCGCCTTGCCGTTGTCGAAGGCGAGGCGGAAGCGCACGTCCTTGACGCCCAGCTCGCTGGATCAGCTGCGCGCGCTTTTCCTGCAGCGCCTCGACGAAGTCGACGACGTCCAGGTTTTCGACCGCCTCGCCGGTGGTGCGGCGCAGGCGCATGTACTCCGTGAACAGCGCCTTGTATTCCTCGTTGCGCGGATCGTTTTCATTACCCAGCTTCGGTGTCAGCGCGCGCTTGGCGCTGCCGCGGCGCTCTCCCGGGAACGACACCGATCCCGATCGCGACAGCGAGATGTCGACGCGGCCGGAGCGTGACGGATCCATCCTGAGGTCGACCGCGCCGCTGTGCATTCGCCGCGCCTCGCTACCCGACGCGGGGACCACCTGAACGGGGATGGCACCATGTGACGCATCGGCGGGCGCGCCGGGTTGTGTGATATCGGGGACCGCGGCCACGACAGGATCGGTCTTGGCAGAATCAGGGTCGGTCCAGTCTGCGTCGGGCACGTCGTCGGGCGCGGCCGGGTCCCTCCCTGCGGAGGCTCGCGGGTTGATGACGTGCGACGGCGGTCCGGTGACCACCGTGGGCGCGCCCGCCGCGGCGACATGCTCCTGCTCCGTCTTGCGCCGCCACAGCAGCGCCGCGCCGAGCAGCGACAGCAGGGCGATGGCTACCGGCACCGCCTTGGTCCACAGCAGGACGCCCGCCCGGCCACACCACCGATAGCTCGACGCCGCCCGCGGACGGGCTGGTCAGCGTCGTCTTGGCCGGCGTGCCGTTCGCCGCCGGCGTTGGGGCGCCGAGCGTGAGCGATCCTTCCCGCAGCCGCAGCTCGGCGTGAACGCCGCGCGCCTCCAGCCGCTGCTCGACGGCGGCGGTCTCCAGCACCCGCGATACCGCGAGCAGGCCGGAGAGCTCGTCCGCCCGCTGGCGCGGCTCGACCGCGACGACCGCGACGACGTGGCTCTTGCCCCCGTCGAGGAACAGGTGCGATCCGGGCGACATCGGCATCGCGAACGACGCGTCTGGCGGCAGCCGCAGCAGGTGGCGAACCTCCTGGCCGCCCTTCGGCATGTTCGCGATCTCGATGTGCTCGCCGGGCCGCGTGCGGAACGCCAGCTCTTCGGTCGTCATGTCGCGGACGGTGTCTTCGTCGGTCGCCACCGCCCAGCCGAGGCGCGGCAGCTGCGCCAGCGTATCCGCGCGCGCCTGAACCGCGGCCGCAGCCTCGCGAATCACGGCATCGAGCTCGGCCGCGACCGCTCCGACGTCACCGCCCAGAGGCGTAGCCTGCCGGCCGACCAGCGCGACGGCTAGTGCGGCGAGCAGTCCGGCCCCGGCCAGCGCGATGCTAAGGCGCTTGTGCCCTTCCACGCGGAAGCCCGAATTTGTCCGTCACCGGTCCGGAAGTCCCTCCGCGTGGGATCCGAACGTCGACGCTGTTTTCGCCCGCGCGGATCTCCACCGTCTGGGTGACGGGGTCGCCCGAATCTTCGGTCCACGCGCGCAGTTTGTACTTTCCTGGAGCCAGGCTACGAAAGCGGAAGCTGCCCGCCGCGTCGGTCACCGCGTAGTGCGGCGCCGCGACCACGACGACGTGCGCCGTCATGTTTGCGTGCAAGTTGCAGCCGAGCTTGATCAGCCCCTCGCTCTTGAACGTCACGTCGCGGCTCTCCCCGCTCTTGTAGATGCCGAGGTCGAACGCCTTCGAACGTGAGACTGAGAACACGTTGTGGAAGATCTTGTCGAAGTTCGGGAACGAAACCGTCGACCCGACCGGAATCGCCAGCAGGCGCGGCGCGAACTGCCGCTCGCGCTGCTCCATCACGCGCTGCTTGGGGACGCGCTTCTTCCACCCACCCTTGACGGGCTCGAGCGCGACGACGCCCATCGCGCCGGCCGCGCCGTCGAGCTTCATCGTCCCCGCCAGCGAGCCGTTCTTCGGCTTGGCCTCGCCGCTGTCGTCGTCGTCCGACGCTCCGACCGACGTCTTGGGCTGCGCCGGCGTGTTCTCGGGCATCGTCTTGAGCGCGGTCGTGATCCGCTCGGGCGCGCCGGCGCGGAACAGCGGCGCCAGCGGCGCCAGGCTCTTCGGCGGCAGCAGGAGCTCGGCGGAGCTGTAGAGCTGCTCGGCGTACGAGCGCTGCCCGCGCACGCGCGCCTTCACCGCGACGTCGAGGAGATCCGCGGCGGCAGCGTTGTTTTCATCCTTGCGCAGCTCGGCGACCTTCGCCTCCGCCTGCTTGGCCAGCGCCGCGTCGTGCGCCGCCGCCTCGGCCGGAGGCGGATCGACGATCTCCTTCCCCAGCGGGCCGAGGGCGCCCAGCAGCTCGTCCTTCTCCGCCTTGGGGACGCTGAACTTGTCGAGCGCGGCCACCAGGTCTTCGACCAGCGCGCCGAACTCTTCGTCGACCAGCTGCATGCCGGCGTGCGCCGACCGCATGTCGCGGCCGGTGTACTTGCACGGCCCGCCGGTCGCGAAGCAGACGAACTCGACCAGCAGGCCGCGCAGCCGCGGCAGGTCGGTGTTCACGAAGCGCCCGTTGATCCGCTTGTCGGCGGCGACGCGCTTCAGGAACTCGTCGACGACGGCCTCGACGGCGGGCTGCCCGCCGAGCCGTTCGTAGAGCGTCTTCGGCGGGGCGGGTGGCGGTGGCGGTGTCGCTGCCACCGGGGGAGGCGTCGCGGGCGGCGGTGTTCCACCACCTGACTCACACGCGACCAGGAACATTCCAGCTACACCAACCACCAGTGCGACAGGGGCAAGGGGACGCACGCACATCAGTATAGGCCCGTTCCGACCATCCTGGAAATTCAGGTCAGGACGCCCACGTCCACTTTGCCCCTACCGTTCTCGCTTATCCGCGCTGGCGCGCGGGCGCGGGCTGGCGCCTACGCGCGGGCGGTGACTTCGCCGGAGGTCGCGGTCTCGGGACCCGGGACCACAACCGGCACCGTCTCCAGCACCAGCTCGAGGACCTCGTCGATCTTCTTCACGAACACGAGCTCCAGCTCCTGCCGGATCGTCTCCGGGATGTCGACGATGTCCTTGCGGTTCCGCTCGGGGAGCACGACGCGCTTGATGCCCGCGCGGTGCGCCGCCAGCACCTTCTCCTTGATGCCGCCGACCGGCAGCACGGTCCCGCGCAGCGTGATCTCGCCGGTCATCGCGACGTCGCCGCGCACGCGGCGCGCGGTCAGCAGCGACACCAGCGCGACCGTGATCGAGACGCCCGCTGACGGCCCGTCCTTCGACACCGCGCCCTGCGGAACGTGCAAGTGGATGTCCGTCTTCTCGAAGTCGACGGTGATCCCCAGGTCCTCGACGTGCGTGCGCACCCACGACAACCCGGCGCGCGCCGATTCCTTCATGACGTCGCCGAGCTGGCCGGTGAGGATGAGGCTCCCCTTGCCAGTCATCGCCGACGCCTCGATGAACAGGATGTCGCCGCCCGTAGGCATCCACGCCAGGCCGGTCGCCACGCCCGGGATCTCCGTGCGCTCCGCCGCCTCCGAGTAGAACTTCTGCGGCCCCAGGATGTCCGCGATCGCCTCCGGCGTCAGGTTCGGCTCGTACGGCAGGTTCTCCGCGACCTTCACCGCGACGGCGCGGATGACGCTCGACGCCTCGCGCTCCAGATTGCGGACGCCGGCCTCACGCGTGTACTGCTCGATGAGCGTGATCAGCGCGTCGTCGGAGAACTTGATCTTGCTGTCGTCGAGCCCGTGCTCCGCGACCTGCTTCGGCACCAGGTGGCGCTTGGCGATCTCGAGCTTCTCCTCGCGGGTGTAGCCCGGGATCTCGAGCACCTCCATGCGGTCGAGCAGCGCAGGCGGGATCGGATCCAGCATGTTCGCCGTCGCGATGAAGATGACGTCGCTGAGGTCGAAGTTGACCTCGAGGTAGTGGTCCGAGAACGTCGAGTTCTGCTCCGGGTCGAGCACCTCGAGCAGCGCTGCAGACGGGTCGCCCCGAAAGTCGGCGCCCAGCTTGTCGATCTCGTCGAGCATGAACACCGGGTTGCGTGTGCCGACACGGCGCATGCCCTGGATGACGCGGCCGGGGAGCGCGCCGATGTACGTGCGCCTGTGGCCGCGAACCTCGGCCTCGTCGCGGACGCCACCCAGCGAGACGCGGATGAACTCGCGTCCCAGCGAGCGCGCGATCGACTTGCCCAGCGACGTCTTGCCGACGCCGGGAGGCCCCACGAGACAGAGGATCGGCCCCTTCTTGCCGGGCGCCAGCTTGCGCACGGCGAGGTACTCGAGGATGCGCTTCTTCACCTTCTTCAGGTCGTAGTGATCCGTGTCGAGGATCTCGCGCGCCTGGTCGAGGTCCAGCCGATCCTCGGTGCGCTTCGACCACGGCAGCTCGACCAACCACTCGAGATAGGTGCGCTGCACGGTGTATTCGGCAGACGACTGCGCCATCTGCTTGAGGCGGTCGAGTTGCTTGCGCGCCGTCTTCTCGACGTCAGCGGGCATCTCGGACGCCTTGATCTTCTCGTCGAACGCGTCGAGGTCGCTCGCGTCTTCGCCTTCGCCCAGCTCGTCCTGGATCGCCTTCAGCTTCTGGCGGAGCACCGCCTCGCGCTGGTGCTTGGAGAACTCCTCGCGCACCTGCGAGTCGATCTTCTGCTTCACCTTGATGAGCTCGACCTTGCGCTGCAGCAGCACGAGCAGCCGTCGCAGACGTTCGGCGACGTCGCTCTCGACCAGCAGCGACGCGCGCTCTTCCGGCGACAGATCAACCGTCGCGGCGACGATGTCGCCCAGGCGCCCAGGGTCCTTGTTCTGATCGAGGACCTGCGCGGTTTCGTCCGGGATGTCGGGCGAGATCGCGATCAGTTGTTTGGCCACGTCGTACACGGCCATCCCCAAACCGTCGATCTCGATCGGGTCCTTGCGCAGCTCGACCAGATTCTCGTAGCTCGCGACCAGGTACGGCTTCTCCTGCGTGAAGCCGACGACGCGCCGGCGCTCCATGCCACGCAGCACCGCGGTGACGCGGTTCTCCGCCGCCTTGACGATGCGGACGACCTCACCCTCGACACAGATGGTGTACAGGTCGGCGCCGGCTGGCTCTTCGATGTCGGCGTCCTTCTGCGTGCCGACGAGGACGCGCGCGCCTTTTCCTCCGAGCGCCTCGATGAGACGCAGTGAGCTTGCGCGACCAATCTCCACCGGCATGACGGCGCCGGGGAACAGGACGAGGTTGCGCAGCGACAGCAGCGGAAGGGTCTTTGTGTTGTCAGTGCTCATCCGATTTTCAGCCTCTCACATATGATGCCGCAGGTTCGAGAAAGATATTTCAGAATCGACGCACCGGAGTTTGACTCGTCCGTTGCGCAATCTGTTCGAAGAGTTGGCGGGTTTCGTCGTCGTCGGGACTGATCTTCGGCGTGACGATTTCGACGCGGACAATCTGGTCTCCGCGCGCCCCGTCGGGGCGTTTGATGCCGCGTCCACGCAGTCGCAACCGCGCGCCGCTGGAGGTCCCTGGCGGGACCGTGACAGTCACGCGACCCTCCACCGTGGGGACTTCGACCTTGGCGCCCAGCGCGGCCTCCGACACGCTGACCGGTAGGTCCAGCTCGATGTCGTCGCCGTGTCGGCGCAGGTGTGGATCTGGCCGCACCTCTACGTCGAGGTAGAGGTCGCCGGGAACGCCGCCCGCGCTTGGCGCCGGCGCGCCCTTGCCGGGAATGCGCAGACGCCCGCCGCCTTCGACTCCCGGCGGCACGGCGATCTCGACGGTGTCGCCGCCGCCGCTGCGGATGCTGCGCTTGGTGCCGAGCGCGGCCTCGGTGAACGTCACCGGCAGCTGCCCCACCATGTCCGCGCCACGGCTCTGGCGTTGCCGCACGCGTCCTCCCCACTGCGCGGTCTGGCGGCCGCCGCCCTGCGCGTTGCCGAACAGGCTGGAGAACACGTCCGCGACATCGAAGTCGCCGTTGAACTCGACACCACCCGCGTTGCTGCGCGCGCCGCCGAACGCGCGCGCGAACGCATCCGCGTCGAATCCTTCCGGCATGCCGTCGGCGCGCATCGGCGCCCGCTTCAGCCGATCGTATTCCTTGCGCTTCTGCTCGTCGCCGAGCACCCCGTACGCGTCGTTGATCTCCTTGAAGCGTTCGGTCTTCTTGCGGTCGTCGCCGGTGACGTCGGGGTGGTACTCCTTCGCCAGCTTCCGATACGCTTTCTTGATCGTCTTGTCGTCGGCGCTCTCGGGGACTCCCAGCGTTTTATAGAGATCTTTCATCAGCGCGCTTTGTCATCATGACACGGCTGCGACCCGGCGTTCAGGCTTGCGCTCCATCGCCAGCTCGTCGCCGCCTTGTGCCGGCGGGCCGATCGCGATGGTGTCGCCGGGCTTGAACTCGCCGGACAGCAGTCGTCTTGCCAGTGGATCCTGAATGTAGCGTTGCAGCGCGCGCTTGAGCGGACGCGCGCCGTATTGCGGATCGTAGCCCCGGTCGCCCAACCACGTGCGCGCCTCCGGCGTCAGCTCCAGGTCCAGGTTGCGTTCGTGCAGCAGCTTGCGCAGCCGCGCAACCTGCAGGTCGACGATGTTGTCGATCTCCGCGCGCCCCAGGCGGTGGAAGAACACGATGTCGTCGACGCGGTTCAAGAACTCGGGCCTGAACGCGCGCCGCAGCTCCGCCATCACCTTGTCGCGCGCCTGCAAGTCGGTGAAGTCCTCCAGGAACTGGCTGCCGATGTTGGACGTCATGATCACGACCGTGTTGCGGAAGTCGACCGTCCGCCCCTGACCGTCAGTCAGCCGGCCGTCGTCCAGCAGCTGTAGCAGCGCGTTGAACACGTCCGGGTGCGCCTTCTCGATCTCGTCGAACAGAATCACGGAGTAAGGCCGGCGCCGCACCGCTTCCGTGAGCTGCCCGCCCTGGTCGTAGCCGACATATCCCGGCGGCGCGCCGATCAGACGCGACACCGCGTGTTTCTCCATGTACTCGGACATGTCGATGCGGACCATATGTGTCTCGTCGTCGAACAAAAAGTCCGCGAGCGAACGCGCCAGCTCCGTCTTGCCGACGCCGGTCGGTCCCAGGAAGATGAACGAGCCGATCGGCCGGTTCGGGTCCTGCAGGCCGGCGCGCGCGCGGCGCACCGCGTTCGCCACCGCCGTCACGGCCTCGTCCTGGCCGATGACACGCCCGTGCAGCTTCGTCTCCATGTGCAGGAGCTTGGTCTGTTCGCCCTCCAGCATCTTGTCGACGGGGATGCCGGTCCACTTCGAAACCACCGCCGCGACGTCTTCCTCCGTGACCTCCTCACGCAAGAACGAGCCGTGGGCCTGCAGCTGCTTCAGCTCGTCGGCCTTCGCCAGCGCTGCCTTGTCCAGCTCGGGCATGCGGCCGAAGCGTAGCTCCGCGGCGCGGTTCAGATCGCCGCGGCGTTGCGCCAGCTCCGCCTCGGTCTTGGCGGCCTCGACCTCTTCCTTCAGCTTGCGCAGCGCGCCGATGACCTCCTTCTCGTGCTGCCAGACGGTCTTCATCTGGTTGACGCGCTCGCGCAGCTCGGCGATCTCGGCGGCGACCTGCGCCAGCCGCTTCGCAGACGCCTCGTCCTTCTCCTTGCCCAGCGCCTGCTCCTCGATCGCCAGCGACGTCAGGCGGCGCTCGAGCTGATCTATTGGATCAGGGCGCGAATCGATCTGCATCTTCAGCCGGCTGGCGGCTTCGTCGACCAGATCGATCGCCTTGTCCGGAAGTTGGCGCCCCGAGATGTAACGGTGCGACAGCCGTGCGGCCGCGACCAGCGCGGCGTCACGGATGCGGATACCGTGATGCACCTCGTAGCGTTCCTTGAGGCCGCGAAGGATCGCGACCGTATCTTCTACCGACGGCTCGCCGACGAGCACAGGCTGGAAGCGGCGCTCCAGCGCCTTGTCCTTCTCGATGTGCTTGCGGTATTCGTCCAGCGTCGTCGCGCCGATGCAGCGCAGATCGCCGCGCGCCAGCGCCGGCTTCAGCATGTTGGCCGCGTCGACCGCGCCTTCCGCGGCGCCCGCGCCGACCAGCGTGTGGAGCTCGTCGATGAACAGGATGATGCCGCCCGCCGCCGACTCGATCTCCTTGAGCACGGCCTTCAGGCGGTCCTCGAACTCGCCGCGAAACTTGCTGCCCGCGATCAGCGCGCCCAGGTCCAGCGACAGGATCTTCTTGTCGCGCAGCGACTCGGGCACGTCGCCGGTCGCGATGCGCAGCGCGATGCCTTCGGCGATCGCCGTCTTGCCGACGCCCGGGTCGCCGATCAGCACCGGGTTGTTCTTGGTGCGGCGCGACAACACCTGCATGGCGCGCCGGATCTCCTCATCGCGGCCGATGACCGGATCCAGCTTTCCGTTGCGCGCGAGCTCGGTCATGTCGCGCGTGTACTTCGCCAGCGCCTGGTACTTCCCCTCCGCCTCGGGATCGGTGACGCGCTGATTGCCGCGCACGTCGGCGAGCGCTTTGAGCAGCGCGTCCTTGCGCACGCCCGCGTCCTTCAGCGCGCGGCTGGCGCCGCCGAAGTCCTTGGCCGCCAGCGCCAGCAACAGGTGCTCGCTGGAGACGTATTCGTCCTTGAACTCCTTCGACTGCCGGCCCGCCTCTTCGATCAGATCCTTGAACCGCCGCCCGAGGTAGATATCCGCCTCGGAGCCGCGTACCTGGACCTGAGCGTCGAGCGCCTGACCCACGGCCTGACGCACAGCCGCCGGGTCGGCCCCCAGCTTGCGCAAAATGGCGCCCGTGATGCCGTCGGGCTGGTCGAGCAGCGCGGCAAGCACGTGCTCGGGAGCCAGCTCCTGGTGACCCCGGCTTTGCGCGAGAGCGTGGGCGGATTGCACCGCCTCCTGAGCCTTGATGGTTAGTTTGTCGAGCCGCACGCCTAACCTCTAAGCACCGAGGACCGCGGGACAAGCCACCAAGCCCGAGGCTCAAAAGGGCCCTTGGGCGTCGTGTCTTCGCCCCACGCGATGGTAGTCTTCGCGCATGTCGTATCTCGTCCTGGCGCGCAAGTACCGGCCGCAGCGGTTTGCGGAGCTGGTCGGCCAGGAGCACGTCGCGCGGACGCTGTCGAACGCGATCGCCCAGAACCGCGTCCATCACGCGTTCCTGTTCACCGGCGCGCGCGGCGTCGGCAAGACCAGCGCCGCACGCATCCTGGCCAAGGCGCTGTCGTGCGAGAAGGGGCCGACGGCGGAGCCATGCGGCACCTGCGACCTGTGCCAGGAGATCGCGGCCGGCCGCTCGGTCGACGTCATCGAGATCGACGCCGCGTCCAACACCAAGGTCGAGGAGACGAAGTCGATCCTCGAAGGGGTGCGCTACCTGCCCGCGCGCGCCCGGCGCAAGGTCTACATCATCGACGAAGTGCACATGCTGTCGGCGCATTCGTGGAACGCGCTGCTCAAGACGCTGGAGGAGCCGCCGCCGCACGTCGTATTCGTGTTCGCGACGACGGAGGTGCACAAGATTCCGGTCACCATCCTGTCGCGCTGCCAGCGCTTCGACTTCAAGCTGATCCCGACGGCGCGGCTGTCCGAGCACCTCGACGGCATCCTCAAGGCCGAAGCCATCGAGGCGGCGCCCGACGCGGTGCGATTGATCGCGCGCCAGGCGGCGGGCTCGGTGCGCGACGGGCTGTCGCTGCTCGACCAGACGATCGCCTACGTGGGCACGGAACGGCTGACCGCCGAGATCACCGCGGACGTGCTCGGCATCGCCGATCGCCGGCTGCTCGTCGAGCTGGCCGCCGCGGCCATCGATCGCGATGCGGGCGCCGCGCTGCGCCTGGTGGCGCGCGCCGCCGACCGCGGCGTCGACGTGGGCGAGCTCGGGCGGTCGTTCCTGGCCTTCCTGCGCGATCTGGAGGTGATCGCGCGCGTGAAGGACGCTCGCGGCGCCCAGGTGGGCGACCTCGCGGATCTGATCGACGCGACTCCCGAGGAGATCGAGGAGGCGCGCGCGCTGGCCGGACGGGCGGCGCCCGGGCTGTTCCCGGTGCTGTTCGACCGCTGGGCGCGCGCGGTCGACGAGGCGGCGCGGCTGCCGATGCCGCGCCTGCTGTTCGAGATGGCGGCGCTGGACCTGTGCGCGGCGGAGCCCATGGTGCCGCTCGGCGATCTGCTGCAGCGGCTCGAGGACCTCGAGGGCCGGCTGCGCGGCAGCGGCGGTGGCGCCCGCCCGGCGGCCGTCGCGCCACCGCCGGCGGCCCCCCCGGCGCCCACGCCTTCACGCCCGGCCGTCTCCTCTGCTGCCGCCGCCACCCCTCGCGCGCCCGCGGCGCCAGCCCCAGCGGCAGCGCCGGCCACGGTCACGCCGCTCGCGCGCCCGCGGTGCCGGCCCCAGCGGCAGTCCCGGCCACGGTCACGGCCCCGCCGCCTGCGACAGCCGTTTCGCCCACCGAGGAGGTCAGTGAGCAGTGGCGGCGCGTGCTGTCGGCGTTCGAGGCCAAGGGCCCGCTGAGGCTGGCGTCGTTGCTGGCCCACGCCGAGGTCGTGTCTCTGGGCGCCGGCGAGCTGGCGCTGGCGTTCGCCAGCAAGCGCGACGCCGACCTGGCCGACAAGGCGCGCGCCGAGATCGAGCAGGGCGCGTCGACGGCGCTCGGGCGCGCGATCAAGGTGACGATCACCACCGGGGCGCCGGCCGGAGCCGTGCTCCGGTCGGAGGTGGGCAGCGAAAACGACGCCGCGGACGCCGACCGCAAGCATCGCGAACAGGAAGCGCGCCAGCATCCCGTCATCCGACGGGCACAGGACGTGTTCGGCGCGGCGCTGAAGGAGATAAAGACGTAGCCATGTCGATGGGGGACATCAAAGGGCTCCTGGAGACCGCGCAGCGGATTCAGACCGAGGTCGCGCGCGTGCGCGAGGAGCTGGGACGCAAGACGGTCGAAGGCGAGACGGGTGGGGGGCTTTGCCGCTGCACGGTCAGCGGCCGCGGCGAGGTCCTGTCGCTGACCATCGACGACGCGATCGTCGGCGACAAGAAGATGATCGAAGACCTGGCGGTGGGAGCGGTCAACCTCGCGCTCGCGCGCGCTCGCGAGGTGGCGGAGGCCGATCTCGCCCGCGCCACGGGTGGCTTGCCGCTGCCCCCCGGGCTCTTCGGGAGCCTGATTCGATGTTCGCATCACCCATCGCGCGCCTGGTCCAGCAGCTGGGCAAGCTGCCGGGCATCGGCGAAAAGACCGCGGCGCGCCTGGCTTTCCACATATTGCGCGCGTCGCCCGAGGACGCCGCGGCGCTGGCGGCGGCCATCGCCGAGGTCAGGCAGAAGATCCGGTTCTGCTCGATCTGCTGCGACCTGACCGAAGCCGACCCGTGCGGCGTCTGCCGGGACGCGCGCCGCGACGCCGGCCTGGTGTGCGTCGTCGCCCAGCCCCAGGACGTCCTCGCCATCGAACGGGCCGGGGGCTACCACGGCCGCTACCACGTGCTGCATGGGGTGCTGTCGCCCCTGGATGGCATCGGCCCCGACGACCTGCGGGTGACGGAGCTGATTCGGCGCTGCGGGCCAGGCGGGTCGGCGACGGCCGGGGGGGAGGAGGGCGTCCGCGAGGCGATCCTGGCCACCAGCCCCAGCGTCGAGGGGGAGGCGACCGCCGTCTACCTGGCGAAGCTGCTGCGGCCGCTCGGCGTGCGGACCACTCGCATCGCCACCGGCGTCCCGATCGGCGGCGAGCTCGAGTACGCCGACCAGCTGACGCTCGCGCGCGCCATCGACGGCCGTCGTGACATGTGAACACGATGTGGGTGCTTCCACCGACGAGCGCACATGGCGTCGAAGCTTGAAACCCCTAGTGACGAGTGTTATTTGTGAACATCCCGGGAGCGTAATGTCGACTAGGCGAGGACCGAGATGACTGGCCCCGATGTGATGTTCCCCGAGGAGCAGCAGCAGATGTCGATGGTCTGCGCGCGGCTCGCTCGGGATGCGAACGCCAAGGCGGTGCTGCTCATCGGCCGCGACGGACAGCCGATCGCCGACGCGGGCGACGTCGACGAGCTGGATGTGACGTCGCTGTCGTCCCTGACGGCCGGCAACGTCGCCGCCACGGGCGGTATCTCCAAGATCCTGCGCGAGAAGGACTTCACCAGTCAGTTCCACGAGGGCGAGAAGACCCACGTCCACATCACCCTGGTCAGCGGCCGCGCGATCCTGGTCGTGCTGTTCGACGAACGGTCGTCGCTGGGCCTGGTCCGGCTGCGCGTGAAGAAATCCTCAGACGAGATGGTTCGGCTGTTCGATCAGGTGGCCAAGAAGGCGGCGGCGAAGAGCCAGCCGTCGATCCTCACCGAGATCACCGACAGCGACATCGACAACCTTTTCAATGACTGACGACGGTCCGACGGCCCGCCACCGCGCATGAGCTTCATCAACTACTCGTCGCGGGAGATCAACTGCAAGTTGGTCTATTACGGCCCGGGGCTGTGCGGCAAGACCACGAACCTGCACTACATCTATGCGAAGACCAGCCCCGACGCGAAGGGGAAGATGATCTCGCTGGCGACGGAGACCGAGCGGACGCTGTTCTTCGACTTCCTGCCGCTGTCGCTGGGCGAGATCCGCGGCTTCAAGACCCGCTTCCACCTCTACACGGTGCCCGGGCAGGTCTTCTACGACGCCAGCCGCAAGCTGATCCTGAAGGGCGTCGACGGCGTGGTGTTCGTCGCCGATTCGCAGATCGAGCGCATGGAAGCCAACATCGAGTCGCTCGAGAACCTGCGCCTGAACCTGACCGAGCAGGGCTACGACCTCGACAAGCTGCCGTACGTCATCCAGTACAACAAGCGCGACCTGCCCAACGCCGCGCCCATGGAGCAGCTGCGCGGCGTCCTGAACCCGACCAAGGTCCCCGAGTTCGAGGCGTGCGCCACCAGCGGCGCCGGCGTGTTCGACACGCTCAAGGCGGTCGCCAAGGCCGTCCTGACCGAGCTGAAGCGCGGCAGCTAGAGCCCCGCGACCGCCCTCTCCCGCTGCGGAGAGGGTCGGGGAGAGGGCAAGCCGCCTGAGGCAACGCCCTCTGAGCGCGCCCCGGGCGCCTGGCTAGTCCTTGCGGATGACCGCCGTCGCGAACAGGCCGGCGACGCGCCGCGTGGGCGGCCAGCCAGATCGGATCCAGGAAGTTCGGCACGAAGCGGACGTCGACGACGTGGCTCACGGCGGCGAACAGCAGCGCGCCCGCGACGCCGAAGCCGAAGCCGGCCAGCGCCGGCCGCAGCTTGCGCACGCCGTAGAGCAGCACGGTCAGGCCCAGCGGGACGATCGGCGCTGTACAGCAGCGGGCTGCCATAGAAGCTCGCGCCGAGCGCGCCGGTCACGCTGTCGGCGAAGCCGGACGACAGCGCCGACGCCACTGCCTGCCCGTGCGCCCAGCCGTTCGGGATCAGCGCCGGCAGGAAGAACAGGCCCGACGAACCGACGAGCAGCGCGGCCACGAACCCCGGCCCCAGCTTCTCGATCCCGGCGCCGCGGCGGCGCATCAGCACGATGCCCAGCAGCGCCATCGCGCCCGCGAGGCCCAGCTCGCCCGCGCCCTTGCCGTCCTTGGCCTTGCTCAGGGCGGCCCCGGCGTCGACGATGCCGGCGCCGTAGTGGTCGTCGACGCGCGCGCTCTTGCCGGCGTTGCCCTTGGGCTTGCGCGCCGTGCCGAGCAGGATCTCCTCGACCGCGTCCGGCTTGCGGATGCCCGCGCCGACAATCAGGGCGGCGACGCCCGCCGCGTGCGGCGAGGCCATCGACGTCCCCATGAACCACAGGTAGTCGCTGCCGCTTGTTGCGCGGGACGATCGTGTGCTGCAGGACGCCGTCGGGCTTGCCGTCGCCGTTCTGGTCGACGCGCGTGTTGCCGCCCGGCGCCGCGACGTCGATCTCCTTGCCCCAGTTCGAATAGAACGTCGTGGTCTCGTCGAACTGCGTGGACGCGACCGCGACGACGCCCGGGTAGGCGCGCCGGATAGCCGACCTTCCCGCGCCCGTCGTTGCCCGCCGCCGCGATGACGACGACGCCCTTTTCGCGGGCGTACTTGACGGCGCTGCCCATGGTGCCGATCGGCGACGGTCCGCCCAGGCTCATGTTGATGACGCTGGCGCCGTGGTCGGCGGCCCAGCGGATGGCCTGCGAGATGCCGGCGACCGAGCCCGAGCCGCGCGCGCGTCAGCACCTTGAGCGGCATGATCGACGCGCCGTAGGCGACGCCCGCGACGCCGATCTTGTTGTTGGTCGACTGCGCGATCGTCCCGGCGACGTGCGTGCCGTGACCGTGGTCGTCGTCGGCGTTGGCGTTGTTGGACAGGAAGTTGTAGCCCGCCACGAAGTTGGTGTCGGCCAGGTCGCCGACCTTGCTGACGCCGGTGTCGATGACGGCGACGATGACGCCCTTGCCGGTGCCGCGCTTCCAGGCGTCGGGCATGCCGAGCTGGCGCATGTGCCACTGGTACTTGAAGCAGGCGTCGTTGGGGAACCCGCTGCCGGGGGCCGGCGCGGCGCTGCACTCGGCCTCCATCGCGCCCGTGGCCGCGGCCAGAGCTTGATCGAAGCGGACCTCTTCGCCGGGCGGGATCGATGCCATCGCGTCGAAATCGACGCTCTCGACGCTGGGGTCGCTGGCCAGCTTGGCCCGCGCCGCCGCCGCTTCGCCGGCTGACGCGAAGTCGAGGCGATACAGGCGGTCCCTGGCTGAATAGTCGCTGATCGGAATTTCCTCGAAGCCGTTGTTCGCCAGCGTGCTGGCCGAAACGTCGTCACGGAAGTCGACGATCAGCCTCGTCGGGTCGACGTCGGCGCCGGCCGCCAGGGCGCCGTGGTCTGCCGCGGGCTTGTCGGCGGGACTGCGCTCGCCGCCGTGCCACAGCATTGACGCGGCCACGAGGGCGGCCCCGAACCCCAGCCAAGGAACCAGCCTGGATTTCAGCATACTGACATTATACGGCTCGCCGGGCCGTTGCGCTGGGTCGAGCCCGAATTCTCCGATATCCCCGATAGCGTGGTACATTGGCGCGACCCTTTCGCCAAGACCGCCCCGCGCTTGCGAAATTCCGCCGCCACGCCGCCGCTTCTTTGCTCCCGCCTCCGGGCGAGCCCTCTGCTGCTATGCCTGGTTTGCGTGACGCCGTTGGCTACGGTCACGGCCGTCTCGGGGATCGCCCGGGCCGATGGCGAGGACCCGGCCGCCCTGGAGAAGGTGACCAAGCTCAACAAGAAGGCGGTCGACGAATATCAGAACCTGAATTTCGAGGAATCCCGGAAGGCGCTCAAGGCTGCGCTCGACATCTGCGCCCAGTCGGGGCTCGAGAACCATCCGGTCACCGCGCGCACCTATATCCACCTCGGCATCGTCACCTTCACGGGCTTCAAGCAGCGCGAAGAGGCGGTCGACCAGTTCCGCAAGGCGCTGAAGATCCAGGCCGACATCAAGCTCGACAAGATCCTGGCGACGCCGGAGGTGCAGGAAGTGTTCGACGAGGCGGTCGCCGCGGAGAAGGCGGATGACGCCGCCGAGCGACGACGAAGTCCGCCGACCGCCGTGGAGCACACGCCCGTGACGCGATCGCCGCAAGGCGTGGCGATCGTCATCAAGGCGACGGTCGATCCCAGCGTGGGCGCGAAGAAGGTTCTGCTGTCGTTCAGCGCCGACGGCTCCGACGACTTCGGCGAAAGTGAGATGAAGGAAGACCCGCCGGGGAGCGGCTTCTACGTCGCCGAGATCCCGGCGTCCGCGACGCAGGGCGCGGTCGTCAACTACTACATCGAGGCGTTCGGCGAAAACGACAAGCTGCTCGGGTCCAAGGGGACGGAGCAGCGGACGCTGAAGATCACGATGACCGGGCCGGGCGGGCAGCCGCTGGGCAAGAAGAAGCCGCCGAAGGAGGATGAGCCCGACGGGCCGAGCCTGTTCTTCGGGCTCGGCATCGGCAGCGGCGTCGGGTGGGCGTCGGGGAACGGTGAGGTGAACTCGACCAACGTCGTGGAGCCCGCCGGGTTTCGCGCCGTCCAAGCTGCTGCACTTCTCGCCGGAGATCGGCTACTTCCTGTCGCCGGAGCTGCTGCTGTCGGTGCAGTTCCGCTTCCAGCTGATCTCGGGCGCCAACGACTTTCACTCGGCGAACGCGACGGAGTGCGGCGACGGCATTTGCTCGCCAGGCACGTACGCCTTCGCCGGGCTCGCGAAGATCAGCTACCTGTTCGGCGAGGGGGACTTCCGCACGTACGTCTCCGGCATCGGTGGGCTGGGGACGATCCGCCACGTCGCCGCGTTCGAGTCGCAGACGAACTGCGGTCCGACTGGCGACCAGACGTGTATCGACACCGTCCCGTCGGGTCCGGTGTTCGTCGGCGCTGGCGCCGGCGTGCTCTACAACCTGACGCCGGCGTTCGCGCTGACCCTGGGGACGAACGCGCTACTCGGTTTCACCAGGTTCACGTTCCACATCGACCTGAACGCCGGCGTCGCCGTGTTGTTCTAGTCGGCGTGACTTACGTCTTCTCGGGTTCCCACAGCGGCTCGGGCTCGCCGTAGATGCGAGAGGCGTGGCGGCTCATGACGAACAGCGCGTCGGACAGCCGATTGACGTAGGGCAGCACCTGTTCGCCGATCGGCTCGGCGTCGCGCAGGCGGACGATCAGGCGTTCGGCGCGGCGGCAGACGGTTCGCGCCAGGTGCAGATACGCCGCGACGATGCCGCCGCCCGGCAGGATGAAGCTGCGCAGCTCGGGCAGCGACTCGTTCCAGGCGTCGATCTCGTTTTCGAGCGCGGTGACGTGGCGCGCTTCGACCACCGGCTGCTGCGGGCGGCGATCCTCGGGCAGCGTCGCCAGATCGCTGCCCAGGTTGAAGAGCTCGTTCTGGATGCGCGCCAGCACCGCTGCCAGCGCGTCGGCTCCGGCGGGCGCGGCGGGCGCGATCAGCGCGGTGCGCGCGAGCCCGAGGCAGGCCGAGACTTCGTCGATCGTGCCGTACGCCTCGATGCGCAGCGCATCCTTGCGAACCTTCTGGCCTCCGACGAGGCGCGTGTCGCCTCCGTCTCCGGCCTTGGTGTAGATGCGATTGAGCCGAACCACCGCGACGCCCGGGAAATGAAACCCCTCTCCCCGCTTCGTCGGCGGGGAGAGGAAGGAGAGGGGCTCCTTACAGAGCGTCCTTGGCGGCCTTCACCGGGCGCGCCTTCAGCACCTTGCGGGCCGGCTTCGCCTTGAAGGTCATCGGCTCCTTGGTGAACGGGTTGATCCCCTTGCGCTCCTTCGTGGCCGGCTTCTTGACGACGACGAACTTGGCGAAGCCCGGAAGCACGAACAGGCCGTTCTTCTTCAGCTCCTTGTACCCGATGGTGGACAGCGACCCGAGAACAGCGGCGACGTCCTTGCGCGCCAGCTTGTCCTTGTGAGCGTCAGCGATAGCCTGGATGATCTGCGACTTCGTCAGAACCTTCGCCATGAGTGTCTCCTTTTTGGCCTACAACTTTTCGGCTGCTTCGTGCGGATGTCTTGATCCAAATCCGCAAATGAGAGGGCAGACTCTAAAGACAAAGATCGACGGACGGAACAAAAAACAGCATGAAAAATAGGGAAAAATCGACTTGTGTGATGTGATGTGGTTTCGCCGAGCGCCGTCACTGTTTCCGCTTGCGTCACGGATGCGACATACGTTAGGCAGGTTTTCAGGATGCTTCCTGCACCGTTCCTGAAGTGGGCGGGCGGCAAGCGCCAGCTGCTGTCGTACATCGAAGCCCGGATCCCCGAACGGATCGACACCTACTTCGAGCCGTTCATGGGCGGCGCCGCCGTGTTCTTCCGGCTGGCCGCCCGAAGCAGTTTCAAGCGCGCCGTGCTGGCGGACGCGAATCGCGACCTGATCGATTGCTACAAGGCGGTGCGCGCGGACGTCGAAGCCGTGATCGTCGCGCTGCGGAAGTATCGCAACGACCGCGACCAGTACTACCGCGTGCGCGCGCAGGAACCCGAGACGATGTCCGACGTCGAGCGGGCGGCGCGCGTGATCTATCTGAATCGCTGCGGCTACAACGGCCTCTACCGCGTCAACAGCAAGGGGCGGTTCAATGTCCCGTTCGGCCGATACAAGCAGCCGGTGATCTGCGACGAGGACAAGCTGCGCGCGGCGTCGGTGGCGCTGCGCAAGGCGAAGCTGGTGTGCGGCGACTTCACTCGCATCCTGGGCAAGGTCGAGCCCGACGACTTCGTCTACTTCGACCCTCCGTACGTTCCGCTGTCGGCGACGTCGTCGTTCACCGCCTACGCCAAGCGTCAGTTCGGCGCACCGGATCAGGAACGGCTGGCCGGCGTGCTGCGCGACCTGGCGCAGCGCAAGATCCCCGTGCTGCTGTCGAACTCCTACTGTCGCGAGACCCGCGACCTCTACCTTGGCTTCGACCATGAGAAGGTCCCGGCGCGCCGGTCGATCAACTCCGTCGCGCGAGGCCGGGGCCCGATCGACGAGATCCTGGTACGCAGCTTCGCCTACCCGGTTGCCCCGCCCCCGCCCGTGGTTAATTTGAAGGTGTTAGCGAGGGAATCCGTAGGTCGGCGGCGACGGACGCGGGCCGGTGGATGATCCGGGGGGCAGCTGAGCGCAAGCTTGGCGGAGAGGCCGAGGACGCCAGACGTCCCCGGCCTCTCTTTTTTTGTACGTCGAGAGACGATGGTATCGTCGGGGCTCGATGGCGCGAACGAGTCCCCCGTTTGTCGTCCTGCTGGCGCTGCTCGCGGTGGTCGTCGCCGTCGGGTCGTCTGGCTGCGGCAAGAAGAAGGCAGGAGCAAAGCGGACGCTCGAGAGCGGGCTGGTCGTCCAGGACCTCAGCGTCGGCAGCGGCGGCGAAGCCGCTGCCGGGCGCACGGTCGCGGTGCACTACGTCGGGCGGTTCACCGACGGCAACAAGTTCGACAGCTCGCACGATCGCGGCCAGCCGCTCGAGTTCAAGCTGGGGGCAGGCGCGATGATCCAGGGCTTCGACCTCGGAATTCCGGGGATGCGCGTCGGCGGCAAGCGGCAGCTGACAATCCCGGCTGAACTGGCCTACGGCGCCAGGGGCGGCGGCCCGATCCCCCCCAACACCACGCTCGTGTTCGACGTCGAGCTGGTGGCGCTGAAATAGCGCCCGGCGGCGCGATCAAGGGGCCCCCCTGGCGGAGCGACTAGCAATCGCCGGAAACTTCATTAGACTACCGCGCCTTTCCACCCGAAGGACGGCAGGCACCCCCAATGGCTTCCATCGCACTCGAAAAAGTTCGCAACATCGGCATCTCCGCTCACATCGATTCGGGCAAGACGACTCTGTCCGAACGGATCCTGTTCTACACAGGCAAGATCCACCGCATCGAGGAGGTCCGCGGCAAGTCCGGCGTGGGCGCCAAGATGGACTCGATGGATCTCGAGCGCGAGAAGGGCATCACGATCCAGTCGGCGGCGACCTACTGCGAATGGGACGGCTACGTCATCAACCTGATCGACACCCCGGGGCACGTCGACTTCACCATCGAGGTCGAGCGCGCGCTGCGCGTGCTCGACGGCGCGGTGCTGGTGCTGTGCGGCACCTCCGGCGTGCAGTCGCAGTCGTACACCGTCGATCGCCAGATGCGGCGCTACAACGTGCCGCGGCTCGCGTTCATCAACAAGCTCGACCGCGCGGGCGCTGACCCGGCGCGCGTCACCCACCAGCTCAAAGAGAAGCTGCGCCACAACACCATCACGATGCAGCTGCCGATCGGCGCCGAGGCGGACTTCAACGGGATCATCGATCTCATCAAGCAGAAGGCCTACTACTTCGACGGCGACAACGGCGAGGACATCCGCGAAGAGGACATCCCGGCCGACCGGCTCGCGGAGGTCAAGACCGCGCGCCACGACATGATCGCGTCGATCGCCGATCACGACGACGCCATCGCCGACAAGTTCCTGAACGAGCAGGAGCCGAGCATCGAGGAGCTGCACGCCGCCATCCGCCGCGTGACGATCGCGCTCAAGATGACGCCGGTGTTCATCGGCTCCGCCTACAAGAACAAGGGCGTTCAGCTCATGCTCGACGGCGTCAACATGTACCTCCCGAACCCCAAGGAGGTCACCAACATCGCCCTCGATCAGGACAAGAAAGAGGAGAAGGTCATCCTCGAGTCCGACCCCAAGAAGCCGTTCGTCGGCCTCGCGTTCAAGCTCGAGGACGGGCGCTACGGTCAGCTCACGTACATGCGCATCTACCAGGGGTCGCTGGCGAAGGGCGACTTCATCGTCAACAACTCGAACAACCGCAAGCGCGTCAAGGTGCCGCGGCTCGTGCGCATGCACTCGAGCGAGATGAACGACATCGAGACCACGACCGCGGGCGACATCGTCGCCCTGTTCGGCGTCGAGTGCTCGTCGGGCGACACGTTCACCGACGAGTCGGTCAACTACACGATGACGTCGATGCACGTGCCGGACGCCGTCATCTCGCTGGCCGTCTCGCCCAAGGACAAACAGAACGCGACCCAGTTCTCCAAGGCGTTGAACCGCTTCACCAAGGAGGACCCGACGTTCCGCGTCCACCGCGACGAGGAATCGGCGCAGACCATCATCAGCGGCATGGGCGAGCTTCACCTCGAGATCTACATCGAGCGCATGAAGCGCGAATACGCGTGCGAGGTGATCTCGGGCAAGCCCCAGGTCGCGTACCGCGAGGCCATCAGCCTGCACTCGGAGTTCAGCTACACGCACAGGAAGCAGACCGGTGGCTCGGGCCAGTACGGCAAGGTGGCGGGCTATATCGAGCCGCTGCCCGCCGAGCATCCGACCGGCTACGAGTTCGAGGACGACATCACGGGCGGCGCGATTCCGCGCGAGTTCATCGGGGCCTGCGACAAGGGCTTCCGCGAGGCGATGAAGAAGGGGCCGCTCATCGGCTTCCCGATCGTCGGCGTCAAGTGCCTGATCAACGACGGTGCGTCGCACCCGGTCGACTCGTCAGAAATCGCGTTCCGCACGGCGGCCCTCATGGGCTTCCGTGAGGCCTACGCGCAGGCGAAGCCGACCATCCTCGAGCCGATCATGCGCGTCGAGGTGCAGTTCCCCGAGGAGTTCCAGGGCGCGGTCATGGGGCAGCTCAACCAGCGGCGCGGCACCATCATCTCGTCGGAGAAGCAGGAAGGCTTCGTCCAGGCGATGGCCGAGGTGCCGCTGAACGACATGTTCGGCTACTCGACCGACCTGCGTTCGGCGACGCAGGGCAAGGGCGAGTTCACGATGGAGTTCCAGAAGTACGCCGAGGTGCCCAAGCAGGCGCGCGAAGTGATGATCGCCGAATACCGCAACAAGAAGGAAAAGGCCTAGCAGGCTGCTGCTAGGTCAGCTGCTCCCGCCGCTCTGCGGCGGGGCAGTGGGCGGGTCGGTGGCCGGCGGCGGCTGGTCTTGCCGCTGCTGCTCGTCGGCCGCCCTCAGGTAGAAGCGCGAGATGTCGGCCTCGTCGAGCAGGCCGATCACCTGGCCGTCGCTGTCGGTGACCTGAATCTCGCGCAGCTTGTTGGTCAACATCGTCTCTGCGGCGGTCCGCAGGTCGACGTCGGAGCGCACGCTGTGCTCGCGCGCCGCCAGCGGGATGCCGCTCACCGACATCAAGCGCATCACGGCGCCGACGCGGGTCTCGCGTAACACGTCGAGCACGGGGCGCTGCTGATGTACGGGGGAGTCGCGTTGCGACGCCACCTGCGCCCGGTAAAGCGACTTGCGGCGCAGCACGACGAACGCGATCCCCTCGGCCAGCATCAGCGGCACGAGCAGGTCGTAGCTTCCCGCCAGCTCGCACACGAGCACGAGCGACGACAGCGGGACGTGCGCGATGCCGCCGTAGAACGTCCCCATCGCGACCAGGGCGAACGCGCCGGGGTCGATGCGCGGGTCGCCGAGCAGCATCTGCGCCGCGCGGCCGAACGCGCCGCCGAACAGGCCGCCGATGACCAGCGACGGGGCGAAGTCGCCGGCGCTCCCCCCCGATCCGATGGTCAGCGACGACGCGACGATCTTGGCCAGGCAGAGGAACGACAGCAGCGCGACGCCCGCCCAGCCGATGGGCAGCCAGCTGGTGCCGCTGATCGCCACCTGCACGGCGCCGTAGCCGCCGCCCAGCAGCCCCAGACCCTGGCCGGGCTGCGCCACGCGCCAGCCGACGAACACGACGATGGGCACGCAGAACACGCCGACCGCCAGGCCGCCGAGCCCCGGGCGCGCCCAGGGCGGGATGGGCAACGACGAGGTCACGCGCTGCACGGTGCGCAGCGACGACAGGAACAGCGCCGCCAGCCCCGACACCATCAGCGCCAGCAGCCCGTACAGCCACAGGTGCTTGATGATGAACGGGAAGTGCCCCGGGGAGGCGAACAGCGTCGACTGACCGAAGATCGAGATGACGACCGAATACGCGACCACGCTGGCGAGCACGGCCGGGATCAGCGCGTCCGATTCGAAGTCGTCGCGGTACAGCACCTCGACCGCCAGCAACGCGGCGCCCAGCGGCGTGCGGAACACGGCGGCGATGCCGGCGGCGACACCCGACACCATCAGGATGCGCCGCTCGGCGGGTGACACGCGCAATAGCCAGCCGCACATCGAGCCCAGTGCGCCGCCGATCTGCAGGGTCGGCCCCTCGCGGCCACCCGAGCCACCCGTGCCGAGGGTGAAGATCGACGCCAGCGCCTTGACCCACGCGACGCGTTTTCGGACGACGCCGTTCTGGCGGTGGAAGGCGTTGATCATCGCGTCGCCGCCGCCGCCACGAGTCTCGGGGGCCAGCCCCGAGATGATGCCGCTGGCCAGCGCACCGACGGCGGGCAGCAGGGCGAGCAGCCACGGGCGGAAGTGGGGGAGGTTGGTCGGCTCGGCGAGGAAGGTCTCGCCGTGCGCGCGCAGCGGCCGGTAGCCGCCGAGGTCTTCGAGGACCAGTCGCTGCACGACCTCGAGCGCGGCGAAGAACGCGGCGCCCATCAGCCCGGCCGCGACGCCGACGATCGCGGCGTGGAGCAGCATCCTCCCCACGATCCTCAGGTCGGCGGGGGTGGCCTCCTTCAAAATCGTCGTCAAAAAGTCCCGGT
>CAVSOL010000027.1:0-261359 GCA_963729535.1 uncultured Pseudomonadota bacterium | reverse complement strand
GACGAACGCCTGCGCAAGGTGTTCGCGGGGGAGAACACCGCGTCGCTCCGGCGCGAGGCCGAGGATCTCGATAGCCTCGGGAAGCAGCGCGGAGAGGCCTTCGATCGGCAGTTCTGGATCATCGTGACGCACGAGCAGATGGCGGCGTCCGACATGCTGGGCGTGATGGCGGGCGACGATCCGCGCATCGATTCGCTGGTGGCGGACATGGCGCTACTGCTCGAACGCGCGACCACCAACGCGGTTGTTGCCGCGAAGGCCGTGACGTCGACCAAGGGCCGAATCGTGCCTGCGTCCGCTTCACCTGCCGTGGCGCCACTGGCGCCGGCACCACCTGTCGACAAGGTGAGCCCGCCGCCACCGGCTGACGAGGCGACGGAGACCGATGAGGCTGCGCCCGCCGAAGGGCCGCCCGCGACCGAGACGCCCGCGAAGCGGTAGTTGCGCGAGCGACCGGGCTAGTCGCCCGCTCGCCGAGCCGACACTAGCGCCGCCACGAGCGCCGCCGGTGTCGGCGACGCGGCCGTAGCGGCGACCACGACTCCGGCTGCGCGGGCTGCGTCGGCCGTCGTCGGTCCGAGCGCCGCGACCTGTTTGCCGGCGAGCGCGCCGACGCCCCAGCACGCGACGAAGGCGCGCAGCGACGACGGGCTGGCGAATGTTGCGGCGTCAAAGGCGGGCAGGGGAGGCAGGTTGGTTTCGGGGATGGTCTGCGAAACGGCGACGACGTCGACTATCAGGCCACGCGCTTTCAGCTCGCCGCGCAAGAGCTCGCGGCCACCGACGGCTTGGGGAAACAGGATGCGCGTGCCCGGTGACAGCGTGGCCAGTGCGGCGACCAACCCTTCCTGGCGCTGGTCGTCGCCGTCATCGCGCGGAACGACCGTGGCCGTCAGCCCTTCATCGGCGAGGGCGCGCGCCGTCGCCGGTCCGACCGCGGCGATCGACGCGGCCGACAGCGTGCCCAGGCGTCCGGCAGTTCGTGCGCGCGTGCACGCCAGCCGAACCGCGGACGGGCTCGTGAACACCACCCACGCGTAGCCACCGGCGGCCAACGCGCTGTCGAACGCGTCCCAGCTGGGGGGCGGCGCGACGCGAATGGTCGGGTACGCGAGCGGCTCGGCGCCCGCGTCGCGCAACGCCTCGAGCAGCGACGTTGCCTGCTCCGCTGGCCGCGTGACGAGCACGCGCCAGCCCGACAGCGGTTGGGACCCGTCGCTCACTATTGGCATGATACCGTTGGACGCTGACGATGCGCCGGTTTCGCGCCTGTTTCACCGGGGTGATGACGATGGCCCTGACCGCCGGGCTGTTGCTGCCCGCGTGCAAGAACAACGGCCAGCGATTGGGGACGACGACCACAACCACGGCCCCGCAGTCTCGCGACGGCGACGGTCGCCATAGACACCGGGGAGCGGATGGCGGTGTTTCGCGTCGAGCTCGCGATCAAGCCCGAGGAATTTCAGCGCGGGCTCATGTTCCGTACCGAGCTGGCGCCGGACGCCGGGATGCTTTTCGTGGCGAAGTTCCCCCAGAGGCATACGTTCTGGATGAAGAACACCCTCATCCCCCTGGACATGATCTTCATCGGCGCCGACCGGCGCATCGTCGGCGTCGTCGAGAACGCCGAGCCGCAGACGTTGACCGGGCGCTTCGTTCCGGCGTTGTCACAATACGTTCTCGATATCCCGGGCGGGGCGTCGGCGCGCAGGGGGATTCACGAGGGCCAGCAGGTCGTGTTTCAGGGCGTTCCGAATCCCAACTGAGGCGCGCCTCGATGCGGCCGATGCTGGCGATGCTCGCGGACGCGCCGCTCTCCGACCCGAACCTCGTCTACGAGCCGAAGTACGACGGCATCCGGGCGCTGGTGGCGGTGGCGCCGCGCGCCGCCGGCGGCGGTCGCGCGGAGGTCCGCATCTCGTCGCGGGCGGGCAACGACAAGACCGTGCAGTTCCCCGAGGTGGCGCTGGCACTGTCACGCTGGGGGAGGCGCTGGGCGGCGATGTGCTGCTGGACGGCGAGTTGGTCGCGCTGGACGCCGAGGGGCAGCCGAGCGGATTTCAGCGCATCCAGGACCGCATCCACCTGAGCGGTCACCGCGACATCGTCCGGCGCGCCGCAGCGAACCCGATCGCGTTCGTGGCGTTCGATTTGCTGCGCGACTGCGGCCTCGACATCTGCGCGCTGCCGCTGGCGGAGCGGCGGCTGCGGTTGGAGACGTCGCTGGCGCCGGCGCTGGACGCGGTCGTCCGCATCGCCACGCAAGTGCGCGGTGACGGCTCGGCGATGCTTGCGGAGGCGCAGGCGCGCGGCTGGGAAGGCTTGTTGGTCAAGGACGCGCGCTCGCCATACCGCCCGGGGCGGCGGACGCGCGAGTGGCGCAAGGTCAAGCTGGTCAAGCGGCACGAGTTCGTCGTCGGCGGCTTCACCGAGTCGCAGTCGGAGCCCAGCCGTTTCGGGGCGCTGCTGATCGGCCTGCCCGAACCGGGCGGCGGGCTGCGCCCCGTCGGTCACGTCGGCAGCGGCTTCACGGAGCGCGAGATGAAGCGCGTGCAGGCGTTGCTGGCAGGACGCGAGGTCGCCATCTGTCCGTTCTCGCGGCGGCCGATCACCAACGACGTTCCGCACTGGACGCGTCCCGACCTGATCGTCGAGGTCGAATTTGCCGGGTTCTCGGATGACGGGATGCTGCGCGCGCCGGTTTACCTGGGACTGCGGGACGACGTCTAAGCTGGGAACCCTCGAAGGGTTGCCCAGCTCCTCCCGCGACGGGCCCGGCTGGGCAAACCCATCGGCGCCCAACGCGATCTAGAGTCACCGCGCGCGGCCCAAAACGGTGGTAATAGTACGCCGTCAAAACCACGGAGGCCCCGTTCATGCGCTCGAAACACTCGTTCGTCGCCCTGATCGCTCTCACCTCGTTCGCCGTCGCTGGCGCCGCCCGCGCCGACGATGATGATCCGGCCAAGGGGAAGTTCACGCTCGAACAGGCCACCAAGGGCCTGTCCGGCTCGGGGCCGCTGACCGCGAAGATCGAGACCACGCTGGGGACGTTCAACTGCGAGCTGTACGAGAAGCAGGCGCCGATCACGGTCGCGAACTTCGTCGGCCTGGCGCGCGGCACGCGTCCGTGGAAGGACCCGAAGACCGGCCAGTGGGTGGAGAAGAAGCCGTTCTACGACGGGCTCATCTTCCACCGCGTCATCCCCGGCTTCATGGTTCAGGGCGGCGATCCGCTGGGCGTCGGCACCGGCAACCCCGGCTACAAGTTCGAGGACGAGTTCTCGCCCGAGCTCAAGTTCGACAAGCCCGCGCTGCTCGCGATGGCGAACGCCGGCCCGGCCACCAACGGGTCGCAGTTCTTCATCACCGAGGGGACGCCCATGCACCTGAGCGGCCGCCACACCATCTTTGGTCTGTGCGAGCCGGTGTCGCTGGTCAGCAAGATCACCGGCGTCAAGCGCGGCCCGCGCGACAAACCCGAGACCGACGTCGTGATGAAGAAGGTCACCATCGCGCGCGGCAAGGCGAAAAAGTCAGCGAAGTGAAGCACTTCGTTCTCGACACGAATGTCCTGATTCACGATCCGCGCGCCTGCCTCCAGTTCGCCGATAACGAAGTCGTCATCCCGATCTTCGTTCTGGAGGAGATCGATCAGTTCAAGAAGGAAGCGTCCGAGCGCGGGCGCAACGCGCGCGAGGTTGCGCGCATCCTGGACGGTTTCCGGGCCAGCGGGGCGCGTCTGTCCGAGGGTGCGGAGCTGCCGCAGGGGGGAAAGCTGCGGGTCGCTTCCGCGGCGCGCTCCGTGCCGACGACGCTTCGCGACAGCCAGATCGCGGACCATCTGATCCTGATGGTCGCGCTGGACGTGCGCGACGCGAACAAGGGCGAGCCGACGATCTTCGTCACCAAGGACGTCAACCTGCGGATCCGCGCCGACGCGCTGGGCCTGAAGGCGACGGACTTCGAGGGCGAGCGCATCGACATCGACGAGCTGTACTCCGGGATGACCGAGCTCGGCGTCCCGGGCGCGGACGTCGACACGTTCTACGCCCAGGGGACGCTGCCGTTGACCGAGACCACGCTGAAGGCGAACCAGTACGTGCTGCTGCGCGATCGCGACAACCCGTCGCACAGCGCGCTCGGCCGGTTCGACGGCGCGGCGAAGAAGTTGGTGCCGCTGCGCAAGCTGCGCGAAGGCGTGTGGGGGATTCGCCCGCGCAACAAGGAGCAGCACTGCGCGCTGGACCTGCTGCTGTGCGACGACGTCAAGCTGGTGACGCTGGTCGGCAAGGCGGGAACCGGCAAGACCATGCTGGCGCTGGCCGCCGGGCTGCAGAAGGTGGTCGAGGAGCAGCTGTACTCGAAGCTGCTGGTGTCGCGGCCGATCTTCCCGCTCGGGCGCGACGTCGGCTACCTGCCCGGCGACATCGAGGAGAAGCTGAATCCCTGGATGCAGCCGATCTACGACAACGTCGAGTTCCTGATGGGCCTGTCGAAGGCGGAGCGCAAGACCGGGCGCAGCTACCAGGAGCTCATCGATCTCGGCTACGTCGAGATCGAGCCGCTGACGTACATCCGCGGTCGGTCGATCCCGAACCAGTTCATCATCGTTGACGAGGCGCAGAACCTGACGCCGCACGAGGTCAAGACCATCATCACGCGCGTTGGCGAGGCGACGAAGATCGTGCTGACGGGCGACCCGTATCAGATCGACAATCCTTACGTTGACGCGACCTCTAACGGGCTCACGACCGTGGTCGAGAAGTTCAAAGGCGAGGTGGTCGCGGGCCACGTGACGCTGTCGAAAGGCGAGCGGTCACAGCTTGCCGAGCTGGCGTCGAACGTCCTGTGAGTGCGAGCTGAATTTCCGGATTTGATTTAGTTAACGTCGTTACCTCTGGCGACTCACAATCGTACAGAGATCCGTGTAACGAAGCTCGACGCTCAGTAAGCGGCTGTGCTACCTTTCCCTTCCCCTTTTCTTAGAGGTGCCTGATGTCGAAGCATCTGCGGCTTACTTGCCTAGGCCTTGTCTGCGTGACGTTCGTCGTTGTTTCGGACGGCTGCGATGCGGGGCGGATCATGACCACCGGCGTGGCGGGGAGTAACGGCAGCGGCGCGGCGGGGACCACCGGTGCGGGCAACACGACCGGTGGCGCCGGAGCAGGCGCGGGCGAGGCTGGAACGACCGGCAGCGGCAACACGACCGGCAGCGGCAACACGACCGGCACGGCGGGGACCACCGGCGCTGGTGGCGATACGGGCGCCGCGGGTACGACCGGCTCCACGTCCGAGATGATCGACAACCTCGACGACAACGACGCGCGCATCATGATGGTGGGCGGTCGCCAGGGGCCCTGGCACTCGTTCAACGATTCGAACGGCGGCAACCAGCAGCCGCCCATCGGCACGAGCTTCCTTCCCGTCTCGGGAGGCGCGAACAACACGTCGCACGCCGTACACACGACGGGCAGCGGCTACCAGTTCGGCGGCGTCGGGTTCGATCTCAACAACGCGACCACCATGCCGGAGTCGGCGCAGAGCCAGGGGTACAACGCCAGCGCCTACAATGGCATCTCGTTCTGGGCGAAGGGGAGCGGCACGCTGCGCGTCGAGTTCGCGATGCGCTCGTTCGTGCCGACCGACCGTGGCGGGACGTGTACATCCGGCTGCTGGAACATCTATGGCGCCACGACGCCGACGCTGACCAGCAACTGGCAGCTGATCACGCTTTCGTGGGCCGGGATGCAGCGCGAGCAAGGGGGGACGAGCCCCGCGTTCAACCCGTCCGAGCTGATGGGCGTCGCGTTCAAGGCGGGCGGCACTTTCGACTTCTGGATCGACGAGGTTGCGTTCACGCGCGCCGGCGGCAATACGGGCGCGGCCGGGACGACGGGCGGCGCCGGACGCGGCGGCACCACCGGGCAGGCGGGGACGACCGGGCAGGCGGGGCGTGGCGGCACGACCGGCGCGGCGGGGACGACCGGGCAGGCGGGGACGACCGGGCAGGGCGGCACCGGTAACGTCGGCACCGAGCCCATGCCGCCCGCGATCACCAGCGGCGGCATGAACGCGTGGGCGTCTCGGTACTGGGATTGCTGCAAGCCCGCCTGCGGATGGAAGGCGAACGCCAACGACAGACCGCGATGCGCCCTGCAACAAGCAGAACCATGACGCTCTCGAACGTCGACGAGCGTAACGCCTGCGAATCGGGCGGGACCGCGTTCATGTGCTGGAGCGGCGTGCCGTGGCAGGTCGGGCCCAACCTGTCTTACGGTTTTGCGGCAGCATCCGGCGGGAACTACCGTTGTGGCCGCTGCTATCAGCTTCAGTTTACAGGCGGCGGCCAGCAAGGCCAGAACAATTCCGTGCTGAACGGCAAGATGATGATCGTCCAGGTCATCAACAACGGCGGGGTCCAGGCGAACCAGTTCGATCTGCTGATTCCGGGAGGTGGCGTCGGCGAGTTCGACGCCTGTACGAACCAGTGGGGCAGCATCGCGACTTGGGCGCGCAATACGGCGGATTTCTGGCCGGCTGTAACGGCGACAAGAACTGCGTGCGCCAGAAGTGCCAGACGGTCTTCTCCGGCAAGCCGGATCTGCTGGCGGGTTGCGACTGGTTCCTTGGTTGGTTCGGCGGCGCCGACAATCCCACGATGACGGCAAAGCAGATCGCGTGCCCGTCGATGGTCACGCAGAGGTCCGGCCTCGGCGATCCGGGATAGGCCCCGTAATCAGGGCGAGCGGCCCAGGTCGGTGACTGCCCGACTCATGACGCGATGGACGCGGCGGCGGTGGAGCGCGAGTTGCTCGCGCGCGGCGAGCTGTGACCGTCAGTCGGCCGACGACGGAGCGGGGGCGGCCTTCGGCGCCTCCGCCCCCTGTGCCCGGTAGCGGATCAGGTAGCTAGCGGCGGTACGTTGCGGGTCCAGGCGTAGCGCGCGCGCGTATTCGGTGACGTAGCCGCGCACATAGACGGCGGCAGGCATGTCCGTGAACTGCTCGTCCTCCAGCGCGCGGAGGTAGCGTTCGCTGATCTTCGTGCGTTGCGAGATGTCGCCCAGCTCCATCCCGCGCGCCTCGCGCACCTTGCGCAGGTAGGCGCCCGTCACCTCGGCGTCGGGATCCATCACCACCGCGGGCGTGTCGGGGCGCTCGTCGCCGCCGCCGCCGGGGCCGGCCGCCGCCCCGCCTGCGCCGCCGCGCGGACGGCGCGCGCCAGATCGGCCTCGGGCAGCGCCAGATCGTATTGCCGCCGGCGCTCCGGCTGAAACAACGTGTCGTGGGCGGCGTTGATGCGCGTGTGCAGCTCGGTCAGCTCGTGCTCCTCGTACAGGCCCGACACCACCATCGATCCGGACGCGTAGGTGTCCTTGATCGTCCGGTAGGCGCGCCGGATCTCCTCGTCGCTGACGCCGGGCTCGGTCTCGAGGATCTCGTAGTAGGTCTGCTCCTCTTCCAGCCTCAGCACGGGCGGGATCTGGCGCTCGCGCTCGCCGTCGAGGGACAGCAGGCGGCGCCCCAGACGTTCGATGTTGCGCGACGCCTTGCCGTCGGGATATTCGGCGACCAGCGACCGCCGCCGGCGCGCCGCCAGCCACACGGTCTCGTCGGATTCGACGTGCCCGAGGTAATCGAACGTGTGCCCCAGCCGTCGCCGCGCGGCCGTGGCGATGAAGCCGCCCAGCTTGATGTCGGGGACGGTCCGCGTCTGGTTGACGATGAACGTCGGCCGGTAACGCCGGATCTCCTGCGTCAGCTTTTCGACCGGCACGCCGCCCAGCTTCGCGGCGCGGTAGATGTCCAGCGCCGCGGGCGCCGGCCCGGTCGGGTTGGGGATCAGCCGATCGAAGCCGCGGGTGGTGCGCAGCCGGCGCACGAACGCGCTCTTCACGAAGCGGTAGGTCGCCTCGATCGACGCCGGATCGGGCAGCGTCACCAGGATGGGGACGTCGGCGGCCAGCCACACATCCAGCGTGAAGGTGGAGTCGGCGGCCCCGAGGTCGATGACCACGTAGTCGACGTCCAGCGCCGTCATCGCCGCCAGCACCGCCTTGGTGCTGACCTTGGGGCGTGGCGCGCCGAACGCGCTGCCGTCACCCGCGATGAGGCCGATGCCCGCGATGGGCGAATCGACGACCAGCTCGGCGAGCCCGGTCGCCTTGCCGCGCAGGAGCTCGCCAAAGCCGCGCGGCGGTCGCGCCGCGCCCAGCAGCTGGTGCAACGGTCCGCCCGCCGGATCCGCGTCCAGCGCGACGACCTTCTTCGACGACTGCGCCAGGTAGACGGCGATGTTGGCCGCCAGCAGCGAACGGCCGGTGCCGCCGCGGCCCGAGCCGAGCGCGACCAGCTTGGCGCGCGGGCGTGGTGACGCCGCGGTCGCCGCGGCGTCGGGCGCGCTCATGTCGGTGACCTCTTCGATCCCGTCGACTCGGGACCTCGACGTCGCTGTCGTCGCTGGGCGTCGTCATCAGGTTGCGTACGCTAGAGCGCGGGACGCCGCTCGTCGATCTCAATCTTCCAGCTCGACGTTCCAGTAAGAGGCGTCGGCGATGCCCAGGAACGGCAGCCACTCGCGGTAGCGTACGCGCCCGCCGTTGGTGCGGAAGGTCGGCGTCCAGCGCGGCCGCAGCGGCGGCTTGAGCAGCTTCAGCCCGGCCTGCTCCGGCGTGCGCGCCCCCTTCGACAGGTTGCAGTCGATGCAGCAGCAGACGACGTTCTCCCAGGTGGTGCGCCCGCCCTGGGCGCGCGGCACGACGTGGTCGAGGTTCAGCTCCGCGCGCGGCAATTCCTCCCCGCAGTACTGGCAGGTGTTGCCGTCGCGCATGTAGATGTTGTGGCGCGAGAACCGCACCTTGGTCTTCGGGATGCGATCGTAAAGCTGCAACACGATGACGCGCGGGATGCGGATGGCGCGCGTGACGGTGTGAATGAACTCGCCGTGCTCCTGGATCTGGTCGCCGAGCTCCGCCCAGCTCTCGAAGTCGAAGGTCTTGAACTCCGGGTTGATGACCCGGGCCACCCCGAGGTACAGGAGCGAAAACGCGCGCCTCGCGTTGGTCACATGAATCGGTTGGTAGTGCCGATTCAGGACCAGGACCGCTGCGTTGGTCACCTATGCAACATAGCAGGCCGGCAGGGAGCAGCAAAACCCGGGCGGTTCCATCGCGTTACAACGACGTAACGAGTAAGATCCGGGCGCTGTGAGTATTCAGCCGGTTTCCGCGCTGGTCGCGGCCATCGTCAGCTTCGCGATCGGCGGCTCCGTGCTGCTGCGCGAACCGCGACGGCGGTCACACGTCCTGTTCGCGACGTTCTCGTTCAACATCGCGCTGTGGAGCCTGCTTTCGTTCGTCGCCAAGCGCTTCGACGCGCCGTTCTTCGACTGGGTGTCGCTGCTGGTGGCGGTTTCGCTGCCGGCGACGGCGCAGCGCTTCTGCCAGGCCTTCCTGGGGGACGACGCGGGCCCGCCGCCGCTCAGCCGTCTGACCGTCGTGGGCGCCGGTGCTGTTTTACGCGGTGCTCTGCTTCTCGCGCTTCATCGAGCCCTGGCACACGACGATCTGGTTCCGCGCCGCGTTCCTCGCCTACGTGTTCGCGGGGCTCTACTTGTCGGTGTTTTACCTATACGCGCGCTACCGGGCGACGCCGTCGCGCGTGGAGAAGACGCGGCTGCTGTACCTGGTGGTCGGGGGCTTCCTGACCGTCACGTCGGCGCTGCTGGAAGCTCTGCCGCACGGGCCGAACTTCGGCAACGTGTTCATCATCGTCTACCTCTACTTCCTGTCGCAGAACCTCGTCCGCTACCGGCTGCTCGACCTCAACGAGGTGCTGGGCCGCATGTCCGTGCTGGGGACGCTGGTGTTCATCCTGGCGTTCATCTACGTGGTGCTGGTTCGCTGGGTCGGGCCGGACGAGCAGGGGCTGTTCCTGTTCAACACGCTGCTGGCGTCGGCGGCGATCGTCATCCTCATCGAGCCGCTGCGCGTGCGCATCGAGGCGGCGATCAACCGGTGGATGTTCCAGGAGAAGTTCGAGCTCAGCCGGCGCATCGAGATGTTGCGGGCGGAGCTGGCCAACGTCATCGACATGCGCGTGCTGGTGCCGCGCGTGCTGGCGGCCCTGGAGGATTCGCGGCGCATCACGCACGCGTCGATCTATCTCGCGGACCCCGACGGGTCGGGGTTCGAGCTGGCGGGGCACATCGGGCCGCGGCCCGAGGCGCGCTTCGACGCGATCACGCACCGCGCGTTCTTCGAGCGGCTGAGGCGCACGGGCGTCGTCACGCTGGAGGGGATCGAGCGCGAGGTGGCGGCGCGGCGGACGGTGTCGACGGAGGAGCAGGAGAACCTGGCGCTGATGTTGCGGTCGCTCGAGCAGATGAACGGCTCGGTGGCGCTGGGGTTCTCGAGCGAGGACCAGCTGCTGGGCGCGCTGGTGATCCGCGACGAGCGTCTGCGCGAGGCGTATTCGTCCGACGAGATCGAGCTGTTTCGCGGCGTCGCCACCAGCATCGGCATCACGCTGCTCAACTCGCAGGTCTACGAGCGCATGAAGGAGCGCGATCGTCTGGCCGCGCTGGGGCAGATGGCCGCGGGTCTCGCGCACGAGATCCGCAACCCGCTGGGATCGATCAAGGGCGCGGCGCAGTACCTGCAGCCCGGACCGACGAACGAGAACGGGCGTGACGGCACGCGCGAGGGCACGCGCGAGTTCCTCGACATCATCATCGAGGAGGTCAACCGGCTGAACAAGATCGTGTCGCAGTTCCTCGACTACGCGCGGCCGTACCGCGGCGAGCAGCGCCAGCTGGAGGTCGCCGACGTGCTCCGGAAGACGCTGGCGCTGATCACGAAGGAGGCCGAGGAGCACGGCAGGGTCGAGATCGCCGCCGAGTTCGCCGACCGAATGCCGCCGGTGCGCGCGGACGCGGAGCAGCTGCTGCAGGTGTTCCTCAACCTGTCGCTCAACGCGGTGCAGGCGATGCCACACGGGGGCAAGTTGTGGATCGCGACCGCGCTCCGCCGCGCCACCCGGCGCGGCGCCGCGGCGGCGTTCCTGGAGGTTCGTTTCCGCGACACCGGCGTCGGCATCCCGCCGGGCGACCTCAAGAACCTGTTCATCCCGTTCTTCACGACCAAGGACAAGGGGACGGGGCTGGGGCTGCCGATCAGCCAGCGCATCATCGAGAATCACGGCGGGACGATCGAGGTGCGATCGCAGCCAGGCGAGGGGGCGACGTTCACGGTGCTGCTGCCGATCGAGGCCGACGCTTACGCCAGCTATTCCGAGGCGATGCGGGCGGCCGAGGCGCAGCAGCGGCGGAGCGGCCCCGCGCTGCCGCCGCCACCGCCGGGGCGGATCCCGCCCCCCGGACCGGGCGTTCCACCGCCGCAACCAGGTGTTCAAAGGCGGCCGACGCCGCCGACCATCGATCGAGGTAAACTCCCGTTGCCTTGACCGCAGCCGCAGCCGCAATCGAGATCAAGAGAGTGCTCGTCGCCGACGACGAGCTGAACATGCGCCGCGTGCTGGAGGCCATGCTCCGTCGCGAGGGCTATGACGTCATCACCGCCGCCAACGGCGTCGAGGCGCTGGGCGGCATGACCGCGGCGTGCACACGGTGATCACCGATCTCAAGATGCCGGGGCTGGACGGCATGGCGCTGCTCAAGCGGCTGTCGGTCGAATACCCGGACGTGCCGGTGGTCATGATCACCGCGCACGGCTCGGTGGAGAACGCCGTCGAGGCCGTGAAGCTGGGGGCGTTCGACTACCTCGAGAAGCCATTCGAGCAGGAGCAGATCCGCCAGGTCGTCGCCAAGGCGATCAACACCTACGCGCTGGCCCGGCGGGACGCGCGCCCCGAGGAGCCTTCGGCGCGCGGCCGCTTCCGGCTGGTCGGGCAGTCGCCCGCCATCCGGCAGATCTACGCGATCGTCGAGAAGGTGGCGAACACGCCGTCGACGGTGCTGATCACCGGCGAGTCGGGCACCGGCAAGGAGCTGATCGCGCGCGCGCTGCACGAGAACTCGTCGCGGCACGCGGGGCCGTTCATCAAGATCAACTGCGCGGCCATCCCCAAGACGCTGATGGAGTCCGAGCTGTTCGGCTACGAGAAGGGGGCGTTCACCGGCGCGGTCGGCGCCAAGCCCGGCCGCTTCGAGCTGGCGCACGGCGGGACGCTGTTCCTGGACGAGATCGGCGAGATCCCGGTCGAGATGCAGGTCAAGCTGCTGCGCGTGCTGCAGGAGTCGGAGTTCGAGCGCGTGGGCGGCATCAAGACCATCAAGGTCGACGTGCGGCTGGTGACCGCCACCAACCGCGATCTGATGCAGGAGATCGCGGCCGGCGCCTTCCGCGAGGACCTGTACTACCGGCTGAACGTCGTGCCGATCCACCTCCCGCCGCTGCGCGATCGCCGCGAGGACATCCCGCTGCTGGTCGAGCACTTCATCGCAAAGTTCAACGATCGCCTGAAGAAGCAAATCTCCGCCATCGTGCCCGAGGCGGTCGCGCGCCTGGTCTCGTACAACTGGCCGGGCAACATCCGCGAGCTCGAGAACCTGATGGAGCGGACGATGCTGTTCTGCGAGGGGCCGTTGATCCGGCTGTCGGATCTGCCGTCGGAGGTCACGGTGGGTCTGGCCGGGCTCGCGGTGGCGCCGTGGCCGTCGCCCGCGGCGCAAGCGGCTGCCGCGGCAGCCAGCGCGGCGGGGCCGGCGTCGTCGCCCGGGATGGCGGCGGACGAGGCGGCGCGCCTGGCGCCCAGCTCGCTCAAGGAGGCGGTCCGCGCCGAGACCGAACGTGTCGAGCGCGAGCTGATTCAGAAGGCCCTGGACGAGACCGGGGGCAACGTCACCCAGGCGGCGCGCAAGCTGAAGATCTCGCGCAAGAGCCTGCAGACGAAGATGAAGGAGCTGGGGCTGCGCACGGGAGGGTGAGTCGCCGGGGCGCCGGGTCGCCAGGTGCGACCGGTCGGAGGTGAGGCAAAAACGAGGGCGTGCGCTTGGGTTGTGTTATCGTCCGGCCCACGTCCTTGGCCACCGCCACCATCAAGACGACGTTGTGGCTGGTAATCCCTCTGCTGGCGCTGGCCGTGTCGCCGGCGCGCGGGGCCGAAGTGACGCGCGTCGTGTCGGCGCTGGATGACGACAACAGGTTCGACCTGAACCTGACCGCGACCTGGATGCACGAGGTCAAGAGCGCGTTCATCAAGCGCGAGCTTCAGTCGGCGATGGGGACCGAGCTCATCAAGGACTTGAAGTACGGATTCACGCGCGACGTGATCAACTTCCGCGCCGACTTCGGCATCTTGTGGGACGTCGGGTTGCACGTTGAGCTGCCGCTGGTGATCGCCGAGCAGAGCACGCTGGACTTCGATCAGAGCGAGAACAACTGCGTGTTCCCGGGAGGCGCGAGCCGCCCGACCTGCGTCAACGCGCAGAACTCCACCATCCTGCGCGACGGCATCTTGCCGTCCGACGGCAGCAGCTGGGGCGTCAATTCGTCCAACCATACGGCGGGTGGCAGCGGTGACTATTCCGGCCAGTCGACGACGTCGGTGTTCCGGTCGCCCCGGCGGTCCGGCTTCGGATACCTCGGCGTCGGCATCACCTGGGCGGCGTTCAACCAGTTCCGCGACGACACCAAGCCGACGTGGACGCTCAACTTCGACGCCTTGCTGGACGTTTTCCAGGACAAGCGCTTCGACGCGGCCAACCCGGTGGGCAACACCGCGGTTGGCCCCGGCTACCATCAGTTCGTCTGGTCGACGTACGTGTCGAAGCGCTTCCGCTACTTCGACCCTTACTTCGGCGCCTGGTACAACCTGCCGGTTCGCACCAACGGCAGCCCATTCCAGAAGTATTCCGACACGCAGACCAGCGTGAACCCGCAGCAGCGCGCCGGTGTGGTCATCGGCGTCGAGCAGATCGCGTGGGAGAACCCGGTCGCCAACCAGCGCGTGACGATCGAAGCGCGCGTGCGCGCCGAGCAGCATTTCTTCGGCCGCAGCCACAGTGAGCTCTGGGAACCGCTGTCGGGCAGCTCGCTGTGCAGCTCGGACATGGCTGCCTGCCGCGCGGGCATCGACGGCCCCATGCAGCCGTATCCGGGCGTCACCGACACCGAGGCCTACGGAAGTTTTGGCGGCGACTTCGGGCTCAACGTCCAGGTTGGCCGCTTCATCCGCTTCCGCGGGCTGTTCGGGTTGACCTCCGACATGCCCCACTTCATCACGGCAGGCGGCGCGGGCAAGGACACGGACGGCGACGGCCGTGTCGATTCGACGAACCCCGGCGAGGCGAATCCGATCTACCGCGAGTCGATCGACCTGCCGGGGCGCCGGTTCAAGGTCGAATCCACCAAGCTCTGGACGCTGTTCCTCCAGGGCTCGATGATGTTCTAGGCGCTGTTCACCAGAGCTCGCTAGAACCTGACCGCGAGCTCGAGCGCCAGGTTCATCGACAGCACGGCTTGGTTGCCGGTGACCCAGATCGTCGGGGCGAGCAGCTCGGTGATGAGGTCGACCTTGGGCGACAGCGCAAACGCCACGCCCGTCGCCGCGCGCACGACGGGTCCGTTCATCGGCAGGTAGCCGGACGCGAAGCGAAACGGAATGCGCATGAACGACCCCGGCGGCAGGGCCATGTATTCGACCTGGGCGTAGGCCAGGACGTCGTGGGCGCGGCCGTCCTTGCCCTTCAGGTTGGCGTAGCCGCCGTAGGCGCCGACGCTGACGTGGGACGAGAACTGCAGGTCGACGCGGACGCCGACCAGCTGGTTGTAGAAGTCGCCGGGGTGGACGCCGAACGCGGCTTCGGTCTGGACGGCGAGGCGGACGGGGAGACGCACGGTCTCGACGACCGTCGTGGCGGTGCCGGCGTTCGGGGACTGGGCCGCGGCCAGGCCGGGCGCGGCAACCGCCAGCAGCAGGCACGTCCACGCGGCGCGCGCGGCGGTCATCGCGTGCTCCTCGCAGACAGGACGGGTTCGGACGCCGCCAGCAGCGCGCGCGCATAGCGGGCGTTGTGCGCGGCCGCCGCCGGGTCTTCGAGCACGAGCAGCACGTTCCACAGCGCGCGGCCGACGGGGGTCCCGAGGTCCAGCGCGGCGCCGGTCGCGTGTGGGAACGCGGCGGTCGCCGCTTCGCCGCGCCCGCGGTCCCACAGCCGGCGTGCCTGTTGTGGCAGATCGGATGGCGGCAGCGCGGTCGGGTGGCAGGGGACGCAGACCGCTGACGGCGCCTGGAACGCGTGCCCGGCGCCGCGTTCGACGGCGGCGGTGCCGCCGCGGTGGCAGCCGACACAACCACCGCTGACGGTCGCGTGCGCCGGCGTCCCGTTCAGCGGCCGCCCGCTCGCCGGCTCCAGACCGCCGCGCCCGAACATCAGCGCCGCGGCCGTGGCGCGTGGCGCGCCCGCCGAGGCGTCGGGCGTATGACAGGGCAGACAGACACCCGAGCGCGCGGCCGTGTCCGTGCCCGTGCTTGTCAGCAAGGGCGGTGTGGGCGGCGTGCGCAGCAGCGCACCGATCGGTCCGCCGGTGTCGCGGTCGTGCACGGCGTGGCAGGCGGCGCAGGTGATCCCGACCTTGCCGGCGTGGGCGGGCGGGCGGCGGTCGACGGGGCGATCGCGTTCGCCGGGGAACCTGTCCATCGTCGCCACGAAGCCCCACGTGGTGTGGCAGCGGGCGCAAGCGCGATCGCTGGCCGCGCGGGCGTCGCGGTCGGCGTGCGCCATGCGCGTGCCGCGCCACGCGGCGACGTGGCCGTAGCGCGGGGGCGCGTCGTGGCAGACGGCGCACACGTCGGCGCGCAACACGCTCCAGCGCGCGGATGCTTCGGGGATCGCCGCCGGTCCGTGACAGGCGAGGCAGCCGACGCCACCCAGCCGCCGCAGGGCCCCGGGCAGCTCGTCCCACGACCGGCGTGGGTCGCCTGCCGGGCCCAGCTCGGCGGCGACGTGGGTGAAGCCGCCGTCGGTGACGCCGGGCTCGCCGGTCGCGTGGCAAGGGATGGCGCAGGTTGGGTAGTCCGGGCCGAACGCGCGGCCACCGTCGGGCGTTCTTGCCAGGCCGCGGGCCATGACGGTGGTCATCGGGCTGCGCGCCGCGGCTGCTGCGATGTCCCCGTGGCAGCCGGCGCGCCCGCAGTCGAGCGGCGTCTCGTCATAGCGTGCGGTGCGCAGCGCGAGTGTGTGCCCGCTGCCGTCCGCGAGGCGCCAGTCGCCAGCGACGTCGGGGAGCAGGCTGGACGCGCCGTCCGCGGCGTCGAGCGTCGCCGTGCTGCCGGCAGGGCGCGCGGTGACGTGCCAGCCCTCGCCGCCGAGGTGGACGCGCGCGCCCACGGGTGTGTTCGGCAGGCCGCGCGACCGGCTGGCCGCCGCGACGTGCGCCTCGGCGCGCAGGCGGCGGCCCCCGTCGCCCGTCCACGTCGCTTCGATCACGACCTCGCCGCGCGTCGCGGGCGAC
The DNA here is from genome assembly GCA_963729535.1 of uncultured Pseudomonadota bacterium. Classification (GTDB taxonomy): domain Bacteria; phylum Myxococcota_A; class Polyangia; order Fen-1088; family Fen-1088; genus JADGRB01. Next base: position 244,882 of record CAVSOL010000027.1, on the reverse strand, counting down.
AGCGGCACGATCCCCCACGGCGGCGGCGCCGCGAGCGCGTCGGCGATCGACGGCATGCGGGCGGTGAAGGTCAGCCCGCCGGCGTCCGCGGCAGCGCCGCGCAGGGTGGGGCCCGCTGTCTGGCGCCATTCGATGCGGCCGCCCGTCGCGCCGCACGCGAGCGTGGCGCGCAGGGAAAACGTCGCGTCGAATCCGACCGGAGCGGGGGGCGCTTCCAGCCGCAGGCAGTCGAGCTGCTGCGTCGTGGGCGCCGGCGGCCGGCGACATCCAAGGGACGTCGCAACCAGCAAGCTCGCGCCAGCGACGGCCAGGTGGCGCGCGTTCATCACGTCCCCTCCGCCAGGCAGCTGCCGAAGCGGCAGCGACCGGAACCACAGTCTGTCTGCAGCACGCACGCGGGCGCTGGTTTGTCCGGGATGCAGCGGCTGCCGATGCAGCGACTGCCATCCACGCACGGCCGGCCCGCGTCGCACGCAGCGGTGAGCGTCCGTCCCGGCGCGTCGCGCTCGCACACGCGGCGCACCGGACCGTCGTACAGCGTCCGGCAGCGCCAGCCGTCCATGTTCCCGTCCGGGAAATCCGGCGAGAAGTCGACGCAGACGCGCTCGGGCAGCGTCACCCCGCGGCGCTGGCCGCACAACCAGCCGTCTTTCGACGCGCCACCGACGGCCGTCGGTGCGACACCGGCGGCGGGCTCCCCTCCCGCGCACACCGTCGCGCCACCGCTGTCCGAACAGCGCCATTCGCCGTCGTCGGGCATGCGCGGGTGTCGCTGCTCGCATGTCGCTCCGCTGCAGACGAACGCAGCCGAGATCGCGGCGCGCGCGGCGCAGCGACGCGCGCTGCCCGAGCCTACGCAACGCCAGCCCAGGGCGGACGGCGCCGTGTCGTCCGGTACGGTGCGCGGGACGATGCGAGCAGCCGCGCCGGTCCAGCAGGCGCGAATCGAGCCGATGTCGGCGCACAGGTCGTCGCGGTCGGCGGCCTTCGGGCTGCAGGAGGACGTCAGCGCTAGCGCCAGCGTCAGCGTCAGCGTTGACCTTGGCTTCGAGGGTACCCATGGCACGGCTCACTGTTTCCGGGGACGGGCGAGGAGGACGATGACGGCAAGCAAGCCGAGGATCCCGCATGCCCCCGTCGCGCCTGACGGCGATCCGGCCACGTTGCAGCCGCGGAAGAAGGGCGGGGCGACCGTGTCCACGCAGGCCTCGGCGGCGCCGCTCTGCGAGACGCGGTTGGTCGTGTCACGCACCAGCGCCGCGAAGCAGACGTGGCCCACCGAATCGCGCGTCGGCAGCTTGACCTGCGCGGTCGCGCCCGCGGGCGGGATCGCGCGCGTCGACACCGGCACCGTCATCTCCATCGCGCCCGAGCCGGAGGTCTGGAACAGCAGCAGCGTGAGCCCATCGCGGCCGCCGTCGTCGGCCGCGTCGCCGAGCGCGATGTCGAAGACGTAGCGTTCCTCGAGCTCGTCCGTGCAGTCGTTCTGCTCACGCTCGAGATCCCACTGCACGCCGGTGACGCCCGCGAAGGTCGGCGACGCCACGTCCTCGGTGGTTCCCGCCGTGAAATGCGCCTCGCCACCGTAGCCGGGCGTCGACGCGTTCAGCCCGCGCAGCGACGGCCAGCGCACGACGTACGCGCCGCCCGCCACCAGCGGCTCCGTCGGCGTGACGGAAAGCTGCACCTCGGTCGGGTCGAAGCGCGCCTTGAGCATCTCCTTGGGGCGGTCGGGATGGACCAGCTCGACGTCTTCGCCCAGATAGTCCGCCGACGCCATGTAGTGCGCGCTCAGCGTCGCGTTCAGCGGCACCGCAGTGGCGCCGTCGGGCGGCACCATGTCGACCAGGTCGGGCACGCCGCACGGGGCGGCGTGTGCGGGCGCGACGAAGGCGGCGCCGCCCGCGCCCGCCAGCAGCACGGTCGCGGCGAACGTCCTCACGGATCGCACAGGACGGCGTCGCAGCGCCCCATCATCTCGGTCTTGTCTCCGTCGCGATCGAGGTCGAACTCGTCGACGCAGCAGTAGCCGGCGTCCAGGCAGCACTGCTCGAGCGCCGGCGAACGCATCATCTTGTTCGCGATCTCTTCGCACTCGGGCGGTGGCCGCGATTCATCGCAGCGGCCAAACGAGCGCCCGTCGGCCGAGCAGGTCTGGCTGCCCCAGAACGTGCAATACGACGTGATGCACGTGCGCTTGCTGCCCGGCACGCAGACGTCGCAGCGCCGCGGGCAGTCCGAGTAACGCCCGCCGACGCAGTAGCGGTTGCCGCCATCCGGGCAGGGGATCGCGGGCAAGTCCTCGTCGATCGCGCCGTCACAGTCGTCGTCCGCGCCGTTGCAGGCCTCGGTCTTCGGCTGGCACGCGGGCGGCGCTTCGGGGACCGACATCGCGTCCATCCCGCGTTCGACGGGCAAGTCCATCGCCATGTCGGGCGGCAGGTCCGGCGGCAGGTCGGGGGGCAGATCCGGCGGCATGTCTAGTGGGGTATCCCGCGACGCGTCGGCCACGTCGCCGCCGAGGTCCGCCGGCCGGTCCATCGGCGTGGCGGCGTCGACCACCGGCTTTTGCTGGAAGGGCTCCAGCTGTGTGCGTCCGCAGCCGGTGCCCGCGAGCAACACCGCGACGAGCGCCGCCGCCCAGGATGACAGACCACGCACGGTGGCATGGACACCACAGCCGTCGGGGAAAGAAAACAGTTGAGGATTTTTCCCGGTCGCGGTGTCTGTTGGGAGCATGGCCAGGCGGTCCGGCAGGAGGGGGCACGTCCAGGGTATCACCGGCGCGGGCGCCAGCCTGCGCCTGTCGATGGTCTGCCTGGCGCTGGCGGGACTGGCCGGCAGCGCCGCAGCGCAGCCATCTGCCGCGACTGCCCCCGGCTGCCGCGTCGCAGGCTGAGCCGCCGCCGTTTTCGCCGCCGGCCGATGCGCCGGCGCCGGCCACGGCCGACCCCCCGCGGCCGTCCGAGCCACCGGCGTCTCCGCCCGTGCAGCCCCCGCCGGACACGGCGTCGTCAGGTGAGGCGCCGTCGTTGCCGGAGCTGCCGCCACCGTCGCCGCAATCGCCGCCGCCGGCCGACGCGACCGCCCCGACGCCCACGGTCACGACCACGTGGTCACCGCGCCCACCCACACCGCAGCCGGGACGGCAGCCCGCCTCCGATCCGCAGGCCGACCGCGTGTTGTTGCTGCCGACCGCGTACACCCACCCGAAAGGGACGGTGTTCGTGTCGAACTACGAGATCTTCGTCTTCCAGGTGGGCTACGCGCTGACCGACTACACGCAGATCTCGCTGACGGCGCTGCCGCTGGCCAGTGAGAGCCTGACCGTCCTGGACCTCAGCTTGAAGACGGCCGTCGTCCGCACCGACCTGGTTCGCGCGGCGGCCATCGGCTCGGTCAGCGGCCTCGTCGGCGACGACATCGGCGCCATCTTCCTGGGCCGTGTCGGCGGCGTCGCTCAGCTGTGCTTCGGCCGCCGCTGCGACTCCAGCCTGTCGCTGTCCAGCAACGTGGCGCTGGCCGGCCCGCTGATGCTGATGGTGAACGGCGTGGGCGGCATCCTGCGCGCCAGCGAGCATGTTTCGTTCATCGCCGAGCTGTCGACGATGGTGCCGCTGGGCACCGTCGGCGGAGAGTTCAACGGCGCGCTGGCCGGCGGCGGCCTGCGCCTGCACTACGATCACTGGGCGTTCGACTTCAGTCTGTTGCACGCCCTGGAGAGCGAAGGCGCGGCCACCGTGCCATTCGTGACGGTCACGTATCGGTCCTCGCCGTAGGCCCGCCTCAACGGGCCTGGCGCGACGCGTCCTCAACTTGAATGACGGCGCGTGTTACCGTGGTTCCATGCGCTTGTTTGGCTTATCGACCCTGCTGGCGCTCGGCGCCTGCGCGGCGAGCGGCCCGCCGGACGCGCGCACGGCCGCGGGGGCCAACCTCCCCGCCGCCGAAGAGGCGCGCGCCCGATCCAGCGATGTGGACGGCGATGGTCTGCGCGACGGTGAGGACAAGTGCCCCCACGATCCCGAGACCCCCAACGGCTACATGGACGATGACGGCTGCCCGGACCTGGCCAGCGCGTCGGTCGCATCGACGACGAGTACGCCCGAGATCGTCGAGAAGATCGTCTTCACCGATGGGCGGTCCGACATTCGTCCGGGCTCGTATCCAGTGCTCGACGCGATCGCGCTGGTGCTGAAGATGCAGCCCGAGCTGTTTCCGGTCGTGGCGCTGGAGGGACACGCCGCCCCGAACGAAGCCAGCCCGATGAAGCTGTCGCTGGCGCGCGCATCGGCGGTGCGGATGGCGCTGATCGCGCGTGGTGTCGCCCAGGACAGGCTGATGGCGCGCGCCTCCGGATCGACGTCGCCGGTGTGCGGCGAGAACAGCGAGAGGTGCTGGGCGCGCGAGCGGCGCGTGGAGTTCGCGACGCTGAACCCGGCGAAGCGACCCGAGGCAGCCGCGGGCAGCAGCGACGAGGCCGCGGACGAGGACAAGACGCCCGCCAGACCCCCGGGACCGCCGGCGCCGAACGCGGCGGCGCCGGTCGCGCTGGAGCAGGTGCCGTTCCCGAGCGGCAGCGCCGCGCTGGGGCCGTCGGCGTTGCCGACGCTGGACCTGCTGGCCGGCTTCCTGAAGGCGAACGCCGTGTCGCTCGAGATCGAGGGGCACGCCGACGACAACGAACGCAAGGCGGCCGAGCTCGCGCGCGCGCGCGCCGACGCTGTGCGCGCCTACATGATCGCGTGCGGCGTCAACGCCGAAAGCCTGATCGTGCGCGTCCAGGGGACGTCGCGCCCGGCCTGCAAGGGGCACGGGTCCGCGTGCCGTGCCCGCAACCGCCGCGTCGAGCTCCGCTTCCCCGACTCACCGCCGACTAACTAGCGGCGTAGTGGTAGCCGAGCGACAGGATCCAGACGTCGCCGCGTAGCGAGGCATCGAGGGGAAACACCAGCCCCGCGTGCACCTGGTGCGAGCCGCGCGTGCGCATCCCGAACGTCAGCGTGTGAAACATGCTGTCGGTGGGTCCCCCCCGGTATCGAAGGCGCCGAAGTTGACCAGCTCGATGGTCAGGTCGCCGGGGGTCGTGTGCAGCCCGACGGCCGCGTTGGCGCGCAGGTGAAGCGTGCTGGCCGCGTCCGGCGCATCAACCACGATGTCCAGCCCGAAGTCGCCGCGGAAGAACACGGCGCCGCGCTGCTGCACCGTCGACATCGAAAGCCGCAGCGTCGTGTATCCGGGTGCCGTGAGCAGAAAATCGGTCAAGCGCGCGGTCGACGAGAACAGGTGCGCGCCAGTCGCGCCGGGACTGTCGTATCCGGTGGCGATGGCCAGGCCCAAGCGCACCACCAGCTGCGAGTTGAACCGGGGCAGCGCGAAGCCACCGACTTCGACCGCTCCCACCGCGGTCGCGCCGGGCCCGGCATGGTTGAAGAAATGCGCGATCGGGAACTGACCGTAGAAGCCGGCCCTCCTGTCCTGCGCCACGTATTGTCCGTGGATGTCGGAGCGCATGAACCAGCCGTCGATGCGGTCGACCGAGATCAACCCCACCTGAACGCCAGCGCGCGTGGCGGAGTCCATGCGGTCGAGCGTGATCGTGGAGGGCGGCGTGGGCTCCGCTTCAATCGCCGGTGCTTCCGGTTGTGCCCGTGCCGGTGCTTGCCACGGGACGTCCGCCGGCGCTTGCGCCGGTGGCTCCGCTGGCGTCTGCACCGGTATCTCCCCCGGCGCGTCCTGCGCTTGCGCGCCCACCGGAACGGCGACGGCCGCGAACGTGGTGACGCATGCGATCACCACCGCTCTCGCCCAGCTCGGCATCCGGGCTCAGTCTATCCGTGTTCGCGAACGATGATGCGATACACGTCACGCCGTGGCCGCCCGGTCGCGGCCGCCAGCTCGGTCGCGACGTCGCGCGCCGACTGTCCGCCCGCGATCAGCTCGGACGCGCGCTCGAGCAGCTCGGCGTCCGTCAGCGTCTCCGTGGCCGTGGCGTCGTCTGCGCCGGCCACGACCAAGGTCACCTCGCCGAGCGGGCGCCCTTCGGCGTAACGCGCGGCCAGGGCTCCCAGCTCGTCGCGCACCATCTCCTCGTACGGCTTCGTGAGCTCGCGCGCGACGCAGGCCCGCCGCCCGGCCCCCAGCACGGCCGCCAGATCGGCGAGCGTGGCGGCCGCGCGCAGCGGCGATTCATAGAACACCAGCGTGTAGGGGAGCAGCGCGCACGCTCTCGAACAGCTGCCGGCGCGCTCCCGGCTTGCGTGGCGGGAACCCCAGGAACAGGAAGCGATCGGTCGGCAGCCCCGCGGCGACCAGCGCGGCCAGCACCGCCGAAGGTCCGGGCACGGGCACGATGCGCACGCCCGCGGCGATCGCGGCCGCGACGATGCGGTAGCCCGGGTCCGACACCATCGGCGTCCCCGCCTCCGAGATCAGCGCCACCTGGGCGCCGGCGGCCAGGCGCGCCACGACGTCCGCCGCGCGCGCGGCTTCGTTCGCGTCGAAACACGACAGCAGCGGTTTGCTCGCCGCCGCGCCGATCGCGGTCAGCAGCCGGCGCGCGCTGCGCGTGTCCTCGGCGACGACGACGTCCGCGTCGCGCAGCGCGGCCGCCGCGCGCGGCGACAGATCGCCGTCGTTTCCGAGCGGCGTGGCGACGACCGTCAACTGCCCGGGGCCGGATGTCAACGGCGGGGGCTCGGTAGCGGCGTCGGGGTCGGCGGCGTGGCCGGCATGTCGGTCACAGAGTCGCCGAGTTCCGTCTCCAGGAACACCCTCAGCTTCTTCTTCAGGCGGTCCTCGAGCTGGCGCGCGCGCTCGCGGCTGATGCCGTGTTCGGCGCCTAGCTGTTCCAGCGTCATGGGCTGATCGGCGAGCAGCCGCCGGTTGAAGATGTCGCGATCGCGATCGCGAAGCTCGGCGGTGAACAGCGCCAGCTTGACGCGCAGGAGCTCCTGGAACTCACCCGCTTCAACCTGAAGGTCCGGCCGCGTGCTCGGTCCCGCCGGCACCAGGTCGCCCTGGGTTCGCCCCGAGTTGTCGTCGTCCGACTGCGACCGCGCGGGCGCGTCCAGCGACATCTCCGACGCCGACAGCCGCCGCTCCATCTCGATCACGTCGCGCTCGCTGACGTCCAGCGCGGCCGCCAGCTTCCGGCTGTCGGTCTCGTCGCCCATCTGCTGCATGCGCTCGCGCTCGCGGCGGAGGTTGAAGAACAGCCGCCGCTGCGCCTGCGTCGTCCCGATCCTGACCATGCGCCAGTTCGCGAGGATGAACTTCAAGATGTAGGCGCGGATCCACCAGGCGGCGTAGGTCGAAAGCTTCACGCCGCGAAACGGGTCGTAGCGCTTGCACCGCCTGGATGAGGCCGACGTTCCCTTCTTGGATGAGGTCGAGCAGGTTGCGGTGCGCGCGGCGGTAATCCTGGGCGATCCTGACCACCAGGCGCAGGTTCGCCGTGATGAGCTTGCGCGCTGGCTCGAGCGCCTGCGTGCGCGCGTACACGATGGCCAGCTCGTGCTCTTCGTCGCGCGACAGCACGGGGTGGCGCCGCAGATCGTGCAGGTACGCATCGAGGTTCGACGCCGCCGGCCGCGCGGTCAGGGTCGCGCTTGGCGTCGGATTCGACGGCATCGAGCACGGCGCGCAACGGCGCGACAGCGCCCGCGCTTGCAGCGCGGGCACGCGAGGCGGCCCGTTTTCTCCCCGTCATCCCGTTCATGACGAAGCTCCGGATTATAAGACTCTTCGTGCAGGTCGACGAGCAGGGGTTATCATTGTCTGAACCTCTCCATGGATCTCATAGACGGTCCATCATCTGATTCACCCCCCTCCTCACCCCCTCCGGAGTCGCGCATGCGGCGATTTAGCAAGATCCTCGCCTTCATAGCCGCGTGCAGTGCGGCCCTCATCCTGACGGTAAGCAGGCGCGAGGACGGCATTCGTGTCGGAGCCGACAACCAGCTGCGCGCGGCGACGCGCCCGGCCGTCGGCAAATACGACCTGGGCCAGCTCCCGATCTTCTCGAAGACGCTGTTCTACGTACGCGAGAACTACTTCGACAAGAACCGGCTGGATCCCAAGCGGATGCTGGTCGGCGCGCTCGACTTCGTGCAGCGCGACGTCCCCGAGATCCTGATCGATCGCTGGCCCGAGCACGATCCGAAGCAGGTGACGGTGAAGGTCAACGGCCAGCAGCGCAGCTTCCCGATCGAACGCGTCGACGCCCCCTGGAGCCTGCGCAGCACGCTGCAGGAGATCTTCAGGTTCGTGCAGCCGAACCTGCAGCCGGTGCCGGAGAAGGAAGAGTCGCGGCGGCTGGTCGAGATCGAGATGGCCGCCACCAACGGCATGCTCTACACGCTCGATCCGCACTCGGTCCTGCTGGACGTCGAGACCTACAAGGACATGCGCACGCAGACCCAGGGCAAGTTCGGCGGCCTCGGGATCGTGATCGAGATGGACAAGAAGAACCGCATCACGGTCAAGCGCCCGATGCCGGAGACGCCCGCGATCCGGGTCGGCATCAAGGCCAAGGATCACATCGTCCGCATCAACAACGAGTCGACCGTCAACATGACGCTCAACGAGGCGGTCGAGCGGCTGCGCGGCGACATCGGCACCAACGTCGACGTCTACATCGAGCGCGACACCGCGCCCGGGGTGAAGAAGTTCACGATCACGCGCGCGTCGATCCGGCCGCCCGCCATCGATCCGCCGGCGCGGGTGCTGCTGGTGCCGTCGGCGCCCGGTCAGGCCCCGACCAAGGTCGGCTACTTCCACATGCAGCACTTCTCGGCCAACAGCGCCGGCGATCTGTCGGACGCGCTGTCGCTGTTCGAACGCGAGAAGGTCAAGGGCATCATCATGGACCTGCGGGGCAACCCCGGTGGTCTGTACGAGCAGGCGCAGAAGGTCTCCGACGCGTTCATCAAGGCCGGCACGCTGGTGTCGATGGTCGGCGTCGGCGGCGCGCAGCGCAAGGACGAGACAGCGAGCGACAGCGGCCACGAGCCGACGGTCCCGCTGGCGGTGCTGGTCAACCAGAACTCGGCCAGCGCGTCCGAGATCGTGGCGGGCGCGGTCAAGAACCTCGACCGCGGCGTCGTCATCGGCGAGGGGACGTTCGGCAAGGGTTCGGTGCAGGTGCTGTTCGACATCCAGTCGCCGATCTCGTTCGGTGACCGGTCCGAAGACGACAAGCTCGGGCTCAAGCTGACGACCGCGCAGTACCTGACGCCGGGCGATCTGTCGATCCAGGGTACGGGGGTCATCCCCGACATCGAGACCGACCCGCTGCTGGTCCAGAAGGAGGGCGAGCGGTCGTGGATCCGCTTGCAGCCTTCGACCCACCGGCGCCGCGAGGCGGACTACGAGTGGCACCTCGAGCACCCGAGCGCACGCAAGGGCGAGAAGCCGATGGAGCTGCTGTCGTACCTGCTGGCGCCCAAGCCGGGCGACAAGGCGCGCAAGACCCGCGACGAAGATGAGCCGACCGAGGACCAGGAAGAGGCGGCGGCAGCCGAGGAAGAAGACAGGGATCTGAAGACCGACTTCCTCATCGACTTCGCGCGCGATCTGCTGGCGCAGGCAAAGAGCCCGCGCCGGCGGGATCTGGTGCTCGGGTCGAAGGTGTACCTGGACAAGGTGCGCGCCGCCGAGGACAAGAAGGTGCAGCAGGCGCTGGAGAAGCAGGGCGTCGACTGGAGCCTGGGCCCGGCGGCCGGCGGTGAGCCACAGCTGCAGCTGACGCTGCAGTCGGTGTCGACCGAGCCGAAGATCGCGGCGGGCTCAACATCCAAGCTGCGCGGCGTGGTCAAGAACGTCGGCAAGGCGCCTGCCTACCGCGTGCGCGCCGTGCTGGACAGCGACAACCCCATCTTCGACGAGAACGAGATGGTGTTCGGCAAGATCGCGCCGGGCGAATCGAAGAGCTACGAGCTGGTGGTCAAGGTGCCGCAGTCGTCGTTCACGCGCACCGACCAGATCAAGGGGACGCTCTACACCCAGCTCGGCGGCGTCAAGGCGCCGGTGACCGATCTGCTGGTGAACATCGAAGGCAAGCCGCGGCCGATGTTCGCGTACACGTACCAGACGATCGACGACCAGAAGGGGAGCAACCACGACGGTCAGGTCCAGCGCGGCGAGCAGGTGCGCATGCTGGTGACGGTGAAGAACATCGGCAAGGGCAAGGCGCTGCGCACGGAGGCGGTGCTGCGCAACGGCTCCGGACAGGAGGGCGTCCTGATCAGCGCCGGCCGCTTCGAGGCCAAGGATCTGGGCCCCGACGAGACCAAGACGTTTTCATTCGTCTACGAGGTGCGCCCGGACTTCAAGGGCGACGACTATTCGCTGGAGCTCGCGGTCGCCGACACGACGCTGGGCGAACAGCTGACCGACAAGATCAAGGTCAAGGTCGTCAACACCGGCCCCGCGCCGGAGCCGACGACAGGCACGGCGACCGTCACGCGCGAGGACGCGGTGCTGCGCGAAACGGCGGGCGACTCGGCGATGGTCGTCGGTCGCGTCGCCAAGGGTTCGGCGTTCAAGACGACGGGAAAGCTGGGCGCGTTCACCCGCCTCGAGATCGACCCCACCCGGTCGGCGTTCATCGCGACGGCGGATCTGAAGACCGGCGGAACCGTGAAGGGGACGATCAAGCCGGAGTGGCAGGTGACGCCGCCGCTGCTGACCGTGATTGCGCCGACCGTCGCGATGGGCGACACCGTGCACATCAAGGGGAGCGCGACGGATGACCGGCTGGTGCGCGACGTCTACGTGCGCGTCTGGAATCGCAACGCGAAGATCCCGGTGAAGAAGGCGTTCTATCAGCCCAACAAGATGGTGGGCGACCGGACGAAGATGGACTTCGAGGCCGACATCCCGCTGTGGGCGGGCAGCAACCTGGTGCAGGTGTTCGCGCGCGAGTCGAACGAGGTGCAGTCGCTGCAGACGATCGTCGTCCTGAAGCGCGCGACGGGGTCGAACCTGGTCGCGCAGCCGAGCGAGGCGCAGCCGGCGTCGTCGTCGGGCACCACGTCGCCGCTCCCTGCCGACAAGTTGCCGCGCGGCTCGAAGAAGTAGCCGCCGCGCCACGGACCTGACAGCCGCGGCGCATCTCGAAATGTGGGTGCGCGCGTACATTGGCGCATCCGCGGAATCGCGGCGGGGTAACGTACCCGTCGCTGACGATGCGCTCGCGCGGGTTCATGGCGACGGTGGTGGCGGTGGCCGCGGGCTGGTTGAGCTCGTGCGACAACGGCAGCCCCAACGCCTCGTCGGCGCCCGCGCCGACGCAGGTCGCGGCCATCGAGGTGCTCGGCGACTGCTCGCCCGGGTTCGTGGCCCGGCCCGGCTACGTTCCGATCGCGGACATCCCGTCGCTGGGCGGCACCCAGATCGTCATCGAGGACGTCAACGACGACGGCGTCGCTGTCGGCGCCGGTAGCACCGCCGACGGCAGCGTTCACGCCATCCGCTACACGGATGTCGGGGGCGTCCAGGATCTGGGCGCGCTCGTCGGCTTCGGCGCGCGTAGCCTCGCGACCGCGATCGCGTCCGACGGCGCCATCGGCGGCCAGGCGGATCACGCCGACGGGACCGCCGTTCTCTTCGGGCACCGCTTCACCGCTGCCGCCGGACGGACCGAGATCTGTCCAGGCAGCTGCTCGGTCTGGGACCTGAATGCGCGCGGGCAGGTCGTCGGTCTGCTTCCGGGACACGATCCCACCGTGTGGCAGGCGTTTCTCTACTCGCCCGGGGACGGGCTGCGCGCGCTCGGCACGTTGGGCGGACAGCGCAGCTCGGCCAGCGGCATCAGTGACGCGGGCGTCGTCGTCGGCAACGCCCAGGTCGTGACCTCTTCCGCCGACGACATAGGGCACGCGTTCATCTACGACGCGCGGCAGGAAGGCGCGATGCGCGACCTGAACCTCGTCGCCGACGCGCGTGGGTGGATGCTGCAGACCGCGAACGACGTCAACGATGCGTTCATCGTCGGCTACGGCCGCCGCGGCGCGGCCACACGCGCGTATCGCGTCGACCTGGCGACCCGGGTGGTCCACGACGTCGGCACGCTCCCGGGCGGCGGCGACAGCTTCGGGTGGGGCGTAGATCGCCACGGCGACGTCGTCGGCTGGACCAAAGATGAGCTCGGCCGTAAGACAGCCTTCGTGTACGCGGCCGGGCTGGGCGGCATCCGCCGGCTCGCCGACTTCGTCGACCCGGCGCTGGGGTGGGAGCTGGCCGAAGCGAAGGCGATCAACGCGCACGGCATGATCGTCGGCACGGGCACCCGCCAGGGCGAGCCCCGCGGCTTCAAGCTGGCGCTCCCGATCTGCAGTCGGGAACCATGAATGGTTCCCGAACCCTCCCGCGATGAGCTCCGTCGGGCAAAGCCCGCCTGCGCTCGACGCGATCTGCGTCGGCGTCGGGCAGTGACCACCGGGCGGTGGTAGTTTCCCGTCGGGGGATGAACGATCGGCCACTGAAGATCGGCACCGGTGCGCTGGCGGGCGCCGCCGCGGGCGCGCTGGTCGGCCTGGCGGACGGAATCCGTGCCGCGCTGCTGGTCGGGACGGGGTTGCGTGTCGCCGTCACCACGGCGCTGCTCGCCGCGGGCATCGACGCGCTGCTCGGGCTGGGCGCGGGCGCCGCCATCGAGGTCGGGGCTCGCGCTGCCGCCTGGGGGCGATCAGCGCGCGCGCCGTGGTGGGCGCGCGTCGTGGCGTGGGCGGCGTTCGGGCTGGCGGCGGCGGCGGCGGCGGCGGGTGTCGTGGTCGCGACCGCTGGCCGCCACAATCGCTTCCTCGCCGCCGGTCTCGTCACGCTGGCCGCGGCCGGGACGGCGGTGGCGGGCGTCGTGTTCGCGCCGATGGTGGCGCGCCTGCTGGCGGCGCGCCGCGCGCGCGTGCAGGAGCCTCGACGGCCGCTGCCCGCCGCGGCGCTGCTGGCGCCCCTGGTCGCCGGGCTGCTGTGCTCGGCGCTGTTCTTTCCCGTCGCGCAGACACGCCTGCTGGCGGGGACGCTGCTGGTGCGACAGGCGGTGTGGGCAGCCGTGCCCGCGTTGCTGCTCCCGGGGGCGATCGCAGCGGCGGCGCGCATCCGCCTGCCCATCGGCTGGCCGCGCGCGGGGTTACTGGCCGGCGTCGTCTACGGCGGCGCCGCGATCGCGGCGCTGGCGCTGACATGGAGCGACAACCTCCGCTTCGCGCCGTGGACCGAGATCGTGGTGGGGTCGGCGATCGCGATCGTCGCGGCGGTGGGGGCGTGGACGTTTCGCGACCGGCTGCCGGCGACGCCGCTCGGCGCCGCGATGATCGCGCTGGGTGCGTGGGTGGCCGCCGCGGCGGTCGTGGCGGGCGTGTCGCGCTACGAGCCCGCGCGCAAGACGGCGGGCGCCCGCGCCGCGTTCGTGGGCGTGACGCTGGACGCCGGCCGCCGGGCGCTCGACTTCGACGGTGACGGATTCGCGCGTGCCCTCGGCGGCGGCGACTGTGACGACGGCGAGCCCGCCATTCATCCGGGCGCGCTGGATCTCCCGGGCGACGGCGTCGACGCCGACTGCGACGGCGAAGACGCCAGCAACCCGCTGCCTCCGCCGGCGCGGATGGCCGAGTTGCCTGCCTCGGTGCCCACCGAGCTCGACCTCCTGCTGATCACCATCGATACGCTGCGCGCCGATCACCTCGGCAGCTACGGCTATCCGCGCGCCACGTCGCCGACGATGGACGCGCTGGCGGCGGAGGGGACGCTGTTCGAGAACGGCTGGGCGCACGCGCCGTCGACGCGGTATTCGATGCCGGCCATCGCCGCCGGCCGCTGGCCGTCCGCGATCACCTGGGACGAATCGATCTGGTGGCCGCGCATGGGTCGCGACGTGCTGACTGCCGCGGAGGCGCTGCACGCGCTCGGCTACTTCACCGGCGGCCTGTTCAGCTTCAGCTACTTCGCGCCCGGCGATCGCCGCGGCTTCGAGCGCGGCATGGACGAATACCACGCCGAACGCGCCGCGCTGCACGTCGCCGTCAACGGGCCGATGGAGTCACGCGGCTCGTCGTCGCGCGAAGTCACCGACGACGCGATCGCGTTCATCGACGCCCGCAAGGGCCGCCGCTACTTCTTGTGGGTGCACTACTACGATCCGCACCTCGGCTACGAGACGCACCCGGAGGTGCAAGCGTTCGGCTCGTCGCGCATCGATCGCTACGACGGCGAGATCCGCTTCACCGACATGCACCTGGGCCGGCTGCTGCAGCACCTGCGCGCGTCGGGGCTGTGGGGACGCACGGCCGTCGTGCTGACCGGCGACCACGGTGAAGGCTTCGGCGAGCACGGCGTCACCGAACACGGCTTCGACCTGTATCCGGCGCAGACCAAGGTCCCGTTCATCGTGCGCGTCCCGGGCCTGGCGCCACGACGGGCGCGCGTCCCCGTTGGTCACATCGACATCGCTCCGACGCTGGTCAACCTGGCGCGCGGCCAGGCGCAGGCGCCGTTCATCGGCCGCTCGCTGGTTTCTGACGTCGCTGGACCGCCCGCTGCGGACACCGAGACGCGCGCCGTGTTCCAGGAGGTGACGTCGGAGCGCGGGAAGAAGCGCGCGCTGGTGACGGCCACGCGCCACCTGATCTGGAACGCTGTCCCCGGCGATACGACCGAGTGTTACGACCGCAGCCGCGATCCCGCCGAGGAGCGCGACATCTGGCAGGTGTCGGGCGACACCGCCTGCGCCACGCTGGCGCGCGACCTCCGGCGTCTGGTCGCCGGCCTCGCGTTGCCGCCGGGCGCCGCCGAGAAGCTCGCGCGCGGCGTGTTCGCGCCGGGCGCGCCCGCGCCAGCGCCTGCCCACGACATGACGGCGGCGGGCGCCGGTCTGGGCGACGCCATCGCCGTGCGCGGCTACGACCTGTCCGCCCCCGACGTCGCCGCGGGTGGTGCGATCGACGTGACGTACCACCTCGAGGCCAGGGCGCGCATCGCCACCGGCTGGCGTCTGTTCTTCCACCTGGAAGGCGCGGCGGGCAATCGCAACCTGGACCACATCGCCGTCGACGGACTGATGCCCCTCGACCGCTGGCGTCCCGGCCAGCGCATCGCGGACCGCCAGCGCATCGACATCCCCCCGGGCACACCCCGCGGCGTCTACACGCTTTACCTCGGCGCGTTCAAGGGCCCGACGCGGATGAAGGTCACGCCGGCCGCGCTCAGCGACGGCAAGGATCGGATGCGGCTGTTGCAGTTCACGGTCCGCTGAAGGCCGAAACTGGTAGTCTCCGACCGCGTATTGGACGCGTCGATCCCTAGCCCAAGAGCCGCGCGCGCTGCCCTGCTGGCCGTGGCTGCCGTGTCGCTGCTCGCCGTCGTCGAGACCGCGGTGGCGCTGATCGCACCCGCGCGCGCGCCGTCGGACGCCGACTGGCAGAACGCGGCGGCCCAGGTGCGCGCGGGGTTCCGCTCCGGCGATCTGGTGGTCGCGGCCCCGACCTGGGCGGACGCGATCCTCCGCGTCCACCTCGGCGACCTGATCCCCGCCGAAGTGGCGGGGCGCCTGGACGACGAGCGGTTCGCGCGCGTCTGGGAGGTGAGCCAGCGCGGCGCTCGCGCCGAGGAGGCAACCCGCGGGCGGGTGATCAGCGAACACAAGGCGGGGCGGCTGACCGTGCGGCTGATCGAGAGACCGGCAGCCGTCGTCGGCTACGACTTCGTCGCGCACTGGGACGACGCCCGGGTCAGTCGCCGCGCCGGCGGCGGCGCCGACGTCGACTGCGAGCGCGCCGGTGATCGCATCCAGTGTCCGGGCATCGGCTACAACTTCGTCCGCCCGCAGATGGTCGAGGTCGATCAACGCCTGCGTCGCGCGCTGCTCGCGCAGCCGGTCCCGCAAGCCGCCGTCGTCGTCGAATACCCGCTGGTCCCGCTCGGTCGCACGCTGGTGGTGGCGGCCGGGCTGCACAACACCTGGATGCGCAAGGAGGCGTCGGGGCCGGTCAACCTGCGCGTCGTCGTCGGGACGGAGGTGGACGTCAGCTTCACGACGCGCAACGATGACGGCTGGGTCGTGCGGCGCATCGACACCTCGGCACGCGCCGGCAAGCTCGCGGTCGTGCGCTTCGAGATCACGTCACCGCAGCCGTACGCCCGCCACTTCGCGTTCGCCGCCGAGGTGCGCGAGTGAAACGACACGCCGACCGACTGATCACCCTGGCCCTGGCGATCGTCGCGGCCACCTGGTTGCTCGCGACCGAGGGGCGGCAGGGGTTCGGGCGCGACGAGGGGCAATACTTTCGCGCCGGCGAGCGCTACTGGGGCTGGTTCGAGCAGCTCGGGACCAACCTGACCAGCGGCAAGCTGAAGGACTCGTTCTCTCAGTCGGGGATCGATCGCTTCTGGAGCGACAACGCGCCGGACCACCCCGTGATCATGAAGACGCTGTACGGTCTTTCGTGGCGCGCGTTCCACCGCTGCAACTGCACCGGGCCGACACGCGCACTTCACCCGATACCCGTCAAGGGGCGGCACATCACGCTGCCGCTGTTCGCGCGCGATTCGACGGCGTTCCGCTTCCCGGCGATCCTGTTCGCCGCGCTGCTGGTGGCCATGGTGTACCGGTTCGCCCGCGCATGGCTGTCGCCGCCGCCGGCGGTCGCCGCGGCGGTGTTGACGCTGGCTCAGCCGCACTACTTCTTTCACGCCCCGATCTCCTGCTTCGACGCGCCCATCACGACGATGGCGTTCGCCGTCGGCTTCGCGTACTGGAAGTCGCTGCGCAGCCCGCGCTGGGGGATCGCGGCCGGCGTGCTGTTCGGCGTCGCGCTGGGGGTGAAGCACAACGCCTGGCTGATGCCGATCTTCCTGGTCGGTCATTACCTGTGGATGCGCCGCCGCGACTTCCTGGCGCTGCGCATTCCCAGACCGCCGCTGGCGTTCGTCGCGATGCTGGTGCTGGGGCCGATCATCTTCTACGCGCACTGGCCGTGGCTGTGGAATTCGCCGGTGGCGCGGACGCGCGCGTACGTCAACCGCCACCTGCTGCACGAGCACTACAACTTCGAATACCTCGGGCTCAACTGGAACAATCCGCCGAAGACCACCGAGCGCAAGCTGATCCGCGCGACGGCGCCGGTCGTCGAGACTGGCCTGACCGTGCCCGTGACGACGCTGGCGCTCGCGGTCCTGGGCGGCATCGTGCTGGCGCGCAGGCGGCGCGGCGAGCCGGTGGGGCAGGAGGGCATGATCCGGAGACCGCCGACCCGCCGGCCGCAAAACCCAGCTGGCTGCGCCCGGGCGACGACGTCGATCGCGCGCCCGGCGCGTTCATGGCGGTGCAGATCCTGGGCCCGCTGGCCGTGCTGACCGTCCCGTCGACGCCGATCTTCGGCGGCGTCAAACACTTCATGACCGCGACGCCGTACCTGGCGGTGCTGGCTGCGATCGGCCTGGCGGCGCTGGTTCCGGCGCTGGTGGCCGCGATCCCGGCGACGCGCGATCGCCTGCGTCGGCTGGCGCCCGCCGGGCTGGCGGCGCTGATCTGCCTCCCCGCGGTGGTCGAAACGCGACGCTCGCATCCCGACGGGCTTTCGCACTACAACATGCTCGCCGGTGGCTTCGCCGGGGGAGCGACGTTGGGGATGAACCGTCAATACTGGGGCTACGCGGTCGAGCCGGTGTTGCCGCGCATCGAGCGCGACACGTCCGCCAACCAGGCGATGTACTGGCACGACGTCATCCACGACGCGCTGTCGATGTACAAGCGCGACGGCCGGCTGTCGCTGTCCGTGGGCGACACGGGATTCGGCGAAGACGGGATCAAGCGATCACAGGCCGGCATCTTGTTCTACGAGAAGCACTGGGCGATGTACGAAGGCTGGTTCTGGGAGATCTACGGCACGACCAAGCCCACGTTCGTACGCGATCGCGAAGGCGTACCGCTGGTCACCTATTACCGGCGAGGGATGCAGTGACGGACACAGCGACGGCGCCAGCCGCGCCGCCACCTCGTTCGCCGGAGTCACGCCTGCAGCGCCTGCTTCGCGGCTGGCGTGGCGCCGTGATCGTCTACGTCATCTTCGCCGGGACCTACGTCGGCACCGCGGGTGCGCGCCTCCGCCATCACTCGCCGTACAACCAGTACGTCTACCTGGCTGACGGATGGCTGCACGGCCGGCTGGTGCTGGCGGGGCCACCCCCCAACGAGAATGACTGGGCGAAGATCGACGTGCTCACGCTGCGCGACGGCCGCCAGCTACGCGGCGTCTACGGCAGCCGCACGGGTGGCGCCACGGATCGCTTCTACCCGCTGCGCGGCCCGCAGCAGACGGTCCCCGCCGATCAGATAGCGTCGCGCTCGACGATCCGACTGGTGTCGTTCCCGCCTTTTCCGGCGGTGCTGATGGCGCCGATGGTCGCCATCTGGGGGCTGAAATTCAACGACGTCGTCTTCAACGCGCTGTGGGCCGGCCTGAACCCGATGCTGCTGTTCCTGCTGCTGCGCCACCTGCGCGCGCGCGGTCTGTCGCGGCGCACGGACACCGATGACCTGTGGCTGACCGCGATGTTCGGCGTCGGCTCGGTCTACTACTTCTGCTCCGTGCTGGGCCAGGTCTGGTTCAGCGCGCAGATCGTCGCCGTGACCCTGGCGATCGCGTTCGTGTGGGCGTCGCTGGGCGCCCGCCATCCGATGCTCGCCGGGCTGTTCGTGGCGCTCGGTTTCGCGACGCGGCCACCCTGGCTGGTTGCGCCGTTCTTCTTCTGGGAGCTGGTCCGCAGCATCGGTGGCCTCGCCGCCCTGCGCACGCCCGAGGGACGTGCCAGCTTCGGTCGGGCGACGCTCAGGTTTTCGATGCCCATCGCGGTTGTGGGGGGGATCCTGGCGTGGCTCAATTACGCACGCTTCGAGAACCCCTTCGAGTTCGGCCACAAATTCCTGGCCGTGCAATGGCAGGAGCGGATGTTTCGCTTCGGCCTGTTCAACTACCACTTCCTGCCGCGCAACCTGGCCGCCGCGCTGCTGCTGCTGCCACGGGTGTCGACGCACTGGCCTTACATCAAGATCAGCCAGCACGGCATGAGCCTGCTCGTGACGTCGCCGCCGCTCGCCTACTCGGTGCTGCCGTCGGAGCCGAGCCCGCTACGCAAGGGCCTGTGGCTCACGATATTGGCCACCGCGCTGCCGTCGCTCCTCTATCACAGCTCCGGCTACATCCAGCTCGGCTACCGCTACAGCCTGGACTACGTGATCTTCTTCATGGTCCTGCTGGCGGTGAGCAGCCGCCCGATGACCAAGCTGTTCAAGGGGCTGGTCGTGTTCTCGTTCGCCGTGAACCTGTTCCTGGCGATCATCTTCGATCGCCACATGCAGTTCTCGTACGACGACAGCTTCTTCCCTCACGGGAACAACTGACGCGCGCTTGGCGCTCTCTAGCGGGGGCGTCCGGCTAAGTCTGTTGCAAAGGTAGCCGCAAACTCGCGCTTCGCTCGGGAGCGGCTAGCGCCGCCAGCCGCCGCCACCGCCGCCGCGGAAGCCGCCGCCCGGCGAGCCGCCGCCGCGGAACCCGCCACCGAAGCCGCCACCCGGCGAGCCGCCGCGGAACCCGCCACCAAAGCCGCCGCCCGGCGAGCCGCCACGCCAGCCGCCGCCGCCACCCGACGGTGCGCCGCCGCGGAAGCCGCCGCCCCAGCCACCCGAAGGCCCGCCGCCTTGCCACGCCGGCGCTCCGCCGCCGGGCGCGCTGCCACGCCAGCCGCCGCCACCGGGTGCCGGTGCGCTCTGGTAGCCGCCGCCGGGCGCGCTACCGCGCCATCCACCACCGGCGCCAGGCGCGCCCTGAGCTCCCGGGGCCGGCGTCGCCGGTCCGGTGCCGCGCCAGTGTCCACCGGGGGTGCCGGGCGTTCCACCCGACATCCCGCCAGGACGGGCGAGCGTGCTCGCTCCGGGGCCTCGCCAGCCGGTCGGTGGAACGCGCGTGATCGACGGGCGCGACTCGGTAGCCGTTGAAGTAGCGCCCGCCCGCGTAATACGACGGGTAATACGATCGGTAGTAGTACGAGTAGTACGGCCAGTACGACCAGAAGAACGGCGAATACGCCCCGTGCCAGTAGTACCAGGGACCGACGACCGTGAAGTACGGCGACCACGGGCGCCACCAGTGATAGTGGCCGCCGACCATGAAGCACCACCCGCCGCCGTAGTGATCGTGGATCGGGTGCGCGCCGTAGTAGTTGTAGGTCTGTCCCGTGAAGCCGAAGTCGCGCGGGTCGCCGACGAAGTAGTAGCAACCCTCGCGGAACGCGAACAGACGCAGATCGAACGGCGCGTAGTTGTGCGTGTGCGGGTTCTGGACGGCCTCCCAGCCGCCGCCCGGCGCCGGGTGCGGCCCGCCAAAGCAGTAGCCGCCGCCTTGTGCCTGGATCGCGGGGCCTTCGATGCTGGGAGGAATCGGGTGCTGCTCCTCGGCGGCGGCGGCAGGTGCCGGTGCGGGGCGGGAGGCGGAGCAGCCACAGGCGCTGGAGCCGGCGCAGGCGCGGGCGGCGGAGCGGCCGCGGGCGGCGGCGCCGCTGGGGGGGCGTT
This sequence comes from uncultured Pseudomonadota bacterium, assembly GCA_963729535.1. GTDB lineage: Bacteria > Myxococcota_A > Polyangia > Fen-1088 > Fen-1088 > JADGRB01. The sequence goes on along the minus strand of CAVSOL010000027.1, from coordinate 224,316 downwards.
CGGGCCAGTGGCCACGGTTGTTGCTGCCTCGGCTTCCGTCCCATGCGCCAACGCGTCCCGACCTGCGACGGAGAGCCCAACTGTACCGGCAGCCGCAAGCACGACCGCCAGGCGTGAACGAGTGATTGTGGGCATGGCTACAACAATAAAGATAGCAAGCCTCGCGCCGCGCGTATGGCGCCCCCAACCTCAACAAACACACGGCCTTGGGCGAACGCACGTATCTGAACCGTGCCGTCCATTCACAGTCTGTGCCCCTACGAGGCACACCCAGCTCCGCTGCGGTGTGCCTCGGAGCGGACTGCAGTCCCGCGCACGGCTGCTCCGGCGTGCGGTTGCGCGTCGGCATCGCAGGCTCCGGCGTACCCTGCGTCCCCATGTCAGTCGAAGCAGATCTCGGTGCACGGTTGAAGGACGCGATGCGCGCCAAGGACGCGCGCACCGCCGACTGCATCCGGATGATCAAGACCAAGCACATGGAGCGGCGCACGGCGGCTGGATTCAAGGGGCCGCTCGACGACAGCTTGTGGCTGGACGTGGTCGCCTCCTACCAGAAGCAGCTGCGGAAGTCGCGCGAGGAATACGCCGCGATCGGCGAGCGCGGCGCTGAAGCGGTCGCGCAGCTCGATTTCGAGATCGATTTCTGCGCGCAGTTTCTCCCCAAGGCAGCCTCCGATGACGAGGTGAAGTCGATCGTGCGCGAGACGATCGCCAAGCTCGGCGTGTCGGACGCGAAGCAGTCCGGGCGCGTCGTCGGCGAGATCATGAAGGCGCACAAGGGCAAGGTCGAGCCGGGCGCCGTCAAACGTATCGTCGAAGCAGAGCTCGCGCCGAAGGGCTGAGCGTCACAGGCGCCGCGGCGTCCGGCTGGACACCGTGCGCGCGGCGTGCCGGCCGCTGAGCCAGCGATCGACCGCCGCCAGCCGCGGCGCGAGCTCCGGCATCGCCGCGTAGCCGTCGCGCGCCTCCGCGGCCAGCTCCAGCGCGCGCCGGCGGTCGCTCGGCGACGCTTCCCAGATCGCGCGCGCGAGGTGGAACGCGGTCTCCTCACGCGCGCCGCCATCGGCGGTGTGCGTCGAGCGCATCTCCCACGCGCGCTCGAGCAGCCCTTGCGCGTCTACCGGGCGGCGTTCGGCCAGCGCCACCTCGCCCAGCCCGGTCATCGGTTCGGCGAGGAACGGGTGGTCGCGGCCGAGCAGGCGTTCGAAGATCTCCATGACCGTCTCGAGGTCGGCGCGCGCCTCGGCGGCCCGGTCCAGCGCCACCAGCGCCCGCCCGCGGATCAGCCGGGCGGTCGCGACCTCGAAGGAGTCGGCGGGGAAGATGGCGCCCGCCACGGCGAGCGCGCGCTCCGCCATCGGCCATCGCCCGCTGCGGATCGTCCAGCGTCAGCACGGCGCGCGCCAGGTGAACCATCGACGTCGCCAGCTCGGGCTGCGCGGACGCCGTGCCCTGCTGCCGGAGCGCGACGGCGGCAGTGAAATCACCCTCGGCCAGCCGCCATCGCCCGCGGGCGGCGTGCAGGGTGCCGCGGTTGTGAAGGAACCAGCCGCGCAGCCGCGGCACTCTGCCAGGGTCCCGCTCCAGGATCGCATCGGCCAGTCGGGCCCATCGCTCGCCGTCGTCGAAGTGGTGCTGGATCGCGCCCACGATCGCGACCAGCTGGATGGCTGCCTCCGCCGCCAGCTCGTTGTTGTGCAGGGATTCGCCGTGCTTGAACGCGTCCTGGTAGACGGCGGCGGCGGCTTCCGGATCGAACGGCGATCGTGTGCGCGCGTAGACGAGCAGCGCGTCCGCCAGCAGGCCTTCGTCGCCGGTGGTGCGCGCTTCCTCGACCAGTGTGGCGAGGGGCTTCATCGCTTGCCAGTCGCGCCCCGCCGCGGCCATCGCGCGCAGCGCCGCCAGCCGCCGGCGCAGTTGCTGCACCTTGCTGGCGATGGCGGGGTTGTCGGGCGATACGGCCACCGCCTTCAGCGCGGCGGCGTCCGCGCACGCGTCCAGCGGCGGCAACGCGAGCGCGGCGGCGATCGACTTGCGCACGATCTTGGCGTCGGCGTGTGCGAGCACGTCCACCAGGGCGCCAAGCTCCTCGGAGCGCTGCTCGAGGCAGCGCTCGCGCAGCGGCCGCAGCGCGGGCGGCTCGCTGCGCGCCTGTCCGTCACAGCCGGCGCGGTGGATGTCGAGCCACGCGGCGGCGTACGTGTCCAGCGCCTGGCTGGTCCGGGCGTGACGTTCGCGCGCGTCGGGCACCGTCGAGTTGAGAAACGCCGCGCGTACGTCGGCGCGCCGCGCGGCATCCGCGCGCTTCGGCCACGCGACCTCCAGCTTCGCGGGCGTTTCGTCGCACGTCGTCGCGGACCGCGGCGTGCGCAGCTGCCACATCAGGGCGCCGGCCAGCACCAGCACGGCGGCGGCGCCCGCGCCGGCCAGCACCGGCGCCACGTGCGAGCCGCCCACCGACGCGACCTCGAGCGCGTTGACCAGCGCGTCCATGTCGGGCCAGCGCCCATCCCGATCGACGGACAGTCCGCGCAGCAGCACCGCGCGCAAGCGCCTCGGCACGCCGCTGGCCAGCGGGGCAGGGCGCACGTTCCCACCCAGGACCGCCGTGCGCAGCTGGGGGAAGTTTTCCCCTGCGAACGGGCGCTCGCCGTAGAGCGCCTCGTAGAGCGATACGCAGAAGCTGAACTGATCGGCGCGCGGGTCGACGGGCTGGCCGCGCAGTTGCTCCGGCGCCATGTAGAGCGGCGTGCCCAGGATCGATCCGATGCGCGTCAGTCGGGGCTCGTTGTGCGCCTCGCCAAGCGCCGCCAGCCCGAAGTCCATGACGCGTGCCGTGCCGTCGGCCGCGACCATCACATTCTGCGGCTTGAAGTCGCGGTGGACGACCGCGGCGCGATGCGCCGCCGCCAGTCCGCGGCCGGCCATCGTGAACACGCGGACGATGTCGGCGCGCGAACGCCGCTTGCCGTCCAGCCACGACGCCAGCGTCTCGCCTTCGATCAGCTCCATCGCCAGGAACAGCCGGCCGCCCGCCGTCCCGACGTCGTAGACCGTGACCAGGTTCGGATGGGAGAGCTTGGCGACCGACTGCGCTTCGCGCAGGAGGCGGGCGGACTCGACGTCGTCCGCGTAGGTGTCGGCGCGCAGGATCTTGATCGCGACCTTTCGATCGAGCTCGGGATCGTGTGCTGCGTAGACCTCCCCCATCCCGCCGCGGCCGACCAGGTGCAGCAGGCGGTAGCGGCCGACCGCGGAGCCGGGACCGGGCGGGGTCGACGCGTTGACGCCCGGCTCGGCGACGTCCGGGAGGGTCGTGATCGGGTCCGGGATTGCCTGCGGCGTCGGTTCGCGCGTCGGGTCGCCGGCCCGGTTCCGCGACGGTGTCTTGTGCTCCGGCGCCTGCGCCGCGAGCGCGACCAGCGTCGTGCAATCGCTGCACACCAGCAGGTGGCGCTCGACAGCGGCGAGCGCGTCGCCGGTGAGCTCGCCGTTCACGAAGGCGACGACCGTCTGCTCGTCGAGACACTCCATCTGCCGGGCTCTGGTGATGATAGCCTAGTGTGATGGCCGGTTCGAACGAGGCCGGGTACCGCGACGCTTTCCTCAAGCACAGGCCAGCGGCCGCGGGTGTGGGCGATCTGGAGAGCCGCCTGCGGGACATCGTCGGGCGCGGCGCGCGCGCGTGGCCGCGGCTTGCGTTCGACCCCCTGCACATGATCACGAACCTGGCCCGGGTGGTCGGCGATGACGTCGACGCGGGCCTGAACGACCTGTTCGTCGAGGATTTCGCGCTGGCGAGCGCTTGCATGGAGAAGGCGCCCGGCGCGGTGGCGGAGTTCGAACGGGCGTGCGGCGCTTCGATCACGGCGGCGGTGGCGCGCGTCGATCGCAGCCCCGAGCTGCACGACGAGGTGCACCAGGTGTTGTGGCAGCGGCTGTTCGTCGGCGGGACGGGGCAGGCGCCGCGCATCGAGTCGTACGCGGGGCGCGGTCCGCTGGCTGGCTGGGCGGCGGTCGCGGCGCAGCGCGTGGCGCTGGACCTGCGGCGCGAGCGCGCGCGGACGGCCGCATCCGATCCGGTGGCGGACGATCTCTTGCCCGCCGAGGAACATCCCGAGGCCGATTACCTGCGCATGCGCTACAAGCGCGAATTCGAAGCGGCGGTGCGCGACGCGCTGGAAGCGCTGCCCGATCGCGACCGGTTGTTGCTGCGGCTGACCACGGTCAGCGGGCTATCTCACGAGCAGATCGCGCAGATCTACAAGGTGAACCAGTCGACCGTGTCGCGCTGGATCTCTCGCGCGCGCAGCGAGGTGCTGGATGTGACGGAGCGCAGCGTGTGCGACAAGCTCGGCGTGCCACGCGACGAGTTCCTGTCGCTGGCCGGATTGCTCGTCAGCCGGATCGACCTCAGCATCTCGCGCGTGCTGGAGTCGTCTGGCGAGTGAGTCCGGTCAGACTGCCGCTTCGAGCGCGTCGATGTAGGCGGTGATATCGGCGGGCAGCGGGCTTTCGACGGTGACCGTCTGCTTCGTGACGGGGTGCGGGAAGCTGAGACGGTGCGCGTGCAGCGCGTGGCGGGGCAGGCCGTCGAAGCAGGCGAGCAGCTCGTCGGTCACCCCCTCGTCGCAGGCGCGCATGAACAGCGCCTCGCTGGCGCCGTACAGCTTGTCGCCGACGATCGGGTGGCCGAGGCTGGCGAGGTGGACGCGGATCTGATGCTGGCGTCCGGTCATCGGCTTGGCCTCGCACAGCGCGTGCGCGCGCAGGCGGCGAATCACCCTGAAGCTGGTCACCGCCGGCAGCGCGGGCTCGCCGGCGCCCGCGGCGCCCATCATGATGCGCGTGCGCGTGTCGAGCAGCCGCAGAGGCAGGTCGATGCGGCCCGTGTCGGGCGGCTGGCCCTTGACCAGCGCCAGGTACGTCTTGTCGACGGCGCGGCGCGCGAACGCGCGCGTGAGGAAGCTGGCGGCCGCGCGGTTGCGCGCGATCAGCAGCACGCCCGGACGTCTCGCGGTCGATGCGATGCGCGATCTCCATCTGTCTCGTCGGGGTAGAGCTCGCGCAGCAGCGCGACCAGCGTGTTGCGCCAGAACTTGGCGGTGGTGTGCATCGGCAGCCCGGCCGGCTTGTCGATCACCATCACGCTGTCGTCTTCGTAGAGTATGTCGAAGCGCCGCGGCACCTCCGGCTCGACAGGCGCGGGGCGGCGCAACAGGATGATCTCGCCGGCGCGCACCGACGACGACGGCCCGCGCCGGCCGGCCGTCGGGAAACGAGATCTGCTCGCCGATGATCGTCTGGATCTTCGTGCGCGACATCCGTCCGATGCGCCGCTTGAGAAAGTGATCGAGGCGCCAGCCGCTGCACTCCGCCGGCACCACGATGTCGCGCGCGATGATCGCGTCGCTCACAGCTTGTTCTCGTGCGGCCCGGTCGTGCGCTGCGCGCGCATGGCGTTCGCTTCGTCGATCCGCCGCGCGCCCTCCATCAGCAGGAAGGTCGTCGAAGCCTGGATCTCGTCGACGCCGCCGACGTCGCCGGCCAGGAAGTCGAACTCGCCCTCCGTCCAGCCCACCATCTCGTAGACCGCGGCCGCGCCCGACAGCACGGGCGCCTCGGTAGCCGCGCGGATGACCCGCCCCCGGCGCAGGAACAATCGGCCTACGCCGCGGCTGCTCTCGATCAGCAGGATGCCGTTCTTGCGTTCCATCTCGAGCACGACCAACACGCTCGAGATACTTATCTGATCCACGTTGCCCCGCATCGCCGAAAGCGGGCGGTGCCCCGCAGAGGGTTTCGTCGGGTCGACGGCTCGGTGTGGTCGCGGGGGCAGCGCACCAGGATCGCTGGTCGCAGGTTGCACTGGCTGACTTCCTAGAGCGGTAACGATGCTCCGCTCCAGATCTTCCCCGCGGAACGGTTTGCGCAGACGCTGGTCGCTCGGTTCGGCGCCGGCGATCTCCGTCGAGACGTCGCCCGGCGGCAGCAGGAAGACGATCGGTGTGTGCGCGCTGGCGGGCAGGGCGCGCAGGCGTTCCCACCATGACCAGCCGTCGAGCGCCGGCAGCGACACCGTGGTCACGACCAGGTCCGGGCGGATCCGCGACGCGAGCGCGAACGCGCTGGGCGCGTCACCCGCCAGGCTCACCTGGTGCCCCTTCTGCCCCAGCACACTCGCCGTGGTGCGCTGAATCCAGAGATCGTCGTCGACGACCAGGATTCGCGCGGATCTCATTGTGCGACGGACCCTCGGGAGCGGTCCACGATCTCCAGCCGGGACCCGCGATGAGCTCCGGCCGGCGAAGCCGGCCTACGCTCGACGCGGATCATGTGCGGGACTGGAGGTCCCGCTCCGGATGCCGGCCGGCGAAGCCGACCTACCCCGACGCGGATCATAGTGCGGGACCCTGGGAGGGTCCCGCTCCCCCCGCGATGAGCTCCGGCCGGCGAAGCCGGCCTACGCCCGACGCGACCATCGTCCCTCCCCCGGTGGTGCGGCTACTCGTCGTCTGGGTTTCGGTCCCAGCGCCAGTTGCCGCGTTCCCTTTCTTCCGGCTTGGGTCGCGTCGATTTCTTCTTCTCGGGCCGCGCGCGCTCGCTCCGTGGCGGCGCGTCGGGGCCGCGGCCGCCAGGGCCGCGCATGCCGGCGCCGCCCGGGCCACCCATGCCTGGGCCGCGTGGCGCGTAGCCGCCGGGCCCTCCGCCCGGACCGCGTGGAGGTCCACCGAAGCCGCCGGGCCGAGGGGGGCCACCGGGGCCACTCGGGCCGCCCATGCCTGGGCCGCGCGGCGGTCCGCCCGGACCCATGGCCGGGCCACCCGGACGCGGCGGGCCGCCGAAGCCACCGGGTCGCGGGGGGCCGCCGAAACCGCCGGGGCGTGGGCCGGCCGGTTTGGCCTGCGCTTCCTCGACGATGATGGAGCGGCCCTGCAACACACGGCCGGACAGCTTTTCGATGGACGCTTTGGCGCCTTCGTCCGTCATCGTTTCGACGAACGCGAAGCCGCGAGGCCGTCCGGTTTCTCTATCGAGGGCCACCCGGACGCTGCGCAGCTCTATGCCGTCTCCGGTGAAAGCCTCGCGCAGCTCCTGCTCGGTGACCGCGTACGAAAGGTTGCCGATGAAAAGTCGAGTACCCATCCGTCTTATACGTCTTGCGTCTTGCTGGGCCTGATGTGGACGAATGCCTTGCTTATGAAGCGGGGCGATTCACCCGGTCCCGGAGCTCCTTCCCAGCCTTGAACGTTGGTACGCGGCGCGCCTCGATCTGGATCGGTGCCCCGGTCTGGGGATTGCGACCCGTGCGGGCGGCCGACTCGCGGACGGCAAACGCGCCGAATCCACGCAGGTCGATACGCTCGCCTTTCGCCAGGCCTTCCGCTACGGCCTCGATGAGTGCGTCGATGGTGATCTCCACCTGCTGCCTCGGCAGATTCTTCTGCTGAGCGACGACGTCGACCAGATCAGCCTTCTTCATGAGCTTGGTTTTCTCCTGTTGATATTTCGTGGCGGTGAACGGGCGGACCTGCGGAATGGCACAGCCGCTGTGCGTTATCCGGCTTAACATAGTGCGTACGCTTTGGCGAGGTCAAGGACGGACGCGGCTTTGCATCCTGACCGCCGCGGGACCGGTTGACCTTCCTAGATGAACGTGTAGACGAGGGCCAGCTCGCCAATGGTGTCGGTTCGGTTCGCGAACGGGAAGTCGGCGGAATACATGCTGCCGGCGGGTGATCCGGACGGGATCGGTCGAGGTGCCGGGTTCTGGTCGAAGCGCACGGTGAAGCCGAAGCCGACGCTCAGCCGTTTCCAGACCGTGGTCGTCAGGGCGGCCTTGCCGATGAGTCGGGTGTCGTGGAATGGGTCGACGCCCGCGGTGCGGTTCTGGACGTTGATGGCGGCGCCTTCACGATTGAGGTTGAAGAAGGCCTCGAAGCTGGCGGTCAGCGCGCTGGCGTCGCCGAGCTTCATCGTCTCGCCCACGAACAGCCGCGCCGAGTGGATGCTGACCGGGTCGAGCGTGCGCATGGGCTGAGGTACGTAGTGTTCGCGCGAGTAGTCGTAGCCGATCTCGCTGACCAGCGTATGCGTGTCGTTCTTGAGTAGCTGACGGCTGTAGCCGATCTGGCCGCCGGCGACCAAAGACTTGCCGGCGATGCGATCGCCGCCGACGTTGCCGGACGCGTAGCCCGCGTTGTTGGTGGTGAAGAACCGATCGTAGCGGGCCTTGGTCACCCAGTTGTTGGTGGTGGTCGTCGACCGACGATCGAGGCTGGTGATGGTCATCGGGTTGGCGGCGTCCCCGAACACCGGCACGATGATGTTCGATTCGCCGTAGGCGGCGGCAGCGTCGAAGGCGAACTTGTTTGCGTTCTGCTTGCGTGACACCGACACGCCCGCGGTTGCGTTGACGGTCTGCGAGTTCCCCGACGTCGCCGTCGTGCCCGTCTTGACCTGCGCCTTCCATTCCACCTTGTCGACGGGCGGCGGGGGCGCGCCCGCCTTTGCTTCGTCGGGCTTGGCGAACACGAACGCCGGGTTGGTCTGCGCCGAGGCGGGCGACGGCGCCGCCAGCATCAGTACGATCGCGAGGGCGGTCAGCACGCTGGTGCAGGCGCGGCAGCGCTTGGCACCGACGGGCACCGACTCCAGGCACTCGGGGCACGTCCTGGTCGCCGCCGGCTTCCTGTTCACCTTGCCGACGAGCTTCACCATGACGATGAACACGACGAACGCGACGATGGTGAAGTCGACGACCGTGCCCAGGAAGTCGCCGATGCGGAAGTGGAGGGGCGTGACCTCCCACTTGCGCCAGTCTCCCTGTGGCATGACCGAGTTGACGAGCGGCATGACCGAGATCGGCGACCAGCGCGCTCACGATCTTGCCGAACGCGCCGCCGATGACGACGGCGACCGCGAGATCGACGACGTTGCCCTTGTTGATGAACTCTCTGAACTCTTTCAAGACCGACATGCGCGGCACACTATGCGGTAGGGTAGCGACGCGCAATGAAGGGCTTCTTGCTCGGTCTTGTCGTCGCCGCGCTGGCGTTCGGCGGCTACCTGTACTGGAAGGGGACGCTGTTTCCGCGCGCGGTGCGTCCGACCGTCGCCGACGCGGGCGCGCCGCCCGCCAAGGAGGCGAAGGAGAAGAAGAAGAAGAAGCGGCGCGGCGCCGTGCGCGTCGCGCACGGTGACGGCCCGCGGAGTGGGGCAGGGCCAGCGACGGCGCCGCCGATGGAAGCGGAGCCGGAACCCATCAAGCTGTCCGCGGCCGATCTGAAGCCGGTGAGCCAGGGCGACGACCTGTCGCGGCCGGACGTGGTCAAGCTGGGGGACGCCACCGACGACAGCGGCTCGCACGAGCTGTCCCAGGACGAAATCGACGCCCGCTTTCGCCCGAAGGAAGAAGCGATCCTGAGCTGCATCATGCGCGCGCGTCCGGACGAGGACTCGTACGTTCCCGGACGCGTGACCGTGAAGTTCCGCATCCAGCGCACGGGGAACGTGCGCGGCGTGCGTGTCGAGGCGCCGGCGATCCTGCAGAAAGGCGGGCTGTATTCGTGTCTCAAGGGCGTCGTCGGCGGCATTCGCTTTCCGCCGTCGAACAGCAGCCAGGTCGTGTCTTACCCGTTCTCGCTGACGTAGCCACGAGCGTAGTCGGCGATCGCGCGCGCCGCTTCGAGTGGCGCCATGTCGGGTTTGCCGATGGTGACCAGGTCGGGCGGACGGGGCGGCGTGTCGCGCAGCAGGCGCGCGGCGGCGCGGACGTCGTCGGGGATGTCGCCGCGCGTCCTCGGCCTGCGCCAGCGCCACGACGTGCTCCATGTAGCTGCGGCCGTAGCGGTCGTCCGACGGTGGCGCGACGACCAGCACCGCGTTCCACGCCATGCCGGCCGCGCGCCGCGCGTGCGTGATGCCGACGCGCGGCGCCCGCCGCGCCAGCGCCGCCTGCGCGTGATCGAGCTCGGTGCCCGCCGCCGCCAGCCATTCGGCCGCGTCCAGGCGATGAAGCCAGTGCGTCGGGTCGCTGCCCGGCACGCTAGCCGCTCCAGGTGCCGAGCGCGCGTTCGGCGCGCGCCAGATCCTCCTCGGTGTCGATCTCGCGCCAACCACCGTCGACCAGCACCGGGCGCAGCGTCACGCCGCGCGCCGACACCGCGTTGAGGCCGTCGGTGAGGTAGGCCTGGCGCAAGCGTCGCCGCGGCGCCGAACGGGGCATCCAGGCCACGGGCGAGCGCCTCGGCCCACACGGCGGCGAGCGCGTCGGCGCCGTCAGCCCCGAAGCGCGCGAGCCCCGAGAACTCGCCGGCGGCGTCTTCGGCCGCGACCAGCCGCTTGCCGACGCGCGTGATCACGGCGTCGGCGCCGCTCCCCTCGACGCGCGCCAGCTCGGCCTCGCTGACCGGGTGCAGAAGGCGCCCGTCGTAGGCGTCGCGCCAGCGGCGGTCGACGATGAGCGCGATCGAGCCGTCCGCCGCGGCGACGGCGCGCGCGTGCGCGTGCGTGAACACGATGTCCGAATACGAAAACAGGAACGGCTCGCGCATCTCGTCGCGCGCGTAGAACAGCGACGTGAGGATGTTGTTCTCGGCCCACTGCGGGTTGTCGACGAAGCGCACGCGCACGCCGGACGGCGGCGCGATGCGGTCGCCCAGGTAGCCGCGCACGATGACGACGTCGTCGACGCCGGCTGCCACCAGCGCGTCGAGCTGCCAGTGCAGGATCGGCCGCCCGCCCACGAGGACCATGCACTTCGGGATGTCGGCGGTTTCGGTCCCCAGCCGCCGGCCGCGACCCGCGGCGACGATGATCGCCTTCATCGCGTGCGCCCCAGCTTGCGCATGATCCCCAGCATCGCGCGCGCCGCGTACGCGGCGTTCATCGCGACGTAGACGTGCAGGAACAGGTCGATCCTGTTGGCGATGGCCACGAATAGAATGTAGCTCGGATAGTGGACGATGAATCGCCCGATGGCTTCGAGGATGGCCATCGGCGACCGGCGCTTCGCGGGGGCGTGACTCTGGAAGCCCTCGCCGTAGTCGCCGACGCCCTGGCTGACGGTCGCGCCCGTGGCGGCCGCGTATTCGGGGCGGCGGATGAACGTGGTCAGGCTGATCGCGCCCGCGACGATGAACAGGCCGCCCAGCCCCTCCAGCAGCCAGCGCGGGTCGCGGTCGGGCAGCCACAGGCGGACAGCGACGGCGGCGACCAGCGCGAACGCCTTGAGCTCGTCCATGAGGAAGTCCAGGTGCGCGCCGACGGGGGACGACGTCCCCTTGAGGCGCGCGAGCTGGCCGTCGGCGCAGTCGAGCACGTAGGAAAACTCGATGATCGCGGCGCCGCCGATCAGCGCGCCCCAGCTCGGCACGAACGCCATCAGCGCCGCGCCGCCCAGGAACACGAGCAGCGTCGCAAACGTCACCTGGTTGGGCGTGATGCTGGTGCGCGCCAGCGGCGCGACGACGACGGCCGCCAGCGGGCGCGCCACCAGCCGATTCCAGAGGATGTCGTTCGGTTTGCGCGTGCGCCGGTAGACGTCCCGGATCGCGGCAAACATCAGTGTGAGAGCAGGCCGACCAGCTGGTAGATGCCCAGCAGGGCGAGGCCAAACGCGAAGCCCACCCAGACGTAGGTCCAGATCGGGGCTTCGCGCTTCTTCGGGGTCTCTTTGTCGATCACCGCGGTCGGACCAGCGGCGGCCCTGGCGGGCGCCTGCGCTGCGGGGCGCTTGGCGGGCGTTTCGGCGGCGGCCGGCTGGCCGAATCCGTGCTGCGTCGCGCTCATGTCCGGCGCGCGGGCAGCGGCGGGCGCAGACGCTACGGGTGGGGCGGGGGAGACATCGGGCGCCGGGACCGAGACCTTGCGGGCGCCGGTCTTCTTATCGGTCTCCGTCGAGCCGGACGACGTGTCAGCGGCGGCGGCCGAGGGCGCCGCTTCAGCGGCTGGCGCGGGGGCGGTCGGCTGCTGCACCGGGATGTAGCCGCCGGCGGCCGCCGGCGAGGGGACGCCGAAGATGGTCTTGGTGGCGCTCGAGCGCGAGGCGATCGGGGCCGGCACCGAGCTCGGCGCGACTCCCGGCGGCGTGCGCGCGGGTGCCGCGGCAGGCGGCGGTGCGGCGGCGGCAGGCGGCGGTGCGGCGGCCGCAGGCGGCGACGCCGCGGTCAGCTGCGGCGACACGATGACGTTGGGGCCCGTCGTCGTGCGGGCGGTGGGCGGCGCGGCGGCGGCGCGCGCGGTCTCTGCCGCGGCGCGTGCCTTGAGGATATCGGCGGCGGGCATGCCGAAGATGGTCTTGGTCGCGCTCCCCCGCGCGGCCTGAGCCGACGGAGCGGGCGCCGGCACCGGCGCCGGCGTGGCAGCCGGAGCCTGCGGGCGTTTCGGCGCCACGGCCGGCAGAACAAACGGCGGCACGACCAGGCGGTAGTTGCCCGACGACCACTTGTTGATCACCTCGGCCAGCCGCTCGGGCGCATCGATGCCGCCGACGGTCACGCCGACTATCTCGCCGCGCTTGTATTCGACCTTCGCGTTCTCGTTGCCGCGCCAGACTTCGATCGCGCAGGTGATGACGTAGTCCTCGCAGTAGCGCATCAGGTGCGCGAGCGCGCGCCCTTCCAGCGTCCCCGTCTCCGGGCCTGGGAACGTCAGATCGCCGTCCGCCGGGTTCGGCAGCCGCTGCTCGACGCGGAAGCGCTTCGGCTTGCCGGCGCGCAACTTCTCGAGCGCGTCGTCGGTCGACTTGCCGGCCAGCAGTGCTTCAGACACACCGCCCGCCAGCAGGTGGACCTCGCCGACGGCGGCGTCACCCGTCGGGCCCAGAACCTCGACGCGCGCGGAGACGGCGGGGGCGCTCAGCATGGCGATCAGATCGTCCAGATCGCCGCCGCTCCAGTCCTGCACGGCCTTGGCCGGCGCCGCTCCATCCGCGGATTTCGCCGCCAGCGGGCCGCGGCAGATCGGGCAAACCAGCCCGCTCGCTCCGTCGGGAGCGTCGAAGCTGAGCTGGCAGTTGCCGCACGAGACTTGCATTTTTCCGTCTCCGAAAGTGGTCGCCGAAATTACCTAGCGCGGTTTTGGACTAGAACGACAGGTTTGTCCAGACACTTGCTCATGGTCCGGAGTCGCCTCCGGCCCCGCCGGCGCCGCCGCTGCCCGTGGTGTCGGAGCCGCCGGTGCCGGCGACGTCAGAACCACCAGCGCCGCCGGAGCCGCCGCTGTCACCGGAGCCTGCAGCACCGCCGGTATCGATCGCCACATCTGAGACACCGACCTCGCGCACCGGCGCTTCGAAGCCAGCGCCGGCTTCCGGATTGCGGCTGATCCACATGTCGACGGGCGACGATTCGCCGCAGCCCGCAGCTAGGGCGACCCAAAGCAGCCACCGCCAGCCGGTCGCGCGTTTCATGGATCGTGACGGTACCAAGCACTTCTCACCTCCGCAATTCGCCTCGTAGAGATGCAGAGAAGATTTCGACGCTGCGCGCGCGCCCGCGGGATATCTTCCCCGGCATCATGCGTGACCGTGCTGCGGTAGTGATCGGTTTGGTGGTGGGCCTGATGGCGTGCGCGGACAAGACGCCGCCGCCGCCGCAGAAGCCCGCGACCGCCCCCGTGGCGCGCGCCGGCCGCGGTCGCGGCGCTGCCGGCAGGGCCGAACATCCAGCTGCAGGCCGCGGCGGCCGCCAAGCCTTACGTGATCGGGACCGTGGCCATCGCGTCGGTCGACCGGTTGCTGGCGAACGGGACGAAGCTGGTGAGCCAGGCGGTGCCGCTGCCGATGGACGCGGCCGGCCTGCGTGACATGTTGCTGGCGCAAGCCGGCCTGCCGGCCGAGGTGGCGGCGAACATCGACTTCGCTGGCGCCTGCTCGGCGGCCGTCATCGCGCTCGATCAGAAGGGGAAGAGCGGCGCGGTGCTGGCGGTGCCGGCACGTGGCGCGGCCGAGGCGCAGAAGCTGATCGATGCGCTGGGCAAGAAGATCATGACGCGCGGGCCGGCGACGCTGGTCGAGGGCAACACCGGCGGGCGCGGCTGGTTGTACCGCGCTGACAACGTCGTGGTGCTGAGCGACGAGGTGGAAGCGCTGGCGCGCGGTGCGCTGCTGACGCTGGAGGTGCGGCGCCCCGGCGCCGACGACATCACCGGCATCTTCTATCCCGACGCGCTGGCGCGCGCGAACGGCACGGACGTCAAGACCGCCATCAACACGTTCATCAAGTCGATGGCCGAGGCGGGCAAGGCGGCGGGGGTGGAAGAGTCGTCGTTCGACGTGCTCACGGAGATCCTGTCGCTGGCGGGCGACGCGGCCAGCATCGAGAACGGGATGTCGCTGGACCCGGCGCGCGGGTTGATCGTGCGGCATCGCCTCAATGCCCGCGCGGGGACGCGCCTGGCGGCGGTCGCGAAGGAGGTGCAGCCGTTCAAGCTGGATCCCGTGGTCGCGTCTGCGCCCGGGCCACGCTTCGCCATCGGCGGGTCCAGCGTCGGCACGTTCTGGCGAGACGTCATCGGCAAGCAGCGCACGCGCCTGGCGACGGACAAGGACAAGGGCGGCGCCGCGGCGCTGGCTTACATGGACGCCGTGAACGCGGCGTCGCTGACCAACCAGAGCTTCAACGTCGCGCTGACGAAGCAGGCGCCGTACCTGGCCGCGTCGGTCGTCTACGAAACCAAGGACGCCGCGGGCGCGGCCAAGGTGATGTCGACGTTGGCCGGCGTCGACACGGCGGCGGTGACCGCTCTGGCGCGGTCGATGATCGGCCGCAACAACGCTGACATGTTCGAGTGGTCGGCGAAGAAGGAGACGGTCGGCAAGCTCAAGGCCGTGCACTTCAAGCTGAAGATCAAGAAGAAGTCGCAGCTCGACACCGAGGCGGGGCGGAAGTTCCTCGGCCAGGGGCTGGACGGCTACATGGCGGTGGCGAACACGCGCGTGCTGGTCGCGCTGGGCAAAGACGCGAAGGCGCGCCTGACGGCGCTGGGCTCGGGGAAGGCACCGGCGGCCGAGCCCACCAGCGGCCCGTTCTCGGAGGCGCTGGCGGCGTCGGCCGGGCGCGACATGTTCTATTACATCGACTTCGCGCCGATGCTGGCGCTGACGTCGGCGCTGGCTTCCGAAGAGCGCGTGTCGGCGATCGCGCGCAGCGGCAGCGGGCCGATTCCCGTCGTGTTGACGGCGGGGGGCGACGGCAAGGGGCTGGTCTGGTCCGTCGACTACACCGTGCCCGTGACGGCGTTCGTCTCGGTGGGGACGATGATCGCGGCGGGCATGGGCGCGAGCAAGTAACGCCGGCTGTCGGTCGCGATCACATCGCGCCGAGCAGGGCGCGGATCTCGTTCTCGGCGGGCTTGCCGCGGGGGGTGTAGCTGGTCGTGCCCGGGCCGCCGTAGCCGTACCAGTTCCAGACGTAGACGCCGGTGAGGTTGGGGGCGGTGGCCCACACGCGGCGGAAGGCGGCGAACGCGCGCCGCTGCTCCTCGACGTCGGGCGTGCCGCCGACGGTCTCGTCCCAGGGCGCGGCGGTGGCGCCGGCGCGCGAGCGGTAGCCGAGCTCGGTGAAGATCAGCGGCCGCGTGCGTCCGACGCGCCAGGCGTCGATGTCGCGCCGGACGCGCCGCCAGCCGGCCTCCAGCGTCGCGTCGTCGGCGGGCGCCGACGCGTCACGCAGGTTGAAGTAGGCCGAGATCCCCTCCTCGTCGACGAGGTCGTAGAGCGGGGCCGACTTGTAGTGGTCCCAGTTGGCGGAGTACACGAGCTTGCCCGAGAAGATGGCGCGCATGCGTTCGACCAGCGGCCGCCAGTGATCGAGGGCGCCGTCGAGCGACGACAGCTCGCTGCCGACGGCCAGTCGTGACGCTCCCGTCACCGCGCCCACCGCCGCCAGCTCGCCCAGCACGTCGCCGTAGCGCCGGAACCAGGCGGCGCGATCGGCGGGGGCCAGCGTGCCGCGCCATTCGCCGGCGCGCGGCGACGACAGGCGGACGATGGGCACCAGCATCACCTCCAGCCGGTCGCGGCGCGCGGCGCGGATGACGTCGGCGACCACGCTCAGTGTCGGCGACCGCCGCGTGTCCAGGCCGATGTCGTGGCTGGTGGCGTCGGTCTGATAGAGCGGCACCACCAGCGCGACGTGGGTCGCCCCCAGCGCGACGATCTCGGCGAGCAGCGGCGCGTACGAGAAGCTGATGTCTTCGGCGAACATCCCGAGCGCGACGCCGCGCTGCTGTTCGACGTGACGGAACGGCGGTGGGTCGGCGCCCAGCGAGTCGGGCAGCGGCGTGGCTCCGGGCGCGCGCCGCGCCGGCTCGGGCTGCGGGCCCGTCGCGGCGGACAGCAGAGCCAGGAGGGCGGCGGTCAGGGGGCGGAGCATGTGGCTACGAGGCTCCCACGGTTGGCGTCGCGCGCACTATCGTCTCCTTGAGCAGCGCGATCCGGTTGCGCGCGGCCAGGATCTGCTGGCGCAGCGAATCGACCTTGCGCGACAGGTCGTCGAAGTCGGCCTCGCGGGCGTCGGCGGTCAGCTTCTCGGCGCTGCCGACGACCGCGGTCATGCGTTCCTGCAGCTCGTCCAGGCCGGCGAGCAGCTCGCCGTCCTTCACCATCTCTTCGGCGGTGCGCTTGCGCGCGCCCAGCCCCTGCGCCGATGCGTTCAGCGCCGCGGCGTCTTTGCCCAGCGCCTCGAAGCCGCGCATCAGCGCGGCGTACTGTTCGGTGCGCGCCTGGATCTCCAGCGCGCGCGTGCGGACCACGTCGGCCTGCGCCTGCTGGGTGTCACGCGCCGCTCCCAGCGCCGACATCAACGCCTGCGCGTGCGCCTGCAGCTCCTCCTCGCAGCCCGCGACCTCGGTCAACGTCGCGGCCGCGCGTTCCAGTTTGCTCTGCGAATCGAGCTCGCCCTTGCGCAGGCTGTCCGCCAGCGCGCCGAAGCGTTGCAGCGTCTCCGAGAACGCCTCGGCCGCTGCCACCAGCGACGACGACGATTGTCCCTTGGTCGCCATCAGCGGCCACAGTCCTTGCCGGCGTTGCGCTTGCCGAGGTCCTCGAGCAGCGGCGCATAAAACGCCATCAACGCGCGCGGCGAGATCGCTTCGCCGGTCGCATCCTTGATGATCGACCGCCAGTCGCGTGTCGCGCCCTTTGACAGGATGCCGCGCAGGAAGTCGCCCACCGGCTTGCTGCCCGAGTAGTCGCAGGCGCGCACGTCCTGCTTGAGGATCTTCGTGCAGATGTGGTCGTGCAGCTGGAACTTGATCAGCGTCGCCAGCGCGTAGTCGTAGTATTCGGCGGCGTCGTCGTTGATGTGGGTCTTGGTGCACGCGTCGCACAGGTCGGGATCGCGGCCGGCCGCGGGCGTCACGCCCTGGAACGCGGCGACGTAGTCCCACCACTTGGTCTGCCATTCGGCGGGCGGTAGCTCGGTCTCGTACAGGTCGCGTTCGAAGTGGCTCATCGTCCCGGCCGACCACGGCAGGAACACGATCGAGTCCAGCGCGGACTGCAGCAGCCACCCGGCGGTGTCGGGCTCCTTGCCGGCAGGGATGACGCCCACCTTCACCAGGTACGGCGTCTGCTGGCTGGCCAGCTTGGCGAGCTCGCCGATCGCTTCGTGAAACGCGCGGTTGGCGCCCTCACGCAGCAGGAACGGCACCTCCGGCCGGCTGTAGGCGAGGAAGTAGTAGATGTGCCCGAGCTCGTGGTGCGAGGTGCCGAACCACTGCTCGTTGGGGAGCACGCTCATCAGCGACCGCACGTCCTGCGCGCGGTCGATGTGCCAGGCGGACGCATGGCTGTTCTTCTTGCGCGCCACGCCGGGCGGCACCGGGTAGAGGTCGGAGCGCTCCCAGAACGACGGCGGCAGCTTGGGGAAGCCGAGCGAGACGTAGAAGCTCTCCGAGCTCTTGATGATGGACTCGGGCGACGCCCCCTTGAAGAACGGGTCGAGGCTGGCCGCCTCGACCATCCCCGGCCAGCTCTGCGCCCAGCGGTTGCCGATCCAGTGCGCCGGGATCAGGCGCGGCGCCGGCCGCTTGTAGCGCGTCGCGAGCTGGTTCTTGGCCCAGCAGTGCAGCCCGTCATACAGCGGCTTGGTCGTCGCCAGCGTGTCGTCGAGCAGCTTCATCATCTCGTCGACGGTCATGCCGTAGTCGGCGACCTTGAGCGCGAAATACGAGTGGTAGCCCATCTCGCGCGCCACCTGGTTGCGCAGCTTGACCAGCTCGACGAGCCCGGGCTTGAGCGGGCGGCCGATCTCCTTCGACACCGTCCAGACGCGCTGCCGCTCGGAGAGGTCGCGCGACTTCTTCAGGATGTCGTCGATGTCGTTGGCGGTGATCGGCTTGGCGCAGGTGTTCCCCTTCGGCTGCAGGCAGAACGTGTAGCCATCCAGGATGCCGGACTGCTTGGCCTCCAGCTCGACGCGGCGGGCGACGACCTCGGGGATGGTCCCGGGCGCCTCGGCGGCGCTGAGCAGCAGCTTGCGAAGCTGGCGCACGGTCAGCTCGTCGAGCTGCTTGTCGCTCTTGAGCAGCGTCTTGGTCTTGTCGATGATCGACGTCGAGCCGATCAGCGCCGCCAGCGCCTTGTTGGCGCCCGCGCGCTGGCCGATGTGGTCTGGCGTCACGTCGGTGGCTGCGGCCCAGTCGACGATGCCGGTGCTGGTCGACACCGGGGCGACGAGCCCGGTCACCGTGGCCAGGAAGGCCTCCGCTTCCTTCTGCACCGGTGCGGCGCGCTTGCCGGCGGCAGCCGCCACGCCGGCCGCCCCCCCCGCGACACAGGCAACCGCGAAGCAGGCAACCCAGACGGCCAGGTTACGAATCGAAGTTCGCATGCCCGAAACCTACCTCAAACCCGCAGGTCTTGTGGACGGACACTGCGCGTGGTAACCGAACACCCTCGCATGCGTCGCTTGCCACAGGTTTTCGTCGTCGTCGGACTATCGCTGCTCGCGACCCTGGGGGTCGGCTGCAAGCAAGGGGAGGGGGAGCGCTGCGAGCAGACCAGCGACTGCGCTGACGGGCTCAGGTGCAGCCGCATGGAAGTGTCCGCCGAGGCGGGGCGATGCGAGGTGCCGAACACGGTCCAGCCTGACGCCTCGACCGGCAACGGCGACGATGACGCGGGGACCGATGCGGGCGATGACGCGGCCGGGGCCGACGCGGCGGACACCGATGCGCCTATCGATGCGCCGATGACGAGCGACGCAGACAGCTCCGACGCGGCCGGCGACACGTCGTCGACGCCCGACGGCGCCGGCGACGGCAGCGTCGACTAGCCGCCCTGGTCCGCCCTAGGTCTGGGGCTCGAAACGGACGTCGGCGATTTCGTACTCGCGCATCCCCTTGCCGGTCTTGAGCGAGACGGCGTCGCCGCGCTCGCGGCCGATCATGGCGCGCGCCAGCGGGGCCGAGATGGCGATGCGGCTGAACTTGATGTCGGCCTCGTGGTCGCCGACGATCGTGTAGGTCACCTCTTCGCCGCTGTCGGTGTCGGTGAGCTTGACCGTCGCGCCGAAGACGACCTTGCTGCCCGACAGCTTGGCTGGGTCGATGATTTCGGCCTGGGCCAGGATTGATTCGATGTCGCGCGAGCGCCCCTCGATGAACGACTGACGCTCCTTGGCGGCGTGGTACTCGGCGTTCTCCTTGAGGTCGCCGTGGGCGCGCGCCTCCTCGATGTCACGGACGTTCTTGGGGCGTTCGACCTCGCGCAGGCGCTTGAGCTCTTCGCGCAGCGCCTGCTGGCCCCGTGGCGTCATCGGGAACTTAGCCATTTTGATACTCCTGCAGCGAGCGCACCGTCATCTTGCCTGAACGGAGCTCCGCGATGGCGCCCACGGCGGCGCGGGCCGCCGACAGCGTCGTGTAGTAGGGGATGCCCTTGAGCAGCGCGTTGCGCCGGATCGGGAACGAATCCTTGATCGCCTGCGCGCCCGACGTCGTGTTGATGACCAGGTGGATGCCGCCGTCCAGGAGGCGGTCGACGATGTGCGGCCGCCCCTCGCGCACCTTGTTGACGCGCTTGACGTCGAGTCCGCGGCTGGACATGAACTCGTGGGTGCCGACCGTCGCGACGACCTCGAAGCCGAGGTCGATGAGCCCCTTGGCGACGGCGACCGCCCCCGCCTTGTCGCTGTCCTGCACCGACAGGAAGGCGCAGCCGCCTGTCGGTAGCTTGGTGCCGGCGCCGATCTGGCTCTTGCCGAACGCGGTGGCGAAGTTGGTGGCGATGCCCATGACCTCGCCGGTCGAGCGCATCTCCGGCCCCAGGATGGTGTCGACGCCCGCGAACTTCGCGAACGGGAACACGGCCTCCTTGACCGCGACGTGTTTGGGCGTGACCTCCTTGATGCCCATCTCGCGCAGCGTCTTGCCGACGGCGATGCGCGCCGCCACCTTGGCCAGCGGCACGCCCGTCACCTTCGACACGAACGGCACCGTGCGCGACGCGCGCGGGTTGACCTCGAGGATGAAGATGCCGCGGCCGTCGCGCGGCACCGCGAACTGGATGTTCATCAGGCCGCGGACGTCGAGCTCGCGCGCCAGGGCGCGCGCCTGCGTCTTGATGGCTTCCACCGTCTCGGCAGACAGCGAATGCGGCGGCAGGCAGCAGGCCGAGTCGCCCGAGTGGATGCCGGCCTCCTCGATGTGCTCCATGACGCCGCCGATGACGACGTCGTGCCCGTCGGCCACCACGTCGACGTCGACCTCGATGGCGTCGGGCAGGAACTGGTCGATGAGGATCGGCGCGTCCTCTTCGCCGTGCCGCGACGCCAGGCTCTCGCGGCGCGACGCCTCCATCGCCGTGTGGACGAACTGCGCCAGCCCCGACGGGTCGTGGACGATCTCCATCGCCCGCCCGCCGAGCACGTACGACGGCCGCACCATCACCGGGTAGCCGATGCGCTCGGCGATGACGCGCGCCTCGTCCAGGCCGTGCGCCGTGCCCCAGGCGGGCGCGTGCAGGCCCAGCTTCTTGAGCAGCTCGCCGAACCGGCGGCGGTCCTCGGCGCGGTCGATGGCGTCGGCGCTGGTCCCCAGCAGCTTGACGCCCGCGTTCATCAGCGGCACCGCGAGCCGCAGCGGCGTCTGGCCGCCGAACTGCACGATGACGCCTTCGGGCTTCTCGGCGTCGATGATCTCCAGCACGTCCTCGCGCGTGAGCGGCTCGAAGTACAGCCGGTCGGAGGTGTCGTAGTCGGTCGACACCGTCTCCGGGTTGCAGTTGACCATGATGGTCTCGTAGCCGTCTTCGCGCAGCGCCTGCACGGCGTGGACGCAGCAGTAGTCGAACTCGATCCCCTGGCCGATGCGGTTGGGGCCGCCGCCCAGGATGACGATCTTCTTGCGGTTCGTCGGCCGGCCTTCGCTCTCGACCTCCTCGCCGCCCCCGACGTGCTCTTCGAAGCCGGTCTCGTACGTCGAATACAGGTAGGGCGTCTGCGCCTCGAACTCGGCGGCGCAGGTGTCGACGCGCTTGAACACCGGGCGGATGCCGAACTTCAGCCGCGCCTGCCGCACCTGCTCCTCGCTGGTGCCGGTCAGCTTCATGATGCGGCGGTCCGACATCCCCATGCGCTTGCGACGCGCCAGCGCCGCCGCGTCTTCCAGCACCGCGGCGCCGCGCGCCGCGCCGTCGATGCGCAGGGCCTCGTCCTCGTCGACCATCTGGCGCAGGTGGCGCAGGAACCACGGATCGATCTTGGTGAGCTGGAACGCCTCCGCCTCCGACATCCCGGCGCGCATCGCCTCCGCGAGCTGCCACAGCCGATCGGGGCTGGGGCGCACGATGCTGCGGCGCAGGTCATCCAGCGGCGGCGGCGAATCCAGATCCAGGCCCCAGCGGCCGATCTCCATCGAGCGCAGCGCCTTGCCCAGGCTCTCCTTGAACGTGCGGCCGATCGCCATGACCTCACCGACCGACTTCATCTGCGGGCCGAGCTCGTCGTCCGCGCCCGGGAACTTCTCGAACGCGAACCGCGGCACCTTGGTGACGACGTAGTCGATCGTCGGCTCGAAGCAGGCCGGCGTCTCGCGCGTGATGTCGTTGGGGACCTCGTCCAGCGTGTAGCCGACGGCCAGCTTGGTCGCGATCTTCGCGATCGGGAACCCGGTCGCCTTCGACGCCAGCGCCGAGCTGCGCGACACGCGCGGGTTCATCTCGATGACGATCATGCGGCCGTTCTCCGGGTTGACCGCGAACTGGATGTTCGAGCCGCCGGTCTCGACGCCGATCTCGCGAATCACGGCCAGCGCCGCGTCGCGCATGATCTGGTACTCCTTGTCGGTCAGCGTCATCGCGGGCGCGATGGTGATCGAATCGCCCGTGTGCACGCCCATCGGATCGAAGTTCTCGATCGAGCAGATGATGACGGCGTTGTCGTTCTTGTCGCGCATCACCTCCAGCTCGTATTCCTTCCACCCCAGCACCGACTGCTCGACCAGCACCTCGCCGCGCGGGCTCTGCTGCAGGCCCCAGTTCAGCTTGGAGTCGAACTCCTCGGCGTTCCACACCACCGCCGCGCCCGAGCCGCCCATCGTGAACGACGGCCGCAGCAGCACCGGGTAACCGACGCCGGTCTCGGCCGCCATCTGGGCCTGGATGGTGCGCCCCTCCTCGAGGCTGTGCGCGTGGCCGGACAGCGGCACCGACAGGCCGATCTTCTGCATCGCCTGCTTGAACAGCTCGCGGTCCTCGGCCTTCTCGATCGCCGCCACCTGTGCGCCGATCAGCTTGATGCCGTACGCGTCGAGGACGCCCGCCCGGTTCAGATCCAGCGCCAGGTTCAGCGCGGTCTGCCCGCCCAGCGTCGGCAGGAGCGCGTCGGGCCGCTCGCGCTCGATGATGCTGGTCAGCACCTCGACGGTCAGCGGCTCGACATAGGTCCGGTCGGCGATCTCCGGATCGGTCATGATCGTCGCCGGGTTCGAGTTCACGAGCACGACCCGGTAGCCCTCTTCCTTGAGGGCCTTGACCCCCTGGGTCCCCGAGTAGTCGAACTCACAGGCTTGGCCGATCACGATCGGCCCCGAGCCGATGACCATGACAGTCTTGATGTCGTCGCGCTTGGGCACGGCGGCGGTTACTCCTTCGCTCCGGGTTTCTTCTTGATGCGCGCCTCGGCGGCGCGCGGGTTCTGCGAATCGATGGTGAAATTGTCGGGCAGCAGCTTCTCGACGTCGGCGCGGTGATCGCCCAGCAACCAGCCGAGCTCGGCGAAGCCGTCTGCGATCAGGATGCGCAGCCGAATGCTGGTCTCCTTGACGAAGTAGTCGAGCAGCGGCAAGCGCGCGGCGGCTTCGTCCGCCTGCTGCAGCAACGTCTCGATCGCGGCGTAGCGCACGCCCTCGTCCATGTCGGTCAGATAAGGCAGGACGATAGGCGCCACGCGCGCGTGCTTGATCGATCCCAGGTGGTTCAGCAGCTGGATCTTCTTGGTCGGGTCACGCTCGTAGCCGGGCTCGTGACGCTCGAGCACCTCGACGATGACGTCGATGCGCTTACCCTTGTCCTGGGTATCGACGATCTTGTCGAGCAGCCGCAGCGGCCACGAGATCGAGTCCGCCGCCAGCATGTACTTCTTGAGCGGCTCGAGCACGACGCCGCCCTTGCCGACGAGCATCTCGAACACCCATTCCTTCTCTTGCTCGTCCTCGATCGTCTTGTCGTACATCATGCCGAAGCGACGGATGAGACCGTAGAGCGCCTCGGGCGAGCCGTCGTCGCGCAGCGCCTGCATCGCCTTCATGCGATCGGGCGACTGCTTGTACTTGTTGACGGCAGCCGCGATGTTGCTCGCGCGAGCGCGCTGCTCGCGACCGTCCTTCGAAAATAGATCGAACATGCCCATGGGTGGTTGCCGCGCGGGAGTCTATACGGCGGCGCCTGGGTCCTCCATGGCAAACTAGTCCACAGGGGCGTCGGCACCAGCTTCGCTGCCAGCATCCTGCGCGGCGTCGTTCTGGGGGGGGAAAGAGCAGAACCCCTGGCCGTCGTCGCGGTGGCAGAGGCCGTCGTCAGCGCAGTGATAGGCGGCGGGGCAGAGGCCGTCGGCGGCGCACGAAAACGCGCAGCCTGGCTGGCGCGGGTCGAAGCAGCCGGGCGACGCCGCGGCCGCGACCGCCAGCACCAGCAGAAGCCTCAGAACCGCCACGTCCACCCTCCGGTCGCGGCGACGCCCTTGCCCGCCGGTACGACGGCCACCGCGGGCTCGCCGCCCAGCTTGGCGTCCAGCACGAAGAACACGGCCGCGACGGCCGCGGCGCCGCCGGCCGCGATGAGCGCGATCTTCGCGTTGCGGTCGTGACGCTCGCCGTCGGCGATCGCCTGTTCGTATTGCGCGGCGACGGCCGAGTAGGTGAGCGGCGTGCTGGTCTCGTTGCGGTAGGTGACCAGCCGGTTCACGTCATCGGCATCCGACGCGGCGGACGCCGCGTAGAAGCCGGCGGTGCCGAGCAGCAGCAGCGCCGCGCCCGACGAGATCATCGCGGTCATGTTGTAGCGGTTCCAGCCGGTGTCGTCGGTCTGCGCCTTGCCGGTCGGCTGTTCGGTGTCGATGCGGCGCGCGTCCGCGGAGAACCCCGGCTTTGGCCCCAGCGCTGGCGTCGCGGATTGCCCGGCGCCCAGCTCGCCGACCGGCTCGGCCGCGCCGGGCTGCGGCTGCGGCGTTCCCGCGGGCGCCAGCCGGGCCAGTCGCTGTTCGATGTCCGCCCGATCGGCGGCGTCCGGAACCTCACGCAGATAACGGCGGTAGCTGTCGGCCGCCTCGGCGGGCGCGCCTGCCTTCTCCTGCGCCTCACCGATGTAGACCAGGAATGCGGGATCGCGGGCGACCGCGTAGCCGTTCTTCCACGCCTTTTCGGCGGCGCGTGCGTCGCCGGCCTGCAGCGCGCGCACACCTTCGTCGTAGAGGCGCTGTTCCTCGGCGGAGGGCGCGCGCGTGGGCGTGGCGGCGAGCGCGGCCAGCAGGGCTATGAAGGCGAGTGTATGCATGAGCTCCCGGCGGGGACTATATGCCCTACCAGGTGTAACCTTTGGCCGGAATGTCGATCAGAAACAGCATGGACATCCCGCACACCGACTGCGCCCCCCCGACGAACGCCAATCGGCGAGGCTCTGGCGGACGAAGATGTGGTCGCGCGTGTGCTGGGTGGTGATGTGGCGCTGTTCGAGGTGCTGATGCGCCGGTACAACCAGCGGCTGTATCGCGCGGCGCGCGCGATAACCCGCGACGACGCCGAAGCCGAAGACGTCTTGCAGGAGACGTACGTGCGCGCGTACAGCGCCCTTGCCCAGTTCGAGGGACGGGCTCGGTGGGCGACATGGATCACGCGCATCGCCGTGAACGAAGCGCTGGCGCGCGTGCGGCGGCGCGGTCGTTTCGTCGACGGCGATCCCGCCGAGATGATGGAGGACGGCAGCATGGACGAGCGAAGTGTCTCGGATACGGCTCGGCCGGCAGGACCGGCGCAGGACGCCGAGGTCCGCGAGCTGGCCGCGTTCGTGGAGCGCGCGGTCGATGACCTGCCCGACAGCTACCGGACGGTGTTCGTGCTGCGTGAGGTCGAGGAGCTGTCGACGGCCGAGACGGCGGAATGCCTGGAGGTCAGCGAGGAGCTGGTGAAGGTCCGCCTGCACCGCGCGCGCACCGAGCTGCGTCGGATGCTGGACGAGCGCTTCGGCGCCGCCACGCGCGAGGTGTTCGACTTCCACGCGTCGCGCTGCGACCGCATCGTCGCCGCCGTGATGGCGCGGATCGCGTCGCTCTAGCTACACGCGCCCGGCGAGGTCGCTGAGCAGATTGCGGCCGAGGCCCTTCGGCGTGCAGCCGCCGTGGCCGGTGCAGACGATCTCGAACTCTTCCTTCTCGACGGTCTTGTTGAGCTCGCGGATGGCGGCCTTGCTGGCGTCGAGGTTGGACTCGAACAGCTTCATCGGCGGGTCCAGGCGCCCCTGCTTGAACACCATCGCGTCGCCGACGAACAGCACGCCGTCGTAGAGGAACGCGTAGCTGCCGGATGTATGACCGGCGACGGGGAAGGCCTTCACCTTCTTGTCGCCGCCGACGTCGATGGTGGTGGCGCCGGTCAGCGGATCGGTCGCCGTGACCGCGGGGAAGCTCATGCCCTTGCCGAGCAGCTTGGGGAGCAGCGCCGCCGGGGGGACCTTCCCCTCGGCCAGGGGCAGATCGGCGGCTCCCATGCGAATCTTCACGCCGGGCAGGCCGCTGGCCCCAGCGGTGTGGTCGCCGTGGCCGTGCGTCACGAAGACATCGCTGATGTTGATGCGGCTGGCCTGCAGCGCGCCCAGGGCAGCGTCGACCGTCTTCGCGTAGGGATCTGCGCCCGTGTCGAACAGCACCACCTTGTCGCCGGCGCGCGCCGCGTACATGTAGACGCCGATCGAGCTCACCGCGACGACGTTTGGCTTGATCTGCTCGGGCGCCGACGGCTTGCCGCGCAGCACGCGCAGCGTGATCAGGCCACCGCCCGCGATCAACGCGAGGATGATGAGCAGGACGAAGAGGTTTTTTATCGCGCGCATCGTCTCCTCCAGCCGGCAAGCATCCGGCCGTAGCGCCTGAGAATCAAGATCTCGCGCGTCATATGCGACGGGTAGACTTGCCCGGTGGGAGTGAAGCGCCTCCAATGGGACGCACCCGACAAGCTCTTGTTCTGGGGGGCCGTTGCGGGGGCAGCGCCACCGCTCCTGATCATGTGGTGGTTCGAAGCTCGCGCGCAGGAGCCACCGTTGTCGCTGTATCTGATCGTGCCCGCGGCGGTGATCGCGGCGGCGGTCTCGACGGCATACGCCGTTCGCCGGTCGAGGCTCGGCTTGTTCCTTGCTCCGCTTGCGGTCCTTGCAACGTGCACCGGGGGCACCGCCGTCAGCGGCGATGTCGGCGGTCGCAAGGTCCTCGCCTTCTGCGAGGAAACCCTGCGTGTTCGGGAAAGTGCCGGTGCTGGCGGCGCCCCAAGCCTCGACGCGACGGCCGCTGCGCCCCAGCCGCACTGCCGCATCCTCAATCAGACGTGGGGAACCTGGGAGATGGGCGTCTTCTCAGGCGGGCAACAGATCGGTCGGCTTGAGCTCCAGACCGATGGTGAAGCGTTCTTCGTCTCCAACTTCTTTGCCGGCGTTCGACGCTGAAACGTTGGGGAGAACTACGCGCAGGCTTCACTTGATTGGGCAGAGAACGGGGGGGATTCTCTGCCCAATCAAGTGGTCGTCGTTGTGATGCGGTAGAGCGGCCTCACCTTCCCTGATGGGAGGGCGCAAATGGACGACGATCTCGAGGGCATGAGTCGCGAGCAATTGGTGACCGAGGTGAAGAGGTTGCGCGCGGGGATTCGCGAGCATCGCGACAGCACGGGCCAGGGACTGTGCTGGCACCATCCGCGGCTGTGGGGGTTGCTGCCGGAGAAGACGGATCCGATTCCGGTCGTGCCCAAGTGGCCGCAGTTCATGGATGGCTGTGTGCGCTACCGGCGATCGCTCGACGAGCAGGCGCCGGACGCGCCGCGCAGCGACGAGCCCTATCGCAAGTGATCGGCGACGCCGGTCGCCGCGCGGATGCAGTCGTTGACGCCGACGCCGCGGAGGGCGTTGCCGATGACGGTCAGGCCGGGGAGGGCGGTGACGGCGGCGTCGACGGTGGCGATGCGGGCGGCGTGGGCCATGTCGTATTGCGGGATGCCGGGGCGGGCGCGCCAGACGTCGATGAAGTCGGGATCGCGATCCAGGCCGGCTGCGCGCTGCAGATCGCCGATCACCAGCGACGCGAGCGCGCCGTCGTCGGCATCGACCAGCGCGGGGGCGAAGCTGCCGCCGATGAGCGCGCGTAGCAGCACGCCGCCCTCGGGCGCGCGGCCCGGGAACACCGACGTCTCGTACTGGCAGCCGAGAAGCGTGATGTCTTCGCCGCGGGCGACGACGAAGCCATAGGCGTCCAGATCCATGCCGATGCCCTCGGCGGAGTGGAAGCCCACGCAAACCACAGCGACCGGCGCGTGTGGAATGTCGCGCAGCGCGGTCGCGGCGGCCGGCGCGTGCGAGGCGAGCAGGGCGGCGGTGGCGGCGGCGGGCGTGGCGATGACGACGCGTTCGGCTTCGACCGGCGCGCGCCCGGCGATCGCGACGCGCCAGCCGGCGCCTGCGCGTTCCAGGCCTTCGGCGCGGCCGGCAAGCCGGCGCGTGCCCAGCGCCGATGCCAGCGCGGCTGGTAGCTCGCCGAGGCCGTCGGGGAACGACACCGGGCGGCCGAGGCCGCGTCCGCCGGCGCCGCGCGCGCGCCGCAGCCCGCGCAGGATGCTGCCGTGCTCGCGCTCGAGCGCGGCCAGCCGGGGCAGCGCGGCGCGCACCGACAGCTTGGCCGCGTCGCCGGCGTAGACGCCGATCATCGCGGGCGCCGCCGCGCGTTCGGCGGCCTCGCGGCCGAAGCGGCGCGCGACGAAGTCGACGATCGATTCGTCGGCGTCCGCGGCGGCCCGTCGGATGAAAGGCTCGGCGAGCAAGCGGAGCTTGCCGCGCGCCGACAGCAGGCTCGTCTTGATCAGCGCGGGCGGGCTGGCGGGGAAGGGGCGTAGCGCGCCGCCCACACGCACGAACCTGCGGCGCGCGGCCGGCAGCGCGGGCAGCGCGCGCGCCGTCAGCCCGGCGGCTTCGATCAGCGCGCGTGTCTCGTCCGGACCGTCGAGCACCGCCTGCGGCCCGCGCTCGCACAGGAAGCCGGACTTGCGCGCGCCGCCGATCAGGCCGCCGGGCGCCGGCGCATCGTCGATCAACGTGACGTCGTGGCCGCGGGCCGCCAGCAGGTGCGCCGTCGCGAGCCCGGAGATGCCGCCGCCGACGACCGCGAAGCGCACGCCCGGCCTTACGCCCAGCCGCGCTCTTTGGCCGTCGCCTCGACCAGGTCGGCCAGCGCGGTGATGAACGCGGGGTGGCAGCCGACCGTGCGCGCGCGCGCGAAGTGGACGATGCCCGCTTTGTGCGCGCGCTCCTTGTAGAGGATGTCGATCTCCTGCAGCGTCTCGATGTGCTCGCCGGTGAAGGCGACCGGGGCGACGGCCACGGCGCGCGTGCCGGCGGCGGCCAGCTCGTCGAGCACCGCCTCGGTCGTCGGGCCAAGCCACTTCTGCGGGCCGACGCGGCTCTGGAAGCAGAGGCGCGCGCGCGCGCCCAGGCCCAGCAGGCGGGTCACCGCCTCGACCGTCGTGCGGATGTCGTCCAGGTACGGATCGCCGCGCTTGATGTACGCCTCGGGCAGCCCGTGGGCCGAGAACAGCACCGGCGCGGTGAAGCGGTGCTCGGGTGGCAGCAGCGCGATCGCCGCCTCCAGCCGCTCCGCCACGGCGCGCACGTAGCCGTCCGCGTCGGGGTAGCGCTTGATCGCCGCGATCTCCAGGTTGGGTACCGCGGCGCGCGCCTTCTCGAGCTGGTTCAGCGACGAGCCCGTCGTGGCGCGCGACTCGTGCGGGTACAGCGGCAGCGCCACCGCGCGGCGCACGTCGCGCGCCGCCAGATCGGCGACTGCCTCGTCGGCGAACGGGTGCCACGCCGCCATCGCCACCACCGGCACCACGCCCAGGCCGCGGCGCCCGAGCTCGTCGGCGACGGCCTTGGCCTGCGCTGTGGTCTCCTCGCGGATCGGCGAGCGGCCGCCGATCTGCGCGTACGCCGCGCGCGACAGCGGCCCGCGCCGCTTGGCGATCTTGCGCGCCAGCCAGCGGCTGCAGGAACCCGAGCCAGCCGAGCTGGATGACGTCAGGATCGCCGAACAGCCGCTCGCAGGAAGGGCTCGACGTCGTCGAGCGACGACGGGCCGCCGAGGTTCATCACCACCAGGCCGAGCGGCGGCGCGGCGGGCTTGCCGGCGGCCGCCGTGGTCATGCGCTCCTCACCGCCGCGACCAGCGCCTCGACCGCCTCGATCGGCGCTTCGGGCGTGATGCCGTGCCCCAGGTTGAAGATGTGCCCGCGCTTGCCGCCGCGCCGGACGATGTCGCGTGCCCGGCGCTCGACCTCGGAGATCGGGCCGAGCAGGACCGCGGGGTCCAGGTTCCCCTGCACGACGGCGGTCGCCGCCCAGACGCGCGCGCGCCTCGTCGATCGGCACGCGCCAGTCGATGCCGTAGGCGGTCGCGCCGACGCGCGCGACGCGATCGAGGATCGCGGCCGCGCCGTTGCCGAAGTAGATGACCGGCACGCCGGTCTCGCGCAGCGCCGCGACCAGCGCCGCGGTCGGCGGCAGCACGAAGGTCTCGAAGTCCTCGGCCGACATCACGCCCACCCACGAATCGAACAGCTGCAGCGCCTGCGCGCCCGCCCGCACCTGCGCGAGCAGGTAGTCGCGCGTCGCGTCCGCGATCAGCGCGAGCAGCCGGCGCGCCACCTCGGGCTCGCGATAGAAGAACTTCTTGGTCTCGGAGAAGGTCTTCGCGGTCTTGCCCTCGATGGCGTAGGTGGCGACCGTGAACGGCGCGCCGGCGAAGCCGATCAGCGGCGTGTCGCCGAGCTCGCGCCGCACCTGCTGGATGGTCTCCATCACGAAGCCGGTGCGCGCGCGCGGGATCGAACTTGCCGATGCGCCCGAGGTCGTCCGGCGTGCGCAGCGGCTGGGGCAGGGTCGGCCCCTTGTCGGTGAACTCCACGGCCAGCCCCATCGCCTCCAGCGGCACCAGCAGGTCGGAGAACAGGATGGCGGCGTCGAAGCCGAACCGGCGGATCGGCTGCAGCGTCACCTCGGCCGCGAGCTTGGGCGTCTTGCACAGCTCCAGAAAGCTGACGCCGGCGCGAACCTCCCGGTATTCGGGGAGATAGCGGCCGGCCTGACGCATCAGCCACAGTGGTGCTCGTTCGGTTTGCTCGCCGCGGCAGGCGCGCAGGAACAGGGGCTCGCTCGGCATCGGGCGCGTAGTCTAACCCAGCGGGTGCGGTGGAGTGTTAGGCTCGTGGGGTGATTCGCCGCGTGCTCGTCGTGGACGACGATCGGGGCCTCTCCACCGTGCTCGCCGCCGCGCTGGGCGACGAGGGGTTCGTGGTGACCGTCGCCGACAACGGCCTGCTCGGCCTGCGTCGCTTCGAGGCCGATGGCGCGGACCTGATCATCCTGGACGTGCTGATGCCGGAGATGGACGGCCTGGAGGTTTGCCGTCGCATCCGGCGCAAGAGCAAGGTGCCGATTGTGCTGCTGTCGTCGCGGGGCGACGAGGTCGACCGCGTCACCGGGCTGGAGACGGGCGCCGACGACTACGTCACCAAGCCGTTCTCGACGCGCGAGCTGGTCGCGCGCATCCGGGCGATCGAACGCCGTCTGGGCGGTGCCGAGCCGGCCGCTACCGTGCCGGCCGCGGCCGCCGGCGGGCTGGGGACCGAGATCATCGAGGCCGGTCCGCTGCGCCTGGATCCGGGGCGGTTCGAGGTGCGCTGGCGCGGCAAGCCGGTGGTGCTGACGCGCTCCGAGTTCCAGATCCTGGGGGCGCTGGCGCGCAACCGCGGCATGGTGCTGGCGCGCGAGCGGCTGCTCGACCTGGCGCGCGGCGACGACGCCGTGGTCACCGACCGCACCGTCGACACCTTCGTCAAGCGGCTGCGCAAGAAGATCCGCGACGTCGACGACGGCTTCGACGGCATCGAAACCGTGTTCGGCGTCGGCTACCGCTACCGGGACTGACGTGGCTCTGCCCGCGATACGCCGGCCCCCAGCGCGCAGCCTGTATTTCCAGGTCGGTCAGCTCGGCCTGGCGCTGGTGCTGCTGCCGTCGCTGCTGATCGCCATCGCCTGGATCTACGAGCACTACGCGGCCGGTTCGCACAGCGACACGCTGGCGCGGCTGGCGGCGGCGACCGCGGCTCCCGGCGGTGCGTCGGTCGATCAGCTGGCGGCGCGCGAGGGCGCGGTGATCGCCCAGCTCGACGCGCAGGGGCGCGTGGTCACGCGCACCGCGCCGGTGCTGCTCGCGCACTCGGCGATCGGCAGCGTCGGCGAGAAGCTGGTCGGTGAGCCCGGCGGCCAGACCGTCGACCGCGCCGACGCGCAGCTACCGCCGTGGACCGAGCGCGACGAGGTGCGGGCGGCGCTGGCGGGCACGCGCGCGTTCGGGCAGCACCTGACGCCCGACGGCGCGGCGATGTTGCTGACGCTGGCCGAGCCGCTGCCGGGCGGCGGCGCGCGCTACCTGCTGAGCGGATCGCACCGCGGCATCCGGCGGCTGGTGCTGGTGCGCAAGCAGCTGCTGGAGCTGGTGGTCTACGAGATCGTGCTGGCGCTGCCGATTGTCGCGGTGTTCGCGTTCGGCCTCGTGCGACCGCTGGAGAAGCTGGGCGCGGCCGCGCGGCGCTATCCGGCGGCGCCGCTGGCCGATCCGAAGTTGTACGCGCGCCGCGACGAGATCGGCGCGCTGGCGCGCACGCTGACCGACATGGCCGAAGATCTCGACACGCGCCGCCGCGCCGCCGCCGAGCTGGGCGCCGACATCGCGCACGAATTCAAGAACCCGCTGGCGACGATCGCCGCGTCGGCCGAACTGCTGGTCACGTCGCCGGCGCTGACCCCGGAGCGCGTCGACCTGTGCGCGCGATCGATCAACGAATCGGTCGATCGGCTGCGGCGGTCGATCGACGACCTGATGGGGCTCCTGCGCCTGGAGCAGGCGATCGCCGCCGAGGCGCGCGAGCCGGTTGCCTACGGCGCGTTCCTGGAGGCGCTGACCGACGAATACCGCCGCGACCCGCGCGCCGCCGGGTTCACGTTCGCGGTCGAGGTCTCGGCCGACGCGGCGGCGTGCGCGCCGCTGCTCAACCGCCGCCGCTGGCAGGAGCTGCTGCGCAACCTGGTCGACAACGCGCTGGTGCAGCCGGCCCCTCCGGATGCCCGGCGCATCGTGCTCGGCGCGCGCGTCGAGCGCGGCGCGCTGGTGACC
The DNA here is from genome assembly GCA_963729535.1 of uncultured Pseudomonadota bacterium. Taxonomy (GTDB): domain Bacteria; phylum Myxococcota_A; class Polyangia; order Fen-1088; family Fen-1088; genus JADGRB01. The sequence continues at coordinate 191,389 of CAVSOL010000027.1, read as the reverse complement.
ACGGTGCGCGACTTCGGCCCCGGCATCTCGGCCGAAAATCAGCGCCGCATCTTCCGCCGCTTCTTCACGCAGCGGCCGCCGGGCGTGCCGCCGGGCACGGGGCTGGGCCTGTCGATCGTCGAGAGCGTGGCGCACGCCCACGGCGCGCGCGTCGAGGTGAAATCCGACGCCGCCCCCGGCAGCGGCGCCGAGTTCCGCGTCACGCTCCCCCTGGACCGTGACGCGCGCGGCGCGGCGTAGCGTCCGGCAGCGGCGCAGCCACAGGTTTGCCACAAGCGGTTCCGCCGCCGTTTCACCGCGGCGACTGCGCCCATCCACGCCCCGGCGCGATGCTGGTTCGTAGGAGGCCAACAATGCAGATGACGGGACGGTTTTCATTCGTGCGCGGGCTGTCGCTGGCGGACATCATGACGATGGCCAATGGCCTGGGCGGCGCCGGCGCCGTTCTCGCCGTGATGGGCTACCTGGCGGACGGACGGCTGGCGTGGCTGGCGCTGGCGCTGGCGCTCTACCCGCTGTGCCTGGCGATGGACTTCTTCGACGGCCGTGTCGCGCGCGCGAGCGGCAAGTCGTCGGCGCTGGGGCCGGACCTGGATTCGCTGGCCGACGCCGTGTCGTTCGGCGTCGCGCCGGCAGCGATCGGCTTCGCCGCCGGCATGCGCGGTGGCTGGGACGTGATCGCGTTGTTGTTTTTCGTTGCGTGCGCGATCGGCCGCCTGGCGCGCTACAACGCGACCGCCGCCGACCTGGCCGGACCGTCAGGCAAGGTGCGCTACTTCGAGGGCGTGCCGGTCACGGGCGGGGCGATCGCCGTCGCCGCGGTGGCGTTGTCCGCGATCACCGGTCACCTCGGCGCCGCGCTTCCGCTGGGCGCGCACGCGCTCGGCCCGTTCGTCCTTCACCCGCTCGCGCTCGTCTACGCCGCCGTCGGCTGCGCGATGGTCAGCAAGACGCTGCGCATCCCGAAGCCGTGACGCCACTGTCGAGTGGCGCTACCTGCCGGAGGTCACTGGCGTCGGCAAATAGAGCTCGCACCCCCTTCGGGATGCGCCGCGCATTCGCTGAAAGTGCGTCCCGTGCACCAGACGACCGTCAAGCTCACCGTTCTCTGATCGGGTGCAACTACGTACGTTCCGGTGTGAGCGTAATTGACGCCGTTGTAGGCACCGATGCCGCTGAATGTCCCGTCACAGCCAAGGCACCATCGGTTCCAATTGTTACCGCGGTCGTAGACCCCAGTGGCAACTCCGGCAGCATCGACGTCGATGGATGTTTCGTAGCCGTCTCCGGTTCTCTTGCAGTCCCAACCACCAACCGGTGGTCTCATGCACGCTTGATCGGCGACCGGACACGAAAACGAGATCTCGGACGACAGCTGCCTGTCCGCGCACGATGGATGCTTGGCGCCCGACCGGCGGCAACAATCCCACCACTCACGGCCATCGGCGCTGACACACTCTTCAGCCGCGGCGGTCGGTGACTTTACCGTGCCGCTCGTGGCGGCTGGTGTGCACCCCAGAATAGCCGCCAACAGCACGAGCTGGGTCTTCATGTGAAACCTGTATTCCACCTCCGCGTTCTCCGTCAACGCTTGACGGGCAGGAGCTTGTTACGTTTGCGCGTTCAGGTGGATCCAGGCGCTCCCGCCGCCGCCGCCGGATGGCGGGCGGCCAGCAGCGACTCCGCGAGCGCGACCGCGGCGTCGACGTCCTTGACGATACGCAGGCCGGCGTATTTGCCCTCGAGGTCCGCCTTGTCGAACATGTCGCGCGGGCGCGGCAGCGGGCCGGCCAGGATGACGTCGCGCTTCGCTTTGCGCGCGCTCGAGATCGTGTTCTCCAGCGCGACGAGGCCGGTGGCGTCGATGACCGGGACCCGGCCGAGGTGGATGATGAGCACCTCGAACGCCCCCTTGCGGCTCATTCCCAGCGCGCGCATCGCCTTCTGGGCGGCGCCGAAGAACAGCGGACCGTTGATCTCGTAGAGCAGCACGCCCTTGGGCACCGCGGTCGAGCCGCCCTCCTGCGACGAGTCGAGCTTCAGCCGCGACTCGGTCAGCTCGGACATCCGGCGCATGAACAGCAGCGCCGCCAGAACGAACCCGACCGACACGGCGACGACCATGTCGGTGAACACCGTCAGCAGGAAGCAAGTCAACAGCACCACCACGTCGCTGCGCGGCGCCACCTTGACGATGCCCTTGAAGTTGTGGACCTCGGACATGTTGATCGACACGTAGACCAGCAGCGCCGCCAGCGCCGACATCGGCACGTACGCGATCAGCGGCGCCAGCACGAGCATGGCCGCGAGCACGACGACCGAGTGGGTCACCGCGGAGAACGGCGAGCGCGCGCCCGAGCGGATGTTGGTCGCGGTGCGCGCCAGCGCGCCCGTCGCCGCGACGCCGCCGAACAGCGGCGCGACGAGGTTGCCGATGCCCAGCGCGACCAGCTCCGAGTTGGGCTCGTGTTTCGTGTCGGTGACGCCGTCCGCGATCACCGCTGACAGCAGCGACTCGATGGCGCCGAGCATGGCGATGGCGAACGCCCCCGGCAGCAGCTCGCGCACGAGCGCGTAGCTGAGGCCGCCGTCGCCCCACGGCAGCGCCGGTGTCGGCAACACGCTGGGGATGCCCGCCACGTCGACGCCACCGATCGTCGTGTGGAAGCGGGTGCCGACGGTCGCGAGGGTGACCCCCGGAAACAGCGCCGCGACGGCCGCGCCCGCCGCGCTTACCACCGCCAGCGCGACCAGCGGCGCCGGGACCCTGCGCGTCACCCGCGGCAGCAGGCGCAGCAGCGCGAACGTCGCCACGGCGAACGCCAGCTCGACCGGGCGCGCGGTGGCGCGCGCGTGCCAGAACGCGGCCAGCTTGCCCGCGAAGTGGTCGGGGAGCGGTCCGGTCTGCAGGCCGAACGCGTCTTTCATCTGCAGCGCCGCGACCACGGTCGCGATGCCGGTCGTGAAGCCTGTCGTGACGGGGTGGGGGATGTATTCGATCAGGTTGCCGAGGCGGGCGATGCCCATCGCGATGAGCAGCACGCCCGCCATCAGCCCGGCCGTCAGCAGCCCCGCGAGGCCGTGCTTCGCGGTGATGGGCGCCAGGATGACGATGAACGCCGCCGTCGGCCCGGTGATCTGGAACTTGCAGCCGCCCAGCAACGCGACGATCGCGCCGCCGATGATCGCGGTGTACAGCCCGTGCTGCGGCGGCACGCCGACGGCGATGGCGAGCGCCATCGACAGCGGCAGCGCGATGATGCCGACCACCGTCCCGGCCATCATGTCGGCGCGCAGATCCGCCCAGCCGTACCCCTTGGCGAACGTGCGGCGGAGGGCCACCGCGATGGGAATTCGGCCCTTGGGCGCGCCTCCGTCAGGGGGCGCTACAGCCGGGATCCATCCGCTCGAGTCTCGGTTCGTGGCCATGCGACGGCGCTCGACATCTTATCGACGCGCCGCGAGCGCGGCTAAAGCCGCAGACAGACCTCGATCCTCAGCCCGGGTAGCGGCCGATCTCGACGTAGCTGCGCGAGGCTTCGTCCCAGGCGAACTGCGCGGCGCCGCGCGCGCCGTCGGCGCGGACGTCGACGACCACGTATTCGACCGGGTAGCTCGGCTCGCCGTCCATCTGCGCGGCCGTCTGGTCGGTCGCGCTGAAGTAGCAGCCGTCGCCGTCGATGTCGACGTGCGAGTGATAGACGATCTTGGCCGGCTCGTCGCCGCGCAGGCTCTTCTGCAGCTTGAACAGGTCGCCCGCGCCCAGGTTGTACGCGGTGCGCGCGTCGCGCGTGTGCTTGACCGGATCCTCGGCGTGCAGCTCGTTCTGGATGTTGACGCACGCGAGCGACCGCGCCGCGACCGCGCGGTCGCGCGGCCCGAACGCGATGCCGCAGCACTCGTTGGGGTACTCGCGGCGCGCGTGCGCGTAGATCTCCGCGAGCGCCTCCGCGGTCAGCACCGGGTGGGGCGCGGCGACAGCCGTCACGGCTGCGAGGCCTTCGGCTTCGGCATCTGGGGCGCCTCGAAGTAGCGCTCGGCGCGGTCGGGGAACAACGTCACGATCACGCCTGGCTGTCCTGCCTTCACCAGGTCCTTGGCCAGGCGCAGACCGCCCGCCAGCGACGCGCCCGACGAGTGCCCGACCAGCAGCCCTTCGTGTTTGGCCAGCCGTTCGGAGACGTCCCACGCCTCGTCGGTGTCCATCGCCAGCACGCCGTCCAGCTCGTCGGGGTGATAGATGGGGGGCACCAGCGAGCTGGCCATGTGCTTCAGGCCTTCCAGACCGTGCAGCGCGTCCGCCGGCTCGACCGCGTAGACCTTGATGTCGCGGCTGTATTCCTTCAGCCGCCGCCCCGTCCCCATCACCGTCCCGGTCGTGCCGATGCCGGTCACGAAGTGCGTGACGCGCCCCTCGGTCTGCTCCCAGATCTCGCGCCCGGTCGTGTTGTAGTGCGCCAGCGGGTTCGAACCGTTCGAGTACTGGTCGGGATAGAAATACTGCCCGGGGTTCTCGTCGACGATCTTGCGGCACAGACGGATGGCGCCGTCGGAGCCCTCCATCGGGTCGGAGAAGATCAGCTTGGTGCCGAACGCCTCGGTGATCTTGCGCCGCGCCCACGACACGTTGCCGGGCATCACCAGCGTCACCGGGTAGCCGAGCGCGCCGCCGATCAGCGAATACGCGACGCCGGTGTTGCCGCTGGTCGAATCGATGATCGTCTTGCCGGGCGCGAGCGCGCCGGTGCGGATGGCGTCGCGGATCATCTGCGTCGCCGCGCGGTCCTTGACCGACCCGCCCGGATTGAAGAACTCGCACTTGGCCCACAGCTCGACGCCGGGCGTGTCGCGCTCGAACGTGTGCAGCCGGACGATGGGCGTGTCGCCGATCAGGTCCGTGATTCGCTCGGCCACGCGCATGCGCGCGCGCTTGATGACGTCCATCGGCGGCGCCGAGCTCATCGTCACCGGCGAGCTCATCGCGCCGGGATCTCTTGCCGCAGCGGCTCGCGGCCGTCGAGCGGCAGCCGCAGGTGCTTCACCGTCGTCGAGCCGGCGCCGGGCTCGGCGATGAGCGCGTGCAGCGCTTCCGCCGCCGCGATCGTCCCCGCGAGCACGCCCGCCGCGCCGTCCTCGGACGGCGCCGCCGCCTTGAACGGGATGCCGGGGCCGTCGCTGACCGGCGCCGCGTCCCCAGCGCGGCGCGGGAACGACAGCACGTCGACGACGTCGCCGCTGGCGCGCATCACGACGACCGGCAGCCCCAGCCGCCGCGCCGCGGGCAGCAGCGCATCGTCGTCGAACCCAGAACGCACGACGAGCTGCAGGCCATCGAGCGGCCCCAGCCCGGCGCGTTCGTCGACCTCACCGACCCCCGCAGCGCGCAGGTAGGTGGCCGCCGTGGCCGCCGCGATGTCGCTGCCGATCACAGCGACGCGCGCCGCGCCGATGCGCGCCTGCCCGTCGGGGCCGATCTCCGGTAGCGCGATCTGCCGCGCGAACCGTTCAGCGTCCACCGGCAATGGCCGGGACGATCGAGATCTCGTCCGAGTCCTTGACCGGCGTGTCCAGGTTCTTGAGGAAGCGGATGTCTTCGTCGTTGGCGAAGATGTTGACGAAGCGCCGGACCTGGCCGCTGTCGTCGCAGATCCGCTCCTTGATCCCCGGATACTGCGTCTCGAGGCTGGCGATCAGCGCGCCGACGGTGGCGCCGGCCGCGGTGACCTCTTCCTTGCCCTGGGTGAGCTTGCGGAGCGGAGTCGGGATTCGGATGGTGGCCATGTCGCGTCTCTCCTTTAGGTCCAGGTCGCTTGCAACTCGTCGAAATCGCCCAGGCGCGGGCCGATCAGCTTCGGCTGCGGCAGCCGGCCGACCAGCGGGTCCTGCGTCTTCATGCCGTTGCCGGTGATGCTGATGACCACCGGTCCGTCGTCCTTGCCGATCTGCCCGCCGGCGATCAGCTTGATCGCCGCGGCCAGCGTGACGCCGCCGGCGGTCTCCGTGAAGATGCCTTCGGTCTCGGCCAGCAGGCTCATCGCCGTCAGGATCTCCTCGTCGTCCGGCTTCGCTGCCCAGCCGCCCGAGCCGATGATCGTCTGCCGCGCGTAGAACCCGTCGGCCGGGTTGCCGATCGCCAGCGACTTCGCGATGCTGGTCGGCTTCTTCACCGGCCGCACCTGATCGCGGTTCTCCAGCACCATGTCGATGATCGGCGCGCACCCGGCCGCCTGCGCGCCGTGGATGCGCGGCTTGCGCCCCGGCGCCGCGACCAGCCCCAGCTTCTCGAATTCGCCGAACGCCTTGCCGATCTTCGTCACCAGCGATCCGCCCGCCATCGGCACGACGATGTGCGCGGGCAGCCGCCAGCCCAGCTGCTCGGCGATCTCGTAGGCGTACGCCTTCGATCCCTCGGCGTAGAACGGCCGCAGGTTGACGTTGACGAAGCCCCAGCCGTATTTGCCGGCGATCTCCGAGCACAGCCGGTTGACGTCGTCGTACGTCCCCTTCACGCCCACGACGCGCGCGCCGTAGATGCTGGTGCCGATGACCTTCGCCGGCTCGAGATCGTACGGGATCAGCACGACGGCCGGCAGCCCGGCGGCGGCGGCCTGCGCCGCGGTGGCGTTGGCCAGGTTGCCGGTCGACGCGCACGCGATGGTGCCGATGCCGAACTCGATCGCCTTGGACACCGCGACCGACACGACACGATCCTTGAACGACAACGTCGGGTAGCTGACGGCGTCGTTCTTGACCCACACCTCGGACAGGCCCAGCCGCTTGGCCAGTCGGGGGGCGCGCACGAGCGGCGTCATCCCCGTCGCCTGGCCGACCGCCGGCGGGCCGTCGATGGGCAGCAGCTCGGCGTAGCGCCACATGTTGGGCGGCCGGGATTCGATGATCGCGCGCGTCAGGCGCTTGGCGATCGCGGCGTAGTCGTACGCCACCTCGAGCGGCCCGAAGCAGAACTCGCAGACGTGGATCGGCGCCTTGTCGTAGGTCTTGCCGCACTCGCGGCACTTGAGCCCTTCGACCAGGTTGGTGTTGGCTGTGGTCACGGCGGCGGTCGTCATAACACGGCACAATCTGCGACGGGATAGTCGCCCGCGGAGAGCGTTCGGATGCGTGCTGCCGCTCCGCACACGGCGCACGTGGGGTTGGGGTTGAAGTTCACGGTCCTGATGGTCATACCGCCCGAATCATACTGGACGAGACGGCCGACGAAAGCGGGACTTCCACCGGCCAGCACCCGCGCCGCCTCGGCCCCCGCCAGGGCGCCAATGACGCCAGGCACCGGCCCCAGAACGCCGGCCTCGGCGCACGACGCGCCGACCCCCGCCGGGGGCGGCTCCTCGAACAGGCAGCGGTAGCAGGGGTGGCCGCCCGGGGGGACGGTGACCAGCTGGCCGCCCAGCGCCACGGCCGCGCCGTGGACCAGCGTCCGGCGCGCCAGCACGGCGGCGTCGTTGGCCAGGAACTTGGTGGCGAAGTTGTCGGAGCCGTCGATGACGACGTCGTAGTCGGAGCACAGCTCGCGGGCGTTGCCGACGTGGAAGCGGACGGCGTGGCGGTCGACATCGAGGGCAGGGAACCGGCGCGCGAGCGCGCGCGCGGCGGCGTCGACCTTCAGCGCGCCGACGTCGCCGTCGCCGAACAGCACCTGCCGGTGAAGGTTCGTCGTGTCGACGCGGTCGTCGTCGACGAGGCCGATGCGGCGTACGCCCGCGGCGGCCAGCGCCAGCGCCGCCGGTAGTCCGATGCCGCCCGCGCCGATGACGAGCGCAGATGCGCTACTCGAAATAGGCATCGGACGAGAAATACCTTTCACCGGTGTCGCACAGGATGGTCACGACGGTCTTGCCCGGGCCCAGCTCACGCGCGATGTCGAGCGCGATCTTCACCGACGCGCCCGCCGAGATGCCGACCAGCAGCCCCTCGCGGCGCGCGAGCTCCAGCTTCATCTGCTGCGCGTCGCGCTCCGAGATCGTGCGCACCTCGCTCAGCACCGAACGGTCGAGGATCGCCGGCACGAAGCCGGCGCCGATGCCGTCGATGCGGTGTTCTCCCGCCGTGCCGCCCGACAGCACGGCGCTCTTCTCAGGCTCGACCGCGATGATGCGGACGTCGGCGCGCTTGCCGCGCAGCACTTCGCCCACGCCGGTGATCGTGCCGCCGGTGCCGACGCCGTGCACGAACGCGTCGGGCGCGCGGTTACCGAGCTGCGCGAGGATCTCGGGACCCGTCGTGCGCCGGTGAGCGTCGACGTTGGCGGGGTTCTGGAACTGCTGCGGCATGTACGCCAGCGGGTTGCCGCGCGCGATCTCGATCGCCTTTTCCACCGCGCCACGCATGACCTGCGCCGCGGGCGTCAGGTGCAGCTCGGCGCCGTACGCCTTCAACAGCGCTCGCCGCTCCAGCGACATGTTGTCGGGCATCGTCAGGATGAGTTTGTAACCCTTCGCCGCCGTCACCAGCGCGAGGCCGACGCCCGTGTTCCCTGACGTGGGCTCGACGATCACCGATTCGCCGGGCTTGATCATGTGGTCGCGCTCGGCGGCCTCGATCATCGAGAGTGCGATGCGATCTTTGAGCGAGCCCCCGGGGTTGAACTGCTCGCACTTGCAGAACACGTCGGCCATCGACGCGTCCACGAGATGACGCAGACGTACGATGGGGGTGCCCCCGATGAGCTGCAGCATGTTATCGACGGCGAGTGCGGGCATTGGCGGGGTTTTCTCGAAGAGGGGCAGCAGCTTACCACCTTCGATTGATTGACAGTTTCCGCGCGACGTCGCCTCATACCGACATGCGACAGCTCGTGGCTGTGCTGCTTGTCGTGGCGCTGGGATGTTCCAGCAGCGACGGCAACAACGACGGCGCCGCCGGGAGCGGTGGCGCGGGAGCCGGCGGGGCGGGCGGTATGGCGCCGCCTGCGGCCAGCTGCCAGGCGATCCGGCTGTGCTCGATGGACTGCGCCGACGACGCCTGCGTCGCGGCCAACTGTCTGCCGATGGGATCGACGGCGGCGCAGGCGCAGTTCCAGATGCTGCACGACTGCACGAAGGTTGCGCGACCGGCCGGGGGCGGTTGCGCAACACCTAACGACGTCAACTGCCTGTGCCTGGCTCAGTGCCTCGAGGACCCGCCGTGCGGGGAGTTAGCCATGGCTTGCACCGCGACCGTCGTCGACACCATCTGTGACATCTCGTGCCATTAGTCGTTTTTGTCCGCATTCGGCCCAATAAGAATTGAAGCATCCGGACATAGAAAATATAGTTGGAATTCCCTCAGCCTCCGAGGCCGCGCCTGGCTCGGAAATGCCCCCCTGGAGGTGCAATGTCCGCGAGACATTTGGTTCGGGCCGGCGCTCGCGTCGTGCGTCATATTGTTGCGCCTGCTGTCATCCTGGCCCTCGGGCTAGGGTCAGCGGCGTGCGAGAGCAGCACCCCCGTCGGCGAGGTCGTCTTCGACCCCGGTGACGGCACGCTGCAAGGCGAGCTGGCCATCTACATCGCCGACGACTTCGAGCGCGGCGTGCAGACGACAAAGTACGCGATCCGTTCTGCCGCGGGTGAAGAGCGCTGGCTCGACCTCGACGACACCTCCGGGCTGGAGCCAGGGGCCCGGATCAAGGTGTGGGGGAATCCCTCAGGCGACCGTTTCCGGGTGGCATCCCTGCGCCAGATCGCGCCGCCGCCGCTCGAGCCCGTCAGGTCGGCGCTGATCAACGGAACGAAGTATCCGGCCAAGCGGCTGGCGTTGATCCTGCTCGACATCGGCGGTGGTACCAACCTCACGGCTGAAAACGCGCTGCGAGAGATCGTCGGCCCGTCGACGAACACCGATCCGCCGCTGCGAAACTATTACGCCGAGGTGTCGTACGGCACCGAAGAGCTGGACGGCCGTGTGTTTGGTCCTTTCCAGTACGCAATCGGCAACTGCAACACCAGCGGCATGCCCACCATGTTCCGGGCGATGGTCGATCAGATGGGCGGCGGTACGTTCAATCACTATCTCTGGTACATCGGCTCGAGGACCAGCGCGTGCGGCTGGAGTGGCCTGGGCGAGGTGGGGACGCCCGACCGGCACCGCAGAACGACACCTGGTACAACGGCTCGTCGAGCTGCGTGGTCATGATCCAGGAGCCGGGGCACAACTTCGGCATGCAGCACTCGTCGTCGATGCGCTGCGGGTCGGCGTCTTTCGACGACACGCCCGAAGGCAACTGCACGCACAGCGAATACGGCGATCCCTTCGATCCGATGGGCGGCGGCTGCCGCCACATGAACGCCTGGCAGAAGACGTACAACGGCTGGTTGCAGGGCTGCAACATGGTCAGGGTCCGGTCGAGCGGCACGTTCACGCTGAATCCCCTCGAGCTGGCCTGCGACGGCGCCCAGGTGCTGCAGATTCCGATGCCCAAGACGCGCATGTTCATGCGCTCGGGCGGCGGCGGCTCGGCGACCAACGACGCGCTCACGCACTACTACCTCGAGCTGCGCACGAAGCGCGGCGCCGACATGGCGCTCACCACGTCCGTTCACGTTCGCGTGTCGGGCGACATCCGCGGGCGCTCCTCCCGCGGGCTACACACCTGGATTCTGGACATGGATCCCTCCTCGACCAACAACCTTCAATGGTCTGCTCGCCGGACAAACCTTCACGGACCCGGGCGGCGGCGTCAGCTTCACCGTCACCGAGCTCGACGAAAACCACGCCACGGTCAACGTCACCATGACTGCAAACGGCGGCGGACCCGTGTGCATGGACGGCACGACGTCGTTCGAGGCGCCGGGGCTGGGAATTGACCGCTGCACGACGGGCATCGTGATGCCCAGCGGTAGCGGCGGCGCCGGCGGTACGACCGGCATGGGCGGCGCGGGCGGCGCGCGCGGGTCGTGGTGGCGCAGGCGGCGCGGCAGGTGCGGCGGGCCGAGGTGGTGCAGGCGCGCGGCGCTGCGGGCCGCGGCGGCGCGGGCGGCACCGGTGGTGCGGCTGGCGCTGGCGCTCGTGGCGGCGGCGGCGGAGCAGCCGGAGCCGCGGGCCGAGGTGGTGCGGGCGGCGGCATGGCGGGCGCTGCAGGCGGCGCGGCCGGTGAAGGCGGTGGCGCGGCCGGCGCAGGCGGCGGCGCTGCGGGTACGACCGGTCAGGGTGGCGGCGCGGGCGACGGTGCCGGCGGTACGACGGGCGACGCCGGGACGACCGGTGTTGCGGGCGGCGCGATGGGCGGCAAAGGCGGCCGCGGCACGATCACCGGTGGCTGCGACTGCGACACATCCGGCGGGAGCAGCTCGACCAGCTTGGCGACGGCGCTGATGTTTGCAGCGCTCGCGGTCGTCGGTGCTCGTCGGCGCGCCCGGCGTCGGCCGGCTCGACGTTAGGAATTATCAGGAGGAAGCATGACAGGTGTCCGGAACAGCAAGATGCATGTCGCGCTCGCCGTCGGGCTGGCGGTTGGTCTCGCGGCGGCGTCGGGCTGTTCCGGAACGGACATCGAGGACGACGACGGCGTCGACGACGGTTCGCGCCGCGGCGAGCTCATCATCTACCAGGCGGACGACTTCGACACGGGCACCAGCCGCACGACGTACGCGCTGCGCGACGCGCTGGGCGGCGAGCAACCGCTGCAGTTCGATTCGGATCCGAAGCTGGCGCCCGGGACGCCGGTCAAGATCTGGGGCAGCGCCACGGGCGACACCCTGCGCGTCACGTCGTTCCGCCGCATGCCACCTCGGGACACGACGATCCAGTCGGCGCTGATCGGCGCGGCGCCGTTCGCGCCGCGCAGCTTCGCGTTCGTGCTCGTCGACACCGGCGGTGGCTTCGCGCAGGTCCGCTGGGACGGCACGCAACACGACGTGACGACGGACTTCCTGATGGGCCGCCTGATCAACGACGACGATTCGCTGCGCAACTACTACCTCGGCGACTCGTACCAGATGCAGGACATCACCGCGAAGGTGGTCGGACCGCTGCAATACACGCCGAACGGCTGCGACACCAGCCCGATGGCGCAAAGCGCTTCGGCCCATGGTCGACGCGCAGGGCGGGCCGTTCCAGCACTACCTCTGGTACTACGGCACGCGCAACTCGTCGTGCTCGTGGAGCGGGCTCGCGTCGGTCGGCACGCCGCAATCACCGCAGCGAAACACCTGGTACAACCAGTCCGTCGGCTGCGTCGTGCTGATCCAGGAGCCCGGCCACAACTTCGGCATGCAGCACTCGTCGTCGCTCGATTGCGGCACGTCGGCGGTGACGGACGACTTCGAGGGCTGCGAGGTCAGCGAATACGGCGATTCATTCGATCCCATGGGCGGCGGCTGCCGGCACATGAACGCCTGGCAGAAGTCGTTCCAGGGCTGGCTCGCGGGCTGTAACGGCGTGCGCGTCCAGTCGAGCGGCACGTTCACGCTGGTGCCGTTCGAGATGGCGTGCAACGGCGCCCAGTTCCTGCAGATCAAGGCGCCCAAGCCGCGGCCGCTCATGCGTCCTGCCGCGGGCGGCGGCGGCGCGACGAACGAGAACCTCGACTACTACTACCTGGAGGCGCGCACGCCGGTCGACTTCGACGGCACGCTCGGTGGCTCGGCGCTGACGCCGCGGGTGCTGGTGCACATGGCGGCCGATCTGCGCGGGCGCACGGATCGCGGCCTGCACACGTTCCTGCTCGACATGACGCCTTCGACCAGCAGCTTCAGCGATGCGGCGCTGCCGGTCGGCGTGCCGTTCACGGACCCCGCCGGCGGGCTGACGATCACCGTCAACTCGGTGAGCAACGCGGGCGCGAGCATCACGGTTGAATACACGGGCGGCGGCAGCGGCACGGGCCCGACGTGCATGGACGGGACGGCGTTCACGGCGCCCGGCCCGGGCATGGAATCGTGCTCGGGGACCGTCATGCCGACGGGCGCCGCGGGCGCGGGCGGCGGCGGGCGCGGTGGCGCGGGCGGCGGCGGGCGCGGTGGCGCGACCGGCGCGGCGGGGACGATCGGTATCGCCGGCACGACCGGGACGTCCACGGGCGCCGCGGGGACGACCGGGCAGGCCGGCGCATCGCCGCTCGGGTCCGCGGGCAACAACGGAAAGGCAGGCGGTCCGGGCCAGACCGACGGCCGCGGCGTCACGGGCGGCTGCGCCTGCGAGGTCGCCGGCTCACCCGCCGGGCGGCGGCAGCCTGGCGATCTTGCTGGGCCTGGCCGCGCTCGTGAGGCGCCGCTCGCGGCGGCAGTAGAGACGCAGCAGGATCGCGCTTCTCGCCAGGCGGCGAAATCGAGCCACCAACGGGCTCCCCAAGACAGTAGAGAGCAGATAAAGTCTCTTTACTATGCGGTCGGGACCCCAGCGGGTGCCGGCCCCCGCTCGACGCGTTTTCTTTTCGGGAGCCCCTCCATGACGAAGATTCCGTTCGCTTTGGTGTCGATGCTCGCGCTCGCAGGCTGTGCGCCGGGCGCCGGCGACGGGACAGGAGGGGCCGGCAGCGGTGGGCGCGGTGGCGCCCAGAGCACGGGCATCGCCGGTGCCGGAGGCCCCGGCCAGGCTGGCTCCGTGGGGACAGGCGGCGACGGGACGACCGGCGTGGCCGGTGACGGCGGCCCCGGCGTCGCGGGCGCGGGCGGCGCGAGCAGCGGCGTGGCGGGCGCGCGGCGCCAGCGGCGTGGCGGGCGCGAGCGGCGTCGCCGGCAGCGGCGAGCCGGCCGGGCGGCGCGGGCGGCGGCAGCACGGGCGGCATGCAGACGACGGGATGTCCCGCGGGCGGCGCCGCGGGCACGACGCCGCCGGCGTGCACCAGCAATCCCGCCGACTACCAGTTCCCGTTCCAGGACCCGTGCCGCCCGATCGAAGACCGCATCACCAACCTGCTGTCGCAGATGACGGCGGCCGAGAAGCTGACGCTGATGAACGAATACCAGCCGCCGATCACGCGGCTGAACGTGCCGGCGTTCACGACGTTCACCGAGGGGCTGCACGGCGTCGGCTGGGCGAGCGCCGGCACCCCCGACAGCGTGCTCTACCTGACCGGCACGCAGTTTCCGCAGACGTCCGGGCTGGCCGAGTCGTGGGACCCCGCGGTCTGGCAGACGGTGGGCGCGACCACCGGCTACGAGGCGCGTGTCTTGAACGCCCAGCGCGGCGTGAACGCGCAAGGCAGAGGCGTGGGCGTCGTCATACGCGCGCCGCTGGTCGATCTCGGCCGCGATCCGCGCTGGGGGCGCGGCGAAGAATCGCCGGGCGAGGACCCGTACCTCGCCGGCGGAGCTGGCCAAGGGATACCTGGCCGGGCTGCACGGCACCGATCCCAAGTACCTGCTCGCGGCGTCGACGCTGAAGCACTGGCTGGCGAACAACAACGAAGCCATGCGCAACACGACGTCAGCCAACTTCGACGACCGCAACCTGCGCGAGTACTACGCCTACCCGTTCCAGGAGGCGATCCAGAAGGGTCGCGCGCAGGGGATCATGACGGCGTACAACAAGGTCAACAACATCCCGGCGGCCGTATCGCCGCTGGTCAAGTCGCTGATCATCGGCCAGTGGGGATTCGACGGCCTGGTCTGCACCGACGCGTGGACCGCGAACAGCCTGGTGAACGACCAGCGCTACTACACGACGCTGGAGGATGCCGTCGCCGGCATCGTCAAGTCGGGGACGGGCGTCCTCGTGCAGGAGGGCATCCAGCCGACGGTGGCCGCGGCGTACAACGCGGGCAAGTTCACGCAGGCCGAGATGGACGCCGTGTTGCGGCCGCTGCTGCGCGTGCGCTTCCGCCTCGGCGATCTCGACCCCGCGTCGTTCGTGCCGCACAAGCGCATCGCCGGCACGGAGACGCCGTGGAACACGGCGGAATACAAGCAGCGGGCGCTCGACGTCGCGCGCAAGACCGTCGTGCTGTTGAAGAACGCGTCGAACACGCTGCCGCTGAACCGGACGGCGCTGCCCAACGGCGTCGCGATCATCGGGCCGCGCGCCGATTCGGTGCTGCGCGACTGGTACGGCGGCATCGCGCCTTACAAGGTGACCGCGCGCCAGGGCATCACGACCAAGCTCGGCAGCGGCGTCACCGTCCGCTACGCCGCCGACAACACCGGCAACGCCGCGACGACCGCCGCGATGCAGTCGTCGGTCGCGATCGTGTTCGTCGGCAACCACCCGACGTGCGGCACAGCGCCGCCAGATGCCAACCCAACGCCGTGGGGGACCTGTCCCGACGACATACGAGGGACGCGAGGCGGTCGACCGGGTCAACATCGGCCTGGATCCGACGCAGCAGGCGCTGGTGCAGAGCGTGTACGCCGCCAACCCGCGCACGATCGTCGTGCTGGTGTCCAGCTTCCCGCAGGGGGTGACGTGGCTGGAGCAGAACGTGCCGGCCATCGTCCACATCGCCAATTCGGGCCAGGAGCTGGGCACCGCGATCGCCGACGTGTTGTTCGGCGACTACAACCCGGCGGGGCGCACGACGATGACCTGGTACACCAGCGAGACCCAGATCCCGACGGCGATCACCGACTACGACATCCGCAAGGGCAAGACCTACTGGTACTTCACGGGGGCGCCGCTCTACAGCTTCGGGCACGGGCTGTCGTACACGTCGTTCGCGTATTCGAACCTGTCGGTCAGCGGGCCGACCGTCACGCTCGCCAACTGCGGCCGCGTCACGGTCAGCGTCGACGTGCAAAACACCGGCACGCGCGCGGGCGACGAGGTCGTGCAGCTCTACGTCGCGTACCCGGCGTCGACCAGCCTGCCGCGTCCGCGGCAGCAGCTGCGCGGCTTCAAGCGCATCTCCCTCGCGGCGGGAGCGATGCAGCGCGTGTCATTCGAGCTGTCGGGCAGCGCGCTCACCTACTGGGATACTGCCGGCGCTCGCTTCGCCGTCCAGTCCGGCGCCGTCGAGGTGCAAGTCGGCGCGTCGTCGAAGGACATCCGCCTCAAGGCGTCGCTGAACGTCGCGCCGTAGTCAGGGACGCTCGCCGATGTCGACGATGGCGCAGGCCTGGATGGGCTCGAGGCCCAGGGCCTCGGCGCGGCTGATGAGGTCGTCGCTCTCGGCGCCAGGGTTGACGAACAGCTCGCTGTGCGGGGCCGCGGCCTTGATCGCGTCGAGCAGCGTGACGCCGACGGACGCGGGGACGTAGAGCGACACGCGGTCGATCGGCTTCGGGACGTCGGCGATGGTCTTGTAGACGGCCAGGCCTTCGACGGTGGTTTCGTTCGGGTTCACCGGGTACACGGTCCAGCCTTGTCGCAGGTAGGCGCGCACGGACTTGTTGCCGTACTTGTTGCGGGCATTCGAGGCGCCGATGATCGCGACGCTGGGCATGACGTCAGCTATTCGGATGCCGGCTGGCCGCAGACGTTGCACTTGCCGTCGCCGCCGATGAGGCCGACGCAGCTGCCGTCGCTGCACAGGCGGCGCGTCGCATCGAACGCCGGCGCGCCCGGCTCCGCGGCGTCCGCCACCAGCTCGCTGTCGTTGTCGTCGCTGTCGTCGATGCCGCTGTCGAAGGTGGTGTCGGTGGCGTCGGCCGCCGCCGACACGGCTGCCAGACCGTTCCCCCCGGCGCTCTTCGCCCCGCCCCCGCCCGCATCGCGGCCGCAGACCTTGCAGCGCCCGTCGTCGCCCACCACGCCGATGCAGGTTCCGTCCGGGCACAGCCGGCGCTTGGAATCGAACTTCCCGTCGTTCATTTCGTCTGGCTCCTCTTGGCTTCCTCGATGATGAGGTCGATCTGGTCCCCGACGGCGCCCAGATCGGCGCCGCGTTTCTGTTCCGGCGTCTGCGGCCGGAATACCAGGTTCAGAACCGCGGTGACCGGCGCGTCGTTGCGCACGACCCGCGGCACGTCGACCGCGAACGCGCCCTCGCGCAGGCAGGTCTCGACGTCGGCGTTGTTGAGCGTCGACGATTCGATCGCCGCGCGCTCGACCTCGCCGCGCACCACGTCGATCGCCAGCCGCACGCGGCCGGTCAGATCGCGCAGCGCCGGCGTCGCACCCGAGCGGGTGAGGTAACAGGCGCGCGCGCGCGGCATGTACGCCAGCGACAGCACGTTGCGCATCACGATGCGGTCCATCGATCCCTTGACCACAGCCTCGGGGGCCGTCGCGGGGTGAACCACCGGCTCCACCAGGGCCAGCACCGTCGGGGCGACCAGCAGGCGCGGCCTGTTCGGGTCCGCGGCCGCCGGCTTGCCGTCGCCACCCGCGCCGCCGCCGCTGCCGCTGCTTGAAGCCAGCCAGGGGCGCAGCCATTCGGCGGCGACCGTGCGTACGCGCGGCGCCACCTTCACGGTCCGACCGTTGGCCGACGCCTCGATGTGGACGGCGCGCGGCGCCCGTTCGGCGACGACGATGACGCCCGAAGCCGCGGCGCCCGGCGCCAGCGCCTCGGCCAGCAGCCGCTCGCGCCCGCCCGCGTACACCCGCACGGCGGCGAAGTCGCCGCCGCGTCCGAGGTCGCCGAGCGCGCTGGTAACGGCTTCTTCGATGTTGGCGGCGCGCACGTCGCGCGCGACGCCGCCGTGTGCGGCCGCGAACGCCTGCAGCGCCTGCCGCGGCTGAGCGGGCGCGGCGTCGTCGTCGACCGCGCGCACGATGAACGCCGCGACCGACAGCTCCATCCCGGGCACCGTGCCCAGCCCCCGCTCCAGCGCCGCGCCGTCGACGCCGGCGGGCAGGGCGCCGTCGGTCAGCACCACCAGCAGTGTGTGCGGCGCGAACGTGGTCTGCTCGCGCCGCAACAGCGCGGCGGCCTCGCGCAGCGCAGCCGCCAGATCGGTGCCGTTCTGCAGGCGGTCGGGGACCATCTCGGCCTCGAACGCGTCGATCGCCTCGCGCGTCGCTGGCCGGCCCATGGGGAACAGCCGCTTGGTCGCGCGATCGAAGAACAGCGCGTCGAAGCGCGTGCTGGGCGGCAGCGCTTCCAGCAGGCGCCGGCCGAGGTCGCGCTCGGCGGCCAACCCCGGCAGCCCGACGCTGCGCGAGCGATCGACGACCAGCAGCACGCTGGACGGCGCGCCGTTGGTCTTGGCCGGCCGGCTGCGCGCCGACACGGCCACCGCTGTCTCGGCGCGCGACAGCGGCGCCAGCGTGACGCGCGCGTCCAGCGACGGCGCGCCCGCGGTCGGGGCCGGATCGCGCGGCGCCCACGACACCTCCCAGCCCGTGCGCGTGGACGCGCGCCCGCGCGCCGCGGTGCCCGCCGGGCGCAGCTCCGTGCGCGCGCCGGCGATCTCGACGTCGGCGGCGTCGCGCGCGGTCACGACCACGTCCGCCGGGGCTGGCATCCGCTCCGGCGCGCCCGGAAACCGGACCCGGTAGCGGCCGTTCGAGAACACCGCGACCGACGAGAAGCGGTATCTGATCTGCGCCGCGCCGGCCGCCTTGCCGCGCACCACGCGCAGCCGGTAGTCGGCGTCGTCGTCGAACGGCTCGGCCACCGGCGTCGCGCCGCGCGCCGCGCTCTCGTCGCGATATCGATCGGCGACGCGCGCCGGGTCGGCGGCGTCGATGCTGCGCCAGCGCCCGCCGTCGCGAACCTCGACCGCAACCAGCAGGCTGCGCTCGGGCAGGGCGACGTCCAGCATCTGCTCACCGGACTTTTCACCGGACTTGGCCGTCCGCGGCGGGCGGCAGCGTCCGCGTCACCTCGATGAACGCCAGCGGCGCCGCCCGTCTCGAGCGTGATCGTGTGGCCCCCCGAGCTGGACGATTCGCGCGCGCGCGCAGGCGCGGCCGCGACGCCCGCGATGACGGCGAGCGCGGCGGCAGCCAGACTGGCGACGGCGACGGGGGGATCCGCATCGACGATCGGAAGCTTAACGCCGAATGGCGTGGAAGCCCTTGCCCGCGAGATAGATCTCGATGCTTTCGCTCCGCGACCCCTCGGGCTTGATGGTTCGCACTTCAGAGAAACCGGCGGTCAGCCGGCGGCGGATTCCGTCGACGTCGGGCCCCTGGAAGATCTTGCCGACGAACGCCCCCCCGGGCGCCAGCAGGCGCTCCGCGCGCGTCAGCGCCTCCTCGAACAGCGACGCCGAACGCGCCTGGTCGGTCGCGCGCACGCCCGTCGTGTTGGGCGCCATGTCCGACAGCACGACGTCGAACGCCGCCAGCGTCCCCAGCAGCTCGGCGTCGGGGGTCGTGAAGATGTCGCCCTGCATGACGCGCGCGCCGGCTATCGGCTGCGGCATCGGGTCGCGGTCGATGCCGACCACGGCGCCGTGTTTTCCGACGACCTCGAGCGCGTACTGCAGCCACGAGCCCGGCCGGCAGCCCAGGTCCAGCACCCGGTCACCGGCGCGCAGCAGGCGCAGCTTCTTGTCGATTTCCTGGAGCTTGTAGACGGACCGGGCTACGAACCCCGCGCCGCGCGCCTTCCTGAAGAAGGCATCGTGGCGATGCCGGGGGTCGCGCAGCTTCGACAGGCGTTACTTCTTGGCGGGCTTCGCGGCGGCGCCCTTCTTGGACGCCTTCATCGGGTTCTTCGACTCGATCTCTTTGACGGCGCGCGGAACGACGTACTTGCGGACGTCCTTGACGCTGCCCTTGATCAGGACCAGCCCGTTGGCCCCGCCGGGGATCGCGCCCTTGACGAGGACGACGCCCTTTTCTTCGAGGACCTTGACGATGACGAGGTCCGAGGCCGTGTTCTTGACGTTGCCCATCAGGCCCGTCATGCGCTTGCCCTTGTGGACGCGGCCGGGCGTCAGGCGGCAGCCGATCGAGCCGCCGTGGCGGAAGAACTCGTGCGTACCGTGGGTATCGGTGTCACCGGCCATCTTGTGCCGCTTCATGACGCCCTGGTAACCCTTGCCCTTGCTCGTGCCGGTGACGTCGATGACGTCGCCCTCTTTGAACACGTCGACGGCGCGCAGCACCTTGCCGACCTCGTACTTCGCGACGTCCTTCGGGTCCAGGCGGACCTCGCGCAGGTGGCGCAACGGCTTGCCGACGTTGGCCTTGGCGAAGTAGCCGGCGCTCGGCCGGCTGAGCAGGCGCGGTATCTCCTCTTCGAAGCCCAGCTGCACGGCAGAGTAGCCGTGCTTTTCGGGCGTCCGCTGTGCGACGACCACGCACGGACCGACAGAAACGGCGGTGACGCCCAGGGCGGTCCCATCCTCGTGGAACACCTGAGTCATACCGATCTTGCGGCCGAGCAGGCCCATTTTGAGCGACATAGCGGGTGGTAACCTCCGGAAGAGCGGGCGTTTATAGTGCGGCGGCCCCCAACTGTCAACGTGGACGAAAAGCCGTTGACATCAGGGGGGCGGCGAGCGCGAATTCGGAACGGTGAGTCAAGCGGCCGCCCCCGCCCCCGCCACGAAATCCGCCGCCCGGATCGACGCCGTCGACTGGCTGCGCGGGTTCGCGGTGGTGCTGATGATCCAGACGCACGTCTACGGCGCCTGGCTGAGCCGGGACGCGATGACGAGCCAGGTCTACCGGTGGTGGAGCCCATACGGCGGCCTGCCGTTCCGGATCTTCCTGCTGCTGGTCGGCGTGTCGATGGCGATTCGTTTCGAGGCGCAGATCGCGCGCGGCGTGGAGCGCAAGGTCATGGTGCGCGGCGCCGTCAAGCGCGGGTTCGAGATCCTCGTGCTCGCGTATGCCTTCCGGCTGCAGGAGTACGTCCTGGGCGGCTTCTGGGACTGGCACGACCTGTTTCGTGTCGACATCCTGAACTGCATCGGCGCGTCGATGATGCTGGTGGGCCCGATCTCGGCGCCGCGCGGCGGGCGTCCTCAGATCGTCGTCACCTTGCTGGCCATGGCCGTCGTGCTCGCGCTCGGGCCGATCGTCGGTCCCGCGTACTTCCCCGACTGGTTGCCGAAGCCGCTGACGTCGTACATCGGCGGCCAGCGACCGATGGCGCACTTCACGCTGGTTCCCCAGCTGGCGTGGGCGCTGGCCGGCGTGGTCATCGGCCACTGGTGGGTCAGGGAGAGCCGCAGCGACCGGCTGGCGCGCGCGTTCGTCATCACCGGCGCCGCGGGCATCGCGCTGATGGGCGCGGTGAAGCTCGTGCGCACGCTCGACCCGTACATCATCCACTACCCGTCATCGATTTCGTGGCAGATGGGGCCGGGCACGTTCTTCGATCGCCTGGGGCAGATCGGCCTGCTCGCGCTGGTCGCCTACGTGGTGACGCGCGTGGCGGGGAGCCGCCGATTTTCTCCCATGCGGGTGCTGGGGCAGACGTCGCTGCTCGTCTACTGGGTGCACGTCGAGCTGTGTTACGGCCTGCTGTTCAAACGCCTGCACGGCCACCTGACGCTTTTGCAGGCGACGATTGGCTTCCTGCTGATGACCGCCGCCATGCTTGGGGTGTCGGTGCTGCGCCTCAAATACTGGCGGGGGACGCGGCACGCCGTGAATGCCATTAAACGGAGGTTTGGGAACTTGCCGTCGTCCTCCGGTCCTCTATAACTGACGGAATGGCGCGCCTTTCCCGCCTCCTGTCGCCCGCGCACGCCGTCCGGGCACTGGCCGCCTTTGCGGCGCTGACCGTCCTGCTCGCCGGGGCGGGCGACGCCGAGGCGGCGCGCCGCAAGGCAGCGGGCAAGTCCGGGGCGAATGTGGCTAAGAAGGGGAAGGCCAAACACGGCAAGGTCGTGTTCCTCGAGCGGCGCGTCGCCGCGACCAAGGGCGGCCAGCCGAACGTCCAGGCGACGTCAGCGCTGGTGCTCGACGACGCGGGGCAGGTCGTCTACGCGCGCAACCCGGACAAGGAGCGCCCGATCGCGTCGATCTCGAAGCTGGCCGCGATGCTGGTGGTGATCGAGAAGGGTCTGGAGCTCGAGGGGCTGTCGACCATCACCAAGAACGACGCGGAGGTCGCCAAGGGCGGCGCGAAGTCGCGGCTGCTCGAGGGGATGACGCTGTCGAACCGCGATCTGTTGCACGCGGCGATGATGGGATCGGACAACCGCGCCGTGCCGGCGCTGGGGCGCGCGGTGAAGCTGACGCCGACGCAGCTGACGGCGGCGATGAACGCGAAGGCGCGGCAACTCGGCCTCAAGAACACGCGGTTCATGGAGCCGACCGGGCTGTCGTTCTCGAACGTGTCGACGGCGCGCGAGACCATCGTGATGTTGAAGGCGGTGGTCGCGCATCCGGTGCTGGGGGCGATCACGCAGCGCGGGGAGTACGACGCGCACCCGGTGGGCAAGCCGCCGATCAAATACGTCAACACCGACCGGCAGGCAGGGCGCGGCAACGTGCAGTTGCTGGGCGGCAAGACCGGCTACAACGACATCGCGCGGTACTGCCTGGTCGTCGGGACGAAGATCGACGGGCGCGTGTTTTACATGTCGTTCCTGGGCAACGAGGGGAAGCTGACCCGGTTCGGCGACGTCGCGCGCGTCGCCGACTGGGTGGTCAGCCACAAGCCGAAGACGGCGGTGGCCGTGGCTGCGCCCGCGCCCGCGGCGGCGCCGGTGGCACCGGCGCCTGCGGCACCGACTGCCGCCCGACGCATGGACGCGCGCCGACGCCGATCGGCGCTGCGACGCCGCCGGCTGCTGCGACGCCGACGTCGGCCGCCGACGCCGACGGCTGCCGCGACGCCCGCCATCGCGTCACCCTGATGCTCACCCTCGGTGACGCGAGGCTGACGATGCTGAACGGCGGCAACTTCCGCCTGGACGGCGGCGCCATGCACGGCGTCGTCCCCAAGACGTTGTGGTCGAAGCTGGTGTCGTGCGACGCGCTCAACCGCTGCGAGTACGCGACGCGCTGCCTGCTGGTCGAGGTCGGCGGCCGGCGCGTGCTGATCGAGACCGGCAACGGCGACAAGTTCGCCGGCAAGCTGAAGGACATCTACGGCATCGATCACGACCGCGCGATCGGCAACGCGCTGGCGGAGGTCGGCTTGCAGCCGGAGGACATCGACACGGTGGTGATGTCGCACCTCCACTTCGATCACAGCGGCGGCACCACGCGGCAGACCGCGTCGGGGGCGTTCGTGCCGGTATTCGGGCGCGCGCGCCACGTCGTCCAGCGGCGGGAGTGGGAGGACGCGACCCACCCGCACGAACGCAACCGCGGCAGCTACCTGCAGGAGAACATCGTACCGCTGGGCGAGGCGGGGCTGATCGACGCCGTCGACGGTGAGGTGGAGATTGCGCCCGGCGTGCGCGTCGTGCCGACGCCCGGGCACACGGCGGGCCACCAGTCGGTGCTCATCGGACCGCCGGGCGGGCCGAAGGCGTTGTTCCTGGGCGACGTCGTCCCGACGGCCGTACACGTCAAGCTGCCGTGGGTGATGTCGTACGACCTCGAGCCGGCGCGCACGGTCGAGACCAAGCGGGCGCTGTTCACGCGCGCGCTGGCCGAGGACTGGCTGCTGGTGTGGGGGCACGACAAGGACCACGCGGCCGGCCGCCTGGGCCTCGACAAGGACGGCGCCTTCGTCGTCCGCGAGCTGGTTACGCTCTAGGGTCGGACTAGTGTCGCCGTCGGCGGCGCAACCAGCCGGCCGACGATCTCGTCGCCGGCCCGCGGCGTCCACGGGCGACGGAGGCTGTCATTCCGCCGGAGCCTTCTCCCCGCTGGGGACGGCGGCGGCGAAGCGTTCGGCGAAGTGTTCGGCCGGGCGCGCGCTCGCCACGTCGAGCTCGAAGTCGGGGACCGCGGGCGCGGGCGCGAGCTTGGTCGAGCAGCTCGTCGATCTCGCGCTTGGCCAGGCCGTGCCCTTCCAGCGCCGCGCGATCCAGGCGCGCGCCGCCGCCCGCTGCCGCCAGGCCGTCGCCGTCGACCGTCACCAGCGCGCGCAGCGCCGACAGCTCGGCGCGCGACACGTGCGTGCCGCACACGTCGTAGTCGATCCACGCCTCGTAAGACAGCGGCGCGACGCGCTTGAGCATGCCGGCCATCACGCGGCCGTACTCCTGGATCTCCCACTGCGCGTGCGTGTCCACGCGCAGCGTCAGGAAGTGCAGCAGGTTGTGCAGGTCGATCTTCCAGTACCACTGCGTGTACGTCGACAGCGGCAGGTCGATGCGCGCCAGCTCGCGCGCGACCTCGTTCGCCGGTCAGCCAGCCGTACGCGTCGGTGCTCTCGCGCCGGATGCTGCTCCAGCGCCGCTGCGCCTCCGCGTACAGCTGGCGCATCGACCGCCTGGCCGCTGCGCCCCTGGTTGTTGCGCCGGCTCTGCGTCTGCAGCTGCTCGGCGTCGGGCGTGTAGAACAGCATCGGCATCAGCGAATACCGGCCGCTGTACTCGTTCACCGACGCGGTGCGGTGCCGGATCCACTGGCGCGCGATGAACATGGGCATGCAGCAGTGGAACTTCAGCTCGACCATCTCGCTGGGCGTCGTGTGCTTGTGCCGGCGCAGGTAGCGGAGCAGGCCGCGCGTCACGCTCTGCTTGCGCGTGCCGTAGCCGTAGCTGACGCGTGCCGCGCGCTCGATGCACTCGTCGGTGCCCAGGTAGTCGACGAGCGCGACGAAGCCGTGATCCAGGACCGGGAAGTAGAGCCCGAGGATCTCTTCGGCCGCCGGGCTGGTCGGCCTTTTTGTTTCAGCCACGGCGCGACGTTATCATCTATTCATGAACGAGCGCTTTCCGCTCGTGTATCTGGTTCCGCTGCGGTTGCTGTTCGGTGCGATCCTCTCGCTGGAGGGTTGGAGCAAGCTGCGTGGCGACTGGCTGCACGGCACACCCTTGCTGCGCAACCTCGACCGGTGGCTGGCGGATGACCGGCCCTACGGCTTCTTCATGCCCGTCGTCAACGTCGCGCATGCGCATCCGAAGATCTTCGGTTCGTTGATCGCGATCGGCGAGCTGTCGATCGGCGTCTGCATGCTGGTCGGTCTGGTCACGCGCGCCAGCTCCGCGCTGGGCGCCCTGATGCTGCTGTCGATCGCGGCGGCGGCGGGGCAGGGGCTGGCCCCGCCGGGCAACGCGCTGCTGATGGCCGCGACGTTTCTGCTGTTCGTCGTCGTCCCCCCGGGGCGCGCGCTGGGCCTCGACGCCGTGCTCAGGAACCGACTGCCGCGCTGGATGGTTTAGGTATACGCTGCCGCCAAATGCGGAAGACCCCGGCGGTGATGGGCGTGTTGTCGATGGTGTTCGGGGGGATCCAGACCGCGATCTCGTCGCTGACCATCGTCAGCCAGCCGTTCAGCAAGGGGATGATGACCGACTTCAGCAAGGCGTTCTCCGGCCTGCCGAAGCAGGAGGGCCAGCCCGATCCCAGCGCGATGTTCGAGCAGCTCGGGCGGGTCAGCGAAGGGCTGAAGATCTACAACTACGTGTTGCACGGTGTGCTGGTGGTGATGTCGAGCGCGCTCATCGCGATCGGCTACGCGTTGTTCCACCGCAGGCCGATCGCGCGGCCGCTGTCGATCGGCTGGGCGCTGGCCGCGCTCGCCTACCTCCCCGTCATGGTCTACATCGAGGTGAACGTCATCCTGCCGCGGACGCAAGAGGTGATGGCACAGCTGTTCGCTGGCGCTGGCGCCGCCTCGGATAGCTTGGTGCAGGGGATGTCCGGCATGACCGGGACGTTCACGGTCATCGGCAACGTGATCTTGCACGCGCCGTTTCCGATCCTGCTGCTGATCCTCATCGGTCGGCCGTCGACCAAAAACGACCTCGTGCCCGGGTAGACGACGTGGCGGCGGGCGGCAGCGACGGCGGCGGGATGTTCGCGCTCTTGCGCGGCGGGGACGTCAGGGCGTTCCTGACGCGGTACTCCGACCTGGCGCTGGCGGCGCTGGTGGTCGCGATCGTCGGCATGATGATCGTGCCGCTGCCGACGCTGCTGCTCGACCTGCTGATCTCGGTCAACATCGCGGTCGCGGTCGTGTTGCTGCTGGTCGCGATCTACGTCAGCGACGCGCTGAAGATCGCGACGTTCCCGACGCTGCTGCTGCTGACGACGCTGTTCCGGCTGGCGCTGGAGGTGTCGGCGACGCGGCTCATCCTGCTGCACGCCGACGCCGGCGAGGTGATCCACGCGTTCGGCAACTTCGTGGTCGCCGGCAACCTGGTGGTCGGCGCGGTCATCTTCCTCATCCTGACGATGATCCAGTTCATCGTCATCTCGAAGGGCTCGGAGCGCGTCGCCGAGGTCGCGGCGCGCTTCACGCTGGACGCGATGCCGGGCAAGCAGATGTCGATCGACGCCGAGCTGCGCGCCGGGCACATCGATCACGACGAGGCGCGCCGGCGGCGCGCGGCGCTGGCGCGCGAATCGCAGCTGTTCGGGTCGATGGACGGCGCGATGAAGTTCGTGAAGGGCGACGCCATCGCCGGCATCGTCGTGCTGGCCGTCAACATCGTCGGCGGCCTGATCATCGGCATCGTGCAGCGCGGGATGGACGCGGGCGTCGCCGCCCGCACGTACACCGTGCTCACCATCGGCGAGGGGCTGGTGGCGCAGATCCCGGCGCTGATCATCTCGACGTCGGCGGGCATCATCGTCACGCGCGTCGCCTCGGAGGAAGAGGGCGGCCACCTCGGGCGCGACATCGGCATGCAGGTGATGGCGCAGCCCAAGGCGATCGCGATCGCCGCCGGGCTGCTGACGCTGCTGGCGATCGTGCCGGGGTTGCCGGCGCTGCCGTTCCTGACGCTGGCGGCGGTGCTGGGCCTGCTGGCGTGGCGGCTGCTGCGCACGCCGATCGCAGCGACGCCCGGGGGCGCGGCGGCTGCCGCGACCGCGGCGGGCGAGGGCGGCGGCACGCGCGCGGCGGCCGGCGCTGCCGCCGAGGGCTTGCCGCCTCCCGTCTTGACGCCGATCGCCGTCGAGGTCGGCGGTGAGCTGGGTGCGTTGCTGGGACCGCGATCGCCCGGCGACCCCGGCGCGTTCGCGACCGAGGTCGTGCCGCAGCTGCGCGAGCGGATGTTCGCCGAGCTCGGCCTGCCGCTGCCGGTCATGCGCCTGCGTCAGACGACGGCGAGCCTGCCGCCCACCGCGTTCGTCATCCGCATCAACGAGGTGCCGCTGGCGCGCGGCGAGATCGCGCGCGATGCGCTGCCGGGCGCGGCGGCGCGCCTGCACGACGAGGTCGCGGCCGTGGTCCGCCGCTACGGCCACGAGCTGTTCAGTCTCGAGGAGACGCAGGGGCTGCTCGACGCGCTGGAGCGCACCCACCCCGCGCTGGTGCGCGAGGTCGTCCCCAAGCTGATCTCGCCCGTGCTGCTGACCGATGTGCTGCGGCGGCTCGTCGAGGAGGGGATCTCGCTGCGCAACCTGCGCGACATCCTGGGCGCGCTGGCGGAGTGGGCGCCGCAGGATCGCGATCCGGTGGCGCTGACCGAACACGTCCGCGTCGCGCTCCGCCGCGCCATCACGTACAAACACGCGGGCGACGGCGGCGTCCTGGCGGCGTATCTGCTGGACCCGATGATCGAAGACGCCATCCGCGAATCGATCCAGAAGACCGCCACCGGCAGCTACCTGGCGCTGGAGCCGCAGATCTCGCGCGACATCATCGCCGCGGTCGGGCGCGCCGTCGGCCCGGGCGGCGCGGCGGGCGCGGTGCTGCTCACCAGCGTCGAGATCCGGCGCTACGTCCGCCGCCTGATCGAAGGCGAGCACCCCGGCCTGCCGGTGCTGTCGTTCCAGGAGCTGGCGCCCGAGGCGCAGATCCGCCCCATCGCCCGCATCTCGGTCGGGTAGTCAGCCCGCCGCGAGCCGAGCATAGGCGGCGTCGCGATCGTGGCGGATGTCGGCGAGCAACGCATCCAGCGCCGCTGGCCCGCGCGTCGTGACCGTGTGGTGGTTGTCGCGCGCGATGTCGGCCGACAGGTCGCGGCCGTCGCGCGCCAGGGCGTCGAGCAGGCTCGCGCGCACGAGCTGCAGCGTCGGATCGGGCGTCCGGCGGATGTGCGCGACCAGGCGCGCAGCATCAACGGGCGAATTGCCCGCGTCGCCGTAGTCGGGGTGAAAGGCGGCGAGCAGGAAGCCGCGCACGCCGCGCCGGACGCGTTCGGCGAAGCTCTCCCACGCGCCGACCGTGACGCCGGCGCGCGGAAAGATCGCCAGGCCGATCGCCGCGTCCGGGTTCGCCGCCAGCTCGCCGGCGAACGCGACGACGTCGTCGGTGGCGGCGACGGGCGCGGTGGCGTCGAACACGCGACGGACGACCTGCCCGTCGTGCCACGCCCGCGCCGCCCACGGGCACAGGTTCCAGCCGATCACCACCTCCTCGACGTAGCGCGCGTTCACGCGCAACGCCTCGGCGGCGAGCGTCGTCGTCACGACGTCTTGTCGCCCGACTCTACGAAAGCGCCCATGTGGCGGAACTTCTTGTAGCGATCGGCGCGCAGCTCTTCCGGCTTCAGGTAGTACAGCTCCTTGAGGTGGCGCCGCAGCGCCTCACCCAGGATCTGCGCCGTGGCGTCGTGATCGCGGTGAGCGCCGCCCGGCGCCTCGGGGATCACCTCGTCGACGACGCCCAGGCGTTGCAGGTCGGTCGCCGTCATCTTCATCGCCGCCGCGGCTTCCGGCTTCTTGCTGTCGTCGCGCCACAGGATCGAAGCGCAGCCCTCGGGCGAGATCACGGAGTACGTCGCGAACTCCTGCATCAGGATGCGGTTGGCGACGCCCAGCGCCAGCGCGCCGCCGGACCCGCCTTCGCCGATCACCGCGCAGACGATGGGGACCGGCAGCCCGGCCATGACCTCCAGGTTCTTCGCGATCGCCTCGGCCTGGCCGCGCTCCTCGGCGTCGAGGCCCGGGTAAGCGCCCTGCGTGTCGATCAGGCAGATGACGGGGTGGCGGCCGCGCGCGGCCAGCTCCATCAGCCGCAGCGCCTTGCGGTAGCCCTCCGGTTTCGGCTGGCCGAAATTGCGGCGGACCTTCTCCTTCGTGCTGCGCCCCTTCTGGTGCCCCAGCACCAGCACCGGCATGCCGTCGAACGTGCCGAAGCCGCCGACCACGGCCGGGTCGTCGCCGAACCGGCGATCGCCGTGCAGCTCGATGAAGTCCTCGAACAGGCGCTCGATGTAGTCGAGCGTGTACGGGCGCGCAGGGTGACGCGACAGCTGCACCTTCTGCCACGGCGTCAGGTCGGCGAAGATCTTCTGTTGCAGCTCGCGCGCGCGCGATTCGAGCAGGGCGATCTGGGGCCGCAGCTCGGGAGCCCCGCCGCTGACGCGCACCAGCTCTTCGATCTTGCGCTCCAGCGCCACCACCGGACGCTCGAAATCGAGCGTGGGGGTATCGGGCGCCTTGACGACTGCCGCGGCTGACGATTCGGCCATGTGCGGCTGTCTTTTACCACGAGGGCTGCGCGTCGCGCGGAGGTGGGGCTTTGCCCGCCGGAGCGCATCGCGGGAGGTTCACAGGGGGAGGGTGGGGGCCCAAACCTCCCCCTCTGAGTAACCTAGAAATCGGTACCCAGGGCCACCCGGAAGCCGATGCTGCGCGTTCCATAGACGATGGCACCGTCGCAAATCGACGGGCAGTCGGTGGGGGCGATGGCAGGCGGACGCTCGGACAGCGCGAAGTTCACGACCGCGGCGGCCAGCAACGACACGCCGCTCCACGTGCGCAGATGGTAACCGGCCTCGGTGTGGGCCAGGACCAGGCGATCGTAGGCACCCCCGACCAGCACCTGAGGACCGGCCGAGATGAACAACGTGATGCGCTCCTGCGGGTCGAGAGGCAGGCTCGGACGGGCGCTGAGGCGCGCCACCAGCCGCGGTTCGACCTGTGTCCCGGTCGCGTCAGGCGCGGTCGTCGCCAGACCGGTCTCGGCACCCGCTTCGAGCGCGAACCAGCGCCCGAAGGCGCGCTCGGCCGAGGCGCCGATCGACGCGAACGACGGCACGCCCGTCGACAGCCAGCTGAAGCTGGCGCCGAAGCCCCACGGATGCGCCTGCCGCACGCTGAGGTGACTCGCTCCCGCGCGGGCGTGCGCCTCCTTACCGGTTGCGACCAGCACGAGAAGAACGGCGAACGTTCTGGGGGCGCGCATCGTGGCCTCCTGGCCCCGGAACGCGATCAACGGAATTTGTTTCCAGGGTTTCCGATGTGAATCGCGTTTACGGGACTGCCCGTGCGCGCCGTCGTCAACCGACCGAGGGGAGGGCGGCGCGGATGCGGGCGGCGAAGTCGTCGCGCTCCGCGTCGCTGTCGTAGCGCAGCCGCGGCCAGAAGAAGCCGCGCAGCCCGTCCTTGCGGTGGCGCGGGATGACGTGGACGTGCAGGTGCGGGACGCTCTGCGACACCTTGTTGTTGAGCGCCACGAACGTCCCGTCGGCGCCCAGCCCCGCTTCCACGGCGCCCGCGACCGCCTGCACCGTCGCGAAGAACGCCGCGATGTCCGTCGCCGGCAGCTCGGCCAGCGTCGGTACGTGCGCGCGCGGCACCACCAGCACGTGTCCTTTGAACACGGGCTTGGTATCCAGGAAAGCGGCGGCGCCGGCGTCGCTCAGCACCGTGGCGGCCGGTAGCTCGCCCGCCGCGATCGCGCAGAACGCGCAGCCGGGCGCGCTCACCCCAGCACCGCCAGCGCTTCGTCGGGGTTCGGCTCGGCCTCGAAACGGCGCGCGGCGGTCTGTGGCGCGGAACCAGGTCCGCTGCCGGCGCGCGTAGGCGTTCGTCGCGCGCACGGTGTCCGCGACCGCATCGGCCAGCGACGCCGTGCCGTCGACGCACGGCCCCGAGCTGCGCATAGCCGAGCGCCTGCAGCGGCTTCAGCGTCGGCCCGTACCCGGCGGCGCGCAGCGCGCGGACCTCGTCGAGGAACCCGGCGGCGATCATGGCGTCGACGCGCGCCGCGATGCGCGCGCGCAGCGCGTCCAGCGGCGGATCGAGCAGCAGCACCGTGGGCGTCAGGCCGGTGGGCGGCGCCGCGCGCCGGCGCAGCTCGGTGATCGGCACGCCGGTCTGTTCGTAGATCTCCAGCGCGCGGCTGATGCGAACCAGATCGCGCGGGCGAATGGCCGCCGCCGCGTCCGGATCGATCGCCGGCCAGGCGCGCGTGCAGCGTCTCGACGCCGTCCGCCGCCGCGGCCTCGCGGTGGCGGGCGCGGATGTCCGGGTCGGGCGGCGGCGCATCGAACAGGCCGGCCACCAGCGCCCGGTAATACAGCCCGGTGCCGCCGACGACGATCGGCAGCCGGCCGCGCGCCGCGATGTCGGCGATGGCGGCGCGCGCCACCGCCGCCCAGCGCGCGGCGTGAAACGGCTCGTCCGGCCGGACAAGGTCCAGCGCGTGGTGGGGCACGCGCGCGCGTTCGGCGCGCGTCGGCTTGGCGGTGCCGATGTCCATGCCGATGTACACCTGCTGCGAATCGCAGGCGACGATCTCGCCGCCGGTGCGCTCCGCCAGCGCCAGCGCCAGCGCGCTCTTCCCCGACGCCGTCGGCCCCAGCACGGCGACGAACCGCAGCCCGCCCGCTGAGCTGACTGCGATGTCGGAACGCGATGTGAGCGAACCAGTCACGTTTCAGGCTGCGAATGAGGCGCCAGAGCGACCAAAGGGAGCGGGTCCAAGTCGCCGGGAGGCGCGGCTTTGCCGCGCCGGCATCGACGGCCTGATGTGGGGTGGGTCCGCGGGAGGCGCAGCCCCTTCCGCGCAGCGGAGCGCGAAGCGCGGAGCGCTAGACACGGCCGAAGCGCCTCTCGATCTCCGCCAGCGGCATGCGCAGCAGCACCGGGCGTCCGTGCGGGCAGTGCGAGCGAAGATCGACCGCGTCGAGCTGCGCGAGCAGCGCCAGCGCCTCTTGTCGCCCGAGCACGTCGCCCGCGCGGACGACGCTGTGACAGGCGATCGTGGCCAGCAGGTGGTCGACGCGGTCCAGCTCGCCGTCGCGCAGCGGCGTGCCGTCGGCGAGGTCGGCGAGGATCTCGCGCACGAGCGGCTCGGGATCGGCGTCCTCCAGCGGCTCCGGCACCGCGCGCAGCAGCACGACGCCCGGTCCCTGCCGCGTCACCTCGAAGCCCAGCCCGCCCAGCACGTCGTCGGCCTCGACCGCCGCGGCCGCCGCCTCGCCGACCTCGATCGGGATCGGGAACAGCAGCTGCTGGCGCGGCATCTGCCGTCGCGCGTGCGCCGCGCGCAGCCGCGCGTACGCGACACGCTCATGCGCGGCGTGCTGATCGATCAGGATCAGCTCGTCGTCGGCCTCGCACACCAGATACGTGCGGTGCACCTGACCGACGTACGTCAGGCCCGCGAAGAACCGCGACGCGTCGCGGTCGGCAGCCAGCGCGCCGTCGAGCGTCACCGTCGCCGCACCGGCGTCGCCGTCGGCCTCGTCGCGCGCGCGCAGCGGCAGCGCCCGCTGTGCCAGCCGCTGCAGCGCCATCGCGCCGGCGTCGGCGACGACCGTGCGGGGCGCGCCGTCGTCCACGTCGCGCTGGCGCGGCGGCTGCGTGAACGTGCGCATCAGGCGTCCGCCACCGCCGTCGCGCAGCCACGGCGCGCGCGCGATCGCGGCGCCGCAGACGTGGCGCACGGCCGCGTAGACCTCCTGCGCGCGCGCGAAGCGGACCTCGAGCTTCTGCGGGTGGACGTTGATGTCGAGGTCCTCGCCCGGCGGCTCGAGGAACAGCGCCGCCATCGGATAGCGCCCCTTGTCGAGCAGCGGCCCGTAGGCGAGCGCCAGCGCGTGCAGCAGCGCCGCGATCGCGCACGAAGCGCCCGCCGACGAACAGGAAGGTGTTGCGCGACGTGTTGGTCGCTTCTTCGGGGCTGGCGAGGAACGCGCGCACGCGGCAGCCGTTCTCTTCGCCGGCGGCCTCGTGCAGCGCGCCGGCGCCGCGCCGGGCCAGCGCCGCGCGCACCCGTTCGCCGAGCTCGCGGTGCGGCGGCAGGTCCAGCGCGACGCGGCCCGAGACGCGCAGCCTGAGGTGCGCCGCCGGATGCGCCAGCGCCAGCCGCAGCATCGCCTCTGACACGTTTGCGGTCTCGGTCGCCTCGGACTTGCCGAACTTTGCGCGCGCCGGCGTGTTGAAGAACAGGTCGCGCACCTCGATCTGCGTGCCCACCGGCATGCCGGCCTCGCGCGCGTCGGTCTCCGCGCCCGCCTCGACCGTCAGCTTGAACCCGACCTCCGCACCGGCCGGCCGCGTCGCCAGCGTCAGCCGCGACACCGCGGCGATCGACGGCAGCGCCTCGCCGCGGAAGCCGAACGTGCGCAGTCCCCACAGGTCGTCGGCGCTGGCGATCTTCGACGTCGCGTGGCGCCGCAGCGCCAGGCGCGCGTCGTCGGGATCCATTCCCGAGCCGTCGTCGACGACGCGCACCACGCTTGCGGCCGCCGGCCTCGATCTCGACCTCGATGCGGCTCGCCCCCGCGTCCAGCGCGTTCTCGACCAGCTCCTTGACCACGGAGGCGGGGCGTTCGACCACCTCGCCGGCCGCGATCTGATCGGCCAGCTCGGGCGGCAACACGCGGACCTTCGGCCATGCGCGGCACACGCTAGCACGCAGCGCCGAGGTGATTCGCCGCCTATCTCTGACCGAGCTGCGCGACCAGATCTTCGCTGGCGCCGCGCACCGCGGCCTCCAGCGCGGTCAGCTCCAGGCTGGCGCGCAGCTGCGGGCGCCACTGGCGTCGCGGCTTCATCACCGTCGCCTCGCCGGAGGTCATGAGGAAGACGCCACCGCCGGGCTGGCGGCTGACGACGAGCTGCACCGCGCACTTCACCTCGACCGCGGGGCCATCGAGATCGACGGTCAGCGTCTTGATGACGCCGTCGATCGCGTACGTCGCCGGGACGTTCGCTGAACGCGACGTCGCCGAACGGCCGCAGCTGGTCGAGCAGGAAGTCGCGCATGTGGCTGCGCAGGGCAGGGCCGGCCTTGTGCTGCGGATCGCCGACCGGTTTGACGTCGAACGACGGCTTGCTGACGGCGCGCCGCCGGATGCCGGGCTCGCCGGCCGGCAGGGGCGTCGCATCATCCATGGCAGGGCCGAGCTGGCGGAGCGCGTAACGCGCCATGTGGCGCACGATGGGCGCCGGATCGTGGAGCGACGACGTCGCCGCCTCGCGCGATCTGGGCGTCGGGATGAAGCCCAGCGCGCGGACCGCGCTGGCGCGCACCGCCGGCTGCGGATCTCTCAGCGCCGTGATCAGCGGCGTGACCGAACGCTCCTGCCGCAGCCGTCCGAGGACCAGCGCCGCGTCGACGCGAACCTTGTACGAGGGGTCGTAGAGCAGCGAGTGCTCGACGTCGTCGATCCGCGGCGCGGAGCGCGCCGGTGCGGAGACCGGTGACATCGCCAGCGCGACCAGCAGGGAGACGGCAAGCCGTCGACGCGAGTGGGGCACGCGCAATGCCCGTCCAGGATCGCCCCTCGGGGTTGTATGCGTCAACGGAACAATGGAAATCGAGCAACGCACGCTGTGCCTTGATGCAGGATGGATGACGGGGTACATGTCGGATGCCGACGCCGTGGAAGCCACATCTCCGATCTCGCTCGCCTATTCCGTCGACGCCGACGACGCGTTCATGTTCCACGCGTTGCGCGCGGGCGCCATCGACACGCGTGGGCTCACGTTCACCCACCGCCGCGATCACACGGCCGCGCTGAACCGGCTGGCGATCGACGCGGGCGCGGACGTCGTCGCGGTGTCGGTGGGCGTCTATCCCGCGATCGCCGCGCGCTACCAGATGTTGCCGCACGGCGCGTCGGTGGGGCGCGGCTTCGGTCCCGTCGTGGTGGCGCCGCGGCCGCTCGCGCCCGCGGACCTGGCCGGCCTGCGCGTCGGTATCCCCGGCGCCACGACCACGGCGTGGCTGGTGCTGCGCCTGCTCGCGCCCGCCGCCGTCGGCGTGGAGATCCCGATCGCGCCGTTCGGCGCGATCTTCGACGCGCTGGCCTCAGGGCAGGTCGACGCCGCGCTGCTCATCCATGAAGGACGCTTGCTGTACCCGCAACGCGGCCTGCACCTGGTCGTCGATCTCGGCGCGTGGTGGCAGGCCGAGACGTCGCTACCTCTACCGCTGGGCGTGAACGTCATTCGCCGCGCCCTGGGCGCGCCGCTGGTCGCGCGCGTCTCCGCCGTGGTGCGCGCCGGCATCGATTGGGGCCTCGCGAACCGCGACGAGATCATCTCCGCCATCGCCGGCGAGGAACGCGGCGACAAGGGACTGGCCGATCGCGGCCTGATTGATCACTACCTGACGCTGTACGCGAACCGTGACACCGCGGAGCTGCCAGGCGACGCCCGCCGCGCCATCGAGGTGCTGTTCGCGCGCGCGAACGCCGCTGGACTGCTACCGGACACGACGCCCATCGACTGGGCGCCGTAGCGTCACTCGGCGAACGGGTCGGTCCAGGTCTCGGTCGGCGACGAGGCCGATGTGTCGACCGCGGCCGTGGTGGGCCCCGGACGCTTGCGGACGACCGTGCGGCCCTGCGCCGGCGCGAGCCGGACGGGAGCCGCGGCGCGCAGGGCAGGCGAGGGGGAAGCCACGGGACGCGCGCGCGGCGGTGCCGCCACAGCCAGGGCCGGCGTCGGCGGGACGGCGGCGGGCGCCACAGCAGCGGCCGCGACGGCGACAACCTTGTCGGCGGTCGGGAGCTTCTCGCCGTAGGGCGGCAGAGACACCACATCCGCGCTGCTGCCCTTCCCGGGCCCGGGCCGCGCCGGGGCTTCGATGACCGGATCGGCCGGGGCCGCAGCGTGGCTGGTGCCGGGCTGGGTGCCGACGCATTCGGTGCGCGCGCGCGGCCAGTACCGGTCAACCGCGACCGTGCACATGATGCCGCACGAAAATGCTGTGAGGCACAGGCCCACGAGCGTGCTCTTGGCCAGCGATACCCCCTGGACCAGCTGGGCCGACTGACCTTCGGGGGCCACGCCCGGCCGGCTGTGCGAGCCGCCCTGTGCGCTCGGCGGCGTCCTCAACATTGGCCGCGGCGTCTGTGAAACCCGCGGCGTCGGCGGCACCGTCGGCGCCGCTTCAGCGGGAGGCGTCATCCTGACGCCGACCTTCATCTTGAAACTGCTCTTCCCCAGATACACCACACTGTCCTTCTCGCCCCCAGGCACCAGCTCCGCCACGACTTCTTTCCTACCTTTCTTTTCGGTCGGTTGTACTGCGCCTTCGGCGTACGACACTAGACCGCGTCCCGTCAAGGCTATGTATCGTTTACGCGAGTTTTTAGTGAAGATTCACCGGGATGGCAGCCGGCTCGCCGCCAGCATTCCCCACACGATCTTGCACGCGGTGCGTGATGCCGCCAGGTGGTTGGCCTTCCATTCCGGGTGGGCCCGAGGTCCGACGCGGTTGGCGACCCCGAGCACCGCCGCGGTCGCTTCGATGCCGGCCCTGCTCGCGGCGCGGATCACGGCGAACACCTCCAGGTTCTCCAGCGTGGCGCCGGTTGCCTGCGCGATCAGCCGCCCCAGCGTCGCGGTGCGCGTGATCGCCAGCGGGCAGGCGACGATCCCGGTTGGAACGAGGTGGGGGGTGGTAGCCCCGAGCGCCGCGGACAGAACGGGTGACGTCGCCGCTTCCGTGACCATGGGCTGCGGCAGGTAGCCGTCGCGGCGCACGACCGCGGTCGACACCAGGCAGACGCGGTCGGCGATCACCGCCGACCCGACGGGTGGCGTCGCGTGCCCGCGCCAGTAAACGCCAGCGGTGCCGACGAACACGACGCGTTTCGGACGCGCCAGCGCGATCGCCTGGGCCGCGCCGATGGCGGCGTCGACGGCGCCGACACCCACGGTCGCCAGGGCCAGCTGGCCGCGGCCAAGCCGTGACACGAGCGGGCGCAGCGGCGCTATCTCCGGTTCCCAGGCCGACAGCACCAATGTCGCGCTCACGGCGTCAAGGTGCCGGTGGTGGTGGCGGGATGAGGTCCTCCACCAGCACGTCGAGGGTGGTGTTGGCCAGCTCCGGCGCGGAGGTGGTACCCAGCTGGACCTGGCGCGTGGTGCCGACGGTCCCCGTGAGCAGCGCATCGGCGCCCAGGGAATCCAGCCCGTCCAGCGATTGACCGTCGACCGCGATCAGCTCGTCGCCGGCGTTGAGCTGCTTGCGCTCGGCGTCCGTGCCCGGATACACGACACCGACGGCGAAGCGGTGGGCCCCGCTGCCGGCGCCCAGCTCGATGCCGATGCGCTTGAACTCGTCGCCCACCGGGGGCGTGTCGTAGCGCTGCAGCCGCATGCTCCCCAGTGGGTAATCGACGGTGACCAGGAACTCGCGCAGGTAGTTGCCGCCCAGCAGCCCGTCGACGGGGTGCTTCACCTCGTCCTGGATCGAATCGAGGATCTGATCGCCGATGGTCATCACCGCCGCGTTCGCGACCGACTGGCCGCCGACGGTCATCGTACGCGCGCGCGTCACGGACGCCATCGTCGGGCCTGACACCGTCGAGATCGGCAGACCGTGCAGCTCCGACCGTCCGTCCGCGATGATGGCTGCATAGACGCTCGAGCGCACCGAAGTCTCGCTGGCGCCGGTGTCGAGGATGAACGGGCGCGACACGCCGTCGATGTCGACGGTCACCGGTATGCGCGTCGGCACGATGGTCACGAGCTCACCCTGGATCTGGCCGCGTCCGCCGCCTTCGAGCGTGAAGCCGACCGTGGCGCCCGGGATCTCGACGCCGGGCGGGCTGGTGTCCATCGGCGGCGTGCCCAGCCGGAAGGCCTGCAGCGGATCCGCGTAGTCGAACTGCACCGAGAACTGGCGCATCACGTTGCCACCCAGCAAGCCGGCGAACGCCAGCGGATCCATCGCGCCCGACGTACGGATCTGGATCATCGGGATGCCGTCGACCGTGAAATCACCGAAGCTCAAGTTTCCCATCAACTGCACGCGCATCGGGGCTGCCGCGCCGGGAAACTTGGTCGGGTCGATGAGCACGACGGGAGATCCGGTGTCGACCCCGAGGCGGCCGCCCGGACGACCATCGAGCTCGACGTCGGCGAAGATCAAGTTTGCCCCCAGCTTGGTCGGCGACGGGATGCCCGGCATCCCCATCGTCGGAAACCCCGATGGATCGTCGTCGCACGCGACCAGCATCAGCGCGACGACCAGGACAGCCGCGAAGCGCGGCAGTCTTGTCATCGCGTTGATCGTTCCCATTTCCACGAGCTTCGAACGATTGCCTGCGAGACGCAACGGCCGCATCTTCCTGTGGTAGTGTTCGCGCCCCCAAGGAGGAAGTGCCATGAGTCTCGTCACTAGGAAGGCGCCCGATTTCACGATTGACGCTGTTGTGGGCGACGGCGATTTCAAGAAGGTCTCGCTCGGTGATTTCAAGGGGAAGTACGTCGTGCTGTTTTTCTATCCGGCCGACTTCACCTTCATCTGTCCGACGGAGATTCAAGAGTTCTCCCGCCGCCACGAGGAGTTCCGCGCGGTCAACTGCGAGGTGCTCGGCGTGTCGACCGACTCGAAGCACTCGCACAAGGCGTGGATCAAGAACGGCCTCGGCAAGCTCAATCACCCGCTGCTCGCGGATTTCAACAAGACGATCTCGAGCGACTACGAAGCGTTGATCGAAGGTGGCGTCGCTTGCCGC
Organism: uncultured Pseudomonadota bacterium; assembly: GCA_963729535.1. Taxonomy (GTDB): domain Bacteria; phylum Myxococcota_A; class Polyangia; order Fen-1088; family Fen-1088; genus JADGRB01. The sequence goes on along the minus strand of CAVSOL010000027.1, from coordinate 152,933 downwards.
GCGACGATCATCATCGACCCGAACGGGATCGTGCAGCACGCGTCGTACAACGCGGATCTGCTCGGCCGCTCGGTCTCCGAGACGCTGCGCCTGGTCCAGGCGCTGCAGACCGGCGAACGCTGCCCGGTCGAGTGGAAGCCGGGCGCCAAGACGCTCGGCAAACCGGCGTAAGAACCGGACCCCTGGCAGGGTTCCGCACCTCCCGCGATGAGCTCCGGCGGGCAAAGCCCGCCTGCGCTCGACGCGATCGAGCCGGGCAAACGGGCCTGGCAAACTAGCAAGACCTCGTTTTCTTTCCCGCCACGGCGCGAGCGTCTATCCTCGCGCCGTGAGCAAGTGGGGTGTCGTCGCTGCCGCGGTCGCCGTGGCGGTGAGTTGCTCGCAGCCTGACGCACCGCCCTCGCCGGCGGTGTTCACGCTGTTCGACGTCCAGGCGCTGTACGCCGAAGGGCACGACGGGAACTATCCCATCGCGGTCGATTCGTCGTTGCCCGGAGGCATCCCGATCCGGCAGCTGATGAGCGCCGAAGGCGTTCTCAAGGTGCACCCGACGTGGGCGGAGGGCTACGGCGCCGCGTACGTCGTCACCGAGGTGTGGACCGACTTCGACGAGCTGTGGGTGCAGCCCGCGTACGTGCCGGTCAAGGGTTGGAGCCAAGGTGTACGAGGCGGGCTGACCACGCCGTGGGAGCCGATCTTCGGCCTTGGCCCGGGCAGCCGGTTCTATAGCCCGTTCTGGCAGATCATGTTCGTCGACGTACCCGACGACACGACGCCGGAATCGCTGACGTCCGCCGAGCAAGTCCTGCGCAGCGGCTACCCGCTCCACCCGGACCTGGGGCGCGTGATGGTGATGACCCCCGGGCAGGTGACGCTCGAGCAGCTGGACGTCGCCGGCTACGTCACTCCGGTCGGCGGCGCGATGCCGCGGCAGGGCTGGGTCGACGGGGCGCGCGGATCGTACCTGGAGTTTCAATCCGCGGGTCTGAGCTGGGACGACCGCCTGGTCATCGACGAGGTGCCCATCTATCACTTCGTCGCGCGCGACAACGACGGCGCGCTGGTGCAACTGCCCATCCCGACGGTGGCGGGGACGGGGCCGCCGTATTCGAACACGCCGCCGCCGTTCATTCTGAATACGGCCACGCCGGGCGGCCCCACGTTCACGTCGCACTACGCCGGCTACTGGCGGCTCTACACCGTGGTGTTGCCGCCGGAGGCGCGCGTGTTCGCGCCGCCCGCGCGCCCGGACGTGGCCGCGGACCTCCGGCAGGCCGCGCCGGATTTCCCGCTCTACGAAGATCAGTACTCCCAGTCGATCATCGACGCCCCCGAGCTGGTGGTGCGTGGAGTCGCCGGTATGGTGGCGCTGGATTCCAGCTGCTTCAAGGGTGATGTCTTCAGTCTCGAGCCCGGGAATAATCCGGACCCTTGCCGCTGGCTCGATTCCCAGCAGCACATCGAGCAACACCTGAACCCCGCGCTCATCCAGCGCACCAACGTGACCGTCACGTGCCCCTTCGTCAGCTTCCGCGGCGAGGCCGTCGCTCCGTGACAACGCGCGCCCTGGTTGCCGCGCTGGTCGTGTGCGGCGCGTCGGCGCGCGCGTTGGCGCAGAGTCCCGCACCGCCCTCGCCACCGGTCGCGCCCCTGCCGCATGCCGCGCCGGTGGCCGAGGAGGTCGAGCCGATCAACGACAGCGAGGGCTACACGCCGGGAGCGGGGGAGGGGGCAGCGCCGCCGTCGGTGTCGATCAACGGCTACGTCGACGTCGGCTTCGCCAAGGCGCAGGGCGACGGCACCAGCTTCGCGCCCAATGACACGCGCGTTCCGCTCGACTACGTCTCCGACGGATTCGCGCCCGCGGTGAACTCGCGCGGCGACGCCGCGTCCACCTATCCGGGGCCGAATCGCGTCGTCAACGGTTTCTTGCCCCGCTCGGCGGGCATCGGCGGGCGGCCGTCGTTCCTGCTCAACACGATGAGCGTCGATTTCAAATACGCGGCGCCGTCCGCCCCGCTGATGATCTTCTCGCGCGTGCAGTTCCTGCCGCGTTTCACCGGCCAGAATGACGACACGCGCGTGTACGTCGAGCAGGCGTTCGGCCGCATCGTTCCGATCGACAGCCAGGAGCTGGCGATCAGCGTCGGCAAGTTCGATTCGGTGTTCGGCATCGAATACCTCGATAACCAGGCCAACATCCGCACCGGCATCACGCCGTCGTTGATCGCGCGCTACACGACGGGGCAATCGATCGGCGCGAAGCTGTTCTATCGCCTGCAGATCGCGCCGCTGTGGTCGGCGATCACGCTGAACGCCGCGGCCACCAACAGCGGCACCTTCGTCGAGGCGCTGCAGCCGCCCGACGCGAGCCTGACCGGCGCCCCCGTCGGCTCGGCCCGGCTCGGCTACGAGCTCAACACCCCGGTCGTGCAGGTGAAGCTGGGCGCATCGGGGATGTACGGGCCGCGCAACGACCAGCCGGATCGCGCCGCGCGCCAGCGCGCCTATGGCGCCGACCTGCGCATCGCGGTCGCCGGCGTCTACGTCAACGCGGAGTACGTGCGCGTCGAAGAAGACGAAGGCGGCGTGAAGGTGACGTCGATCGGGATCTATCCGTTCGCCAGCGGGTTCTGGGCGCGTGGCGGCTACGTGCAGCTCGCGTACGCGCTGGCGCTGGACTGGGGGCCGTTGCGCAGGCTGACCGTCTACGGCCGCTACGACCGCCGCGACGCCGCGTTCGCTGGCTACGCGCCGATCACGGTCGATCGCGTGACGGCGGGCTTGCGCGTCGATGTGTGGGACGCGGTGATCCTGAAGGGCGAGTGGCTCGGCAACCGCGAGGTCGCGGGCGCCATCCCGGTGGCGAACGACGTCATCACGACGTCGTTGGTGTATAGCTGGTGACCATGCGCCGGACGACGCGTATGACGCCGATGCCGCTGCTGCTGGCGACGCTGTCGCTGGGCGCGCTGTCGGTGCCGGCGCTGGCGGCGGCGCCCGACGGGCGCGGCTGGCCGGGCGAGGAGCTGCCGCTGCCGCTCGCGGTTCGCACGGCGCAGGACCTCGCCGTCAAGGCGGTGGCCGAGAGGCAATACCTGATCTTCAACCTGCTGGCGGGCGGCAAGCTGGCCTGGGACAGCGGCGACTTCGCGACGGCGGCCGCGAAGTGGGAGGCGCTGCTGCGCGTTCACGGCCTGGATGCGGAGGTCGACAAGGTGATCCGACCGCTGGCGCGCGAGGCGCGCAGCCGCGCCGGTGGGCAACCGTCCACCGCTCCACCCGTCGCGGCGCTCCCGCCCGAATCGCCCACGCCGGCTGCTGCCGCCGACGCCGCGCGTGCCGCGCCGGCGTTTCCTTCGGTCAGCGGTACGGTCTCGGGGGGCGGCGCTCAGGGGCCGGGCGGCGCCGTCATCTGGCTCAAACGCGTCGGCGGCGAAACCCCACGCCCGGCTCCGGCGCGCGGCAAGGTCATCACCCAGCGCAACAAGACGTTCATCCCGCGCGTGCTCGCGGTGCCGGTCGGCAGCAAGGTGAGCTTTCGAAACGAGGACGCGATCTTCCACAACGTCTTCTCGCTGTCGAAGCCGAACGACTTCGACACCGGCCTGTACAAGCAGGGGGCGACCTACACGCAGACGTTCAAGCGCGCCGGGCGTCGTCCAGATCCTGTGCAACATCCACTCGTCGATGCTGGGCTTCGTCTACGTCGTCGACTCGCCGTATTACGCGCAGGCCGACAGCGCCGGCGCGTTCGCCATCAAGGGTGTCCCGCCCGGCGACTACGAGCATCAAGGTGTGGCACGAGGCGACGTCGAAGACGGTCGAGCAGCGGCTGTCGGTCGGCGCGAACGGCGCGCGCGGCGTCTCGCTCCAGGTCGCCGGCGACAAGCGCCCTCCGCAGTTCGTCCCCGACAAGTCGGGCAAGCCGCGCCAGTCCCACCTCGGCTACTAGCGGCTAAGGCGCGAGCAGGTAGGCGACGGCTTCCGACGCCGCGGCTTCGAACTGGTCGAGGTGTCCGGGGAACAGGTGCGTGGCGCCGTCGACGACCCACAGCCGCTTCGGCTCTGCCATGCCGCTGACCGCCGCCTCGATCTCGGCGCGGCCGCCGTATTCGTCTTCGGACGCCTGCACGATCGCCTTGCGCTTGTCGGACCGCGCGAGAAACCCGTAGTCGAACATGCGAAGCGCCAGGCCGACGCCCAGCAACCGTTCGACGTCGGGGCTGGCGGCGCCCACGGTCAGGCCGACGCGCGCCCCGAACGAGAAGCCCGCCATCCACAACGGCAGCGTCGGGTAACAGGCGCGCGCGAACGCCAGCGCGGCGCGCGCGTCGTCCTCTTCGCCGACGCCGTCCGCGTAGCTCCCCGTCGACGCGCCGACGCCGCGAAAGTTGAAACGCAGCGCCGCGACGCCGCCCGCGACCAGCGCCTTGGCGACGCGATAGACGACGTTGTTGTTCATCGTCCCGCCGCCGCGCGGATGCGGGTGGCAGACGACCGCGACCGCAACCGCCGCTTCAGGTTCGCGCAGGATCGCTTCCAGCTGCCCGTGCGCGACGGGAATCGCAAGTCGTCCTGACGGCGATATGGGCGCAGGCGCCGATGACGGCATCGGCGTCAACCTACCATCCATCCCATCCAGTCGGGCGACACGGGACCTCGACCCCCCCTCGCCATCAACGCCACCAACGCCGCCCTCGCTCCCCCAAATCCCTGCGGCCGAGGCCCCGTGTGTCCAAAACTTCCTATGAGCTGCGATATGCCCAACCCAGTTACAACTCGCGTGCCAGCGGTCTGCGGCCGCGCCACGACGCGGAAATAGCCGCGGAGAATCGACGCCGGCGGGAGCGTGACGTAACGCCCAGGCGCACCGTCTGTAACCCGGGGCGAACCCTTGCTGCGCGTGTCAGTCATGCCCAAAGTTTCCTGAGGAGGGACTGATGAACAAGGATGAGCTCAAGGGCAAACTCCAGAACATCAAGGGCCGCATGAAGGACGCGGCGGGGTCGCTGACGGGCGACAAGGGGAAGCAGGCCGAGGGCATGGCCGACCGGGCCGCCGGCGCCGCGCGCGAGAAGTATGGTGAAGCGCGCGAGAAGGTGGATGAGGTCGCCGAAGACGCCAAGGACCGCAAGGCCGCCGAGCGCAAATACGACGACGTCGACGAGGACTAGGTTCGCAACACCGGCGCTACCGTCTGACGCAGACGGAGTTGGCGCCGCAGCGACCGGAGGGGGAGCATTCGTCGTCGGTCGCGCAGGATCTGGGGGCGCAGACGCTGATGCCTGCGCCCCCATCGTCCGTCAGCCCGGCGACGCAGGCGAATAACGGGTCGCGGGCGCAGTCCGCGTCGGACGTGCAGGCGCGAGGCAGAGATCGAGATCGAACATGCTGCGCCGGCGGACGCAGGCTGCGCCGCTCGGACAGGGACTGCGGTCGTCGCAGCCAAAGCTACAGACGCCCAGCGCTCCGACGTCCGCGCAGACGCCGGTTCCGCAGCTGTCCGGATCGAGCACTTCGTTTTCGTTGCGGCAAGGCGCTCCCACGTCGCGTTGCGCGCCGATGGGAAGGCAGCCGCGGACCCACCCGGTCGCCCCGGACGTGCCGCTGGCGCGAAGCGCAGGGCAGGCGAACCCAGGCGCGCAGTCGGCGTCGCTGGCGCAGCTCGCGACACAGCGCGGCCGGCGCACCGGTGTCCCCGCGTCGGCACCGCTCGCGAATGCCAGCGCGGCGCAGACCGCGCGGTCGCCACACTGGGCGGTGTCGCACGCCACCGAGCACAGACCGTGGGTGAACGCCGGGGCGCACGCCTTTTCGGGCGCACACGAACACTCGAAGCCCCCGGCGCACTGTCCATCGATGTCGCACGGCGCGCCGATGGGCTGGGCTCGGACCTCGATCACCTGCGGCTGTCGCGGCGTGACCGTGCCGATGTTGCCCTGGCCGACCAGCGTCACCTCGTAGCATCCTGGCAACACGAACGTATGCGACGGCGCCCGCTCCGTGACCGTCGCGGTGCCGTCGCCGAACGTCCACGTGAACTGCGTCAGCTGCGCCGAGCCGACCGGGGAGAATGACAGCGCCAGCGGCGGCGATCCGACGCAGCGGGGCGCCATCGCGCTGTCGCTGCCGCAGAGCGCGCCGCCCGTGAAGCTGGCGCAGCCGGTGACCGCGACCTCGAGGCTGAGCAGCGTTGGCCCGTCGGTCGTGGCCCCTTCGGGGCCAGCGTCGGGCGGGGTGACGGCTCCGTTGCGGCAGGCAAGCGCGGCGGTCACCGCAGATGCGGCGAACATCGCCCACGGAGCCAGGCGTTCACGGCTCACGCTGGCAGCCTAACAAGTTTCTGTCAGTCAGTCGCGATCGCGCGGGCCGGCCGCCGCCAGCGCGTCGCGCGCGGCGGCCACCAGGCGGGCCGAGGCGTCGCCCTTGGTGGCGAACCCGAGTCCGACGCGGCGGGTCGCGGGCATGACGTTCTTCACCGCGACCGCCAACGCAGGTTGGCCCGGCAGCTGATCCAGCCGGAGCACGCCCTTGTCGCCAACGCGCAGCTGCAGCGACGTCTCGACACCGGCGCCCGATTCGGACACGTCGCGGACGCGCACCGACGTCACGGTCGTGCCGAGCTCCAGCGACGCCGCCCAGTCGACCGAGTGGCGGGCGTACTGCCGGGTGTAGCGAGCCAGATCTTCGGGCAGGGGCGCGGCTGCGACGATCACGTCGTCGCCGTCGTCGCTGTCCAGCGGGCAGTCGCGTTCACTCGTCAGCGTCTTCGCTCATGACCAGCTCGGCCATGTGATGGAAGGCGCGGACGTTGTCGTCGACGCCACGGCGGACGATCAGCGGCTGTCGCGCGACGATCGATTGCGGGATGCGCTCGCTCGTCCGCAGCGCGCCGAACACGGGCATCGGGATCCCCAGGTGCGTGCGGACCAGGCGCGCGAACGCGTGCAGCGTCTCGACCTCCTCCGGCGTGTCGGTCGAATTGCCCACCAGGCCGCCGCAGTAGTTCTCCAGCACAGCGGGCGCGTCGTCGCCGTGCCGGCGGCGGGCGCGGACCACCGCGCTGGTGAGGAACGCGTACGTCGCCTCCAGCGCCGCCGGCGTCCGCGACGTGACCAGCAGCCGCATCGCGCGCGTCCCGAAGCATTCGAACAGGTCGTCGCGGTTGTCGTTGCCGATATCCACGACGACGACGGTGTCGGTCTCCAGATCGTAGAGCTCGTCCACGATCGCCCGCCGCCGGCCCGCGGACAGCGGTGTATCCGCCGGCTCGATGTTCGGCAGCAACCGCAGGTTGCGCACGCTCGTCGCGCGCGCCAGCTCGTCGCGGCGGATGCGCTTGCGTTCCAGCCATGCCATCAGGCCTCCCGCCGGCGGCTCGAGCCCGAACAGCGCGTGCTGGCGCGGAGAGTGAGGGTCGAAGTCGACGAGCACCACCTGCCGTCCGAGGCCGGCGATCGCCGCCGCCAGGTTGGACGCGACGATGCTCTTGCCGACTCCAGGTTGCGCCGCGCCCACCGCGATGAGGGTGGCACCGCGCCGCTGCCCCACGGGCGGGTGCCAGCGGCCGCTGGTCATCACCCGCAACCGGCGCAGCCGCGCCGCCGGCTGTGTCAGCCGCGCGCGCTCGGATCCGGACTGGCGTTCGGACATGGACGAGTGCCCCCCTGGTCGGCTCCTCGTCGGTTGGCCCCCGTTGCTGTAGGGGGACCGTCCCCCGAATTAAAGCAAACCCGCATTCGGGCCGATGGGACGGGCATGACCTCTCGAGAAGGCGCCGAAAACGGATGGCATCCGTTGTCGGCCGAGCCGAGCGCTGTTTCCGCCGTCGAGCCGACGGGTGAACCCACCAACGGCGCGACCAATGGCGCGGCGCATCCGCCTGCCAACGTCAGCCTGCCCGTGGATCTACCGACGTTGCTGCGAAACCTCGAGGACGCGTACATCAAGGCCGCTCTCGCGCGCACGCAGTTCAACAAGAAGGAAGCGGCGAAGCTCCTCGGCATGGGGAGAACGACGCTGGTCGAGAAGCTGCGCCGCCGCAGCCTCGCCGCCCGAAGCGCCTGACGCGTTACGCGCCAAGCGCTCCGCCCGCCTGGTAAAGTCCGGGCGTGCGTCCGAGGGTAGAGCAGCTCGCTGGATGGGGTCGTGCCCCCGTCGTCGAAGCGCACGAGGTGCGTTCGGAGGACCTGGCCCGCATCACTGACGGCAGGCCGCTGTCGCGCGGGCTTGGCCGGTCTTACGGCGATTCGTCGCTGCCGGCGTCAGCCGACCACGAGGTCGTGTCGACCGTGCTCGCCGATCGCATGTTGTCTTTCGACGAGGCGACCGGCGTGTTGCGCGCGGAGGCGGGCCTGTCGCTGCGCGACATCTATAGACTGTTCCTGCCGCGCGGCTGGTTCGTGCCGGTCACGCCGGGGACGCAGTTCGTCACGCTCGGCGGCATGGTCGCCGCCGACGTTCACGGCAAGAACCATCACCAGGCGGGGTGCTTCGGCGCGCACGTCACCGAGCTGGTGTTGCGCGTCGCCGACGGCCGCGTCGTCGTGTGCAGCCCGACAGTGGAACGCGACCTGTTTCGCGCCACCATCGGCGGCATGGGTCTGACCGGACACATCCTCGAGGTCGCCTTCAAGATGGAGCGCGTCGCGTCGCCGTGGTTGTGGTGCGAGAGCGAGCGCATGCCCAACATCGATGCGTTCCTGGCCGGGCTCAACGAGGCCAGGGAGCACTGGCCGATGACGGCGGGCTGGATCGATTGCGTGTCGAGCGGCAAGAACATGGGGCGGGGCATCCTGTTCAAGACGCGCTGGGCGAAGCCGGAGGAGGCGCCGCGCCGGCCACCACGGCCCAAGCCCGCGATCGCGATCCCGTTCGACTTCCCGTCGTTCGTGCTTGGACCGCTCAGCATCCGCGCGTTCAACACGCTGTTCTACTGGAAGCACCTGCGGCGGCGGCGGCGAGGCATCGTTCACCCCGAGGCGTCGTTCTATCCGCTCGACATGATCCGCCACTGGAACCGCATGTACGGCCGCCTCGGGCTGACGCAACACCAGTGCGTGCTCCCTTACGAAGCGGGGACGGGAGCCGTCCGTCGTTTCCTCGAGGTGCTGGTGGCCCGCCGGCGCGCGTCCTTCCTGTGTGTCATCAAGGACTGCGGTCCGGAAGGCGTGGGGATCCTTTCGTTCCCGCGGCCCGGAATCTCTATCGCCCTCGACATCGCCGTGCGAAAAGACACCCCCGAGCTGATCGACGCGCTCAACGAATGCGTGATCAAGGAGGGCGGGCGCATCTACCTGGCGAAGGACGCGTTCACCCGCGCCGAGCACTTTCGCGCGATGGAGCCGCGCATCGAGGAGTTCCAGCGTATCCGCCGGCAGTGGGATCCGACCGGCAAGCTCCGCAGCGCCCAGTCGCTGCGGTTGCTGGATGACGCCGGAGAACAGCAAGCTCGGCTCGCACGCCCCCGTGGTCAAGGCCGCGCTATGAGGAAAGTCGTCGTGCTCGGCGCGACCAAGGGGATGGGGCGGGCGGTCGCGCGCCGATTCGCCGAGCGCGGCGACGCCGTGTTCCTGCTCGGTCGTGGCGGCGAAGATCTGGACAAGAGCGCGCGCGACATCGAGGTGCGCGGCGGGCGCGCCGCGGGCAGCGTCGGCACCGCGGGCTGCGATCTCGAACGGCCGGACGGCTTCCCGGCGGCGCTCGACGCCGCGGAAGCCAGTCTCGGGGGGCTCGACACCGTGGTCGTGACCGCGGCGATGTTCGCGACGCAGGACCGGCTCGAGGCGGATCCAGAGCTGGCCCGCCGGCTGCTCACGGCGAACTTCGCCAACACCGTCGTGTTCTGCGAGGAAGCGCGCCGGCGGTTGCTGGCCCGTGGCGGCGGCACGTTGTGCGTGTTCAGCTCGGTCGCGGGCGAGCGCGGACGCAAGCCCGTCATCATCTATGGCGCCGCGAAGGCCGGGCTCAGTCGTTACCTCGAAGGTCTGGACCACAAGTTTCGCGGCCAGGGGTTGCGCACGATCTGCGTGAAGCCGGGGTTCGTGCGTACGGGAATGACCGAGGGTTTGCCGACGCCGCCGTTCGCCGGCGACGCGGACGGCGTGGCGGCGCGCGTGCTGCGCGCGATCGATCGGGGCACCCCCGAGATCTATGCGCCGGGAATCTGGCGCTGGATCATGTTCGCGATCCGCCTCCTGCCCCGATTCGTGATGCGCAAAATCGGTTTCTAGTCGGCAAAGTTTTCGCGTGCGCGCGCGCGAGCGCGATTGTTCGCCGACTCGCGAAGACGACCACGAAGACGACCGCAATAAGATTGCGAACGAATAGCGAATAGTCCCCTTGACGCCGCCCCCAAGCTCGGCCTAAATGCTGCGCGACGAGGATGGGTCCGCTCTTCCGCCCGAGACACAACACCCTGGCGCTGATCTCGTTGTTTGTCGTCGCCGCCGGGGCAGCGGGCGTGCCCGCGGGACTGATGGTCTACGCGCGCACGCCGTACGCGCGTGGCATGCAGGATCCGATCGAACAGCCAGTCCAGTTCGATCACCGCCACCACACGCGCGACGAAGGCATCGACTGCCGCTATTGCCACAACACGGTCGACAAGTCGCCGTCGGCCGGCATTCCGGCGACGCAGCTTTGCATGAACTGCCACTCGCAGGTCTGGAACAAGAGCCCGATCCTCGAGCCGGTTCGACAGAGCTTCATCGAGAACAAGCCGATGACATGGCGCCGCGTCTACAAGGTGCCCGAGTTCGTCTACTTCAATCACGCCATCCACGTGAACAAGGGCGTGGGTTGCGTCAGCTGCCACGGCCGTGTCGATCAGATGGCCGCCGTGGAAAAGGCGACGCCGCTGACCATGAGCTGGTGCCTCGAATGTCACCGCCGCCCCGAGGCAAACCTGCGGCCGGTCGAAGAGGTTGTGAACATGGACTGGAAGCCTGAGGGCGATCCGGTGGCTGTCGGGCGCGAGCTCGCCGCCAAGAACGACGTGCACACTCGAACCAGCTGTACGACGTGTCACCGATGAGCTGCGACGACAACAAAGAGGCGCGCGCGAAGGACCGTGAGCGGCGGCATTCGCTTCCGGTCGTCGACAAGGATGTAGCGCCGGCCGCCGGCAGCAATCGCCTGTGGCGGAGTATCGATGAGCGCGATCGCCAGGGCGCGATGCCCGGCGCTGCCAACGAGTTCCCGGCCGGCACCACCGACGTTGATGACAACGTCTCGCGGCGCGGCTTCATGCAGCTGCTCAGCGTGTCGACCGCGGTCGCCACCGTCGGCGCGGCGTGCCAGAAGCCGAACGAGAAGATCGTACCGTTCGTCCGCCGTCCCGAAGAGGTCACGCCGGGCAACCCGCTGCACTTCGCCACCGCGTACGCGCTGGAGGGCTACGGCAGCGGCCTGCTGGTCGAGAGCCACGAAGGCCGCCCGACCAAGATCGAAGGCAACCCCGCCCATCCACAGACGATCGGTGCGACGACCGCGATCGAGCAGGCGCTGATCCTGGGCCTGTACGATGACGATCGCGCGAAGCAGTTGCGGCGAGGAGTGACGCCGATCGCGTGGCGCACGTTGCTCGGCCAGATCACCGCCACCAGCACGAAGCTGGCGGAGAACCGCGGCGCCGGCCTGCGCTTCCTGACGCCCCCGACGACGTCGCCGCTGCTGCTCGATCTGCGCCGCCGCATCCTGGAACGTTTCCCCCAGGCCAAGTTCGTCAGCTACTCGTCGGCGGCCGATGATGGCGCGGTCGACGGCGCCCGCATGGCGTTCGGCAAGCCGCTGGTGCCCCGGCACCGTCTCGCTTCCGCCGACGTCATCCTGTCCCTGGACGCGGATTTCCTGGCCGAGGGCGCCGAGCAGACGCGCCTGTCGCGCGAGTTCGCGGCACGCCGCGAGCCCAGCCCGCGCATGAGCCGCCTGTATGTCGTCGAGCCGGCCGTGACGGTCACCGGCGCGATGTCCGATCACCGCCTGCGTATGCAGGGCACCGAGATCGGCGCGTTCGTCGCGGCGCTGTGTTCGATGCTCGCCAGCCGCGGGCTGGAGAAGCTGGCGCCGCTCGCGTCGCTGTCGCACGGCGAGCGCAAGTGGGACATGAAGTGGCTCGTCGCCCTCGCCGGCGACCTGGAACGCCACCGTGGCAGCTCGCTGGTCATTGCCGGCCGCCGCCAGCCGCCGGCTGTGCACGCGCTGGCTGCCGCGCTCAACGCCGCGCTCGGAAACATTGGCGTCACCGTCGACTACGGCGCGCCGCTGACGCAGGACCCGCTGTCGGGCCCAGCGCCGCTGGCTGCCTTGGCGCAGGACATCGCTGCTGGCGCGGTCGACACGCTGGTCATCACGGCGGCCAACCCCGCCTATACGGCGCCCGCGGACTTCAAGTTCGCGAAGCTGCTGGAACGCGTCCCCAACTCGATCTACTTCACGCTGCACGAAGACGAGACGGCCGCGGCGTGCAAGGTGGTCGTCCCGGCGGCGCACGGGCTCGAGACCTGGAGCGACGTTCGCGCCACCGACGGGACCGTTTCGATCATCCAGCCGCTGATCGCGCCGCTGTGGGGCGGCATCCAGGAGGTAGACCTCTACGCCGCCTTCCTCGGCGAAGGGGATGTCGGCGCGAACAAGCTCCTGCGCCGCTACTGGCAGGGACAGTTCACGAAGGGCGGGGAATTCGACGCCCACTGGGAGCGCTGGCTGGCTGACGGCATCGTTCCCGACACCGGCGTCGCGGTCGAGGCTGGCGTCGCCGTCGACGGCGGCGCGCTGGCGCAGACCGTCGCGCCGCTGCTGACACGGACCAAGTCGGGGATGGAGATCGCGTTCGTCGTCGACCCGAAGCTCTACGACGGCCGCTTCGCCAACAACGCCTGGCTGCAGGAGCTGCCGCACCCGATCACGAAGCTGACCTGGGACAACGCGGCCATGATGTCGGAAGCGACGGCGAAGGCGCTCGATATCTCGACGGGAGACATCGTCGAGGTCACCTATCGCGAGCGTCACATCGATGCCCCCGTGATGATCGTGCCGGGGCACGTCGACGACACGGTGACCTTGCCGCTCGGCTACGGGCGCACCGCCGCGGGCGTCGGCAGCGTCGGCAAAGACGTCGGGTTCAACGCCGGCGCGCTACGCACCAGCGATAACCCCTGGTACGACCGCGGCGCCACGCTCGCCAAGACGGGCCGGCGCTTCAAGTTCGCGATCACGCAGGACCACTGGACGATGTCACCGGACGGCCGTGTGATCCCGCCGCCGGCCGTCGAGGCGCCGATCGAAGAGGTCCTCAAGCGCGACTCCAAGTTCAACGAGGAGATCGCGATGCGGCGCGGTCCGCTGCCGACGATCCACGAGCCCGTCGACTACAGCAAGCAGGCCTACAAGTGGGCCATGTCGATCGATCTCAACAAGTGCACCGGCTGCAACGCGTGCGTGGTCGCGTGCGTGTCCGAGAACAACATCAACATCGTCGGCAAGGAAAACGTCTGGCGCGGCCGCGAGATGCAGTGGATCCGCGTCGACCGCTACTTCTCGGGTACCGACGACTCGCTGTCGATGATCACGCAGCCGCTGATGTGCGTGCACTGCGAGACGGCGCCGTGTGAATACGTCTGCCCGGTCAACGCCACCGTCCACAGCGACGAGGGCTTGAACGAGATGGTCTACAACCGCTGCATCGGCACCCGCTACTGCAGCAACAACTGCCCGTACAAGGTCCGCCGCTTCAACTACCTCAACTACATCGCGGACGTCACCGCCGCGCGCGAGCTGGGGATGAACCCGGACGTCACCGTCCGCACGCGCGGCATCATGGAGAAGTGCACGTACTGCGTGCAGCGCATCGAGCGCAAGCGCATCACGACGCGCATCGAGGGGCGCGCGATCGCCGACGGCGAGCTGGAGACGGCGTGCCAGCAGGGCTGCCCGACGCGCGCGATCGTGTTCGGATCGCTGAACGATGCGAGCTCGAAGGTCTCGCAGCAGCACGCCGACCCGCGTCGCTACGATCTTCTGCACGAGGTCGGCACCCGCCCGCGCACGGCGTATCTGGCGCGGGTGCGTAACCCGAATCCCGAACTGCACGTGCCGGATGCGCACGGGGCCGGGCACGGACCAGCGCACGGCAAAGGGGAGCACTAAGTCATGGCCGCCCCGCTATCCAATGCAAGCGTTTCTCGCGATCCCCTCGAGCCACAGGCGCTCATCGAAGGGGTCCACACAGACAAGACGATCAACGACAGCTTGCTCGCGCACGTGTGGCGCGGCGCCGGCAAGGGTTGGTTCGCGCTGTTCTCCGTCGCGCTGGCGATGCTCGGCCTGCTGGTCATCGCCATCTCGTGGACGCTGTACAGAGGCATCGGCGTCTGGGGTAACAACATCCCCGTCGGCTGGGCGTTCGGCATCATCAACTTCGTCTGGTGGATCGGTATCGGCCACGCCGGCACGCTGATCTCCGCGATCTTGCTGCTGTTCCAGCAGAAGTGGCGCACGTCGATCAACCGCTTCGCGGAGGCGATGACGTTGTTCGCCGTCATCTGCGCGCTGCTGTTCCCGCTGCTGCACACCGGCCGGCCGTGGTTCGCCATCTACTGGCTGATGCCGTACCCCAGCACCAACGGCATCTGGCCGCAGTTCAAGAGCCCGCTGACCTGGGACGTGTTCGCGGTCAGCACCTACTTCACGATCTCACTGCTGTTCTGGTACCTGGGCCTGGTCCCCGACCTCGCGGCGCTGCGCGACTCGGCGAAGACCAAGAACAAGCGCATGATCTACGGCATGCTGGCCATGGGCTGGCGCGGCTCGGGCCGTCACTGGGCCGAGTACAAGTGGGCCTACGTGCTGCTCGCCGGCCTGTCGACGCCGCTGGTGCTGTCGGTCCACACCATCGTGTCCTTCGACTTCGCCACGTCGGTCATCCCCGGCTGGCACACGACGATCTTCCCGCCGTACTTCGTCGCCGGCGCCGTGTTCTCGGGCTTCGCCATGGTCATGACGTGGATGGTCCCGGCGCGCCACTTCCTTGGTCTCAAGCACGTCGTGACCATGAAGCACCTCGAGAACATGAACAAGATCATGCTCGTGACGGGCATGATGGTCTCGTACGGCTACATCATGGAGCACTTCATCGCCTGGTACTCGGGCGATCCGTACGAATACGCCCAGTTCTTCAAGACGCGCTGGGGCGGCCCGATGAGCGGCATCTTCTTCCTGATGGTGTTCTGCAACGTCGTCACGCCGCAGATCTTCTGGTTCAAGAAGGCGCGCACGAGCATCGCCACCATGTGGATCGCGTCGCTGTTCATCAACGTCGGTATGTGGTGCGAGCGCTTCAACATCGTCGTCACGTCGCTGCACCAGGACTTCATCCCGTCGAAGTTCGAGAACTACTCGCCGACGTGGGTCGACATCACGCTGTTCATCGGGACCATCGGGTTGTTCTCGACGCTGTTCCTGCTGTTCCTCAAGTTCGTACCAGCGGTCGCGGTGACCGAGGTCAAGGAGCTGCGCCACGAGCTGGCGCATGATCCGACGGCGGATCCCGTCGGGGAGACCCACTGATGTCGGACGGACACGAAGAGTCCTCGTTCGTCGCGCGGCGGTTCGTCATCGCCGAGTTTGCGTCGCCGCAGGCGCTGCTCGACGGCACGACCACCATGCGCCAGGGCGGCTACAAGAGCCTGGACACGCACACGCCGTTCCCGATCCACGGCATCGAGGACGCGCTCGGGCTCAAGCGCCCGAAAATCCCGGCCATCGTGCTCGGGGGGGCGATCGTCGGCGCGTGCATCGCCTACTCGATGATCTATTTCATGAACGTCATCGACTGGCCGCTGAACATCGGCAATCGCCCGCCGCATGGTCCGCCCGCCAACATCCCGATCACGTTCGAGCTGGCGGTGCTGCTGGGCGGCGGGTCGGCGTTCATGGGCTTCTTCGCGCTGGCGAAGCTGCCGCAGCCTTATCACCCGGTGTTCGAGTCAGAGCAGTTCTCGCGCGCCTCGATCGACGCGTTCTTCCTGTCGGTGGAGCTGCCGGCCGGCGCTGACGTCGATCGCGCAATCTCCGACGTCAAGGCCGCAGGGGCGATATTGACCGAGCTGGTGACGGAGTCGGAGCGATGAAGAGACTTTCCATCGCGCTGGCGCTCGTTGCCGTCACGGCTTCGGCTTGCGACGAGAACATCCTGGACCCGATGGCTGACAGTCAGCCGCGGGCCAACCGGTACAAGGAGAGCAAGTTCTTCTCGAACGGGCTGTCCATGCACGCGCCTCCCGAGGGGACGGTGCCGCGCGAGCGCATCACGCTGAACGCGCCGCTCACCACGGGCCGCGATCCGGACGGGCCGATCCAGACCAACGGCGAGCCGCTGCCGCGCTTCGTGGTCACGATCCCGGTGCCGATGACGCGCAAGCTGCTCGACACCGGCCGCAAGCGCTACGACATCACCTGCGGCACCTGCCACGGCCCGCTGGGTGACGGTGAGAGCATCGTCGCGCGGCAGATGTCGCTGCGCCCGCCGCCGTCGCTGCACCGCTACGTCGATCGTCCGGCAGGCTACATCTACGAGGTCATCACCAAGGGCTTCGGCATGATGGCCTCCTACGCCGCCGAGCTCACCATCGAAGAACGCTGGGCGGTCGTCGCATACGTACGCGCGCTGCAGCTATCGCAGGGCATGCCGGCCTCGGAGCTGTCGCCCGAGGATCGCCAGAAGGTCGAAGCCGCGCCGCCGTCCGGCGCCCATCTTCCGGCGCCCGCCCAGCCCGCGCATCCACCGGTTCACCATCAGGAGACGCCGTGAGCTCGCACGCACCCAACATTCCCACGGCGGAACAGATCCAGAAGCTGCCGCCGTTCAGCGGGGGTAAGGGAGCGATGGCTGCGGCCGGCGGCATCGGCGCGGTGCTACTGCTCGCAACGGTCGTCGCCGCGCTCACGGGCGACGAGGTCAGCGCGAAGGAAGCGTACTACTCCTACGTGGTTGCGTTCGCCTACTGGGCCGGGCTGGCGTTCGCATCGACCATCCTGCTCCAGGCCCTGCACGCCACGCGCGCCCGCTGGGTGACCGTGCTGCGGCGTCCGATCGAGGTCATGGCGGCGACGATGCCGCTGTTCCTGCTCCTGTTCATCCCGATCGCTGTCGGCATGAAGGAGATCTTCCAGTGGGTAGATCCAGAACACTGGGGCGGACCGCAGGTGGTGGCCGAGCTCTCGAAAGAGGCGCTCGAGCGGATTCATCACAAGGCGCCCTGGCTGAACGTGGGCTTCTTCGTCGCGCGCGGCTTCATCTACGTCGCGATCGCGGCGTTCGTGTCGGAGCGCCTGTTTCGCATGTCGCTGCGCCTGGACAGCGGCAAGGAAGACAACTGGAGCCTGCTGGCGCGGATGCGGCGGCTGGCGTCCGGCGGCTTGCCGTTTGTCGGGTTGGCGATGACGTTCGCGGCCTTCGACTGGATGATGAGCCTGAACCCGACGTGGTTCTCGACGATCTTCGGGGTCTACTACTTCGCGGGCAGCTTCGGCGCGGCGCTGTCGGTGCTGGCGGTGGTCACCTGGCAGGCGGGGCTCAAGAACGTGCTCGGCGGCGGCATGAACATCGAGCACACGCACAGCGTCGGTAAGCTGATGCTCGCGTTCACCGCCTTCTGGACCTACATCGCGTTTTCGCAGCTTCTGCTGATCTGGATCGCGGGTCTGCCCGAAGAGATTCCGTTCTACATCACCCGCTTCAACCCGGGGTGGAGGGGAATCGGCATCTTCCTGATCTTCGGCCACTTCTTCCTGCCGTTTGGCGCGCTGCTGTCCCGGTCGCTGAAGCGCACGCCGAAGCAGCTGGCGGCCGTCGCCGTGTGGATCCTGCTGGTGAACTTCATCGACATCTACTGGCTGATCATGCCCAAGCTTCACCCCGAGGGTGTTTCGTTCCACTGGTCTACCCTGACCGCGTTCATCGGCATGGGGCTGCTGGCCATCGCGTTTGCGCTCTTCCGCTTCCGCGGCCGGCTTCCGGTGCCGGTGCGTGATCCCTACATCTCTGAATCCTTGCGGTACAGGCAGCCATGAGCTCGCACCCTCCTTCACACGGCACCCACGATCCTCACGGCAAGCAGGGCGAGGACGAGGTCGATTACTCAAAGGTGATCATCGTCGGCGTCGTGTCGCTGGCCGTCTTCGCGTTCTCGACCGTCTGGGCCGCCTGGCTGCTCCACGACGAGACCAAGCGCGTCACCGAGGCCAGCGGCGTCGCCGCCACGCCGGTGACCATCCACCAGCAGGAGATCGGCATCGTCGATCAGGTTCCGTTCTCCGTCGACCGCCGACTGCTCAGGTGGCGCAAGCAAACTGACGCCCGCCTGAACGGCTACGGCTGGGTAGATAAGAGCAAGGGCGTTGCGCACATTCCCATCGGTCGCGCGATGGACGCCATCGCCTCCGGCGCGCTGCCGGCAGGAGCGCCCAAGTGATGCACCGCCTTCGCCTCCTCACCACCGTGGCCGCGCTCGCGGCCACTGTCGTCGCCGGGGCCGGCGCCGCGCGCGCCGAGAAGCAGAAGATCGTGTTCCCGCAGGGGGCAGAGCAGTCGCTGTCCGCGCTGCAGGACATCGACGTCATCGAGCACCTGGGTGACCGCGTGCCGGGCGGGCTGGCGTTCACCGACGTGGGCGGCCGGCCGGTCCAGCTGGAATCGCTGTTCGGTCGCGGCCTGCCGGTGCTGGTGACGCTCGGTTACCACCGCTGCCCGATGCTGTGCGGGCTGGTGCTCGACGGCATCGTCAAGGCAGCGGCCAGCTCGGGCCTCAAGCTCGGCAAGGATTTTCTCGCCGTCGACGTCAGCATCGATCCCGCCGAAGACGCCAAGCTGCTGACCGCCACCCAGCGGCGCGTGCTGGAGCTGGCCGGTGGCGGCGCGACGGCTGTCGACTGGCCGTTCTGGATTTCCGCGGGCGACGGCGCTGCAGCCGCCAAGCAGCTCGCCGACGCCGTCGGCTTTCGTTACAAGTACGACGAGACCAGCAAGCAGTTCGCGCACGACGCGGTCGCGTTCGTGCTGACGCCGGAAGGGACCATCGCCCGCTACCTCTACGGCGTGAACTATCCGACGCGCGACTTTCGCATGGCCGTCGTCGAGGCCAGCGGCGGCCGCGTCGGCACGTCGTTCGACAAGGTGTTGATGTCCTGCTACCGGTACGACCCCGCGACGCGGCGGTACGGACCGTTCCTGATGGGGTTCATGCGCATCGGAGCTCTGACCGTGTTCGTCGCCTTGGCGTCGCTGCTCACCGTGCTCTGGCGCAAGGAGATCCAAATGCGGAAACGCCGCGCGGCCACCGCCGCAGTCGGGAGGGCGGCATGAACGACCTGATGCGCCGCCTGCTGTGGCTGCCTGACCAGGCGTCCACGTTCGCCCCCAAGGTCGATACGCTGCACTACTTCGTCATCGCGGTGACGATGATCGCGTCGACGGCGACCGGTCTGCTGGCGTTCTACTTCTTCTTCAAGTACCGCGAGCGCCGGCGCAACCAGTCGACGCCGATGGTCATCCCCAGCGTCAAGTTCGAGGTGATGGTCATCGGCCTGCCGCTGTTCTTCTTCCTGCTGTGGTTCGTGCAGGGGTTCAGGGACTACGTCTGGTACACGACGCCGCCCAAGAACGCGATGGACGTGTACGTGATGGGCAAGAAGTGGATGTGGAAGTTCGCGTACGCCGGCGGCGGTCCCAACGCCATCGGCACGCTGCATGTCCCCGCCAACCGTCCGGTGCGGCTGCTCATGACCAGCCGCGACGTGTTGCACTCGTTCTACGTGCCCGACTTCCGCATCAAGCAGGACGTGCTGCCGGGTCGCTACACCGAGACGTGGTTCGAGGCGACGAAGCCCGGGCGTTACCAGATCCTGTGCACCGAATATTGCGGCACATGGCACTCGCAGATGTGGGGCGAGGTCGTGGTCATGCCGGCTCCGGAGTTCGATCAGTGGCTGGTCGAGCAGAAGGCGGGCCTCGCCGAACGCGTCGACACCGCCAGCGATGACGGCGGCAGCATGCGCGGGTCGATCGTCGACTACGGCAAGAAGATCGCGATGTCCGAGGGCTGCCTGCGCTGCCACTCGCTGGACGGACAGCCGCACATCGGGCCGACCTGGTTGGACCTCTACATGCGCCGCGAGCCTCTCGAGGGCGGCGGAGCGGTGGTCGCAGACGAGGCTTATCTGACCGATTCGATGATTGATCCGCGGGCGAAGGTCGTGAAGGGATTCAAGCCCATCATGCCGACGTACAAGGGGCGGCTCGCCGCACCGGAGGCCGCAGCGCTGGTGGAGTTCATCAAGTCGTTGCGCAGCACCAGCCTCGAGAACCTGCCCGCCAAGGAAGCGACGTATGAGCCAGCCAAGCCAGCTCGCCGATAACGACCAGCCGGTCATGCCGGCGGTCAATTACCTGAACGCGGACCGCGGCGTCCGGTCGTGGCTGTTCACCCTCGATCACAAGCGCATCGGCATCATGTACCTGGTGTCGGTGATGATCGCCTTCCTGCTGGGCGGCATCTTCGCCATGGCGATCCGGCTCGAGTTGACCACGCCCGAGCCCACGCTGATGGGCGCCAACACGTACAACCGCATGTTCACGCTGCACGGCGTGGTCATGATCTTCTTGTTCATGATCCCGGCGATCCCGGGCGTGTTCGGCAACTTCTGCCTGCCGCTGATGCTGGGCGCCAAAGACGTCGCGTTTCCGCGCCTGAACCTGCTGTCGCTCTATCTCTACTGGACGGGCGCGACCATCGCGCTGGCCGGCATGATCATGGGCGGCACGGACACGGGGTGGACGTTCTACGCGCCGTACAGCACGACGACGCCGATGACGGTGTTCCCGGTGTTGTTAGGCGTATTCATCCTCGGCTTCTCGTCGATCGTCACCGGCCTGAACTTCATCGTCACCGTCCACACATTACGCGCACCCGGCATCGGCTGGATGCGGCTGCAGCTGTTCGTGTGGGCGATCTACGGCACCAGCATCATCCAGGTGCTGGCGACCCCCGTCATCGGTCTGACGGTGATGCTGGCCGGCATCGAGAAGGTCGGCGGCTTCGGCTTCTTCGACGCGACCAAGGGCGGCGACCCGGTGCTGTTCCAGCACATGTTCTGGTTCTACTCGCACCCGGCCGTCTACATCATGGTGCTGCCGTCGATGGGCGTCGTCAGCGACGCGATCGCCGCGTTCTCGCGCAAGAACGTGTTCGGCTACAAGATGATCGCGTACTCGTCGCTGGGCATCGCGTTCGTCGGCTTCTTCGCCTGGGGCCACCACATGTTCGTGTCCGGGCAGTCGCCGTTCGACAACGGCGCGTTCGCCGTCATCTCGATGTTCGTCGGCGTGTTCACCGCGATCAAGGTGTTCAACTGGGTGGCGACGCTCTACCGGGGCGCCATCGCCATCTCGACGCCGCTCATCTACATCTGCGGCTTTCTGTTCTTCATCGTGTTCGGCGGCATGACCGGCATCGCGGTGGCCACCGTGTCGCTGGACGTGCACTGGCACGACACGTACTTCGTCGTCGCGCACTTCCACTTCATCATGGTCGGCGCGGTGATCATGGGCTTCCTGATCGCCATCCACTACTGGTTCCCGAAGATGTTCGGGCGCATGTACCACGAAGGCTGGGGCATGGTGGCGGCGGCGTTCATCGTCCTCGGCTTCAACGCGACCTTCATCCCCCAGTTCCTGGTCGGCAACGCCGGCATGCCGCGCCGCTACTTCATGTACCCGGAGCGGTTCACGGCCCTCAACGTGGCGTCGACGGCAGGCGCGTCGCTGCTCGCGTTCGGCTTCATCATCATCCTCGTCTATCTGCTCTACGCGCTGTTCCGCGGCAAGATCGCGGGCGACAACCCGTGGGATTCGCGCGGCTACGAATGGATGACGACGTCACCGCCGCCCAAGAGCAACTTCCACGAGACGCCGGTCATCACCCAGGATCCGCACTCGTACCAGAACCCGGGAGAGGAGGTTGAGCATGTCGTCATCTGACGCGCACGCCGGCCACCACAATCCGAATCTGGCGCACCACTTCGACACCATCGAGAAGCAGGACCACGCGGTCCGGCTGGGGATGTGGCTGTTCCTGGGGACAGAGGTGCTGCTGTTCGCAGGCCTGTTCCTCTGCTACACGGTCTACCGCCACTTCTATCACGACGCTTTTCACCACGCGTCGCGGTCGCTCAACATCACGCTGGGCGCGACCAACACGCTCGTGCTCATCACCAGCAGCTTGACGGCCGCGCTGGCGTATTACGCGGTGAAGGTCGGCAAGCGGCAGCTCGCGCTCGGGATGCTGGCGATCACCATCCTGTTCGCGTGCGCATTCTTGGTGATCAAGTACTTCGAATACGCGCACAAGTTCCACGTCGGGTCGCTACCCGGCAAGTGGTTCAGCGATCCGTCACTGGCGAAGTATCCGGGCGCGAACCTCTACTTCACCGTCTACTTCCTGGCCACGGGGCTGCACGCGTTCCACGTCATCGTCGGCATGTCGTTGTTGCTGTGGGTGGCGAAGGGCGTGTTCAAGGGCCGCTACACGCCGGAGTACTACGTGCCGGTCGAGCTGGGCGCGCTGTACTGGCACCTCGTCGACCTGGTGTGGATCTTCCTCTTTCCGCTCCTCTACCTGATCTAGGAGACGACAGTGGCTCACGCAGGCAAGGAACCCACCTCGAAAGCCGAAGCCCACGCCGGTACGCACGGCGCGGGACGGTATTTCATCATCTGGGCCATCCTGCTCGCGTTCACGGGCCTGACCGTCTGGACGGGGTACATGGACCTGGGCTGGGCCAACCTGCCGCTGGCGATGACCATCGCGAGCATCAAGGCGATCCTGGTCATCCTGTTCTTCATGCACATGACCGAGGCCGCCGGCGCCAACCGGCTGGTGTTCTCGGCGTCGTTTCTGTTCATGTTCGTGATGATCCTCGGCGTGTTCGGCGACCTGTGGACGCGTAACCCGATGACGCTGCCGTCGTCGGCGCCCAGCACCGAGGGCCCCGAGATCGAGGTCATCGAGGACCACCCGGGCCCGGCGCCCGCGCACCACTAGGCTGGGCGGGGAGGGGACGGCGGCTGCCGTCCGGCGGTCGGGTTAGGCGTCAGAGAAGCCGTGCATGCGCAGCTTCTCCCAGAGGTTCTTGCGGGAGATGCCCAGGATCTCGGCGGCCAGGGTCCGCTTGCCTTCGGCCTGGGCGAGGGCGCGCTGCAGGTATTCGCGTTCGAACTCCTTCATGGCCGTCCCCAGCGGGCGCGGCACGGGGGCTCCGGGGCGCTGGCTTTCACCGGCGCGCGCGATCTCCCTGGGCAGGTGCTGGATGTCGATGTCGCTACCGCCCGCCAGCACCACCGCGTGCTGGATGGCATGTTCGAGCTGGCGAACGTTGCCGGGGAACGGGAACTCCGCCAGCGCCGACCAGGCCGCCTGCGAGACCCGCGGCGTCGCCTTCGCCTGTTTGTTGCCCAGCTTCTTGAGGAAGTACTGCACCAGCAGCGGCAGGTCGCCGCGGCGCTCGCGCAGCGGCGGGATGTCGATGTTGAGGACGTTCAGCCGGTAATACAGGTCCTCGCGAAACAGCCCGTCCGCGATCCGGCTCTTCAGGTTGCGGTGGGTCGCGGAGATGACGCGCACGTCGACACGGACTGACTCGTTCGTGCCCAGCGGCTCGATCACCCCCTCCTGCAGCACGCGCAGCAGCTTGGCCTGCGCGGGCATCGACATCTCGGCGACCTCGTCCAGCAGCAGGGTACCGGCGTGCGCGGCGCGGAAGCGCCCGTCGCGCTTCTTGACGGCGCCCGTGAACGCCCCCCGCTCGTGTCCGAACAGCTCCGCTTCCAGCAGGGTGTCGGGGAACGCCGCGCAGTTGACCGCGACGAACGGTTTACCGCGCCGGGGCCCGCGTTCGTGCAGCGCGCGGGCGACCAGCTCCTTGCCGGTGCCGCTCTCGCCCTGCAACAGCACGGGGGCGTGGCTCGTGGCGATGGTGTTGACCCGATCGAGCAGGCGCAGCACCTGTACCGACCGTCCGACGATGGTCTCGTTCGCGCCGTCCTTGGCCAGCTCGGCGCGCGCGCGTTCGAGCTCGCGCAGCAGCGCGCGATGTTCGGCGATACGCGCGACGCGCAACGTGATCTCGTCCATCTCGAACGGCTTGGTCAGGTAGTCGTGCGCGCCTTCCTTGACCGCCGCGACGGCGTCCTGGATGGCGGCGAACGCGGTCATCAAAATCACCGTCGTGTCGGGCGACTCCTGCCGCGTGCGCCGGAACAGTGTCAGGCCATCCAGCTTCGGCAAGCGGATGTCGCAGATCATGATGTCGAACACCCGTGTCGAGATCAGGTGCAGGGCGTCGGCACCGTTGGTTGCGACAGTGACACGATGGCCAGCGTCGCGTAGCGCGTCGCCCGCTACGATCTCGATGTCGGGCTCGTCGTCCACGAGCAGGATATCCAGTCCGTCCGCCGGGGAAGACCCACCAAGGGCGTCGGAACCGGAAACGATGCTGCCTGTCTCGCCGTTGTCGCCGCTATGCATGCTCGGAACCGCTTCCAGGTAATTAAGCCCCGGGCGGGTCACCGCAAGGTGGCAATGACCTATGAACGTCGGTTTTTTTCAGGGCTCCGCCTGAGGGCTGCGCGTCGGTCTTTGTCACCGCGCACGCGCCCCTGTCACCGGCTGGAAACAACGCCTAGGGGTCGTGACCGCTAACCGCTCGTTAAGACGGGCGTCCGGAAATGTGGTTGTGCTGGCACCAGCTCTGCAAGGAGTTCCCGCGTCATGTTGCTTGAACGAGCTATGCGATCGTTGGCCTGGCGATGGGCGCTTGCGTTCGTCGTTGGCGCCGCCTGGAGCGTGATCGTCACGCACACCAGGTGAGCGGCCCGGCCTGCGATCGCGACTGAAGAAGACTCCGTGAGCGGATCGCGCGCGCGTGTGGCTCGGCACCGCATCGCGCGGATCGGCTCGGGTGTTTGCGGCAACTCTCGGCGGCAGCCGGTTCTCGGATCTTCCCCAAGGCCCGGCGCCACACAGGAAGCGCTTACGTGGCTGCCGAGAATTGGGGAGATCCCCGTGACGCGTTGCTCGGACTCTTGAGCTCTGGCTGCAGACGCTGGTTGCAGGCTCCGATCGAGGCTGGCCGGCCTGGCGCCGAGGCGAAGCTAGACGCGCGCCTCGGCGTCGTCGTAGGCGGGCTGCGTGTCCGGCAGGTGCGCGGCGATCAGCTCGCGCAGCTCGTGGCCGCTGATGGTCTCCTTGGCCAGCAAGAGCTGCGCGGCCCGCAGCAGGACGGTATGGCGCTGTGACAGGATCTCCGCGACCCGCTCGCGCTGCTCGTCGATGATCCGGCGCACCTCCTCGTCGATGGCGCGCGCCGTCTGCTCGCTGTATTCGTTGCGCGGCGCGATGTCGAGCGGCGCCTGCAGCATCATCCCGCGGCGGTCCTTCTCGAACGCCACCTGCCCCAGTCGCGCGCTCATGCCGAACGTCTTGACCATGCTGCGCGCGATGTCGGTCGCCTTGCTCAGGTCGTCGTGGGCGCCGGTCGACACCTCGTCGTAGATCAGCTCCTCGGCGGCTCGCCCGCCCAGCAGCGTCGCGACCTTGTTCTTGAGCTCGCTCTCCGTCATCAGGAAGCGATCTTCGGTTGGCACCTGCATCGTGTAGCCGAGCGCCGCGACGCCGCGCGGGATGATCGAGATCTTGTGCAGCGTGTCGGTGCCGGGCAGCGCCGACGCGACCAGCGCGTGCCCGAGCTCGTGGTACGCGACGCGCTTCTTCTCGTCGGGCGACAGCACGCGGTTCCGCTTCTCCAGGCCGGCGACCACGCGTTCGACCGCCTCCTGCAGCTCGGCCAGCCCCACCTTGTCGCGATCCCGCCGCACGCCGAGCAGCGCCGCCTCGTTGATGATGTTCGCCAGGTCCGCGCCGACGAAGCCGGCGGTCATGCTGGCGATGACACCCAGATCCGCCTCGGTGTCGAGCGATACCTTGCTCGCGTGCAGCTTCAGGATCTCCAGGCGCGCCGACTTGTCCGGCCGATCGACGAGCACGTGGCGATCGAAGCGGCCGGCGCGCAGCAGGGCGGGATCGAGAATTTCGGGGCGGTTGGTCGCCGCCATCAGGATCACGGCGACGCGCGCGTCGAAGCCGTCCAGCTCGACGAGCAGCTGATTCAGCGTCTGCTCGCGCTCCTCGTGCGCGACCGGCCCGACGCCGCGCGCCTTGCCCAGGGCGTCGAGCTCGTCGACGAAGATGATGCACGGCGCTTTCTGCTTCGCCTGTTCGAACAGGTCGCGCACGCGCGCGGCGCCGACGCCGACGAACATCTCGACGAAGTCAGAGCCGCTGATCGAAAAGAACGGCACCCCGGCCTCGCCGGCGACGGCACGCGCGAGCAGCGTCTTGCCGGTGCCTGGCGGTCCCACCAGCATGACGCCCTTGGGGAGCTTCGCGCCCAGCCTGGCGAAGCGCGCGGGCGTCTTCAGGAAGTCGATGATCTCCTTGAGCTCCTCTTTGGCCTCGTCCACGCCGGCGACATCGGTGAAGCGGACGTTGACGTCCTTCTCCATGTACACCTTGGCCTTGCTGCGGCCGATGGTCATGAACCC
Source organism: uncultured Pseudomonadota bacterium (assembly GCA_963729535.1). GTDB lineage: Bacteria > Myxococcota_A > Polyangia > Fen-1088 > Fen-1088 > JADGRB01. The sequence goes on along the minus strand of CAVSOL010000027.1, from coordinate 126,274 downwards.
GTTGTGGCCGGCCTGACCCGCGCGTCGAATCATCAGCATCCAGAACACGCCGATGATCGCGATCGGGATGATCCAACCAGCGGCGTCGCGCCAGAAGTTCGTCTCCACGACGCCGTTGACCTTCACGCCAAATTTGGCGAGCTCCTTGAGCAGCTCGGGATCCTCGACGCGGACGGTTTCGAACGTGTTCCGGTCCTTGAGCGAGGCGCGAGCGTCCTGCGCCGGTTGCTCGGGCTTGCCGCTGCTCGCCGGCGCCACATCGTGCTTGGTCCGCCCCTGGATCAGTGTCTGCCCGATGGCGACCTCCTCGACCTTTCCCGACGCCACAGACGTCTTGAACTCGCTGTACGGCATCCGGTTGGGCCGCAGGTACGCAGACAGGACCTGCTGCAGCAACAACACCACCCACAAGCCCAGGATGAGGTACCCGATCGAGAGCCTGAGCTTCTTCTTCTGTTGCTGCCCGTCACCGTCCATGTCGGTTGAAGCTAAGGCGCAGATCGGCGGACATCCGGCAATGTCGGCCGTAACCGCCCCAACCGTGCGCGTCACGCCTGGGTAACCGTTGTGCCCAAAACGGGGCCGCTGGCTTGGCACGAGTCCTGAAGGGACTCCAAGGGGCTCATGCTCGACGGCTTGATCGGACACCGCGCGGGACAACGCTTCGACACGGAGCGCGATCGCGACAGCGACATCGACGGTGTCGTGAAGATGGGGCGCTACGAGCTCCTCCACCCACTCGGGATCGGGGGTATGGCGGAGGTATTCAAGGGCCGCGCGATGGGCCCAGGTGGATTTGCCCGCGACGTGGTGATCAAGCGGATCCTCCCCGCGCACGCTGACGACCCCGAGTTCATTCGCATGTTCGTCGACGAGGCCAAGCTGCTGGGGCTGCTTCACCACCCCAACATCGTCGACGTCTACGACTTCGGCGAGGACGAAGGCGTGCTGTTTCTTGCGCTCGAGTATGTGGAGGGGCCATCGCTGTCGCGCATCCTGCGCACGCTGCGCGCGTCCAACCGCAAGACGCCCGCGGCGATCGTCGCCTACGTCGCGCGCGAGGTGTGCCGCGCGCTCGACCATGTTCACGGCCTGTGCGACCGCGATGGCAGGCCGCTGGACGCCATCCACCGCGACGTCACGCCGTCCAACATCATCATCACCAACGCGGGGGCTGTGAAGCTGCTCGACTTCGGCGTGTCGACGTTCAAGCACGCTGTCGCAGACCACCAAGACGGGAACGGTGAAGGGCAAGCCGGCGTACCTCGCGCCCGAACAGCTGGAAGGCAAGCCGATCGATGGTCGCGTCGATCTGTTCGCGCTCGGCATCGTGATGCACGAGATGTTGTCGCTCCAGCACCTGTTCGCGGGCGACAGCGATCTCGGCACGGTGAAGAAGATAATGGAGATGCAGATCCCGAGTCCGTCGACGACACGCGACGACGTTCCGTCCGCGCTCGGCGACATCGTGATGCGCGCGCTCGAGCGGGATCGCGATCGTCGCTTCGCGAGCGCCGCCGAGATGGCGCGCGCGCTGGACGAGTTCATCGTCAACTCGAAGCTGCACATCGACGACGTCGCCGCCTTCGTGCGCGACATCGCGGGCTCATCGATTCACGCTCCGGTTGCGGCGCCGCCGGGAGTCGTTCGCCGCGCGAGAGCGATCGGTCCGGCGGCCGCGCGTCGCGACGCCAGGACGGAACGGGCGCGCGGCGGCATGGGCGCTTGGCTGCGGCACACGGGACGCGCCTTCACCGCGCGGCCGCGCACGGCGCTGGTCGTCGGCATCATGCTGGCGATCCTGGGCGCCGGAACCGCGTTCGGCCTGCACGCGAGCGCCGCCGCCGATGAAGATCGCGGCGCCGCAGTCGGCGCGGGCGCCGCCGCGGCGTCAGTTCAGCGCTAGCGGCGAGCAGGTCCCGGCGGACAGAATCTGCTCGGTGAGCTTCTTGTAGCGCGCTTCCATCGGGCGATCGGGCGTGCGTTCGCGCTTGCCGACATCGTGAATCGTGATGCGGCCGGAAGCGAGCTCGGGAGCGGGCGCGTTCATCACCGTGGCGAACGCGTGATCCAGCACGGCGACCCGGTGCGGATAGTGCCGGGCATAACCCTTGTCGATGTAGCGCGGGCCGTGGTTGTAGTGCGCCCACCAGGCGTGTGTCTTGTGGTGGCAGGGGAGGTTTTTCGTCACCGTCTGGCGCGTGCCGTCGCGATCGCGCTTGACGATCGTCTTGGTCACGACGCCACCACCTTCGCGCCAGTGCGCGAGCTCGCGCGCGCCGAGCTCGATGTTGGTCACGGGATTCATGATGTCTTTCCACGCGACGCCGCGAACGTTGCCGTTCGTGCAGCGATCCTTGTCGTCGAGGATGCAGCGAATCGCCATCAGGCCGCCGTCCTTCGCGTAGACGCGGCCGTCGCGCTCGTACGCGCGCGCCGACTTCTCGTTCATGTCACTTTCGTTGACCATGACCGCGAGCAACAGCGACGGCGACAGGTCGTGACGCTTCGCCGACGTCGACACCGCTTCGGCGATGTTGCGGCACTGCGACGGCGTCCAGGCGGGCGTTTGCCAGCGAATGCGCTCCTTGACCGAACAGATGGTCTTGGCGAGGCACGACGCGGCGTCGGCGGTCGGGACCGCAGCTGATGTGTCGGCCGTCACGTTCTCGACGGGAGCGATGGTGGCGTGGGAGGTCCCGCCGAAGCTGCCACCGAGCAGCGCCGCGGCGGCGAGAGGCAAAGGTAACTTTCGCAAGTCAGCAAGCACGTCAAATACCCCTTTCGTTTTTTGCTACGACGCCGAGTCGTGAATTCGGCGTACAGGGTTTCTTTGCGTCGCGGGGAGACACCCGCGTAGGGACGGAAAGATTTGATCCGCTCAGCCGCCAAGGCAAGAGGGATATCCACTTTTTAGTATAGCGCCGCGCTGCGGCGCAATGTGACGCTGGCAAACTGCCCGACGCAACATCGGGCGTCTCGGGGCTTCCCCGCTACAATTGCGCGCGTGAAACGCCCATATGCAAGCTCGCTCGCCACGCCGGACATCGACGCCATCTGGCGCCGTGCCGCGGAGCGCGTCGGCTTCATGACGTCGCGCACACAGGACGCATATGCGACGAGCAATGGCGCGGGCGAGATTGCGATCGGCGCGAACGACACGCTGGATGACGACGACGCGTTCGCGCAGCTGGTGTTTCACGAGCTGTGTCACGCGATCACGGAAGGAGAGGGGGCGTTGCGGCAGCCGGACTGGGGGCTCGACAACATCCCCGCGCACACCGTGCGCGAGCACGCGTGCCTGCGCCTGCAGGCGTATCTCGCCGGACGTTTCGGGTTGCGGGCGCTGATGGCGCCGACGACGCCGTATCGCGCGTATTACGCGATGCTGCCGCGGGATCCGCTGGCCGACGACGCAGACGCGACGGGTGATGATGACGCCGGCGTGCGCGCGCGTGCGGCGCTGCAGCGCTTCGAGCAGTCGTCGTGGCGCGCGCCGCTCGAAGCGGCGCTGTCCGAGACCGCGGCGGCGGTCGTCGCGGCCCAGGCGCTGGCGGCCGCGCACCCGCTCGGTTTCCCGCTCGGCCCCGCGAGCGAGAGCTGTGGCAGCTGCGCGTGGCTGTACGTCGGTGGGCGCGGCCCCGGCGTCGCCCGCTGCCGGCAGAGCGCGCCCGCCAACGGCGACGGGATGCGCACCGAGCGCAGCCACCCCGCGTGCGCGCGCTGGGAGGCGCCGGTCGACTGTCAGGACTGCGGCGCCTGCTGCCGCGAGGCCTACCACTCCGTGACCGTGTCGATGCGCGATCCGGTCGTATGGCAGGAGCCGCAGCTGATCGTGCGCCACGGCACGCGCTTCGAGATCCGCCGCGACGGCCCGCGCTGCGCGGCGCTTCACGTGGACAGCGACGCGAGCGCGCCCGCCGCCCGTTACGCCTGCACGATCTACGACAACCGGCCGCGTCCCTGCCGCGAGTTCGCGGCCGGAGGTCGTCACTGCCTGGACGCGCGCCGGCGCGTCGGCCTCAGTGTCCGCGCGGATGCCTGAAGCGCCTCAAGACGATGCCTGAGACGATTGACCTCTTCGTACCGCTCGACGAGATCGACGGTCCGCTCGCATCGCGCGTGGAGCAGGCGCTCGGCTGGGGGCGCGGCCAGGCGGGCGAGCTGCGCGTCCTGCGCCGTTCGCTCGATGCGCGCAAGGGGCGGCCGCTGGGGCAGCGCTTGCGCGTGCTGGTCGGGCGCCAGGGTGAGGCGCTGGCCCCGCCGGTGCCGCGGGCGCCCGCTGCCGGCGCGCCGGCGCCCACATTGGCCGGCCGGACGGCCGCCGCCGCGCGTCGTCGTCGTCGGCTCCGGGCCGGCGGGATCGTGGGCGGCGCTGCGGCTCGCCGAGGCGAACGTGCCGGTCACGATCGTCGAGCAGGGCAAGCCCGTGCAGCCGCGGCGCCGCGATCTCGCGCTGCTGACGCGCGGCGAGCTGACGCCGAGCTCGAACTACTGCTTCGGCGAGGGCGGGGCAGGGACGTTCTCGGACGGCAAGCTCTACACGCGCGCGAAGGATCGCGCCGGCGTCGCCGACGTCATCGCCGACCTGGTGCGCTTCGGCGCGCCCGCCGACATCGAGGCGGACGCGCGCCCGCACGTCGGGTCCAATCGCTTGCCGCGCGTGCTCACGACGCTGCGCGCGCACCTCGTGCGGCTGGGCGTCGAGTACCGGTTCGAAACGGCGATCGCCGGTCTGCGCGCGCGCGACGGGCGCGTGCGCGCCGCGTGCATCGCGGGCGGCGACGAGATCGCCGCGGACGCGGTCGTGCTGGCCGTCGGCCATTCGGCGCGGCCAGTGTACGAATGGGCGGCGGCCGAGGGCCTGGCGATCGAGCGCAAGCCGATCGCCGTCGGTGTACGCATCGAACATCCGCAGCGTCTGATCGACCAGCTGCAATACGGCGCGGCGGCCGGCCACCCCAAGCTGCCGGCAGCGTTCTACGAGCTGACCGCCGCCTCGGGCGACCGCGGCGTCTACAGCTTCTGCATGTGCCCGGGCGGCTGGATCGTGCCGGCGGCGACCGAGGCGGATGGCGTCGTCGTCAACGGCATGAGCCTGTCGCGCCGCGACTCGCCGTTCGCGAACTCCGGCGTGGTCGTCACCGTCGACGCCGCCGACTTCGGTCCCGCGGCGGACGGGCCGCTGGCCGGCGTCGCGCTGCAGCGGCAGATCGAGCAGGCGGCGTTTCGCGTCGGCGGCGGCAACTTCCGCGCCCCCGCGCAGCGGCTGGTGGACTTTCTCGACGGCCGCGCGAGCAGCACGGTAGGCCGCTCCAGCTACCGCCCGGGTCTGGCGCCCGCCGATCTGCGGGCGGTGCTGCCGCCGTTCGTCGCCGAGGCGCTGCGCGCCGGCCTGCGCGGGATGGGCGCGCGGATGCCGGGCTTCCTGTCCGCGGACGCCGTGCTGGTGGCCGCCGAGACGCGCACGAGCGCGCCGGTCCGCTTCCTTCGCGATCCGGAGACGCTGGTGTCGCCGTCGATGGCCGGCTTCTACCCGTGCGGTGAAGGCGCGGGATACGCCGGCGGCATCGTCAGCGCCGCGCTCGACGGCGCGCGCGTCGCCGAGCGGATCCTCGCGTCAGCTTGAGGTAGCCGGGGCGCCCAGCTCGGTCAGCACCTGGCGCAGCCAGGCCTTCTGCTCGTCGCTGATGACCTCGAAGCGAACCCCGGCCGCGTGGCTGTTGGCCTCGCTGCGCGCCCACGCCACGCGCCCCTTCACCCACAGCGGCGGCGTGTCAGCCTCGACGTCGTCGAGCACCAGGAACAGGCCAAGCGTCACCTCTTCGCCTTCTTCCAGCGGCCGATCGGAGTTCAGACCCGCGCCGCCCTCGGACAGATCGCGCGTGGTCGCGGTGAACACGTTCCGGGCGGTGCGGACCTCCGCGGACATGCGCAGGTCGCGACGTTGATGTTGCCGGCGTGGAGGCTGCTGGGACGGGGGGCGCTGTGGCATGAATCAGTAAGCGAAGGGATCGTCCGGATCCGCGCCCCGCCTTAGCTCCTCCTCGTCCGACCCCATGCCTCCGGTGGCCAGCGTGCCGTCCAGGAAGCCCACGAACATGTCCAGGTAGCGCGCGGTGTCGTCGTCGACCTTCACGAACTTCACGCCGATCTGGTACGCGCCGAACAGCGCCGTGCACCACGCCACGCGTCCGATGACGGTGAGCGGCTCCGAGGTGCCGGTATCGCCGAACGTCAGCACCAGCTCCAGGCTGATCTCGGTCTCGCGCGGGATCGGCTGCACGGCGACCAGGCACACGCCCGCGCGTGACATGTCGCGCGTGCGCGCGTCGAACTGGACGCTCTCCACGGAGACCGCGACCTTGATGTCGACGTTGAAACGCGGGTGTTGCCGGCGCGCGGAATAGGGCGTCGTCATGGAGCGGCGGGTCCCACCGCTGCCGGACGCCGCATGCGCGTAAACGCTCCCCCCGTCAGGGCATCCAACTCGGCTTCAACCTCCTCGATGCGCAGCTCAAGCTTGAGGCCTGAATGCGACACGTCTTTGGCATCGGCAGTGCTCAGTTCAGCCTTGAGCCGCCGCCGCTCGAAGTACAGTCTGATCACCAGGGACTCGATCTCCCGGCGGGCGTCCGCCGTGCGAAGCGCCTGGAAGTGAGCGGCTATCTCATCGGGATTGAAGGCAAACTTCGCCAGGTCCCAGGTCGCCCTCAATTCGTAACGCACGTCGTTATCACTGTCAATTCCCACCGGCGCCAGCGGCGTCGTTATCGATGCTCCCAGGTCGACCGACTCGCCGCGGGCCAGGCGACGGTCCACGCGCGCCCGCAGCTCCGGTAGCCACCCCGCGACGCGCGCCCGCCGCACGAGCGACCGCGCCCGCGCGGGCTCGGTGAGGGCCAGCGCGCTCGCCGCCGCGCGGAGCGCGTCGATCGGTGGATCGCCGGCAGAGATCGCGCGCAGCACCGCGGCCGGCGGTGGCCGCGTGACAGATGGCGGTGCAGCTGAAGGTGCCGGCGGGGCAGGTGGTGCCTGCGCGAGCAACGTGGCCAGCAGCTGCACGACGCCGGCAGCGATCATCGCAGCGCCTCACGTTCCTGGCTGACGACATCCAGCAGCGCGACGTCCTCCTCGGAGGCCGACAGCCGCGACGCTTCGCCCGCCAGCCCGGCGTCACGCTCGACCCACTCGGCCGCCAGCCGCCGCCGATCGCCGCCCGCCAGCGCTGCGCGTTCCAGCGGGAACGCGAACAGCGCGACGACCGACCAGCCGAATCTCAGCGGCGTCCGCTGCGCGGCGAAGACCAGCGACACCTGCGGCCAGGGCGCCGCCGGCGCCAGCAGCCGGCCTGTATCGAGCGGCGCGAAGTGGACGTCGGCGCGACGCCGCGACGGCGCCGCGCGCCGAGAATCCGTGTCGAGCGCGACCAGCCGATCGTCGATCGCCAGCCACAGGCGGCCGCCGGCCGCGGCGGCGCCGGCGACGATCCGGCCACGCCCCTCGACCCGCTCGATCCAGGTCACGCCGTCGTGTGATGTGTAAAGGCCGTCGCCGGTCGCGACGAAGCGCGCGCTCGTGCTCGCGCCGCACGCGAGCGCCCGCGCTGGAGGCCGTTCGCCGGTGCGCGCCGGCGGCTCGCCCGGCGTCCAGCGATAGGTTCCGTCGCGCGCGAGCGCGATCACCACGCCGCTGCACACGGCGATCGCTGTCGTGGCCTGATCCAGGACGCGACCCCTGACGCCGTACGGACCGATGTCCAGGACGCCGTCGTCATCGGCGACGTAGCCGAGCTCGGCGTCGACCGCCGCGATCGCTCGCGGCCTCTGCGTGAGCCCGGCGACCACCCGCGGGGTCGCGCCACCGGTGCCGCGCCAGACCATGTCGGCGGTCGCGGCCAGGATCGAATCTGCCGCGGCCGACACCGCGAGCACGTCGCGCCCCGCCAGCCCCACGCGCCGGCACGCGCCGTCGCGTCCCTGATAGAGGCCCGCCGACGTCGCAATCCAGACGGCGTCCGCCGCCGACAGCCCGCGCACCACGGTCGCCGTCGCCACGGCCCGCGCGAGCTTTCGCCGGATGACGATGCCTTCGTCGGCCAGCGCGTCTTCGGCCTCCGGCGTGTCGAGCTCGTCGTCTGGCAAGCCCGCCAGCGCCAGCGCCGCGTCGGCGTCGACGATCAGCGCGGGCGAACGCACGGCGCGCTCGGGTGGCGCCTCGAAGCCGCTGCAGCGCCAGCGCTCGAGCCCCGCGGCGTCGAACGTCACGACCGTGTTTCCGCGCAGCGCGTGCAGCGCCGCACGTCCGGCGACGAGATGAGTGATGGGTTCCGCCGCCAGCGCGGGGGCAGCCGCGAACACCACGACAAGGAGCAGCAGAGCACGAACCATGCATCGAACCATGCACGCTGGCAGAGCAACCCGCGTGCCCGCGCGCGGCCGCGCCGTTTGCGCCGTCGCGGCGCGCACGCGGCCGGGTGCCGGACGACGCAGCCGTCAGCCGGCTGTCGTCGGCCGTCACGGTCGGGTCGCCCATGCGTGATGTGATATAGCGATCGCCATGTCCGCGACCCTTCTGGACGGCAAAGCGCTGGCGGCGCGCGTACGCACGGAGTTGACGGGCGAGGCCGCGCGCCTCGCGGAGGCCGGCGTCCACCCCGGTCTGGCCGTCGTGCTGGTCGGCGACGATCCCGCGTCGCAGATCTACGTGCGCAGCAAGACGGCGGCGTGCGCGCAGGTCGGCATCAAGACGTTCGATCACCGCCTGCCCGCCACGACCACCGACGCCGAGTTGCTGTCTCTGGTCGCCCAGCTCAACGCCGATCCCGCCGTCGACGGCATCCTCATCCAGCTGCCGCTCCCCGCGGGCCTCGACGCGCGTCGCGTGTTGTTCGCCGTCGATCCGCGCAAGGACGTCGACGGCATCCACCCTGAGAATGTCGGCCGGCTGCTGCTCGGTCAGCCGCGCTTCGTGGCGTGCACGCCGTTCGGAGTGATGAAGCTGATCGCCGAGGCCGCGCTGCCGCTGGCCGGCGCCAACGCGGTCGTCGTCGGACGTTCCAACATGGTCGGCAAGCCGATGGCGGCGCTGCTACTGGGCGCCGACGCGACCGTGACCGTCTGCCATTCGCGTACGCGCGATCTGGCCGCTGTCGTCGGGCGCGCCGATCTGGTGGTCGCCGCCGTCGGGCGCGCCGAGATGATTCGCGGCGACTGGATCAAGCTGGGCGCGGTCGTCATCGATGTCGGCATCAACCGGACGCCCGAGGGGAAGCTGCTGGGCGACGTCGAGTTCGCGGGCGCCGCCGCGCGCGCCTCGGCGATCACGCCGGTCCCTGGCGGCGTCGGGCCGATGACCATCGCCATGCTGCTGGCGAACACGATCACCGCCGCGCAAGCGCGCGCCGCCGCGGCGCGCTGACCGACGCGCGCGTCGCCTGGCTCCCGCGGCGTCACCGGCACCAGAGCGCCAGACCCGAACCCTCGCGCGTCGCGAGCTGGCCGGCGTCGGCCGACGCCGCGAGGGCGCGCACGTCCGCGCCGTAGAGCCGCAGCAGGTCACCGCTCGCCGCGCTCCAGATCTTGAACGCGTGGTAGTCGCTCGCGTGGGTGTGCAGCGCGAACAACCGCGCCGCGACCACACCGCCGTCGGTCGAGAACCACGCCGGCGCGCCGTCGCTGTAGCCCGGCGTCAGCCACTGCGCGGTCGCGTCGGCCAGCCGCCACACGCCGAACAGCTTGTCGCCACCGTTCGCATCGATGACGGTCCCCGCGACCAGCGCGCCGTCGGGCGAAACCGTCGCGTCGTAGATCGTGGCTCCGCCAACCACTGGCAGCGCCTTGGGCTCCGACGTCGTCGGCAACTCCTTGAACCCCGCGGGCCAGTCGCTGCCGTAGGTCGGCAGCGCGCCCGGCACGCAGCCGTCGCGTCGGCCGTCCAGTGTCGTCACGTGAAACAGCGCCGCGATGTCGCCGGTCAGGAGGCTCAGGCTGCCGTCGGCGCTCGACGCGACCTCGGTCGTCGGGAATGGATACTGCCGCAGCGCGAGGCCGGTCAGCGGGTTCAGCCAGAACGTGGTCGTCGGGGACGACGCCACCAGCTGCCCGGCCGGCAGCAGCGTGCGCAGCGTCGTCTGGGCCGGCAGCGCGTAACGGCCAACGGATTCCATTGATTCGACGTCACGCACATCGACGACGCCGTCGTTGACCAGCACGCGTGTCCCGTCGGAGGTGAACGCAAACACTGATCCCGAAAACGCGCCGCTGGTCATCGTCTCGAGCTCGCCGGTCTCCGTGCGCAGGATGCGCAACACCTGCTGCTTGCCGGGCGAGGCATAGTCGTAGGTCGACATCGCGAGCCGCGTCCCGTCGGGCGACAGCGCGTAGCCGAACAGATCGCGCGCGTACGCTTCGTAGAACACCCGGCCGCGACCCGTCGTCGTGTCATACGCCGCGATCCGCACGGTCGGTGGCGAGTTGCCGATCCGGTACTGCTCCTCGGTGAACAGCGCGGCGTCGCCGGCGACGAAGCGCAGCACGCGGACCGACGTGCCGTCGTACAGGACCTGCGGATTCGCCGCCAGGGCGTAGGGCGGGGGCGGGCTGCGAGAACGAACCATCTGCGCCCACTGGAGGGAGTCACCGCTCGCGACGTCGACGATCGTCCCCAGCGACGTCGCCAGCCGGCGGCCGTCCGACGAGAACGCGAGCGCCGACGGACCGCGATCGATGGTCGGACCGGGCGGTCCCGCCAGCGTGCGCAGCAGCCTGCCGTCGGGGACGCTCCACAACGTGATCTCGCCGGCCTCCGCCGACATCACCGCCAGCTGCGTCCCGTCGGGTGAAAACGCCGCCGCGTCCAGTCGGCCGATCGGCGACACGATCTCGGTCACCTCGCGCCAGCCGTCGGTCGCGATCAGTCGAACCGTCCCCAGCCCCGTGCGCGCCGCGACGTGCGCGCCGTCGGGGGAGATCGACAAACGCCACGGCGCATCCGAGCCCACGCTGCCACAGCGCAGGTAACGCTGCCCCGGCGCGGCCGGCGCCAGTCGCTGACTGCCGCTCGACACCACGCGAAGCCCACACGCCGCGGTCGTCGGCGCCTTCGTTGTCGGCGCTGCGCCGAGGCCGGCGCCGCTCGCCGTGGGGATGCCCGCCGCGCCGGCGCCGCCAGCACCGCCGGTCGGGTGTTTTGTCGCTCCGCCCTCCGGCCGCGACGCGTCCGTCGGGGGTTGTCCCTCCGGTGCAAGGGTCCGCGTCCCGCAAGCTGCCCCTAGAAAAACGACAGCGAGCCAACGTCGACGCATCCGACACCTCCCGGACAAACGTCCCGGGAATGTAATTACGGATCGCGTCGAGCGGTCAGTTGACCTTGACGGAGATCGGCTTCGCGAGGCAGCGGAGGGCGGCGGTCTCCAGATCGGCGAACGTCGGCGGGTTGCCCAGCGCCTCGTCGAAGCCGAGCGACGCCGCCCGTGCCCGGTCGCGTTCCAGCTGCGCCACCGCGAGCACCGGCGCCGAGCCGGCCTCGCCGTGCTGCCGCAGGCGCGCGTACAGCTCGTACCCGGCCGGCCCCGACGAATCCAGGTCGATCACTGTCAGGTCGACGTTGCACAGCCCGTCCGGCTCCGTGAGCTTCTTCTGATCCACCTCGATGACTTCGCAGGTGATGATCGACTTCAGGTAACGAATGAGCATCGCGCGCGGCGCCGCCTGCGACGCCGCCACCAGCGCCTTGATGCCGCGGAACGCGAACGCGAGCTCGTCGATGGCGGCCCCGATGCGATCCGTGGACGCCGCCAGCAGCACGCCCATGCCCGGGGGTTGCCCGGGGCCCTGCGCCTCCATGCGCGACCACGCCACCACCCCCGCCAGCGACAGCGACGTCGTCGGTGTCACCAGCCGGATACCCAGCGTCGTGCCGCTGGGAAACGGGTTGGCGGTGTCGATCGGCAGCTGTCCCTTGACCAGGTAGGTCGAATACGCAACCAGCAGTGACGCCTCGGATCGGTATGTCAGCTCCAGGCCCAGCGGCGGCCGCACTGGCGGCGTCGGGTCCCAGATCGGCTCGCGCGGCTCGCGCGGCTCGCCACTCATCGCTGGGGCATCAGGCGTTCCAGTAGCCCGTCCAGCTCGTCGAGAGAGTTGTAGTGGATCACGATCTGGCCGCTGCCGGGCCCCGCTTCCACGACGGCGACGCGCGTCCCCATCACGCGCGTGAGCTTCATCGCCAGGTCGCGCGCGCTGGCCGACGGCGCGGCCGCGCTGGCCGGCTTGGTCGATTCCGACGTTGTGCCCGCCGTGCGCGCGCGCCGCACGAGCTCCTCGACCTTGCGCACCGACAGATCCTGCGCGACGGTCCGCCGCGCCAGCGTCTCCATCGCCGGCGGCGATTCCAGGCCCAGCAGCGCCCGCGCGTGGCCCATCGACAGCCGTCCTTCGGCGACCAGCGCGCGCACGCCGCCGGGCAAGCGCAGCAGGCGCAGCGCGTTCGCGATCGTGCTGCGGTCCTTGCCGACGCGATCGGCCAGCTTCTCCTGCGTGTAGCCGAACTCGGCGACCAGGCGTTCGTAGCCCGCCGCTTCTTCCAGCGGGTTCAGGTCCTCGCGCTGCAGGTTCTCGACCAGCGCCATCTCGAACGCCTGCGTCGGCGCCACCTCGCGCACGACGACCGGCACCTCGTGCAACCCCGCGCGCTGGGCCGCGCGCCATCGCCGCTCGCCGGCGATCAGCTCGTAGCCGCCCGTCGGCGCGCGTGCGCACGATCAGCGGCTGGATGATCCCCTGCGTGCGGATCGACGACGCCAGCTCCTCCAGGCGTTCGTCGTGGAAGGTCTTGCGCGGCTGCTCGGGCGACGGGTGCACCTCTTCGATCGCGATCGTGCGCGTGCCCGTACCGACGCCGCCGTCACGCGGACGCGCGATCGCCGTCGCCGTCGCGCTCGGGGCGCTGACGGGGGAGGGTGCCCCCGGAATCAGCGCCGCCAGCCCACGCCCCAGCGCGTTCCGCTTGGGCGCGCTCATTCCGGGCTCACCGCGTCGGCCGGCGCGCCCTGCTGACGCGCCAGGAACTCACGCGCGAGATCCATGTAGCTCTTCGCCCCCTTCGAGCTGATGTCGTAGAGCAGGATCGGTTTGCCGAACGACGGCGCCTCGGACAGGCGCACGTTGCGCGGCACCGTGGTCGTGTAGACCTTGCCGTTGAAGTGCCCGCGCACTTCGCTGATCACCTGCTGGGTCAGGTTCTGGCGCGGGTCGACCATGCACAGCACGATGCCCTCGATCCCCAGCCCGGGGTTCAGCGATTCGCCGACCAGCCGGATCGTGCTCTGCAGATCGGTCAGCCCCTCGAGCGCGTAGTACTCGCACTGCAGCGGCACCAGCACGGCGTCGGACGCGGTGAGCGCGTTCAGCGTCAGCAGGCCCAGGGACGGCGGCGTGTCGATCAGGACGAAGTCGTAGCGGTCGGCGGCCTCGCGCAGCGGGCGCCGCAACCGGCGCTCGCGCTCATCGACGGTCACGAGCTCGATCTCGGCGCCGGCGAGGTCGGCGTTGGCGGGGATCAGGTCCAGGTGCGGCAGCTCGGTCTTGCGGATCACGCTGTCCAGCGACTGCTCGCCGATCAGGAGATCGTAGATGCTCGGCTCGCCGGTGGCGCCGCGCGGATGGCCGAGGCCAGAGCTCGCGTTCCCCTGCGGGTCGATATCGACCAGCAGGACCCGCTTTTCAGCGGCCGCCAGGCAGGCGGCGAGATTCACCGCGGTCGTGGTCTTCCCCACGCCTCCCTTTTGGTTCGCAACCGCGATGACCCTTCCCATGTCTTGCCGGGCTGGTCTGGTAGCTAACACGCAACGCGCGGCGGTCTCAACCAGTTCCGCCCAGAGCGACTGCCATGGTCGGCCAACCCAGCGAATTGGCGAAAAATTTGACCCCATGTACGGGCGGGTATTCACTAGACCTACATGTCGGTCACGCCATTCAACGGAACGACGACATCCACCAAGCCGAAGAGGAGGACGTCCATGGGCAAGTTCACCGATCAGCGCATCTACCGGACCTTCGAGGAGTTCGAGCGTGAAGAGCTGCGGCGAGACGGCTACTTCGAGTCGGTCGACGACATGATCGACACCATGTTCGCCGGCGAGCTCGACTTCAGCGACGGCGATTCGCGCAAGAGCAGCAGCCGCAACGACGACGAAGAAGAGTAGGGCCAAGCACGGTGTCCGCGCCGGCTTGGCCGGGTGAGAAGCCAGGCCCGTGCTATAAGCGCCAAACCATGGCGCAAAGTTCGGGTTCGGGACGCGGCAGCTCGGTCATCTCCATCATCTGGCCGCTGATCACGGGCCTCGCGGTCGGCTTTCTCATCGGTCGCGAGGTTGGCGGGCCGCGGCACGACGGCGCCGGGGGCGGTTCAGGTAGCGCCGTCGCCGACAAGGCGGCCGCCGGCACGAAGATGCCGGCCAAGATCTACAAGTCCGACGCGGAGTTTCCGGCCGGGTGGATGAAGGAAGCGGACTTCGCGGGCGTCACGACGTTCAGCCTCGCGGGGCTGACGGCGCCGCAGAAGGTGACCGTGCTGCAGGCGCTCAACGAGCGCGACTGCGAGTGCGGATGCGGCATGGGCCACATCGCCGGCTGCATCAAGAAGGATCCGAACTGCCCGCGCAGCCCGCAGCTCGGGAAGAAGGCGGTCGATCTCGTCAAGGAGGGCAAGGGCCTGGGCGAGATCCTGGCGGCTATCGACGCGCAGCAGAAGCCGTCTGGCGGCTCGCCGTCGCCGAGCGCGGCCGCGCCCGCCGCGGGCGGCTCGAAGAAGGTGCATTCCGGCCGCGCACAACGTGCGGCAGGGCCCGGCCGCCGCGAAGGTCACGATCGTCGAGTTCAGCGACTTCGAGTGCCCGTTCTGCAACCGCTCGGAGCCGACGGTCAAAGGCGTGCTGAAGAAGTACGGCAAGGACGTCGCGCTGGTGTGGGTCAACCAGCCGTTGCCGTTCCACGCCAACGCGATGGGCGCCGCGACGGCGTTCCAGGCGGCCGCGCGCCAGAGCGCCGACAAGGCGTGGGCGCTGCACGACAAGATGTACGACAACTTCAAGACGCTCGGAAAGCCCGAGATCGAGAAGTACGCCGCCGAGGTCGGGCTCAACGTCGGCAAGCTGAAGAAGGACTGGGACGACCCGAAGATCAAGGCCGAGGTCGAGGCGGACCAGAAGCTCGCCGGCTCGGTCGGCGCCAACGGCACGCCGACGTTCTTCATCAACGGGCGCGAGCTCGTGGGCGCGCAGCCCGCCGACGCGTTCGAGAAGATCATCGACGACGAGCTCAAGAAGGTCGACGAGCTGATGAAGAAGGGGACGCCGCTCAAGGACGTCTACAAGAAGCGGCTCGAGGAAGCGGCGCTCGCGCCGGCGCCCGCGCCGGGCGGCGGCGCTCCCGCGGCCCCCGAGGGGAAGCAAGACGTCAAGCTGGGCGACGCGCCGGTCAAGGGGTCGGCGTCCGCGAAGGTGACGGTCATCTTGTTCAGCGACTTCCAGTGCCCGTTCTGCTCGCGCGCCCTTCCGGTGATGAAGGAGATCGAAGACGAGTACAAGGGCAAGGTCCGCCTCGCGTTCAAGCAGCTGCCGCTGCCGTTCCACGACAAGGCGCACCTGGCGGCGCAGGCCTCGCTGGCCGCGAACGAGCAGGGGAAGTTCTGGCCGTACCACGACAAGCTGTTCGCCAATCAGCAGGCGCTCGACCGTCCGTCGCTGGAGAAATACGCCGAGGAGCTGGGGCTCAACATGGCGAAGTTCAAGGCGGCGCTCGACTCCGGCAAGTACAAGGACAAGGTCGACTCCGACGCGAAGGAAGGCGCCGCGGTCGGCGCCAGCGGCACGCCCACGTTCTTCATCAACGGCACCAAGGTGGTCGGCGCGCAGCCGTTCCCCGCGTTCAAGACCATCATCGACCAAGAGCTGAAGTCGAAGGGCTAGCCGCTCTCGCGCGAAGCGCGAGTTTGCGGCTACTTGTGCAACAGACTCCCTAGTCGCGCGCGTGTAGAGGGTAGGGTGAGGGCTGACATGAAGCTGAACCCTCTCCGCTGGCCGCTGGCGACCCGCATCATCGGCGGGCTCGTGCTGGGCGCGGCGGCGGGGCTGGTGACCGAGCTGGCGGTCGGTCCGTCGCCCGACGTGCGCTGGGCGGTGCAGAACATCACGCAGCCGGTCGGCAGCGTGTTCCTGCGCATCATCTTCATGGTCGTCATCCCGCTGATCTTCTCGGCGATCGTGCTGGGCGTCGCCGAGATGGGCGACATCAAGAAGCTGGGCAAGGCGGGCGTGCGCTGCCTGCTGGTCACGGTGGTGTTCGCCAGCATCAGCGTCGGTATCGGCATCGGCCTGGTCGACGCGCTGGAGCCGGGGCGGCGGCTGCCGCCCGACAAGCGCGCCGAGCTGGTGTCGCAATACGGCGGCGCCGCGGCCAAAGACGTCGCGCAGGCGCAGCAGAAGACCGGCCTGGCCGACGCGCTGCTGAACCTGATCCCGACCAACCCGCTCAACGAGGCGGTCAACGCGTTCAACCCGAAGCACACGGGCGGCGGCTTGCTCGCGTTCATGATCTTCAGCCTGTTCGTCGGCATCGCGGTGGCGTCACTGCCCAGCGAGCTGTCCGCGAGCCTGATCGGGCTTTGCCGATCGCTGTTCGCGGTCGCGATGAAGATCATCGACTTCGCCATGCGGCTGGCGCCGATCGGCGTCGCGTGCCTGGGCTTCTCGGTGACGGCGCTGCTCGGGCCGTCGATCCTGCAGACGCTCGGCTACTACGTGCTGGTCGTGATCGGCGGGCTGGCGCTGCACCAGTTCGTGACGTTCTCCATCGCGCTGGCGTGGGTGGGCAGGAAGTCGCCGCGCGCGTTCTTCCGGCAGTCGCGCGAGGCGATCGTGATGGCGTTCGCGACCGCGTCCAGCAACGCGACGCTGCCCGTGTCACTGCGCGTGGCCGAGCAAAACCTGAAGCTGCCGCCGCGCATCGCGCGCTTCGTGCTCACCATCGGCGCCAGCGCCAACCAGAACGGCACCGCCCTGTACGAAGGCGTGACCGTGCTGTTCCTGGCGCAGGTGTTCGGCGTCGAGCTGACGCTGACCCAGCAGATCACCGTGGCGGTGATGTGCATCATCGCCGGCATCGGCACCGCCGGCGTCCCGGGCGGGTCGCTGCCGCTGGTCGTCAGCGTGCTGGTCGCCGTCGGCGTGCCCGGCGAAGCGATCGCGATCGTGCTCGGCGTCGATCGGCTGCTCGACATGTGCCGCACCACGCTCAACGTCACCGGCGATCTGGTCTGCGCGGTGATCGTCGCGCGCGGCGAGCCCGCGGAGCCGGCGCCCGACGCGGCGCCCGAGCCCGTCGGGGCGGCGGGCGAGAGCGACTAGAACCTCTGCGTCGGCACGTCGGGGCGGGGGCGGCGCAGGACCTGGCCGCCGACGCCCCAGAGCAGGCGAATCTCGTCGGTCGACGCCTTGCCCTTGTACGCGTCCAGCCGGCGCTTGCCGTTGTCGCACGCGCTCGGTGACAGGACCTCGTACGAGCTCTCGAAGATGCGCACCTCGTCGCCGCGCACGTCGCCGCTGAACTGGTAGCGCGTCGCGATCTGGAAATCGAGCGCCATGCTGCAGCGGTACGCGTGCCCGTCCGTCGACACCTGGTGGACGATGCGATCGTAGTAGCCCGACAGCTTCGATCCCTGCTGCGTGACGTGCCACTCCTCGCGTTCCTGCTTCTGGTCGCCGCCGGGGATGGTTCCCTGGTGCTCCCAGATCCACGTGCCGCTGACGTCGGCCATGGTCGCGGAGAAGATCGGCGGCTCGGGCTGCGTCGACGCCACGGTGGCCGATGGCGGCTGGCCGTCGTCCAGGTCGGCGTTCGCGGCGCCTGCCGGCCGCTGCCGCGACGTCGCCTCGGCCAGCAGCGCCTCCGAGGCGCCGGCGGCCGGGTTGCGAATCCGATAAAGCCGGGTCTGGCGCTGGCCGCTGACCAGCGTCAGCACGTCACCGTCCAGCAGGCCGCGGTAACGCGCCAGCGTCCGCGTACCCGGGTCGCAGCGGTTCTGCGCCGCGGCGCCGGCCAGGCCGGTCTCCTGAATCTCGATCGAGCCGTCGCGCACGCGGCCAGCGACCTCGAACCGCTGCAGCGTCGAGAACTGTGGCTGCCGGCTGCACACGTACGGTCGGCCGTCGCCCGACACGAACGTCAGCGCAGCGATGTAGTAGCCGCGAATTGCGCTCCCCGATTGCGTCAAATGCCACTCTTGCTTTTCGATGCGCACGTCGCCGTTGCCGGCGCCGTCGCCGATCGTCGCGTGCGACACGGCGTCCCACACCCCCGAGATCTCGGGACCCGGGGCCGCGAGGTTCGCGGCAGCCGGTGTGCCTCGGTGGGCGGCGCATCCCGCCGCAGCAACAAGTGAAAGCGCGAAACAGCGAACGAAGCCAGCGAACCGCATCCGGACTGAACCTCCCGGCGCTACATCCTCGAGTTTACACGATCAAAGTATGGTGCGAGGGACACGGCGCAACTCCCAAATCGACCGCCGCGCCGGTTAAATCTTTTACTCGGACGATGTTACGGATTGGTTGAGCAGGTCGGCGCTGGCCGCTTCCCACTCGGCTATCCGCTTCGCGAGCAACGCGTCCAACTCGCGTTCCCGATCGGCCAGCGTGTGCAGCTTCTGCCAGGCGCCGCCGTGATCTGCGCCAAGCTCTTGCCGCACCGCCGCCAGCTCCGCCTCCAGCTTGCTTACATCCGCCTCCAGTGTCTCCACACGCCGCGCCAAACGCCGCCGCTCGCGTTCGCGTTCCTTGTCGGCGGCGCGTGCGGTGGCCGACGCCGCCGCGGCCTGTGGCGCCGGCTTCGCCGTCGGAGGCGGCGCGGGTGCCGGGGCAGGGCGCGCGCGTTCCGACTGGTGCACGCGGTGACGCCAATCGCTGTAGTTGCCAAGGTGTGTCTCCAGCGCGGTGCCGTCGATCACGAGCAGGCGCGTGCACACCCGGTCGAGGAAGTAGCGATCGTGGCTGACGACGATCAGCGTGCCGGCATATTCGCTCAGCGCGTCTTCCAGCGTCTCGCGCGCTGGGATGTCGAGGTGGTTGGTCGGTTCGTCCAGCACCAGCACGTTGCGCGGGAACAACATGATCTTGGCCATCGCCAGCCGGCTGCGCTCGCCGCCCGACAGGCCGCGCACGACCTTGAACGGATCGTCACCGTAGAAGCGAAACTTCGCGAGGTACGACCGCACCGCTTCGGGTGACAGATCGGCGCGCACCGATCGGATCTCCTCCACCAGCGACAGCGATTCGTCCAGCGTCCCCAGCTTCTGATCGAAGTAGCCGATGCGCACGCCGGTCGCGGTCTCGATCTTGCCGGCGATCGGCGGCAGCTCGCCGAGCAACGTCTTGAGCAACGTCGACTTGCCGCTGCCGTTCGGCCCGACGATGCCGACCTTGTCGCCGCGGTAGATGTTGACGGTCACGTCGCGCAGGATCGGCGGCGCGTCCGCGATAGCCGACCGTGAGTCGCGGCGCGCGGATCGTCTCCTTGCCGCCCAGGTCGTCGCCGGTCTGGAACGCGAGGCCGATCTTCCCGGCGTGTTGCCATTCGTCTTCGGGGCGTTCCAGCCGCTCCAGCTTGTCGAGCATCTTGCGGCGGCTCTGCGCCTGCTTCGTCTTCTGGCCGGCCAGGTTGCGGCGGATGAAGTCTTCGGTCTTGTCGACCTGCTCCTTCTGCCGCTCGTACGCGGCGCGCGCGCGTTCGAGGCGCGCGTCGCGTTCGACGACGTACTTGTCGTAGGTGAACGGGTAGCGCACGAACTTGCCCGACTCCAGCTCGACGATCTCGCGGCACACGGCGCGGATGAACGCGCGGTCGTGCGACACCAGCACGAACGCGCCGTCGTATTCGGACAGGAACGTCTCCAGCCGTTCGATCGCCGCCAGATCCAGGTGGTTGGTCGGTTCGTCGAGCAGCAGCAGGTCCGGCTTCTGCACCAGCACCTTGGCCAGCTCCAGCCGGCCGCGTTCACCACCCGACAGCGTGTCGACCGGCCGCGCCAGATCCGCTTCGGTGAAGCCGACGTCCATCGTCAGCCGCTTGACGCGCGCCTCCAGCTCGTAGCCGCCCGTGTGCTGATAGCGCTCCTGCAGCGCGCCGTAGCGCGCGAGGTCCGCCGGGTCGCCACCGCCCAGACGTGCCTCGATCTCGATCAGCTGCTCATGCAGGCGCCGCACATCGGCGAAAGGTTCCAGGATCGCGTCGAGCAGCGTGCCGCCGCTCGACAGCTCCTGCGACTGGCGTAGGTAGGCGACCGACGCGCGTCCCAGGATGCGTACGTCACCGGTGTCGAGCTGCAGATCGCCCGCGAGCAGCCGCAGCACGGTCGACTTGCCGGCGCCGTTGGGCGCCAGCAGCGCCAGGCGGTCGCCGGGGCGGATCAGCAGCGACGCACCGGCAAGGATGTCGGTACCTGGATACGCGAAGCTTGCGTCGGCGAATTGAGCGAGAGACATCGGTTGTCGCGGTCGCCAAGTTGTAATAGAACACGAGCCGCCGTCCAGGCGACAAGCGTGCCATGAAAGAGTATCTGCTGACCGCTGGCCCCACTCCGGTTCCGGAGAGGGTGCTCCTCGCGATGGCGCGGCCGATGCTGTATCACCGCTCGCCGCCGTTCACCGAGTGTCTGCGCGAGGTGCAGGACAGCCTGCGCTGGCTGCTGCAGACGAAGCAGCTGCCGCTGCTGATGTCCGGCTCGGGCACGGTCGGCATGGACGCCGCGGTGTGCAACTTCCTGCGCACGGGCGACAAGGCCATCGTCATCCGCGGCGGCAAGTTCGGCGAGCGCTGGGGGAAGATCTGCCAGGCCTACGGCATCGAGTGCGTGTTCATCGACGTCGAGTGGGGCAAGGGCGTCGATCCCAAGGTCGTCGCGCAGGCGATCGACGACAACCCGGGCGTGCGCGCGGTCTATGCCACAGCGTCCGAGACGTCGACCGCCACCAAACACGATGTCGAGGCAGTGGCGAAGGTGGTGAAGGGGAAGGAAGACATCATCATCTGCGTCGACGCGATCACCGCGGTCGGCGTGTACGACGTGCCGGTCGACGAGTGGGGCCTGGACGTCGTCGTCGTCGGTTCACAGAAGGCGTTGATGTTGCCGCCCGGGCTGGCGGTCGTCGCCGCGTCCGACAAGGCGTGGAAGGCGAGCGAGCGCTCGAACCTGCCGCGCTTCTATCTGGACCTGACGCGCGAGCGGAAGAGCCAGGAGAAGGGCGAGACCGCGTTCACGCCGGCCGTGTCGCTGGTCGTCGGCCTGCGCGAATCGCTGCGCATGCTGAAGGAAGAGACGCTGGCGGGCGTGTGGAACCGGCACGAACGGCTGGCGAAGGCGACGCGCGCGGCGTCAGGCGGCCTGGGGCTGGAGCTGTTCTCGTCGTCGCCCGCCAACTCGGTCACCGCGTTCCGGATGCCGAGCGGCATCGACGGCGCGGCGGTGATCAAGCAGATGCGGACGCGCTACGGCATCACGATCGCGGGCGGGCAGGATCACCTGAAAGGGAAGATCATCCGCATCGCTCACATCGGGTACATGAGCGAGTTCGACATCATCACAGCGATTTCGGGGCTTGAGATGACGCTGTCTGATCTCAACTTCGGCATTCGGCCGGGCGCCGGGGTGGCGTCGGCACAGGCAACGTTCGCCGAGACCCGGCGGGCGTGAGTCAGTAGTCACAACGTCAACAACGTTAATCGTCCAACGGAAGGAACAAAGAGCCATGTCCGAGCCAACGCGCGTCCTCATTGCCGATGACATGTCCAAGAAGGCCGTCGAGATCCTGAGCGGCGCTGGGTTCCAGGTCGACTTCAAGATCGGCATGAAGCCCGAGGAGCTGGCGGCGGTTATCGGCCAGTACCACGGCGTCGGCATTCGCTCGGCCAGCAAGATCAAGGCGGACACGCTCGCCAACCCGGGCAAGCTCAAGATCATCGGCCGCGCCGGCGTCGGCACCGACAACATCGACGTCAAGGCAGCGACCGAGAAGGGCATCCTCGTCATCAACACGCCGCAGGGCAACGCCGCAGCGGCCGCCGAGCTGGCGATCGGGTTGATGTTCGCGCTGGCGCGCAAGATCCCGCAGGCCGCTGAGAGCATGCGGCAGGGCGTGTGGGAGAAGAAGAAGTTCATGGGCGCCGAGATCGCCGGCAAGACGCTGGGCGTCGTCGGCCTCGGCAACATCGGCCGCCAGGCGGCCGAGCGCGGCGTCGGCCTGAAGATGAACGTCATCGGCTTCGATCCGTTCCCGCCCAAGCAGATCCCGGACGGCGTGAAGGTCGTGACGTTCGACGAGCTGGTGGCCAAGTCGGACTTCATCACGCTGCACATCCCGCTGACGGCCGACACCAAGAACCTGTTCTCCGGGGCGACGTTCGCCAAGATGAAGAAGGGCTCGTACCTCATCAACTGCGCGCGCGGCGGCGTGGTCGACGAGGGCGCGGTGCTCGAGGCGCTGTCGGCCGGGCAGCTCGCGGGCGCGGCGCTGGACGTGTTCGGCAAGGAGCCGCCGGATGCGTCGCCGCTGTTCGCGCACGAGAACCTGATCGCCAGCCCGCACCTGGGCGCGTCGACGCGCGAGGCGCAGGAGAAGGTCGCCATCGAGCTGGCCGAGGTCTTCGTCGGTTTCCTCAAGGACGGGATCGTCCGCAACGCCGTAAAGTGAAAGTAGCGGCGTGACGGCGTGGCAACGTGAATAGGTCGGCAGCAGTGAGCCGATCGTCACCGTCGCTGCGCCTCCCGGCGGGCATGCGCGATCACGCGCCCGACGCCGCGGCGGCGCGGCGGCGGATCGTGGACGCGTTGCTCGCGGTGTTCGAGAGCCGCGGCTTCGCGCGCGTCATCACGCCCGTGTTCGAGTACGAAGAGGTGCTGGCGCTCGGCCTGGGCGACGCCGCGCGCGCCGCCACCGTCCGCTTCGTCGAGCCGAGCTCGGGCGAGGTGGTCGCGCTACGCCCCGACATCACGCCGCAGATCGCCCGCCTCATCGCCACCCGCTACCGCGACGAGCGCGGACCCGTGCGGCTGTGTTACGAGGGGACGGTCGTCCGCCTCGATCGCGGGGCGCGCGCGCAGCGCGAGCTGCTGCAGGCGGGCGTGGAGCTGGCGGGCGTGGCGGGACCGCAGGGCGACGCGGACGCGATCGCGCTCGCTGTCGAATCGCTGGCGGCCGTCGGGCTGTCGCGGCCCACGATCGATCTCGGGCACCTGGGCCTGGCGCGCGAGGTGCTGTCGGCGCTGGCGCTTCCCGATGATGCGCTGTCCGCCGCACGCCGCTGCATCCGCAAGCGCGACGGCAGCGGCCTCGCGGAGCTGCTCGCGTCAGCGCGCGGCAGCAAGCAATCGATCGCGTTCGCGCGCCTGCTCCCCGACCTCGCGGGGCCGCCCAGCGTGCTCGACGACGCCCGCGCGCGTGCGCCGAGCGGTGGTATCAAGCGCGCGCTGGCCGAGCTGGCCGACATCGTCGCGGCCGTCGGGCGGCGCGGGCTGGACGCGCGGCTGCACGTCGAGCTGGGCGAGATGCGCGGCTTCGACTACTACACGGGCGTTCGCTTTCAAGCTTTCGTGCCGGGCGCGCCCGACGCGGTGCTGAGCGGCGGGCGCTACGATGCGCTGCTCGGCCGCTACGGGCGCCCGAGCCCGGCCGTCGGCTTCGCGGTCGACGTCGACGCGGTGGCGGGCGCGCTCGAACATCAGCACGACAAGGCAACCGCAAAGCCAAAGGCAAAGGCAAAAGGGGAATGACCACATGGCCGTCGTAGTCGTCGTCGGAGCGCAGTGGGGCGACGAGGGCAAAGGGAAGATCGTCGACCTGTTGACCGAGCGCGCGCGCGTCGTGGTCCGCTGGGCCGGCGGCGCCAACGCGGGCCACACGCTGGTCGTCGACGGCAAGAAGTACGTCACACGCTTGATCCCGTCGGGCGTGTTGCGCAGCGGCGTGACCTGCGTGCTGGGCGAGGGGATGGTCATCGATCCGGCGGTGCTGATCGACGAGATCCGGACGTTTCGCGGCCAGGGATTCCTGAGCCGGCACGAAGACCTGGTCGTCGCCATGCGCGCGCACCTGACGATGCCGTTCCATCGCGAGATCGACCGCCTGCGCGAGGAGCGCCCCGGCGTCAACATCATCGGCACCACCAAGAAGGGGATCGGCCCGACCTACGAGAGCAAGATCGCGCGCACCGGCGTGCGTGTCGGCGATCTGTTCCGCCCCGAACGTTTCCGCGGCCAGCTCGCGCGCCAGATCGAGGCGCTGACGCCGCTGCTCAACGAGCTCGGCGCCCCGCGCCCCGCAGTGGACGAGATCGCCGCCGCCTACCTCGCGTTCGCGGACGAGCTCCGCCCGTACGTCAGGGACGCGTCGCAGTTCGTGCACGCCGCGATCACGCGCGGCGACAACGTGATGTTCGAAGGCGCGCAGGGGGTGCTGCTCGACCTCGACCACGGCACGTACCCGTTCGTCACGTCGTCGTCGACGACCGCCGGCGGCGCGTGCGCCGCGCTGGGCATCGGCCCCACCAGCATCGACTCCGTGCTGGGGATAGCGAAAGGCTACGCCACGCGTGTCGGCGGCGGTCCGTTTCCCACCGAGCTCGACGACGCAACCGGCGAGCTCTTACGCAAGCGCGGCAACGAGTTCGGCTCCGTCACCGGCCGGCCGCGGCGCTGTGGTTGGCTGGATCTGCCGGCGTTGCGCCTGGCGGTGCGAACCTCCGGCATTCTGGGACTGGCGTTGACGAAGCTCGACGTCCTGGCTGGGCTGCCGCGCGTGAAGCTCTGCGTCGGATACCGGCTGGGCGGCGCGACGCTGGATGAGATGCCGATGGACGTGGACGACCTCGCCGCGGCCGAGCCGATCTACGAAGAGCTGGACGGTTGGCCTGAAGCCGCCGCGTCCGATAAGCCTCCGTCGGCCACGCGCGCGGCAGCGCGTTTCGTCGAACGGGTCAGCGCTCTGGCTGGGGTGCCCATCTGGGCGACGTCGTGGGGGCCGGGGCGGTCGGAGACCATCCTGACGAGCGATCCCTTCGCGCCGGATGGGCTCTCCGACTGATCAGGTGGGACCACACGGGACCACGTCCAAGTGTGTGCTTAATCTGCGAAATTCCGGGGAATTCTGTGCCGCGTCGCTTGCACGGCGCAGCGACCTCAATATAATGGTCGTTCCTTTCCGGAAGCGGCAGTGCGTTCGCGCCGTCGTCCCGGCGCGAATTCCAAATCGAGGCGTTGATGAAGATCATTTGTGATTCTTGCGGGACCAAGTACTCGATTTCCGACGACAAGGTTCGGGGCAAGGTCTTCAAGATCCGGTGCAAGAAGTGCAGCCACATCATTGTCGTTCGCGGCGGTGAGTCCGGCGCTGAAGAAGCGGCGCCGGCGCCCGCGGCCGACGGCGGCGGTGGCTGGCACATCGTTGTTGAAGGCGAGCAGGTCGGTCCGATTCCCGACGCCGACGTGCGCGGCCGGATCGAGCGCGGCGAGATCAAGGGCGACACCTATATCTGGAAGGAGGGCTTCGCCGACTGGCTGAAGATCTCCGCGGTCCCCGAGTTCAGCGACCTGGTCACGGTTGAGAGCGCGCCGATTGCGGTCGGCGGCGACGTGTTCGCGTCCGACTCCGCGGCGCCGCAGCCGACCAACGGCAGCGACCGAAGCGGCGGTCGCCGTCGCTCGGGCGCCGCTCGCCCCCTGTTCGGCAATGGTACCGAAGGCGACGTGTTCGCGGCGCCGGCCGCCGCGGCCGCGCCCGCGGGTGGCGATCTGTTCGGCTCGGCGACGCATTCGTCGGCCAGCGAGTCGCGATGGCCGTCGTCTGGTGGTGGCGGTGGCAGCGGCAGTGGAATGTCCGCCAGCCACCACGATGGTGGCCGTGTCGACAACCTGACCGGCCAGCGCCATGAGAACTCGGTGCTGTTTTCGCTGTCGAACCTGCAATCGCTGGCGATGCCCAGCGCGAAGCCCGCGGTGTCTATGGGCGGTAGCGGTCCGGTGCCGACCACCGAGGGATCGGGACTGATCGACATTCGCGCCATGGCCGCCAGCAGCGCCGCGCGTCCGGCCGATGGCCGCCTCGGCGGCAGCCCAGGCGAAGACGATCTGCCCTCGTTCGGATCGTTCTCCCCCGCGGCTCCCGTCCTGCTGCCGCTGCCTTCGGGGAGCGGTCCGCCGAAATGGATCTACGCCGTCATCGTCGCGATGATCGGCCTGGTCGGCGTCGTCGGCTATCTGGCCTTCAAGGTCATCATGCCGAAGCCGGCGCCCGTCGTTGTCATTCAAGCTCCCCCGGCGCCCGCTCCGGCCGAGCCGGCCAAGACGGCGGTCGCCGCGAAGGAGACTGGTGCTCCCGCGATTCCCGACGAGAAGCTCCCGCCGCGCGAAGCCGGCGACGGCACGGGCACGTCTTCGGGTAAGGACGCCAAGGACAGCAAAGACAGCAAGGACAAGGGCGCTCGAAAGAGCAGCCGGAGCAAGGACAAGGAAAAGAAGGCGGTCGCTTCCGACGACAAGAAGGGCGCCGACAAGGCTCCCGAGAAACAGATCGCCGAGCCGCCCAGGCCGGCGCCGGGATCGATCGACGCGCTGCTGGCCGGCGCGACCAAGTCGGGTGGCGAGCGTGGCGGGCGTCCCAAGGTGTCCGATGACGACAAGAAGGGTGGCGGCGGCGAGTCGGCCGGCCCGCTGGCGCGCGGCGCGGTCGTCTCTGGCATGAACGCACTCAAGCCGAAGGTCCAGGAGTGCTACAACCAGTTCAAGGTGCCGGGCATGGCGACGTTCAACTTCGTCATCGGCAAGAACGGCAAGGTCAGCTCGTCGACGGTCACCGGTAAGTTCGCGGGTACGCCGACCGGCGCGTGCGTCGAGAAGGCGATCAAGACCGCGACCTTCCCGCCGTCCGACGGGTTGTCGGCGTCGTACGCGTTCCCGCTCAAGTAGCAGGCGCGGCACGGCCACCGCGACGGAGACCCCCACGTACGTGGCGCTCGAGCACGGGCTCGGCGCCCTGGGGCTCAACGTCCTCATGCCGCTGGCGCCACCGGCGTTCGACGCCGCGTGCGCGCTGGCTACGCCCGACGTTCGTCTGGATCGATTGCTGCCAGGCGCGCGCGCCGCGCTGGTCGTGGGCTCAGGCGGTCCGACGTTCTTCGATTGCTTCGCACGCGAGGCGCCCGAGGCACACGACGGCGCGCCGAACCCTCTCGATCGCTTCACCGCGCGCGTCGTGGACGCCGCGGTCACCGACGCGCTTGCCCCGCTGGCGGTGACGCACGCGACGTATTTTCCGTTCACCACATCCGCGCCGCTGATTCCGTTCCAGCGGCTCGGGCGCGCCGCGGGTCTCGGCGGCCCGGGACCGCTCGGCTTGCAGATTCACCCCGTTTTCGGCCCGTGGTGGGCGTACCGGGCGCTGGTGGTCGTCGATCGCGACCTGCCGCACGCGTCGGCGCCCGGCGACGGCTGTGCCGGCTGCGATGCACCGTGCGTCGCTGCGTGCCCCGCGGGCGCGGTCGCTGTCACTGGCTTCGACGTGCCGGCGTGCCACGCACGCCGGCTGGCGGTCGACGCGTGCCGGTTGTCGTGCGCGGCGCGCATCGCTTGCGTGCGTGGCCCCGAACATCGCTACTCCGACAGCCAGCTCGCCTTCCACATGGCGGCGTCGATGCCTTCTGTCTCGAAACGCTTGCGCTAGACGCTTGCCGGTGACGTGAGCCGCCCGGTACTCTCACCGACCATGGCGACCCCCGTGAACGCTCACATCACCGGCACAGTGTGGAAGATCCAGGTCGCGGTCGGCGACGCCGTCGCCGAGGGCGATACCGTCGTCATCCTGGAATCGATGAAGATGGAGATGCCGGTCGAGTCGCCGCACGCGGGGAAGGTGTCCGCCGTGCTCGTCAAGGAAGGCGACGCCGTCGAAGAAGGCGCGCCCCTCGTAGAGATCGGCTGAGCTCCTTCAGAGAGTCTTAACTGACGGGGTCGGGCATCTCGCCCGACAGCAGGCGGCGCGTGTTCTCCGCGAGCATCTGGTCGAGGCCGCGCTGCCCGATCTGCTTGCGAATCCACGCCATCCCGGCGGCGATCCCCTTGGCGTCGGCCGGGCGGTGAATGTCCGACGCGGCGGCGTGCGCCAGCCCTTCCTGCACGAGCTTGCGCGCGGTCTTCATCTCTGCCCGCCCGTGCGCGCCGTCGAGAGCGCCGAGGTCGATCATCATCACGGCGTGACGGCCGAGCCGCTCGGCCAGCGTGACGTCGCGCTGCACCGCCACGTAGCGTTCAGGATGCGCCATGACGGGGAGGAGTCCGTCGACGCGCAGCTGGAACAGCTCGTTCTCGAGGCCGACCGGCATGAACTGCGGGTTCACCTCGAACAGAAACGCTGGGCCGCCGCTGTAGGCGGGGACGGATCGTTCGCGCAGCCGGTCGTGAAGCACGGCGTCCCAGAAGTTTTCCGCGCCCAGCCCGAGACGCACGGGAACGTTTCCGGCTGCGACGTCGGCTGACACGGTCGCGAACGCCGACGTGATCGCGTCGCGGGTGGGCAAGAACATGCCGCTGCGTTGGTGCGGCGTGGCGTAGAGATCAGTGAAGCCCAGCGCGGCGATGGCGCGGACCATCTCCAACGACATCTCGCGACTGGTCGCACCATCGTCCAGGGCAGGCAGGTAATGCGCGTGAAGATCGACGAAATTACTCACCACGCGCGCCTAATGAGTGCACGATACGCGGGGTCGGGAACACCTGCGAGACTTTCACGTTGGGCACGTTGGGTGGCAAGGTGGGGAGTCAGCGGTGAAAATGGGGGGGGCTGTCACCAGCTATCCGGCAGCTCCTTAAGGGATTGCATCTCACTTTCTAGCGACTTAGACTACTAATCCGGCTCGGAATACATCTTGCTGATGGTCTGCGAGCGCAAAGGAGCGCGTTCAACAAAATGAGCGAGAAAGTAGTGCTGCCGAAGTTCGACCTCCCCGGCGATCGCATGCACCCCGCTATGAAGGTGCTGCTGAGTGTCGCCGGATTGCTCGTGTTCGCCATGGTTCTCCTCGGCGGGGCGCTGTGGCGTCACCGTTCGATGGAGCTGGCGGAAGAGGCGCGCAAACAGGCGGTGATCGCCGCGCGTACCGCTGAAGCCAATGCCGTCGCCGAAGCGGCGAAGGCGCGCCAGGCAGAAGCCCAGGCGAGCCAGGCCGCTGCGCAGGCGAAGATTGCGGAAGTGAACGCAGCGAAGAACGCTCCGAAGACGGTCGCGGCGGCCGACAAGTCCGCCTCGCCCTCGTCATCGGGCAAGAAGCACTCGTCTTCGCGGCACAGCTCGTCCAAGAGCGGTAGCAAGCCGGCTGTGGCTGCGGCCGCGGCCAAGCCGGGCGAAGACAAGAAGGCGACGGCTGCCAGCAAGAAGAAGGGCGACGACGTTATCGACAAGCTGCTCGCGTCGTACAAGTAGGCCTTCGGCCTGCGCGCTCGCGCTTCACGCTCGCCGAGATCTTTCGCCCGCCCCGTGCGTTGGTAACGCAGGGCAGTTGCGTTGAACTCGATGCCGAATCGTGTTACGAAAATTGATCAGGCTGCGCAGTTGCGCGGCGCTTGAAAGGTATCCATGTCCGAACGTCCACGTGAGACAAACTCGGTTCTGTTTTCGCTGAGGGAGCTGCGCCGGATCGAGGACGACCGGGTCAAGAAGGAGCAGGACGAGGCCCGCGCCCGCGCAGAGGCCGATCGCGCCGCGAAGGAAGCAGCAGAGCGCGCCGCGCGAGACGCCGAGGAGCGCAGGCGGCTCGACGAAGAGGAACGGGCCCGCCGTGCCCAGGCCGATGAAGATGCCCGCCAGCGCGAGGACGCCATGCGGTTGCAGGAGGCCGAGCGCCGCGCCCGCGTCGAAGGCGAGGTTCGCATCAACGAGGAGCGCATGCGCCTGGACGCCCAGCATCGGGCGAAGCACTCGCCGGTGAAGGCGGTCGTCGGTGTCGCGGCGGTGCTGGTGCTCATCGGCGGTGGCCTGGGCTACAAGATGTACTCACAGCACCAGGAAGAGCTGGCGAAGGTCCAGGCCGAGAAGGAACGCATCGCCAAGGAAGCCGCCAAGTCGAAGGCCGAGCTCGAGTCCCGGATCGCGGGTATCGAGAAGGACATGAACGACAAGCTCGCCAAGGCCGGCACCGACGCCGAGCGAGAGCGAATTCGCGCCGAGGCCGCGCAGGCGAAGATGGCCGCCGCGCAGCAGAACCGGGCCTCCAAGTCTCACCAGCCGGCGACAAAGACCGAAACGCCGGGGCCAGTGAAGTACAAGAAGGTCGAGAAGCGGGACATCCCAGACGATCCCACGCTCGGGCTGTAAACGCGGTATCGTAGCGGCACTATGTCGCTCGCCGACGACCTTTACGAAGCCCAACGCGTCCGCCTGCTCGCGCTGCTCAAGCAGCTGTCCTACGAAGAACGCGAGGTCACGCTCGCGTCCGGCCTGAAGAGCAACTTCTACATCGACTGCAAGCAGACGGTGCTGACCGCCGAGGGGCACTTCCTGGTGGGCAGCATGTTCGGCCGCATACTCGCCACGCGCGCGCCCGAGGTCGAGGCGATCGGTGGCGTGAGCGTGGGCGCCGATCCGCTGGCGTCGGCGACGTCGACGCTGAGCTTCGTCGCCGGTCGGCCGCTGCCTGCGTTCTACGTGCGCAAGGAGGCCAAGGGGCACGGCACGGCGGCGTTCATCGAGGGGACGAAGTCGCTGCGCACGGGCATGAGCGTCGCGATCCTGGAAGACGTCGTGACCTCGGGCGGCTCGGCGCTGAAGGCGATAGGGCGCGCTCGCGAGTACGGCCTCAAGGTCGGCATCATCCTGGGTATCGTCGATCGCGAAGAGGGGGGGCGTGAAGTGCTGGAGAAGGAAGCGCCTCTCGTGACGTTGTTTCGCCGCAGCGACTTTCGATGATCGCGCGCATCGCGGTCCTGCTGGTCGCCGCCGCCGCGGCTGTCGGCTGCCGCAGCGAGCGGTACGCGCGCGTCGATTTTTCGGACACGCCGCGCGACTACCTGGCCAAGGACTACCAGGGTGTCTACACGCGCTGGACGCGGCACGAATACGCGCTGCATGACGCGGACAAGGCGCTCGAGGTCTGGGCGACGTTCAAGAGCTGGGACTTCCGCGAGGCGTTCATCGAACGCTACTCGTCCATCTACAGCTTGCTGGACGCGGACCGCGCCAAGCTGCGCGAGGCGCAGCGGCTCGCGTTCGAGGAGGCGTTCGAGTTCCACGTCACCGCGCAGAGCTCGATCTACAGGTGGCTCGATCTCGAGAAGACCAGCTCGCCGTGGCAGATCAGGCTGATCGATGCGCTCGGCAACGAGCTGCAACCGGAGCGCGTCAAGATCGAGAAGTACCCCGACGCCTACGAGCGCGAGTTCTTTCCGTCGCAGACGCCGTTCTCGAAGACCTACAGCATCCGGTTCGCGGTCCCCAAGGGCAGCGACTTTGTCGGGCTGAAATCAGGCGCCATCATCCTGAGGTTCGCGAGCCCGATCGGTCGGCTCGAGGTCTCCTGGCGCGCTTGAGCTGACCAGCCGGCCGATCACGTCGAGCAGCCGCTGGTGCTCGAGTGGCTTGGGGACGTACGCCGCGGGACGGAACTGCGTGTGAATCGATTCGTGGCTGAAGCCAGACGCGCTGACGATCACCACCGGTACGTGCGAGAACGCCGGATCGCGCCGCTGCTCGCTGCGAAAGTCCCAGCCGTCCATCACCGGCATCATCAGATCGAGGAGGATGACGGCCGGGTGCAGGCCTCCACGCATGAGCTGCAGCGCTTCATGGCCGTTGTGCGCTCCGGCGACCGTGTAGCCTTCGCCCTCCAATAGCTCCGCAAGCGCGAGGCGCACGTCCTTGTCATCGTCGACGATGAGGATGGGCTTCGACGTCATTGCAGTGTTGTACAAGTTTTTTCCCTTAAGGGCGTTTGTCAAGGAACAGGGTTCCCCGTATGTGGAACCGACATGTGCGGAATCGACGTACGTCAAGGGCGCGCGGCGGCGGCCGATGAGTGATGGCATGAGCAGCGCGGCGCTCGATCGGCGTGCCCCATACGAGGTGCGGGCGCACCATAAACGCTGCGGCAAGTGCGGCAAGCTGGTCGCGCGCGCGGCCTTTCAGTGCCGGCGATGCGGCACGCGGCAGCGCATCAAGCCGCGCACGATCCTTCTGGTGGTGTCGATCTGTCTGGTCGGCGGCATGTTCGCGGTGGCCGGTGCGAGTGGGCTCATGGCTCAACCGCGGGGTCCCGAGATGGCCGCCGTCGGGGCGGGCCATGCCGGGGCCGCCGTGTTCGAAAGCGTTGCACCCGATACGACGGGGGCGATCTCCGTCACCGCGGGGGACCTGTGGGCGGCGTACGTTCGCAACGCGGGCGACGCCGATCGCCGGTTCCGGGACCGCTCGCTGCTGGTATCGGGCGCCGTGCGTTCGGTCGACCGGGACTTCGATGGTCGGGCGATGGTGCGGCTGTCGACCGGCGATCCCTACGAATCGGTCAACGCGAAGCTGGCCACCCGCAACGAGGCGACGTTGGCCGGCATGACCAAGGGGAAGTCGGTCACGTTGCTGTGCGTGGGACGCGGCAGGTTGATCGGCGCGCCGCAGCTCACCGGCTGCTTCGTTCGCTGACCGCGGCAGCGCGGCGCGCCGCGTACGCAGGCGAAGCGGCGACGAGCCGAGCGTGCGTCTCTGCCGCTGATAGCTGACCCGGCGCCGTGGGCGTCTCCAGGTAGCCGTACGCCAGCAACGAACCGCGCGCCGCGAGCTCGATGCGCAGATCGTCGGACGCTCCCATGCCGATGACGGTCGTGCGCTGGGGACGCTGCGCGAGCAGCTGGAACAGCGTGTCGCGATCGGCGTCGGCCGCGATCGCGGTCGCGATCTTGGCGATGGCGCCCGGCGTCCGGTGGCAATTGTCGACGATACCGGTCAACGTCGCGAGCGGCGGCGTGCGCGCGAAGTCGTGATGCGAGACGATCAACTGCCCGCCCGGCCGCGCGCCGACCAGCGCCGCGATGTCCGCGACGATGGTGGCGTCACTCTCGATGTCGGCCCACGACGCGATCGCCAGCGCGCCCAGAAAGCGCCCCAGGCGGTCGTCGTCGCCCGCCGCGGAGCGCCCGCCCTGCGCGGTGGTGCGAATCGTGACGATGACGGGTGTCCCCGACGCTTCCAGCTTGGCGCACGCGTGCGCGCACCCCTCCAGGCTCTGTTCCGCGAACAGGTCGACGCGCGCTTCGACCAGGTCGAACAGCCGCTCTTCGGGCGGCAGCTCCGCGCAGTGCACGACGGCGGCGGGCCGATCGGCAACGCCCACGAGCAACGGCCCGCGTCCGACGTCCAGCATACGCTTCAGTCTACTCAGTAAAGGACCGGGTATCCTAGCGGGATGCGCTTCCCGCTAGGTGTGGCCATCGTGGCCATCGCAGCGTTACCGCTGGCGGCGGCGTGCGGCGATCGCCCGCTGCCGACGGCGCCCGTGACAGGGACCGGCGCGTCGGGTACGGGGGGCGGCGCCGCCGGCATGGGCGGCGGCGCGGGGGGCGGCGCTTCGGGCACGCCGGCGGGAGCGCTCGGGTGGGCGATCCCTGTCGGCACGCAGGCCGAGCCGGCGGTGCCGGGATCGACGGCGATCACAGCGGTCGTCGGAGCGGAAGACGGCGGCGCCATCGTCGCGGGCTCGTACAAGGGGAGGATCCGCTTCGCCCCGGACTACCTGGTGGATTCGGGCCTGCGCGCCGGGTTCGTCGCGCGTTATCGCAGCGACCAGCGCTTCGTCTGGGGGCGCGTGCTGTTCTCCGCCGGTGGTGAGGTCGTGATCGCCGACGCGGCGCTGGTCGGCGGCGGCGAGGTCGTCGTGGTGGGGTGGTTCGCCGGCACGTTGATCGTCGGGCAAGACGCCACGCCGTTCCGTCTCACCAGCGCGGGCGGCCTGGATCTGTTCGCCGCGCGGTTCGCGGGCGATGGCAGCGTGCGCTGGGTGCGCCGCGCGGGCGGACCGGGGGATGACATCGCGCGCGCTGTCGCGGCGCTGGTGAGCGGGAACGGGGTGACCACCATCGCGCTCACGGGCGCGATCGGAGACCGCGCCGTCTTCGGCCAGGGGGAACAACATGAGACGCGCTCACCGGCGGTCGCGGGGCCGATCTTCGTCGCGCGCCTCGACGGCGACGGGCTGCTCGCGTGGGTGAGCTTCGCCGGCGGCGGCGTCCCCGCGCAGGGCTACGGCGTCGCGCTCGGCCCCACCAGCGTCTCGGTCACCGGCTACGTCAACGGACCCGCCTCCTTCGGCAACGACCCATCGGGAGCGTCCGTGACAGTGAATCCGGCCGACGGTCGCGCGTTCGTCGCACGCTGGAATACGAACGGACAGCTCGCGTGGGCGCGGCCGCTGGCGGGCGCGCAAGGGGAGGGGGACGCCATCGCCACCGGCGCCGCGGGCGAGGTCGTCGTCGCGGGACTGTTCGACGGCACGGCGCGCTTTGGCAGCGGGGCCGCGGCGCCGTCGCTGACATCCGACGCGCCCGGGAGAGCGGGGACGTTCCTGGCTGCGCTGGCGAGCGACGGGTCGACGCTGTGGGCGCGCCTCCTGGCTGGCTCGGGCGTTCGGCCCTGGCGGGTGCGCGCGGCGCGCGGCGGCGGCTTCCTGCTGGCGGCGTCTTTCGGCGGCGGCGTTCGCTTCGATCCCGGTGGGCCGACGCCGACGTTGCTGGTGTCGAGCGGCAGCACCGATGCGTTGTACGCCGGGCTGGCGGCCGACGGCGCGCCACGCTGGCTGAGCGCCGGCGGCGGCCCCGGTGACGAGCGCGGGTCGGACATCGCCAGCGCCGTGGATGGCGCGACGTTCGCGGTCGGCGACTACGTCGGTCCCGCGACGTTTGGTGCTGGGTCGGCGTTCGGGACCGGAGTCAGCGCGACGCTCGATAGCGGCACCGACGGCGGCGGCTTCCTGCTGCGCGTGACCGCGCCGTAGCTTGGCTAGGCGCTGCCGGCTCCGCCGCCGGCGCCTGCAGAGGCACCGCCGGCCGCACCTGCCGCGCCACCGGCTGCGCCTGCCGCACCGCCGGCCGCACCTGCCGCGCCGCCGGCTGCGCCTGCCGCGCCACCGGCTGCACCTGCCGCGCCGCCGGCTGCACCTGCGGCACCGCCCGCCGCGCCGGATTCGCCACCGGCGCCGCCACCCGCACCGCCGGCTTCACCGCCCACGCCGCCGGTACCCGCCGCGTCGAGTGGCTGATAGTTGCCGTTGCCCGAGTCGTCGGTGCAGCCCGCGAACATGAACGTTCCTGCGCCTGCGCACAGCCCGGCCAGGCTCATCGTCCGCACGAACCGCAGAAACACGCTGCCTACCGAACGGGGAACCGCACGCTTGTCGGACATTTCGAAGCTCCTTGGCCTGATGGGCAATGTGGCAGTGTGAGAAAGAGGCCGCTCGACAGAGTACGTCAGTCGGACGGCCGCTCAAAAAATTGAGGTCGACGCTACGCGCGCTTCAGTCCTGACCGGCGTCCATTGGAGACGACGCGCCGCCAGCGCCGGTGCCGGCCGCGCCCGTGCCAGCGGCCCCGGTACCGGCCGCGCCACTGCCGGCGCTGCCTCCGCCCGAGGACCCTGCCGTCCCGCCGCCGCGCCCGCCCGGCGCTCCTGCGGCTCCGCCCGCGGCGCCACCGCGGCCACCGGGCCCGCCTGCTGTACCGCCCGCGGCGCCACCGCGGCCACCGGCCGCACCTGCGGCACCGCCCGCGGCGCCACCACGGCCACCGGGCGCTCCTGCGGCACCGCCCGCGGCGCCTGCTGCACCGCCGGCCGCGCCGGCCACTCCGCCGGCTGCGCCCGCCGCTCCTCCGGCGGCACCCGCCGCGCCTGCTGTGCCCATGTCGCCCGCGTCGCCGGTGGGGTCGGAGGGGGTGGGGTCATCGACGCCGTATTTGGAGTCGTCCTCGCAGGCCGGCGCCAGCGCGACGACGCCGGCAGAAGCCAGAAACAGCCTGAAAGCTAGGCGGCGCACCCGATCAGCTTAAACCAGTCCGCAGAAATGAAAAAGGCGCCCGGCCTGCGGCGGGGCGCCTCTTTCTCGAGTCTGTTTCGCCGATCTACGTTAGTTGGCGCATGCTCCCATGCCCACCGTGTGTCCACAGTGAGCCGTGGGCTGGCCGCCTCCGGCAGGTCCCACCTGGCCTTCGACCCCCCAACACAGGTGGTACGAACGGCAGGACTGCAGCGTTGCGCTGACCGTTGCGAACGAAGCTTCGCACGTCGTCGTGTTCGTGTATCCGGTCACTGTGTTCGGGCAGTTCGCCAGGTAGTTCTGACAGAACACCGCCGCCGTGAGCGCCGTGCCCGACGCGGTCGCGGTCGTGCAGTTCGCCATCTTGATGGGGGCGCCGCTGGCGCCCGCTGCGCCACCGGAACCCGCGTTGCCGCTGCCCGCTGCGCCACCGGAACCCGCGTTGCCGCTGCCCGCGTTGCCGCCACTGCCGGCATTGCCGCTGCCCGCGTTGCCGCCACTGCCGGCGTTGCCGCTGCCCGCGTTGCCGCCACTGCCGGCGTTGCCGCTGCCCGCGTTGCCGCCACTGCCGGCGTTGCCGCTGCCCGCGTTGCCGCCACTGCCGGCGTTGCCGCTGCCCGCGTTGCCGCCGCTACCGGCATTGCCGGTGGTGCCGGCTGTGCTGCCGCCGCCGCGGCCTCCGCTGCCCGGGTCGGGATCGCTGCTCGACGAGCAGCCGTACGCTGCTGCGAGTCCGAGCGCAAAAACCGTTACTGCAAGCTTGTTAGTCCTCATCGACGCTCCTTGTCATACTGGTTGAGGAGCGGAGGCTAACGCAAAGCCCGACCGGAAGAAAGTTCACCCGTCACAAAAATGACGAAGGTTCCGGCGGTTGAGGTCACGCGGCGCCGCGCAGCGACAGGTCGACGTTGCGGGCGGACTCGAAGCGGACGGCGACGTCTTCCCAGTTCCAGACGTTCCAGATCGCATCGAAGAACGTCTTTTTGTCGGGACCGTACTGCAGGTAGTACGCGTGCTCCCAGGCGTCGAGCACCAGGAGGGGAATCCCGCCCTGCGTGATCTGGCTCTGGTGATCGTGAATCTGCA
Source organism: uncultured Pseudomonadota bacterium (assembly GCA_963729535.1). Classification (GTDB taxonomy): domain Bacteria; phylum Myxococcota_A; class Polyangia; order Fen-1088; family Fen-1088; genus JADGRB01. The sequence goes on along the minus strand of CAVSOL010000027.1, from coordinate 89,084 downwards.
GGGTCAGCAGACGCTTGCCGACCGGATCCCACGACAACGCGGCCCAGCCCGACCCCATTATCGTCATCGCGGTGTTGACGAGCTGTTCGCGGAACGACGCGAAGCTGCCGAAGTCGCGATCGATCTGTCGCGCCAGCGTGCCGTCCGGCTGGCCGCCGCGCTTGGGCGCCATGTTCTGCCAGAACAGCGAGTGCAACACGTGTCCTGAAACGTGGAAGGCCAGCGCGCGTTCGACCGCGGCGATCTTCGAGAAGTCGTGCTTGGCGCGCGCCTCGGCGAGCGCCTCCAGCGCCGTGTTGGCGCCGGCGACATAGGCCGCGTGATGCTTGTCGTGGTGGAGCTCGATGATCTTTCCCGATACGTGCGGCTCGAGCGCGCCGTAGTCGTACGAGAGAGCTGGAAGCGTGTACGTGCCCATGCCCGCAACATGGGCATGCGCGCCACTTGTGCAATCAGGGAGTCTGGCGACCCTACAGGCGCTCGCGGCGCAGGCGCTTGCGCAGGACCGCCGCCGCGCGCTTCGCGATCGTTCGCTGTGTCGGCTTGCGGCCCTTCATCGGTTCCTGTTCGGTGTGGTGTTCGATGAAGTCGCCGGGCTCGCAGCCGAGCTCGAACATCGTCACCTCGCGTTTGCCGCGATCGCCGATCCGGAACGGCACCACCGCGGCGCCGATGCCCGCGCCGACGTAGACCGCGCCCTGGGGCTCGTGGCCGTTGCGCTGCTGCGCGTGCAGGCGCGAGCCGTAGAGACCGTGAACGTACTTGTGGCCGGCGATGCGGCCGACCGCGAGCTCGTGCAGGCGCGCCAGCGTCACCTGGCCGCCGTGCGTGTGACCCGACAGCACCAGCGGCACGCCGTGGCGCCACAGGCCGTCGGCCTCCTCGGCGATGTGCGACAGCGCGATGGTGGGGAGATCGTGGCGCAGGCCCTTCACCGCTTCGTCGCGGCGGGCGTGGCCGGTGTACGCGTCGTCGAGGCCGATCAGCTGCAGGCGTTCGTGGCGCAGCGTGATCACCGTGTGCTGATTGGTCAGCACCTCGACGCCGGCGCGCTGGAGCGCGTGTTTGACCTCCTCGCCGCCGGACCAATGATCGTGGTTGCCGAGCACGGCGACGACCGGCGCCTGGAACGCGCGCATCACGTCGCTGAGCTGGTCGAGATAGAGCTGGCTGTGGCAGACGAAGTCACCGGTCAGCAGAACGATGTCGGGCTTCTCCGCGTTCGTCATCTCGACGGCCGCCATCTGCACTTCGACGGGCGTGATGCGGCCGACGTGCAGATCGGTCAGATGCGCGATGCGCAGATGCGCGATCTGATCACGATAGCTCGCGGGCCCGGCGAAGCGGCGCAGCTGGATGCCGTAGCGGCGGGCCGCCCACGACGGTCGCGATGTCGCGTGGGCACGGCGCGCCGCCATGCGGGCCGCCCACGCCGTCGTCGCGTCGAGAGTCGCGGGATTCATCGGAGACGAGCCGGACACGAAACCACTCTATCCTATCGCTTGGCGTCCCCCTGCGCACGGCCAATCCGTGCGCAGAGGTGCCGTCGATTTTATTGTGCGCACCTTCACGCACACGTGAAGACGCGCGCCCTCAACTGACGGGCGCACGGCCCTGAATCAGGCGAACCGCCACGAGGACGACGGCCGCCACCAACAGGATGTGGACGAAGCCGCCCATCGTGTAGGAGGTGACGAGCCCAAGCGCCCAGAGCACGAGCATGAGTACTGCGATGGTCCACAACATTGGCTTACTCCTTCCCCTTAAGCTCGAACTTGCTGCCGCATGGGGCGGGGTCAAGCGATGGATTAAAGTCGCGTAGAGCTTATGCGTCGTGAGCCAGAGCTAGGTCGGCGACAGGACGACCTCGAGGAACGCTCGCGCTGCATGGCTGAGCGTGCGCGCCTTCGAGTACAGCAGGCGCACCTTGCGCTCGACGTGCAGCTCCTTGACCGTGACCTCGCGGACGACGCCGGTCTCGACGTCGTGACGCACACACATGCGCGGCAGGAACGCGACGCCTTCGTCGTTCTGGACCAGGCGGCGGATGGTCTCCAGCGTCGGCATCTCGACGTCCATGTTGAGGGGCACCTTGTGGCGGCGGAACTCGCGCAGCACGACGTCGCGGTAAGGCGACAGCACGTTGTGGGCGATGAACGTCTCCTTGCCGAGCTCGCCGATCGAGACGCTGCGCCGGTTCGCGAGGCGGTGCTGCGGCGAGACGATGAACGCCAGCGCGTCGGTGTAGATGACCTTGGTCACCAGGCGGTCGTCGCCGGGGTCGTAGCTGGTGACGCCAAGCTCGAGGTCACCCTCGAGCAGCTGTGTCGGGGATGCGGCTCGACTGGCTGCGCCTGACCTGGACCTTGATGCCGGGGTAACGGCCGCGGTAGCGCTCGATGTGGGGCAGGAGATACAGCGTCGACGCTTCGTTGGCGCCGACGATCAGACGGCCGGCGGACTTGTCGTGCAGCTCGGTCAGCGCGGACAGCAGCTCCTGCTCGAGGTTGTGGAAGCGGCGCGCGTGCTCGAACACCACCTGGCCCGCGTCGGTGAGCACGAGCTCCTTGGCGCCGCGCATCTCGCGGTCGATGAGCTTGGCGCCGAGCTCGGACTCCAGGCGCTGGATGGCGAGCGAGATCGCCGGCTGCGTGCGGAAGAGCTTCTCGGCGGCGCGCGAAAAGCTGCGCTCCGCGACGACGGTCGTGAACACCTGCAGGGCGTGCAGCTCCATGTGGGTGTCGCGATGTTAGCTCCATAAGGTATGCTTATCGATACGTGAATAATTATAAATTTGCGCAATCACGGGGGCGCGCCCATGGTTGAGCGCATGGACAGGGATACAGGTAGGGTCTTCATCTTCGACACCACGCTGCGCGACGGTGAGCAGTCGCCAGGCTGTAGCATGACCGTGAGCGAGAAGGTCCGCATGGCGGGCAAGCTGGCGGACCTGGGCGTGGACATCATGGAGGCTGGCTTCCCGATCGCGTCGGCGGGCGACTTCGAGGCGGTGTCGGCGGTCAGTCAGGCGCTTCCGGTGAAGGTGGCGGCGCTCGCGCGCTGCACGGCCCTGGACATCGAGCGCGCCGCGCAGGCGCTGGACAAGGCCAAGGCGCCGCCGCGCATCCACACGTTCCTCGCGACCAGCGACATCCACCTCAAGTACAAGCTGAAGAAGACGCGCGCGCAGGTGCTGGAAGACGCGGCCAAGGCCGTGGCGCTGGCGCGCAAGTACGTCGACGACGTCGAGTTCTCGGCCGAAGACGGCGGACGCACCGAGGTCGGCTACCTGGTCGACGTCGCGCGCGCGGTCGTCGCCGCCGGCGCCAGCACCGTCAACATTCCGGACACCGTCGGCTACTCGGTCCCCGAGGAGTACGGCGCGTTGATCGGCGAGGTGGCGCGGGCGCTGGGCTCGACGGCCATCGTCAGCGTCCACTGCCACAACGACCTGGGCCTCGCGGTCGCCAACTCGCTGGCCGCCGTCCAGAACGGCGCGCGCCAGGTCGAGTGCACGGTCAACGGCATCGGCGAACGCGCGGGCAACTGCTCGCTGGAAGAGATCGTGATGGTGCTGACCACGCGCCGCGATCGGCTGGGTTTTTCGACCGGCATCAAGACCACCGAGCTGTATCCCGCCAGCCGCCTGCTGACGGACATCATCGGCGTCGGCGTGCAGCCGAACAAGGCGATCGTCGGCGCCAACGCGTTCGCGCACGAGGCCGGCATCCACCAGGACGGCTTCCTCAAGGAGCGGACGACGTACGAGATCATCGAGCCCAAGACGGTCGGCGTTCCCGAGAGCCGGCTCGTGCTCGGCAAGCACAGCGGCCGGCACGCGCTGCGCCAGCGCTGCACGGAGCTGGGCGTCGAGCTCGACAAGGAACAGCTGGACGAGGTCTACAACCGCTTCGTCACCCTCGCCGACACCAAGAAGGGGATCATCGACGAGGAGATCCGGAAGCTGGCGGCCGACGTGGCGAGTCAGCGGTCGCGAAAAACTGCGTAAGCTTAGATACTTAAACGAGTATCTAGTTTTCGCGTAACTTAGCTAAAGTACTTGGTCTGAGGTTCCGATGCCTCGATCATGTCGCGGTTCGGACATCTCTACCCTCTGAAGGCCTTTGCCCTGCTTGCGGCGCTCGCTTCCGGTTGCGGCGAAGGTGATCTGGACGATGACATCGCGACGATGCAGTCCGCTGTCACCGCCGACAACGCGCTGACGGCGAATGCGCTGACGGCGAACGCGCTGACGGCGAACGCGCTGACGGCGAACGCGCTGACCGCGAATGCGCTGACGGCGAACGCGCTGACGGCAAACGCGCTGACCGCGAACGCGCTGCGCGATCCGCTGGCGCGCGAGCTGCTCAAGTACGTCGTGTCATGTGCGCTCGACGAGGATGACGAGCTCGCGGTGCGCGTCGACGGCAAGCGTTACGTCTTCCCGGGCTCGCTGGGGCTGGCGACCGAGTGGAGTCGCGACCGCGGCTCCTGCGACGGCGACTGCCAGCGCTGGGTGTCGGCGTGCGTGCTGGCGCGCGTCGACCACGCGGGCGTCAAGCGCACCATCTCCATCCGCGGCGAACACCGCGCGCTGCGGCCGACGGAGGGCGAGGCGCGGCGCTTCACCGACCGCGAGGCCACCTACTACGGCAACGTGTTCAGCAAGCCGCAGCCGATGTTCATGTGCCTGTCGCCGGGCAAGGACAGCAACGAGCGCGTCTGCGGCGATTCGATGACCGACTGCCCGATGAAGGTCGTGGGCTCGTGTGATGACGCCTGCGCCGATGAAGGCCCTTATCGCAGCTTCTCCGATTGCAGTGACAAGGGGCGCGCGGGCCGCGGCCGCACGTATCACGAAAGCATCACGGTGTTTCTGCCGAAGTCACTCGATGTGACGACGTGGATAGGCCGGGTCGTCGCCGGCCGGTTCCAGCTCCTCGATGAGGCCGGCTCCGGCGGCATGGGCACGGTCTACCGTGCCCGCGACCTGACCGACGGCGCGGTCGTAGCGGTCAAGATCCTGAACGGTCGCGAGGTCCGCGAGGCGGCGCGTTTCGAGCAGGAGGCCGCGATCCTGTCGCGGCTGACCCACCCGGCCATCGTTCGCTATCTGGCGAACGGCGTCGCCGACAACGGCCAGCGGTTCATCGCCATGGAGTGGCTGGAGGGGGAGGATCTGTGCTCGCGCCTCGATCGCGCGCCGGTCACGCTCGCGGAGGCGGTCGCGATCACGCGACGCGCGGCGGAGGCGCTGGCGTACGCGCACGACCTGGGCGTCGTGCATCGCGACATCAAGCCGGAGAACCTGTTCCTGCCGGGCAAGGCGATCGACCGGCTGAAGGTGCTGGACTTCGGCATCGCGCGGCTGACGCGCGGCGGGAGGCGGTTGACGGCGACCGGGTCGGTGGTCGGGACGCCCGGCTACATGGCCCCCGAGCTCGTGCGCGGCGAGCGTGACATCACGCCGCGCGCCGACACGTTTTCGCTGGGCTGCGTGCTGTTCCAGTGTCTGACCGGGCGGCCCGTGTTCGAGGCGGAGGAGCCGACCGCGCTGCTGGCGAAGATCCTGCTGCAGGACGCGCCGCGCGTGCGCGAGATCGTCCCGGCGATGCCGCAGCCGCTGGACGACGTCGTCGCGCGCATGTTGGCCAAGGAGCCGTCGCAGCGGCTCGCCGACGCGCGCGGCGTCATCGCCGCGCTGGACGCGCTGGGGCCGCTGGCCGACTTCGCCGCGCCGGGGGACGATCCGCGCCGTGTGGCGGCGCCCGCGCTCACGGCGAGCGAGCAGCGCATCGCCTGTGTCGTGGTCGCGGGTCCGTCGACCACGGCCGAGCGGCGCTGGCACCGCGAGACCGCGCTGCTTGTCGGTCGACGACGCCGCCGACCCGGCAGGGACACCGTCGCGCAGGATGGCGGTGCTGGAGGACGATCTGGTGCGCGTGTACGGCGCGCGGCTGAACCCGCTGCCCGACGGGGCGCTGGTGATCACGTTGCCCGACGTCGGCAAGGCGACCGATCAGGCGGCGTGCGCGGCCCGCTGCGCGCTGGCGATGCGCGCCGTGTTGCCTGATGTGCCGCTGGTGGTGTCGACGGGGCCGGGGCAGTTCTCCGCGTGGTCGGTCGCCGGCGAGGTGATCGACAGCGGCATTCGCCTGCTGCAGGGGACGCCGGCGGGTGTGATCCGGCTGGACGATGTCGCGGCCGGGCTGCTGGACGCGCGCTTCGATGTCTGGCGCGACGGCACGGCGTCGTACCTGCGCGGCGAGCGCGACGTGTTCGAGGTCAAGCGCAACCTGCTGGGCAAGGCGACCGACTTCGTCGGGCGCGGGCGCGAGATGTCGATGCTCACCAATGTCTACGCTGGTGTGCAGGCAGAATCGATGGCGGCGGCGGTGCTGGTGACGGGGGCCGCGGGCGTGGGCAAGTCGCGGCTACGGCAGGAGCTGGTCGAGTGGGTGCAGCGTCAGCCCGGTCGCGGCGAGGTGCTGTTCGGGCTGGGCGATTCGCTGGCCGCCGGATCGCCGTTCGCGACGCTGGCGCGCGCCATCCGACGCGCGGCGGGTATCCACGAGGCGGAGGCGGTCGAGGCCAAGCGACACAAGCTGGTCGAACGGGTCGCGCGCCACGTCGATCGCGAGGCGCGCGCGCGCGTGACCGCGTTTCTGGGCGAGATCGCGAACGTGCCGTTCTCCGACGCCGACAACGACGCGCTGCGGGCCGCGCGCGCCAACCCGCAGCTGATGGGCGACGGCATGCGCCGCGCCTGGGAGGAGTGGCTGGCCGCCGAGTGCGCGGCCGGACCGGTGCTGCTGGTGCTGGAGGATCTGCACTGGGGCGACCTGGGGACCGTCAGCTTCGTGGACGCGGCGCTGCGCAACCTGCGCGATCAGCCGCTGATGGTGCTGGCGCTGGCGCGCCCCGACGTCGACGACCGATTTCCCGATCTGTGGCAGGCGCGCCAGCCGCAGATCATCCGGCTGGGACCGCTGTCCAATCGTGCGAGCGAGAAGCTGGTGCGCGAGGCGCTGGGCGACGTCGCGGACGATGTCGTGCAGGCGATCGTCGCGCGCGCCGACGGCAACGCGTTTTATCTCGAGGAGTTGATCCGGGCGACGGCCGCGGGCCGCACCGACGAGCTCCCCGACTCCGTGCTGGGCATGGTGCAGGCGCGTCTGGACGCCGAGGGGAGTGAGGCCAAGCGGGTGCTGCGGGCGGCTGCCGTGTTCGGCGATCGGTTCTCGCGCTCGGGCGTCGCGGCGCTGCTGGGTGGGCAGACGCTGATGGGCATGGTGTCGGACGCGATCGAGCGGCTGTCCGTGCACGAGCTGGTGGCGCGCGCGGCGATGACGCCGGGGCGTGATGACGTGGAGTTCACGTTCGCCCACGGGCTGGTGCGCGAGGCGGCGTACGCGATGCTCACCGATGACGATCGCGCGCTGGGCCATCGCCTGGCCGGCGCATGGCTGGAGGAGGCGGGCAGCAGCGACGCGATGGCGCTCGCCGAGCACTTTCGCCGCGGCGGCGAGCCGGCGCGCGCGGTGCGCTGGTACGAACGCGCCGCGGCCGAAGCGCTGCGCGCGAACGACCTGGGCGCAGCGATCGAACGCGCGCAGATGGGCATGGCCAGCGGCGCGCGCGCAGAGGAGGCGGGCCTGCTGCGCCTCATCCAGGCCGAGGCGCACGTCTGGCGCGGTGAGCTGGACGAGGCGGAGCGCGAGGCGCTGGCGGCCGCCGCGACGCTGGCCGCGGGCGGCGCCGCGTGGCTGCGCGCGCAAGGCGAGGCGATCATCGCAGCCGGAAAACACGGCCGGCTGGACGTGGTCGAACGGCAGGTGCGGCTGGTCGGCGACACGGCGTGCGCGCCGGACGCGGCCGCGCGCAACGCCCGCATCATCTGTCTATCGTGGGCAGCTAACTACCTGGTGTTCGGCGGTCGCATCGAGGCGGCGGACGCCCTGATCCAGGGCATCGCCGAGCAAGCGGTGGACGTCGCGCAGGTCGAGCCGCAGGCGCGCGCGCTGGTCCACCAGGTCCGCGCGGCGCGCGCGTCGGCTGCCGGTGATCTGGGACGTTGCCTGAGCGGGCTGGAGTCGGCGCTGCAGGCGTTCGAGCAGGCCGGCGACCTGCGCAACGCGCTGTCGATGCGCACCAACCTGGGCTACGTGTACTGCGAGCTGGGCGACTTTCAGCGCGCCGAGGCGTCGCTGCGCCAGGCGCTGGGGGCGGCGGACCGCATGGGCCTCTACGACGTCACGGCGGCGGTGCTCCACAACCTGGGGCGCGTGCTGGGGCTGCGTGGCGAGCTGGCGGAGGCTGAGTCACTGGAACGCCGCGCGGTCGACGACTTCAAGCACCAGGGCGATCCGCGGCTGGAGGGCGCGGCGCGGACATACCTGGCGGAGATCCTCATCGCCGGCGGCAACTACGCGGCGGCCGAGCACGAAGCGGCGGTCGCGATCGAGACGCTGACCGTGGCGCCGTCGCTGCAGGTGGCGGCGCTGGGCGTCGCGTCGCGCGCGCACCTGGCGCGCGCGGACGCGGACGGGGCGCTGGCGGCGGCGCGGGCGGCGCACGACGCGCTGGCGCGGCTGGGCGAGATCGAAGAAGGCGAGTCGATGGTGCGGCTGGCGCACGCCGAGGCGCTGGCGCAGACCGGCGCGCGCGACGAGGCGCGGGCGGTGCTGGCGGTCGCGCACCAGCGCCTGCTGGCGCGCGCCGAGCGCATCGAGGAGCCGGCGTGGCGGCAGCGTTTCCTGCACAACGTGCCGGTCAATGCGCGCATCCTCGCGCTGGTCGAAGAGTGGCGCGCGCCGCCGGCCGCGGCTCACGCGCCGGACGCGACGGCGGCGCCGGCGCAACCAGCGGAACCCGGACAGCGACGGCGCCCGACCACCGGATCGAACGCGATCATGTAGCTGCCTACGGCACATCTGAGAGAGCAGCCGCACACCCGCGCTTCGCGCGGGAGCGGCTGGCGCGCGGTCGCGCCAGGGCGCAGATCGCGCTTTGCTTGAGCGCGCCATGGCGACTATGCTGCGCGCGAACAGATGGCAACCGTCGACGTTCCGCTCGAAAGGATCAAGTTCGGCCGTACCAAGCGCAAGGACACGTGGTGGGCGATGCCGCTGGTCACGCTCATCGTGTTCAGCTCGTTCATCGTCTACGTGACCTGGGCGCTGTTGCAGGGCGAGCACTACCACTACGGCAACTACCTGTCGCCGCTCTACTCGCCGGAGCTGTTTGGCAACTCGCCGCACGCGGTGTTCGGTCCGTGGAAGTGGCCGTGGCTGCCGTTCCTGAAGTATTCGCCCGCGATGCTGATCCTGGTGTTCCCGCTGGCGTTCCGCATGACCTGCTACTACTACCGCGGCGCCTACTACAAGGCGTTCTGGGCGGATCCTCCCAACTGCGCCGTCGGTGAGCCACGCGAGCACTACCGCGGCGAGCAGAAGCTGCCGCTCATCGTCCAGAACCTGCACCGCTACGCGCTCTACTTCGCGCTGCTGTTCATCGTGCTGCTGTCGATCGACGTCGTGCAGGGCTTCCGCTTCAACAATCCCAAGACCGGCCACGCGACGTTCGGCATCGGCATCGGATCGATCGTCCTGCTGATCAACGTCGTGTTGATTGGCGGCTACACGCTGGGGTGCCACTCGTTCCGGCACCTCGTGGGCGGCATCATGGACACCATGTCGAGGTCGCCGGCGCGCAAGAAGACCTATGACTGCGTCAGCTGCCTCAACCGCCACCACCCGAAGTGGGCGTGGTTCAGCCTCGTGTTCGTCGGCTTCACGGACGTCTATGTCCGGCTGTGCTCGATGGGCGTCATCTCCGACTTGAGGATCCTCTAATGGCCGACAGCGAATCCAACATCCAGACCCACGAGCACGACGTCATCGTCATCGGCGCGGGCGGCGCCGGCCTGCGCGCCGCGATCGAAGCTTCGGCCGCCGGCGTGTCGGTGGGGCTGATCTGCAAGTCGCTGCTCGGCAAGGCGCACACGGTCATGGCGGAGGGCGGCATGGCCGCCGCGATGGCGCACGTCGACGACCGCGACAGCTGGAAGGTCCACTTCGCCGACACGATGCGCGGCGGCCAGTACCTCAACAACTGGCGCATGGCCGAGCTGCACGCCCAGGAAGCGCCCGAGCGCGTGCGCGAGCTGGAGGCGTGGGGCGCCGTCTTCGACCGCACCAAGGACGGGCGCATCCTGCAGCGCAACTTCGGCGGCCACCGCTACCCGCGCCTCGCCCACGTCGGCGATCGCACGGGGCTCGAGATGATCCGGACGCTGCAGGACCACGGCGTGCACCAGGGCTTCAAGGTCTACATGGAGCACACGATCACCAAGCTCTTCATCGAGGGCGGGCGCGTCGCCGGCGCGCTCGGCTACGACCGCGAGAAGGGCTACCTGCGCCTGTTCAAGGCGAAGGCGATCGTGATGGCGACCGGCGGCGTCGGCCGCGCGTTCAAGATCACGAGCAACAGCTGGGAGTACACGGGGGACGGGCAGGCGCTGGCGTACGACGCGGGCGCCGATCTGATGGACATGGAGTTCGTCCAGTTCCACCCGACCGGCATGGTGTGGCCGCCGTCGGTGAAGGGCATCCTGGTGACCGAAGGGGTGCGCGGCGAAGGTGGCGTGCTGCGCAACAAGGACGGCAAGCGCTTCATGTTCGACGACATCCCGGACAACTACAAAGGCCAGACCGCCGACAGCGAGGAAGAGGGCTGGAAGTACACGCAGGGCGACAAGGCGTCGCGGCGCCCGCCCGAGCTGCTGACCCGTGACCACGTCGCGCGCAAGATCATGAAGGAAGTGCGCGAGGGGCGGGGCAGCCCGCACGGCGGCGTGTTCCTGGACATCGCCTGGATCAAGGCGCGTCTCCCGGGCGGCGCCGAGCACATCAAGAAGAAGCTGCCGAGCATGTACCACCAGTTCAAGCAGCTCGCCGACATCGACATCACGGCGGTGCCGATGGAGGTTGGGCCGACGACCCACTACATCATGGGCGGCATCCGGGTCGACGGCGACTCGCAGATGACGACGGTGCCGGGGCTGTTCGCGGCGGGTGAGTGCGCGGCGGGTCTTCACGGCGCCAACCGGCTGGGCGGCAACTCGCTGTCCGATCTGCTGGTGTTCGGCAAGCGCGCCGGCGAGTACGCGGCCAAGTTCGCCAAGGATCGCGGCGAGGCCGCCATCGACGCCGGTCAGATCGAGACCGCGTCGCGGGCGGCGCTGGCGCCGTTCGAGCGCGGCGCCGTCGCGGCGGACGCGGAGGGCCCGTACAAGATCCAGTACGAGCTTCAGGACGTCATGCAGGACAACGTCGGCATCGTCCGCAACGAGGCCGACATGAAGAAGGCGCTCGACGCCATCCAGGGGCTGAAGGCGCGCGCCGCCAAGGTCGCCGTCGGCGGCAACCGCGAGTACAACCCGGGCTGGCACACGGCGCTGGACCTGTCGAACATGCTGACGTGTTCGGAGGTGATCGCCATGTGCGCCATCGAGCGCAAGGAGAGCCGCGGCGGGCACTTCCGCGAGGACTTCCCGGGGAAGGACGCCACGTTCGAGAAGTTCAACTTCGTCGTGCGCAAGGGGGCGGGGGGGCGGCCGGAGCTGCGGCGGGAGACGATCCCGGCGATGAGCGACGATCTCAAGCAGGTCATCGAGGAGAACAAATAGTGCCCAAGGCGACGTTTCGCATCTGGCGCGGTGAGCACGGCAAGGGCGAGCTCAAGGACTATCAGACCGAGGTCGGGGAGGGGATGGTCGTCCTGGACGCCGTCCATCAGATCCAGGCGGACTCGGCCAACGATCTGGCGGTGCGCTGGAACTGCAAGGCCGGCAAGTGCGGCTCGTGTTCGGCCGAGGTGAACGGCATGCCGAAGCTGATGTGCATGACGCGGCTGTCGGATCTGAACCTGGACGAGCCGGTCACCGTGCAGCCGATGCACACGTTCCCGTCGATCCGCGACCTGGTCACCGACGTGTCGTGGAACTACCGCGTCAAGAAGGAGATCAAGCCGTTCAAGCCGCGCAAGCCCGACGCGCCGGACGGCACCTGGCGCATGTATCAGGAAGACATCGAGCGCGTGCAGGAGTTCCGCAAGTGCATCGAGTGCTTCCTGTGCCAGGACGTCTGCCACGTGCTGCGTGACCACCACAAGCACGACGAGTTCATCGGCCCGCGCTTCCTGGTGCACACGGCGGCGCTGGAGATGCACCCGCTGGACACGGAGGACCGCGTCCCCGAGCTGAAGAAGGCGTACGGCGTGGGCTACTGCAACATCACCAAGTGCTGCACGAAGGTCTGCCCGGAGAGCATCACCATCACCGACAACGCCATCATCCCGCTCAAGGAGCGGGTGGTCGACCGCTACTACGATCCGATCAAGCGGCTGTTCAACATCGGGCGGAAGTAGTCAGCGGGAACGCGGCAAGCCGATCTAGTCGGCGCTCGTATCCGACGGCGCGTCGGTCGTCGTCGCGTCGCTGGCGCCGGCGTCGGTGGTGCTGGCGTCGCCCGCGTCGGTGATCAGGCTGACCGCGTCCTGGCTGCCGTCGCCGCCGTAGATGCCGGCGTCGGAGGCAATCGGGATCGTGAACAGCCAGTCGCCGATGACCGGGTAGCCGCCGCAGCAGCCCTTAGGTCGTCGCGGGGCCGAACTGAGTGCGGATGGCCATCGACGGCCGGTCGGTGAACGCGATCTTCACGTCGCAGATCCCTTCGGCGCCGCCCGGCACGTCGAGGTGCGAGCAGATCGTGGTGACTGTCGTCGCCGCGGCAGGTCGGCAGGAACGTGGGGCACGCCGGTCCTTCCCAGGCGACGTCACGGATGGGAAGGTCCACGTTGACGGTCGCCGTGATGCGCACCGTGGTGATCGGGCAGTTGCTGCCGCAGTTGGCTGGAGCAGCTGGTCGCGGTCATGGCCGCGGCCGCGGTGAGAGCGAGCAGTAAGATCTTCATGGGTTGCTTCACAGTTTTATGGGACCGCCGGGATCGTCCTTGCCGAGCTTGCGGCGGAGGATGTTGGGATCCGACGGCGGCGCGGTGACCGTCATCGTCAGCGTCAGCCACGAGCCCTCGCCCGCGCCGTCCGGGCAGCAGCGCGGCGGGGACGGTGAACGCCTGCTCGCCGAGCTCGAGCCGCGCCAGGCCCTCTTCGACGGCGTCGACAAACACCGCCGTCGTCTTGCTGTTGCCGTTGCTGGTCACTGTGGTGGCGGCGACAGTAGCGCTTGTTTTCCGCGTTCGGAACTCACATCGACGCGTGTGCCGTCGGTCACGATGGTGATCGTCCCGTCCTGGTCGGTGCGCATCACGCGTGCGCCCACCTTCTCCAGACGGCCCAGCGCCGCCGGCGTCGGGTGCCCGTAGCCGTTCCGCTCGCCCACCGAGACAACGGCCAGCGCCGGCCGCACCGCCGCCAGGAACCGCGCCGTCGACGACAAGCGGGCGCCGTGGTGCGCGACCTTGAGGATGCGCGCCTTCAGCGGCAGCGGCTGCGACAGCAACCAGCGTTCGGTCTCCGGCTCGGCATCGGCCGCGAACAGCACGGCCAGCCCGCGGAAGTCGAGCCGCGCGACCACGCTGTTCGCGTTCACCTTCGCGCGCCCGCGGATCGGCGGGTCGGGAGGCGACAGCAGCGTCAGCGTCGCACCGTCGCCGAGATCGATCGTTCGGCCGCGCTCGGCCTGGCGCACCGGAACCTTCCGCTCCTCCAGCGTCTGCAGCAGCGCTTCGTACGCGGAGCCGGGGTGCTCGATCGGCGCGTCCATGAACAGCCGGATGCCGACGGTCTGGGCGACCTGCTTCAGGCCCCCGAAGTGGTCGTCGTGGCGGTGCGTCAGCAGCACCAGATCGATCGGCGCCTTGACGCGTCCGCGCAGGAAGGTGGTCAGCGCCTCCGCCGAGGCGCGCGGTCCGCCGTCGATCAGCACTGTCTTGCCGGTCGGCGACGTCACCAGCGCCGCGTCCCCCTGGCCCACCGCGATGAAGTCGATGCGGAGGTCGGCCGCCAGCGCCGAGCTCGGCCATACGATCGCGACCGCCAGCAGCACATCGCGCGACCAGCGCGAAACATCCCCCCACGCTACGGTCCCGACGGTGGCAAACACAAGAAAACCGATGCTGCTCATGCCCGGTCTTCGGTTCGGGGCCGGCGCGGGTTTCTGACGTCCCCCTTGGCGAGGGGGACGTCGCCGTGATAAGGCCTAGGCGGTCTTTTCGGCCGGCATAGCTCAGTGGTAGAGCGACGCTTTCGTAAAGCGTAGGTCCTCGGTTCAATCCCGAGCGCCGGCTCAGCAGAAGCAGCACCCAAGACCGGCGTTGTGCCGGCCCTGACGAAGGCTACTTCGTTTCGGGTACAATGATGTGGGCTCGCGTTCAGTATGTGGCGTGACTTTTCCCGCTTTGGCTTCTCGTTTCTGATCGCCGCGATCTCTCTCTCGACAGGGTGCGGCAGCGAGGGTGGATCTCGCGCCTGCATCCCGGGTGCGTCCGTCTCTTGCTCCTGCACGAACGGAAGGACGGGCGCGCAGATCTGCAGTGCGAGCGGCGCCGGTTACGGTGTCTGCGTCTGCGAGCCTGGTGCCGGAGGGACCAACGGTAGCGCAGGGAGCGGCGCAACCGGGGGCACCGGCGGAAGCGCAAGTGGCGGCGCCACGGGGGGCGGTGGCGCCACGGGAGGCGGCGGCGTAGCGGGACAGGGTGGCGGTGCGGGGATCGGTGGCGCAGGCGGACGCGGCGGCTCGGCCGCCGGCGCAGCGGCGGGGACTGGTGGCGCGTCCGGAATAGGCGGCACTGGCGGTGCGGGAGGCCGCGGCGGCGCGTCGGGAACGGGCGGCGCTGGGCCGGCCGGAGCCGGCGGTTCGACCGGCGGCGCGGGAACGGGTGGAACCACCACGGGGCCACCGCTCTTCGTCCTGATCGCAAGCTATGGATTCGCCACAACGGGCGCCGCCATCGGCGATGTCGATGGCGACGGCAAGGATGACCTCGTCGAGACGGGCTACCGAGGCGCGCGCAATTTCGCAGTCCACAGGGGCCGGATGTCCGCTCCGAGGTACCGCTCGAAGCCAGAGAATGGGGCCAAGCTGGGGCCACAGCGCCGGGCGGGTGCCCAGCTCGTGTCGAGGGCAGACGAACGACTGACGGCGGTGCTCGCGCTCCGGTCGATCTAGTCGACGCGTTTCATGCGCCGATGGTGATTCGGCCGGTCAATCTCTGATGAGCGTCACCGAGCCAATCTACAGTATCGCCTCGAGGACGACGTCGGCAGGGAGCACGACCCTGGGGAACGCCGTCAGGCTGTCCAACTTGTCGCCCGGCCCGCTCGGGTTCGTCGGCGATCTGGATGGCGACGGCCGTCCGGACATCAGCGTCTCGGACACAATCCACTGGGGGGACGCCGGGGGAACGTTCGAGACCTCGACGGGAATGATGTATTTCTCGGACGCAGGGGATTTCGACGCCGACGGCGATCTCGACCTGCTGGTGAACCAGAACAACACCTCGCACATCGCTTTTGCCGACGGTATGCGCACCTTCGCCCGCACACGCGCCATCCCGGTGTCCGCCCAGGTCATGGACATCAACAAGGACGGGGCAGCAGACCTGATCGACACCCGGTATGTTCTTCCGTACGAGCCGAACCGGTTCTACGTCGTTTCGATCTACCTCTCGACCGCCAAGACGACGCCAGCTGGGCCACCGGACATCCGGTGCGGGCCCGTGCCGCTCGCCGACTGCACGGGCCCGACGTCCTTCTGAGGCCTGGCAGGCTCGCCTACTGGATGCCCGTCGACATGTAATCCCAGCCGGCGTCGGTGCAGAACTGGCACGTCGAGCCGTGGAGAAAGCCCTTACCCGTCGCTCCCGTATCGCCCTTGAGCTGCCAGTTCAGCCAGGCCAGATTGACCCGATTGAAGTCACCTCTCGCCTGACCCAGGTCCCCTCCGTGGCCGGCGCTGGTCTTCGAAAAATAGACGATCGGTTTGTTGCGGGAGCTGATCTGCTGGTAGTCGCGCAGGCCATTTTCATAGGCGATGTCGCTCGAGCCACCGTTCATGATCTTGAACGGCGTGTGAATCTTGTCGTAGAGGGCGGCGTTCGACACCCATCAGGCCGCTGCTGGTGATGCCGATCGCGGAAAAGCGGGGATCGCCGGAGACATTCTCGGCCATCAATCCGCCGCACGAAAATCCATCGGCCGCGATCTTCGTCGTCTCGAGGCTCTGGTAGTACGCGCTGCAGGACTTGCCATTCTCGGCAATGGCCCACGTGATGTAGTCGAGGAAAGCCGCACCACTCTGTCCGCCCGCGCAGGCTCCGGTGCCGCCCGGCGTACCGTCCGCGACGATGAGGTATCCCCACGAAGCGATCTCGCCCATCGCCGCCGCGTTCGAGTAACCGTCTTGCGAGCAGCCACCCTCTCCCCAGACAAAGATCGGATACTTCTCGGCTCCCCCGAGGTCTGCGGGCCTGTAGATGGTGCCGCACCTGATCCCTTGCGCGGAGTTCGTCTCGACGACCACCTGGTGAGGCCCGGTACCCGTCACAGTCCTGCTCGCGCGCTGAGACGCGGTGCAGGTGCCACCGCCGCTGGTCCCGCCGCTTCCTCCCCTGCCAGCTCCGCCCGATGCGGAGCCACCCCTGCCGCTGCCGCCCGTGCCTGCCATGCCGCTCGTGCCTCCGCTGCGCCTCCGTTACCTGCGCCGCCGCCCCCGCGCCCGGTGCCGGCACCGCCGGTGCCTGCGCCGCCCGTCGCAGAGCCTCCGGTGCCGGAGCCACCCCTGCCGCCACCTGCCCGTGCCGGAACCGCCCGTGCCGGCTGCCATCCCACCGGCGCCGGCCGTTCCAGCCGTGTTCGCCGAGCCACCGCTACCGCCAGGCGAACCGCCGGTCGCGGATTGGCCCCCGGTGGCGGGCATCCCGCCGGTTGCGCCTGACCCTGAGCCAGCGTTTCCGGCGCCGGACGTTCCGCCAGAACCACCGGTGCCGCCCGTTCCGTCCGCGCCGGTGCCGGAGCATCCGAAGCCCGCAACGGTGATACCCAAGAGACCCAGGAGCAGCGTTTTCATCGGCAGATCCTTTGTTGTCATCGAACCCGATTTCCTCAGGGCCAGCACCTCGGTGCTCGCCATTGCACTGCAGCTTCCGAACCCAACCAGATCGGTCCAAAAAAAGGCGATGCCGCAGCGTGTTTGTTCGTTGGCGCGCAGACGAACATCGGCGGTCATTTTTACGGCAACGTCGCGTACACCGGCTCGCTGGGAAAACACGTGGCAAAAGACCGATCGACTCGGCCTAACTGCGCGCCGACGTTCGGTTGGGCGACGCTTTGCCTTTCGGGCGATACTCCGGGTCATGGTCGGACTTGCACGCGCGGCTCGCGCTCGTGATGGTCGCCGTCCTCGGCTGTGGCGGCGCCGCCGGCGATGGCCTGCCCGGGTTCGGCGAGGCCTGCCTGCCGATCGACACGCAGGAAGATTCGCTGTGCGCTGCCGGGCTGGTGTGCGTCAGCGTTGGCGCTGAACCGGGGCGCAACCTGTGCACCAAGACGTGCGACACCGAGGGCGCCGCTTGCACGGGCGAGCCGAGCGGCTCGACGCCGACCTGCGGCCGCGAGTACCAGTCACCGTCCGGGAATGTTCGGGTGTGCGAGTTTCGCTGCGATCAGAGCGCGCCCAACTGCCCGATGGGAACGACCTGTCTCATCGACTTCGACGACATGACCACCTGCCAACCGCCACCCCCAGTAGCGGCCTACGTCGTGGGAATGACGGGCCTCATGCGATCTGCCTCCGTTGACCGCCCTGTGCTGGTGGCCTGCTCGGGAAGTGCTCGCGCCGGCGCCGGACGGAGGCGGGCCCCCGGACGGAGGCGCGTCGACCCAGGACGGCGGCCGAGTGCGTCGGCGACCTCGCCACCGTGGGCCAGGGGTGTGCGCCGATGTTCGACGGGACGGCGGCGAACCTTCCGGCTTGCCGCTTCCACCCCAGCAACACGAGTGGGCGGCAGCAGGTGTGGCATTGCCAGGACCTGATCGCCTTCCTGGAGAGCGATGGTTTCGTCGGCCGCATCTGCTACTACGACGCGACGTCGCATGCGCTCGTCGGCGCCTTACAGGGAACCGACACGCCCACTTTCTGCGGTCAGACGACCCTCACGATAGCGGCGGGTCGGACCGAACCCGATGTGCTTGGAAAACGCGCCGACGACGGATCGGCTGTGCAACGCGCCTGACGGCGGCGGCTAGCAGCGCGCAACGCAGTCCTTGGACGCGGACGTGCGCAATCGCTTATCGTGGCGCGCGCATGCTGCGGGCGTTGCCCCTGACCATCCTGCTCGCGGCGGGGACAGCGAACGCTGCCCCGCGGGTGCTGGTCTGCCTGCCGAAAGGGGGCGGGGCGCTGGCGCCGCCGGTCGAGCGCGCGTTTTCGTGGGCGGCGCCCGCGGTCATCGTGCCCGACACGGTCGCGCAGCGATTTCCGCCGTCGCCGGAGAGCCGCGCCGCCGCTGACGGCGAACGGCGCGTCGCGGAGCTGCTGCGCGCGGCGGAGGCGGACTTCCTGGCGCTGCGCTTCGACGCGGCGACGGCGCGCCTGGACGAATGCGCGGCGATCCTCGACGGGCTGCCGCCGTCGGTGCGCAACGAGCCGGCGTTCGTGCGGCTGCAGCTCCTGCGCGCGCGGGTCGCCGAGGCGCGCGGTGACAAGCGCGCCGTCGACGCGTTCGCGCGCGCGGCCGAGGCGGCGGTCGACGTCGAGCTGGACGAGGCGGAGTACCCGCCTCGTGTCCGCCAGGCGTACGTGGCGGCGCGCGCGGCGGTGCGCGCGCGGCCGCGCAAACATGTCGAGCTGGCCAGCGAGCCGCCCGGCGCGGAGATTGAGGTCAACGGCCAGCTGGCGGGGCGGACGCCGGCGCGCGTGGCGCTGTCGCCAGGGCGCTGCTTCCTGTCGGTCACGCGCCCGGGCTACAAGCCGCACCTGGCGGTGTGCCCGTCGGACCCGACGCTCGTCACGTTGCAGCCGGCGACCAAGGACGGCCTGCGCGATCAGCTGCGCGATCGCATCGCGTCCGACGTGGCATGGTTCTTGGAGCCCGTCTTGCTCGACATGCTCGCGACGGTCGAAGACGCGCGCTGGATCGTCGTGCTCGAGCGCGACAAGGGCCGCGGCCTGAAGGCGCTGGTGTTCTCGGCCGCCGAGCACGCGCTCAAGCCGATCGAGCCGTCGCGCTTCGTCGACAGCGAGCTCGACAAGCTGTCCGCGGCCGTGCGCGGGCTGGTGCTGCGCGGCCAGCGGCTGGACGCGTCGGCGATCGACACGCCGTCGGGGATCCCGGCGCTCGAAGCGCGCGCCGCCGATCCCAGCCTGGGCAGCGCGGTCGCGTTCGTGCGCCGCGCGGGTAGCAGCGATTTCCTGCGGCTCAGCATGTCGTCGCTCGGCGGCGGGCGGTTCACCGGCGGGCTGCCGCCGCTGCTGGCCGAAGACGGCGCGTGGGACGTCGAATATTACGTCGAGGGACGTGACGCCGCGGGTGCGGTCGCCTGCATGGCGGGGGACGCCGAAACGCCGCTGCGTTTCCGGCGGCCGGCGGGCGTCGCGGTGCGGCGCAGGCGCGGCGCCCGCACGCCCGTCGCGCTGGTACCTGTGGCTGGCGCTGGGCGTCGCCGCCGCCGGCGGCGTCGCGACCGGCGTCTACTTCGGCACGCGCTCCGACGACATCTCGGTGAGGTTCGGGGGAGGCCATGACGCGCCGCTCGACGCGCGCGCGGCCGCGTTGCCGGCGTCGTGGCGACGTCGATGCTGGCGGGCGTGGTGTCGGGCGCGTGCAAGGCGCCCGAGACCCAGCTCAACCTGGTCGTGCCGCCGATCGACGGCGGCGCCTGCGACACGTTCACCAGCCTGGCGTGCGTGAACTACGTCGAGTTCAGCGTCCCGAGCGCGACCGGGTTCACCAGCCACTGCGTGAAGGTGAACGTCGAGCTGACGAACCTGTGCGACGTGACCAAGCTGGCCGACGGTCACGAGCTGTTCAAGCTGGCGCCCGAGACGCCGCTGCCGATCTCCGTCGAGGGGCGCCGCGTCTTCCCCGCGGTGAGCTGCGACGGTCCACCGGACTGCCCGTCGAAACCGATCTTCAGGGGGTCGACGGTCGCCGACGGGCGCATCGGCGACTACAACGGGCGCGCGCTGGATCTCGCGATCAACATGATCGCGCCCTGCGGTCCGCCCGAGCAGTTCTTCTTTCCGCCCGAAGGCGGGACCTGCGCGGGGATCTGCGGCGGTCAGAGCAACGTCATCTGCGACGGTGTCGCGCAGGGCTGTCTGTGCCGGGACCCTGGTGCGTCTGGACAAGGGGCTATTGACACCGGTCTATAGGCGCGGCCGCCCGGCGCGGTGCGGCGCGGCCCGGATCGCGGGCACTTGCGGCTTGGCTTGGCGCTTGCTGTTCCCCTGGTCGAAGCTTCCTCTTAACAGGAGACCCACATGTCTACCCGTTTTCTCGCACCCCGCCTTGATGCTGCTGGTCGCCGCCGGCTGCGGCGGCACGCCGACGCTCGGCCCCGACGTCCAGGCGCGTCTGCGCAACGATC
The DNA here is from genome assembly GCA_963729535.1 of uncultured Pseudomonadota bacterium. Classification (GTDB taxonomy): domain Bacteria; phylum Myxococcota_A; class Polyangia; order Fen-1088; family Fen-1088; genus JADGRB01. The sequence goes on along the minus strand of CAVSOL010000027.1, from coordinate 68,473 downwards.
TTCCCGCCACCTGCACGATGGAGAGGCAGATGGCGTGCCCAGCGATCGACATCAAGGCCTGCCCGCCGGGACAGGAGCCGGTGATCGACTTCTCCGCCGACTGCTGCGGCCACTTCACCTGCCAGCCGCTGTGCAGCGCGGGGGCGAACCGGATGTGTCCGATGACGCCGGCGCCGATCTGTCCCGCCGGCACCAAGCTGTGGATCGGCACCGCGATCCAGGACTGCTGTCCCGCCTACCGCTGCGAGAGCGACGGGGGCTGCGATCCGGCGAAGGGGGAGATGTGCGGGTGCGACGCGACCAACGCCGCGTGCACGCTGGCGCTGCCGTATTGCGGGCCCAACGTCATGCCGATCGTCGTCGGCCAGACCGGCGACTGCTGCCCGATCTACCAGTGCCCGTGCGACAAGGCGGTGGACGCAACGGGCGCCGTGCCGTGCCGCCTGAGGCCATCGCGCGCTGCGGATGCACCTACCCGAACTGCCAGGCGGGTGAGGAGCTGGTCTGCGCGGGCGTCGACAACTGCATGGGGCCGTGCGCGTGCCGCCCGGCGCGCGGCGTCTGCAAGGACGATTCGTCGTGCGCCGCGGGTGAGAAGTGCGACGTCTCGGCCTGCCGGTTGCCGCCGATGACGACGACGACGGCGGATCCGATGCGCCAGGTGTGCGATCCGCTCAAGTGCGGGCCGCAGCTGGGTCTGCCGGTGGGCATGTGTCCGGGCGGCGGCATCTCCGGCCCGACCGGGCGCTGCCTGCTCAACGCCGACGGCACCTGCGGCTGGGAGGTGCTCGAGTGTGCGCCGGAGCCGGGTTGCTACGGCATCTGCGTCCCCAACATCCCGCAGACCGGCTGCCAGGCCAACACGGACTGCCCGATGGGCCAGATGTGCGACGTCCAGTGCAGGGAGTGGGCGTGCACGCCCGGCGGCGGAGCACCGGCGGCGGCACGCCGATGACCACCACGGATCCGGCGACCGGCAACCTGGTGCCGCCCACGCCGCCAGCGTGTGGCTGCGACCTCAACGACCCCAGCTGCGTCTGCGACGCCAGCGGCGCGTGCAAGGGGCGGACGTGCATCGGCCAGTGCGTGCCGCAGACGCCGACGTGCGATCTGACGCGGGTGACGTGCCCGGCGATCGCCCAGGTGTGCGCGGACGGGCAGATGCCGGTTCCGATCGGCATGGACCCGACCACGTGCTGCCCGAAGTACACCTGCCCGGTGTGCATGCGGTCGGCTCCCGCCAACACCGCCCCGCGGTCGTGTGCGGCGCCGGCGTGCCTGTGCGCCAAGCAGACCGGGACGGATCCGAACAGCTGCTGCCCGACGTTCGAGTGCGGCCCGGTGAAGGCCGACGGAACCTGCGGGTAAGCGCGCGGGACCCTTCTTCCTCGCCCTCCGCCCGCTTCGCGGGGCGAGGGGACCGGATCCGGATCTTTTCCCCCGTCGGATCCGTCCCCCTCTCCCGCTTGCGGGCGAGGGTCGGGGAGAGGGCTCGTTATTCCCGCGGCTTGCGCAGGCCGTAGCGGCCCATGAGGCGGAGCAGGTAGACGCGGTCGATGTCGGCGCGGCGGGCGGCCTCGGAGATGTTGCCGCCCGTCGCTTCCAGCATCGCGCTGACGTAGCGGCGCTCGAAGCCTTCGACGAGCGCGTTCTTCGCGTCCTTGAACGGCTGCTGCACGTCGACGGGGGGCTCGGCGCCGGTGGCGGCGGGCGGCGCTTGCGTCGCGAACGGCATCTCGTCCATCACGGTCAGGCGTTCGACGGCGTTGCGCAGCTCGCGCACGTTGCCCGGCCACGGATGCGCCATGAAGTTGGCCAGCGCTTCTTCGGACAGCGGGGCCCCGGCGGCGCCGGGCTTGGCGAGCTGGCGGAAGTGCTCCGCCAGCACCGGGATGTCCTCGGGGCGCTCGCGCAGCGGCGGCACCTGCAGGCGCACCACCTCGAGGCGGAAGTAGAGGTCCTCGCGGAAGGTGCCGCGGTTGACCTCCTCGCGCAGGTCGCGGTTGGTGGCGGCGATGACGCGCACGTCGATCTTGCGCGGCTGCGCGGCGCCGACGCGCCGCAGCTCGCGCGCCTCCAGCACGCGCAGCAGCTTGGGCTGCAGGGCCAGCGGCAGCTCGCCGATCTCGTCGAGGAACAGCGTGCCGCCGTCGGCCTCCTCGAACGCGCCGGCGCGCGAGCGGTCGGCGCCCGTGAACGCGCCCTTCTCGTGGCCGAACAGCTCGGCCTCGAACAGGTTGGGGGGGACGGCGCCGCAGTCGACGACGACCAGCGGTCCGGCGGCGCGCGTGCTCGCCTGGTGAATCGCCTCGGTCAGCGCGTCCTTGCCGGTGCCGGTCTCGCCCTGGATCAGCACGGTGACGTCGGAGGCCGCGACGCGCCCCGCGACGGCGAACAGGCGGCGCATCGCCGTCGACCGCCCCCACAGCCGTCCGAAGCGTTCGGAGTCGGCCAGCGGGATCTGCACCGATTCGTCGAGCTGCTCGAAGCGCACCTGGGTGTGACCGAGCGCCAGCGTCGCGCCCGTGGGGACGTAGCCTTCGCGCACCTCGACGCCTTCGATGCGCGTGCCGTTGGTCGAGCCGAGATCGCGCAGCAGCGGACCCTTCGCGGTCAGGCGGATGACGCAGTGGTTGCGCGACACCGTCGGGTCGGTCAGCCGCAGGTGGGCGCCGTCGGCGCCGCCGATCAGGATCTCGTCCTGCTCCAGCGTCACGGTGGTCCCCTTGTCGGGGCCCTTCAGCACCTTGAGGCGGATCTTCGGGATGCCGAGCGTGCGCGGGCCGGCCAGATGCGTGGTCGCCGTGTCGGGAGGGCGCATCTCGCTCAGTCTATTTGGTTTCGGGCGGCGGACGAAGATCGACTATCAGCGGCGTGTCTTGTCTTGGCTCGATGCGCACGTCGACGACCTTGCGTCCGAGCTTGGGGTTTTCGATCGCGACCTGGGCGCGGCCGGCGCGCACCGGGAAACGCAGCAGGGGCGTCGTCCCCGCGAGGCGGCCGTTGACGTAGACCGTGCCCCACGGGCTGGCGTTGACCGACAGCGTGCCTGCGGCCGCGGGGCGCGGCGCGGGCGGCGGAGTGCGCGGCGTGGGCGCGACGGGGGCGGGCGCGACGGCGACGACTTCGCGGGCGGGTTCGAGACGCGGCGGCGCTGCGATCGGTTGCGGTGGCGTCGGCGCGAGCTGCGGCGCCGCCGTCGTGACGGTCGCCGATGGTTCGGGCGCGCGCTGGCGCATGACCACGACACCGCCAGCGCCTGCCGCGATCGCCACGAGCGCGACCGTCGTCGTCCACATTGCCCGCCGCGATGCCGCGCGCGCGGGGGGAGTCATGGCCGCCACCGTCTGTCGGCGCGGCGGCGCAGCCAGCACCACGCGCGACAGCAACGTGCCTTCTCCTGGGCGCGCGCTCGCGGGACGCGCGACTTGCAGGCCCTCGAGACGTCGGCCGGGATCGAACAGCGCGTTCAGGCGTTCGCGCTCGCGCGGGAACGCGCGGCGCACCCGCTCGCCCAGCGCGGCCGCGCCGCCGCGCCAGCCCTGCGTGAACATCAGCTCCTCGATCGCGTCGGCGAACGCGCCGGCGTTGGGGAAGCGCTGCGCAGGGTCGGGATCCAGCGCGCGGCGCAGCAGCGCATCGAAGCACTGGAATCCCTCCACCTGCACGGGCGGCTTGTAGTAGCACAGGCGGACCTGCTCCAGCGTGCGCTCCGTGTCCTCCTCGCCGAATGGACATTCGCCGCTGAGCAGCGCGTACAGCAGCACGCCGGCCGAGAACACATCGGAGCGCGGATCGACGCGGTCGCCGCGCGCCTGCTCGGGCGACATGAACGGGATCGTGCCGCTGATGCCGACGGTGGGGCGGTTCGCGTCGCGCGAGCGCGCGACGCCGAAGTCGGTCAGCTTGACCTCGCCCTCGAACGACAGCAGGACGTTCGCCGGCTTCACGTCCAGGTGGACGATGCCCAGCGGGCGATCGTCGGGGTCGGTGCGCCGGTGGGCGTAGTCGAGGCCGCGCAGCGTGCCGGCGACGATGTGCAGCGCTTCCGCCGGCGGCAGCCGCTCGCAGCCGGGGCTGCGCCGTAGCCGCTGCACGTCGACGCCTTCGACGAACTCCATCGCCAGGAAGAAGTCGCTGGCCTCCGTGCGGCCGAAGTCGAAGACCTGCACGACGTTGGCGTGCGACAGCTGCATGACCAGCCGCACCTCATCGAAGAAGCGGGAGACGAACACCGGATCCGACGCTGACTCGCTGCGGATGCGCTTGAGCGCGACGCGCTTCGACACGCCCGCCTCGCTGACGGCGCAGGCGGCGACGATCTCCGCCATGCCGCCTTCGGCGATGAGGCCGCCGATGTCGTAGCGCCGTACGAGCTGCGTCACGGGCGTCAACTATACTCTGGCTCGTGCGGCGGCCTGCGATGCCGATACGGAGTGGAGACAAGCTGAGGTTCGCCGCGGTCGTGGTTGCGATCTTCGGGCTGCTCATCGGCGCGAAGGTCGCGCTGTCGCTGGGCGCCGGCAAGCCGTGTGAGGCATCGCTGTGGGGCTGTCGGTTCGGCCTGGTCTGCCAGGGCGGGCCCGGGGGGCACCTGTGCCGGCACAAGTGCGACGCGGATGAGGACTGCCCCCCGGGGCAGGGCTGCGCGCTCATCCTCAGCGTCGTCGGCGACAGCGATCGGGTGACGCAAGTCTGTTACCCTGGCGCTGACCGATGCCGCCGCCCTTCACGCGGGCGCGGACGCTATGCTGATGATCTTCCCGGGCCGGTAGAAGAACTTCTTGATCACGCGGCCCTCGAGGTGCTTGGTGACGTTGGCGAGCGCCAGCGCCGCAGCGCGCGCGCTGTCCTCGCTGGCGTCGACGGCCAGCTCGACGCTGCCGCGCAGCTTGCCGTCGACCTGCACGCCCAGCGTGACGCGATCGTCGATGGTCAGCGCGTCGTCGAAGCTCGGCCACGACGCTTCGAGCACGAAGCCCTTCTCGCCCAGCTGGGACCAGGCCTCGTCGGCCAGGTGCGGGGCGTAGGGGCCGACCAGGCGGATCATCGCGAGCAGGTCCTCGCGCGTCGCGCGGTTCACTCCCCCCTCGGCGAGCGCGTTGAGATACTCCATCAGCGCCGCGATCGCGGTGTTGAACTGCAGGCGCTCCAGATCGAAGGTCACGCGCTTGATCGTCTTGTGGCGCAGGCGCAGGTGCGGGTCGTCCGCGGGCGCCTTGGCCGCGTCCCACTCCTCGACCAGGCGCGAGACGCGCTTGACGAATCGGTTCACGCCTTCGATGGCGCGCGGGTCCCAGGGCTTGGGCAGCTCGAACTCGCCCATGAACAGCTCGTACAGGCGCATGACGTCGGCGCCGTAATCGCGGATGACGTCGTCGGGGTTGACGCCGTTCATCTTGGTCTTGGCCATCTTGTCGACCTTGACCGTCAGCTTCTCGCCCGACGACGCCAGGAACGCCTGGTCGCCTTCGAGCTTCACGTCGGAGAATTCGTGGTAGCGGCCCATCGCGTCCTCGTACGACGCGGCCAGCACCGTCCCCTGGTGGCGCAGCTTCCTGAACGGCTCCTTCGTGTGCACGACGCCGATGTCGTAGAGCACCTTGTGCCAGAAGCGCGCGTAGAGCAGGTGCAGCACCGAGTGCTCGCCGCCGCCGACGTAGAGATCGACCGGCATCCACTGTTGCTCGTTCGCGGGATCGACCAGACGCGTCGTCGTCCTTGGGGTCGAGGTAGCGCAGGTAGTACCAGCACGACCCCGCCCACTGCGGCATCGTGTTGGTCTCGCGCTTGGCCGGGCCGCCGCACTTGGGGCAGGTGGTCGTGACCCAGCTGTCGATGGCAGCAAGCGGCGATTCGCCCGTCCCGGTCGGCTCGTAGCGCTCGACGTCGGGCAGGCGCACGGGCAGCTGCGACTCCGGCACCGGAACGACGCCGTCGCTCGGGCAGTGGACGAGCGGGATCGGCTCGCCCCAGTAGCGCTGGCGCGAGAACACCCAGTCGCGCAGCCGGTAGCTGACAGCGCCCTTGCCGACGCCGCGCGCCTCGAGATCGCGCGTGATCGTGCGCTTCGCCTCGGGCGTCGCCATGCCGTCCAGCGGTCCCGAGTTGACGTTGACGCCGTCGCCGGTGAACGCCTGATTCGGGATCGATCGCCGAACCGTCGGCGGGACGAATCACCTGGATGATCGGCAGCTCGAACTGCTTCGCGAACGCGAAGTCGCGCTCGTCGTGCGCCGGCACGGCCATGATCGCGCCCGTGCCGTAGCTCGCCAGCACGTAGTCGGCGATCCAGATCGGGATCGGCTTGCCGTTGACCGGGTTGATCGCCGTGGCGCCCGTGAACACGCCCGTCTTCTCCTTGGCGAGGTCGGTGCGCTCGAGGTCGCTCTTGCGCCGCGCCTCCTCCTGGTACGCGGCGACCGCCGCGCGCTGATCGGGCGTGGTCAGCTCGGCGACCAGCGCGTGCTCGGGCGACAGCACCATGTAGGTCGCGCCGTACAGCGTATCGGGGCGGGTCGTGAACACGCGGATGTCGCGCCCGGCGACCGGCGTCGCGGTCTTGAACACGACCTCGGCGCCTTCGCTGCGCCCGATCCAGTTGCGCTGCATCGCCAGCGTCGACGCCGGCCAGTCGAGCTCGTCCATGTCGGCGAGCAGCCGGTCGGCGTAGCGCGTGATGCGCAGCATCCACTGCCGCAGGTCCTTGCGGACGACGGGCGTGCCGCAGCGCTCGCAGCGCCCCTGGCTGACCTCTTCGTTGGCGAGGCCGGTCTTGCACGACGGGCACCAGTTGATGGGAACGACGCCCTCGAACGCCAGGTCGCGTTCGTACAGCTTGAGGAAGATCCACTGCGTCCACCGGACGTACGCCGGATCGGTGGTGTCGATCTCGCGCTCCCAGTCGTAGGCGAAACCGACCGAATCGATCTGGCGGCGGAAGTTGGCGATCGCCGCCGCCGTCGTCACGCGCGGGTGGACGCCGTGTTTGATGGCGTAGTTCTCGGCGGGCAGCCCGAACGCGTCCCAGCCCATCGGGTGCAGCACGCGGTAGCCCTGCATCCGCTTCCAGCGCGTGATGACGTCGGTCGCCGTGTAGCCCTCGCAGTGCCCGACGTGCAGGCCGGCCCCGGACGGGTAGGGGAACATGTCCAGCGCGTAGAACTTCGGCTTGGCGGGGTCGGTCGGGGTCTTGTGCAGCCCGGCTTCGCGCCAGCGGGCCTGCCACTTGGGCTCGACGGTTGAGTGATCGTAAGGCATCGGCGGTGCGTGAATATATACTGCACACCGTGAAGATTCTGTTCATAGGCGGCACCGGCAACATCAGCTCGACGATCACGCGCCAGCTGGTCGAACGCGGCCACGAGGTTCACCTGCTGAACCGCGGCAAGACGCTGAAGTACCCGCTGCCGCCCGGCGCGCGCGTCATCGCGCACGACATCCACGGCGGCGCGCCGCCGGCGGCGTTGCGCGGCGCGCGCTACGATGTCGTCGTCGACTGGATCGCGTTCACGGTCAACGACATCGAGCGCGACCTCGCCTGGTTCAGCGGCAAGCCCGAAGCGGCCAGCGTGGATCAGCTCGTGTTCATCAGCTCGGCGTCCGCGTACCAGAAGCCGCCCGTGCACCCGGTGATCACCGAGTCGACGCCGCTCGCGAACCCGTACTGGGAGTACTCGCGCAACAAGATCGCGTGCGAGGAGCGGCTGCTCGCCGCGCACCGCGCGACCGGCTACCCGATCACCATCGTGCGCCCGTCGCACACCTACGACACCATCGTGCCGGTCGCCGTCGGCAAGTCCGACTACACGATCATCGACCGCATCCGGCGCGGCGACCCGGTCATCGTCCACGGCGAGGGGACGTCGCTGTGGACGTTGACCCACGCCGACGACTTCGGTCGCGCGTTCATCGGCCTGCTGGGCAACCCGCGCACGTACGGCCACGCGTTTCACATCACGTCGGACGAATGGCTGACCTGGGATCAGATCCTGCGCGCGGTCGGCCGCGCCGCCGGCGCCGAGGCGAACATCGTCCACGTGCCCAGCGCGTTCATCGCCAAGCTGGATCCCGACACGGGCGCCGGCCTGCTGGGCGACAAGAGCTGGAACGCGATGTTCGACAACAGCAAGGTGAAGAGCTTCGTCCCCGGCTGGCACGCCCACATCCCGTTCGCCGAGGGCATCCGCCGCACTGTCGCCTGGTTCGACGCCGACCCGGCGCGCCAGGCGATCGACGCCAAGGCCAACGCGCACGTCGACGACGTGTTGCGCGCCTGGCAACGCTGATCCGAGCGCGTCGCCGCGCACCGTCGCGCGTGACGTACGTAACTTGCTTTTTCTGCGGTTGAGCTTTCCCATTGATGCATGAACAAACTGCAATGGGTCGGGGCGAGCGTCGCGATGACGGTGCTCGCCGGATGTGGTGGATCGGACGGCGGCAGCTGCGGGATGGTCGCTGCCTGCGGCGGTGACGTCGTCGGCGAATGGACGATCGTGGACACGTGCCTGACGGCAAGCGGCGGCGGCGCGATATTTGGCGACTTCTGTCCGACCGCGACGGTTGACGCTTCGGGGCTGCGCATGAGCGGGACGGGGGCTTATCGGGCCGACATGACGTATTCGGGCAATGTCACGCTGTCGGGGAGCATGGCTTTTGTATTGCCGGCGGCGTGCCTGACGATGGGCGGCATCACGCTGACGTGCGCGCAGCTCGATCAGGGCGTGAAGCAGGCACAGATCGACGACCCCGATCCGTCAATCCAGTCCATCTCCTGTTCGGGCTCGAGCAGCTGCCGGTGCACGATGGAGATGGTGCCTCAGGCGTCGACGAGCTCAGGGACGTACTCCACGTCCGGCACGACGCTGATCGAGGACGGTACATCGTCGTCGGAGTATTGCGTCCAGGGCAACGAGCTCCACATCTTGGCCGAGTCGATGGCCATGGGTTCGTTCGCGCTGACCGGCGCCGTCGTTTTGACCAGATGAAGTAGAAGGTCAGCGGCCGAAGCGGACGTAGGCGACGCCGGAGCCGCTATCCGATCCGGTGGCGTCGGGCGCCGAAGTCACCAGATCGCCGATCTGGTCGCCGTCGATGAAGCCGCCGGCGATGAACGACCCCAGGTGGTCCTGGGCTGCGGCGCCGAACACCTGATCGACCAGGCGGAACTGGCGGTCCTGGTTGCCGACGAAGACGTACGCCGCGCCCGCCTGGTTGCGATCGGCGCGGCCGGTCGCGGGCGCGCCGATCAGCAGGCGCGCGCTGCCGGCCCGCCCCGACGCCGCGAGCGCGTAGCCGAACTGGCCGCCGCTGATCGGTCCGGTCAACATGCCGCCGTCGGCCTCAGTCCGCGTGTCTGACCCGAAGAAGTCGGTCTCGTGCTGGTAGATGTAGACCCTGCCCGCATCGTCGCCGTCGCCGGGCGCGCCGACGACCAGATCGGCGCCGCGTCCCGACGTGTCGGCCACCAGCACCGCCGACCCGAGCAGCGACCCGTCGGCGACGCCGCTCAACGTCAACATCGGCGACGCGGTCGCGATGTCGATCGTCGCCGACGACGCCGGATCGACCCCCGGCAACACGTAGACGACGCCGCGCGCGCGGATGGTCCCGGTCGGGACGAAGTTCCGGTCGGCGAGCACGATGTCGTGCGCGCCGGCGCCGTCCAGATCGCCGGCGGCGATCGCGGTGGCGCTGACGCCCTGATACATCACGTGCGGCGACGTCTGCGCGTCGACGTCGATGGCCTGCGTCGCGCCCTGCACGGGCAGGTTCGCGAACAGGTGCACGCGCCGCGCGTTCGGTCCCGGCGCCGCCATCATGATCTGCCCCGGGTTGCTCGGGTCGCCGTCCAGGTCGCCGGCGAACAGCGCGCTGCCCAGGCGCGCGCCCGCCAGCGCCGACGCGAACTTGACGCTGGCACCGTCCTGCGGGTTCGTGGCCATCAAGTTGATGGTCTTGGTCGCGAGACCCGTGCGCCCGTAGACGACGTAGACGCGGCCGGTCCCTCCGCCCGCGCTCGGCGCGCCGACGACGATGTCATCGAACGTGTCGCCGTTGAGCTCGGCGCACGCCACCGCGGCGCCCAGGTGGTCGCCGCCGTCGACGCCGAAGAAGTGCGTCTCCTGACCGACGGCAGTGTTCGCCAGATCGATCGTCGCGCCGCCGCCGCCGCCGAACACGATGCTGACCGAGCCGACCGCGCCCAGCATGCGGCTGTCGTCGTCGTCGGGGGTACCGATGATCAGGTCCTGCTTGTCGTCGCCGTTCACGTCACAGACGGCGATCGGTCCCAGGTGTCCGTTCACGCGCCGCCCCTTGATCGTCACGTCGGCCGCCGCCGTCTTGAAATCGGTCGTGCGCGTGTCCGCGCCGATGGGGCCCGTCTGCGCCACCAGCTTGAGCGCGACCACACCTTCGCTGCCCGCGGGCAACGAGCCGTCGGCGTCTCCGCGGGCGACCAGGTTCATCTGGCCGTTGTACGCCAGCGCCGTCACGTGAGCCGCCTGCGTGTCCGTATTGTCGGTGTCGATCCGGAACGACAGCGTGCTGTCGAACGTCCCGTTGAAGCGCACCAGGAGATCGAGCAGGCCGTCGCCGTCGAAGTCTTCGGTGGTGACCAGCGCGCCGCCCATGTTCGAGCCGACCTGCAGCTGGAAACCCTTGGTCACGGTGACCGCGACCTTCATGCTGGCGGCGTTCTTGAAGTCGCCGGGATCGATCGACACGCGCAGCCCGGTCTTCGTCTCGCCGCAAGCGGCGAGCCCGAGGGCGGCGGCGGCGACAGCGATGGTGGCGGCGGCGGTGCGCATCGTCAGTTGGTCGTGCCCTGGATGACGAACTCCGACTCGGGCCGCGTCACCACGTACGCGGTCCCGCCGGCGCCGATGACGACCGCGCCCGCGATCGTCCACACCCACCATTTTTCGTACCACTGCTTCGGCCGGCGGGCGGCCTGGCGGTCGGCCAGCTCCTCGGGCACGGCCACCTGCAGCCGGAACGGCAGGGTGGGGGTGCCGCTCTCGGCCACCACGCTGCCGTGCTCGTCCAGCGCGCGCACGTAGTAGTCGATGCGCGCGCCCGGGGTCATCGACACCCCCGGCACGGACAGCGTCGCCGGCGGCTTGGCGCGTGCCGTCAAGAACGCGCCCGTGTCGGCGTTGCGGTAGCCGAGCTCCAGCGCCGCGACCATCTTCTCGCTGTCGCCTTCGACCTTGATGTCGATCTTCGCCGCGACGCCCGCCTGCCCCTCGCCCAGCGGCGCCTGCACCAGCCGCAGCCCGCCCGGCGCGACGGTCTTGCGCGCGGCCTCGAACGCGGCCGCCTCCTGGCCGCGCGGCTGCGCCAGCTCCGCCTGCGGCGCCAGCTCCAGCGCCCGCCGGAACTGCACCTCGGCGGCCAGCACGTCCCCCTGGCCGGCCGCGACGCGCCCGCGCAGCAGGTAGCCCTCGGCCAGCAGGTCGCGTCCGTTGCCGGGCTCGCGCAGCAGCCGGTCGAGCACGCCGGCCGCGTCACCGAGCTGCCCCGACCCGTAGAACGACTGCGCCAGCGTCAGCGCCTCCGCCCCCTTGGCCGCCGCGATCTTCCCGGCGCGCTCCTGCGCCTCGGCGGCCGCGACGGCCGGTCCCAGCTCCGCAACAAATTGCTCGGCGTCCGGACGCAACGACGACGTCACCGGCGCCTCGCGCAGCAACGCTTCGTAGTAGTGCAACGCGCGGCGCCCCAACTCCGACCGCCGGTCAGCCTCCCATTGTTTGCGGTAGCACTGCCCAAGGTTGAACAGAATCTCGGGCAGCCGCGACAACGAGTACGCCTTCTCGAACTCCGCGATGGCGTCCGCGTATTTCCCGAGGTTGTACGCGGTGTTCCCGCGCCCGAACGCCGCCTTTGCTTCATCGCGTCGCGCCGCCGCGGCGTCGGGCGCCGGCGCGGCCCAACTGGGCGACGGCTCACCGACGGTCGCCACCAGCGACGCCAGCACGACGGCGATCGTCAACCGCATCGCGCTCACATTACACGCGCGTCCTTCGTTACGGAATATCTGCTTGCCTTGTTCGTTCACGCCAGCGTACGGTTTTCACGCGCAACGTACGCGCATTGCCGTTGTTTCTAGACGTAAAACGCAGGGGGACGGATTTGAAGACGAGGTCTTCGTATCGCTTACATCGTGGCGAGTCGCCGCTCTTGGCGACCGCCACCGCCTGCACCCCGCGCTCGGGATCGTCGCAGGCCACTGACTCCGCCGACGCCTCCGTCAGCTTCCAGTCTTCGATCGTCACCAAGCCGGCGACATGGAACAGCCTTTACGGCGCCTGGCCGGCGCTGCGTTACGACCATGGCATGGTCTACGATCCCGACCTCAAACGCATCGTCGTGTTCGGCGGGCGCGGGGCGGCGAGCGGGCCGCACTTCGGCGACCTGTGGGAGTGGGACACGGTGAAGGGCATGTGGAACCAGCGCACGCCCGGCGGCTGTGCGACAGCCGCGCTCTGTCCCTACGATCGATCGCAGCCCGCGATGTTCTACGACGTCCCTCGCAAGAAGACGGTCATGTTCGGCGGCTGGCAACCGGGCGCGGGCTTCTACCACCCCGATCAGTGGGAGTGGGACGGCATGGCGCAGACGTGGACCAAGCGCGCGCTGTCGGGGGCGGTGCCGACGCCGCGCTTCGGCGCGTCGGTCGCGTGGGACAGCGCGCGCAACCGCGCCGTGCTGTTCGGCGGCTTCGACGAGACCACCGGGCGCCGCAACGACACGTGGGAGTGGGACAGCGCAGACGTTGAAGTGGGAGGAACGCACGGTCGCCGGCACGAAGCCCGCCGCGCGTCACAGCGCGCTCATGGCCTACGACTCCGCGCGCGGCAAGATGGTGCTGTTCAGCGGCAACGCGGGCGCCGGCGCGGCCACCGCGGGGACGTGGAGCCCCGAGACCTGGGAGTGGGACGGGACCGCGGGGACGTGGACCCTGATCACCGCGCCGGTGGTCACGAGCACGCAATACGGCAGCGGCTACACCAACATGGTGTACGACCCGGTCATCAACAAGATCGTCCTCTACTACTACTGGAACTACGTCTGGACCTACACCGCGGGGGCGACGGCCGGCACCGGGACCTGGGCCGACGCCGCGCCCGTGCCGACCAAGGTCGATACCGCCGTGTCTGGTTACTACAACCCCGGCATGGTCTACGACGCCGGGCGACAGAAGGTGGTGGTGTTCGGCGGGCAGGGCTCCGGTCGCGTCGCTGTGGGAGCTGAACACGACCGACCTTCGAGTGGACGAACCGATCCGCGCCCGCCAACGGCCCGATCCAGCGCCAGTACCCGTCGCTCGCCTTCGACAGCAAGGCGGGCAAGCTGATGGTGTTCGGCGGCCGCAGCTCGGTCGACAACCTCTACAAGCAGGACATCTGGGAGTGGGCGGGGACCGACCAGATGTTGACCAACCGGACGACCGGCGGCATGAAGCCGGACGCGCGCTATCAGTCGGGCATGGTCTACGACAGCAAGCGCGATCGCCTGCTGCTGTTCGGCGGCTATGGCACCACGGCCTACGATGATCTGTGGTCGTGGTCGTCGGCGACCAGGGAGTGGACGTTGATCTCCGTGCCGGGCGCGCGGCCGTCGGCGCGTTACGGCGCACTGGATGTTCTACGACGCGGTCCGCGACAAGGTGTACGTGTTCGGGCAGAACGGGTCGGGCTACCAGAACTGGGAGTTCGATCCGGCGCTCAACGCCTGGCGCGACCGCACGGTGACGTCGCCGCCCGCGGGGGTGTCGCGGAGCTACTTCGACGTCACGTTCGACAGCACGCGCGGCAAGATCGTCATGCTGGGCGGCTACTACGGCAGCGCCTACAACACGGACATCTGGGAGTGGGACACGACGACCGGTGTCTGGGCGCAGCTGATGCCCGCGGGGGCTCTCCGATCGCGGACGCGCGCCACTATCACACGATGGTGTACGACTCGATCCGCCGCGTGCTGGTGCTGTTCGGCGGCTACCGCGACGTCACGGGCGCCACCGGCGCCTCCAACGATTCGTGGGAATGGGACGCGAACCTGCTGCGCTGGGACGAGACGACGCCGCCGGGGGTCAAGCCGGCGCCGCGCTACTACCATGCGATGGCGTTCAACTCCGTGCGCGGGACGACCTATGTGTTCGGCGGCACGGTGCCCGACGATGCCGCGTACGGCCCGTCGGAGTTCTGGGAGTACGTCCCCAACGCGACGGCGCGGCCCAATGGCGCCGGGTGTTCGGCGGCGGCGGCCGATGCTTGCCTGTCGGGTCGCTGTGTCGACGGCGTCTGCTGCGATGCAGACGGCGGCGGAGTGCGCGGGCATGTGCAAGTCGTGCAACGTCGTCGGCAGCGCCGGCACGTGCGCCAACGTCCCCGCCGGGCTGCCCGACGACACCTGTCCGTCGGACCAGGCGTGCGACGCCGCGCAACAGTGCAAGAAGCGCCTGGGGCAGGCGTGCAACCTGTTCAGCGAGTGCGCGACCGGCAACTGCATCGACGGCGTCTGCTGCGACACTGCGTGCACCGACAAGTGCAAGCAGTGCAACCTGGCGGCGAAGCGCGGCACCTGCTCGTTTGTGCCGACGGGTGAAGAAGACCCGGTGGGCGCGCCCGCGTGCGTGTCCGAAGGGGACATCGGGCGGTTCTGCGACGGCACCGGCAACTGCAACAACATGGCGAAGGCGGCCGGCAAGCCGTGCACCGCGGGCGGCCAGTGCGCGAGCGGGTTCTGCATCGACGGCGTGTGCTGCAACAGCGCCTGCGCGCAGACCTGCTACCAGTGCAACAAGACCGGCGCCGCGGGCACGTGTTCGGTCATCGCCGCCGGCCAGCAGGATCTGAGCGCGACCACGCCGTGCGACACGTCGATGTCGTACTGCAGCGGCTCGGGCACGTGTGCCATGAACAAGAAGCCGAACGGCCAGGCGTGCACCGCCACCGCCGATTGCGGCAGCGGCTTCTGCGTCGACGGCATCTGCTGCAGCGGCGCGTGCACGGGCACCTGCCAGTCGTGCGCGGTCGCGGGCTCGCTGGGGAGCTGCGTGAATCTGCCGGCGGGCGCGCAGGACACCGCGGCGACCACGCCGTGCGCCGGCTCGTCGTACTGCGACGCGGCCGGGACGTGCCAGACGACGCTGAAGCCCAACGGCTTCGTGTGCGCGGGGATGACCGAGTGCGGCTCGGGCAAGTGCGTCGACGGTGTGTGCTGCGACAAGACCTGCGGCGAGGAGTGCTACACGTGCAACCTGGCGGGCGGCACGCCCGGTGAGTGCGTCGGCGTGATGACCGGCGCCAAGGATGTCTGCGCGGGCGCCAACTACTGCGACGCCGCGCACAAGTGCACCAGCGGCAAGAAGCCGAACGGCGCGACGTGCGGCGGCGATCTCGAGTGCGCGTCCAACGCGTGCGTCGACGACACCTGCTGCGAGAGCGCGTGCTCGAGCGGTAAGTGCCGGTCGTGCAAGAACGCGACGGGCACGTGCACGTACGCCGCCGCCGGCACCGACATCAGGAACGACTGCAAGGGCGAGCTGAACTGCGGCGGCAAGTGCGACGGGCAGGGGGCGTGCACGTGGGCGCCGCAGGGTCGGTCGTGCCGCGAAGCGGGTTGCCAGGCCGACCTCGGCCTCATCACCAAGCTGGGAAGCTGCGACGGCGCGGGCAACTGCGCCGCCATGACCGACAAGCAGTGCAACGGGTTCGGTTGCTTCACGGACCCCGTCATGGGTGCTCTGTGCAAGACCGACTGCGCGACGGATCCCGATTGCGCGATCCGACGCTATTGCGAGATGGGCTCCGACGGTGGAACCGTATCGCAGTGCCCGCCGGCGCGGCCGCTGGGCGCCGCGTGTGAACGCGATACGCAATGTCTGAGCGGCACGTGCGCCAAGCAGGTCGGCCAGGCGATGGGCGTGTGTTGCAACGTCAACTGCAGCAAGTGCGGGACGTGCGACTCCACCGGCACGTGTCGGCCGTTGCCCGCTGGCACGCGCAACGGTGACTGCCAGGACAGCGCCAGCGATCCGGGCGGCATGTGCGGCGGCATGTGCGACGGCAACGCGCGCTGCGTCTATCCCGCGGCGGGCGCGTCGTGCGGCACCTGCAAGCAGTGCAACGGCGTCGGCCTGTGCAACGTCAAGCCCGACGACGACATGGCGTGCGGGACGGTCGACTGCGACTCGCTCGATACGAGCTGCCTCAACTACCACGACCTGACCACGCTGCGTTGCGCGTCGCTCGGCTCGTGCAAGGCGCCGAACACGGTTGCCAGCTGCACCGACCTCACCAACGTGTGCACGACTGGCACCGGCGGTGGCGCGGGTGGCTCAGGTGGCGGCGGCAGGGGTGGCGCGACGGGGACCGATGCGGGCACGGACGCCGGTGGCGGCGGTGGCGGTGGCGGCGGCTGCTGCCAGGTCGGCAGCGGGCCGACGCCGGATGGCCTGGTCGCGTTGCTCGTACTGGGGTTGGCGTTCGTTTCGCGGCGCCGGAGGACATGAGCGCGCCCCCGGCCCGAGCGTCGGCGACGGCATTGGAATGAAGGACGCCAGCGACGATCCAACCATCGACCGGCGGCGCGGCGGCGCCGTCGGCCCGGCCGACCTGACCGAAGGGACGGAGGTCGGCGAGTACCGCGTGCTGAGCAAGATCGGCGAGGGGGGGATGGGGTCGGTCTACGCCGCCGTCCATCCCGTCATCGGCAAGCGCGTCGCGATCAAGGTGCTGGCGCCGCACATCGCGGCCAACCCGGAGCTGGTGCGCCGGTTCGTCGACGAGGCGCGCGCGGTCAACAAGATCGGCCACCCCAACATCGTCGACATCTTCTCGTTCGGGTGGCTGAAGGATCAGCGCCACTACTTCGCGATGGAGTTCCTGGACGGCCTGAGCCTGGCCGACCGGATCAAGCGCGGCGCGTTCGAGGCCGAAGAGGCGCGGCGCCTGCTGCGCCAGATCTGCCAGGCGCTGGAGGCGGCGCACCGCCAGGGCATCGTCCATCGCGACCTCAAGCCCGACAACATCTGGATCGTGCAGCCGCAGCACGGCGAGTCGTACGCGAAGCTGCTCGACTTCGGCATCGCCAAGTTGATGGGCGACAGCGACGCGGGGCACAGGACGCAGACCGGCATCGTGATGGGGACGCCCGCGTACATGTCTCCCGAGCAGTGCCGCGGCGTGAACGTCGAGAAGGGGACGGACATCTACGCGATCGGGATGATCCTCTACGAGATCTACGCGGGGAAGCTTCCGTTCCAGGGGAGCTTCGCCGAGCTCATCACGCACCACCTGGTCACGGTCCCCGAGCCGCCGTCGCGCCATCGGCCGGTGGCGCGCGCGCTGGACACGCTGATCCTCCGCTGCCTCGACAAGGACCCGGCGCAGCGGCCGCAGTCGGCCGACGAGCTGTGGCGGGCGCTGGACGCGGCGATGCCCGCCCCCGGATCAGCCGATGCCGGACATCGCGCCCGCCGCCGTGGCGCCGTCCGCGCCCGCGGCGATGCCAGCGCAGGCTGACACGTTCTCGCCCCCTCCCGGCCGCACGGCCAGCGACCTGACGATGCAGCCGGCGCGGCAGCGAGGGCCTTTGCTGTGGGTCGGAGCCGCCGCCGCGGTGGTCGCGGTCGTCGTCGTCGCGCTCATGGGCGGCCGCAAGGGCGGCGGCGACAACCTGGTGATGGTGACCGACGCGCAATCGCCGTCCGTGGTCGCGCCGCCGGCGCCGGCGCCGGGCCGCGCGCATGTGGTGGTGGCGGGCGTCGACGGCGCCAAGGTGATGGTCGACGGCAAGCTGGTCGCGTCGGGCGTGCGCGAGGCGCGCATCCCCGAGCTGGCGGCCGGCGAACCGCACCAGCTTCGCGTCGAGGCCGCCGGACAGCCCGTCCACGAGCGCACGTTCACCGTGGCGGCGGGCGCGGAGGCTGAGATAGCCGTGACGTTTTCGCCGCCGCCTCCGGTCGTGCCCGCAGTGGACGTCCGCCCGGCGCACGGCAAGCGGACCGGGGGCCGGGCGAAGGACGCCGCGCCCGCGACGTCCGAAGCGTCCCCACCGCCGGCCGCGTCAAAAAAGCGTCACCGCGACAGCCTGGTCGGCGACGACATCTTCGGCGGTCCGAAGTGATGATTTCTTCGTCGCGATAGTGCGCCGCGGCTTGCCCTCCCGGCGCGACCCTGCTTTGATCTAGAGGCCATGCCGCGCGTGAGGACCAGCGCCCAGGCTTTCGTGGTTGCGGTGTGCCTCGGGGCCGCGCCGGTGGCGAGCCACGCGCGCCCGACCGAGGCGGACGTGCAGCGGCGTGATGAGCTGGACGCGGTTCAGCGCCAGGACGTGGCGGACGCGCTGCGCCTGCATTTCGCTATCACCGTCGACTGGCGGACGACGCCGCTCGATCGGCTGCTCGACATCCGGCTGCGCGCCGCCAAGGCCGCCGACCTGCAGACGAAGCTGGGGGTGTCGGTCGACTGGCAGCGCTACAGCTGGGTCGAGCTGGAGGCGCTGCGCCGGACACTGCTCAGCTTCGAGACCGGCGCCCAGCGCAACCAGCCGCTGCCGCCGCCGAGCGCCGACGCCCTGGTTCAGCCCAAGTTCAAGCCGATGCCGGCGCGCCCGGACGCGAAGACATCGCGCCTCTCCGATCCGGACGCGATCATCCGGCCGACGTTCGCCACGCGGCCCGAACCGCGGCGCCGGAGCGGCGATCCCGACGCGGTCATCCGCCCGACGTTTGCCGTCCGTCCGGCCGCAGCCGCCACGGGAATCGTCGATCCGGACGGGCTGATCACGCCGACATTTGCCCCGCGCCGGCGGTTCATCCCCGCCGCCATCCGGGACCCCGACGATCTCATCGCCCCGCTCGAGCCGGGGGCGGCGCCTTTGCCCCACACCCCGGTCGCCGCACCGGGGCGTGAGCCCCCGCCCGCGCTGTGGGCTCCTCCCGCACCTCCGGTCCAGATGGCGCCGCCGGCGCCGGCACGCTGGTAGGTAAATAAGTTGCCGGCGGGCGATCTGGGGGCATCGCAGCTTCGCCGCGATGTCCGGGCGGGTTAGAATTCCTTACCCCGCATGATCGGCAAGAAGATCAACAACTACGAGCTGCGCGAGCTCGTGGGTGACGGCGCCATGGGGGTGGTGTACCTGGCGGAGCACCCGGTGCTTCGGCGCAGAGCGGCGGTCAAGCTCCTGAAACGCCAGTATCTCGAGAGCCCGGCGCTGATCACGCGCTTCGTCAACGAGGCGCGGGCCGCGGCGGCCATCCATCACCCGAACGTCATCGAGGTCATCGACGTCGGGATGCTCGACGGCGACGTGCCGTACATCATGATGGAGTACCTGGACGGCGAGCCGCTGGCGCGGCGCCTGGCGCGCGATCGCCTGGGTGTCGGCAAGGCGGTGGACATCACCATCCAGGCGGCGCGCGCTCTGTCGGCGTCGCACGCGCTGGAGATCGTGCACCGCGATCTGAAGCCGGAGAACATGTTCCTGGTGCCGGATCCGCATTCGCCGGGCGGCGAGCGGGTCAAGGTGCTGGACTTCGGCATCGCCAAGCTGCGCCGCGACTGGGGCGGCAGCGAAAGCCCCACGACCCGGACCGGCATGATCTTCGGGACGCCCGCGTACATGTCCCCGGAACAGTGCCGCGGTCTGAACACCGAGGTGGACGGCACGACGGACGTCTACGCGCTCGGCTGCATCCTGTACGAGATGTTGTGCGGCAAGGCGCCGTTCACGGCGCCCGGCTGGGGCGACGTGCTGATGATGCACATGCAGGAGGCGATTCCGGTCCCCAGCGCCGTGAATCCGCGTGTGCCGGCCGCCGTGGACAAGGTCGTGACCACGGCGATGGCCAAGGCAAAGGGCGACCGCTTCGCGAGCATGCGCGACATGCACCGCGCGCTGGCGATGGCGCGCAGCGATGTCGAAGACACGCCGGCGCCGACGCCGCGGACCGATCCGGCGCTGCCTGCCGTGGTGATCAGCGTCGACTCGCCGGCCACGCGGGCGTCGGGGCAGGTGCTGGATCCGATGCGCGAGATGGACTCGGTGTTCGTGCCGGAGCTGCGGCCGCGCAACATCCGTGTCCGTCTGATCGCGGCCGGCAGCGCGCTGGCGCTGGCGGCGGTGGTGGCGATCGTGCTGGTCGCGCGGCGGCCGGCGAGATCGGCGGCGGGCCCGCCTGCGGCGGCCGTGGTCACGAATCCCGCGCCGCCGCCCGTGCCGTCCGACGTGCTGCCGGTGGTGGCCGGTTCCGATGACGGCACCGCGCTGGACACGGTGGCGAAGGGCAAGAGCAAAGCGTCCAAGACATCGGCGAAGGTGTCGACGTCGTCCAAGTCGCGCCACCACAGCTCGAAGCGGCGCGATCCGGCGAAGTGGTAAGTTTCTCGGCGGCAGCTTACGCTACCCGCGGATGCTCACGCGCTTCGCTGTCGTCGCGGTTGTCGGGCTGACGTCGTCGGCGTTTGCCGGCCGCGCGGCCGCCGCCGAGGGGCGCGAGGCCCGCGAGCGCGAGGCGCGCAAGGCGTGCTTCACCGGCAACATCGATCGCGGCGTGGAGATCCTGGTCGATCTCTACGGCGAGACCGGCCACCCGAACTACATCTACAACCAGGCGCGGTGCTTCGAGCGCAACGGCAAGTACGATCAGGCGCTGCTCAGCTACGAAGACTACCTGCGCAAGGCGAGGGACGTGGGCACGGCGGAGCGCGCCGAGGTCGAGAAGTCGATCGCCGAGCTGCGGGCCAAGGTGGGCCAGCGTGGGTAGCGTCGGATCACCAGCGGGGACGCCGACCACACCGCCGCCGCCGGGCGCGGAGACGCCGCCGGGCCTGCTCACGCCGGAGCTGGACAAGGGCGGGCTCGTCGGGCCTGGCTGGCAGGATGCGCAGCAAGGCCGACCACCCGTCGAGGCCGCGCCGCCGTGGCAGCGGCAGGCCGGGGTGATCGCGCTGGTCGCCGCCGGTGGCGCGCTGACGCTGGGCATCGTGGGCCACGTCCTGCGCGAGGGACGCGCCGGCGATTTCAACGAAGCCTGTTACCAGACCGGCGGCCAGGTGATGGCGTTCGCTGACCCCGGCATCGATTGCCGCGGCCGCTACGACGCGGTCCAGGGCGCGGAGACCATGATGCTCATCGGGTACGTCGGCGCAGGTGTGCTGGCGGGCGCCGGCGCCGCCTTGCTGGTGCTGGCGCCGCGCGCCGACACGCGCGCCGCGCACGCGGCGCTCGCGCGTTGTGCGCCGATGGCGGGGACGACAAGCGGCGTCGTGTGCGGCGGGAGCTTCTGAGTTTGCGCACGCGTCTCGTGACGGGCGTTGTTGCACTGCTGTGCGCATCAGCGCTGGCGTGCACGGAGCTGCGCTCGTCGCCGCCCGGCGGCCTCGGCGGGGACGGCGGCACGGCGGCAGTCGGCAGCGGGGGCAGCGGCGGGGGCGCGGCGGGCTCGGGCGTCGCGGGCAGCGGCGGCGGTGTCGCCGGCTCGGGCGTCGCGGGGACGGGCGGCAGCTTCGCGTGCGACGACAGCCTCATCGGCTGGTGGCCGTTGAACGAGGGGAGCGGGACCAGCACCACCGACGAATCCGCCAGCGATGTCTGCGCGCGCAACAATCAGACCGGCACGCTGATCGGCGGCGCGACGTGGACCACCGGGCGCCAGGGCGCGGGCGTCGCGTTCGACGGCAGCACCGGCGTCGTCGCCGTGCAGCCGCCCGACGGCTCGCCGCTGTGGAACTACCCGACGGCGCCGATGACGATGATGGCGTGGATACGGCCCGACGCGGCCGCGATCGCGACAACGGCGGCGACCGCGGTGGCGCGCACGCACGAGGACTATGCGTTTCAGAACTTCTGGTTGGGACTGGTCAACGGCAATCCCCGTTGCACCATTCACGACGAGTACGGCGACGGCCCCACCGCGCTGGCGAAGGTGCCGGCGAACGCGTGGACGCACCTCGCCTGCACCTACGGGCTCGACGGCGCCATCCTCGTCTACGTCAACGGCACCCTCGCGGCCACGGGCAACACCGACCAGGTGCTGGGCCCGATCCCGACGCGCATCCTGCTCGGCGCGTCGGAGCTCGAGAACAGCAACGTGCTCGCCTACTTCTCGGGCGTGATCGACGACGCCCGCATCTGGAACCGGGCGCTCACCGGCGCCCAGGTCCGCGCTATCGCGCAGCAGCCGTAGCGTCGGCGCCAGGCAGCGCGCGCGCCACCAGCGCTTCGATCTTCGCGCGCGGCACGGCGCCGATGATCTGGCCCAGAACCTTGCCGTCACCCCACAGCAGCAGCGTCGGCATGCTGCGCACGTCCAGGCGCGCGGCCAGGATGTTGTTCGAATCGACGTCGCAAACGCCGACGCGCACCCGGCCGGCGTACGCGTCCGCGATCGCCTCGACGTGAGGCTTGATCACGCGGCACGGTGCGCACCAGGCGGCGGTGAAGTCGATCAGCAGGGGCAACGGCGACCGCAACTGCTCGTCGAAGTTGGTGTCGGTTATCTCTATGACATTCGGGTTCTTCATGGCTCGGCTCCTCATCTCCTCATGCACGTGATCAACTGGCCCTTGGCGCGGTGAAGCAGCACGGCGACGTGACCGGGCGTGAGCCCGAGCTGGCGCGCCACGTCTTCGCCCGCGACGTCGTCCAGCATGCGCAGGGTGACCACCGCCCGCTGCACCTCTGCCAGCTCCTGCACGCAGCCGCGCAGCCGCAGCTCCTGCTCGGCGGCGGCCACCAGATCCTCGACGCTGGGCGCGTCGCTGGCCAGCTCGGCCAGTCGGGCGGCGTCGCCGTCGTGGGGCTTCGCCACGGCGTGCAGGCGGCGGCGGTTGCGCGCCTCGTTGCGCACCAGCGTCGCCAGCACACGCCGCGAATCGTCCTCCTCGGCGTCGATCAGCGGGCGCGCCGCCGGCAGGGTCAGGAACGTCTGGAAGGCATCCTGCGCGGCGTCGAACGCGTCCTCGGGCGCCAGCCCCTCCCGCCGCGCGATCGCCACCAGCGCCAACCTGTGCCGGTGAACCAGGTCGCCCACCCAGGCGATGAACGCCCCCTGGTCGGGGTTCGCCTGGGCGCAGCGGCACGGGGCCGCGTGGACGCCGGTTTCGGTCAGTTCAGGCATGGTCACAGTATCGATGCTCCTGCATGCCAAAGGTGCCGACTCGCCCGGACATTACAGGCGGGGTCGCATCTGCTAGCGTCTGCGATCGGAACGTCGAGCCTTTGACCCTCCGCACCGAGCTGTCCCTCGTTCTTTCGACGCTGCTGGTCGTGTCCATCGGCCTCGCCGGCGGGACCGCGATCTATCAGTCGGCTCGCACGATGCGTCGAGAGCTGACGACCGAACACCAGCTGTTCGCCGAGAACCGGGCGTTCGCGCTGCGCGACAACTTCCAGATTCTGGAGGAGGAGCTCAAGCGGC
Organism: uncultured Pseudomonadota bacterium; assembly: GCA_963729535.1. Taxonomy (GTDB): domain Bacteria; phylum Myxococcota_A; class Polyangia; order Fen-1088; family Fen-1088; genus JADGRB01. The sequence goes on along the minus strand of CAVSOL010000027.1, from coordinate 45,042 downwards.
TGGCGCTGCTGCCGGAGATGCTGACCAACGACGCCGATTTCCTGGCGCAGGAGAAGATCCTGGTCGGCGCGCACGAGAACTCGGTCCTCTACAACACGGCCGTGCTGCTGCTGTCCCCCGATGGGGTCTGCGTCCGCTCGGTGCCCGATCGCTCGGACTTCCGCGGCCGCGCGTTCGGCGACCGGGCGTGGTTCCTGGCCGCGCGCAGCGGATCGTCGGGGCCGCTGTTCCGCGTCAGCGACGAGCCGGGGCTGGGGCGCACCTTGAAGATCGTCCAGCCCGTGACGCGCGGCGGGCGGTTCGCCGGCGCGCTGGTCGGCGTCATCGCGCTGGGCGAGGACAACCTCATCGCCCCCGCGCTGCACGAGAATCTGCCGCGCGACACCGACGCGGTGCTGGTCGACGAGACCGGTGAGGTGATCTACCCGACCGATCGCGCGCGCGCGGTCACCGGTTCGGGCTGGGAGGCCGCGATCGGCGCCGCCACGCGCGGCGCCAGCGGCACGCTGACGGCCGACGCCAACGGGCAGCAGGCGCTGTTCGCGTTTTCCCCCGTGCACGCGTCGACCAAATACGCGGTGGTGTTCTCGTGGCCGTGGCGCACGTTGACCGAGAACCTGGAGCAGCAGGGGCTGGCGCTGGGCGGCATCCTGCTGTTCGGGCTGGTGCTGGCGCTGATCGCGGGCGTGCTGCTGGCCGGCTACCTCACGCGCCCGCTGCAGGCGCTGGCGGCGGGCGCGATTCGCATCGCGCGCGGCGAGCCCGTGCCCCGCGCGGAGCGGCCGCGCGCGCGCACCGAAGAGGTCGCGACGCTGCTGGGCGCGTTCGAGGACATGGAGAAGTCCATCCGCCAGCGCGATCAGGAGCTGCGCGACGCGGCCGCGCTGCTGGAAGAGCGCGTGCGCGAGCGGACGCGCGAGCTGCTGGCGACGCAGGCCGCGCTGGTCGACGCCGAGCGGTTCGCCGCGATGGGGAAGACGTCGGCGGCGATCGCGCACGAGCTGAAGAACTCGCTCAACGGGCTGGGGATGGCGGTGGAGCTCATCGCCTATGAACCGACCAACGAGGCGCGCGTCGCCCGCCTGCGCCCGCAGGTCGTCGGCGAGATCGCGCGCTTGCGCGACGTCATCGATTCGTTGCTGTCGTTCTCGCGTTCGCCGCGCATCCAGCGTTCGTCCGCCGACCTGATGGGCGTCGTCCGCCGCGCCATCGGCCAGGTCGCGGACCTGTCCGCCGAGCGGGGCGTCGACATCGCCGTCGACGGGCCGCAGGTGCTGTGGCTGCGCTGCGACGCGCACAAGGTGCAGGGCGTGCTGGTGAATCTGCTCAAGAACGCGATCGAGGCGGCGAAGCGGATCAACGTCGCGGTCAGCACCACCGACGACGAGGTGGTGATCGACGTCGCCGACGATGGGCCGGGGTTGTCGGCCGAGGCGCGTGATCACCTGTTCGAGCCGTTCTTCACCACCAAGCCGAACGGCACCGGCCTGGGCCTGCCGACGTCGCGCCGGTTCATCGAGGCGCACGGCGGGACCATCGAGGCGACGGTGTCGGAGACGCCTGGGCGGCGCGCTGTTTCGTCTGCGGCTGCCGCGTGGCGGGCAACAGGAGACCACGGTCACGGACATCACCGAGGCCAAACACGGATGAGGCCCACGGTGCTCGTCATCGACGACGAGAAGACGTTTCGCATCGTCGCCGAGGAAGCGCTGTCGGCGGAGGGCTTCACGGTGACGACGGCGTCGTCGGGGCAGGCGGGGTTGACGGCGTGGCAACGCGAGCCGTGTGACCTGGTGATCCTGGACCGCCAGCTGCCCGACACCGACGGCATCGCCGTGCTGGAGGCGATGGCGCGCGAGGCGCGTGAACGCGGCGTCGACACGCTGATCGTCGTCGCGACCGCGTACGCGGATGTCAGCAGCGCCGTGCAGGCGTTGAAGCTGGGGGCGTACGACTACCTGTCGAAGCCGCTGCAGCTGCCGGAGCTGGTGGTGACCATGCGCAAGGCGCTGGAGGCCAAGCGATTGCGCGCGCAGGTGCGCCAGCTGGCCGGGCGCGCGCAGGCGGCGATGGGCGAGCTCGTCCCCGGCACGTCGGCGGCGATGCAGCGAGTGATCGCGATGGTCGACAAGGTCGCGGAGGCGACCGACACGACGGTGCTCATCCAGGGTGAATCCGGCACCGGCAAGGAGCTGATCGCCGACCTGATCGCGCGCCGGACGCCCGGGCGCAGCGACGGGCCGTTCATCGACATCAACTGCGCCAGCGTGCCGCCGGGGCTGCTCGAGAGCGAGCTGTTCGGCCACGAGCGCGGCGCGTTCACCGACGCGAAGGTGCAGAAGCGGGGGCTGTTCGAGGAGGCGGACGGCGGGACGCTGCTGCTCGACGAGGTGGGCGAGATGCCGCTGCCGACGCAGGCCAAGCTGCTGCGCGTGCTGGAAGAGATGACGTTTCGCAGGGTGGGCGGCACGCGCGATCTGACCGTCGACGTCCGCATCATCGCCGCGACCAACAAGGAGCTGGCCGACGAGGTCGAGCGCGGCGCGTTTCGCCTGGACCTCTATCATCGCCTGGACGTGTTCCACATCCGGGTGCCGCCGCTGCGCGATCGCCGCGAGGACATCATGCCGCTGGCCCGACATTTCCTGGCGCGGTTCGCGACGCGGATGCGGAAGCGCGCGACGCGGTTCTCGCCCCAGACCGAACGGGTGCTGGAGACCTACGACTATCCCGGCAACGTACGTGAGCTGCGCAACGTGATCGAACGTGCGGTCATCCTGTCGGACGACGAGGTCATCGCCACCGACTGCATCGTGCTGTCGGGCTCGGCGCGGGTAGCCGGCGCGCGCGGCGAGGCGGTCGACCATTTCCTGTCGGTGGATCTGGACGACAGCGGCCGCCCGCCCGATCTGGACGGCCTGGAGCGGGCGTACATCGCGCGCCTGCTGGAGTTCTGCGCCGGCAACCGCACGGCGGTGGCGCGGGCGCTGGGCGTTTCGTACCCGACGATCGCCAAGAAGATCACCGACTACGGTCTCGGCTAGGGCGCGTCGGCCGGCGCGAACCGTTCGGGGGTGCTCCGGACACCTATGCGCATGCGCCATAGCTACGCTCTGTTTGCGTCCGCGGTTCTGTTGCTCGGGTCGTCGTGCGGTGATGGAGGCGGACCCGCCGGCGGGGGCGGCCGCGGAGGCGGCGCCGCGGGGGCGGCCGGCGGAGCCGCCGGTAGGGGCGGCGGCCCGGCGGGCGCGGGCGGTGGTGCGGCCGGCGCGGCGGGCGGGGCGGCTGGAGCGGCCGGCGGCGCGGCCGGGGCGGCCGGCGGCGCAGCCGGGACGGCGGGCGGCGCAGCCGGGGCGGCCGGCGGTGCAGCGGGACGCGGCGGTAGCGGCGGTGGCGCGGGTGCGGCTGGTGGCGCAGCGGGCGGGGCGGCCGGCGGCGCGGCTGGGGCGGCGGGCGGTGGCGCGGCAGGCGCGGCTGGTGGTACAGCGGGCGCGGCGGGCGGCGCAGCGGGTGCGGCCGGCGGTGCAGCCGGTGCGGCCGGCGGCGCGGCGGGCGCTGGCGGCGCAGCGACGCCCGCTCCGCTCCCGGCCCTGACGGGCACGGCGACGCGCCCCTTGCTCACCACGGCCGGCGCGGGCGACTACACGATCGCGAAGTACTTCGACAAGGCGGGCAGCCTGACGACCGGGTTGACGACCGACAGCTGGAATCCGATCGCCGGCGTCGGCGACGTGTCGACGTTCACGGCCACGTACACCGTCGCCGCGACGGGCGGCACGCACACCACCGTGCAAGCGGCGATCGCGGACGCGATCACCGCGGGCGGCACCAACCGCGTCTTCATCCGCGTGATGCCCGGGACGTACCGCGGCCTGGTGTGCATCAAGTCGAACGCGCCGCCCATCACGCTCTACAGCACCAGCGCCGACGCCAGCCAGACGGTGATCGTCGCCGGCAACCACGCCGGGCGCCTGGTCGCGAACCCCGACCTCCCCAACGCGTGCAGCTTCAGCACGATGCCCGCCGACGGCGGCACGTTCGGCACCAGCGGCAGCGCGACGTTCGGCGCGTTCGCGCGCGACTTCCAGGCCAAGAACCTCACCATCGCCAACGACTTCGACGAAGGCACCAACACCAGCAACGTCCAGGCTGTCGCGTTGATGACCCAGGCCGACAAGCTGATCTTCGAGAACGTTCGCTTCCTGGGCAACCAGGACACGCTCTACGTCAAGACCGGCAACGCCGACACGGTGGCGCGCGCGTACTTCAAGGGGTGCTACGTGGAGGGCGACGTCGACTTCATCTTCGGGCGCGCCACCTTCGTGCTGGACGCGTCCGAGATCAAATACGTGACCGCACGCCGGGGGAGCAGCGGCGGCCAGATCCTGTCACCGAGCACGGACGTGCGGAACCCCTACGGCATCCTGGTCATCAACAGCATGTTCACCGCCGAGACGGGAACGCCGGCGGGTCTCATCGGCCTCGGCCGCGCGTGGGACGAAGGCGGCATGTCGGCCGCGACGATGTACCCGGCGGCCGGGGCGGCCACGTACCCGAACGGGCAGGCGCTGATTCGCGACTCGGTGCTCGGGGCGCACATCCGCGCGACCGATCCCTGGCGCGCGGCGGCCACCACCGCGCGGCCGTTCAGCTCGACTGGAACGACGGCGTTCGTCGCCAACCGGATGTGGGAGCTGTCGAACACCGGCGCGGGCTCGGCGACCCCCTGAAAGTTTCTTGTAGTCGCAGGCTACAAAATACTTTCAGTTGTGTAGGTCAAGCCGGCGTAAGTAGTCGGTTTTCTGGGTAGTGCCGCGGGCACGCGGCGTGCAGATCGGGATCCCGCCCCCCGGGTGCGGTCTGCGTAGTAACGCGTGCTCGACAAGCTCATCGACTTTGCTGTTCACAGGCGTGCCATCACGCTGGCGGCGACGCTTGCCGTCGCGGTGTTCGGCGCGGTCACGTTCACCAAGCTGAAGGTCGAGGCGTTCCCGGACGTCACCAACGTCCAGGTCATGGTCATCTCCCTCCACCCGGGCCAGGCGCCGGAGGAGGTGGAGAAGCAGGTCACCATCCCGGTCGAGCGCGCGCTGACCGGGACGCCGCGCGTGCTGGTGCAGCGGTCGATCACGTCGTTCGGGCTGTCGCAGGTCATCCTGACGTTCGAGGACGACGTCGACATCTACTGGGCGCGGCAGCAGGTGTCGGAGCGGCTGTCCGACGCCGACGTGCCCGAGGGCGTCACCCCGCACCTCGGGCCCAACGACACGCCGGTCGGGCAGATCTACCAGTACACGCTGGACAGCGACCGCCACACGCCCAGCGAGCTGCGCAGCTGGCAGGACTGGGTGGTGTCGCGCCAGCTGATGCGCGCGCCCGGCGTCGCCGACGTGGTCAGCTTCGGCGGCTTCCAGAAGGAATTCCATGTCCTCGCCGATCCGGTGCGGCTGCGCGACGTGGGGCTGACGCTGGCCGACCTGACCGCGGCGGTGGCGACGTCGAACGGGGCAGCGTCCGGCGGCTACCTGCAGCTGGGCGACGCGGAGCTGGTGGTGCGCGGCCGCGGCTACCTGCGCACGACGCGCGACATCGAGGCGACGGTCGTGAAGACCACGGGCGGGACACCGATCCTGGTGCGCAACGTGGCGAAGGTGGTCGAGGCGTACACGCCGCGGCGCGGGGCGGTGGCGCGCGCCGGGGCGATCGATTCGGTCGAGGGGACGGTGCTCCTGCGGCGCGGCGAGAACCCGAAGGAGGTGCTGCACGAGGTGCACGCGGCGGTCGACATCATCAACCACGGCCTGCTGCCGCCGGGCATGCGCATCGTCCCGTTCTACGACCGCACCCGGCTGGTCGACACGACGCTGAAGACCGTGTCGCACAACATGCTCGAGGGGATCGTGCTGGTGGGCATCGTGGTGTGGATGTTCCTGCGCGCGCTCGTCGGGTCGACAGCCGTGTCAGCGGTGATGCCGCTGGCGCTGCTGACCGCGTTCATCGGCCTGCACTACACGGGCGTGCCCGCCAACATGCTGTCGATGGGGGCGATCGACTTCGGCATCTTGCTGGAGGGTGCCGTCATCCTGGTCGAGAACGCCTACCGCCACCTCGCGCAGGAGCGGCCGCCGCCGGAGCGCGTGGCGCACGTGGTGGGCGTGGCGGCGAAGGAGGTCGTGCGGCCGACGCTGTTCTCGATGGCGATCATCGGCGCCGCGATGATGCCCATCTTCACGATGGAGCGCGTCGAGGGGCGCATCTTCCGGCCGGTGGCGCTGACGTACGCGTTCGCGCTGGCGGGGGCGCTGCTGTTCACGCTGACGACGGTGCCGGCGCTGACGGCGGCGCTGCTCAAGCGGCGGCCGGTGACACACGTGCACTCGCCGGTGCTGGCGTGGCTGGAGGCGCGCTACCGGGAGGGGCTGCGAACGACGACGGCGCGGCCGTTCACGGTCGGCGCGGTGGCGGCGGGCCTGGTCGCGGTGGCGATGTTCCTGGTGCCGCGCCTGGGGTCGGAGTTCCTGCCGCCGATGAACGAGGGCGACATCCACATCACGGTGACGATGCCCAGCGCGGTGTCGCTGGAGCGCGGCGCGGTCGTGCTGCGCGAGATGCGGCTGGAGCTGATGGGCTTCCCCGAGGTCAAGGACGTGCTCAGCGAGCAGGGGCACCCGGAGGACGGCACCGACGACGAGGCGCCCAACCAGTCCGAGACGTTCGTGATCATGAAGCCGCAGGCGGACTGGCACACGGGACGGACGAAGGAGCAGGTCATCGCGGCGATGCGCGCGGCGCTGGACCGCCCGGGCGTCGACTACAACTTCAGCCAGCCGATCAAGGACCGCGTCGAAGAATCAATTTCGGGCATCCGCGGGCAGATCGTCGTGAAGATCTACGGCGACGACCTCGGCCTGATGCACGCCAGGCTCGACGAGGTCAAAGCCATCATGAACGCCACGCGCGGCGCGCGCGACGTCGACGTCTACCGCGCCGGCAGCGCGCAGCACATCGTCGCGGACGTCGATCGCGAGGCGGCGGCGCGCTACGGCGTGTCCGTGCGCGACGTCCAGGACGCGGTGGCGGGCGCGTTCGGCGGCGTGCTGGCGACGTACGTGTGGGAAGGGGAGCGGCGGGTCGGCGTGCGCGTCAAGACGCCGGCGCCGGTCGAGGGCGATACCGCGGTCGTCGGGCGGCTGCTGGTGCCCGCCGCTGACAACGCCCGGGTCCGACTGGCGACGCTGGCGAACGTGCACCTCGCGAGCGGGCGCACGCAGATCAACCGCGAGCAGGGGCGGCGTTTCCTGGCGCTCAAGGCCAACGTCGACGGGCGCGACATGGGGAGCTTCGTCGCCGAGGCGCAGGCGCGCGTCGCGGCGGCGGTGAAGCTTGCCGGAGGGCTATCGCATGACGTGGGGTGGGGAGTTCGAGAACCAGCGCCGGGCGATGGCGCGGCTGGCGGTGATCGTGCCGCTGTCGGTGATGCTGATCTTCTTCCTGCTGTACGCGACGTTCCGCGCGGTGCTGCCGGCGCTGGTCGTGATGCTGGACGTGCCGTTCGCGATCGTGGGCGGCGTGTTCGCGCTGTGGGTGACGGGGACGGAGCTGTCGGTGTCGTCGGCGGTCGGGTTCATCACGCTGTTCGGCGTGTCGGTGATGAACGGCGTGCTCATCGTCGGCTACATGCGGCGCGCGCGGGTGGAGCCGGGCGCCACGCGGGACAGTGTCCTGGCGGCGGTGTCCGAGCGCTTGCGACCCGTGCTGATGACCGCGCTGCCGGCGTCGATCGGTCTGTTGCCGGCGGCGCTGTCGCACAGCATCGGCTCTGACACGCAGCGGCCGTTTGCCATCGTCATCGTCGGGGGGCTGTTGCCGGCGACGCTGCTGACGATGTTCCTGCTGCCGACCGCGTACGAGGTGGCGGAGCGCTGGCTGGGGAGCGGCAGCGGCTGGCGCAAGCGCCACCCCGTGACGCCGGAGGAGCCATGACGCCGGCTGTGGTGGCGATGGTGCTGTTGCTCGCGGACGCACCGGCGTCGGCGGGGAGCGACGGCGGCTTCACCGTCGAGCATGCGGTCGCCGTGGCGCTGCAGCGCAACCGCGACGCGATCGCCGCGCGCCTGGACATCGAGGCGAGCGAGCTGGATGTCGTGGCGGCGCGCATCTATCCGAACCCGCTGGCGCAATACGGCATCGGCAACCTGGTGCTGGGGCAGGCGAACCCGCAGGGCGGGGCGCTGCGCGAGTCACCGGGCTTCGCCGGCCAGAGGGTGCAGACGGTCGGCGTGAGCGAGCTCCTCGACGTGTGGATGAAGCGGAGCGCGCGGGCACGGGCGGCGGAGCAGGGGGTCGTGCAGCGGCGGCTGCTGACCGAGGACGCGCTGCGCGAGGTGGTGTACGCGGTCCGGTCTGGGTTCACCGACGTGTTGCGCGCGCAGGCGTCGCGCCGGCTGGCGCGTGAGGTCGTCGACCGCTTCGGCGACGTGCTGCGCCTGGCGCGGGCGCGGTTCAAGGCGGGCGACATCGCGCAGACGGAGCTGGGCAAGCTGGAGCTGGAGGCCCTGCGCTACGTCAACGCGATCACCGAGGCCGACGCCGAGCTGGATGTGGCGCGCGGCAAGCTGGCGAGCCTGATCGGCGTCTCGCCCGGTGAGCTCCCGGGGGGCGACCTGGCCCAGGCGCCCATGGAGACGTCGGCGCCGGCGCTGGACGCCGGCCTGTCGGTGCTGACGGCGCGCGCGCTGCAACAGCGCCCGGATCTGCGCGCCGCCGGGGCGGCCCGCACGCGCGCCGATGCGGAGCTGTCCGCCGCGCAGCGCGAGGTCTACCCCGACCTGACCGTCGGCGCCGCGTACACGCACAGCGACTTCGAGATCGCCGGCGAAAACCCGAACACGCTGGCGTTCAGCCTGTCCCTGCCGCTGCCGCTGTTCGATCGCAACCAGGCCAACATCGGCCGCGCGCGGCTCGAGGCGCGGCGCGCCGACAACGACGGCGAGCGCCTGCGGCTGGAGGTGGCGCGCGACGTCGCCGCCGCCGTCAGGCAGCGCCAGCGCGCGCGCACGTTGCTGGCGGCGCTGGAGGCGCCGGGCGACGGCATGCTGGCGCGGGCCGAGACCGCGCTGACCGTCGCCGAGAAGTCGTACCGCGCGGGCGCCATCACGATGCTCGAGCTGCTCGAGTCGCAGCGGACCTACCTGGACACGCGCGCGCAGGACCTGCGCGCGCGCTACGACCTCCGCCAGGCGACCGCCGATGTTTCCCACGCCGTAGGAGAGCCCACACCATGAGCCGCCATCGCTGCGTATCCATCATCCTGCTGATACTGACCGCCACCGCCGCCGGGTGCGGCAAGGTCGGCGGAACCGCGAGAGCGGAGACGGCGGACGTCGACACCACGTCGCGCGCCGACAAGCCGCGCGACTTCATCCGCTACGACACCAGCCACGTGCCGCACGACTTCATCAAGATCGAGACCGTCGCCGAGACGACGGGCGCGACCGCGCTGTCGCTGCCGGGACGCGTGGCCTTCGACGAGGACCACACGCAGCGGCTCGCGTCGCCGATCGACGGGCGCGTCGTCGACATCCTCGTCAAGCTGGGCGACCGCGTGCGCGCGGGCCAACCGCTGCTCCGGCTGTCGTCGCCGAGTGTCGGCCTGGTCCAGGCCGACGAGCAGAAGGCGTCGTCCGATCTGGCGGTGGCCGAGGCGGCGATGGCGCGCGTGCGCAGCCTGCAGGCCGACGGGGCGGCGTCGGATCGCGAGGTGGCGCAAGTCGACGGGGATCTGCGCAAGGCGCGCGCCGACCACGCGCGCGCCGGCGCCCAGCTCGAGGCGCTCGGGGTGTCAGCGACCGATCCGGCGGTCGGCGTCGTGCTGCGCGCGCAGATCGCGGGCGTGGTCGTCGAGCGCAACGTGCTGGTGGGGACGGAGGTGCGCGCCGATCAGACCGCGTCGCTGCTGACGATCTCGAACCTGGGTGTCGTGTGGGTGATGGCGGACGCCTACGAGCAGGACCTGGGGCTGGTGAGCCAGGACGATCCGGTGATCGTCCGCGTCCCCGCCTATCCGGGCGAGAGCTTCGCGGGCCGCGTCGGGCACATCGGCGACGTGGTCGATCCCGGCACGCGCACCGTCAAGATCCGCTGCGTCGCCGCCAACCTCGCGGCGAAGCTGAAGCCGGAGATGTTCGCGCGCGTAGACGTCAGCGACGGTGGCCGCCGCCGCCTGATCTGGCTGTCGTCGAAGGCGGTGCTCACCGAAGGCGACAAGACATTCGTCATCGTCGCCAGCGAAGGCAACGAGTTCCGCATCCGCCGCGTTGACGTCGGCCCCGAGAACGAAGGCCGCGTTCGCCTGCTGTCCGGCCTCACCCCCGGCGACAAGATCGTCACCGAGGGGGCGATCTTCATGAAGCGGGAGATCGAGAACCAGTAGCGCTACGGCGCGATGGTGTAGCTGCTCAGCTCCTCGAGGTGGCCGGCGTTGGTCAGCTCCTTGACCTTGCCGACGCCCTTGACGAACCACATCGTCTTGACCGCGCCGTCGCCGACGTCGGTGCGCGTGACCTGCAGGGCGTAGAATGAGCCGGCCGGGGTGCCGACCACGACGTCGACGCCGTCGACGACCCAGTTCTCGGTGTGGTTGAGCATCGCGGTCGGCTTGCTGGACGTAGTCTTGGTGTTGACGAAGTCCATGCTCCACGTCGCGCCCATCTGCGTGTGAGCCGGGGCCTCGTCGACACGCAGCATGAACGGCGCGTACCATTCGTCGGACAGCATCACGTTCTGGTCGTCGAAGAACTGATCGTGATGGCGGCGCACCTCGCTGCCGCTCTGCTCGTACCAGGTGAGCTGCTTGGCGGATTTCACGTTTTCGACAACGCGGTAGCCCATCATCCCGGCCTTGCTGCCGCCCATGTCTTCAACCGATTCGACCGTGCTGGTCTTGTCGTACTTGAAGCCCTGGTCGTCGACCTTGTAGGTCCACGTCGAACCGACCGTCAGCGGCTGATAAGGGCCCGTGGTCGTCATCGGAGGCCCGGCGTCGACGGTGCCGGTCGGTGGCGGTTGGTCGCTGCCCCCGCCGCATCCCGCCGCCAGGCACGCGGTCACCGCCGCAACAGTGAAAACGAGCTTCATCGTACGCATGACTTCACCCACCATTTTTGTTCTCCTCGATCGAAACGCAGCGGATGCCCGTCACCTGCTTGTCCTCGAGCATCCGCAGCACGCCCGCCGCGTCCATGTCGTCCGCCAACGCGGCCTCCATCACCACCCGTCCCATCTCGGTCGATCCGGCCCCGGGCAGCTCGGTCACTCGCGCGCCCGGAAACGCCAGCCTGATGCGCTCCGACGCCGCCAGCGGCTCGCTCGCCTGGATGACGACGCGCGTGAGCTTGAGCCGCGCGCGCCGGCCGGCGTCGAACACCGCCAGCACGATGCTTGTGAACAGCGTCGCGACCACCGCCATCGGCACCGCGCCCAGACCGCACGCCATGCCGATGCCGATCATCACGAACATCACCGCGGCGTCGCGCGTGTCCTTGATGCCGGAGCGAAAGCGGATGAAGCCGCCCAGCCCGACCAGGCCGAACGCGCGCGCCGTGCTCTGGCCGATGACGACCACCATCAGGGCGCCCGCGATCGCGATCAGCGTCTGCGCCTGCGCGGTCTCGCGCGCCGGGGGCAGGGTGTTGGGCAGCAGCCGACGCCACAGCCGGTAGCCCAGGAACGCGCCCAGCAGCCCGGCGATGACCATGCGCAACAAGATCAGCTCGAAGCGCCCGAGATCGACGTGATCCATGCCCAGGCTGCCCAGGACGGTCTCGAACCCCGCCTCCGGCGGCTCTGCTGCCTCGGGCGGCATCGTCAGGCGGCCATCACGGTCGGTTTGAGGCTGACGCCGATCGCGACCGCGGTCGCCTGCTTGAGCAGCGAGATGTTGGTCGGGAACCCGGACAGCGCCTGGCGCAGCAACTCGGCGCCGCGCGCGCCATTGACCAGCACGCCCAGGCTCTTGATCACCGCCGCCGGCCAGATGTCCAGGCAGGCTTCGCGGATCTGCCAGGCGATCGGGTGGTCGCTGCCCAGCATCGAATCCAGCGCCTCGCGGCAGTGGCGCGCGGTCGACACGCGCATCGCCCACGCGCGCGGATCGTCCAGCCCCGCAATCGTCGTCAGCACGGTCCTGGGGGCGCGGCGGAGCATGCGCTCGCGCCAGCGCCACGCGCGGTCGCTGTTGACGCCTCGGATTGATCCGAGCGCGGGCACGGGCGCGGCCGCCTGCGCCGCCTTGCGCAGCGCCCAGGCGCGCTTGTCGTCCAGGCCGGCGACCGAGCGCGCGGTGGCGCGTGCCGCGGCGTAGCTGGTGACAGCCTCCTCCAGGCCGCCGCGCTCGGCGAGCCAGCGTTCGCGCAGGTGCCACGAGCGCTCCGATTCCAGCAGCGCCAGCGACGTCATCACCGCGTCGGGGACGCGCGCGTACAGGTCGGCGCGCAGCGCCCACGCGGTCTCGTCGTCCAGACCCTGCAGGCTGATCGCCACCTCCGCCGGCGCCGCCTCGGCGAGCAGCTCGCGCAGCGACCACGCCATCGGCGCCTCGGCCGCCTGATCGTCCAGCGACAGCGCGATCTCGTGCGGCGCCTGCTCGAGCAGGGCGCGCCGCAGCTGCCAGGTCGCGCCGTCGGACAACCCGCGCAGGCCGCGGGCGATGACCTGCGGCACCAGCGGCGCCAGCGTCGTGCGGCGCTCGTCGATACCTTCGCCCGCCAGGCCGGACAGCACGTACGCGGCCAGCGACGGTTCACGCCGCGCGCGCCGATCGACCCAGCCCAGGAACGCCGCCTGCGCCTCTTCGGGGCTGTCGATGTCCTCGACCATGTGCAGGCCACCGTTGCGGCCCGTGGCGGCGGCGCGTGCCCCCGCGATGCCCATGGCCACGCCCGCGTCGTGCGCGCTGGCGATCCCCGCGGTGAGCTCCGCCACCAGCACGTCCAGGTCGGCGTCGCTGTTGTCGACGATGACCCAGCGGTCGGGATCGCGGGTCGCGACGTCCAGGTAACCCTGGCGCAGGTGCTGCCCGAGACCGCTGCCGGTCAGGCCCTTGCGCGACGCCGGCCGCGCGTCACGCGCGAGCAGCTTCGCCACCTTGCGGCGGCCGCGCGCCACCGACGGATCGACGTCGATGAGGAACGCGATGTCCGGCCACAGCCCGCCCGACGCGACGTCGACGATCGCGCGGATGAACGACTCGGGCAGGTCGCGCACAGACCGCGCGAGCACTTCAGCGGTGTACAGGTAGCGGTCGGCGATGACGATGTCGGCGCGCTCGAGCGCCGGCGCGATCACCTCTTCCGCCAGCTGGAGCTCGCGCGCCACGTAGAGCAGCAGCTCGGTGCGCGGCACCATGGCCAGGTTGCGGGCGTCGCGACACATGTCGCGGATCGCCTGCGTCACGCTGGACACGAAGCGGCCGCCCTCGCGCGCGTGCTCCACCCGCAGGCCGCGCGCGCGCAGCGCCTTGGCGACGCGGTTCGATATCGTGGTCTTGCCGCTTCCGTCGATCCCTTCGAACACAATGAACATGCCGGGCATCGTGATGGCTCGACTAGGACAGGCGGCCCGGGAACGCCAGCAACGTCGCGGGGGCGCCGGGGTCCGACACGGGAGAATGCAACGCGGAAGCCCCGCGTCCGGCCAGGTTGGAACCCAGGGCCGACATGCCCATGCGGAACTTCGAGAAGTGAGGGGCGTGTTCCAGTCCGAGCAGCGCGCGCGTCAACCAGGCCGGCTGTGTCCCCCAGCGTTTGATCTCGAGGATGCGCGGCGGCCCCGCGGCGACGATGTCGCCCGACGCCGGCGCCACCTCGGCGCCGATGACGCCCGAGATCTGCGGGCGGCAGAACGTCAGCCGCTCGTCCATCGTGATGCGGATCCGGCCGCTCTCGGCCGACAGCGCCGCGCGCCGGTACCAGGTGGTCAGCCGCGGCGCCATGGTCGGGTTGCGTAGCTCCTGCTGGATGACACCGAGCGCCATCTGCTGTTCGAGCGCGATCGGATCGTCGCACTCCCCGTGGCGTTCGATCAGCCGCCGCAGCACGGTCGGCGTCGCCGACAGCCGCACCTTCGAGCGTGACGACCCCGCGATCTGCTTGAGCTCCAGGACCGCGAGCGACGACAGGATCGGCGTGTCTTCCAGCGACGCGGCCATCGCGTATTCGCGAAACCGCAGCCGGCGCGCGATCGGTCCGTCGCACGACCGGTAAAACGCGAAGTCATCCGTGTCGAGGTATGTCGTTCGCGTATAGGCGATCGGCCGTTCGCGGTCATAGATTTCGACCGCTGCGTGCCGCGCCAGCGACGCGAAGAAGCGTGTGACCTGCGCGCGCGTCAGCAGGAAACGCTCCTCGAACTCGAAAGGATCCTCTTCGGAGAAGCAACGCTCCGACGTTGGCTCAGGGACCGACTCGAAAACGCCACCCATATCACCACCCACGGTTTGAAGTTCAAGGCCGGAACAACTCACCGCAACCCGGCGACAGACGGGGATTGCAAGTGGGGTGCCGTACACCGGCTCCCCTACGGCGAGTGAATGGCGGCGCGCTCGGGGGACGCCGTTACCGCTACGTAATCAGGGGCGCGGGAGCCGGTTACCTGTCACGTATTTCGCCGCCACGGCGCGCCGCCCGGTCGATCAGCGCGAACCACTCCGCCGCGTCGGTCTCGTCGGGGAACGTCAGTCGCCAGGTGGTCTGCGCCGGGTGCCCCAGGCGTAGCTCGACCGCCGCGCCGTCACGCACGGGGGCGTCGGCCAGCGCCAGGTCGCGCCTGTCGCGCGCCGCCGGCGTCAGGGACACATGAAACGGCGCGCCGTTGGCGCGGCGCGCGAGATCGCCGTCGGCATGCCGGAACACGTGCAGCTCGGACTCGGTGAGCACGAGCGCGACGCGCAGGTCGGCGCTGCTCGTGTTGCCCATGACCTGCGCGCTGGCGCGCGCCGGGACGCGCTCGGCGCGCCGGAGGATGCGGCCAGCCTCCAGCCGGCGGCGGATCCGCTGCGACTCGCGGCTCCAGCCGCGGCGGACCGCGCGCAGGGTCAGCAGGATGATCGTGAGGCCGAGGAGGGCGCTGACGAGGATGAAGCGATTGAGCAACATGGCAGGGCGCCCCTATTTAACCTGTTTACGCTGCTGGCTCGTCCGGCGCGCCTGGATCCGATCGCCCAGGCCCGACGCGCGCTCGAGCGGCCGCGCCACCGCGCGCGCGAGCAGCTCGCGCTGACCGACGACGGTGATCGATCTGCGCACGCGCGTCACCGCCGTATAGACGAGCTCGCGCGACAGCAGCGGGAGATCGGCGTCGGGGAGGAGCAGCGCCGCGTGCTCCAGCTCGCTCCCCTGCGCCTTGTGCACGGTGGATGCGTACGCGACCGACAGAATGGTCGCGAGCGCCGGCAGCGGGAACGGCACCAGGACGCCGTCACGCGCGAACACGGCGGCGAGCGACGGCGGGCGTCCCGCCGCAGCGACCGACAGCACGACGCCCTGGTCACCGTTGAACAGGCCGCGGTCGTAGTCGTTGCGCGTGATCATCACGGGCGTGCCGGCGGAAAGCTCGTGCGTCGCGCCGGCTCCCACGTCGGCAGCGGCGCGGCGGCCGAGCTCGGCGTTTATCCGATCGGAGCCGGCGAATCCGGTGCGCGTGACCGTGAGCAGGCGCGCCTGGCGCTGGCGGTCCAGCGCAGCCGCGGCGTCGGCGGCGTCGCGCGGGTCGAGGCCGTCGTCCACATCCGCGAGCCGGAACGTCCGCCCCGCCGCTTCGAGGCCCGGCTTGATGCGCGCCTGATACCACTGGTCGACGAACACCTGAACCAGCCGGCGACCCGCGTGCGGTCCGCTCCCCTCGGGGGACAGGCAGGCGAAGCCGCCGAGCGGCGACGGCTGCCGCGCGGGATCGAGCAGCTCGGCGACGTCACCGGCGGCGATGGCGCGTGCGGCGCCCAGCACCGACGCGCCGGCCGGATCGCCGGGGTCCATGCGGTGGCTGGTGGTCAGCCGCACGGCGTGTGGTCCGAGGTCGCGGAACACGCTCCCCAGCTCCACCGCCGGAAGCTGATCGGCATCGCCGAGCAGCACCAGCCGCGCATCGCGGCGCAGCGCACGCACGAGCTGCTCCATCAGCGGCAGCCCCACCATCGACGCCTCGTCGACGATGATCGCGTCGTACGGCAGCGGGCGGTTTTCGTGGTGGCGGAAGTCGCCGCCACGCAGGCTGTGGCCGGCGGTGAAGCCGAGCAAGCGATGCAGGGTGGTGGGGACGTGCCCGGCCGCCTGCATCAGCTCGGCGATGCGGTTGGCCGCCTTGCCCGTCGGCGCCGCGATGGCGATGCGCTCGCCGGCGATGCCCATCGCCTCCCACGTCCGCACGATGCCGCCGATGAGGGCAGTCTTGCCCGTCCCCGGCCCGCCCGAGATGACGACCAGGCGGCTGCGCGCGGCGGCGTCCATCGCCGCGTGCTGCTGGGGCGACCACGGCCAGCGGCCTGGTTCTTCCTGCGTCGCGACGGGTGCCGCGGGCGCGGGTAGCGGCGCCGCCAGCCGGGCGGCGAGCGCATCGGCCAGGCGTTGCTCGAGGCGCAGGTCGCGCTCCTGGTACAGGAAGTCACCGTCGACGATCAGCGGCCGGTAGTCACCTGGCCGCCCGACGAGCGGCGCCAGCGCCGCCAGCGGTGGCAGCGGTGGATCGTCCAGCAGCCGCGGCAGCAGCCGCGCGACCGCGGCGCGATCGTCACCGGTGGCGCCCAGCCGTTCCAGCCGCGCGTCGACCGCGGAC
Organism: uncultured Pseudomonadota bacterium; assembly: GCA_963729535.1. Lineage (GTDB taxonomy): Bacteria > Myxococcota_A > Polyangia > Fen-1088 > Fen-1088 > JADGRB01. The sequence goes on along the minus strand of CAVSOL010000027.1, from coordinate 28,215 downwards.
AGCGCCAGCCGCGTCGCCCCTTCGCCGCGCGCGTCCAGCGACGCCAGCACGACCAGCGCGAACGCCCGCCGTTCCGGGCGCGGCAGCTCGGGCCCCGGCCACGCGCCGGCTTCGATCGCCAGGTGCAGCGACACATCGTCCACATCGACCTCGCCCGCGGCGAGATCGCGCGCCCACTCCGGCGGCCAGGCGTGGTCGCGCCCGCTCACGCGCGGTGCTCCCCGGTCAGCGTACGCGCGATGTCGCGCCGCCATCCGTCGACGTCGTCGAAGCTGGGGCGGCGGGCGCGGATCGCGTCCGGCGAGCGTCCCAGCCCGCGCACGAACACGTACAGCGTGCCGCCGAACTTGGCGTCGTACGACGCCGCGTCGGTGATGCCTAGCATCTGCACCAGCGCCAGCGCGTACAGCCGTTCCTGGAGCGCATAGTTGGCCTCGACGTGCGCGCCGACCGTGGCCGCGTCCCACGCCGGGAGGCGGTCCGTCTTCCAGTCGCCGAAGTACGCGCGGCCGTCGTGCTCGAAGATCACGTCGACGAACCCTTTGACGAAGCCGCGCTCGGCGCCGCCCGCCTCCGCCGGAAACGGGAACAGGAACTCCATCTCGCGCGCGGTGCGCGCCGCCTGCGCCAGCCCGGCCAGCTCGCCGCCGACGACCGGCAGCGGCGCCGTCAGCGTCGCGTGCGCCAGCCGCGTCGCCGCGCCCAGGTCGCGCGGGTCGCGCCCGTGCCGGCGCAGCAGCGCCAGGGTCAGCTCGCGCACATCGTCGCGCGCGCTCCACGCTTCCAGCGCGGGCGTCTCGCGCAGCGTCTCCAGCGGCAGCTTCTCCAGCAACGCGTGCAGGAAGATGCCCGCGCGCGCGCCGCCGCGCAGCTCGTCGCCGTCGCTGTCGGCGGCGGCCGTCGCCACCGCCGGCGCGGCGACCTCGTCCAGCATCTCGGTCGGCGGCCGGTAGCCGCCGTGCGCCTGCTTGATGCGGCTGTACGACGTCGTCACGGCGCCGGCGCGGGCGGTGCGGAGGTGGGCGAAGGCGGGGGCGTCTTCGTCGCCGTCGGGCGGCATGGCGTCGACCGGGTCGGGGCGCCAAGCGGCAAGGCCTGCGGCGTGCGGCGCAACGTCCTCGACGTCTCGCGCGTCGACCGGGATGTCGCGCGGGGCAAACAGTCGCCGGTGGGCCGGCTCCGCGAGCAGCTCGCGCAGCCGCCGGTTGACGTGACGGTAGCCGCCCGCCAGCCGCCAGTATTCTTCCCGCGTCGAGGGCTCGACGTCCTCCTCGTCGGGGAGGTTGCCCGAATATGGCAGGAACAGCCGTTTGCGCGCGCGGGTCAGCGCGACGTAGAAGAGGCGCTGGTCGTCGCCGTCGCGCTCGCGCTTGACCAGCTCCTTGATCGCTGCCAGGCGCGGGCGCCCGGCCAGGCGCTGCCGGCGGCCGTCGATCGCGTAAGTGCGCACCGTGTCGGTGGGGGCGGGGCCGAATCCGCCGTAGACGAACACGACGTCTGCCTCCAACCCCTTGGCGGCGTGCATGGTCATGATCTGGACGGCGTCGCGATCGCCCTCGACGCGCAGCTGGTTGCCTTCTTCGGGGGACGGGACGACCAGCCGCGCCACCAGCGCCGCCAGCCGGCGCGCCAGATCGCCGACGCCGGCACCGGTGCGCCCCGCCTCGGCCGCGAGGATCTCGAACAGGTGCTGGTAGTTGGTCAGCCGGCGCAGGCTGTCCCCGGCCGCCAGCTCGCGCCGCACGACACCGCTATCGTCCAGGATGCGGCCGAACAGGTCGGCCAGATCGTGGCTCTGCGCGGCCGCGTGCCATGCCGCCAGGCGATCGCGCAGCAGCTGATCGCCGCCCGCTGCCGCCGCCGGCAGCTCGGTGATTGGCAACGCGAAGAACGGGGTCAGCCACGCGCGCAGGCGTCTGGCGGGGTCGTGCGGATCGGCGATCGCGCGCAGCAGATCCCGGACGTGGCGCGCTTCGTCGGTCTCGTAGAGGCCCTCCTGGCCGTACACGACGGCCGGGACGCCGCGCGCCGCCAGCGCGGTGGCGATCGCCTGCGACTCCTTGCGGATCCGCGTCAGCACGAACACCTCGTGCGCCGGCGGCGCGCCCGGGGCGACGAGCAGCGCGGCGACCTCGTCGGCGATCGCGCGCGCCAGCGTGGCGCGCACCACGCGCATCGGCAGCTTGTCCTCGCTCTCGGCTTTCACGCGCAGCAGCGACAGCGGCGGCTGCGCGGGATCGCCGGCGCCTGCCGTGCCGCCTGGACGGACGGGGTGCGCGTAGCCCGCGCCTGTCGAAAAGAAGGGGAGGGGCGCGCCCTGATCCAGCAGCGCGTTGAACGCTTCGATCACCGCGCCGGTCGAACGGAAGTTGCGATCCAGCGCCAGCTCCGCGCCGCCCGGCCCGATAGCGCGGCAGGCGTCCGCGTACGTGTTCACGTCGGCGCCGCGAAAACCGTAGATCGATTGCTTGGGATCGCCGACGACGTACAGGGGACTCGGTGTCGGGCCGTCGAGGAAGATGCCGCGAAAGATCTCCCACTGGATCGGATCGGTGTCCTGGAACTCGTCGATGATCGCCAGGCGAAAGCGCGCGCGCAGCGCCGCGGCCATGTCCGCGCCCTGCGGCCCGCGCAGCGCCTCCGCCACGAGCGCGAGCATGTCCTCGTAGTCGTAGTGACCGGCGGCGCGCTTGCGCGCGCGCAGACGATCCTCGACCAGCGGACCGAACCGCTGCGCCATCGCGGTCTCCAGCGGCACCGCGGCGTCGGCCAGCTCCGCCAGCGCCGCCAGCAGCTCGCTGACGCCGGGTCTGTCCCGGCCCTTTTCCATCCGCTCGAGGACGAACTGGAAGACGTCCTTGTCGTAGACGGCGTCGTCGAGCTCGGCGAGCAGGCGCGCGGGATCGGCGTGCGTGGCGAAGCCGACCACAACTTCCAGCAACAGCTCGAGGCGCTTGATGATGTACGACGCGTGCCCCTTGTGTGACACCACCCGGGACACTGCCTGCACCATCGCCGACGGCGACAGCTCGGCAAACGCGCGCGCCGCGCGCACCAGACGTTCGGGATCGTACGTCATCCCCCAGTCGCAGCGGAGCTGGCGCGCCTTGTACAGCATCGTCTCGAGCCAGTCGATCGTCTGTCCGCCCGCCAGCCACACCGCCAGCAACGGTCCCAGCTCGTGGTCCTCGGCGAGCGGCGCGCGGATGACGTCGGCGAACGCGAGCGCAAACGCGGTCCGGCTCTCGACGTGCGTCTGCGCCAGCAGCCGGCCGCCTGAAAACGCGTGTTCGGTCAGCACACGCTGGCAGAACGCATGGATGGTCGAGATCGGCGCCACGTCCAGGCCGCGCTCGGCCGCTTCCAGCCGCTCGCGCGCTGCCGTATCGATCGTCCAGACGTTCGCGCCTGCGACTTCGCCGCGCGCCGCCAGCACCTTCCGGAGCAGCGCGCGGATCCGGCGCACCAGCTCGGCCGCCGCCTTTTCGGTGAACGTGACGACCAGCATCTCGTCGATGCGCGCGTCGCCGCGCACCAGCCGATCGACCACCAGGTGTTCGATGAGGTACGTCTTGCCCGTGCCGGCCGACGCCTCGATGACCGCCGCCCGATCGCGCGGCAGCGCGGCGAGCTCTTCGGGGAAGGCATAGCCAGGGTGGATAGGCCGGCTCATGTCCGCGCCTGGAAGCCGTCGAAGTAGGGTTGGAAGCGGCGCGCGACGATGGCGTCCGCGTCGCGTTCGGCCGGCACCGGATAGCGATCCGCGTCCGCGACCGGCCCGAAGCGCGAGCTGATGCGCGTGAAGTTGTCGTCGCGGACCAGCAGCACGGCGTCGCGCACCGTCAGCTGGTTTGGCTTGCCCAGGCGCTTGCGCCAGGTGAACACCCCCTCGCACGGCAACAGGTAGGGGAACACGCCGCCGAGCAGCTCCGCCGCCAGCTGCGCGAGCATCGCGCGTGCCTCGGCCGCCGCGATCGGCCGGAAGACGCCGCCGACGACGTGCGGGGACGAGCTGCCCGCCTCCTTGGGCCGGATGACCGCGACGCCCATCTGCCGAGCCTCGCCGGTCTCCGCCGCCGACAGCGCCAGGTGTGTGAGCCACGCCCGGAGCAGGTCGCGTTCGACGTAGTGACTCCTCGTCGCGGCCAGCGCCAGCGTCACCGCGATGCGCTCACCGTCGAGGGCAGCCAGCGGCTCGCTGCAACCGTACAACCCGATTGCCGTCGGCCCGTCGGCCAGCGGCACCGACAGCGGCACCGCCGCGCGCAGGTCGACGTCGCGCCGGTGTTCGGGCGCCGCGCCCAGCCACATCGGCGCGAGGGTGTCGGGCAGCCGGCCGGTGAGCGCGCCGCGCAAGCCCTCGCGCCAGCAGCGGAGCACGGCGAGGTGTCGGGCACGGATCGCGGCGCCGAACTGCCCCGCGGGCAACGTCGCATCCAGCCGCAGGCCAGCCGCCGCCTCGTCGTAAACGCGCGCCAGCACCTCGTCGTCGTCGCCGCCACCGCTGGCCACCGCGCGCCCGAGCACCTCGCGCAACATCGGCAGCGTCTCGCCGCGGACGTCGTCCAGGTTCTCGCGGTCGCGCATCGCGGCCTCGGCGTCGTCGGCCGCGTCGCCCTCGTCGCGCATCGGCAGCAGCACGCTCACCGAACCTTGCAGCGGGCACTCGAGGAACCGCCGCAGGTTGGCGAGCGTCAGCGTGTCGCGCGTCCGGCGCGCGGTCGTGGTGGCGCCCGGGGGTGACAGCCCCAGCACACCGAGCTGCGCGGCCAGCGCGGCCCACGCCTCGGGCGCCAGCACGTCGCGCAGCCCCGTGATGTCGATGTTCGATAGCTCGGTCGCCGCCGCCGCGCGCCGCAGCGATTGCCCGGTCGCCGCCGCGCGCCGCTCGGCGGCCGCCGCCGGGATCACGGCGCACACGTCGTCGTCCTGGTGGCGCAGCAGCGGCGGGTCCGGGCGGGCCAGCGGCTCGGCGCCGCGCAGCACGTCGCGCAGCGCGATCAGCGCCGACGACGGATCCTTGCGCTCGCCCGTCGCCGCGTCGCGCCTGACGTACGACAGGTACAGCCGCTCGCGCGCCGCGAGCAGCGTCTCCAGGAACATGTATTCGTCCTGCTCGCGTGGCGTGACGTCGCCCGGCTGGCGCGCCCCCGAGCGCAGGTCGAGCGCGCTGAAGCCCTCGGCCGACGGGAACACGCGTTCGTCGAGGCCGACCGCGAAGATCACGCGGAACGGCAGCGCGTGCAGCGGCGCGAACGCCGCGATCGTGACGCCTTCGGGCGCGCGCTGGCGGGCCTGCAGGTGTCCCGCCGGCAGCCGTTCGCGCACCAGCTCCGCCGCGACCGCGAAGCCGACGCGCAGATCGGGCGGCGCGCTGGCGCCGATGCGCTCCAGCGTGCCGAACGCGTCGCCCAGCGCCGCCTCCTCGTCGGGCGTGTCGGGGTGGATCGTCGCCGCCAGCGTGCGCCGCAGCAGCGCCAGGTGGTCGGCCAGCGGGGCGGGCGCGGCGCGGGCCGTCAGCGCGAAATCGATCAGCGGGCGCACGATCATCGCCAGCGCGCGCGCCGCCGGCTCGAGCGCCGCGGGCAGCTCCGCCGCCACCACCGCCTCGCCGTCGAGCGTGAACGGCCGCTGCTCGCCGCTGCGCCGCCCCGACAGGAACGCCCCCAGCGCCAGCCGTCGCAACCCCTGATCCCAGCTCACCCGGTCCTCGGTGAGATAGCTGCCCGCCAGATCGCGGCGGTCGGCGCCGTGCACGATGCCCAGCTCCTCGGCCAGCGTCAGGAAGTCTTCGGGATCGACGTCGGGGAACCGGCGCACGACCGTCGGGTGCATCGCCAGCTTCAGCAGATCGCGGCGCCCCAGCGGCCCCCCCGGCAGCGCCAGCACCAGCTCGATCGCCTCCAGCAGGTGCCCCTCGGCGGGCGACGGCAGGCCGAGCACGGTGTGGGGCAGCCGCGACGCCGACGCGAACACCTCGCGCGCCAGCGGCAGGTACGTCGCCGCCGACGCGGCCGGCGCGACCACCGCGATGTCGTCGAAGCGCAGCGGCCGATTCCCGCCCGCGCCGTCGTCGCCTTCCGCGCGCAGCAGCGACCAGATCTCCGCGGCGACCGTCTCCAGCTCGCGCCGCGGATCGGGCGCGGCGAACATCACCACGCTGCCGTCCGCCGACGACCGGCCTGGCGTCCCGCGGCGCGCGATCGAGGACCTCCTGCTGCAGCGTCGCGAGCAGCGTCGGGCGCGCCGCGCCCGCCGCCGGCTCGACGAAGCGCGCGTCGAAGTCGCACTCCGACAGCTGGTTGTAGAGGCGCATGCTGTCGCGTCCCGGCCGTCCCCACAGCGCGAGCAACGGGTTCTCTGACGCCGTCGCCGCGTCCGCCGTCGCCGCTTCACCGGCCGGCGCGCCGGCGTCGAACAGCCCGAGCTGCGTGTCGCCGCGCCGCCGCGGGAAGCGCGTATCGGGCCGCTTGCGCCGCGACGGCTGCAGATCCTCCCAGTACTCGCGGCACGGGTTCTGCGCGTACACGTAGAGCGACGACGCGCGCCCCAGCGCCGCGAAGATCGATCGATACAGGCGCGCGACGAACGAGATGCCGAACACGTGCGCGGACCCGGGCGGTCGCAACACCTCGGCGGGCGTGCGCGCGAAGAAGTCGGGCAGGGTCAGCGCCGCGTCGGGAGCGAACACACCCGCGCGCCCGAACAGCGCCAGCCACAGCTCACGCTGCCAGCGTTGCACCGGCTCGTTGACCCCCGCGACCAGCGCTCCGCGCCGCCAGACATCCAGCATCTCGGGCCGCGAATACGCGTACTCGTCGAACAGCTGCGCGATCGCCGACGCCAGCTGCGCCCTGCGGCGGTCAAGCGCCTGGGCGATATCTTCACCGCCGCCGCCGCCGGCCGCCGCGTCTTCGCCCAGGTACCCGCGCACCGCAGCCAGATCGCGCGACGCCAGGCGCGCGGGCTCATGAAACAGCGCCAGCAGCTCGCCTTCGATCGCGTCGCGGTCGACGATGCGCAGCGCCGGCGTCGTGGCGCGCGCGACGTCGCCCAGGAAGCCGCGCAGGAAGCGCGCCTCGACGTGGGCGGCGATACCCAGTCGCCGCGCCAGCGCCTGCTTGACGATGCTCTCGACGAACGGATTCGGCACCACCAGCGGCACGGCGTCGAACAGCGTCGGCTGCGTCGCCGCGACGTTCTCGGCGAGCGCGTCGAGCAGCGCTTCGAGACGGTTCGAGTAGGCGAGCCGGATCACGCTGACGGGAGCTTGCCTCAACCAGGGTTCGCCCGGAACACGAACTGACCGGTACATCGCAGCGAAGCTGCGATGGCGGGAAGTCGCGGTCCGCCGCAACTGACCGGTACATCGCAGCGAAGCTGCGATGGCGGGAAGTCGCGGTCCTCCGCCACTGAGCCCAACCGCTGTTATGCTTGAGCCCATGACAAGGTCACGGCTCATCCTGCTGGCGGCGGTGATCACTGCGGGGGGGCAGCTCGGCTGCGACGATGACGACGACGATCTGGTCGGTCCCGGGCTCCCCGTCAGCGTCTACACGCGCAACCTCTACCTCGGCAGTGACCTGACGCCGCTCATCGGAGCCGGCTCCCCCGAAGGCATCCCCGCCGAGGCGGCGAAGATCTGGGCCAACATCCAGGCCAGCGATTTTCCCGAGCGTGCCAAGGTCCTCGCCGCCGACATCGTCGAGGCCGCGCCCGACCTGGTCGCGCTGCAGGAGGTGTCGCTGTACCGGCAGCAGGTGCCGAGCGACATTTCGCCCGGCAACACCGCGGCCAACGCCGAAGAGGTGGTGCTCGACTTCCTGGCCCTGCTGATGGCGGAGATCGACGCCCGCGGCGGCGGCTACCGCATCGTCGGTGAAGCGATCAACGCCGACGCCGAGCTGCCCGTCGCCGACGGTCAGGGCGGCGTCTACGATCTGCGCCTGACCGATCGCGACGTCATCCTGGCGCGCGACACGGCGCAGACCGGCTACTTCAACGTCGATCACTTCGACACGGCGTTCGTGTTCCCCGTCGGCGGCGCCGACGGCGTGCCGCTGAAGACCATCCGCAGCGTCAGCTGGGTCGACGCCGATGTCGGCGGCGCGCGCTTCACCTTCGCGAACACGCACCTCGAGATCCAGTCGCTGGAGATCCCCACCCAGGTCGGGCAGGCGGTCGAGATGATGAATACGCTGCAGGCCGTGCCCGGGCCGATCCTGCTGCTCGGCGACCTCAACAGCGACCCCGGTGAAGCGTCGTACGACCTGACCGACACGCGCTTCGACGATGCGTGGCCCGAGGCCAACGGCACCGTGGCCGGGTTCACGTGCTGCCAGGCCGGTGATCTGATGAACGCGGATTCAACCGCCGCGAACCGCATCGACCTCATCTGGCACCTCGGCCGTTTTCGCACTACCCAGGCCGAGGTACGAGGCAGCGACCCCGTGACGGGCCGCACGCCGTCCGGGCTGTGGGCGTCGGACCACTTCGGTGTTTCCGCGCACGTCGAGCTAGTCCCTTAAGCTTCGGGTAAACTAGAAGGCGTGGGGGACTTCACGATTCTGATCGTGGAAGACGACTTCGACGTGCGCGAATCGCTCTCCGAGGCGCTGCGCGACGAAGGCTATGCCATCGAATGCGCCATCGACGGCGAGCAGGCGCTCGAGTACCTGCGCAACGGCGGCCGGCCCGGGCTGATCCTGCTCGACCTCATGATGCCGCGCATGAGCGGCTCCGAATTTCGGATGGTGCAGAAGGTCGACCCGCAGCTCCAGCACTTGCCGGTGGTGCTGCTGAGCGCGGACGGCGCGATGGAAGAGAAGGCGAAGGCGCTCGAGACCGACGGCGCCCTCCGCAAACCCATCGACCTGGAACAGCTGCTCAAGGTCATCGAACGCTTCCGCGACAAGGCCGGCCCGGGCGCTCACGCTCAGTAGAACCGCCTCATCACCCACTGCAGCAGACGCTGGCGTGCGCGAGCTGTACGGGAACCCCAGCTCGCGGCCCAGCAGGCGCGATAGCCAGCCGAGCAGCGGCCGGTCTTCGACGATGGTCTCGATGCGACAGAACTGACGCAGGCCCTCGGGGCCGTGGCGGACGCCCATGCCGCTCGCCTTGATGCCGCCCAGCGGCGCCTCGACGATGAAGTAGTTCACCATCGCGTCGTTGATGCAGACGCTGCCGGCGTCGAGCCGGCGCGCCAGCGCGGCGGCGCGGCGCGCGTCCTTCGACCAGACGCTGCCCGACAGTCCCATCGGGCTCGCATTGGCGATGCGCAGCGCCTCCTCGGCGTCGGCGACGCGCATCACCGGCAGCACGGGTCCGAAGGTCTCCTCGCGCATGACGTCCATTTCGGTCGTCGCGTCGGCGATCAGCGTCGGCGCGAAGAAGCGGCCGGGCAGGTCGGCGCGCCGTGCCCCGCCGGTCACCACGCGCCCGCCGCGCGCGACGGCATCGGCGATCAGGCGCTCGGCGTGCTCCACCTGCGGGGCGAAGGTGATGGCGCCGACGTCGACGTCGGCGGCACCCGGGCGCGCCAGCGGTGGCGGCGCCTGGCGCAGGCGCGCGATCTCCGTTGCCGCCAGGTTGATGAACCGATCGGCGACGCTGGCCTCGACGAGCACGCGTTCGGTGCGGATGCAGGCCTGACCGCTGTGCATGAAGCCGCTCCACACCGCGATGTGCGCGGCGCGGGGCAGGTCGGCGTCCGCGAGGACGATCATCGGCGATTTGCCGCCCAGCTCCAGCACGACGGGAACCAGGCGCTCGGCGGCCGCCTTCGCCACCTTCTTCCCCGTCGCCGCGCCCCCGGTGAAGAAGATCATGTCGGCGGCCGCGGTCAGCGCCGCGCCGGCGTCGCCGCGTCCCGCCACCACCTGGAACACACCGTCGGGGACGCCCGCCGTCCGGGCCAGCGCCGCGACGCGCAGCGACGTCAGCGGCGTGTGCTCCGATGGCTTGAGGACAACGGCGTTGCCGGCCGCCAGCGGCCCGACACAGTCGGCGTAGTTGTTGAGCAGCGGCCAGTTCCACGGCCCGATGACCGCGACCACCCCCCGCGGATGCCGCACGACGCGCGCCCGCTTGTTCGCGAACACCATCGGCCCGCGCAGCTCGTCCGCCAGCGCCCGCCGCCCGGCGCGTCCCGTGTAGTACCGCGTCAGCTCGAGCGTGTAGAACAGCTCGATTCCCTCGGCCTCGTAGCGCGGCTTGCCGCTCTCGGACATCAGCGTGTCCAGGAACGTCGCGTCGTCGCGCAGGGCCCGCGCCAGGCGCCGCAGCACGCGGCCCCGTTCGGCGAACGGCAGCGCTCCCCACGCCGGCTGAGCCGCCCGGGCGCGGTCGATGGCGGCCGTCGCCGCGGCGGCGTCGGCCGCCGGGACCTCCTCAAGCAGCTCGCCGGTTGCCGGGTTGGTAATCAGCAGGGGCTCCATCACTCGGGTTCTACCGCGAAGCCAAGGGTCATGTAGACTCCGGCCGATGCGGCAGGCCCCTCGCATAATGATGTTGATCACGTTGGTTGTTGGCAGCGGCGCGTGCGGTCGTAGCGACCTGTTCAGCGCCCGACGGGGGGGCGGAGGCGGCATCGGCGTCGACCTCGACGGCGGCTTCGCCGGCGACGGCGGCAGCAGCACTGGTACTGGTGGCGGCGGTGCTCGCGACGGCGGCCCCGACGGTGGTCCGGACGCCGGCGGGCGTGGCGGCACGGGCGGCGGCGTCGCCGGACGTGGCGGCACGGGTGGCGGCATCGCGGGCCGCGGCGGCGTCGGCGGCGGCGTCGCGGGTCGCGGCGGCGTCGGTGGCGGCATCGCGGGTCGCGGCGGCGTGGGCGGCGGCATCGCGGGTCGCGGCGGCGTCGGTGGCGGCGTCGCAGGTCGCGGCGGCGTCGGCGGCGGCGTCGCGGGTCGCGGCGGTATGGCCGGCGGCAACCAGTGCATGGACCGCGAGATCTGCAACAACAACGGTCGCGACGACGACTGCAACAACCGGGCGGACTGCGACGATCCCGGGTGCTTCGGCGATCCGCGCTGCGCGCCCCCCGGCCAGGAAGTCTGCAACAACAACCTCGACGACGACGAGGACGGCCGCGTCGACTGCGCCGACCCCGACTGCATGGGCAGCCCCGCGTGCCGTCCCAATCCCGGCGCCGAGATCTGCAACAACCGTCGCGACGACAACGACGACGGGCTGACCGACTGCGTCGACCCGATGTGCACGACGTTCCCGAGCTGCCTGGACGTTCAGTGTTCGTTCGACGCCGATTTTCGCCTCATCGCGCAGCACGGCGCGAGCGTCACCCGCGACATGGACACGCGCAATTCCGACAAGACGTTCGCGACCTGCGCGCCCGCCGGTGGCGTCGCGCGCGTCGGGCGCTTCTTGCTGGATGCGGTCTCCGATGTCCGCCTCGACTTCACGCAGGCGCAGGGGAGCGCGCACGTCGTCGGCCTGTACCGCGCGGGCGCCAACCAGACGTGCGATCGCAACCCGGTGAACTGCCTGAACGCGATGGACAGTCCCACCGCGACGCGGTCCTACTCGGCGCTGCAGCCCGGCTCATACTGGCTGATCGTCCAGTCCTATCCGAGCAGGGCGGGCGCGACGACGGTGACGCTGTCGACCGGGGCGGTCACGACGCCCGAGATCTGCAACAACGGCATCGACGACGACGGCAACAACTTCATCGACTGCGCGGACGGCGCGTGTCGGGGCAACCCGGTGTGCGCGGGGAGCGAATGCGTCCCCGACCGCAACATCGGCACGCTGGTCGTCAACGGCCCGGGCCAGAACGTGTCGGTCAACCTGGCGACCGAATCTGACACCTACCAGACGACCTGTTCGGCGGGCCAGCCGGGTGGTGACATCGCCATCGCGCTGACGCTGGCCGAGGCGGCCGGGCTGGAGGTCCAGTTCAACCAGACCGGGCGCAGCATCTTCGGCCTGTTCAGGATGCCGGGCCCCGGGCTGGCGTGCGACGCCAACCAGCGGTCGTGCGCGTTCCAGGACCAGGCGGCGAACTCGGTCGCTTTCGTCGGCCTGTCGGCGGGCACCTACGTGTTCATCGTCAAGGCGCAGCCGAACCGCCCCGCCGGATCGATCAACCTGCGCTTCTCGGCGTTCAGCGGCCGGCGCGTCGAGATCTGCGGCAACAACATCGACGACGACACCAACGGGCTGATCGATTGCGCCGATCCCGCCTGCTTCGGCGTCGTCGGCTGCCCGGCACCCGCGTGTGTGCCCGACCAGGACCTCGGCTCGTTCGCGTGGGGGACCAGTCGCACGGTGACCGTGGATACGACCGCCGGCGGCACGCTCTACGCGACGTCGTGCAGCCGCGGCACGGGGCGCGAGCGCGTATTGCGCCTGACGCTGACCCAGATGATGAGCCTGGCGAATGACTGCACCGATGGCGGCTCGCACGTGTTCGAGCTATCGCGCCAGGTCCAGCCCCTGGACGCGTGCAACCTCAACGACATTGTCTGCGTCGACCCGGCCGTGTTGCCGTTCGGCTGCGGCTACTCGCTGCCGGAGCTGCAGCCCGGCGAGTACAACCTGATCGTGCAGGCGTTCCAGGCCGGCAGTGAAGGGGTGGTGACGCTGACGCTCACCGGCCTGCAGAGCACGCTGCGCGAGAACTGCACCAACGGTATCGACGACGACAACGACGGCGCGATCGACTGCTCCGACCGCAAGTGCGTCACGACGCCCGACTGCGTGCGGTTCGCGTGCCGCGCCGACGTGGCGGTGGGGTTGCTGCCGCTCGATGGCTCGGCGCGTTCGGTGGTCGTGCAGACCGCGATGGCGGGCGACGATCAGCACGCGACCACGTGCGCCAGCGCGGCTGGCGGCCAGGACGGCGTCATCGACTTCCAGGTGCCGGCGACCGCCGACGTCACGATGCAGTGGGCGCAGGTAGGCGACCACGACTTCGCCCTCTACGACGACGAGGGGATGCTGCTGGCGTGCGAGGTCGGTACGCCGCGCGGCTGCGTCGCGTCCGACGGGATGGCGACCGGCGTCCACGTCTTCTCGGCGCTGCCGCCGGGCCGCTACCACCTGGTGGTCGACGCCGACCAGCCGGGCCGCGAAGGCGGCGTGGTGTTGCAGTTGACCGCCGCCGCGTCCGTGATGCCGTAAGGCCCCGCCCGCGTCGGCTCGGCTCGCGTTGTATCGCTCCGGCGCTGCGCTGCTCCGCGCGCCGCCGCCGGCGCTCCGCGCCGCTTCGTTATGTGGCGGTCCTGGGGGTTATCGCCATCTCGGCTTGGTTACGCGCGCGTCGCGGGTCGCCGCCCCGATCGAACACACCAGGGCGCGCGTTTGCGCGCCTCCGCCGTGGGGCGCGGACGCCCCACGCGCTCCGGTGCGCTCTTTCCGGAAAACGGGCGCGACGGAGTGCCGGGCCGTCCGCGGTCCGGCACGGAGGAGCGCAAACGCGCGCCCTGGTGCGTTCGATGGGGTGGTTGCCGACGACGCGCGCGTAACGAAGCCGAGGGCGGCAAAAGCCCAGGACACGCGCGTAGCGGAGCCGTGCAGCCCAGCCATAAAGTCCGCCTCGGATCTGCCGACGCTTGCGTTCGAAGAGACGAGACGGGACGAGATGAGCGAGACGAGACGACGCGAGACGAGGCGAGACGAGAGGAGCGAGCCGAGCCGAGCCGAGCGAGCCGAGCCGAGACCACACGAGAGGAGACGGCGATGACGCGAATCGTCCGAGGTGCAGCGATGACGCGAATCGTCCGAGGTGCTGTGACGTTGGCGATGTTGGCGGCGGCGTGTGGTAGCAGCGGCGGCACCCTCGGCACCGGCGGCAGCGGCGGCAGCGGCGGCCGGCGCAGGCGGCAGCGGCGGGGCAGGACCGCGCGACGTCAGTCGCTCCAAGGAGATCGCTCACTGCGGACGCCGAGAAGGAGCTGATGTGCGACTGGTTCGTCGCGATGGTGGGCGGCTACGGCGCTGCGCCGACGTGCGTGGACGGGTTCATCAGCGCGCCGCCCGACAAGCCGGAATGCGTGGCGACGTTCCCTACGTGTGCGGTCACCGTCGGCAGCCTGCAGGATTGCATGCAGATGATCATCGACCGCCCAGGCGGTGTGCACGGCGGATTCACTGGCCGCGGCGATGGCAAACGCCAATTGCCAGTCGGTTGGCGCCGCCGGCTGCTTCAACTGAGCGCCTGAGCGCCAGCCCCCCGGGGTGCGCGGCGACGCGCGGCGTCTGATACAATTTCCCGCGTGAAACGCAAGCTACGCATCCTCGTAGCCAAGGCCGGGCTCGACGGTCACGACCGTGGGGCCAAGGTCGTGGCGCGGGCACTTGCGGACGCGGGCTACGAGGTCATATACAGCGGCCTCCACCAGACGCCCGAGATGATCGCCGCAGCGGCACAGCAGGAGTCGGTCGACGCGGTCGGGCTATCGATGATGTCAGGAGCGCACATGACCCATTTCCCAGCCGTGCTGGCCGCGCTGGCAGCGCGCGGCGCAGGCGACATCGTTCTGTTTGGCGGCGGCATCGTCCCCAATGACGACGCAGCCGCGCTGAAGGCTATGGGCGTCGCCGCCATCTTCACCCCCGGCACGTCGACACAGACGATCGTCGAATGGATCGAACGCGACCTGCGGCCGCGCGTCGAAGGGGTCGCAGCGTGAGCCGGCCGATTCGCGCAGCGCTGGCCGTCGGTCTGCTCGCGATCGCGCCGCCCGCCGCGCGCGGGCACGCGCTCGCGCAGACGGAGGAGGCACGCGTCGCCGACATCCTGCAAGCCGCCCTGGTCAAACACGGCGGCGAGGTCAACCGCTGCTTCGAAAAGGCGCTGGCCGACACGCTAGACGTCGCGGGGAAGATTGAGCTGGCCGTCGACGTCGGTGACAACGGCCGCGTCACCAAGGCCAAGCCCGAGAGCGACGGCGTCAAGTCGCCCGTGTTGCTCGCCTGCCTGGTCGAGAGCGCCGCGACCTGGACGCTGGCCGGCATCGATCCGGGCAGCACCGTCGTCGTGCCGCTGTCGTTCGAAGGCCAGACGGCGCAGTTTTCGATCAAGGCCAAGGACGCCCCCGACCGCGGGCCGCCCGCGCCGCCCGGCAAGAAGAAGGGGGCGCCCGTCGCCGTCGCCGCCGTTTTCGGTCAAGCTGCTGGTCGACGAGTCGACGATGCGCGCGCAGAAGGCGGCGCTCACGCAGCTCACCATTGGGCCCGCCAACCGCATCGCGATGCACAAGCACCCGGGCGCCGAGGTGCTGTACGTGGTCGACGGGCACGCGCGCATCCTGGGTCCGACGGGCATGGGGCCGGAGAAGATCGACAAAGGCGATGCGATCCTGATCCCGGCCGGCATGCCGCACGCGATCGAGAACATGGGCCGCACGTCTTCCGCCGTGATGTTGCAGGTGTTCGCGCCGATGGGCCCGGAGCGCGTCTACCGCGATCCCAAAGACGAGGCGGGGCGCGCGGCGTTCGAGGTCATCCGCGACCCGTCGAAGGCGGCCGCTCCGGCGGGCGCCAAGCTGACCGTCGGCGCGCCCGGCGAGACGCTGGCCGTGTTCGGGGGCAAGGGGAAGATCAAGCCGCTGCTCGAGCCCGCCAAGACCGGCAGCCGCGCGCTGTACGTCGGCCTGCTGGAGGCAGACCCCGGCGCCGAGGTGCCGCGCAACAGCCATCCTGGATCGGCGGAGATCTTGTACGTGCTGTCGGGGGCGGGCGTGATGACCGTCGGCAGCGAGAAGGTTCCGTTCGCCGCCGAGGAGGCGCTGCACCTCCCGGACGGCCAGCCGCACGCCGTGAAGTTCACCGGCCCCGACAAGACCGTCATGTTGCAGATCTTCGCGCCGGCCGGCCCCGAGGAGCGCTATCGCGCGCCCGCGGCGGGCGGCGGCAAGCCAAAGGCCAAATGATCGACTTCGATCTGTCGGAAGACCAGCGCGTGCTGCAGGCAGCGGTGCGCGAGATGTGTGAGCGCAGCATCATCCCGAACGCGCGTCGCTGGGACGCGGAAGAGAAGTTCCCGCACGAGATCATCCCGACGATGGGTGAGATGGGCCTGTTCGGGATGCAGATCCCCGAGGCGTACGGCGGCGCGGGGATGAAGTTCCACGACTACGTCATCGCGCTGGAGGAGGTCGCCCACGCCGACGCGTCGATCGGCCTGACGATGGCGTCGCACAACTCGCTGTGCATGGGCCACATCTACCTGGCCGCCAACGAGGCGCAGCGGCAGAAGTACCTGCCGCGGCTGGCCAGCGGCAAGTCGCTGGGGGCGTGGGGGCTGACCGAGCCCGGCTCCGGCTCCGACGCGGGCGCCGCGCAGACGCGCGCCGTGCGCAAGGGCGACAAGTGGAGCATCACCGGCACCAAGACGTTCATCACCCAGGGATCGGTCGCCGAGATCTACGTCGTGCTCGCGTCAACCAACCCCGACAAGAAGGCCAAGGGGTTGACGGCGTTCATCATCGAACGCGGCACGCCGGGCTTCCGCACCGGCAAGCGCATCGAGAAGATGGGGCTTCACGCGTCGGACACGACCGAGCTGGTGCTGGAGGACGTCGAGGTCTCCGACGAGCAGCGGCTGGGCGACATCGACGCCGGCTTCTTCGACACGCTGAGGATCCTGGACAAGGGACGCATCGGCATCGGCGCCTGGTCGATCGGCATCGGCCGCGCGGCGTTCGAGGCGGCGCGCCGCTACGCCAAGGACCGCGTGCAGTTCGGTAAGCCGATCGGCGAGTTCCAGGCCGTGCAGCACATGCTGGCCGACATGGCGACCGAGCTGGACGCCGCGCGCCTGCTGGTGTGGAAGGCGGCCTGGATGCAGGACCAGGGGCGCAAGACGACCGCCGAGTCGTCGATCGCGAAGTACTGGGCCGCGCAGGGCGACGATGCGCGCCTGCAATTCAGCCGTCCAGATCCACGGCGGCTACGGCTACACGCGTGAGTTCGACGTCGAGCGCTACCTGCGCGACGCCAAGCTGGCCGAGATCGGCGAAGGCACGAACGAGGTCCAGAAGATGGTGATCGCGCGCGAGCTCCTGCGCACGGCCTCCGAATCCGGCGGATAGCCAGCGTGGCGAGCGACGCCATCAGCGAGCGCGTCGCGAAGATCGCGGCCGGCGATCTGGTCGCGGCCGCGGGGTTGATGCGGGCGCTCGACGACGAGCTGCCGGGGGCGCGGGAGACGCTGCGCGCGCTGTACCCGCACGGCGGTCGGGCCTTCATCGTCGGCGTCACGGGCGCTCCCGGGGTCGGCAAGTCGACGCTGGTCGACGCGCTGGTGACCGCCGCGCGCGCGCGCGGCGAGCGCGCCGCGGTCGTCGCGGTCGATCCGTCGAGCCCGTTCTCTGGCGGCGCGCTGCTGGGCGATCGCGTGCGCATGCAGCGCCACGCGACCGATGCGGGCGTGTTCATCCGGTCGCTGGCGACGCGCGGGCAACACGGCGGTCTGTCGCGTTCGACGGCGGCGGCGGCGGCGGTGCTGGACGCCGCCGGTTTCCCGCTGGTGTTCATCGAGACCGTCGGCGCCGGCCAGGCCGAGCTCGACGTCGCGGACGCCGCCGACGCGGTGGTCGTCGTGACGGCGCCCGGGCTGGGCGACGAGATCCAGGCGCTCAAGGCCGGGCTGCTCGAGATCGCCGACGTGCTGGTGGTCAACAAGGCGGATCGCGACGGCGCCGATCGCGCCGAGGCCGATCTGACGACGATGCTCGCGCTGGCGGCGCACCCGTCGCGTCCCGGGGAGCCGCCGCGGCACCCGCCCGCGCTGGTCCGCGCGGCCGCGGCGACGGGGCAGGGGATCGCCGACGTGGTCGCGGCGCTGGACGCGCTGCGCGCCGCGCCCGTGGCCGAGCGCGAGGCGCGCCGGCGGCGGCAACTGGTGCGTCAGATCACGGCGATCGCGGGCGAAAGCGCGCGCGACGCCGTGCGCGCCGCGATCGGCAACGACGGGGCGCCGGGGCCGTTCGCGTCGACGATCGACGCCGTCGTGTCGCGCGCCCTGGACCCGTGGACCGCCGCCGCCACGCTCGCCGCCGCGGCGAGGTGATAAGATCAGCGGATGCGTCACGTCCTTGTCGCCGCGCTGATGCTCGCCGGCTGTGGCCTGATTGACTCCGACGTCGCGCGGATAAACTTCGCGCTGCCGTCGAAGTCGTACACGTTCAACGCGTCGTCGTTCAATTTGCCGTCCGGGGTCACGCAGGAGGTTCCGTGCGGGGCGGGTCAGACGGTGATGGACTGCTGCAACCCGCCGCAGCCGTTGCCCATGCCCGATTGCGCGATGACGCCGCTGACGTGCGAGCCGAATGGCGCGGGCACCGCGGTGTGCACGGCGGTCGTCACGGTCGTCCGTGGCGCAGGCGGTGAATTTTTCGGCGGAGGTGCCCGACCTCGCGGGCGCGACCAGCCTGGTCGATCTCCGTATCGAGCACATCGACTACGCCGTCCCCAGCAACACGCTCAACGTCGACGTGCCGCCGCTGTCGCTGTACCTGGCGCCGGCCGGCGTGACGGATCCGAACGATGCGAGCGCCGTGAAGTTCGGGACGCTGCCGGTCATCCCCGCCATGTCGACCGCGTCCGGGACAGTGATGCTGGAGCCGACCGCAAACGCCAGCCTCGCGTCGTTCGCCGCCAATCCGTCGATGCCGTTCGCCTTCATCGGCGCGACGACGATCAAGGTGCCGTCGGGCACACCGATCCCGAGCCGGCGCCATCCAGATCGTGGTTTCAGGCCAGCTGTCGGTCGGGCCGTTCTAGCTTCCTGGCGACGCGGGCGTCGGCCGCTCATGCCGTCGCGCGCGTCGGGCCGGCGGGGGGCGTCGCGGCGGCCGTCGAGCTGCTGGCGTCGGCGGCCACGGGACCGGTCGACGTGGCGGCGACCGGCGTCGGCACCGCGTCCGTCTCGGTGGCGGGAGCACGCTTGGCGGCCGCGCGAGGCGCGGTGAGCCGGCTGGCGTTCACGCGTTCCTTCAGCTCCTTGCCGACCTTGAAGAACGGCAGCCGCTTCGGCCGCACGTTGACCGCCGACCCGGTACGCGGGTTACGGCCGTCGTAGCCACGATAGCTTCGCAGCTCGAAGCTTCCGAAGCCGCGGATCTCGATCCGCTCGCCCCGTTTCAGCGCCGCCTCCAGAGCATCGAAGATGATGTGCACCAACTGCTCAGCGCGCCCCTTGGGCAGCTTTTGCGTTTCGCACAACACGTCGATGAGATCCGACTTCGTCATCGTCCGTCACCTCTCACGCGCTCAGTTCGCGCAAACCGAGACGCATCGCACGTGAACAGCGCACAACGGTAACCCCTTTAGCCCCGCGGGGTCAACGGTCACGTGGGCCGATATTCCCCGAACGTGTTGCGCAACATGTCCGCAATCTCGCCCAACGTGGCACGCGCCTTGACCGCCGCCAGAATCGCCGGAAACAGGTTGTCGGTCCCGGCCGCCGCCGACGACAGATCGTCGAGGGCGGCGCGTAATTTGCTTCCGTCGCGGCTCGCCCGCACCCGCTCGAGGCGCGCCACTTGTGTGGCTTCCAGGGCGGGGTCGGGACGGTAGAGCGGCGGCGGGACGCCGCCCGGCTCGTCGGTGAACTTGTTTACGCCGACGATGACGCGCGCGCCGCTCTCGACGGCGCGCTGGTGTTCCATGGCCCGGCGTTCGATCTCGCGCTGCGGGAACCCTGCCTCGATGGCGGCGACCATGCCGCCGCGGCGATCGATCTCCTCGATCAGCGCCGCTGCCCGCGCCTCGATCTCGGACGTCAGCGCCTCGACGGCGTAGGAGCCGCCCAGGGGGTCGGCGACGGCGGCGACGCCGGTCTCGCTCGCCAGGATCTGCTGCGTGCGCAGCGCGACGCGCGCCGCCGCCTCGGTCGGCAGCGCCAGCGCCTCGTCGTAGCCGTTGGTGTGCAGCGACTGCGCGCCGCCCAGCACGGCAGCCAGCGCCTCGACGGTCGTGCGCGCGATGTTGTTCAGCGGCTGCTCGGCGGTCAGCGTCGAGCCCGCGGTCTGCGCGTGGAAGCGCAACATCTGCGCGCGCGGATCGCGCGCCCCGAAGCGGTCGCGCATGATGCGCGCCCACAGCCGGCGCGCCGCGCGGAACTTGGCCACCTCTTCCAGCAGGTTCGAGTGCGCGTTGAAGAAGAACGACAGCCGCGGCCCGAACGTGTCGACCGCCAGGCCGCGCGCCAGCGCCGCATCGACGTAGGCGATGCCGTCGGCGAGCGTGAACGCCACCTCCTGCACGGCGTCGCTGCCCGCCTCGCGGATGTGATAGCCGCTGATGCTGATCGTGTTCCAGCGCGGCACCTCGGTCTGGCAGAACGCGAACGTGTCGGCGACCAGGCGCATCGACGGGGCAGGGGGATAGATGTACGTGCCGCGCGCGATGTACTCCTTGAGGATGTCGTTCTGGATCGTCCCCGCCAGCTTGTCGCGCGGGACGCCGCGCTCGTCGGCGACCGCGATGTACAGGCAGAGCAGGGTGGCCGCGGTGGCGTTGATCGTCATCGACGCCGACACCTCGCCCAGCGGGATGCCGTCGAGCAACACGTGCATGTCGTCGATCGACGAGATGGCGACGCCGGTGCGCCCGACCTCGCCGCGCGCCAGCGGGTGGTCGGAGTCGCGCCCCATCTGGGTCGGCAGATCGAACGCGACCGACAGGCCGGTCTGGCCCGACGCCAGCAGGAACTTGTAGCGCCGGTTCGACTCCTCGGCGGTGCCGAAGCCGGCGTACTGCCGCATCGTCCACGGCCGGCCGCGGTACATCGTGGGGTGGATGCCGCGCGTGAACGGGAACTTGCCCGGGGCGCCGAGGTCGCGGTCGGCATCGAACGGCGGCTGGCGCGCGGCCAGGCTGTCGCCGTCGTAGACCGGGTCCAGCGGGATCCCGGAGGACGTCTCGAACGGGTCGCGCTCGGCCATGCGTCAGGCTCGCGCGGGCGTCAGCCCACCGCGATCTCGGGGACGTCGCCGCGCGACGATCAGCGTGGGGCCGGTCTTCGCCTGGATGTCGGCGACGGAGACGCCGGGCGCCCGTTCGCGCAGCGCCATCCCCTCCGGCGTCACGTCGAGCACCGCCAGATCGGTGATCACGCGGTGAACGGCGCCGACCGCCGTCAGCGGCAGCGTGCAGCGCTTGAGGATCTTCTTCTCATCGCCTTTGGCGACGTGGTCCATCATCACGATCACGCGCTTGGCGGCGGCGACCAGATCCATCGCGCCGCCCATCCCCTTGATCAGCTTGCCGGGGATCATCCAGTTGGCGAGGTCGCCGTTCTCCGCCACCTGCATCGCGCCCAGGATCGCGCAGTCGATGTGGCCGCCGCGGATCATCCCGAACGAGTCCGCCGACGAGAAATACGCGCTGCCCGCCACCTCGGTGATGGTCTGCTTGCCGGCGTTGATCAGATCCGGGTCCTCTTCGCCCTCGTACGGGAACGGGCCGATGCCGAGCATGCCGTTCTCCGACTGCAGGATGATGTGCGTGCCGTCCGGGATGAAGTTGGCGACCAGCGTCGGCATGCCGATGCCCAGGTTGACGTACATGCCGTCGGACAGCTCGCGCGCGGCGCGCTTGGCGACCTGATCTCGTGTCAGCGGCGGCATGGCTAGGCTGCCCCCCGCTTGCGGACCATGCGTTGCTCGATCGGCTTTTCGTACGCCGCCCCCTTGAGCACGCGCGTGCACGTAGATGCCCGGCGAGTGCACCTGGTCGGGCGCGATCGCGCCCGGCGCGACCAGCTCCTCGACCTCGGCGATCGTCG
The DNA here is from genome assembly GCA_963729535.1 of uncultured Pseudomonadota bacterium. Taxonomy (GTDB): domain Bacteria; phylum Myxococcota_A; class Polyangia; order Fen-1088; family Fen-1088; genus JADGRB01. The sequence goes on along the minus strand of CAVSOL010000027.1, from coordinate 6,458 downwards.
TCTTGCCGGCCGCCGCCATCATCGGATTGAAGTTGCGCGCCGTCTTCCGGTAGACGAGGTTGCCGAACGTGTCGCCCTTCCACGCCTTGACGATCGAGAAGTCCGCCGTCAGCGCGCGCTCGAGCACGTAGTTGCGCCCGTCGAACGCGCGCGTCTCCTTGCCGTCGGCGACCACCGTGCCGAAGCCGGTCGCCGTGAAGAACGCCGGGATGCCGGCGCCGCCGGCGCGGATGCGCTCGGCCAGCGTCCCCTGCGGCGTCAGCTCGACCTCCAGCTTGCCCTCGAGGAACAGCCGCTCGAACGTCTTGTTCTCGCCGACGTAGCTGGAGATCATCTTCTTGACCTGGCCGTTCGCCAGCAGGATGCCGAGACCCTTGGCGTCGATGCCGCAGTTGTTCGAGATGATGGTGAGGTCCTTGGTCCCCTTGCGGCGGATGGCGGCGATGAGGTTCTCGGGGATGCCGCACAGCCCGAATCCTCCCGCCATCACGGTCGCTCCGTCGAAGAAGTCGGCCACTGCCTCGTCTGCGCTCGCCACGGTCTTGTCCATCGCGTCTTGATCATACCATCTGCATTGTTGGGCCTCGTGCCATACTGCGCGGCGCACAGCATGCCGATCGTTACGTTCACGACTGATTTTGGCGCCGGCGATGGTTATGCGGGCGCGATGAAAGGCGTCGTGTTGTCGATGGCGCCGCAGGCGCAGCTCGTCGACATCACGCACGGGGTCCCCGCGCAGGACGTCGCCGCGGGCGCGGTCGCGCTCGCGCAGGCCGCGCCGCTGTTCCCGCCCGGGACGATCCACATCGCGGTCGTGGATCCTGGAGTCGGTGGCGAGCGCGCCGACCTCCTGGTCGAGGCGGGCGGCAGCCTGTTCGTCGGCCCCGACAACGGCGTGTTGTCGCTGGCGGCGCGCCCGCCGCGCCGGATCTACCGCATCGAAGCGTCGGCGTTCCGGCGCGAGCCGGTCAGCCCCACGTTCCACGGTCGCGACGTGTTCGCCCCGACCGCGGGCCGCCTGGCGGCGGGCGCACAGGCGTCCGACGCGGGCCCGAGCGTCGACAACATGGTCGAGATCGGCACGCCGCCGCTGCACAAGCAGGCCGGCGTCGTCGAGGGGCGGGTGATCCACATCGACGCGTTCGGCAACCTCATCACGTCGCTGCCGGCGGAATTGCTCGCCGCGATTACGGGGTCGCCCGCAGGCGCCGGCGCCAGCACCGACGTGGCGATCGAGGTCGAGGGGACGGAGGGGAAGTTCAACCCGGCGTTCGGCCGGACGTTCTCCGATGTGCAATCGGGCGCGCTCATCGCGTACATCGGCTCGGGCGGCCAGCTCGAGATCGCGCGCCGCGACGGATCGGCGGCCAAGCGCATCGGCGCCGACCGCGGCGCGACGGTGCGGGTCAGCATCGTCACCTAGACGACCGGCTTAACCGTACGGGTACTCGAACTCGATGCACGCCGACGTCTGTCCGGCGAACATCGACACGAACTTCACGTTGTCCGTGTTCGTGGGGAGCGGATCCTTCGCCTTGAACTCGCGCACGCCCGGCTTGAACGCGTGCCCCTCGCCGTCGGCGTGGCCGAACTCTTCCTGCGCGGCGCACGTCTGGCCGAAGCGGACATCCACATTGGGCGGCGGCTTCTTGATCATGTGCAGGCGTACGGGCATCGCGGCGATGTCCGCCGCCGTCCCCTCGACGATGCAGAACCCCTTGCGCGAGCCTCCGAACATCTCGCAGCGGCTGACGGTCAACTTGGCCCCGGAGGTCGCGATCAGCTTCTCGGCGTAACGGCGCATCGGCGGCTCGTTGCCGCCGGCCAGGGCCTCGGCGAACGGCATCGCCGCCAGCATCGCGAGCTGGGTCGCGTCCACGCGCACCTCGCCGCGCAACACGGACCCTTCTGCCGTGAGCTTGACCCGGTCCGCGCCGGCCGCGGCCTTGAGCGCGCCGAGTTGCTTGTCCGCGAGCGCGACCAGCCGCTGCGCGTCGGCGGGCGTCGCCAGGTCCGCCAGCGCCACCACTGCCAGATCTTCGTTGGCGTCGGCGGTCACCGCCGCGCTGCGCATCTTCGACAGGCCGGGCGCCTCGGGCTCCAGGGCGGTGAGCCTGGTGCGCAGCTCAGCGGGCACCAGGCCGGCAACCCACACGGTGTGCGACGAGACGCCGTTCACCAGCTTGGCGAGATCGGCGTTGCTCGCGGCGCTGGGCGCGTCGCCGACGCCGTCGGCGAGATCGACCATCGCCTCCGCCCAGCCGCCGACGCCGACGATCAACGTTCCCTGGTCGACAAACACCAGCGCGCTGCGCGGCTTGTCGGGCGAGGACCAGAAGGTGTGGCGACCGCGCTTCTTGCCGACCATCTCGGCGGCTTGCTTGCCGTTGAGCTTGCGCAGGTAGGCGATGACGCGCGCCTCGTCCAGGTGCTGGCCGCGAATGACGATGCCGGCCACGTCCCCGGAGACCGACGGCGCCGCGATGGCGATGCTGTCGAGGTGCAGCCATGGGTCGAAGCCGGTCTCGCGCGTGAACGCCGCCAGCTCCTGGTTCTGCCCGAGCACCAGCCCCGCCCACTTGCTGATGATGGGCGCTCGCCGCAGGCGCGGGAAGTCGACGCCGATCACCAGCGTCGCATCAGCGGGGAACAGCGCCAGCGTCCCCTTGCCGGGAGGGCGTGATTTCTTGCAGCCGGCGTGACATGAGGCGAGCGCCGCGATGGCGATGAGGACGGCGGCGCGGCGCGAAAACATCGGGGGCGAGGCTGAAAGCATACACCGTGACGGTGGTCGCGAAGTGGCCGCCGGCCTCGACTTGTGGGAAAATCAGGAGGCTTCGCATGCGTTATGTCCTGATCTTGTTATCCCTGGTGGTGGCCGGCGGGTGCACCGTCGGCAGCGGTTCGGGCGAGGCGTCGGGGCCGCTGTGGATCATCGGCTGTCAGCAGGGGGCGAACTACGGTTCGCCGCCGCCGGGCGAGCCGCGCCCGTTCGATCTGAACCCGACGTTCTTCGCGGGCGAGCCCATCGAGGACATCGCGGACGGGCCGCACATCAACCGGTTGATCATCCGCATGCAGCGCAACGGCAACGGCGTCGAGATCAACGACACGCTGTACTTCGACATCCCCGATTCGGGGAAGGTCGCGCGCTGCATCCGCGGCCGCACGGTCGGTGGCGTGCCCGACTACGACGCCACCAGCACCGGCACCCTCCCACCCACCGATCCCGACGATCCCGCGATGCAGCTCGGGCCGTGGTGCGACTGGAGCGCGGGCGGAATGTACCCCCGCATCAACGTCCTGCCTGACGGGCCGGTGCGTATCGCGTTCGCGCCGTTGCACACGTGCGGCTCCCGGTCGCGGCCGCCGGCGTACGTCAACGTGATCGGAGACGCCTTCCGGGGTTGGATCGAGTTCGAATACTTCGGTGGCGCGCAGCAGCCGGAGCTGCCGCCGGAGGAGCGCGCGGCGTTCGACGACGATTTCAAGGTGGCCTTCGGCCAGCGATTGGCGGCCAGCTTCCACATCGAGGAGCTCGTGGATCACCGGGTCATCATCGCGATCCGGGAGGACGATGTGCTTCCGCAGGCGTCGCGTATCGGTGGCACGCTGGACGGCTCCTTCGACTTCGACATGAAACGCGGACGCGCGGCGCAGACGTTTCCGTAGAAGGTCACGCGACAGCTCTTGGCGGGGGAGATAACGGTCGACGTCGAGTCGCTCGCGTTCGGCGGCGACGCGGTGGGACGGCAGCGCGATCCGGAAGGCGCGCGTACACCTGACGACGGCCGGGTGACGTTCGTGCCGCTCGCGGCGCCGGGTGAACGCGTGCGCGCGCGCATCGAGCGCGCGAAGGGGAAGGTCGCATGGGCCGAGCTGACTTCGATTGACGCGGCCGGGCCCGATCGCGTGCCACCGCCGTGCCCGTTGTTCGGGACGTGCGGCGGCTGCCAGTGGCAACACGTCGGCCTGCCGGCGCAACAAGCGGCCAAGCATGCCGTCGTTGCGAGGGCGCTGGCGATGGATTCCCTGCCGCCGGTGGTCGCCGCCAGCGCGGCCTACGGCTACCGTGATCGCTGCCGGCTGGCGGTCGGTCCGGGCGGGGCGCTGGGGTTCCGGGCGCGGCGCTCGCACGACGTGGTCGACGTGCCCGCGTGCCCGCTGTTCGGGCCCGAGCTGGCGCGCGCGTTGCCGGCGCTGCGGGCGATGGCGCGCGGGCTGGCGGCGGGCATCGAGCTGGACGTGCAAGCGGGCGCCGACGGCGTGCACGTCAACGTCGTACGCGCCGACCCGACCAGCGCCGCGCACGCGCGTCGCGAGGTGGATCGCTTGAGCGCCGCGGGCGTGGTCGGGCTGGCGCTGGCGGGCAAGCCGACGTTCGGGCAGGCGGACGTCGACGTGGCGGAGCCCGGATCCGCGCCGGTGCGCGTGCCGTCGGACGGCTTCGCGCAGGTGGGGCGGGTGGGCAACGCGGCGCTGGTCGCCGCCGTGCTGGACGCGGTCGGGCCATCGCCTGGCGCGGTGCTCGAGCTTTACGCCGGCAGCGGAAACTTCACGCGGCACCTGGTGCCGATCGCGACGTCGGTCGCCGCGTCGGACGGCGATCCGGCGGCGGTCGAGCGCGGGCGGCGCAACGTGCCGGGCGCGTCGTGGTCGCTGCGTCCTGCGGCGGGCGCCGCCGACACGGCGGTGCTGGACCCGCCGCGTGAGGGCGCCGATCGCGTCCACCTGGCCGCCGCCGCGGGGGCGCGGCGGCGCATCGTCTACGTGTCGTGCGATCCACAGACCCTGGCGCGCGACGCGCGTGTGCTGGCCGCTTCGGGGTTTCACCTCGCCGGCGCGGTGGCGCTGGACCTGCTGCCGCAGACTTTCCACGTGGAGGTGGTTGCCCGCTTCGAGCGTGATTAGCTTGGGCTACATGTGCCGGGGGCGCGTGCGTGGTGGGCGTAGGGTGGAGTCGGGGTTCACGGCGATCGAAGTGCTGGTGGCGCTGAGCATCGTGACGCTGCTGGGGACGCTGGCGGTGGTGGGCTTCCAGCGTCACGTGATCGGCAAGCGCGTCGCCGAGGCGACGTCGATGCTGTCCGAGCTGGCCAGCAAGGAGGAGGCGTACCGCGCCGGGGGCGGCCGCTTCCTGGCGCTGCGCGCCGACGGCGACGGGGCAATACCCAGCCGCGACGAGTTGCCGGCCGCGTTCTATCCCCAGTCCGCCGACAGCGTGCAGCTGGCATCGGCGCGGACGCCGACGCTGGTCGACGACGCGACGCTGTGGCCGCCGGCGTGGCGCACGATCGGCGTGCGGCCACGCAGCGAGCTTTCGTACTGCACCTACCTGGTCAACGCCGGTGAACGCGGGCGGCCCGACCCGTCGCTGCGCTTCGGCTCGGCGCTGATCACCACGGACAGCGACGGGCCCTGGTATTACGCGCTCGCCGTGTGCAACCTGGAAGGCCACGCCGAGTATCCCGACGGCGTGACGGTGTTCGGCGTCTCGAGCGAAAACGGCCGCGTCCAGGTCTTCAACGAAGGCCGGTAGTCGTCCGCGCCCGCGGCCGACGCGCTAGCATCGGGCGTGACCGACACCGTGAGCGACGCTGAACGCCTGCGGGTGCGCGAGCGCCCGCAGGGACGCGCGGTGATGCGGCAGCTCTGGCGCCACCTGGGCTTCCTGCACTGGCCTGTCCCTCCCGCCGCGATCGCGCCGCACCTGCCGCCCGGCCTGCGGGTCGACACGTTCGACGGCGCCGCGTACGTGGGCGTCGTGCCGTTCACGATCCCGCTGACGCGCACGGCGCTGGGCGGCCTGCCGATCGCGCCGGCGTTTCACGAGCTCAACGTGCGGACGTACGTCCACCGCGACGGCCGCGACCCCGGCGTCTGGTTCTTCAGCCTGGACGCCGCCAGCCGCCTGGCGGTCGCGGGCGCGCGCGTCGCGTACGGGCTGCCGTACTTTCACGCGCGCATGTCGATGGAGGTCGGGGGCGGGGAGGGCGGCGCGACGGGCGCGACGATCGACTACCGGTCGCGGCGCGTGTCCAACGGCGCGACGTTCGCCGGTCGCTACCACCCCACGGGCCCCGTTGCCGCCGCGGTCCCCGGCACGCTCGAGTTCTTCCTGGCCGAGCGCTACCTGCTCTATGCGTGGACCGGCCGCGCGCTACGCACCGCCCGCGTCGCCCACGCCGCCTATCCGCTGCAGCCGGCCGTCGCTGGCGGCGTCGCCCAGACCCTCACCGACACCGCGCGTCTGCCCTCTGACGCGTTCGTGGCCCCGCCGCCCCTGGTCCACTATGCCCGCGAGGTCGACGTCGCGATCTTCGGCCCTCGGCGCCCCTCACCTTGACAAGCAAGCCCCTGTCCGATAGGTGAATGGCGCAGCAAATTTGCGGGAGTAACTCAGTGGTAGAGTGCCACCTTGCCAAGGTGGACGTCGAGGGTTCAAGTCCCTTCTCCCG
>CAVSOL010000026.1:0-813732 GCA_963729535.1 uncultured Pseudomonadota bacterium | reverse complement strand
CAGTCCACGATGATGAGCGGCGTGCAGGTGTAGGTCATGCCGTTGTCCTTCGTGTCGCAGCGATCCAGCGCGTTACAGCAGATGTCCATGGTCGGATCGCACGTCGTGCCCGTCGCGACGCACACGCCGCCGTCGGGCGTGGGGTCTTGCGGGATGCGCGGCGTGTCGCGGACGTCGAGCGTCCAGTAGGCGCGGTGGTTGTCCTCGTTCAGCCCCTGGAACTGCAGCCGGAACGCCGGGATAGCTCGGGTCCACGCCGGCCTGGCCGAGCTTGGCTGGAGTCGACCGCCGCCACCCAGATCTGCTGCGTCCCCTTGGGCAGCACCACGCCGTACTCGCGCATCGAGTTGAACGCCACCCAGTGGTAGTCGCCCGGCGGCGCCCAGGTCGGCTGGCTGTTCTCGTGCTGGCCGTCGGTCATCTGGTTGGAGACGACGCGGTTGGCGTTGACCAGCTCGACCGGCGTCGCCGCCCTTGCCGGCACCATCCAGAGCTGCGCGGTCAGGTCGCCGTGGCCGCCCTTCGCCGCGCGAGAAGGCGATCCATTCCCGTCGGGCGAGTGCATCGGGAAGAGGTTCGCTCAGGCCGGCCGTCGGCGCCGACGATCGACCGTGGGCTGCCCCCACGCGCTGCCCGTCGCACGGGATGACGGCCAGGCTCGCGCCCGCCGGGCGCGTCGCCCTCGCCCGTGGCGAACACGAGCTGCGTGTCGTCGGGCGACCAGTCCGGGTGCGTGGCCTCGTGGCCGCCGAGCGGCAGGTCGCCCGAGCGCATGCCGGTCGCGCGATCGACCATCCACATCTTGCCGCCCCACGCCGCGACCACGTGGGCGTCGTCGGGCGAGATGGTCGCGAAGCCGTGGCCGCTCGGTGTCGGCGATCTGCTTGACGAGCGGGTTGGGCGGCGCGTCCGCGTCACCTCCATGACCCACAGGCTCTTCGCCCGACGTCGCGTCGACCGGCGCCACCATGTACTTGCCGTCGCGCGAGACGACGTGGCAGGCGACGCACTTCGACCGCGTCGGCCGGGGTTCGTGTACGTCGTGCTCGGCTTGCCCGTGATGTAGTCCTCGGGCTCGGCGGCGGCGATGTTGGCGCGCCGGATGCCGGCCGACGTCGTCGACCAGTAGAAGATCGCGCCCTGCGACGTCCTGCTTCGAGAACCCGATCGTGATCGGCTGCCGAGCGGCGGACGGTGGCCGGCTGCGTCGAGCGCGTCGAGGCCGTCGACCGTCACGGTGACGGTCTGGCCGGCGTTGCCAGCCGGCGATGAGGTACCAGGACCGCTCGTCGGCCTCCCAGCAGCCCGCGTCGGTGCGCGTCGCGCACTGCGGCGTGCTCGCCGTCGGTGTAGACGGTGACCGTGGTGCCCGGACCCTGAACGTCAGGCGGAACTGCGTCGTAGCCCCGCCTTCGCCACTGGAACAGCGTGCGGTAGATGTTGCGCGGGAAGCGCGTCTGGTCGCTCGGGTAGACGATCGCGGGCGCCTTGGCGTCGATCACCGGTGTGCCGCCCCACGCGCCGGGATCGGTCGGCGTTCCGATCGTGAACGGCCCTCGCGGTGGTCCCGCATCGGCGCTGCCCGCGTCTACGTTGCCGTTGCCTCCGCTCGCGCCGCTGCCGCTGCTACCGCCGCCACTTGCGCCAGCGTTGCTGCTTCCGCCCGTGCCGGTGCTCGCGTTCTGCTGGGGTCCGCCGCAAGCCGACCCACCCAAAAGCACGCACGCGAACAACCAACGCGAGACCGAATTCCGTCCGTTCATGACGCTCAAATCGTCTCCTCTACCCGCGTGCTTGAACCGCGCGGCTGAGCGCTTTGACGAAGATCGTCAGGTTCCCGACGCGAATGCCGCACCGTCCGACGATCCGCGTCCGACGTGAGCTGTCTCGATATCCCTGCGGCTCTACTTGCACACGTCTGTCCGGGCTCGCCTGACGATGGATTACTTACGCAGTCAGCGCGTCGCGCGGACTTACACGTAGTTCGGCGTTTTGGAGCGGTGGGTTGGCTACCGGTTGGCCAGGTTTCGTGCTCCGGTGCGCTGAGCGCATCGGTCTCACTGGCCCGTTTTGCGTGGCTCGGGGTTCCTTCATTTGCGGGATGGCAAAGCCACAACCAAGGCGCATCGACCTTCGTGTCACGAGCCCGATCCGGTGGGGCTGCGTGTGGCAGTTCCTCGCGATCGTTGCCCTCGCCGCGGGTTGTTCGGGCGGCAAGGGCGACGCGAGCGGCAGCGGTGGCGCCAGCGCCGGCTCGGGCGGGCGCGGCGGCAGCGGTGGTCAGACGAGCAGCGGAGGGGCAAGCGGCGAGGGCTCGGGCGGCGCGATGGCGCCGGGGGGGCGCGGCGTCGGCGGAGCATCCGCCGGCAGCGGCGATGGTGGCAGGGGTGGCGCGATGATGGCGCCGGGGGGATCCGGCGGCGCCGCCGGTGGCTCCGGTGGCGTGCCCGCGAGCGGAGGTCGCGGTGGCACCGGCGGACCTGACGCGGCGCGGGCGGTGGCAGCCCGATGCTGACGTCGTTCAAGCTGACCGTGATCGGCTCGTCGACGGCTGCGGGCGAAGGCGCCAGCAGCAGCGCCAAGAGCTGGGTCGGACTGCTGGCGCGCTCGCTCGACGACGCGGTCGTTCCGACGTTCAACAGCAGCAACCTGGCCGTCGGCGGTTACACCACCGTCGAATTGTTGCCGGGCTCGAACGCCGACGGCAGCATCGATGATGCCATCAGTGGGCGCCCCAACCTGATCCTGGTGTCGCTCGCGGGCAGCAACGATCTGTCGGCGGGGACGTCGCAATCCACATTCCTTTCGCGCCTCACGTCGATGCGCGACGCCGCGCAAACGGCGGGAGTTCCTGTGTTCTTCGTCAGCACCGCCCCGAAGGATCTCAGCGATTCCGAGCGACGCGCGCTGCGCGACTGGGCGACCGCCATGTCCACCACGTTCGCGACGTGCTGGGTCCCCGAGCGCGCCACGGCCTACGGGCCCTGCTTCATCGACATCTTCGCGCCGCTCGCCAACGCGTCGCTCGGCGTGGCGTCGGCCTACGGCGCCGGCGACGGCATCCACCTCAACGATGCCGGCCACGCCAGGATCTTCGAGGTCGCGGAAGCGATCGTGAAGCCCTACGTCTGTTCCCGCGTCGCGTGCCGGTAGCGCGGCTCCTTCGTCTTACTGTCGGTCGCGGGACACCGAGTAGCTGACGAGCTCCTCGAGCTGACCACCAACCTCCTTGACCTTACCCACGCCCGGGACATACCAGTAGTCTTTGCCGACGTCGCCGTTCTGGCTCACCTTCGTGAGGTGAACCGCCATGAAGGTGCCGGCAGGAACGTCCACTCGCTCGCTGGCTGACACCACCGTCCACTGATCCATCGTCTCCTGCGTGCTGGGAAGCGAACCGACGGGCAACGTCGTTTCCACATAGGCCTCAGTCCAGGTGGCGCCGGCGACACGCCGCGCTGCGCTCCCGTCGACGTGGAGCTTGTGCGGGTCCCAATGATCCTCTCTTTCCAGCGTGCCGATGGACGCCCGGAATGACTGCTCTCGGAAGCGGATCACCGTATCGCCGCGCGCGATCTGCCAGCTGACCGTCGTCTCGTTCTGCCACAGCTTCTGCGTGACGGTCCTGAGCGCCAGCACGTCCTTGCTTGGTCCCGTTCCCCCCACGACCTCCATCTCGCCGACGACCGTCTCTTTCGTACCCACGATGCCCTCGTCGTCAATGCGGTAGGTCCACGTGTTCCCGGTGGTCCAGGGCAAGAGGACGTCTTGGTTCGGCGCACCGGTCGGGGCGGCGGCTAGATTCGTGTCGCCGCAACCCACACTGGCGATCGCCGCCAGCACGACGGTTGCGACTGTCACCCGATGACCCATGAATCTGTCGTTTGACTCACCCATGGTCCTTCTCCCGCGGAGGTAGTCGACAGGCAGTCTGTCGCTCACAAAGCATCGTACACCGGTCAAACTGTCTGCGGGCCGGTGCACGGGTACAATCGCTGACTCTTGCGAACGATCGCCCTCGCTCTCGCGCACGTGCTGATCGCGCGCAGCGACGCTTTGCCGGCGCCTTCTGCGCGTTCACCGTCGACGGAGGCCGCATCCGCCGCTTCCGGTGGCCTCGCCTGGGTCGACCCGGCGCGCTGTCTTCCGGTCTGCGCGGGCGCGCCGACGAGCACGTTGCGACGACTGGACGACACCGCCAACCCGAGCGCGCGCGGCAAACACCGCGTCGAACCCGAGACGGCCGAGGCGCTCGGTGCGCTGCTGGCCGGCGCCCGGGCCGCCGGGTTCAGGATCCGCATCAACTCCGCATTTCGGCCGTACCGCGAGCAGGCGCGCGTCTTTCGGACGACGAAGGAGCCGGGGCCGAGCGGCGCGCCCGGGCCACAGCGAGCACCAGCTCGGCACCGCCGTGGATCTGCGGCTGCCCTCGACGGCAGGCATCGAGTGGCTGGCCGCGCACGCGTACGAGTACGGGTTCGCGCTCAGCTATCCACCCGGCAAACAACGACTGACCGGGTACCGCCCGGAACCGTGGCACGTGCGCTTCGTCGGCCGCGAACTCGCCGCGGCGCTGCAGCGGCATGGCACGACCCTGGCCGAGCACTTTCGCGCCCGGCCGGCGCTGGGTCGATTCGGCGACTGCGCCGACTGCCCACTCGCCGCGTCGCGCGCGCCCTGCGGTCGGATCGACGACCGCGGCAAGTGCCAAGGGACCGTCTTGAGCTGGTGCTACGACGGCGCGCTCGCCACCGTCGACTGCGCCGCGTCCGACCAGACCTGCGACGAAAGCGGCGAAACGCCAGACTGTCGATAGGCACCGTCGTCGACCCCGCGTAGGGGATTCAGGTCGGAGCGTACGAGGGGTCCATCTCCGCCGTCCGGTGAGGCGAGCTCGACTACGCCCAGCTCCGGTAGGGGATGATGCCCCACCACGCCAGGTAGGTCACGGCGACCACGAACAGCACGGCGACGGCGAGGCTGTGATGGTAAGCGAACGGATTCATCGTCTTGCGGCGCTTCCACGCGCGCAGCGCGGCCATCAGTGAGGCCACGCTGAACGCCGGGAACGCCCAGCTCGCCGCCGCGAGCGCGACCGACCACGCGGTCATCCGGCCGAACCTCGCGACAGCGTCTTCCTGGAAAAACACCACACCCGGGGCGACCAACGCGCCTCCGGCGAACGACAGCCAGGCGCACAGCGGCAGCGTCCGCACGTGCAGCATCGGCACGGCGCGCGTGCGGCGGAGGATCCAGCGCACGCCCCAGATCAGCGCGAAGAGCGGCACCGAGACCATCGCCAGCAGGACGAGGATCGTGAACACGATCTGCGCCCAGGCCTGGACGGCGCTGATCTTCACGAGGGCCAACTCGGACCCCACGTAGAGGCGGCCGTCGGGCGTATCCATCAGCGCGACGGTCGCGAGCGCGTTCTTTTCGTGGCGGAAGTGCGTCTGATTCACGGCGACGAAATTCAAAACAGGGCCCGGCAGCAGCGACATCGTGAGGCCGTCCTTGCGGACCGTCAGGTGGGCGAGCCCACGCAAACGCTCCTGCCATGCCAAGCTCTGAACGCGCGTGGTCGCCGGCGCGTACCAGCCGTCGTAGACATGGGCTCCGAGCAGCTCCGGCGCAACAGCCGCCGCGGGCGGGAAGGCGGGATCGGCGAGAGCTTTCGTGAGGTACGCCGTCAGCTCCCTGTCGATGTCCCAGGACGCTCTCCAGTGTCCCGCGTTGATGGCGAAGAAGTACCCGACGCCTTGTTCGGGTCGATAGGAAAGGGTTGCGCGCGCGCCGTCGCGCGCGCCGTCGTGTCCCCGCCACCAGAATCCCCGGCGGTCCGAGCTCCCATAGTTGGCGAGGCCGTTGGCCCCCGGGAGCCCAGCTTTCGCGCCGTACGAAGAGACCGGCGTCTCCATGCGCTGGATCGACCTCTCCGCGAGGATCCTCCCGGCATCCGTTTCGCCTCGTCGCAGGAGGAAACGCAGGTAAGCGCCCATGTCTCGCGCCGAGGCGTTCAACGCGCCGGACGGCCGCAAGGCATGGTGCTGGTACGGATAGGGCGTTCGCCCGTCGCGATGATAGAGGTTCGTGAGCAGGGCGCGTGTCCGCTTCGAGTAGAAGTAGTCCGCCGTCGGCATGCCGATGCGATCGAAGAAGCTTTCCTGCACGAAGTCTTCGAACCGCTTGCCGGTCAGCTTCTCGACGATGGCTGCGGCGACGGGCGGCCCCGAATTGCAATAGGAGTAGAACGTGCCGGGGCGCCATCGTGAGGTCCTGGATTCCGGGTCCACGGCCAGGCCCTCCGCAAGGGTGACTGGCCTCGGATCGTCGTGGGCCGCCACCTTGGGATGAACGTCGTCCCAGCCCGTCGTGTGCTCCAGCAGGTGGACGACGCGGACCGGGTCGCTGGCTTCCCATCTGTTCGTGAACGCCACGTCGGGCACCAGGCTCCTTACCGGGGCATCCAGGTCGAGCCTGCCTTCTTCGGTGAGCTTCAGCACCGCCAGCGCCACGAAGGTCTTCGAGAATCGAGGCGACGCGAAACAGCGTGTCCGGCGTCGCCGGCGTTCGGGCGGCGACGTCCGCCAGACCGATCCCCGCCGTCCACACGATCCCGTCGCGGTCGGCGATGACGGCGGCCATCCCGGGCACGTTGTTGTCCTTCAGGATCTTGCCGAGCCGCGCCGTCAGTTCACCGGCATCTTTCGCCGGGACGAACGATCCGTCGGGCGGCCCGGCCAGGGCCTTCGCGTCCACGATCGACAGCGCGCAGACGCAGACGGCGCACATCGGCCGGAGCAGGGTTGCCTGACTGCGCCGCTTCGGGGTCACTCAGCGCTTCCGCGCGCGAACGACCTGCGGGTGGTCGCGCAGGCAATCCTCGCGTGACTTGTAGAGGCTGGGGACGGCGGCGAGCGGCTGCTTCTGCGCACTCCACAGCGAGACGCGCGCCGAGAGGGTGCGCAGGCGCTTGATGCTCGGGCTCTCGAGATACTTCGGGCACGGATCGTGGCAGGTCACGGGTCGATTGCCGTGGCTGACGGAGTGGCCCGCCAGAGAGCCAGGGCCGACGATCATCGCACTTACCTTTTCGCAACGGACACACGGGCGTTCGCCGCCTGCCGCGCATGCAAGCCACTCGACCGGGCCGCTGCAGTAGGGCCGTATGGCCTGCGTCACTCCGTCCCAGCGCGCGACGCGATCGTCGACCGACGAGAGCGCGCCGTAGATCGTCGGAGGAACTCCGTACCCGCCGCCGTCAGTGAGGCGCCATCGGCCATCCTCACCCCTGGCCTCATGCGCCGAGCCATCCTCTTTCGAGAGCTCCTGGTCGACGGTGACATAGGTGACCTCGCGAAGCGTGCGGCCGTCCTCGATGCGAGACCGGCCGACGATCTTTGCGGTCATCGGTCGCGGCGCAGACGCGTCGTCGTCTTGGCGCGCGCGCGCCTCGTCATCACCGAGTGCCCCGTACGGGAACAGCGTTGCGGCACGGCACGCAAAGTCGTCGTTGAAGAGGTAAACAGGAACGGGTCCGCGCGCGACCCAGGCGCGCAGCTTCGCCAGCGGCGCGTGAAAGTGCAGTCCGTCGAAGGTTCCGGGCCAATTCGCGCGCGCCCAGGCGATCTCGGCTTCGATGTCAGGCGCCGCGGCTGCAGGGGCGCTGGCGCCCGCATCAAGGGCCACAAGCGCCGCGCACGCACCAGCCGTCACAGCCGTCCACATGGCCGACTCGAACTTTACCGCGGTTCGGCGGCCCGGCGCAGGGTGCGCGCGCCACGTCGAGAGCCTCGTTACATTTCTCGTCAGGGGTAGCCCGTCTCCTGCGGGCATGTCGATCGACGTGCCCGCCGCGCAGGTGCGAGGCTTGGTGTCCGCCTACTGGGCCATCAGGCTGTTCTGCTCGACCTTCACGCGGTTGTCGGTGCAGAAGGTGCAGCCCGAGCCATAGAAATACTTGCGGCTCGCGGTGTCGCCCATCAGGTGAGCCCTGAACCACGCGGCGGACATGGAAAGAGAGACGCCCTTGGCTCCCTGATACACCCAGCTCCCGTGGTCCGCGTTCAGCTCGTTGATGAAGAAGGCAGGCTGGTCCGTGACGGTGAGGAAGACGTTCCTGACGCCGTCGCACTTCACCACGGTGTCCTTGCCGCCGCAGAAGAACAGCATCGGGGTGTGAACACCGGTGAGCGGCGACCTGGTGCCGCAAATCGTTGCCAGCGCCTTGTAGCGCGGTTCGGATACGACCATGCAGGTCGACATGCCGCCCTCCGAGTGGCCGAGCTGGCCGATGTTGGCCGTGTCGAGGCGGTGATAGTAGGGGCTGCTCGACACCTCGGACTGCTGGAGCAGCCAGTTCAAGCCGGCGATCGTGGGCAGCGGGTCGCCTCTGGAGGTGGTGGTGCTGAGCGAGGAAATCACCACGAAGCCGTGCGAGGCGAGATGATTCATCAGAGGCAAGTACTGTCCGCACCACTTGTTGGCGGCGGAGTCGGTGACGCAGAGCGGGGGATTCTGTTCGGGATTGTCGGTGTGACCGTTCGCCCAAACCAGGATGGGGTGGCAGTACCCGCTGGTCGCAAGGTTCGTCGGACGATAGATATTGAATCGCTGTTGTTGGTCTCCGTAGATCGGATCGGGGGTGAAGCCCGCCAAGGGCCCCACGCCCTTGTCGGCCGCAACCTGGAACGGGCCCGCAGCGGTGGGATTGGCGGTGGGCCATGCCTTCCCGCCCACGCAGCCGCTCACGATGCCACCGTCGACGCCCATGGCGCCGGCCTGACCGCCAGCTCCGGTGACCCCCGCTCGACCGCCGGCCGCCTCCGGCCCTACCACCGGCTGCGCCTCCCGTCGTTCCAGCGCTAGCCGTTCCGCCGCCTCCGGCTGCTCCCTGGCCTGCGGTTGAGCCGCCGGTCGGATTGCCGGACGTCCCGGCGGTCGGATTGCCGGTTGTCCCGGCGGTCGGACTACCGCTGGCTCCACCCTGCGGGCTTCCGGACGTGCCGGCGGTCGGATTGCCGGACGTGCCGGCGGTCGGATTGCCGGTTGTCCCGGCGGTCGGACTGCCGCTGGTTCCGCCTTTCGGACTTCCTGACGTGCCGGCGGTCGGATTGCCGGTCGTCCCGCCCTCATTACCGCTACCGCCAGCGCCCGAGGAACCGCCCCCAGGACCGCACGCAGCCATCAAGAAGGCGAGACAGATTCCAGTAATCGATCGTCGTGTTTGTCGCGTGCGCATCGTCATTGCTTGTAATTCCCCGAACTCGAGGAAAGATCCCCTCCGAGGGGTTCGCGGCCGAGGCGCGAACCTCGGACGCAGCTGGGCCGTGGGGGGCTGGCGCTCAAGGTACGGCGTCAGGCGGCCGAGCGATCCTGGGAAGTGCTTCGCATTGCTGGGGCGGCGCGCTGTCTGCTGGGACTGGCCCTGCTGTCGTCATGGGCATGCGGCAGAATCGGCTACGAACCCATCGCCGGCGTCACCGCCGATGCGGCCCCGAAGGTTGATGCAGGGACGCCCGGGACCGGCGGGACGGGCGGTATCCCAGGTGCTGTCGGGGGACGGGGAGGGACCACTCCTCCTGACGCGCAGGGCCCCATGGATGCAAACAGCGACCAGGTGATCCTTCCTCCGTCGGACGCCGGCATCCTCCCTGACGCCAACGCGCCCGACGCACCGCAGGACACGGCACCGCAGGACGCACCGCAGGAAACGGCGCCGGTCGATGCGGCGGCGTGCCCCGCCATCTGCAACGCGGGGTGCGCGGGGGGAACGTGCAAGATGGTCGATCCCGGAGACGGTCCGTTTTCCTGTCCACCGGGAATGCCGTGTGAGATCTGGTGCGGCGATGCTCAGTGCGGCCGTGGTCTCGTCGAGTGTGGCGCAGCCACCCGGTGCGACGTTCACTGCACAGGCGTGTCGTCATGTGGGTATCAGGTCGCGTGCGGAACGGGCCCCTGCACCGTTGAATGCTCGGGCAGTCTTTCGTGTGCGGCGGTGTCGTGCGGATCCGCGCCTTCGTGCACCGTCGACTGTGCGGCCACGAGCTCGTGCTGGAGCACGGTGCTGTGTGCTGCATCGAAGTGTGACGTGCGGTGTGGCGCAGACATGTCCTGTAAGGGCGGCGTTGATTGCTCAACCGCGTGCGCGTGCAAGACGACCTGCCCGCCCGGCGGCTGCAGCACGGGTCGCTGGACCCACAGTTGCCCAATGACGTCGTGCCAGAACGCCGACGATTCATGCAACGACACCGGCGCCGGCTGCAATACGTGTCCGTAGACCAGCCGCTCCCGCGCGAAGCGCGGGTTTGCGGCTATCAGAAGAAAACGTAGTCGCATACCTTTGCGGAACGTCCCGCTGGCTGGCGCGTCGAATAAGACGATGAGGCGCGGTGGTGTCGTTCTCCTGGGACTCGCGTGTGTCGGCTGCTTGCGGGGCGGCGCAGCGGCGTCCGGCGGAGATATCAATCGCGCTGATCTCGTCGCGCCGATGGTGAGTCAGCCGCTCGTGCGGTTGAAGCGGACTGGGTGCTATGGGTGGTGTCCCGAGTACGAGGTCGACATCGACAGCCACGGCAAGGTGACCTACGAAGGCCGCAAGCACGTCATGACCCAGGGGACGGTGACGGAGCAGCTCTCGGACGAGCGCCTTCGGGAACTGCGGGAGGCGGTCGTTCGGTCGTGGGGGGTGGAGATGCCGAGCGAGGAATGTGCCTGCGGTTGTTCGTCTGACTCGCCCGAGGTCGAGATCACGACCTGGAGGACGGGTGCGTCGGAGACCCTGGCCTACGACCAGGGATGTGAAAAGGCCCCGGCGGCGCTCCACGCGCTGGAGCTAGAGATCGATCGCGTCGTGGACATCGAACGCTGGATTGGGACAACGGCGGCGCGCCGCGCGTGCTTCGTCGATAGCAGCGACTGCTCAACGTTTGTGGGCATCGAATAACGGCGGGCGTGTTTGATTGGGCAGAGAAATCGGGGGTGTTCTCTGCCCAATCAAGATGTCGTCACAGAACGCGGCCAGGTTACTGGTCGGCGCTTTTCGGGGTCAGGTCCCCAAGCAGGACTCGCATCCTGTTCAACTTGTCCGTGGCCCCCTCCTGCAGTGCCCAGCTCTCCACATCCTGGTGGCAGTCGTGGCAAGTGAAGGTCACGCCCTTGGCCTTCGCCTGCTTGCACATCGCCTTCATGAGCTTCTTCGCCTCCACGATGCCGCCAGTCCTGCAAGCCTCGGCGATTGGATCGTGGCCTTCGACGGCGACTGTGCAGCGGTAGTCCTTCCGATCGGGCGCCGCAGCCATCCACGCACCGAAAGCAGGGCCGCCGATCGACGAGGGTGTCCCTCTCCGCGCCAGACGGAACGCAGGCTCCGTCGCTGGCGTGTCGCTTCGTGGCGGCGGAACGGGAGTCACGGTTCTCTCGCTGTCCGGCACGAGTCCGGTTGGCGGCGCGATGGGATCGTCGCTGGCGGCCGTTCGCGCGAGCGGGTCGTTCGCCTCGGGCGTCCGAGCGTCCGCGGCCGGGTTGAGCGTCACCCACGAAATCGTCGCGACCACCGCTATTAACGTCGAGCTCGCCAGCTTCGCAGTTGCGCCACGCGCGAGCCATTTCGCGATCTGAACGCGGGGCGGATGCCGCGTACTGGACCGGCCTACGGCGCCGGTGGTGCTCGACGGATGGGATAGCGCTCCGATCGGCCCGACCCAGACGGCGCGACTGCCATAGCGCTCGTCGAGGGATTCGCGAAGCAACTCCAGCGCCGTCTTTAGTCGCCCGCGGACGGTTCCCGGCGGGAGACCTTCTCTGGATCCGATCTCCGTGGAGGACAAACCCTCGAAGTAACGGAGCAAGATCATCTGCCGGTACGGCTCTGCCAGTCGAGTGACCGTGTCGACCAACACCTTGTGACTCTCCAATCGGGCGAGTAGCTCTTCGGACGATTCGGCGGCTTCGACTGGCTCGATCTGTTTCTCCCGAGCCTCCCGTCGGTTGTTCTCGCGCGCCCGATTGAAGGCATGGTGTCGAACGACCGTTCGCAGCCATGGCTCGAGGGGCTCGCTAGTGTCGGGTGGTCGCCGAAGCGCTGAAAGCCATGTCTCCTGTGCGATATCGTCCGCGAGCGCGTCATTCGCGACGAGGCTCCGCGCGAGCCGCCGAGTCCAGGCCGCGTATCGCAACAGCTCGTCCGGAGAGGGGGGCATGCGCTTGAGATCTCGAATCATGCCTATTACACACCGCTGAAGACCGCGCCGTTGGCTTGCCTTCGCAGGTTTCGACGTAGCCGCGGCGTCCTACCAGCGGCTCGGCGCTGCGGCCAAAAGCTCTCAGGGAAATATTGTCGTGAGGTCTGTGTCGCGGTCGAAGACGGCCTTGGGCCAGACAGCCAGAATCAATCCTTCGACCACGTCCTCGATTTCGGATCGGGACCAAAGCTTGTTCGTCCCCTGCGACAGCTACGCCCTGAAGACGCCGTTCCAGATAGTCCGCAAGCTCGCGCGGCGTCCTCACTCGTTCCATGTCGGCATCAGGAATCTCGAGGTCGAACGCCTTCTCGACGCTCGTGACAAGTTCGACGATCTCCAGCCCCATGTTCGTTTCGTCTATCCGATTCTCCTCGCCGTCGCTACGCTGCCAGGCCGGTGGTCGCCGACAAAGGGTTGTTCGTCGCTTCGTGCTCCGTCACGACGACGCGGCGGCGGCGATTCATGTGGGTCGCCTGGTGGACCGCACCGCCCGCGCGCGAGCCGTTTCGCAAACCCGACGCGTTCTCCGGCGGCGCGCGCAGCCACGAAGAGGCGCTGGCGCAGGCGCGTCGCGCGGCGCCGGTGCCGCTGGTCGAGATCGAGCCGCACTGGGCGCGGGCGTGGGCGCGCGTGCTCATCGGTCGAGCGCCGTGGGGCGCGCGCGCGGAGGCGGCCGCCAGCAGCAGCGCCCACGGGCGGTCGAGCGGCCGCTCGACCACGGCGACGACGAACGCCGCCAGGGCCACCACGACGTCGATCTGGGAGACGCTCGGCATCACCGCGCGCGCAACGGCCGATGAACTGAAGCGCGCATTCCGTCAGCGCGCTCTCGCCACCCACCCCGATCGGGGCGGCGATGCCGAGGCCTTTCGCGAGGTGCAGCGCGCGTTCAAGGAGGCGCAGCGCCGGATCGCCCGGCGCCGCCCCACGCGCACCCGGGCGCGGTGACGGCGCGTCAGAGCGCGCGCGTCTCGCCGATATCGAGGACCCAGAGGCGGGCGGGATCGCGGCCGGGTTGCTCGAAGTAGCTCGCGATGCGCCCCGGCGGCTCGCCAAGCGGCTCGTCGGTGAGCTTGAACGTGCCCCAGTGCATCGCGACCAGGTGGCGCGCGCCTAGCCGTTCGAACGCCTGGCCCGCGTCCTCGGGATTCATGTGCTGCGGCTCCATGAACCAGCGCGGTTCGTAGGCGCCGATTGGCAACATCGCCCAGTCGATGGGCCCCGCGCGCTCGCCGATCTCGGTGAACCCGTCGAACAGCGCCGTGTCACCAGAGTGGTACGCGGCGCCCTCGGGCCCGCGGAAGACGAAGCCGCCCCACAGCGCCTCGTTGCGATTCCAGGGCGCGCGCATCGACCAGTGCCGCGCGGGCACCGCGGTGATCTCGAGGGCGCCGATGCGATGCGACTGCCACCAGTCGAGCTCCACGATCTTGTCGAGCCCGGCGGCGCGGAGGAACGGGGCGTTGCCTGGCAGCGTGACGTAGAGGGCCCGCTTGCCGATGCGGCGCAGCGTCGGCACGTCGAGGTGATCGTAGTGGTTGTGGCTGACGGTCACGACGTCGAGCGGCGGCAAGCTGTCGAGCGGGACGCCGGGCGGGGCGAGGCGCTTGATGACGCCCGAGATGCGGTCGGACCAGATCGGATCGGTCGCGACGAGCACGCCGCCGAGGCGCAGGACGAAGGTGGCGTGGCCGATCCAGGTGAGCGACGGCGCGGCGGTCGCGATGACGGCGCCGTCGTTCGGGCGCACGGGCGTCGTGTACGCGTAGCCGGCGGGATCGCGCATGCGGCGGCCGGCGAGGGTGTCGAGGACGCGCCACCGGAGGAGATCGCTGGGGCCGCGAAGGGGGGAGGTGGCGAGGTGGGAGAAGCGGGCCATGCGGATGGCTTAGCACTGGTCCAGGTGGGGCGCGGCAGATCGAATGGTTACCGTGTACGCGTGGGCCGAAGGATTCGAGTCGCTCCGCGAGCTGATCGCGTCCCGCTTGCGCTTCAGCCCTTCACGCAGAGGACTTGCTTCAGCACTGCGCGAACTTTCACCAAGTCGGCTTGGTTTGCCATGACCTGGTCGATGTCTTTGTAGGCGCCCGGGATCTCGTCCAGCACGCCTAGGTCCTTTCGGCAGCAGACGCCGGCGGTCTGGGCTTCGAGGTCGGCCTGGGTGAAGGTGCGCTTGGCCGCGCCGCGCGACATCCGGCGTCCGGCGCCGTGCGACGCCGAGCAGAACGACTCCGGGTTCCCGAGACCCTCGACGATGTAGCTCTTGGTCCCCATCGAGCCGGGGATGATTCCCAGCTCACCCTGGCGCGCGCTGATGGCGCCCTTGCGGGTCACGACCACGTCCTCGCCGAAGTGGTTCTCCTCGGAGACGTAGTTGTGATGACAGAGGATCGGCTCGTCGTACTCGAGGGTCCGGCCCACGGTGTCGGCGACCGCCCGCTTCAGCAGCTCGAACATCACCCGACGATTCAGGAACGCGTAGCGCTGCGCCCAGAAGAGATCGTTGCGGTACGCGGCCATCTCGGGCGTGCCGGCAAGGAAGACGGCCAGGTCGCGATCCGGGAGCAGCTGGTTGTGCGCGAGTTTCTTCGCGACGCCAATGTGGAACTCGGCCAGCGACTTGCCGATGTTCCGCGAGCCCGAGTGCAGCATGAGCCAGACGTTGCTGTCCTCGTCCAGGCAGATCTCGACGAAGTGGTTGCCGCCCCCGAGCGTCCCGACCTGACGCTTCGCCCGGCCGAGGATGTCCTGGACCTTCTCGGTCAGCCCGCGGAACTCGGAGAACAGCTGCGCACCGTCGCGCTTGATAGCCTCCGGTGACGAGCCCCTGAACGCCGGCTCCTCGTGGCTGGCGAAGCCGACGGGGATCGCGGCCTCGATCGCCGAGCGAAGACCGTCGAGGTTGTCAGGCAGATCGCTCGCTTTCAGCGACGTCTTGATCGCGCCCATCCCGCAACCGATGTCGACGCCGACTGCCGCGGGCGACACCGCGTCCTTCATCGCGATCACCGAGCCGACGGTCGCGCCCTTGCCGTAGTGGACGTCGGGCATGACGGCGACGTGGTGGAAAACCCAGGGCAGGGAGGCGACGTTGCGGAGCTGGGTGAGGGCTTCGCTTTCGACCTCGTGGACGGGCGTCCAGAGGTGGACGTCCTTGTTACTGCTCTTCAGCGTGCTGACCGACATGGGGTACCCACAAGAATGCGACGGGAGATCTAGCAGAAACCAGAACTCAGGCCGTTCCGCCCCGCGTCGTCGTCTGGCGTGTCTCGAATCGCTGAAGTTATGGTTTGACGATGACGTTGGAATCCAACGTCACGGCGGCGACTTGGGCCAGCGCTCTGCCATTCAGCGTCGCGCCGGTGTTCAACGCGATGGCCTGGCTCGCCATGATCGTGCCCGCAAAGACCGACGTGGAGCCCAGCGTTGCGGAGCTGCCGACCTGCCAGAAGACATTCGAGGCGAGCGCGCTTCCGGTGAGGCGCACCTGACGCCCGGTGGTGGTCGTCAACGTCGACGCGATCTGAAAGATGAAGACTGCGCTGGAATCGCCTTTGGCATCCAGCACCAGGTCCCCCGAGGAGACCTCGAGGCTCGATGTCGACTTGTAGAGCCCCGGCGTCAATGTCATCCCGCCCAGGTTGCCTGCAATCAGGACGGCGCAGAGCGATCGCCCGGCGGCGTCGTTGTAGGCCGTGGTCAAGGAGGCCTGCGCCGCCGCCGCGGCGACGTCCCCCGCGTGCTGGGTGCCCACCAGGACGCCAGGGCCGAACCCGGTCACCGCGGTTCCTGGGCTGGTGCCCAGATCGCCGGTCACCGTCGTGAGCCCGGTGTTGGTGACCGTGGGGCCGGCCAGCACCGCGTAGCCGTCCGCCGCACCCAGCGCGACCCGCGCTTGAGGGCACACACCCACGCTCGCGTCCGCAGTTCCCGCGTCGAGACCGGCACTGCCGCTCGCGCCGCCATTTGCGCCACCCGGACCTCCGCCGACGCCGCCCGCGCCGCCGCGCCCGCTGCCCGCCACACCTGCCGCGCCACCGCTCACGCCACCCTGCGCACCCGCGCCACCGCTCACGCCGCCCGCGGCACCGGCCGCGCCGCCCACACCACCACTACGCCCCGCGACGCCGCCCGCGCGACCACCCGCTGCCGGCGCCGCCGCCCGCGCCGCCGCGCCGCCCCCACGACCGCCGGGCCCGTCGGAGCCGGCCGCGTCATTGTTCCCCGCGTCTTGGGTGAGCGGGTCACTCCCGCAAGCGGACAAAGCAAACAGCAAGACCAGCCCGCTGCGTTCGAGGATCGTCGTGGTACGGCTTTTGGTGTGCATTGGTTCTCCGCCGTGCCCAACAGCATCTTTCGAGCCATCACGTCGCGCTCAATGAAGTCGATGAGTTGGGACGTCCGAGAGGCGACGCAGTCTCTTCGGTCCATCAAAATGACGGCGATGTGCCGTTCAATTCGAATGACCGCGGGCGCGCCGTGCCGGCACTCAATCGCGCGTTCGGAACCACCCCGCGATGCTCCAGCGATCGCGGGTGGCCTTCTTCGCTTCGTGCGGCGTTTCGTCGCTCATGAACAGCACGAGCGTCCCGCCGTCCGGGGCGAGCGTCAGTCGGGGTGAATTGTGCTCGTCATAGATGACCAGCTCGCCACCCGCGTCTGCCGGCCAATCCTCGTTGAGATAGATGACCGCCGAGACGACCCTCGCGTTGGAGTGATGGTGTCGATCGACGTGGGTCCCGTAAGACGCGCCCACCGGGTAGTGGGCATAGTGGGCCTCGAACGAGTCGAGCCCGAGGAAGAGGTCGCGGTTGAGCGAGACCCGCAAGCCGTCCATCCAGCGCACGAACGTCTGTCCGATGGGCATGCTCGCGTCGAGCCAGCAGACGGAGCCGCTGCGGACGGCGCTCTGCCTCAGCGCGCCGTCACCGTCACCATCACCGCGACCGACACGCGCCGCGGAAAACGCGTCGGCGGCCAACAGATGTTCGGCTTCGCCCCGCAGCCTTTGCCAGCCAGCTTCGGGTATCGCCGCCGGCAACACGGCGTAGCCGCGTTCGGTCAACGCCAGAGCTGCCGGCCCCCAATCGCTCTCGTCATTTCGCCAACCGGCTCGCAGCATAGGCCCTTTCCGAAAGCTGAATAGCGCGCCGCGCGGCGCTAGCTGCGCGTCATTTACCGGTCAGGGCACGCCGTAGAACGTGGCGGTCCCATACAGGGCGGGGACGCTGGCCGCGAACCCGACGGGGCCGGTCCAGGTTCGGGCCGGCGATCCGGGGAAGCCGGGGCCGCCCAGATACAGGTAGGCCTCGCCGATCGAGGGGCGCGAGGCGACGAGGTCGTCGAACCCGTCGCCGTTGGTGTCGCCGATGCCGGCGATGATCGCGAAGTCGAAGGTGGTCATCCCCGGTGTACCGAACGGGACAAAGGGCAGGCAGGGGACCATGCTGCAGGCGTCATCATCGCCGAAGGTGATGCGGTAGTGCTCAGGGAAGCCGGTGTCTTCGTCGCACCAGCTGGATGTCGTCGGCGAAGCCGTCGCCGTTGATATCTCCGGCCGCTGCGTAGAAGCGGCATGGACGGCTGGCCGTCGATGAACCCCGACGGGTCCACTCCCGTGGGGGAGCCCTGAACGAGGCCGAAGAAGTTCATGTCCTCGTAGCCGTCACCGTTCGCGTCGCCCGCGAAGCCGAAGCCGTCTCCGCCGAAAGGAGGCACCTCCTGAAGAATGAAGCCGCCGCCGCCGCCGATTCCCAGGAAGACAGCGCCGGGCTCGACGCCTGCGCCGCCCTGGTCACTCGGGTGTCGTGGGTCACCAGGATGTCGGAGACCCCGTCACCGTTGACGTCGCCCGGTCCCTGTACCCTGATGGGGGGCTGTCCGCTGTTGTCCGAGAAGGTCAGGACGTGGGTCGTCGCCAACCCGGTCGGGCCGCCCAGGAACAGCTGCGCGGCCAGTGCACCGCCCACGATGACGTCGCCGTAACCGTCGCCGTCGGTGTCTCCTGCGCTGGCCAGGCTGGTGCCGAAGGCCGCTGTCGCCATTCCGGGGCTCAGCGCCGGTCCCGGCACGAGACCGGTCGGGCTGCCCATGTAGATCGTCACGGCGCCAGTCCCGCTGCCCGTGCACCCCGACCCGACGCCGAGGTCGGTGAATCCGTCGCCGTTGGTGTCGCCGATCGCGGCGACGCCGCACCCGAATCCGGCGCCACCGACCAGGGTGACATCGGGGGTCAGTGACGGACCCCCAGGGTCGTCGTCGTAACCGCGCAGGCCGTAGAAGATCGACACGGTCCCCGCGGTCGCGGTCGGGCTTCCGAACGTCACGTCGGCCAGTCCGTCGCCGTTGTAGTCGGGCACCGACGCGAAGGCGATCGGACGCCCGGACTCGCGGTGCGGGATGACGACCTCCCAGGTCGCGGTCGACTGTCCGCCCGCGCGCACGCGCCAGAACAGCATCCCCGCGGGCAACGGCGCGTCCGGGCGAGCTTCGCCGGTCTGTCCGCCGAACGACGCGATCACGTTGCTGCAGGGCGATCCCGGCACACCTCGACCGTGCCTTCGTCCCCCGACCATCGGAACAGCGGCCGCAAGCTGTCGTTGATGCTGCCGGACAGCGGCGCGAGCAAACGGACCGGTGGCGTGTTCATTCCTCCGTCGGCGTGGGAACCGTCCTTTGTCGACCGATCCTTGGTGTTGCCGGACATCGATCCCCCGCGCTCGTCGCCGGTGCACCCACCCGCGCCGATCCCAACGACGCCGAACCACCCCGCCGCGAAGACGGCAACCGCCCGAATCCCTTTCGACATACGCCCTCCCACTCCCAGTCCACCCCCGAACGCCGCGCCGATCCTTTAGCGCGCGTTCCATCAACAACATGAGGGCACGTTCTTGCGGCGCCGTCCCCTGACTCCGAAAACCGGGCCTACTATGGAGACGTGCGGAGCCGACCGCGACGGAGGGCCGTCACCCCGCGCGCACGAAGCGCCAGGCGTCGAGGAGCTTCTCTAGGGTCCAGCCGACGACCGGTCAATGCAGCCGGGAGGTTCTACGCACCCGGATCTTTCGGCATGGCCGTGCGGCCCACGCTCGCGGCCACCACGGCCAGCAGCTCTTGCGGCTCCGTCGGTTTGCTGACGTGATTGGTGAAACCCTCCAGCAGGGCCCGCGTCCGATCTCGCGTCCCTGCGTAGGCGGTGATCGCAACCGCGGGAACACGACCTCCTCGATGGGCGGGTAGGCTGCGAATCTGGCGGATGAGCCAGTAGCCGTCTTTGCCCTGCATGCCGATGTCCGAGACGAGCAGGTCCGGAGGCTGTTCCTGAAACCGCTGCAAGGCATCGGTCGCCGTGCTGGCGGTCGTCACCAGGGCGCTGCAGCTCTCGAGCACGGTGCGGATCAACTCCCGGGTGTCGGGCTCGTCGTCGACGACGAGCACCCGAAGACCGGCCAGCTCGGGCGGACACTCGAGGTTCGCTCCCGACGCGGTTGTGATCGCCGGGGTAGCGATGGGAGTCGACGCCGGGGGGCGAACGGGCGCCACGGGCAGCCGGACGACGAAGGTCGCCCCTTTGTCCGCGCCTTCGCTTTCGGCCGCGACCGTACCGCCGTGCAGCTCGACCAGATGCTTGACGATGGCCAGTCCCAGCCCGAGACCGCCGTATTCACGTGTGCTGGTGCTGTCCGCCTGGCTGAATGGATCGAAGATCCACGGCAAGAACTCGGTCGCGATTCCTCTCCCCGTGTCCGAGACCAAGAGCTCCACCTGCGAATCTGTGCGAACGAGCTTCACGTACACCCGTCCGCCACGCGGCGTGAACTTCACCGCGTTCGAGAGGAGGTTCCAGCAGATCTGCTGCAGCCGTGTCGCGTCGCCATGGACGGTGCCGGCGTCTGGGTCGAGGACGGGCTGCACGCGCACACCCTTGGCGTCAGCTGCCGGCCGGATGGTGTCGAGCGCGGTCTCGACGATGTGCGCCAGCTCCACCGGCGCGACTTCGAGGCGCATCTTGCCCGAGGTGATCCGACTGAGGTCGAGGATGTCTTCAATCAACGCGGCCTGCGCCCGCGCGTTGCGATCGATGGTCTCGAGCGCCCGGTCGCGCTTTTCCTCGGGGAGCGATCCGCTCCGCAGCATCCGGGTCCATCCGATGATCGCGTTGAGCGGGGTGCGCAGCTCGTGGCTCAGGCTGCCGAGGAAGAGGTCCTTGGCTCGGTTTGCCTCTTCCGCGCGCGCGCGTTCTCGGCGAACGGTCTCGAGCAAGCGGGCGTTGTCGATCGCCACGGCGGCCTGGGCGGCGATGGCCACGAGGACCCGCTCGTCGCGTTCCTTGAAGACGCCGGCGTCGCCGTGGCCGAAAAACAACCCGCCGTGAACCGTGCCGGAGCGGGACACGACCGGCACGGCCAGATAGCTCCTCACCGGAAGGTGGCCGGGCGGCATCCCGTGGTAGGGCGCGCTGCGGCCGTAGCGAGGGTCTTTCGTGATGTCGTCGGTACGCACGACGCTCTCGCCCCGGAATGTGGGAGCGAACACGTCGGTGTTCCGAGGCATGGGGAAGCCGGCGAACTTCTCCCGCGGCACCCCGGAGAGCGCGTAGAGCATGTAGCTGCCCTGGTCGGGCGTCTCGACGTTGTAGAAAAACGCGCCGAACTGGGCCCGGCACACCTTGGTGGCTTCGTCCGTGAGGCGCTGAAAAATACTGTCGAGGTCCAGGTGCGTGTTGAACGAGCCGCCGACCCGGTACAGCGTTTCGTTCACGGTAGCCTCGTCGGCCAACCGATCCGCGGCCCGCTTGGCGTCGGTGACGTCCACGGTGAGCGTGATTGCTCCGCGCACTTGCCCCCCGTCGCCGATGTCTGGAACGTACTCCGCGCGTACGTACCGCGGGCCGAGCCGGGCAAGAGGAATCTCGGCCTCGAAGACCGCGGCGCGACCCGCCAGTGCTTGCTGGAGGTGCGGTTTCACAGCGTCGAATGCGGCGTCGCCAATCACCGCCGCGACGGGCTGACCGATGGCTGCTTCCGGTGCGATGCCGAACCAATCAGCGTGGCGCCGATTGACCGTGCGATACGTCCCGTCCGGGTTCACGTACGCGACGAGCCCCGGGATGGCGTCGACGATCAATCGCAGCTGATGCTCGCTCGCGCCCAGCGCCTCGGCCAGCTCCCGCCGCTGAGTGATGTCCTGGGTCACCTTGACGAATCCGACCAGCCCGCCGGTTTCGTCGCGGAGCGCGGAGATGGACACCGCTGCGTAGAATTTCGAGCCGTCCTTCCTCTGTCGCCAGCCTTCCAGCTCGGCGCGCCCTTGGGCGCGCGCCGAGGCCAGCTCGCGCTCGGGCAGCCCCGCCGCCCGGTCCTCGGGCGTGAAGAACATCTCGAAGTGGCGGCCCTGTACCTCCGCCAGCTTGTAACCCTTTATGCGTTCAGCGGACGCGTTGAAGGTCCGAATGCGTCCTTGCGGATCCAGCAGCGAGATGGCGTGGTCACGGACGCCATCGATGATGAGCCGGAGCTCCGCCTCGCGCAGGCTCAAGGCCTCGGTCAACCGGCGACGTTCCGTGATGTCCTGCGTGACCTTCACGAATCCGGCCAGGCGCCCGTCCGCATCGCGCAACGCCGACAGCGACACCGCGGCGTAGAACCGGGACCCATCCTTTCGCTGGCGCCAGCCCTCGAGCTCGAAGCGCCCGTGGGCCGTGGCCTCAGTCAGCTCTCTCTGTGGCAAGCCGGAGGCACGGTCCTCCGGCGTGAAGAACATTTCGAAATGACGGCCCTGTACCTCGTCCAGCCTGTAGCCTTTGATTCGCTCGGCCGGCGCGTTGAATGTCCGGACCCGCCCTTCGGGGTCGAGCAGCGAGATGGCGTGGTCACGGACGCCGTCGATGATGAGTCGGAGCTCCGCCTCCGTCTGCCGTATGGCCGAGCGCAGAGCCGTGCGCTCTCGTTCGTGCACCGCCGCCTCCCGGAGGCGGATGGACTCCCCCCGCCGCCAGAGGTCGACAAGCGCCGCGACCTTGGCGCGCAGCGCGTCCGGATCGAGCGGCTTCGTCAAGTAGTCGAAGGCGCCATGTGCGTATCCCTTCCGCGTGTCGTCCGTGCTGATGGTCCCGGCCGTGACGAAGATGATGGGCACATCCCGAGTTCGCTCTTGCTTGCGGATCACGGCCGCGGTCTCGAAGCCGTCCATCCCGGGCATCTGAACGTCCAGCAGCACGGCGGCAAAGTCACCGTTGGTCAGGTGCTCGATCGCCTCCGTACCCGAGGTGGCCCGAAAGATTCCGAGCTCCAGCGGCTCCAGCAGCGCTTCGAGCGCCAGCAGGTTCGGGACGTGGTCGTCGACGAGAAGGATGTTCGGGGGGGAGGCGCCACCATGCTCTCGGGGACTGAATGTAAGGACGGTTAAGCGATATCCCCGAACGACAGCACATGGATCGTGCGCAAGCGGGCGAAAACTCAACGGCCGCGTCATCAAGATCCAGGTTCCTCGCGAACGGTTGGGGTTGGATCTCAGACTTGAGTGGTTCGCCCGATCTCGTCGCGCGCGGCCTGGATGACGACATTCAAGCGCATGACTGAAGGAAGCTTCGAAGGCGTCGACGGCATCAAGATCTTCACGCGCGAGTGGCAGCCGGCGGGCAAGCCGCACGGCGTGGTCGTCATCTCCCATGGGTTCAACGCGCACAGCGGCCAATACGAATGGGTCGCCCAGCAGTTCATTTCCAAGGGGCTCGCCGTCTACGCGCTGGATCATCGCGGCCGCGGCCGCTCCGAGGGCGAGCGCTTCTTCGTCAAGACGTTCTCGGACTACACGACGGATCTCGCGACGTTCATCGACATGGTCAAGACGCGCGAGCCGGGCCTGCCGGTGTTCCTGCTCGGTCACAGCGCCGGCGGCGTGATCGCCTGCGGCTACACGCTGGAACACCAGGACGAGCTCGCGGGCCTCATCTGTGAGGACTTCGCGTACCAGGTGCCGGCGCCGGACATCGCGCTGGCGATCCTCAAGGGGATCAGCCACGTGGCGCCGCACGCGCACGTGTTCAAGCTCAAGAACGAGGACTTTTCGCGCGACCCGGCGGTCGTGGCGGCGCTGAACGCCGACCCGCTGATCGCCAACGAGTCGCAGGCGAGCGAGACGGTCGCCGAGATGGTGCGCGCCGACGAGTTGCTCAAGAAGAGCTTCGGGCAGTTCACGCTGCCGCTCCTCATCCTGCACGGCACCGCCGACAAGGTGACGAAGCCGAGCGGCAGCAAGGAGTTCTACGAGAAGGCCGGCTCGAACGACAAGACGTTGAAGCTCTACGAGGGGCACTTCCACGATCTGCTGGCCGACGTCGGCAAGCAGCAGGTCATGGCGGACATCCAGGCCTGGATCGACGCGCACATGGGGACGGACATCCCGCGCAGCCCGCCCGAGCTGCGCACCTGAACCGAAGTCGTTGTGCCCGGCGCGTTCAGGCGACGTGCCGCTGCAGCCAGAGCTCGAGGAGGCCGAGCTGCCACAGGATGTTGACGCCCAGGTTGGAGCGCTCGTTGGGTGACTGGAACAGCCGCTCGACGTAGTCCTGGCGGAACAGGCCGCGCGCGCGGGCGGCGGGGTTGGTGAGCGCGTCGCGCACGGTCTCGAGGAACGGGCCCTCGAGGTGACGGATGCCGGGGACGGGGAAGTAGCCCTTCGGGCGATCGATGACCGCGGCGGGCAACAGCGCCCGCGCCGCGTCCTTGAGCACGCCCTTGCCGCCGTTCGCGAGCTTGAGCGCGGGCGGGCAGGCGGCGGCCAGCTCGACGAGCTCGTGGTCGAGGAACGGCACGCGCCCCTCGAGGCCCCAGGCCATGGTCATGTTGTCGACGCGCTTGACGGGATCGTCGACGAGCATGATCGTCGAATCGATGCGCAGGGCCGCGTCCAGCGTGGTCTCGGCGCCGGCCGCGTCGAAGTGCGCGGCGACGAACGCGCGGCTGACGTCCTCGGGCGCGAGGTAGGCCGGGCTCACGATGTCCTCGACGATCGCGCGCGGGCGATCGAAGAAGGCGCGCGCGTAGGCGGCGACGGCATCCTCCCGCGGCACGTCGGCCAGCGGGGGGTACCAGTCGTAGCCCGCGAACACCTCGTCGGCGCCCTGGCCGGATTGCACGACCTTCACGTGTTTGGCCACCTCTTCCGACAGCAGATAGAACGCGACGGCGTCGTGGCTGATCATGGGCTCGCTCATGGCGTCGACGGCGCCGCTCGACCGCCGGGAACAGGCGCCGGTTGTCGATGCGGATCTGGTGGTGATCGGTGGCGAACGTCTTCGCGATCAGGTCCGAGTAGGCGAACTCGTCGCCGCTCAGGCCGCCGACCGTCTCGAAGCCGATGCTGAAGGTCGTCAGGCCGCGCTGGCCGCTCTGCGCGAGCAGCGCGACGATGAGGCTCGAGTCGAGCCCGCCCGACAGCAGCACGCCGATGGGCACGTCGGCGACCATGCGACGCTCGACGGCCAGCCGCAGCTTGGCGAGCAGCGCCTCCTGCCACTCGCCGTCGGACAGGGCGCGCGCGGGGCGAACGAAGCTCGGACGCCAGTAGACGGTCGACCGCTCGCTGCCGTCGGGCTCGACGATCCGCACCGTGGCGGGCGGCAGCTTGCGCACGCCGGCGAGGATGGTGTGCGGCGCGGGGACCACCGAGTGGAACGACATGTAGTGGTGCAAGGCCGCGCGATCGATCGACGTGTCGACGCCGCCCGCCGCCAGCAGCGCCGGCAAGGTCGACGCGAACCGCAGCCAGCCCGCGCCGCGCGCCAGGTAGAGGGGCTTGATCCCCAGCCGGTCGCGCGCCATCACCAGGCGGCCGCTGTCGCGCTCGACGATGACGAAGGCGAACATCCCCAGGAAGCGCTCGACGCAGGCCGCGCCCCAGCGGTGATACGCCTTGATGATCACCTCGGTGTCCGAGGTCGAGAAGAAGCGGTAGCCGAAGCCCTCGAGCTCGCGGCGCAGGTCGGCGTAGTTGTAGATGCAGCCGTTGAAGACCAGCGACAGGCCAAGGTCGCTGTCCACCATGGGCTGCTCGCCGGCGCGGCTGAGGTCGATGATGGTCAGGCGCCGGTGGGCGAGCGCCACCGGACCGCGCTGCCAGGCGCCGCACCCGTCGGGGCCGCGCCGCTGCATCCGATCGCTCATCTTCTCCACCGCCGCGAGATCGGCCGGCCGGCCGTCGAAGCGCATCTCACCCGCGAAGCCGCACATCGCTATCGTCCCGGTCATCGCAGCAGCCAGGTGTCCTTGGCGCCGCCCCCGCGCGACGAGTTGACGACCATGCTGCCCGCCGGGGCCACGCGCGTGAGCGCCGCGGGCACGACGACCGGGTGGGCTGCCGTAGTAGACGAACACGCGCAGATCGACGTGGCGGGGGCGGAAGGTCCGCGCGCGCTCGTCGAACGTCGGGTGGGTCGACAGCCGGACGGTCTCCTGGGCGATCCAGTGCCCCGGCTGCTCGGTGATGAGGGCGCGCGCCTCCGCCAGCTCCTCGTCGGTCGCCTGCGGCCCGATGACGACGCCCATGCCGCCGTAGCCGTCGACGGGCTTGACGACCAGCTCGTCGAGGCGCGCCAGCACGGCCTCTCTCTGGTCGGCGATCGGCGCAGTGATAGGTGCGGACCTGCTCGAGCAGCGGGTGCTCGCCGAGGTAGTACTCGATGAACTTGGGCACGTAGTCGTAGATCGCCTTGTCGTCGGCGAGGCCGTTGCCGATCGCGTTCGCGAGCGTGACCGCGCCCGCCGCGCACGGCGCCGACGAGCGCGGGGCCGAGCGGCCGTCCGTCCGCCCCCCGGTTGGCGAGCAGGCAATCGTCCATGCGCACGTACACGACGTCCACCCGCCGACGCTCCTCGCCGCCGACGCGCCACAGGACGTCGTCCTGCACGAGCAGCTCGCCCGTCATCACGAGCGGCACGTCCATCGCCGCGGCCAGGGTGCGGTGCTCGAAGTAGGCCGAGTCGCTCGGGCCCGCGGTCAGCAGGCACAGCGCCGGCCGGTCGGACGCCCGCGGCGGGGCGCTCTCCTCGAGGGCGCGCCGCAACAGCGCCGGCGCCTCCTCGGGGTCGTGCAGGTCGGCGAGCGCCGTCAGCTCGGCGAAGGCGCGGCGCATCAGCCGGCGGGCGTGGATGGCGTAGGCCACGCCCGACGGGACGCGCACGTTGTCCTCGAGCACGAGCCAGCGGCCGTCCTGGTCGCGCACGACGTCGAAGCCGCTGACCTGGACGCGGCGCTGCTTGGGCGGCGGCGCCGCGCCCGCCTGCGCGGTAGCCGGGGCACGCGGTGAACAGGGCGGCGGGAAGGACGCCGTCGCGGACGATGCGGCGCTCGCCGTAGATGTCGTCGAGGAACGCGTCGAGGGCGCGGGCGCGCTGCGCGCTGCCGCCCTGCAGGCGGCTCCAGTCCTCGCCGCTCAAGATGCGGGGCACGAAGTCGATCGGGAAGGCGCTGGCGGCGCGCTGCCCGACTGGCGCGGAAGGTCACGCCCGCCGCCGCGCTGTCTCGGTCGAGGACAGCGCGCCGGTCGCTCAACACGGAGGGCGACATCGCCAGCAGCGTCTCCAGGACGGCCGCGTGGGACGGGCGCGGGCGGCCCGTCGGCAGCACGGCCTCGTCGTAGTCGAGCGGGCTGGTAGCCGGGGATGAGCGGAGGCGCCGCCTCGGGGGCGCGGTGCGCGGCGCGCCCGGCGGTCTCCGCCACCACGGCATCGACGACGTCGCTCACCCGCTCGCGCCGCCGCAGGGCCTCGCGCTGCCGCGCCGCCGAGCTGCCGCGGGCCAGGGCCTCGGCGCACAGCTCCTGGGTCACGGCGCCAGCAGCCGTCGCGCTCGAGCTCGGGCCGCAGCTCTTCGAGCATGCCCCGCACCAGCACGCCGGCGGGCACGGGGCGCGGACCGGAGAGGTCGACCAGCTCGCCCTCGAGGCCCGAGCGGGCCGCGCGCCACATCGCCGCGCGGTGCAACGCCGCCGAGCACGGCGTTCGACGGCTCGCCCGCGCTCGTAGCGCTCACGCTCGCGCACGACGACGGCGCGGAACAGCGCGGCGATCAGCACGACCGTGTCCACCGACGGGCAGGCGTCGCACACGCGCATCTCGATCGTGGGCACGTGCGCCGAGGGGCGCACGTCGAAGTAGATCATGCCGCGGTCGCTGATGACGCCGGAGGCGATGAGGTTCTGGACCTGGGCCTCGTAGCCGGCGGCCGAAGAGAACGCGCCGGCGCGCCCGTGGTGGGCCAGCGCGACCAGATGAGGGATCGCGTGCTGGCGTAGCCGGTGTCCTGACCGTCATGGGAGAACGGCGAGCTCGCCGACAGCGCCAGCAGCGGCGGCAGCCAGGGCGAGACGCGATCGATGAGGGCCGCCGCGACGTCGTGCTCCGCCACCCCGACGTGCACCTGCATGCCGCAGATGATCTGCTCGCGCACGAGGAGCTGATAGTCGGCGAGCATCCGGCGGAAGCGCGCGTTTTCGGTGATCGTGATGGGCAGCGACAGCGGCATGGTGCCGGCGCTGGCGACGCCGATGCCCAGCGCCTCGCACGCCCTGGCCAGCTCCGTCGCGCAGGCTCACGAGGCTGCGCCGCAGCCCGTCCAGCGTGTCGACGACTTCGGTGTTCGTCTCCACGGTGGTCTGCTGCAGCTCGGCCGCGTAGGTCCCCCGCGCGTTGGCAAGCGCGGCCAGGACCTCGCCCGCGCGCTGCGTGAGCCGCCGCGAACGGAGATCGACGAGATGAAACTCCTCCTCGACGCCCAGCGTGAGTTGCTTGTGCACTGATCCTCTCCTCGTAGGTAGGTCTGCGAGTGTCAAGATCAAGAGCCGTCCGGATTGTCGCCCGGCCCGCGGGCGCCGTCGTGGCTAGGTTGTTGTTCGTGTGCGAGCTGCTGGGAATCACGTCGAGCCAACCGGTCGACATCGCCTTCTCGTTCTCCGGCTTCCTCCAGCGCGGCGGGCGGACGGGCCCGCACGCCGACGGCTGGGGCGTGTCCCTCTACGAACGGCAGTTCGCGCGCACGTTTCGTGAGGAGCACCCCGCCCACGCCAGCCCGCTCGCGCGCTTCCTCCACGACAACCCGATCGAGACCCGGCTGGCCGTCGCGCACATCCGCAAGAAGACCCTGGGCCCGGCGCGGATAGAGAACACGCATCCGTTCGTGCGCGTGTTCCACGGGCGCCACCTCGTGTTCGCGCACAACGGAACGCTGCCGCACGTGCGTTCGCGGCCGCTCGTGCTTGAGTCGCGCGCTCGGCGACACCGACAGCGAGCACGCCTTCTGCTGGCTGCTCGAGCGTCTGCGCGAGCGCTACCCCTCCCATTACCCGGACGACCGCGACGACCTCGGCGACACGATGTTCCGCCTGTTCAACGATCTCGGAAGCGACGGGATCCTCAACTGTCTGCTGAGCGACGGGCGTTACCTGTTCGCCCGCTGCGGCGACAAGCTGTCGTACATCGTGCGGACGCCGCCGCTCGGCCGCGCCACGCTGGCCGACGAAGAGGTCGAGGTCAGCCTGGATAACGTCCTGCGCGGGCCGGGCGCGCTCGCGGTCGTGGCCACCGCGCCGCTGACGCGCGCCGAGCCGTGGGTTGCGCTGGCGCCCGGCGCGTTGCTGATGTTCGAGGACGGAGAACTGGTGAAGACGTACGCCGGCTCGCCGGAGGCAGCGCAGGTCGCCGCTTCCGGCTGGCGGCCCACCGAAGGGCGGCCGCTCGCCGGCTAGGCTGTCGGTGCTTCGCACGGGCCGGCGCTAGTTGTGCCTGCCCGAAACATCGGGCAGCGGCTGCGACACCCCGGGCCCGCTGTACGCGAGGTGCTTGAAGGTGTGCTCGAACACCTTGCGCTCCATCAGAAAGGCGGCCAGCCGCGCCTCAACCAGTTCGATCAGGACGGAGTCGTCGCGGACCTCGCGGACTTTCGCTCGGATCCCGCGGTCGCTCTCCCAGCAGTCGCCTCGCCGCGGGCGATGTCGCCACTCCTCCATAGCAAGGACAAAGATGTCCACGACGGCGCTCGCTGTCAGGGGTTCCCCTCGTTCGTTCAGTGCAGCGCACCAAGTTCAACGCACAAAGCGCTACCCGCAGGCACCGTTGGACCCGCGAGCATCAGACCAGCCGCCGGTGTCCGCGCGCGCGTCACGGGCATCGACCGCACCTGCTCATCGCGAGAGCAAGTACGAAGACCGGTCACAGCCCGTTGACGTACATGAAGATGAGCTGGATCTCCGCGTCGGAGAGCTGGGTCGCCGTCCACTTCGGCATGAAGTCTCGGCGATTCGAGAATTCGCCGGGGTGGTGGCCACTGCGGACGTTCATGGGGAACGCGCTCATCGGTTCGGCGGCGATGGGCCGCATGGTCACGCCGCCCATGGCGTCCGCACCGTGGCAGTTCGCGCAATAGTCGCGGTACAGCCCCGCACCGGTCGTCGGCTTCGGAAAACTCGCCAGGAAGGTGAGGATGCTCTGGAGATCCGGATCGGATAACAGAGCGGTCGTGAACTGCGGCATGGCCTCGGGATAGTCGGGGTGCATGCGCCCATTGCGAATCACCCAGGTGAAGTAGTCGACTACGGGGTGCTGAATGTCCGGTCCCTTGCCCGCCACGCCGGTGCCATCGCTGCCGTGGCAGGGCATGCAGACGGCGAACGCCGCAGTCCCGGTGCTACCGCCGGCCGACGTGCCGGCGTTGCCGCCGCGACCGCCGGCGGACGTGCCGGCGTTGCCGCCGCGACCGGCGCTGCCGCCGCGACCGGCGCTGCTGGCCCCGCTACCGCCGCCACGCCCGCCGGCGAAGCCACCGGCCGTGCCAGATCCGGTGTTGCCGCCGCGACCGGCGCTGCCGGCCCCGCTATCGCCGCCACGCGCGCCGGCGAAGCCACCAGCCGTGCCAGATCCAGCGCTGCCGCCCGCGCCCGTACCGGATCCGCCGGTGGCTGTCCCTCCCGCGCCGCCCGTCGAGGTGTCAAATGGCGAGGGATCGGGGAGACAGGCGGTCAGCAAGGCGGTAGCGAGAAATCCCGAAACGACCACGCCCCGGGAACCTGCGATCCGGCTTGTTGGCATCGTTGATCTCCTTGTGCATGCCGCCCTCCGTTCCGCGCCGCGCACGCGAGGAGGGGGTGATGAAGGAGAAGTGCCCCGAGGTAGGGACAAGCAGGCAGCACCGGCCCACTTTTCTTCGGCCGAGCTGGCTCGACGCGCCGGCCGTGGCTCACGCCCGTCCTCGCGGTCGCGAACCGTGGCATGATCTCGACGTACCGCGGCGTTTTCCAATCAGGCCAATGCTCTCCATGGCCTGCGTGCCTGCATGATCACCTACGTCGTTCTCCTGCTGATCGAGGTACAGGACTTCGGGACGGCGCTGCCGGACGCGCTGGTCCGCGCCGCCGAGGAGGTCCTGGGCCGGCAGGCGCGCGTCGAGGTGCGGGTCGTCGATCGGGACGCACCGCCCGCGACTGACCAGGCGCTGGCGCGCGCGCAAGGCGCCGCCGCGGTCGCGCGCCTGACCTGGGCCGACGCGCAACGGTTGCGCGGACGTCTCGAGGTCACCGTCATCGCGTCCGGGCGTAGGGAGGCGCAGGGGCTGGTGTTCGAGGACTCGGATCCGCTGGCGGAGCGCGGGCGCGCGTTTGGCCTCGTGCTCGCTGCCCTGTTGCGGCCGGACGCTGTCGCCCACGCCGAGCCGCCGTCCGCAAAACCGCCGGCTGGAATCCTGGCCGCGCCCGCGCCGGAGCTCCCTCCGCCACCCGTGGCACGCTGGGCGCTCGACGCGGCGGTGGAAGGCGGCGTCGCTTTCGGCGGCGACGGGTCGGGCGCGGGCGGCGCGCTCGGCGTCCGCTGGTTGCCGTTGCCGCGCTTGGGCTTCCGGTTGGGGGCGCGGGCGCGCTTTGGGGCCATCGGCGCGGCGCAGTCGGCGCTGACGACGTTCGCCGCGTGCGCCGGCGTCGTTGCGGACGTCCGCCCGGCACGGGGCGGCCGGCGCTTCGGCCTCGGCGTGCGCGCAGACGCGCTCCTGCTCTACGAATCGCTGTCCCACCTGTCGTCCGACGATCCCGCGCCGGTGCGCCAGGGGCGGTGGATCCCGGGCGCGGCGCTGATGGGCGAGCTGCGCTGGTCCCTGAGCTCGAGCGTGGCGCTGTCCGTCGCGGCGGGCCCCGAGGTGGCGTTCGGGACTACACACGTCTTTGTAGGGAACGCGGAGGTCGCTGCGCTGCCGCCGCTGCGCGCCATATTTCAGGGCGGCCTGATCGCCGCGTTCTAGCGTGGCGGCCTGCTGCGAGCCTGGACGCGGTACCTTATCGATAGGTGTCCACTCCAGCCCCGAGACTGAAGCTCGTCATCGGCCGCGGCGCGGGCGCCGGCGCGGCGAGCGAGTCGCGTTTCGATGACACGCAGCTGCTCGCGGCGGTCCGCGCTGGCGACGCCAGCGCGGCGAACGCCGTCTATGTGAGGGCTCGACCGGTCGTCGAGCGCACGATCCGCAAGCTGCTCGGGCGCGCCGATCAGGAACGGCAGGACATCTTCCAGCAGGTGATGGTCGAGGTCGTGCGCAGCATCGACACGTATCGGGGCGACTGTCCGTTCGACGCGTGGATGAGCATGCTCGCCGCGCGCGTCGTGTACAAGGCGCTGCGCCACCGCCGAGTCGAGCGGCGCGTGTTCGAGGATACGTGGCCCCCTCCGGACGTCGCCGCGTCCGACCAGCCGGCGCGGCGGGCGATATTGCGTTCGGTGATCGATCGCGTGCGTCGCCACCTCGATGACGTGGATCGCGATCGGGTCTGGGCGTTCTTGCTCCACGACGTCCACGGCTACGATCTGCGGGAGATGGCAGCGATCATGGGGACCAGCGTCGCGGCCGCACAGAGCCGCCTCGTGCGCGGTCGCAAGGATTTGCACGAACGGATCGCCGGCGATCCCGAGCTGGCAGGCGAGCTCGTACGGTGGGAAGGAGAACGATGAGGTCGCACGACGAGGAGACGCGCTACGCCGAGCTGGCCGCGCGCGCCCTGGAGGCGGAGGAGATACCGGCTGGGCCGGATGGGTTCGGCAATCGCGTGGCTGACATCGGGGCCATCGAGCGGGCGCTGCGCGCGCGCACGCGCCGCCGGCGCTGGCCGATCGCCGTGGGCGCGGTCGCGGCGGCCGCCGCGGTGCTGGCGGTGGTCGCCTGGCCGCGGGCTCCCTCGGACGGCGCGCCGCGGACGCTGGCAGTCGCGCACGAGCTGGCGCGCCGCCCACCGGCGCTGTCGATCGCGATGATCGAGGGGGCAGGGGCGTTTGTTGGACCGTCGGGCGACCAGCGGCCGGTGACCGTCGGTGACGAGATCGTCATCGGGACGCAGCTACAGGTCGCGCCGTCCGGCGGCGTGACGCTGGCCCTGGCGACGGGCACTCGCCTGGATCTCGCCGGGGGCGCCAGCGCCCGCGTCGTCGAGCTCGGCCCGGTGCAGAGGTTCGACCTGTCGGGCGGCGTGCTGGCGGCGAAGGTGGCGAAGCTCGCGGTTGACCGGCGGTTCATCGTCGGGACGCCCGACGTGGAGATCGAGGTCAAGGGGACGCGGTTCGAGGTCGGGGTGGGTGTCGAGCCGGCGTGTGATGCGGACGTGCGCACCGTCGTGACCGTCCAAGAGGGCGTCGTCGTGGTCCGGCACGCCGGCGGCGAGGTTCGCTTGCAGGCCGGCGCGCGTTGGCCAGACTGTCATCCGCTGCGCGCCGCCGCGCAGGTGCGCCGTCATGCGGTGACTGACGTCCCCCATGGCCACGAGCCGGCGGCCGCGCGGGAGCTGGCGCATGCGTCGACGCTCGCCGAACAGAACGATCTGTTCGCGGCGGCGCTGGCAGCCGGGCGTCGGGGCGACTTCGACGAAGCCGTGCGCTGGCTCGACCGGCTCATCGCGCGGCACCCGACCGGCCAGCTGACTGACAGCGCGCGCGCCGAGCGGCGGCGTTTCCTCGGCGCGGCCGCGCAGAGGGCGCGGCCGCAGTGACGTCGCGGGCCGCGGAGGTCGCGGCGGTGGGCGCGATCGCGGTGCTGCTGGCGTGCGATGGGGCGTTTCGCTTCGACCAGCGCCCCTTCGACGGCGCGGCCGACGCGTGTTCGGGCGGCAACTGTGGCTGGCGTATCGTGGCCTGTGACGCCAGCACGTGTCCGCTGAGGTGTCCGCACGCGGCGACCTGCGCCGGGACGTGCGGGCTGTCCTGCTCGGGTGAGTGCGAGGAGGACAGCCATTGCACACTCGCTGCGGGCGACGGTGCCAGGATGAAGTGTGAGGCGAGGGCAACCTGCGAGCTGACGCTGGGGACCGGCGCCAGCGTCGACTGCCTGGCCGGTGCGACCTGCAAGGTCCGCTGTCTCGGCGAGTGCTCGCTCGACTGCGCGCCCGGTGCGAGCTGCGAGCTCCAGTGTGGCGGCGTCGCGTCGAGCCCGGTGTCGGGATCCGCGGCGTGTTCCTGATCGCCAGGTGTCAGCCAGCGTCGATCCGCCCTGGCTACCCGCAGGCGCCGCTGGTGCAGGTCCGGTTGCCGTTGCAGGTCGTGGTGCACGCCCCGCAGTTGAACCTGTCGGTCTGCAGATTCACGCAGTTTCCCGTCGGGCAGCGGGTGTAGCCCGGCGCGCACGCGCAGGTGCCGGCGCTGCACACCTCGACGCCCACCGGGCAGCCGCGGTTGCACACACCGCAGTGACTCTGGCTGGTGCGGGTGTCGACGCAGCTCCCGTTGCAGTCGGTCATGCCGCCCGGGCAACCGCAGATGCCGTTGTTGCAGACCTGTTCGAGCTTGGGACAGGTGTTGAAGCACAGCCCGCAGTTGGTGCGATCGCTGGACTTGTTGACGCAGACGCCGTTGCATTCGTCGGGGAGTGCGCTCTGCGGATCGCAGACGCAGCCGTTCGCGGTGCAGACGCGGCCGGTGCCGGTCGCACAGACGTTGCCGCAGCCCCGGCAGTTGTTGGGATCGGTGTAGCTCACGCAGCCCGAGTTGCAGAGGATCTGATCGACGGCGCACTGGCAGCGCCCGTCGCGGCATTCGCCCTGCGAGCAGCCGGCCTGGGAGACACAGACGCCGCCCAGGGGGCCGACACACGATCCGTTCTGGCACGTCCCGGAGCAGCACTCCGCGGTCGTCGTGCAGGACTGTCCGCCGTGCACGCAGGCGGCGCACGAAACGCCGGTGCACCGCCAGCCGGCGCAGCACGAGTTGATGCCGTCCCCGCACGGGCCGCCGCCCTGGCGACAGGCGACGAAGCAGCTCTCCGACGCGCAGCCCACCTCCAGGATCAGATTGGCCCGGCTGGCCTCCCAGGCCAGGCAGGTGTCGTCGCACAGCGCGACGTCGTCGCCGAACCAGAACCATCCGCCGCGCGACGTGCAGTTGTTCGACCCCTGCCTGCAGAGTCGGCCGCCACCCAAGTTCAGGTTCACCTGATCGCGGGGAATCGAGGCCGAGATCGCGAAGGAGCACGACGAGGTGGTGCCGCCGCGACCCAGGATGACCGTCTGGGTCGTGCAGGTGGCGCCGGAGTCGATGGGGGCAGGGGCGTCGACCGGAGCATCGACGCGCGTCGGCCGCCTGATCGGCGCGCACATCGACGCTCGACGGTGCGTCGAGGGCGACGTCGCTGCTGGGCGGTACGTCGGCACTGGGAGCGTCAGACGCGCCGCCGCTGTCCGCGCGCGCGTCACGGACATCGACCGCGCCGTCTCTGACAGGCGAGCCGCCGCCGCAGCCATGGAGCGATCCGATCAGCACGCCCGCGACGGCAAGGTCAGCGAGTCGGGCGCGCATGCCCCTCTAATCGTCTGACCGAATGGCTGACCTAAACGGAAACGGCAGCCAAACGGCAGCCAATGTCGCGGAGTGTCTTGGCGGTGGCAGATGTGCGTCT
Organism: uncultured Pseudomonadota bacterium; assembly: GCA_963729535.1. Taxonomy (GTDB): domain Bacteria; phylum Myxococcota_A; class Polyangia; order Fen-1088; family Fen-1088; genus JADGRB01. The sequence continues at coordinate 778,582 of CAVSOL010000026.1, read as the reverse complement.
AGACGCGAGCCGGCACCGGAGGAGCCTCGCTCATGGGGAGAGTTCGAACCGCTCCTCGTGACCTCCCGCCGCGCCGATGCCGGCGCCGAGCACGGCCCCGATGGCACTGAGCAGAGCGCCAGAGTAGAGCCCGACCACGACGGAGTCCGGACCGGGACAATAGTCGGAACAGCGGGGGCCGCCGACGGTCTGCAGGATGCCGATGGTGACGCCGACCAGGAAGCCCGCGATGCCGCCCGCGATCGCGCCGTCCGCGGCGCCGCGCGCGTGGTCGTTTCGGCTGAGCGACGTCAGTTGCTCGCGCGCGACGAGCAGCGGTTGTCCGCGCGTCGGTTCGATGATGAACCCTGGTGGTGTGACGCTGGTGACTCGTTCGCCGAATGGCGGCGGGCGCTCACCCGGCAGGGGACGTACGCGCACGATCGCATCGCCGCTGGCGGCGATCGCGTCGACCTGTGTGCGCACTCCGTCAGAGTCGATCCGGCCCAGCGTGTGCGTGGTCGTGCAGCCGACCAGCAGCGCCCCTGCGCCAAGCACGGCGACGAGCTCGCGTGCCCGAGGACGACAAGAATGTCGCGGTCGCCGGAGATTCAAACAGCGATGCCTGGCGTGTTCAGGCTCGATCAGCATGCGTGTGCTTCGCGATCACGATCGAGGCGAACGTTCGCGCCGAGAACAGCGTCAGGATCTCGCCCTGGCGCAGGCCGGGCTTGATGCGCGTCGCGGCTTCGGGCATCAGCGTGCGCAGGCGGGCGAGGCCGGTCTCCGAGACCACGCCGGCCGGCGCGAACTCCTCGTCGCTCATGTCGCCACGGGCGGTCCGTTCGATCTCGCCGCGCGTGATCTGGATGGCGAACGCCCGTTCGAGCATGAACACGAGATCGAGCAGGGTCAGCGAGTCCGCGCCCAGGTCCCCGATCAGGCTCGCGTCGAGCGTCACCTCGCCGGCGGGGCGGCCGACCGCCTCCGCGACCAGCAGGCGGACCTTGTCTTCGATCGCGGCGCGCGCGGCGCGATCGTTCGTCGAGGCGGCGGCGGTCATTCGATGAACTCGGTGACGCGATCGATCGACTTGCGGCCCGGCGAGGCCGCCGGAGGCGACGTGGGGTCGGGGTAGCCGATGGCGATCGCGCCCAGCATACGCCAGGGCAGGGCGATGCCGCAGCAGCCGCCCGATGTCGTCGCGCGCGATCATCGGACCCGCCATCCAGCAGCCGCCGAGGCCCTCGGCGTGGGCCTGCGACCAGCAGCAGCATGACGGCGGCGGATGTCGACGCCAGCTCGGCGTGCATGGCGGCGCTGGTCGTGAATCGGCTGGGGTCGCCGCCGCCCGACGCGATGAAGGACGCGATCAGATCGTCGTGCTCGCGGTACTGGGGAACGATGATCGCGGCGGCGCTCTCCAGCGGCTCGTGAAAGAAGTCGGAGTAGTTGCCGAAGTCAGCGGCGTGGTGGCCGCGGGCGACGATCGCCTTCATCTCGTCGGCGCGGGCGCGCACCGCGGCGGCGATGTCGCGCCGGCGCCCGGGTGAGGTCACGACCGTGAAGCGCCACGGCTGCCGATTCGTGCTCGACGGCGCGGTGACGGCGGCGGCCAGCAGCCGCTCGAGCACGGCGCGCTCGAGCGGCGCGGCCGAGAAGCGGCGCAGGCTGCGGCGCGCGCCGAGCAGCGCGTACAGCGCGTGGGCAGCCGCGGGGTCGGCTTTGCTCGCGGGCGGCAGACTCATTCCAGCTTGAAGCCTCCGTCGACGTTCCAGACCTGGCCGGTGACGTAGCTGGCGTCATCGCTGCACAGGAAGGCGACGACGCGCGCGACCTCCTCGGGGCTCCCCGGACGCCGGAGCAGGATTCGCGCCGCGACGCTCGGCGGGGGCGAGGGCGCGCACCTCGGCGGTCATCTCCGTGTCGATCACGCCCGGGGCGACGGCGTTGACGCGGATGCCGCGCGGCGCGAGCTCGACCGCGAGCGCGCGGGTGAACGACTCGACCGCGCCCTTGGAGGCGGCGTAGTTGCTCTGGCCGCGGCCGGGGCGCTGCGCCGCCACCGACGACAGCGTGACGATCGCGCCGCGCCGGCGGGGGACGAGGCGGCGCACCGCCTGCCGGCAGCAGTCCACGACGCCGCCGAGGTTGACGCGCAGGACGTCGTCGAAGTCGCGCGCCTCGCTCGCGCCGAGCAGCGTGTCGCGGATGATGCCAGCGTTGCACACCAGAACGTCCAGCGTGCCCCCGGTCGTCTCGAGGTGACGATCGAGCGTCTGCCACATCGCTTCGACGGCTGCCGGGACGGCGACGTCGCCGGGGGCGAGCAACGCCTGCCCGCCGGCGGCTTCGATCGCGGCCGCCACCGCCGCGGCCGCGGCGGCGTCGCGACGGAAGTTGAGCGCGACGGCGAAGCCGCGCGCCGCCAGCTCCGTCGCGATCGCGGCGCCGATGCCGCGCGACGCGCCCGTGACCAGCGCCCAGCGGGCCCCGTCGGTGGCCGTGGTCATGGCAGCTCCACCCGGACAGCGCCGGCGAGACCGGGCGCGCCGGTCGACAGGGCGAGGCCGGCGCGCGCCGCGGTCGTCTCGGCCGCCGCCAGCGGTCGCAGCGGCCCGGGTGCGCCGCGCTCGAGCGCCGGCACGGGCGGCAGACGACCGGCGCGCAGCGCGGCGCCGAGCGCGATCGTCTGCACGACGGCGGCCGCCGCCCCGAGCTGTCCCATGGCCGCGAGCGTCGCACAGATGGGCGTCGACGCCGAGACGAGATCGGCGCGCGCCGCCAGCAGCTGACGCTCCTCGGCGTCGGCCGCGGGATCGGCCAGCGCGGCGCCGTCGACGACGCCGATCGTGGGCCGAGCACCGCCTTCCACCGGCAGCGACGCGAGCACGTTGGCGAGGGCCGCCAGGCCGCCGCGGCGGCGCGCCCGCCGTCAGCCGCATCCCACGCGTCGACGACAGCGAGGGCGCGGCCGCCCGCGTCGTCGCGGCGCTCGAGCACGACGGCCGCGGCCGCCTCGCCGGGAACGAAGCCGGCGGATCGTTCGTCGTAAGGGGCGGCGGGCGGCAGGCCGAGCGGGCTCAGGCAAGCGCCGCGGTTCGCGAGCTCGACCAGCGTCTCGGGCTCGAGCAGCGTGTCGTAGGCGACGACGATCGCGGCGTCGATCGCGCGGCAGGCGAGGGCCCGGGCCGCGGCCCCGAGCGCCTGTGCGCCGGCGTTCGCGCCGGCGAGCAGCAGGCCGTCGCCGCAGCGCGCCGAGCTCCGTGGCCGCGAGCGCGTGCGCGTTGTTCGACAGGTGCTGCAGCATCCAGAACGGGTGCAGGAGATGAAGCCCGCGCTCCCAGGCGCGCGCGCCGTCCGGCTCCTGGCGGGCGAGCGCCGGCATCATGTCGTCCCAGTGCGCGCGCAGACCGCCGTAGCCGAAGAACAGCCCGAGGCGCGCGCCGCGGGCGGCGGGCGGCAGCGCGCGGGCCGCCTCGAGCGCGACGTCGAGCGCGAAGCCGCCCATGCGCCGCAGGAAGCGGTGGTGGCGCGACGGGGCGGGCTCGCCGGCGATCGCGGCGGCCCAGCGGCAGGCGGTGCTGCCGCTCGGGAAGCGCGCGAGCTGCGCGGCGGCGCGCTCGCCCCCGGCGAGGCGCCGCACGACGCTCGTCGACGCCGTCACCGAGCGGTGTGCGCCAGGCCCACCCCGTCACGGCGATCGGGCGCGCGAGCCGTTCACGGCTCACCCCGCGCGAGCAGCACCGACGCGTTCTGGCCGCCGAAGCCGAACGAGTTCGACAGCGCGAATTCGACGGCCCCGGACCGCGGCGCCTCGCCGATCACGTCGACGTCGCACTCGGGATCGGGCTCGCGGTGGTGGGCCGTCCCCGGCAGCAGCCCGCGCGCCAGCGGCAGCAGACAGGCGGCGAGCTCGATCGCGCCCGAGGCGGCCATCAGATGGCCGACGGCGCCCTTGATCGACGAGACGGGAACGTGGTCCGCGTGTGCACCGAGGGCGAGGCGCATCGCGCGCACCTCGGCCGGATCGTTGAGCGGCGTCCCGGTGCCGTGCGCGTTGACGTAGCCGATCGCCTCGGCGGCGAGGCCGGCGCGCGCCAGCGCCTTCGAGATGGCGCGCGCGGCGCGAGCGGCCGTCGGGGCGCGGCGCGGTCACGCGGTAGCCGTCCTGCGTGCTCCCCCATCCGATGACGCGCGCGTGCACCCGCGCCCCGCGCGCCCGGGCGCGCGCTTCGTTCTCGACCACGAAGAACGCCGCGCCTTCGCCCATCGCCAGGCCGTCGCGCCGGCGGTCGAAGGGCCGGCAGGCGTCGGGCTCGTGGCGAGGCGACGGCGCGCCGAGGCGGGCCATGCCGCCGAGGCCGAGGGGATTGACCATCGAGTCGGTCGCGCCCGCGACGACGACCTCGTGCTCGCCGCGCTCGACGAGGGCGGCCGCGTGCGCGACGGCCAGCGCACCGGCCGCGCAGGCGGAGACGTGGGCGATGCGCGGACCGGTGAGCGCGAGCCCTTCGGCGAGCGCGCGCAGCGTGCCGTCGATCGGCGCGCGGAACGCCACCCGGGGGAGGATCGCCGCGGCGGCCCGGGCCCAGTCGATGCGTCCGTCGTCGAGCAGCGGCGCGAAGTCCTCGAGCAGCGCCTGCTCGAGGCCCACGGCGGCGACCAGCGCGGCGCCCCGATCGACAGCCGTGCAGCCGGCGCTGCGCCAGGCCTCCGCCGCCGCCGCGAGGCCGAGCGCGAGCTTGCGATCGCGGCCGCCGCCGCCGACCGACGGCGACGCTCGCGGGCAGGTCGGGCACCTCGCCGGCGACGCGCACCGGGAACGTCGTCACGTCGAAGGCGCGGATCGGTCCCACCGCGGCGCGCCCCTGCGCCAGGCCGTCGAAGAACGCGGCCGCGCCGACGCCGAACGCCGAGACGACGCCGACGCCGGAGATCGCGGCGTGGCTCATGCCGCCTCCTTGACGAGGTCGACGACGCCGAGCTCGCCGTCGAGGCCGCGGCTCAAGACGCGGGCCCGGCCGCCCGGGCGCGCCGCGAGCCAGTCGAGCGCCACCACCCAGGCGATCGCCGGCGCCGCCGCCAGCGTCTCGCCGAAGACGCTGTCGACGACGATGAGCTCGGTGGCGTCGGCGCGCGCGGCCGCCGCGAGAGCGGCGCGCGCGTCGGGATCGGATGCAGTGACGACTACCAGCGACGGATGGCCGGCACCGTTCGGTTCACTGCGACCGTTTGCCCTCGCCCCGCGAAGCGGGGAGAGGGAGAGGGAGAGGGGCCCACGACCTATCGCAGCGCCGTTCCCCTCGCCCGGTGCCCTGCGGGCACCGACCTCTCCCCGCTTTCGCGGGGCGAGGTGCAGATCTCCGTCGAGGGAGGCAGTCTGGGCGACCTCGGCGCGCACGAGCCGGACGCGCGTCGCTTCGACGGGGCGGGCGGAGAGCGCGACGACGGCCGCCGCTTCTGACGGACGCGCCTGCGTGCCACCGCGCGCCAGCTCCCACGCCGTCACAGGATGGAGCGCCGAGTCGGCGCCACCGGCCAGCACGGCGGGCGCATCCGCTTCCGCGATCGCAAACGCCGCCTCGCGCAGGGCCCGGACGGTGCCGGCGCCGCGGGAGAAGAACGCGGCGTTCGGCCCCCCGAGGCCCGCCAGGATGGCGCCGTGACAGAGCGTGAAGTTGTTCATCAGCTGGAACGCGAACAGCGGGTTCGCGGCGCGCAGGCCCGCGTCGCCGAATCGGTCGAGCTGGAAGGCGCCGTCCGCGACGCTCTCGCGCAGCATCGCTTCGAGCTCGGGATGTCACCGCCCGAGGCGCCAACGCCGAGGAAGCAGCCGATCTCGGCAGGGGCGATGTCGAGGCCCGCGACGGCCGGCTCGCGCAGCGCCGCCCGAACGACCGCCGCCGCGAGGTACGCGGCGCGCGACATCATCTTGCGATGCCGCGGCTGGCACGGGTCGTCGTCGGGCGCGAGCGCGGGCACCTCGGCGGCGGCCGGCGGGCCGCCCGCTGCCGTACGGGTCGCGAGCCCGCGCCAGCCCGCCCCGAGCGGCGTCAGCGCGGCCGCGCCCGCGACGTACACCGCCCGCGGGAAGGGTGCGCTCAGGCGACACCCCGCAGGACGAGGCTGGTGTTGGCGCCGCCGAACGCGAACGCGTTGACGAGCGCAGTTCGTATCGGACGGGCGAGCGCGCGCCCCTGGACGTGGGGCAGCGCGCAGGCCGGGTCGGGCTCGCGCAGCCCCGCCGTCGGCAGCACGCAGCCGTCCAGCGATCGCCGCGCACGCGGCCAGGAACCCGAGCGCGCCCGCGCCCGCGATCCAGTGGCCGAGCGCGCCCTTGATCGACTGACACGTGCGCCTCGTCGAGCGCGTGGCCGAGCACCCGCCGGATCGCCGCCGCCTCGACGGCGTCGTTGAGCGGCGTCGAGGTGCCGTGCGCCTGCACGTAGTCGACGCGCGCCTCGCCCGCGTCGGCCGAGCGCGCCGCGCATCGCGCGCTCGGCGCCGTCGCCGTCGGGATCGGGCGCGGTCAGGTGATAGGCGTCGAGCGAGCGCGCCTCGCCCGCGAGCTCGAGCGCGGCGCCGGGCCGCGCTCGGCCGCCAGCACGACCACCGCCGCGCCCTCGCCGACGACGAAGCCGTCGCGGCGCGCGTCGAACGGACAGGAGACGCCGCGCGCGGACAGCGCCCCGAGCTGGCCGAAGCCGGCGAGCATGAGCGGATCGACGTCCGCGCCCACGCCGCCGCAGAGCGCGACGTCGCACTGACCGAGCGCGGATCGCGCGCGCCGCCCTCGGCGATGGCGGCGGCGCCCGACGCGCAGGCGAGCGAGACCGTGACCGCCGGGCCCGGCGGCGCCGAGGCGCCGGGCAAGCGCCGACGCCACCGCCGCCGGCGACACGACGCGGCGGTATCGAGCTGCGGCGCAGCGCGCCGCGCGTCGCGCGCCGAACGCGCGCGTGATCGAAGGCGTCGCTCCGCCGCCACCCGCCGCGCGCGCGAGCGCCAGCACCGTCGCGAACGACGCCCGGCCCGATTCGGCGCCGACGAACACGCCGATGCGCGCGGCAGGGACGTCGACGGCGGCCTGGCGCCAGGCCTCGTCGGCGGCAGGCGCGAGCAGCGTCCAGCGCCGATCGAGGTGCGCGCCGCCCGCGAGAAGCGCTCGGGCACCGCCGCCGCGACCGTGCGACGGGAAGCCCGGTCGACGTCGAAGCTCGTGACCGGCGCGATCGCGCTCGCGCCCTCCGCCAGCGCCGCGCGCGACGACGGCCAGTCGGGGCCGAGCGGCGTGACCGCGCCGACGCCGCGGACGAACACGGGGCGCCTCGCCATGCTCAGCCCGCGGCCGTCACGGCTCTTCGCTGGAGCCGTGCAGCCAGATGTTGAGGACTTCGCGGCGGCGTTCGATGAGCTTCGGGTGCTTGACCTCGGCGAACGCGAACGTCAGCTCCGCCTCCGCGGCGAGCTGCCCGTCGACCGTGCGCCGTCGCTGTCACCTGGCCGCCGTCCTCGCTCACGCGCAGCGCGGCCGTCGCCAGCTCCAGCCGATCGCCGGGCCGGACCATGCGGCGAAACTTGGCCCGCTCGACCATCGTCAGCAGCGCGTGCAGGTCGTTGCGACCGCGCAGGCGCATCGTCGCTTCGCAGCAGCACGCCGCCGAGCTGCGCCAGCGACTCGAGGATCAGCGCGCCCGGCATCACCGGGTGGCCCGGAAAGTGGTCGGCGAAGATGTCGTCGGACAGCGAGACGCACTTGATTCCGCGCGCGCTGCTCGGGCGGCTCGAGCGCCGTGATGCGATCGAGGAGGACGTAGCGCATGCGCTGCGACACGCTACCACCGGGTCCATGATATGGGTCGGCGCGTCGTCGTCGTCGTCGTCGCTGGAGGAATCGCCATGGAGTGCACGACCTGCGTCCCGCCTTCCGGTCGCCGTGACAAGCCCCACACGTTCTTCGCGCACGAGCATGACCTCCTGCGGCGGCTGCGGCGCTGCGCTCGAGGGGCGCGTCGTGCTGCGCGACGGCGACGTCGTCATGCTCATGCTCTGCACGGCGCTGCGGTCCGACCGAAGAGCTGATCGCGGCCGACGCCGACGGCCTGGGTGGCGGCGTTCCTCGCGCGCGGCGACGTCCCGGCGGACGCGCCCGGCGACCACCTGTTCAAGCAGACGACGTCGACCTGCCCGCAGCTGCCTCGCGCTTGATCCCGGCCGACGTCGTGATCCGCGCGGGCCAGCGTCTTCTTCAAGAAGACCTGCCCGACGCTGCGGCCCGTCGGAGGCGCTGGTCTCCGAGGACGCGGGCTACTACGTCAGCGCCTACGCGCTTCGCGCGCGCCGGCACCGAGCCGCTGAAGTTCGCGCGCCGACGTCGAGCACGGCTGCCCGACCGACTGCGGCACCTGCGACGACCACGAGCAGCACACCTGCCTGCCGATCGTCGAGGTCACCGACCACTGCAACCTCGAGTGCCCGATCTGCATCGTCGACAACCAGTACTCGCAACCACATGGAGCCCGAGACGTTCGCGCGCGATCGTCGACATGCTGGTCGACGCAACGAGGGCCAGTGCGAGTCGCTCGCGCTCTCGGGCGGCGAGCCGACCAGCCACCCGCAGCTCCTCGAGCTGATCGACATCGCGAATCGCGGCCGAGATCGGCCGCGTCGTGCTCATCACCAACGGCCTGCGGCTCGGCCGGGACCGCGCGTTCGCCGAGGCGCTCAAGGACGACGGGCGCCTACGTCGGCGCTGCAGCTCGACGGCTTCACCGCCGACGACCCACGAGAAGATCCGCGGCCGCGACCTCGCCGCCGAGAAGGAGGCGGCGCTCGCGATGCTCGAGGAGCTCGACGATCCCGACGCAGCTGATCTTCGTCGCCACGCGCGGCGTCAACGAGCACCAGATCGGCCAGGCGGTCGAGCTGCTCCTGGCGGAGGACCACATCCTGTCGCTCAACTTCCAGCCCGCCGCGTTCACCGGCCACGGCGGCGGCCGGTTCGCCCACGACCCGATGGATCGCCTGACGATCCCGGGCGTGATCCGCGCGATCGAGGAGCAGACCGGCGGGCAGGCTGCGTGTACAGCGACTTCTCGCCGCTGCCGTGCTCGCACCCGCAGTGCGTGTCGCTGACCTACCTGCTGCGCCTGCGACGACGGCAGCCACCTGCCGTTCGCGCGCTTCGTCGACTTCAAGCAGCCACGGATCGCTGCTGCGCTCGTCGGCGACGCTGCGGCGCCTCGCCCGAGATCCACGACGCGCTGCACGAGGTCATCCACGACGTGTTCGCGCGCCAGGACGAGATCGAGCGCGGCCCCGAGATCCTCAAGGCGCTGCGGCGCGTCGCTCGACGCGATGTTCCCGCGACCGCGCGCTCGGCAACAAGGAGGCGGTGCGGATCGGCGAGGGGCAGGCGAAGTCGATCTTCCTGCACCACTACATGGACCGCCACGACTTCGATCTCGAGCGGCTGCGCAAGTGCTGCCACCACTACCCGCAGGTCGACGGCCGCGTCATGCCGGCCTGCGGCTTCAACATGTTCCACCGCGGCGCCGCGAAGGGGCCGAACACGCCCGTCGCGTCGTGGGGCGGCAAGCCGTGGACGAAGGCGGCCGACGGCGGCCTGCGACTCAACGTGATCGGCTAGGCGCGGACGTCGCCGTGGGGACGCAAGGGGAAGTCGGCTTGCTCGCCGGCCGCGTCGCGCTGGTCACCGGGGCTCGCGCGGCCTCGGGCGGGCGATCGCGCGGACGCTGGCGCGCGAGGGCGCCGACGTCGCGTTCAACTACATCCGGGCCGACGCCGACGCGGCGGCGCTGGTCGAGGAGATCCGCGCGGCCGGGCGGCGCGCGTTGCCGTTCAAGATCTCGGTGCTCGATCGGGGCGGCGTGCAGGAGATGGTGCGGCAGATCGAGTCCGCGTGGTCGGCCCGTCGACGTCCTGGTCAACAACGCGGGCGTCGGGCAGGTCGTGCCGCTCGCGCTGATGGAGGAAGCCGACTGGGACCGGATGATGGACGTCAACGTCAAGGGCGCGTTCCTGGCGACGCAGGCGGTGCTGCGCGGGATGATCCGCGCGAGGCGCGGGCGGATCGTCAACATCAGCTCGCTCGCCGGCGTCAAGATGATGCAGGCGCCGGTCCACTACAGCGCCGCGAAGGCAGCGCTGCAGGGCTTCACCGAGGCGCTGGCCAAGGAGATCGGCCGCTACGGCATCACGGTGAACTGCGCTCGCGCCCGGCGTCCTCGAAGAGGGCGTCAGCGCGAACCTGCCCGCGCCGCGCCTGCGAGGAGTACCTGCGCAACTGCGCGCTCGGCCGCGTCGGGACGTTCGCGGAGGTCGCCGAGGTGGTCGCCTTCGTCGCGTCGGACCGCAACAGCTACATGAACGGCGCGACCATCGTCCTCGACGGCGGCGTCTGACGCCGTGACGACCGGCGGGTGCGCTATTGTCCCGCGGGGTGTGGACGCAGGTCTTCTCATTCGCCAACGGCGCTGCCGGGATCGCGGCGCTCGCGATCCCGGTCTTGATGATCGCCCTCGCGATCGAGGTGGTGGTCAGCGGTGTCATCCGGCGCGACCGCCACTACGATCGCAAGGACACGCTGACCAACCTGGCGCTCGCCGTCGGCAACACGCTGGTCGGCAAGGCCTGGGGGCCGCTGGCGTTCGCCGCCTACCTGCTGGGCGCGCGCGTCCGCCTGTTTGACGTGCCGATGCAGGCGGCGTGGGCCTGGGTGCTGCTCTTCCTGGGGGACGACCTCTGCTACTACTGGTCTCACCGCGCGGCGCACCGGCTGCCGCTGCTGTGGGCGTCGCACCAGGTGCACCACACCAGCCGGCGCTTCAACCTGAGCGTCGGCGCGCGCAACTCCTGGACCGGCGGCATGCTGGACTGGGTGTTCTGGATGCCGCTGGCGGTGCTGGGCTTTCCGCCGCTCGCGATCGTCGCCATGCAGGGGATCTCGCTGTCGTGGCAGTTCCTCGTCCACTCGGCCTACGGCGGACGCCTGGGTTGGCTCGGCCTCGTCCTGAACACACCGTCACACCACCGCGTCCATCACGGGCGGAATCCCCAGTACCTGGATCGCAACTTCGGCGGCACGCTGATCGTCTGGGATCGGCTGTTCGGCAGCTTCCGCGAGGAGCGCGAGCCGGTCGACTTCGGCACGGTCGTCGAGCCGGTGCGCCCCTACAATCCGTTCTTCATCGCGTTTTCGGGCTGGGTGGCGCTCCTGCGACGGTCGCGGAGGCGCGCGCAACCTGCTGCGCCAGCACTCCCCCCAGGAAGTTGAACTCGAGGAACGACCGCGCGACGTCGAGCGGCGCAGGCAGAGTCCTCTTCCTTGTCGCCCCACGACACGCTGCCCATGCCGTTCTTGAACGTGAACGCCAGCGTCTCCCCTTTCTTGAGACCCCCGCGGGCGATCCCGGCGGCGACCACCGGCAGCCGATCCAGGCCGAGCATGAACAGATCGCGCCGCAGCGTCTCCTGCGACAGCAGGCTCGATAGCGCGGTCAGCCGAAGCTGCCAGCTGCCGCGCGCCAGCAGGGTCGCCGGCGGCTGACCGGCGAGCGCGGCGTTGGCGGCGTCGAGCGAGCGCACCTCGGCGCGGATCAACATCTTGTTGACGTGGCTGGTGCCGAAGCCGAGCGACAGGTCGGCCAGCGCGCCCCCCTTGGCGAGGGACGGGCCGCGCCCGTCGAGGTTGTCCTTCACCGCGATCAGCGCGCCGGCGATCGTGTACTTGAGCCTGCTCTCGGTCGCGACGCGCAGCAGGTCGTCGCCGGTCGCGATCACCTTGTCGGTCGCGCCGTCGTTGTAAACCACCTCGAACGGCTCCAGCTCGGGCGCGGTCAGCTTGTCGCGCGTGGTCCAGTGCGGGTGGAGGTCGAGCGAGATCTTCGCCTTCTTCTTCTCCAGCTTCAGGTGAACGGAGAGCGGGACGCGCGCGCCGCTGTCGGCCTTGGCGGTGCCGAGGAAGGTCAGATCGACGATGACCTGCTCGGACGGGTAGCGGTGCGTGTTCACGACGGTGATGCGGCGGCGCGTCCGGTCGATCGTGACCCGCGACTCGCCGTCGTCGAGCGCCAGCCGGTTGGACGCCTGCTCGCCCCGCGTGCCCAGGCCCGCGAACGGGCAGCGGACGCTCCCGTCGAAGTAGGTGACGCCGCGCCCGGAGATCACCTGCGGCGTCGGCACGGCGGTCGCGCCCGCGCCCGCGGCGTCCACCTTCGCGGCCGCGAGCAGCGTCAGCGCCACGGTCACCACCAGCGTCGTCGTTCGCATCATCACAGCCCCCCGTTTACTGGTATCACGCGCCCCGTGATGTACCGGTTGTCGAGCGCGAGCCAGGCGACCACGCGCGCCACCTCGGCGGGCGTGCCCGTGCGCCGGAGCGCGCTGAAGCGCCGGTAGTCGGCGACCAGCGCCTCGTCCATCCCCCGCGACAGACCCTGGTCGAGGATGCCGAGCGCGAGCAGGTTGGCGCGCACGCCCGACGCGCCCAGCTCCTTGGCCAGCGCCATGGTCATCGCGGCGAGCGCGCCCTGGGTGGCGGCGTAGCCGACCGGGGCGGCGACCGACTGGGCGCGGTCGAGGCCGCCGAGGAAGATCAAGTCGCCCCCGCCGCGCGCCGCGAGGCCGGGCGCGAGCGCCTGCGCCGCGACGACCGCGCTCGTGACGTTGACGGCGAGCATCGCCGCCCAGTCGTCGTCGCCGAGGTCGACCAGCCTGGGCGCGCGTGTGATCGCGGCGGCGTGAACGAGGATGTCGGGCGCCTGGCCTTCGGCGTCGAGGCCGCGCACGAGGCCGCGCACGGCGTCCGGGCGCGCCAGATCGACCGCGACGGCCCGCGCGCCGTGAGCGCGCGACAGCGCGAGCGCCCGCTCACGACCGGAGTGGAACGTGAACGCGACGTCGACGCCGCGCCCGACCAGCGCCTCGACGACGGCGCCGCCCACGGCCCCGCTGCCGCCGAGCACGAGCGCGCGCCGGCGGACGGCAGTGTCCGTCACGTGAGCTCCAGCAGGTAGTCGGTCTCGCGGCGGAGGAGATCGGCGAAGCGGAGCAGGGACTCGGGCGCGATCTCGAACCGCGGCTGCAGCCGGAGGACCGACCAGTCGTGGCCGCAGGTGAAGGCGAAGTAGCCGTGCTGGTACAGGCGATGACAGACCAGCGGCGCGACGCTCGGCCGCCGCGCCAGCCCCTCGTGGTCGCCGAAGCCGAAGTGCTCGAACGACAGCCACGGGTGGTCGAGCGGGCGCAGCGCGACGCCGAGCATCAGCCCGACGCCGCGCACCTCCGACAGCAGGGGCGAGCCAGACATCCGGTCCGCGAGGGCGGCGTGGAACAGCCGCCCCTTGTCGCGCACCGTCGCGAACAGCTCGTCGGTCAGGAGCTCCAGCGTCGCGAGCGCGGCGACGGCCGTCACGGCGTTGAAGCTGAAGGTGCAGTTGTGCGCCTCGCCGGTCTCGAAGTTGGCGCCGTAGGCCTGCTCGAACAGCTCGCGCGTCGTCAGCATCGCGGACACCGGCACGAGGCCGCCGCCGAGGCCCTTCGCCAGCAGGACGCACGTCGGGGCGGCGCGGCCAGGTCTCGGTCAGCGCGAAGTGCCCGGAGCGGCCGAGGCCGGTCTGCACCTCGTCGGCGACCAGCAGCGCGCCGTGGCGCGCGGTCAGCTCGCACAGCGCGGTCGACGTAGCGGCGCCGGCAGCGGGCGCACGCCACCTTCGCCCTGGATCGGCTCGACGACGACGCAGGCGACGTCGTCCGCGGCGAGCGCGCGCGCCAGCGCGTCGATGTCGCCGAAGGGGAGCGACTCGGCGCCGGCGACGTGCGGCCCGAACGGATCGCGGAACGGGCCGGGCGTCATCAGCGCGTGCTGCCGACGCCGCAGCCGTGGTACGCGCCCTCGAGCGCGAGGACGCGCGGCCGCCTCGTGGCGGCGCGCGCCAGCTTGATGGCCGCCTCGACGGCGTCGCTGCCCGAGCAGCCGAAGTAGGCGTTCGAGTAGCCCGTGCGCTCGCACAGCCGCCGCGCCAGCCGGCCGGCGAACGGGTTGACGCGCGACGGGTACCAGTTCGGGCGGTCGGTGTCCAGGAACGCGCGCACGGCGGCGGCGACGCGCCGGGTTGCGGTGGCCGAGCATCTGCGTGCCGTGGAAGTCCTCGATCGGGTAGCCGTCCTCGTCGACGAGCGCGCCGCCGGCGGTGCCCGTGATGCGCGATCGGCTCGCCGGCCAGCCGCGCGCGCTGCGCGATGAGCGGGTTGACGAACTCCTGGAACTCGTCGAAGCCCGTGTCGGACAGCATGCTCGCGTCGACCAGCGCGCCGATCGTCGATCGTGCGGTCAGTCGCGCTCACTACAGCCCTCCGTCGGCGACCAGCTTGGCGCCGGTCATGAACGTGTTGTCGTCCGAGACCAGGAACACCGCCAGCGCGGCGACCTCGTCGGCGGTGCCGAGCCGGCCGAGCGCGCACTGGCCGAGGTACTCGGCGATGCGGTGCTGCGGCAGCAGCTGCCGAGGCCCACGTCGAGCAGCCCGGGGGCGAGCAGGTTCACCTTGATGTCGTAGCGGCCCACCTCGCGCGCCAGCGCCTCGGTCAGGCCGCGCAGCGCCGACTTCGCCGCCGCGTAGTGCGACCGGCGCCTCGATCGACGCGCTCGGAGGCGAACGAGCCGATGTTGAGGATGTGCCCGGCGCGCGCGCGGATCATCGTGTCGCAGGACGGCGCGCGAGAACAGGTAGGCGCCCTTGACGTTGACGTCCATCACCGCGTCCCAGTCCGCCTCCTCGAGGAGCGCGATGGGCAGGATCTGGTTGATGCCCGCGTTGTTCACCAGCACGTCGATGCCGCCCCAGGCCGCCACCACCTCCTTGACCACCTGCTGCGACGTGCGCGGCGTCGGCGACCGAGCCCTGGAATACGAGCGGCGGCGCGCCGCCCGCGGCGTCGGTCAGCTGCGCGCGCGGCCTCGTCGGCGTCGGCGTTGTTGCGGTGGTAGGTGAAGGCGACGCGCGCGCCGGCCCGCGCGAACGCCAGCCCGAGCGCGAGCCCCAGGCCGCGCGAGCCGCCGGTGACCAGGCAGCGCTTGCCGGCGAGCGGCTGCGCGGCGTCCACCGTCACGACGCCGGCCTACGCGACGCGCTGGGTCGGCAGGCGCAGCGGCAACGATCGAAGGCGCGCTGACCGCCGCTGCGCTCGTTCCATGCCCGCGGCGTGCGTCATGAACGCGGCCTCCTTCTCGCGGTAGAGCACGTTGTAGCTGCAGACGGGGATGGTGCTGCCGTCCGCGTAGCAGTTGGTGTCGCAGCACTGCGCGACGCGCTCGATGTCGAAGGTCTCCTCGTCCATGTGCGAGTGGACGTAGACCGCCTTCACCGCGCGCTCGCCGACGCGCAGCGCCTCCGCGGGCGTGAGCGGCGCGCGGTCGACGGGGAACAGCGCGCGGAGCAGTCCGTCGAGGACGCGCAGGGCGCGCGCCGCCTCGGCGTCCCCCTCGCCGGCGATCCACAGCCGGTCGATCGCCTCGCGCAGCGCCTCCTCCAGGCGCTGGCGTCGGCTCGAGGTAGAGCCGGTCCGACAGGCAGTCGTACAGCGTCTCGCGCGACAGCAAGCGCGTGAACGGCATCGGCGGCCCGCCCGTCGGGATCGAGCAGCAGGTACGCGATCTGGTAGCAGAGCGGGTGCGCGCACGGCGACGGCACGAAGTCGTCGCGGCGCAGCAGGCCGCTGGTCGTCTCGTCGATGCGCTCCAGCACCTCGTCCATCGAGATGCGCCCGGCGCGATCGAAGCTGGCGCCGCCCTGGCCGGTGTAGGTCATCGTGTGGACCTCGACGTGGCGGATGTTGGGGCGGCGCGAGGGCGAGGCGCAGGATGTCGCCGATCTCGTGGTCGTTCACGCCGCGGGTCATCACCGGGATCAGCGTGGTGTCGACGTCGTGCTTCTCGAGCAGATCGAGGCAGCGCAGCTTGGTCTCCAGCAGCTGCGCCCCCTGCAGCGCCATGTCGGCGTGCTTGTCGAAGGTGTCGAACGACAGCGCGATGCGCGCGCCCAGCGCGGCCAGCTCGCGCGACGAAGGCCTCGTCCCGCGCGAGGCGCATGCCGTTCGAGCAGACGGTGACGCGGTGGACGCCCGCGGCCCGCGCCATCGCCAGCAAGTCGAACAGATGCGGGTGCAACGTCGGCTCGCCGCCGGTGAGGTTGACGATGTCCAGCTCGCCGCCGTGGTCGGCGACCAGGTGGTCGAGCACGCGCCGGAAGTCTGATCGCGGTCCATGTGGAACGCGTCGTCGTTCTTGTTGTGGACGTAGCAGATCGGGCAGTCGAGGTTGCAGGCGCTGGTGATCGTCACGACCGGGCAGCCGGACCTCCTGCGTGTGCGCGGTGCACGGGCCGCAGTCGAACGGGCAGCCGTGCTCGACACCTCGCGGGCCACGGCGCGCGGGCGATACGGGCGGGGTGCGATCGCGCGCGTCGCCTCGTACCAGGCCGCGTCCGCGGACAGCCGGACCTCCTGGGCGCCGTGCGCGGCGCAGCGCTTTCGCATCCAGACCTCGCCCGCGGCTGTCGCCGACGTCGCCCAGACCTGCGCCGGCACCGCGTTCTTGCAGACGCGGCAGAGGCTCGTGGTCTCGTGGACCAGGCGCTCGCCCGTCGCCGGCCCGGCTGCCGCGCTCATCGCGCCCGCAGCGTAACGAGGGCGCGCGACCCGCGCAAGCACGCGGCTATACTCGGCGCCGGTTGTCGTGACGGAGATCGATTTCACGGAGCTCGAGGCGACGACGAGCCTGTGCGGCGTGTGCAAGCGCACGGTGCCAGCGGTCATTGGACACTTGGGACGCGCGGGGACGGCGGGCGTCGCCGTCGTGATGCGCAAGCGCTGCCCGGAGCACGGCGCCGCCGAGGTCCCTGTCGCCACCGACGCCGACTGGTACGCGCGGACGATCGCCGACGCGCCGCGGTTGGCGCCGCCGGATCCGTCGACCGCGGCGCCGGTCCGCCAGGGCTGCCCGTTCGACTGCGGTCCGTGCGCGGCCCATGAACAGACCGTCGCGCTGCCGATCGTTCCCATCACCAGCGCCTGCAACCTCGACTGCCCGATCTGCTACACGCACAACAAGAACGAGGGCGCCTGGCACATGAGCGCCGGCGAGCTCGAGGCGCTGCTCCGTCACCTGCGGGTGGCGGCGCCCGAGCGCCGGATCATCAACATCACGGGCGGCGAGCCGACGATGCACCCCGACCTCGCGGGCCTGGTCGGACTGTGCGTGCGCGAGGGGATTCACCGGGTGACGATCTCGACGCACGGCCTGCGCTTCCTGGCCGACGAAGCGCTGCTCATCGAGCTCGGGCGTCTGGGCGCGCGCATCGTGCTGTCGTTCGACGCGCTGGACGGCGCCGGCAATCGCGCGCTCCTGGGCGGCGACTTCCTCGCGGGCAAGCGGCGCGTGCTCGCGCTGCTCGACAAGCACGGCGTCGCGACCACGCTCCTGCCGGTGATTGCGCGCGGCCACAACGATCAAGACCTCGGGCGGCTGGTTGCGCTGGCGCTGGACACGTCGTGCGTGCGCAGCCTCGAGCTGCACACGCTCACCTTCACGGGGCAGGGGGGCAAGACCTTCGACCGCGCGGCGCGCATGACGCCGGACGAGGTGCTGGCCGCCGTCGAGCGGCAGACGGAGGGGCGGCTGCGCGTCGACGACTTCGTGCCGTCGCCGGCGGCGCACCCGCTTTGCTACCAGGTGACGTACCTGCTGCAGGTGGGTGAGGGGCGCTGGGTACCGTTCCCGCGCTTCATGCGCCGCGCCGATCTGCGCGCGCTGCTCGGGCGTGGGCTGTATCTGGAGCCGACCGCCGATGTCGAAGCCGTGCTCGCCGACGTCATAGACCGGCTGTGGACCGGCGAGGTCGCCTGCGACGACGGCGACGCAGTGCTGGCGGCGCTGCGCGCGCTCGCCGACGCCGTGTTCGCGCCCGGCCGTTCCGAGGACCAGCGCCTGCGCGAGGCCGAGCGTCGGACCAAGGCGATCTACCTTCACGCGCACATGGACGAGGAGACGTTCGACGTCGCGCGCGTCCGCCAGTGTCCCGTCGGCGTGCGCGAGCCCGACGGCCGCAACATCCCCTCGTGCTCGTACAACGTCCTCTACCGCGAGCGCGACGCCCGCTTCACGTCCGCCCCCGAGGCGCCGCTCGTCACCCTGGGTGTGGGTGCGCGGGCGTCGAAGGGGCGCGGACCGGCATCAAACCCGTAGCTGCGCCGTCAGCGGCGGGCTGGGTGTCCGTCGCATCCGAAACAGCGGCACGCCGGAGGGTGAGCTAGCGGTGTGAGTGCGTCGCCGCCGCTATGGCGGCGCGAAGCTCCGCGAGGATCGGATGCGGATGAGTTCGTGACCGGTCTATGCTGCGGCGATGTCCTTCGGACGGGTGGAGTCTCTGCTGCACGAGATCGCCGCGCACTACCAGGCCCTGCGGGCGATCCGGACGCGCAAGGCGCTGGAGCGGAGCCCGCTGTGGGCGGAGATCGGCGGCGAGGTGAGGCGCGTGCTCGACGGGGTGGAGCGGGGCGATTGGGGGCCGGTGCCGCCGCCGGCGGCCGTGCCGGCGCAGGGCGGGCGGGTGCTGCGCGCCGTGGCCTGGAACATCATGCGGGGAGCGCGGCTCGATGACCTCCGGCGTGCCGTCGTGTCGCCGCCGTTCGCCGGGACCGACGTGCTGTTGCTCAGCGAGGTGGACGTCGGCGTCGGGCGCTCGGGCAACCGCAACGTCGCGCGCGAGCTGGCCGAGGTCCTCGGCATGAACTACGCGTTCGGTGTCTCGTACCTCGCGCTCACCGACGACATCGGCGACGACGCGGGCGGCCGCGAGAACACCCTGGCGCTGTCGGGCGCGGCCGTTCTCTCGCGCTATCCCATCGGGCGCGTCGAGAACATCGATCTCCCCGCGATCAAGGACAAGTTCCACTCCTCGGAGAAACGGCTCGGCAAGAAGCGCGCGCTGCTGGCGGAGATCGCCCTTCCCGATGGGCCGCTCGCGGTGGCGGTCTGCCACCTCGACTCGACCGCCTCGCCCGCGCAGCGCGCGCGCCAGCTCGGCGGCATCCTCGACAGCGTCGATCGCAGCGGCGTGGCGCGCGCGCTGGTGGGCGGCGATTTCAACACCAGCACCTACGACGTCTCGAGCACGCTGGCGCTGGTGCGCGCCGTCTTGCACAAGCTCCTGGTCACC
This sequence comes from uncultured Pseudomonadota bacterium, assembly GCA_963729535.1. Lineage (GTDB taxonomy): Bacteria > Myxococcota_A > Polyangia > Fen-1088 > Fen-1088 > JADGRB01. Next base: position 759,362 of record CAVSOL010000026.1, on the reverse strand, counting down.
GGGTTCCGCGCCTCTATCGATGAGTACATGACACCGGAGAAGCGCTACGAGCGGCCGGTGTTCGATCTCCTGCGGGCGCGCGACTTCGTCGTCGAGGGATTCAACGATCGCGGCACCGGCACCTACTTCTACGACCTCACGGATCCTTACGTCGTCGACCGCTTGCACACGTATGTCGGCCGCGCGCTGACGCGCCTTCTCGGGCGCCTCATGCGCCCCTGGAACGGTTGCGTGCCCGCGCGCCTCGACTGGTTCGCCGGCCGCAACGTCACGCCGGTGGCCGCGGCAGTCGAGCGCCCGCGTGCCGTCGCCGACGGGCGCCCCATCTCCGATCACTCGGCCGTCATCGTCGACGTCGCGGTCTGCAGATCACGCTACTGCCGCCGGGCCGTGAACGTCCCGACGATGAACTTGGTCATCAGCACGCGGAGCTCGTCGCCCCCGTCGGTGATCACGAAGGCGATCGGGATCGGATCGGCGATGGGTGTCGCCGGAAACGTCGCCTCGCTGGTGCCGGTGCCGTCCGGATTGACCGTGTAGACGCAACTCGATGATGTGGCGGGGACGGACTGCCCGTTCAGATTGCCGATCGAGCTCACCGTGCAACCGCCCTGGCCGTCGAAGAAGATGCGACCCATGCCCGCGAAGGGCAGCGCCGGCACCACGGGCTGGTTCGGCCCGGTGGCGACCAGCACGCTGTACGACGAGTTGTACCCGTAATACCCCTTGATGCTCCGGTTGCTGAAACCGTCGCCCCGGCGACTGCCATCGTCGCGCTCGTTCCACGCGAACGACGTGCCCGCCAGCACAACCACCAGCGCCGTGACCCCGACGAGCACCCCGAACCTGAGCCACCGCGCACCCGTATGTCGTTTCATCGTGTCCCTCCCTTCCAATGTTCGGGGAAGGAACGCGCTGCGGCGGGCGTGTTCCCACGCTCGCCGTTTACAACTGCGGTCGTCGACGCTTGCGGAGAAGAACGAGCGCGAACAGAAGCGACCAGGCGTTGCCGCGCTCGCTCGCCGTGCGACAGCCACAGCCACCGCCAGACGTCGAAGCGGCCGCGCCGCCGGCACCGCCGACCGATGCGCCGCCCGCGCCGGCCGTCATCCCATTGCCGCCAATCGTCCCGCTTGCGCCAGTCGTTCCGCTGCGCCAGTCGTTCCGCAGCGCCACTCGTTCCGCTTGCGCCGGCCGCTCCGACCGTGTCGCCCGCTGCGCCGGTCGTTCCCGCTGCGCCGGTCGTTCCCGCGCTACCCGTCGTCCCCGCCGCTCCCGTCGCGCCGCCCGCGCCGGCCGATCCCGCTGAACCGCCCGCGCCTCCGCTGCCCGCCGCCACCGCCGCCGCCCGTCCCGCCAGCGCCCGCGGGCGCGCCTCCGTCGGATGGGCAGGCATTCTCGCGCACGTAGAAGACAGCATCATTGAAGTCGCCGTCGCCACCGCCGATGCCGCAGCCGCGCCAGCTTTGCGCGCAGGTGGGCGAGATTTCGAACGCGAGGTAATGCGCGCCGGGCTCCGCGACGGACCGGTAGACGAGGGCGGTCACCCACGGCGCTCCCGAGGGGGACTTGTCGTTTAGCTCCGCCTGCGAGTACTTCGTCTGCGGGCACTGCGACACCGGATTGCCGATCATCGCGAACCCGACCTTCCCCCCATGCCAGTTTGGAGCTGTCCGGATCGCGGGATCGAACTCATAGAGGGGATCGACCCATGTGTGGGTTCCGACTTGCGTGGTGGTTCGCGTGGCGAGGGGACAGAAGTCAACGTCCATGCAGGACAGCCCACTCGGAGGCGCCGCCCGAAGATCAGTGTCAGTGGGTACGAAGGGATAGATTGTCTGCGGGACAGTCGCGGGCTCGGTCGCGTTGTACCAGCCGAGCGCGCTCTTGCACCCGCCTCCCAGAAGCACGAGGGCGACGGTGAGTCCGCAGCTCGGCGAGAAGGTGCCCGGCGTGATCTGAGCGTCCCGAACTGGATCGATGGCGCTGTCCGCGCCTCCCCTGAAATACTTGAACAGGCCGGCGAGCGTGATGGCGTCGGCAGGGAAGCCTCGGGAGCGGACGATGTCGACCTCCGGCGCGCCGGTCGGCTGAGGCATCACCTCGTTTCCGGGCGGCGGTTGCGTCACCATGCCGGTGGCAACCCTCGGCAGAACACCGACAGCCAGCGCGAAGAGCGTCGCGCGCGCCAAGAATCGCCACGGCCTGAGCATGCTAAGAGCAGCAGGTTACGGCGGTTGAGGTGGCGTCGTCCAGGCAAGGCTGGTCACGGTTGTGTCGGCGTGTCACAACCAGCGCGGTTATCTCGTCTAAGAGGCATCGTGAACGAGGCGAAGGATTTCGAAGCGCACCGCTCGTTTCTCGCGGGGCTGGCCTATCGCATGCTCGGCTCAGTCGCTGAAGCTGAAGATGTTGTGCAGGACGCGTATCTGCGCTGGGCGCAGGCCGACGCATCGACCATCGAGCATCCCCGGGCCTATCTCGCGCGTGTGGTGACCCGGCTGTGTCTCGATCGCATGAAGTCGGCGACCGCGCGGCGCGAGCAGTACGTCGGCACGTGGTTACCCGAGCCGATCGTCGCGGAGCCAGCCGAGCCGATGGCCGACGATCTGTCGATCGCTTTGCTCCTCACGCTCGAGCGGCTGTCGTCGCTGGAGCGCGCGGCGTTCCTGTTGCATGACGTGTTCGACATGGACTACGGCGACATCGCGACGACGCTCGGGCGCACGGAAGAGTCGTGCCGCCAGCTCGCCGCGCGGGCGCGCCAGCACGTCCGCGACGAGCGGCCGCGCTTCGCGGCCACCGACGAGAAGCGCGACAGGCTGTTCGCGGCGTTCGAAGCCGTGATGACGGGCGGTGACGTCGCGCAGTTCGCGCAGCTCCTCGCGGACGATGCGGTGCTCTACGCTGACGGCGGCGGCAAACGAGCCGCGGCGCTCGAGCCGATTCACGGCAAGCAGAACATCCTGCAGCTCTTCGCCGCCGTATTCGCCCAGCGCGGCTTCTTCCAGCGCGACGAGCTCCGGCGCGCATCGATCAACGGATTGCCGGGCTTCGTCGTGCGCATCGAGGACGGGGTCCAGACGACGGCGTTCGAGGTCGACGGCGATCAGATCGTCGCCCTCTACACGGTCCGCAATCCAGACAAGCTGCGGCACCTCGCTTCGTAGGCGCGCCCAGAGCACGTCACAGCGGGCCGGGCTGCTTCGTCTAGGGAGTGACGGAGGATCTCTGATGATGAATCGACGCGTGGTCTTGTGGTCGATCGCCGCACTGGCGTTCGTGGCTCATCCCGGCACCGGGCAAGGTGCGAAGCAACCCGCTGGAGGAAAAGTCATGCTGGAAAAGGTCGTGTACGTGTCCGTGTTCGTAAAAGACCAGGACAAGGCGCTCGACTTCTACACGAACGTGCTTGGCTTCGAGAAGCGAGCCGACAACCCGACGCCCGGCGGACCGCGGTTCCTGACAGTCGGCCCTCAAGGGTCAGGACTTCCAGCTGGTGCTCTGGCCTGGAACGCCAGGGCAGGGCCAGCCGTTCCAGGGCCGCAGCACGGCGGCGTACACCATCGAGACGAAGGACTGCCGGAAGGCGTTCGAGGCGCTGAAAGCGCGCGGCGTGAAGTTCGATACCGAGGTGCTCGAGTACCCGTGGGGCTTCGTCGCTGTGTTCCAGGATCCCGACGGCAACCGGCTGCAGCTGCGACAGGGCCGCTGATCCGGTCACAGCTCGATTAGCTAGGCGCTCTCGCGGCCTCGAGGGCGATGGCCTTCGGGAACAGCACGTTGTTCTCGAGGGAGATGTGCTTCAGGAGATCGAGACGCAGCTCGGCCAGGCCCACATACAGGGCGCGGAAGCTGGCGCAGGCGTCCTCGGGCGGCGAGAAGTTCGCCGTGGCGCCGGCCAGTGTCACGAGAAACTCGGCGGCGCGATCGTGCTCGCGCATCATCATCTGCACCGGATTACTGACCGTCCCGAAGGGCGGGGTCGGTACGCGGGCCGGCTCGCCGAGGGCGCGGATGTAAGGGAACAGCACGCGCTCCTCCTTCATCATGTGGGGTTCGAGATCGTCGGCCAGCTCTTTCAAGGTCGTCGCGACACGCGCAAGCTCGGGGTGACGATCGCCGTGCTTGCCGGCGACCTTGGCGACGAGCGGCAGGAGGCGCTCGAACGCCGCTCGGGTGTAGGCGTGGTGCGTGCCGACGATGAAGTCGATCAGCTCGCCCGGCGCCCGGCGCCAATCGACGCCGGGGCTCAGGGCCTCCTGACGCGCGGTCGCCTCCGCGGTCAACTCGGCCAGCACGCGCTCGACGTCGAGGCCGGCGCTGCGGCACGCCTCGTCGAGGCTTCGGCTGCCGCGGCAACAGAAGTCGAGCTTGTAGCGGTCGAGCACAGTGGCGTGAGCGTCGCTGCGAAGCGCGATCGCCGACAGCGTCGTCTCAGGCGTGGGCAGGGAAGTCGTGGCGTTCGTGGTCTGCATGAGTGGGGGTCTCCTCGGGCGGTCGTATACGCAAGGCGCGCACCAACCGCCGGCGCGCGGCAACGCGCGGCCTTTCGTGTCGTGTCGCGCAGCGGTTGCGTACGCCGGCGTCCGTCGCGCGAACTTTGCGCGGCGAACGCGGCGATGACCGCGCCGGCCCGCAGGGGCGCGTTCTTGCAGCGGGATCGCGCGTGCGCGCACAGCCTCTGCCCGCGGTGCAGACGAACCTCTATCGTGCCTTCTTCACCGCCGGCATCGCGGTCGCGCTGACCGTCGGCGCGAGCTGGGGCGTCTGGCTGCTCTGGCAGATCGGCTTCGCTCGCCGGTTCACCGGCGTTTCGATCCACCAGGTGAACGCGCACGGGCACGCGCAGGTCTTCGGCTGGGTCGGGCTGTTCGTCATGGGGTTCGCCTACCAGATGTTCCCGGCGATGTGGCAGCGACGGCTCGCGGCGCCCCGGCTGGTCCCCTTCGTGTTCGCGGCCATGGTCTCCGGGCTGGTGCTGCGCACGGTCGCCATGGCAGCCGCGGGCGCCGGCTGGGCCGTGCCGGGCGTGGTGGCGGGTGGGGCGCTGGAGATCGCCGCGCTCGGGACGTTCGTCGCGCAGCTGGCCGTCACCTGGCGCGCAAGCCTCGCGCGCCGCGAGCCGTACCTCCGCTTCATTGCCGCCGCGTTCGCCTTCTTCCTGGCGCAGGCCATCTTCTGCGTCTGGCACACGCTGTCGGTCATGGGCGCCGCCGACCGCGACGCGCTGCTGTGGCAGGTCGCCACCTATCAGGCGGTGTTGCGTGACCTCCAGATTCACGGGTTCGCGCTGATGCTGATCCTCGGCGTCTCGATGCGTGTCCTGCCGCGCTTCTACGGAGTGCCCGGCATCGACGGACGCAGGGCCCGGCGCGCGTGGTGGCTGCTCCTCCTGGGCGTGCTCGGCGAGACCGTTCTGTTTCTGCTCTACCGATTCACGGGCCGTCATGTGCTGGCCGCGGCGCTGCTCCTGCCGTGGGGGATGCTGGCCTGGGGCGCGCTGTCCGTCGCCGTCGTCTTCCGGCCGTGGCGCCCGTTCCCCGTGCCCGATCGTTCGGCCAAGTTCGTGCGCGTCGCCTATCTGTGGCTGGCGATGTCGTTCGCGCTGCTCCTGCTGCTGCCGGTGTATCAGGCCGTCCTCCACCTCCGGTTCAGCCACGCCTACTACGGCTCGATCCGCCACGCGATCACCGTCGGCTTTGCGTCGCAGATGATCATGGGCGTCGCGGCGTATGTCGTCCCCACGCTCCGGCGCCGCGATCGCGCGGCGCTGCCGGACCTCGCCGGCCCGTTTGTGCTGATCAATCTGGGCTGCCTGCTGCGCGTCACGCTGCAGGCGCTGACCGACGTTCACCCTGCGTTCTTCGCCGTCGTCGGCGTCAGCGGCGTGCTCGAGCTGGCGGCGCTGTGCTGGTGGGGTGTTCACCTCGCACGCTTGATGTTCACGCGTAGGGCAGGGCGGCCGAACACCGCTCGGTCCCTGGCGTCCTTGGCCGCTGGGTTGCACAGGCGATCCGCGACATGCCTCGCGGAGTCCGGAGTGGGCGAGCGGCGATGATGGGCATCACGGTTCTGTTCACGGTGGCCAGCTGTGTGGTCAAGCAGCCGATCATGGTGCTGCCCGAGGGGCTGCAGACGAACGCGGAGGTGATGGCAGTCACCGGAAGGCAAGGCTTCCTCTTGCTGAACCGCGATATCCAGTTCGGCCTGTTCCGCACGGTGGACACCAGCATGATATGGCGCAGCGACGACTCGACGACGTGGGGGCTGTTCGACAACAACGAAACCTGGAACGCGAAGCGCCCGGTGTCGTTTGTGCTGAAGGGGCGCGGTTGCCAGCCATGGACCGCTCGTTGCCTCGGACACGCATCGAGACGCCTCCGCGAGAAGGCAGTCGGCCTGGGCACGGACGACGGCGGGTTCGGTATCCGGCGCGAGGTGATCGAGAACACCTCCGGCGAGTGGTTCGACTGTGACCTCGACAGAGCCGACGGTCGCAGCTGGCAGGTCCGCCTGTCCAGCACGGAGCCATCGGGGTTCGGCGGCGTCTTGCTCGACGAGCGCCGATCAGTTGTGGCGCGCGTCCACACGACGGATCGGCAGACCGGCAAGCCGTACACCTACGCCGTTCCGTCGCCGCTGGGGTTCGTGATCGAGAACGGCTCCGGTGTGATGGTGGCCGTCGAACGGGCATTTCATGGAGCGGTCGTGCTCAGCCACGCCACACCGCCCGACCAGGTGTGTCCGCTCGCCACCGTCGCCGCGGCGCTGCTGCTGTGGAAGCCGCTGCGTTGGCCGCTGCGTTGAGTGACTGCGCGGCCCGTGCCGCAACAGGAACAGTGTCGTCAACTCCACGGAGGATTGTGGGCCCACAGGCTCGGGCCTCGGTTCGGGCCGCACGATCCGGCCCAGGGCTCGGTCAGCTCGTAGAAGCCGGTGCTCCAGACCTCGAAGTGCAGGTGGGGGCCGGTCGAGTTCCCCGCGCTGCCGACCTCGGCGATCTTCTGTCCGCGACGGACGGTGTCGCCCGGGCGGACGAGGACCGAGTTGCGTCGCAGGTGGTCGTAGCGGGTGGCGAACACGCCGTCGACGCCGGTGTGTCGAATGACGATGACGTTGCCGCCTGCGAAGCACCAGAAGCAGCTGCCGGTGCCAGTCCCGCAATACGGACCGAGCGGCGTGCACACGGTGGTGCCGGTCGTGCTGCCCGCCACGTACGACGGCGGCGCCTGGCAGTCGGGTTGCGTGGCGTCGGGGCAGCGGTCGTACTTGCCGTCGAAGGCGAACAGCACGGTGCCGTCGGCCGCGGCGCGCACCGCGGTTCCCGCGTCCATGGCGGCGAAGGTGACGCCGATGTCCGTCCCCTCGTGGCCCTGATATCCGGGGGCGCTGCAGTCGAACGCTTTGTTGTCGTCGTCGACATCGGGGTAGCCGAGGTTGACGCAGGTCTGTCCCGGGATGCAGTCGATCGGCCAGGACAGCCCGCGAACGACGCCGCCCGTCCCGCCGCCGCCCGCGCCGCCCGCTGCACCACCGCGGCCTGCGTTGCCCGCTGCGCCACCGCGGCCTGCGCTGCCCGATGCGCCACCGCGGCCCGCGCTGCCCGAAGCGCCACCGCGGCCCGATGCGCCCGCTGCCGCGCCACCGCTCCCCGACGCGCCACTGCTGCCACCACGGCCCGCGCCGCCCGATGCGCCACCGCGGCCTGCGGCGCCCGATGTTCCACCGGGACCAGCGCTGCCCGATACGCCACCGCCGCCCGCGCCGCCCGCTGCGCTTGCGCCCGCGACGCCTCCGCCGTCGACAGATCCACCACCACTACCGCCCGCGGACGCTCCGCCCATTCCGGTGGCCGGTGCATCATCTGCTTTCGACCCGCACGCCACGAGCGCGAGACAGGCGAGCGCCGCCACCGCCAGCCGCATCGTCGGTCGCTCAGTAGTGCGGCGGCTTGTCATTGGTGATGGGGTCCCCGACGTCGAGCATCCGGCGTTGCAGCGCGACGATCTCGCGCTGCAGCAGCTCGATCTGTTTCTGGTGCTCGAAGACGGTCTGCGAGAGCTCGGCGTACTGCTGCTCGAGATGGGTGTAGCGGATCTCGAGATCGACGAAGCGGCCTTCCATGACCGCGAACCCTATCAGAGGCGGCGCCGACCCCAGAGCACGAAGACCGCCAGCGCGACGAGCAGGAAGTTGAACGGTGTATTCGCCGCTTCGCCACGCGCCACGTGAAAGACGATGGCGCAGACCTGGAACACCGCGCAGCCAAGCGCGGCGAGCACCGTCAGCCCGGGCTTCACGCGGGTGAGGGTTGGCAGGAGGACGCCGAGACCACCGAGCAGATCGAAGACGGCCGTCAGGCGCAGGAACGTGGGCGAGACCTCACCCATCCAGGGGAACTTCGCGGCGAGCGCGGAGACGGGCGTGATGAGCTTCCAGACGCCGGTGCCCGTGAACAGCAGGAAGAGCAGGACCTGGGCGGTCCACAGGGCGATGGTGAGCACCTTGCCGGGCTTCAGGTTTGTCATGGTGTCTCTCGAGCAAATACTCGCGATCAGCGCGAGGAACCTTTCGGGGCGTGCCAGCTCCAGCTATGAGCAGGAGTACGTGGATCCAACGCCGCAGGCATCGTGCTCGAATACCTGGCGGCAGCTCTGCTGAAACAGGCACTGCCATTGTGTCGCCGTGACAGGAGGTAACTGAGTGCCGGCGCAGACCGCCCCACACAGCGAGGCGAGCTGCTCGGACAGGGCGGTGTACCTGGTCGACATGGTGTCCTCGTTGCACAGCGGCCCGGCGCATGCCGCGCTCCGCAGGCAAAGGTCGACGCAGTTCGGCGTTCCGGGGGCCGTCTCGCCCGCGCCGACGCCGGTGTCGGGATGCGTCGGCGCAGAGTCGCCGCAGCTCAGCGCCGTCGTGATGGCCGCTGCGGCAATCGCGACCCACACCGCTCGACGTGCTGCCACCACGAACGACACACCAATCAACGCCGACACGTTGCGTTCCATCTGTCCCTCCTGTTGCCGCCGCAGCCATTATTGTACCGACCTCCACTTTTTTGCGACCGCCGGCGGGCGCGTCTACGCTCGTCCCAATGGACAAGCAGTTCCTGGTCGACCAGCTCGTTGAACGGCTACGAGAGTCGGTGCACGTCGCGCGCAAGGCGGGTGACGCCGCCGCGGAGGAGGCACGCGCCGGCGCGACGCCCGCCGAGAAACGTGAGGACGGGCGGGTTGCGATGGAGTACGCCGGTCTCGCGCGCGGACAGAAGGATCGCGCCGCCCGCACCGCCGCCGAGGTGACGGTGCTCGAGACGTTTCGGCCCCGACCACTCCCGCCGCGCGCCGCCATCGCTATCGGCGCGATCGTGGAGGTCGAGGACGGATCTCAGGGACGCACGTTCTTTCTCGCGCCGGTCGGCGCTGGCGTCGAGCTGAGCGGCCCGGGCGGCGACGGGTTTCTGTCCGTCGTCACGCCGGCGTCGCCCGTCGGCAAGGCCGTGCTGGGGCGGCGGGTGGGTGACACGATCGAGGTGATGGTGAAGGGCGAACCGCTGGAATGGGCGATCACATTCGTCGGCTAGCAGCGCCGCGTCACTGAGACTGCGGCGGCTTCAGGATCGCGTTCTGGAAATCGCTCGCGCTGTTGCGGCTCGGGTACGGCTGCGCGGGCACCGGCACGCCGAGGTGAGCGCACAGCGGCTCCCATCCGTCGCCCAGGCTGTGAACGAGCAGTCGCTCCGGCGGCACCGTCGCCCGCACGGCCTGCACGTTCTCCTCGTAGCGCGCGATCGCAAGCGCGCGATCGTCAGGCCGACCAGAGAAGACCTTGTCACGAACGAGCGCGAGGCCGAGCGACTCCGGCTCCGTGCTCATCTGGATACCCCGCAGGATCGTCTGCTCGAAGCTCTTCCACCAGCTGTCGGCCGTCCGGTAGGTCAACACGACCTTCGCCTGCGGATAGAACGCGATCAGCTCTCGCCAGTAGTATGCCGACGGCCAGTCCAGCGCGCTGGCATAGCCCGCGAACAACTGCTCCCAGTCGGGCCGAGGATCTTGCACCGCCGCGCGCCACTTCCGCTTCTGGTCTTCCGACGCGTTCACCTCGACCATGTGGTGACACGGGCCAACGCCCAGGATGTTGAGCGCCTCGCGCATCGAGTCCGTGCCCGTCCGGCCAAACCCCGCGCCAATCACCTTCAGCGTCATGCGGGCAGCGTATCATCACGTGCACGGGGCATGAAAAGGAGGAGCCATGGATGACACCCTCATTCGACAGCGTGTAGAAAACTGGGCGAAGGCGATTCGCACGCAGGACATCGACGGCGTCATCGCCCTCTATGCACCCGACGTCGCTTCATTCGACATCACGCCGCCGCTGCGATTCGTCGGGGTCGACCGCAAACGTCGCGCCTGGCAGGAATCCTTCGCCGCATTTCCCGGCGGCATCGGCTACGAGGTGCGCGACCTGAACGTCACGGTGCACGGCGAGCTGGCCTTCGCCCACAGCCTCAACCACGTGACCGCCACGTCGGCAGCCGGTCGCGTCACCGATCTGTGGTTGCGCTGGACAGCGTGCTTCCGGCGCATCGACGGCGTCTGGCTGGTCGTGCACGATCACATCTCGGTCCCGGCCGACCTCGCGCAGGGCCGGGCGGTTCTGGATCTCACGCCCTGAGCGCCGCTCAGGCGAGCAACGCGAGCAGATCTTCCTTCGTCAGCCCCGCCGCCGCCGGCGCCGTCGCCGAGCGCGGCGTCCATGAGCGCGCGCTTGCTGTCCTGCAGCGCGAGGATGCGTTCCTCGACGGTGCCGGCTGCCACCAGGCGGTAGACGAACACCGGGCGCGTCTGGCCGATGCGGTGGGTGCGGTCGGCGGCCTGGGCTTCGACGGCGGGGTTCCACCACGGGTCACACAGGAACACGTGATCGGCGGCGGTCAGGTTCAGGCCGCTGCCGCCCGCCTTGAGCGACACCAGCATCACGGGCGGACCGGCCGGGTCCTGGAAGCGCGTCACGACGTCGGCCCTGTCGCGGGTGCTGCCGTCCAGGCGCACGAACGGCAGCTCGGCGCGGGCGAGGGCGGGCTCGATCAGATCGAGCAGGCTCGTCCACTGCGAGAACACCAGCGCCTTGTGATCCTCCGCGACCGCGGTCGACAGCGCGTCGAGCAGCGCCTCGAGCTTCGACGACGTGGGCGCGCTCTGGCCGGGCACCAGCGACGGGTGGCACGCGGCCTGGCGCAGGCGCAGCAGGGCCTCGAGCGCCGCGATCATGCCGCCGCCACGCGCCTTGGCCTTGCCGTCGCCGTCGTCGCCGCCGAGCAGCGCGAGGACATCTTTCCGGGTCGCCGCGCGCACGGCGTCGTAGACGGCGCGCTCGCTGTCGCCGAGCTCCACGCGCAGGACGGCGTCGGTGCGTGGCGGCAGCTCGGGCGCGACGTCCTGTTTGAGCCGGCGGAGCAGGAACGGGCGCACCCGCTGGCGCAGCGCCGCGGCGGCGCCGTCGCGACCCTCGGCGATCGGGCGCGCGTAGCGCTCCGCGAAGTCAGACCGCCCGCCCAGCAGGCCGCGGTTGGTGAAGTGCATCAGGCTCCACAGCTCCTCGAGCCGGTTCTCGACGGGCGTGCCGGTCAGCGCGAGGCGGAACGACGCGGGCAGGGCGTACGCGGCGCGCGCGGTCTGGCTGTCGGGGTTCTTGATTGCCTGCGCCTCGTCGAGGACGACGGCGTTCCACGTCCGCGCCGACAGCGCCTGCGCGTCGAGGCGCAGCAACGCATAGCTGGTCAGCGTCACGTCGGCGGTCGCGTCGAGGGCCCGCGCCGCACCGTGATACACGGACACCTTGAGGCCGGGGCGGAAGCGCGCCAGCTCCGCCTGCCAGTTGAACACCACGCTCGTCGGGCAGACGACCAGCGTCGGCCCGTCGAACGCGCACATCGCCTGCAAGGTCTTGCCGAGCCCCATGTCGTCGGCGAGCACGCCGCCCAGGCCGGCGCCGCGCAGGAAGGCGAGCCAGCTCGTCCCCTGGCGCTGATACGCGCGCAGCGTCGCCGTGACATCGCGTGGCAGCGGCGCCTCGGGGAGACGCTCGAAGCCTTCGACGAGCGGGGCCAGCCGATCGAGCCCCGGAGGCGGCGGGTGCTCCAGCTCGGCGCACAGCGCGGCGAGGGCGGGCAGCGAATGCCGCGCCAGGCGGCCGTCGTCCTCGCGCGCGGCCAGCAGATCGGCGACGCGCTGGCCGTGCTTCGCCAGCCAGCCGAGGGGCAACGACGCCCAGTCACCTTCGCCGAGCGGAACGATGCCGAGCCCGTCCTGCCAGGCGCGCACGACCGCGGCGGCGTCGACCGCCCCGCCGGACGTCGCGCCCGCGCCGCCACGGGCGCCAACAGGAACAAACGTCAGCTCGAAGCGCACCGACTCCTGTCCCGGCTCGCCTGCGCTGATGACGCGCAGCCGGGGCGCGAGCGTCGCCGTCGGCTTGACGATGCCGGCCGCGTCGCCGGCGAGATTGCCGCGCCAGCGCCCGAGCTTCGCGACGAAGCGCGGCGCGTCCGCGCCGTCGTAGCTGGTGCGGCGCCCGGGCAGGAGATCGAGCTCGGCGCGCAGCCGCTCGACGGCGCGACCCTCGGCCGGCACGTCGCGCAGCGGGACGGGGCCGCGCAGGTAGACCAGCTTGCCCGCGTCGATGCGCGCGACCGGCGGCGAGCCGTAGACCAGCGCCGGCAGCACGCTGAGGCCGGTCGCCGTCTGATCGAGCTTGAGGACGATGCGGGGGGCCAGGTTGCGCACGACCGGGGGCAGTCGCGTGCTGCGGACGTCGACGGCGGCGCGCCGCGCCAGATCGGGCAGGACGACGGTCATGAGCTCCGCCATCTCGGCGGGCGCGAACGATCGCCGCACGGGGAGGTTCTGCAGCCAGACGCCGCCGAGGTCGATGTCGCCCATGCGGTGCAGCGATCCGCGGCCGTCGTCCTCGCACAGCACGACCCCCGGCGCCACCGCGGCGCGCACGCGCGGGTCGGCCGTGATGGTGAGGTGCACGGCCGCCGACGCCGCCGGGCCGGCGGCGTCCGTCAGCGTGGCGACGGGCAGGATCTCCTCCTCGGAGATCGCGACCGGTACGCCGTCGAGCTGGACGCGCGCGGCGCCCGTCAGGATCCGCATCAGCCCTTCGAGCTTGGTTGGCGGCAGCACGCCGCGGTTCGCCGCGCCGCCGCCGCTGTCGAGCAGCGACTCCGTGCGCAAATCCAGCTCCTCGATCTGGAGCTGCGCCGCCTGGGTCGGGTTGGCGAGCCGGCTCGCCAGCGAGCCACCGAGTGGCGCTTCGCTCCCGTCCGCCTCGATCAGCACGCGCGCGAGGCGCAGTCCTCCTTCGCCGCGCGTGAACCGGTAGCCGACGCGCGCCACCGCGCGCTCGGCCGGCGCGGCGGCGCCTTCCTCCTTGGGTGTCGATAGATAGATCGCGGCCGCCGCGACGTGCTCGCACGGGCTCACGCGCGCCGGGCAGTCACACTCCGATTCGTTCTCGGTGGGGTAAAGGACGACGGTCGGCGCGACCACGCGCCCCGGGGACCGCACGCGCAGCGCGATCTCCTCGGGGCTGGTCGACTCGACGGTGACGCCACCCGCGCGCGCGAGCGTCACCCCCTGCGACCACAACCCCGGCTTGCAGCGCTTGCGGATTGACGCGAGCAGGGCGTCGAGGGGGGCGGACTTGGCGGGCTCGGACATCGGGGACCGGGATGATAGCGAACGCACGTCGGGCGCGCGCGGCCCAGATTTACGGTCGTGTTACCCTGTACCTATGGTTGGCGGGCGAAGCAGCTTCCCGCGCGGGCGCTGGCTGGTATTGGGGCTGGTGTGCCTCGCGAGCTGCTCTTCTGGGGCGCTGACCGACGACCCGGTGCCACCGGCCTGCACGTCCCCACTCCCCAAACGCTGCGACATCTGTTCGACCGGTGAGCTGGTGTGTGCGCACTACGTGGTTCGAGACGGCGTGTGCACGGTGCAGACCTGTTCGCCGGCTGCGTCGCCCCCGGACGCCTCGGCCCCTATCGCGGACGCGGCGACGGATTCGTCCGGGGTCACGCAGGTCGGTCCCAGCTACGCCTGCGGTCCCGCCGACGCAGGATTACGGTGCAATTGCGGGGTCGAGCCGTATTTCCCCGCTCCGATAAACGATGCCGGGCAGCAGCAGACCTTCGTGCTGCAGCCGGATCCCGCGACCGTGGTCAGCTATGGCACGGTGGCGGAGTTCGATGCGCTGGCGGTGGGGCGGTGGCAGCGGACCGCAGGTCAGAGCGAGTTGATCTGCGAGCAGTTCGGCGTCGAGTTCACGGCCGACCATCGTTTGATGCCGCTGGTGATCGCGAGCGACGGTTCGGTGCAGGCCGTCACCGCGCGGGCGACGGCGTTCATGATCGTCTTCGACCGCTCGCCCGCCGGACTGTCGAGCCCCGGACTGCAGACCAACGCGCCCATCTTCCTCGACGGCGGGAACGCCATGTACTTCCTGTACGCGCCGTGGCCCGCGAACTACGTCCGCGCGCGCTGACCTGCGTTACGTTCCCAGCCCGGCGAGGCCGCTCTTCTTCGGGTGCTTGTCCACCCACTTCTTCAGCGCGCGGAAGGCCTTCGCCCCGCTGCGCAGGAAGATGGCGCCGAACAGCTCCAGATCGTGGCGGACGTGGCGAAACCCGGCCATCGGATCGCTGGAGAACCCCGGATACTGGCCCTCGGCGGCGATGCCCTCCAGCGCCCGAACGCCGCGGACCAGGTCCTCGTGTGACAGGGCCGCGTCGTCGAAGTGGTAGCGGACCAGGGCCAGCGACGAGCGGACCTGCAGCTCCAGCCTGCGGTCGCCGCGCAGAAACTCGCCGCTGGCGAACGTGCCGCCGTTTGTCGCGCCATCGTCCGTCTCGATGAACTCGAAGCCGGCGGGGCCCAGCACCCCGGCCAGCTCCGCCACGCCCCGTTCGAGCAGATCATGTGCCTTCGAATTGTTCACGGCGCGAACGATAGCGCCTTCGCTGTCGGGGGCGACCCGCGCTTTGCGTTTGCCATGAAAATACGCGTAAGGTTCTCGCAGGACGCCCCACGAGGGGTGGTGAGGAAAGGTCCGGTGAAGCAACTCGGTGTCTGGCGCAGGGACGACGTCCCGCTGCGAAAGGACTCCCTCGATGAGATGCTGGACCGCATCTACGACCGGCACGTGCTCGATGTGCACCGCTGGGTGCGACGGCTGACCGGACCGAGAGACGACCTCGAGGACCTGGTTCACGAGGTGTTCCTCGTGGCGTTCCGGCGGCGGGGCGAGTTTCGCGGCGATGGCAAGGTGACGACGTGGCTGTTCCGCATCGCGGCGCTGGTGGTGAAGGACCGGCGCGCCCGCGATCGCACGCGGCGCTGGCTGTTCGCCCGGCACAGTGAAGACCTGATCGCGGAGCGCGCGGCGGCGGCCACGCCGCTGGAAGAGATCGAGCACCGCGAACGCATCGTCCGGCTCTACGCGGCGCTCGACCGATTGCCGGATCGCTACCGCACGCCTCTCATCCTGTACGAAATCGACGGCATGACCGGTCAGGAGCTGGCCGAGCTGCTGGGCATGAACATCAGCGCGATCTGGGTGAGGCTGCACCGGGGCCGCGCCCGGTTGCTGCGCGAGCTGGCGAAGATGGAGAACCGATGAGCAGACGATCACCCGGCGAATCGATGCCGATGCCGATGCCGTTGCGGGATCTGCCTCCCGAACAGGATCTGGTGGGCGCCGGCGATCTGATGCGCGCGGCCGCGCCGCCGTCCGATATCACCCCCGCGGCCCGGCTGCGTATCCGCGCTCGCCTGCGCAGCGCCCTGTCGGCGAAGACCGGGCGCCGCCCGCGCTGGCGGTGGAGGCTGCACCCCATCGTGGTCGTGGTGACGGCGCTGGTCAGCGCCAGCGTCGGAGGCGCCGCCGTCCAGTCGATGATCGCCCAGCGCCGGCTACAGCGCGACGCGGTTGACCGCGAACCCCCACACGCACCGGGCGTCGCTCCGGACGGCAGGTCGCGGCGCGGGCGGCGGACGGCGGGCGCCGTCGCGCCAGCCATTGCGCCGCCGTCGCCAGCGCCGTCGCCGTCGCTCGATCCGCCACCGCCGCCACCGCCGGCGGACGTGATGGTACCGGCGGTGCGCCAACCAGCTATCCCCGTCGCGAGGACGCCGTCCGCCGTGGTCCCGGCGCGCGCCCGACCGATCGGGCTCGAGCCGCCGCCGCTGGAAGTGGCGCCCGCGCCTCCGGCGGAGGCAGCCCTCCTGGCCGGCGCGATCCGGGCCCTGCGCGGCGCAGGGGAGGCGGACGCAGCCCTGGCGCTGCTCGACGAGCACCGCGCGCGTTTTCCGGCCGGCGCGATGACGCTGGAAGCCGCGGCCGTGCGTATCGAGGCGCTGCTCAAGGCGGGCCGCACGGCGGCCGCGCTGGCCGAGCTCGATCGCTTTCCCCTCGACGGCGCGCCCGGGCGCGACGAATGGCAGGTGGTGCGGGGCGAGCTGCGCGCGAACGCCGGGCGATGGCGCGAGGCCGAGACCGACTTCGTCGTCGCGCTGGCGGGCCGCCTCGACGGCGCGCGCGGCGACCTGGCGGAACGCGCGCTGTGGGGCCGCGCCGGGGCCCGGGCGCGACGAGGTGACGCCGCAGGGGCGCGCGCCGACTACGCCCTCTACCTCGAGCGCTTTCCCGCCGGCCGCTTCGCCGACCAGGCCCGGTCGGCGGTGTCCGCGCAGACGCCCGTCAAGCCGCGCGCTCCGTGAACGCGGCGCTGGTCCTGGCGCTCGTCGCGGCAGCCGGTGCCGCGCCCCGGCTGTCGGCGACGGTTGATGTCGCCAGCGATTCGTCGTGTCCGTCGGCCGACATGGTGCGCGCGGCGCTCGACGCGCTCGACAGCCCGGCGGCGGCGCGGCGGGCGATGGTCACCGTCCGCGGCCGCGACGACGGCCTGCGTCTGGAGTTCGCGTGGCAAGGCCTCGCCCCGACCGACGTGCGTGACGTGCAAGCGCCGCGCGATTGCGGCGCGCGCGCCGACGCGGCCGCCGTCGTCGTGGCGTCGTGGCTCGGCGTCCTTCCGGCGGCGCCCGCCGCGGCGCCCGCCGTCGTGCCGGCGCCGCCACCGACGATCTCGGGAGGTGGCGCGGCGCCAGCGCTGGCCGCTGACGCCCGGCGCTGGTGGCTCGGCATCGGCCTTGGTGCGGGTGGCGGCGGCGACGGGGTGGTCGCCGGTGGCCGGGTCGAGCTGGCGCGGGCGCGCCACGGCGGTCGCGGGCTCGGCTGGATCGCTTCGCTGCAGGGCGCTCTGCCGCGCAGTCGCACGGTCGGCGCCGGAACCTCGCGCTGGGTCCGTCCCGCGCTGGGCCTCGCCGCTGCGTTCGGCTGGCGCCTGGGCTCGCTGGTGATCGTCGCCGATGTGGGCCCGCTGGCAGGGGGCACGTTCGCGTGGGGAAGCGGCTATCCGAACAACCAGACGGATCAAGCGCTGGTGTTCGGCGTTTGCGCCGGCCTCCGCTTGCAGCTGGGCGAGGGACAGTCGCGGCCGTGGCTGGAGGTTCGGATCGTCGACTGGCCGCTCACGCAGCGCCTGCGATTCGATTCGGTCGGTGGCGATCCGATCACCGCCACGCTGCCGGCGCTCGAGGGGTTCTTGACGCTGGGATGGAGCCTGCCGGTTCCGTGACCACGTTTGTGTAAGGTTCGGCGGGCCCGACCCACTGGTACGGGCGTGAACGACATCATCCGTCCGCTCGCCAGTCGATTCGCCGTCGTCGTCGCGATCACCGCAGCGGCCGCCGGCCTCGGCGGTGGATGCGGCAGCGACCTGCAGACGGGATCCGGCGCCGCTGACGCCGCCGCGGGCAGCGGCGGCGGCGCGGGAAGTGTCGCCGGGACGGGGGGGCCCGCGGGCGCGAGCGCCGGTGGCGCCTCCGGGCAACCAGCGGTCACCGGCACGGCGGGCGCTGCCGGCGCGCAGGCCGCGGGCGCCGGGGGTGGACCGATGCTCGGCGGGGCCGGTGGTGGCGGGATGGGTGGCGCGGCGTGCGCGAGCGCCGTCACCGTCACCGTCACCGAGGTCGCGCTCGCCAATCAGGCGGAGGTGGATGCCTTCACAGGCGTCGGACGCGTCGAAGGCAACCTGACGATCACCGGAGCGTCGGGGAGCGGCCCCGTCGACCTCGCTCCGCTGTCCTGCCTGGGCGAGGTGACGGGGACGTTGAAGATCACGCGCGTCGCTGCGATCACGAGTCTGACGGGGCTGGAACGCCTGACCCGGGCCGGCGCGCTCGATGTCACGGACAACGCCGGTCTCACCACCATCGCCGCGCTGGCGAATCTGCGCAGCGTGGGCGCGCTGACCATCGTGCTGAACCCGCGGCTCCAGGCCCTGTCCGGGCTCGAGGGGCTCGCAGCGATCGCCGGTAGCGTGACGATTTCGCGCGATGATGCGCTTCGTTCGCTGGCCGGGCTCGACGGACTGAAGATGGTGGGCGGCGACCTCGTCGTGAGGCTCAACGGGCTGACCAGCCTCGATGGCCTGGACAACCTGCGCGCCGTGGTGGGCGACGCGATCCTCTACGACAATGACGCACTCACCAGGATCGACGCGCTCCGGTCGCTGGCGACGCCGCCGCGCAACCTGCGCATCGAGCGTCACGCCGTGCTCAGGAGCCTGCGCGGGCTCGAGGGTCTGACGAAGATCGCCGCCCTGTCGGTCAGCGCCAACGACGTGCTCGACGACATCGGCGCGCTCGGCAATGTGTCGGACGCGGACGACATCACCGTCACGGGTTGTCCCAAGCTGCCCAGCATCGCCGGCCTCGCTGGTCTCAGGAGCGTCGGCAACCTCACGCTGGCGGATCTCGCCGCGCTGACCTCGCTCGCGGGCCTCGAGCAGCTCGCGGTCGTGCGCGGCACGCTCCGCCTCACGGCCCTGCCGCTGGTCTCCCGCCTGTCGAGCCTCAGCCACTTCACCTCCATCGGTAGCCTGCTGGTCGGCGGACTTCCGTCGCTCACGCATCTCGACGACCTCGTCAACCTGACGACCGTGACGGGCATGCTGGAGGTGAGTGGCTGCGACGGGCTCGAAAGCCTCGGCGGTCTGAAGAACGTCGCCAGCGTCGGTTCGTTGAGGATCAACACCAACCCCAAGCTCGAGAACCTCGCGGGGCTGGAAAAGCTCACGCGCGTTGGCGGTCCACGCGCCCCCGGCCAGCGGTTCGAGCTGTCGATCCTGGCGAATCCGTCGCTGGTCAGCCTCGAGGGGCTGTCCGGCCTGGTGTCCTTCGAGGCTGACCTGACCATCGCCGACAACCCGGTGCTGCCGAACCTGCGCGGGCTGGAGCGGCTGCAGCGCGTCGTCAGCATCGTGGACATCGAGCGCAACGAGTCGCTCACGTCGTTGAGCGGCCTCGACGCCCTGACGGCCGCGGAAGGCTTCTACATCGCCGACTGTCCGCGGCTGACGAGCCTGCGCGCCCTGGCGGCGGTGTCGACCGTCGACGACTACGTCGTCATTCGAGACAACCAGCGGCTCGCCACCTGCGAGGCAGAATGGTTTCTGGAGCGTGTCGGCATGATCAGCGGCGACATCGATATCAGCGGTAACGACAGCACGGCGGTGTGTCGCTGATGCGGTCCACGGCTTTGAACCGCGTCGCGCGCCGGGGTTGGCTCGCATCCGCCATCGCGCTGGCCATCGCCGCGGCGGGTGCAGGCTTCGCGGCGGGTTGCGACGCCGACCTGCGCACGGGCATCGGCTCCAACGACGGCGGCGCCGGCAGCGGCGGCGGCGCGGGTGGGGCGGGCGGCGGCGCCGCCGGTGGACCCGCGGCTCCCGGCACGGGCGGCGCGGCCGGTGTCGGAGGCACGGCGGGGGAATCGCCGGTGACCGGTTCGGCGGGAGCGGGAGGCCTGGCAGGGATGGCGACCGCGGGCGACGCAGGGGGCGGGGGGGCCGGCGTGGGCGGCGCCAGCGGCCACCCGGGCAACCCCGCGTGCAGCGGCGCCCGCACGTTCGTCGCCAACCTCGTCACGCTCGGCACCCAGGCCGAGGTCGACGCCTTCCGCGGCGTGACCCGCATGGAAGGCAGCCTGACCATCACGGGGACTCCGACCGATCTCGCCGCCCTTGCCTGCCTGACGGAGGTGACCGGCACGTTGACGATCCGGGGCACCAGCGCGCTCGCGAGCCTGGCGGGGCTCGACTGGCTGGCGCGCGTGGGCGGCGCGCTCGCGATCAGCCAGAACACGACGCTCGCCAGCATCGCGGCGCTGCGCGCGCTCACGACGGTGGGCGGCAGCCTGACGCTTGCGGACAACGGACGTCTCGCCAGCCTCGGCGGGCTCGACGGCCTGGCCACGCTGTCCTCGACGCTGACGATCTCCAAGAACGCGGCGCTCACCTCGCTCGCCGGCCTGGGCGGGCTCACCATGGTCAGCGGCGAGGTCGTCATCTCGCAGAACGATCGCCTGTCGAGCCTGGACGGCCTGTCGAAACTGCGCGCGCTCGGCGCCAACGCGACCATCACGCAGAACCGGGCGCTGGCGCGCATCGACGGCCTCGGGTCGCTCACCAGCCTGCCCGAGCGGCTGACGCTGACGGAAAACGCCGCGCTCAAGAGCCTCGACGGGCTCGAGCGTCTGACGACGATCGGCGGCCTGGTCGTCGGCCAGAACGCCGTGCTCGACGACGTCGATGCGCTCGCCAACCTGGTCGCGGTGGACGACCTGCTGTGGTTCTACGAATGTCCGCGGATCGCGAGCATCGACAGCCTCGCGCGCCTGGCGCGGGTCGGTAGCTTCGCCGTCACCGAGCTGCCGATGCTGCGGACGCTGGCCGGTCTCGAACGGCTGTCCGCAGTCCGCGATGCGCTGAACGTTCAAGGTAACGCGACGCTCGTCAGCCTGTCCGCCCTCGGCGGTGTGACCTCCGCCGGATCCATCCAGATCTCCGGCAATCCGGAGCTGACGACGCTGGCCGGCCTGTCCAACCTCACCGAGGTCGCGGGGCTCGACGTGAGCGCAAATGTGCGGCTCGCGAGCCTCGCCGCGTTGAGCAAGCTCACGAGCGCGGGCTCGTTGCAAATCTGGGGCAATGACCTGCTCACCGACCTCAGGGGCCTCGAACATGTCGTCCACGTCGGCGGGTTCGGAAACTTTCCCTTCCTCGAGATCGGCGCGAACGCGTCGCTCACGAGCCTGGCGGGGCTCTCTGGCCTCGTTACCCTCGACGGTGCACTGGTCGTCGAGGACAACCCCGTGTTGCCCAACCTCGCAGGCCTCGAGCGCCTGCAGCAGGTGCGCGGCTTGCTCGACGTGCGGCGGAACGCGTCGCTCACCTCGCTTGCCGGCCTCGATGGCCTCGAGGGCACGCAGGGCCTCAGCGTCGCGACCTGTCCGCGGTTGAAGAGCCTCCGCGCCCTGGCGCCGCTGTCGCGCATCGACGGCAGCCTGAGCGTCGTCGACAACGTGAAGCTGCCGACCTGCGAGGCGACGTGGCTGCGCGATCACGTCACGGTGATCGCCAGCGACATCGCCATCACCGGCAACGACGACACCGGCGTCTGTCCATAGCGTGGGCCGCTCCCCGCGTCATTCCCCCCTGATGAACGCGAGCAGGTCGGCGTTGATCGTGTCCGCTTGCGTGGTGGGCATGCCGTGCGGGAAGCCGTTGTACGTCTTCAACGTCCCGCGCTTGAGCAGCTTCGCCGACAGCGGCGCGGAATCGGCATAGGGAACGATCTGGTCGTCGTCGCCGTGCATGACCAGCACCGGGACCGTGATCTTCTTGAGGTCGCCGGTGAAGTCGGTCTGTGAGAAGGCGACGATGCTGTCGTACTGCGCCTTGGCGCCGCCCATCATCCCCTGGCGCCACCAGTTCTGGATGATCGCCTCCGACGCCTTCGCGCCCGGCCGGTTGAAGCCGTAGAACGGCCCCTCGGGCAGCGCGCGGTACAGCTGCGCGCGATTGCCGGCGAGCTGCGCCTGAAGTCCGTCGAACACCTCCTTGGGCAGGCCGCCCGGATTGGCCGCCGTCTGCACCATCAGCGGCGGCACCGCGTTGAGCAGCGCCGCCTTGGCCACGCGGCTGTCGCCGTGCCGTCCCAGGTAGCGGGTCACCTCGCCGCCCCCGGTCGAGTGACCGACATGGACAGCCTTCTTCAGGTCGAGCTGGTCGGTCAGCGCCGCCAGATCGTCGGCGTAGTGATCCATGTCGTTGCCGTCGGCCGTCTGCGTGGACCGGCCGTGGCCGCGGCGGTCATGGGCGATGACGCGATAGCCGTGGCGCAGGAAGAACAGCAGCTGCGTGTCCCAGTCATCCGCAGACAAAGGCCAGCCGTGGCTGAACACGATCGGCTGACCCTTGCCCCAGTCCTTGTAGAAAATCTCCACGCCGTCTGTGGTCGTGATGGTCGGCATGCGCGCCTCCTTGCTCGAAGCATGGCCACCCCCTCGGTGCCGAAAAGCTGGGCGGTGGCATATGAGGAATGGATGCCGCCGATGGGTTTGCCGCGGTCCGGCTAAGGGGGATCCAGGGTTTCGCGCTCGAGCCGCCCAGAACGCCTGGAACCTGACGTTTGCTAGAGGAATGAGGATCGTTCTGGTCGAAGACCATCCGTTCTTCAGGCTGGGCGTCCGCGTGCTGCTCAGGGGTGTGCCCGGATACGAGGTGGTCGGCGAGGCAGGGTCGGCGCGCGAGGCGTTCCGTCTGATCGACACTGTCCGTCCCGACCTGGTGTTGATGGACATCGTGCTTCCCGGGATGGACGGTGTCGTCGCGACGCGCGAGATCGTCCGGCGCTTACCCTCGGTGAAGGTGTTGATCGTCAGCGGGCACGACGACCTCCATGACGTGTGCGACGCGCTGGCGGCGGGCGCGATCGGCTACGCGCTGAAGTCCGAAAGCGTGGAGGCGTTGTTACAAGCGCTGGCGCAGGTGAAGCGGGGCGAGACCTATCTCGCGCCCGCAGCTGGTGGCGCAGATGGCGGCGGCCTCGTCCGATCACGACCGGTCCGCGGATGTGCTCGGCGTTCTGTCCGAGAGAGAGCGTGAAGTGTTTCGCCTGGCCGCTGACTGCCGCTTGCCGCAGGAGATCGCCGGCGAGCTTTGCCTGGCGCGCAAGACGGTCGATACCCACCTCAATCGCATCCACCGGAAGCTCGGGCTGCGCAGCCGCGCCGACCTGGTGAAGCTGGCGGCCGGCTTGGGCCTCGTGCACGGGATCCGGAGCGCACGCGAGGCGATGTGACCTGAAAACCAAACGGCCGGTCCGCTTTCGCGAACCGGCCGCCGGTGTTCGATGGGTGTGGTGGTGGTGGTTAGTAGCCAGAGCCGAGCTTGAACTTCTGGTTGCCCTGGCCCGTGGCAGTCGTAGATCTGCATCGGGGCGCCGTCGGCCGTGCTGCCGCCCGACACGTCGAGGCAGCGGTTGGCGGCGACGTTCTTGATCTGGAAGGCGCCGGTGTTCGCGTCCGCCGTGATGTTCCACTCCTGCTCGGGGCTGCCGTTGCAGTCCTGGACCTCGACCTTGCGTGGCGTTCGCCGTTGCCCTTGCCCTGCGGGCCGACGCACTTGTTGGTGTTCGCCTTGAGCGCGATCTTCCAGTTCGCCTTGCTCTGCTGGATGGTGAACTTCTGGGCGTCGGTGTTCAGCGCCGCGTACTGCTGGATCGTCGTGCCGTTGTTGGTCGAGCCGCAGGCGACGTCGATCGCCTTGCCGTTCGCCGACATCGGCGCCAGGCTGTAGCGGTAGGCGGCGTCGAACACCGGCGTGTACGACGGGTTGCGCCAGACGGTGATCGGCTCGCCGCTCTGGAAGCAGTAGCCGTTCGCGCACGCCTGCTTGAAGCCGTCGGGCGCGGTCATGCCGGGGCTGGTGGGGCCGGCGTTGGTCTGGCCGTACGCATTCACGCACTTGACGTTGGTGCCGTACGGGTTCTTGTAGGGCACGTTGCGTGACGCCCGACGTGAGGCGGCCGGCGACGACGCCGGCGCTGATGCCGGCGCCCTCGCAGAAGTACGCCGCCGGCGCGTTGACGCCCGGCATGGCGAGGGCCGACAGGTTGCCGGTCATGATGATGTTGCCGAAGAACGTACCCTCCTGCTTCGGATAGGCTCTGGCTCACGCCCCAGCCGATCTTCGGCGACTCGGAGTCCATCCACAGCGGGACGTGAACGCCCGAGGTGTTGATGTGCGCCATTATGCAGGCGGACACCATGTTCTGGCAGCTCCGGTCGGTGCCGACGCCGCCCCACTTCCACTGCGGGCACAGGCCCATGCCGCCCGTCGAAGGTGTACTGCGTGCCGGTATGGTCGCGCTTGACCAGCGTGTCGCCGGCGCCCAGCGCGCACTTGACCAGGTAGGCGACGGTCTTGCGGCCGCTGTCCGTGGTCATCAGGCCGTTGGTCTCGGCCAGGCCGTTGACGGCGCTGAGGCCGTTGACGGCGCTGAGGCCGTTGACGCCGCTGAGGCCGTTGACGCCGCTGAGGCCGTTGACGGCGCTGAGGCCGTTGACGGCCGACATGCCGTTCGCGGCGTACAGGCCGTTGACGCCGCTGAGGCCGTTGACGCCGCTGAGGCCGTTGATGCTCGTGACGGCGAAGTCGTGTGTACCGTCGACTTCTTCGGTCAGCTCGCCACAACCCACGAGATTGACGATGGCGCCGAGCGTGAGCCCGACCTTGATGCCAACCCTGAGCGTCGTTTTTCCGAGACCGTCCATGTGCGTTTTGTCCCCTTTGTAGCGGCCTGGCGGGCCGCGATGACCGTTCGCGGATCCAAAAAGCAGTATCCGGGCCAACACTACCGGGAGCGCGTGAAAGGCTGGGGTTGCGGCCTTTGACGCAACTGCTCCGGCGGGCGCTGTAGCCTCGCGTACAACAGAGCGTTGAAGTCCGAGCAACGTGGGCGCGCAGGCCCAAGAGCGGATCTGGGGTCTGGCCCCACCAGGCTGGCCCGCGCGAAAACTCGTCAAGCTTCGGGCTGCCAGAGTCGATAAAACCGGCAGGTCAGTAGATGATCCGATGTCCGACGTGTGGAAGGCGGATCGCCGTCGCGGCGCCCAGGTGCCCGATCCACGGCGCGCCGCCGCCTGCTCCACCGCCGCCAGCTGATGCCGGGACGCCGTATGTCGTCCCGACGCCGGACCTGCCGGGGTTCCGGGTCATCAAGACGCTGGGCCAGGGCGGCTTCGGCGCGGTGTTCCTCGCCGAGCGCGGACCCGCCGGTGAGCACGTCGCGATCAAGGTCGCGCGCGCCGACAATGCGTCCGCCAGCGAGGCGCTGCTGCGCGAGGCGGACGCGCTGTTCACGGTCGGGCCGCCCCACGTGCCCGCGGTCTACGCGCGCGGCCGCCTCGACGACGGCGCGGCGTACCTGGTGCTGGAGTTCGTGCGCGCGCCCGTGCTCGCCGATCGGCTGGAGGAGCTGCCGGGGCCGATGGACATCGAGGAGGTGGGCCGCCACGCGCTCGCGCTGCTCGCTGTCGTCGAGGCGGCGCACGCGCGCGACCTGGTTCACTGCGACCTGAAGCCGGAGAACGTTTTCATTGATCCGACACCGTCGCCGACGCCGCTGTTCGGCGCCAAGCTGTTCGACTTCGGGTTGGTGCGCAAGGTGGGCACGCACGCCACCCGCGTCGAGGCGACGAAGGAAGAGGCCCCGGCGGGGACGCCCGAGTACATGTCCCCCGAGCAGTGCGAGGGGCGCACCGACGTCGACGCGCGCAGCGACATCTATTCGCTGGGCGCCATCATCTATGAGATGCTGTCCGGGGCGCCGCCGTTCTGGGGCAATTCGGCGGAGGTGCAGCAGAGCCACCGCAGCCGGCGGCCGCCGGCGCTGGCGAGGAAGATGGCGATCGCGCCGGCGCTGGAGGACGCGGTGGTGCGCTGTCTCGCCAAGGAGCCGGGGCGGCGCTTCGCCGACATCACCGAGCTGCGACGGGCGCTGACCGCGGGGCTGCTGGCCGAGCGCGCGCGGCAAGACGCGCTGGCCACGGCCGGAGCGGCGGCACCTGTCGCCGGGGACGGCGCCAGCGGTTCGTCGCCGGCAGGAAAGCCGGCGGCGCCCGCGGCCGCGTCGCGCGAGCGTCGCAGCGTCGCGCTGCTGTTCTTCGAGAGCAAGAGCAACCTGGCGGCGATCCGCGAGGCGGCGAGCGTGGTCGGCGCCCAGCTGGCGCACAGCGCCGGCACGCAGCTGGTGCTCGCCTTCGGTCACGAGGTCGGCGACAACCCGACGCGCGCGGCGGCCACGGCGGGGCAGATGGTGATCGCGCGCGGCCTGACGACGCGGGCGATGGTCGATCTCGGCGTCGGTGTCCGTGCAGGCGCGCCCTGACGGCAGCCGGCGCTATCAGAGCCCTCTGTTCACGAAGAAGGAGCGCTATCCGACGGACGCCGATCCGGCGGGCGTGTTGCTGTCGCCGGCCGCGGTCGATGTGCTCCCCGACGTGGCGTCGGAGCCGGTTCCCCACCGGCCGGGCGTGGTCCGCGTGTCACGAGCGGCCGATACGGCGGAGAAGACGACGACGCGGATGGGGGTCGCGCCGCTGGTGGGACGCGACGAGCTCGTGCGGTCGCTGCTCGACGCCGCGCGCGGCGCGACCGGCGAGCGCCGGCCGACGATCACCACGCTGCTCGGTGATCCGGGGTTCGGCAAGTCGCACCTCGTACAGATGGTGGTGCAGTACCTCGAGGTGTTGCCCGCGATGCAGACAGTGTTCGTGCGCGCCAAGGAGGTGCTGGGCGGCGCCGGCGAGCAGACGACGCGCGAGCTGCTGCGGCGCGTGCTGGCGCTGCCCGACGCGGCACCGCCGGATCTCGGCCGCGCGATGCTGGCGGACAAGCTCGGCGCGGACATGGCGAAGGAGGTGTGGGCCGGCGTCGCGGTGGTCATGGGATGGGCGCCGCCCGAGCACCCGGAGCTGCAAGCGATGGCGGCTGCCCCGGGCGCCATTCGTTCGGCGGCGGCGCGCGCTCTCGGCGAGGGCCTGCGCGTGATGGCGGCCCGGCGGCCGCTGGCGCTGCTCGTCGACGACGTGCACTTCGTCGACGAGACCGCCCTGGACGCGATCGAATACGCGGCGCTGAAGGAGGCCGGCGCGCCGGTCTGGGTGCTCGCGGTCGGGCGCCCGTCGTTCGCAGGCGCGCGCACGGGGTGGGCGGGGCGCGCCGCCGAGCGACAGTCGGTGACGCTGGCGGCGCTGGAGCCGCCCGCGGCCGCGGAGCTGGCGCGGCGTCTGCTCGCGCCGGTCGAGAAGGTTCCGGCGAGCGCGCTCGCCCGCCTGGCGGAACGGACGATGGGCGTTCCGCTGCTGCTCGTCGAGCTGTGCCGCGGGCTCAAGCGCGACGGCGTCGTGCGCAAGTCCGATATGGGGGCGTGGGTGCTGGCCACCGACGAGCTCGAGCGCCTGCCCGATCTGCCGCTGGTGCAGTGGCTGGCCAGCCGCGAGACCGAGTCGCTGCCGCCCGATCTGCTCGCGCACGCGCGGCTGGCGTCGGTGCTCGGATTCGGAGTTCAGCGCCGACGAGGTCGAGGGGGTGCTGCAGGAGCTGGAGCGCGCCGGCGTCGCGCCGGAGACGCCGCTCGACGCCAGCATCGGCCTGCGGCGCCTGACCGAGAGCGGCATCCTGGCGCAGCACCGGGGCGGGCGCGTCGCGTTCCGCCACTCGCTGCTGCGCGACACGGTCTACCAGTCGGTGCCGGCGGCCGAGCGCGAGTCGGTTCACCGCGCGGCGTTCGAACACTATCGTCGTCGCGACGATCTCGCCGACATCGCGCGCCTGCCGCAGATGGCGTTCCACGCCGGCAAGAGCGGGCTTCGCGCCGACGCCGCGCGCCTGTACCTCGACCTCGCGCACCGCGCGAGCGCGCGGCACGCGTATCTGGAGGCGGAGCTGCTGTACCGGAACGCGATCGAGAACATGCCAGACACCGAGACGGAGGCGAAGATCGCCGGCCATCAAGGGCTCGGCCTCATGCGCTTTCGCCTGGGCCGCCACGAAGACGCGCTCAAGAACTTCAGCGAGGCGCTCAACCTCACGCGAGAAGGTCGACGCGCGCGCCGCGCGGGTGGCGCTGCTGCTCGACGAGGGCGTGGTCCTCGACTGGACCATGGACTGGCCGAGGTCGCGTGCCCGGTCGGAGGAAGCAGACGCCGCGGTGGCCGCCGACCCGTCGCTGGCGACGCCGACCATCGTCCCACGGCTGTTCATGGCCCGCGGACGCACGCAGATGCGCCGCAACGAGTTCGAGGACTCGATAGCGAGCTTCCGTCAGGCGATCGAGGCCGCCGAGAAGATCGGCGAAGACGGCTACGAGACGCTGCGTCCAGAGCCTGATCATGCTGGCGTTCGCGGCTCGGCAGCCTCGCGCGCTACGACGAGGCGGATGAGGCGATCTCCCGCTGCATCAAGCTGAACGAGGAGCATGGTGACATGCTCGGCATCGCGAGCGCGCTGCAGAACCGCTGCGTGACATCGTTCCTGACCGGCAAGATCGATGAGCTGACCGCGGACATGGCGCGCGATCATTCAGATCGCGCGCGAGTTCGGCTTCTCGATGTCGGAGTGCCTCGCCGTCCGCGACCTGGCCGAGATCAACTTCGTGCTCGGGCGCATCGACGAGGCGCTGCCGCAGCGCCCGCCGCGCGCTGGAGATGTATGTGCAGGAGCTCGGACGCGGGGTCGCGCATAGTGTGCGTCGTCGAGGTGCAGATAGCCCGCATGACGGCGTACCAGGGCGACCTCGCCACGGCCGAAGCCGCCTGCCGGCGCGTGATAGCGGCGCAGGCAGAGGCGCAGGCGGCGGGCCGCAACGACCAGGTGTTCACGGAAGGCGAGCGCATCCTCCTCGACGCCGTCGACTTCTTTCTGCGCGGTGAAGCGGACGCCCGGTTCGATGCGCTGGTCGAGCGCGGCCGCGCGCTGCAGCTGCAGCCGCCCGACATCGTCGAGATCCTGGAGTGGAAGGGGCTGTCCGCGTTGCGGGCGGGCCGCACGGCCGACGGAATGGCGTTTCTCGACCAGGCGCTCGCCGCGGCCGAGACGACGATCGCCGTCGACCGTGTCCGCCGGCGCATCGCCAGCCTGGCGCCGGAGACCAGCCCGCAGCGGCTGGCCGGCCACGCCTCGTGAACGACGCCGCGTCGCTGCGCCGCGAAGCGACCGTTCGTGCGCTGGTCAGCGGCGCCGTCATCGGCATGGCGCTGGCGGCAGGCAACGTCTACACGACGCTCAAGGTCGGCGTCATCGACGGCGGCAGCATCACGGCGGCGCTGCTCGCGTTCGGCATCTTCGGCGTGTTCAAGCGCTCGGAACGCCGGCCCTACGGCGCGCTCGAGAACAACATCACGCAGACGGCGGCGTCATCGGCGGCGGTGATGAGCTTCGTCACCGGCGTGGTCGGCCCCATCCCGGCGCTGGCGCTGATGGGCATGCACTTCTCCAGCGTGGCGCTGGTCCCGTTCGGGATCGCCGTCGGCGTGCTGGGCGTCTTCGTCGCTTCGTTGCTGAGGCGCCGGCTTGTCGTCGAGGAGGGGCTGCCGTTTCCGACCGGCATCGCGACGGGCGAGGTGATCGAGACGATGTTCGGCGCGCGCCACACGGCCGTGCGACGCATCCTGCTCCTCGTCGTCGCGGCCGCGGTGGCCGGCATCGTCACCTGGTTGCGGGACGCCCACGCTGCGACCGCGGTCATCCCGCAGGGGTTCATGCTGGCAGGCACGGTGGGCGGGGTCGCGGCGGCCACGCTGAGCCTGGGCGTGAGCTGCAGTCCGCTCATCCTGGCGACCGGCGCGATGGTGGGGGTGCGGGCCGCCGCCAGCATGTTGATCGGTGGCCTGGCCGCGCGGCTGGTGCTGGCGCCCTGGCTGTTTCAAACCGGCGTCGTCGCCAAGGCCGATGCCGGCACCTTCAACTCGTGGCTGGTCTGGCCTTCGCTCGGCTTCATGCTGTCGGGCAGCCTGCTGCCGCTGTTGCTCGATGGCGGCGCCGTCGTGCGCGCCATCCGCCAGCTCGCGTTCCTGCGACGTGCCTCGACCACCACGCCGCAGGCGCCAGGCGACGGGCTGTCCCCGCGCGTGTGGGGCGCGCTGCTGGTCGCGAGCGTGGCGGTCATCCTGGCGGTCGGCTGGTCTGTGTTCGGCGTCAACCCGCTGGTCATGGCGCTGGCGATCGTGCTCGCGCTGGTGCTCGCCAACGTGGCGGCGCGCGCGACGGGCGAGACCGACTTCAGCCCCGGTGGGCCGATCGGCACGATCAGCCTCATGACGCTCGCCAACCGCGGCACTGTCAGCGGCGCGATGGCCGGATCGCTATCGATGGGGACGACGTCGCAGACAGCGCAGACGTTGTGGGCGTTCCGGGCCGGCCATCACCTGGGTGCCTCGCCACGCGCTCAGCTCGGCGCTCAGCTGCTGGGCGTCGTGGTTGGGGCGGTCGTGACCGTGCCCGTCTACACCGTGATCGCGACCGCCTACGGCATCGGCAACGAGACCATGCCGGCGGTGACGGTGCTGTCGTGGAAGGCGACGGCGGAGGCGATGCAGAGCCTGGCAGCGCTGCCGCGCTGGGGCAGTGCCGCCGGCGTCATCGCCATGGCGATCGGAGCGGGGCTGACGTTGCTCGCCCGCAGCCGCATCGGCCGCGTCCTTCCGTCCGCGGCGGCGATCGGCGTCGGCTTCATGCTGCCGTTTTCGGTGTCGCTGACGGCCTTCGTCGGCGCGCTGGTCACGCTTGCGGCCGAGCGGCTGTTTCGCGATCGCGGGTTCGATCAAGCGTCGATGCTGGCGCTGGCCGCGGGGGCGATGGCCGGCGAGTCGACCATCGGCGTCATCATCGCGTTCCTGATGGCGTCCGGCCTGCTGTGATGTGGTCCGGGGTGGTTTTCACCCCGCGCATGGCGCCGGGCGCGGCGGTGCGCACCGTGGCGCGCTCCCTGGCGAAGGCTGGCGGGCGACCCAAGCTGGCAATCATGACGAACACAGCGGGCATTGGCAGGCGGGCGCTGGTGGGCGCGGGAGCCATCGGCCTCACCGCGCTGGCCACCGTCGTCAGGGCGGCCACGGGTGCCAAGCCTGCGGGGCATAAGACCGCGGGGAAAGCAGAGGAAATCGGTCCGGGGGAGGACCTGATGCGCGAGCACGGCGTGTTGCGGCGGGTACTCCTCGGCTACGGGGAGATCTGTCGTCGGCTCGAGCGCGACGGCGACGTGGATCCTGCGACGATTCACAAGAGCGCGCTGCTCATCCGCAAGTTCGTCGAGGACTATCACGAGAAGCAGGAAGAGGAGATGGTGTTCCCGCGCTTCGAGCGCGCCCACAAGCTGGTCGAGCTCGTACGGGTACTGCGCGTGCAGCACCAGGCCGGGCGAAAGCTGACCGACCGCGTACAAGGTCTGGCGACGGCAGCGAGCCTCAAGGCTTCCGAGCGTCGCGGGCAGCTTCGCGACGCCTTGCTGGCGTTCATCCGCATGTACGAGCCGCACGCCAACCGGGAGGACACGGTGCTGTTTCCGGCGCTGCGCACGATCGTGAGCCCGTCCGAATACGACGCCCTCGGTGAGGAGTTCGAGCGGCGCGAGCATCAAATCTTCGGCGACGACGGCTTCGCGCACGCGGTTGGCGAGGTCGCGACGATCGAGAAGGCGCTCGGACTCGAGGACCTGGCGCAGTTCACGCCGAAGCAGTGAGCAGTATCAGCGCTGCAGGACGAGCCCGGCGACGCCCGCGGCCAGGATGACGAGCGGCTCGGGCACCTTCTTGAAGCGCGTGAAGATCAGCCACGTCGCCACCGCGATCGCCACCGTCGTCAGGTCGATGAGGGCCCGCCGGCCGAGCACGAACGCGGCGCCCGCGATCGCGCCGGTGGCCGCCGCCGTGACGCCGTCGACGAACGCGCGCAGCTTGGGGTTGTCGGCGAAGCGCCGGAAGTAGGGCGCCGGGATGACGACGAACAGGTAGCAGGGGAGGAAGACGCCGATCGAGGCGGCGATGGCGCCCAGCGGGCCGGCGACGAGGTAGCCGATGAAGGCGACGGTGATGACGACGGGGCCGGGCGTGATCATCGCCACCGCGACCGCGTCGAGGAACTGCCGCTCCGTCAGCCAGTGGTACTGGTTGACGGCGCCGCCGTGCAGGAACGGGACGATCGCCA
Source organism: uncultured Pseudomonadota bacterium (assembly GCA_963729535.1). Taxonomy (GTDB): domain Bacteria; phylum Myxococcota_A; class Polyangia; order Fen-1088; family Fen-1088; genus JADGRB01. The sequence continues at coordinate 727,180 of CAVSOL010000026.1, read as the reverse complement.
GCCCGCTGCCGAAGACGAAGGCGCCGGCCTCCGCGAAGTAGACGGTGATCCGGCCGAGCAGCGGCCAGCTCACCGCCGCGCCCGTGGTCGCCGCGTCGGCGAGCGCGATGAGGACGCCGGGGGGGAGCAGCGCGGTCAGCGACGCGGTGCCGCCCGGGCGCCAGCGCCCGCGCACGAGCAACGCCACCACGCCCGCGCCCAGGAACAGCCAGATGATCTCGGACTCCGTCCAGGCGGTGACGACGGCGCTCGTGGCGAACAGCCCCCACAGCAGGCGGTCCTTGCCGAGCGTCATCTTCACGAGCTTGAACGCGCTGCGCGCGATGATGGCGATCACCGCCGCGCCGATGCCGTAGAACGCGCTCTGCATCCACGTTAGGCCGCCGAACCGCACGTACAGCGCCGACAGCGCCATGACCATGACGAAGGAAGGCAGGATGAACGCCGCCGCGACCGCGGTGGCGCCGAACACCCGACCCTTGGCCCAGCCGAGATAGATGGCGAGCTGGGCGGCGAGCGGGCCGGGTGCGAGCTGCGCCAGGGCGAGACCGTCGACGTAGTCCTTCTTCGAGATCCATCCGCGCTTCTCGACGAGATCGCGCTGCATGTAGCCCGCGAGCGCGATCGGGCCGCCGAAGCCCAACGTGCCCAGGCGCAGGAAGTAGCGCAACACGTCGCGGAGGTTCCCGGGACTCTCGGCGCTCGATTCCACGGGCGCTGGTGGCGCGACCCCGTCCATGTCGCCGCGAACTGTATCACCGCGCGGGCACGCCCGCGGCCGCATCGAATCAGGCAACGACCGTGTGTGAAGAGCGGCGCGTCGTCACCAGAATGGGGAAGCCATGTCCGTCTTCCACGACTGCCACGTGCACCTCACGGACTACGTTCAGAAGGGCCCGGACCTGCGGCAGTTTCTGGCCGTCATGGGCAACACGGTCGGTCGGGCGGCGCTGTTCGGCATCCCGCTGCAGCAGAAGTGGTCGTACCGCATCTCCGGCAACGAAGCGCCGACCTACTACCTGCAGACCGACGCGCCGCTGTACTACTACTCGTTCACCGACGCGCACATCGCGATGCAGTACCGGGCGCTGCCGCAGCCGCTGCAGGCGCGGCTGGACCCGATGATCACCGGCTTCAATCCCGCGGACATGTACGCCGCGGACCACATCCGCCGCGTGCTGGAGACGTTCCCCGGCGTGTTCACCGGCATCGGCGAGTTCACCATCCACAAGGAGTTCGTGTCGTCCAAGCTGGGGACCGAGGTCCCCAGCCTGAAGGATCCGGCGATCGATCGCATCTTCGAGCTGGCGGCTGAGGTCGGGCTGCTGGTGCTGCTCCACTGCGACATGGACACGCCGTTTCCGAAGCCGGGCGCGAAGCCCACCTTCCTGGCGCCGATGAAGGCGCTGCTCAAGCGCCACCCACGCACGACGGTCATCTGGGCGCACCTGGGCCTGGGGCGGGTGATCAGGCCGGTGCACCATCACGCCAAGATCGTCGAGGCGATCCTCAAGGATCCCGCCTACGACCACGTCAACTTCGACATCTCGTGGGACGAGCTGGCGAAGTACCTCGACTACACGCCGGAGACGGCGAAGCGCGCGGCCGACGTCATCAACCGCTACCCGGACCGATTCCTGTTCGGCACCGACGAGGTCGCGCCCGTCGACCGAGCCAAGTACACGCGCATCTTCGACCTCTATGCGCATCTGTGGGAGCTGCTCGATCGGCGCATGACCGAGAAGCTGCGCAAGGGAAACTTCGAACGCCTGTTCGATCAGTCGCGGCGGCGCGTGCGGGCCTGGGAGCGGCGGCAAGGCTTGCACGCGAACGGCCACGCGCCGGCGCTGCCGCGCGGCGCCGTGCTCGCCGCCAACGACAACATGCTACGCGGCGTGCGCGCGGCGCACCGGCGCTAGCCGCTCCGGTCAGCGCTGCTCCTCGGCGGGCGGGCGGGACGGGCGGTCGTCAGGCGCGGTGTCCGGTCGGCCATTCGCAGAAGGCCTGGAATCGTCGGGCGGAACGACAGAGCCGCCCGACTCGGCTTAGGCCGCCCGGACTCCCCGCCCGACAACCGCCCATCCCGCGGCTGCCTGTCAGAGCGGCGGCTTTCGAGCTCCGCGCGGAACATGGGCAGGCGCCGTAAGAACCCTTGGGCGTAGTCAAGTCAGGCTGAGCGCGCGGTGCGGAAGCCGTGGCTCGAACCACGGCGCCCGTCCGCTTGCTTTGCGCTCGCGGACGAAGGGTACGGGCGCCCCGCCGAGGGGCGGCCGGTGCATCGCACAGGCGTTCGCCGTGACCTTGGCCGCGAAGTGGCCGTAGCCGGAGCGAGTCTAGGCGGCTTAACGGGCCGCGACAGGAAGGGGTTGCCGCCCAGCGCGTTGGAGATGTCCTCGATCGACTTGCGTGCGCGCACGCTGTTGCCCGCGCTGTCGAGCGGCGGCGAGATCACGGCGATGCCGAAGCGGCCGGGCGACACCGCCATGATGCCGCCGCCGACGCCGCTCTTGGCGGGCAGCCCGGTCGCGAACAGCCACTTGCCCGAATCGTCGTAGAGCCCGGCGGTCGCCATCACGGCCAGCACCGACGGCACGTGGTTGGCGTCGATCACCTGCTTGCGGGTCACCGGGTTGCGGCCGCCGTTCGCCAGCGTCGCGGCCATGGTGGCCAGGTCCTTGGCGTTGACGTTGACCGAACACTGGCGCGTGTAGAGGTCGGTGGCCTGCTTGGGATCGCCGTGCAGGAGCTCGTACGCCTTCATCAGCTCGGCGATCGCCTGGTTGCGCTGGTTGGTCTCCGACTCGGAGCGATAGACCTCCTGGTTGATCGACAGCGATCGCCCGGCAAACTCGTTGAGCGTGCCGATGATGTTGCCCCACACCTGGTCGGCGTTCTCTCCCTTGACCAGGCTGGTCATGGTGATGGCGCCCGGGTTGACCATGGCGTTCATCTCCTTGCCCTTGTGCTGCTCCACCGCCGTGATCGATCCGAAGTCCTGGCCGGTGGCGTCGACGCCGACGCCGTCACGCACGACGGCCTCGCCCTGGTCCTGGATGACGCGCGCCATGATCAGCGGCTTCGAGATCGACTGGATCGACACCTCGGTCCCGACGTCGCCGGCGGTGTGGACCTTGCCGTCGACGGTCACCAGCGCGATGCCGAAGATGCTGGAGTTGACCTTGGCCAGCGCCGGGATGTAGTCGGCGTTTTTGCCTTCCTTGAGGCCCTTGTACTTGCTGTGCGCTGCGCTGAGCGCCTTGTCGATCGAGGACGACGACGGCGTCCGCGCCCGCCATCGCCGCCGCTCCTCCGGCGAGCAGGCACGCGGCCAGCCCGGCCACCAGCCAGAAACGCCGTCGACGACCAACACCTGACTCGGTTGTCATGGCTTGCCTCCGATCTTGAGTGAGTAGTTGTAGCGAAACGACGCCTGAATCTTGAAAGAGTCGTACGACCAGCCGTCGGAGAAGTTGTCGCGCCGCCCCCACTGCACCTCGCCGCCGACCATCGATTGCTTGGTCGGATAGAACAGCAGGTTGGCCAGCGCGTACTGGCCGCGATGGATCGCGGTCGCGGTCTGCGCGTCCGTGTTGTCGACGTTGAGCATCGAGTAACCCACCGACGACGTCCAGCGCTCGGTCCAGTAGAGATCGATGAACGCCATGACACCGATGACGGGCAGCGCCTTGCCGAGCAGCGGCCTCATCGCGTTGCCGGGGTTGTACTGCGCGCCGATGTCCGGGGGGCTGTCGTTCATGTAGTTGCCGATGCCGTGCCCGTAGTTGGCCTGCAGCTTGAGGACGTTCTTGCCCCACAGCTTGACGGTCGAGCTCACGCTGGTGCCCCAGGCGACCTGGTTTCCCGACAGATCCATCCCGTCGTTGGTGAGGTCGTCCCAGGTGATGTAGCGGAGCACGCCAGACAGCTTCACGTAGCCGTGCGAGCCCGCCCACCGGAACTCGCCCGACAGATCGGGCACCGGGTAGCGCGCGACGATGGTCATCAGGTCGACGCGCTCCTGCGCCGGGCCGGCGTCGCCGGTGGCGCCCGGCCGCTCGGCGGCGAAGGTGAGGCGGGTGTCGCCCTGGATCGGCATCCAGCGCACCTGGACGTTTCGGTAGAACGCCATGCCGTTCGGTCCCCAGTACTCGATCGAGTTCGGGAACACGTCGGCGTCCATGAACGGGCTCCAGTACTGCCCGGCGCCGAAGCTGGCCCAGCTCGCCGTAAGCGTGACGCAGGCGGAAGGTGGTCTGGCCTGCGTCGACGCCGACGCCGAACAGCTCCCATTCGAACGTCGTCTTCAGCTCGCCGAGCGCCGTCGGCAGACCTGCCTTGATGCCGGTGCGCGTCTGGCGCACGCCGCTGAAGAACACGCCGTCGGCGCCGAACGCGTCGGGGGAAGACGGCAGCTTGCTGGGGCGCATGACGTCCGTCCACGCGGGGTCCATGCGGCCGAAGTCGTAGCCCATGTCCGTCATCACGAAGCCGTAGACCTCCATCCACCCCTGCGAGGTGTCGTCCAGATGGGCCTGCATCTGTCCTTGCGGCGGCTCGGCGGGAGGCGGCGGCGCCGGCGGGGGGGCCGGTGCGGGCGGTGGCAGGGGCGGCACGGCCGGCGGTACTGCTGGCGGCTGCGGGGGCGGGGGCGGGGCGGGGAGGGCGGGCGGAGGGGCGGCGGTGGGTGCGCCGGGCGCCTGCGCCCAGGTGGGGACGGGGGCAAACAGCGCCGCGACCAGGAACGCGAGCATGGCCCAGACGATTGCTCCGCCGCGCCGACAGACAAGGCGCGCCTTCGCCTATCAGGCGAGGCCCTAGGCAGAGCTGGGGAGGAGCCCGCAGGCCGCTACAGCGAGATGTCCGGGGGCGGACCGTAGAGCGTCTCGCGCCAGAGCGCGTAGCCGAAACGGGTGCCGCTCGTGCCGTTGATCTGCAGCACGACGTTCCCCTGCGCGTCGATCTCCTTCATCGACCGAAGCGTTGGAGAACGTGACCAGCGTGTTGCCGCCCGGCAGGCGCTGGACGTCGCCCAGGTTCGCCGAGAACTCGCCGCTGGAGAAGCGCCGCATCTCCTGGCCGGTCAGGCTGTATTCGATCATCGCGGACACCATGGCGCTGGTGCCGCTGTTCGCGAAGATCACGATGCTGTTGTCCAGCAGGTGGTGCCCGTGCTGGGCGCCGCCCCACGTCGTGGCGCCGCCGGACACCCGCTGCGACAGGCGCCACATCACGGCGCCGGCGCGGCTGACCACGAACACGTCCTGGCGGACGTCGGAGAACGTGTACACGTCTTCCTTCTGCGAGTAGCGGAGCGCGTTGGCGTGACAGCCGGTGGCGTTGACCACGCCCTGCGATTCGAAGATCTCGCGCTTGGTGCCGCTGGGATCGATCTCGTAGATGCTGTCGCAGTCGGACTCGCCGTATTCGAGGAACGCCATCGTCTCGCCGCTGACCGGCGTCAGATCGTGGGAACCGATCGTGCCCGTGTACGTCTGCGCGGTCAGCGTGTCCATGGTCATGCGCTGGATCGCGGCGCCGTTGTTGTTGGCCGACGTCATCCACATGTTCTTGCCGTCGGCGGACATGACGGCGCGCGCGATGCCGCCGCTGGGCCCGCTGCGGCCCCACCACACGATCTCGCCGTCGGCGTCGAGGATGAACGGCACGGCCGCGCCCGTCCCCGACCAGTACGACGTCACGATGAAGCCGCGCTTGCGCGCGGTCGCGTTCATCACCTGGAAGCGCGAGATCGAGACCGTCGTGGCGGCGGGCCCGGTCATGACCGTGTAGTCGTTGCTCGTGTACGTCGTCGTCGCGTCGCGCGCCACGACGCGGAAGTGGTACAGCTTCGCCGGTTTCATCCCGAGCAGCAGCGTCTTGTGGTCGGCGAGCGCGAGGTCGACCGGCGCCGTCATGCCGTAGCTGGTGTCGAGGCCGAAGTCGATGTGGGCCTCGGTCAGCGAGCCGACGTTCACCGTCCACGTGACGATGCCGATGGTTCCGGGCGCGGCGGACATCATCGCGCTCGCGAGCGAAACCTGCACCGTGAACGTCGCCGTCCCCGACGCGCCGCCGCCGGTGCCGGCCACGCCCGAATCGCCGGCGCCGCCGCGTCCCGCCGCCGCGCCCGCCGCGCCGCTGCTGCCGGCGACGCCCACGCCGGCCATCCCGGCGACGCCCGTGGGCGAAGCGCCCCCGGCGCCAGCCGCCGACGCGCCCCCCGCGCCGGATGCCCGCCTGGCCAGGCGCGCCCGATGCGCCCGCCGGCCCTGTGCCGGCGGTTCCGGCGCCGGTGCCAGCGCTGCCGCTGCCACCGCTGGACGACGGCCCGCAGGCGACGCCTGCAAGCAGCGCCGAGGCGAGCCCCAGCATTATTGCGTAGTTACACCCGTGGCACTTTGAGGGCAGCCCACATGTAGGAACAGTAGCGCCCCACCCGGCAACAGCTCAACTCCCGACTAGCCATGGTCCGCGTTAGTGCCCGCGGCGACGACGCTTCGTCGGAAGACCCGATCGAAAGCTGACGCCGTCCAGAAGGTGGCCGCCTGGCGTCGGGCACGTTCGAGATCGTTGATCGCTGATCGACATCGATGAATGTCGATAGATGGCGATTGAATCAACGACGTTCGTTCCTGTACGGTAAACGCCCCTGTGTTCCGTCCCACAACTTGGAGGAGGGTTCATGCGTAAGGCGTCGTCGTGTTGTTGTTTGTTAACGGGCGTTATTGTTGCCGCCAGCTTCACCGTCGGGTGCGCCGCGGAAGTCGACGGCGAATCCGACGTCGACACCACCACCGCCGCGCTCACGGCCGGCCGGTCGTACCTGGTGTCGTTCTCGGGCGGCGGCGTCCCCGCCAACGCGAGCAGTCTGATCGCGGCCGCCGGTGGGACGATCGTGGCGCGCTACAACGCGGTCGGCGCCGTGCTCGCGCGCTCGACGAGCGTGTCGTTCGCGTCGTCGCTGCGCGCGACCGCGGGCATCGATGCCGTGGGCGCCACCGACGCGGTCAGGAGCTCGATCGCTCCCGTGAAGATGCACGGCAAGCACCGTCCGCCGCACGTGGTGCCGCCGGCGGCCGGCGATCCGCTGTCGCCCCAGCAGTGGAACATGGACCAGATCCGCGCGCCGCAGGCGCGGTCGATCAGCGCGGGCAAGAAGTCGGTGATCGCCGGCCTGATCGATTCGGGCGTCGACATCACACACGCTGACCTGGCGGGCCAGGTCAAGGCGTCCGCCAGCGCGTCGTGCCTCGGAGGCATCGCGAACCCGTCACAGGCGATCTGGGCGAACGACGTCATCGGCCACGGCACGTTCACGTCCAGCATGGTCGCCGCCGCCAAGAACAACGTCGGCATCGTTGGCGTCGCGCCCAACGTGACGCTGGCGATGGTCAAGGTCGCAATCGACGACTTCAACGATCCGAACTTCGGCCAGGTGTTCGCAGACGCGTTTATCTGCGCCATCGACTGGGCGATCGCGCACGACTGGGATCTGATCAATGCCAGCCTCACCATCGATCCGTTCACCGCGCCCGACGACGATACGTTCTGCAGCGATCAGCCGGATCGGGCCGCCGTCGTGAAGATCGTGCGGCGCGCGGTCCTGGAAGCGGCGCGCAACAAGGTCACGCTGGTCGCCGCGACCGGCAACGCGTTCACCGACCTGGCGAACCTGGACGAGATCATCGGTGGCACGAACTGCAAGCAGATCCCCATCCAGTCGCCGCGCGTCATCGGCGTCAGCGCGGTCGGCGTCACGCGCCAGCTGTCGTTCTATTCGAACTACGGCTTCCGCGCGACCGACCTGACGGCGCCCGGCGGCGACGGGCTGATCCCGAACCCCGCCGACACGTCGACGACCGCTTCCGGCCAGGTGCTGGGCGCGGTGCCGCCCGGAAGCGTCTACTACCAGTTCGCCGCGGACTGGGATGGTCAGGTCCAGGACTGCACGTCGGGTACCTGCCAGACGTACGCGTTCCTGCAGGGGACGTCGGCCGCCGCGCCGCACGTCACCGGCGTCGCCGCGCTGCTCATCAGCCGCTTCGGCAAGCAGACGCCCGAGCAGCTGCTGGTCAAGATGAGCCTCGGCGCGACGCCGCTGGCGTGCCCGCCCAGCCCCTACGATCCGGGCGGCACCGGCCAGCCCGCGACCTGCCGCGGCCCGGCCTTCTACAACAACTTCTACGGCGCGGGCGAGGTCGACGCTCTGGCCGCGGTTCGCTAGTCGGCGTCGCGCGGCGCGCCGCTAACGCATGTGCAGCGCCGCCGCGAGGCGGCCGATCAGCGGCTGCACGTGATGGGCGGCGCGTTGCACGGCGGCGCGTGTCGGGCCGCGCGTCAGCGGCGAAAACCACAGAAACACCGCCGCCCCGACCAGCGCCGCCATCGCGAGCCGCCGCGGGACCTTGAACATCCTGCGCCGCGTGCGGCGGATGAGCCGCTCCGTCACGGCCCCGTGGACCGTCGGCGCCGACGGCGCCGACACCGGCAGCGCCGACACCGACACCGACGCCGGCGACACCGGCGGCGGCGTGAAGTCGGACGTGATGGTCACGTGAGGCGACACGACGCCGGCGGTCTCTTCCGGCGTCTCCACGGCGACGCCTTCGATCGCGCCGCGCAGCGCCGCGGCGAACGCGAGCGTGCTCGGATAGCGCTTGGCCGACTGCTTCGCCAGCCCGCGCATGATGACCGCGTCGATCTCTGCGCTCAGCGTCGGCAGCAGCTGCGAGGGCAGGGGGGGATCGGTCTCCACGACCTGGTGGAGGATCGCGACCATGTCGTCGCCCCAGAACGGCTCGCGCCCGGTGAGCATCGTGTACGCGATCGCGGCGAGGGAGAACTGGTCGCTGCGGTGGTCGATCTGATCCTGCAGGCCGCACGCTTGTTCGGGCGGCATGTATTGCGGCGTCCCCGCGATGTGGTCGCTGCTGCCCACCTGCGGCCGCCAGCTGGCCTGCGAGACGCCGAAGTCCATCACCTTGACGAAGTCCCGCATCCCGTCGCTGGCCAGCAGCATGACGTTGTCGGGCTTCAGGTCGCGGTGCACGACGCCGCGCGCGTGGGCGGCGTGCAGCGCCTGGGCGATCTGGTCGACGATCGCCACCGCCGTGTGCGGATCCAGCGCGCCTGCTTCCAGGATTCGGTGGGTGAGCAGCTTACCTTCCAGCAGCTCCATGACCAGGTAAGGAACGCCGCTCGGCGCGACGTTGAAGTCGAAGACCTGGACGATGTGCGGGTGGCGCAGCGTCGACGTGATCTCCGCTTCCTGGCGGAAACGCGTCAGCGCCTCGCCGTTGCGCACGAGGTTGCGGTGCAGCACCTTGACCGCGTAGCGCCCGGGCAGCCGCGTGTGCGCGGCCAGGTAGACCTCACCGAAGCCGCCTTCGGCCAGCGGGCTGACGATGCGATACGTCCCCTGCAGGATCGTGCCGGACGCGAATCCCGCGCTGGTGGCGGCCGGCACCGGCGTCGGCGTGTAGGATTCCGTAAATCTTCTTGAAAGGGCGAACATTTCGAGCGGCTTCGTACTGCAGCCTGCGTGCCGGGCTAGCTCATCCGTGGGGGTGGTGGGCAAGGCCCGCCTGGGCCCTGCCAGACCGCGCTGGTGCGTTAAGGGAAATCCTTATGGGGGTTCCCACTCGGTAACGCTCGCCTCATGGTTGCGGTCGAACCGTGGGGTCATGCAGAAACGTGTGCGCACGCCGAAGCAGTTCTGGGATCCGGGATCTGAACGGGGAATCGGGGAGCGCAGCTTCGAACACCGCGTCGTCGATGTCGGCGGCGCGCGCCCCCGGGACCCAGTGGTCATCGGGGCTCATAGCCATGTAACGCTCGCGAGCGTAGTCGACCAGATCGTACGCGCGCGCGATGTTGTCGAGCCACAGGATGCGCCGCACGTTCACCTTGCCCGGCAGCTCGGTCCAGTCGCGCAGCCCCGTGCGCCAGCCGCGCGCGAAGTCGTCGCCGAGCGCGTCGCGGTAGGCGGCCTCGAGCCGCGCGACGATCGGCGGCAGCACCACCGGCGCGCTGTCCAGCAGCGGCAGCGCCTGCAGGTGCTCGTCGAAATCGGACGGGCGCGCGGCGCCGAGCGACAGCGTGTGGATGTCGGCGTGCGCCAGGCACCACGTGTCGTTGAACACCAGCGGCGACAGCGGCGCGCACAGCGCGCGCAGCTTCGGCTGGCGCCTCGTGCAGGCGGCCGCCCTTGTCCGTCGGGCTGATGATGAACACGCCCAGGTCGCGCTCGGCGGCGGCGCGCAGCGCGGGGTAGTTGTCCTGGAGGATGTAGTAGTAGTGCAGGTTGACGTAGTCGAAGCGGTCGGAGCGGATGGCGTCGACGATGAGCCGCGTCGGCGCGTGCGTGGAGAAGCCGATGTGCCGGATGCGCCCGGCGCGCCGGAACCGCTCGGCCACCTCCCAGCAGCCGCCGGCGCGCAACGTCTGGTCGACGCACGCCGGCGTGTTGAGCCCGTGGAACGAGAACAGGTCGACCGTCTGCACCTGCAGCAGCGCGAACGATTCTTCGAGGTTCGCCTCGAACTGCGCGGGATCTGCCGTCGGGCGCGCCTTGGTCTGCAGCACGAACGCGTCGCGCGGGTGGCGCGCCAGGGCGGGCCCGAACTGCGCTTCGCTGGTGCCGTAGCCGCGCGCGGTCTCGAAGTGGTTGATGCCGATCGCCAGCGCCCGGGTCACGATCGCGTTGAAGTTGCGCTGGTTGTCGTCGCTGACCGGCTTGCCGCGCTGCCAGCTCTGCTGGGCGCGCATGCCGCCACACGACAACACCGACACCTGGATGCCGGTTCGCCCGAATCGCCGGTAGAGCACGGCGCATATTAGCGTCCCGCGAGCGGTTACAATGACGCAGGTCGAAGCAGCGGCCGAGGCATCGATGTCCAGCCCAGCACATATCGCAGACCCGGGATCGGGGCTCCGCCGCCTGACGGCCACGCGTTACGTCATCGCGCTACGCGAGGGGGGCTCGGTGCCCGCGGTGGTCGAGGCCGACGACGGCGCGCTTTACGTCGCGAAGTTTCGCGCGGCGGCGCAAGGGGGGCGCGTGCTGGCCGCCGAGGTGATCGTTGGTGAGCTCGCGCGCGCGGCGCGGATGCGCATGCCAGAGCTGGCGCTCATCGACATCGACGCCGCGCTGGGGCGCAGCGAGCCGCACCAGGAGATTCAGGAGCTGCTGGTCGCCAGCGCGGGGGTGAACCTGGCGATGGCGTATCTGTCCGGCGCGATCGGCTACGACGTGGCGGCGCGGCGGCCGGTCAGCGGCGCGCTGGCGTCGGCGATCGTGGCGCTGGACGTGTTCGCGGCCAACGTCGACCGCACGGCGCGCAACCCGAACCTGCTGTGGCACGGCGGCGAGCTGTGGCTGATCGATCACGGCGCGTCGCTCTACTGGCATCACGGCTGGGACGGCCAAGACGGCCAAGCCGGCATGGACGCGCTGGCGGCGTCGGCGGCGCGCCCGTTCGCGCGCGTCGCGGATCACGTGCTGCTGGCGGCGGCCGACCAGCTCCCGGCCGCGGGCGCGGCGCTGGCGGCGGCCATAGACGACGCGACGATCGCGCGCGCGGTGGCGGCCGTGCCCGACGCGTGGCTGGACGGAGCGGGGGGCGCCCAGCTGCGGGCGGCGTACCTCCTGTGGCTGCGCGCCCGCCGCGCGGCGCTACCCGCGCTCATCGACGAGGCAAGGCGTGTCCGAGCGGCTGGCGTTTGATTACGTGATCGTGCAGGTCGTGCCGCGCGTCGATCGCGACGAGCGGCTGAACGCCGGCGTGGTGCTGTTCAGCCCGGCGGCGGCGTTTCTCGGCTGCCGGATCACGCTCGATGAGGGTCGCGTGCGCGCGCTGGCGCCCGACGTCGATGTCGCGGCGGTCAGCGCGCAGCTGGACGCGATCCGCGCTGTGTGCGCGGGCGACGCGGCGGCGGGGCCGATCGCGCAGCTCACGCCGTCGGAGCGTTTCCACTGGCTGGCCACGCCGCGCAGCACGGTCGTGCAGCCGTCGGTCGCGCACGCCGGGCTGTGCGACGACCCCGCTAGCGCGCTCGCGCGCCTGTTCGACTCCGCCGTGCCGACGCGCGCGTAGCGGCGCGCCGGCGTCCGACGGCGACGGCGATCGCGACCAGGAACAACAGCAGCGCGGCAACCGTGGCCCGGGAGCCGGTGCCCGCGGTGTTGCAGCCGCAGCCGCCGGCGTCGCCGTTGTCGCCACCGGCGCCCGTCCCCGCGGCGCCCGTGGTGCCGGTACCTGCCGCACCGGTGGTGCCGGCCGCGCCGGTGGTGCCGGTACCTGCCGTGCCGGTCGTGCCGGTGCCCGCCGTACCGGTGGTGCCTGCGGCGCCGGTCGTGCCCGCGGCGCCCGTCGTCCCGGCTGCGCCGGTGGTGCCGGCCGCGCCCGTGGTGCCGGCCGCGCCGGTGGTGCCTCCGCGACCGGCGCTGCCGCCCGCGGCGCCTGCGCTGCCGCCGCCGGCACCGCCGCGTCCCGCCGCCCCGCCGCCCCCGGCGCCGCCGCGCCCGCCCGCTCCGGCCGTCCCCGTCGTGCCCGCCGCGCCGCTGCTGCCGCCCGTACCGGTCGTGGCCGCGCCAAATTCGAACGCGCCCAGATCGGGGCGCGCGCCCGTGAACGGCAGCCCGACGTCTTCACCCTTGTCGATGAGATCGCTGCCGGACACCAGGTGCAGAAAGTTGATGCCGGGCAGGCTGCCGTCCGCCTGGCGCGGCGACGCGGCCTCTGCCTCCATGACGCTGGCGAAGTCGGCCGCCGACACGGTGACGCCCACCGACGACGTCCACGAGTTGAACGTGTCGGTGCCGCCCGACAGGTTGTTGATCGCCGTCCCCATGAACGCGACGTTGTTGCGCAGGCGGTGGTTCGACGCGCCGACGTCGGCCAGCATGTTGAAGTTCGCCGGGTTGCGGAACGCCGTGTTGTTCAGGAAGTCGATGCCGCCCGGATGGTGGTTGGCGTAGAAGCCCTGCGAGCGATTGCCGAACGCGACGCACTGGCGCACGACGTGGCGCGGGATCGTCGATGGGAACGTGCCGGTGTCCAGACCGAAGCCGCCCGCCTTGAAGCCGGCGCCGTTGCCCGACGCCATGGTCGAGTCGGGGATGTAGCCGTTGCTCCACGCCCACGAGCCTTCGACGATGCACGTGCCGGGGGCGTTGATGAAGTCGTAGCCGTCGTCGCTGTTCGACCAGCCGCGGCAGCCACGGAGGACGTTGTTGCCGCCCGTCGAGTGGCAGCCGAAGCCGTCGCCGTTGCCGCCGCCTTCCAGCGGATCGTAATTGTGGTGCGAGTCGCAGTTGAGGATCAGGTTGTTGCCGCCGCTGGCGATGAAGATGCCGGGCGCCTCGCCGTGGTGGACGTTGAGCTGTTCGACGATGTTGTTGCTGCCGCGCACGCGCACGCCCCACGAATCGCCGACGATGACCTGCTGCGTGCCGCGGACCTCGAGGCCGCGGAGGTGGATCCAGCTTGCGGTGATGTCGAAGCCGGTGACGCGCGCCTGTGGCGTCAAGTTGAACAGGTCGAAGATCGGCGTCTCGCCCGGATACGCGAAGTAGTTGATGCGCCGATCCGTCGTGCCGCTCTTGCTGAACGCGACGCCGATCGTGGCCGAGGTGCCGCTGAACATGTAGACGCCGCCCCGGATGAACACCGTGTCGCCCGCCGACGCCGCCATCTGGCCGCGGCCCACGGTGGCGAACGGCGCGGCCATCGTCCCGGCGGCCGAGTCACTGCCGGTGGGGGCTACGTAATAGTCTGCAGCGCTGGCGGCCAGCGGCGCGACGAGCAAGGCTGAGGCGATGACACAAGCCAGGGGAGTCCGGTGCATGCCGCTTAGTGTCGCGACATGCGCGGTCTGGCTCGAAATCGACCGTCGACGGGCCTAAAGTTCGTCTTTTGGCGCGGCGTGGCGCGGCGGAGGCCATCCGTCGCCCACGGCCTCTTCCTTGTCATCCCACGGATCCTCGGGACCGCCGCGGGGCTGACCGGACTCGGGCGCCAGGGAAGCGTCATCGGGCTCGTCGAGCGGTTGTTCAGGACTTACGGGCATGGATCAAACGTGGATCGACCCGAAACGGGCGCAACCACGAGCGGAGGAAACGGGGCGGGGCGGCTAGCGCGTCAGCAGCGTCAGGTCGACCGTATCGGCGAGCTTCTGGTAGCCGGCGGGGAGCAGGTGCAGCCCGTCCATGTCGTAGGGGTCCTGTATCCCGGGCGGTGTCGCCGTGTTCCGGACGGCGGCGTCGAAGTCGATGAAGGCGTCGAACTTGCCGGGGGTACGGATGTACGTGTTCACGGCCTGGCGCACGGTCTCGTGCGCGGCGCTGTAGTAGGAGTTCTCGCCGAACGGCGTGATGGTCGCGCCGTAGATGAGCAGGTTGCGCGCGTGCGCCATGGCGATGAACTGATCGAACGCGGCGGTGATGGTCGCGGCGGACGAATTCTGGGCGCCGATGTCGTTGACGCCCTCGAAGACGATGACGTACTTCACGCCGCTCTGGTTCAGCACGTCCCGCATGTAGCGATCCATCGCGCTCGGCCCGAGGCCGCTGCCCGTGACCACGTTGCCGCCGATGCCCTGGTTCATCACGGCGACCTTCGTCGTCGCGGCGTTGGCCTGCAGCCGCTTGGCCAGCTGGTCCGGCCACCGATCGTTGCCGTTTGTCGTCGAGCCCCGGCCGTCGGTGATCGAATCGCCCAGGATGACGACGCCCTTGGCGGACGCGTCGGCCATGACGTCGACACCGGACAGGATGTACCAGTGATCGGTCTTCATCGCGGACGCCATGGTGGCCGCGTTGACGGTGCTGCTGGCGGTCTGCAGGTAGCTCGTCGTGCGCGACCCGGGGTGACCGGTCACGTTGCTCGGCGTGTTCCCGAACGCGACGGTCACCGTCAGGTTGCTGAGCGGGGCGAGGGTGAAGTCGAGCGCGTCCGACCAGACCGCCTGGCCCTGCGCGATCGTGACCGCCGCCGTTCCGCTGAACGCCAGCGCCTTGTCCGTCGCGGTATCGATGGTGCTGTCGACGGGGTTGACCCGGCACACGGCGACGTGGGCCTGGTTGATGACGACCGGGCCGTTGCCGAACTCGTTCGACAAGCGGACGCGAATCTGACTGCCGCCGAGTGAGACGCGCACGACCTGGCGCAGCGTGCTGCTGGTCAGCGACGCAGGCGGGTTGTTGGCGGTCTCGGTGAGCTGGGGCGCGCCGGTCCACGTGCCGACCCAGTGGTTCGCGCCTGTCGCGCCGCCTGATCCGCCGGTGGCGCCACCGCGGCCGCCCGCGCTCGAGCCGGAGACGCCGCCCTGGGATGATCCACCGCGCCCACCCGCGCCGGCGATCGCTCCGCCGGTCCCTGTCGTTCCGGCGGAGGATCCGGCGCTGCCGCCGCTGCCACTGACGCCGGTGCCGGCCGCGCCCGTCATCGAACCGGCGACGCCTGTGCCGGCCGCGCCCGTCGTCCCGGCCATGCCTGTCGTGCCTGCGGCGCCCGTCGTGCCGGCCGCACCTGCCGTCGACTGCCCCCGCTGCCGCCGCTGCCTGCCGCCGATCCACCGCTGCCACCGCTGCCCGACGCGTCCGACCTGTCGCCACCGCTTGCACAACCGGCCAGCAGCGCTGCGCCGGCCAGAACACTGACGATCGCTAGCCTCATTCGAACGCGGATCCATCCTCTCATTTCCGGCGCCGCTGCGTCCACAGCGGCGTCCGCAAATGAGAAGTGCGATCAGCTACGCCTCAATTGTAGGCGATCGGCGCGGCGGCGAGCACCGTGATCACGCTCCGCGCGCGGCAGGCATTGAACGCAGCGGTCACGTCGTTCAGCGTGATCGCCGCCAGATCGCGCGGGTAATCGTCGAGCACCGCCGGCGCCCAGCCCATGTTCCAGGCGTGGAAGATCGCCCGGGCCACCTTTTCGTTGGTGTCGTTCGCCAGAGCGCTGCTGCGCGCTTTCTGCCAGCGCAGGCGCGCGAAGCCCCTGGGGTCGATCGTGAAAGGCTGCGCGGGATCGAACCAGCCACGCACGATGGTCAGCGCCTGCGGGGCGGCCTTGCCGTCGACGTCGACCGTTCCTTCCATCCACGCGCTGCCGCCGCGCAGCGCGACGGCGTCGACGTTGGGCGCGTAGCTGACCGCCATCTTCAGGCGCAGGCGATCGAAGAGCTCGCCCTGGATCATGTTCGCGAGCATGTCGTGCACCAGTTCGTCGCGTGGCGATCGGACCGGCGGCAGGATGCAGCCGAAGCGCAGCGCGACCGACGCCCGAGACGGATCCTCGACGTGGACGACGTTGGGCGTGGCAGCGCCGGGCGGCAACGGCGGCGCGACGGGCGGGGCAGGGGGTGGGGATGGCGGCGATGCGTCGCCCTTCCAGCCGCTTAGCTCGCTGTCGGCGTTGCGTACGGCGGCCTCCTGATCGATGTCGCCGACGATCACCAGTGCGCCGTTGGCGGGCCGGCGCACGCGCGCGAGCCAGCTCTCGGCGTTCGGACCGGTGACCTTGCGGACCAGGTCGATCGTCGGACGCTGGTGATAGGCGTGATCGCCGAGCAGCGCGGTCCGGAATGCGCGCAGCGCTCGATCGTCGGCCGTCGCTTCGGTGCGCGCCGCCGCGTCGGCCCAGCGCTCGAAGCGCGGGTTCGGCCAGGTGAGCCGGAGGGAGTCAGCCTCGTCGGAGAGCAGGTCCAGCGCCTGGTCGGCGTTGCGCGACAGCATGGTCAGCGACTCCTGGAGACTGTCGGGACTCCGTTCGATACCACGCAGCACGCCCCGCTCGAGCGGGCCGACGGGCAGATCCCAGCGCAGGGACGTGTCGATCGCGTTGCGGGCTCCCGGCGCCTCGCCCGGTTGCGGGTCGGCGTGGAATCCAAGTCGCATCGCGACGAACGGCAGGCCGGGGCGGCGTAGCGCGATCACCGTGAGCCCGTTGTTCAGGGTGTGCACGCGCGCCGTCCGCGTACCGGGGGCCTGCGCGATCGCCGTGAGCGCGGCGAGCGGACCGGCGCCACCATCGCCGGCGTCGGGCTCTGGCTCGAGCTCCGGTTCGCGGTCGGCCTGCACGCCGGGGACGGACGCGCCCGGCGCGGGCGCCTGCACGCGGGCGCCCGATCCGCCGCGCAGCGGGCGCTCGCTGCGATCGGAGATGAGCAGCACCGAACGCGACGCCTCGCCCCGGAGATGGGACGTCGCGAACTCCGATACCTGCTCGACGGTGGTCCGCGCCAGCGCGTCAAACACCTGCGAGATGAGCGCGCTCGAGCCGGCGTGCACCAGCTCGGCTCGCGCCCGCGCGCGTTCGCTCATGCTGTCCATCCCCACCGTCGTACGGATCGTCGCTTCCTGCACGGCGTGGGCGTATCCCGACCACAGGTGCTCCCTGTGGGCCATTCGCGTCCCATCGCTCAGCGCCCCAATCGCGGCCTTGGTTGCGTCCCGGACGCGGACCGCGTCCGCCGACGAACGCAGCTTGAATCGGCAGATGAGCGCGCTCGACAGGTTGCCTGGCAGCGCCCAGGTGGCGATGTCGACGACATCGGCCGGGTCGTCACCACGCAGGTGGCCCGACAGCACCTGGCCAGCGACGAGCGCGATCACCTCGAGCTTCTTTGCGGCGACACCCTGGGCGGGTGGCAGCCGCCACGCCATCCACAACTCAGGGCCGTCGACCCTGGCTCTCACAACCTGCAGATCCGCGTCCGCACGCGCCGGGCCGACGAACGCGGCCTGTTCGCGCCGGACCGGCGCGCGGCGCTCGTCCTCGCGACCGTGAGCGCCGCCGGGATCTTGTCCCACAGCGCCGCCTTCCACGCCTCGGTGACAGGGCCCGTGATGACCAGCGTCATCCGCTCGGGCCGGTAGTACTGCGCGGCGAACGCGCGCAGGTCGGCCAGCGACAGCGGTGCTGTCTGTCGCCAGGACGCGAAGGCGCGCGCGTGTGGGTGCCCGGACGGCAGCAGCGCAGGCATCAGCACCTCGGTCCCCGACGCGCCCTCTTTCATGCGCAGCTCTTCGGCGACGATCGACGCCTCCTTGGCCAGCAGCGCGTCGGTCGCGCCGCGCAGCGGGTCGGCCATGCGCGCGAGCAAGATCGCGACGATGTCGTCCATCGACCGGCTGGGCGCGAACGACGAAATAGGTCGTGCGCTCGACGCCGGTCATCGCGTTGAACGACGCGGCCGCCTGCCGCCCCAGGCGCGTCGCCATCGACAGCCCCGCGTCGTCGGGGACGCGAAACACCAGGTGCTCCAGCGTGTGCGCGAGCCCCGGCTTGCCCGCCGGGTCGTCGGCCGACCCCGACGTCCACGACGAGCACCACGCCCGCGACGCTGGCGGTCGCGTCCTGCTCGACGACGACCTGCATGCCGCTGGGCAGCGTCCGTTCCCAGACCGGAAACCCTGGTCCGCGTGGCGGCGCGCCGGTCGTCGCGCAGGTGCCGAGCGCCAGCGCGCTGGCCGCGAACGCCGCCAGCGCCTGGGTTCGCATCGACGACTACTCTATCGCGTCGGGCGTAGACGGGCTTTGCCCGTCGGAGCCCATCGCTACTGGAACGACAGGAGCTCGACGTCGAAGACCAGCATGCCCTTGGGCGCGCCGGGGTTGGGCGAGCTGTCGTAGGCGAGGTTGCCGGGGATCCAGAAGCGGGTCTTCTCGCCGACGACCATCAGCTGCACGCCTTCGGTCCAGCCGGGGATGACGCCCGCCAGCGGGAACTTCGCCGGCATGCCGCGCGCGACCGAGCTGTCGAACATCTTGCCGTCGGTCGTCCAGCCCGTGTAGTGGACCTCGACCATGCTCTCCTTCTTCGGGTGCTCCTTGCCGGTCCCCTTCTTGAGCACGCGGTAGGCGATGCCGGACTTGGTCTTCTTCGCGTTCTTGGGCGGCGGCGGCGACGTCTTCGGGCGGCTTCGGCGGGCTGATGACGTCCAGCAGCTCGACGTCGAACACCAGCATGCCGGCCGGACGCCCGCCGGCGGGCGTGTCGCCGTAGGCGAGCGGCCCGGGGATCCACAGCCGGCGCTTCTCGCCCGCGACCATCAGCTGCAGCGCTTCGGTCCAGCCCTTGATGACGCCGCCGACCGGGAACTTCGCCGGCGCGCCACGCTTGACCGAGCTGTCGAACATGCGGCCGTCGGTGGTCCAGCCCGTGTAGTGAACGCTCACGGTGTCGGTCAGGGCGGGCTTGTCCTTGCCCTTGCCCGGGGTCAGCACCTTGTACGCCAGGCCGCTGGCGGTCTTCTCGGCGTCGGCGGGCGGCGCCTTGACGTCGGCCGGGGGCGGGATGTCGTCGGGCTTCGGCGGCGGCGGGGGCGGCGGCGTCGCCGCGGGCGGCGGCGTGGTCGCCGGCACCGGCGCGTTGTCGGCGGGCGCCTTCGAAGCGCCCTTTTCGCAGGCCGTGACCGACAGGCTGGCGCCGATCGACAACAGCCAGGCCCCGGTCACGACAACCCCTCGCATCTTGTTCGCGGTCATGGCGCCGTTTAACACGGACCGCGGGTCGGGGAAAGCGACGGCGGGCGTCGCGGGTGGCGCTACGTCTGCGGCGGCGGCTGTTCGTGCTTCTTGCGCCGGTGGCGGACCTCCGCCTCCTCGACCGAGTGGGAGCGCCGCACATCCAGATCGCGCTTGGCCATCTCGGCCAGCCGCCGGTAGTGCTCGTGCAGTCGCTGCAGATCGTCTTCGTCCAGGTCCTCGACGTCGATCAGGCGGTTGCTGGCGCCGCTGACGGCGGCGACCAGCTCGTTCAGCTTCAGCTGGATGGCCAGCGAATCCTTGTTCTGCGCGCGCTGGATCAGGAACACCATCAGGAACGTGACGATGGTCGTGCCGGTGTTGATGACCAGCTGCCAGGTGTCGGAAAAACGGAACAGCGGGCCGGTCACCAGCCAGCCAACGATGACCATTACGGCCAGCGCAAACGCCCACGAGCTGCCCGTCCAGGCGGTGACGTGGCGCGACGCATGTTCCAGCGCTCGTCCCAGGCGGGATCGCGGCCGCAGCGGGCGCGTCAGCATGGCCGCCATGATACGCTGGCCGCACCGGCGATGGGCGTGTTGCTGCAGGCGTTCTACTGGGACTGCCCGCGCGAGGCGGGGGTGGAGTTCGGCTGGTGGCAACACGTCAACGCGCGCCTCGACGGCCTTCGCAGCGTCGGCTTCACGGCGCTGTGGCTGCCGCCATGTAGCAAGGCGATGAACGCGCGGTCGATGGGCTACGACCCGTTCGACTTCTTCGATCTGGGCGAGTTCGACCAGCGCGGCGCGGTGCCGACCTGGTTCGGCACCAAGGCGGAGCTGGTCGGGCTGATCACGGCGGCGCACGCGCGCGGCATGCAAGTCTACGCCGACGCCGTCTACAACCACATGAGCGGCGGCGACATGGAGCACAACCCGGACTTCAACTGCGATCGATGGACGCGGTTCCAGCCGGCGAGCGGGCGGTTCGCGTTCGACTACCGCTGCTTTCATCCCAGCCGCTACCAGCGCGTCGACGGGCAGGCGTGGGGCGACATGCCCGACCTGTGTCACACCAACCCGACCGTCTACACCGCGGTGATGGAGCACGCGGCGATGTTGATCGCGGAGGTCGGCTTCGACGGCTTCCGCTTCGACTTCGTCAAGGGCTACGGAGCGTGGATGGTGCAGGCGATGCAGCGGCGGCAATACGTGCGCGACGGCAAGATCATCGTCCCGTTCGGCGTCGGCGAATCGTGGAGCGGCGAAAACGAGATCGACGTGTGGCTGGACGAGGTGAACCGCGGCGGCGACAACCCGGTGTCGGCGTTCGATTTCCCGCTGCGCTACCGGCTCAAGGAGATGTGCGACAGCTTCGGGTTCTCACTGCGCCGGCTGGCCGAGCACGGAACCGTCGTGGACACGCGCTCCGAGCTGGCGGTGACGTTCGTCGACAACCACGACTTTCGGGGCGGCGATTCGTCGCCGATCGTCAGCGACAAGCTGATGGCGTACGCGTTCATCCTGACTCACCCCGGCTACCCGTGCGTGTACTGGCAGGACTACTTCGAATTCGCGCTCGGGCGTCCGGGCAGCCCCGGCGGGATCGCGGCGCTGGTGACGGCGCACGAGCGCTACGCCGCGGGCGCCACCATCGTCCGCCACGTCGATGATGATCTGTACGTGATGGAACGGACCGGCTGGCACTCCGTCCCCGGGCTGGTGTTCGTGCTCAACAACCGCGGCGATCGCTGGCAGGGGACGTTCGTCGACACCACGCGCAGCAACACCGCCTTTCGGCCGGTCGCGTGGTGGAGCGGCCGCGACGGCTCCGCGCCCCAGCCGACGGGGACCGCCGCCGACGGCCGCGGCCAGTTCTGGGCGCCGCCGCGCGGTTACGCCGTGTACGCGCCCGCGTGAGCAGCGCGGCGAGCCCTGGCTAGGTCTGGGCTCTCCCGATTCGTCACATCTGCTGCGCAAGAGCACCTGTTGTGCCGGTAGCGAATCCGCACTCGCAGGCGGATGTCACGCCGCGCGCGGAGTCCGCGTCCGCACCAAGTTGCCCACGCGCGCGTTCGCATCGATGCCACCACCCGAGGGACATCCGCCGATTCAAGCGCAAGCGGCCACGCAGCAACCCAGCGCCGCGTGCGCCGATAACGGAACATGCGCGCAATCAAGCGGGGACGAAGTCGGCAGATGCGGCTGCCGCTCGCGGTGGCCAGGACCTGGGGCGGGGCCCGAAAGGGAGCGGGACGAAAGCCGCGCGGGCGACCTTCGATGCCCCACGCCACCCGGCCCAAGATCGACCCGCGGTGTCCGGTGCAGGTGACGATCCGGGCAACGCCCGGGCTGCCGTCACTTCGATCGGCGCGGGTGTTCGGCGCGCTCCGACGCGCCATCGCGCGGGCGTCGGTCGATCGCTTTCGGGTGATCCACTTTTCGATCCAGCAGGACCACGGGCACTTCATCGTCGAGGGGGATGAGGCGCGCCGCGCACGCGGCGGCGTGCACGGGCTCGCCATCCGGTTGGCGCTCGCGGTCAACCGCGCCCTCGGCCGACGAGGGAAAGTCGTCGGCGACCGATATCACGCCCGACCGCTGACGACGCCGCGGCAGATGCGGGCGAGCATGGTCTACGTGCTTCTCAACTTCCGCAAACACCTCCGCGCCCCCGCGTGCGTCGATCCGCGGAGCTCGGGTCCGCACTTTTCGGGGTGGCAGCACGCCCCGGTGGCAACCGACGTCGCGCCGGCCACGGCCTTCCCACAGACCTGGATGGCGTGCATCGGCTGGCGGCGCGCTGGCGGGCCGTTGCGGGTGGAAGAACATCCGGCTGGTGTACAGCCGCGACCGCACCCGACTTGAATCCGCGGATGTTGCCCCCACGGAGCACCTCGCGGGTAGCCGCGATGAGGACTTGGCGGGAAAGCGGAGACTCGCAGGATGTGCGAACGGGAAGAGGTCGGGGCTAGGTCACCAGCACCGCGGCGCCGCGGACCTCGCCGCGGGCGAGGCGGGCGAGGGCGGTGTTGGCGTCGGCGAGCGGGTGGGTTTCGAATTCGGTGCGGATGGGGATCGTCGCCGCGAGCGCCAGGAACCGGCGCGCGTCGTCGCGCGTGAAGTTGGCGACGCTGGCGATGCGGCGCTCCCACCACAGCTCGTCGTAGGGCAGCTCGGGGAGGCGGTCCAGGTGGATGGCGTTGATGGCGACGGTGGCGCCGCGGTCGAGCGCGCGCAGGGCGGCGCGCACGACGTCGCCCGACGGCGTGAACGTGATCGCCGCGTCCAGCGGCTCCGGCGGCGCGTCGCCGTAGCCGCCGGTCCACTCGGCGCCCAGCGCGGTCGCGCGCTCGCGCTCCACGGTGGAACGCGTCGCCACGAACACACGGCAGCCCCAGTGCCGCGCGATCTGCATCGTGATCAGCGCGGAGGCGCCGAAGCCGTACAGCCCCAGGCGCCCGCCGGGGGCGATGCCGGAGCGTTCCAGCGAGCGGAAGCCGATGACGCCCCCGCACAGCAGCGGCGCGGCGGCGACGTCGTCGAAGCCGTCGGGGATGCGCAGCGCGAAGTCGGCGCGCACGGCGATGTGCGTGGCGTAGCCGCCGTCGGCTGTCCCAGCCGGTGAACGTCGCGCGCGCGCACAGGTTCTCGCGCCCGGACGTGCACTTGTCGCAGACGCCGCACGTGCTGGCCAGCCACGCGACGCCGGCGCGCTCGCCCACCCGCCAGTCCGCGACGCCGGCGCCGACCGCCTCGACGCGCCCTACGGCCTGGTGGCCGGGGACGATCGGCAGCGCGCGCGCCGCCAGGTCGCCCTCGCAGATCTGCAGGTCGGTGCGGCAGACGCCGCACGCCGCGACCCGGACGAGCAACATCCCCGGCGCCGGCGGCTGCGGCTCACGCGCGACCGCGCGCAGCGGCCCGGACGCCGCGGGCGCGGGGCGCTCGAGCAGCATCGCGCGCGCTTCACTGGGGTCGCCGGCCATGCCGGCAGGTTAATCCAATACTGTCGGACCGTTCCAGCGTCCGGGAAGGGGCTTGGTCGTCAGCATCAAGCGTTGAGGCTGAAGTGTCGATCAACGACAAGGGCTCACATGCGCGGACAGCGATTCTTCCTCATAGCGGCGTTGCTGATGGGCGTCGCAGGCAGCGCATCCGCGCAGGACGCGCCGTCGCCTGCGAGCCGACACCGTCTAGGAGCCGACCTCGGACTGGCTTCCGCGCTGGGGACCGCGGGTATCGACTATCAGTTCGCGCCATCCGACTGGCTGAGGCTCGAAGGCGCCGCGGGCTGGGGGCCGACCGGTGTCCAGCTATCGGTCATGCCGAAGATCGCCCTCGGAGGCCGAAGCTGCGCCTTCACGGTGGGCTTCGGTCCTTCGCTCGCCCTCGGTGGCCAGCAGGCCGAGGCGGGGCATGGTCCCAATCCCGGCGTCATCCCATGGCTCAATCTCGATCTACCAGGACTCGAGTGTCGGGCGCGTTCGGGGCTGTCGTTCCAGGCCACCTTGGGCTTGACGATGCCGCTCGCCGGCTTCCATTACGACATCGCTGACGTTGGCGACACCGTCAAAGCCGGCGAGATTCTTCCCCAGGGGCGCGTCGGCATCGGGTGGTGGTTCGATTGACCAGAAAATGCGCTGGACTCGGCACCTACTGGGGACAGGTGCGATGAAATCGTTTGTACACGGAGGTGCCGGCCTGACCCTCCTGGCGCTCGGCAGTTGTGTCGGCGCGGGGGCGGCGTGCAGCGGTTCGCTCGCGCCGGAGCCGATGCGGATGAGCGGAGCTGGCGGCGCAACCGGCGACGCGGGCGTGGGTGGCGGCGGCAGCACGGGCGCGATCGACGCCCGCGTCAAGGCCGATACCATGTGTCAATACGACGTGGACGCGGTGCCGGCGTCGGTGGATGGCGGCGGGGATCCGTGCACGTTCCTGATTGTCTGGCCGTCCGTTCCCGACCTGCCGGCCGACGCTTTCCGTATCATCGTCGACGGCGTTCAACTGCCGCTCGACCCGACGATTGGTTGGACCTATGCGGACGACACGCAGAGGGTGGTCAGGATCGCCGGACCAACCTGCGATGCCATCAAGGCGGGCACCGTCGAGACGATCTGGGTCGAGTTCTATTGCTACGGCATCGCGTGATCGCGCGAGCTCCAGGACACGTCTCCCAGGTCCACTCGCGCGGCTAGCGGCAGAGTCGTCAGCCGCGAATGCCCGGCAGGATCTGCCCCACCGACGCGAGGTCGTAGTCCGTCGCCCACAGCGCCGGGTCGCGGCCGCTGGTGCTGGTCGACCCGTAGCCGGCCTTGCCGCCGGTCTCGTAGTCGGCCGGGGCGAGCCCCATCGCCTGCATCGCGGTGACCAGGAACTGGTTGTGCGGGATGCCCTTGATCACGCACCCCTTCTCCTGCGCGAAGTAGCTCTTTCCGTCCCAGTCGATGTAGTCCAGGTAGCGCCCGGGCTTGATGAAGCCGCCCGCGCTGCCCGCCAGCACGCACGGCACGCTGTACCCGATGTGGTTGAAGCCCAGCTCGTTGCCCCAGTAGACCAGCGAGTTGTCCAGGTAGGTGCTGCCCGCCATCTCGGGGACGTCGAGCTTGGCCAGCAGCTTGGCGAACACCTCGGCGGCGATCCACGCGTTGATGCCCTTGAGCATCCGGCGCGAGTTCGTGTTCGACCAGTCGTGCGCCAGGCCGTGCCACGTGCCGCCGCTGGCATCTTCAGAGTGGTAGTGGCCGACCAGCGTCGAGTTGGCGGAGTCGGGGCCGGGGCCCAGCGCCTTGTGCACGCCGATGGTGATGACGCGCGTGCGGTCGCACATCAGCGCCGCGGTCACGATGTCCAGGAACAGGCTCCACTTCGCGGTGATGTCGGTGACGTTGAGGGTCGTGTTGTTCGCCATCGACGCGGGCGTCGCCGGACGCGTGCACGACATCGTCGGCACGGGCGTCAGCTTGGCCTGCAGCTCGGACACCAGCGAGACGTAGCGATCGACCATCTGCTTGTCGCCGGCCGACAGGCGGTTGTTGGTCTTGAGGCGCGTGTAGTCCTGGTAGACGCGATCGATCAGCAGCTTGTCGGTCATCGGCGGCGTAGTCGTGCCGCCGCCCCCGTCGACATTCCGCCGAACACGTCGTTGAACGCGTCGAGCGGGTTGGTGCGCGCCTTGAGCTGCTGCACGGCGCCGCCGCTCATGCCCAGGTTCGAATACGACATCGAATCGGTCACGCCCTGCGAGATGTGCAGGTAACGCAGCCCGGGCGTGCTCGGGTAGACCTTGCTCGAATACGCCATCACCTGATCGATGGTCGGCACGTCGGCGATGCTGTCGGCGTCGCACGGCGTGGCCGCCGTGCACGAGCCGAAGTTGCCCAGCAGGGCGCCGTAGTTGTGGTTCACCGACGGCAGGAAATCGAGGCCGCGGATCAGCGTCATCTTGGACAGGAACGGGTTCAGCGCCGGGCCCAGGATGCCGGAGATGCCGGTCATCGTCTGTAAATCGCTCAGCGGCGCCCAGGTGTAGTTCTTGCCCGTGACCAGCTTCTGCGTCAGCAGCGTCGTACCGTCGGCCTTGTCGCCGCTGTATTTGCTGTCATGCAGCTGATAGCCGTTGCCGGTGAAGCGCGGGTACCAGTCCTGGATCAGCTGCGTGCTGAACGACTTCAGCACGATGAACCGCTTGGGCGGCGTCATCGCTTGCCCGGAGGCCGTGCGCGGCAGCAGCGACTCCAGGAACGGCATCGCCAGCACCGCGCCACCGGCGCCCTTGAGGAACATGCGGCGCGCCGGCCGCTGCGGTTTGCCTTCGTCCCTGTCCTTGTTGTCGCTCACTGCGCTCCTACCTTCCGGCGGCGGAAGCTGGCGTCGACGGCCAGCTTGCGAAACGTGTCGGCCAGCGGGCCGCCCGACGCGCCCAGGTTGGTGCGCATCGATTCGAACGTGCACGCGTCGGCGCCGTTGGCGGTCGGATCGCGGCGCAGGGCGTAGCGGAAGTAGTTCGCCGACAGGCAGGCCTCGACCTTGCCGCTCTCCAGGATGCGCTGGTTCAGCTCCGCCGGGCCGTTGACCACGCGCTGGTCGCCGCTGGACACCAGCGCGACGGCCGACGCATCGATGGGCAGCGTCGCGACCAGCGCGCCCGTCTGCTCGTCGTACACCTTTTCCATTGTCCGGAAGCGGCCGAGCGCGTCGTACGACTCCATGATGTAGCCGAGGTTGCTGAACGACTGGTGGCACGCCTGGCACAGGCCGTTGCCGTCGACCTTGGCCGCGAAGCGCTGGCGCGTGGTCATCGCCGTGCTGGGCGGCGGCGGGTCGAGCGATCCCGGCGGCAAGCTGTTGGGATCGGGCTGGGGCAGGGGGTCGCACAGGATCGCGCGCCGGATCAGCGCGCCCCGGTGGAACGGGTTGGTCTGCTCCAGGCTGGACGCCAGCAGCGCCCCGCGCTGCAGGATGCCGCGGCGGTTGCCGTCGGTGAAGCGCGGGTAGTCGCCGCTGCCGCTCCACGCCGGCACGCCGTACAGGCGCGCGAGATCGGCCGATTTCGTGACCGAGACGTCGGATGTCATCAGGTCGGCGAACGTGCCGCGCTGGGTCCACGTGTAGAGGTCGGTGAGGTCGCGCATCTCGCGCACCATGTCGCCGTAGTGGTCGTGGCCGGCGACGCCGACCTGCTCGCCAGCCGCCAGCGCCTTGAACGCGGGGCGGTCGGCGGCGAAGCCGGTGAACGATTCGAAGCGCAGCCATTCGTTCCAGAACTGCCAGACCGTGTCGCGCGTGCGCGGATCCGCGAACACGCGGTCGAGCTGCGCGGTGAAGCCGGCGTCCGTGGCCAGCGAGCCGTCGGCGGCGGCCGCCAGCAGCGCGTCGTCGGGCAGCGTCTGCCAGAACGTGTACGACAGCCGCGACGCGATCTCGTACGGGTTCAGCGTCAGCAGGTCGGTGCGCCCCGACATCGGCGTGCCGTCCAGCTCCAGGTGGTTGGCGAACCGCGGCGACATCAGCAGCATCACGACCACGTTGCGGATCGCCTGGGCGCTCGTCGCGGCGGCGGGCGAGCTCCCCATCGCGACGTCGCGCATCGCGGTCATCTCTTCGCTGGTCAGCGGGCGCCGGAACGCGCGCCTGCCGAACGACGCCAGGAACGCGTCCAGGCAGCTCGTGGTCAGCGGTGTCGTCGTCGCGCAGCTCCCGGCCAGCGACGTCAGCCGCGCGCTGGTGCCGGTGGCGGCGTTCGCCACCGCGACGGCGACGTTGAAGTAGCCCTCGATGTGGTTGGTCGAGATGCGGTTGTCGAGCCCGCGGAACGCGACCGTGCTGTCGTCCGGAACCCCGGCCAGCATCGGTGCCACCTCGGTGGCGACCGCGGACAGGCCGCTGGCGGACAGCAGATCGCGGACGGTGTTGCGGTACTGGAACGTCGACAGCTTCATGAGCGGCGTGGCGCCAGGCTCGCCGCCGCCCGACGGACAGGTGCCGAACGCCGCCGGGTTGATCGGCGCGATGGGCGGGGCGCTGCCGCCGCCGCCCGAGATGTTGCCGGCGCCACCGCCGCCCGAGACGTTGCCGCCGCCCGAGGCGTTGCCGCCACCACTGGTGTTACCGCCGCCGCTGGTGTTGCCGCTGCCGCCGCTACCTGTGGGGTGGTCGCCTACCTGGCCCTGGCACCCCGCGGCCCCGACGAACACCGCGACGACGTATGCCGGGAACGCGCGCATCCTGCCCAGTACGAACCCCGGGGCCAAACAGACGGTCCAGGAAAAGCGCCGCAGCGAGCCCGGGGTTATCCGAGCAAAGACGGGATGTTGCCGCTGACCTCGCCCAGGCTGTTGCCGGCGACGCCGACCGCGTTCATGGCTGTGATGAGCACGTTCGCCGGATGCTTTCCGGTCGCCACCACGTGCTGGCCGCCCTTGATGCCGCCCGCCCGCCCCGCGATCAAGCACGCCATGTTTTCGGTCGAGTGCGAGCTGTTGGTCTTGGCCGTCGCGGTGTCCAGGCCGTGGCCGCCCTCGTGCAGGAACACCAGCCCGCAGCTGTCCAGCAGGCTGCCCCCCGCCTCGGGCGTGTCGCGCAGCTTCGCCAGCAGCGTGGCGAAGTGTTTCATGTGCCAGGCGATCCCCTTGCTGACCCCCAGCGTCCCCTTGCTGGTCGCGTCGCCGCCGTGGCCGATCTCGTGCAGGTCGCAGCGGTGGCCGGTCAGCGGGTACATGTTGAGGTGCGACTGGAACATCGTGAACTGCAGCGACACGACGCGCGTCAGGTCGCAGGTCAGCGCCATGTGCACCAGGTCGATGAAGATCTTGGCGCGCTCCTCCTCGCCGCTGTAGCCGAGGTTGGTGGCGTAGGTGTTCTCGCCGTTGGCGTCGACGCCCTGGTTGCCGCCCAGCGCCGGATCGACGCCGGGGGCCGGCAGCTTCTGGCAGGTCGCCGTCACGATGGGTGGCGCCGTCGAGATCTGCCGCTCGAGGTCGCGGATCTCGTCCAGGTGGCGCGACAGCCGCTGCTGGTCGGCGCGCCCGAGCTGCGTGTTCGACGTCAGCTTCTGCAGGTTGCCGCTGACGAGGTCGAGCACGCTCTTGCGGCTGCGCAGCAGGAAGTCCTGGCGCGCCGCCGCCGCGGCGTCGTTCGGCGGCGTGAAGTTGTTGAACAGGGCGTCGAACGCCATCTTGGGGCTGACCGTCGGCGCGATCGGCAGCGGGTTACCGCCCGCCGGGTTGACCTTGTACGAGATCATGTCGCGGCCGTAGGGCGCCGACACGCCCAGGTACCATTCGGCCTGGATGCGATAGACCAGCGACTTGAACGGCGTCGTCCCCGCGATTGCCGCCGACACGAGCTGATCTGACGTCACACCGGCCGACGCCGTGTTCGACGGCGATCGCACCCCCGACAGCAGCGGGCTCAGCGACGACACGTGGAAGTCGTCGCGCCGCCCGCCCGCCGGGACCGTGCCGCCGTTCGCCGTCGGGATCGACAGCCCCGACACGACGCTGACGTCCGCCTGCACGGGCTGCAGCGGCGCCAGCGCGCTCTTGAGATCGTAGTTGGCCCCCACGGTGTTGGGCACGTAGTCGTTGTGCAAGGGATCGCCGTCGCCGCCCAGCGACTGGCCACCGAAGCAGACGACGTAACGCTTGGGCGTGGCCGCCGCCGACTGCGCGTACAGCTTGCCGCGGCTGTCGAGCATGATCTCCAGCAGCGGCAGCGAGATCGCCGCGCCGCCCGCGCCGCGCAACAGCGTCCGTCGTGACAGCTTCTTCATGGCTCCACCTGGCGATGAATGAACGCAGGGTCCGCGATCACGTCGACCAGCAGCTTGTCGAACGCGCGCCCGCCTTGTTTGAACCCATCGGTCAGCCGCACCAGCGTCCCCCGGTCGGCGTCGCTGTCACGTCGCCCCAGCGCCATCCGGAACACCTGCTGCGTCACGCACGCCTCCAGCCCGCCGCTGGCGATCACCAGCTCGGCCAGCTCGGCGGGGCCGTTGAACTTGCCGACGCCGGCCACCTCGCCGTCGCCGCTGATCGCGCACTGCGGGTTGTCCTTGTCGGCGGTGCGGAAGGCCCCGGTGCGATCGTAATTCTCGAGCCCGAAGCCGATTGGGTCGGTCTGGTTGTGGCAGCTGGCGCAGCCGCCGCTGCGGTGCTCGGCGTAGCGGTCGACCTTGCACGGGCTGGTGGTCACGGGCGGCGGCTCGTCGACGGCGACGGTCGGCGGCGGCGGCGGGATGGTCTGGCAGAACAGGCGGTTGCGCACGAACACGCCGCGCAGCGTGGGGCTGGTGTCGTCGAACTTCGCGCCCGCCGCCAGCAGCGTGCCGTGCGACAGGATGCCGCGCCGCGGGCTGGCGCCGTACGACACCCACGCCCCCGACGTGCTGCCCGGCGCGGGCAGGCCGTAGTGGGCCGCCAGCGCGTCGGTCACGAACGTCTCCGTCGACCGGAACAGGTCGAAGTAGTCGCCCTTGCGCTCGAACACGACGCGCGCGACCAGCGCGTCGGTCTCGGCGCGCATCGGCCCCGCCATCGCTGGCGCCAGCGGCAGCTGGTCGTACGCCAGCCAGAACGCGTGGAACTGCTGTACGCGCCGCTGCCCGCGCTGATCGGCGAGCATCGCCAGCGCGGCGGCGCGCCGCCCGTCGGCGGTGGCGAGCGCGCCCGACGCCGCCATGTCGAGCAGCTCTACGGTCGGCGTCGATCCCCACAGGAAATACGACAACCGCGTCCCGACCTCGTAATCGTCCAGCACGAACAGGCCGGGGCGCCCGGGGACCTGGGTCCCGACCTCGACCCGGTACAGGAAGCGCGGGTCCTGCAACATCGCGCGCAGCACCAGATCGACGCCGACGTAGAAGTCGTTCGTCTCGACGGCGAACGCCGACAGGCCGACGTAGGCGGCAACGTCCGCGTCGGCGAGCGGCCGGCGCATCGCGCGCCGGCCGAACGCGCGCACGAAGCTCTCCAGGCACGCCTGGTCGCCGGGGCCCGACGGCGTGCAGCCGACGAGCGCGTCGCGCCTGGCCGTATCGGCGAGCACGCGCGCCGCCGCGCCCGCGGCCAGCGTCTCCGCCGACGCGATCAGCGTCCCCGACACGAGCTGCGTCGAGAAGTCGTTGTCGAACGGATCGTTGACGTCCTCGGGCAGCGACGCGTATCCCGAGCGCGTCGTGTCGCCGAGCAGATCTGCCAGCGTGTTGTCGTATTCGATGCGCGACAGCCGGTGCAGCCCAGTCGGTCCCACGGCCAACGCGCCGCCGTTCGGATCGATGCCGCCGCCGGATCCGTCGTTCTTGCCGATCTTGCCCGTGCACGCGGCGCACGTCGCCGCGGCGAGCACGAATCCGATCAGCATGGACTGTCGCTGCTGCAGCAACATGGGGCCACCTCGTTGCAACAAACTCGCGGGAGGGAATTTCAGCGTACGCCCGGCTCACCGACGCCGAAACGGTTTTCCCTCCAGCGCAGTCGTTGCTGACGCGGTGCGGGCCGCTGATGTATTCAACGACCGGACATCGGACATTGGGGGTGCGTTCGTTAACGCTGTTGCCGCGTCACGCGAACGTCTCGCCGTTCCAGCCCCACATGCTGTCGACGGCGTCGGCGAAGTCGATGTAGATGCGATCGAACGGGACGTCGAGCGCGCGCGACACGCGCGTGCAGATCTCGCGCGACAGCGCGGCGGTGTCGTCCGGGCTCATGCTGCCGATGTTCTTCACCGACACGAACGCCGCGGGCGCCGTGTTGCCCGAGAACGTCATCTGCAGGCCCGGCACCAGCGCCGTCATGACCCAGCGCTCGGGCTTGCCGAAGCGCGCGGCCGCGATGCCCGACAGCTCGCCGAGCAACGTGGTGCCGCGGTCCGACGTCGGCGCCGGGGCGGAGGTGAAGACCTGGATCAGCGGCATGGGACCTCTTTCGGACCTTGGGGCGTCAGATGCTCTCGAGATACGCGATCAAGTCGGACAGCTGCGCCGGGCTGAGGTGATCCACCGCGCCGTGTTTGGTGCCCCCGCAGGAGGGGGTGAACCGCTCGCGCAACGTCGGTGCGCAGCCGTTGTGCATGAATGGCCCGCGCGTGCCGATGCCGATCAGCGACGGCACCTGGAACATCGCGCCGGTGCCGACGTCCACCGACTGGTTGTTGGAGAACCGGGCGCCCGAGTGGCACGACACGCAGCCCACGCGTTCCGGTGTCGTTGAACAGCGCGTGGCCGCGCGTGACGGCCGCGGCATCGCTGGGCGTCGCGCGCACCGGCCGCGGCTGGCCGTCGATCCAGTTCAGCATCAGGGTGGTCTGGTCAATGGTCAGCTGCGGCCCCGACATGCGCCCGACGAAGACGTCTTTCATCAGAACGTCGATGGTCGCCTCGTCGCCGCTCCAGTGGAACGGCTCGGTGCCGCGCAGCCCCGTCTGCAACGACTGGGTGCGGCGGGCGCCCGTACACGCGAAGTTCCAGACGCGGCCGTCGTCGTCGCCCTCGGCGTGGCACGACGCGCACGCGATGCCGCCGCCCGCGTTGGCGTGGAACACCTTGTGACCGGTGTCAGCCCGGCTGGTGTCGGACAGCACCACGTTGCCGCCGGCGGCGAACGCCAGCATCGCGGGCTCGCGCGACTGCACGACCACCGAGCCGTCGCCCGCGAACGCGACCGCGATCGGCTCGCCGACAACCTGCGGAACAGGGTTGGCGTTCGGCGCGCAGGGGATGGTCGCCCCCGTGCTGCCCGCGCGGCCGCCGGAACCACCGCCGCCGCCGCTTCCACCCACGGGTGTCGGCGTCGGCATGACGCCGCGCGCGCTGATGCACGGTCCGCTGATCCCGTCCGGCCTGCAGCCGATCGCGGCGTCGTTGATTGCCGCCGTGTCGGTCACGAAGACGCGTGCTGTCGGGGTCGCGCTCGGGTTCTGGAGCTGCATGTTGGTGGCGTTGCCCATCGACACGAACGCGATGTGCGCGCCGTCAGCGGAGACGGCCGCGTCCACGGCCATGACCAGTCCCGCCACCGCGGCGCCTGCCCGCACTGAGCCGTCGGCCGCGACGGTCGTGACGGTCGGGTGGACGATCGACGTGCAGGGGTCGCTGCTGCCGTAGCCGCCCGGGGAGGGCATGATCGGGTCCACGACGCCGCGCTGGTGCAGCATCATCACGCCGCCGTCCGGCAGCGCCATCGTCCGCCACGCGACGCTGGCCGTGAACAGCTGGTTGGCGCGGGCGTTCGGGGCGGTGAATGACGGCGGCGTCAGCCGGCCGGAGACCGTGCCGTCGGCGTCCACGGTCAGCAGCTCGGCGCTGCGGAAGCGGCTGACGCGCAGGCGGGTGCCGTCGACGACGACATCGCGCAGATCGCGATCGAGGCGCAGCGTGCGCGCGGCAACGCCGCCGGCGGCCGGCAGGCTGATCAGCTCGCCGTCCGCGCAGGCGACATGCACGAGGTCGGTGGCCGCGTCGTACGCGAGGCCGCGCGGCGACGCGCAGACCTGACGCCGCGCGAGCAGCTCGCCAGCCACGGGATCGATGGTCACGATCGCGCCGCCGCGGCGAAGCGCGACGTGAACGTGGCCGGCGCCGTCCTGGATGACGCGCCCCGGTTCGTCGCCCGCGTTCAGCGCCACCGTCGCGCGCAGCAAGCGGCTGTGGAGGTCGACGACGTAGACCTGGTCGCGGTCGGGATCGGCGGCCACGGCCGTCACGCCGTCGGCGAGCACGCGCAGCGTGCCGCCGC
Organism: uncultured Pseudomonadota bacterium; assembly: GCA_963729535.1. Taxonomy (GTDB): domain Bacteria; phylum Myxococcota_A; class Polyangia; order Fen-1088; family Fen-1088; genus JADGRB01. The sequence continues at coordinate 693,472 of CAVSOL010000026.1, read as the reverse complement.
TGACCGCCGGGGGCGGCACCGCCTGCGCGACGTTGGTACCAAACGAGGGCGGCGCCACCGATCGGCCGGGCGCGCCGGCGACCGCGCCGAGGGCGCAGATCGACGTGCCTGTCGTGCCTGCCACGCCGGTGACGGGCCTCATCGTGATGCCACCCGTTGCGACGCCGCCGCCTACACCGGTGATGGGGTCGACGCTGGTGGCCGATCCACCGCCTCCCCCCAGTCCTGCCGGTTCACCTGACGCGCCCGCTCCCGTGCCAGCCCCAGCGCCCGTGTTTGACACGCCGCTGATGCTCGGACGCTCGCAGCCAGCGCTCGCCGCTACCGCTATCGCGACCAGCAGTAGCCGGCTCGCCCCGCTTGCCAGCTTGCCCCACACCATGCCGTCCTCCGTCGTCTGTTTCTGTTAGCCGCGTAGAGCGGAGACCGGCTGTTGCCGGTCGGAGCTCATCGCGGGAGGGTTTGGGAGGGGAGCGGGTGGGGGCCCCCCACCCTCCCCCTCCCATCTAGATGCTGTACAGGTAGGCGACCAGGTCCGAGATCTCGGCGCCGGTCATCGTCGACGTGAAGCCGTGGCGGTCGCCGCCGCCACAGGCGCCGCCGAAGCGGTCGGCGAGCGTCTTGGCGCAGCCGTTGTGCATGAACGGACCGCGGCTGCCGATGCCGACCAGCGACGGGACCTGGAACGCGCCTCCGGTTCCGACGTCGACGGTCTGGTTGTTGGTGAAGCCCGCGCCCGAGTGACAGGAGGCGCACGCGCCGCGCTGCGGATCGTTGAACAGCGTCCGGCCGCGCGCGATCGCGTCGCTGTTCCGGCCTGCGGGTCGCAGCGGCCGTGGCTGGCTATCAATCCACGTCAGCAACATGTCGGCCTGGTCGAATGCCAGCGTCGGCCCCGACATGCGGCCGACGAACACGTCCTCCATCAGGCGGCCGATGTCCGCTTCGTTGCCGCTCCAGTGGAACGGCTCGGTGCCGCGCAGACCGGTGTGCAGCGACTGCGTCCGGCGCTCGCCCTCGCAGGTGAAGTTCCAGACGCGCCCGTCGTCATTGCCCTCGGCGTGGCACGACGCGCACGCGAGGTTTCCGCCCGCGTTCGCGTGGAAGATGAGGTGGCCGGTGTCGGCGCGGCTCTCGGTGGACAGCGTGATCGGGCTGGCGCCGCGGCCCAGCGTGAGCATCGCCGGCTCGCGCGACTGGACGACCAGCGCACCTGCGCCGTCGAACGCGACCGCGATCGGCTCGCCGACGACCTGGGGCACTTCCGGGTCCGGGCTGCCGCACGACGTGCCGGTCGAGCCCGACGGGGGCGGTGGGATCTTGTTGGCGCCCGCCGTCAACGATACGACGGGGCAGGGGGCGTGCTTGCCGTCAGGCTGGCAGCCGACGTTGTCATCGGTGGTGCTCTCGGTGTCCGACAGGAAGACGCGCGGCAAGCCGAACGAGCTCCCTTGAACCGCGTTGGTCGCGTTTCCAGCGGCCACGAACGCCACCCGCTTGCCGTCCGTCGAGACCGCCATGTCGACCGCCAGCACCATCCCGATCAGGGCCGGGCCGCTGCGCAGGCTGCCGTCGGGCGAGACCATCGTGACCGCCGGGTGCACGATGCTGCCGCACGTGTCCGGCCCGCCGTAGCCGCCCACCACCGGCTGAACCTCGTCGTGGACGCCGCGCTGGTGCAGCATGATCACGCCGCCGTCGGGCATCTCGGTCATCTTCCAGGCGGTGCTGGCCGTGTACTGTTGACCGCCGCGCGCCGCGGCCGCAACGCCAGCTCCGTGGCGAAAGGCTTCCCGACACGCTGCCATCGGCTTCGACCGTCAGCAGCTCCGCCGTCCGGAACCGGCTGACGCGCAGGCGCGGGCCGTCGACGGCGACGTCGCGCACGTCGTTCGGAAGCGGCACGGTCCGCACGGCGTCGCCGCCGCCCGCCGGCAGGCTGATGAGCGCGCCCTCGGAGCAGGCGACGTGCAGCAGGTCGGACGCCCGATCGTAAGCGATCCCGCGCGGCGCCGCGCAAACCGAGCGCCGGCCAGCGATGGTTCCCGACGCGACGTCGATGCTGACGATGGCGCCGCCACGGCGAAGCGCGACGTGCGCGCGGCCGGCGCCGTCTTCCACGACACGGCCCGGTTCGTCACCCGGCGTGAGCATCACCGTGGTAACGCCCCTGGTGGCGAGGTCGACGATGTAGACGCGATCGCGATCGGGATCGGCCGCCACCGCCGTGTGTCCGTCGCGCATCACGCGCAACGTTCCGCCGCTGATCGCCGGCGGCGCCGTCGGCTGGGCGAGGCTGGCGCCGAACTGGGGCGGGAACTGAGACTTGGCAAAACCCGGCTGGATGCTCACCCCGCCGCCGCTCATGCCGGCGCCCTTGCCCGTCCCGGTCAGGCTGCTGCACAGGGGTGACGGTGGGATCACAGACGTCGTGCCCCCCGGGTCGATAGGCGGCTTGTTGGGAGCCACATCGGCCTCGCACCCGATCACGCCCACCACTGCCAACATCGCCGATCCCAGCCACACTCTCGGGGTCATACGTCCTCCAGGGGGTTCGTTCCGGTGTCAGCTAATAGTGCCGACGATGGGGTCGCTTCGGGTCAGGAAAGAAGCCGTGCGCTCCCTGCAACTCTAAAACAGCAACGATTGTGCCACCGTTTGATTCCCGGGCCCCAAAACAGAATCGCGGGGTTACCTGCCGCCTGGTGTCAACGGTCACGACACCGCTGTCAGGGGGCGTCGGGTCTCCGACGCTGCGCCTCAAAAAAACGAGGGCAGCGGCCCCGCGTCGTGTTACGAGGGCCCATGACCACGAAGACCGCGACGGCGTTAGTCCTGGTGATGGTGACGGCCGGCTGCTCGAAGCTGGGTATGGGGGGCGCGAGCCCCGCGAACGACGATGAGCAGACGCCCTACGCGCTGGGGATGATGATCGGCAGGAGCCTGGGCGATTTTGATCTGACGCCGCGCGAGCTGGAGCTGGTCAAGGCGGGCCTCTCCGACGTCGTGACCAAGAAGAAGAAGGCGGTGGAGCTCGAGAAGTTCGACACCAAGGTCCAGGAGCTGCGCCGCAAGCGAATGAGCGCGCGCTCCGTCGTCGAAAAGGCGCAGGGCAAGAAGGCGGCCGAGGCCGCGGCGCGCGAGCTCGGCGCGATTCGCACCGACTCGGGGATGGTCATCAGGACGACGAAGCCGGGTACCGGCACGGTGTCACCGAAGCCGACCGACAAGGTCAAGGTCCACTATGTCGGACGCTTGCTCGACGGGACGGAGTTCGACAGCTCGCGCAAGCGGGGACAGCCGGCGGAGTTCCCGCTCAACGGCGTCATCCCGTGCTGGACCGAAGGCCTGGGGAAGATGAAGGTGGGTGAGGCGGCGACGTTGTTCTGCCCGTCGGAGATCGCGTACGGCGACGGCGGCCGTCCGCCGACGATTCCGGGTGGCGCGACGCTGGTGTTCGACGTCGAGTTGCTGGAGATCCCCGCCGCCGGCAGCCCGCCGGCGCCCGGGCACGCCCGCGATCCGCACGGCGCGCACGGCCCGCACTGAGCGGCTGGCCTGGGGCGGCCCCGTCAGCCGACGCGGGCGACGAGCAGCGTGATGTCGTCCTCGCGCCGCCCCGCGAACGTCGCGACGGCGGCGAGGGTCCGATCGCGCACCTCCGTGGGCGCCAGGGCCCCGAACTCCTCGACGAGCGCGATCAGGCGCTCGATGCCGAAGCGCACGCCGCTGCCGTCGGCGGCGGCTGCTTCGATGAGCCCGTCGGTGTAGAGCACCAGCAGATCGCCGGTCGCCAGGCTGGTGCTGCTGTCGACGGTGCCGGCGGCGATGTCGCGCTTGGCCCCCACCCACGGCCCCGGCGTTTCGATGCGCTCGACGCGGCCGGTGGCGGCGCGGCGCACGAGGATCTCCTCGTGCGCGCCCGCGAACGCGAGGCTGCCGTCGCGGCGATAGCGCAGCAGCGTCAGCGTCGCGTGTTCGTGTTGCCCGAGACGGACGCGGACGTTCTCGACGAGCATGGCGTTCAGCGCCAGCAGCAGGTCGCGCGGCGACGCGTCGGGCAGCTTGCGCGCCAGCGCGCTGAACCCGCTCTGCATCATCAGCATCATGAGCCCGGTGCCGAGGCCGTGCCCCGCGACGTCGCCGATGCCGATCCAGCAGCCGTCGTCGACGGCGACGACGTCGTAGTAGTCGCCGCCGACCTCGGTGGCCGGCTGCATCGCCGCGGCGATCTCCAGGCCGGCGACGCTGATGTCGCGCGGCAGGATCGACGTCTGGATGCGGGTGGCGATCTCCATCTCCTTCTCGAGGCGCTCGCGCTCGGCGACCTGCCGGCGCGTCGCTTCCTCCACCAGCCGCGTCGACCAGCCGAGCGCCCTCGAGCGCGCTCGACACCTGTTCGGCTAGCGATTCGTAGACCATCCCCTCGCGCGGCCCCATCTCCAGCAGCAGGCAGCCGAGCGGGCGATCGTGGAAGAACAGCGGCTCGACGACGATCGACACGCGACGCCCGAGCGGCGCGACGATCGTCGGCAACAGCGCGGTCGCGGCGATCGTGGCCTCCGCCGGCGCCGTTGCGTCGACCGGGTCGCCGGCCAGCACCGGTTCGGCGTCGTAGCGCAGCACCAGGCGTGCGGGGGCGTCCGGCGTGTGGGGACCGGGGCCGGCGGTGGTTTCGTAGAGCGCCATCCACGCGCCGGGGATCGCCAGCCTCGGCAGCTGGTGCGCGACCGCTCCGGTCAACGCGGCGACTTGCTGGGTCGCGAGCAGCGTCGCGCCGCTCTCGGTCAGCGCGTTGGCCAGGCGTTCGCTGTGCAGGCGGTGCTGCGCCTGCGCGCGTTCGGCCAGCTCGCCGATGAGGATGCGCGCCTCGTGCCACAGATCTTCGGCCTGCACCCAGCGCAGGTGCTCGTTGGGCAACGCCGGCAGCAGCAGCCGGCGCAACGCGGAGACCATCCCTTGCCAGGCGCCGACGTCGTCGCCGGCGGCCCCGACGCCCGCCAGCAGCCGGTCCAGCGTCGACGCGAACAGGCCGGCGCCCGCGCCGCGCAGCTCGGCCTCGAACGCATCGACGATCTGGCGGTCCCAGCCCGCGCGCCAGCGCCGCGTCCGCGCCATGGACGGCGCGGGCGATCTGGCGCGCGAGATCGTCGCCGTGTTCGGCGAGCAGGCTCTCGATCGGCGTCGACGTCGGCGTGACCGTGCCGACGCGGCCGGGGCGGACCAGGCCCGACAGGCAGCCGCACGACTGGCGGACGACCAGCTCGGTGGCGGCGGTGGTCTGCGGCGCGACCTCGGCGCCGTCGAGCTGGGCGAGCACGAGATCGAGCGCCGCCTCGCCCTGCTGGTACAGCGGCTGGCGCACGGTGGTCAGCGGCGGGGTCGAGAAGCGCGCGTCTTCGATGTCGTCGAAGCCGACCACGGCGACGTCGGAAGGCACGCGCAGGTCGCGCTCCTGCAGCGCCGGTATCGCGCCCAGCGCCATGTAGTCGTTGGACGCCACCAGCGCGTCGAACTGCACCTTGCGCTCGTCGACCAGCAGCGCGACCGCGGCTTCGCCGGCGGATTCCTCGAACGTCCCCTCGCACACCAGGTCGGGATCGAAGCCCAGTCCGCGCTCCTCGATGACGGCGCGGTAGATCGCGTAGCGGTGCTCGGCCTCGGCGTTCACGCTCGGCCCGCGAATGAAGGCGAGGCGCCGGCAGCCGTGGCGGACGATCAGGTGCTCGAGCGCCTGCCGCAGCCCCGGCGCTTCGTCGACGAGCAGGCTGGGGACCGCCGGCGGGGCGATGGCCACGGCTGGCGATCGGCAGCGGCGCCAGGCGCGTGCACAGATCCGCCACCGACGCCGGGCCGAGGAAGTTGCCCAGCGCGCCGCCCAGCATGATGACGCCGTCGATGCTGCCGGGGTTGGCGAGGTCGAAGATGAAGTTGCGGTTGATGCCGTCGCTGCGCGGGCGCGCCCAGCACGCCGCCCGCGAACACCGCGACGTCGACGTCGCGCCGGTGGGCGGCGTCGGAGATGCCCGCCAGCACGGTGGTCTGGTAGGTCTTGCGCAGCGAATCGACCAGCACGCCGATGCGCGGCCGCTTGGCGCGCGCCGGTCCAGCTTCCGCGCTGCCGGCACGCGGAAGCCGCGTCGGCCCGCTCTGGTCGCGCCAGCGCATCTCCTTCATAGGTATCACGAGGGGCGGACAACCGGCAGTTTCGAGTATTCTTGCCGCACGTGAGGGCTCTGCTGCCGAAGCCGCGGTCGCGGCGCGCAATGGCGATAGGGACGGGCGCGCTCGTCGTCGTCATCTTTGCGCTGGGCGCGTGGGTCGCGCACCGCACGTACCGCCAGGCCCAGGCCGAGGAGATCCAGATCCTCGAGGGTGTGCGCAAGGTGTGCAAGCTGGCGACGGTCGAGCTGTCGCTGGCGGATTACGCCAAGAAGACCGTGCCGAAGTCCGTCGATCTGCCGTTCACGAAGGAAGCGAGGGCGTATCTGTTCTACGCTGGCGTCGTGTCGGCCGGTTACGACATCTGTGACGCGCCCGCAGGTATCGCCGTGGATCACGCCGCGCGGCAGGTGCGCATCACGCTGCCGCCGGCGCGCATCCTGTCGGTCGACATCTCGCGCTTCGAGACGATCAACGAGGAGCAGGGGTTCCTGAACGCGATCTCGCCCGATGACCGCAACAAGTGGTACGCCGACGCGCGCGCGGCGCTGGAGAAGGGCGCGCTGTCGCAGAACGCGCTGGACCGCGCCCAGCAGCACGCGCTGGAGCTGTTCGAGGCGTTCGTCGGCCGCCACGGCTACACGCTGGTGATGACCAGCCCGGTCACGGTCCGGCAAGGCGATGAAGGAGGACCACGATGAAACGCGGAATGCCGGTGCTGCTGGTGGCGCTGGCGGCTGCGAGTCTTGCTGTGACCTTGGCGCGGCGGTCGGTAAAGGCAAGGCCAAGCGGGCGCTGGCGGCGGGGCACCGTCGGCGTCAGGCGGCGGCAAGTGCAGCGACAGCGACGACGCGGCGTTGTGGTGGTCGCCCGCGGCACCCGCTGTCGGCGCGATGGTCCGCGTGATGGGCGTCGGCGAATCGTCGGGCGAGCTGACGGTCGCCGACCCCGACGGCAGCAAGAGAACGTTGAACGTCGTCCGCCGGCCAGGCTCGCCGGACGCCGTCGGCGCGGACTTCAAGGCGAACGCGGCCGGGCGCCACACGATCGCCTGGAGCCGCGGCGACAAACAGCTTGCGTGCCGCACGATCGACGTCGCCGCGCGGCCGGCGGCGCCGGCGACGGCGCCGGGCGCGGCGGTCTGGCAGTCGCGCCACGAATGGAACGCCCGCTTCGAGAGCTACTACGCCGCCTGGGTCGCCGCGCTGTTCGACGCGCCCGTCGACCAGTCGCTGGACTTCCGGCCGCTGCACCAGGCGCTGCGCGATCCGGCGCGCAACTTCCTCTACGACCACCTCGGCCTGCGCGAGGACGATGCGAAGAACAAGGCGGCGATCAAGGCGACGCCGGACTGCGCGGACCTGCCGTATTTCCTGCGCGCGTACTTCGCGTGGAAGCAGGGGCTGCCGTTCGGCTTCCGCGACTGCGATCGCGGCAACGAATCGCGCGCGCCGCGCTGCACGACGTTCTACAGCAACGAAGACGCGCCGAACGGCAAGGACACGCTGGCGGTGGTGAAGAGCTTCTTCCGCCAGCTGGCGAACCGCGTGCAGTCGGGCAGCGCGCGCACGGCGCTGGACGACGACGGGACCGACTACTACCCGGTGCCGCTCGATCGCAAGTCGTTGCGGCCGGGCGTCATCTACGCCGATCCGTACGGTCACGTCATGGTGGTCGTCAAATGGGTGGACCAGACGGCGGACAAGGGCGGCCTGCTGCTGGCGGTCGACGGTCAGCCGGACACGTCGATCGGGCGCAAGCGGTTCTGGGAGGGGACGTTCCTGTTCAACAACGAGGTCAAGAGCGCCGGCCCCGGCTTCAAGGCGTTCCGTCCCATCGCGCGCGGCGCGTCCGGCAAGCTGGAGCCGCTGGCCAACAAGGCGATCGGCGGCAAGGACGATCCTTCGCACTCGCCGTTCTCCGACGAGCAGAAGAAGGTTTCGTCCGACGGCTTCTACGCGCGCATGGGAAAGCTGATCAACCCCAAGGGGCTGGACGCCGAGAAGGCCTACCGCGAGACGCTGGACGCGCTGGTCGAGCAGCTCACCGTGCGCGTCGGCTCGGTGGACAACGGCGAGAAGTACCAGAAGGAGAAGGGGGCGGGGCAGATCATCCCGATGCCCGACGGCCCGAAGATCTTCGAGACCACCGGTCCGTGGGAGGATTACGCGACGCCGTCGCGCGACATGCGCTTGCTGATCGCGATGAACGTGCTGCTCGCGTTGCCCGAGCGGATCGTCAAGCACCCCGAGCTGTACAACCTGGGCGGCCGCAAGCCCGAGGTGGTGCGCGACGACATCAAGAAGCTGCACGCCAGCTTGATTGGCACGCGCGGCATCACCTACACGCGCAGCGACGGCGCGCCGCAGAAGCTGACCGTCGCCGACATGCTGGCGCGGCGCGCGGGGATGGAGATCGCCTACAACCCCAACGACTGCGTCGAGGTGCGCTGGGGCGCCGCCGAGGGGACGCCCGAATACGCGTCGTGCAAGCGCCGCCTGCCCCCCGACCAGAAGACGAAGATGGCCGAATACCGCGCCTGGTTCCGCGAAGCGCGCCGCCCGACGCGCTGACGGCGGGAATGGCCCGGGTGGGGCCGCGGTTCTGCCTGCGCGATGACGGGTGAGCAGCTCGAGGCGGCGTGGCGCTTGGCGCGGGAGCCGGTGGCAGCGGGTGTCGTGGGTGTGTGGGCGGTGCTCGGCGTGCTCGTCGTGGCGTTCATCGTTCGTTTCCGGACGGACTGGCGAGAAGGTGTGAAGGCGGGCGCGGCGCTGGTTGTGGCGAGCGTCGCGTTGGCGTGCCTCGTCTCGCGAGCGCGGTCAGAGTCACCCGACTTCCGCTACGTCGATCAGGTCGTCGCAGACCCGGAAGCCATGCGCGGCAGGCGTCTCGAGGTTTGCGGCTACGTCGCCCACGGGTCGGTCGAGCGCCGACGAGGCGCTGATACCTACCGCTTCAAGATCCATGGCTTGCAGGCGCAAGCGAATGTCGTGCTTGAAGCCCGCTACAAGGGTCCGGTCCCCGGTACATTCCGGGCGGGGAAGCTGGTCGTCGTCCGGGGGAAGGTGGGCGCCGATGGCGTGCTCGACGTCGTCGAGCGCGGCATCACGGTCAGCGATTGCGGCTACAGCCGTCCGATCTATTGCGGTCCTTGATCTCGGACGGGGGACGCGGCAGCGTGCGCTGCGAAGGTAACGAAAATGTTACCTTCTGGAGTGAGTGTTGAGCGTGGCGTCGCAAGCGGTGACCGCGAGGAGTGGCACGTGGCATTGACGAGAGATTTCACAGCGACTGTCGCGGCACGCGCACGACGTGATTCGCGATTCCGTGGGTCGATGCTCGTGGAGGCTTTGAATGCAGCGTTCGCAGGCGACGTCGGCGCTGGAAAGCGGATCCTCCGCGATCTGGTCAACGCGACGATCGGCTTCGAGGGGCTTGCTGCCGCGACCGGAAGGCCGAGCAAGAGCCTGCATCGAATGCTCGCGCCTCGCGGGAACCCCAGCTCGGCCAACTTCTTCGAGATCGTCTGGGCGCTGCAGAGGCACTCACGCGTCAAGCTTCGGGTTGCCGCCCGCGCGGCGTGACAGGGCGCGGGTTTCGAGCCGAGCTCCTATTTCGCGCGTGTCAATCGACCGCATGTCTTCCCGCAGTGGCGAAAGGCGCTCCCGACGGTGTACCCTCGCCGCCGATGAAACTGGGAATTCCGAAGGAGATCTACCCACACGAGCGACGTGTGGCGGCGACACCGAGCACGGTCGACAAGATCGTGAAGCTCGGCCTGGAGGTGGTCGTCCAGTCGGGCGCCGGCGACGCCGCGTCCATCTCTGACGCCGCCTTCGCCGAGGCCGGCGCGGCGATCGTCCCCGACGCGGCGACGCTGTACCGCGAGGCCGACATCGTCATGAAGGTGCGGGCGCCGATGGCGCTGCCGGGTGGCGGCCACGAGGCCGAGTTGCTCAAGCCGGGGACGACGCTGATCAGCTTCATCTGGCCGGCGCAGAACAAGGACCTGCTGGAGCGGCTGGCGGCGCGCAAGCTGAACGCGTTCGCGATGGACGCCGTCCCGCGCATCACACGCGCGCAGAAGCTGGACGCGCTGTCGGCGATGGCGAACATCGCGGGCTATCGCGCCGTCGTCGAGGCGGCGCACCACTTCGGCCGCTTCTTCCCCGGTCAGGTCACGGCGGCCGGACGCGTGAACCCGGCGCAGGTGCTGGTGCTGGGCGCGGGCGTCGCCGGGCTGGCGGCGATCGCCGCCGCCAAGGCGCTGGGCGCCGTGGTCAAGGCGTTCGATACGCGGCCGGTCGTGCGCGAGCAGGTCGAGAGCCTGGGCGCGCAGTTCATCGAGTTTACGTTCAACGAATCGGGCGAGGGTGCCGGCGGCTACGCCAAGGAGATGAGCGCGGCGTACCTGCAGGCCGAGCAGACCCTGATCGCCAAGCACGCGCAGCAGTCGGACATCGTCATCTCGACCGCGCTGATCCCGGGCAAGCCGGCGCCGCAGCTCCTGACGGCGGGCGCGGTGACGGCGATGGCCCCCGGGTCGGTGATCGTCGACATGGCGGCGGAGCAGGGCGGCAACTGCCCGCTCACCGAGCGCGACAAGGTGGTCGAGAAGCACGGCGTGACGCTGATCGGCCTGACCGACCTGCCCAGCCGCATGGCGCGCCAGGCGAGCGAGCTGTACGCGGTGACGGTGCTGAACCTGCTCAAGGAGATGTACACCGCCGACAAGGGGCTGGTGATCAACCTGGACGACGAGATCCAGCGCGGCGCCATCGTCCTGCGCGACGGCGCGCTGATGTGGCCGCCGCCGCCGTCCGTCAAGCCGGTGGCCGCGGCCGCGAGGCCGGCCGCCGCGCCGGCCGCTGGACCCGGCGCCGCGAAGCCGGCGGCCAAGAGCGGCGCCGGCAACATGATGGCCGCGCTGGCGGCCATCCTGCTGTGCGTCGCCGGCATCTTCGGCCCGCCCGAGTTTCTCCAGCACCTGACGGTGTTCCTGCTCGCGTGTGTCGTCGGCTGGCACGTGATCTGGAACGTGTCGGCGGCGTTGCACACGCCGCTGATGAGCGTCACCAACGCGATCAGCGGCATCATCGTGATCGGCGGCATGCTGGCCCTCTACGGCGGCGGCGAAGGGTCGCTGGGGCTCGGCGGCGCTGCCATCTTGCTCGCGGCGATCAACGTCGCCGGCGGGTTCCTTGTCACCCAGCGCATGTTGCGCATGTTCCGGAAGTAAGGGGCGAGTCACACGATGATCACCACCATCCGATCGCTCGCCTACCTGATCGCGAGCCTGCTCTTCATCTTGAGCCTGCGTGGCCTGTCCACGCAGGAGAGTGCCCAGCGCGGCAACCGCTACGGCGTCATCGGCATGCTGATCGCCGTCGTCATGACGGCGGCGGCGCTGCTTGTCCCGACCGACTTCGCGAGCATACCGACGCCCGACTGGACTGTCGTCGGCGTGCTCGCCGGAGCGCTGGGCGTCGGCGCGGTCATCGGCGCGTTCCTCGCCGGCCGCGTCGCGATGACGTCGATGCCCGAGCTGGTCGCGATGCTGCACAGCTTCGTCGGCGCCGCCGCCGTCCTGGTCGGCATCTCGACGTACCTGCAGCCGGGTGACACCCACGCCGCCGACCACACGGCGCACATGGTCGAGATCTACGTCGGCGTGCTGGTCGGTGCGGTGACGTTCAGCGGGTCGATCATCGCGTTCGGCAAGCTGCGCGCCATGATCGGCAGCCGGCCGCTGCTGCTGCCGGGGCGGCACGTGCTCAACGTCATCGCGCTGACGTTGTGTGTCGCGCTGGGCGTCGTCTTCTGCAGCGCAGAGATGCCGTGGCCGGACGCCGGAGCGGGCGTGTTCGATACGGGCATGCCCGCGCTGCTGGCGATGACGGGCATCGCGCTGCTGCTCGGCATCCACATGGTCATGGCGATCGGCGGCGGCGACATGCCGGTGGTCGTGTCGCTGCTCAACAGCTACTCGGGCTGGGCGGCGGCCGCGGCCGGCTTCATGCTGTCGAACGACCTGCTGATCATCACGGGCGCGCTGGTCGGCAGCTCGGGCGCGATCCTGAGCTACATCATGTGCCGCGCGATGAACCGGTCGATCTGGAACGTCGTGCTCGGCGGCTTCGGCGCCGAGGCGGGCGCGAAGCCGGCGCCCGGGGCGGAGCCGGCCGGCAAGGTGACCGAGACCAACGTCAACGAGGTGGCCGAATCGCTGCTCGCGTCGCGCAAGGTGGTCGTGGTGCCCGGCTACGGCATGGCGGTCGCGCAGGCGCAGCACGCGGTCAAGGAGATCTCGTCGCTGCTGATCGAGAAGGGGATCAAGGCCGAGTACGCGATCCACCCGGTTGCGGGCCGCTTGCCCGGGCACATGAACGTGCTGCTCGCCGAGGCGAACGTGTCGTACGACATCGTCAAGGAGATGGACGAGATCAACCCGCACTTCCCCGAGACCGACATGGTGCTGGTCATCGGCGCCAACGACATCGTCAACCCGAGCGCCGAGACCGACACGTCGAGCCCGATCTACGGCATGCCTGTGCTTCAGGTGTGGAAGGCGGGCAAGGTCGTCATGCTCAAGCGCGGCATGGCGGCCGGCTACGCGGGCGTCGACAACCCGCTGGTCTACAACGACAACACGCTGATGTTGTTCGGCGACGCCCGCAAGAGCGTGCTCGCCGTGCTCGCCGCGCTGCGGGCGTAGGCGTAGCGGGCGTGGCGTAGTACGATTTCGCGGTTGTCACTGCGCCGCGCGCTCTGGCTCGCCGTTCTGTTGCCGCTTGCCTGCCGGCGGGCACCGGTGGCGCCGCCCATCGACGTCACCGCGACGATGCACGCGATGGTGGGCGACTTCCGCGGCGTCGTGGCGCTCCTCGCCGACGATCCCGCCGACGACGACAAGGCGACGATGGTCGCCCGCATGTTGTTCCAGCAGGGGCACGAGCGGGGCGACGCGCTCGCGGAGCGGCTGGCGACCGACGCCGCGGCGCGCACGACGTTCCTCGACAGGCTGGAGAACGATGCGACGTTCCGCGACGCCGACAAGCTGGCGTTCCGCGACCTGCTGGCGGGTCTGCCGCCGTCGCCGCGCGGCGACCAGGACCGGGCGGTGCTCGACGGCATCCAGGCGCGCTACGACGCCGAGGTGAAGGCGATGTTCGGGCGGCTGCGGACGCGCGGCATGGTCGACCGGCGCGAGGCGTGGAGCGACTACGTGGCGTTCGTCCGCAAACACGTGTCGCGCGAGGCGCTGATCGCGGAGCGCGCGGCGGAGCTGGACGTGCTGGCGGCCGGCACGCGCGGCGGCGCGGGGCCATGGCGTGACGACAAGGACCAGGTCACCGGCCTGCGCTTCGCCGACAAGACGGTGCTGCTGACGTTCGACGACGGTCCGTCGTCGCGTTACACGCCGGTCGTCCTGGACATCCTGCAGCAGCACGGCGCGCCCGCGGTGTTCTTCCAGGTCGGGCGCAACGTCGGCAAGGGGGCCGAGACCCGCCGCGTGCTGGCCGCCGGCCACGCGCTGGCGAACCATTCCTTCTCACACGCGTTCCTGCCCAAGCTGAACGCCGACAAGCTCAATCACCAGCTTGCGGACACGAACGATGCTCTGGTGGCGGCGGTCCAGCAGGCGCCGGTGCTGTTCCGCCCGCCGTACGGCGCGCGCAACGACAAGGTGCTGGAAGCGGCGGCGGCGCTGGGGATGAAGACGATCTTGTGGAACGTCGATTCGATGGACTGGGGCGACCCGGTGCCGCAGTCGATCGCCAGCCGCGTGATCGCGCAGGTCGAGCGGCAGAAGCGCGGCATCATCCTGTTCCACGACATCCACGAACGGACGACGCAGGCGCTGCCCGTCGTGCTCGACGAGCTGACCAAGCGCGGCTACACGTTCGTCGGCTGGGACGGCAAGGACTTCGTCGCGCGCCGCGGTGGCTTACCCGGTGTCGGCGGGGGCGCGCCGGCCGCGGGCGCGGCGGCGCCGGGCGCTGCGCCGTCGCCGCTGCCGGAGCCCGCGGGCGCGCCGCGCCTGTATCGCGAAAGCTGGGCGGTGATCATCGGCATCAACGCGTACAAGAGCTGGCCGAAGCTGTCGTACGCGGTCAACGACGCGCGCGCCGTGCGTGACACGCTGGTGCGCAAGTACGGCTTCGCCGCCGACCACATCACCACGTTGCTGGACGGCGAGGCCACGCGCGAGGCGATCCTGGCGGCGCTGGGCGACAGCCTGGCCGACAGCAAGAAGGTGGCGCGCGATGACCGCGTACTGGTGTTCTTCGCCGGCCACGGCGTGACGCGCAAGCTGCCCAGCGGCAAGAGCCAGGGCTACATCGTCCCGGTCGACGCCGCCCTGCAGAACTACCAGAGCCAGGCGATCTCGATGACGAACTTCCAGGACGCCAGCGACGCCATCCCGGCCAAGCACCTGTTCTTCGTCATGGACGCCTGCTACAGCGGGCTGGCGCTGACGCGCGCCGGTGGCGGCGCGCGCAGCGGCGACCGTCGGCAGTATCTGATGGAGATCACGCGTCGGTCGGCGCGCGAGGTGTTGACCGCGGGCGGCGGCGACGAGCAGGTCGCTGACAACGGCCCCGAGCGGGCATTCGATCTTCACGTGGACGTTGCTGCAGGGGCTGGAGGGGCGCGCCGACCTGGACAACGACGGCGCGATCACGGCGACGGAGCTGGCGGCGTACGTCGCCCCCGGCGTGTCGTCGCTGTCGCGGCAGACGCCCGCGTTCGGCCACATGGCGGGGAGCGAGGGGGGAGAGTTCGTGTTCGTGCTGCGCGCCGAGGACGAGTTCCTGAACGAGGAGTCGCGGCAGCTCGACGGCGAGGCGATCAAGCTCAACGCAGAGCTCGATCGCGTGCGCAAGCAGATTGCGGAGAAGCGGGCGCGCAACGACAAGCTGAAGGGCGATCTGGCAGCGGCAGCGCTGGCGCTCGCGCCGGCGTCGGACGCCACGGGCGGCAGGCCGGGCGACGGTGGTGCCGCGGCGGCCCCGGCGGGAACGCTGGCGGCGGCGGTGGCGGCGGCGGGCGAGGCGGGAGATCCCGCGCGCCGCGAGGTGCAACGCGGTATGAGCCTGTTCCGCGAGAAGCGTTACCTGGAGGCCGAGGAGGCGTTCCAGCAGGTGTTGCGCATCCGCCCCGGCCACGTCATGGCGACCAACAACCTGGGCTTCACCTACTTCAAGCTCGGGCGCTTCGAGGACGCGGTCACCTGGTACGAAAAGACCATCGCGCTCGATCCCAACCGCGCCATCGCGCACGCCAACCTGGCTGACGCGCTGGTCCAGCTCGGACGCGCCGCCGACGCCAAGCGCGCGTACCAGAAGTTCCTGGAGCTGCAGCCGCAGTCGCCGTCCGCGCCACACGTGCAGCGCAAGCTGGCGCAGTTACCGTGACCGACGCACCGCGCCGCGTTGCCAGCCGCGTCCCGCGATGATACGAGGCTGGTCATGCGCGGGATAGCTTTGGTCGTAGCGTTGTCGGTGGGCGCCTGTTCGACGACCGCGACGATTCACCGCGCGCACGGCCCCGCGTATGAAGCCGAGATCGCCGATTCGGATGCAAGCAGACTGCGCGTGCTGGGCGACGACGGCCGGCTTCACGAGGTGCCGCGCGCAGAGGTCACCGACGTCGACCATCCCGGCAACGTCGTGCTCACGGTGGGGGCGGTCCTCGCGGGCATCGGGGCGCTGGTGGCGCTGTCGATCTTGAGCGACAGCAATAGCACTCAGCAGCAGCGAAACGACGCGACGGCCATAGCGCTCGTCTACGGCCTGCCGGGTCTGGCGATGTTGATCGCGGGCGGCGTGACCTATATCGGCTCGATATCGAGGGCGAGCGCGTTCGAAAATGCAATCGTCCCCCGCGGCGCCGCGGCCGCCAGACCGGATGTACCGCGCTCCGGGGCCACCGCCTGGGCCCCCGCCCGCGGTCGCGCCTGCGCCGGCGGCTGCACCTCCGGCTGCGCCGCCAACGCCCGCGCCGCCGCCGCCTGCCGATGAGCCGCAGGTCGTGCCCGCGCCGCCGGCAGAGCCGCCGCGCTGACGCCGTCGATCGGTCAGCCGGCCGCGGGCTTGGCGACCTTGCCGTGTTCGGACGCCAGCGCGGCGTCGCTCCACATGCCGGTGGCGGTCATGCCCATGTCGACCATGGCGTCGTCGGCGCAGCGCAGCCGGCGGCTGATCTCTCGCGCGATGTTGAGCACCAGCAGCGCGTACGCCTCCATGTCGGTCCGGCTGATCTTCGCGATCTCGGACTGATCGAGCACGTACACCGTGGCCGCGCCGACGGCGCGGGCGGTGGCCGAACGTGGCCGGATGTCGATGAGCGACATCTCGCCGACGCAGTCGCCGGGCTTGAGCACGGCCAGCTTGTGCTCGGCGCCGTGTTTGCTGTGCTTGAGGATTTCGATCTCACCGGTGCGGACGACGAACATGCTGCGCGCATGCTCCCCCTCGCGCAGGAGCTGCGCGCCCGGCACGACGTGCGCCACGCGCAGCGCATCGGTCAGGATTCCGATCACGCGCTCGGGCAGGCCCGCGAAGATCGGCACCTGCGCCACGAACACCCGATCGACCTCGATGTCCCCGATCGCCGACATGGGCCTGATCTTACCTCGATCCGCGCCGCAGGCGCTCCTCGGCCACACGCGCCGCCGTCTGCGCGTCGGTGTCGGTGGGGTCGCCGGCGATGGCGGCGCGCGCTTCGTCCAGCGCCTCGCGCGACCGGTCGAGCGCCAGCAGCGCCAGCGCCCGGTTGCGATGCGCGCGCGGCAGCTCGATGCCCGCGTACGCTTCGTCCGCGGTCGCCGGGTCGCGCAGGCGCAACGCGGCGTCACCCAGCGCCATCCCCGCCTCGATGCGCGCAACGCCTTCCAGGCACCCCGGTGCTTCGCGCGCGGCGCGATAGTGGGCGACGGCGCCGGCGTCGTCGCGCTCTTCGACCAGGAAGTCGCCGGCACGCCGCGACCACTCGCAGTCGGCGACCGGCGACGCGGTCGGGCGCTGCGCGAGCAGGCGCGGCGTCAGGCCGGCGGCGCCGCCGTACGTGAACGTGACGGGCAGCTCGGCGCGCGCGATCAGCGGCGCGAACCGGGGCGTGCGCGCGGCGAACGCCAGGCCGTCGGCGGCGCGGTAGACCAGCGCCCAGCGCGTCGGGTCGAAGTAGGCGGCGCGGGGATTCTGACCCGGGAACGTCAGCAGCGCGGCGTCGACGCCGAACCCGTCGAGCAGCGCTTGCCACTCCGCGCGCGACAGATCGTCGCGGCGCATCTGGGCGTGGAACGACGGCGGATAGCCGTTGATGCGCGGATCCTGAAACACGCGATGGCGCGGCCACCCCTGCCAGGTCAGGTACGAGCCGACCTCCATGTCGTTGTACATGTGGTCGCGCAGACCGTTGTCGTCGGCGAACTGGATCGCGGCCAGCGGCACCAGATCATCCTGCACACCGAGATCGAAGAAGCGGCCACCCTGGCGAACGGCGGCGGCGCGCGGAACCAGCGCCGCGCCCGCCAGCCCGGCCACGAGCGCGATGGTCGCGAGGCGCGGTGCCATGGCGCGCGCGGCGCGAGGGAGCCGGACGAAGAGCCACGCGGCCGCATCGGTCAACGCGCAGGCGACGATAGGCCCGGCGAGCAGCGCGAACTCGGCGACGAAGCGGATGCGCCGCGCGCCCAGCAGACCAAGCGCGACGACGGGCACGAGGTGGCGGATGCGGCGCGAGGGGAGGGCGGCGCTAGCCAGCACGCCCGCCGCGACGAAGAAGAACGGACCGTCGAGCGGCCAGCGCGCGGTGCGGTATTCGTCCAGCGGGCGCAAGGCAGGCATGCGCCAGTGGTTGGCGATGTAGCCGAGCGCGTGGACGCCAGACGGGGTCGCGAGGATCAACGGCGCCAGCGCGAGCGCGCAGAGCGCGGCGCGCCGCCCGGCGATGGGACGCTTGTCCGCGCGGGCGCCGAGTGCGTACAGCGCGAGCACGACGGGCGCCAGGAAGAAGCACGAGTTCGCGTTTGCCCAGACCAAGCCGCACGGGATGACCGCGTAGAGCGCGCGCGGTCGGTCCTCCTCGGCACGCTCGATGGCGAGCAGAGTGCACGCCAGGCCCAGAAACGTCACCAGATGAGGACGCTCGACGAAGCGCGGCTCGGCCGCCCACGCCGCCAGCGCGAGCGCGGCGGCGGCTGCTGCCGGATGGGCGCCGCGCCGAACCGCCACGCGGAACAGCACGGCGATCGTCGCCAGCACGAACGCGGTCTTGAGCAGCAACGTCCCCGGGATGCCGCCCGCGCGATGCGCGAGCGCCAGGACGATCTGGAACAGCCACGCCAGGTTGACGTCGCGATAGTCGGGGAAGGTGAACGACAGCAGGTTGGTGCGCGGCACGATGTGCTCGGTGAGGACGATCTCGCCGAGGCGCAGGTTGAAGTAGAGGTCGGTCTCATCCATCGGCACCAGGCAGCGCCCGGCGACGAACAGCAACAGCGCGACGGCGCAGGCGCGCGTCACGGCCCCACCAGCGTGTAGATGCGTGCGGCCGGGGACGCGTAGCGAAGCTGGAAACGGTCCGGGCGCGCGTCGGCCCAGGCGCGCTCGACAGGAAACCCGTCGGCGTCTGCGGCGATCGTGCGCCGGACGATCGGATACATCGCGGCGACGAACAGCACCTGCGCGCCGGCGGCGCGCAGATTGTCCAGCCAGCGCGCGCGCGCCGCCGCCGTCGCGCGCGGCCTCGCCGCTGTCACGCGCGGTCTCGCCGCTATCACGATAGACGGCCGGCTCGGCGGTCGAGCGCGGCGCGGCCGGAAAGTCGTGCAGCCGATCGCCTGGCGCGCCCGCGACGTTGACGTACGAGACGCGATTGCCCAGGCGCTTGCCAGCCAGCGGGAAGGCGACGTTCGTGCCCGTGTACGCGACGCGGCTGTCGCGCACGTTCGCTTCCATCCAGGCCCACGCGCCGTCCAGCTCGTCACCGACGGTGTAACCACGTGGCCTCGCCTGGTAGCCACCGTGACCGGCACCGACGGCGACCGCGAGCGCGACGATCGCGGCCGCGGCCAGGACGGGGGCGGCGCGGGCGCCGGCGTGTGCCGGCAGGCGCTGCCACAGCCGGTGCGCGGCGGTCGCGACCAGCGCCGCGATCACCAGCGGCAGCGCCCGCGACGCCGGCTGCTGCAGCAACCCGCCGGCGAGCGCCACACCCAGGAGGCTCCAGCCGAGCAGCGGCGGCGGCTGGCCGGCGGTGCGTCCCATGGCCACCGCGGCGACACCAAACGGCGCGAACAGGAAGCGGCTCTCCTGATAGGGAACGGCCAGCCAGAAGACGGCGACCAGCGCCGTCACCAGCGCCAGCTCGAGCCCGCGCCACGCCCGCGCCAGCGCGATGGCTGCCGCGCTGGCGAACGCGATGCCGGCGCCGAGCAGCAATCCCCACAGCGCGCCGACGTCGCCGATCGGCAAGTGATAGTCCCAGACGCGCATCTCCGCGCCGCCGTAGCGGGCGGGCAGCGACAGCCCCGGGACCGCGACCGGGTAGAGCGGGTTGCCGGTGAGCGCGATGTTGCGCAGGTACCAGAACCCGCCCGTCGCGACGAGCACCGCCAGCGCGATCAGCGCATCGCGCCCGCGGACGCGTGGGCGGCGCAGCGCGATCACGATGGCGGCTGCGGCGAACGGCAGGGCAAGCGCGCCGCCCGCGTATTTCGTCCCGACCGCGAGGCCCAGCGCCGCGGCGGTGGCGACGACGTCGCGCCGCGCCCCGAACGGCAGCGACGCGAGCAGGAACGCGGCCAATCCCAGGTCGGTCATCGCGGTCGCGATCTGGCCGTGCACCTCGGGGACCAGCAGGAACGCCAGCGCCGCGGCCAGCCCGGTGGCGCGCCCGCCGCCTGCCTCGCGCACGGTGGCGACGATCGCCGTCGCCGCGAGCGCCGCCAGCGGGAGCTGGCCAACGCCCGCCAGGTAGTCGGAGCGCAGCGGCGCCATCAGCAACAGGAACCACAGCTCCAGGTTGGCGGGCGCGTACGCGGGCGACGCATCGCCGAACACCGCGGGCACGATGGTCAGCCGCGCCTCGTGCATCCAGGTCGCGGGCACGTGCAGGTGGTACGACAGCGTGTCGTAGAGAAACGTCGTCGCGTGCAGCCCATGCCACAGCCGCTCGGCGAACAGCGCGAGCAGCGCGGCGGCGATCGCGGCGTCCGCGGCGGACCACGGTTCGCGGGGCGAGGGCGGGCGCGGGCGGCGGCGCGCCGCCGCCCACGTCGCCGCCGCCGCGGCCACCGCCAGCGCCCCCAGCGTGTGCACGGCTGTCAGCAGGGAAACGGCGCCCAGCGCCGCCTGTACGCCGACCATCACCACCGCCGCCGCCAGCCCGGCGCGGGTCGCGGTCGTCGCGCGCGACTCACCGTCCGCCGCGGTCAGGCGCGCCAGCGACACACCGACGACAGCCAGCGCGAGCAAGCTGGCGGCAAGAACGATCATGCGCGCGGCCACCCGATCGCGACGGCGCCGGCCGCCACCGCAAGCATCGTCCCCGCCAGCGCCGGCCAGCCGGCGAACGGCGCCGGCAGCGCGCACGTGAGCCACGCCGCGACCACCGCGCGCGGCCACCACGGCGGCACCGTCCCGGTGCCCCGGATCCGGAGCACGAGCGGCGCGATGGGCAGCGCCCAGACGAAGCCCATCACCCACCCGGTGGGCGACGTGACCACGCAGGCGACCAGCGCGGCGACGAACAGCATCAGCTGCGCGTCGTCGTTGTCGGCCGGCCCGTCGCCGTCGCGGCGGCGCGCGACGCGCCGGCCGGCCCAGATCATCGCCCCGGCGGCCAGCAGGTAGGGCAGGAGGCTCGTCGGCCACGCCGGCGACTCGGGCGCGAGCACCCTGGGCAGGCTCGACGACGCCGGCCGATCGAACGGCCACAACACATACCGGTACGCTCGACCGTCCATCACCTGCGTGTCGCCGTCGCCGCCGTCGTAGAGGCCTTCGAGGTCGCGTTCGTGCAGCGCCATCGCGTCCGTGCCGCCCTCGCCGTACAGGGCAGCGCGCGGCAGCACGACGCCTGCGTATTCACGCACCAGCGCCGGCCCGGACACCACCACCGTCGCCAGCAGCGCCGCGGCCGCCGCGCCGGCTGTCCACGCCGCCCAGCGCCGGTGGCCGAGCGCCGCGATCGCCGGCAGCGCGCCCAGCAGCGCCGGTTTGATCGTCGCGGCGGCCGCGAACAGCGCGCCGGCCAGCGCGGGCCGGAGTTTCATCCGCCACGCGCCGAGCACGAGCGGCAGCAGCAGCAGATCGATCTGCCCGCGTTCGAGGTGGAGGTAGAGCGGAAAGAACAGCGCCCCCGCGCCCAGCATCGCCGCCGACACGCGACGCCCGCGCGCGACCAGCGCCGCCGCCGCGATCCACGCCGCGAGCGCGCCCACCGTGAACACCAGCTTCGCCGCGCGATACGGAAGGCTGGCCAGAGGCCGCAGCAGATCCGCCGCCAGCGGCGGGTACAGG
Source organism: uncultured Pseudomonadota bacterium (assembly GCA_963729535.1). Lineage (GTDB taxonomy): Bacteria > Myxococcota_A > Polyangia > Fen-1088 > Fen-1088 > JADGRB01. Next base: position 671,780 of record CAVSOL010000026.1, on the reverse strand, counting down.
AACCGGCTGTGGCGAAACCCGCTGCCATCCCACGGCACCTGCGCGCCCGCCGCCGCGTTGTTCACGTACGGATCCAGCCCCGCCCGGCGCGCCGCGCCCGCCACCCAGTACGCCGCGAAGTCCTGCTGGAAGGACGTCAGCGCGAACCCGAGCGCGCACGCCCCCACGACGGCGACCGCCGCGATCGATATCAGCGTGGCTGCGCGTCCGGACCGCACGCGATCCGATGGTACACGGTTCGCCTCCGGTCGCCGGCGCGCTGCAGCGGCTAGCGGGTGCGGCCGAAGGTGGCGAGGCCGGTCTGGTCGCCGGCTTCGATCGCGACCTCGGCTTCCAGGCTGGTCTTGTCGCGGCCGAGGGTCGCGATCGCCAGCGTCTTGCCGCCGCGCCGATAGGCCAGCGTCGCGTCGCGCGCCGCGACATCGCCGTGCACGTCGATGCGGTCCCAGCTCTCGGCGTGTCCCACGTACGAAAGCGTGACGTCGTACTGCGTGGTCCAGAAGAACGGCGGCGCCGTGAACGGCAGGTCGCCGCCCAGGATGTTCAGCGCCGCGACGCGGCCCATGCGCTGCGCGACGGCCCAGTGTTCGATGCGTACCTGCTCGCCGGTGGGCGCGTACGGATAGCGGGCGATGTCGCCGGCCGCGAACACGCCGGCCGCGCTGGTGCGCAAGCGATCGTCGACCACCACGCCGCGATCGACCTGCAGGCCAGCGGCGCGCGCCAGCTCGATGCTCGGCTTGACGCCGACGCCGAGCACCACCATGTCGGCGGTGAGTCGTTCGTCGCTGCCCGCGAGCGTGACGGCGTCCGGCTCGACCGCCGCCACCGTTTGCCCGAGGTGGAAGCGGACGCCGTGCTCCTCGTGGACCGCGCGAAACATCCCGCCCAGCTCCGGGCCCAGCGTCCGTTCGAACGGCACCGCCTCGGGCGCGACCACATGCACCTCGACACCGCGCGCGCGCAGCGACGCCGCCACTTCCATGCCGATGAAGCTGGCGCCGACGACCACCGCCCGCTTGGCGCGCGTCGCGCGTTCGATGATCGCGCGGCTGTCGGTCAGCGTCCGCAGCGTCAGCACGTGTGGCATGTCGCCGCCCGGGATCGGCGGGCGGACCGGGTCGGCGCCCGTGGCCAGCAGCAGCGCGTCCCAGTCGACCACGCGCCCGTCGGACAGCGTCAGCTTGTGCGCGGTCGGGTCGATGCCGGTCACGCGCGCCCCGAGCATCAGCGCGATCTTCTGCTCGCCGAAGAAGGCGGGCGGCCGCAGCGGCATCCATTCCTCGGGCGCGTTGCCGGCCAGGTAGTCCTTGGACAGGTTCGGGCGGTCCACGGGCGGCGATTCGTCGGCGCCAAACAGCAGGATCTCGCCGTCGTAACCTTCGCGGCGCAGCGTCTCGGCCGCCGACTCGCCCGCCGCACCCGCGCCGACGATGGCGATCGTGCGCAGCGACGAGTTGCGCCGCAACGTCACCGGCCCGCTGGAGCGGGCGCCGACGCGGATCAGGCCGCCGGACGTGTCGACTTCATAACAGGGCAGCGGGTTGAGGGCAGGGGCGCGCACCGGGATGCCGGTGCGCAGATCGAAGCAGGCGTGGTGCCACGGGCAGCGGACGGTGTCGCCGACGATCAGCCCTTCGGCGAGCGGGCCGCCGTAGTGCGTGCAGGTGGCGCCGAGCGCCACGACCTCGTCGTCCGTCCGGCGGACGAGCAGCACGGGCTCACCGCGCGCGTGCCCGAGCAGCGGCGCGTTGGCGGTGAGGTCGCCGACGGGAATCCCCGCTTCGAGGTCCGGACCCGACAGCTTCGCTTCATGTCCACCCATATCGGGTAGAGTTGCAGGGCGCGCCGCTCGTTACAAGAGGCGCTTACCGCCGTCGACGAGGTCTTACACCCGGCGGCTTGATGGCACGCTGGGGACCGCTTCCCGTCGGCCGTTGCGCTTGCGGACCGCTGGCTGATCGCTCCCCGCGTTGCCCGTCTTGCTGCCGCGATTGTTCACGGACTCCGCGACCAGCTCGGCTTCCGCCTGCAGCCAGTCGTCCATCTCGTGACCGGGGACCGACCCGCGCCGCAGATACAGCTCGAAGGCGCGTGCGGAGATCTCCTCCTCGGTCGGGCGGCCGGTCGCTCGGTCATCGTTCGCTTTGGACATAGGTTCCCTCCGATCCCGCGAAGGTAAACACCCGACCCCGAGGCACAAGCGCCCGAGTCCTGGATACGGGATGCCCCGGAAGCGGTCCTAGGGGGTGAAGCTCTACCAACTGGGGCGGGCTTGTGTAATATGCGCTGCATGTCAGACCTGACCCCCCCTCGGAAGACGTGGAGCGCGTGCATCGTTGTCGCGCTCCTGGTGACATTGCCTCTGGTGGCTGTCCCGCAGGTGGCGCGCGCGGCGGATCTGGGCGAAGAGCCCGTGGAGTGCCGGCGCCAAGAGCGGCGGCAATTCGGTCGGTCAAGCCGACGACACCGACAAGCCCAAGGACCCGTCTCTGCTCGACAAGACCGCGGCGGACAAAGCCGCTGCCGAGAAGAAGCAGGTCGATCTGGGCCCGCCGTTTTACGAGAAGTGGCAGTTCTGGGCGATCGCGGGGGCCGTCGTGGTCGGCGCCGTCGTGGCGATCTGGGCCGGCCAGCGAGATCTCGCACCAGGTAGGCGGCGGTGACGTCCGCCCCTGCAACATGTCGTTCACCGCCTGCTTCGGGGACGGACACTGATGCGCGCCAAGGCTTGTCTGCTGGCGGTGCTGCTCGCGACCGCGGTCTCCGCGGGGTGCGCCGAATACAAGTATTACGACATCAGCGTGAGGTTCAACACGGCGCCGCCGATGAACTTCGCCGGCAGCAGCGACGTCTCGACCGTGCAGACGTGCGTCGTCGAGGTCACCGGCGCCGACACCGCCGAGTACACGTTCAGCGACAATCAGAATTGCCCGCCGTTGTCCGCCGGCGGCTCGCCGCTGACCGACATGGGGACCTTCGAGTACTCCAGCACGGCCGACTCCGGCTCAGCTGACGTTCACCTTCCGGGCGTACGTCGGACCCGCGCTTCAGGAGTGCCTGGTCGGCCAGGGCTCCACGTCGATCGCCGTCGGCGCCACCACGGCCACGGGCATGATCCTGGTCAACCGGACCAGCCGCCATCACGAGCTGCCAATAGGCGAAGGCCCCGCTTCCGCGGGGCCTCCTCGTCCCACTGCCGTTCCCGTTACTCCCTACTGGTTATCCAGCAGGTCGTCGATCTGGACGGCGTCGCCGAGCTCGCTCTCCAGGTACTGGCGCAGGCGCTTCTTCAGCCGCTCCTCGATCTGGCGGACGCGCTCGCGCGTGACACCGAACCGCTCGGCGATCTGGACCAGCGTGGCCGGGTCGTCGTTGAGCAGGCGGTCCCGGAAGATCTCCAGGTCGCGGTCGCGCAGCGTCTCGCCGAAGGCGTGCAGCTTCTCCTTCAGGATCGAGCCGAACTCGCCGCTCTCGACCTGAACGTCCGGCCGCAGCGCCGGCGCGGCGCGCACGAAGTCACCCTGCGTGCGGTCCCCCTGCTCGTCGGAGCGCATGGGCGCGTCCAGCGACGTCTCGGACGCGTTGAGACGGCGTTCCATCTCGACGACCTCCTGCTCGGAGACGTCCAGCGCCGCCGCCAGGTGCCGCGCCTCGACCTCGTAGCCCTGCTTCTCCAGCTTCTCGCGCTCCTTGCGCAGGTTGAAGAACAGCTTGCGCTGCGCCTGCGTCGTCCCGACCTTCACCAGGCGCCAGTTGGCGAGGATGAACTTCAGGATGTAGGCGCGGATCCACCACGAGGCGTACGACGACAGCTTCACGCCGCGGTACGGGTCGTACTTCTGCACGGCGTGGATGAGGCCGATGTTCCCCTCCTGGATCAGATCCAGAATATTGCGATGCGCGCGCCTGTACTCCTGCGCGATCTTGACCACCAGGCGGAGGTTCGCCGTGATCAGACGGTTCGCCAGCGCCGGTTGCGGTTCCTTGCAGAACCGGACCGCGACCTCGTGCTCCTCGTCGCGCGTCATCAGCGGGTAACGGCGCAGCTCGTGGAGGTAGGCGCCGATGGTCGAGTAGTCGGACAGGCTGGTCTCTGGCCCCGACGTCGTCGCCTCGCTGGCCTCGCTGGCCTCAGTCCCCGTGTCGTTGGCCGGGGCGGCCGCCTCCAGCGTGCCGTCGCTGTCGGGAATCTGACCCAACGGCAGCCCGGCGACGTCGTCGCCTATGGCCGCCTCGGGCGCATCGGCGTCCGACGACAGCGCCTTCAGCGGTGCCTGAGCCGCTGCCTGCTGCCGTCCCGCTTGGCGCGGAGAACCGCGCCGCGAGGGCTGCTGTCGAAGTCCATAACCGCGCTTCCCCTGTGTGGTCGCCGTGCTGAGCATGCCGGCCATGATTCGCAAGCCCCATGCCACCCGACCCGTTTTGGCAGCCACGGATTCCCTAGGGTTAGGGGTCACTCTGTCCGCCCCCGTTACTGGTCGGTAGCGTACCCCCTGTCCCCCTACGGGATCCAAGTAACCATGTCCGCCCATCGCGTCCAGACCCCCTGGCGGGCGCGGAGAAAGGATCTAGGGGGTTTCCTCGTATTGCTCGATACGTCCGAAGATGTCGTCTCGGTATCGGATGAAGTGGTAGACGGCGACCACGGTCAACACGGCGCCCGCGACGAACGAGATGTTCGCCGCGCGCGCGAACGTCTTCTTCTCCTCGAGATCCTGCATCGCCGCCTCGCGCGAGTCGCCCCCCGGCTGCGGCTGCGACAGCACGCCCAGGAACCCACCGGCGGCGAACGCCGCCGCGGCCAGCCCCGTCGAGGCGTACGCGGTGTACACCGGCCAGCGCCGCCGGCGTGGCAGGTTGTCGGGGGTAAGCCTGATCTGCAGCTCCTCGCCGGGGCGGACCTCGACCCGTGACGTCCACGGGAAGCGATCGGCGGCCTCGACGCGCACGTTGTGCTTGCCCGCCACCAGCGTCGGCGAGATCAGCGGCGTGATGCCGAGGTACGCGTTGTCGATCGACACGCGCGCCCCCTCGGGCTGCGAGGCGATCTGGATCTTCCCCGGCTCGACGCGCGGCCGGAACAGCTCGATCGACGCCTCCTGAACCGCCTTGATGAGGTCCTCGATGCCGCCTTCGACCAGCCGGAATACCCGGCTTTCCACGCGCCCGTCCTGAACGTTGTCCAGGTTCAGGTTGAAGAGGTAGCGCTTGCCGCGTGTCCCCACGCTGCCGGCGACGATGCGGCGAACGCCCAGCGACACGCCGGCACGGCCGAGGCATGAGATGTCGTCCAGGCACGCCTGTGCGCGCCGATCGTTGTCGACGCCCAGGCGGGCGCGGAACTCTTCCTTGCCGGCGATCTCGAAGCCGCCGTGTTGCGCGGCGTACGCGATGATCACCTCGGTCAGGTTGTCCGCCAGGTCGGCGTCCTTGTCGGCGGTGGCCACCACGAGCACGGCGATCTTCTCGCCCGCGTGGGCGCTGCGCGGCACCACCGGCAGCGCGACAGCTCGCGGCGGCGGCGATCAGGAGTGCCCCCGCCCTACTGGTCATGGCTTCACGCACACCGATCCCGCGCAGACGGCGTTGCTGGGGACGAAGTGGTTGTCACGGCAGTCGGCGTCGGTCTGACACAGCGTCGTGCAGATGGTCGGCACGGCGCCGCCCGGCGTCCGGCAGAGCATGCCGCCGACGCAGTTGTCGTCGCTCGCGCACGGAATGCCGAAGTAGCCGGGGTAACACCCGGGCTTCGGGCGCCCGTGCTTGTCGACGGTGAACGACAGGCAGACGTGGCCGAAGCCCCCGCGCGGCGTGCACTCGCCGCTGGCGTCGCACAGCCGGCTGCACGTCCCCTGGTGCGTCGGCAGCGTCGGCTTCGACGAGAACACGCACGATGTCCCCTCGTCGCGCGTGCAGTCGGCGTCGCTGAAGCAACGGGCGCCGCGATAGGCGTCGGGCGTCGTGCAGCGGTTGTGGATGCAGACGAACTTCCCCTGGTCGCTGTCCCACGCCTCGCACTCGGCGTCGGTGTCGCACGGCACGGTGCACAGGTTGAGGCGCAGCGCTTCGTCGGGCTCGTCGTCGCTCATGCACTTGCCGACCATGCAGTCGATGTCGGATTCGCACAGGAAGCCCAGCAGCCCGGGCAGGCAGATGCGCGGGCTGCCGGCGCCGGACAGCTTGCTGAAGCAGAAGTGGTTTGGCGGGCAGCGATCCTGCGCGTCGCAGTTGGGGACGCAGATGTCGGGCGGGAACGCCGCCGCGTCGATCAGCTTGGGCAGGCAGGATTGCCCGGGCGCGCACGCCGCTCCGCCGGCGACGCAGCCGCGCTGCAGGCAGTACAGGTGATCGGAGCTCATGTCCGACTGCTTGGAGTAGAGCTGCTTGAGGAAGGTCGCGGCGCACGTCGAACGCACGGGGTTCGGACAGTCGCGATCCTTGGTGCACGGTTCCATCGTCACGCACACGCCCTCGTTCGACGTGACGTCGGTGCGCAGGCAGCCCAGGTCGTCGCGGCCGCACGGGTTGGTCGCGCTCGGGTCGCACGCCTGCAGCTTCGCCTGTCCCTGCACGCACACCGCGCCTTCGTCGGGCAGCGACATCGGTTCGTCGCAGCGTTCGGTGCAGAAGTCGGTGCCGTCCAGCTGGCTGGCGGGGAAGCAGGTCATCGCGTGGCCACCGCGATCGTCGCCGCAGTTCGGATCGCGCGCGGCCGTGTCACACACGAACACGCGGTCGTAGAACGCGTCCTCGTTGACGATGCAGCCCGCCGCCAACCAGCAGACGGCGGCCGCCTTTAGGAGGCCGCGGAGCGCGGTCACCGGAGCATGCTCTTGACGAACGGGGCGTCGGGGGCGTTGGGCGCGACTTCCAGGTACAGCTTGTAGTTGTCGTTGGCCTCGCGCGTCCGGCCGGCGCGCATGTAGCACTTGCCCAGGAACTTCAGCACGGCGGGCATCTTGCCCGGCAGGCGCTTGGCCTCTTCGCCGCGCGCGCACGCTTCGGTCACTTCGCCCTGTGCGAGAAGCTTTTCACCTTCGGCCAGCACCTCGCGTGGGCCGCGTGGCGGCGCTGCCTCCGGCGCAGGCGCCGGGGGTGGTGCCGGCGCGGCGGCGGGCTCGGGCGCGCGCGCCGCGCTCGCGGGCATCGCGGTCGCGGCGACGGGCAGGGCCGCGGGCGTTCCAGCGCGCGCCGTCCGCCACGTCCCGCGCGGCCGCTTGTGCGCCGCCTCGGGCGCGCGCTGGCGGCGGGCCAGCGGGCGTCGGGGCGTGGGCGCGGTCGCTCGCCGGGGCGGCCGCTAGCGGCTGCACGCGGACGATGGGAGGAGGAGGGGGGAGGGCGGTGTTGGCAGCCTGCTGTGCCAGGCGCCGCTTCACCGTCACCGCGGCGCCGTAGGCGGACGCGCTCAGCACGATTATGGCGCCGACGATGACGACCAACCGCTGCCGGCGCGACGAGCGCCCGGTCATGTCCGCCGTCGTCCCGAACATCTGGGCGCGCGACTGCGTCGGCACGGTCGCCGTCCCGGCCGGGGTCAGCGGGACCCGCGATGTCGCGCGCCGTCGGCATCGCGGCACGCACGCTGGGCGGCAGCGGCGTCATCGGTCCGATGGTGGCGTTCAACATCACGTCGATGGCGTCGCGAAACGCGATCGCGGTCGGGAAGCGGAGCTCGCGGTTCTTCTCCATTCCGCGCACGACGATGTCGTCCACGGCTCGCGGGATGTCCAGGTCCGGGCGGCGCCGGCTGGGCGGCAGCGGCGGCTCCGACAGGTGGCGGCTGATGATCCCCATCGGCGAGTCGGCGCGGAACGGGATGTCGCCGGTCATCAGCTGGAACAGGATCACCGCCGCCGAATACAGGTCGGCGCGCCCGTCCAGCGATTCGGCGCGCGCCTGCTCGGGCGACATGTATTCGGGCGTGCCGCACACCAGCCCCTGGATGGTCAGCATCGCGGCGCGATCTTCTTCGCTGTCGCCCAGCGTCGCCTTCGCGATGCCGAAGTCGCACACCTTGACGAAGTCCTGTTCGCCGCGCCGCTGGATGAGCATGATGTTGCTCGGCTTCAGGTCGCGGTGGACGATGCCTTGCACGTGCGCTTCGTCGAGCGCGCTCAGCACCTGCTGCATGATCCGTCCCACCCGGCGCAGCGGCAGCGGAAAGTCGTCGCGGATCACCTGCGCCAGATCGCGTCCGGTCAGCAGCTCCATCGCGATGTACAGCGTGCCGTCGTTGTCTTCACCCGAGTCGATGATCTGGATCGAGTTCGGGTGGTTCAGCAGCGACGCGCTCTTCGCCTCGCGCTTGAACCGCGCCACCAGCGTCGGGTCGGTGACCAGGTGATGGTGCAGCACCTTGATCGCGACCTGCTTGCCCAGCGACAGCTGCTCCGCCTTGTAGACGTTCCCCATCGCGCCGGCGCCGATCAGCTTCTCGATGCGGAAATTGCCGGCGATCACCCGGCCCGGCATTGGGTCGAGGCTGGCGATACCCGGATCCTGCTCCTGCGGCGGGCTCATGGTCTGAAGGTGCGAGCGCGCAGGATGATATCGCCGAACGGGCGACGCGGAAAGGATTAGGCCGCGGCGTAAACGGACGCTAGTCGCCCAGGCAGATGCCGAGGTCGCGGGCGGTCTGGACGGTGTCGGAGTCGAGCGGCACGGTCTTCATCGTGGCGATGGCCTCTTCCATCGCCACCGGCACCATGTGCGGCGGGTGGTAGGCCACGAGGTGACCGAACTTCCCCTGTTCGACCATGCGCACGGCGGCGGCGCCGAAGCGCAGCGCCAGCAGCCGGTCACGGTGCGTCGGGCTGCCGCCGCGCTGGATGTGGCCGAGCACCAGCGAGCGCACCTCGAAGCCGGTGGCCTCGCCCAGGTAGGCGCCGATCTTTTCGGCGATGCCGCCGAGGCGAATCTCGCGCCCCAGCTCCTGGCCGATGGTGCTCATGTCGCCGTCCTTGGGCTTGGCGCCTTCGGCGACGACGACCATGCAGTAGCGCCGGCCGGAGGCATAGCGGCGCTTGATGCGCTCGACGACGCGGTCGATGTCGTACGGGATCTCGGGCAGCAGGATGACGTGCGCGTTGCCCGCCACGCCGGCGTGCATCGCGATCCAGCCCGCGTAGCGTCCCATCACCTCGACGACCATGATGCGCTCGTGCGATTCGGCGGTGGTGTGCAGGCGGTCGATGGCCTCGGTGGCCACGGTCACCGCCGTGTCGAAGCCGAAGGTCGCCTGCGTGCACGACAGGTCGTTGTCGATGGTCTTGGGGACGCCGACGATCGGCATGCCCTTCTTCAAGAACTTGCTGGCGATGCGGAACGCGCCGTCGCCGCCGATCGCGATCAGCGCGTCGCCGCCTTCCTCGCGGAAGCGGCGCACGATGTCATCGGAGACGTCGACGGTCACCTTCTGGCCGTTGCGCTCGGCGATGAACTCGAACGGGTGGCCCTTGTTGACCGTGCCCAGGATCGTGCCGCCGAGGTGGGCGATGCCGCGCACCTTGTCACGCGTCAGATCGATGAGCCCTTCTTCGCGTGGCTCCAGCAGGCCGTGGTAACCGCGCCGGATGCCGGTGACCTTCCAGCCGCGGCGCAGCGCCGAGAGGGTGACAGCTCGAATGACCGCGTTTAGACCGGGCGCGTCGCCGCCTCCGGTATTTACGAAAACGTGCATTACCCTTTAGGCCATATCCCGCCTGAGGGCCGATGGCAACTACTCTCCGACGGGGCGACGACGTGCGCGTCGTGCCCGTGTTTCAGTCAGGTTTCGGCTTGGCCAAGCTGGAACGGAGCTGATGTAGCTCCGCCGCTAGCTCTGCCGCGGCGGCGACCGCGGACTCGCGCGTCCCCTCGAGGTGCAGGCGCGCGCGGTGTTGCACGCGCAGCTGTCGGAACTGCCAGTCCAGCCGGGTGCGGCTGTCGTCGCTCAGCACCAGCTCGGGCCGCTCGTAGAACGGGTTGTCGCAGCCATCGCCGCGCAGCACGGCGATGGGATGCGTGCGCAGCACGTCGCGCACGCGATCGGGCGGGACCAGCGACGTCGGATATCGGCACAACCCGCTGATCGGCCGGCGCGCGAAGTGCTCGTTCACCTGCGCTTCATACTGGACGATCCTGCTCCACTCGATGTCGTTGGGCAGCGTATGCAGCTCGGCGGTCGTGCGCAGGCCGACGAATCCCTCGGCCAGCGCCCGATCGATGAAGTCGTCGTAGCGCGCGAGCGTGCGGCTGCCGTCGAACGCGCCGCGTTCCAGGTAGATCTCCTCGGGCGTCGCAAACGTCAGCGCGGTGCGCGCGATCGCCTTGCGGCTGCAGATGCCGAGCACGTCCAGATCCGAGCGGAGCTGGTCGAAGTCCTCGGCCGTGCCGACGAACTGGCAGCGCGCGCCGCGCGACAGCCCCTCGTGCATGAAGACGGCGACTGCTTCGTGTTTCTCACCGTCGGTCTCGAACGGAAGGCACGAGTGCCCGCCATGTAAAACGTCAGACCCGGATGCCAGTGGACTCATCGCGAAAGTACCCTTCTCCCCAGTGTTGCCCCCAGTGAACGACTTCTGATTCCCAATTTCCCCCCGTCCTTGTCTCCAGGCGGCCACGTTTTGGCCATCGGAGTTTACACCCGCTACGCATTTTGCCGAGGCAAAAATTGTCTGCTCGGCGGCTCGCTCGCATCTACGACGTGAGCGCCAGAACGGCAACGGGTAGGCCAGCGAACACATCCGCGAGATGGAGCTTGTGCTGTCCGGCCGAGGCATCGTGGGCAGCGGAGACCACGCGGCCCGTCAGCGCATCGCGATATGGACCAGCTGCAACCGAGGCCGGAAGCACGAGCTGCGTGTCGCCCCACGCCGACCGCCCGATGGGCGGAGACGAGGCCGCATCCAGCGCCACGAACAGCCGCCCGGCGGCCGTAATCGACGTGACACCGTCCAGCGTCCGGGCGAACGCGACGACGTGCCGGCTGCGCGCTCCCTGCACCTGCAATGGGATGTAGTCGCCGCGGTCGTAGAGGTCGCGGTGGCGGCGCCGGTGCGCGAGCACGCGCGCCGTGACCAGCAGCTTGGGCGCGCCGTCGGCGGGGTGACTCAGCCGTTCGGCGTAGAGCGCGGGCAGATGCGCCTCGTCATTGACCGCGCCGGCCATCTCGGCCAGCAGCTGGCGCCGCACCGCGAAGTCCACCGGCCGCCGGTTGTCGGGGTCGACCAGCGACAGGTCCCACAGCTCGGTCCCTTGATAGAAGTCGGGGACGCCGGGGGCGGTCGCCTTGAGCACGACCTGACTCAGTGAGTTGTAGATGCCCGGCATCACGACGCGCGCCAGGAAGCGACGAAGGTCGGCCAGGAACGACGCTCCGGTCGCGGGCTGCAGCAGTCGGGCGATGAAGTCGTCGACGGCGCGTTCGTAGGGGGCGTTGACGTTGATCCAGCTCGTGTGCTGCTTGGCCTCGCGCAGCGCCTTCGTCATGTAGGCCGAGATGCGCGCGGTGAGATCGCTGCGCGCGGCGTCGGTCAGCTCCGTGTCGACGGCGTCCACCGGCCAGGTGCCGATCAGCGTCTGGTAGATGAGGTACTCCTCGTTGACCTCGGGGACGGGGACGTCGTCGACCGTCGACTTCAGCTTGCGGTTCAGCCGCTGCCAGTGCCGGACCACGCGTTGCCATTCGCGCGGTATCTCGGACAGCACGTCCAGCCGCGTGCGCAGGTCCTCGCCGCGTTTGGTGTCGTGGGTTGCCGTGGCGTTGAGCCCGTGTGGCCACGCGGCCAGGCGGCGGGCGTTCCAGGCGTGGAAGCGATCGGGCTCGCTGCCGCCGCCTGTCGGGCGGCCGCCGACCTCGTTCAGCGACGCGAGCGGGTAGTAACGATAGAACACCGTGTCCTCGAGCCCCTTGGCCATCACCGGACCGGTGAGCTGCTGCATGCGCAGGACGAACTCGCGCCGTTCGGCGCGTTCGCTCTCGGAGATGCCGTCGGGATCGCGCAGCAGCAGCAGGTCGGCGATGAAGTCGAACACCGACGCGCTGGTCGACCGGTTGCGCCGCTTGGCGTCGCGCACAGCGCGGAAGATGTGCTGGCGATCGCCGGGGCTCACCTCGGTGGACGTCGCCTGCACGTACGTGCGGTAGACAGGGAAATTGGCGATCACCTCGCCCAGCGCGAAGTGGAGGCTGTTGCGCGTGAAGTCGCGCGACCAGCGATGTTGCTCCGAGATGCGATCCAGCCGGCGCGCCAGCACGTTCAGCTCGCTCGACATCGCCGTGCGCAGGATGAGGCGCCTGGCCAGGTAGAACAGCTGGTCGAACTCGCCGCGGTCCTCGCGCAGCCGTTGGTACAGGCGTTCGATGGCGCGCGCGCCGACCGGATCGACGAACACGGCGTTGAGAACGTTCAGGAAGTCGTAGCCGGTCGTGCCGTGCACGGGCCACTCGGCCGGCAGCGCCTCGTCGCCGGTCAGGATCTTCTCGACCACGACGTAGGTCCGCGGCGCGCTGCGCCTGTCACCGGCGAGCGCGTCGGTGTCGGCGCTGGCGTCATCGTCGCGCTCGCCGTCGCCGTCGACGGCCTGCTGCAGGTTGTGCAGATAGCGCACCGGATCCATCAAGCCGTCGACGTGGTCGATGCGCAGGCCGGTCACCTTGCCGGCGCGTAGCAGGTCGAACACCTTGGCATGCACGGCGTCGATCACGCTCGGCTGCTCGACGCGAATCGCGGCCAGATCGTTGATGTCGAAGAACCGGCGATAGTTGATCTCCTCCGCGGCGACGCCCCAGAAGCTGAGGCGGTAGGCCTGGTCGCCCAGCAGCGCCTCCAGTCGATCGAAGCTGCGCGCGTCGCCCTTCACGCCGTTGATCGCCGCAAGGCTCCGCTCCAGCGCGTCGCGAACGGCGGCGCTGCCGGAGACGAGCGCGTCGATGCGGCGCTTGACGATCTCCTTTTCGCGCATCCGCTCGCGGACCTTGTCGGGCTCCGTGTCCCAGCGCGTGGGCAGGTGTTTGGTCGCGGTGACGATGCTCTCGATCTCCAGCACGTCCGGGTGGTCGTCGGGGTGGGTGCGGCGCAGATCGGCGACCACCGGCTCCAGCAGCGGCAGGATGGTCCGCGGCCCGATGGGATAGCGGGACTGGCCGTAACAGGCGAAGAACGCGCCGGCCGCGTAGTGGATCGAGATCTCCTGGTTCTCGAGCACGCGGCCGTATTGCTCGCCCAGCACGGGCAGCAGGATCTTCTCGTGCAGCTCGCTCTTGGGCGGATGCCAGTCGATGTCGAAGAACGTCGCAAACGGCGAGCTGCGGCCGTTCTCGAGCACATCGTTCCACCAGTGGTTGTCCGGGGTGGCGATGCACATGTGGTTGGGGACCACGTCGACCAGCAGACCCATGCCACGCGCGGCCAGCGCCGCGGCCAGCGCGTCGAGGTCGCCGTCGGTCCCCAGCTCTGGATTCAGGCGCCCGTGATCGATGACGTCGTAGCCGTGGCTGCTGTCGGGGCGGGCGACCAGGAACGGCGACGCGTAGACGTCGGTGACGCCCAGGGCCTCCAGGTAATCGACGACGGCGGTTGCGTCGCGAAAGTTAAAGCTTTTGTTGAGCTGAAGGCGGTAGGTGCAACCGGGGATCCGGGGCGTCATCGGGCGACGCCCCAACCTAAGGGTTAGCCGCGAAATTACAAGGCGGCCCGCTGTTTACCGCGACGGCCAGGGCGTCGGCTCGCTGTCGGGCAGCGGCGCCGGTGGCGGCGGCAACGAAGCCGGTGGCGGCATCGTGGACGAGGGCGGCGGCGCCGACGGCATGGGCGACGGAGTCCCCGACGAGGGCGGCAGCGCCAACGGCCTGGGCGACGGAGTCACCGACGTGGGCGGTGGCGCCGACGGCCTGGGCGCCGGAGTCATCGACGAGGGCGGCGGTGCCGACGGCCTGGGTGGCGGCGTCGCCGACCTGGACGGCTGCGGCGTTGGCATCGACGCCGGCGGCGAGGGCTCGAGTACGTCGTCGCGCGTGCCGTCTCCAGCCGGCGCCATATCTCGGCCGCGGTCGAATTGCGTCGGCGGCGCGATGTTGAAGCCGCCCTCGGATTGCCCCGGCGATCGGGTCGAGGGCGCTTGCGACGGCGACGGGGAGGTCGTGGGCGACGGCGACGTCGTGGGCGACGGCGTTGTTGGCGACAGGGACGGGGAGGGTGTCGTTTCGTTCACCAGGTCGGCCGGGGTGATCGGCGCGGTCACGCGGGGGCTTTCCTCGCGGTGCGCACTCGCCGGCTCGTCAGCCTTCGCGGCTGACCGACGGCTGGACTTGGGCGCGGACCTGCGCGGCTCCCTGGACCGCTCGGGCGCCTTCGCGGCCGCGGCCGGTTCGGCCGCCTGCTCGCGCGCTTCGGCCGGCTGCTGCTGCGGGCCCTCCTTGGCGGCCGGCTCGGGTTGCGTGGCCGGGGCCGCAGCCGCCGCCGGTGCCGGCGGTGGGTCCTGCGCGGCGCGCGGCTGGTGCAGCGGGTGCGGTCGGCGGGACAGCGCCGATAGATTGTCGCGTACGAACGCCAGGGCCCCCGGCAGCTCGCGGTACCAGCCGGTCGCGATCAGCGTCGCGGCGAGCCCCAGCGCGAACACCCCCATCACCGCGGCGCGAAGCCGCGTCACCGGCAGCCTGTCGACGTCTGGCGGCAGGTCCCACTCGAACGACGGCGTCTCCGAGCGAGGCGCGGGCGCGCCGCGCATCGACCGTTGCGGCGCCGCCGCCCGCTGCGGAACGAGCAGGTGCGGCGGTAACGACGGCACGCTCGATGACGGCGGCGTCACCAGGCGCAGCTGCGGGCGGGGACGCACCGGCGGGGGCGCGTCCAGCGCGGCCGCGTCGGCGGCGACCGCCGTCTCGCCAGCATGTGCGGCCGCCTGTCGCTGCCGGGGCGGCGCACACATCGTCCGCTCGGCGGCTTCTTCGAAGGCGCGCGCCAGCTCCATCATCCCGCCCCAGCGCCGCTCGGGCTCCTTCGCCAGCGCGCGATCGAGCACGGCCTGCAGCGGCGCCGGATCCCACGTCGGCGGGACGAACTGCGAGATCGGCGGCGGGTTCTCGTGCACGACCTGGTACAGCAGCGACGCCACGTCGTCGCCGCGGAACGCCTCCTGGCCGGTCAACATGCGGTGACAGATGACGCCCAGCGCGAACTGATCGGTCCGCCCGTCGATCGCGTCGACGTGGCCGCGGACCTGCTCGGGCGCCATGTACGGCGGCGTCCCCATCATGTTCGTCGAGCTGACGATCTGCTGCGGCGCCGATCGAATCTTCGAGATGCCGAAGTCGAGCACCTTCACCAGCTCGTCGGTCTGGCCGTTGATGGTCGCCAGGAAGATGTTGGATGGCTTGAGGTCGCGGTGCACGACGCCATGCGCGTGCGCGACGGCCAGCGCCGATGCGACGGCGTTGACGATGCGGACCACCGCCGCCAGCGGCAGCGGTCCGCTGGCGAGCCGCGCCTCCAGGTCGCGCCCCTCCAGGTACTCCATGACGAAATACGGACGCTCGTCGGGCGCGATGTTGAAGTCGAAGATCTGGACGATGTTGGGATGCCGCAGCTCCGACATGATCTCGGCTTCGCGGCAGAAGCGCGTGAACGCTTCGCGATTCTCGGCCAGCTCCGGCAGCAGCAGCTTCACCGCATAGCGTCCGGGGAGGCGCGCGTGCGTGGCCAGGTAGACCTCGCCCATGCCGCCGCGCCCGATCTCGCGTTCGAGAAGATACGTGCCACCCAGAAGGTGACCGGCGTCGTGCGCCGGGACCTCCGCGGTCCCCGGCGGGACCTCACCGTAGGAAATAGTCTCCATGACCGCCACCCGCCCCTGAAACCAACAGGCAGAAGCTAACGACGATAGGGGATCGGGGAAGAGGTGGTGTCGGGGTGATTCGTAAGCTGGCTGCGTGCTAAATACCGACGGGTGAGAGTCGCCGTCGCCGTCGCTGTCGTGGTCATTGCGGCTTCGCCGGGGTGCCGGCGGGGTGGGTCCGGGTCGCGCTCCGGTGACGGGCAGCAGGCCGCGCCGGGCGAGCACGGCCGCGCCCAGCGCGGCACAGGAACCGCCTCCGCCCCCCGCGCTGGCGCCGGGCGGGCCGGTGACGCCCAAGACCGAGGCGCCGAACGAGGCGCGCGTGCTGTCGACGGCGTTTTCGACGACGGCGAAGGCGTTGCGCCCGTCGGTGGTGCGCATCGACGTCGAGGTCGGTCAGCCGCGCGTCGCGCAGGGCGAGGGCCGAGGTGACGATGAGACGTCGCCGTTCCGCCGCTTCTTCCAGTTCGGCCAGGGGATGCCCGAGCCGTCGCCGGGGCCGCAGCGCGGGACCGGCTCCGGGGTGGTCATCGACGCGCGCGGCAGCATCGTCACCAATCGCCACGTCGTGGCCAACGCGACCCGGCTCAAGGTCACGTTCAGCGACGGGCGCGAGTTCTCCGCCAAGACGCTGGGCGCCGATTCGGAGACCGACGTCGCGGTCATCCGGCTGGACAAGCCGCCGGCGGACCTGGTGGCGGCGCGGCTCGGCGACTCCGACAAGCTGGACGTCGGCGAGTGGGTGCTGGCGGTGGGCAGCCCTCTCGGCCTCGATCAGACGGTGACCGCGGGGATCGTCAGCGGCCTGGGCAAGGTCGGGCGGCACGTCCAGATGTCGGGCGGCCGCGTGCGTCGCTACATCCAGACCGACGCCAAGATCAATCCGGGCAACTCGGGCGGTCCGCTGTGCAACCTGTCGGCGGAGGTGGTCGGCATCAACACGCTCATCAACACCGGACCGGGTGGCGCGTACGGATTCGCGATCCCGATCAATCAGGTGAAGCTGGTCGCCGGATCGATCCTGAAGGAGGGGCGGGTTCGCTACGCGTACATGGGCGTGCTGGTCGGCGACATCGAGGCCCTGGACCCGGCGGCGAAGGCGCGCCTGGGCGGTGACATCACCAGCGGCGCGCTCGTCACGCAGGTGACGCCGGGCGGTCCGGCGGCCAAGGCCGGGCTCAAGTCCGGCGACGTCATCACCGAGCTCGACGGGCAGAAGATCGAAACCGCGGGCGACGTCATCGGCTACGTGTCCAACCGGCCGATCGGTTCGCGGGTGTCGGTCGGCCTGTCGCGGGGCGGCGGCAAGCAGACGGTCGCCGTCGAGCTGGGCGAGCTGCCGTCGCCCGATCGTCCCGGAGGCGGGGGTGCCGACACGCAGAAGCTGGGGATGGCGCTGCAGACGCTGACGCCGCCGCTGGCGGAGTCGATGGGCCTGGATCGCAACACGCGCGGCGCCGTCGTCGCGGAGGTCGCGCCGGGCGGTCCGGCGGCCGCCGCCGGTGTGCGCGAGGGCGACGTCATCCTGGAGATCGACCGACAGGCGGTGATGTCCGCGGACCAGGCGGCGACCGCGCTGGCCATGCCGCGCAGCGGGGGGCACCTGCTGCGCGTGCGCGGGCCGACCGGCATCCGCTTCATCACCCTGGGCGGCGGCTGACAACCGTCGGCCTGATAGCCGCGGCGGCGTTGCTGGCGCGCCCCGCTTCGCCGCCGCCGGCCGCTGCGGCGAAGCCGCGCGTCGAGCGCCAGGCGTCCGCGCCGGCGGCGGTCGCGACGCTGCTGGTCGAGCCCGGCGGCGTCATCGCGTTCGGCGAGCTACATCAGACCCAGGCGACGGCAAAGGTCCGGTCAGCGATCGCGCGCTTCACCGACGACATCTTGCCCATCGTCGCGCCACACGCGTCGCACCTGATCGTCGAGACATGGATCACCACCGGCAAGTGCGGCGACAGCGAGACGCGCGTGACCGAAGACGTGGCGCGTACGACGGAGCGTCCGGCCGAGACCGAAAGCGAGATCATGCGGTTGTTGAAGAAGGCGAAGGCGCTGGGCGTCGCGCCGCACGTGCTCGACATCGCGTGTGACGAGTACAAGAAGCTGACGGGGGCGGACGGCGGCGTCGACTACGACCGGCTGCTGACCGTGACCAACCAGCACCTCGGCCGCGCGATCCAGCAGGGCCTGCTGCTCAAGCGCACGCCCGGGCGGCCGCTGGTCGTCGTCTATGGCGGCGCGCTGCACAACGACCTGTATCCGGACGCGACGCTGGCCAAGTACACGTTCGGCCGCGCGATCCACGCGATCACGCGCGGCATGTACCGCGAGATCGATCTCTACGTGCCGGAGATGGTCGACGCGACGCCGGCGCTGAAGGCCGAGCCGTGGTACGAGGCCTGGCGCCGCGCCGGCGCGGGCACGAGCGACGTGCTGATCGAGCGCGGCCCGCGCTCGGCGGTCGTCGTCTTCAGACGCCAGCGCGACTAAGAGGCCGTGCACCCGTTTCGCGGCCGCAGCCCCTTTTACCCTTTCGACGGGACCTCGACGCCCGTGGCTCCAAGAAAGTGACGACTGCACGGCCCTCCGTCCCACTCGTCTTACTCGCCTTGCCCGCCGTGCTCGATTCGCCCGTGCCGCGCTGGGGTTCACAAGTGCAGGTGGACGCCCGCCACCGCGTAATGAAACCACGCGAAGTTGTAGACCTCGTCGTTGTCCGCGCCGCCTTCCACCGTGCGATAGCCCACGTACAGAGCAAGACCCTCATTGAGCGTCCACATCGCGGCCAGCAAGACGTCCTCGGCCCTACCTTGCGGCGCCGCCAGCGCGTCCGCGTCGAACACCACGCCCACCGGTCCGCCACCCGGCCGCCATTCGATGTGCACGTTAAGCAGCGGAACAAAGCCGGTGTTGGTCTTACTGCTCGTATCCACGCCGGTCAGGCTGACCTCGGCATCGCGAATCTTGGCCGTCGCGCCGGCAGCGATGTCGAGGCTGCGGTTCCTGACGAAGGAGTAGCGATAGGTGAGCCGATAGGAGTCGAAGCGATACACGGCGAGTAGGGGAGTGCCCGCAGGATAGGTCGCGCCGGCGAAATCGACGTCACTTGGCGCCGAGCCGGTGGCGTTGACCTGCAGCGGCGCATACAGCGCCGTGATGTAATGCCGGCTGCGAAAGCGGTATCCCACCCGCACCCTGAACACCGGTGCCACGGGCGTGTGCAACTCGTTGACCAGCGACAGGTTGGTGCCACCTACGCCGGGGATGCGCACGTCGTTCCGACTGGCCCACGCCGCGCCTGCTTCGAACTCTGCTTCGGGACCATCGGCCACCGCGGTTCGGGGCGCGAACACCAGGCCGGTGGCCAGCGCGCCGATCGTCGCGATGAGGACAAATGACGTCTGCAAACGATGCTTCACGCCCGCTCCTTCCGGTGTCAATCGCTTCAAGCTAGGGACGCGAGCGGCCGTCGGCAGGACAGGTGTTGCCCTGGGTGGACGCCGCGAAGTGTCCCGCCGCTACAGGTACACGATCCCGGCCACGGTCAGCTCGCGCAGCCCTGCGTGCCAGCGCACGGTGACGACGTCGCCGACGACCTTGCCCAGCAGCGCTCGTCCCACGGGTGACTGCCAGGAGATCTCGCCGGCGGCGCCGTCGGTCTCGTCGACGCCGACGATGCGGTAGGTCACCTTCACCCCCTCGTCGTCTTCAACAGTCACGGTCGCGCCGAAGAAGATGCGGTCCTGCCGCGGCTGATCCCGCGGCTTGACGATCTGCACGTCGTCCAGCCGCTTGGACAGGAAGCGCATCCGCCTGTCGATGTCGCGCAGCTGCCGCTTGCGATAGATGTACTCGGCGTTCTCCGACCGGTCCCCCTCGGCGGCCGCGTCGGACAGGGCGCCGACGACCTCGGGGCGTTTCTTGGTGTGCAAGAACGTGAGCTCGTCCGCCAGTCGGCGGAACCCCTCAGGGGTGATGTAGTTCTTGGGTGGAGCGCGTTCGGCCACGGCGCGCGTCATGCTATAGGATGCCCTCCTGATGGCCACGAGGAAGATCGCCGTTTTGACCAGCGGTGGAGACGCCCCTGGTATGAACGCCGCAATCCGCGCTGTCGCGCGCTCCGGCATCGCGCTGGGCTGGGAGATCTTCGGCGTGCGCAACGGCTACGCCGGTCTGGTCGAGGGCGCGATCGAGCCGCTGGGCGCGCGCGACGTCGGCGGCATCCTGGGGCGCGGCGGCACGTTCCTGGGCAGCGCGCGGCTGCGTGACTTCAGTGACGAAGCGGTCCGCGCGCGCGGACTCGCCAACCTGCGCGACCGCGGCATCGACGGCCTGGTGGTCATCGGCGGCAACGGCTCGCAGACGGGGGCGCTGGCCCTGGGGAAGATGGGCCTCGAGGTCGTCGGCGTCGCGTCGACGATCGACAACGACCTGGCGGGCAGCGAGATCACCATCGGCGTCGACACCGCGCTGAACATCGCGCTGGAGGCGATCGATCGCCTGAAGGTCACGGCGTCGTCGCACAAGCGCGCGTTCCTGGTCGAGGTGATGGGGCGCAACTGCGGCTACCTGGCGCTGATGGCCGGCATCGCGGGCGGCGCCGAGTCGGTCGTCATCCCGGAGGCCGAGGTCGAGCCCGAGATCATCGCGCGCGATATCCAGAGCGCGTACGACCGCGGCAAGGCGCACGCGCTGGTCGTCGTCGCCGAGGGGGCGCGCAACAACGCGGTCAAGCTGGCGCAGCACTTCGACAAGCACAAGGAGCGGCTGGGCTTCGACCTGCGCGTCACGACGCTGGGCCACGTGCAGCGCGGCGGCGTGCCCGGCGCCTTCGATCGCCTGCTGGCAACGCGTCTGGCCGCGGCCGCCGTCGACAGCCTGGCGCGGGGCGAGCACGGCAAGCTGCTGGGCCTCGTGCGCGGCGAGGTGCGCGGCACCCCGCTGGAAGAGGTCGTCGGCCAGCCAAAGGTTCTGGACCTGGGGCTGCTCAAGCTGCAGAAGGTGCTCGCGCAGTGAGCGAGCGAAGGGTGGCTTTGCCAGCCCGTAGCGAGCCGGGGGCGCGGGGGACCAAAGGGCGCGCAGCGCCCGACGTCCCCCGATGTAAATGCCGCGCCTGAGTGAGCGCCAGATGGCGCTCCTCGTGATTCTGGGGGGGCTGCTGCTGTACGTGCCGCTGGCGGGGACCTACGGGCTGTGGGACCCGTGGGAGACGCACTACTCCGAGGTCGCGCGGCAGATGACCCACCGCGGGGACTACATCAGCCTGTGGTGGCCGGGATCGCCGCGCGATCCCGATGTGTTCTGGTCGAAGCCGGTGCTGTCGTTCTGGCTGATGAGCATCGCGATGCACATCGCGGGCATCGGCCTGCCAGACGGCGTCGCGGGCGAGATGGCGCTGGGGACGCGCGCCGAGTGGGCCGCGCGCGTGCCGTTCTGCCTGATGGGCGTGCTGGGCATCTACGCCGTCTACCTGGTCACGTCGCGCTTCGTATCGCGCCGCGCCGGCGTGCTGGCGGCGGTGGTGCTGGCGACCGCGCCGATGTACAGCCTGGTCGCGCGCCAGGCGATGACCGACATGGCGTTCGTTGGGCCGATGGCGATGGCGCTGGCCCTGGGCGCGATGGCGCTGTTCGACGACCGCGACGAAGTGCTGCCGAGGCGTGGGGTGGGGTGGCGGAGCTGGCCGCACCACGGGCTGTTCTACGGCACGCTGGCGCTGTTCGCGGTGACGACGATCCCGCAGCTCATCGTCGATTCGGTGCAGCTCAAGGTGGTCATCCCGTGGGGCGGGCGCGAGATCAAGATGTACGGCGCGATCGCGATGATCCCGTATTACGTCGGCTTCGCGCTTTTCCTATTCTTGGCGGCGCGCACCCGCTACAAGGCGCCGTTTTACCTCTACATGGCCGCCATCCTGTGTGGCCTGTCGGTGCTGGCCAAGGGGCTGGCGGGGCTGGGGCTGCCGGTGATCGTGTTCGTCGCCTACCTGGCGTTCACGTGGAACTGGCGCCGCCTGAACCGGGCGCAGCTGCGCTACGCGATCGTCGTGTCGCTGATCGCGTGCGCGGTCGTCGCGGTGCCGTGGCACCACGCGATGATCATTCGCCATGGCGGCGCGTTCTGGAACGAGCTGTTCGGCGACAACCACTGGCGGCGCATGGTCATCGGCCGCCACGGCGATCGCGGCACGTTCGAATACTTCGTGCGCGAGCTGGGCTACGGCCTGCTGCCGTGGGTGGCGCTGGCGCCGGCGGCGCTCGGCTGGGCGGTCACGCGCCGTTCGGCGGCGCAGGCTGGTGGTGGTGCGGGCGCGGTCGACCCGGCTGACGCGCGCAAGCAGGGGATCATCTGGCTGGGCGCGATCTGGTTCGTGGCCTCGTACGCCGTCGTGTCGCTGTCGATGACCAAGTTCCACCACTATGTCCTGCCGGCGATCCCGGGCCTGGCGATCGTGATCGGCTGCTTCATCGACGACCTCGCGGCCAGGAAGGCGTCGCGGACCACGGCGGTGGTGGCGCTGGTCGGCTTGCCGGTGCTGGTGCTGGTGACGGCCGATCTGGTGTCGGCGAAGAACGCGGCGCAGAAGTTTCTTTGGCTGTTTTCGTACGACTACGTACACAGCAAGGCGGGGCGGCCGTGGCCCGACCGGCTCGACTTCTCCACGCCGCTCATCGTGTTTTCGATCGTGTTCGCGCTGGCCACGGTCGCGCTGGCGATGCCGCGCGTGCGCAGGTGGGCGACGTGGGGTCTGTCGTCCGCCGCCGTCGTGTTCACGTTTTATCTGTTGGACCACTTCATGCCGACCGTCGCGACGTCATGGTCCCAGAAGGGACCGATCGCGACCTATTACCGCGAGCGTTCGTCACCGGAGGAGCGCCTGATCGCCTACCAGCTGTACTGGCGCGGCGAGACCTTCTACACGTCGAACGAGATCTACGAAGGCCCCAGCGAGGAGCGCACGGTCTTCGATCAGGACGGCGCCGACGACAGGCTCAAGGACTGGGTGTCGCGCCACCGCGGCCGCCGCACGTATTTCCTGTACGAGCGCCACCAGGAGTCGCGCATCAAGAACTTGCTGCCGGCGGAGGCGCGTGGTTCGTTCAACGTCGTCGACCAGCAGAACAACAAGTTCTCGCTCGCCAGGGCCGATCTCTGATGCCTGATACCACCGCCCCCACCCAGTCCGGCAGGGAGGTGGTGGTGCGGCGGCAACGGTTCGTGGAGGCGGGGGGCAAGCTTCCCGAGACCGCCGTGGACAAGACGCTGTTCGAAGCGATCCTGGCCAGCGGCGAGTTCCTGCCCGAGCTGCTGTTCGCCGACCCGGGCGCGCTGCCGCGCTTGATCGCGGATCCGTGGCTGCGCCGGGCCAAGCCAGCGCACGTGACCGCGCGTGAGGTGCGGGCCGCGACGGCCGGGGCGGCCGGTCTCGCGGAGCTGCAGCGCGATCTGCGGCGCGTGCGGCGCTACGAGATGTTGCGGCTCGGCATACGCGAGATTGGCTGGGGGACGACCGACGAGGTCGCCCGCGAGCTGGCGGGGTTCGCCGACGCCTGCCTGGACGCCGCGGTGACGGTGTGCGACGCGGAGCTGCGCGGCGAGATCGGCGCGCCGCGCGGCGACGACGGCGCGCCGGTGCGCTTCGTGGTCATGGGGATGGGGAAGCTGGGAGGCGACGAACTGAACTTTTCGTCCGACGTCGACGTCTGCTACTTCTATTCCACCGACGCGGGTGCCGCGGGCGAGCGCTCCCTGCACGAGTACTACTCGGAGCTGTCGCGGCGCGTGTCGACGGCGCTGGAGCAGGCGACCGCCGACGGCATGGTGTTCCGTGTCGACCTGCGCCTGCGGCCGGAAGGGCGCAACGGCCCGATGTGCAACTCGCTGGCGGCGGCCGAGGAGTACTACGAGACGTTCGGCCGGACGTGGGAACGGCAGGCGTGGCTGCGGGCGCGGCCGGTGGCCGGCGACCGCGCGCTGGGCGACGAGCTGCTGGCGATGCTGGAGCCGTTCATCTATCCGCGCAGCATCGACCCGCGCATGCTCGACGACGTGCGCGCGCTGCGCGCGCTGTTCCGCGATCCGGCCGACGCGGCCGGCGACCTCGGCGAGACCGGCTTCGACGTCAAGCTGGGGGCGGGCGGCATCCGCGACGTCGAGATGGTGGTGCAGGCGCTGCAGCTCCTGCACGCGGGCAAGCGCCCCGATCTGCGTGAACGCAACACGCCGCGGTCGTTCCCGCGCCTGGTGGTGGCCGGGCTGCTGAGCGATCGCGAGGCGTGGACGTTGCTGTCGGCGTACCGCTTCTGGCGCCGGCTCGAGCATCGCGTGATGGTGGCGACCGGCGCGCAGCGCCACCGCATCCCGGGCGACGACGACGCGCGCGCGCGCTTCGCTGATGGCCTGGGCTTCGCGAGCCTGGCGGACTTCGACGCCGAGGTGGCGACCAAGCGGGCCGCGGTCGAAGCCATTGCCGCGACGCTGGGCGATCCGCCCCCCGAACGATCGATTGAAGCGGCGCGTCTGCTCGATCCGATGCGCGACCGCGCCGAGCTGGAACGCCTGGCGTCCGCCGCGGGGTTCCGCGACGCCGAGGCCGCGGTCGACACGCTGGAGGCGGTCGGCGCCCGGCTGTCACCGGCGCTGCTCGAGCAGGCGATCGCGTCCCCGGAGCCGGACCGCGCGCTGCTGCACTTTCGCGAGCTGGTGGCGCGCGGCTCGGGTGGGCTGCTGGCGCTGCTGCGCGACGAGCCGCAGCTGGGGCGCATGCTGGGGACGGTGTTCGGTACCAGCGACCGGCTGGCGGAGCTGCTGCTGGGCAACCCGACCGTGTGGGACGCGTTCGTCGGCGGCCTGGGGGCCGACGTCAGGACACGCGACCAGATGCTGCTGCGGCTGGATTCGTACCGGCATCCGGGCCCGGAGGCGGCCGGCGACCAGCATGTAGACGACTACGAGGAGGGGGCGCTGCGCGCCGTGCGCCGCTTCCAGGCCGAGGAGCTGCTGCGCATCGGCCTGCACGACGTCGCCGGCAGCCTGGACGCGCAGGCGGTCGCCGACGAGCTGACCGATCTCGCGGAGGTCTGCCTCGACGCCGGCATCTCCGCGACGCTGCCTGCGCTGACCGCCCGCCTGGGCGCGCCGCGCACCGGGCTGACGGTGCTGGGGCTGGGCAGCCTGGGGGCGCGGGAGATGCGCTACGGCTCGGACCTGGACCTCGTGTTTCTGTACGGCGAGGACGGCGAGAGCACGACCGGCGTCGATCACCGCGAGTGGTTCTCGCGCGCGTCGCAGCGTTTCATCTTCGCGATGGAGACCATGCTCGAGGAGGGGCGGCTCTACAAGGTGGACGCCCGCCTGCGCCCGTCGGGCGAGCAGGGTCTGCTGGTCACGTCGTGGACGTCGTTCGAGCGCTACCACCGCGACGAAGCCGCGGACTGGGAGCGGGTCGCGATGATGCGCGCGCGCACTATGTTCAGCAACGAAGAGCCGGCGGTGCGCGCGCAGCGGGACGCGACGCTGCAGCGGATCGCCTTCGACAGCGAGCTTCAGCGCGGGCGCTTCGTCGCGGATCTGCGGCGGGTGCGCGGCCGCGTGACGACCGAGCGGGGGAGGGTGCCGCCCGGCTCGCGGCACCTCAAGCTGGACGCCGGCGGCCTCATGGACGTCGAGCTGCTGGTGGCCCTCGGCCAGCTCGAGAACGCGGCGGACGCCGCCCTGCGGACGACCGTCACCGCGCGCGCGCTGGCGCGCCTGACCGAGCTCGGCTGGCCGGCCGCGCTCGCCGACGACTACGCGGGGCTGCGGCGGGTGGCGCTTCGCCTGCGCCTGCTGCGCGATCGCCCGGAAGACATCGCGTCGCCGCGCGACCTGCCGGTGCTGGCGCGCAGCCTGGGCACCACAGCGGACGCCCTGGCCGCCGAGCTCGACGAACGCATGGCCCGCGTCCGCGCGACGTTCGACGAACGTTTCACCTAGCGCGTTCTTGTCGCTCCGCGCCGCAGGCGCGGTTTGCGACTACATCAAGAATAGTAGCCGCACACCCGCGCTTCGCGCGGGAGCGGCTAGTCGCGGTCTTCGGCGTCGGTCTCGGCGGCGATGCCGTGCAGGCGCAGCTTCTCCCACAGGTTCTTGCGCGAGATCCCCAGGATCTCGGCCGCCTTCATCTTCTTGCCGTTGGCCTGCGCCAGCGCGCGCAGCAGGTACTCGTGCTCGAACTCCTTCAGCGCCGCCGACAGCGATCGCAGGCTGGCGCTCGACGGGCTGCTCGTGCTGTCGAGCGTGCCGGTGATCCCCGCGGGCAGGTGCTCGACGTCGATCTCGCCGCCACCCGCCAGCACCAGCGCGTGCTCGATGGCGTGCGCGAACTCGCGCACGTTGCCCGGGAACGCATACTGCGACAGCACCGCCCACGCGCGCGGCGCGACGCTGGGCGTCTGCTTGCCGGGCGGCGTGAACTTGCTCAGGAAGTACTGCAGCAGCAGCGGCAGGTCGCTTCGCCGTTCGCGCAGCGGCGGGATCTCGATGTCCAGCACGTTGAGCCGGTAGTAGAGATCCTCGCGGAACCGCCCCTCGCGGATGCGCTCGCGCAGGTTGCGGTGGGTGGCCGAGATGATGCGCACGTCGACGCGCGTCACCTCGTTGGTCCCCAGCGGCTCGACCGTCCCCTCCTGCAGCACGCGCAGCAGCTTCGCCTGCGCCGGCAGCGGCACCTCGGCGATCTCGTCCAGCAGCAGCGTGCCGCCGTCGGCGGCCTTGAAGCGCCCGTCGCGGCGCTTGACCGCGCCCGTGAACGCGCCGCGCTCGTGGCCGAACAGCTCGGCCTCGAGCAGCGTCTCCGGGAACGCCGCGCAGTTGACCGCGATGAACGGCTTGGGCGCGCGCGTGCTGCGTTCGTGCAGCGTGCGCGCCACCAGCTCCTTGCCGGTGCCGCTCTCGCCCGTGATCAGCACCGGCGCGTCGCTCTGGGCGATGGTCTCGATGCGATCCGACAATCGCAGCATGGGCGGGCTGCGTCCGATGATCGCCGCCGTGCTGCCGTTCGAGGTCGCCTTGCGCTGCGACAGCTCGGCCCGCGCCTGTTCGAGCTCGCGCTTCAGCGCGCGCTGGACGCTGATGCGCTCCATCTGCAGCACGATCTCGTCGATGTCGAACGGCTTGGTGATGTAGTCGTACGCGCCCTCCTTGAGGGCAGAGACCGCGTCGGCGACGGCGGCGTGCGCCGTGATCAGGATGACATCGGTGCCCGGCGATTCCTGGCGGACGCGGCGGAACAATGTCAGCCCGTCGACCTTGGGCAGCCGGATGTCGCACAACATCACGTCGAACACATTGGATGAGACGAAGGTCAGCCCTTCCGCGCCGTTGGCGGCCAGAGTCACGCGGTGACCGGCGTCGCGCAGCGCGTCCCCGACCAGGGAACGGAAGTCCGGCTCGTCATCGACCAGGAGTATGTCGAGCATGGCTCTGGCACTCCCGTAACACGGCGACGCGTCTTGCGCATCCGCAAAAGGGACCTACATCCGATGCATGTTTCAAGAGCCTCCTGCCCATCCCGGAGAAACAACTCCAGCGCGCCGGGCACGGCGACTCGTGCTGCTGGTCGACGACTGTCCGGATACGCGTGAGCTTTACGCGGAATACCTTGAGCTTTCCGGCTACGACGTCAAGGAGGCTAGCGACGGAATCGTCGCAATCGACGAGGCCGTGCGGGTGCGTCCGGACGTCATCGTCATGGACATGGGCCTGCCGCACCTCGACGGACGCGAGGCCGCGCGTCGACTGCGCGCCGATGGCCGCACCTGCGCGATCCCGCTGGTTGTGGTCTCCGGCTACGACGCGGACCGCCACCCAGCCGCCGACTGTCCGTGGGACGAATACCTCGGCAAGCCGTGTCCGCCCGAGAACCTGGTGGGCGTGATCAGTCGGTTGATCCCGTAGCGGCTTCGTCAGCGACGACGTCGCGCAGCGACGCGGGCGGGGGCGCGGTGTCGGCGTCCGTGACGGGCGCAGCCATTGCCCGATCGCGTCCGCCGAGCTTCGCCGCGTACAGGGCGCGATCGGCGGCGGCATGTAGCCCGTCGAAGGTCGGCTGCTCGGCCGCAGTCGAGGTCGGCGACGCCGATCGACACCGTGTGCTGGATCTGCGCATCTGGTCTGGCACGCGCGGCGGTGATGGCGCTGGAGCGTTTGACCGCGGAGCGGATGCGGTGCGCCAACGCCAGGGCTTCGATCGCCGTCGTGTTGACCGCGAGCACGACGAACTCATCGCCGCCGAAACGCGCCGCGACATCGGTGGCGCGGCAGCTGCGGCGCAGGCCGTCGGCCACCAGCTCCAGCGCGCGGTCTCCCTTGCCATGCCCGTGGCGATCATTGATCTCCTTGAGGCGATCGAGGTCGATGAGCAGCAGCGCCAGCGGCGTACCGTAGCGAGCGCTGCGATTCAGTTCGTCGGTGGCGGCGGCGCGCATCCGGCGGCGGTTGGCGAGGCCGGTCAGCGGGTCGGTCACCGACAGTTCCTCCAGCAGGTCCTCCTTCCGCCCTATGATCCACCCCAAGATCGTCATCATCGCCAGCGTGGCAACCAGCAGGTACGCGTAGACGAACGGCTGATTGCGGAATTCTTCGAGGATCCAGGAAGCCGTCGGGGCGCGCCGCGCCAGGCCACCCTGCAGCGTGAGCAGCCCGGCAACCAGCGCGACCGACAGCAAGATGCCGCCAGCGGGGTAGGCGAACCTGCGCGGCCAGTGACGGAACACCCTCATTTGTCGGCGCGCCTCAGGAGTGGTGCCGGCCGCTGTCGCCGTTGCCGTGACCGTGGCGGTGGGACAGCCGCACACCGCCGCGGGTCGCGTCGACAGCGTGGCCCAGGGCGATGGCCAGCTCGCCCTGCGTCGCATCCCCCTTGCGAACGACGTCGACGACCGCCGGCCCCAGCACCTGGCGTTCGCTCTTGGTCATGTACAGCGCCGACATGACGACGAACGACAGGCTGGCCAGGTGTTCATCCCCGCGTGTCGCCCGCAACACGTCGAGGCCGCTCATGCCAGGCATCACGAGATCGAGCACGACCGCGTCGAAGTGATTCTGGCGCAGCAGCGCCAGTCCGGCCTCGCCCGACGGCGCCAGCGTGACGTCGTAGCCGGCCGTTTCGATCATGTGGCCGACACGTTGCTGCTCCGCGAAGTCGTCTTCGATGAGCAGGATGCTCCCCGACGCGCGCGTGGTCGCGCCTTCGGGCGCCGCCGGCGGCACGCGTTCCACGACGGCGCTGCTGTCGCCGATCGGCAGCGCCATCGAGAACACGACGCCGTCGTTCGACGTCGTGCGCACGCCGATGCGGATGCCCATGACATCGGCCAGGCGCGCGGCGACGACCAGCGGCAACGCCGCCGGGCCGTGGCCCGCCGCGCTGTCGTCGCTGAGATAGCGATCGAAGTCGCTCTCGGCAGCGGCGGCGAGCGCGTCTCGCGATCCGGTCGCCAGCCCTTCGCCGGTGGCCTGAACCTGCACGGTCGCGTGGCGGCCGTCGGGATCGACTTCGGCCTCGAGGACCACGGGGCCGGCCTGAGTCTCCGCGACGGCGTGCTCGACGAGTCGGTTCAGCACCTCGCGCACCCGCTCCTCGTCGGCCATGACGGCGACGGTCGCCGCCGGCGCGGTGACCTTGATGGGCACGGCTTTCGCGCGCGCGGTCTCCGCGTTGGCGTCGCTGACCGCATGGATGAGCTTTGCGAGGCTGACGGCGCCGACGTCCAGCTCGACGCGCCCCGCCTCGACGGCGGCGAGATCGAGGACGTCGTTGATGAGCGAGAGCAAACCCCGACCGCTCCTGTGAATGACCTCGATGTAGCGCCGCTGCTCCAGCATCAGCGCGCCGGCGCTCCCCTCGAGCAACAGCTGCGACAGGGTTATGACTGAGTTGAGCGGCGACCGCAGGTCGTGGCTCATACGGGACAGCAGCAGGTTACGCATGCGGTCTGCGCGGTCGTCGTCGACCGGCGTCGTGGTCGTGCGCCCACGGGACAAGGCCCGATGCACGAGGAGCCCGAGCATCAATGCGCCGCCGAGGAGCAGTGCGCCGAGCGTGATGAAGGCGGAGGCTGACATGACTTCAGTCTTTTCAGCTGTTGTGGTCATCAGATCCGCCGTCGACAAGCGGCACGTCGGTCTTAGCTTCCGCGCAGGAGGTGGTGCGCCATGCCCAACTACACGAACTCCGTATGGTCGGAGACGACGCCGGCGCCGCCGTATCCGGTTCTCGACGGTAATGTCACGGTCGACGTTGCGATCGTCGGCGGGGGGATCACGGGGATAACGGCCGCGTTGCTGCTGCAGCGCGCTGGACGGCGATGTGCGGTCATCGAAGCTCGGCGCATCGGCAAGGGGGAGACCGGAAAGAGCACCTCCCACCTGACGACGTCGCTGGACGTCCGCTACCACACGCTGATCTCGCGCTTCGGCATCGACGGCGCCCGCCTGGCTGCGGCGGCGCAGCGCGCCGCGATCGAACGCATCTGCACGCTGGGCGATGAGCTGAAGATCGCGTGCGACTTTCACCGCGTCCCGGGCTTCCTGTACGCCGAGCGGCCACGCGACGACGCCGAGCTGGAGCGCGAGGCGGAGGCCGTCAGCAAGCTGGGGCTGCAGGCGGTGCTGGTGTCGCACGTGCCGCTGCCGTTCCCCGTCGTGCGTGGGCTGCGCTTCGACAATCAGGCCGTCATGCATCCGCGCATCTACCTGCAGGGGCTGGCCGCGGCGTACGCCGCCGGCGGCGGCCAGCTGTACGAGGAGACGCAGGTCGTCGCCATCGACGAGGGCGATCTGTGCCGCGTGATCAGCGACCGCGGCGTCGTCACGGCGCGGTCGGTCATCGTCGCCGCGCACGTCCCGATCGTGAACCGCGTGCTGCTGCACGCGAAGCTGGCGGCCTACCGCTCGTACGTCGTGTCGGTGGAATCGGCCGGCCACGAGCCGGACGCGGTCTTCTGGGACATGGCGGAGCCGTACCACTACATCCGCAAGCAGCGCGTCGGCGAGCGCCAGTTGCTGATCGTCGGCGGCGAGGACCACAAGGTCGGCGACATGGACGACACGACGATGCCGTTCGCGCGCCTCGAGAGCTACGTCCGCGCGCGCTTCGGGCGCGCGCCCGAGGCGACCGACTACCGCTGGTCAGGGCAGATCGTGATGTCGGCGGACGGGCTGCCGTACGTCGGGCGCAACTCGCTGTCCAGCCGTGTGTACGTGGCGACCGGCTACGGGGGCAACGGCATCACGCAGGGGACGCTGGCGGCGATGGTGCTCGCCGACGAGGTGTGCGAGCTGGCCAACCCGTTCGCCGAGCTGCTGCAGGCGACGCGCATCAAGCCGATCGCGTCGGCCAAGGCGGTGGTCAGCGAGAACGTCGATTTCCCGCGCCACCTGTTCGGCGACCGGATGTCGCTGCGGCGGCATGAGCATGACAACGACCGGACGCAGGCGCTGGCATCGATCCCGCCGGGGGAGGGGAAGGTGCTGTCGCTCGAGGGCGAGCGCCTGGCGGTGTACCGCAACGCGAACGGCCAGCTCAGCGCGC
This sequence comes from uncultured Pseudomonadota bacterium, assembly GCA_963729535.1. Lineage (GTDB taxonomy): Bacteria > Myxococcota_A > Polyangia > Fen-1088 > Fen-1088 > JADGRB01. The sequence goes on along the minus strand of CAVSOL010000026.1, from coordinate 640,390 downwards.
TGTCGCCGGTGTGCACGCACCTCGGGTGCCTCGTGCACTGGAACAACAGCGAGACGTCGTGGGACTGCCCCTGCCACGGCAGCCGGTTCGATCCGCACGGGCGCGTGTTGAACGGACCAGCGGTGGCGGCGCTGGAGGCGCGGCCGCTGCCGGAGGCCGAAGGCGAGGGCGAGGGCGAAGGCGTGCCTGATGAAACGTCGATCGTGATCGAGACGGGCGAGCACCCGCTGAGTTGAATCGCCATTAGTGAAAGTCGTGCGACACGTCGATCTCGGCGGGCCGCCCGAGTAGCGGCTCGAAGCGGTCGGCCTTGATCGATACGACGCCGTCCTGGTTCTGGACGACGCCGTCGATGATCAGCGCGTTGGTGGCGACGATGGTGGCGCGATGCCGCTCGAAGCGCTGGGGCGTGACGATGGCGTTGGCGAAGCCGGTCTCGTCCTCGACGGTGATGAACACGAAGCCCTTGGCTGTCCCCGGGCGCTGGCGGACGATGACGATGCCGGCGACGCGCGCGCGGCGGCCGTGGGGCACGCTCGCCAGATCAGCGGCGCGCGTGACACCCGCGCGCTCCAGCTCGGCGCGCGCGAACGACACCGGGTGCGGCCCGGTCGACATGCTGGTGCCGGCGAAGTCGGCCGCCATCTCCTCCGACGCGTTCATCTCGGGCAGCGGCGCCTCCCTCTCCGGTGGCACGTGCGCGAACAGCGCGCCCGAGCGCCCGAGCGCCTCGACCTGCCACAGCGCTTCGCGGCGCGTGCCGCCGATGTCGGCGAACGCGCCGACCTCCGCCAGCGACGCGAGCTCGGCGGAGTCGGGGCCCGTGCGCGCGGCGAAGTCGGCCAGCGACGTGAACGGCGCCCGCGCGCGCTCGGCCTCGGCGCGCTTGCCGATCACCTCGCGCAGCCCGGCGACGTAGCGCAGCCCCAGGCGCACCGCGCGCCCGCCGTCTTCGACGTCGCACAGCCAGCCGGAACGGGTGACGTCGATGGGGCGAAACCCGACGCCGTGGCGGGCGGCGTCGCTGACCAGCGTCGACGGGTGATAGAAGCCCAGCGGCCAGTTGTTGAGCAGCGCGCACACGAACGCCGCCGGGTGGTGCGCCTTCAGGTACGCCGACGCGTAGGCGAGCAGCGCGAACGACGCCGCGTGTGATTCGGGGAAGCCGTAGAGCGCGAACGACTTGATGCCCGCGACCACCTCTTCCTGCGCCGCGCCCGTGATGCCGTTCGCCGCCATGCCGGCGCGCAGGTCGTGTTCGATGGCGTTCATGCGTTCCTGCGAGCGCTTGAACCCCATCGCGCGCCGCAGCTCCTCCGCCTGGCCGCCCGTGAAGCCGGAGGCGACCATCGCCATGCGGATCAGCTGCTCCTGAAACAGCGGCACGCCCAGCGTGCGGGCCAGGATCGGCTCCAGCGACGGGTGGGGGTAGCTGACGGTCTGCCGGCCGTTGCGGCGTTCGAGGTACGGGTTGACCATCTTGCCGACGATCGGCCCGGGACGGATGATCGCCACCTCGACCACCAGGTCGTAGAAGCGCTCCGGCTTCATGCGCGGCAGCGTCGCCATCTGCGCGCGCGACTCGACCTGGAACAGGCCGACCGTGTCCGCGGCGCGCAGCATGCCGTACACCTTGGGATCGTCGGGTGGCAGCCGCGCGTAGTCGATGTCGACGCCTTCGTGGCGGCGAATCAGCGGCACGGCATCCTGGAGCACCGCCATCATCCCCAGACCCAGCAGATCGACCTTCACGATCCCCATGTCGGCGCAGTCGTCCTTGTCCCACTGCACGACCACGCGGCCGGGCATGCTCGCCGGCTCGAGCGGCACGACCTCGTCCAGCCGCCCGGCGGCGATCACCATGCCGCCCGAGTGCTGGCCCAGGTGGCGGGGGAGGTTGAGCAGCTCGGTCGCGACGCGCGCCGCCAGGCGCGTGCGCCGCTCGCGCGCCGAGAACCCCGCCATCTCGAAGTACTCGGCGATGGGCTTACCTTCGTCGTGGATCCAGCCGGGCAGGTTCTTGCTGACGCGCCCGAGCTGCTCCTCCGAGAAGCCGAGCGCGCGCCCCGCGGTGCGCACCGCGAGCCGCGGCCGGTAGGTGATCACGTTCGCGGTCATCGCGGCGCCGCGCGCGCCGTATTTGGCGTAGACGTGCTGGATGACCGATTCGCGCGCGTCGCCCGACGGCAGATCGAGATCGATATCGGGCATGCGATCGGCGGCGTTGCCGGCGTTCGCCACCCGTTCCTCTGACAGAAAACGTTCGAACAGCAGGTCCATGCGCACCGGATCGACGGCGGTGATGCCCAGGACGTAACAACACGCCGAGTTCGCCGCCGACCCGCGCCCCTGGATCATGATGTTGCGCTGCTTGGCGAAGCAGACGATGTCCCACACCACCAGGAAGTAGCCGGCCAGCCCCAGCCGGCCGATGATCGTCAGCTCGTGCGTCAGCTGGCGGCGCACCTTGGGCAGGATCGGATCGCCGGCGTCGTAGCGGTCGTCGACGCCGCGCCAGGCCAGCGCTTCCAGGTAGCTCTGCTCGCTGCCGCCGTCGGGGACCGGATAGCGCGGGAACGTGTAGCCGAGATCGGCGAGCGAAAATCCGCAGCGCGCCGCGATGTCCAGCGTCGCGCGCACGGCGGCCGGGCGATCGCGGAACAGCGCCGCCATCGCGCGCGGCGGCTTCAGCCAGCGCTCGCCGTTGGGCGCCAGCCGGCGGCCGATGTCGTCGACGGTCAGCTTGGCGCGCGCGCACGTGAGCGCGTCGTGCACGATGCGCTGGCGCGGCGTCGCATAGCGGACGTCGTTGGTGGCGACGACGCCGGCGCCGGCCGCGGCCGCCTGCGCCACCGCGGCGCGTTCATTCCAGCCGCCATCGGCGTTCGCGTGGCGCTGGATCTCGAGGAAGACGTTGCCGCGCCCGAGCGCCGCCACGATCGCCGGCAGATCGGCGCGCGGGGCGGCGCCGGCGAGCGCGATCAGCCCGCCCGCGTGCGCGGCGAGCAGCTCCAGCGTCGCGCGCGGCGGGTCGTGTTTGCCCAGCCCGGCGCGCGCCGCGGTCAGCAGGCGGCACAGGTTCTGGTAGCCGCCGCGGCTCTCGCACAGCAGCAGCAGGGGAGGGGCGCCTGCCAGCGTGACGTCAGCGCCGACGATGGGGCGAACGCCGGCCGCGCGCGCCGCCGCGAAGAAGCGGGGCGCGCCGTATACGCCGTCAGCGTCCCCGAGCGCCAGCGCCTCCGCGCCGCCAGCCGCCGCCGCCGCGATCAGATCTTCGGGTGACGACGCCCCATCGAGGAAGCTGAACGCCGATCGGCAACGCAGCTCGACGTACTCCGCGGCCATGTCCGCAGTCTGAACAAGTGTTCAGCATATGGCAAGGCGGGAACCCTTAGCGGACGTCGATCTCGTCGACGTAGATCGTCCCCTGGTAGCCGGTGGTCGAAAACGCCTGCAGGCTCAGCGTCAGCGCCGTCATCGCGCCCGCGTCAGCGGTGAGCGTGACCATCCCCGTCTTCCACGCGGCGGTGAGCGGGCGGATCGGGAACGTCGGCGTGAAATACACCGGGCCGGTCTGTGTGTTCAGCACCAGCGCAAGGTTGAGGTCGCTGCTGCAGCCGGGATCCGCCGCGACGCGAACCGTGATCGTCTTGTTGGTCAGATCGACGGGCGCACCCGGCAACGGGATGAGGACCTCGCCTTTTATCGAGTTGCCCGAGGTGCCGCTGAACATCGACGTGATCGCCAGCGCGCCGCTGCCGCAGAACGTGTAGGTGCCCGAGCGGGCGATGCTCTGAAACGCGAGCTGGGAGCCCGTGTTGATCATCGCGCCGTGTGTTCCCGATTCGAAGTTGAACATCGCCGGGCAGGCGCCGCCGCCGTCGACCCTGGCATCGGTGCCAGCGCCGCCGTCGACCCCGGCATCCGTGCCGGTGCCGGCGTCGTTGTTGGGGGTGATGCTGCAGTTGGCGCCGCCGCTGCCACCACCGCCGCCGCGACCGGCGGTACCGCTGCCGGTCCCGGCTGTGCCGGTCGCGCTGCCCCCGCTGCCACCCGAGCCGCCACCGCCACCGCCACGCACCTCACCGCCGCCGCCGCCCGCGCCGCCGCGGCCGCCGCCGCCGCCACCGCCCCGGCCAGCCGTGCCCACGGCGCCGCCGTTGCCCGCGCCGCCATCGCCGGGCGGCTTCATGCCGCGGTTGGCGCAGCCCGAAAGCGCGATCGCGACGACGAGCGAAGCAAGGGGGATCGCGGTTGGGATCCGGATCAAGATGACCTTGAAAGCATAGACGAAAACAGCAGGTTAGGGCGGCTTAGTCGTAGTAACCGTCGAGGTAAAAGCGTCCGTCACGGACGTCGCGGTGCAGGCGATAGACCGCGCCGTCCGATGCGTGCACGTCCCAGTATTCGTGCGCCCAGCCGCCGGGCGCGTCGCCGTTCGGGTCGGTGGTTGCCGCGGCTGACGCTGCCGCCGGCGGCTGCCACCACTCGCCCGACAGGCGGTAAGGTCCGGCGGTGACAAGCACGCGCGCAGTGGTCTCACTGCCGCGCAGCGCGGTGGGCCCGTCGCGTCCCATGATGACCTCGATCTCCTCGGGCGGCCGCTTGCGCCGGACGGTGAGCCGCATGGCAGGCGTGCCTGCGGTCGCCACCATCGCGTCCGCGGGCGGCGCGGCCGACGGAACGTACGGGGTCACGGCCACCGCCTGCTCGCGCCAGCTGTCGACGGTCGTCGGCGCGCCGACGTTTTCGGGCCCGACCAGCGCCGCCAGCCGCGCCAGCGTCGTCGCCAGCCGATCGGGCGCCGGCCCCGCCGGCCGCAACATGTCGAGCTGCGTCGCGCGCACGCGCGCCGGCTCGACGATGATGCGCGCGCCCACCACCGCGGCGTCGGGCGGGCGGCGCGCCAGATCCAGCCGCACCAGCTCCAGCAACGTCTTCGCGTCGCGCGTCGGCGCGGCGAGCGGCACCGCGCGCACGTCCAGGCCGCGCGGATCCAGCGACAGGCGCAGTGTCATCCCGGCGCACGCGAGGCTGCGGCCCGCCAGGCGCGCCAGCGCGCGATCGACGAGGCCGCGCAGCACGAACGCCAGCGGCTCGATCTCGTAGACCGGGTAGTCCAGATCCACCGCCTCCTCGAGCGCGTCGGGTGGCAGCCGCGGCACGAACGGCTCGTCATCCTTGCCGCACGCCAGCCGCGCCACATCGGCGCCGCGCGGGCCCAGGCGCAACGCGACCGCGTCGGCGGGGAGCGCCGCGATCGCGCCGGCCGTGCGCGTCCCCCAGCGCCGGAACGCGGCGCGCAGGGTGGCATCATCGGTTAACAGCTCGACGGGAAGCGGCGCCAGGAAACCCCGCGCGCCGGCCGCGCCCGCCGGGACGACCACAAGCTCGTGCGCGCGCGTCGCCACGCGCGCGATCCCCTTCGACGACGCGATCGCGACGCGTGCCCCCAGCCCCAGGCGCGCGGCGTGCGCCTGGACTGCTTGCGCGATCGCCGTTTCGCCGTACGGGTAGAGCTGCCCGAGATCGGCGCAGTCGAAGAAGATGCGTTCGCCGCCGTCGCTGCTGTCCACGCGCGGCGCGAACGCGTAGCCGACGTCGGCCAGCGCGGCGGCGCCCGCCTCGCGATCCGCGGCCGTCGCCGTGTAGAGCCGGATGCTGGCCGACACCGCGCGCGCCTGCGCAGCGGTCATGCCTGGCCGAACGCCCGCGCGGCGCGCCCGCGCTTCCAGCTGCGTCACGCGCGGCTTTTTGCGGCCTGAGGAGCGCGACTTCCCGCGCGAGCTCATCGCGGGAGTGCGGAACCCTTCCAGGGTTCCGCTTCGAGCGCCGCGGGCTCGTCGCGCGCCTCCGGGTTGCGGCGCAGCGCGGCCTGCAACGCTAGCTGCGGCACGTAAACGCAAGCGAGACGCATGGAGTGTCCTCTCGTGCTGATTCATCGCGCTGCCCGCCGCGTACACGCGCGGCGCGCGACTTCACGCCCGCGAACAACGGCGGCCCGTCGGTCAGGAACGTCGGCGCGCCGCCGTCGAGCTCGATCGCTGCCGCCGCGGCCGTCCCCAGCGTGCGCGTGCTGGTGGCGACGAGCACCGTCGTCCCCTGGTTGCGCGCCGCGTGCCGCAGCCGCACCCAAGCCGCGTCGGCGACGCGCCGCCGGGTGTCGCAATCGCACAGATCCAGCGCCACCACGCCGAAGCCGCCGGCCGCCACGACCAGATCCGCCGCCTTCAGCGCCTGTCCGGCGGCGCATCGGATCCAGAGCAACGCCGGCAGCGCCAGCCCCGCCGCCGCCGCCGCGCGCGCGTCCAGCGAACCGCCGCCACCGCCACCGGCATCGACCAGCGCCGTCGCCTCACCCGCGGCGATCGCCCGCGCCAGCGTCGCCAGCACGATCGCCGTACGCCCCGTCGACCGCCGCCCCGTGATCTCGCTCAGCGCCGCGCGCGGCCACCCCCCCGCCAGCAGCTCGTCCAGCGCGGCAACGCCCGTGGTCCGCCGCCCCCGCGACTCCTCGAGCCGCTCCAGCGACACCAGCCGCGCGGCGAGCTCAGGAATGTGCGCGATGGCAGCGGCGCGAGACACATCGATCGAGGCTAGCTGAACGCGTGTTCAGGTTCAACCTGATTCGCGCAATGGGGTGGGGCAGCACGTGGCGGCTCCACCGAAGACGGTGACCCGCGTCAATTGACCGACGCGGAGTGCATCGACACAATCCCCGCGCATGCGCCCCGTCGCCGCGGCCATCCTCGTATTTGCCACGCTGCCCGCGCTCGTGGCAGGCGCCGCCGAACGTGAAGTCACCGCCGATGAAGCGCCGGTTCGCTCGGCGCCGTTCGACGTCGCGCCCGAGATCGCGCGCGTGCGCGCGGGCGACAGGCTGCCGGCCGACGACCAGCCGCAGGGCATCTGGCGCCGGGTGAAGCTTCAGGACGGCCGCTATGGGTTCGTGCGCGACGAGGACGTGCGAGAGGCGCCACCCGTGCCCGTCGCGGCGCCTGCGCCGGCGTCGCCGAGCGCACCTGCCGCGGCAGACGTCCCGCTCGCGGCGGCGCCAGCAGTCCCGGCGCCGGCACCGGTCGCGCAGGTGCGGGCGCCAGCGCCGCGGAAGGACACGCCGAAGCCGGGACCGGATTTGTTGAGCGTGGTGTTCGAGATCCTCCCGGTCGGCACTCTCAAGGCAACCGAGTTGACCGGGACGACGCGCTCGAATAGGTCGATCGACAGCGCGTTCGCCGTGGCCGTGGCAACGGCGCTGGACTTCGCTGCTTCGCCCTATTTCGCCATCGGTGTTTCGCCCAAGGTCATCTTTCGGGTGAAGAGCGACGGGGTGGAGGGGGTGCAGTCGTCGACAGAGTACGATTTCCGGCTCAGGCTGACCGCCCGGGCGCCGCTGTCTCAGAACACGCGCGTCTACGCCAGGCTCTCTCCGGGCTATTCAATCATCTCCGTCCCGGAGCCCCCCGCCAACGTCGTCACTCCTCCTGATCCGTCGGGCTTTCTCGTCGATACGTCGGTAGGCGTCGAGGTTGCTCTCTTGCCGACCTTGTTCGCCATCATCGACCTCGGCTACCAGGCAGGTTTTCAGTCGAGCGGTAGCGCCAGCGGCATGACGACCTTCGACGGCAGCCAGTATCTCCACCTCGGCGGCGGCTTCGCGGTCGGGTTCTAGTCGCCGGGCCAGCTGGGCTGGCAGTGGCGGCGGGGATGGTGAGCCCCAGCAGCCATCGGCCCCGCGACCTCCGTCCTTGCTCCCGCAGCTGCACGTCGAGTGTACGCCAAAAATAACTGCGCCGTCGATCGCGCCCCGCCAACCACTATGCTGTTCGAACTTCGACGATGTCACCCCGCAAAAAGAAGATCATCATCGGCGGCCTGGTCACCGGGCTCGTCGCGTTTGGCGCGGCGCAGCTCGTGCCCGTGAAGGGGATTGCCTCGAACCCGCCGGAGCGGTTCAAGATCGACGCCCCGCCCGAGGTGGACGCCATCCTCCGGCGCGCGTGCTTCGATTGTCACAGCAACGAGACGCGCTGGCCGCTCTACAGCCGGATCGCGCCCGGGTCGTGGCTGATGGCACGCGACGTCACCACGGGACGCCAGCACCTCAACTTGTCGAAGTGGGGCGACGCGGACGAAGAGGAACGCCTGCTGGACATGGAAAACATGTGGGAGCAGGTCGAGGCCGGTGAGATGCCCAAGTGGTTCTACGTCTACCCGATGCACCTGTCCGCGCGCCTGTCCGACGCGGACAAGGCGGCGCTCAAGAGCTGGGTCGAGGCGGCGAAGGCGAAAGCGAAGAAGTAGACGGCTCGCGGGGCAGCGGGGATCGCTCGCTACAAGGCGCGCCCGTTCACCTCGACGAACGGCCGCTCCCGTCCTGAAAACGCGAGCCGCTTGGCCCAGGTGGTCGGCAGGGCGCGGATCTCCGCGACGCCCACCCCGCGCGCGCGTGACGGCGAACCCGGCGGCGCGGTAGCGCGCGCACAGCGCCGCGAGCCCGGCGTCATCATCGATCGCCGGCAGCGCCAGCTCCTTCACCCGCGTCCCGTCCGCCTCCGGTCCGTAGCCGAACACGAACCGGACACCGGCGCCTTCCCGGCAGATCGCGCGCAGCGCGGCCAGGCCGCCCGCCTCCGGCCGCGCGACGGCGGCGAGCAGCGCGCCCCACGGCAGCAGGACGGTCAGGCGATCGGCGAGGCCCTCGAGCGCGCCCGGGGCGTCCGCCAGCGCCAACCGCCCGAGCAGCGCGTTCGGCAGGCCGCCGCGCGCGGGCTTCGCCGCCAGCTTGCGCGCGGCGGCGCGCAGGTTTTCAGCGACGGCGTCGACGCCGATGACGAGCTGCCCAGGGTGCTGCGCCGCCGTCGAGCGCACGAAGGCGCCGTCGCCGGTTCCGAAGTCGACGTGGACGGCCGAGAAGCGGGCCGCCCACTCCGCCAGTCATCAGCGGTCTACCCAGTGTTCTTTGTTGCCGCGGCAGAGAAACATCCACTCGAGCATAGCGCACCACCTCGGCCGGCGGCCCACGGCTAACGCCTGAACTGCTGGCCCGGCAGTCTCGGCGCCGTCGGTGATGTTTCGCGGCGCGATGACCGCGACGCCGGCGACCAGCTCGACCCAGTTGAACCAGCAGCCCAGCCGCGACTCGCACCTGGGCGCCTCCTGGGACGGATCGTCATCCCACATCCTGAGCTTGCCGTCGTCGCTCTCGACCAGCGTCACCTGCGGGCCGATGCGGATCACGCGATCGTCCTGATTGCCATCGTCTCCGTCATCGGCATGGGCGCTGATGGGTGCAACCACCAGCGCCGCCGTCGACCAGCGCGACCACGCGCGCCCAGCTACGACATCGCCGCATTCGCATGGCGGGCTCCTCTTCAAACCTAATCACGATCCAAGTTCATCCGCGCCGCCTGACAAGGAGCCGAACAAGATGAGCGAATCGCGAACACCAGCCGAGCAACAACGCCTGAGAGACGCCGCCCACAACGACATCCCGTGGAAGAAGTGGGGGCCGTACCTCAGCGAGCGGCAGTGGGGCGGGGTGCGCGAGAACTTGGACCGCAACGTCGAGGCGTGGAACGACGTCACGCACGACCAGTCCCGGTCGCGCGCCTACGTCAGCGGTGAAGACGGCATCGCGGGCTGGAGCGACGCGAACATGTTGCTGTGCTTCGCGCTGGGGTTGTGGAACGGCAAGGACCCGATCCTGAAGGAACGCATGTTCGGCCTCACGAACAGCGAGGGGAACCACGGCGAAGATGTGAAGGAGTACTACTTCTACTCCGACAGCACGCCGACCCACGCGTACGCGAAGATGCTCTACAAGTACCCCCAGGCGGAGTACCCGTACGAGCAGCTGGTCAGCGAGAACCGGCGGCGGACGCGCACCGACTTCGAATACGAGCTGCTGGATACGGGCGTGTTCGACGACGACCGCTACTGGGACGTGTTCGCCGAGTTCGCCAAGGCCGACCCCGAAGACATCTGCATCCGCATCACGGCGGCGAACCGCGGCCCCGAGCCGTGGACGCTGCACCTCGTGCCCCAGCTGTGGTTCCGCAACACGTGGTGGTCAGACGACGCCGCGCCGCGGCCCGAGGTCGCAGGCCGCGCACCACGACCGCTGCGCGGTCATCTCCGCGCGCCACGAGCAGCTGGGGCAGCGGTTCCTGTACTGCGACGGCGCCGGCGAGCTGCTGTTCACCGACAACGAGACCAACCGCTTCCGGCTGTGGGGCCAGCCCAACCCGACGACGTACCAGAAGGACGGCATCAACGATTACATCGTCAACGGCCGGCAGGGCGCCGTGAACCCCGAGCGCAAGGGGACGAAGTCCGCGTTCCACACGACGGTCACGGTCGCCCCCGGGCAGAGCGCGACGCTGCGCCTGCGCCTGACCGGCCGCCCCCCCGGCGAGCTGGCCGATCCGTTCGCCGACTTCGACCGCACGTTCGCCGACCGCAAGCGCGAAGCCGACGAGTTCTACGCCGGCGTCATCCCCGCCAAGCTCAGCGCCGACGCCACCAGCGTCGTGCGCCAGGGCTACGCCGGGCTGCTGTGGACGAAACAGGCGTACGTCTACAACGTCGAGGGCTGGCTGAAAGAGCGCGGTGTGCGCCGGGACGCCATGGACGGCGGCCGCAACCAGCACTGGTTCCATCTCTACGCCACCGACGTCATCTCGATGCCGGACAAGTGGGAGTACCCGTGGTTCGCCGCGTGGGACCTGGCCTTCCACGCCGTGTCGTTCGGGTTCATCGACCCGTACTTCGCGCGCGAGCAGCTGTCGCTGATGCTGCGCGATCGCTACCAGCACCCGAACGGCCAGCTCCCCGCCTACGAGTGGAACTTCGATGACGTCAACCCGCCGGTGCACGCGTGGGCCGCGTTGTTCAACTATCGCTTGAACCGCAGCAGCCTGGGCAGCGAGGCGCTGCCGTTCCTCAAGAAGACGTTCCTCATGCTGTCCACGAACTTCACCTGGTGGATGAACCGCAAGGATCGCGACGGCCGCAACCTGTTCGAAGGCGGCTTCCTCGGGCTCGACAACATCGGCGTGTTCGATCGCAGCTCGCCGCTGCCGACGGGCGGTTACCTCGAGCAGGCCGACGGCACGGCCTGGATGGCGTTCTACGCCCAGAACATGCTGGACATGGCGCTGGAGCTGGCGCAGGTCGACCCGACGTACGAGGAGATGGCGGTCAAGTACTACGAACACGTGATCTCGATCGCCGCCGCCATCAACAAGCCCGGCTCGGACGAGTCGCTGTGGGACGAGGAGGACGGCTTCTTCTACGACGTGTTGCGCGTCCCCGGACAGTTCACGACGCGGCTGAAGGTGCGGTCGGTCGTCGGCCTGTTGCCGCTGTGCGCGTCGTCGGTCTACAACCCCGAGGTCGTTGGCGCGACTGCCGCTGTTCGCGGAACGCGTGAAGTGGTTCAACCAGAACCGGCCCGACCTGATGGCCAACCTGAGCGACATCAGGAAGCCCGGCCAGGGCGGCCGCTACATGCTGTCGCTGCTCGACGAGAAGAAGCTGCGCCGGGTGCTGGCGCGGATGCTCGATCCGGGCGAGTTCCTGGGCGACCACGGCATCCGCTCGCTGTCGCGCGTCCACCTGGAAAACCCCTACGTCTTCTGGTCGGGGAACCAGGAGTTTCGCGTCAACTACCTGCCGGCCGAATCCGACACCGGAATGTTCGGCGGCAACTCGAACTGGCGCGGCCCGATCTGGGCGCCGATCAACACGCTCATCATCCGCGGTCTGCTGCAGATGTATTCGTATTACGGCGACGAGTTCAAGGTGGAGTGCCCGACCGGCTCGGGCCAGTACATGAACCTGTACCAGGTGAGTGAGGAGCTCGCGAACCGCATGGGCGCGATCTACCTGCGCAACCACGAGGGGCGCCGCCCGGTGTACGGCGGCATGAAGAAGTTCGCCGACGATCCGCACTGGCGCGACCACCTGCTGTTCCACGAATATTTCCACGGCGACAACGGCGCCGGCCTGGGCGCCAGCCACCAGACGGGCTGGACGGCGAACATCCCGTCGCTGATGCAGCTGTTCGCGATGATCACGCCCGAGATGCTGCTGCGCCCGGTCGAAGCGATGGCGGAGCTCGGCAGGCAGCCCGGCGTCGCACGCGCCCGGAGCGCACCCGTGAACCACCCGCTGCTCTACCAGGTCAACACGCGCGTGTTCCTGCAGGAGCGCGGGATGGCGCTGGGCCGCGCCGCGACGCTGGACGACGTCCCGGACGACTTCCTCGACGACGTCGCGGCGAAGGGTTTCACCTGGGTCTGGTTCCTGGGCGTCTGGCAGACCGGCGCCGATCGGACGCGAGGTGTCGCGCACGAACCCGGGGTTGCGCGACGAGTGCCGTCGCGAGCTGCCCGACTTGCGCGACCAGGACATCACCGGCTCGCCGTTCGCGATCACGGCCTACAAGGTCCACGAAGACTTCGGTGGCGACACGGCGCTGCGCCACCTGCGCCAGCGGCTGGCGCGTCGCGGGCTCAAGCTGCTGCTCGACTTCGTGCCCAATCACACCGCGCGCGATCACCGCTGGGTCACCGCGCACCCTGAGTACTACGTCCCCGGCAGCGACGCCGATCTGGCGCGCGAGCCGCAGAACTACGCGCGCGTCGATGCGGACGGACGCGGGAAAAGAGGGCAGGGTACGACGACGATCCTCGCGTACGGCCGCGATCCCTACTTCGCCGGATGGCCCGACACGTTCCAGCTCAACTACCGCCACGCGGGCTGCCGCGAGGCGCAGCTGGTCGAGCTCGGGGCGGTCGCCGACCGCTGCGATGGCGTGCGTTGCGACATGGCGATGCTGCTGCAACCCGAGATCATCAAGCGCACGTGGGGCGACCGCGCGCTGCCGCGCGATGGCTTGCCGCCGCAGGACGAAGCGTTCTGGCCCGAGGCGATCAAGGCCATCCGCCGCCGCCACCCGCAGTTCCTGTTCATCGCCGAGGTGTACTGGGACATGGAGTTCGAGCTGCAGCAGGCGGGCTTCGACCTGACGTACGACAAGCGGCTTTACGACCGGCTGCTCGCGGGCGCCGCCGAGCCGGTGCGCGAACACCTGTGGGCCGACGGCGCGTTACCAGGACCACTCACTGCGCTTCCTCGAGAACCACGACGAGCCACGCGCGGCCGCGACGTTCCTTCCCCCGGACAAGCACAAGGCGGCGGCGGTCGTCGCGCTGACGGCGCGCGGGCTTCGCTTGTTCCACGAGGGGCAGCTGCAGGGCCGCCGCGTGCACGTGTCGATGCACCTCGGGCGCCGCCCGCCGGAGCCGGTCGACGCCGACATGCTCGCGTTCTACACGCGCCTGCTGTCGTGTCTGCAGCGTCCCGAGCTGCACGACGGCGAATGGCAGCTGGCCGGCGTCCGCGCCGCGTGGGACGGCAACCCGACGCACGAGCAGCTCATCGTGTCGTCGTGGCAATCCGGCGAGCAGCGCCTGCTGGTGGCGGTCAACTACGGCGCGTCGCAGGCACAGGGCTACATCACCGCCGGCATGACGGGCATGGCGGGGCGCAAGTTCACGCTGACCGACTTGATGGGCGACACGACATACGAACGCGCGGGCGACGATATCGTCGCCCGCGGTCTTTATCTGGATATGCCGCCGTGGGGCTACAACGTGTTCGCGGTGCAGCCCACGGCGTGATTCTCCGCCGCCCTGCTACAGGCAGACCGGCGCCGAGATCGAGGCGCCGTCGAACATCATCGCCCCGCAGCTCGGCCCGAACGTCCAGGTGTGCGTGCCGGCGTTGTTGCCGGTGGTCCGGTCGATGGTCAGCGTCCCGCCGGTCGGCCGGCAGCACGCCGCCGAGCGGTTCAAGCCCTGCGCCGTGAGCGTCGTGCTGGTGCTGTCGGCCGTGTCCTGCAACATGATGGTGCCGTCGGTCGTGTACGAATCGCGATCGGCCGACGGCACGAACGAGATGTCCCCGGTGAACGAACGATCGGCGCTGGTTTCGCCGGCCGGTCCCACGAGCTGCAGCGTGCCGTTCATCGTGATAGCCACGGACGAGGGCAGCTGGCCCGCGATGTAGCTGGTCGTGATCGTGCCGTTCGAATTCGGCATGACGACCTTGATCCCGCTCGCCGTCGTTCGCGCCAGGTAGTGGACCGTCGTCGTGGCCGTCAACGTCACCATCGTCCCCGGGCCGCAGGCCGCGTCGGACAGCGTCCGCGTCCCCTCGACCTCGATGGTGCCGTCGATCCGGCTTCCGTTCGGCAGCATGCAGTCGCTGAAGACGATGCTGACGCCGCTCCTCGACATTCCCGTGCCGTCGCTGGCGCACGCGTCGGGGCCCATCTTGGGCGAGATCGACACCGTGTTGTCAGCACAGGGCATCTCGCCCCGCGCCAGCGCGCGAAGCACGTCGCCCACGGTCGAATCGCTGGCCCGACTGGTGGTCGTGGTCGTCATGCCACCGCCGCCGCCCGCGCCCGCCACGCCGGTGCTGCCGGCCGCGCCGGTGCTACCCGCGACGCCGGTAGCGGTCGCCGCCCGGACGGCCGTCCGCCGCCGCGTAATAGTAGTAATAGGGGTCCGTCCAGTAGTACCCCGAGTAATAGACGTCCGCAGGGTAGTACCCGTAGTACAGGTACGAGTCGTAGGTCCCGGTGTCGCCTACGATGGCGTCCTCGTCTTCGCAGCTGCCAACCCCCACCCCAATCAGCGCCGAGGCGCACACAACCCCCATGATGGCTCTCTTCATCGTCTTCGTCCCCCTTCGTGTGAAGGTGCGGAGTCAGACGAGGGGTCCTAGTTGGTGGAAGCCGTAAACCCCCGGCGCGGCCCGGGGGTTCCCCCGGGGCACGGCGTCAGAGGCAGATGCCGTAGATCGTGTTGTTGGTCAGCGGCCGGCAGACGGTGCCGGTGGTCGGGCAGTCAGGCGTGGTGTTGGTGCAGGTGCCGGCGGCGTTGGCGTCGCAGCGGCAGATCGGGCGGCACACGCGTGTCGTCCCCATCATGTTGCACAGCAACCCTGGCGCGCAGTCGGCCGCGCCCGTGCACGCCTCGTTCTCCCGCTTCGTGCGCGTCGCTTCGGGGCAGGCGCAATCGACCTGGTCCCCCGCCGCGAGCATCACGCACGCGAGCGCCCCCGGACAGCCACCGCGCGTTGACGCGGCCGCCGCGCGTGGATCGCAGTTGAACGTGCAGGTGTTGTACGCGGTCAGGAACGACGGGCACATCACCGGGCCCTCGCAGAAGCTCCCCGGCCCGCCGCCGCCGGCGCCGAACGCCGCGCAGTCCTGATTGGTGTTGCAGAAGCGGAGGCAGACCTTGGTCGCGCACCCGGTCACCGCGTAGTTGAAGCACTGCGTACCGGGCTGGCAGTCGGTGTTGCTGTTGCACGTCGTGCCGGGCGCGCCGCTGCCGCCGGCCGTGCATTCGTTGCGCGGCGGCGCGCCCGAAGCCGGCATGCAGTTGACCTGGCACGTCTGCGTCGCGGTGCACATCGTGCCCGCCGACGTGCTGGCCGGGTTGACGGGGTCGCACCCCGGCAACACGCCACCTTCGGGACCGCCATCGGGGGCGCCGCCGTCGGGGACGCAGATCGTGCCCGCCGCCAGCGACACCGTCGCGGAGGCGACGGCGCCGACCGCGATGGCGACGGGCTCCGACGTCGTGCCGTGGCCAACGATGCAGCCGGCGGTGTTCATGACGTCGACCTCGAAGTCGATGAGCCCGCTCTCGCCGCTCGAGAACCCGACCGACAGCGTGTTCTCGGTGACCTGATCGATGGTCGCGCCCTTGCCGTCGTAGGTGAGGACGCGCATCTGCGTCTGCCCCTTGGAGACGCGAACCCGGATCTTGTCGACGCCCGGGATCGGCGTCGCCGTGGCCGACTGCAGCGACAGCACGATGAACGACACCGGCGACTCCGAACAGGCGCCCACGCCCAGCGCCAGCGTCGCGATTACGAGCAGAGCAGATCTAGAACGCATCCATGTTCCCGAAGGTGGTGTTGGGCGTCGCCGGACCCGACGAGCCGGAGCCGGCGATCAGGATGACGGCGACCGTCACCACGACGACGCCGACCGCGCCCCAGAACCAGATCTTCCTGTAGAACGGCTCGGGCGGCGGCTGCGCCGCCATCGGTTGCTCCGCCAGCATGAGCTGCGGAGGCGGCTGCGACGGATCGGGCGACATGATGGGCGACACGCCCCCGGCTGGCGGAGCGTCCGGTGGCGGTGGCGGTGTCGGCGCGGGCGGCTGCGCGGCGGGCGGCTGCGCCGGCGCGTTCGGCACCGCGGCCGCCGGCGGCGGGTCCTGAAAGCCCGCCGGCGGGGGCTGGGTCTGGGCGCGGGCGACGGCGCCCGCCAGGATCATGACGACGCCGATACTGACGGCGACAGGGAGGACCGCGGCTCGCATTCGCCCCATTGTCTCATGGCAAGCCCATCCGTCCAGTGACTGGCGGCACGGGCGGTCCACTCCGCAAGGACTTGGCCCAGTCGACGCGCGCGCGCATGTCCAGGGCGCGCAGGCGTTCGGCCTCACCCGTCGCGTCAGTGGCCAGCCGTTCCAGCGCCGTTCGCGCGCGCGCGAAGTCGCCGACGCGATAGCCGGCGTCCGCGATCATGCGCCGGCATTCGCGCACGAACTCGGGCGGCAGGTTCGACAGCGCGGCCGCGCGCCGGCTCGCGCCTTTCACACGCGCGCGCCAGGTACGGCAGCGCCCGCGCCGGATCGCGCGACAGCAGCTGCCGCCCGAGCAGGTACGGCCCCAGCAGGTCCGCCGGAAACAGCCGCGCGTATTCGCCCATCAGATAGAAGGTCAACACCGGGTCGGCGCCGGCCCCCTGCAGCTCGTCGCCGTACAGCGCCCGGCCCAGCGTCGCGCGGGCGGATTCGCTGTCCAGCGCCCGCAGCTTCGCCAGCGCCTGCCGCCGATCGGCCTCGGACGACGCCAGCTCGGCCGCCCGGCGCTGCTCGGTGCTGGCGCGCGACGATGTCCCCCGCGAGCGAAGTTGATCTCGGCGGCCAGCGACGCCGCCTGCGCGCGCAGCGGCACGGTGACGTCGGAGCCGACCGACAGTCGCCCGAGCATGGTCAGCGCGCGCTCGCGCTCGCCGGCCAGCGCCAGCGCCTCCGCCAGCGCCAGCCGGTACGTCGGCTCGCCCGGATCGTCGCTGCACGTCCGCTCCAGGATGGCGACGGCGCGCGCCGGCTCGTCGCGCTGGATGGCGCGGGCCTCGGCCAGCCGCGCCGCCAGCTCGCGCGCGCACACCCGCGCGAAGATCGCCGGGCGGCGGAAGTCTTCGCTGGCCCGCGCCCGCTCGCGCGTGGTCAGCGGCTGTCGGGTCAGGAACTCGCGCCACTCGCGCTCCAGATCCGCCAGCGGTACGCGGTAGACGTCGGTGAAGTTGCCCGCCGAGCGATAGAGCTCGCGCAGCTTCTGCGCGCCGCGCGTCTCCAGCAAGAACGCCGCGAACGATCCCGCCATCGTGTACGCGCGCCGCCCGGCCAGCGTCGTGAAGCCCGAGCCGACCACGGCCGCCAGCGGCGGCGCCAGCCCGGCCTCGATCATCGCGCGCGCCTCCTGGTGGATGGTCGCGTCGCCGTCGGGATCGCTGGAGTCGGCCGCCTCGGCGATGCCTTCGACCAGGCCGCTGGCCAGCGTCGGCAGCGGCAGGAAGCCGGTGCGGCGCCACGCCAGCGAGATGCCGAACAGCGGATCGCCGAACGCCCCCGCGAACACGTGCGCCATCTCGTGGCGCAGCCGGTTCGACGGGAACCGCGTCCCGTGCATGAAGATCTCCTGCGTCCACGGCCGCGCGTACAGCGTGCCGCCGGCGCCGACGAGCTGCTTCTTGGCGTCGGCGCTCGGGAACTCCCACACGGTGATGGGGAGCTTGGGCTCGACGGCGAACGTCTCGCGCAGCTGGTGGTAGCGAAACTCCAGATCCTCGGCGGTCAGCGCCAGCTCGGCGGGCGTCCTGCTGCCGCGCGCGTAGTGCAGCACGAAGTGTTCGGTCGTCAGCGTCCGGTCGAGGGCCCGCTTGAGGTCGGCGCGCCCGATGCGAAACCCCAGGCTGCCGCCGGCCGTGTAGAACGCGATCGAGCCGGCGGCCAGCGGCAGCGCGACCAGCAGCGCGCGCCGGCGCCAGCGCCGCGGATCGAAGCCGCGCGACGCGGCGGCGACGGCGATCGCCACCGCCGTCGCCATCCACACGACGCACGCCAGGCGGAACCAGACCAGCGCCTCGGGCGGGCGCAGCGCTTCGTCGTAGATCGGCCCGGGGAAGTAGCCGCCGAACGGGTCGAAGGCGAACACCGGCGGCTCGCGGTACAGGCGCAGCAGGGTCCAGCCCAGCGACAGCAAGGGGAGGGCGAACGCCAGCACGCGGCCGCGGCGGCCCGGCACGCGCGCGGCGAGCACCCCCGCGCACGCCGCGTACAGCGCCGTCATGACCGGCAGCAGAAAGAAGAAGCCGAACCCGGCGCCGAGGTTGCAGTTGCGGACCCGGAGGGCGTTGGCCAGCGAGGCGGCGACGGGCAACACCAGCAGGGCCGCGGCCACCGCGCACGCCTCGCCGAACGGCCGCAGCACCCCCCGCCAGTCCTGGTCGCCGGCTGGGCCCCGGGCCTCGTGCCGCTTCCCCACGCCGTGCCCAACGTCGGCGGCGGCGAACGCCGTCACCATGCCGAGGGCGAACGAGAAGTCGTAGCCGAGCACGTCGAACAGCGGCACCCAGTCGAGGACCAGGGCCGTCGCCAGCAGCACGGCCGCCCAGATCAGAGCCCGTAAACCGAAGCGCGATCGGGCCGCGTTGACGGCTGCTCCGACGGGACCTAACATGGAGGCGCTCCATGCGCGCTGCCGGCGCGCCGGATCACGGTGACAATGGCCGACCAAAACGATCGACGCCGAGAGGCACGCGCGCCCATCGAGCTCAAGGTCGAGTACAAGCGTCTCAACACGTTCTTCTACGATTACACGAAGAACATCTCGAAGGGTGGCACCTTCATCAAGACGGACAAGCCGCTCGACATCGGGACGATCTTCTTGTTCAAGCTGATGCTTCCGGCGATGCCGGAGCCGATCGGCGCTACGGGGCGAAGTGCGCTGGGTCGTCAAGGAAGGCCAGCCGCTGCCGCCGCAGGTCGCCGAGGGGCACGAGGCCGGGATGGGGATCAGGTTCGTCTACGACAGCACCGACCAGCGCGATCAGCTCGAGCAGATCGTCGAGAGGATGATGGTCGACAGCCTCGGCCCGCTCATCGTCTCGCGCCTGGTCAAGAAGCCAAAGCGCGACGAGTAGCGCGGGCCGCGCCGCGATCGCTGCTCAGCCGATGAACATGTCCTCGCCGCCGGACGCGGGCGTGCGGCCGCCGGCGAATCGATCGGCGCGCCAGGCGGCGAACAGCGGGTGGGGCGTGTCGCCCGCCAGATACGCGGCGTAGTGGCGCGCCACCACCGGCGCCATCATGAAGCCGTGGCCGCGGAAGCCGCAGACGACGTAGAAGCCGGGGACGCCGGGCAGCTCGCCGACGATCGGATCGCCGTCGGGTGACAGGTCATACGGCCCGGCCCACTGGCGCACCACCTTGACGTGGTCCAGCCGCGGCATCAGCTCGACCAGCGCGCGCGCCATCGCGGTCGTGAACGCCAGCCGCGAGCCCAGCTTGATCTCACCGTCGCCGCCGGCCTGGTCGTCGTCGCCGACCGTGATGCCGCCCACCAGCTCGCCGCGCAGCGACTGCGACACGTAGAGCCCGGTCTCGCTCACCGTGACCAGCGGCTTGAGGAACGGCTTGAGCGGCTCGGTCGACAGGATCTCGTGACGCTGCGGTCGATTGGGCAGCGCGCCGCCCACCAGCCGCGCGACCTCCGGCGACCAGGCGCCCGCCGCGCACACGATGCGCTCGGCGGTGAACGTGCCCGCGGGCGTGGTCAGCGAGAACCCGCCGCGCCCGCGCCGGGCGATGGCGGTGATCGGCGTCGACGTGTGGATGGCGACGCCGCGCGCCGCCGCCGCGCGCGCGTACCCCCACAGGAACGGCCACGGGAACACGATGCCGTCGGTCGGGTTGTAACAGGCGGCGCGGAACGGGCCCGCGTCGATCTCCGGCACCAGCCCCTGCGCCTCCTCCGGCGTGATCATCCGCGTCGGCACGCCGCAGTCGTTCTGCAGCGCGACGCTCTTCTGCAGCCGGCGCTCGGCCGCCGCGCCGCGCGCCAGGAACAGGTAGCCGCCCTGGCGCATCCAGATGTTGATCCCCATCTCCTTGGCGAAGTGCGAGCAGATGTCCATCGACTCCTGCATCAGCCGCACGTTCATCTCGGTCGCCCACTGCTGGCGCACGCCGCCGCCGTTGCGTCCCGACGCCCCCCACGCCATGTAGTGGCCGTCGACGACGACGATGCGCTTGCCGCCGCGCGCCGCCAGGTTGTAGGCGATCGCCAGCCCCATCACGCCGGCGCCGACGATCGCCGTCTCGGCGTCGTCGATCACGTGCGCCGCTTTCCCGTCCCTGTCCGCGTCCGCGGCGCCGCCGTCCGCGTCCCCGTGCCGCGTCCGGCCAGCACGCCCAGCTCGGTGGGGACGATCGGCGGCCGTGACGTGAACGGCTGCAGGGCCGCCGGCTCGCGCCCCGCCGCGGCGGCCACCGCCGTCGCGACCGCGACCAGGCATTCCTTCCCCTGGCACGGCCCGGTGCCGAAGCCGGTGTAGCGCTTGACCTCCTCGACGTCCGCGTAGCCGAGCGCCACCGCGTGCTGGACGTCGGCGAGCGTCACGTCCTCGCAGCGGCAGAGGATGACCTTGCGCGACACCGCCGCTCGCCTATTTCGACTTCGGAGGCTTCGAGGCCGGCGGCTTCGACGCCCGCGATTTCGAATCCTTCGGCGGCTTGCCCGGCGTCGCCGCGTTCGCCAGCGCCGGCGGGTCGAACAGCTTGTCGTCGATCGGCTCGTCGAAGGTGACGCTCTTGATCCGATCGACCAGCGTGATCGGCCCCAGCTGCGTGTTGCTCTGGAACGGCATCTTGACGCCGCCGATGTCTCGCCAGTCGCTGACCGTCGCCCGAAAAGGTATTGAACCTTCAGGGCCTACGCGGATTCCTGACTGTGTCACTTGAAGGTGCGTACGCGCGTCGTAGCAGCTGCGAATCGGCGCGCCGACGCGCGGCGTGGCGGTCACGCACTCGAGCATGGCCCCGTCCGCTCCGGGCTCGTTGGCGGACTCGAGCTTGGTGAACAGCTCGGCCGCTTGCATGTCCTGGTTCCACGCCGCCCCGATGCGTGACTGCTCCGCCTCGACGCCGTCCAGGATGCGCAGGCCGTGCAACGGCTCCTGCGACCACGCCACGCTGCCGTTCGTCCCTTCGCGCACGTTCCCCAGGCCGGCCATCTCGACGGTCGTGAACGCTTTTCCGGCGCGGGTGACGAAGCGCTCGCCGCTGCCGGACAGTCCCATGCCCTGAAACACCGTCTCGACGCGGTAGCGCGCCGTCTTGTGCGCGTTCCACGCCGCCTCGCCGCCGGTCGCCTTCACGGCGTCGGCCAGGATGGCTTGCGGCGAGCGCGCGGCCGCCGCCACCGCTGCGGGCTGAGCAGGCGCCGCGGGCTGCGCGGGCGCCGCGGGTTGACCAACAGGGGCCGGCGTCGCCGCCGGCACTGGCGTCGGCGCCGCCGAGACGGGGGCGGCCGCTGGGCTAGAGGCGGTCGACGCGCACGCCGACACCGCGAACACGAGGGGGGCGAGCCGGGACAGGAACCGCGTTGTGGTCATCGGCCGGGCATGGTCCGACGCGTTCGGGTCTCCGTCAAGGCGCGCGCGCCCCCTTGAGCGCCACCAGCGCCGCGTCCAGCACCGGGTCGCGCCCCGCGCGCAGGGCCGCGCGCGTCTCGACCACGCGCCGATCGGGCTGTACGCCTCGTCCCTCGAGCATCACCCCCTTGGGCGTCTTGAAGTCCGCGACCACGTATTGCATCACCGCGCCGCCGGGCAGCGCCTTGACCACCGACGGCAACACGGCACCCATCGTCGTGTCACCGACGATGACGGCGCGCTTGGCCTCTTGCAGCCCGGCCGCCAGGATCTCCGCCGCCGATGCGCTGCCCTCGTCGGTCAGGATCGCCAGCGGTCCGGTGAACGGCACCGCCCCCATCTCGGGCTTCGCCGTGAACGTGTTGTCGAAGTCGCGAAACTTCAGCGTCCCCAGCGTCACAGGCTCGGTCACGAACATCGAGCTCACCGGGATGGCCAGCGCGCCTTGCCCGCCCGGGTTGCCGCGCAGATCGATCACCACCGCGCGCACGCGGTGCGAGACGAAGCGCGCCATCGCGCGCTTGATCTCCTCCAGCGTCGGCTGCACCAGGAAGATGTTGAACGCGATGACGCCCACGGAGCCGATCTCGTACGCGCGCACCTCGGGATACAGCGGCGGCAGGTGGCCGAGCTGAACCGCCGCCGTGCGCGGCGGATCGCGCACCAGCACCGCGTTGCCCGGCTTGTCGCGATCGTCCAGGAACGAGATCGACACCCGCGTACCGACCGGCCCCATCAGCCTGCGCGCCGCCTGACGACGAACCGCGAAGCGCTCCTCGACTGGACGCAGCGGCCGCGCCGAGTTGCTGGGCGTGCCCAGTGGGCGGCCGGCGATCTGCGTGACGATGTACCCGGGCGACAGCCCGGCGCGGTCGGCGGACGAGCCGGCGCGCACGCGCGTCACCGTCGGCCGCCCTTCGATGACCCGCACCGTCAGGCCGGGATCGCCGTGTCCCCGCCGCCGAAATCGGTGGCGCGCCGCCGCCCGTACCGCCGGTCGCCGTGCCCGCCGGGCCCTCGCCGGGACCGGAGAGCTGCTCGGCGTCGTCTTCGTCTCCGGCGCCCGGTCCGACGATCAGCATGTGCGACTGGCCCAGCTCGCCGATCATCTGGTTGAGCACGTGATAGAACGCCGCGTCCGACGGCGCCGCCAGCGCCAGCGGCTCGTACTTGGCGCGTACCGCGTTCCAGTCGACGCCGCCCAGCGTCTTGTCGTAGTGGTCGTCGCGGACGGTGCTCCACGCCGCGTTCAGGATCGCGCGCCGCGAGCTCGTGCGCCCGTCGGCGACGCTCTGGGCCGTCGCGGGCGTCGCCGCGTTGAACGCCGGCGGCTGCACCGCGGTCGCCGGGCCCGCCGGCTGCGCCTCGGGCGTCACGGCCGGTGGCGTCGCGGGCGCCGCGCAGCCGGATGCCGCCAGCCCGGCGGAAGCCAGGACGACCAGCGCCACCGCCAGCGACGCCGCCACGGCCTTGCCTGCCCGGCCGCCCGCCGCCTCGGCCGCCGCTGTCCCGACGTAGCCGGTGACGTCACCGCACGCGAACACGCCCGGCGCCGACGTCGCCATCCGGTCGTCGACGACGACCGCGAAACCACCGCGCGCGGGATCGAACGCGCACGGCCGCGCCGTGCTGCCGCGCCAGCTCCGAGGCGGGCGCCGGCACCGCGGCGACCGCGACCAGATCACCCGCGACGGCGCGCGCCCGGCCGCGTGCCCCCGCCACATCGACGCCGCGCACCCGCTGGCCGCCGCGCGCGCCGACGACGGTTTCCCGCCGCGCATCGATGCGTTCGACGGTGACGCCCGCCGCCTCCAGATCGCGCGCCAGCGGCTCGGCCGTGGGCGCCGCGTCCAGGATGACGACGCGCTGCTTGGCCGCGACCGGGCGGACGCCCCAATGGAACGCCAGGCGGCCACAGGCGCGCGCCGCGATGACACCAGGACGATCGTTGTCCGCGAAGGGCAGGTTCTGATCGTAGCAGCCCGTCGCGTACAACGTCCGCCGCGCGCTCACGCGCACGAGGCCGGTCGCCGTCGCCACCGCCAGGACCCCGGGGCCGCCACTGGCGCCGACATCTTCAGGGAAGTATCCGATGGCGGTCGCACCCGACACCAGCCGCACGCCGGCGCCACGCGCCCCGTCGGCCAGCGCACGGGCGCGGTCGGCGCCGCCGCGCTCGGCCAGCAGCGAGCCGCCCGGCTCGGCCTGCTCGTCGTACAGCGCCACGCGGGCGTCCGGCGCCGCCTCGGCGATGTGGCGCGCGGCGCGCAGGCCCGCCGGCCCGCCGCCCACCACGCACACGTCCAGCAACTCGTCCTCGACTGTGGTGTTGCGGTCGCCAACGTCTTGCGGGTCCGGGAGCGTGCCCGAGCCCCCCATCTCGCGGACCATCTTCAGGAACAGCGCGTTGCCGGCGCGGTTGCGGGTCATGAACGTGTGGTGGTCCATCCCCTCGGGAAACATCCAGTCGGCCGCCGCCAGAAAATCGACGTCGGCGCTGGGGAACGCGTTCTGGCGTTCACAGCGCTGGCCGTCCCGCGCCGGCGTGACGCACGCCCGCTGGTTGGGGCGGCCGTCGATGCGCATGTAACAGGAGGCGCAGTGCCCATCCAGGCAGTAGAGGCCGCGCGGGCGGTGGTACTTCGACGACCGTCCCAGCGTGCGCACGCCCGCCGCGAACAGCGCGACCGCGACCGGCTCCCCCGCCAACGCCGCCACCGGCTCACCTTCGAAGTCGATGCTGACCGTCTGGGCCGGCGCCCGCTCCCCCGCGAGCCCCCGCAGCGTGTTTTTCACCGGCGCACTTTACCAAGTCGGCGCCCTGCCGGGTCTTGCTTCGCCTTGCCACGCATTCGCAGTCCGTCCCCGTCCGTGACACCGACGATCATCTGGTATAGAGGCGGCATGTTCTCCCGCGCCACGACCGTCGCGGTCACGGCTGCGGCGCTCGCCACTGCAGTGTTGTCTGGATGCAGCGGGCGCCCGCCGGCCGCCCCCCGCGACCGGCCGCCGCCGCTGGTCTCGGTCGCGCGTGTCGAGACGCGCGACGTCCCGGTCGAGGTTCGCGCCCCCGTCGATCTGCGCCCGCTCACCCAGGCCGACGTCGGCTCCAAGACGCTCGGCTACCTGGACGCCGTGCTCGTCGACCGCGGCGACCGCGTGACGAAGGGGCAGTTGCTGGCCCTCGTGCGTCCCAGCGACCTGCCGGATCAGCTGGCGACCGCGCGCCACACGCTGGCGCAGACGCAGTCGTCAGCGACGCTGGCGCGCACGAACTACGACCGCGCCAAGGTGCTGGCGCCCGATGCGATCGTCTCGCAGCAGGAGCTGCAGCAGGCGCAGACGCAGATGAACAACGCGCAGGCGGCGCAACAGGCGGCGGAATCGCAGATCGCCGCGCTGGCGGTGCGCCTGGGCGAAACCCGGATCACCTCACCGCTGGCCGGCGTGGTCGTGCAGCGGCGGCTGGATCCCGGCGTGCTGGTCGGTCCGCCGGGCGGCGGGCTCATCGTCAGCGTCGCGCGCGTCGACGTGCTGCGCGTGTTCATCACGGTCAACGAGCGCGAGCTCGCCGGCATCCGCGTCGGCAAGGACGCGCACATCGAGGTCGACGCGCTGCCCGGACGTTCGTTCGCGGGCAAGGTCGTCCGCGTCGCCCCGACGCTGGACCCGGCGACGCGCACGCTGGACGCCGAGGTACAGCTCGACAATCGCAGCGGCGACCTCTTCCCGGGCATGTACGGGCGCGGGGCCATCGTCGTCGACGTGCATCCCCGCATGCCCGTGGTGCCGGCGGGCGCGGTGGTGCTGAGCAACAAGCAGCCGTTCGCGTTCGTCGTCGCGGGCGACGTCGTCCACCGCCGCGCGCTCACGCTGGGCGTCGACGGCGGCGAATGGTTCGAGGTCAAGGCGGGCCTGGCCGCGGGCGACGAGGTCGTCATCGCCGGCTCGGAGGGGCTGGCCGACGGCATGAAGATCCGCGCCGCGCGCGGCCCGGACCCGTTTCGTGCCGACGGCGTCGCGGCAGGCTCGCAGCCCGATGGCTCGGCGCCAACGACACCCTGAGGACGGGCCGCCATGTGGCTGACGCGACTCGCGCTGCGCAACCCGGTCTTCATCCTGATGATGTCGCTGATGACCCTGGTGCTGGGGTTCGTCGGCCTGCGGCGGCTCAGCGTCGACCTGTTCCCGGAGATCAACGTCCCCGTCATCCGGGTCGCGACCTTCTACGCCGGCGCGGGTCCAGCGGACATCGAGAAGACCATCACCGAACCTATCGAGCGCGCCGTCGGCGCGTCGCCCGGCGTCGACCGGGTCGAGAGCCTGTCGCGGCAGGGGTTCTCGGCGGTCAGCGTCTGGTTCAACTACGGCGTCGACCTGGATAACGCGCAGTTCGAGGTGTCGCAGCGCGTGGCGCAGATCCTGAACACGCTGCCGCCCGGCATCCAGCAGCCGTTCATCATCAAGTTCGACATCACCAACATTCCGGTCGTCCAGCTGGCGATGAGCGGCGACGGCCTGGACGAGCGCCAGCTCTACGACCTGGCCTACAACACGGTCGAGCCGCAGATCGAACGCATCAACGGCGTCGCGAGCGCCAACGTCGCCGGCGGCCAGATCCGCGAGATCGAGGTGACGGTGAACCGCGACGCGCTCCGCGCGCGCAACCTGGCCATCCTCGACGTCGTCGACGCCGTCCGCCAGTCGAACCTGTTGCTCCCCAGCGGCCACCTGCGCGCCGGCGACCGCGACTACAACGTGTTCTCGAACACGCAGGTCGACCGGCCGGGGCCGCTCAAGGACATCGTCGTCCGCCGTGGCGCCGCGATGACGGGCTCGGGGCGCGAGGGCGCCGCGGCGGTCAGGGTCAGGGACGTCGCCGACGTCGAAGACGGCGCCGCCGATCAGTCGGAGATCGTGCGCATCAACGGCCAGCGGGGCGTCTACATGCGCGTGCTCAAGCAGCCCGGGGCGAACACCATCGCCGTCGTCGACGCGATCCGCGCCGCGCTGCCGCAGCTGCGCGGCGTGCCGCCCAACGTCCACCTGGCGATCGCGTTCGATCAGTCCAAGTACATCCGCTCCGCGGTCAGCGCGCTCGAGCACGAGGCGGCGTGGGGCGGGTTGCTGGCCGTGCTGGTCATCCTGATCTTCCTCGTCAGCCTGCGCGCCACCGGCATCATCGCGGTCGCCATCCCGCTGTCGATCATGGCGACGTTCGTGCTGCTGTACTTCACCGGACAGACGCTGAACGTGTTCACGCTGGGGGGCCTGGCGTTGGGGGTCGGCCGGCTGGTCGACGATTCGATCGTCGAGCTCGAGAACATCCACCGCCACCTGGGCATGGGGCAGTCACGCCGGCAGGCGGTGCTGGCCGCGGCCCAGGAGGTGGCGATGCCAATACTGGTCTCGACGATCACGACCATCGTCGTATTCTTCCCGGTGCTGTTCCTGGCGGGCGTCGCGCGCAACCTGTTCCTGCCGCTGGCGCTGACCATCGCGTTCGCGCTGATCATGAGCTTCTTCGTGTCGCGCACGGTGACACCGCTGCTGTGCCTGTACATGCTCAAGGGCCACGGCGGCCAGGGCGGAACGCCTGACACCGGCGCGCGAGGCATCCCGGCGATGGTGTCCCGGACGCTGGGTCGCATCGACGACGGCTACGCGCGCAGCCTGGGCTGGGTGTTGCGCCATCGCCTGGTCACCGTCGGGAGCATCCTGGCGGTGTTCGGCCTGTCGCTGTTCCTCAAGGGCTGGATCGGCACCGAGTTCTTCCCGGACAGCGACGAGTCGCAGTTCGCGATCAACTTCAAGGCGCCGATCGGCACGCGCGTCGAACGCTCCGAGCAGGTCGCCGCCAGGATCGAAGACGCCGTCGGGCGCACGCTGACCAGCAACGGCCGCTCGGCCGCCACCACGGTGATCTCGGACGTCGGCCTGCCGCTGGGGCGGACCGCGGTGTTCTCGCAGAACACCGGGCCGCACGCGGGCAACGTGCTGGTCAACCTGGTGCCGCGGCTGGAACGCGGGCGCTCGGACGTCCAGTCGGCCGAGGCGGTGCGGGCGTCGCTGCGCGACGCGCTGCCAGGCACGCAGGTCAACATGTTCATCGGCGGCATCGTCAAGCGCATCCTGAACTTCGGCGCGCCGGCGCCGATCGACGTCGAGATCGTCGGCCACGATCTGGACGTCGGCTCCGAATACGCCAAGCGGGTGATGGCGCGCATGCGCCCGCTGGCCGACGCGAAGGGGCGGCCGTTCCTCGCCGACGTGCAGATCACCCGCGAGGAGAACTACCCGGAGCTCAACGTCGAAGTCGATCGAGCCAAGGCGGGTCACCTGGGCGTGACCGAGCAACAGGTGGCGCAGACCGTGCTCACCAGCCTGGTCGGCAACACGCAGTTCGCGCCCATCCCGTTCAGCGACGAGAAGACCGGCAACGAGTACTTCATCAACGTTCGCCTGGCGGACAAGTATCGTTCGGCGGTGGGCGACCTGGGCGAGCTGTTCGTGCGCACGCCCGGCAACGGCATGGTGGCCCTGGACACCATCGCCAAGGTCGAGCGCGGGAGCGGGCCGGTGGTCATCAACCGCAAGTACCTGCAGCGCATCGTCGACGTCACGGCCAACGTCGCGCCGGGCATGGATCTCGGCAGCGCGAGCGAGGCCCTGCAGAAGGTGCTGGACGAGATGCCGCCGCCCGAGGGCTTCAGCGTCCACCTCGGCGGCCAGACCGAGGCGCAGCAGAAGGCGTTCGGCGACCTGTCGTTCGCGGCGATCCTGGCGATCGTCCTCGTCTACATGGTGCTGGCGTCGCAGTTCAAGTCGCTGATCGATCCGCTGGTGATCATGTTCAGCGTGCCGCTGGGGGTGACGGGCGTGTTCCTGGCGCTGTTCCTGACCGGCACGACGCTGAGCGTGAACAGCTTCATGGGCATCATCATGATGGTCGGCATCGTGGTGTCGAACGGCGTGCTGCTGGTCGACTTCGCGAACGTGCTGCGCGATCGCGGGACGCCGCTGCACGAGGCCACCATCGAGGCGGGCCGGACGCGGCTCCGCCCGATCCTGATGACCACCGTCGCGACCATCGTCGGCCTGCTGCCCATGGCGCTGGGGATAGGCGAGGGGAGCGAGACCAACCTGCCGCTGGCGCGCGCCGTGATTGGCGGCCTGACCGTATCGACGGTGTTCACGTTGTTCCTCGTCCCGGCGCTGTACACGGCGCTGGAGCGGTTCTCGCGCCGCGCGCGCGGCGGCGAGCGAGACAGCGATGCCGGCGAGGTGGCCGAGGCTACGCATGCGTGAGCGCGCCGCCAGCGCCGGCCTGGTCGTGTTGTTCACAGCGGGCGTCGCGCTCGCGGACGGCGCGCCGCAGCCGGCGCCGTCGTCCTGGTCGTCTGCGGCGCCGCCCCTCGAGAAGGTGACGCTCGCCGACGCCGTCGCGCGTGCGGTCGCGCTGAATCCCTCGGTGGCGGTGGCCACGTCGCAGATCGAGCGCGCGGGTGCGCTGGTGCAGCAGGCGCGCGCCGGCTGGTTGCCGACGCTGTCGGCCAACGGGCTGCTGAATCACCTCGACGCCGACCGCGTGTTCAACGATCGGGTCGTCGCCGCATCGAACCAGATGACGGGCAACCTGCTGCTGACGGTGCCGCTGGTGTCCGCGCCCGCGTGGGCCGCGACCCGGCGCGCGCGCAGCGGCGAGCGCATCGCCGAGGCGAGCGCCGCCGACGTGCGGCGCCAGATCGCGCAGGCGACGGCGCGCGCCTACCTGCTCGTGGTGGCGCAACATCGCCTGGTCGCGTCGTCGGAGACCGCGCGTGACACGGCCAAGGCGCACTACGAGTTCGCGCGCGCCCGCCTGGCCGGCGGGGTGGGGCACAGCATCGACGAGGTGCGCGCGCAGCAGGACCTGGCGACGATCGAGATCCAGCTGCAGGCCAACCTGGTGGCGCTCACCCGGACGCGCGAGGCGCTCGGCGTCCTGCTGGCGGCGCCGGGGCCGATCGACGCGTCCGACGACGTGACCCTGGGCGCGGTGCCGTCGGTGACGGAGGCGATGGAGTCGCTGCGCACGACGCGCACCGACCTGCGGCTGCTGGACGTGCGCCTCAAGGGGTCGAAGAACGCCGCGGACGACGTGTGGAGCTACTACATGCCTTACCTCGCGGCGATCGGACAGCCGTTCGTCCAGCATCCGCCGACGCTGCTGCAGCCGACGATCGGCTGGCAGGCGCAGCTCGTGCTGACGC
This sequence comes from uncultured Pseudomonadota bacterium, assembly GCA_963729535.1. Lineage (GTDB taxonomy): Bacteria > Myxococcota_A > Polyangia > Fen-1088 > Fen-1088 > JADGRB01. The sequence continues at coordinate 610,324 of CAVSOL010000026.1, read as the reverse complement.
TGCCGCTCTACGACGGCGGCATGCGCGGCGGCATCACGCGCGAGCGCAACGCCGCGCTCGCCGACGCGCGCACGAACCTCGACGCCGGACTGCGCCAGGCGCAGGCCGAGCTGCGCATCGGCTTCGACACCATGCTGCGCGCCGACCGCGCGCTGGAGGCGGCGCGCGAGGCGTCGCGCCTGGCGCACCGCGCTTACGACCTGGCGACAATCGCCTATCGCGCCGGCGCGACCAGCAACCTCGAGGTCATAGACGCCGCGCGCCGCGCCCGCGATGCGGACACGGCGATGGCGCAGGCCGAAGACACGTCCCGCCAGGCGCGACTGGACTTGCTCGTCGCCAGCGGTCGGTTTCCCTAGGCTCCGTTACGGGACGGCGTGGACGCGCACCACGCCGAGACCGCGGCCCCAGCCGATGCCCAGCGACGCGACGAACGACGGCACGTACGACTTGTCGGTGCTCGTCGCGCCGTACTGGTACTGATAGACGCCATAGAAGGGCAGCGACGCGTCGATCTCGCCGAAGATGCGGATCGTGCTGGCGCGCAGGAACTCGAAGCCCAGCGCGACCTCACCCTGCAGGCCGCTACCTGTGTACGAGCTGTTGAGGTCAGCCACCGCCGTGACGCCGTAGCCGACGCCGCCGCCCAGGTAGAGCGACTGGTTCGCCATGGGGTTGAAATAGTAGAGGCCCATCAGCTTCACCCACGACCCGGTGACACCGGCCTCGCTAGAGTTCGGGTCGTCGTTGCCGAAGATGAGCAGGTTCAGGAACGACAGGTCGATGGCCAGCGAATCCAGCTCGTAGCGGTAGCCGAAGCCGAAGCCCGGACCGGTGTTGGTGACCGGGCCGGTGGCGCCGCCGTAGCCGAGGCGGAAGTACCAAAGCGAATCCGCCTGCGCGCGGTTGGGCGCCTGCTGCGCGGCGGTCACGTTGTTGCGGTCGATGGTGTTGCCGTGAGTCGTCATCGGCTGCCCGGTGATCAGCGAGCGGATCATCTGGCTGTAGACCGCCGGGATCTCCTCGATGGCGCGCGCCGACGCCTCGCGATAGCCCTGCGGACCCTGCAGGAACACCGTGATGCTGTTGCCGAGCCGCACGTGATAGACGACGAACGTCCCCATGCAGTTCTGATCGGCGACCGCGATCCCCTGCTGGCGCAGCGCCTGCGCGAGCAAGATGCGGGTTGCGTTGCGATCCGGTTCGGACAGCGTGTCGCGCGTCGTGTCCACGGCGACGCAAACGTCGGCGGATGCGGACCGGGCGGCGAGGAGGACAGCTGCTACAGCGAAACCAGTGAGGGCCTTTTTATGCATGAGCATGGACCTCCATCGTCAGCAATGCCTGTGCCCTGGAGCAGCGCCTCATCCCGCCATGGCAAATTGCAATGATGACAGCCGCTTGCAGGATCGCAGCTTGGCTGCCGTGTCGAGAAACCTGGTGAAAGTGTCAGGGATTTCACGGAAGCGTGAAGGCGACACACACGGCGCATGTCGCACTTTTCCCGTCAATCATTCGGTCTGGCGGGCACCGGACGCGCGCCAAAGATCGCCGTGCCGACGCGGACGATCGTCGCGCCATGGGCCACCGCATCCTCCAGGTCGTCGCTCATCCCCATCGACAGCTCGCGCAGCGCGACGTTGGGACGCGCGCGCGTGGCCTCGCCATCGCGCAGCACGCGCAGCGCCTCGAAGTGCGGCGCCGCTGCGCCGAGTGGCGGGATCAGCATCAAGCCCTCGCAGCGCGCCCACTTCATGGCAATGAAGCGATCGAGCAGCGCCGGAACATCCTGGGGCGAGACGCCGCGCTTCTGCTGCTCGCCGGCGACGTTGACCTGGATCAGGCAAGCCTGACTGACCCCGCGCGCCTCGACAGCGTCGAGCAGCGCCGCCGAATCGACGGAGTGCAGCAGCGCGACGCGTCCGGCGACGTACTTGAGCTTGTTGCTCTGCAGCGGCCCGATGAAGTGCCACTCGGGCGGCGCCGCCAGCGTCGCATCACCCGTGAGCAGCGCCAGCTTGTCGCGTAGCTCCTGCGCATAGTTCTCGCCGAACGCGCGCTGCCCGGCGGCGAGCGCCGCGCGGATGTCGTCCGCCGGCATCTTCTTGCTGACCGCGATCAGGCGGACCGAGCCGGCGGGACGCCCGGCGTCTTGTTCGGCGCGCGCGATGCGCTCGCGGACCCGGGCCAGGCCGTCGGCGATCTGCTGCGCGCGGTCCATCGTCAGCGGTTGTTGCCGAACCCGGGGGGCGGGTAACGCGGGAGCGCCTCCAGCGCTTGCAGGTCGGCGAGCAGCTCGGACACCGGCAGCCCGATGACATTCGTGTGCGAGCCGCGCAGCTCGGTGACGAACGCGCCCGCGATCCCTTGCACCGCGTAGCCGCCGGCCTTGCCCTGCCATTCCCCGGACGCGACGTACGCGTCCAGCTCGCCCGGCTGCAGCGAGCGAAACAGGACCGCGGTCGTCACGGCGCGCTCGACCGTCTTGCCGCGGCAGCGGATCCGGTACGCCGTGGTGACGTCGTGCCGGCGTCCGGCCAGCCGGCCCAGCATTCGCCGCGCGTCGTCCGCGTCGACCGGCTTGCCCATGATGTCCCGGTCGGCGATCACGATCGTGTCGGCGCCCACCACGGCGAGGTCCGGGGCCGCTGCAGCAGCCGCGCCGCCGTCGGCCACCGCGTCGCACTTGGCGGCGGCGATGCGCTTGACGTAGTCGTCCGGGCGCTCGCCGGGGAGCGGCGTCTCGTCGACCTCGGCGGGCACGATGACCAGCGTCAGCCCCATGCGTTCGAGGAGCTCGCGCCGTCGGGGCGACGCCGAGGCGAGGATCAGAATCTGCGTCCGTCATCGCGGCTGCTTCTACCACGCAGACAATCGGGCGCTACGCCGCAGCAACCCGCGCGACCGGTGTCCGACAACGCGCGCATGCGTAGACGCTTCGCGTTCCTGTGGGCCTTCGTGATGTTGCCGGCGGCGTGCGCACCGCAAACCGATCTGACCCGGATTCCGGCGTCGGGAGCCGGGTCGCCGGCGCTGGCCGTGGCGGGCGCTGTCTTGCTCGACCCCGCCGCGGGGGCGACCGACGTGCCGATGAACCTCGCGGCGGTGGTGGTGCGCTTCGCCGCGCCGGTGGTCTGGGGTCCGCAGGGGCTGCGGATCTGTGACGTGGCATCGGCGCCACCCCAGCCGATCGCGTGCGATGGCGGCGTCTGCTATCGCGCCGCCCTGACGGCCGGGCTCGCGGCCGGCGCGAGCTGCCAGGTGGCGATCGGCGCGGGCACGAGCGCGGCCGGCGGCGCGGACCTCGGGGGCGGCGGGCTGGGCAACTTCGACGTCGCCGCCGGGCCGGACGCCGCTCCCCCTGTGCTGGCGGACGCGACTGTCGATGCCGCGGGGCCGTGCGCGGCCGTGCGTTTCGCGACCGACGAGCCCGCGACCGCAACGGTGGTGATCGCAGCAGCGGGGAGCGAAGTGTCGCGCACGCTCGGCTGGGGACAGACGACGTTTGATGCCGCGATGGCGCTGGTGTCCTTGCCGCCGTCGACCGCGGCGACGGCGACGATCATCGCCACCGATCGTGCGGGCAACGTCGCCGTGGCGCTGGCGCTGGAGTTTCAGACGCCGCCCGCGCTACCCCCGGTCGCCATCACCGAAGTGCTCGCGAACCCGGCCGGGCCCGAGCCGGGGCAGGAATACGTCGAGCTGCGCAATCTCGGCGCGGAGCCGGTGGTGCTCGCCGGCCTGCGCGTCGAAGACAGCAAGGGTGGCGACGACCTGCCCGATGAGACGTTGGTGGGCGGCGGCTACGCGCTGATCGTGGCGTCCACCTACGTGCCGGGACAGGCGGGCGACCCGGCGCCGCGCGCAGGTACGCTGCTCGTGCGCGTCGACGCGCGCATCGGCTCCGACGGTCTCAGCAACAGCGGAGAAGCGGTTCGCCTCGTTCAGGGGCAGACCCCGATCTCGACTTACGGTGGCTGGGTCGCGGTATCGTCGTCGGGCTGGTCTGGGCAGGCTGTACACCGGCTCGACCCCGCGGCGTGCGACGACGCGCAGGCCTGGAACCGAACGCCGATGCCGCCGACTCCCGGCGCCGGCTTGTGATAGTTATTAGCCAGCATGTCTGGCCACAATCGCTGGTCCAAGATCAAGCACAAGAAGGAAGCCACGGACTCCAAGCGGTCCAAGGTCTGGACCAAGATCATCAAGGAGCTGACGGTGTCGGCCCGGCTCGGCGGTGGCGACATCAACGCCAATCCCCGGCTGCGCGCCGCGGCGGACAAGGCCCGGTCCGTGAACATGCCCAACGACACCATCGACCGGGCGATCAAGAAGGGGACCGGCGATCTGGAGGGCGTCACCTACGAGGAGTTCAACTACGAGGTGTTCGGCCCGGGCGGGACGGCGCTGCTGGTCGAGATCATGACCGACAACCGCAACCGCACCGCCAGCGAGATCCGCAGCGTCATCTCCCACCACGGCGGCAACCTGGGCGCGGCCGGTTCGGTCGGCTGGATGTTCAAGAAGCAGGGGCTGGTCGTCTACGAGAAGGCGGTGGTCGACGAGGAGAAGCTGACCGACCAGGCGATCGAGCTCGGCGCCGAGGACATCCGCACCGAAGGTGAATCGCTGGTCGTGGTCACCGACCCCAAGGAGTTCGAGCACATCCGGGAAGGGCTGGCGAAGGCCGGGCTGCCGCAGCCGCTGCACGCCGAGGTGACGATGGTGCCGCAGAACGTCGTCCGGCTGACCGGCAAGGACGCCGTGGGCGCGGTCAAGCTGGTCAGCGCGCTCGAAGACAGCGACGACGTCCAGAACGTGTATTCCAACATGGACGTCGACGAATCCGTGCTCGAGGGCGTCGGCTGACGGGGCAGACGTCGTTGCGAATCTTGGGCATCGATCCCGGTTCGCTTCGTCTTGGATACGGCGCCATCGAATGTTCGGGCGCAGGGGCGTCCACCGTCCGCTACGTCGAGTGTGGCGTGATCTCCGCGTCGGCGCGCAAGGGACGCCACGCGCGGCTGGTGGAGATTGGCCGCGGACTGCGCGACGTCCTCGCCGAGATCCGGCCCGACGCCGTCGCGATGGAAGACGCGTTCTATGGCGTGAACGTGCAGTCGACGCTGGCGCTGGGCGAGGCGCGCGGCGTGGCGATGTTCGTGGCGGCGGAGCAAGGCCTGTCGGTCACCGGCTACCCGCCCGCGACCGTGAAGCAGGCGGTGGTCGGGCACGGACGCGCGACGAAGCAGCAGGTCGGTTATCTGGTGCGCGCGCTGCTGGCGTTGCGCCGCACGCCGGAGCCGGACGCGGCCGACGCGCTGGCGATCGCGATCTGCCACGCGCGGCGGCAGAACATCGGGCGGCGCGCGAGGAGCCGCGCGTGATCGCGTACCTCAAGGGGAACGTCCGCGACAGCGAGGGTGACGTGACGGTCATCGACGTCGCCGGCGTCGGCTATCAGGTGATCGTCAGCGCCGCGACGGTGGCGTGGCTGCCGACCAGCGGCGAAGTCGAGCTCTACGTGCACACCCACTTCGTCAAGGACGAGCCGCTGCGTCTGTACGGTTTCAAGGACACGGCCGAACGGCGGCTGTTTCAGACGTTGATCAGCGTGCAGGGGGTTGGACCGCGCGTCGCGCTGGCGCTGCTGGCGGGTCTCGAAGTCGCCGAGTTGGTGCGCGCCATCGCCATGCCAGACGTCAACCGGCTGACGCAGATCAAAGGGGTGGGGCGCAAGACCGCCGAGCGGTTGGCGCTGGAGCTGCGCGAGAAGATCTTGATGCTGCCGTCGGCGGCGGGCAGGCCGGCGGCGCCCGACGACCGCTTCCGGTGGCCGCGTCCCTGGCGGCCCGCTGGGCGACGTCTACGGCGCGCTCGCGCAGCTCGGCTACAAGCCTGGTGAGATCGAACCTCTGGTCGACACGATGGATCCGGCGCGTCCGGTCGCGGACCTTGTACGCGAGGCGCTGGGAGCGCTGCGGAAGCGCTAGGTGATAGATGGCGCGCAAACGACACGACGACGACGACAACAACGCTGACAGCGCCGCCGAGCCCCAGCGGTTGGTTTCGGCCGCGCCGGATCGCGACGAGGACGCGGCGCTGCGGCCGCGCAGCTTCGCGGAGTTCGTCGGCCAGAAGAAGATCGCCGAGAACATGGCGGTCTACGTTCAGGCGGCGCGCAAGCGCGGCGATGCGCTGGACCACGTCCTGCTGACGGGGCCGCCGGGCCTGGGCAAGACGACGCTCGCCTACCTGCTGGCGCGCGAGATGGGGACGGAGGTGCGCGTGACGTCGGGGCCCGCGCTGGAGCGCAAGGGTGACCTGGCCGGCATCCTCACGTCGATGGCCCGTGGCGACGTCCTGTTCATCGACGAGATCCACAGACTGCAGCCGGTGATCGAGGAGAGCCTGTATCCCGCGATGGAGGATTTCCGAATCGAGCTGGTGACCGGGGCAGGGGCGGGGGCGCGTGCCATCCCGCTCGGCATCGAGCGCTTCACGCTGGTCGGCGCGACGACGCGGACCGGGCAACTGGGCTCGCCGCTGCGATCGCGCTTCGGCATCGTCGAGACGTTTTCGTTCTACGACGCCGACGAGCTGACGTCGATCGTCCACCGCTCGGCGCGCTTGCTCGGCATCCCGATCGAAGACGCGGGCGCCGAGGAGATCGGCCGGCGCGCGCGCGGCACGCCGCGCATCGCCAACCGGCTGTTGCGCCGCATCCGCGACTTCGCCGACGTGCGTGGCGATGGGCGCATCACCCGCGACCTCGCCGAGTACGCGCTCGGCCGCCTCGAGGTCGACGCCGTCGGCCTGGACGCGGGCGACCGCAAGCTGCTGGCCACGATTGTCAAGCGCTTCGACGGCGGCCCGGTCGGCATCGATTCGCTCGCGGCGTCGCTGGCCGAGGATCGCGACACGCTCGAGTTCGTCTACGAGCCGTATTTGATCCAGGAGGGCTTCCTGATCCGCACGCCGCGCGGCCGCCAGGCGACGAAGCGCGTCTACGAGCACCTTGGCCTGCCGCCCCCCGCCCGCAATCAGGGCTCGCTGTTCTGAGGAGGCATGCGTGGTGGCTGGGCGGCGCGGCTTGCCGCGACGACCAGCGGGGGCCAGGGGGGACGCAGAGGCGCCCCGCGAGGTTTGCCGACATACGCGACGCGCAAGGCGCCGGGCGGTCCCCCCTACCTAGTAGCTACCGTGAAACACGATGCGCGCCGGGCCGCGCATGACGACGCCCGAGTAGTCCTTGGCGACCGTGATGCCGAGCGTGCCACCCGGCAAGTGCACGAGGGTCTCGGCGCCGGGGGCGAGCCGTTCCTCCAGGCCCGCCGCGACGGCGGTCGCGCACGCGCCGGTGCCGCACGCCATGGTGAGGCCGCTGCCGCGCTCCCAGACCCACAGGTCGATCTCACGTTGCTCGCGGCCTTCGCCGCCGCGCACGCGCGCGAACTCGACGTTGGTGCGCTTCGGAAACCGGTCGGCGGTCTCCAGCGCCGGTCCATAGCTCATGGCCAGCGTGCGCAGATCGGTGTCGGGCTCGTCCACGAAGATCACCGCGTGTGGGTTGCCCATCGACACGCCGGTGAAGCGGAACGTCCGATCGCGCGACGCGATCGGCTCGCGCAGCGCGCGCTCGGGCCCGCCGGGCGCCAGCGGGATCAGCTCACGGGCCAGCTGCGGGCGGCCCATCTCGACAGCGACCGTGTCGACGGCGCCGTCCTTGACGTCGAGCGCACATGCCAGAACGCCGGCGCCGGTTTCGATGCGGATGTTCGGCCGGCGCAGCGCCGGGTCGGTTTCGTACAGCACCTTCGCGACGCAGCGAATGCCGTTGCCGCACATCTCGGCCTCGCTGCCGTCGGCGTTGAGGACGCGCATGCGCGCGTCGGCCACGGAGCTGGGCAGGATGGCCAGCACCCCGTCGCCGCCGACGCCCAAACGGCGATCGCACAGCTGCCGCACGACCTCCGGATCTTGTGGTGACGGACCGCCGGCCTGCGCGGCCGGTCGTCCCGGGCGCAGATCGACGACGAGGAAGTCGTTACCCAGCCCCTGAACTTTGGCGAATGGCAGAGCCATCGCTGAAGCTTACTCGGCCGGCGGCGGCGCTGCAGGTGGCGGGGCCGCCGGCGCGGCGCCCGCGGGCGTGCCCTCTGCGGGAGCCTTCTTCTTTTTCTTCTTCGGCGATTCCGCGGGAGCGTCCCCCGGAGCCTTGGCCTTCGTGTCCTTGGCGTCCTTCGTGTCGCCCTTGGCCTTGGTCTTGGCATCGGCGGCGTCGGACGGCGCGGTCGCGGGCTTGCTGTCGGTGGCCGGGGCTGCCGGGGCCGTGGCCGCCGGAGGCGCGGTCTGCGTCGCCTTCGCCGCGGCCGCCTTCTCCAGCTCCGCCTTCAGCTTGATCGTCTTTTCGTCTTCGAGCTTCTTGTCGACCACCTTCTGCTCCGCGATCCGCTGCAGCCGCTTCGAGTCCTGCTGGCTCGAGTAGCGCGCGAGGCCCAGCGACGTCACCATGAAGATGACCGCGGTGATCGCCGTCATCCGCGTCAGGAAGTTGCCTGCTCCGGACGATCCGAAGACCGTCTGGCTGCCGCCGCCGCCGAACGCGATGCCCATGCCCCCGCCTTTACCGGCTTGGAGCAGAACGACCAGGATGAGAAACACGCAGACGATGACGTGAACGACGGTGAGGAAGGTATGCATGGCTGCTAGTCCGCCTTTAGACCCAGTTGCACGATACGAATGAACGATTCCGCAGACAGCGAAGCGCCGCCGACCAGACCCCCGTCGACGTCTTCCTCCGCCATCAGCGCGGCGATGTTGTCGGGCTTGACGCTACCGCCGTAGAGGATGCGCACGCGCGCCGCCACGTCGGCCGAACGGGTCGCCAGGCGGGTGCGAATGAACCGATGCACCTCTTCAGCCTGGGCCGGCGTCGCGTTGCGGCCGGTGCCGATCGCCCACACCGGCTCGTAAGCGATCACGATCCGCTCCAGGCCCGCGGCGTCGATGTCGGCGAGGCCCGCGTCCAGCTGTGCCTGCACGCGACCGAGCGTCTCGCCCGCGTCGCGTTCGGCCAGGGTTTCGCCCACGCATACGATCGGCGACAGCCCGGCGCGTAGCGCCGCGCGCGCCTTCAGGTTCACGGCGGCGTCCAGCTCGCCGAACAGCTGGCGGCGTTCGGAGTGGCCGATGATGACGTGCTTGCAGCCGACGTCGACAAGCTGTCGGGTCGACACCTCGCCGGTGAACGCACCCTTGTCTTCCCAGAAGCAGTCCTGCGCGGCCACGGTGACCGGGCCGTCTTCCAGCCGTTTCGCGACCGCGTACAGCGCGGTGGTGCTCGGTGCGACGGCCACGTCGGCGTCGCGCAGGGTGGAGACTCCGTTACGCACGTCGGTCGCCAGTGCCAGCGACTCCGCGATCGTGCCGTGAAGCTTCCAGTTGCCGCAGAAGAAAGGGCGCCGCTTGTTGGCCATGAACGAACCGAGCTCCTAGGTTTCCAGGGCCGCGAGGCCCGGCAGCTTCTTGCCCTCGAGGAACTCGAGCGATGCGCCGCCTCCGGTTGAGATGTGCGTGATCTTGTCGGCGACACCGCTCTTGTGAACGGCGGCGACCGAATCGCCGCCGCCGACCACCGACAGCGCGCCACGCGCTGCCGCCACTGCATGGGCGACCGCGATCGTGCCGGCCGCAAATGGCTCCGACTCGAACACGCCCATCGGCCCGTTCCACAGGATGGTCTTGGCCCGCGCGATCGCGTCGGCGAAGCCGCGCGACGTGTCGGGACCGATGTCCAGCGCCGCCAGATTGTCCGGCACCGACATCGCCTGCATGACGCGGCCGGAGTCCGACTTGGTGCCGGCGGCCGCCACGACGTCGCGGGGCAGGAGCACGTCGACGTTGGCCTCCTCGGCCTCCCTCAGGAAGGCGCGCGCGACCACCAGCTTGTCATCTTCGACCAGCGAGCGTCCCATCTTGCCGCCCTTGGCCTTGAGGAACGTGTTGGCCATCGCGCCGCCGATCAGGAGCTGGTCGACGCGCTCGAGCAGGTTCTGGAGCACGCCGATCTTGTCGGACACCTTGGCGCCGCCGATGATCGTGACGAACGGGCGCTCGACGTCGCCGAGCAGCTTGCTCAGGAACTTCACCTCGCGTTCCATCAGCAGGCCGATGCCCTTGTCGGCGACCAGCTTCGTGATGCCCACCGTCGACGCGTGCGCGCGGTGCGCAGTGCCGAACGCATCGTTGACGTACACGTCGGTGTAGCTGGCGAGCGCCCTCGCGAAGGCCTCGTCGTTGGCTTCCTCGCCGGGCGAAAAGCGCAGGTTCTCGAGCAGCGCGACCGTTCCGGCACGCAGGTCGTTGACGACCTTCTTCGCGCCGTCGCCGACGGGCTCATCCGTCAGCGTGACGTCGGCCTGGATGAGCTCTGCCAGGCGGGCCGCCACGGGCTCCAGCGAGTACTTCTTGTCCGGCTTGCCCTTGGGACGGCCGAGGTGCGACGCGAGCACCACACGGGCGCCCTGCTCGATCGCGTACTTGATGGTCGGCAGGCTCTCGCGAATGCGCGTGTCGTCCGACACACCCCCGGCCGGGGTGAGGGGGACGTTGAAGTCCACGCGGATGAACACACGCCGTCCGGCGATGTCCATCTCGGAGATTGTCTTGAACGCCATTTCTCGCTCGCTGCCTGTCGGTCTCCCGTGCACCGGGACGACGTCGCACAAAAAAAAGCGCGCCCGGTTGGGGCGCGCGAAGAATGCGTCAGAGGGTGCGGAAAAGCTAGGAAAACTTGGTCAGTTCTGGGGCCGCTTTCAGGCCAGCGGACCGTCACCGATGTCGGTGGTGACCAAGCTGATGATCTCGCTGGCCAGCGCTACGATCTGCTTCGGCTCGTAGCCGTTCTCGCGCAGCTCCTTGTAGATCGACTTGGACAGGATCTGAATCGCCTTTTCACGATTCGGAAGCGCCGATGCTGGGGCGGTGGAGACGATGCCTTCCGCAGGCTTCGTCTTGTTGCTTTTACCGGTAATCGGGGTTGGTTGCGTCGCGGCGTGAGCCATTTAGAAACCCTCCTCCCAGAAGGTCGCGGCGACATTTAGCACGCGGCATGCCAGATTTTCAACACCTGTAACCGGCTGAAATTACATGAAACTTGATGGAAACATAGCCGCGGACCGCGAACTTGATTACGCACCCCTTCCGGGCGTTCCCCACCGCCGCCTACCCGGACAAAGCACAAAATCCCGTCGAAGAACTGTAACTGGCGCGTCACAGCGAAAAGTGCGGTCCATCACCGGCACCGCGCACGGGTGCGAAAGATGTTTTGCACTCCGGCGCGCGATCTGCCAGGCGCGAGCTGCTCCGATTCCGGGAAACGCCGGCGTGCCTCGATAGGAAATCTACGCATTCTCCTCCGTGACGAAACAGTCCACTGCCGTAGAATTGCAGTACCGCAGAAACCCGGCCCCGCGAGGTGTCCCGTGAAGCAGAGCCAGTCGGTCGAGATCGCCTACCTCATCAACGGCGGCATCGTCTCGGAGCGTCGCCTTTCGCGCGCCGGCGAAGTTCGCGCCGCTGCCACCGCGTTCGCGCTGGTTGCCGGCCTGTCGTTGCTAGCGGCTGCCACGGTCGTGCTTGCGCTGGTTGGCGCCCACCGGGTCGTCTACGGCAGCGCGTACATGGTGTTGTGGGCGCTGGTCACGGCTGGGGCGGCGACGCTGGCGGCGGTCCGCGCTGCGGAGCGGGCGCGTGGCTACAGCATCGGGCCCCACCTCGATGACGACGCGTTCTGGAGCCAGAAGCTCCCGCTCGTGCAGCGGACGCCCGGCGGCTACATCCTGCGGCTGACGCCGGGGATGACAGGGCGCCTGGAAGATGGGCGCGCGCCGATACCGGTCGAGAGCCTCGGCGAGGGCGCGGTGGATTTCCGGTTTGCACCGAATGCGCGCGCCGAGCTGAACCTGGGAGTGTCGACGTTCGTGATTCGCAATGCGCCCACGAACGGTGACGCGCCGAAGTTGCCGGCGGGGACGTTGCGGCGCTTCGCGCGCAAGGCGCTGCTACCGCTCCAGCTCGCGGCGCTGGCCAGCGTGTTCTGCGCGGTGCCGGCGGGCGGGCCGCTCGGTGAGGCCGACATGAAGTCCGCAATCCCGGCGAACGCGACGCCGTGGGAGGTGGAACTGGCGTTGCGCAGCGAGGCGCAGCAGCAGGCGTCAGCTCTGCACAAGTGCTTCGACGTCATGCCGATCTCCTGCCAGCGGCGTGGCCACGTGAATGTCCGCGTGGCGCTCACGCGGCAGGGGGAGATTCGCGATCACGCGATCGCGGGATCGACGTACGGCGTGGACTGTCCCGTCAACCAGTGCTTCCGGGACATCGTGTCGACGTGGTTCTTCGAGCCGATTCCGGAGCCGATGACGGTGATCCTGCCGGTTCAGGTGGTGCGCACCGATCGCCCGCTGCCGTACGGTCCCGCGCGGGCGGCCGCCGATCTGGCGCGCAAGAAGGCGCGAGCTGGGGCGACGGAAATCAATTGACCGCGCCGGCCGGGGGCGGGGGGGACGGCGGGGCGGAGGCATACCGGCGCTCCGTCGAGCTGCTCGAGGCGAATCACACCTTCCCTTGCGAGTTCACGCTGTCGGTGATCACGCGGGACGACGAGACGGTGACGGCCGCGGTGCTCGCCGCGGCGGGCGTCGGTGACGGTGGCGGCGGTTACGAGCGGCGTCCGTCGGCGCAGGGCAAATACGTCAGCCACCGGTTGAAGGTGCCGTGCGCGAGCGCGGAGGTCGTGCTGAGCCTGTTTGCGCGCCTGCGCGCGGTCCCCGGCGTCATCACCATCATGTGACGGCGGGGATCTCGGCGCGCCACAGCCGGGATCGATCGACCGCCGCGCGATAGTCGTCGATGGCGCGCGTGCGCGCCGCCGGCGTCCAGCCGAGCTCGCTGGCCAGCAGCGCGGCGGCCCCGACGGTGGCCGCCAGGCCCTGGTCGCGCGCGTCGCGGAACAGCGGCACGCGTCGCACCAGCACGTCGACGAGCGAGCGGGCGTGCTCGTGGCGGGCGGCGAACACGACCTCGCCCCAGATGTACGGCAGCTCGGGATCGATGCGTCCCGCGAGGGGGACGGACGTGCCAATCACCGCCAGCAGCTCCGCTGCACGCGCGCCGTACGCGGCGGCGACGTGGGCGCGCACGTCGTCGGCGAGCGGGTGCGCCGCGAGCGCCGGCGGGTGAGGGCCCCCGCCGGGCAACGGTCGGTGCGCGGTGACGCACCGACCGAGGCGGCGTTCGAGGCCGGCCGCGTGCAGCACGTCCAGCGCGCGATCGACGACCTGCTCGCCCATGCGCCGCATGGTCGTCAGCTTGCCGCCGGCGACGACGATCATGCCGTCCGGCTGGAGCGCGATGTCGTGCTCGCGCGAGGTCTGCGACGGCGTGTTGGCCCCGGTCGCGAGCAGCGGCCGCAGCCCAGCGTAGGTGGACAACACGTCACCGGCCGCGAGCCGCAGCGGCGGCATGCAGTGGTTCAACGCCTCCAGCAGGTACGCGACATCGGCGCCGCGGGCGCGGATGTCGCTGCCCAGGCTCGGCGGCTCCGGCGACGGCCAGTCGGTGTCGGTCGTGCCCACGATCGTGCGCAGGCCGGCGGGCAACACGAAGAACAGGCGGTTGTCGCGCGGCGAGCGCAGCACCAGCACGCGTCCGTTGTGCGGCACGCGTGCGGCGTCGAACACCAGGTGCACGCCCAGCGTCGGGCGCAGGCGCGGCGCGCCGCCGCCGGCGACAAAGCTGTCCGTGAACGGCCCGGTCGCGCTGACCACGACGGTCGCGCGCGCGTCCAGCCGGGCGCCAGTCTCGCTGTCCACGAGCGCGACGCCACGAACACGGCCGTGAGCGTCGCGCTGGAGGGCCGTCGCCCGAACGTGGTTGACGGCGGTCGCGCCGGCCGCCTCCGCGTCGAGGACGTGCTCCAGCACCAGCCGCGCGTCGTCGGTCTGGCAGTCGACGTATGCCTGCGCGCCCGCGAGCCCGGCGCTGCGCAGCTGCGGCGCCAGCTTGTAGAGCTGTTCGATGCGCAGCGTGCGGCTGCCGGCGGGTGGCTTCCACAGCGCGAGCGCGTTGTAGAGGCGGATGCCGGTGCCCAGCGTCGCCAGCGTCGGGCGCTCGCCGCGGTAGGCGGGGAACACGAACTCCACCGGACGGCACAGGTGGGGCGCGGTGCGCATCAGGTTGCGCCGCTCCGCGAGCCCCTCGAACACCAGGTGGAGGTCGCCGTACTGCAGGTAGCGAAGCCCGCCGTGGATCAACTTGGAAGACTGGCCGGACGTTTCGCCGGCAAAGTCCCCGGCGTCGACCAGCGCGACGTCCAGCCCGCGCAGCGCCGCGTCGCGCGCGGTCGCGGCGCCGGTCGCGCCGGCACCGACGATCAACAGGTCGAAGCGGCGCGAGCCGAGCTGCGCCAGCGCCGCCTGGCGGCGCTCCGTGGCGGTCATTCCTTGAGCGCGATGTGCAGCTCGTCGAGCTGGCGGCGCGACACCGGTCCGGGAGCTTCGGTCAGCATGTCGGTCCCCTTCTGCGTCTTGGGGAACGCGATCACGTCGCGCAGCGAATCGGCGCCACACATCAACATGGCCAGTCGATCGACGCCCGCGGCGATGCCGCCGTGGGGCGGCGGACCGTACTTGAAGGCTTCGAGCAGGAAGCCGAACTTGGCGCGCGCGTCGTCGTCGCTGAGGCCGAGCGCGCGGAACACGCGCGCCTGCACGTCGGGGCGATGGATCCGGATGGAGCCGCCCGCGATCTCGTTGCCGTTGAGCACCAGGTCGTAGGCGCGCGCCCGCACCGACGCCGGATCGCTGTCGAGCTTGTCGATGTCGTCGGCGTGCGGCGACGTGAACGGGTGGTGGGCGGCCACCAGGTGGCCGTCATCGGTGGCGTCGAACATCGGGAAGTCGGTGATCCAGCAGAACCGCCACGCCGCTTTGCCGGCGTCGCGCGGGATCAGTTTCAGCTTGTCGGCGACGTGAAGCCGCAGGCCGCCGAGCACGGCGTTGACCAGCTTCTTGGCGCCGAACTGCAGGAACAGCAGATCGCCGTCGCTCGCGCCGGCGGCGGTGTTGATCGCCCGCCGCAGGTCGTCGCTGATCGTCTTCATCGGGCTCTGCGTCCAGGCGCCACCTTCACCGAGGCGCGCGCGCGCCAGGCCGCGGGCGCCGAACCCCTTGGCGAACTCTTCCAGCTTGTCGAGGTCGGCGCGCGACAGCGCCTTGGCGTGCGCAGCGGGCAGCCGCCAGCCCTTGACCACGCCCCCCGGCGCCTTGACCGCGGACTGCAGCAGGCCGACGCCGCCGCCGTCGTGGGCGGTGACGGCTTCGGTCAGGTCGACGAGCGGCAGCTCGAAGCGCAGGTCGGGCTTGTCCGAACCGTAGTTGCCCATCGCGTCGGCGTAGCTGAGACGCGCGAACGGCAAGCGTGAGGTCGATGCCGAGCACGTCCTTCCACAGCGCCGCCATCAGCGCCTCGATCACGTTCTGGACGTCCTCCTCGACGACGAAGCTCATCTCGAGGTCGATCTGCGTGAACTCCGGCTGGCGGTCGAGGCGCAGGTCCTCGTCGCGGAAGCAGCGCACGATCTGGAAGTAGCGGTCCATGCCCGCGACCATGAACAGCTGCTTGAAGATCTGCGGCGATTCGGCCAGCGCGTAGAACTGTCCGGGGTTGAGGCGCGACGGCACCAGGAAGTTGCGCGCGCCGCCCGGCGTGTACTTCACCATGAACGGCGTTTCGATTTCGATGAAGCTGCGTTCGGCCAGCGTGCGGCGCGTGCTCTGGTAGATCTGCGAACGCACGAGGAAATTCTTCTGCAGGGCAGGGCGCCGCAGATCGAGGTAACGGTGCTTGAGGCGGACGGTTTCGCCCGCGACGCTGTCATCCACGATCTCGAACGGCGGCGTCTCGGAGCGCGAGAAGATCGTGAGCGCGTCGGCCTTGACCTCGATTTCACCGGTGGCCAGGTTTGGGTTCTTGTGACCGCCGCGTTCCACGACCGTGCCGGCTATGCCGATGCAGAACTCGCCGCGCAGCTCGCCGGACAGCGCGTGCGCGTCCGCGTTCGCGCCCGGTTCGAACACGACCTGGGTCAGGCCGCCGCGATCGCGGAGATCGATGAACACGCAGCCGCCGTGGTCGCGTCGCGCGGCCACCCAGCCAAACAGAACGACGCGCTTGCCGGCGTCGGCGGCGCGCAGCGCGCCGCAGTCATGGGTTCGTTTCAGGTCGGTAAGGAACTCGGGCATGGTCGCGACTTTATCACTGCGATCGACTCTGCATGCTGGTAGCTTGGAACGAAATGCGCTTGCGCGTCCTCTACCACGGCAACTGCTTCGATGGCTGCAGCTCCGCCGGCGTGTTCTCTCGGTTCTATCGCGAGCGTATCGCCAAGGGGCCGGTCGACATCGTGTACCGGCCGCTCGAGCACAAGGGGGCAGCGCAGCCGTTTTCGGCGGACTGCTTCGACGGCGATGAAAACGCGTGCGTCGACTTTCGCTACTCGCAGGACCCGCGTCTGACGTGGTGGTTCGATCACCACGCGTCGGCGTTCCAGCTTCCGGGCGACGAGGACCATTTTCGCGCCGACGCCACCGGGCGGAAGTTCTACGACCCGAACGCGAAGAGCTGCACCAAGTTCCTGGCGGGCGTCGTGTCGACGAAGTTCGGCTTCGACCCGGCGCCGCTGTCCGAGTTGCTCGAGTGGGCGGAGATCATCGACGGCGCGCTGTTCACCGACGCCAAGATGGCGGTCGAGCTGAAGGAGCCGGCGCTGAAGCTGATGACCTTCATCGAGAACAACAAGAAGCCGGAGCTGGCCGATCGGTTCATCGGCGATCTGGTGAGCCGGCCGCTGGCCGAAATTGCGGCAGATCCTTATGTCGCTGGTCCGCTCGGGCCGCTGCTGGAGCAGCACGAACGCAACGTCGAGACCATCCGCAAGGCGGCGAAGCTGGAAGGCGGGGTGGTCACCTTCGATCTCGCCGATCACGAGACCGGCCCGTTCAACAAGTTCATCTCGTATTACCTGTTCCCCGAGGCGCGCTATTCGGTAGGCGTGACGTTGGCGTCGCGCGCGAAGATCTCGATCGGCGCCAACCCTTGGTCGAAGGTGCCGCGTACGCACGAGATCAACAAGATCTGCGAGCGCTACGGTGGCGGCGGGCATCCCGTGGTCGGCGCGATCTCGATCCCGCGCGCCGAGCTGCCGCGCGCTCGCGACATCGCTCGCGACATCATCGCCGAGCTGAATCGCTAGCCGCTCCCGCGCGAAGCGCGGGTGTGCGGCTACGGTTCTTGATGTCGCCTATGACTATCGCCGGACAGGGCGCAGCGTGCGCGGGCGGCGGCGCGTCGCCGGCCGCGGGCGCTTGCCCTTGCCGCCGGCAGGTGCGGGTGACGGCGGGGCCGGCGGCTTGGCGGCCTGGATCGCCTGGATGCGATCGACGCGTTCGCGCAGCTTCGCGGTCTCGTTGCGCAGCCGCTCCACCTCTTCGTGGAGCTGGCGGACCTCCTCGGCCGGGCGCGTTCCGGCTTCGAGATCGCGGATTGCATCATTCATCCGCCGCCGCGCGCGGCCGTCCAGCTCGCTGGCCAGCGCGCTGCGGATCGCCGGGATCGCCTCCGCCGATGCCAGCCGCGCCAGGGCAGAGGCGGCCTCGGCGCGAACGCGGAAGTCGCGATCGCGCAGGCGGATCTCGATCAGCTCGCGCGCGGCCCGCTCGCTCCCGGTGCCTCGCGTCAGTTCAGCCAGCGCAGAGACGACGGCACGCCGCGACGCCCATCCGGCGCCAGGGCGCGACGCTTCGCGAAGGACTGCGAGCGCGCGTTCGTCGCCGCACTTGCCCAGCCCCTCGATCGCGCGGCTGCGGATGACGTCCTGGAACGACGGCCGGTCGAGCAGCGTCGGCAGCAGCGCCAGCGCCTCCGGCGACCGCGTCCGTCCCAGCGCTGCCGCGGCCTCGGCCTCGACGAAGTAGCTCGGGTCGCCGCGGCGCAGGCAGGCCGCGAGCGCGCGTGCTGCGGTCTCGTCGCCGACGAAGTCGCCCAGCCCGGCGGCGATGGCGCGGCGGACGCGCGCGTGCGGGTCCGCGAAGGCCGCCACCAGCGCGTCGCGGGCTTCGTCACGTCGTGTCTGGCCCAGCGCGCGCGCCGCGGCGGCGCGAACGCCCCAGAACGAATCGTCGCGCATCGCGGCGGCCAGCGCGGCGACGCTCACAGGATCGGGCAGGTCCGCCAGCGCGCGCGCCGCGGCGACGCGATCGACAGCGAGCCGCGCCGACGCCAGCTGCCGACGCCACAGCGCGGAGCTCTTCTCCAGCTTCACCGACTTCAACACGACGTCGCCCGGGTCGAAGATCACCTGCGTCGGCCGCGCCGGCAGGTGGAACTCGAACGCGTGCGACGCCTCGCTGACGCTGACGCGCTCGTCGTGTTCGCGGCCGGCGACCTCGAAGCGCACCAGCGTCGAGAACTTGAACAGCGGCGCCTCGGCGCGTGACCGGCTGCTTCTGCGCCAGCCGCAGCGTGCCGACCTTGCGATCCTCGTCCCACTCCCAGCGCCCGCCGAGCTCGGGGTGGCCGGGCCGCGCGATCCACCGGTCGAACAGCTCGTCGACGTTGCGCCCGGTCGTGTCTTCGATGGCGCGCGCCAGGTCGCGCGTCTCGACCGACCCGTGCGCGTGTTTGCGCGCGTAGTGGCCGATCGCCCGCCAGAACGCCGCGTCGCCGAGCTCGTGCCGCAGCATGTGCAGCACGCGGCCGCCCTTCTCGTACAGGTGGGCGTCGAACAGGTGAATCGGCTCGTCGTATTGCCGGCAGACGACCGGGCGCTGATAGCGGCCGGCCTCGGTCAGGTAGCCGTCGGTGTCGACCAGCAGCTCCAGGTCGGCTTCATCGCGCCCCTTGGCGTGCTCGCGCCAGATGTATTCGAAGTACGTCGCGAAGCCTTCGTTGAGCCACGCCTCCGACCACTCGCGGCAGGTGAGCAGATCGCCCCACCACTGGTGCGCCAGCTCGTGCGACACCAGCCCGTCGACGTCGTGGTCCAGCGCCGCGCGCTCGTCGAGCAGCACGAGATCGGTCAGCGTCGTCGCCGTCGTGTTCTCCATGCCGCCGAAGATGAACTCGGCGACGGTGATCTGGCTGTAGCGCGGGTAGGCGTAGGGCAGGCCGATCTTCTCGGAGAAGAAGTCGATCATGTCGGGCGTGCGGCCCAAACTGCGCTGCGCGTCCGCCTCACGCCCCGGCGGCGCGTAGTAGTAGACGTCGACGCCGGTGTTGGGGGCGCGCGCCGCGATCTCGGAGAACGGCCCGGCGACCAGCGTCACCAGGTACGCCGGCTGCGGGAACTCCAGCGCGTAGTGCCAGCGCACGCGCGCGCCGGGCAGCTCCGTACGCTGGCGCAGGACGCCGTTCGACAGCACGAAGTTGCCGGCGGGCGCCGTGCAGATCACCTCGGTCGTGAACTTCTCGATCGGGTGATCGATGCACGGCCAGTAGTGGCGCGAATCGTCGTCCTGTCCCTGCGTCCAGCACTGCGTCGCGCGATCGGGGTGATCGTCGTCGGGGCCGATGAAGTACAGCCCGCGGCGCGGCTGACACGAGTACTTGATGTCGACGTCCACCTTGGCCCCGTCGCTGAGCGGCTGGGGGCAGGTGACGCGCAGCCGTTCGCCGTCGTTGTCGAACGCGGCGGGGCGTCCATCGACGGCGACGGCGCTGACGTCCAGCTCGACGGCGTCGAAGGTCAACACCGACAGCGCGTCGCGACGGGTGGACAGCGTCAGCGTCGCGGTCCCCGACAGCCGGCGTCCCGGCAGGTCGAGGTCCCAGTCCAGGCGAACGTGGTCCAGGCGGGCCGGGCGATCGCCGACGAAGTTGGTGCGCGTTCCAGGCGGGGCAAAAGGTCTCGGCATGTCGATTATGGGCCAAGGACGTTATCATGCGACCCCATGAGCGTGCGCGAACCCGTCCAGCGGCAGCACACCGTCGCCCAGGCGACCCCGGCCGAGGTCTACGCCGTCGTCACCGACTTCCCCGCGTACCCGCGCCTGTTCCCCGAGTTCAAGCAGGCGCGCGTGCTGTCGACGACGGGTAATGTCGTGCGCGTCGAATTCAGCGCCGCGGTGGTCATCGCCGTCCGCTACGTCCTCGACCTGACCTGCGACCCGGCCCCGCTGACCGTCGACTGGACGTTCGTGGAAGGGGAGATCGTGACCGCCTCCGTCGGGAGCTGGCGCTTCACGGCGGCGGGCGACGGCACGACCATCAACTACCGCGCCGCGCTCGACGTCAAGGCGCCGCTGCCCGGCTTCGTGTTGCGCAAGGTGACCGACGGCCTGGTCGCCGCGTCGCTGCCCAACATGTTCGCTTCGATCGAACGCGAAGTTCGCCGGCGTCAGGGCGACGCGGCAGACGTAGGGGCTGCGCGCGTCGAAGAAGCGCAGTTTGCGCGCGGCCCACGCGCCCGCGTAGTCGACGCCGATGCGCGGCGACGTCCGGCGGCGCGGCGGCGGCGCGCCGTCGTCGGCGACGAACAGCTCGCTGCCGCGCGTGAGATCGTGCCCCTTGTGCGCGACCGTGATGCCCAGCCCGGCGCACAGCTTGCCGGGACCGGTCAGCGGGCGCTTGCGCCGTTCGACGTCGAAGCCGGCGAGCGGCGCCGCCGCGCGCACGAGGACGGCGCCGGCGACGCCGTCGGTTTCGGTGACGAAGTTCATGCAGTGGTGCATGCCGTAGATCAGATAGACGTACAGGAAGCCCGGCGGCCCGAACATGATCGCGGCGCGCGGCGTGGGGCCGCGCCGCGCGTGCGACGCCGCGTCGCGCTCGCCCAGGTACGCCTCGACCTCGACGATGCGCGCCACCAGCGTGCCGCCGTCCGCGCGCTGCCGCACGACCAGCTTGCCGACCAGGTCGCGTGCGACCGCGGTCGTCGGGCGCGCGTAGAAATCGCGCCGCAGCGGCGCCAGGTGCGCGAGCGGCGA
Source organism: uncultured Pseudomonadota bacterium (assembly GCA_963729535.1). Classification (GTDB taxonomy): domain Bacteria; phylum Myxococcota_A; class Polyangia; order Fen-1088; family Fen-1088; genus JADGRB01. The sequence continues at coordinate 589,280 of CAVSOL010000026.1, read as the reverse complement.
CGTCACGGCTCGAGCAGCAGCCGCCGGCGGTCGACGCCGTCGAGAAGCGTCGCGAACCGCCCGTCGGTCTCCAGCGCCGCGAGCATCCCGCTGGCGGCGACGCGGTAGGCGTCGCGGTCGAGGTCGCCCGACACCAACCGGTAGCGGACGAACAGGAACGCGGTCTGCGCCACGTCCGACAGGCAATAGCGGCGCAGCGTATCGATCTGGCCGGCGTGGTACAGCCCCTCGACCTGGCTGCCGTCGACGCCGCCGCCCTTGCCCGGCAATCCGATCGTGCGCGCCGCCCCGTCGAGCGACGTCATCTTCGCCGCGCCGTGGTCCGAGATGACATCGCACAGATCGATGTGCCCCTCCTCGGTGAAGCGATAGCGATAGCCCTCGCCGCGGTAGTACCAGCGGAAGTCGAGGCCGAAGCGCAGCGCGCGCAAGGCCAGCACGGGCAGGTCGAACCCGCGCCCGTTCCAGGTGACGACGTGGGGCCGCCACTTGCCCATGAACTCGGCGAAGTCGGCCATCATCCCCGCCTCGTCTTTGCCTTCGCCGAAGGTGCCGATGCGCTTCACGGCCAGCCCCGGCCCCAGCCACATCACGCCGACGACGACCGGCCGGCAGGCGTAGAGCGGTGGAAACGGTCGTTCGACGCCGGCGGGCTGTTCGGGCGGCGAGAACAGCTCCCTGTCAGGGATGGTCTCGATGTCGAGGACGAGGTAGGTGGTTTCACTACTCACGGCGCCGAGATTGTACCCCGGCGATCGGTTACGTACTTGTCCGGGAATGAAAGGCGGAGGAGTATTAGGTCGCCTTAACCCAACCTAGGAGTCCCCCATGTTAAGCGGGCGTTTGCTGTCTTTCGTTGCCTTGATCTCCCTTGGCGCCGGTGTGGGATGTGCGGGTGTTTCGCAGAAGCCGGGAGGCGTCGACGGTAGTGCTACCGGCGCCGGCGGCACCGGGCTCGGGGGCGGCAACGACGCACGTCCTGGCATCGACGGGATCACCGTCATCACGACGATGTGCGGGAACGGATCGGTAGACAACGGCGAGCAGTGCGACGACGGCAACAAGACGCCGGGCGACGGTTGCAGCGTCATCTGTCAGATCCCCGCGGGCTGGAGCTGCACGGGCTCGCCCAGCGTCTGCACGATGGCCGGCGTGTGCGGTGACGGCATCCTCGGCGCGACCGAGGCGTGCGACGACGGCAACAGGACGGCCGGCGACGGCTGCGCCGCCAACTGCGACGGCGTCGATTCCGGTTACGAGTGTCGTGTCCCCGGGCGGCTCTGCATCCCCGCGTGTGGCGACGGCAGGAAGCTCGGCGGCGAAGGTTGCGACGACGGCAACACGATGGACGGCGACGGCTGCTCGGTCGTGTGTCAGGTCGAGCCGGGCGCGGTGTGCACCGAGTCCCGCTGCGGCGGAAGAGCACCTGCTCCGCAGCGATCTGCGGCAACGGCGTCAAGGAGGGCAACGAGGGCTGCGACTGCGGGACGGACAACGCGATGTACCCGACCGGCTGCAAGGGCCCGAACGGGCTGTTCTTCGGTGACGCCAGCGGTTGCTCGAAGACGTGCACGAAGGAACCGACCTGCCGCAGCGCCTCGGGCGCCACGCAGGCGTGCGCCATCACCTGCGGCAACGGCAACGTCGAAGGCGACCGAGGCCTGCGACGACGGTAACTCGGCCGCGGGCGACGGCTGCTCGCCGACGTGCACGCTCGAGGCGGGCTTCATGTGCACGAACAAGGCCGCGCCCGGACGCCGAGATGTGCACCGATCCGGCGACGGGTACGATGTCGAGTGCCTGAAGCTGCCGGTGATCTACCGCGACTTCAAGATCGAGAAGGAGACGGGCGGTCACCCCGACTTCTTCTACCTGGGCGCGCCGGTCTGCGACCCGTCAGTCACGGGCGCATCCGACCAGCCACGGGGCTGGATTCTCGTTCGCCAAGCGCCACTGCGTTTCCAACTCGGGCGGGCCCGCGAAGCAGAACGATTCGACGGCGCGGTGCTGGGATCTCGCGCAGGCGAACCTCGGGCCGACGGCAAGCCGGTGTTCAACATGGCGCGTACGGCGACCCCGACGCTGTGCGATTGCCAGTTCACCGACTGGAGCCACAACGGCAACGGCGCCGCACGTGCCCGGACTACGGCGACGCGTCGGTAGGCGCGGCGTGTTCACTGGGCGCGATCCCGTGGATTCGCGCAAGCACGTGCCGGGCAACAACGGCGGCGCCCCCTGGTACAAAGGCCCGGCGCCGATCGTCTCCAGCAAGGCGAGCTTCGAGCAGTGGTTCGTCGACAGCACGTACACGGGCAATAAGCACGTGGTCGGGACGATGGACCTGGCCACGATCGGCAACCAGCAAGTATCAGTTCTCGACCGCGCCGCACGCGATCTACGGCGGCTTCTTCCCGGTGGATCCGCCGAACCAGTTCCCGGTCATCGGCAGCCAGGCGGGACCGGGCGCGATGAAGACGGTCAACGGCGAGGCGATGCTGTGCAACCTGTGGCCGTACTGGTTCTCGGGCACGACGCGAGCGTTCAACACCGACCACCTGCCGCGGCGACCAGTACATGTTCCCGCCGTCGATCGCGACGGCGATGTGGATCACCCCCATCCAGGGCTGGTTCCACAACTTCTATTACACGACCGAGGTTCGCTACCTGTTCAACTACGCGGGTGCGTTCGAGCTGTCGTTCTACGGCGACGACGACCTGTTCATCTTCATCAACGGCGTCCTGGTGCTGGATCTGGGCGGCGTCCACCAGCGGCTGCCGGGGCGCGTGCAGGTCAACGGCGCCGGCATCGCGTCGACGATCGAGGGCGGCTCGCTCAACGGCAACGGTCATCACCGCCTGCCCGGGCATCGATCCGATGACGATGGTGGCGACGACCAGCCCCGCCGATTGCCGGGCGCGCACCGTGAACCTCAACATGACGATGGGCAGGACGTACGAGATCGCCGTGTTCCACGCCGATCGCCACCCCAGCGAGTCGAACTTCCAGCTCACGCTGTCCGGCTTCACCACCAACCGTTCGGAGTGTGGCCCCCGCTGCGGCGACGGCACGCGGACGGGCGCCGAGGAGTGCGACTGCGGCGAGACCACGCCGTCTGCGGATCCGTCGTGCGGTGGCAAGAACAACGACGGCTCGTACGGCGGCTGCACGGCCATGTGCAAGTACGGCCCGTACTGCGGCGACGGCGTCCCGAATGGCGGCGAGGAATGCGACCTCGGCAGCCGCGACAACAACAAGACCTACGGCATGAAGGACGGCTGCGCGCCGGGGTGCAAGTTCCCGCACTTCTGTGGTGACGCCATGGTCGACGAGGCCGAAGGCGAGCAGTGCGACCTCGGGCCGAACAACGGCGGCAGGCATGGCCTGCGCGACGATGCAGATCCGGGTCGATATCTGCCACATCGCGATGGGCGTAGTCGGACATGGCTCGTCTACGCTCGACGGCTCGTAGTCGAGTCGCGATCGAGCTACGCACGGGCGCGCCGCGCCCGTGATAAAAAGCTCGGCATGCGCATCGCTCCGAAGTGGGCCGGACTTTGTCTGGCCGCCGGGCTCTCGCTCGGCGGCGTCGCGGGCTGCGCGCACCGGCCGCCGCCCGTCGCTCCCTGGCAGCGCGAGCACCTGTCCAAGCGCGCGCTGCGCTTCGACGCCGACCTGCAGGAGGATCGATTCAGGCAGCACTGGCTGGGATCGCGCGAAGGCGCTGACCTCGGCTTCGGCCAGCCCGGCGGAGGCTGCGGCTGCAATTGAAGCGGGCGGCGCTCCTCGTTGCGATGACGGGAGTGCTGGCGGCGGCAGGATCGACTGCCGTCGCCGGCGACTACGTCATCGTGCGTGGCGCCTACTATCGTGAAGCTTCAACGCGCGTCATCCAGCCGATGGTGGAGCTGGAGCGCGAATCGCCCAGCGGCATCGACGTCGGCGCGCACTTCCTGGTCGACGCCATCACGTCCGCGTCGATCGCGGCCGGCACGACGATCGACAACGTGTTCACCGAGGTGCGCGACGAAGCCGGTCTGCGCGTGCGCATGCGCTGGTCACGCAGCGACGCCACCATCGCCTACAGGTACAGCGCCGAATCTGACTACTGGTCGCACGGCATCGGCGCTTCGTACGGCCGGCGGTTCTGGGGCGACACCGGCGGCGCTCAGGCTGTCGGTGGGGCGGGGCTTCGATACGATGTCGGCGCGCGGGCGCACGCCGGAGTGCCGCCCCGGCATGTCCGCGCTGACGTGCCCGCTCGACACCTGGTTCGCGGGCATCAACTACACGCAGATCCTGTCGCCCGTCTGGCTGGCGCAGGTGAGCTACGAGCTCGCGTACCTCGACGGCTTCCAGGGCAACCTCTATCGCGCCGTGCCCAACTTCGGGTACGAAGTCGTGCCCGACAAGCGCCTGCGCCACGCCGTCGCGGCGCGCACCGCGTATTACTTCCCGCAGACCGGGACCGGCCTGCAGGTTCTCTACCGGCACTACTGGGACGCTTTCCCGGGCAGCGACGGCATGAGCGCGCTCGATCCGTGGGCGCTGCGCGCGGAGACGATCGAAGGCCGCGTGTACCAGCAGGTGACGTCGAACCTCGAGCTGCGGCTGCTGTTCCGCTATCACTGGCAGAACAACGCGCAGTTCTGGTGCAACGCGGTCGCCGTGCCCGGCTGCTACGCGCCGGGCTCGTTCTACTACAGCACCGATCCGAAGCTGGGCGGGCTGGTCACGAAGTACCCGGAGGTCAAGGTGGTGTGGGAGGCGGGCGCGATGCGCGACCTGCCGTTCTTCCGCTGGTTCGCCGGCGGCAGCTTCGAGGTCTCGTACGGCTACTTCTTGCAGACCACCAGCTTCGGCGGCGCCCACCTGCTGCAAGCCGGCTATCGCCTGCCGTATTAGCGCCCATCGCGGCGGGCGGCGGGACCCTTCGATGGTCCCGCCTATGAGCGCCGCGTGTTGGATTAGACTGGAGGGGATGACCACCCGGCAATCGGCCCTGCCGCCCCCGGCGCGGTCGCTGAAGCACGTGCGCGCCGCGCAGCTGCGGGTTCGGGCGACCCGGCATGCGATCGTGCAGGCGCTGCTGGGGTCGGTGTTCCTGATCGGCGCCATCGCCTACGCGCTGGCGCCCGACAAGCACGAGCAGGCGAGCCTGGGCTGGATGTCGGCGCTGCTGGTGCTTTCGACGCTGGACATCGCGCTGGGGCTGCGCACGCTGGCGCGCCTGCGATTGCGGCGGCGGCGGGCGCGGGTGTGGATCGCCGCCAGCGCGGCGTGGGGTCTGCTGTCGGTGGCGCTCGTCGCGGCGTTGCTTCGCACCTGAGCATCGACATGAGGGCGGCGGCCAGCGAAGCAGGGGAGGCGCCGTCGCTGCTCGTCACGGGCAGCTCGACGGGGATCGGACGCGCGATCGCCGAACGCTTCGCGGCCCGGGGCTGGCGGGTGTTCGCCAGCATGCGGCATCCGGAGCGGGGCGCCGAGCTGCGCGCCCTGGCCGTCGAGCGCGGCTGGCGCCTGACGACGCCCCAGCTCGATGTGACCCAGGACGATTCGGTGGCGGCGGCGGTCGACACCGCCTTGCGCGAGACGGGCGGGCGCCTCGACGTCCTGGTCAACAACGCCGGCTACTACGCGTTCGGGTCGCTCGAGGAGACGACGCCGGCGGAGCTGCGCGACCAGCTGGAGACCAACGTCGTCGGCGTGCATCGCGTGACGCGCGCGGTCCTGCCGGCGATGCGGGCCCGCCGCGCGGGGACGATCGTGACGCTGGGCTCGGTGTCGGGCAGGGTCGCAGTTCCGCTGGTCGGCCCGTACCACGCGTCGAAGTGGGCGCTGGAGGGGATGATAGAGGCGTGGCGCCTGGAGCTGCTGCCGTTCGGCGTCAAGGTCGTGCTCATCGAACCGGGCCCGTTCGCGACCCAGCTGCACACGAACGAACGCCTGGCGGCGCAGGCGGGCGCCGACGACAGCCCCTACGCGGAGCTGCTGGCCAGCTACCGCCGGCAGGCGGCCAAGATCCCCAGGGCGGCGGATCTCGACGCCGCTCATCGACCGCATCGAACGCGCCGCGACGGCGGCCAGCCCCGGGCTGCGCTGGCCGGTCGGGCCGACCTCGATCTCCGGCGGCCGTTTGCGCGCGTACTGTCCTGACTGGATATACGAGCTGGTCATGCGGATCGGTTTCCCAATTCGCAAGCACCGCGACAGTGGTCCGTGATTCGACCCTCGCGCGCGCTATACTGGGAACTGTCGTGCCGTCCGACAAGCTGACGCGAAGAGAAGTCGACTTCGTCCTCCGGCGAGCGGCCGAGATTGATACGCAGAGCCCGACCCGGGCGGACCGCGCCAGCGACGAGTCGTTGAGCGTCGGTCGAGCTCGAGCGGCTGGGTGAAGAGGCTGGGCTGCGCCGCGAAGCGGTCGACCAGGCACTGCTCGAGCTGCATCGGGGCGATGCCCATGGAGCTGGAGGAGCAGGGGGCGCTGACGCGCACGCTGGGCTCCAGCCGCGTGATTGTCAGCCGCGTCGTCGAGGGGCCGCAGGATGCCGTCCGCCGGTCGGTCGATCGTTTCTTGCGCGAGCAGTTGATGACGGTGCGCCGGCATCACGGCGACCGCATCGAGTGGGAACGCGCGCAGGGGATCTGGCCTGGGCTGGTGCGGTCGCTCGACTTCTCCAAGCGCTATGCGTTTTCGCTGGTGACGCACGTCGAGACCATCGTCGTCGGCAACGCCAGCGGCACCGAGACGTCGGTGACCTTCAACATCGATCTCAGCGAGATGCGGCGCGAGCGCATGGGGCAGATGGGCGTGCGCGCCGTGATGGCGTTTGCGCTGCTGGGCCTGGGCGGCGCGGCGATGGTGCCCGGCTTCGGCGTCTACGACATCGTGGCGCTCGCAGGCGGCAGCGTCGCCGCCAGCGGCATCTTCGCGCTCGAGCGCCGCCGCTACCTGGAAAGCCGCAGCCGCGTCGCGCTGGCGCCCGAGCGTTTCCTGGACATGCTGTCGCTACGGGCGCAACGCCGGCGCGGCGACATCGACGGCTATCGCGTCGAGCGCAGGCGGGCTTTTGCCCGCCAGAGCTCATCGCGGGAGGGTTTGGGAACCCTCCGAGGGTTCCCATCTCGATCGTCTAAAACGACGGGGTCGCCAGCCCGTCTTCGTCGACGGGGTTCCTGTTCTTCTTGACGGGGCGATGGCCTCCGCCAGCCCTGTGGCCCTTGTCCTTGTCAGGCGCCGGCGCTGGCGCCTTCTCCAAAGAGACGTGAATCGTGCGATCCGTCGCCACATCCGCCACCAGCAGCCGCTCGCGATAGCCGGGCAGGCGGAGCACGTACGTCACGCCTTCGGGGCCGGCCTTGGCCGCGTCCTTGGCGAGCTGTAGCTCGACGGGGACGACGCCCAGGTCGCTGTTGTCCTTCTTGCGGAACACGTGCGCGCCCGGCGGATCGGCCTCGAAGCGGATGGTGACGGTCTTCTTCACCGGCGGCGCTGGCGGTGTCGGCGGCGTGACCGGCGGCGGGGGGGTGGTCGTCGTCGCGACCACCGGCTTCGGAACCTCGGCCGGGGTCTGGTCCTTGAACACGAAGAAGTAGGCCAGCGCCGCCGCCAGGGCGCCGCCGCCCAGCAGTCCGAACATCATCCGGCGCCGGCGCGGCGCCAGGTCGAACGACTCGTCGATCTCGGACGACGCCGACGACAGCGTGGTCGACGCGCGCGGCGACATCGTCGCTACCTGCGTGTTGGAGAAGCGGATCTTTTTCCCGGACGACACCGCCATCGCGACCTTGATCTCGCCGACGATCGCCTTGCGGAAGTCCTCCATGTTCGCGAAGCGCGCGTCGGGCTCCTTGGCGAGCGACTTCATGATCGCCGCCGCCATGTGCGGGGGCGCGTTGGGCGCGAACTCCGTCACCAGCGGCGCGTCCTCGAGCATGTGCTTGGCGAACAGCTCGCCGACGCCCTCGGCGGTGAACGGCGGCCGCCCCGAGATCATCTCGAACAGGATGACGCCCAGCGAATAGATGTCGGTGCGGTGGTCGAGCAGGCCGGCGCCCTTGCACTGCTCGGGGGACATGTAGAGCGGCGTCCCCATCAGCGAGCCGGTGCGCGTCTTGACCGACTGCTCACCGTCGGGCGACGCCAGGATCTTGGCGACGCCGAAGTCGAGGATCTTCACCTGCAGCGCGCCGTCGGCCTTGGTGACCAGCTGCACGTTGTGCGGCTTGAGATCGCGGTGGACGATCCCCTTGGAGTGCGCCGCCGTACAGCGCGCGGCACATCTGGACCGAGATCGCCTCGACCAGCTCGGGGACCATGGCGCCGCGTCCGATCGCGTCGCTCAGCGATTCGCCGGTCAGGTACTCCATGATGAAGTACGGCTGGCCGTCGGCGGTCTGGCCGAAGTCGAGGATCTCGACGATGTTCTCGTGCGCGATCATGTGAATCGCGCGCGCCTCGTTGAAGAAGCGGGCGACGATATCGGGATCGCGCGCCAGCACGGCGTGCAGCAGCTTGATGGCGACCTTGCGGCCGATCACCGGGTGCTGGGCGAGATAGACAACGCCCATCCCGCCCTCACCAAGCTGACTCGTGACTCGGTAGTTACCGATCGTGTGGTTGACTAGACTCGCTTGCGCCACGACGCTAATCCCCCTGAAACTAGACGCCGCGACGCCCAAAATCTAAAAAATCTGAAAGCGGCGGCGGACATTTTTTGCCCCTCGCGGCCTGTATTGGTCACGGCCAGTCGCGTCGAGACGCGGCGGCGCCTCGGGAGCTGGCTGGGCGAGTCAAAACTCGAACTCGGCAATGATGCCTCCGGAAGATGCCGTGGCAGAAGGGAAAATCCGCAGTCCATGGTTTGACGCTGTCTGAGTCCCCTCTGACGCAAGGTACCCCTTGTATAACAGGACGCCGCCCGCGATGGCGAATGCGCCTGAAAGCCCGACGAAAACCCACTGCAAGAGCTGAGCCTGGTTCCCGTCGTCGGTCTTGTCTTTGACGATGCCCGTCTCCTCCTGGCTCAACGTCGGATTGACGTTTGTTCTTCCTGTGCCGTCACAGTAGCCCGTGGTTGAGCCTGGGCAGGTGAAGCGCCGGTACTGATCCAGCTCATTGTTGATATCGCGCACGTCGAGCCCGAACTTGAGCGCCAGGCCCGCGGAGGCCAGCGTCCCGACCACCGCGACCCAGAACCCGGTCCGGGTCATCGAATCGGGCTTGTCGCTGTCTCCCCCACCGCCGGTCTCGATGCCCACCGCTGGCCCACCGGGGTCAGGGCGGGGGACTTCGACGGACACGGGGCTCAGGGCGAGGCTCAACGGCAGGCTCTGCCCGGACGCCAGCGTGAACTCCTGCTTCGTCGTGGTGTAGCCGCTCTTTTCGACCGCGACTTCGTGACGGCCGGGGGCGACGTCGTTGATCACCACCGGGGCAGAGCCGGTGGTGCCCACCTGTGTGCCGTCCAGGCTCACGGCGGCGCCCGGGAAGTTGGCGCGCACCTGGATGGAGCCTCCCCCCTTGCCGCTCAGCTTCGCCAGCCAGGCGGGCGCCATGGAGCGCAGGCCGTTGGCGTCGGAGTTCTTCTTGGAGACGGTCTCGGCGGCGAAGCTCTCCACCACCGCGCGGCTGACGTCGAGCAGCTTCAGCGTCACCTGGAAGTCGTTCCCCGCGCGCTTGACGTTGCCGAAGATGACCTTGCTGGCGCCGAGGCTCTTGCCCGCCTGGGACATGCAGGCCGGCGCGGCGTCGGGGCAGGCGAACACCAGCTTGATCTCGACCAGCTCCTTCCCCTGCAGCAGCTGGTAGCCCTTGGTCGCCGCGACCCGCTGGCGCAGCGCATCGGTGATCTCGGCGGCGACGGCGTCCAGCGTCGGATCCAGCGGCTCGATGCCGAGCACGACCGTGGGCACGTCTCCGTCGGCAGCGCGAGCGGGGCCGGCGATCAGCGCCAGCGAGGCATATGCGATGAACAGCGACCCCAGGACACGCATGGGCTGCCATTTTTTCCGCATGCTTACGCTGTGTCAATGTCGGAGGGGGAAAAGCTCACGACATTCGGGGCAGAACCCTCCTGGGCAACCCCTGGAAACTCGGCGGTCCCCCGTCACCGTGCTAGCGTCCGAGGGTGCGGCTCAAGATCCTCTTGGCCCTGGGCGTCCTGCTGCTGGCGTTCGCGGGTAATGCGACGTTCACGCTGCTGTCGATTCACCGGGCGCGCCAGGGGGTGGTCGCGAACGAGGCCTATCTGGAGCTGTCCGGATCGGTCGACGCCGCTTGGAAGTCGCTGAACGACTTCGTCCCGGCGCTGGGGCGGGGGGCGGCCGGGCGGCTGGACCCGAACCTGCCGCTCGCGCTGCGCATGGGGCGCAAGCACCTGGATGACGCGATCGGCGTCATCGATCGCTTCCTGGAGAAGGAGCCGGGGTCGGCGCGGCGGCCGGACTTCGAGAACAAGCGGCACCAGATCTCGGCGCTGGCCAACCAGCTGAACGCGCTGGTGGTGGAGCTGGGGGCGGCGGCGGTCGCGGTCGATGCGAAGGCGCGCTCCGACTTCGAGAGCCACTTCGCGACGATGACGCACAGCCTGAACCGGATGCGGCGGCCGCTGCGTGGTGAGAGCGGCCAGATCGCGCAGCGGCTGTCCGACGACGAGGAGACGGCGCTGTCGATGGCGATCGTGCTGGGCGCCGCCGGGCTGGCGGTCGCGGGCGCGGCGCTGCTGTTCACGCTGAGGACGCTGCGGCCGCTGGGGATGTTGCGGGCCCACGCCCGGCAGCTCGGGGGCGGCGACTACGGGCAGCGGATGGGCGTCACGTCGCACGACGAGATCGGCGACCTGGCGCGCGAGTTCGACGCCATGGCCGCCGCCATCCAGGAGCGCGAGCAGCGCCTGATTCGATCCGAGCGGCTGGCGACGGTGGGGCGGATGGCCGCCCAGATCGCGCACGAGGTCCGCAACCCGCTGTCGTCGATCGGTCTCAACGCGGAGCTGCTCGGTGACGAGCTGGCCGACCGCGGCGACGAGCCGCGCAAGCTGATCGCGTCGATCATCAGTGAGGTCGATCGGCTGACCGAGATCACCGAGACCTACCTGCGCTTCGCGCGCTTGCCGCGCCCGAAGCTGGAGCGCGAGAGTCTGGGCGCCATCGTCACGTCCGTCATCGAGATGGCGCGCGGCGAGCTGGCGCAGGACGGCGTCGCGCTGTCGGTCGACGTCGCCGCCGGGTTGCCTGAAATCGCCGCCGACGAGGCGCAGCTGCGGCAGGCGCTCATCAACCTGGTGCGCAACGCGCGCGAGGCGATGTCCATGTCGATGCCGGGCGGCGGCAAGCGGCTGGAGATCTCGGTGCGCGAGCAGCCGGCGGGGCAGATCGCGCTGCGCGTGTCCGACTCCGGCTCGGGCATCGGCGACGCCGACATCAGCAAGATCTTCGATCCGTTCTTCTCGACGAAGGAGCGGGGAACCGGGCTGGGGCTGGCGCTGGTGCACCAGATCGTCGTCGACCACGGCGGCCGCATCGAGGTGGCCAGCCCGCCAGGCAGCGGCGCGACGTTCACGCTGACGTTCCCGGTCCGCGTCGCCGCCGCAGCCCGGTCACGCGGCCGCCGGCGGCGCGGTGCGCGGCGGCCTTGCCGCGGTCGCCGAGCCGGTCGTAGAGGGCGGCCAGCTCCAGGTGGAGCAGGGCGGGCTGCTTCACCCCGAAGATCAGGGCGCGCTCCAGCGCGGCGGCGCCGGCGGCGGTCTTGCCCGTGGCGGCCAGGGCGCGGCCTAGCGCCGCGTGCAGGTCCGGGTCGGCCGGATCGATGAAGATCGCGATCGGCCCGAGCTCCGCGACGCGCGCCGATCGCCCGGCGGCCGCGTCGCCGAGCACCACCTGCTTCGCGACGTCGTCGCTCTGCGGCTCCAGGCGCAGCGCGGCGGCCAGCGCGCCCAGCCGGTCGGCCGCGCGCTGCTGATCCTTGTACAGCTCGGCGAGCAGCGCGTGCGGCTCGACGCGCGTCGGATCGAAGTCCACCGCGCGCCGCAGGTGCGCCTCCGCGGCGGGGAGGCGCTTGCGGCGCACCTCCGCCAGGCCTAGCCGCACGCGCACGTCGTAGCCGTCGTGTGCGGGTGTCGGGACGTCCAGCAGGCCCTCGAACGCGGCGACCGCGGCGTCGGCGTCGCGCCGCGCGAGCGCGAGCTCGCCCGCCAGGAACAAGATGTCGGCCTGGTCCTCGGGCGGCGGCTGCGGCAGCGCGCGCGCCTTGTCCAGCGCCTTGCGCGCGCCTTCGAGATCGCCCGGCGCGCAGCGCACCCAGGCCGCGTCGCCGCCCATTCACCAGCGGTCGTCGGCTTGCTGGCGGGCTTGGCTGCCTTGCCCGCGGGGCCGGCGGGGGGCGTGCGGCCTGGCGAGGTATTGCTTGTCGAAGCGCGCGAACCGTTGCGTCAGCTCGGCGCGGAACTGCTTGTCCAGCGCCTCGCCCGACATGCCGGCCATCCGCTGCAACACCGCGGCCTCGCGCTCGCCGCGGCCGAACGCCGCCAGCGCGTCGCGAATCGCCGCGAAGCCGAAGCGCCGTTCGAGAAAATCGACGGCGAGCGCCGACAGCGCGTACGTGCGGGCTGCGTCCTCGGAGGTGCGCACGGTGATGAACGCGTTCGACAGCGACAGCAGCGACGGCAGCTCGCCCCGGCGAAAGGCGCGATAGATCGATGCGTCGTCGTGGCGCGACCACTCCGGTCGGGCGTGCATGGTCTCGACCTCGGACAGCCCCTCCGTCAGCCAGCGCGGCACGCGCCCGTGCGACAGCTGGATCGCGAAGACGTGCGCGAGCTCGTGCGCCAGCACCATCCCCCAGTTGAACGCGCGGTTGGTGGGCGCCTGCGACGTGATCACCTTGCCGAAGCAGACGCCGGCGACGCCGATCGCCGGCAGCCCGACGGTGCGCACCGCGAACTCGCGGGGCTCGCCGTAGAGCTCGAACATGATCGGCCCCGCCGGCGTGAAGCCGTAGCGCGCGACGTAGTGCGCGTAGCGCTCCTCGAGAAACGGCGCGACCACCTCGGTGATCGCCTTGCGCGCGGCGGGCGGAATCCGGAAGCGGAAGTGCGCGCTGGAGATCGTGGTGTAGCGGGCCGGGATCACCTTCTCGAACAGGTTCAGCAGGTTGAAGGTGCGGACGTCGTAGGGGTCGCTCTTCCAGGCGCGGCGAAGCGTGTCGAGCCCGGCGGTCTCGTCGCCGAGCCGGAGCAGCGTCATCGCCAGCACCGACAGGCACGCGGCGTCGTCCGCGTCCGCGGCGACGCCTTCGGCCGCGACGGCGCGCGCCTCGTCGTAGCGGCGGTGACGCGTCAGCGCCTCGGCGACGAACGCGAAGAACGCGCTGTCGCGCGGCCGGACGGCCAGCGCGGCGTCGCGCGCGGCTTCGTAGCCCGCGCGATCGTCCAGCAACAGCGCGGCGGTGGCCGCGATGCGCGCCGCGCCCGCGTCGCGCGGGTTGGTGCGGCGTAGCGCGGCGACGTCGGCCTTCGCCGCCGCCCAGTCCTCGGAGTCGAGGGCGAGCTGCGCCCGCAGCGCCAGCGCTTCGGCGTGCGCCGGGTTGACCGCCAGCGCGCGCGCGATCTCCTCCAGCGCGGCGGCGCCGTCGTAACGATCGACGATCGCGACGCGCGCCAGCCCCGCGTGCGCGTCGGGGTTTTCGGGGTCCAGCTTGATGACGTCCTTGAACGCCGCGGCCGCGTCGTCGCCGTTGTGCTTCTCGAGCAGCACGCCGCCCCAGTCGAGGTTGGCGGCGGTCCCGCGCGGATCGGCGCGGACCGCGTCGCGCAGGACGTCGTTGGCGTCCTTCCAGTTGCGATCGAGCCGCGCCGCGGTCGCGATGGCAAGCAGGTCGGCCGGCTTCGTGCGCGCGACGGCGCCCGCGTTCCAGTCGGCGTAGCTGACGTCGACCAGCGGCGCCAGCGCGTCGCGGTCGCCGACGGTTTCGTAGAGACGCATGAGGGCGTCGCGCAACGGCAGGTCGTCGGGATTGGCGGCGTTCGCGGCCTCGAGGCGCTTGCGCGCCTCCGCGTGGAGGCCGAGGGCGATCTCGGCGCGCGCGCACAGCAGCAGCACGGGGACGTCGGCGGCGGCGCGGCCACCGGCGTCGGCGCCGGCGCGCGCGCGGGCCCGCGTGGGGGCAGGGGCGCATGCCAGGCGGCGCGCCTCTTCGTAGCGGCCGGCGCGCAGCGCGCGCTGGATCGGCTCGACGGCCGGCGCTGGCTTCGCGTCCGCAATGCCCCCGAGACCGAGCAGCAGCAGCGTCGCCACCGCGAGCAAACCGCCCCTTCTGTTCACCCCGCAAGCATATCGAACCGCCGCTCCCGTGCTACGATCCAGGCATGGCGATGGAAACGGACGTTGGTGGCAACAAGACGAACGGGAAGGGCACCGAGATTGGTCCTGAGGTGTTCGACGATTTCGACGCGTTCCTCAAGCAGGCTATCCGTGACTACTACGAGCGCAGCTGGAAGACCCGCCGGGGCAACTTCATCGCGCTGGTCATGGCGTCCGGGCAGGCGATGTCGATGGCGGCTGATTCGATCAAGGACGGCAGTGGCCTGAAGAAGGCGGCGCTCGGGGCGGCAGGGGTGGTCGCGCTACGCCTTGGGCTCAAGTACGCGCTGTCGGGTCCGCTGGGCATCATCCTGACCGGGGCGTCGGCCGTGGCGCTGGTCGGCTACCTGGTCAAGAACCAGAAAGACATCCGCGGCAAGGTCGGCGGCTATCGCGCGCTGATCATCGACACCCGCGGCCGTTTCGAGGAGGCCCAGGGCGGCTACCGCGCCGGCCGCTACGACGCCGCCAGCCGCAACCTCATGGTCGACGGCCTGCTCAAGCGCTTCCTCGACGAAGTCGACGCGGCTTAGCGGCTCAGTTGCTGCGGCTCAAACGAGCATCAGCGACTTGAGGCCGCCGATCGGGAAGCGGACGAGCAGGCTCGAACGCAGGACGTTCTCGATCTTGCCGCGGCCGTACTCGGCGTGGACGATGATCTCGCCTGCCTTGTAGCGCTGCTTCGGATCGAACACGCGCACCTGCGCCGCCGCCGACACTTCTTCGCCCAGGGCGCGCAGCTCGGCGGCCTTGCGCTTCGCCTCGGGATCGGCGGCGCGCGGCCTGTCTTCGCTCTCCGCGCCGGCCGCGCTGGCCTTCGCCTGCCGCGCGGGGCCGACGCGATGGGTGTGGCGCGACCCGCAGACCTGACACAGTACCTGCTTCGGCTCCTGCCCGACCATCGCGACGATGCTGTGCGTGGTGCTGGCGCCGCAGCGCCCGCACCAGGACTCGACGTCGGCGCCGACGCCAGGGCCGGCCGCTGGTGCCCGCCGATCGTGCGACCACGACACACCCGTGATGCGCCGTTCGCCTGGCGCGCTGGCGCCGGCGACCCGGTCGGGCGTGCTCTCGCTGGACATCGCCGGCACCTTCGGCAGCAGCGACGCGAGCCGCTTGATGTCGACGACCCGCCGGCCCAGGGCGCGCTCGGCGCGCATCTGCTCGGCGGGCGACAGCGACTGCAGCATCAGGCGATACCGGGCCGACAGCCGCTCGACCCCCGCGTGGGCGGCGGCGACGACGTCACGCTCGTCCTTGCGCTCTTCCGCCTGATGCACTTGCAGGGCGACGTCGCGAACCTCGTTAGTTAGCTCCTCGAGGGTCGGTGTTTCAGGAGCGTCCACGGGCGGACTATTTCTCATGCCCGGCGTCCATCCGCAAGCCGTCAATGGCCTGGGCCGCCGGGTCGCGACGGGTTCCGGCAAGCTCGGGCATTCTCAGGGCCCGTGACCCCTGATAGTGTCGGTGCCCAATGACCCCCTCCAGCTTCCGTGCGCCGGTGGTGCTCATCGCGCTGGCTGCGGTATCGACGCTGTCGCAGCTGGCCCTGGCACAACAGACAACACCTCCGGAGGACGAGCCGTTGCCGCCGGCGTTCGGCCCCCCGCCGACACCGCCCGCCGTGACGCCGCCGCCGCCCGCTGCCCCAGCGCCGGCGTCGGCGCCAGCGCCCACGCCGTTCAACGGCGCCACGGTGGAGACGTCGGTCTCGCCGCCCGCGCCGTCACCAGCGAGGGCAACGGCGAACCCCGATTCCTATCTGCCGTCGCTGACCGGCCAGATCGGCTTTTATCACCTGTCGACAGCCGAGGTAGGCCCGGTCGGGCACTTGCGGTTCAGCCTGCACGGCCAGTACTTCCAGGCGAGGCGGTTCCTGGTCCAGGGCTCCGACCGCATGGGCGACCTGAACACGCGCCTCGCCGGGACGTTCAACTTCGGTTTCACGCCGCACGAGTCTATCGAGCTGTTCGGCGCGATCTTGACGTCGAGCAACCGCAACGAGCGCGCGCCCGAACCTGACCGTCGCGACCCGGAGTTGATCAAGTCGTTCGGCGACCTGATCCTGGGCGGCAAGGCCGTCGTGCCCGTGCGTCGTGGCTTCACCGCGGGCGCCGAGCTCGGCTTCCGGTTCTTGTCGTCGATCTCCGACCTTTCGCTGTCGCCCAGCTCGACGTCACTGTGGATCGGTCCGGTCGCGACGGTCGACTTCCGGGCGCTGACCGGTGCCCCGATCCGCGTGCACGCGAACGCCAACTTCTACCTCGACAACTCGGCGAACCTGTACGACTTCGCGAACACCAGCATCTACACGCGCGAGGTCGCGATGTTCGCGTACGGCATCGCGGCCAGCAGGCTTCGCTTCGGTCTGGGTGTCGACGCGCCGCTGGAGCGCCTCACGGCTCCCGTCCCGTTGCAGCCGTTCGTCGCCTACCACGCGGAGGTCGTGACCGCGTCGGCCGACCCGGCGTTCGCGGGCATCCCCGGGGATCCGCGCAACCGCGATCAGCACTGGTTGACGTTCGGCCTGAGGGCGCGCGTTTACCGCGGCCTCACGCTGGATGCGGGCGTCGACGTCGGCCTGCGTTCGGTCGGCTACGAATACGGGCCGCCGGTGCCGCCCTACGACGTCATCTTCGGCGTGTCGTACCCCCTCGACGTCGCGGCGTTCAGCCGGCCGGTGGTGGTCACACGAACCATCGAGAAGGTTCCGCCGCCGACGATGGGGACCATCGTCGGGACGGTCAAGAACAAGGCCGACGGCAAGCCGGTGTCCGAGGCGGTGGTGTCGTTCGTCGGTCAGCCGCGGGCGCGCGTCGCGACCGATCCGGACGGTAGCTTTCAGAGCGTCCCGTTGCCGCCGGGGCCTGCCGAAGTGGCGGTCACCGCCGCGGGATTCGAGCCCGCGACGGGCAAGGCGACCGTTGTGGCCGGATCGTCGGCGACCGTGGAGGTCGCGCTCGTCGCCAAGATCTCGAACGGCAACGTACGCGGCAAGGTCGTGGATCGAGCCGGCAAGGGGGTGGCCGCGACGCTTCGCTTCATCGGCGCCACCACGTTTGAATCGCGCGCGGACGGCGCGGGGGCATTTTCGGCGGCGTTGCCTGCTGGCCCGTATCGCGTCGTCGTCGACGTGACCGGCTTCCCCAGCAAGGAGGTAGCGCTCGACATCGCCGCGGGACAGGACCGGCAGCTCGAGGTCACCATGCGGGCGGCCAATCCGGACGTGACGCTGACGCCGCAGGCGATCGTTCTTCGCGTCCCGATCAGGTTCAAGCCTGGCGCGCCCAAGCTGGCTCCCGGCATCAAGGCCGAACTGGAGGGGGTCGCCGACCTGCTGACCGAGCATCCCGAGATAAAGATGCTGCGCGTCGAGGCGCACTGGAGCGGCGCGGGGCGCAAGGGCAAGGGGACGAAGGGCGCCGACCCCAGCAAGCAATTGACGGAACGGCAGGCGAAGGCCATCCGGGATTACCTGATTAGCAAGGGGGCACCGGCCGATCGCATAGAGGCGGTGGGTGTAGGGGGAGATGTGCCCCTGGTCCCGAACATCGGCCCCGGCAACCAGGCCAAGAACCGCCGGGTCGAGCTGGTCGTCGTCCGCTAGAGCTCGGGCGGCGACCGGGCGCCGCGGGCAGGGGGCGGCACGCCTGCGCGGACGTGGCTATAATAGAGCCCATGCAGCCGCGTTTGCCTCCGGTGCTGGGTTCGCTGGGTTCTCGGTTGAGCGAGATCGGCTTCGAGCGAACCCGCCGGGCGCTGGCGGCGCTGGGGCTGAGCTTGTTCATCAGCCTCTACGTGCTGCTGGCCATGCTGGCCGGCGAGGAGCTCGCGCCGGCGTGCCTGGCCCTGGCGGCGTGCTACGGCGTCGCCTTCATGGGCGTGGTGGCCGAGTGGTTCTGGGCGCGCTGGTTCGCGACCGGCCTGGCCTGGTCAGGCTTGATGATCGCGGGCGCGTCGCTGGTGATGATGGGATGGTCGCCGGTGCTGGCCGTCTTCGGCGGGGTGCATGGTCTGGTGGTGCTGGCCCTGATGGGGAAGAAGATGGCGGCGCGCTACGACCTGCAGGAGGCGTGGCGCCAGCGTTACCGCATGGACGAGTTCGGCGTCGCGCGCCTGCAGAAGACTGTGACCCGGGCGGCTGCGTCGCTGCCCAGCCTGATCTTCTACGCGCTCGGCCCGCGCGAGGACGGCATGACGATGGTCGCCGGCGTGGCGGCGGTGCTGCTGGCGGTCACGGGGCTGCGCGGCCTGGTTCGCCTGCGCACCTGGGGCGTGATGGCCCTGGGCGCTGCGGCGGCCGTCGTGGCGGCGACCGGTAACGTCACCGCGTTCGCGTTCACATCGACCGACGGCAATTTCGGCGCGTTGCCCAACCTGATGCAGTTCGTGGGCTCGACGCTGGCGCTGGTGTTCCTGGCCGCGGCGGTGCTGCCGTTCTCGGGCGCCATCGCCCGTTTCCTGCGCCGCCCGCTGAGCAGCCGCTAACTCGCAGCCCGGGCGGGGCGCACAGCCGCTCGGCTACAGGCGCAAGCGAAGGCTTAGCCGAACAGCACTGGGCTAAGTGGTCGTAGCCGCGGCGTCGGTGGCGGCGGGAGTGCTTGCGCCGGCACCAGCGTCCTTCGCGGTCGTGATGCGCATGCCGTAGAACGACCGCCACACGAACACCATCGACGCCGCCAGGAACAGGCCGGCCAGCACCAGGCTCTTGCTGCGCGACATGCCGACGGCGATCTCGACCGCCAGCAGGCCGAACAGCGTCGTGAACTTGATGACCGGGTTCATGGCGACCGACGACGTGTCCTTGAACGGATCGCCCACGGTGTCGCCGACGACGGTCGCGGCGTGCAGCTCGGTTCCCTTCTCCTTGAGCTCGACCTCGACCAGCTTCTTGGCGTTGTCCCAGGCGCCGCCCGCGTTGGCCATGAAGATGGCCTGGAACAGGCCGAACAGCGCGATCGAGATCAGGTAGCCGATGAAGAAGAACGGCTCGAGGCACGCGAACGCCAGCGTGCTGAAGAACACCGTCAGGAAGATGTTGAACATCCCCTTCTGCGCGTACTGCGTGCAGATCTCGACGACCTTCTTGCTGTCGGCGATCGACGCCTTCTCCACGCTCTCCAGCTTGATGTTGCGCTTGATGAACTCGACGGCGCGGTAAGCGCCGGTGGTCACGGCCTGCGTCGACGCGCCGGTGAACCAGAAGATCACCGCGCCGCCCATGATGAGCCCGAGCAGGAACGGCGGGTGGAGCACCGACAGCAGGGCGACATCCGTGGTCAGCCCGTTGGTGAGGCTCATGATGATCGAGAAGATCATCGTCGTGGCACCGACGACCGCGGTGCCGATGAGCACCGGCTTGGCCGTCGCCTTGAACGTGTTGCCGGCGCCGTCGTTCTCTTCCAGCATGTGTTTGGCGCGCTCGAAGTTGACGTCCCAGCCCTCGGTCTTCTTGATCTCTTCTTTGACGTTCGGGACCGCCTCGATCAACGACAGCTCGTAGACCGACTGCGCGTTGTCGGTGACCGGGCCGTATGAATCGACGGCGATGGTGACCGGGCCCATGCCCAGGAAGCCGAAGGCGACCAGGCCGAAGGCGAACACGGCCGGCGCCTTCATGATCTCCTCGATACCCGTCGAGCTGACGCCGTAGGCGATCCCCATCAGCGCCGTGATCACGATCCCCATCCAGTAGGCGCTGAAGTTACCCGCGGTCAGACCGGACAGGATGTTCAGCGACGGGCCGCCTTCGCGCGACGCGGTGACGACCTCCTTGACGTGCTTCGACTCGGTCGAGGTGAAGATCTTCACGACCTCGGGGATGATGGCGCCCGCCAGCGTGCCGCAGGTGATGATCGTCGACAGCTTCCACCACAGGCTGTCGTTGGCGTCTCCCAGGCCCAGCTTCGGGACGAGCACGTACGACACGGCATACGTCATCGCCACCGACACCAGCGACGTCAGCCACACCAGCTGCGTCAGCGGCTTCTCGAAGTTCAGCTTGTCCGCGTTGCCGTAGCGCGCCTTGACGATGGCTTCGTTGACCAGGTACGAGACGCCGCTGGCGACGATCATCATGATGCGCATCGCGAAGATCCAGACCAGCAGCTGGACCTGAACGGTCGGGTCGGTGATCGCGAGCAGGATGAAGGTGATGAGCGCGACGCCCGTGACGCCGTAGGTCTCGAAGCCGTCGGCGCTGGGGCCGACCGAGTCGCCGGCGTTGTCGCCCGTGCAGTCGGCGATCACGCCCGGGTTGCGCGCGTCGTCCTCCTTGATGTTGAAGACGATCTTCATCAGGTCGGAGCCGATGTCCGCGATCTTGGTGAAGATGCCGCCCGCGATGCGCAGCGCGGACGCGCCCAGGGACTCGCCGATGGCGAAGCCGATGAAGCAGGCGCCGGCGTAGTCGGACGGCAGGAACAGCAGGATGCAAAGCATGATCACGAGCTCGACGCTGATCAGCAGCATGCCGATGCTCATGCCCGCCTTGAGCGGGATGGCGTAGATGGGGTAGGGCTTGCCCTTCAGGCTGGCGTACGCGGTGCGCGAGTTCGCGAACGTGTTGATGCGGATGCCGAACCAGGCGACGCCGTAGCTGCCGGCGATGCCGATCAGCGAGAACACCAGGATCACCGCGACCTTCAGCGAGGAGAAGTCCCGCAGCACCGCGAAGTAGAAGATCATGATGGCGCCGATGAACAGCTCGAGCAGCAGGATGAACTTCCCCTGCGTCACCAGGTACGTCTTGCACGTCTCGTAGATCAGCTCCGAGATGTCGAGCATCGACTTGTGCACCGGCATGTTCTTGAGCTGCCGGTAGATCACCAGGCCGAAGCCCAGCCCCAGCAGGCAGACGCCGATGCCGATCGAGAGCAGCGTGCTGCCCGGGACGTCGCCGAGGAACGTCACGCTCCCGAGGTTGGGGAGGACGAGGGCTGCTTCGCCGCCGCCGTGCTGCTCCTGCGCAAAGGCCAGAGGCGCTGTCAGAACGGCCAGCGCAGCGACCAGGAAACCCACGACTCCGGACAGACGAGTTCTACGCATCGCGCGGGCTGTTTAAACCAAACCCCCGGCGAAGTAAAGCCTCGACACCCCTGAACGGCCCGAGGCATTTGCCGAAAACGCGGCCCGGACGATCGACGTTCCGCGCTCTGCGCGCCCGAGCAGCTACTCGTCTTTGGCTTTGAGGACCAGCAGTCGGTAATTGCCGAAGCCCGCCTGGCCGCACGAATAGATGACTTCGGTGAGCAGGCGGTAAGGCGTCGTCTGATCGGCGACCAACATGAGCTGGCCTTCGAACTTCTGGCCGGTCATCTCGGCGACCTTCTTCTCACGCCTGGCGTGCTTCTCCAGGATGTCGACCAGAGCGGTGATGTAGTAGCCGTTTTCGCCGTCGCGCTTGACGGCGGGGTCGACGCGGCCGGAGTTGACCGGCGCGATGGCGTCGCCTTCGACCAGGATGACCTTCTTGGTCACCATGACCGTCACCGCCAGCTTGGGATTGAGCTGGGTGAACGACTTCGGCACCTGCAGGTTCTGGTCGAAGGTAATCGTCGACGTGCTCGACGAGAACGACTTCAGCAAGAACACCAGGATGATGGTCATCATGTCCATCATCGGGGTGATGTTGAGGTCCTTGATCACCTCGGGCTCTGCCAGCTTGCGGGCGAAGGACCGGATCGCCTTCTTGCCCTGCAGGCGTGAGACCTCGGGGGTCAGCATCCCAGCCATCTACTGAATTCCTGCCGCGAAGTTGACGTCGGGGAACAGAATCTTGCCGTCTTCGGCTGTTCTCATGGCATCGAGCGTCGGGATCACGATGTCGTACGGGATGTTCGCATCGGCGTTGAACGTAGCTTTGGTTTCGCCAGCTGCGTCCGGGGTGTCTTTGATCTCTTTCAGCTTGGCGGTCAGCGCCTTGTAGTCGTAGTGACCAGTCGGGCAGCCTCGGGATGGCCGGCAGAACGCCGCCGGAGGCGCCGATGATGTACCCGGTGGCGCCGACCGTGATGGTGAGGTTGAGTGGCGGCCTCTCGGGCGGGGTGTCGGCGGCCGCGCCACCGCCCGATGAGATGGTCGGGGACGAGACGTTGATGTTCCCGAGCGCGACCTGGTTAACCACCGAAGCGAGAAGGAAGATGATGATGTTGGTGACGATATCCATGTAGGGGACGAGGTTCAGCTCGCCCGCCTCTTCCTCAAGCTCCTCGTTGTGGTCCCGCATGCGGCGCATTGCCGCGCGGACCTGACTCCTCGTCATGTCTTAGGCCTTGGCGCCCTGGGCCGACTCGGCCAGCAGGTTCTCGAGCTTCAGCGCAAAACCTTCGAGGTCACCGACCTGCTTCTTCGAAGCCGACGACAGGAAGGCGTGCGCGACGATGCAGGTCA
Organism: uncultured Pseudomonadota bacterium; assembly: GCA_963729535.1. Lineage (GTDB taxonomy): Bacteria > Myxococcota_A > Polyangia > Fen-1088 > Fen-1088 > JADGRB01. The sequence goes on along the minus strand of CAVSOL010000026.1, from coordinate 566,527 downwards.
CGGCGATGCCGAGACCCATGGCGGTGTTGTTGAGCGCCTCCGAAATACCTTTGGCGAGCAGCGACGACCGCTCTTCCGGCTTCGCTGCCGCGACGGCGCCGAAGGCGTGGATCAAGCCGAGCACCGTTCCGAGCAGACCGACGAGGGTCGCGATGTTCGCGATCGACCACAGAATCTGGACGCGCTTCTTGAGCAGCGGCGTGACGTCGACGAGCGTCTCTTCGATCGACTGCGCGATCGCGATCTCGCCGCGGTGAACGCGCTGCAGACCCGCGCGCGCCACCTGCGCCACCGGGGCCTCCGTCGCTGAGCACAGCTTCACGGCGCGGTCGATGTTGTTAGCGAGCACTAGCTTGCGAATCTGCTCCAGGAACGCCTTGGCGTTCACCGACCCCTTGCCGAGAAAGAAGATGGCTCGATCGATGATGATCGCCAAGGTGATGATGGACACCACCAAGTTGACGTACATCAGCGTGCCACCTTCCTCTAGGAACTTGGCTAGTCCTTGCATCTCGTGTGTCTCCTCGCGCGCGGCCTCGGCCGCTGTGGACTGTCGGGTTGGGTACGGGTGCTTACTGAGGGGGAAGGGCCTGACGCCCTTCCCGACCTCGACGCTCGCTAGCAGGCGCTCGATTAAATGAGTGCGGCCGGTATCTTATCGGTATGGCCGATGGTGTCAAGCCAGGCGGGTTGTAGAACAGTCGACGTTTTGGCTTCGACGGTTCGCGTTCTGGCTTGAGCTCTAGCCGCCTCGTTTGTCGTCTTCGTTGCGCTCGTTCTCGTTCTCGTTGGTTGGGGGGGATTGCCTGCTGGCGTGCGGCTCGATGTGGATGATTACGTCGGAAACCTCCGGGAACTTTACCTTCAGTTCGCCTTCAATCTGCCGCGCCAGCTTGTGAGCCTCCACGACGCTCATTTCCGGAGCCACCTCGAGGTGGAGGTCTAACTCGACCGCGCTGCGCACGCCGCGCGACCGAACCCGATGCACGGAGCCGTGCCCGGCCACCGAGCCGGCCAGGGCCGCGACGCCGGCCGCGTCGACCATCGCGACGTCGATCAGCACCGGGACGTTGTCGTGGAAGACCTCCCAGGCGGCGTGGCCGATCAGGACGACGAGCAACAACGTGGCGACGCTGTCAGCCCAGCCCAGCCCAGCCCGGGTGGCGACGAACGACGCGATCACGGCCAGCGACGCATAGATGTCGGACTGGGTGTGGCGGGCGTCGGCCCGCAGCAGCGCGCTGTGCAGCTCGCGCGCCTTGCGCTGCTCGTAGCGCGCGACGAACAGGTTGATGACGATCGTCGCCAGCACGATCACGAAGCCGGCGGGGCCGATGTGCGGAGCGGGGCGTCCGACGACCAGGGCGCGAATAGCCGCGGTCGCGAACTCGAACAGCCCGACGACGATCAGGACGCCGATGCCCAGCGCCGCCAGGATCTCGATCTTCTGGCGGCCATAGGGATGGCGCGCGTCGGCTGGCGCCGATGCCCAGCGCAGCCCGAGCAGCGCCAGCACATTGGATGATGCGTCCAGGATCGAGTGCAGCGAATCGGTCGCCAGCGTCAGCGACCCGGACGTATAGCCGTACGCGGCCTTTGCGATCGCGACCCCGGCGTTCAGCGCCAGGGTCAGCAGGAAGACGCGGCGGACGGCGCGGCGCCGTTCCTCGGCTAGCCGCTGCGCGGCCTCCGGAGGCTCGGCGTGCGCGCAACCGTCATCCATGGTCGCCATTGGTCACGGGCTGGCAATCGGTTCGCCTTCTAGGTCGCGGACCTCGACCGGCGCGAGCTTCCCCAGCGGCTCGGCCAGCGTCTTCTTGTCGCCCACGACGACGATTGTCAGGTGGTTCGGGTCGATGTACTTGCGCGCGACGCGGCGGACGTCGTCCTTGGTGACGGCGGCGATCTTGCGCGTGTAGTCGGTGACGTAGCTGTCGGGCAGGCCGAACACGGCCAGCTCGGCCAGCTGGGCGGCGACGTTGCCGCGCGTGGCGAAGCGCGCCGGGAATGACTTGATGATCTGATCCTTGGCGCGCGCCAGCTCGACGTCGGTGACGTCGGTGTCGCGCATGGTTGTCAGCTCCTTGAGGATCTCCGCGACCGAGTCGGCGCTGTGCGGGGCGACGAACTCGCCGCCGGCGGAAAACGGACCCGGCGCGCGGCGGCTGTCCACCGTCGAGCGGGCGCCGTAGGTCCATCCCTTCCCCTCACGCAGGTTCAGATCCAGCCGGTAGAAGCCGCCCCCCAGGATGAGGTTCATGACCGTCACGGGGAAGTAGTCGGGGTTGGTGCGTTCGATGCCAATCGTGGCGACGCGGATCGAAGACTGCGGCGCGTCCGCCTTGTCGATCAGGAACACCTTGGTCGCGGCGGCGGCGCCGGCGGGAGCCGGAAGCTTCGATGCGGCGGAGCGCTTGGGCTTCCACTTGCGCGAACGCCTCCTCGAGCTTGCCCTTGAGCGCGGCCACGGTCGTGTCGCCGGCGACGAGCAGCGCGGCGTTGTTCGGCCGGTAGTACTTGTCGTAGAAGCCACGCAGGTCCTCGGGCGTGATCTTCTTGATCGACGCCTCGGCGCCGGTCATCGGCCAGCCGTAGGGATGCTTCTGGCCGTACAGCAGGCGGGTCATCGCCAGGTTCGCGACGGTCGGCGGGCTGTCCTTGCGGCGCGTGATCGCGGTCAGCAGGTTGTCGCGCACGCGCGCGAACTCCTTGGCGTCGAACGCGGGGTTGATGATGACGTCGGAAAACACGGCGAGCGCGGCGTCCAGGTTCCTGCTCAGCGTCGACAGGCTGACGTTGGACGCGTCCCAGGTGCTGCCGGTCGACAGCGTCGCGCCGAGCGCCGCCACCTGATCGGCGATGGCGAGCGCGCTGCGCGACTTCGTCCCCTCGTCCAGCATGTGCGCGGTCATGTCGGCCAGCCCGGCGCGGTCGGGCGGGTTGGCCGCGCCGCCGGTCTTGATCATGAGGTTCAAGTCCACCAGCGGAAGGTCGTGAAACTCGACGAGAAATACCTCCAGCCCGTTCTTGAGCTTGAAGCGCTTCCACTTCGGCGGCTGAAAGGTCGGCTCCGGGCCGGGCGGCGGGGCCAGCTGGCGGAAGGGCGCGTCCGGCGTTTCACGCCCGGGAACCGACGCGGCCACGGGCGCGTTCGGCGCGCCGGCGCCGCGCTGGGGGCGGCGGGCTTGGCGGCGGGCGGGGGTGGCGCCGGCGCGGGGGTGGTGGCGCAGGCGCCGGCGGTCGCCAGCAACGTCAGGATCCCTCAGGCGCTTCACTTCTTCACCCGTCCCATGATCGGCGCGTCGGGGTTGGGATCGACGGTGATGATCACGCGGCCGTCCTTTCTCAGGTACTGCTGCGCCGCGCGCTGCACCGCCGCGGCGTCGACCGCGCGGTAGCGGCGCAGGTCTTCGGTCAGGAAGCCGGCGTCGCCCGCCACATAGTTGTAGGCCTGCAGCCGCTCGGCGCGCGCCAGCAGGCTCTCCAGGCTGCGCACGGTGTCGGCCTCGATCTGGTTCTTCGCGCGCTCCAGCTCCGCCGCGTCGACGGGTTTGGCCTGCAGCGCGGCGATCTCCTCGTCGATCACCGCGAGCAGCTCGTCCAGCGTGTGGCCGGGCATCGGCGCGGCGCGTGATCTCGAAGCTGCTGGTCAGCAGCTGGCTCTGCTGCGACGCGCTCACCGACTGGGCGATCTTGAGGTCGTAGACCAGGCGCTTGAACAGGCGGGACGACTTGCCGTTGCCCAGCACGTTGGCCAGCACGTCCAGCTCGCGATCGCCGGGGGCGAAGTTCGCCGGCGAGGGGTACGCGACGTAGAGCTGCGGCTGCTGCACCTTCGCCTCCATGGCGATGCGCTTGCTGGCGGCCAGCCTGGCGTCGGGGGCCGCGCGCCGCTGGATCGCGCCGCCCGCCGGGATCGGTCCGAAGTACTGCGCGACCAGCTCCTTGACCTTGGCGCGATCGAAGTCGCCGGCGATGGTCAGCGTCGCGTTGCCGGGGACGTAGTAGGTGCGGAAGAACGCCTTGACGTCGTCGACCGACGCGGCGGTCAGGTCCTCCATCGAGCCGATGACCTGGTGGTGATACGGATGGTCCGGCGGATACAGCGCCTCGAGCAGCACCTTCGACACCAGGCCCATGGGCCGGTTCTCGTAGCGCTGGCGCCGCTCGTTCTTGACCACGTCGCGCTGGTTGTCGATCGTCTCCTTGAAGCCGACCCGGTCGAGCAGGAAGCCCATGCGGTCGCTCTCGAGCCACAGCGCGAGCTCGAGCTGATTGGCCGGGACGACCTCGTAGTAGTTGGTCCGATCGGGCGACGTCGAGCCGTTGACGCTGGAGGCCCCGGCCTTCTGCAGGTATTCGAAGTGCTTGTCCTCGGCGATGTGCTTCGTCCCCTGGAACATGACGTGTTCGAACAGGTGAGCGAAGCCGGTGCGGCCGGCGACCTCGTCGCGCGCGCCGACCTTGTACCAGACGTCCACCGCCACCTCGGGCATGCGGTGGTCCTCGTGCAGGATCACCTCCAGGCCGTTGGGCAGCGTGTACTTCTCGAACGGCAGCTGCGGCAGGTCGGCGGCGGCAGCGGCGGGTGGTGGTGCGGGGGCGCAGGGGCGCGGCGGTCGCTGCGGTCGCCAGCGCCGATGAAACGACCGACAGGATCGACAGGGTCGTCGATAGCATCGGCCGTTCTTACCATGCTCGCATCGCTATGGCGCCGTCCCCGTCGACGTGATTATCTGGGAGACTTCCCTTCGGCAGAGATGTCGCCACCGACGCCACCCGAAACGCCCGCGAACGCCTCCGTCAGCGACGAGGAGCTGGTCGCGCGCGCGCGCGCGAAGGATTTCGGCGCGTTCGAGCAGCTGCTCGACCGTTACGAGGACAAGATCTTCAGGCTGGCGTACCGGTTCGTCCGCAACGAGTCCGAAGCCAAGGAGATCCTGCAGGACACCTTCCTGTCGATCTGGCGGAAGCTGGACACGTTCAAGGGCGACTCGCAGTTCGGTAGCTGGCTGTACCGGGTCGCGGCCAACACGGCGCTGATGCGGCTGCGGTCGCAGCGGCGGCACCCGGAGATCTCCACGGAAGAGTTGCCGGTCGGGTACCTCGACAACTACGGGCAACTGCCGTCGGTCGGCGAGAACTGGTCGAAGCGGCCTGACGATGAGCTGCAGTCCGAGGAGCTGCGCCGCCACATCCAGACGGCGGTCGATGCGCTGCCCGAGATCTACCGGACGGTGTTCCTGCTTCGCGACGTCGAAGGGCTGTCGACCGAGGAGACCGGCGAGATCCTGGCGATCTCGGTGCCGACGGTGAAGACGCGGCTGCACCGGGCGCGGATCGCGCTGCGCGACGCCATCACGCAATACTTCAACAAGCGTTAGCCTTCCGGCCCGTAACCGCTGGAATTCGCTATAATCGCGGCGCCCATGACAAAACACGGGGCAGCGGCGGCGGCCTTCCTGATCGCCGTTGTTGCGACTGCGGGAGGCGCGGCGCCGGTCGCGGCGGCGGGGCCGCACGACGATCTGCTGGCGAAAGAGGGCGCGCGCCTGGCGACCGCGGCCGGCGATCCCGGGGCTGCCGGCTCGCTGGCGGTCATCGCCGGGCTAGAGGAAGACGTCGACCCGCGCGCGCTGGAGGCGGCGGTCAGGGGTGGCACGGGCCCGCGCGCGCATCCTCTTGTCGCGGCGCAGGCGGCCTGGCTGCTGGCGCGCCTTCACGAGCAGCGGGGCGAGACGCGCGAGGCGAAGGCGCTGCGGGAGCCGCTGGGTCTGCTCTCGCACGCCTCCGTCATCGGGCCGTTCGGCCAGGGACGGGCGAGCTTCGCGACGACCTTCCCGCCGGAAGAGGAGCGCGCTGCGCCCGAGATCGGGCGCAGCTATCCGGGCAAGGCGCGCGATGTCGCCTGGCGATCGGGCGACGCTGCCGTGCGGGACGGCGTGCTGTATGTCGACGGCCTCATCCGGCCGGGGCAGAACGCCGTGGCGTACGTCGCCGCCGCCGTGCGCAGCGACCGCGAGCGCGCGGTGGCGCTGCGCCTCGGGTCGCCAGGGCCGGTCAAGGTGTGGATCAACGGTGCGCCCGTGTTCCAGCGCGACGTGGTTCGTCCGGCGGCGCTCGATCAGGACGCGGTCGGCGTGCGCCTCGGCCGCGGCTGGAACCGGATCCTCATCAAGACGGTGGTCACGGAAGGTGGATGGCGGCTCTATACGCGCTTCACCGAGCCGTCGGGGGCGCCCCTGCAGCTCGACGACAAGTTGCCGTCGCCGCCGCCGAAAGACTGGGCGCGGCCGGGCGCCGCGAAGGTGGCGGGCGTCGCCAGCCTGGCGCAGTTGCTCGAACGGCGCGTGGCTGGCAAACGGCCGCCGGCGGCGGCGTTGCTGGACCTGGCGCGCTTCCTCGCATGGAACACGCCGCGCGATAACGACGAGCGCGCGGCGTTCTCGGCGTTCGAACGTGCGGTGCGTGCGGCGCCGACCGTGCAGACGCGGCTGGGCGCGGCCGATGCGGCCGCGGACGACGACGAGGCGCGCCGGGTGCTGGAGGACGCCCTGGCGCAGGAGCCGCCGGCGCCGTGGAAGGCGCTGGTGCTCGCTCGTCTGGGGGGGATCGCGCGCGGCGCCCGCCGCGACGCGCGGGCGCTGGAGATGTGGCGTGGGGCGCTGTCCACCGATCCCGCTTGCTGGCTGGCGTCGCTGGCGCTCGCCCAGGAGGAGGCTGACTCCGGGTTGCCGCAGGCGGGGACGGCGCGGCTGGCGGCGTTACCGGCGGAGGTGCAGGCGCGTCCGCGCATCAGGCGAGCGGCGATTCGCCTGAACATTGCGGCCGGCAAGGAGGCCGAGGCAGACCGGCTGCTGGTGGCGCTTGCGGGCGAACGCCGGCGCGACGTCGAGCTCCTGCATCAGCTGTCGGCGCGCGCGCGACGCCGCGGCGACGCGCAGGAGGCGCGGGCGCGGCTCGCGGCGGCGGCGGCGCTGCGTCCCGACGTCCCGTCGCTGCAGATAGAGCTGGCCCGGCTCTACGAGGGGGACGGCGATCGGCTGGGCGCGCTCGCCAGTCTGACCACGACGGTCGACAGGATGCCGGACGAACCGGCGACGCTGGTGGCGCAGGGGAAGCTGCTGCACCGCATGGGCCGCACGGCCGACGGGCTGGAGCGGCTGCGGACGGCGCTGATGTTACGGCCGCAGGATCCGGAGCTGAAGCGCTACGTCGATCGCCTGGCCGCCGGCGAGCGCGAGGACTCCGGCGTCGCCGACGACCTGGGGCCGCGGTTCGCGGAGGATGCGCGCGCGTTGTTGCCGCCCGCGGGGAAGCCCACGAGCGACGCGTCCGGCAGCGGCGCGGTGGTGTTGCTCGATCGTCGCGTCGTGCGCGTTCACCGCAACGGGCTGTCGCGGACGTTTGCGCAGCGGGTGGTGCACGTGCTCACCGAACGCGGCGCCGAGGAGAACAAGGAGTTCGGCGTCCACTACACGCCCGGGCGCGAGGAGGTCGACATCCGGCAGGCGCGCGTCTACCGGCGCGGCCCGCGCGGCGAGATCGACGTGCTGGAGGCGACCGACCGCAGCGACGAAGATCTGTCGGAGCCGTGGTACGGCCTGTACTACGACAACCGCGCCGAGATCGTCCGCTTCGAGGGGCTGCGGCCGGGCGACGTGTTCGAGATTCAATACCTCGTCGAAGACGTCGCCAGCGACAACCAGATGGCGGACTACTTCGGCGACCTGCAATACATCGCCGAAAATATCCCGAAGCGGCGCTGGGACTACACGCTGATCGCGCCCGCCAGCCGGCCGATTCACGCCAACGTCCCCAAGCTGGCGCAGCTGCAGCGGCAGGTGACCGAAGAGGGGAGCGAGCGCGTGTACCGCTACACCGCGCGCGACGTCGCCAAGATCGACGCCGAGCCGGCGATGCCCGGACCGGGCGAGACCACGCCCTATCTGCACGTCAGCACGTACGCGAACTGGACCGACGTCGGCGCCTGGTACTGGCGGCTCGCGGAGGAGTCGCTGACGCCCGACGACGAGATCCGGCGAACGGCGCGCGGCCTGGTCACGCGCAACATGTCGGACGCCGATCGCGTGCGCGCCGTGTACGACTTCGTCGTCACGAGCACGCGTTACGTCGGCCTGGAGTTCGGCATCCACGGCTTCAAGCCGTACAAGGTCACGCAGGTGCTGGCGCGCAGGTTCGGCGACTGCAAGGACAAGGCGGCGCTGCTCATCGCGCTGCTGCGCGAGGTGGGGGTCAGCGCCGAGCTGGTGCTGGTGCGCACCCGCCGCGGCGGCCGCCTGGACACGGAGCCGGCGTCGCTGGCCATCTTCGATCACGCGATCGTCTACGTCCCCAAGCTGGATCGCTACCTGGACGGCACCGCGGAGTTCGCCGGGCTGGCCGAGCTGCCGGCGCAGGATCAGGGGGTGATGGCGCTGCGGGTCGGCCCGCACGGCAGCGTGCTGGTCGAGACGCCGCTCCTGCCTTCGAGTGACAGCCGCGTCGAGCGTCGCTGGCAGGTCGCGATCGAGCCCGGCGGCGACGGCCGCGTCGACGAGCAGCTGATCATCAAGGGACAGGCGGCGCCCAACTGGCGCGAGCACTATCAGACGCCGGGCGAGCGTCGTGACCGTTACGGCCGCGTGTGGAGCGGCCGCTTCCCCGGCGCGAAGCTGGATACCGTGGACATGCCGCGCATCGAAGACCGCAACGCGCCGGTGACGGTGCGCGCGTCGGTGACCGTGCCGCGTCTGGCGCGCGCGTCTGGCGCGGGCGCGCTGGAGCTGCCGGCGACCGGCCGCGACGCTGACTTCGTGCGCACGTACGCGCGGCTGTCCGCGCGCGGCCAGGATCTGGTGCTGGCGTATCCGTGGCAACACGACGAGGAGCTGAGTTATCGGCTGCCGTCAGGGTGGCGGCTGGCCACGGGCGTGGCGCCGCCGGTGCGGGTGGTCGACAGCCCGTTCGGCAGCTTCCGGCTGGAGGTCGCCGCCGAGCGCGGCGTCGTGCGCGTGCGTTCGTCGTTGAACGTCACGCGGGCGCGCATCGTCCCCGCCGACTACGCGCGCTTCCGTGCATTTCTGCTCGAGGTCGACGCGGCGCTGAACACGCCGCTGGGCGTGACCGCGGCATCAGAGGAGCCGGGCTCGTGATCGCGTGGGGATCATGATCGGCGCACGGGTCGCTGCGCTGTCCTTGCTGCTCGTGGCGCTCGGCTGCGCGAGCACGGGCAACCGGGGCAACGCGGCCGACGCGCGCGCGTCGCTGGCGGGGTGGGAGGCGCTGGTCGACCACGGCGGCAGCGACGAGGCAGAGCGTCTGTTCGACAGGCGGCTGCGCGCCGTCCCCGCCGATCCGGTCGCGCTGTTCGGGCGCGCGAGCATCGCCTACGAACGCGGCGTACCCGAACAGGCGATCACCGGCTACGCGGCGGTGCTGTCCGCGCTGCACGCGCGCCCCGACGACTGGGGACCGTTGCTGGCGCCGGTGGCCGCCGGCCGCGTGCTCACCCTCTACGACGAGGTTGGCGTCGCGACGCGCAAGCGGATCGTCGGCGAGCTGCGGCCGTCCGAGCTCGCGCGCGCCGCCGACCTGCCGTGGCAGGCGCGCGTCGAGCTGGCGCGGCTCGCGGCGCACGCCGCGCGCGAGGCGAGCGACGCCGCCGAGCTGGCGCGCGTCGCGCAGCGGGTCGGCTGCGCGGCGAAGGTCTTCGACCTGGGCGTGATCGGGCCATTGCCGAACATCGACCTCGACGCCACGCCGCCGCCTGCGTGGCCGCCCGCCGTGTCGGCGTGGCGCCCGGTCGTCGTGTCGGGTTGCCGGCTGGATGTCGCGGCGACGCCCGACGGGCGCGGCGGGGCGCGGCTGCTGCGGCTCGCGTTCGAGGTGCCCGCGGGCGACTATCACGTGGTGCTCGACTATCCCGCCGAGGCGCGCGTCGCGATCGACGGCGGCACGCTGGTGGCGCACGGCGCGGCGACGCAATACGGACCACGCCTGTCGGCGGTGCATGTGCGGCTGCCGGCGGGACGCCACGACCTGGAGGTCCGGCTGGCGACCCGTGGCGGTGTCGCGCGGCTCGCGCTCGCCGTGCTGGGTAGCGGGGGCAGCGGCGATGGCGACGCCAATGTGGATGTCCGCTATGTCGACCCGCGCACCGCCGGCCCGCGCTGGCCCGCGCCAGTCGTCGTCGAGGGCAAACGCCCGGTCGCGCCGCGCGGAGCGGGGAACGCGGTGCCGGCGCTGGACGACTACTGCACGGCGTACGCGGCGCTCCGGCGCGACGCGACCGACGAGGCGCTGGTGCTGGCGGCGCGGCTGCGCGCGCGGCCGCGCTTCGCGCTGGGCCAGGCGCTGGCGGGCGCGATCGCGCGCGATGATTCGACGCGCCCGCTGAGCTTCGCTCAGGACGGGGCGCGAAACGCGCTGCGCGCGGCGGTGTCGATTGACCCCAGCCTGGCGCGCCCGTGGCACGAGCTGGCGGCGATCGCCCTCGACGCCGATCGCCCGCGCGATGCCATCGACGCGGCCCGCGCAGCGGCGCGCGCCGCCCCACACTGGTGGGCGCCGCCGTTGCTGCTGGCGCGCGCGTTCACCGCGCGTGGGCTGGACTTCGACGCCGGGCAGGCGCTGGCGCGCGGCGAGACCACGCCCTTCGGCGAGATCCCGTGCGCGACGCTCGAGGCGATGCGCGGCCAGGCGCGCGAGCGGCGCGAGCTGGCCCGCGAGGCGCGCCTGGAGACGGCGCTGGTTGCGTGCGGCGGCAACGTCGAGGCGCGCGTCGATCGCCTGCGCGCGCGCGGCGAGCTGGCGGCGGCGCGCACGTTGCTGCGCGCGACGCTGGTCCTCGAACCCGGACGCCAGGACCTGGTGACCGACCTCGCCACCGTGCTGGCCGCCGAGGGCAACCACGCCGAGGCCATCGCCGAGCTCACGGCGCTGGTCGCGCGCGATCCCAACGACCCGTTGCACCGTGTGGAGCTCGCCGATGCCCAGGTCGCCGCCGGGCGCGCCGCGGATGCGCGCGCGACGATCACCGCCGCGCTGGCCGCCCGCCCCGATGTCCCCGAGGTGCTGCGCGCGGCGCGCGCGCTGTCGGTGGCGCTGCCGCTGGACGAATTCCGCGTCGACGGGCGGGCGACGATCCGGGCGTTCGAAGCGGCGGGCAGCCAGTACGCCGCGCCCGCCGTGATGGTGCTCGATCGGGCGGTGATGCGGCTTTTTCCGGGCGGCACGTTGATGGCGCTGACGCACCAGATCGTGCGCGTCGACAGCAAGGACGCGGTCGCGCGCTGGGGCGAGGTCACGGTGCCGCCGGGCGCGGAGATCCTGACCCTGCGGACGCACAAGCGTGATGGCTCGACCCGCGAGCCCGAGGAGATCAACGGCAAGGAGGCGATCTCGGCCGCCGACGTCGCCATCGGCGATTACATCGAATGGGAGTACCTGGAGGCGCGGCCGCCGTTGCCGGCGTTCGCCCCCGGATTCCTCACCGATCGGTTCTTCTTCCAGTCGTTCGACGCGCCGATGGCGCGCAGCGAGCTGGTGCTGGTGTCGCCGCCGGGGATCACGCTGGAGCTGGATCGCCGCGCCGGCGCGCCCGATCCGCGCACGCGCACCGCGGTCGACGGAACCCGCGTGACGACCTTCCTGGCGGTCGGCGTCCAGCAGCTGTTCGCGGAACGGGCGGCCGTGCCCGCCATCGAATACGTGCCGTCGGTGCGCGCGTCGAGCGGCGTCGGCTGGAAGCGCTGGGCGCGCTATCTGGCGGAGGAGCTTCACGACGCCGTGCGCTCGTCGCCGGACGTGCGCGCGCGGGCGAGCAAGCTGGCGGAGGCCGCGCCCAAGGATCGGCGCGCGCTGGCCGCGGCGATGGTCGAATGGGTGACGGAAAACGTCGAGGCGGGCGACGAGCTGACCGACCCCGCCGCCTTCGCCCTGGCGCGCGGGCGTGGCAGCCGCATCGCGCTGACGCTGGCGCTGGCGCGCGAGCTCGGCATCCCGGCGCGTCCTGTGCTGGCGCGGTCGCTGCTCATCGCGGACCCCGGCGCGGCGGTGCCGCCGCAGGAGCTGGACGACTTCGCCGACGCGCTGGTCGAGCTGGACCTCGGGGCCCCGCACGGCAAGGTGTTCGTCGATCCACGCCTGCGCCACGCGGCGTTCGGCTACCTGCCGCCCGGGCTCGACGGCGCCCGCATCCTCACCGTTCCCGACGGGCAGTTCGCGCTGGCGCGAAAGACGGCGGCGGGCGACGGGCGCGACGTCGACATGGTCATCAGGCTGGACGAGCACGGTGGGGGGACGGCGGTGGCGGTCGAGCAGCTCGCAGGTTGGCCCGCGCTCGAATGGGCGGAGATGGTCGACCGCTTCGGCGCCGATCGCGCCCGCCTGCGCCAGGACTTCGAGCAGCGCTGGCTGGGCGTGCAGTTCCCGGGCGCGCACCTGCGCGAGCTGGACATCGAGCTGCCGGGGCCGACGCGCGATAACAAGCCGGGCACGGCCCGCATTCGCTACACCTTCTCGAGCGCGCGGCTCGCGGTGCCCAGCGTGCGCGGCGGCGCCGCCGGTGGCCGCGAGATGCGCATGGTGCCGACGTTTTTCCGCTCGCAACCCGGGCGTCGCTTCGCCGCCGAGCCGCAGCGGGCGACGGCGTTGATGCTGGGATTCGACGTGCCCACGAACGTCAGCGCCACCGTCGAGCTTCCTCCGGGGGCCAGCGTCAACGCTGCCGCTCTGCGCCGCGACGTCGTCATCTCGCGCGACGGTGGCTACCACTTCGTCGAGGAGCGCGAGCTGCGGCGCGGCGGCGGCAGCCCGAGCGCCATCGTCCTGCGCCGCCGGGCGAAGCTGCCGATCATGCGCGTCACGCCCGAGGAGTACGGCGCGGTGGCGGCCGATCTGCGCCGCGTCGACGGCGCGGAGCAGGAAGAGATCCGGATCCCCATCACCGGTTCGACCACGCGCGGGGCCGCGAGATGATGATGACGGCGGCGTGGCTGCGCGGTCGGGCCGCTGCCCTTGCGGTCGCCGCGGTGGCCGCGACCGGCGCGTGCACCAGCCCGGCGCCGGGCGGTCCGTCAGCCGATCGTCTGGTCGTCGCGCGCCCGACCGACGCCGTCAGCCTGGACCCGGCGCGCACGGCCGACATCGAATCGCTCGAGGTCGCCGAGCAGGTCTACGGCCGCCTGGTTCGCTTCTCGGCCGGTCGCCTCGAGCCCGAGCCCGATCTCGCCACCAGCTGGAAGGTGAGCTCGGACGGGACGATCTGGACCTTCCAGCTGCGCGAAGGCGTGCGCTTCCACGACGGCACGCCGTTCGACGCCGATTCGGTCGTGTTCTCGTTCGAACGCCAGATCCTCCCCGAACATCCGGCGCACGAGGCCGACTTCGTGTGGACGCGCGCCTTTCACAACATCAAGCGCGTCCGCTCCGACGGGCCGATGCGCGTGCTGTTCGAGATCGATCGCCCGTACGCGCCGTTCCTGGCCAACCTGGCGATGGGGCCGGCGGCGATCGTGTCGCCGACCGCGGTGCGCAAGTGGAAGCGCGACTTCGGCCGCCACCCGGTGGGCACGGGTCCCTACCGGCTGGTCGAGTGGATCCCGGGCGACCGCATCACGCTGGAGCGCAACCCCGACTACTGGGACGAGCGCGCGCACACCCGCTACCTCGTGCTGCTGACCATGAACGATTCGAAGCAGCGGTTGCAGGCGCTGGAGTCGGGCGCCGCTGACGTCATCCAGCAGCTGGCCCCCGACGATCTGCCGCTGGTTCGCCTGAATCCGGATCTGCGGCTGGCGATGGCGCCGGCGACGCTGGTGTCGTACCTGGCGATGAACACGCAACGCCGGCCGCTGAACGATCCGCGCATCCGGCGCGCGATCGCCCACGCCGTTCGGCGCGACGCGCTGGTCAAGCTCGTGTACCAGGGGCTCGGCATCCCCGCGATTGGCCCGCTGCCACCCAACGTGTGGGGCGCCCGCTCGGACGTCGTGACGTACGCCTACGATCCCGGCAAGGCGGCGAAGCTGCTGGCCGAAGCCGGCTGGCAGGGAGATCGCGAGTCACCGCTGAAGCTGTTCGCGCCGTCGACCGCCAGCCAGTACATGCCCGAACCGGCACGCGTCGCCACCATCATCAAGCGCTGCCTCGGCGAGGTCGGCATCGCGGTCGACGTCATCCTCAGCGATCCCGCCGACCACCAGCGCGCGCTGTGGGCGGGCGAACACGATCTGGCGCTGCACGGGTGGTTCAACGACAACGGCGATCCCGACAACTTCCTCTACACGCTGCTCGATTCGGACAACACCACCGGCAGCCGCCCGTCGAACATCGCGTTCTACAGCGACGCGTGGTTCCACGACGTCATCGGCATGGCGCAGCGAACCACCGATCGTACAGAACGCGAGAAGCTGTATTCGCAGGCGCAGGCGATCCTCGCCATCGGCGTCCCGTGGGTGCCGCTGGCGCACTCGAAGGTCGTGTTCGCACACCGCGCTGCCCTGCGCGGCCTGGTCGTGCAGCCGTCGGCGATGGGTCTCTATCGCTGGACGGAGCACTCGCCATGAGCCCGTCGTCACCGTCGGGAGCAGGGGGCAGCGGCAGCGGGGGCGTCGACCCGAAGCGCAAGAGCAGCAGGGGCGTCAGCGGCCGCGGGAAGGTCAAGGGGCTGTCGTCGTCGTCCAGCGGCAACATGCGCGCGTCCAGCATCTTCCGCGCCGCGGAGTGGCTGGGGCGGGGCGCCAGCGCCTGGTCGCTGCCGGCCAACGCTGTGATGAAACGCCGCGGCCTGCGCCGCCGCCTGTCCGCCGTGCTCATCATCGCGGCGCTCGGTCCGGTCATCGCCGTGTCCGTCGTCGCGGTCGCGCTGATCTTCTCCAGCATCGAGCAGGGCGTGGAGTTCGAGGCCGTGCGCGGGCTGCAGGTCGCGCGCGGATTGTTCCTGCAGCAGGTCCAGCAGCTGGCCGCACGCGCCGCGGATCTCGGCGACGATTCGGCGTTGCTGCGCGCGCACACGACGACGCCGATCGCCGTGCGCCAGCGGCTGGGCGAGCTGTCGCAGAGGGAGGCGGCGCTGTTCGAGACCACCGACGCGACGGGGCGCGTGATCGCCCGTTGCAGCCGCGGATCGTGTGAGGAGGTCCCCGGCGGCGGCGTCGCCCCGGCGGAGCCGCCCGCCGATCGGTCGCCGGTCATCCTGCGCGCGCTCAACTACGAACGCACGGTCAGCGTCGAGCGCTCGCGCGATCGGCTGGTCGTGCGCGCCGCGCTGCCGCTGGTCGATCCGGCGATGCGGCTGCTCGGCGTCGCGATCGTGACCGAAGCCATCGACGGCTCCGTGGTCGACAAGTTGAAGGCGGCGCTGGGCGCCGGCCGCGAGGTCGTCGTCTATACCGGCAGCGACCCCAACGCGTCGACGTTCATGGCCGCGACCGGCGCCCGTCTGGTCGGCCCGTTCTTGCCGCGCGGGTTCAAGGTGGCGCTGCCGGGCAAGGGGACGTCGGTCGTCGCGCTGGAGGTCGACGGCCACCCGTACTCCGTGGCGCTGGGGCAACTGCAGGACGTCAACGCCAGCCAGGTCGGGCTGCTCGGGGTCGCCGTCGATCGTGAGCCGCTGGCGGCAGCGCGCCGCCGCGCGAGCACGACGCTGGTGCTGGGGGCGATGTCGGCGCTGCTGCTCGCGATCGCGCTGTCGAACCTGCTGGCGCGACGCATGACGCGTCCGCTGCAGAACCTGCACTCGGGCGCGCTGGCGGTCGCGCGCGGCGATCTCGACACCAGCTTCGCCGTCGACACCGACGACGAGATCGGCGACGTCGCCGAGGCGTTCCGGATCATGACGCGCAGCTTGCGCGAAAATCAGGAGGGGTTGGCGGCGCGCGTGCGCGAGCTGGTCACCGTGCACCAGGTCGGACGCGCGGTCAGCAGCGTCGTCGACCTGGGCCAGGTGTTGCGCGCCGTCATCACCGAGATCCTGAACGTCCTCGGCGGCAAGACCGTCGCGATCGCGCTGGCGGTCGACGGCCGCGAGGGCGAGCCCGCGACGTTCGTGGTGCGCGCGGTGGCGGGCGACGCGCTGGGCGAACGCCTGGCGCCGCTGGCGAGCGCGGTCGCGGGGCTCGGCCGCCCGCGCCGCACGCCCGCCGTCGAGGCCGATCCGCAGCTGATGGAGCACGCGCGCGTCGCCGGGCTGCGCGGTCCGATCATCGCCGCGCCGCTGACCATCAAGGAGCGAATGGTGGGCGTCATCGTCGTCGGCCGCCTGGGCGAGGCGCCGTTCGGCGAGGCCGACCTTCGCTTGCTGGTGACGTTCGCGGACCAGACGGCGACCGCGATCGAGAACGCGCGCCTGTACACCGAGGTGCGCGCGTTCTCCGAGGTGCTGGAGGCGCGCGTGCGCGCGCGCACCGCCGAGCTCGAAAAGGCGAACAGCGAGATCGAACGCGCGCTGCGCGAGCTGGGTGAGGCGCAGGGACAGCTGATTCACTCCGAGAAGATGGCCGGCCTGGGCATGCTGGTGGCCGGCATCGCGCACGAGGTGAACTCGCCCGCGGCGGCGGTGCAGGGGCTGGTCGACGCGCTACAGGAGACGGTGCGGCGCCTGAGTCGCTGGGCGCACGATCTCTACGACGTCGGCCTGCCGCGCGCGGCGATCGACCGTTACTTTCGCCTGGTCGACAGCCTGATCCCCGACATGATGTCGTCCGCGCTGTCGACGTCGGTCGAGGCGCGTCAACAGACGCGGCGACTGAAGACGCTGTTTGGCGAGGCGGCTGGAGCCGCCGAGGCCGCGACGATGCTGGGGGAGGTGGGCGACGTGGGCGAGCGCGTCGCGCCGATATTGCGGGACATCAGCCGCGAGATCGCCGCCGACAAGAGCCTGGTGCCGCTGGCGGGCTACCTTCGCGAGCTGGCGTTCCTGGCGCGCACGGCCGGTACGATCCGCACGGCGATCGGCGCGATCCGCCGCATCGTCGGTGCCCTGAAGCGTTATTCGCGGCTCGACGAGGCGCCGCTGGAACGCGTCGACGTGCACGCGGGCATCGAGGACACTCTCATCATTCTGTCGCATCAGTTGAAGTACGGAGAGAACGGCGTTAATGTGAAGAGATCATTCGGGGCGTTACCCCCGATCTTTGCTTACGTTGGCGAGCTCAATCAGGTGTGGACCAACCTCATCCACAATGCGATTCAGGCCATGGACGGGCGGGGCGAGATTGTGATCGAGACAGCGGTCGTGGACAGCCATGTGCAGGTTGCAATCCAGGATAGTGGTCCCGGCATCGAGCCTGACGTCGCGGCCCGAATCTTCGAGCCGTTCTTCACCACCAAGGCAAAGGGGGAGGGGACCGGCCTCGGGCTGTCGATCTCCGCGCGCATCGTCGAGAAACACGGCGGCACGATCCGCGTCGACAGCGCCCCGGGCCGCACGCGCTTCGAGGTCCGGCTTCCGATTGAAGGTCCCGGCACTATCCCCGAGACGGTGTTCGACTCCGGAGGGCACTCCAATTGATGCTGCAGGCGGCTCCGTTGCGTGAGCACATCGTCTGCGTCGACGACGAGGAGGGGATCCTCGCCGCGCTCCGGCAGCAGCTGTCCGCGCGCTTCGGCGGCGAGTGCGACATCGCGGTCGCGAAGAACGCGCGCGAGGCGCTCGATCTCATCGACGACCTGCAGCAGGACGGCGAACAGGTCGCCGTCGTCATCGCCGATCAGATCATGCCCGGCATGAAGGGCGTCGAGCTGCTCGAGGAGGTCCACCGGCGCAGCCCGCGGACGGTCAAGATCCTGCTCACGGGGCAGGCGGGCCTGGACGCGGTCGTCTACGCGATCAACCGCGCGGGGCTCGACCAGTACATCCCGAAGCCGTGGGACGAGCCCGACCTGCGGCTGACGATCCAGAACCTGCTGTCGCGGTTCCGCCTCGAACGTGAACGCGCCGAGCTGCTCGGCGAGCTGCGGACGAAGAACGCCGAGCTGGCGACGCTGAACTCGTCGCTCGAAGAGAAGGTCGTCGAGCGGACGCGCGAGCTGGAGGCGCTGAACGCGCGGCTGGCGGAGCTGGCGATCACCGACGGCCTGTCCGGTCTCTACAATCACCGCCACTTCCGCGAGCGGCTGTCGCTGGAGATGGAGCGCAGCAACCGCACCGGGCTGCCGCTGTCGGTGTTGATGATCGACGTCGATCACTTCAAGGGCTACAACGACCGCCACGGCCACCTGGCCGGCGACAACGCCCTGCGCGGCGTGTCCAAGATCCTGCAGCATGGCCGCCGCGCCAACGACGTGGTGGCGCGCTACGGCGGCGAGGAGTTCGCGATCATCCTGCTCGACGTGGGCAAGTCGGCGGCCAAGGAGGTCGCCGAGCGGATCTGCGCCCAGGTCGCCGAGTTTCCCGTTCGAGTTCGGCAGCACCCAGCCGGCGGGGAAGCTGACGATCTCGCTCGGCGTCGCGTCGTTCCCGGACGATGGCGCCGAGCCGGCGTTGGTGCTGGCCGCGGCCGACCGCGCGCTGTTCGCCGCCAAGAACGCCGGCCGCAACCGAGTCCGCATCGCCGGGTCGTAACGGTGAAGCTCGCAGTTCTGGGCGGCGGCGCCTGGGGCGGCGTGCTCGCCGCGATCGCCAGCCGGCACGGTCACGACGTCGCGCTGTGGGAGGTCGACGCCGCCGCGGCCGCCGCGCTGGCCGCGCGCCGCGCGAGCGATCGTTCGGTGCCCGGGTTTCAACTGCCAGGCGAGGTCGCGGTGACCACCGACGTTGTCGCCGCGGTGACCGGCCGCGACATGTTGCTGGTCGCGATCCCGTCTGCGTTCGTCGCGCCCACGCTCGCGGCCGCGCGTGCGGCGGCGGGCCCGGCGCCCGTCGTCGTGTGCGCATCCAAGGGGCTCCACCCCGAGACCGGCGACACGATGGCCGCCGTGATCGCCGCCGCCATGCCAGGGGCGCGGGTGGGCGTGTTATCCGGCCCCAGCTTCGCGCAAGAGATCGCGAACGGCCGCCCCGCGGCGCTGGTCGCGGCGTCAGCGGACGCCGCGGTGGCGACCGGCGTGCAACTCTGCTTCGGAGGGGATCGCCTGCGCATCTATACGAGCGACGACGTCGCCGGCGTGTGCATCGGCGGCGCGCTCAAGAACGTCATCGCTATCGCCGTCGGCTGCTGCGACGGCTTTGGCTTCGGCGACAACGCGCGCGCCGCATTGATCACGCGCGGGCTCGCCGAGATGGGGCGCCTGGCCGAACGGATGGGCGGCCGCGCACTGACGCTGGCGGGGCTGGCGGGGCTAGGCGATCTGGTGCTGACGTGCACAGGTGATCTGTCGCGCAACCGTCAGGTCGGCCTGGCGCTCGCGCGCGGCGACTCGCTGGGCGACACGCTGGCGCGGCTCGGTCACATCGCCGAGGGGGTGGGGACGTCGGACACCGCGCGCCGACTCGCAGCGCGGCTGGGCGTCGACATGCCGATCACACATGAGGTCGCCGCTGTGCTGCACGATGGAAAGCCGCCACGCGCAGCGGTTGGCGATTTGCTCGCCCGCGATATCGGCGCTGAACGATAGGCACCCGAGGCTTGTAACGACGACATAGGCCGACGTGTGTCACCTCGTCGGTGAATGTAGGTCTTGTGTAGGTTGGTGGAGGTGCTGTCGTTGGTTGAGCGTGAAACACCGCTGATTCTTGCGGGTTTTAGCGATCACCCCGATCACATTTCGAGTTTGTCGACACTTTAATATTGCCGGTGGCTGAACCTCGACCTATCGTGAGTTTTAGTAGTATGGCTTTGCGCGGACAGAGCTTTGCGCTCTGGTCTGTCCTTGCGGGGGTTCTTCTCCTAGGTTGCGCGGGTCGTGGAACGGACGGACCCGAGCCCAGTGGAACAGCCGGTAACGGCGGCACCGGCAATGGCGGCGCGGGAGGCTGTGGCTCCGGCCAGATGATGTGCAGCTCGGGCTGCAAGGATCTGTCGACGGACCAGCAGAACTGCGGCACGTGCGGCAACGCGTGCGCCGCCGGCCAGACTTGCCAGGGCGGCCAGTGTCTGTGCAGCGCCGGCTTGCTCGCCTGCGGCGGCAGCTGCGTCGCCTCCGACGCCACCCACTGCGGCGGCTGCTCGACGATGTGCGCCAGCGGTCAGGTGTGCGCGAACAACGCGTGCGCCGCGAGCTGCCCGGCGGGCCAGGACAAGTGTTCCGACGGCGCTTGCGTCCCGCCGACCGGTGGCACCGCGCTTCATTGCGGCGGCTGCAACCCCTGTCCTGACGGGGCGGTGTGCAATGGCGGCGTGTGCGGCTGCCCGAACGCGGGGCAGATGTTGTGCAGCAACGCGTGCGTCGACACCAAGACCAGCAGGGAGCACTGCGGCGCCTGCGGTCAGGCCTGCGCAGGCACGTGTTCGAACGGCGTCTGCACAGTCATCCCAGGTGGCACGGCGTTGCTACCGCCGAGCGTGCGGCGCATGACCAACGCCGAATATGACGCCTCCGTGCAGGTGCTGCTGGGGACGACGCAGACGCCGAGCAAGAACTTCCCGCCCGACGCGCGCCAGCACGTCGGCTTCACTCTGAACGACGCCCAGCGGATCGACCCCGTCATGGCGAAGGCGCTGGACGATGCGGCGCTGACGCTGGTGACGGAGGCGCGGACCGCGAACAAGTTCAACACGCTGGCCCCGTGCACCAACGCGACCCAGGCGGCGGCGGCGGAGACCTGCGCGCGCACGTTCATCACGTCGTTCGGCACCAAGGCGTTCCGCCGCGCGCCGACGACGGGCGAGGTCACCGACCTGGTGGCGCTGTACAAGGCCGGCGCCGACAACGGCGGCACGTACAACGAAGGCATCGACCTGGTGACGCGCGGGATTCTCCAGTCGGTGGGCTTTCTCTACATCACGGCGCTGGGCGACGGGACCGCCGCGTCGCCGATCAAGCTCAGCAACGACGAGCTGGCGGCCAACCTCGCGTTCGTGGTCGCCGGCGGGCCTCCTGACCAGGCCCTGATCGACATGAGCGCGGGTGGCGGGCTCGCCACGGCGGATGCGCGCGAGGCGCAGGTGCGTCGCCTGCTGGGGCTGCAGACCGGCCGCGATCGTATGGTGCGGGTCGTGCGCGAGTGGCTGGGGCTCGATCGCATCGCCGATACCGCGAAGGACAACACCGTCTACGCGCGCTTCACGCCGGCGGCGCGCACGTCGATGGACACCGAGACGAAGAAGTTCATCAACGAGGTCGTGGTGAACTCGACCGGGACGGTGAACGAGCTGCTGAGCGCGAACTGGAGCATCGTCGACAGCACGCTGGCGCCGATCTACGGCGTCACGTCGGCCGGGGCGACCGCCCATACGATGTTGCCGAAGCGCTTCGGGATCCTGAACCAGGCGGCGTTCCTGTCCGTGTTCGCGCACGCGCAGGAGACCGCGCCGGTCCTGCGTGGTGTTGCTGTCATGCGGCGGATCGCGTGCATGAACCTCCCCGATCCGACGTCGCTGAACATCGTCGTCGTGCCGCCGGTCCCCGATCCGGCGAAGTCGACGCGCGATCGCTATTCGATCCACGCCACCGACGCCGCGTGCGCCACCTGTCACGGGACGATTGACGCCATCGGCTTCTCGTTCGAGCTGTTCGACGGCATGGGCGCGCAGCGGCCGGCCGGTACGGCGGCGAACACGTACAAGGACGAGCACATCGGGGCCAACGGCGCGCTGACCAGCGTCAACACCACCGCCGCCACGACCCTCGCCGCCTCGTCGCAGTTCCCCAGCGACTTCGCGGGCTCGTACGCCGACAGCAATGCGCTGGCAATGGCGCTCGCCAACAGCGCCCAGGTGCGCGAGTGCGTTGCCCGGCAGACGTTCCGGTCGTCGTCGGGGCGCAGCGACACCGCCGTCAAGAACGCGGAGGACTCGTTCGTCGATACGTGGAAGCAGATGCCGACCGACCAGCAGGGGAAGTTCGTCGAGCTGCTGGTCGCCTACGTCCGCAGCCCCATCTTCGCCCAACGGAGCGCCCAGTGACCAGCAAGCGCCGCGCGAGCTCGCCGTTCGTTCTTGCGCGCTGTCGGCGCCAGCGCCGCGTCGCTGCCGTTCTTCCGGTTGCTCGAGAACTCGGTGGCGCAGGCGCAGGGGCTGCCGAATCCGCTTCGTTTCTGTGGCATCTACCACCCGCACGGGATCGCGGCCGAATACTTCGCGATGCTGAACGGCCGCTTCTCGGGCATGGGGAACGACACCGAGACGACCTTCAACCTGACCTACACCGCCAACAACACGCAGTGCGTGCTGCAGCCGTTCGACGACGCGGCCACCTATGGCTCGAGCTTCAAGAGCAAGATCCTCGCGATCGAGGGCGTCGACCTGATGTCGAACGCCAACGGTCATGACACGGCGGGCACGATCCTGACCGGCAGCTACATCGAGGGCGGCAAGCCGAAGAACTCGTCGCTCGATCAATACATGGCGGTCGAGCGCAAGCTGGGCATGGCGACGCGTGTCACCAGCGTCGCGGTCGGCGTCGGCGACGATGCGCAGCAGGCGGGAACCAGCCTGTCGTTCGGCCCCGGCGGCGCGCCGTTGCCCAAGATCATCGATCCCGGTGCAGGCGTTCAACACGCTGTTCTCCGGCTTCGTCCCCACCAACGATCCAGCGGCGGCGGCGGCGGCGATGCGCAACCGCGCCAAGGGCCGCAGCGTCATCGACTTCATCGTCAAGGACATCAACCGCATGAACACGCGGCTGGCGGCGACGGAGAAGCTCAAGCTGCAGCAGCACCTGGATTCGATCCGCGACCTGGAGAAGCAGTTCGCCGAGCCGACGATGGGGGGGGCGGGCGGCTCGTGCACGCCGCCCGCGAAGCCGAACGCCAGCGCGTTCCCGTCGCTGAAGCGTTACAACGGCGGCGAGAGGTACTTCGACGCGATCACGAACTCGTTCATCGATCTGCTGGCGCAGGCGTTTGCGTGCGACGTCACGCGCTTCGCGACGTTCTACATGGCGGACCTGGCCTACGACGGCAACCCGCTGTCGCTGCCGGCGGACAACCACGGCGGCGTCGCGCACACGTACAGCGGCTCCGAGCTCGGCTCGGACGGCCACCCGAGCGGCCCCGGCTCGTCGGCGACGTGGACGCCGCTGGCCAAGTTCAACCGCTACTCCTACGGCAAGATCGCGCTGTTCATGCAGAAGCTCGCCGCGGCGGGCGTCCTCGACGACACGCTCATCTACGCGAGCAGCGACATGGGCAACCCCGCTCTGCACAGCACGCGCAACGTGCCCACCGTGCTCGCGGGCGGCGCCAACGGCACCAAGTTCCGCATGGGCCGGCGCCTCAAGATGGAGGCGGACTGCAAGACCAACCTGTGGTGCTCGCCGACCGACGCCGAGTTCAAGGCCGGCACGAACAACCACCTCCTGATCTCGATCGCGCAGGCCTTCGGCCTGACCGACGTCAACACGTTCGGGACGCAGTCGAACGCCGGCTGGAAGACCGGCGGCGCGTCCAACTTGACCTAGCTGAGCGCTGGTCGGGAGCTAGGCCCGGCGGCGGCACAGGGCGACGGCCGCGGCCAGCGACACGACGGCGAAGCCGGCGACGATCGCGAGGTCGCCGGCCAGCGACGAGCGGCCGGGGACGAGGTCCAGGGGCAGCGCCGTGCCGTGGAAGCCGCGGCGGATGGCGGAGACGACGTAGGTCATCGGGTCCAGGCCGGTCAGCACGGCCATCCAGCGGCTCTGGCCGGTGGGCGGAAACATCGCGCCCGACAGCATCCACAGCGGGATCAGCGCGACGCTCATCACCGCGTGATAGCCCTGCGTCGAATCGATCCACCACGCCATCGCGAAGCCGAGCGCCGTGAACGCGAGCGCCGACAGCGGCACGGCGACCAGCAGCAGCGGCCAGTTCATCGACGCCAGCGGGAACCCGGCCAGGGGCGCCAGCGCCAGCAGAATGCCCGCCTGCACGGACGCGATGGCGACGCCGCCCAGGCTCTTGCCCAGCACGAGGCCGACCCGCGACACCGGCGCCGCCAGCACTGCCTGCAAGAAGCCGTGGTGGCGATCCTCGATGACGGAGATGGTCGAGAAGATGGCGGTGAACAGCAGCGTCAGCACCACGACGCCGGGATAGAAATACTGCAGGTAGCCGACGCCGGCGCCGCCGCCGGGCCGGAAGCTGCCGGCGAAGCCCGCGCCCAGCACCGCCCACAGGATCAGCGGCTGCGCGGCCGAGCCGACGATGCGGCTGGGCTGGCGGAAGAACCGCCGCAGATCGCGCCCGGCCAGCGCCGCCACCATCCTCGTCACGACGTCGCCTCCAGCCCCTTGCCGGTGATCTTCGTGAACACGTCGGCCAGCGTCGGGCGGCTGGTCGCGATGCTGGCCAGGCGCCCGCGCGGGAACAGCTCGGCGATGCGCGGCACGATCTCGTGGCCGTTGGGCGCCTCGAACACGACGTCGTCGCCGACGACGCGTCCCGCGATGCCCAGCTGCGCCGTCACGGTGGCGCGGATGTCGTCGGCGCCCGGGCCGCACACCCGCACGACGTCGCCGGCGACCATGGCGCGCAGCTCGTCGGGCGTGCCGAGCGCGGCCAGCCGCCCGCCGTCGAGCACGGCGATGCGATGGCAGCGCTCCGCCTCTTCGGGCTGGTGCGTGGTGACGATGACGCTCATCCCGCGCGTCGCCGCGCGCGCCGCGATCTCGTCCCAGATACGGCGCAGCGCTTCGGGGTCGACGCCGCGCCCGGGCTCGTCGAGCAGCAGCAGGTCCGGGTCGTGCAGCAGGACGCGCGCGATCTCGATGCGGCGGCGCATGCCGCCGGAGTACTTCGCCGCCAGCTCGTCGGCGCGCGCGCCCAGCGCCATCAACGCCAGCGCCTGTTCGATGCGCGTCTTCGCCAGGGCGCGCGGCAGATCGTACAGCGCCGCCCCCAGCCGCAGGTTCTCGCGCCCGGTCAGCTTCAGGTCCAGGCTCGGTTCCTGGAACACGACGCCCAGGCGGGCGCGGTAGCGCGCGTCGGCGGCGCTGACGGCGCGGCCGTCCAGCGCCAGCGTCCCCGCGTGCGGCGGCAGCAGGCCGGCCAGCAGGCGGAACGCGGTCGTCTTGCCGGCGCCGTTGGGGCCGAGCAGCCCGAACAGCTCGCCGGGCGCGACGTCGAAGCTCAACCCGTCCAGCGCCTGGCGGGCGCCGAACCGGCGAGACAGTCCGTCGATGCGCAGGCGGGGGACGGAGGCGGCGGCCGGCGCGGGGGAGGCGGCCGCCACGCTCATGCGACGGTCCGGTCTATCGCCAGCGCGGTGAACAGCAGCGTCAGGTAGAGGATCGAGTACACGAACAGCGATCGCGCCCAGGGCCGAGCCGACGCGCGCTGCCGGAATCCGGCTGCTGCCCAGGCGATGAACACCGCTCCGAGCAGCGCCGCCGTGAACGCGTAGCGCATGCCGGCGACGTGGAGCGGCTGCAGGATGATGGTCGCGGCCACCAGCGCCACCGAGAACACGACGATGGTGACGCGCGTGGCGACGGTCGACAGCGTCAGCGGCAGCACCTTGAAGCCGCCGCGCGCGTAGTCGTCGGCGCGGTAGATGGCGATCGCCATGAAGTGCGGGATCTGCCAGAGGAACAGGATCGCGAACAGCGCGAGGCCCGGCACGTCCAGGTGGCCGGTGACGGCCGTCCACCCCATCAGCGGCGGCAACGCGCCCGGCACGGCGCCGACGAACAGCGCCGCCCCCGAAACGCGCTTGAGCGGCGTGTACACGGCGACGTAGCCCGACACCGCCAGCAGCCCCAGCAGACCGGTGAGCAGGTTGCTGCCCAGGAACACCAGCGGCACGCCCGCCGCGGACAGCGCGGTGGCCAGGATCAGCGCAGCCTCGGGAGACACCACGGCGCGCGGAAGCGGGCGCGCGCGCGTCCGGTCCATCAGCGCGTCGGCGTCGCGTTCGATGTACATGTTGAACGAGTTCGCGGACGCGACAAGCATCGCGGTGCCGATCAACGTCATGATCGCGCGCCAGCGGTCGATGTCGCCGGGCGCCAGCCACAGCCCGCCCATGAACGTGATGACGACCAGGCCGGTGATGCGCGGCTTGCACAGGCTCAGCATGCTGCGGAACCACGCGAGCGACGGGCGCGCCGGCGCCGCCTCGGGCGTGGCGCGCAGCGCGACGAGCAGCTGGATCGCCAGCAGCGCGGTCGCGACCGCCAGGTGGGCTTCGACCGTGGCCAGGTTCAGGAAGCTCGTGACGGCGTACAGACCGAGGCCGATCTGCACGCAGACCAGCACGGGCGCCGCAACCGCGAGCGCGCGCAGACCGAGGCGGCCGCGCGCGAGGCGAAAGGTCACCGTCGACGACACGATCACCAGCACGGCGACCGCGACCGCCGTCAACCGATGCAGCGCCTGCACGAGGACCGTCGGGTGAGCGTCGGGCCACAGCGAGCCGCGGCACAGCGGAATGTCGGTGCAGGCGAGCGCGGCGCCCGAGTGCCGGACCAGGCCACCCAGCACCATCTGGAAGTAGACCGCGACCGCCGCCACCAGCGCCAGGCGCGGGACCGCGGCAGGCAGCGGGGCGGGCAGCGTGGCGCTGGCCGGGCGCGAGCGAACGGCGACGTAGACCACCGTCAGGAAGCAGACCAGCGCGGTCGCCGTGTGCGCGGTCGACACCGGCGTCGGCAGCCGCAGGATGACGGTGATGCCGCCCAGCAGCGCCTGCACGAACACCAGGCCCACGGCCAGCCAGCCGAACGGGATCAGGCGGCGCACGGCGGGCGCCTTGCTGGCGGTCAACATCGTCGCCAGCACCAGCGTCATGATGACGACGGTCCCGGCGGCCAGGCGGTGGCTGTGCTCGACCAGCACGCCGCCTTCCATCTTGGGCATGAAGCTGCCGTAGCAGGTCGGCCAGTCGGGGCAGGCCAGGCTGGAGCCCGTGCCGTGCACCAGGCCGCCGACCAGGATCAGCAGGAACGTGGCGACGGCGGTCCCGACGGCAAAGCCGTGGACGACCCGCGGTTCCACCAGTTTTCTGAGCGCCGCTTTGACGGCGTGAAGCAACATCGGGCGCGTTTATATCAGAGAGGCGCCTCTATTTCGCTTCGTTTGCGCGTCCAGCGGAGGCCGGCTTCGCCGGCCGCAGCTGATCGCGGGTGGGGGACCCTTTCAGGGTCCCGCGCTGTATTGAAAGGCGGTCTCGACGGCCTTGTCGGCGTCTACAGTGATCTCGGCAGTTTTGGTGCCATAACGCTCGTGCCAGGCCTCGATCGTGTACTTCCCGGCCGGGACCCCGGTGATCTTGAAGCTGCCGTCGTCGCCCGTGACGGCGAAGAACGGGTTGCCGGCGACGATGACGTAAGCGGTCATCCAGGGGTGGACGTCGCACTTGAACTTCAGGACCTGGTCGGTGTCGGTCAGCTTCCGGCTGATCGGCGCCATGCCCGGGATCTGGGCCTGGTTGAACTGCGTCGACGGGCCCTTGTAGCCGTGGATGTTGTGCAGCGTCTGGTCGCTGTTCTTGATCTGCAGTGTCTGGCCGGCGACCACCGCCTGGACGCGCGGCCGGTACATGCAGGCTGTCTGATCCAGGACCGGGGTCGTGGCGGGCGGGTCATAGCGCCCGGTCAGGCCCGACTTGATGCGCACGACGACGTTCTTGAGGCCGCCGCCCGGGCCGACCACGACCTCTTCCTCCTTCATCGGCGTCTTGGCGCAGAACGGGTCTCCCTGGCGCTTGGTCAGCTGCATCTCGGGGGCGGGGCCGGTCAGTTTCACGCGTGCCGGCGATTGACGCGTTGCCGGTCGGGCCCGGGGCGAACGCCGCGGGCGCGCTGCCGGGGGCGGCAGGGGCGCCGGTCGCTGGCGCCGCGGGTGCCGCCGGCGCTTCCGGCTTGTCCTTCTGGCAGCCGTTGGCGGTCGCCGAGGCCAGCACCACGAACGCGATCCCGAGGCACGAGCGGCGGTTCATCATGCCGGGGTGGTAACAGGCGCGCCGTCGAGCGTCAAGCGCCGTCAGGCGCCGTTGGCTACGCGTCCGATGGCTTCCATCAGCTTGTTCATCCCGTCGGGAGTCGCCGGGAAGTAGCCGCGGATTCGGAGCTGACGATCGACGAGCACGAGGTTCTCGCCGTGGAAGATCTCCCAGAAGTCGGGGCCGCCGTCCGCGCCCGCGACGCGCTCCTTGCCGGCGCCGACCTTGAAGCCGTCGACGACGGCGGCCTGGATGGCTTCCACCGGGCCGGTGAGGAACGACCACGCGATCGGGTTAGCGCCGTAGCGCGCGCCGTACTCCGCCAGCTTCGCCGGCGTGTCGCGCTCGGGATCGACGGAGATCGACACCAGGTGAAAATCGGGACCCAGGTGGCGCGCCCGGCGCCCGACCTCGGCCATGCGTTCGCTCAGCAGCGGGCACGCCTGCTGGCACGCCGTGAAGATGAAGTTCGCCACCCAGACCTTGCCGGCGACGTCGCGGGTTCCGAACGGCTGCCCGCGCTGATCGGTGAGCGTGAAGGCGGGCAGGGTGCCGAGCACGACCGGCGACGCTCCCAGCCGCCGGGTCATCGAACGGAAGATCGGCACGCCGAACAGCACGCCCAGCAGCGCCGCCCAGACGATCGGCTTGCCGACCAATCGCGCCGCGAACGACGGTCGGGGCGCGGCGGGGCGCGGCGGCGTCTCTGTCTCCGCCGGCGCCACGTCAGCGCGGCTTGTGCAGCGTCAGGCCGGGAAAGTCTCCCTGCACGCGCCGCAGCGGCGAGCTCGGCGTCAGCGATCGCGCCGGCGCCGAGCGGTCGACGACCCACACCGCCAGCGAGCCCGAACCGGTGGCCGCCGCCAGCAGGAGCGGCTTGCGCGTGCCCGTGCCCGTGCCCGGATCCTCCGCGGGCTCGCCCCACTCCAGACACTTCGATCTGGCTGTCGAGCGGCAGAAAGCCGATCGCCTGATCGTGGTCGCGCGGCGTCCACACGTGCACGACGCCGTCGCGGTACCCGGTCGCCAGCAGTCCGCCCGATCGCGAAAAGGTCAGCGCCGTCGTCAGGCTGGGCGGCCCGATCAGCCGCACGGGGACGCCGCCGGGCGGGCTTTCATCGGCGACGTTCCACACGGTCACGTCGGGCCCGTCGGTCGTCGCCAGCAGCTGGCCGTCGTCGCTGAAGCTGAGCGCGCGCGGCTTCAGCGGAACGCCCGGCAGCACCGTGTCGTCCGCCTTCGGAAACCGCCACAGGTGGACGTTGTTGTCCTGGCAGCCGGACGCGATCACCTTGCCATCGGGGCTCCACGCCAGGCTGAGCATCGACCCCTTCGAACCCAGGTGGCGCAGGCGGCCGCCCGATTTGGGATCGAACAGGTGCACGCCGCCGTAGCAGGCGCACGCGATGCCGGCGCCGTCGGGCGACCACGCGAGGCCGGTGATCGTGCTCTCGACCGCGGGCAGCCGGACCAGCTGCTTGCCGTCGGGAGCGAAGATGTAGGCCGTGTGTCCCTTCGCCACCGCCAGCATGTCCCCCTTGGGGCTCCAGGCGACCAGCTGCGTCCACCGGCGTCCGGCGCGAACCACCGGGATGCCCGCGTCGGCGCCGAGCTGGAAGACCTGGACGGAGCCGTCCTCACCGGCGATCGCCAGGCGCGCCTGCGTCGGGTGCCAGGCCAGCGTCGTGACGGGCGCTTCGTGCACCTTGCGGTTGAACAGCGTGAATCCGTCGCTGGCGCGACGGATCTGCAGCACGCCGCCCGCGGTTCCGACGGCGATCTCGTTCGCGCCGGCGGCCCAGCCCAGCGCGCGCGGGCGATCACCGATGTCCAGGCTCCAGCCCTTCGCCTGGACCGTGGGGGTCGGCGCGTAAGCGGTGCGGACGCGCGGCGGCGACGTGTCGCGGTGGCGCAGCAGCGGTCGGTTGTTCGCAGGTCGCACCCCGCGTCCGAGCGCTCGGTCGATGCCGTGGCGGCCGATGTTCAGCAGTTGCTCCAGGCGGATGTCGCCGTAGCGCGTGCGGCGGATGCGCGCGTTGCTGTTCACCGACCGCAGCCAGCGCTCCATCTCGCCGACCTCGCCCGGCGAGACCATGTCGATCTTGTTGATGATCAGCACGTCGGCGAACGCGATCTGTTCATGACCGCCGGCGGAGCCCCCGACGTAGAGCGACAGCAGCCGCGCGTCGACCATCGTCACCAGGCCGTCCAGCTGAAAGCTGCGCTGGACCTCCTGGTCCATGAGAAAGGTCCGGACGATCGGGCCCGGGTCGGCGGGGCCGGTCGCTTCGACCAGCACGCGGTCTGGGGCCTGCCGGCGCCGCGTGATGCTGAGCAGCGCGCGGATCAGATCGCCGCGCACGGTGCCGCACACCAGGCCGTCGTCCATCTCGAAGGTCTCTTCGTCGGTCTCGATCACCGACGCGCCTTCGATCCCCACTTCCCCGAACTCGTTCTCGATGACGAGCATGCGCTGCGTCGGCTGCTCGCTGACGATGCGGTTGATCAGCGTCGTCTTGCCCGCACCAAGGGCCCCAGTGAGCACAGTGACGGGGATCTTCGGCGTCATGGGGCTCACCCGAGATTTAGCCCGCGCAGAACCTCCATGCAATCTGTGTTTCACCCGTGTTGCGCAACCGACGTCTGCGGCAACCAACCGAGCGCGACACGTGTTATCGATAGCGTCATGAGTCAGGCACCGGCGGCCGCCGCCGCGCCGTCGCCGGCCGCCTCGGGGCACGGTGTCGGAGCTCCGGGAATGTGGACGTTCCTGGCGACTGACGTCATGGGCTTCGGCGGCCTGTTCATCGCCTACGCGGTGCTCCGTGTGCGCGCTGAGTCATGGCCCGATCCGCGCGAGCGACTGGCGCTGGCGCCGGCGGCCGCGATGACGTTCGTGCTGCTCGCGTCGAGCCTGACCATGACGCTGGCAACGCGCGCCGCCGACCGGAAGCGCCGGCTGCTCTGGCTGGGCGCGACGCTGGCGCTCGGCGTCGCGTTTCTGGCGGGTGGCGTCGCCGAATACGTCCACCTGGCGGGCGGCGCTTCGCCGATGGGGTTTTCGTCCGGTCTGTACGCGTCGATCTTCTATGCCCTGACCGGCTACCACGCGCTGCATGTCGTCGCCGGCTTGGTCGGCGTGGCATTCATGTGTCGCGCGAAGGTCAAGCAGCAAGCGCTGGAAACCATGGCGCTTTACTGGCACTTCGTGGACATCGCCTGGATGCCGATCTTCTCGTTCGTCTACCTGGTGCCCGCGCGATGAACGGCGAGGCAAACATCGAAAGAACCAGCAACGCGGCGCTGGCCGTCGGGTTCGGCGCGTTACTGATGCTGACCACGGCAGAGCTGCTAGTGCCCGGCCTCGCGGCGGGGCGGTCGCTGCGGATCACCGTGCTGGTGGGCCTGGTGATGGCCAAGATCGGCATCGTGTTCGTGGCCTTCCTGCGCGTGCGGGCCAACCGGCGGTCGACCGGACTGCTCGCCGCCGCCCTGGTGATGGCCGCCGGCTTCGCGGTCGTCCTGATGATCGAGAGCTGGTATCGGAGTGGCGTTCGATGATCGCGGCGCGCGTCGTCGTCGCCGTGCTGGTGACGCTGTTGCTGGCGACGTCACCATCGCCCGCCTGGGCGCTGTGCCCGAACTGCCTCGGGCAGGCCGATTCGCTGAGCGCGACGCTGCGCCTGGTCGGCCTGTTCTTGCTGGTGCCGCCCGCGCTGTTCTTCGCGGTCGCGATCGCGATCCGCCGGCTGACGCGGGGGTAAAGGGTTCCGAACCTCCCGCGCCGCTAGTCGGCGGCGCCCTGCGCGATCCAGTCGAGGATCTTGGTGCGGTCGGCGTCGGTGAGCGTGCCACCGATGCTGGGCATGGGATCGCCGCACGGCTGGGCGATGCCGACGCTGGCGCCGGCGACGCACGCCGATGCCACGCACCCCAGCCCGGGCGTCCCGGAGAGCTTGTAGGCCATGAAGCTCTGGCCGACGTTGCCGGGGACGACGTTGGCCATCGTCGGCGCGTTGACCGACATGCCGCGCAGCGCCGCCTTTGCGGCTACCGGATCGCCGACGATCACCATCGTCCTGGTGTTCCCGGGGTCCAGATTTACGGGCGGGTCGCCGTGACACGCGGTCGCCAGGCCGCAGGTCGTCAGGTTCGACATCATCGGCTGGATGTCGGTCGCAAACGACAGCGTCGTCGTCGTCGTCGGCTGTGTAGCTCTCCAGCGACGTGCAGATCGCCGGCTTCGTTGGCCCGTCGGAGCCGCCCCCGTCACCAGGGGGAGTGATGTTGCCGGCGCAGCCGGCGAACAGGAATACCACCAGGGACAGTCGTGTCGCGCTCATCGTCGAGAACATAGATGCTCCTAGTGGTTCGAGTCAGGTCAAATTTGTGATGCCGGCCAGCGGGCCGGTCGACTGGTTGGTCGCGCCCAGACGGGCCATGTTGACGCCGAAGATCGGCATCAGCGCCATCCACATGTCATTGAACGGCCGGTTGCCCGTGCCGCCGGTCTGGGTCGCCAGTGAGCCACCGGTGACCTTCAGGAACGTGCCGTCGCGTAGCTTCGTGTTCTTGCCGCCGAAGATGACGACGGGCATGTTCTGCTGGCTGTGGTCCCAGGCGCGTGCCACCTCGGTCACGTACACGATCACGGTGTTGTCGATGAGCATGTTGCCGCCGATGTCGGGCTGGGCGGCGAACTCCTGCAGGACGGTCGACGTCGCCGCCGAATAGAACTGGCTGATCTGGTTCAACCAGTCGCGCGTCTGCGTGTCGCCGTTGGGATCGCTGTGGCTGGGCGGGTGGTGGGGCGTCGACTGCAGGCCGCCCTTGATGCTGGCGCCCTGGAACGTCCCCGGGAAACACCACCCAGTTGGTGCCCGCCGACCACATGAACGTCGCCACGCGCACCAGATCGCAGGTGAACGCCGTCTTGATCAGGCGGAGCTGGTTGAGGCCCAGGTCCAGGTGCGGGTGGTTGTTGGGCATGTTGGGGACGAAGTAGTCGACGCCTCCCAGCTTGGTGAAAACGCTCGACGACGTCATCTGGCCCGCGCTGGTGTTCTGGTAGTCGGGCGGCGTCGCCGGGCGCATGCACACGGCCGTCGACGGCGTCATCGACAGCGACTGCCGGATGCTCGCCTCCAGCTTCTGGATCGACGCCGCGTGGGCGACCAGGCGATCCTTCTCGCTGGCCGGGATCAGCGTCTGCATGCGTGCCAGGTCCGCGCGCATGAAGTCGAGCACGCTCAGCTTCTGCGCCAGAATCTTCGCCGTGTCCGTCCCGGTCGGCAGGCTGCCGCCGAACACGCGGTTGAACGTGGACAGCGGGCGGGTGTCCGGGTGCAGCGGCTGACGCGCCAGGTTGATGTCGGTCTGACTGGTCGACGGCGCGTACGACAGCACGCGCGGCGACGACCTCGTCGCGGTCGGAGCGGATGTCAGCTGCGAGCTGCAGCGACCCGAACAGCGTCCGCTGGTTCATGGGAGCCGCCGCGCCGCCCAGCATGGGGACTGCGCGAGCAACAGCTGGTCAATCGACGCTCCACCCGCTGCGTGGTCCTGCTGGCCGATCTTTCCCAGCGTCGGCACGCCGGTCATCAACCGCCACGACGCCGCCCTCGTGCGTATCCTGGCCGCCGTTGCTGCCGCTCATGCGCGAACCGCAGATGAGGTTCAGGCCGTCGACCATCACCATGTACTTCTGCAGCGGCGTGAACGGCGCGCTCTCCATCGGCAGCGTGAAGCTGGTCGTCGTCGCGGCCGCGTTCGGGCGCCACGTGGCGAGGCCAGGCGCGACGCCCAGCGGGTGATGGATGACCAGGAAACGCAGCGGCGCGAGCGACCCCCTGGGCGCGCGCCTCGATCGATCGCAGCAACGGCAGCAGCAGCGCCGCCGAACCACCGGCGCCCCTCAGGAACGATCGTCGGGCGAACTTGTAAGACATCACTTCACACCTCCGGTGCGTGCGCGCGCGAAGTCGGCCAGCGCCACCTGGCGGAACAGCGACGTGATGGTCCCGTCGGTCTGCTCGCGGACCTGCTTGACCTCGCACGTGTTGTACTTGTGAACCATGTTGCCGATCGCGTAGCTCGTGACCTTCTGGACCGAGCAGCCGTTGATGACCCCGGTCTGCACCAGCGCCTGTGCCAGCGCGGTCGATCCCGAAATGGTCTGGCCGGCCAGCGGGCCGGCGGTGAACATGTACGAGGGGTCGATCGTCCGCCCCGCCTCATCGGTGGTGCGGTAGTTGCCGATGGGCCCGAAGTTTTGGACGACCCGCGAATAGGGATCGATCATCGCGTGACAGCTCTTGCACGGCTGGTTCGCCATGCGCGCGTCCGACTTGGTGATCTCGCTGTCGCCCATCGCCAGGATGTTCATCGCCGCGGGTGACGAGAGATCGATGGGCGGCGGCAGCGCGTCCTGGCAGACGACGTCGTCGTGGATGAACTTGCCGCGCTTGACGATCGAGGTCAACGCGGGGTCCGATGCCGACCACATCACGCTCGGCTGCGTCAGCATGCCGGCGCGCCCTTGCGATGCGGGCCATGTTGCGGCGACGAACGTGGTGTTGCTGGTCGGCGCGCCGCCGCTCGCGTAGGTGAGGCCGGGGTACAGCAGCGACAGCCGCCGGTTGACGAACACCTTCTGCGACGTGAGCAGATCGTTGATTGTGCCGGGGTTCGTCCACAACACGTCGGTGACGAACATCTGCGTCGACGTCAGCAGGTCGGCCTGGATCAGCGCCTGGTCCTGATCGGCTGTGCGGCAGCGCCGCCAGCAGCGCCGTGTCCTTCCCCTTGTCGAAGATCTGCCGGACGTTGAACCAGTCGATGATCACGCCGGTCAGGTGGGCCTTGGTCGTGGCCAGCGTGAACAGCCGATCGATCTGCGCCGTGATGCCGGCGGCGGTCGCCAGGCTGCCGTCGGCGGCAGCCGCCGAGCAGCGCCGCGTCGGGCGTCGAGCCGGTGAACAGGAAGCCGAGCTGCGTGGCGATCTCGTGCGGGGTCAGCGTCGTGTCCGGGAACTTGCCGGACGCGTCGGCGGTCAGCGTCGTCGGCCCCAGCTCCGTGCGGTAGATGAACGACGGCGAGATGATCACCGCCTGGATCATCAGGCCGATGGCCGTGTTGAAGTCCTGCATCATCCCCTGCGTGTAGACGGTCATCAGGCGGGTGACTTCGCTGGCCTCGAGCGGGCGCCGGAACGCCTTGGCGCCGAACGTCTGCGCGAAGCGGGTCGCGCAAGCGGCCTGCGCTTCGCCGGTGTTGCACGCGACGATCTGTGTGATACGCGGCGCGATGTCCGTCCGCACCTTCTCCGACGCTTCGTAGAGCGCGAACTGGAAACCTTCGTCGACGCCCAGCGACACATCGGCGAACAGGGCGTACGCGGCCTGGCCGCCGCGGTTGGTCAGCACGGGCGGCGCCGCCAGCCCGAGCAGATCGCGGACGGCGTTGCCGTATTGCTCGACCGACAGACGCCAGACGCGGCGGGGGAGGGCGGCGAGCGTCTCGCACGGGATGCCGGCGCCGCCCGTTCCGCTCGCGCCGGCGGTGCCGACGGCGCCCGCGTTGCCCACGGCGCCCGCCTGACCCTGTCCCGACCCCGCCACGCCGGTCATCCCGGAGCCCCGGACCGGCGCCGGTTGCCGGCCAGCGCCGACCGACGCCGCCGTTACCGGGACTCTGGCCTGGCCTGGCCGGCACACCGGCGGCCGTTACAACAACCCTGCAAGTAGACCGAAATGACGAGACTTGGGGCATTCCTGCCTCCGTCTAGGGGCGCAGTATCGCAGCCGGATCTGCTTTGGTCACGAGTATTTCTTAAGGAGAGTTTCTTTTCTACGCGATGCGGCGGCGCGGGACGGCGGCTGCAGCCTGTCGACTATTTCATGTGCGGAAAGACGAATCGCATTCGCGTCCTCCGACAGATCACGTGGGCAGGCGCAGTGGTCACTTTTCATGCGTGAAGACGCGCAGACGCTCGGCGGCCTGCTCGGGCGTCAGGTCGCGCTGCGGCTCAGCCAGCATCTCGTAGCCGACCATGTACTTGCGGACGGTCGCGGAGCGCAGCAGCGGGGGGTAGATGTGGGCGTGCAGCTGCCAGTGGTCGTGCGCGGCGTCGTCGAACGGGGCGCCGTGCCAGCCCATCGAATACGGGAACGACACGCCGAATAGCCGGTCATAGGCGCGCAGCAACGTGCCGAGGAGCTCGGCCAGCTCGCGTCGCGCACCCGCGTCGAGATCGGGCAGGCGCGCGACCGGCCGGCGCGGCAGCAGCAGCGTCTCGAAGGGCCACGCCGCCCAGAACGGGACCACGGCGGTGAAGCCTTCGTTGCCGCACACGACGCGCTCGCCGGCGTCGCGCTCGCGGCGCTCGTAGTCGATGAGCAGAGACGTCTTGTGGCCGTCGAGATACGCGCGTTGCCGGCGATCCTCGGCGGCGGCTTCGGTCGGCAGCGCGTTGGTCGCCCAGATCTGCCCGTGCGGGTGCGGGTTCGAACAGCCCATCGCCGTCCCCTTGTTCTCGAACACCTGCACCCAGCGCCAGCGTGCGCCCAGCGCCTCCGTCTCCGCCGCCCAGGTGTCGACGACGCCGACAACGGCGTCCCTGTCCATCTCGGCAAGCGTTAGATCGTGGCGCGGGCTGAAGCAGATGACGCGGCATGTGCCGGTCGTCGGCTCCGCGCGCAGCAGCGGATCGATGGCAGCGGCCAGGTGGGCGTCGTCGGCGAACGGGGTCGATGAAAAAGCCGGGAAGTCGTTGTCGAAGACGAAGGTCTGTTCGTAGGGCGGGTTGACGGCGCCGCCTGCGCGCGTGTTGCCGGCACAGAGATAGCAGCCGGGATCGTACGCGGGGCGCTGCTCGGGCGCCGGCGCCTCGGTGCCGCCTTGCCACGGGCGCTGCGTCCGGTGCGGCGATACCAGCACCCAGTCGCCCGTCAACGGGTTGTAGCGGCGGTGCGGGCGAAGAGCGTCGTCGGCCACGCCCACGACGTTATGTCACCGCCGCAGGATCGACCATGTGCGCGCCGCGCGCCGGGCGCGACACGAACCAGCTGGGGACCCGCCCCGTACGGCGACGGTACTCGCGGTCCAGCGTCTCGCCGACACGATCGACGCTGTCGCTCCGCACCAACGTGACCGTGCAGCCGCCGAAGCCGCCACCGGTCATGCGCGCGCCGAGCACGCCGCCCGCATCGCCGATCTCTCGCGCGATGTCGACCAGCACGTCCAGCTCGGCCGAGCTGACCTCGAAGTCGTCGCGCAGCGAGTTGTGGCTCTCGAACATCAGCTTGCCGACAGCGGCGAACTCGCGCTTCTCCAGGTGATCGGCGGCGGCCAGCGTGCGCGCGTTTTCGGTCGTCACGTGGCGGGCGCGGCGGCGCACGGCGGGATCGAAGATGCCGCGTGCCGCGTCGACCATCTCGGGCGTGGCGTCGCGCAGGCTGGGCACGCCCAGCACGCGCGTGGCTTCTATGCACTCGGTGCGCCGGCGCAGGTAGGCGCCGTCGGACAGCGCGTGGCGCATGTTGGTGTTGCAGATCAGCAGCGCCACGTCCGGATCGGCGAACGGTACGACACGCACCACCTCGAACTGGCAGTCGATGAGCAGCGCGCCGCCGTCTTCGCCGAACACGGAAGCCAGCTGATCCATCAGCCCGCACGGCACGCCGGCGAAGTCGTGTTCGGCCTGGCGGCACAGCCGCGCCTTCTCGCGTGGGTCCAGCGCGTGGCCCGAAACCGCTTCCAGCAGCGTGGCGGTCGCGACCTCGAGCGCCGCGCTGCTCGACAGCCCGCCGCCGAGCGGAACCTCCGACACGATCGCCGTGTCGATCGCGGGCAGCATGACGCCCCGGCGCGTGAAGCCGGCGACCACGCCGCGTAGATAGTTCGCCCACGCCGGCTCGCCCGGATCCAGCGCGGTGCCGGGCTGGATGTCGACCGAGCTGTCGAGCGCGGCGCTGTAGGCTCGGATGCGGCCGTCATGCGCCGCCGCCGGCGCCGCGGCGATGACGATGTGACGATCGATGGCGATCGGCAGCACGTAGCCGTTGTTGTAGTCGGTGTGCTCGCCGATCAGGTTCACGCGACCGGGCGCCACCGCTAGCCAGCGGGGCGGCTTGCCGTAGCGCTCGGTGAACAGGCGCGCGGCGGCGCGCAGCGCGGGTGCCGGCTGCGGATCGGGCTCGGGCGAGCCCAGTGATGATGCGTCGAGGGTCGCCATTTAGCCTGGGTACCAAACCTTCCGGGGATCATCGGGCGGCGCGCCGGTAGCTGAACGCCGCGTCGACCATGCGTTTGAGGTCGTAGCGCGGGCGCCAGCCGAGCAGGAACTTCGCCTTGGTGTTGTCGAGCCACGTCGACCGGTAGGGCGTCTTGATCGGCACCTGCTCGGCGCCGCGCGACGCCGTCAGGTACGCGCCCAGCTCGCCGTAGTCGACCGGTTCGTCCATGCAGATGTTGAACGTCTGCTGGCGGGCGGCCGGGTTGTCGATGCGCCAGAAGGATCGCGTCGACCAGATCGTCGACGTGAACGAAGTTGCGCTTCACCGGCTTGCCGTCGGGGTCCAGCATCACCGGCACCGCGCCGCGCGCGGCGTAGCCGTTGGCGGCCGCCGCGCCGACCAGATCGCGCCAGCGCGGTCCGCCGAACACGTCGTCTCCGAACGACAGCTGGGACTTGAAGTCGTCTTTCTCCATGATCCACGGCGCGCGCAGGCAGCAGCCGTTCAGCTCGTACTGGACGTAGTACTGCTGCAGCATCACCTCCTCGAGGACCTTGGACAGCGCGTAGCAGCCGGGGTACGCGCTGTGCGCCTGCGTCTCGGTGACCGGGATCGGGTGCGGGTAGAAGAAGTGCCCCATGCCGGCGTCGCCGCCGATCAGGATGAACTGGCGAAACGTCTTGCTCGCGCGCGATGCCTCGAGCAACCAGAACAGGCCTTTGACGGCCACGTCCATGATCGACTCCGGCGTCTCCTTGCTGGTCGCCAGGTGCAGGACGTGGGTGACGCCCGCCATCGCTTCGTCGACGGCGCCGCGTTCGGAGATCGAGCCCGTCGCCACCTCGAGCCGCGGCCGCGCGGGCAGCTTGCGGTTGTGGCACAGCGCGCGCACCACCGTGCGCGGGTGTCTCGGATCGTCGAGCAGGCGTGTGATGAAAGCCTGGCCGACCTTGCCGGTGGCGCCGGTGACCAGGATGCGGGGGGCGTCGCTCATGTCGTCACCGCCGGCGCGCGACGCGCCCAGGGAGCATCACCGTAGAGCTCGAACAGCCGGTCGACGATGGCGGCGAGCAAGATGACGGCGCCCGCGACGACGTTTTGCCACAGCGACTTGCCGACCAGGTTCACGGCGTTGAACGACAGTTGCAGGATCCCCGCGCCGATGACGACGCCGAACACGGTGCCACGGCCGCCCTGCAGCGAACAGCCGCCGAGCACGGCGGCCGCGATGGCGTAGAGCTCGAACGATTCGCCCAGCGACGGCGTCGTCGTCGGATGGTAGGCGACGTAGAGGACGCCGGCGCCACCCGACAGCAGCGCCGCGGCCAGGAACACGATCAGACGCACGTTGGCGACGGGGACGCCCGCCAGCCCGGCCGCCTGGGCGTTGGCGCCGATCGCGTAGCAGTGGCGACCGAAGCGGGTGCGGTGCATGAGGAACGCGGTCACGCCGATCGCCACGGCAGCGAACCAGAACGGCATCGGCAGGCCCAGCGCGCTCCCCTCGGCGATGAAGCGAAACCCGGGGAAACTTCCCCTGGAAGCCGACGTCGGTGCCGCCGGTCAACACCTGAGCGACGCCGCGCAGGAGCAGCATCGACCCCAGCGTGATGATGAACGGCGCAACGCCGACGCGCGTGATGAGCAACCCCTGCAGGACGCCCACCACCAGAGCGATGCCGATCGCGAGCAGCACGGCGGTGCCGATGCCGAAGCCGGCGTAGATCGCGAGGTAGCTGGTGGCCACCGCCGAGATGCAGATGACCGACCCTATCGACAGGTCGATACCGCCGACGATGATCACCAGCGCCTGCCCGAGCGCGTACAGCGAGATCAGCGAGATGTGCCGGACGTTGTTGCGCAGGTTGTCCGAACCCAGGAACAACGGATTGAGCACCGCGGTGACGACCGCCATGGCGATCATCACCGCCAGCATCGTCAGCTCTTTCTTGAACGCGCGCATGGTTTTTTTGGTCGGGCGCCGGGCGCCCTTGCTATTGCTATTGCCTATTCCCGGTTCGCTACTTCTTCATCTCGCGCAGCTCCGCCCAGAACGTCCCGAGGTTGTCCTTCTTGATGGTCGAGATGCCCGTGTCGATCGTGGACGGGATGGTCTTTCCGTCTTTGACGTCTTTCAGCGCCTTCATCGACTGATAGCCGAACTCGAAGGGCTTCTGCACGATGGTGGCGAAGATGGTGCCGTCTTCGACCGCCTTCAGCGTCTCTTCTTCCTCGTCGAAGGCGACGATCAGCGGCTTCTTGGCGCGCGTCGAGTTGCGCACGGCGTCGACCATCGCGGGACCGTTGTACGACCACAGCCCGACGACCATCACCAGATCGGGGTAACGCGCCAGCGCGTCCTCGACGTTCTTCTTGGCCTTCGTGCGGTCGGCGCCGTCCAGGAAGATGGGGAGGATCTCGATGCCGGGCTGCTTGCCCAGCGTCTCGTCGATCCCCTGCTTGCGATCGATCGAGTTCTGCATGTCGATGCGGCCGACGAACATCGCGACCTTGCCCTTGGTCATTCCCGCCTGCTTGAGCGCTGCGATCGCGGCCTGTCCGGCCAGGCGGCCGGCCTCGACGTTGTTGGTGCCGACGAACGCCTTGCGCTGCGACTTCGGCGCGTCCGAATCGTGCACGACTACCGGCATCTTGCCGGCGACGCGATCGAGCAGCGGCGTCATCGCGTCCGGGTTGATGGCGCAGATTGCCATGCCGTCGAAGCCCTGGACGAGGATGTCCTCGATGAACCGCTGCTGCTCGGAGACCTCGGTCTTGAGCGGGCGGAAGACCTGCGCCTTGATGCCGAGGTCCTTCTCCGCCTTGCGCACGCCCTTCTCGGCGATGTTCCAGAAGTCGGAGGAGTTGTTGGTGACGAACGCGAACCGGTATGCGCCGGGCGTGGGCGTAGCTCCCGGGGCGGGCGCCGCGGGCTCGGTCTTCTTGCAGCCGAGCGTGGTCGTCGCCGCCAGCGCGAACACGAACGCAAACCTCATGACGACTCGCATGTTGGTCCCAGCATAACTGAAGGTCGAATTAATTATGAAGGACTATTTACTTATTTACCGTAAACCGGGAATTCTGCTGGCCTCCGGCGCACATGCTAGCGCTTGACCGACCAGTCGGCGGGCATCACGAAGCGCTGGATGCCGGCGACGATCAGGCCGCGCGCGCGGCGCTTCGGGGCAAGCGTGACGGCGACGGCGTCGAACCGGCTCCACATCGCGGAGCGCTGGATGGCGCCGATCAGGTAGTCGGTCGCGGGGGCCGGCAGCTCGGTGATGCGGCCGACGAGCACGACGCGGCGGACGCCGTAGGCGTTCAGGCCGGCGGCGATGCACATCGCGGCGGCGTCGAACGTCGCCCGCATCCACTGCGGCAGCTCCTTCTCGGCGGCGCGGATGACGTCGGCGAACGTCGCCGTCGCGTTTCCCTTGGCTTCGCGCAGGCTCTGGACCATGCCGCGTTCGTTGGCCAGGGTCTCGACGCAGCCGCGGCCGCCGCAGCCGCACGCCCGGTTGTTGCCGGGGATGGGCGTGTGGCCGATCTCGCCGCTCATGGGCAGCGAGCCCTGATACGGGCGGCCGTCGATCATCACCGCGCCACCGACGCCGTCGGCGATGTCGACCAGCATGAAGTCGTCGCGGTCGGGGCGGGTGCCGAGCTCGCCGAGCGCCATGGCGCGCACCTCTTGCACCAGGCCGACGGGCGTCGACCAGATCTGCCGCAGCATCCACGGCAAGTCGGCCTGCTCGGTCCAGTGCAGGTTGGGCGACAGCAACACGCGGCCCGCGCGTTCGTCGACCACGCCCGGCGTGCTGACCAGCACCGCCCACGGCCGCTTGACGTCGAGGCTCTCGGCGCCGTGGACGACGCGTTCCTGCCACGCCTCCGCGCTCGTCGGCGTCTTGAACTGCACCTCCCAGCGCTCGTGCTCGGGCGGCGCCGGGGGCAGCGCCGAGATGCGTGTCGACTCGACGCCCAGCTCCACGACGACGAAGCGGTTGCGCGTCGTCGCCAGCCGCAGCTGCTTACCGGGGCGGCCCAGGCCGGGGCGACCGTCGTCGCTGATGCGCAGCTCCTCGACGACGCCGGCGCGGACGAGGTCGTCGATGATCTTGCCGACGGTCGGCTTGCTCATGCCGGTCGCCTTGGCCAGCTCGGCGCGGCTGGCTGCCTTGCGGCCGAGCAACTGTTCGAGCAGCGTCGCTTGATTGGCGAGGCGAAGGCTAGCGAGGACGGCCATCAGTGATCTCCGTTTGTGGCGCCGTCGGCGCCGCCATCAGGTTGGGGTGGCGGTGGGGGCGTCCACGCCGGTTGGTCGAGCAGCGCCTTGTGTAGCGCGGCCGCTTGCGGGGTGCCGCGCAGCTCGACGAGCGAGCGGACATAGTGGGCCATCGCCCACAGATCGGTCTCGGGCAGGACGTTCTTCCACGTCGGCATCGCGGTGCCGCCGATGCCCGCGGCGATCGCGCGATAGATGTCACCGGCGGTGTTACCGCCGCGCATCTCGTTGAAGGTGAAGTCGGGAGGCAGGATCTTGTGGCCGAAGTCGCTATCTTTGGCGACGGGGAAGTATAGGTCGGGACGCATCTCGCGTACCTCGATTCTCGTCAGCTCTTTTGTTGCGGCAAAGATTTCCGGACGAGTGGCATATGCGGGATGGCAGGCGACCGCGCATTGCGCCATGCCGTGATAGACGAGCAGCCCGCGCGCGACCCCGTCGGCGGGACGGCCGGCCCAGGGGTCGGGGCTGGCGACGATGGGCTCGCCCGGCGTCTCGGTACGCCAGCGGGGAGCGAAGACCTTCACGTACTGGATGAGATCGTCGAGCTCGGCGGCGGGGACGTCCCAGGCCAGCATGCCGGTGCCGTGCAGGCCGCTCTTCAGGGTGCGGACGAAGTCGGCGTCGTTGGGCAGCTGGCCGGCGGCGACCGCCGCGAACTTGTAGACGCCCAGGCGCAGGTCGCGCGGCGGCGGGCGCAGGCCGGCGGCGCTGGGCCCCTTGCCGTCGCCGGCGTCGCCGTGGCACGGCCGGCAGAAGTGCGTGTAGCTCTCGCGGCCGTGCTCGAGGGCAGCCGGCGGCACGGACCGGCCGCCGAGCACCAGCGGCGCGGTGAACCGCGGCGGGCTGCCGGCGGGGCGGCTGCAGGCGGGCAGGGCGAGCCCGACCGCGACCAGCGAGCAGCGACGAACGCCGGCGATCTCACAGTACGCACACCGCGAAGTAGACGATCAGCCAGACCACGGCGACGAAGTCCCAGTAGGTGATGATCAGCCCGAGGCGCCGCTTGCCGGCGGCGGCGATGGCGACCAGGCCACCGGCGACGTGAAGCGCGTGGAACCCGGACAGCGCGAAGAACACGTCGGCCAGCGGTCCGTGCCCTGGTCCCAGCTGGCCGACGACCAGGTGCCGCCACAGCAAAACCTGCAGCGCCAGGAAGGTGACGCCCAGTGCAGCGGCGGCGCGGAGCCACGCCCGCGAACCGCGGCTCCGGGCG
Source organism: uncultured Pseudomonadota bacterium (assembly GCA_963729535.1). Lineage (GTDB taxonomy): Bacteria > Myxococcota_A > Polyangia > Fen-1088 > Fen-1088 > JADGRB01. Next base: position 522,825 of record CAVSOL010000026.1, on the reverse strand, counting down.
CGGCGCAAGGCGAAGCCGGCGGCGAGCAGCACCAGGCTGCTGCCGCCCGCGGCGGCGCGCGGGAAGGGGGGCGCGCCGGCCGGCGGCCAGGCCGGCGCCTGCGCGCGCAGCACGGCGTACGCCAGCAGCAGCGCCGCGAACAGCATGGTGACGGTGGCCAGGAAGATCACCATGCCGACGGAAGCGTCGATGTCGCGCTTGCTGCGCACGGCGCCGGCGGTGGCGGTCATTCGGTGACCTCGTCCTGCGCCAGCCAGTCCTTGCCGCGCGCGATCGCGGCGGGATGGCCGAGCTCGTGCGGGCCGCGCACGACGACCGGGATGCGATCGAAGTTGTGGTGAGGCGGCGGCGACGCCACCGTCCACTCCAGCGTGCCGACCTGCCACGGGTTCGCGGGCGCCGGCTTGCCGCGCTTGATGCTGTAGAAGAAGTTCCAGACGAACACGAGCTGGAACGCCCCCAGCACGTACGCCGCCTGCGAGATGTGCTTGTTCCAGGGCAGCAGGTGGCGCAGGAACTCGTACGCCGACGGGTCGTACAGACGCCGCTGCATGCCCGCGTAGCCGATCAGCAGCTGGCCGATGAACACCAGGTTCAGGGAGATGAACGTCGGCCAGAAGTGCAGCTTGCCCAGCCGCTCGCTCATCATGCGGCCGAACATCTTCGGGAACCAGAAGTAGATCGCCGCGAACGTCGCCAGCAGCAGCGCGGCGGCCATGATCAGGTGGAAGTGGCCGACGACGAAGATGGTGTCGTGCAGGTACATGTCCGCGACGACGTCCGCCAGCCACAGCCCGGTCAGGCCGCCGATGCCGAACACGAACACCATCCCGACGCAGAAGAGCATCGGCGTGGTCATGCGCGCGGCGCCGCGCCACAACGTCCCCAGCCAGTTCAGGAACAGCAGCGCGGTCGGCACGGAGATGATCAGCGTCAGCAGCATGAAGCTCTCGCCGAGCAGCGGGCTCATGCCGGTCGTGAACATGTGGTGGCCGTAGACCACACACGACAGCACGACGACCGCGATCAGCGACGCCACCGTGACCCGGTAGCCGAACGCCGGCTTGCGCGCGAAGAACGACAGCAGGTCGCCGACGATCCCCCAGGCCGGCAGGATCAGGATGTAGACCTCGGGGTGGCCGAAGATCCAGAACAGGTGCTGGAACAGGATCGGATCGCCGCCGCCGCGGATCGTGCTGCCGGCGATGAAGAACTGCGTCCCGAACACGCGGTCGAAGAACAGCAGCACCATCGCGGCGCCCAGCACGGGGACGAACAGCACGTTCAGGATCGACGTCAGCAAGAATCCCCAGACCGTGAGCGGCATCCGCATGTACGTCATGCCGGGCGCGCGCAGGCGGACGACGGTGGTGATGTAGTTGACCGCGCCCATGATCGACGACGCGCCGTTGAGATAGACGGCCACCGTCCACAGCGTCTGGCCGGTGCCGGGCGTGCCGATCGCGGTGGACAGCGTCGCGTACGCCGTCCAGCCGGACTGCGCGCTGCCCAGCGGCACGAAGAACGACGCGGTCAGCGTCGCGGTCGCCGCGGCCATCGTCCAGAACGACAACATGTTGAGGCGCGGGAACGCCATGTCGCGGGCGCCGATCAGCAGCGGGATGCAGAAGTTGCCGAAGCCGCCGATCAGGATGGGCGTGATGGCGAAGAAGATCATGATCGTGCCGTGCATCGTGAACAGCGACGTGTAGGCCGCCGGCGAGATCACGCCGCCCGAGCCGCCGAACAGCAGCCGGCCCACGACCGGCACCGGCTGTCCGGGGCTGGCCAGCTGCCAGCGGATGAGCATCGCCATCGCGCCCCCGACGGCCAGGAACACCAGCCCCAGGAACAGGAACTGCCGGCCGATCACCTTGTGATCGACGGAGAACAGGTAGCGGTGCACGAAGCTGGTCGGGGCAGGGTGGATGGGCTGAGCTTCGTCGCCGCTGCCGTCGCCGTCCTCGGCGGTGCCGTCGGGTGGCGCGGGCGCCGTCACAGACCTGTCTCCCAGTCCCAGCCGTCGTCCCAGACCTTGTCAGCGGCGGGCACGGTCGGATCGCGGGTCTCGTAGCGCAGCCGGCTGTCGATCTCCGCCCGCGCCAGCCAGCTCTTGTATTCGTCGTCGGGGGCGGCGATCAGCCAGCCGCGCATCTTGTAGTGGCTGACGCCGCAGTGCTGCGCGCAGCCGATCTCGTAGCGGCCGGGTTCCTGGGCCTGGACCCACAGCCGCGTCGTGCTCCCCGGGATGGCGTCGATCTTGGTGCGAAAGCTCGGCAGATACAGTGAATGCACCACATCCTTCGCGCGAAGCTTGAAGTAGATGGGGCGCCCGGTCGGGACGTGCAGCTCGTTCAGCGTGACGACGTCGTCCGGCGTCGCGAAGCGGCCGTCGGGCCCGGCGGTGCGAAACGTCCACGACCACTGGCGCGCGCTGACCTCGACGCGCAGCGCGTTGGGGTCGTCGTCCGGGTAGCGCCAGAAGTGCTCGCGCAGGCTCGTGGACGCGCCCACCGCCAGGGTGACGTCGACCGCCAGGAACAGAGTCAGGCCGATCGCCATCGTCAATATGCGGTCACGCAGGCGGTCGCCGTGGGTGTAGGCGCCGTGCGGGCGGCTGGCGCGGGCGCGGTGGAACATCAGCGACACCAGCAGAACCACGACCAGCACCGCGAACGCGATCCCGGTCGTGATGGTCAGGTAGCCGATCGCCCCATCGACGAAATGGCCGTCCAGGGAAGCGTCGTGGGGAATACCCAGTCGCACGGCTAAGCAATATCACCGATTATGACGCGACCAGGGTGGCTTTGCCAGCCCGAGCGAGCCGGGGGCGGGGGACCAAAGGGCGCGAAGCGCCCGACGTCCCCCGCGGTTGTTGATGTTAGGATTCGCACCGATGGCGACACCGCAGACGAACCGGCCGCGCGGGTCGGCGAACCCGAACGCGCTGGTCGGTGGCCAGGTGGGGCGGTACTCCGTCGTCCGCCACCTGGCGTCGGGCGGGATGGCGGAGCTCTACATCGCGCGCCAGGAGGCGATGGGCGGGTTCGAAAAGCCGGTCGTGCTCAAAGTGTTGCAGCCGAAGTACGCCGAGAACCCGCGCGTCGTGACGATGTTCCTGGACGAGGCACGGCTGGCGGCGAAGCTGAATCACCCGTCGATCGTCCACGTCTACGACGTGGCCGACGAAGCGGGCATGAAGTACATCGCGATGGAGTACATCCACGGCGAGACGTCCGCCGACATCGTCAAGCGCGGCCTTGCGGTGAAGAACTACCTGCCGCTCGAGCACGCGGTTCACATCGTCAGTCAAACCGCCGCGGGGCTGGCCTACGCGCACGAGCGGCGCGAGCCCGACGGTCGGGTGCTGCGCATCGTTCACCGCGATGTTTCGCCGACTAACATCCTGGTCGGCTACGAGGGACAGACCAAGATCGTGGATTTCGGTATCGCCCGCGCTCAGGACGAGCTGCGAGAAGAGTCGGGCATCAGGCCCGGCAAGGCGTCATATATGTCTCCCGAACAGGTCCGGGGCGAACCTGCCGACTACCGCTCGGACATTTTTTCGCTGGGCATCATTCTGTACGAGCTAACACTTTGCCAACGTCTCTATCGCGGCGCTCCCGAAGTCATGATGCGGAAGATCCTGGACGACCGGGTGACACCGCCAACCGCCATCACGCGCGACTACCCCGCGACGCTCGAGCTGATCGTCATGCGTGCGCTCGAGAAGCGGCCGGAGGATCGTTACCAGTCCGCGGAGGACATGCGGCACGACCTGGAGGAGTTCCTCGAGGAGAGCGGGCTCAAGAGCGGCAACCGCCGGATGGCGTTGTACATGCAAGAGGTGTTCGCCCCCGACGCGGCGACGTCGGAGGTCGGCGTCGAGAAGGCGCGCGCGTTCGGCGACGCACGCGGGGTTGGTTCGTCGCCGGGCGGCGATACGGCCGACGACAATTCGGAGGAGCTGGATCTCGACCGCAGAGCGCCGCTTGCGATGCGCATAGAGGTTGCTCCCGAGCCGCTGGCGGCGCCCGCAGCGCGGCAAGCCGCCGCCGCAACGTCAGATGACGCCCACGCGCGGAAGCGCGAGCGGGCCGACCTCAGCGGTTGCGCCGGCGCCGCTGCTTGCACAACCCGCGCCTCCGTCGGAACCGGCACGCCATGCGCGCCGATCGGCGGGCGTACTTTTTGTCGCTGTCTTCGTCGCGTTAGCGATTGCAGCGATGGTATTCATGACGTTGAAATGATAAGGTCGGCGGACCGCCGCGGGCGGCCCGCCCGCGCGTGTGGCCCCCGAAAATCGGAATGAAATTCGTCTGCGATCGCTGCCAGACCAAGTACTCAATCGCGGACGATCGGGTTCGCGGGAAGGTCCTCAAGGTCAAATGTAAGACGTGCGGCAATGTCGTCACGGTGCGCGAGCCTGGGCGCAATCCGTCAGCGGCTGGGCTGCCGTCGCTTTCGTCGTCGCCGCGTGCGGTCGCCGTGTCGCACGCGTCCGCCGCGCCCCACGCGTCGGCCGCGGCCGCTGCAGCGATGGCGGTGCCGCCGATCGCCGACCCCACTGACGAGTCCGAGCGCACGATGCTGGCGCCGAACCCAATGTTGATGGACGGGTTCGCGCCATCGCCCGCGCGCCGCAAGAGCACCGGGCCGCTGCCGCCGATCGCCTCTGCCGACGACGACGTCGTCTGGTACATGGCGCTGGACGGGAAGCGCACAGGGCCGTTCTCGAAGCACCAGCTGGTCGATAAGCTGGTCCCGCTGCCGAGGAACGCCGACGTCCACATCTGGAACGAGAAGCTCGGCGACTGGAAGCCACCTAGCCAGGTCCCGGCGGTCGCCGCCGACCTGGCGGCGCGCAAGAAGGCACCACCACCGCCGCCGCTGCCTGGGGCACCTCGCCGGCCAACGCCGCCGCCGCCACCGACGCTCGCGTCGCTGGGCGGCGGCCAGGCACACGCCCACGCCCACGCCCACGCGCCGGCGCCGATCGGTGCGCGCCGACCGACACCGCACCCGCCGCTTGGCGCGCCTTCGATGGCCCCCGCGATGGGGTCTGGCGCCCACTCGGCTCATTCGAAGCTGCCGCCTCCAACTGGGGCCGGTATTCAGCGGCCGGGGTTGTTCTCCGCGGCGGTGCCGGCCAGCGCCGCGCCTGCCGAAACGGGCGATCCGCTTTCGCTGCTGGAGACGCCGGCGCCGCAGCCGCACATGATGCACGCTGCCCACACTGCCGGCAGCCCGACCAACGGCACCGGCAACGGACGCGCGTCGCGCGGCACCAGCTCCGACGTGCTGCAGATGTTGAACATGCCGGGTACGCCCCAGACCAGTCCGGGGGCTGCACCCCGTCTGATGTCGGTCGCGCCGGCCACGACGTGGACCCCCAGCGCCGAGTCGTCCGCGCGCCGGAACAAGAGCGCGCAGCTGATCCTGGTGTTGCTGGGCGTGGTCGCGGTGATCATCGTCGTCGCGGTGATGGGGACCATGCGGTCCAAGAAGGCCGTAGCGCCGAGCGTGCCGGAGACGACGGCCGCGGTGGCTCCGACTCCGCCGCCACCCGAAAAGCCGGAGGAGCCTCCGGCCCCGCCACCGCCACCACCGGTCGAGACGACGGCGCCGGGGGGCAAGGGCAAGCTCGGCAAGGGGACCAAGACCAAGCCGGGCGTCCAGCCCGTGCGTGCGGGTGTTGCCGCGCCGCCGGCCCCGGGTACGCAGACGACCACGCCGGCTCCGCCGGTGGACAACACCGGTGGCGCCGCGAACCGGTTCCGCGACGGGCGCACGATGGGGATCAGCGCCGGCGTGTCGTCACGGCCGCCGCCCAGTCAGGCGGACATCACCAAGGTCATCAGCAACAACCGCGGCAACATCAAGACCTGTTACCAGCGCGCGCTGCTGCGCGACAACACGCTGACGCACGGCAAGATCGCGGTGAGGCTTTCGATCGGTATCTCGGGCCGCGTGAAACACGTCGGCCTCGACGGACCGGCTCAGTTCAAGACGCTCGAGCCCTGCATCAAAGAGGTCGTCCAGCGCTGGGTGTTCCCGCAGGCGTCGGAAGAATACGGCACGGAGTTCCCGCTCGTCTTCCAAGGGAACGAGTAGTCTCGGCCGTCACGACGCACGCGGATTAAGGGGCGGCATGCGGCATCCATACGCGGACTTTCTGGGCAAGGTCGACAAGCCGTCACGCTACGTGGGCGGTGAATACCAGGAGGTGCGCAAGCCGGCCGACAGCGTCGCGGCGCGTGTCTGCCTGGTGTTCCCCGACGTGTACGAGATCGGCATGTCGCACCTGGGGACGAAGATCCTCTACTCGATCCTGAACAAGCAGCCCGACATCGCCTGCGAGCGTGCGTTCTCCCCCTGGCTGGATTGCGAGGCCGAGCTGCGCGCGCGCGATCTGCGGCTGCTGACGCTGGAATCGGCGTCGCCGCTCACCGACTTCGACGTCATCGGCTTCTCGCTGCAATACGAGCTGACGTACACGAACGTGCTCGCGGCGCTGGACCTGTCGCGCATCCCGCTGCGCGCCGCCGATCGGGGCGACGCCGCGCCGCTGGTGCTGGCTGGCGGTCCGACCGCGACTCACCCGGAGCCGCTGTCGCCGTTCATCGACGCGTTCTTCATCGGCGAGGGGGAAGAGATGCTGCCGCCGCTGGTGCGCGAGGCGGCGGCGCTGCGCCGCGCGGGCGTACCGCGCCGCGAGCGCCTCATCCAGCTGGCGGCCAAGTATCCGCTGTACGTGCCCGAGCTGTACGCGACCGAGGTCGACGCCGAGACCGGCATGATCGTCGTCGGCGCGCCGGTGGACGCGCGCGTGCCGGCGCGTCCCCGCCGCGCGCTGGTCGCCGACATCAACCGATTCCCGTTCCCCGACGATTCGCCGCTGCCGTACGCCGAGGCGATCTTCGATCGCATGGCGGTCGAGGTGGCGCGCGGCTGCACCGAAGGCTGCCGCTTCTGTCAGGCGGGCATGATCTACCGGCCGGTGCGCGAGCGTGATCCGGTGGCAGTGCTGGACGCGGTGCTGAGCGGCGTCAAGAAGGGCGGCTACGACGAGACGGCGCTGACGTCGTTGTCGACCGCCGACTATTCGTGCGTCACCCCGCTGGTCAAGGCGGCGATGGCGAAGCTGCGGCCCGAACGCGTGGCGCTCTCCGTATCGTCGCTGCGTGCCTACGGCCTCAACGATGATCTGCTGGGCGAGATGGCCAGCGTGCGCGCAGGTGGCCTGACGTTTGCGCCCGAGGCGGGGACGCAGCGCATGCGTGACGTGGTCGCCAAGAACGTGACCGAGGCTGACATCCTCGAGTCGGCGGACCGCGTGTTCGGACGCGGCTTTTCGGGCATGAAGCTCTACTTCATGATCGGCCTGCCAACCGAGCAGGACGAAGACGTTGTCGGGATCATCGACACGGCGGCGCGCGTGCAGGAGACCGGGCGGCGGAAGAACCGCAGCGCGAAGGTGACGGCGTCGGTGTCGACGCATGTCCCCAAGCCGCACACGCCGTTTCAGTGGGCGGCGATGGACAGCGAGGAGGAGACCACGCGCAAGCAGGAGCTGCTCGCGACGCACGCGCGCGCGAAGCGCGTGACCCTGAAGATGCACGAGAACCACGCGTCGCACATCGAGGGCATCTTCTCGCGCGGCGATCGGCGGGTCGCCGATATCCTGGAGGCGGCGTTCCACCTCGGCTGCCGGTTCGACAGCTGGGACGATGCGCTGCGTGTCGACCTGTGGGATCAGGCGATCGCGGAGACGTCGGCGCGCACCGGCGTCGACATCAGCCGCTACATGGGGACGCTACCCGTGACGGCGCGGCTGCCGTGGGACCACATCGACATCGGCCTGGAGCCGGACTTCCTGCTCAAGGAGTACAGGAAGGCGCTGAAGGATCGGTTGTCACCGCCGTGTGGCAAGCCGTTCAAGCGTCTGCTGCACCCGAGCAGCGTCGCCGACGCCGAGGCGACCGCGGCCAAGAAGCTGGTCTGCTACGACTGCGGCATCGCGTGCGATCTGGACGCGATGAAGAGCGAGCGGCTGTTCTTCCTGCGACGCATGAACGCGTGGCAACCGGCGGTGCAAGCCGCGGCGGCCGCGCCCGCGCCCGGGGACGACGAACCGCCGGCGCCGAAGCCCGGGGCCAGGCCGCAGCCGCCCAAGCGCGCGCCGCAGGGGACGCCGCACCGTTACCGGCTGCGCTACACGAAGCTGGGGCGCGTCGCGTTCCTGGGCCACCTGGACCTGGTTCGCCACCTGCCGCGCATCTTCCGACGCGCGGGCTGCGAGCTGTTCTATTCGACCGGCTTTCGCCCCAAGCCCGAGCTGTCGTTCGGTCCGGCGCTGGGGCTGGGGATCCCGTCGCTGGGCGAGCTGGTCGACGTCACGCTGGTCGACGACCTGACGCCGGACGAGCTGCTGCGCCGGCTGGCGGGCGTCACGCTGGAAGGTGTGATGTTTCTGGACGCCGTTCGCCTGAGCGAAGGCGACAGGCCGGTCGGCGCCGTGATCTCGGAGGCCGAATACGTCGCGCACCTGCCAGACGGGATCGATCTGGCGGCCGCGTTCGCGCGCGCCGCGGACACGGGGCCGATGCCGGTCATGCGCAAATCCGAGAAGGCCATCAGCCGGACCATCGACGTGCGACAGACCCTGCTGTCGGCGGCGCCCTGGCAGGACGATGAAGCCGCTGGCAAGCTCGACTGGCAGGGTGGCCAGCTGATGTCGTTCAAGATCGCCGTGCGCGCCGAGGGCAACGCGCGCCCGCGCGAGGCGATGAGGGCGCTGTTCGGCGACGACGTCGCGGGGCAGGTCGACGTCGCGCGCTTGAGGTTGAACGCCGTCGCGCCGTCGTAATGATCGAGACGCTCGGCCTCGGCAAGCGGTTCGGCGACAAGGCGGCGGTCCACGATCTGAACCTGCGCGTCGAGGCGGGCGAGGTCATGGGCTTCCTGGGCCCCAACGGCTCCGGCAAGACCACGACCATCCGCTTGCTCATGGGTCTGCTGCGCCCGAGCGCGGGGCGCGCCGCCATCCTGGGCCGCGACTGCCACGCCGATGCGGTCGCGCTCAAGCGCGACGTCGGCTACCTGCCCGACGAACCGTTCCTGTACCCGTACCTGAGCGGCATCGAGACGCTCGAGCTCGTCGCCGGGCTGCACGGCCTCGCGCCCACCGACGGGCGGCGCCGCGCGGGCGACATCGCCGAGCGGCTGGGGCTGGGGGACGCCGCGCGCACGTACACCGTCACGTATTCGCTCGGCATGAAGAAGCGGCTGGCGCTGGCGCTGGCGCTGATTCACGAGCCGCGCGTGCTGATCATGGACGAGCCGACCAACGGCCTCGATCCCGCCGGCGCGCGCCAGATGCGCGCCACGATCTCGGAGCTGGCGGCGGGCGGCAGGACGATCTTCCTGTCGACGCACCTGCTGGACTCCGCCGAGCGGCTCTGCCACCGCGTCGCGATCATTCGCGGCGGCACGCTTGCAGGCCGTGGGGACGCCGGACGAGCTGCGCGCCCGCTACGCGGCGCCGGGCACGTCGCTGGAGGATCTGTTCCTGCGCGTCACCGAATCGACGCCGAGCTCGCCGTGACCGCGGCGGCGCCGAACGCCGAGCCCATCGGCGCGCTCAAGCTCGCCGGGATCTTGATCCGCTTCCGCCTGCGGTCGTTTCGCAACGGCTTCCGCGGCGGCACGCGCCGGCGCTCGCCGGTGTTCGTGACCGCGGTGGTGCTGGTCATGGCCGCCGCGTACGCGGGTCTGTTCACGCAGGCGTTTGCGATCATCGCGCGCAACGCGGACATCGCCGGCCAGATCGCGGCGCTGGCGCTGATCCTGGGCACGAGCACGCTGGGCAGCCTATCGGCGCGCGCCGCCAGCAACGAAGCGGTGCGCGCGGGCTCGCCGGAGAACGAGTTCCTGATGGCGCGGCCGCTGTCGCTGGCGTCGCTGGTGACGGCGCGCGGGCTGGCCGATGCGGTGACCGATCCGGTGGGCGGGCTGTTCCTGCTGCCGGTGCTGGTCGCGGCGGCGCTGACGTGGAACCTCGGGTGGGCCGCGTGGCCGATCACCATCGCCACGTCGATGCTGGCGCAGGTGGCGATCTCCATGCTCGCGTACGCGGTTCAGCTGGCCGCCGTGCGCTACGTGGCGCCTGCGCAGCGGCGCGGGCTGTGGACGGGGCTGCGGCTGATCGCGGCGCTGTCGCTGGCGTCGTTGTGGATGCTCGCCAGCTGGGTGCTGCGCTCGCCGGCGGCGCTGGCGAAACACCTCGCCGTGCTGGCGCCGGTGATCGAGGTGTCACCCGCGGCGCTGCTCGCGGCGCCGCTCGCGGGGCTGGCGCGCGGCGAACCGGCGGGGGCCGTGCTGGCGGTGCTTGCGCTGGCCGTCGTCGCCGCGTGCGCGATGCTGATCGCGGCGGCCATCGCGCGCCGCGCCGGCATGCACGGCTGGGAAGAAGCGGGCGCGGTGTGGGCCGACGTGGCGGTGTCGCCCCGCCCCGGCGCCCGCCCGCCGACCGCTGCGACGAAGGACCTTCTGCTGATCGCGCGCGATCGGCCGCAGCTGCTGGCGCTGATCGCGATGCCGGCGATCTTCGTCGGCGTGCAGATCTTCGGCGCGGCGGGCTGGGACTGGACGACGGGTAGCATCGGTCGCGTGGGGTGCCTGGCGTATTCACTGTCGCTGTACATGGCGACGATCGGGCCGCTGACGCACATGCAGGCCGAGCGGCGCGCGTTCTGGATCCTGCGCACCGTGCCGGTGCCGCTCGGGGAGCTGTTCGCGGCCAAGGCGCGGGCGTGGGCGGTGATCGTCGGCGCAACGGCGGCGATCGTGTTCGTGGCGTTTTCGTGGTGGCTGCCGGACGTACCAATGCTGGCGCGGCTGGCGACGGGATTTCTGGTTGTCGTCGGCGCGGTCATCATGTCATTCGTCGCCGTTGCGATGGCCGCCGCGGGCGCGGATCTGGCCGACGACCACGTCACCGCCGTGGGCCCGACGACGATCTATTCGTTCGTCCTGGTCGGCGGGCTCTACAACCTGGTGCTGGTCGAAGACACGCCGGTGCGCGGCGCAGGGTTGGTGCTGTACGCATTCGCGTGCTGGAGTTACTGGCGCGCCGGCATCGAACACGGTCTCGTCTGCATGGACGCCGAAGCCGGACGGAAACGGCAGCGCCGCGCCTCGGACGGCGCCACCATGCTGCTCCTCTATGCGCTCGGGGCGCGGGCGCTGGAGCAAGGCGCCGCGAAGGTCGGCCTGGCCGGTAGCGAGACTGCGGCGCGCCTGCGACTCGCGCTGCTCGCGATCGTCGGGGCGCTGGTGGTGATCTACCTCGCGCGCCGGCCGCGGGCGGCCGGACGCCTGCCACCTGTGTGGTCGGCCGCAGTCGGGCTTGGCGCGGGCGCGCTGGCAGGTGTCGTGATGGCCTGGCTAGGCGGCGGCGCCTGGCTATCGGAGGCGGCAAACACGCCAGCCGTGGCGGTGATCGTCGCGCTGGGCATGCTGGCCGAGGAGTTGCTCTACCGCGGCGTGATCCAGGACGGCATCGAGCAGGAAGTGGCTTACCGGCCGGGGCGCATCCTGGTGGGGCGGCTCGGCGCCGCGGCCGTCAGCACGACGCTCGCGGCAACCGTCGCCGTGCTGTGGGCGCAAGAATGGCACGCGTCCACACTGCTGCCGATGTTGGCGACGGTCGTCGCGAGCCACGGTGCGGCATCGCTCACCCGCGCGGCGACGGGGCGCACGCCTGCCGCATTCCTCGCCCGCGTGGCTGCGTTCGCCGTCGCCACTTTCGCGGGCGCAGTGTTTGGCATACGATAATCCCGATGCGAGTCGTGCTGTTCTCGCGCGCGCCGGTTGTATTGGCCGCTGCTTCACTGCTCGTCCTGTCGTGTGGCGTCGACGAGAGCGGACTCAACCAGAAGCCTTTCCTGCCCCACGACGCGGCGTCAACTGACGTCGCGGGCATGGCGGGCGCGGCCGGCGGATCCTCGGGGACCACCGGCGCTGGCGGCTCGATGCCGTCGGGTGTAGCCGGCGCGCCTGGTGGGGTCAGCGGCGTGGCCGGCTCCGGCAGCGCTGGTGACGCGGGCATGGCCGGCACGTCCGGCGTGGCGGGAACGACCGGCATTGCCGGGCAGGGTGGCGCAGCAGGAACGGGAACGACGACGGGCCTGGCCGGCATGGGCGGCGACAGTGGCGCGGCTGGTAGTGGTGCCGGCGTCGCGGGCATGGGCGGCGGCGTCGGTGGCGGCAGCGTCGCGGGCATGGGCGGCGGCAGCCCGGCCGGTATGGGCGGCGGCGCCGTGGCGGGACGCGGCGGCACGGGCATGGCGGGTACAGGCGGCCGCGGCGGCGCAGGCGGTGGTGGTCGTGGTGGCAGCACCGGCGTCTGCAACGCGTTCAACTGCAATGACGGCTGCTGCGACGCCGGCGTCTGCGTCCGCATGCGCACCGCGCAGAAGTGCGGCAGCAACGGTCAGGCGTGCGCGGCCTGCGGGGCGTGCCAGCTGTGCACGACGGCGGGGCAATGCCGGGTCGATTCGGCGTCGCGTTGGACCATCGTCGCGGTGTCGGCCACGCTGAACGGGGGCGGCTGGGATCGGAACATGGGCGAGCTGGGCGGCAGCGCCCCCGATCCGTTCTGCGAGTTCGAGAACCCCGCTGGCCAGGTCAGCAGCACGACCGCTGGCGTCACCGACACGATCATCGACGACGCGACGGCGACCTGGAATCAGGTGATCACGCCCCCCGGCATGACGGTGGCGGCGTCGACGCTGATGGCGAACAACCCGACCTGGCAGATCTGGGTCGGCGACGACGACGGCTGCGATTCACCCCAGGGCTGTCTGGGTGACATCGCCTGCACCTATTCGTCGACGATATCGGAAACAGCGCTGCGTGCCGGCGAGCTGACGATCTTGAACCGCATGAGCTGCACGTCGCTCAGGCTCGAGTTCGTCTGCCAGTCGCCGCTCGCCGGCGAGTAGACGCGGCGATCAGTCCGTGTAGAAGAACAGCGACCCGAGCAGGCTCGCCGTGTTGATCGAGAATGCCATGGTCCACGGGTTACCCATGGTTGCCAGCCGCTGAAAGCTGAACAGGTTCGACCCCGCGGCGATCCCCATCGAGAACCAGCGCGCGAAGAAGTGCTCGACGCCGGCTTGAATCGGGATGTTGACCCCGATGGCGGTATCCATGGCGCCGGACGTCTTCGAGACGTTGAACCCGAGCCCACCGCCGATCAGCAAGCGCGTCGACGTCGCCGCGAACGGCACGAACAGGACGACGACCTGCGGGGCGACGTTCCAGCCCGCGGGCGTGTCCATCGCCTTGGCGAGCGTGAAGTTCAGCGATGGGACGAGGGCGAGCGTGTCTCTCATCCAGTACTTGATCGCCACGGTACCGTTGGTGCCGATCAGCTGTGGGTTGGCGGTGACGCCGACGCCGAAGCCCAGCGATCCGGTCATGTCATGCGCTGACTTGGCCATCGCCATCGGCGCCATCGGTGCCGGCAAGGCGCTGGTCGTTTCGGCGGCGGGCGGAGGAGGAGGAGGTGGTGGTGGTGGCTCCGCCGATGGGGCCTCGCCGGTTGACTGGGCGTATGCGGGCACTGCGAACGACAAGCTCGCGAGCAGCGCGACCTGAAGAGCTCTTGGCTTCGTCATGGTGGTCTCCTGTGAAGGGGGCTAGACGTCGACCGGGGGCGCTATCGATTGTCGAACGCCGGGCGCCGGTGTCCAGAAACCGACCTGGCGCGACAACCCACGCGTGGCGAGGTTTCCGGAACCTCGCGCGTCGCACGGCTGTCTCGTGAGCATGAAACTTCTCGGCCTTGTCGCGGTGGCAGCGGTGCTGGCGGGCTGCCAACCAGCGCAGCCCGGATCGGGCGCGCGCTCCCGCGAGGCGGGAGCCGGTGGGCAGCAGCCGGCGAAACGACCCACCGGCGGGTCACGGGCGACGTTCTTCGCGCGAGGGACCGCCGGCGACAAGCGCGAGCTGATGTTGAGGAAGCTGGCTGTTGCGGTCACCACGCAGCCGGGCATGGTGCGATCGCATCTAGTCATGGAGGTAGCCAGCACGGGGGAAGGGCAGGCGGAGGCCGTGATGCGACTGCCAGTGCCCCGCGGGGCCGCGGTAACGAACGCGGTGCTATGGGTGAACGACCGACCGATGCGCGGCGCGTTCGTCGAACGCCAGCGTGCGAACGGTATCTACACGTCGATCGTTTCGCGGCGGCGCGATCCGGCGCTGGTCAGCTGGGACGGCGCCGGCTGGGTCGCGGTGTCGATCTTTCCGCTCGAAGGAAAACGGTCGCGACGCTTCGAGCTCGAATGGGTCGAGCCCGCCGCCGTGGCCGACGGTCGGGTTCACTACCGCGTGCCGATCGTCGGCGAGGGCGACCGCGTGATCGGTCGCGCGTCGCTGGAGGTCGACGGACGAAAGCTGGCGACCGGGGGGAAGGCCATGATCACGATCGCTGTTGCCGACGAGCACCGCGTGATCGCCCGGCGCGCGCCCGGCGATCCGTTCCAGCAGGTCCTGGTGCGGGACGCGAGCCCGCGCGGCGCTCCGCACTTCGTGCTCGTGGTGGAGACGTCAGCGGCGATGACCGCCGCCGATCGCCTGCGGCAGCGGGAAGCGATCGACGCCATTCTGGGAGAGCTACCCGCGGCGGCGAAGCTCACGCTGCTGGCGGCTGACTGGAACACATCGATCATCGCCGAAGACGTCGAGGCCTCGCGCTGGCCGGACGCGCTGGCCAAGATCGACGGCGTCGCGTCGGCGGGCGCGCTTCACCTCGAGCGGGCGCTGCGCGAGGCCGCCGCGCGCGCCGGCAAGACGGAGGCCGGCGCCGTGCTGTTCGTGGGGCGTGGCGATGACGGGTTCGGAGGCGACGCGCTTGCCGCGCCGCTGGCGGACCTGCGCGCCGGGCGCCTCCGCCTGTCTTCAGTCGGTGTCGCTCCGGGCGACGTGCCGCGTCCGCTCGCGGCGGCCACGGTCGAGACGGGCGGCGTGGCGACTGGCGCGGCGGCAGTCACCGAGTCCCTGCCGTCGCTCGTCGACGCGCTGAGGTCGCGGCCCGAAAACGCCGCGATCGACGGCGGCGCCGCGGGAGAGTGGCATACGCTACGGACCGTCATCGGCGACACGGTCTGGATCGGACGGGGGCTCGAGACGTCCGCCACGCCAGATCCGGCCGCGATTCGCGCTGACGCGACGTCGCGACTCGCAGCCGATCTGGCCGCGCTGTGGGACCGCGCGCGGCTGGAGTGGCGCGATAGCGACGCTGCCGACGGCGCGGCCAACGTGCTGACGCCGGCCACCTCGCTGCTCGTGCTGGAAAGCGAGGACGACTACAAGCGCGTCGGCTTGTACGTCCCCGACCCGGTGCAGCCAAGCTCCGACAGCGTGCCTGTGGTGGTGCGCGACGTCCTGGACGTCAGCGGGGCCGCGTTGGGGAGCGACGCCGCGGAGGTCCTGGGAGCGCTGACCGGCAGCCAGGGGGCGAACGCGCACGGGGTCGGTGGGCTGGGGGCGGTCGGCACTGGTTCGGGAGGTGGTGGAACCGGCGACAAGAGGCTCGATCTCAGCAAGCTCGGGACCATCGGCCAAGCAGGCGGAGATGGCGCGCTCAAGAAGGCGCGGAGCGCCGAGGTCAGGATGGGGCAGCCCCAGGTGCGTGGATCCCTGGACAAGGAGATCATCCGACGCGTCATTCGCCGCCACCAGAACGAGGTGAGGTCCTGCTACGCGCAGGGGCTGGAGAGGAGCCCCGGCCTCGCGGGGCGGGTGATGGTGCAGTTCACGATCGCGGCGTCGGGGCAGGTGCTCGCCTCGGTGTTGCAGAGCTCGACGCTGGGCAACGTCAGTGTCGAATCATGCATCGTGAACGCGGTCCGGCGCTGGCAGTTCCCGTCACCAGAAGGCGGCGGCATCGTCATTGTCAGCCACCCGTTCGAGCTGGGGGCCGGCAGCAGTCGCATCCCGTCCAGCCCCAGCTCACCGCGCATGGCGGCCGCGCCCCCGGAGAGCTCGGGGCGGCCATCGCCGATTGACGAGGCGATCGCCACGCTGGCAGGTGGCGCGAACCCCGACCGCATCGAGCGGATCGCGTCGCTGCTTGGCCTGCGTCGCATCTCGAGCGCCGAGGTGCTCGCCTGGACAATCGACCGGCGGGGGGGCGGGTTCGAGATAAAGGTGCTCGTGGCGCGGCTGCTCGAGGCGACCGGCCACCACGAAGACGCGATTCGCGTGCTGTCCGAGGCGGCGCGGGAAAATGCCCACACCATCGCCGCCGAGCTACGCCGGATCGGCGCCGACGCGGACGCCGACGAGGTGCTGGCGCTCGCCAGACGCGCTCCGTGACGGGAGGGCGCTAGGCTTTCGCGATCAAGCCGGTGCGCAAACAGCGGGTGCAGACGCGAACGTGAGCGTGCCTGCCGCTTGGGAGCTTGGCGTGCACACGGCGTAGGTTCGGGCGCTGAATGCTCTTGGTCTTGATGTTCGAGTGGCTAACGTTGTTGGCCACTCGGCGCTGCTTGCCGCAGACTTCGCAGTGCGCTGCCATTTCAAATCCCTCCGGAAGGCGCGTACCTTTAGCACCGAGAGGTGGAAATCGCAAGCAACCCAATGAGGTCGTGTGCCCCGAGGCTGGCTGTCGTGTTGTTGCTGTGCGCTCTGGGCTCAGGGGAAGGGGGGTGCCGGTGCCGGGCGGGCAAGCAGGGACGAGGGGCAGTCGATGCCGGGGGGCCAACCCCGACCGTGTGGATTGCTGGGCGCGTGGTCGACCGAAAGGACCGGCCCGTGCCCGAGGCGCGCGTGCTGGCGTTTGCGATCGGCGCCAAGGTGGCCGCCCCGGTCGAGTCGGCGACCGACGCCGACGGCCGCTTCCGCGTCGACAAGCTGACGGCTGGGCCGCACCGGGTGCTGGTCGAGGCGGCTGGGTTCCCGGCGGTCGAAAAGGATGCGGTCAGCGCGCCCGCGGACGGCGTCGCGGTACAGCTCGACGGCGAAGGCAGCTCGGTCGTGGGGCGCGTCTTCACCGCCGGCGCTCCGGCCGCCGGGGCGCGCGTGCTGCTGGCGCCCGACGCCGGCGGCCCGATGCGCGAGACCACGACGCGCGCGGGCGGGGGCTTCGCGTTCGGCGGGCTGGGGGGCGGGCGCTACGCGCTGCGCGCCGCGACCGCCGACCTCGCGTCGCCGGCTGTGCGTGGCGTCGAGGCAGGCGACGGCCCGGGGGCGGCGGCGATCCGCCTGGACATGGTCCCCGGCCAGGCGATCGCGGGTCGGGTGGTCGACGACGCGGGTACCGTGCTCGCCGGCGTGCAGGTGAGGATCGAGGCCGGTGGCGGCGCCCCCGGCGAGGACCCGCTGCCGACCCTGGTGTCATCCGACGCGGCGGGAAGCTTCACGGCGCGCGTGGTCCCCGGGCGCTACCGGTTGACCGCGTCGCGCCCGGGCTACGTCCTGCGTCGCGCGCCCACGATCAATGTGGACGAAAAAACGCCCGCCGCGCCGGCCGTCGCCATCGAGCTCCTGCGCGGCGCGCGCGTCTCCGGGCGTGTCTTCGACGGCCGCGGCGGTGCCGCCGCCGGCGCGACCGTTCGTTGCGTCGCGAGCGCCATCGAGGACCTGACGGTTCAGATCGGTCCGCTGCCGCTAGCGGCCGAGGCCGCGGCGCTCCCATCCGGAACGGGGAGGGCCCTGGGTAGCACGCGCGTCGTCGTCGCCGATCGGGAGGGGCGTTTCGCCGTCGCCGATCTCATCCCCGGGCGCTACCGGTTCGAGATCGCGCATCCAGGCTCGGAGCCGCTGCGCAGCGACGAGTTCGTGCTCGCACCCGGCGAGCGTCGCGACGCGGGGAAGCTGGCGCTGCGTCTCGGGTTCCCTGTCGTCGGCCGCGTGACCGACGACAGCGGCGCCCCCATCGAAGGCGCGCGCGCCGTGGTCGCCAGCGCGGTCGCGTCGCCGGCGTCGACGGGTCTGTTCGCGCTGACGAGCTCGGGGGGGCGGTTCGAGCTGGCGCTGCCCGTCGGGGCCTACCGCCTGGCGATCAGCGCCGCCGGGCGCGGCACGGTCCAGGTCTCGGTCGACGTGGTCGCGGGGACATCGCCACCGCCGATTGAGGTCAAGCTGATACGCGCCGAGGCGGCGCTGGAGGGGATGGTTCGCGACGACGGCGGCCGTCCGCTGGCGCGCGCGCGGCTGTCGGTGTGGCCCGCCGGCGCTGGTGAGCTGCCCGCGGCACCAGGCTCGGGCGCCGCGCCGCTGGGCACCGGCGTCGCCGACGTGGGCGGGCACTTCAGGCTGGCGCAGCTCCCCGCCGGTGACCTTCGCCTGGAGGTCCAGCACCACGACTACCCGACCAGCGTGCACGCGACAACGGCCGGCACGTACGCGATGATCACGGTGCCGTTCCCCGGAGGTATCGCGGGCGAGGTGCGGGCGAAGGCGACCGGCGCGGCCGTTGCGCGCGGCCACCTGGACGCCGTGGGGCCCGGCGGCGCCAAGGCGACCACGGCGATCCGCAAGGACGGCACGTTCCGCCTGCTGCGGCTGGTCCCTGGGCGCTGGCGGGTGACAACGGCCGCCGCCGGCTTCCGTACCGCCGAGCAGGAGGTGGACGTGCCGGCCAGCTCCGCGCTCGGCGAAGCGTCTATCCGCGAGCTGCGCGTGGAGCTCGACGCATCCTGATCGCGCACAGGGCGACGGCGAGCAGCGTGAGTGTGCCCGCCCCGTCACCTTCGCCGTCTTTCCCGTCTCGCGCGGCGGCAGCGCAGCCACAGCCGTCGTTGGGCGTGTCCAGCGCGCACGCCGGTGCGGCGGCCGTGTCTGGGTAGATCTCGCACACGCCGCGGATCTCGTCGCTCGACAGGAAACGCTTGCTGACTTCCAGACCCAGCGGATCGACCACCGCGTACATCACCGACTGCCGGACCGCTTCGGGCGCGCTGGCACCGCAGTCGGGGACCCCCTGTCCCTGGTCGTCGATCGGGCGCACCTCGTCGCTGGACATCGACCAGCAAGTGTGGCCGAAGCCCAGCAGGTGCCCGAACTCGTGCGTGATCGCGTTCTGCAGATCGAGCGGGAACTGGTTGTTGAGCCCGTTAGGGTCGAAGCCCGGGTCCAGATTCGCCCAGTCGTTCCACTGGGCGTTGATCTGGATGTCGGCGTCGACGATGCGGCCATCAGAGCGCGCGAACACCCTCGTCGCGGCGACAGCCGACTCCAGGTCGGGGTCCCAGCCCTCGGTCACGAACATCACCGTGTTGTGCGCGTCATAGCCGACAGCGGGCGCCGGGGTGTTCGCCGCCGCCATCGACGTCACAATCTCGATCGACGGGTGGTCGCCGTCTGGACAGCTGACAGCGCCCGGGCTCCAGGATCGCGCCGCGGCGCCGATCGATTTCGCGATTTCATCGCGCGTCATCATCGAGAAGCCGTTGGTGTAGACGGTGACCGACACGCAGCTCGCCTGCCAGTACTTGGGCAGGTCGCTTTCGTTCCGGTCCTGCACGTAGGCGTGCGCGGTCGACGACGTAATTACCGTTAGCGCGATGACAGCCGCAACGATCTGGCCGCGCATGCTCAGCTTGCGGATCCCCGCCGGCGCCGCCGCCAGATGAAGAATGCGACCGCCAGCGTAGCGGCGAGCGGCGTGGCCGCCGTCGACCGCGCGGCGGCGCCGCAGTCACAACCTCCGTCGTGGCCGGCCACGACGGGCTCGCAGACATTCGGGTCATTCGCGGCCGGATAGATCTCGCACACCGCGCGCTGGTCGTCCGGCGCCAGGGTTCGTTTGTCAACGTGGCCGGAATCGGCCGACGGAAACATCGTCGTTTCGATGATGTCCTGCGACGCGACACTGCAGTCGGGTATCGGCTGCCCCATGTCGTTGTCAGGGCGCGGCGGCGTGCTCCCCGGTAGGAAGCAGGTGTGGTCGAGCCCGATGAGGTGCCCCATCTCGTGCGTCATCGCGTTGCGGAGGTCGTGCACCTGCGTCCCTCCGCCTGGCGGATTCGCGACCAGATCTCCCCACATGAAGTGGAAGCCGTTGACCTCGATGTCGGCGTCGGTGATCTGTCCGCTGGACATCCTCGCGGACACGGTGGTGATCGCCAGCGCCACCGGGTCGTAGTAGTCCATGGGGTCGCACGAACCGTTCGCCAGCAGCTTGCACCAGCTCATGGTCCGGAAAATGACCATGCTCTGCAGGTCGTGCGGGTTCGCGCGGGGCGTGGGCCCGGTCGAATAGTCGACCGTGATGTCGAGGTAGGTGCACGGATCGCTGACCACGCTCCACGCGTCAGCAGATCCGGTCGTCGCCGACATGATTTCGTCGAGCGGCATCCGCGATACGAAGTCCGCCGGATACGCCGTGATCATGACGCAGCTCTGTGGCCACTTGAACATCAAGCCACTGGCGAGCGTGTAGCGGACGTACGCCGCCGCCGGCTTTGCGGTGGCGAACATAGCCACGCATGCCAACACGAGATATGCGCGCTTCACCGTGTGCCGCCGGTCTTCACGGCCAGCGCGCGCACGTCGGTGCGCAGGTCTTCCAGCGGTCGCGCGCGCATGTCGAAGACAGGCGACGTGCCGCTGGCGGGGGTCGTGCGAACGAACATGGCGCCGGCCCGATTGGGGGCATACACGAGGAAGCGACCGCTGGTCGCGTCGCGGCGAACCACGCGCTTGCCCTGCGCCATGCCGACGACGTGGGCGCGTTCGGCGGACCCCCGCAGGAAGACGACGGCGCGCTCGCCGGGTGAAAACCGTGTCATGCCGTGCACCGTCTGCACGATATCCCCCACGGTGCCGCCCGGCTGGACCACCGACATGCGGGTCGCCGGCGCCGCCGTGCCCTTCCAACTCTCGACAACGGCGAGCGTGATCGTCGACAAGATCTGCTCATGGCGTTCGTCCCAGGCTGAGGTGACCGAGACGACATCGACGACCGCGACATTGTCGGCGCGTGACACCATCGTTTGGAGATCGAGGGCCACCACCAGCGACGCGGGGCTGGGGCTGGGGGCCGCGACGGCGGCGACGGCAATCAGTGGGGCGACGACGTGAGACGGGAAACGCATAGGAGTTAAGAGCTTATGATACGGCGTAAGGGCGGTTTTGTTGAGTGCCATCGGCAGTGGCGGCGGCCGCCTGTGTGAAATCCGCCTGACGTCGGTGTGACAGGCGAGGACGGATTTCCTAACTCGTACTGGCTGCGCAGCGGATGCCCATCGCTGTCGCGTCCACGGCGTCGATCCGCGGCGCAGCTGGCTGCCATCCGAACGAAGCCTCCGCGCCTAACTCCTCCGATGCGATCCGGCGTTGTGCCGGGGTTGCTTCACAGCCTTGGACCACCCGCCATCTTGAACGTCCACACGAGCGGGGACACGACCGTCTTCTGACGGCAGGCTGAACACATGGCGTCTGTCACAGCCAACAACGATGCCGTGACTATCGACACTACTAGCCCTCGTCGCCAATCCAGCGCGGTTCAACTGGATGTCGCCGTTCCAGGTGAGGTCGGTGAATATCCGCCGACTGCAGTACGAACGTAACGTAGCTGGCGGGTTTTGCTGCCGGGGTTGGTCGCCGTGACAAAGCACGGTGTTATCAGACCAAATAACTAAGATCATATTGCATTGACAACGACGCGCGCTGAAGGCAACCTGGCCACTTCGTCGCCAGCCCGGCGCGGAAAGGCAGGTTTTGATGCGAATCAAAGCGTGGACGCTCGGCATCATGGTTGGTCTCACTGTCCTCTTCAGCGGTCGCGGCGATGCCAGAGCTGCCGGCTGGACGGGATGGATCTCGGATGGGTCTAACCACTACACCTATTGCGGTTGGGACGAAGGCGTCTCGGCGTTCGGGTGCAGCGGTTCGTATTGTGACAACGTGAGGCTCTATTGTCAGGCCCACCCGACAGGGATGACCGGGGACTCGGGAACCGACCACTTCACGGACTGGTTCTCGGAAGAATACAGCAACGATTGGACGCAAACCGGGTCAGGCTTCGGGACCGGCCATGCCGGCAACGAACGCTATTGCAATTCACACATCCCCGGCACGATCGATTCGTACGGGCCATCTCTGGTGGCTGGCTATCAGTGCTCGGGAAGCTACTGTGACAACCAGCAGCTCGAGTGCGTCGTCCCCAAGCACACCTCCGACTGGTCGTGGGGAAGCTTCACCGAATGCGCCTGGTCCTCGACGTGGTTCTCCGAAGAGACGGGCACCATTTCATTCGGGAAGTACCTCGTGGGTGTGCGGTGTAGCGGCTCGTACTGCGACAACAAGCAGTTCTATACCTGCGCGGTGTCGTGATGCGAATCAAAGCGTGGACGCTCAGCATGGTGGTTGGCCTCACTGTCCTCTTCAGCGGTCGCGGCGATGCCAGGGCTGAAGGCTGGACGGGATGGATCTCGGATGGGTCCAACCACTACACCTATTGCGATTGGGACGAAGGCATCTCGGCGTTCGGGTGCAGCGGTTCGTATTGTGACAACGTGAGGCTCTATTGTCAGAACCTCCTGACAGGGATGACCCTGGACTCGGGCACCGACCACTTCACGACCTGGTTCTCCGAAGAGACCGGTGGCGACATTACCGTGCAGGAAGGGGAAGGCTTCGGGAGCTCTCACCGCCTTAACGAACGCTATTGCAATTCACACGTTCCCGGCACGCTCGACGCGTTCGGGCCAGCTGTAGTGGCTGGCTATCAGTGCTCGGGAAGCTACTGTGACAACCAGCAGCTCGAGTGCGTCGTCCCCAAGCACGACTCTGACTGGTCGTGGGGAAGCTTCACCGAGTGCGCCTGGACCTCGACGTGGTTCTCCGAAGAGACGGGCACCATTTCATTCGGGAAGTACCTCGTGGGCGTGCGGTGTAGCGGCTCGTACTGCGACAACAAGCAGTTCTATACCTGCGCCGTGTCGTGATGCGGCTGACCACGCGCGGGCACCTGCTCTGCGCAGCGGCGGTTTCACTGACATTTTCCCTCGCCTGCAGGTCTCGTCAGCAGGGGCCGGGCTCGCAGAGCCCGGTCCTGGTCCGCGTCGATGGCAAGGATGTCACCGTCCGTGAAGCACAGGCGGACCTGGAACATCTGCCTCCGCGGCTGCGGGCCACGTACGCATCAGCACCCGAGAAGCAACGCGAGTTCATGCAGAGGCTGATCGATGCGGAGCTTCTGGCGAGCAAAGCAAAGGCTTTGGGTTACGACAACGACCCCGAGGTCATTGCGTCCACCAAGCGCGCAATGGTCCGCAGGTTCCTGGAGGCCCGTGATGCAGCGTCGCAGGCCGGGTCAGAGGTCAGCCAGCTGACGGTGGAAGCGTTCTACCGTGACAACCAGGCGATGTTTCATTCACCTGAGCGAGCACGCGTGACGCAAGTGATCGTGTCGGACGGGGAGCGCGCGATGGAGGTCTGGCGGCTGGCCGCAGCTTCAGCCGATCAGCATCGCGGGGATACTGCTACGGACATGGCTGCATTCAAGGAGCTCGTGATGAAGTACTCCATCGACGACGCTTCGAAGAGCGTGGGCGGCGACGTGACGTTCGTGATCGGACCGCCCGACGATCCGCTGAGGCCGCTGGGCATCGGGGCGTTCGCGCTCAAGCGCGCGGGGGAAGTCACGGCGCCGATCGACATCGACGGGCGGTTCTATATCCTGAAGCTCCGAGAACGTGTCCCGGCAGGTCCGCGCCCACTGGACGACGGCGTCAGTAACCGTATCAAGCGCATCCTGTCCGACAAGCGTCGTAGCGCCGAGCGAGAAGAGATGCTGTCCGCCCTCCGACGCGGGGCGCGGGTCGAGGTGTTCGACCAGCAGTTGAGCGGGCTTCGCTTCGATTCCGGTCCGCCACGCCAGATTGCGTCGAAGGACCCCTGAAATCAGGCTCGCCTGACGTTCGAGGGACCCCGCCGGCGGCGGCGCGAAATGAAGAATGCGGCCGCCAGCGCGGCGGTGAGCGGCGTGGCAGCCTTCGACCGTTCGGCGGCGCCACAATCACAACCTCCGTCGTCGTCGGCGACCACGGGCTTGCAGACATTCGGATCGTCCGCCGCCGGGTAGATCTCGCACACCGCGCGCTGGTCGTCGGGAGCCAGGCTGCGCTTGTCGACGTCGCCGGACTCGGCCGACGGGAACATGGTGGTTTCGATGATCTCCTGCGACGCGACGTTGCAGTCGGGGATCGGCTGCCCCATGTCGTCGTTCGGGCGCGGCATCGTGCTCCCCGGTAGGAAGCAGGTGTGAAAGAGCCCGATCAGGTGCCCCATCTCGTGCGTCATCGCGTTGCGGAGATCGTGCACGGGCGTCTCCCCGTCAGGTGGAGTCACGACCAGATCGCCCCACATGAAATGGAAGGCGTTGACCTCGATGTCGGCGTCAGTGATCTGTCCGCTGGACATCCTCGCGGACACGGTGGTCAGCGCCAGCGCGGCCGGGTCGTAGTAAATGGCGGGGTCACACGCACCGCTCGCCAGCAGCTTGCACCAGTTCATGGTCCGGAAAATGATCATGTTCTGCTGGTCGCGCGGATTCGCGGGCGGCGCAGACGCGCTGGAATAATCGACCGTGATGTCGAGGTAGGTGCACGGCTCGCTGACCACGCTCCACGCGTCCGCGGATCCGGTGGTCGCCGACATGATCTCGGCGAGCGGCATCTGCGATTCGAAGTCCGTCGGATACGCCGTCAGCATCACGCAGCTCTGCGGCCACTTGAACGTCACGCCGCTGGCGAGCGTGTAGCGGACATACGCGGCCGCCGGCTTGGCGGCGGTCAGCGTGGCCAAGCAAGCCAATACGAGGCAGGCGCGCTTCACCGTGTGCCGCCGCTCTTCACGGCCAGCGCGCGCACGTCGGTGCGCAGGTCTTCCAGCGGTCGCGCGCGCATGTCGAAGACAGGCGACGTGCCGCTGGCGGGGGTCGTGCGCACGAACATGGCGCCGGCCCGGTCGGGGGCGGACACGAGGAAGCGGCCGCTGGTCGCGTCCCGGCGAACCACGCGCTTGCCCTGCGCCATGCCGACGACGTGGGCGCGCTCGGCGGCCCCCCGCAGGAAGACGACGGCGCGCTCGCCAGGTGAAAACCGTGTCATGCCGTGGACCGTCTGCACGATGTCCCCGACGGTGCCGCCCGGCTGCACCACCGTTACGCGGGTCGCCGGCGCCGCCGTGCCCTTCCAGCTCTCGACGACGGTGAGCGTGATCGTCGACAGGATCTGCTCATGGCGTTCGTCCCAGGCTGAGGTCACCGAGACGACGTCGACGACCGCGACGTTGTCGGCGCGCGACACCATCGTCTGAAGATCGAGGGCCACCACCAGCGACGCGGGGCTGGGGCTGCGGGGCCGCGACGGCGGCGACAGCAATCAGTGGGGCGACGAGGCGAGGCGCAAAACGCATAGTTGAATGATACGGCCTAATCCTCTGGTTGGTGAGCCCCGTCAGCCGTGGCCGCGCTCACCTGCGTGAAATCCGTCTCACGTCGGTGTGACAGGTGAGGACGGATTGCTGCTGGCCTGGGTCGTGACCGCCGCGCCGGGCCGCGCCGGCGGCGTCGTGCGCACGTGGTAGGTGCCACCCGGGCCCTGTGGACCGGCCTGCGCCTTCTCGCGCGCAAGCTCCATGAACTTGTACTGGCTGCGCAGCGGAGGTCCGTCGCTGTCGCCGTTCACGGCGTCGATCCGCCCGCGCACGTAGGTGCCGTCCGAGCGCAGCCGTCGCGCCTTGACGTTGTCCTTGAGCGCGATCTTCAGGATCTCGTCGATGACCCGATCGCGCAGCCCTTCGTCCTCGACCGGGAACATGACCTCGACCCGGCGCTGGAAGTTGCGCGGCATCCAGTCGGCCGACGACAGGTACACCTCGCCCTTGCCGCCGTTGCCGAAGTGGAAGATGCGCGCGTGCTCGAGGAAGCGGTCGACGATGCTGATGACGCGGATGTTCTCGCTGATGCCGGGGACGCCCGGGCGCAGGCAGCAGATGCCGCGCACGATGAGATCGATCGGCACGCCCGCCTGCGACGCGCGGTACAGCGCCTCGATGACCTCCGCGTCGACCAGCGCGTTCATCTTGGCGATGATCCGGCCGCGCGAGCCCAGCGCCGTCTCGCGTTCGATGAGCGCGAGGATCGCGTCGTGCAGCCCGAGCGGCGCGACCGAGAACCGCTTCCATGACGGCGGCGACGAGTAGCCGGTGAGCAGGTTGAACAGCGCGCCCGCGTCGTCGGCGAAGGCGTCGCGCGCGGTGAAGTACGACAGGTCGGTGTAGATCCGCGCCGTGCTCGGGTTGTAGTTGCCGGTCGACAGGTGGACGTAGCGCTTGATGCGGTTCGCGCTCGCGCCGCACCACGAGCGCGACCTTGCAGTGGGTCTTGAGGCCGATGAGACCGTAGACCACGTGCACGCCGGTCTCCTCCAGCGTGCGCGCCCACTGGATGTTGGTCGCCTCGTCGAAGCGCGCCTTGAGCTCGACGACCGCGGTCACCTGCTTGCCGTTCTCGGCGGCGCGGATCAGCGCGCGCACGATCGGGGAGTCGCCGCTGGTGCGGTACAGCGTCTGCTTGATCGCCAGCACGTTCGGGTCGTCGGCCGCCTCGGAGATGAACTCGACGACGGCTTCGAACGACTCGTACGGGTGGTGCAGCAGGACGTCGCGCTCGCCGATGATCGCGAAGATGTCGTCGTACTCCTGCAGCGGCGGCACGATCTGCGGCGCGAACGGCTCGTCGCGAAGCTCGCGCAGCTCCTCGCGCGACGCTGACCGGCGCCATGTCGGCGACGTGCAGCGGGCCGTCGAACAGGTAGACGTCGTCGGCCTCCAGCCGCAACGACGACCGCAAGAACGTCAGCACCTCGGCGGGCGTGTCGTGCGCGATCTCGAGCCGGACCGCGCTGCCCCGCTCGCGGCGCCGCAGCTCCTTCTGGATCGTCTTGAGCAGGTCGTCGGCCTCGTCCTCGTCGATCGACAGGTCGAAGTTGCGCGTGACGCGGAACGGGCTGCAGTTGAGGACGCGGAAGCCGGGGAACAGCTCGCCGACGTGCATCGCGATCAGGTCCTCGAGCATCATGAACGCGAAGCGGGTGGGGTGCCCGGCGCCGTTGCCGCTGTCGCCGGCCGCCAGCGGCACCTCGGTCAACCGTGGCAGCACCGACGGCACCTGGACGACGGCGACCATCGCTTCCCGGCGCGCCTTCTCTTTCTCGCGGTGCATGAACACCGCCAGGTTGATGCTGCGGTTGCGCAGCATCGGGAACGGGTGGCCCGGATCGACCGCCAGCGGCGTCAACACCGGCCAGACCTCGCGCGTGAAGTAGCCCGACAGGTGCGCCTTCTGCTCGGGCGACAGCTCCGACGGAGTCAGAAGCCTGACGCCGGCCTGCACCAGCTGCGGCTCGATGTCGTCGCGCCAGATGTCGTAGAGCAACGCGACCATGGCGTGCGCGCGCGTGCTGATCGCGGCGAGCTGTTCGGCGGCGGTCAGGCCGTCGGGCGGCGTCTCGGCGACGTTGCCGGACAGCTGCTGCTTGAGGCCGGCGACCCGGACCATGAAGAACTCGTCGAGGTTCGACGCGACAATGGCCGAGAACTTCAGTCGCTCTGCCAGCGGGACCGACGGATCGCGTGCCTCTTCCAGGACGCGTTCGTTGAACCCCAGCCACGACAGCTCGCGGTTGATGAACAGCTTCGCCGCCGCGGGATCGCTGACGACAGGAGGTTTGGTAACCGGAGGCTTACGAGCTCGGCGCGCCACGGGGCGAAGTCTAGCTCAGGTCGTGTGACGGCAGAGTGACATGGGGGAACCCCCGAGGCTCCCCAGCGGCGGCTAATGCGCGTCGGAGAGGAAGCCGGCGCGGCGCTCCGGTCCCTCGAAGCCGACCTGAACGGCGCGGCGGTCGCGCCGGTGACCGTGCGCGCGCAAGCGGGCGCCGCGCAACATCGTCTCGACCAGCTCCTCGAACGACAGCCCGGCGCCGTGCGCGATCTTCGGCAGCAGGCTGGTTGGTGTCATCCCCGGCAGGGTGTTGATCTCCAGGATGACCTCGTTGCCCCGTTCGCTGACGATGAGGTCGACGCGCGTCGCGCCTTCGCAGCCCAGCGCTTCATGCGCCAGCGTCGCCAGTCGCAACACCGAGCGATAGCGCTCCGGCGATAGCCGCGCCGGAAAGTGATAGTCGGTGCGACCGCCCGTGTACTTGTTGTGGAAGTCGTAGAAGCCGCGCCTGGGGGCGATCTCGACGGCGCCCAGCGGCTTGCCGTCCAGGATGCCGACGGAGACCTCCTTGCCCTCGATGAAGCGTTCGACCAGCACGTCGTCGTCGAAACGGAGCGCCTCTTCGACGGCGGACTCCAGCTCCATCTCGTCGCGCGCCACGCGCGTCCCCAGCGACGAGCCTTCGCCGGCGGGTTTGACGACGACCGGGAAGCCGAACGCGCCGTGTAGCTCCAGCAGGTCCTCGCCGCTGTCGGACTGTACGACGTAGCCGGGCGGTGTCGGCAGGTTCGCCAGACGGAAGACCTCCTTGGCGCGCGCTTTGTTCATCGCCAGCGCCGACGCGAGCACGCCCGAGCCCGTGTACGGGATGCCCATCAGCTCGAGCAGCCCCTGGATGCAGCCGTCTTCACCGTAACGGCCGTGCAGGGCCAGGAACGCGATGTCGATGCGGGACTGGCGCAGCACCAGGTCGACGTCGCGATCGACGAACAGCGGCCAGGCGTCGTATCCCCGGTCGGTCAGCGCGGCGACGATGGCTTCGCCTGATCTCATCGAGACGTCTCGTTCAGCTGAGAGGCCACCCATGAGGACGCCGATCTTGCGCTGCGCGGTCATTCTCCACGGGTAACCTTGCCCAGCTCACCCGTCAAAAATTTCTCCGTAATCAAACCTGAAGCTGCGACGGCCCCCCCACGCCCGATCTTGTGGTAAAGACGGGCGCCATGACTTTTTTGGAGGCGGCTCTCGAGATCCTTCGTCACGAAGGTAAGCCCTTGCACTACAAGGAGCTGACGGAGCACGCGCTCGGGAAGAAGCTCCTGACGTTCGTCGGGCGGACGCCCGAAGTGACGATGCAGACGCAGCTCACCGCGGCCGTGAAGAAGGCGCCGGGCAACCCATTCGTGCGAACCAAGCCGGGCTTCTTCGGCCTGCTGCGGTATCCCGAGGTCTCGCCTGCTGAACGCGAGGCGTACGCGAAGGTCGATGCTCCGGCGAGCGCGAACGGAACCGCGGAGGCCAAGTCCGAGCGGGGCGGGGAACGCGGCGAGCGGGGCGGCGAGCGCGGCGGCGCTGGCGCTGATGACCGCGGGCGGCGAAGGCGCCGGCGTGGCCGGGGCAGGGGCCCAGGTGAGGGTGAGCCTGTGGCCGCGGCTGGCTCGGCCGGCCTGGGCGCCGCCGCGGGCATCGAAGCGGACACTGATTCGGATGAGCCGTTGCACGCTGCCGGGCTTTCGCCTGAAGCGCGGGCGGCGGCGCTGGCAGAGACCGGTGTGCTCGAGGGTGACGTCGACGAGGCCACCGCGGACGAGGAGGACGACGAGTCGATGGAAGATGACGAGATCGCGGCGGCCGGACCGGCCGGCGACGAAGCCGCGGATGACGACGAGGCGGAGGAGGAAGGCGCCGCGGGCGAGGGCACGGCCGAAGAGGGTGCTCCGGAGGCCGGTGGCGCTGAATCGACCGCGGCTGGCGGAGAGCTCGCTGGCGGGCGTCGCCGGCGGCGTCGTCGCCGTCGCGGCCGCGGCGGCGAGCCGGGCGCCGGCGGCGGGTTCGGTGATCGTCCGCAGCAGCCGCAGGCAGCCGGTGCGCCGCTTTCGGGTGACGCCCCGGAGATGAGCGACGCGGGCGCGAGCGCGGGCCTGTCGGGTGATTCGACGCTGGCGCCTTCGCAGGGTGGCGAGGACGCGGGCGCGGGCGGCGCGGGTGGATTGTCGGCTGGCGGCGAGGGCGCCGGGCCCCGGCGCATCATGACCCCGGTCGACGCGGCCCTCGAGATCTTGCGCGGACAAGCGCCCGGGCGCGGCGTACACGTTCGCCAGATCGCGGACGGCGCCACGCGGCGGCGGCTGGTTCACGGCGAGCCCAACGAAGCCTGGCGTGTGATGCGCACGGCGCTCGCCGCCGAGCCGCGCGAGCGGCTGCGGGCGGGTCTGCGTCCGCGCGTGCGGGCGGCAGGCGCCGGTCTGTACGCGCTGGCACGACGTCCGCCCGACGCCGAGCTGGAACGCGCCGAGCAGGTGTTCGGCGAGGCGCGGCGCGCCCTGCGCGAGCGCACCGCCGCGGCGCTGGAACGGCGCATCGCCGAGCTGCCGGCGTCGGCGTTCGAGGCGCTGGCGCGAGTGCTGCTGCAGCGCGAGGGGTTCGGGCCCGCGACCTTCGTCAAGCGCGTCGAGGGGACGATCTATGTCGAGGCGCTGCGCGGGCGAGGTCCGCGATCGTCGAAGTGCCTGGCTGGCTTCCGCTTCGGTCCGTCTTCGGCGGGTCGGCGCGCGATCGGCGAGCTGCGTGCCGGTATTCGTGCCCGCGGTCAGGATGAAGGCCTGCTGATGTTGGCCGGCCGCCTGGCGGAGGACGCGGTCGCCGAATGGAAGCAGCCTGGTCCGCCGATCGAGATCGCCGATGGTCCGGCGAT
Organism: uncultured Pseudomonadota bacterium; assembly: GCA_963729535.1. Lineage (GTDB taxonomy): Bacteria > Myxococcota_A > Polyangia > Fen-1088 > Fen-1088 > JADGRB01. Next base: position 492,163 of record CAVSOL010000026.1, on the reverse strand, counting down.
GGCCGAGACCTGCATCCGCCACGGCGTCGGCGTCATCAGCGCGATGGTCGCCGTCGACTTCGTCGACGCTGACTTCTTCGCCGACATCGCCGAGGGATGACCGCCCGGCCAGCCAGCGGGCAGCCTGCTGGCTGGCGCTGGCTGGGGCGGGTTCCGTTCGCGGCCGTGGTCCGGGAGCAGGAACGCCTGCGCGACGCGGTCATCCGCGGCGACGGGCGCGAGACCCTGCTGCTGTGCGAGCACGATCCCGTCGTCACCATGGGCCGATCGGCCAATCCGGGGAACGTGCTGCTGTCTGAGGCGGAGCTCCACACCCGGGGCGTCGATCTCCACGCCGCATCGCGTGGCGGCGACGTGACGTATCACGGACCTGGCCAGCTGGTCGGCTACCCGATCGTCCGCTTGCGTGGCGGTGTGGTCGGCCACCTGACCGCGATGGCGCGCGCGCTTTCGGCGGTGCTCGCCGAGCTGAACATCGACGCGCGCTGGCGGCGCGAGGCGCCAGGATTGTGGGTTGGTGGCGCGAAGATCTGCGCCTTCGGCGTACACGTACGCCGCCGCGTCGCGATGCACGGCTTCGCGCTCAATGTCGCCGGCGCGCTGGGCGGATTCGAGATGATCGTGCCCTGTGGATTAAATGGCGTGGCGACGACTTCAATCGCGCGCGAGCGCGATCGGGGTACGCCCGCGCGCGAGCCCGATCGGACGGTTTCGGTGCCCGCGATGCACGTCCTGGCGGCGCGTGTGGCGCGCGCTCTCGGACACGAGCTCGACATCGAATTCGTACCAGAGATTGAAACTTCGAAACGGATCACTAGAATGATTGCTGCGTGAAACACGCAGCCAAGCCCCGCGTCATGGTCGCGTACAACCGCGACTTCGAAGGCAGCGAGGCGGATCCGGAGAACAAGGCCCGCGAAGAAGTTCGCTGCACCGCGGACGACGTCGTCGCGGCTCTGGCGGAGGGCGGCCTCGAATCCGCGTCGTGGGCGTCGGCGACGACCTGCCGGCCGCGATGGCGCAAGTGACCGCGTTTGCGCCCGACGTGGTGTTCAATCTGTGCGAATCGCTCGGCGGCGATAACAGCTTCGAACCGCTGATGCCGCTGCTGCTCGAGTACGCCGGCATCGCGTACACCGGCTCGCCGCCGCTGGCGCTGTCGCTCGCGCTGCACAAGCACAAGGCCAAGGATGTGCTGCGCGCGGCGGGCGTGCCGACGCCGGAAGGACTCGCCGTCGCGTCGCCTGCGGAGCTGACGAACGTGCGGCTGCCGTTCCCGCTGATCGTCAAGCCGGCGCGCGAAGATGCTTCCGTCGGCATCACCTCCGCTTCGGTGGTGCATGATCGCGCGGGGCTGAAGCAGCAGGTCACCTACGTGACCGCGCGCTACCGCCAGCCTGCGCTGGTCGAGCGCTACATCGAGGGGCGCGAGATCTACGTCGCCATGCTGGGCCGCAAGGACGGCGGCGTGGACCTGTTGCCGCTGTCCGAGATCGATTTCACCGACATGCCGGCCGAACGGCCACGCATCGTGTCGTTCGAGGGCAAGTGGGCCGAGTCGTCGGCCGAGTTTCGCGGCACCAAGCCGGTGCCGTGTGTCGGCCTGACCCCCGAGGCGCAGGCCCGCATCGCCGAGGTGGCGCGCACCGCGTTCGCCGCGATGGAGCTTCGCGACTACGCCCGCCTGGACCTGCGCCTGGCATCCGACGGCACGCCTTACGTCATCGACGTCAATCCCAACTGCGACCTGTCGGCAGCGTCCGGTGGCTTTGCCCGCGCGGGGCGAGCGGCCGGAATCGACTATGATGAGCTGATCCGGCGTATCGTCGACCTCGCCCTGCTGAGACGCCCCCATGCTGACACGATCCCCCTTGCCGTCCGATCGCGAGCAGCTGGTCGAAATCATCTCGCAGGGGGCGGGTTTCCGGCCGCAGGAGATCGCGATCGCGATCGAGCTGCTCGACGCCGCGCTCGCTCGGGCTGAGGGCAACACCTACGAGGCGCTGGTCGCCGTCGACGATCCTGCCGGGCAGCTCACCGGCTACGCGTGTTACGGCGCCACGCCGATGACCGACGCCACGTTCGACCTCTACTGGCTGGTGGTCGCCGACGGCGCCCGCGGTCGCGGCCTGGGCGCCGCGCTGTTTGCGGCGGTCGTGAACGCAGCTGGCCGGGCGCGCCAAGCTGATCCGCGTCGAGACATCCAGCCTGGAGGGGCAGGGGGGCGCGCGGCGATTCTACGAGAAGATCGGCTTCAAGCTGGTCGGCGAGATCCCGGGCTTCTATCGCGAGGGGGATGACCTGCTGACGTTCGCCAAGGTGTTGTGATGGCACGCGCGGCATTCCTGTTGGCGCTGGTGCTCGGCGTGACGGTCGCGGGTGGAGCCTGCCGGCGCCGCGCGCCGTCCGCGCCGCCGCCGCCGAAGCCACCGATGCTGGGCAGGGTGTCGGTCGAGAACATGACCCCCGGGGGTGAGGGGGCGCAGCTCGACGTGGGCAAGATGGAGCGCGACATGCGCGCCGCGCTGGAGTCGTCCGGTCTGTTCGCGCCTGCGGGCAGCAGCGGCGACGGGGAGGACGGCGGCGCCGGGCCGATCGCCCGGGCGCGGCTCGCGGTCGCGGTCGAGATCGTGGATGTCGGGACGAAGGCCGAGGCGCGGGCGCGGGTCCGCCTGCATGTCGACACGCGCCCCTCGAACGCGCCTGGCGCGGTGGCGGTCGATCTCGAAGGACAAGGGATGGAGGCACGCCAGCCGCGCCGGCACGGGCGGGGCGAAGATCCGACCGGGCAGCCGCAGGGGGACACGCTCGGGCCGCTTGCCCTGCGCGTCGCCAAGGACTTGCTCAACGGCTACGTGGCCAAGCGGCGCCTCTACGACGGTCCGCCCGCCGGCGTGCACGCGGCGCTGGTGGCGGACGGCGGCGAGCTGCGCGAGGAGGCGATCCGTGTCGTTGGCGAACGCCAGCTTCACGATGAAGCCCCGACCCTGCTCAAGCTGCTGAACGACGATGACGAGCCGATTCGTGACGCGGCGCTGGGTTCGCTGATCGCGCTTCGCGACCGGCGGGCGGTGAGCGAGCTGACGCGGACCCGCTCTCTCCGGGACCGCCGCGAGATGCGGAAGATCATCGAGGCCATCTCGATCCTGGGCGGCCAGGAGGCCGAGGAATACCTGAGCTTCGTGGCCGCGACGCACGACGACGACGAGATCCGGGCCGAAGCCACGGCCGCCCGGACGCGGCTGCTTCGCCGCCAATTCGATGCGGAAACCGGGCGCTAGGTGCCAACTACGATATTGATTGTTGTATTTTCCAGTCATTGCCATAACATCGAGGTGTGTCTGCTGCCAATATAGTTGACGCAGCAGGGTTGCTGGTGCCGGCTCGCTATCGTATGGGCGAGCGGTTGGGCGCGGGAGCGACCGGGGAGACATTTGCGGCGGTCGACGCGGAGGACGGCGGCGCGTGTGTCGTGAAGCTGTTTGCCGCGGGCGACGAGGCGCGGGGCGCGGCGCTGGCTGAGCTGGCGGGGCTGCGCACGCTGGCGCATGCGAGCGTCGTGCGTGTCCGCGACGTCGGTCGTGCCGGCGATGGCCGGATGTTCATCGCCAGCGATCGCGTCTCGGGCGCGGGCGTCGACAGCATCGCCAGCATCGCCGACGAGGCGGAGCGGCGCGCAGCCCTGCAGCGCGCCGCGCGCGATCTCGCCGGGGCGCTGGCGCACGTTCACAGCCGCGGCATCGTTCACGGCGACGTCTGTCCCGCCAACGTGCGGCTGGGCGGCGATGGCCGCGCCGATCTTGATCGACTTCGGCCTCGCCGGTCCGCCGGCCGCGGGGCGCGGCGGGGCGCGCGGCACGCTGGGCTATGCGGCGCCCGAGGCGCTGACGGGCGATCGCACGCCGGCCGTCGATCTGTTCGCGCTGGGAGCCACGCTGTACGAGGCGTGGAGCGGCACGGCGCCGTTCGGCCGTGGTCTGCCGGCGGTGCAGCGCATGCTGGGCGAGGCCGGCGCCGGTGCTGTCGTCGATCCGGCCGGGGCTGGGCGAAGGCTGGGACGGGCTGTTCGCGCGCCTGCTGTCGGCAGACCCGAGTGGCCGGCCGGGCAGCGCGCGCGAGCTGCTGCGCGAGATCGTGCGCCTGAGCGCGGGCGCCGACACGCCGGCCGAGGTCGATCTCGGCGTTCCGTACCCGGAGGGCGATCCGCTGGCCGGCATCGTCGTCGGCCGCCGCACCGAGCGCGCCACGCTGCGCGCCGCGCTCGACAGGCTGGCGGAGGGCGCCGCCAGCGCTTCGACGTTGCTGCTGGTGGGCGCGCCGGGATCGGGCCGCCGGACGTTGTTCGACGTGGTGGCGCGAGACGTCGCCGTCGCGGGTGCCGCCGGCGCGATGCCCGCGATCGAGATCTGGCGCGGTGACGTCGAGGCCCTGGAGCGCTTCGCCGCACGCAAGCCCGGTCGCGGTTGCCGGCGCGGATCCCCACCGCGCCGCGGAGACGCGCGCGGCGGCGATGGCAGAGGCGCTGGAAGCGCGCGCGGCAGAGCGCCCGCTGTGTGTCTGGCTGGACGAGGGCCCCGACGCAGATGCGTTCGTGACGCTTCTGGTCGGGCGCTGCCCCGTCGGGGCGCGTGCTGCTCGTGGCGCCGTCGCGCGCCGGCGCTATGCACGACGCGTTCAGCGAAACGCTGGAGCTGGCGCCGCTGGGCGCGGCCGATGTCGCCGCGCTGCTGGCCGCGGCCAGCGATGTCGCCGCTCCCGCCGGCGCCGCCGCGGCGATCGCGACGGCGGCGCAGGGCAACGCCGCCGTGGTCGGCGTGCTGGCGCGGCGGCTGGTCGCGGCCATGCGCGCGGGGCAGGGCGCGGACGCGCCGGTCGACGTCGACGTCGGCGGCGATCTCGATCAGCTGCTCGCCGATGGTTACGCGGCGTTGCCGCCCGGCGCGCAGGAGCTCGTGCTCGCGATCGCGCTGGCCGGCGAGCGAGCCGCGGACGTGACACCTCATGCACGACGATGCTCCCGCGCGCGCCGCCGCGCGCGGCGCGGGATGGCTGCACGTCGACGTCGGGCGAGGCGCTGCAACTGCCCAGCACCGCCCACCGTCGCGCGGCCCTGGCCCGCGGGGAGCCTGCGGCAGCGACAAGCGCTCTGGCGGCGCGGGCGGCGGCCGTGTTGCCGCGCGACGATGTTCGCCGCGCCGATGCGCTGGAAGCGGCCGGGCGCACAGGCGAGGCGGCCGCGGCGCTACGCGACGCCGCCTCGGCGGCGCGCAGCAGCGACGCGCTCGCGCGCGCGGCGCTGCTGTATCAGCGCGCGGCGGGGCTGGTGCCGGGCGTGCTGGAGCTGCCCGAACGCATGGCGCTGGTCACCGGGCTCGGCCTGCTGGGCCGCTACGATGATGCGGCGGCCGAGCTCGCGGCCGCCGACGCCGCAGGTCGCCGATGCGGCGGCGCGCGCCGGCATACGCCGAGCGCGAGGCGTGGCTGCGCGCGCGGCGCGGGCGATCTGGAGGGCGCGCGCCGGACGCTCGAGCAGGCGCTGGCGACGGCGACCGACGGCGCGGGCGCCGAGCTGCGGGCGCGGCTTGGCCGCCTGCTGGTCACGATGGGCCGCTACAGCGAAGCGCTGGCGGTCGTCGAACCCACCACGCCGCAGACGCAGGCGGCGCCGCTGCGGGCGGTGAGCCTGGAGACCGCGGTGCTGGCGCTGGCCTACATCGGCGACGCGGAGCGCGCGCGGCAGCGGCTGGCGGATCTCGACGCGCGCTGGCGCTGGCGAGTGATGGGCGGTGTGCCTACCTGACCGCCTTGCTGGCCCAGCTCGCCGGCGAGGAGGCCGGCGCGCTCGAAGGCTACCGGCGCGCGTACGAACGCGCGTCCGCCGACGGCGACGTGCACACCGTCGCCGCCGTGGCGCTGAACCTCGGCGCGCTGCTGGCCGAGCAGGGGCTCTACGGCGAGGCGCTGGCGGCCAGCGAGCGCGCGGTGCGCGAGCTCGGCCGCCTGGGCGCCGCCGCCGAGCTGGCGACCGCGCTCGTCAACGCCGCGAACCTGTTCGTTCAGCTGGACGATGTGCCGGCCGCGCGCCGCGCGCTCGAGCGGGCGCGCGGCCTCGCTTCCGAGCGACGCCTGGCGCTGCTGCTGGCGAGCGTGTGCGTTCGTCGAGGGCGACGTCACCAGCCGCGGCGCGCAGCCGGCGGACGCGGTGGCGCACTACCGGGCGGCGGCCCGCGGCTTCGTGGACGGCGGCCAGCAGCACCGCGCCGCGAGCGCGTTGCTGGCGCGCGGCCGAATCGCGCGGCAGCCGCCGGTCGCGCCGACGACGGCCGGCTGCTCATCGCCGAGGCGGACGCGCTGGCGCCGCCGGCATCCGACGACGTCGGCCGCGCACGTGCGCTTGCCATGGTCGCGCTCGCCGATGCGCGCCCCGGCAGCGCGGACGCGGCGCCTGCTCCCCATCGCCGAACGCGCGCAGCGGCTGGCGCAGACGGCGCGCGCCGGCCAGCGGCGCCCGCAGGCGTGGCGGCTGGCCGTGCTCGCCGCGCGCCTGGCCGAACGCGCCGGCGCCGCGCCCACCGCGCGCGCCGCGCTCACCTTCGCCCGCTCCATCTTCGAGGAGGTCCACATGGCAACCCCAGAACACCACCGCGCCGGTCTCCGGCGCGATCCCGACGCGGCCTGGCTGTCCGGATCGGACGCCGCGGCTCACGACGGTCCGCTGACCGCGCGCGCTGCCGCCGCCGAGGGGAAGCTGCGGCGGCTGCTGCGCATCAACAAGCGGCTCAACAGCGAGCTTCGCCTGCCGCGTCTGCTCGAGATGATCGTCGACACCGTCATCGAGCTGACCGACGCCGAACGCGGCTTCGTGCTGCTGGAGGACGACGCGGGCAAGCTGGAGGTCAAGGTCGCGCGCAACATCGATCAGCGCACGCTCGAGACCGCCGAGTTCGAGCTGTCGCGCTCGATCGCGCACCAGGCAGCCGCGGGCGGCGAAGCCGATCGTCACCATCGACGCCGCCGGCGACGCGCGCTTCCGCGAGGCGCTGTCGGTGTCCGATCTGCACCTGCGCTCGGTGCTCGCGGTGCCGCTGGCGATCAAGGGACGCGTCGTGGGGACGATCTACGTCGACCACCGCCTGCGCAAGGGCGCCTTCGATCAGGACGACGTGCGCCTGGTGCTCGACTTCGCCGAGCAGGCGGCGATCGCGCTGGAGAACGCGCGCCTGCTGGCCGAGCTGCGCCGCCGCGAACGCCAGGTCGAGGCGCTGAACCGCCGCCTGGAGGTCGAGCTGGCGGCGCGCAAAGAGGAGCTGTCCGGCATCAAGCAGGAGCTGCGCGACAACCGAGAGGCGCTCGCGGTCCGCTACGACTACCGCAACATCATCGGACGCACGCCGCGCATGCTCGATCTGTTCCGGCTGCTCGATCGCATCACCGACACGACGCTGCCCGTCGTCATCCAGGGCGAAAGCGGCACCGGCAAGGAGCTGGTCGCGCGCGCCATCCACTTCAACGGTCCGCGCCGCGACCGCGCGTTCGTCGCCGAGAACTGCGCCGCCATCCCGGAGACGCTGCTGGAATCGACGCTGTTCGGCTACGCAGCGCGGCGCGTTCACCGGCGCCGAACACGACACCCGCGGCCTGTTCGAGGTCGCGGACGGCGGCACGCTGTTCCTGGACGAGGTCGCCGAGATGTCGCCGGGCATGCAGGGGAAGCTGCTGCGCGTGCTGCAGCAGGGCGAGCTGCGCCGGGTCGGCAGCGAGCGCACGCGCAAGGTCGACGTCCGCATCCTGGCGGCGACCAACCGCGATCTCGGCCGCATGGTGGAGGAGGGGAAGTTCCGCCGCGATCTGTTCTTCCGGCTGAACGTCGCGCAGATCGCGCTGCCGCCGCTGCGCGATCGCCGCGACGACATCCCGCTGATGGTCGAGCACTTCCTGGCGAAGCTGGCGGCGGCCGCCGGCCGGCCCGCGCCGAAACCGCTCGACGCCGCGGCGCTGGCGCGGATCTGCGCGCACCGCTGGCCGGGCAACGTCCGCGAGCTGGAGAACGAGCTCACGCGGGCGGAGGCGCTGTCTGGCGATCGCATCGGCGTGGTGGACCTGTCGCCCCAGGTCGCGGCCGCCGGCGATCCGGGCGCGGTCGTGCCGGATGATCCCGACAGCCTTGCTGCTCAAGCCGCGCGTCGAACGCCTGGAGCGCTCGCTGCTGCGCGAGGCGCTGGGACGCTCCGCCAACAACCAGACCAAGGCCGCCGAGCTCCTGGGACTGTCGCGGTTCGGCCTGCAGAAGAAGCTAAAGCGGTACAACTTCAGTGTCTAGGTTGCCAACTCCGTTGCCGCCCGGCGCGCGCACGTCCGCGATTCTTCGCGATTTGTGCCCAGGCGCGCGCCTTGCTGCTGCACTTCCCTGGTAGGAGCCGAGTGATGAACGCAGCGCGACGTGGATGGTTCAAGCGAATCGGCAGGCTGGCGACCCTGCTGGCGTCGTTCATGGTCGTCTGGGCGTGCAACGCGCCGTTCATCCCCGTGCCGCCGCCCGGCGCCAACTTCACCACGATGCTGGTCACCGACAGCACCGGCGCGCAGAGGACCGTCTGGATCACCCACGGCCTGCCGTCCGGTCAGGCATCGCTGGCACGCTACTACGTGTTCAACGAGACGCTGGGGGCCGGCATCATCGCCACCGCCGGCATCGACGGGACGTTCACGGGCGCGCCCATGGACGGCGCCATGAACGATCGCATCCAGCTGTATTACATGACGCCCGGGGGCGACTACAGCGACTCGATCTGTCTCTTGTTGACCGAATCGACGGTGGTGCTCGGCGGCTCCGCCCCGTCCTGCCCGCCGCGGTAGTCCGGCAGCTTGCGGACCTCGTCGCGCGCGATGCGCCACGCGGCCTGAATGATCCAGGAGATCGAGCGATCCTGACGGATCGCCTCGTGCTGTGTCTCCGTCAGCATGCCGGCGCTGAAATACAGCGTTACTTTTTTCTTGGGCGACGGCACGAGGGGGGCCTCCGTGCGGTTATGTTGTTGCGGGACTTACTTAGGGGGAGATCGAGGCGGTCGCGGGCAGGTACAGCACGACGTTGGCGCCGATGATCCAGGTGTGCGTCCACCCCATGTCGTCGGTGTTGGCGTAGGTGTCGCCGTTGACGTCGCGCCCCGAAGGATTGAGCTGCGCGTACATGTCACGCAGCTCGATGTTCAGCGCCACTGCCTGATGGAAGTACGTGTGCATGCCGACGCCGAACGTGGCGCCGAACTTCATCCCGTTGACCGCGCAGACCGACTGCGTACCGCCGTCGGTGCAGGCGGTGAGCTGCGCGCCGTCGCTCGGCTTGACGTTGATGAAGCCGGGGCCCGCGAAGCCGTAGAAGTCATAGGACGCGAACAGCTTGCCAAACAGCGAATACTTGCCGGTGAACGGCGTGATCTCGAGCTGGCCACCGAACACGCTGGACACCTGCTGCAGCGCCGCGGCGCCTTCGACCTTGGTGGGCGCGCGGTCGAGCGGCACCGGAGCGTCCGGCAGCGCGTTGACCAGCCTCTCGTTGTAGCCGGTCGCCATGTTGGCGACGGCGAAGCCGCCGAAGCCGGCCAGCGACAGCCAGTCGGTGATGTGGAAGCCCAGTTTCACCTGGACCAGAACCGTGTGATAGAAGTCCTGGTTGATCGTCGATCCGACGCCCGCGCCCAGCTCGAGGCGGGTGGATCGAAGCTCGAAGCGCTTGCGGATGGCCGGCGCGTCGGCGAGGGGGCTCTTGCGTTGCGCCTGGGCGGCCAGTGGCAGAACCGTGAGGGCGAGCGCGACCAGGAGCGCGGAACGGTGCTTGTTGATGAGCATCGGCATGTCCTTTGTCGACCGCGACTAGCGAGGGGTCTTGTAGGTGAACTTCGTGGGCAGGTAAATCCCGACGCCCGCATACACCATGAGGTTGTTGACCAGCTGCGATTCGGCGTTCGCCTTCGTTGTCGCGGCGTCCGCGAAGTCCATGATCGGTTCGAACTTATCCGGAATGATGTAGTCGCGGACGGCGAGGTTGACCGTCAGCCAGTCGAGCAGGAAGAAGCGCGTGCCGATACCGACGTTCGGGGTGAGCGCCGTGTTCTTGAACGCCTTGAACTGCTCGGCGGGATCGCGCGCGATGACCTCGGTGAACGTCACGCCGAAGCCTGCCGACGCCCAGATCTCCCAGTGCACGATGGTGCGGTTCACCAGCGCGAACTTGCCGTAGGCGGGGACATAGCCGAAGTTGAACGAACCGCCGTACAGGTACCTGTTGAGCGTCGACGTCCGGTTGAACTGGAGTCCGACGAGCTCCGCCTGCGTCGACAGCTGCTTGACGAAGTACTGACCCTGCACGCCGATCCAGATCGCGTCGGTCAGGAAGTAGCTGAGGTCGGCGCCGAAGACGTAGTGGCGAATCAGGTTGTCGTTGATCGTCAGGCCCGTGAACGGCGCCAGCTCCAGCCGGCCGCCCTTGAGGAACGGCTTGCGGGGAACGACCAGGATGTCCTGCCAGGTCAGCGTTGTCGTTGGCCGGGCGGCATCTTTCTTGGGCCCGGAGATTTCATCTTCGACCTTCGCGGGCTGGGTTTCGTCCGTGCTCGTGTCCAGGCTCTCGCCAGCGGCCGCACCCTCTGCGGCCGGCGCCGCAGCTTTTTCACCACCCTCACCACCTTCCTCGGCTGCCGGCGCAGCGGCCGGCTTGCTCGCTTTTTTTGCGTGCCCGGTCGCGGCCCAGCCCACCGTGACAGCAAATACGAAGAGGTAGACGGCCGATCGCTTCATGATCCCTCGCGTTCTGGGGTGGGAAAGCTGAAGGCGCTAAAAACCAAAATAAATCAAGGACTTACGAGGTTAATTGCGATTTCGCGCACTATATCATGCTGAAAAATTTCTAAGCAATTAAAAACGGTTGAGCCGGATTTACGCGCTTGGAGGCGTGTCAATTTGGCTCCGTTAATTCGAGTGCTCGGTGGGCGCAAAAAGCGCATCAACGAAATCGTCCGGATCGAAGGCGCGCAGGTCGTCCACCTTCTCACCGATGCCGATGTAGCGCACGGGTAGTTTCAATTGATCCGCAATTCCAAGGATGACGCCGCCCTTGGCCGTGCCATCCAGCTTGGTCAGCACGATACCGCTGACCGACATCGCTTCGGTAAAGATCTGGGCCTGAGCGATCGCGTTCTGGCCGCTGGTGGAATCGATCACCAGCCAGGTCTCGTGCGGCGCGCCCGGGCACGCCTTGGCGACCACGCGTCGGACCTTCTGCAGCTCCTGCATCAGATCGACCTTGGTGTGCAGGCGTCCGGCGGTGTCGGCGATGACGACGTCGAAGCCTTCGGTCACGCCGCGCTTGACGCCGTCGAAGATCACCGACGACGGGTCGACGCCCTCCTTGCCGCGGACCAGCGTCGCGCCCGCGCGCCCCGCCCACACGTCGAGCTGCTCGACGGCCGCGGCGCGAAACGTGTCGCCGGCGGCGAGCAGGACCTTCTTGCCATCGGCGGCCAGCTTGGCGGCCAGCTTGCCGATCGTCGTGGTCTTGCCGCTGCCGTTGACGCCGATGACCAGCAGGACGAACGGCCGCGCGGCGGAGAAGTCGACGGGCGGCGCGGGCAGCGTCAGCATCTCCGAGCTGCGGCGGCGCAGGAACGCCCAGACCGCGTCGGGATCCGCGAGCTCACGTCGTGACAGCGAGCTGCGGATCTCTTCCAGCAGACTCTGGCTGGTGCGGACGCCGATGTCGGCGGTCAGCAGGACCTTCTCGATGTCGCCGACGACCGACGGATCCAGCTCCTTGCGGCCCTTGAAGATCTCGCCCAGGCGCGCGACGAATCCCGAACGGGTGCGCGCCAGCCCCGGCGCCAGCGCGGCGGCGCCCGCGCGCTTGCGCTCCGCCGGCGGCATCTCCGCTACTGGTGGCGGGACCGGGAACGGAATGACCTGGCGCGGGGGGGCGTTCGACCTCGGGCTCCGCCGCCGGCGGCTTCTCCGCGGGCGGCTCCACGGCGGGGGCGGGCGCGGCGGCGCGGCGAGCACGGGCGGCGGCGGCTTCGGCCTGGCGCGGTGACTCGCGCCGCGCGGGGAGGGCTTCGGTCTCCGGCTCCGGGGTCTCGGGCGCCAGCGCCGACGATCCTTCGACGCCCTCTATCTGACGGCGGCGCGCGCGGCGCTGTGCGCGCACCAGCAGGTACCCGAGCACGCCGGTGACGCCAACGCCTCCGGCGACGCCCAGCAGCTCGTAGAGATCGGAGGGATTCAGGCCGGGGTCCATTGGCGTATCAAGGTGAGGAGCGGGTGGGAGAGTATCATCAAACGTAGGTGTCGAGGCGCGGCGGGCCTGGTTCGAACCAGCGAAATTTGCTCAGGGTCGACCGGTGGGCGACTGTTTACATGGTGACGGGACAGGTGCTACAAGAGAGCGTCCGTCGTGACAATACATTTCACGTAATGTCACGGCATCTCAACACCCCCCCGGCGTCCAGGAGGATGAGCGGTTGAAGATCAAGCGCATCGAGATCTGCGGGTTCAAGTCCTTCGTCGACAAGACATCGATCTCCTTTCCCGATCCGATCACGTCGATCGTCGGGCCGAACGGGTGCGGCAAATCGAACATCGTCGATGCCATCCGCTGGGTGATGGGTGAGCAGTCGGCGAAGCACCTCCGCGGTCGCGCCATGGAGGACGTCATCTTCGCGGGCTCCGAGAGCCGCGGTCCCGCCGGGTTCGCCGAGGTGTCGCTGACGTTCGACTCGAGCGGCCTCGCCGTGGGCGTGGCGCCGGGCGGCGTGCCGTGGGGCGCCGCCGGACCGGAGGAGATCATGGTGACGCGCCGTCTGTATCGCGACGGCAACAGCGAGTACCTGCTGAACGGCGTGCCGTCGCGCCTGCGCGATGTCGTGGAGTTCTTCCTGGGCACGGGCGTCGGCTCGAAGGCGTACGCGATCATCGAGCAGGGGCGCATCGGGTTCATCGTGTCGTCGCGTCCGGAAGATCGTCGCGGGCTGATCGACGAGGCTGCGGGCATCACGCGCTACAAGGCGAAGAAGAAGGCCGCCGAGCGCCGCATGGATTCGACGCGCCAGCACCTGCTGCGCGTGTCGGACGTCATCGGCGAGATCGAGGGCCGCCTGCGTTCGTTGCGCCTGCAGGCGCAGAAGGCGGAGCGCTACAAGCGCTACAAGGCGGAGCTGAAGGACCTGGACCTGTGGTCGTCGGCGCAGCGCTACCTCGGGCACCTCGCCGAAGAGAAGTCGGCGGGCGCGGAGCTGGAGACGCTGCGCGAAAGTCATCGCGACCAGAGCGCCGATCTGGAGGCGCGCGAGACGGCGGCCGAGGCGGAGCGCCTGGCGGTCGCCGAGGAAGCGAACGAGCTGGCGACGGTGAAAGACGAGCTGTTCGAGCTGTCCAACCGGGCGCAGCTCGGCATGCAGCGGTCCAGCCACTACGACGCCGAGGCGACGGAGCTGATCGGGCGGGCCGAGGCGGGGCGGCGCGAGGCCGCCGAGCTGCGGTTGCGGGCAGCGGCGCAGGCGGCCAGCATCGAGGACATCGCCGGCAAGCTGGCCGACATCGACGCGGCTGCGGAGTCGAGCGAGCGCGAGTACGAAGAGCAGGCGCGCCTGCAGGACGAGCGCCGCGTCGAGCTGGCGGCGGTGCGCGCGGCGCTGGAAGCGGCGGTCGCGGAGTCGTCGGCAGCGCGCGCGGGCATCGCACGGCGGGACGCCGAGCGGTCGGGCGCGCTTGCAGCGGCGGGACGATCTGGCGGCGCGCATCGCGAACGTCGGCGACGACGACGACGCGGCGGCCGAGCGGATCGCCGCGCTGGTCGAGCAACGAAACGCGCTTGCAGGACGAGATTGCGGCGCTGGCCGAGAAGGTCGAAGCGGCGCGCGCGCGGGTGACCGAAGACGAGGCCCGTCTGGCGGCCGTGCGCGCCGAGCTGGGGCGCGGCGAGCTGGAGCTGGAGACCCTGCGCGAGGAAGCGCATCGCCGGCGGTCGCGGCTGGCGTCGCTCACGGAGATTCAGGATCGCTACGAACGCTTTCAGAAGGGCGTGCGGGCGATCATGCAGGAGCACCGCGAAGGGCGCGGCAGCGACGGCATCAAGGGCCTCGTCGCCGACATCGTACGCCCGCCCGCGGAGCTGGAGACCGCCGTCGAGGCCGTGCTGGGCGAGCGGCTGGGCAACGTCATCGTCGATTCGCACGAGGCTGGCGTCGAGGCGATCCAGTTCCTCAAGCAGAAGCGCGAAGGGCGCTCGTCGTTCATCCCGCGTTCACCGCGCACGCCGCAGATGATGCGGGCGTCGATGGCGGCGGCGGCGCGCGGCGAGGTCGTCTACGACGCGGGCGGCGCGGTCGAAGCGGCGGCGGATCCGATGGCGGCGTTCACGCCGGTCGTCGATTCGGACGCGATCGCGGCGGCGTGGCCGCAGGGTGACGGCGTGCGCGGTCCGATGCTGGAGCTGATCGGCTACGACCGGCAATACGACGAGGTCGCGGCGCACCTGCTGGGCGACGTGCTGGTGGTCGACGATCTGGAGCGCGCGCTGGCGCTGTGGCGGCAGACGCGCACCGACAAGACCATCGTGACCCTGGACGGCGAGGTCATCGATCCGCACGGCGTCGTGACCGGCGGCGCGCGCGAATCGGCGGTGGCCGGCGTGCTCGAGCAGAAGCGCGAGATCCGCGAGCTCGAGCAGGTGATGGAGCGCCTGGACGCCGACGTCGAGGGTGCGCTGGCGCGCCAGGTGGAGCGCAAGCAGTCGGCGGCGGAGATCACGCGGTCTCTGGAAGAGACGAAGACGGTGTTGCGCGGCGACGACATGGCGCTCTACGGCCTGCGCAAGGACGTGCAGCGCGTGGCCGAGGAGAAGCGCTCGCACGAGACGCGACGGCAGCAGCTGGCCAACCAGGCCGCGGATCTGGCGCGGTCGTCCGACGACAACGAGCGCCGGTTGCTCGAGGCCGATGCGGGCCTGGAGACCGACGCGCGCACGGCGGCGGCTGCGGACGAGCGGGCAGGGGAGCTGCGCGAGCGAACGGTTGCGCTGGCGGACGCGGTCGACGTCGCCGTCGGCGAGCTGACCACGCTGAAGGTGACCGCCAGCCAGGCGGAAGAGCGGCAGCAGAACGCGCGGCAGACGCTCGAACGGCTGCGCGCGGCGCGGGCCGAGGACGAGACGCGGGCCGCGCGCCTCGAAGCCACGCTGGCGGACGACGACGCGCGCGCGGTCACGCTGCGCGCCGACTCGGCGCGGTTGCGCGACGAGGCGTCGCTGTGGCAGGCCGAGGCCGAGGCGCGCGCGCGTGCCCACGGCGAGCGGCAGAGCGCGCTCGAGGAGCGGCAGATGCACCTGGCGGAGGGCGACGCGCAGCTGCGCGCGGCGCGCGCCGAGGTCGCCCGGCTGGCCCAGACGGTGTCACGCCTGGAGATGCGCATCCAGGAGGTCGTCCTGCGGCGCACGTCGCTGCAGGAGCAGGTGGTCGATCGCTATCGCGACGTCGAGCTCGGTGCCGTGGTGCACGAGTACCACCTGCGCGCGCTGTTCGGCGCCGAGGAGGAGCGGCGCGCGAGCGAGCTGCGTGGCCTCATCGAGCGCATGGGCGAGATCAACCTGACGGCGATCGAGGAGTCGGAAGAGCTGCAGAAGCGCTTCGACTTCCTGACCACGCAGAAGGCCGATCTGGAATCGGCGATCTCACAGCTCGAGACCGCGATCGAGCGCATCAACCGCACGTCGCGCAAGCGGTTCCGCGAGACGTTCGACGCGGTCAACGCGCAGTTCCAGGAGGTGTTCCCGCGCATGTTCGGCGGCGGCAAGGCCAGCCTGGTGCTGACCGACGAGAGCGACATGCTCGAGACCGGCATCGAGATCGTCGCCAACCCACCGGGCAAGAAGGTGAGCCAGAACATCGAGCTGCTGTCGGGCGGCGAGAAGGCGCTGACCGCGGTGTCGTTGCTGTTCGCGATCTTCCTGGTCAAGCCGTCGCCGTTCTGCGTGCTGGACGAGGTCGACGCGCCGCTGGACGAGGCGAACGTCGGTCGCTTCAATCAGGTCGTGCGCGAGATGACCGACCGATCGCAGTTCATCCTGATCACGCACAACCGCCGGACGATGGAGATCGCGGATCGGTTGTGCGGCGTCACCATGGAAGAGCCTGGCGTGTCGCGCCTGGTAGCGGTCAACCTGAAGGGCAGTCAGGGTGGTCGCATCGGTCGAGCCGAGATCGCGACGCAGAGCGCGCCCGCGGCCTGATCTGTAGCGCGAACCTTGACGGCGCTGCATTGACGGTCTAGACGGCATCTCCTACACTCCACCAGGCAAGCGAATGGCAACCTACATCACCGAAGAGTGCATCAACTGCGGCGCCTGCGAGCCGGAGTGCCCCAACGAAGCGATCAGCGAAGGCGACGACATCTATGTCATCGACCCGAAGCTGTGCACGGAGTGCGTCGGCTTCCACGATCATGAGGCGTGTCAGGCCGTCTGCCCGGTGGAGTGCTGCCTGCCGGATCCGAACCGCGTCGAGACTGAAGAGTTGTTGATCACGCGTGCGAAGTCGCTGCACCCCGAGAAGGTGTTCGGCGAGCCGTACCCGTCGCGTTTCCGCAAGAGCGGCTAACTAGCGGTATGGCGTCTCGCCGCCTGATCGTCGCCATCGACGGCCCGGCGGGGGCAGGCAAGTCGACAGCGGCCCGGCTGCTCGCGCAGCGGCTGGGCTATGCGCTGCTCGATACGGGCGCCATCTACCGCACGATGGCGTTGCGCGCGCGCGAGCGCGGCATCGCGTGGGACGACGGTCCGGGGGTCGCGGCGCTCGCCGACGGCCTGGACATCGCGTTTCGCCTCGAAGGGAACCTGAATCGCGTGTTCGCCAACGGCCAGGAGATCACGACGGCGATCCGCACGCCGGAGATGTCCGACGGCGCGTCGCGCGTATCGGCGCTGCCCGAGGTGCGCGCGGCGCTGCTCGGCCTGCAGCGCCGCATCGGCGCGGACGGCGGCGTGGTGGTCGAGGGGCGCGACATCGGCACCGTCGTGTTCCCGAACGCCGAGGCGAAGTTCTTCCTCACCGCCACCACCGACGAGCGCGCGCGCCGCCGCGTCGCCGAGCTGACCGCCGCCGGCCGCCCGGTCGATGCGGCCGCCACGCGCTCGGAGATTGTCGCCCGCGACGAACGCGACGCGACGCGCGCCGCCGCTCCGCTGCGCAAGGCCGACGACGCGGTCGAGATCGACTCGAGCGCGATCGACGTCGTCGCCGTCGTCACGCGCATGGCCGACATCGTCGCGGCGCGCGCTGGGGCTTAACCCCGCGGCAGGCCGAGGCGGCGGCGCAGGTCGCGCGCGGCCTGGCGGGAGACTTCGACGGTCTGGCCGCCGCGCATGCGGGCGGTGAAGCCGCCGACCTCGTTGGGCTCGAGGCGCGCGACCTGTTCCAGATTGACGATGGCCCGACGGTGGACGCGCGCGAAGCGGTCGGCGGGGAGGCGCGTCTCCAGTTCCTGGAGCGACAACGCCGACAGGTACTGTCCTTCGGTGCCGTAGATCGTCACCAGCTCGCCGTCGAGCTCCGCGTGCGACATCAGCAGTGGGTCGAGCAGGACGATCCCCTGGCGCGTCGGCAGCGCCAGTCGCGCCAGCGGGCGCTCGGATGTGGGGGCCAGGGTAGGGGCGCCGGACGGTGCCTCGGCCTTCAGCCGCGCCAGTTCGTCGCGGTAGCGGCGGCGCGCGTCACGGTCGCGGGCGCGCTCCAGCGCCTTGTGCAGGCGCGGCGCCTCGACCGGCTTGAGCAGATAGTCGATGGCGCCGACGTCGAACGCGGCGACCGCGTGCGCGGTGTGCGCGGTGCAGAAGATCACCACCGGGCCGTCAGCCGGGAACAGCTGCAGCGCCTCGATGCCGGTCAGTTCGGGCATCTGGATGTCGAGCAGCACGGCGTCGATGCCGCCGGCGCGCACCCGGTCCAGGACCTCGTGGGCGTCGGCGCATTCGCCGGCGACCGCCACGTCGGGCATCGCCGCCAGCAGGCGAACCAGGCGCTTGCGCGCGATCGCCTCGTCGTCGGCGACCAGCACGCGCAGCGGTTCGTCGGCGTCGGCGCTCACGTGTGCGATCCAGGCGGCAGCGGCGCCAGCGGCAACGTCACCTCGGCCACCGTCGTGTCGCCGGCGGCGGAGATATTCAACATCGCCTTGCCATCATAGGCGAGCGCCAGGCGTCGCTCGACGATGTCGATGCCTGCGCCGCCCGGGCGGCGGCCGCGGTACGCGCCCGGGTTGGCGATCGACACCATCAGCTGTTTGTCGGCGGGGAGCGTTCTCACCTCGAGGGTGATGGTGCCGCCATGCCCGGCGGCTGGCCCGTGCTTGACGGCGTTTTCGGCCAGCGGCAGCAGCAACATCGGTGGCAGGCTGACGTCGGGCAGCGGGTCGGGCAGCAGCCGGGTCACCCGCACGCGGTCGGGATCGCGCAGGCGATGCAGCTCGAACAGCGTGTCGAGCAACGCCAGTTCCTCGGCCAGCGGCCACGTCGCGACGCGCACGCCGTCGAGCACGGTGCGCAGCATGGCCGACAGCCGCACGACCGCGCGCTCCGCCGTCTCGCCGTCCTCGCGGCACCACTCGGCGATCGCGTTCAGCGTGTTGAACAGGAAGTGCGGATCGAGGTGCGAACGCAGCGCCAGCAGCTGCGCGCGGTCGGCCTCGCGGGCCAGCGCGGTCGCTCGCGCTTCGGCGTGCGCGAGGCGGCCCTCCATCCAGATGTCGCGCCCGAGGCCGAAACCGCCGACCAGGAACAGCGCCAGCGACACGACCGCGCCCGCCGGCGCGGTCAGCAGCGTCGGGCCCATCCCCAAGACGCGCGGCGCGACGATGCCGATCGACCACACGACGCCGGCGCCGATGGCGCCGTAGAGCAGCAGCCGGACACCGCCGTGGCCGAAGTCGATGCGATCGGGAAACAGCACACGCCACGACACCGGCGCCACGATGACGAACGCGACGCACATCGCGATGCCAAGCGGAATCGCCAGCGGGTCGTAGCTGTAGCTCGCCTGCGCGGCGACCAGCGATGCCGACACGAGCACGATCGGAATCAGCCGCCGTGGGTGCACCAGCGCCCGCAGCGTGCTGCGGATGATTGACGGCTCGGGCTCGGCGGCGGGCAAACGCATGACGGCGGTGGGGCGCCCCACTATCATGCCTGCCCCGTCGTCGAACTGCGCGCCGGTCAGCGAGGCCGCGGGACGGCTCAGCGCGACCTCACGACCGTTCGTGGCGACCGCCCGTCGGCCGACCGCGACGACGGTGTTTGATGTGGTGGTCATGACTCGCTTGCCGCAACACGTCGCGATCATCATGGACGGCAACGGGCGCTGGGCCGAACGCCGGGGGCTGGCGCGCGGGGCAGGGCATCGCGCCGGCGCGGATGCCGTACGTCGCGTCGTGCGCGGGGCGCGCGAGATCGGCATCCCGGCGCTGACCCTGTACGCGTTCTCGGCGCAGAACTGGGAACGGCCGCCGGCTGAGGTCGGCGACCTCATGCGCCTGCTGCGGACATTCCTGCTCGACGAGTGCGCGGAGTTGATGGCGCGCGGCATCAGGCTGACGACCATCGGCGATGAGGCGCGGCTGCCGCGGCTCGTGCGTGGGGCGCTGGCCGTCGTGAAGCAGCGCACGCGCCGGAATCGGGCGATGACCCTGTGCCTGGCGCTGTCCTACGGGGCACGCGAGGCGATCGTCGCCGCCGCGCGAGCGCTGGCGGTGGCCGCGGCGCGCACCGGCATGTCCCCGGACGCGATAGACGAAGCGAGCTTCGCCAGCGCGCTGGACACGCGCGATCTGCCGCCGCTCGATCTGCTGATTCGCACGTCCGGCGAACGCCGGCTGTCGAACTTCTTGCTGTGGGAGTCGGCCTACGCCGAGCTGCACTTCACGGATGTCATGTGGCCGGACTTCACGCGCGCCGATCTGGACGCGGCGCTGGCGGACTTCGCGGCCCGGCAACGTCGCTTTGGACGGCTGGCTCAATCAGTGGCGTGACGCCGTCCGGCGTCCGCCGATCATCCGATGCTGCAAGGAGGGTCCCGAACAGTCATACGGTGACTTAGATTCCCTGACAGATGCGCTGGCAGTCGGGAAGGCGAAGCGACAACGTTGACGACCGCCGTGGCGTCACCCTGGGCCGGGGCGCGGTCGGCGGGGGCGCGATCATCGTCGCGCTGGTGGCGGCCCTGCTCGGTGCCCCGCAGAGCGTGGTGCGTTCGTTGCTTGGCGGCGGTGAGGTAACCGAGACCGAGTCGGGGCGGGTACCGAGCGCCCGCGAAAACGAGTCGGCCGACTTCGTGAAGGTGGTCCTGGGGAGCACCGAAGACGTTTGGGGCGAGGAGCTGAAGGCGCAGACCGGCCGTCGCTACGTTCCGCCCAAGCTCGTGCTGTTCACAGAAGCCGTGCAGTCCGCGTGCGGCATCGCCGGCGCCGCGGTCGGGCCGTTCTACTGCCCGCCCGATTCGCAGGTGTACCTGGATCTCAGCTTCTTCGGTGAGCTGGACCGCCGGTTTGGCGCCCCCGGTGATTTCGCGCAGGCGTACGTCATCGCCCACGAGATAGGGCACCACGTGCAGAACCTGCTCGGGATATCGGAGCGGGTCCAAGCGCAGCGCGCGCGCATGTCCCAGGCGGCCGGCAACCGCATGTCCGTCGCGATGGAGCTCCAGGCTGATTGCCTGGCGGGGGTCTGGGCATTCCACGCCAACCGCGCGGGCCAGTTGCTGGAGCCTGGCGACGCCGAGGAGGGGCTGCGCGCGGCCAGCGCGATTGGCGACGACACCCTGCAGAAGGCGGCGCGTGGTCGGGTGGTCCCCGAGTCGTTCACGCACGGCTCGTCGGCCGAGCGCGTACGCTGGTTCAAGACCGGGATGTCGTCGGGGCGGGTGGCGGACTGCGAGACCTTCGCCCCCGGCACCCAGTGACGTCCGCGCGCGTTGACTTTACCTAGGCAGAACGCTAGTTTTCCCACCCTTCGCGGGCCTCGAATGGTCGAGGTCTACGACACCCGCAACCCGAACCCCCGCCCAGGCGCGGGACGTGACCGACAGCCCGACTTCGCGTCAGGGCTCGAAAGGCAGAGGCATACCGCATGGTTTCAACCGCAACCCAAAGCACCGGACAGGAGGAGAGCTTCGCAGCACTGTTCGAAGAGTCCCTCAAACACGAGGATGTAAAAGAAGGCGACATCGTCAAAGGCAAGGTGATCCACGTCGGTAAGGATCACGTCGTCGTCGACATCGGCTACAAGTCGGAAGGGACGATCCCGCTCTACGAGTTCACGCAGGCGGACGGCAGCGTTGGCGTCAAGGAAGGCGACGAGATCGACGTCTTTCTCGAGAGCCGCGAGAACGAGGACGGCCTGTGTGTGCTGTCCAAAGAGAAGGCCGACAGGCTCAAGGTTTGGGACGAGATCTCGGGCGCGTGCGAACGCGACGAGCTCATCGAAGGAACCATCAGCGCACGCGTGAAGGGCGGTCTGTCCGTCACGATCCGCGGCGGCGTGAAGGCGTTCCTCCCCGGTTCGCAGGTCGACCTGCGTCCGGTGCGCAACCTCGACGCATTCATCGGCAAGTCACACCGATTCAAGGTCATCAAGTTCAACAAGAAGCGCGGCAACATCGTGCTGTCGCGCCGCGTGCTGCTGGAGAAGGAGCGCGCCGAGCTGAAGGAGATGACGCTCGAGAAGTTGAAGGAAGGCCAGATCGTCGAGGGTATCGTCAAGAACCTCACCGAGTACGGCGCGTTCATCGACCTCGGCGGCATCGACGGCCTGCTGCACATCACGGACATGTCGTGGGGCCGCGTCACGCACCCGTCCGAGCTGTTCCAGGTCGGCGACCACGTGCGCGTCAAGGTGTTGAAGTTCAACGCCGACACGGAGCGGGTGTCGCTGGGTCTCAAGCAGATCAGCGAGGATCCGTGGACCCACGCGCAGACCAAGTACCCGCCCGGCACCGTCGTGCGCGGCAAGGTCGTGTCGCTGAAGGATTACGGCGCGTTCATCGAGCTGGAAGAGGGCATCGAAGGCCTCGTCCACATCTCCGAGATGTCGTGGACCCGGCGGGTCAAGCACCCGTCGAAGGTCGTGGCGGTCGGTGACACCGTCGAGGCCGTCGTGCTCGACATCGACCCGCGCCAGAACCGGATCAGCCTGGGCATCAAGCAGCTCGAGCCGAACCCGTTCGCGTCGCTCAAGGAGAAGTACCCGCCCGGCACCGTCGTCAAAGGCGTCGTGCGCAACATCGCCGACTTCGGCATCTTCGTGGAGATCGAAGAGGGCATCGACGGCCTGGTGCACGTCTCCGACCTGTCGTGGACCCAGCGGGTCAAGCACCCGTCGGAGCTGTATCAGAAGGGTGACGAGGTCGAGTCGGTCGTCCTCAACATCGACTTCGACGGCGAGAAGCCCAAAGTGTCGCTGGGTATCAAGCAGCTGGTGCCCGATCCGTGGGACCGCATCCCGTACGACTATCCGCCGGGAAAGATCGTCGAGGCCAAGGTCATCAAGGTGCTCGACTTCGGCGCGTTCGTCGAGATCGAGAAGGGCGTCGAGGGCCTCATCCACGTCTCGGAGTTCTCCGAGGAGCGCATCGAGGACCCGAAGACGTTCGTCAAGCCCGGCCAGATCTTGAAGGCGGAGATCATCGGCGTCGACACGGCCGAGCGGAAGATCGGGCTGTCGTTCCGCGGCGCCACCCGCGCCGAGGAGCTTGCGGATGCGCAGGGGTTCTCGAGCGGCGTGCCGACGGCGACGCTGGGCGACGTCATGCGCGACAAGCTGGCGAAGCTGACCGGCAAGGCCGCTGACGAGGGCGGCGAGCAGCCGACGCCGCCGACCAGCAAGCAGCAGGAAAAGAAGAACAAGAAGGCGGCGAAGGCCGCCGCGGCCGAGGCAGAGACTGCGGCAGAGGCTGCGGCCGAGACCGAGACGACCGAGACCGAGACCGAGACCGGGACCGAGGGCGGCGGCGGGGAAGGCGAAGGCGACGACAAGTCGTAGCGCCGCGGGCGGCGTGCGCGTCGTTGTGGGATCAACATGACTCCGGCGTCGCGCACGTTTGCCTGGTTGCGCCAGTTCGCGAAGCTCTGGGGCTTCGCGCTGTTCTGCGTCTTCATCGTCTACATCTTCCGGGAGGTCGTCCTCCCGTTCCTGTTCGCGATCCTGGTCGCGTACATCCTCGCGCCGCTGGTCGACCGCGCCAGCACAGCACAAGATCGGCAACCGCCCGTTTCCGCGGGCGGCGGCCGTGATCATCCTCTACGTCAACATCCTCGCGGTGCTGGTGCTGTTCATCAGCTACTTCGTGCCGAAGCTGTCCGGCGACTTCGCGCGCCTGTTCCGCGAAGCGCCGCAGTTATTTGCCAAGGTCAACAAGGACTGGCTGCCGCGCGCGGGCGCGTGGATCGACGACAACTTCGGCGCCGAGGCGACCGGCGAGCCCGGTGACGAGACGCCCGACCACACCGAGCAACTAGGGCCGCGCTCCATCGTCCTGGAGCCGCTCCCAGACGGGCGCTACCGGCTGGATCTGGAGGCGTTCAGCTTCGAGGTCACGCCGGCCGAAGCCGGTAAGTTCATCGTCGCGCCGCCCGCGCGGCTGGAAGGTGACGGTGGGGGCGGCGGCAAGTGGGAACGGGCGATCAAGCAGTGGCTGTCGCAGCGGCTGAAGTCGACGGAAGGCGAGAGCCGGCGCGCGCTGGAATACGGCCAGAAGTTCGTCGCCGGGATCGTGGGGGGGATCGCCCGCCTGTTCCTGGTGCTGATGGTGGCGGCGTTCATCCTGGTCGACCTCGATCGCATCCAGGGCTTCCTGCGTTCGCTGGTCCCGGACAGGTATCGCGGTGACTACGACCGCATCGTGACGGGCATCGACCGCGGGCTGTCGGGCGTGATCCGGGGCCAGTTGCTCATCTGCCTGATCAACGGCCTGCTGACCTACTTCGGTCTGCTGATCTTCAAGGTGAAGTACGCGCCGCTGCTGGGCGCGATCGCGGCGGTCATGAGCCTGATCCCGATCTTCGGGTCGATCCTGTCGTCGATCCCGATCGTCGTCGTGGCGCTGATCTCGTCGGCCACGCTCGATATCAAGAAGGGGCTGTTCGTGCTGGGGTGGATCATCCTCATCCACCTGATCGAGGCGAACTTCCTCAACCCGAAGATCATGGGCAACGCCGCCAAGATCCACCCGGTGCTGGTCGTGTTCGCGCTGATCGCGGGCGAACACGGCTACGGGCTGGTCGGCGCGCTGTTCGCCGTGCCCGTCGCGTCGATCATCCAGACCATCTTCGTCTACTACTGGCGCCGGCCCCGCATCGCCACGACGGTGACGCCACTGCCGCCCTCGGATCCGACTGCCCCGCCGGCGGCTGGGATCTAGAGCTACAACGACGAGACGGTGGGGACGCGGTCCGCGCCGACGATGAGGGCGGAGCGGTCGGGGATGTCGAGCCAGCCGGGGCGGGAGGCGACGTCGAGGTTTGCTTCGACGACGACAGCGCGCAACGCCTCGTGCGGGATGCGGCGGCCGTTGCGCTGCGGGTTGCTGCGTTCGTCCTGGGCGTGACAGACAGGGCAGTCGGAGATGCCCTCGACGTTCAGGTAGCGGATCGGATACGCGCAGCCGGTGGCGACGAAGCAGCGGCCGTTGGTCGCGGCCAGCGCGACCTTCAGCGACGACGACCCTGCCGACACCAGCAGGCGATCGACGAACGCCAGGCTGTTCCGCAGCGCGACGTGCACCGCCGTGGGATTCGGCGTCGGCTGATCGAGGATGCCGGCGTCGTGCAGGAAGGCGAGGAACAGGTGGAAGAAATGTTCGCTCGGCGAGCGGCCGCGGATGTTGCGACGAAGGAATGCGGGCGTGCTCTCCAGCACCCGATCGCGGACGTCGTCGAACGCCTTCTGGTTGACGTCGCCGACGGAGCCGAACAGCCACGATCGGAATCGAAACGGATCGGCGTCCTCGGCGCGCACGCTGGCGTCGTCGTCGGCGCTCTTGTCGCGCTTGCCCAGACCGACGCGGGCGACCAGCGCCTCGGCGCGCGTGTCTCGCGCGAGACCGTAGATGTCGACCTCGTCGGACTCCGCGCGCGGGCGCTTGCGAAGCAGCACATCGCCGCCCTGCACGAAGCCGAGGCCGAAGCCGTCGTAGCCGCCGCGCGCGCTACGCGAGTACAGCGCTCCGCGCGCCGAGAACAACGCACACGCGAGGTTCTCGGGCTCGTTTCCGAAGTACGCGATCAGGTGGCTCACGGCGGCTTTTCAAGTATACGGATCGGAGGATCAAGTGCCACGCCTTGAAGCAGAAGCTCCACGTTAGGATGCGCAACGGATGAGAATCACCGAGATCTACCTCAGCATCCAAGGTGAGACGCAGTACGCCGGTCTCCCCTGCACGCTCGTGCGCACGACGGGATGCGATTTGCGTTGCGTTTACTGCGACAGCGCCTTCGCTTTCCACGGGGGCACCGACATGTCTCTCGACGCCGTCGTGGCCGAGGTGCGCCGGCTGGCGGCGCCGCTGGTCTTGCTCACGGGCGGCGAGCCGATGCTGCAACGCGAGCTGCCGGAGCTCGCGCGGCTGCTGCTCACACAGGGGTACAAGGTGATGATCGAGACCTCGGGCGCGCATGCGCTGGACAGCCTGCCGGAGGACGTGGTGCGGGTGGTTGACGTGAAGACGCCTGCGTCCGGGCGAATCGCACCGCAACCGCTGGGAGGTGCTGGCTGCGCTGCGCCCGCGCGACGCGGTCAAGTTCGTGGTGGCGGACGAGGGCGACTACAACTGGGCCCGTGACGTCATCCGTCAGCGGGAGCTCGACCGTTCGACCGAGGTGCTGCTGTCGCCCGTGCATGGGCGCCTGGACCCCCAGCAGCTGGTCGCCTGGATGCTGCGCGACCGGGTGCCGGCGCGCCTCAACCTGCAGCTGCACAAGTACATCTGGGACCCCGACGCGCGTCGCGTTTAGACGCATGGCGCAAAGCGTTAATCAGGGTAACGGACTACTGAAGCTCTGGCGGTTTTTCCGTGGAGTCTCGGGAACTTATTTGTGTCGCAGAGCACGCGGCTGGTACTATTATTTCGTTGACAGCTTGTTCGCGCGACTGTTAGCTTGCGGCCGTTTTTAGGCAGTTAACTATCCAAAAACGTTAAAGAAAACTCGTTCAACAGCCGAATACCTGGAGACCTCAGACTCCATGGACGACGAGCACTTTGGTAGCTGCCTTCGACGCGCCCGTGAACAACGGGCGTTGACCATCGGCGACGTTTCTGCATCCACGAAGGTTCCTCGATCCGCGATCGAGATGCTCGAGTCGGGCGCCCTCGCCGGGTTGCCGGCTCATGTTTTCGTTCGCGGCTTCATCCGTTCGTACGCCAAGGCGGTCGGCATCAACGACGCCAAGCCGCTGGGCCTGTTCGATCGCGCCGTGAACGCGAAGACGGAGGCGGCGATCGCCGAGTCTTCTGCGCCGGTCGTCGATCCGGTGCTCGCCGGCGGTGTCCCGGAGGAGCACGACGACGGCAACCGTCGCCGCGGTCTCGGGCTGGCGGTGTTCGTGATCGTCTTCGTGCTCATCGCGACGATCACGCTGTCGTTGCTGCTTCGCCGTCCGCCGCAGTCGGGCGAAGGGTTGAGCATGGCCCCCGCGTCCTCTGGCGGCGCGATCGCGCTCGTCGACGACGCCGGCAGCGCGCGCCGCGGCTGAAGGGCCGCGGCGCAAGTGCCGCGTCGCCCTGAACGTTCGTCCGCTACAATGCGGACGCATGGTCTCGCAGTCCACACCCGCCATCGTCTTGCGCGCGGTGAACTACGGCGAGGCCGATCGGATCGTGACGCTGTTCGGCCGCGACACGGGACGCATCTCGGCGCTGGCGCGGGGCGCGCGCAAGAGCCAGAAGCGGTTCGCGGGCGGTCTGGGGCTGTGCGCGGTCGGCGAGGCGTGGGTGCGCGAGCGGGCGCGCGCCGACCTGGCGACGCTCGAACGCTTCGACGTCGGTGAGAGCCACCAGGCGTTCGGCACCGACGTCGCGCGGATGGCCCATGCCGCATACGCCGCCGAGCTGGTGGGCAAGCTGTGCGCGCCCCGGCAGGTGGAGGCCGGCGTGTTCGACTGGCTGCTGGCGTTCCTGCGGCTGCTCGACGTCGACGGCGCCAGCGCCGAGCGGCTGCGCGTGTTCGAGATCGGCCTGCTCGGACGTCTGGGATTCGGCCCGGTCGTCGACACGTGCGCCGTCTGTGGCGGGCGCAACGCCGCCGGCACGGACATCGGCTACCGCTGGGATCCCGATCGCGGCGGCGCGGTCTGCGTCGGCTGCGCGCGGGGCGGCCGGCCGATGCCCGCGCCGATGCGCGCCGCGCTGATCCGGCTGGCCGCTACCCCGCTGGCCGACGCCGCGCGCGAGCCGTTGCAGGCGGACGTCAACCGCGACTGCCGCGAGGCGCTGCTCGAGATCATCAGCCATCACGTCTCCGGACCGCTCAAGAGCATCGAATTCATCGCCAAGATCGCGCGGGCAGGCATGGCAACCGATGAGCCGGCCCGGCGTTGCTGGGCATCCGCCACGTCGCGCTCTTCGTCGCCGATCTGGCGGCGGCGGAGCGCTTCTGGGTCGACGTGATGGGCTACGCGGTCGAGTGGCGCCCCGATCCCGACAACGTCTACCTGGTCGGCGGCCGCGACAACCTGGCGCTGCACAGGGGCGAGGCGGCGGGGGCAGGGCGCCTCGATCACATCGGGCTGGCGGTGCCGGCGGCGGGCGACGTCGACGCCTGGGCGGCGCACCTCGCGTCGCGCGGCGTGGCGGTCGACAAGGCGCCCAAGACCCACCGTGACGGTTCGCGGTCGCTCTACTTCCGCGCGCCCGAGGGATTGCTGGTGCAGATCATCCACCACTCGCCCCTGGTGGGATGATCGACTAGATTCGGGCGCCCATGCCCGCGACCGCACTAGAACAGATTGTCAGCCTCGCCAAGCGGCGGGGCTTCGTGTTTCCCTCCTCGGCCGTCTACGGAGGCCTCGGCAGCACCTGGGACTACGGTCCGCTGGGCGTCGAGCTGAAGAACAACGTCAAGCGCGCCTGGTGGCGCTCGGTCGTCTACGACCGCGAAGACATGGAGGGCCTGGACGCGGCGATCCTGATGAACCGCCTGGTGTGGAAGTACTCCGGGCACGAGAAGACGTTCGCGGATCCGATGACCGACTGCCGGAGCTGCAAGTCGCGCCCGCGCGCCGATCACGTGTTCGTGGCGCAGAAGGGGCGCGACCCGAAGGGGCTGGACGAGATCAACGCCGCCATCGCCGCCAAGGAGCTGAAGTGCCCGAAGTGCGGCGCGACGGATCTGACCGAGGCGCGGCCGTTCAACCTGATGTTCCGCACGACCGTCGGCGCCGTCGACACCGGTGACGACAGTGGCCTCGCGTACCTGCGCCCGGAGACGGCGCAGGGGATCTTCGTCAACTTCGGCAACGTGCTGGACACCATGCGCCGCAAGCTGCCGTTCGGCGTCGCGCAGATCGGCAAGGCGTTCCGCAACGAGATCACGCCCGGCAACTTCACGTTCCGCACGCGCGAGTTCGAGCAGATGGAGATCGAGTACTTCGTCAGGCCGGGCGAAGACGAGGCGGCGCACCAGGCGTGGATCGACGCGCGCACGCAGTGGTACGTCGACCTCGGCATGCGGCGCGAGAACCTGCGCCAGCGCGAGCAGACGAAAGAGGAGCTAGCGCACTACGCCAAGCGTTGCGTCGACCTCGAGTACAAGTTCCCGATGGGGTGGAGCGAGCTCGAGGGGATCGCGAACCGGACCGACTACGATCTCAAGGCGCACAGCCGCAGCCCGGAGAACCCCGACGCGGTCGGCGAGCTCAAGTACTTCGACCAGGAACAGAAGAAGCACATCGTCCCGTACGTCATCGAGCCGTCGGCGGGCGCCGACCGCGCGACGCTGGCGTTCCTGTGCGACGCGTACGACGAGTCGCTGGTCAAGGAGCCGCCGGCCGAAGAGGTGACGAAGCTGCGCGAGCTGGTGCAGAGCTTCGCCAAGTCGGTCGACAAGAAAGACCCGAAGGCGTTCGACCCGGAGGCGAAGCAGCGGCTGATCGCGGCGGCCGAGAAGATCGCCGCCGGGCTGCCGGGGACGCTGCCCGAGTTGCTGGCGCTGTCGGACGACGCCGACGCCAACAGGATCGAGGTGTTCAAGAAGGTGCGCGGCGTCTCCGAGAAGCTGGGCGAGGAGTTCACGCGCACGGTGCTGCGCCTGCACCCGCGGCTGGCGCCGATCACGGTCGCCGTCTTCCCGCTGAAGAAGAACGAGCCGCGGCTGGTGGAGCTGGCGCGCGGCGTGAAACGCGACCTGCAGGCGGCCGGCCTGCGCACCGTCTACGACGACACCGGCGCCATCGGCAAGCTGTACCGCCGCCAGGACGAGATCGGCACGCCGTTCTGCATCACCGTCGACTTCCAGAGCCTGGAAGACAAGACCGTCACGCTGCGCGATCGCGACACGATGGCGCAGGAGCGCGTCGGCGTGGGCGAGCTGGGCGGCGCGCTGCGGGCCAAGGTCGGATAGCCGGGTAGCCGGCTAGCCGGCTGGTCGCCCAGCCCCCGCGGTCACCAGGCGCTTCGTCGGGCGCGGCGGCGGGGCGGCTTGCCGAGCAGCGCGCCCATCAAGCCGCGGGTGACCTGGTTGGCGATCGTGCGCGCCACCGGCGATCGCAGCGCCTCGCTCCAGGCACTCTCCGACCGCGGCGCCGCCGGCGGCTTCGGCGCGGGCGCCTCGGGCGCGGCGCGTCCGGCGTCACCATCGCCCGCAATGCGCGCGCCCAGGATCTCGTAGGCGCTCTCGCGATCGACCGCGGCGGCGTACCTCTGCACCTGCTCCGTGCGCAGCAGCGGCGCCAGCTCTTCGGCGGTCAGCGGACCCATGCGTGACGCGGGCGGGGCGACGCGGGTCACGAACGGCGGCGTCGGGACGCCGTTGTCGCCCAGCACCGTCACCAGCGCCTCGCCGATCGCCAGCGTCGTGAGTGTCTCGGGGATGTCGTAGTACGGCGTCTTGGGGAACGTGCGCGCAGCCGCGCGCAGCGCCTTGTCGTCGTCGGGGGTGAACGCGCGCAGCGCGTGCTGCACCCGGTTGCCGAGCTGGGCGAGGATCGTCGGCGGGATGTCCTTGGGGCTCTGGGTGATGAAGAAGATGCCGACGCCCTTCGAGCGCACCAGCCGCACCACCTGTTCGACCTGGTCGAGGAAGGCCTTGCTGGCGTCCTTGAACAGCAGGTGCGCCTCGTCGAAGAAGAACACCAGCTTCGGCTTGTCGAGATCCCCCGCCTCGGGAAGCTGGTGATAAATCTCCGCCAGCATCCACATCATGAGGGTCGAGAACAGCGCCGGCCGGTCCTGAACGTCCGACAGCTCGAGGATGCTGACGCGGCCGCGGCCGTCGCCTTCGGATGTCCGCTCCATCAGGTCCGCGATGTCGAGCTCGGGCTCGCCGAACAGGGCGCCACCCCCCTGTTGCTCGAGCTGGACGAGCTCCCGCAGCAGCACGCCGACCGACGCCTTGGAGAAGCCGCCGTAGTCGCGCAGCCCATCGGCGCCCGCATCGGCCATCTCGGCGAGCACCGCGCGCAGGTCCTTGAAGTCGAGCAGGGGCAGGCGGCGATCGTCGCAGTACTTGAACACCAGCGACATGACACCAGCCTGCGTGTCGTTGAGGCCCATGACCTTGCCGAGCGCGAGCGGCCCGAACGACGACACGGTCGCCCGCAGCTGGGCCCCCAGCTTGCCGCTCAGACTGAGCAACTCGACCGGGAAGGCGGCCGGGCGCCAGCTGACCCCGGTCGCGAGCGCGCGGCTCTCGACCCGTGGTCCGGGCGCGCCCGGGGCGGCCAACCCCGCGACATCACCCTTGATGTCGGCGACGAAGCAGGGCACGCCTGCCTGCGACAGCCCCTCGACCATGAGTTGAAGGGTCTTGGTCTTCCCCGTTCCAGTGGCGCCCGCGATGAGGCCGTGCCGGTTCATCGTGGCCAGCGGGATGCCGATCAGCGGCTCCGGGTGGCACTGGCCGTCGTGGACCGGCGCGCCCAGGGGAACCACGGCCGCCGCCGCCCGCCGCCGGGAACGCCGCCCGGATAGCCGCCAGCACACCGGCGTCGAAGGCCATGCCCGTACGCTAGTGGCGGGCGCCGCTGACGCAACGGCGACTGCCCGGCTGGTCGCAAGGGCGGTTGCCCCGCCTGGCGTGCGCGCGCACACTCACGGCTTAGCTTCAGGAGCGTGTAATGAGGCAGGTTATTGGGTGCGTGGTCTTGCTTGGGACGGCGGTCGCGGGCAGCGGATGTGGGGACAGTCCCCGAGCGCCGATGGAGCCCACGTTCACCGATGGTTCGCGGCTGGTAGCGCAGAGCTTCTCGTCCCCGCGGACGGTGCCGCTGTTCGTCGGCATCTACATCGCAGTGAGGGCGTTGCGTGCGCGTTTGGGCCGGCGGCCGACGGAAGCCTGCGTTGCCTACCGAAGGATCCCGCCGCGGCGGAGACCCCGGAGCGCTGGGTTGCCGGGGCGCAGATGCCTGGCCCGCCGACCGGCCACCGTCTGCAGCGCTACGAGGTGCACAGCGCCGACGGCGGGCGCTTTCCGGACCGGTTGTCGGGCGATCTGTACGACGCCGACACCGGCGAGCCTTGTGCCGCCTTCCTGTTCGATTCGCAGGGCGACGGGACGGCCGGCCATTGCCTGCCCCGCCACGCGAGCGTCGGCGGCTTCTTCGCCGACGCCGGCTGTAGCGAGCCGGTGGCGACCGCGCCTGACACCGCCCCGGAGCCGGTGCTGGCGGTGGCCTATGACACGTCTCAGCTCCACGCTCTGGGCGATTCCGTGACCGGCCCGACCTTCATCAAGCTCGCCTCGACATGTCAGGAATTTCCGCTGTCAGGCTGCGATCTTCCGGGTGGGCGCGCCGCTGCCGAACGACGCCGTGGCGAGCCTGACGGTCGTCGCGCGGGGCGATGAGCGGCTGAGTTTGCGAACCTTGCAACACGACGGCTTGGACCTGACCACCGTCGCCTACCGCCACTATCCCGCCAGCCCCAGTATCGGATCCGCGCCGTACCGGGATCTCAAAGCCTCCAGCATCCCAGCCTGCCGTGTTTCCCCATGCTGGCGGTTGATGGGGGTACCTACTGCCTGCCGGCGGACGCCCATATCAACACGCGGCCCGACTTGCTCCGGTTCGCGGATCCTGCCTGCTCGCAGCGGGTCATCCCGACCCGCCACACCTGGGCCATCTTCGCGGCGGCCAATCCAGCCGGCCCGGTGGCGGTGGAGGTCCGGGGGCCGGCCCGGGGCCCAGCGACACCGGGTACGTCCTGGACAGCGCTGGATGCAGGGAAGACGTCAAGAGCGCCGGGTACCCGGTCTCCGGCCGAAGTGGCGCCGCTGGACCAGTTCGTCAGGCTCGTGGCGACGCCCTGACCGCACCCCAGCCTCGGACGCGCCGGAGCCCCTTGATTGTCCTTCCTTGCTGCGCGCGCTCAGGGTAAATAAGCGCCCATGCCAAGCCTCGCCAAGAACAAGTCCAAGTCACTGAAACCTAAGAAAGTCGCGCTCAAGAACGGCCACAAGAACGGCACCAAGAACGGCATTCGCGTCAGCGCGAAGACGGCCGTGCTCAAGAAGGCCGCGAAAGTGATCGGCAAGGTGATGGGCAAGGCGACGCGGCAAGGCGGGCAAGCGCACGTACTTCTTCGGCGGCTCCGGCAAGGCCGACGGCACGAAGGAGATGAAGAACCTGCTCGGCGGCAAGGGCGCGAACCTCGCCGAGATGGCGAACATCGGCTTGCCGGTGCCTCCCGGGTTCACGATCACCACCGAGGTGTGCACCGAGTTCTACGCCAACGGCAAGAAGCTGCCGAAGGCGCTCGACGCCGAGGTCCGTGCCGCGATCACGAAGATGGAGAAGGTCGTCGGCGCGAAGTTCGGCGACCCGTCGAACCCGCTGCTGGTTTCGGTGCGCTCGGGCGCGCGCGCGTCGATGCCCGGCATGATGGACACGATCCTGAACCTCGGGCTCAACGACAAGACCGCCGAGGGGCTGGCGAAGAAGTCGGGCAACGCGCGCTTCGTCTACGACAGCTACCGCCGCTTCGTCGCGATGTACGGCGACGTCGTGCTCGGCATGAAGCCGGAGAACAAAGAGGATCACGATCCGTTCGACGTCATCCTGGAGAACAAGAAGCAGGCCTGCGGCGTGACGGTGGACTCGGAGCTCCCGGCCGACGCGCTCAAGGAGCTGGTCGCCGAGTTCAAGGCGGAGATCAAGGCGAAGGTCGGCCGCGACTTCCCGACCGATCCGTACGCGCAGCTCGAAGGCGCGATCAAGGCCGTGTTCCAGTCGTGGCAGAACGACCGCGCCAACCTCTACCGCCGCCTCAACAACATCCCGGCGGAGTGGGGCACGGCCGTCAACGTCCAGGCGATGGTGTTCGGCAACAAGGGCGCGGACTGCGCGACCGGCGTCTGCTTCACGCGCGATCCCGCCAGCGGCGAGAACATGTTCTACGGCGAGTACCTGGTGAACGCGCAGGGTGAAGACGTCGTCGCCGGCATCCGCACGCCGGAGAAGATCGTGACGCTCGGCAACGTGCTGCCCAAGGCCTACAAGGAGCTGCTCGACATCCGCAAGAAGCTCGAGAAGCACTACAAAGAGATGCAGGACATCGAGTTCACGATCGAAAACGGCAAGCTGTACATGCTCCAGTGCCGCAACGGTAAGCGGACCGGGTTCGCGGGCGTGCGCATCGCCGTCGAGATGGTGGACGAGAAGCTGATCACGAAGGAAGAGGCGCTGCGCCGGGTCGAGCCGGAGGCGCTGAACCAGCTGCTGCGGCCGGTGTTCCTGCCGGCGGCGAAGATGGCGGCGGTGGCCGAGGGGCGCCTGCTGGCCAAGGGGCTGCCGGCCGGTCCGGGCGCCGCGACGGGCAAGGTCGTGTTCTTCGCCGACGAGGCGGAGGCGCTGGCCGAGAAGGGCGAGAAGAACCTGATCCTGTGCCGCCACGAGACCAGCCCGGAGGACATCCGCGGCATGAACGCGTCGCTCGGCTTCATGACCGCGTTCGGCGGCATGACCAGCCACGCGGCGCTGGTCGCGCGGCAGATGGGCAAGGTCTGCATCGTCGGCTGTGACGCGCTGTCGTTCGACTACCACGCGCGCCAGATGAAGGTTCAGACGGCGAACGGCGAGGTCATCGTCCGCGAAGGCGACTGGATCTCGATCGACGGGTTCGCGGGCGAGGTCATCAACGGCCGCGTCGACACGACGCCGTCGGAGGTCATCCGCGTGCTCATCGAGAAGAACCTGGACGCGAAGGACGCGCCGGTCTACCAGCGCTACGCCAAGCTGATGAGCTGGGCGGACGCGGCGCGCAAGCTGCGCGTGCGCGCCAACGCCGACCAGCCCGATCAGGCTGAGGCGGCGGTGGCGTTCGGCGCCGAGGGCATCGGCCTGTGCCGCACGGAGCACATGTTCTTCGGCGAGGGGAAGATCGGCCCGATGCGCGAGATGATCGTCGCCGAGACCGAAGAGGTGCGGCGCGCGGCGCTGGACAAGCTGCTGCCGCTGCAGCGCGAGGACTTCGCGGGCCTGTTCCGCGCGATGAAGGGGCGTCCCGGTCACCGTCCGGACGCTGGATCCCCCGCTGCACGAGTTCCTGCCCCACGACGAGGCGGGCATCAGCGACCTGGCCGCCGCCACGGGCAAGAGCGTCGAGCAGGTCAAGGCGCGCATCCACGACCTCAAGGAATCGAACCCGATGCTCGGCCACCGCGGCTGCCGCCTCGGGATCACGTATCCCGAGATCACCGAGATGCAGGCGCGCGCGATCTTCGAGGCGGCGCTCGACGTCGCCAGCGAAGGTCAGCCGGTGTTCCCGGAGATCATGATCCCGCTCGTCGGCACCAAGAAGGAGCTCGACCTGCAGGCCGCGCTGGTGCGCGCGACCGCGGACGCCGTGTTCGCCGAGCGCGGCAAGAAGATCGGCTACATGGTCGGGACGATGATCGAGGTGCCCCGCGCCGCGATGACCGCCGACAAGATCGCCGAGACGGCCGAGTTCTTCTCGTTCGGCACCAACGACCTGACGCAGATGACGTACGGCCTGTCGCGCGACGACGTGCCGCGCGTGCTGGCGGCGTACCAGTCGCGCGACATCTACCAGGTCGATCCGTTCGTCAGCATCGACCGCGACGGCGTCGGCGGGCTGGTGAAGATGGCGGTTGAAAAGGGCCGCGCGACGAAGCCGAAGCTCAAGCTCGGCATCTGCGGCGAGCACGGCGGCGATGCGGCGTCGGTCGAGTTCTGCCACGAGGTTGGGCTCGACTACGTGTCCTGCTCGCCGTACCGGCTGCCGATCGCCCGCCTGGCGGCCGCGCAGGCCGCCCTCAAATGATCACGCTCGACTGGACAACCTGACGTCTCCGACCGCGGTCGAAGCAACGGCATGAAACGCGCCCCCCGGCCGTCGTTGTTGTTGTGGCTCGCGGCGGCAACGTCGGCGGCTGTGCTCGGCTGCGGCCTGAACCAGGAAGGGGTTCGGCCGCATCCCGAGATCATCAGCTACCCCGCGAGCGCGGTGACGGACGTCACGGGCGAGTGGCTGTTCGTCGCCAACTCGAACGCCGACCTCCGCTACAACGACGGCACGCTGGTCGCGCTTCGGCTCGTCGACGCGCCGCGGAGGATCGGAGTAACCGCGGCGCGTTCGAGACCTGCCCGCGCGTCAACTACGTCCGCCCGCTGGCCGAGTCGCCCGACTTCTGCTGCATCGATCCGCTGGATCCCTACATCCTGAACTGCGACGAGCGCCGCTACGTCGAGAGCCGGCTCGAGCGTCCGCATCGGCAGCTTCGCGGCCGGGATGGTGCGCCAGGACCCGCCGTGCAGCATCAACCCAGAGGACCTGGACGACAAGTGCCAGACCTGCGCCGGCACTGCCAGCCAGGGGACGTCACGGCTGCTGATCGCGGTCCGCGGCAGATACGTCGCTGACCTACGTCGACGTGAAGCCCGCGATCAGGGACGCGGACGGGAACGTCGTCGAACCGCTGGTGTTCGACTGCGTCGGCGACCCCACTGACGGCAAGAATGTCGATGCCAGCGGGCGACGTGGACGAGTTCACGTCGTGCGACCAGGGCCACCGCATCGTCGAGACGGAATCGGCGCTGGCGCTGACCAGCCCCGATCCGGACCCGCCGCTCGTGCGTTTTCCCGACGAGCCGTACGCCCTGGCCGTCGATGAGAACAACGGCCTGCTCTATGTCGGCCACCTGGCGGGCGCCACCAACCGCCCCGGCTCGGGCGGCGTGTCGCTGTTCGACGTCGCGGCCGTGAACGATGTGATGAAGCCGCCGCGGTTCATCGCCAGCTTCCCCGTCTTCGCCCCGAACGCGAGCGGGCTGGTGGGGGTCACATCCCTCCGCTGGGAACCTGGGCGGGCGATGTTCGCGACGTCGCGCTACCTGCCGATGGTCACGGGACTTGCTTCGACCACCTCGCTCGGCTGCCCGCTGCGAAAAACCGACATGGAGCCCATCCGCGAGATCGCGGTGTTTGGCAGCGGCGACAGCTTCGGCACGTCGCTGACCGGCAGCGAGACGCGTGGCATCCAGTTCGTGAAGTCCAGGTGACCGCGGGACTACGGATGCCTTCAGGCCGAGTCGAGCACGCGTTCGTGCTGCAGCGCGTGCCGCCGGCGGTTGTCGATTTCTACCAGGGGATTCCGAACCAGGTCATCGAGGTCTGCCAGAGCCCGACGTTCCTGCAGAAGAACAACGCTGGTGATCGGCTGTTCGTGAACTGCTTCGACAGCGGCGAGGTCTACGTCATCGATCCGTTCGTCCCGCGGGTGGAGCGGATCTTCACCGTGGGACGCGGGCCCGCGAGCCTGGTGTTCCCGGAGAACGACCCGACGGGACCCCTGGCCTACGTGGTGGGCTTCAGCGACAACAACATCTCGGTCGTCGACATCGCGCCCGGCAGCCCCAGCCAGTATCACGTCGTCCAGCGCATCGGCTTCCCGAACTCGGTGCCGCGATGATGCGCGCCGCTTCGATCGTGGCGGTGGCGGCGGGCGCGCTGGCGTGCAGCGCGACGCCGAACATCCTGCCGACCAACGACTTCAACCGTCCGATGGACGTCGCGTTCATGTGCCTGGGCGGATTCGATCCCGGCGGCGGGGCGCTGCAGGTGTCGGGGCGCCCGATGCGCCACTGTCACCGACGACGGGTGGCGGGGCGCGGAGCCGATCCCAAACCCAGCGCGACGACGCGCACGTTCGCGTTCATGCCCAACGGCGCCAGCGGCGATCTGTCGGTGATCGATGCCGACAAATGGAAGATCGTCGACCTGAGCCAGAACAGCAGCGGCTACGGGCGTGTTCCGCTGGGCGCGCTGCCCGAGCAGATCTCGGCGAGCGACGACGGCTGCCGGCTGGTCAGCGCCAACCGCGGGTCGTGTGACATGACGGTGGTGGATCCGTCGGCGCTGCTCGCGCCGGTGTTCAAGGAGTACGGAGACGTACCCGGCATCGATCCGCGAGGGATCCAGAGGCGCCGCGCCATTCGCGGCGACGGAACGGAGCTGGCGGTGGCGCCCTACGAGGTCGTGTTCCTGCCGACCGATACGGCCGCGCTGACGGACGCGAACAACCTCTGCCCTGGTCCCGGTAGCCAGCCGGCGACGCCGTGGCGAGCGCTGGTCACGTTCCCGTCGTGCGATCTGGTGGCGTTGATAGAGCTGCCGTCGGGCAACATCATCGATTCGGTTCAGGTGAAGCGAACCGCCGGCGGCGTCACGGCGGTCCGCACCGGGAACATGCCGGTCTGCGCGGTGGCCGACTGCGGTTGCCGCCCGCGGACGCCGGAATGCCGCCGGTCGGCGACGACGGTGGCGCCGACGGGGCAGGCGACGGCGACGACGGCGGCGGTGACGATGGCGGTAGCGCCGACGGTGGGGTCATGAACCTCGCCGTCACGAACCTCGCCGCTCAGCCGGCGCTGCCGGAGCTCGGCCCGCACCCGACGTCGATCGCCATCACGCCGGTGGGCGACCACGCCTACGTCAGCCTGGCCAATGCCTCCGCGATCCTGTCGCTGGACCTGACGACGTCGTCGGTCACGCCATCCGCGGCGCAGGAGAGCATCAAGCTGGAAGGTGCGGGCGGCAGCAACCGCATCCGCCTGTCCGTCGATCCGTACGCGCCGACGCCGGACGCGCTCGGGCAGGACGTTCTCCGGCAAGTTCATCGGTCACGACAAGGGCATGGCGTTCCTGTACGTCATCGCGCGCGACGGCTCCGTGCGCATCGTCGACGTGTTCAACCCAGGCAGTGAGCGCGAATGCGAGGCGAACATCGATCCGCTGGGCACGCCGCGGCCACCCGATCCGATGTCGAGCCGCGCCGCGCATTGCCGATCGTCCAACGGCTGCCTCCCTGTGACCACGACGCCGCGGCGCCTGTTCGCTGACCGGGGCCTGAGGTTTTCATCGATACCGGTCGACATCGCGTTCGCTGATGTCAGGCCCAACGTCACCGACAAGCCCGCCAACACCATCGAAGAGAACGTCAGCGGCGGCTACGCGTGGGTGATGACGAGCTCGGGTCTGGTGTACCTGATCAACATCGATCCGGTGCCGCGGAACATCGAGGCCATCGTCCGAAACGGTCAAACGCAGCTCTACCGGCCCGCGCTCGATGATCCTGCCGCGGCGTATGTCTCCGAGCCGACGCTCGTGTCCGAGGCGCCTGTCTATCCCGGCACGCCGCGCAACCGGAACTTCGTCAGTTACGCTGGGTCGCTGGACTCGGTGTCGGGACCGCCGCGCATCGATCTGCCACCGATCTGGTCCGCGACCGACACGTACCTGGAAGGCTTCTGGACGAAGGGGACCGAAAACAACGCCACGGCGCTCGACGGAAGCTTCAAGCAGACCTACGTCTTCTTCCCGGATCCGTCCGCCGCCGGCCCGCAGGTCTGGGAGGTGACGTGGGAAGGTCTGCTGAGGGGCCAGAGCTCGTCCGGCAACATCAAGCTTCCGGAGCAAGTCGGCGGGCCCGTGTCGGTGCAGGATGGGGGCTTCTGCGGCAACGGCATCGTCAAGGGCGACATCGTCACGCTGAACGGATGTGCCAACGACAGCCAGTGTCCGCTGGGCGCCGTCTGCCACAAGAACCCGTCCGTCGATCAGGTGCCCGGCGCATTCACCGTCACCGGCATGTGCGTCAGCCCGGACACTGACGAGCGAGACGCCTGCACGCACCTGGCGGGAACCCTGCGTCGCTACGAGATCGTGAGCGCGCGCGACGACGAGCTCGTCATCAAGCCGCGCCTGGACGAGGTCGTTCGTTCCAATGTCGCGCCATGCCGGATCAATCGGCAGCGCCGGCATGGGCGCTGCTGGCATGGGCGGCGGGATGGGTGGCGCTGCGGGCATGGGTGGCGCCGGCGGCATGGGTGGTGCTGCGGGCATGGGCGGCGCCGCGGGCATGGGCGGCGCCGATGGTACCACGTTCCGCGACTGCAGAAGATCCCACCGACCCGACCACGAACAATTTCGTCTGCACCGAGGACACGATGGCGGCGACGACGCGCTGCCTGCATCCGTGCCGGCAGTGAACTCCGACTGCCGCCCCGGGCGCGCCTGCCTCTACGTACCGAAGCAGGTCATGGTCGACGGTGTCCTCGTCGACGCTCCCAACACTGCGCTTCTCGGTGTTTGCGCCGGGTCAAGGCGTCTGCGCGGACGCGGCCATCATCGACAAGCGCGAGTGCGTCCCGCAATACGTCACCTACCAGGTGAACGCGGCGCGCTCGTTCATCGTCTCGGGCACGGCGACGGGCGCGCTGTCGGGCGGGGGCACGCCGATCCGGATCGCGATCCGACGAAGAACGGCCAGTGCATCCCCGTCGCGCCGCCCGACCAGCGGATGGCGTCGCGCATTCGCGTCGATGTCCTCGCGGAGAAGGACGTGTGCCAGCTTCCCGCTCCGTTCGGCACCCCCCTGCTGCCGGGGCCCACCGGGCAGTTCTTCGACAGCGACGTGCCGCCCGGCCCCGGCCAGCAGTTCTTCGACACCCCGGTGTCCGCGACCAACGATGCGGAGGCGGAGGCGCGGCTGCGGGTGGTGCAGGCGCCCCTCGACCCGATGGTGAACAACCCGTGTCTCTTCGTGGGCGGACCGAGCGCGCTGGATGCCACAGACGCCGATCGCGCCGACGTCAGGCACGTGCGCGCCCGCTTCCAGAACTCGCAGATCGCCTTCGTGCTGGCCAACTTCGAGCGCGCGCCGGTGACGCAGACGACGTTCCGCCTCGACGTGCACGGCGGCACCCGCGCCCAGACCGTGCTCAGCCCGGCGACCGCCGAGATCGGCATGCCGGCGCGCATCGTGCTCGGGCCGATCGACGCGCGCGCCGCCGCCCCCGCCGAAAACAATTTCGAAGCGCCGTACCTGTTCGTGGTCGATCAGCGGCGGCTGGGCCGAGGGCAGGGGGGTGGTCCGACGCGCGGACAGCTGCTGCGTATCCATCCCGCTGGCTTCGAGGGCGCGAAGGGCCTTCAGCCCATCGTCGAAGACTTCCAGCGCAGCGGCGGCATTTTCCCGATTCAGTAAGCTGATTAATCCCGGGAACTTGACGCCTGCTGGGTATGCATAGAGACTACATGTAGGTGAAGCGCGTGCAAGGTCCATCGAGCGCCCGCGAGACGGCGCGTGACCTCCTGACGGGGGCGATAAATGAGCTCGTGAGCAGCGGCGTGTTGCCCGCCGCGCCGGCGCAGATGCCCGTGGAGCGCACCAAGCGCGCCGAGCACGGCGACTTCGCGTCGAACGTCGCGATGATGCTCGCCAAGCCGGCGGGCAAGCCGCCGCGCGAGGTGGCGGAGGCGATCGTGTCGCGCCTGCCGATCGGCGGCAGCTCACCGCTGGCGGAAGCGGTGGTCGCCGGACCCGGGTTCATCAACCTGCGTTTCGCGCCCAGCTTCTGGCAGGGGATGCTGCCGGCGATCATCGCCGCCGGCGACGACTGGGGGCGAGGCGCCGCGCGCCAAGCGCCGCGTATCGTGCTCGAATATCTGTCGGCCAACCCGACGGGGCCGATCACGGTCGCGCACGGGCGGCACGCCGCCGTCGGCGATTCGCTGACGCGCCTGCTGCGCTTCGCCGGTTATCCGGTCACCGCCGAGTACTACATCAACGACGCGGGCAACCAGGTTGCGATGCTCGCGCTGTCGGTGTGGACGCGCTACATGGAGGCGGCGCGCGCCGCCGATCCCGCGGTCCCCGAGGTGACGTTCCCGGAGAACGGCTACAAGGGGGAATACATCCGCACCTTCGGGCGCGACCTGTTCGCGCGTGACGGCACGCGCTGGGTCGGCACGGAGCCGCCCGCCGACATCGAGCCGGTGCGCGCGTTCGCGATCGACCGCTCGCTGGGAATGATCCGCGGCACGCTGGCGGCCTTCGACGTGACGTTCGACGTCTGGCAGAGCGAACGCGCGCTGCACGACGCCGGCGACGTGGCGGAGACGCTGCGCGCGCTGGAAGCCAAGGGCTACATCGAGAACCGCGACAACGCCGTCTGGCTGAAGACCACGGCGCTGTGGGGCGACGACAAGGATCGCGTCGTGATGAAGTCCGACGGGCTGCCCACGTATCTGCTCGCGGACATCGCCTACCACCGCAAGAAGCTGGCGCGCGGGTTCGACGATCTCACGGACATCTGGGGCTCCGATCACCACGGCCACATCGCGCGCATGCAGGCGGCGCTGAAGGCGTTCGGCTTCGACCCGAAGGTGCTGCGCGTGATGCTGATCCAGAACGTCAGCCTGCTGCGTGATGGGCAAGAAGTGAAGATGGGGAAGCGGGCAGGGGAGTTCGTCACGCTCGACGACGTCATCGACGAGGTGGGGCGGGACGCCACCCGATATTTCTATCTGATGCGGCGGCACGACACCCCGCTGGAGTTCGACGTCGAGGTCGCCAAGCGGCAGTCGATGGACAACCCCGTCTACTACGCGCAGTACGGGCACGCGCGCTGCGCGGCGATCCGGCGGCGCGCCGAGTCGCTGGAGGCACCGTCCTTCGACCTGGACGCGGCGCTGGCGGCGGAGCTGGCGCTGCCCGAGGAGATCAACATCCTGCGCCGGCTGGGCGATTTCCCCGACTTCGTTGCGGACGCGGCGGCGGCGCGCGAGCCCCACCGCGTGACGACCTTCCTCACCGAGCTGGCGGGCGACTTCGCCAGCTACTACACCCGCCTGCAGAAGGTGCACGGCGACACCATCCTGCCGCAGGAGCGCCAGCGGACGGGGGACTGGCGCCAGAGCTGGAACTGGCGGAAGACGGCGGCGCGCCTGTACTGGGTGACGGCGATCGGGCAGGTGATGCGCAACGCGCTCGCCCTCCTGGGCGTGGGCGCCCCCGACGCGATGGCCAAAGTGGATAGTCAGGACAGCCAGCCGGACAGCCAGGCCCTCGACGAATCGACCACGAAAGAGGACGAATCATGACGGTGCGTTACACTGCGGTTGCTGGGATGGACGACTCCCCCCTCCGGGACGCCGAACGCCACATCGAGCGGTGGCGCGACAAGCTCGAGCTGCGGCTGGACAACAGGCAGGTGTTCTTCCTGTTTTTCGGCAGCGCCGTCGTTGCGTGCATGCTGTTCGTGCTGGGCGTGATGGTCGGCAAGCGCATCGAATCGCGCGGCCAGGCGGCGTCACCCGAGCTGCAGGATCCGCTGGCCGCGCTGGACCGCGTGCAGAAGCCCGCGCCGGGCGCCGCGCCGGCAGCGCCGCCGCAGCTGACGTTTCCGAACCAGCTGA
The DNA here is from genome assembly GCA_963729535.1 of uncultured Pseudomonadota bacterium. Lineage (GTDB taxonomy): Bacteria > Myxococcota_A > Polyangia > Fen-1088 > Fen-1088 > JADGRB01. The sequence continues at coordinate 449,210 of CAVSOL010000026.1, read as the reverse complement.
TCGGATCGGGCGCGAAGGCCAAGCCGGCGACGGTGAAGCTTGCCGCGCTGGCTCCCGCGAAGCCCGCGGCGCCGAAACCCCTCGTCGCTGCTCCGGCCGCGGCGCCGAAGATCATCGTTGCGTCGGCGGCCGTGCCCAAGCCTGTCGCCGCGCCGGTGGCGGTGCCGAAGCCCGTCGTCGCTCCGGCGGTGGCGCCGAAGCCTGTCGTCGCCCAGGTGGCGGTGCCCAAGCCTGTCGCAGCGCCCCCGGTCAAGCCGGCGGCGGCCGCCGCGCCAGCGGTCGATGCCACGAAGTCGAAGGGGAAGTTCACGCTGCACCTGAACACGTTCACGACGTCCGACGACGCGAACGCGTTCGCGCAGCGCTACCCCGGCGCGTTCGTGATCAGCGGCGACGTACCCGGCAAGGGCATGACCTACCGCGTCCGTTACGGCAACTTCCCGTCGTTCAAGGACGCGACCGCGGCCAAGGAGAACTTCGAGAAGCAGCACGGCACGATCGCCCTCGTCGCCGCGCGCTGACTCGACCGGCCCGCTTAGGCGCGCTTTACTTGCCTTGACGGGCCAGCGCGCGAGGCTTCATTCGACGCTCACGCCTAGAACAGCAGGCCGACGTTGACGTGGAAGACGCCGATCGTGGTGTCGCCGGGGCCGGGGTCGATGGGCCAGGCCCAGGCCAGGCTGATGTCGCCGATGGGCAGGCGGATGAGCAGCGGCGACACGCCGATGCCGTGGCGGAAGCGCGACGCGGTCAGCCCGTCCAGCGAGTCGGCGACGACGCCGTTGTCGAAGAACACGGAGCCGTACCACGGCGGGCTGATCGGGAACATGAAGTCGATGTTCTGCAGGATGCGCAGGTTGCCGCCCAGCGGCCGGTACTCGACGGAATACAACCCTTCGCCGGTGGCGAGATTGACCGGGACCTGCAGGTAACGAATCACCTCGAGGCGGGCGCGATCGAGCTGGAAGCCGCGGATGGTGGTGTCGCCGCCCGCGAAGTAGCGCTCGACCTTGGGCAGCAGCGACGCGCCGCCGAGCGGGAACCCTTGCTCGAACCGGAAGCCGAGCCGAACCGATAGCCAGCTCGCGAGCGGCAGCACCGACAGCGACTGGACGCTCACCTTCAGGAACTTGTCGTCGCCGACGTCGATCGGGAACGGGCGCAGCGGCGCCGACAGCGACGGCAGCGCCAGCTCGGCGAACGCGACGACGCGAAAGCCGCGCGTCGGCACCAGGCGGTTGTCCATGCGCAGCCACTCGACGTTGGCCGACAGGCTGCCGACGGTGGTTCCCAGGCGAACGCTGGTCGTGGTCTCGTCCGGCCCGGCGACGCGGATCAGCCCCTCGGTGTGGGTCGTGTTGCGCAGGTTGTAGTGAATGCCGGCGTCGACGCCGGGGTACATCTCGCGGGAAAAGCCGATCGACCCGCCGCCCGAACGGACGTCGCCGAGCCGCACGGTCGCCTGCGACAGGTAGTTGAGGGCGGCGTCGAAGCGGAACCGGGTTCCCAAGAAGCGCCGGTCCAGGAAGGTGGACGTTGGCGCGCAGCAGCGACGTGCCGTACGGTGAGGTTGGCTGTTGAACTAGCCAGCCGTGTCCGAACCAGTTGCGGTTCTCGTAGCCGACGCGGGCGTAGAAGCCGACGTAGTCACTGAGCGGAATCCACGACGGCGTCGGCGGCTTCTGGTCGGTCGACGCGCCGACGCCGAGGTGAACGATGCTGTACTGGTCGTTGCGTTCCTCGACCTCGACCACCATCGGCACCACTTCGCGCTTGTCCTCCCGCCCCGGGAACGAGATCGGCGACGCGTTGTTGAACAGCTGCAGGAAGCCGAGGTTGCGCTGGCCGCGCTCGGCGTTGGTGGTCGTCAACACGCTGCCGGTCCCCAGCGGGATCTGCTCCAGGATCGTCTCGGGCTTCGGTCGACGAAGTTGCCGCGCACGAACACCGGGCCGATGGTCACGCGCGGCCCGAGCTTGAACACCCACACCAGCGCGACGACGTTGCCGGTGCGGGTCACCTCGGGGTCGACGGTGCTCGACGGATAGCCGGCGTCGCCGAGCAACCGCTCCAGGCGCCGGCTGTCGTCGCGCACGGCCGCCGGCGTGTACGGGTCGCCCGGCTTCAGCGTGATGCTCTCGTAGAGAAAGCGCTTCGTGTAGGGCAGCGGGAAGCCGTTGTCGGTGCGGAAGTTTTCAACGCCGACCAGCAGCTGCGGCCCCTCTTCGATGGTGAAGCGCACGAAGATCGCGCGCGCGTCGCGTGACGTCGTGTCGGCCGCCGCCGCCACGGCGCCGATCTGTCCCAGCGCCGCCGCCGACGTGGCCGCCTCGGCGCGCGCCTTGACCTCCAGGAAGCCCTTGCTGCGGTAGTGCTCGATGAGGCGCTCGACGTCCCCCTCCATCTGCCGCCCGGTCACGTAGCCGCCCGCGCCCAGCCCCATCCACGGCCACTTGCGCACCGACACGACGCCGGCCAGGTCCTTGCTCGGCAGGCTGACGTTGCCGGCGAACTCGATGCCGCGCACGCGCAGCTCGGGGCCCTCGTCGATCATGAAGACGATGCGCTCTTCCTCGGCCGACAACCGTTCGCGCCGCCAGTCGACGCGCGCGAAGAACCGCCCGCGCTGCTGGTAGTAGCGCTGGATGGCGTCGGCGCTGGCGCCCACCTCGTAGTCGTCGTACGAGCCGCGCGACAGCAGCGTCAGCTCGTCGCGCAGCGCCGACGACGACGTGCTGGTGTTCCCCTCGAACACGACCGTGAGCCGCTTGCGTTCGTTGATGTGGATGTTGAGGCGAACGTTCTTCGCGTTGCGGTCGACGCTCTTCTGCACGGAGAAGTCGGTCGTCACGCGCACGCCGACGTAGCCGAGCTGGCGGTACTTCTTTTCCAGCGCCTCGATGTCGAGGCGCAGCTGCTTCTGCGTGAACGGCACCGGGCGGAGCCACAGAGCCAGCCAGTACTTGTGGCGGAACAGCGGATCGAGCTCTTCGGTCGGGATGGCGCGGTTGCCGGTGAACGTGATCGGGCCCAGCGGGTAGGCCGGCCCGCGGTCGATGGTGACGTTGAGGTCGGTCGCGCCGGGCACCTTCGGGTTCTGGCGCGGCGTCGAGGCGAACGTTGGCCTCGAAGTAACCTTCGGCGCGCAGGAAGTCGATGATGCGGCCGCGCTCGCGCTCGAGCGCGGCGACCCGCTCGGGGCCCTCCGGCGGCAGCGGCCGCCCGGGGCGGATGGTGATGCGGCGCTGGATCTCGTCCTGCCGGACCGGCCAGTTGCCGCCGACGAACACGTAGCGGACCCGATCGTACGGCGCCAGCGTCACGACCAGCGTGACGGTGCCGCCCGCCGGGCGCGGCGTGATCGTGGCGCGGTAGCCGATCGCCTCCAGCGCCTGCTCCAGGCGCGGGATCGTGCCCAGCGGCTTGCCGATGAGATCGCTGGGCGCCGACTCGATGAATGGCTCGCCGACGGGGGCGACGCTGGTCAGCAGCGCCAGCACCTTGTCGTCGCCGTCGATGCGCTTGCCCGCGAGCTCGTAGCCGGCGATCGGGATGCGCGGCGCGACCGTCGGCGCGGCGGCAGGGGGCTGCGGACTCCGTGTCCCCGCGCCGCGTCGTCCTGCGTCCGGGGCGCGGCCGGTTCAGCGGCGGGATCGGCGTCCGCCGCGCGGGCGCGGGTGGGAACCGAGCCGGCGACGAGCAACGCCAGCAGAGTGACACGGGCTGATCTCACGGGCGATGGCTGGCGTCCACCGTAACCGGTCAGGTGGCCGCGGTTCACCTTCTTATTGCGTAGTCCAGACGGAGCTCCAACCTGGCGGTGAGGGGCTGCGTCTCCGGCACCCCCAGCGTCGACGGTGTCCGGATCTGTTCCATGCGCAGGCCGACCGAGACATAGTCGAGGACCCACGTGTCCAGCCTCGTCGTCCACCGGCTGTTGCTGTAGAACCCCTGCAAGTAGTCGGTCTGGAAAGTTGAAGTAGCGGGTGATGCGCTTGCGGACGCGGCCCTGGAAACCGTCCGAGCCCACGGTCAGGCGCAGGTTGAAGCCCGTCAGCCGATAGAAGTTGTCGTCGATGTAGGGCTCCATCAGGTTCGCGATCGTGTCGCGGCTCGCCTGACCGGCGACGTCCGCAGCCGTGCCGACGTTCGCTCCCACGGTGGGGTTCTGCGTCGCGCGCGACTGGTTCGCCGTGCGTCCCGGTGAGCAGCAACATGGCGGTCTGATTTCGGTCCAGCCCCTCGAGCGTAGTCAGCTCGATGCGCGCCTCGCGCACCGGCCCGCGGATCATCATGCGCACGTTGTGGTCGACGCCGTTCGAGTCGGTGACCAGGTTCGTCGCCTCGATGTTCAGATCCGGCGTGTCGCCGGCGGCCAACGACTTGGTCGCGATGAACGTGACGTGGTTGACGTTCGGGACCAGGTCGAATTCGCCGCGCATGAACGGGATGTTGAACCGCCCGTCCATCGGCCGTACGTCGCCCGCCAGCTGCGGCTCGGCCAGCGTGCCGCCGACGTGCAGCAGGATGTCGACCCGGATCTCCGGCGCGATGTTGTTCTGGACGACGAATCCTTCGCCGACGGTGCGCACCGACAGGTCCAGCGCCAGCTCCTCCAGCAGGGGCTTGCCCTCGTAGAACGGGCGCACCGACGATTCGTTGACGCGCCGGCTGATCACCAGGTCCTGCACCTTGAAGTCCTGCAGGTAGCGCCCGGACACGAGTCGGACCTCGCCCGCCAGCTCGAAGCCCTCTTCCAGGTTGCCGTTCAGATCCAGGTCGAAGGCCAGGTCGTCGACCTCGAACGTATCGGGGCTGCGGTAGGTGAGCTTCTCGCCGTGCAGCGGCAGATCGAACTGCCCGGGCTTGAACGGGATCAGGTTGGTGAACTGCACGCGCCCGGCACGAACGCCCGACTGGCCGATGACCAGGATCCCCTGATCGTCCAGCACCACGCGCACGTTGTGCAGGATGACGCCTTCGTTGCTGATCTCGACGATGCCGCTTTGGACCTGGACCTCCGTGCCCATGTCACGCAGGCGAAAGTCGATGGCGCCCAGATCGAGTCGGCCGCGGATGTCGGGCTTGTCCAGCGTGCCGCGCACCAGCGCGCGCACGTGCGCCTTGCCTTTCGCGTCCGACACGGCGTCGGGCGCGACGAACGCGAGCAGGCGCGCGCTGACGTCGCCGTCGACGTCGGCCTGGATGTTCTGGGGGACGAACCCCGGACCCAGCTCGGCGCGCCCGCCGAGGCGCATCGTCGAGCCGTCGATGGTGATGGCGAGGTTCTGGATGGCGACGCCCTTTTCGTCGAGCGCGAAGCTGCCGGAGCCGATGACCACGTCGCGATCGAAGTCCTTGGGGCGCAGGCGGACGGCGCTGGCGATCGCCATCTTGCCGCGCAGCTCGGGCTTGTCCATCGTTCCGCCGGCCTTGAGCTCCACGCTCAGGTCGCCGGACAGGCGCTCCAGCGGGCTGGCCGCGCCCAGGAACGGCTGCACCAGCTCCAGGTCCAGGTGCCCGGACAACATGCCGGCGATGCGCTTGCCGTCCATGCCGCCCCTGGACGACCAGGTTGCCGCCCTCGGTCTTCAGGTGGGCCTCGTCGAGCACGATGCGGTCGCCGCTCATGCTGACGTGCAGCGGGCGGGCCGCCTCGACGCGCACGCGGCGGATGGTGATCTCGCCGTGCGACCCTTCAACGGCGCGCGCCACCGACAGCCACAGCTCGGGCAGCAGCACGTCCAGCGCCAGCGGCCGCCCCGGATCGCATGTCGACGGTGACGCGGCCGCTGATGATGCCGCGCGCGTCGCCGAACGCCACCAGCTCGGGCGCCAGCGCCTCGATCTCGACGCGCCGGAAGTCCAGCTCGCCATGAATGTGCGGCCCCTTGGGTCCCAGCGCCGCCTGCGCGTCGATGTCGAAGCGGTCGAACAGCCGGCCGTGGATGGCGACGCCCGGCACGCGGTTCGGGCCGACGGGCGTGGGCGACAGCGTCAGCTGCCCGGCGCCCAGGCGGACGCCGCGCACGCTGACGTCGGCCAGGTTGATCTCGCCGCCCAGCTCGGGCCGGTCCGGCCGGCCGCCGACGTGCAGCTTCGCGCTCACGGAGCCGCTGACCGGCACGCCCGCGTCCACGACGCCGGGCAGCCCGGCCAGGGGCAACTTGTCGAGCACGACGTCCAGATCCAGGTCCTGGTTCGCGACGCCGACCTTGCCGCGGATGTCCAGCGCGCCGCCCGCCTTGCGCTTCAGGTGCAGCGTCTTGACCACCAGCGTCTGGCGCGGCTCGGGCTGCAGGTCGATCTCCACTGGCCCGAGCACGTACGCGTCGCCCAGCACGGTGATCGGCGTGGCATCGGCGATCGCGACGTGGGCCGCGAGCGCCGCCAGCGATCCGCTGGCATCCGCCCGCAATGACACCCGTCCCGCGACGTCCGTGCTGCCGGACGCCAGCGCCAGGTCGATGTCACGCAGATCCAGCTTCATGTCGACGATCGGCGACCGCAGCGGTTTGCTGGCGCGCTTCTCCCACAGCTTCACCGTGCCGCGTCCCTCGATGCGGCCGCCCAGCACCGCGCCGCGTCAGCTTGTCCAGGCGGGCGACGCCGTTTTCGAGCGCGAAACGCGCGACCAGCTCGGGCAGCTTGTGCTTGCCGGCGCTGACGCCGGCGACCTTCGCCTCGCCCGCGAGCGCGGGATTTTCGAACGTGCCGGTCGCCTTGGCGTCGAGGTGCGCGCTCGTCGCCAGCGGCGGCAGCCCCATCTCGCCCAGCAGCTTCGCGAGGTCGCTCGCCGCAACCTGCAGCGCGAGATCGAGCAGCTGCCGCTCGGGGTTCAGCGACCCGCGCGCGGTCGCCGTGGCGCCCGTGACCGCCACCGTCAGGCCGTCGGTCTTGATGCGGTCGGGCGCGATCGACGCGCTGCCGCCGATCTTCACCTCGCGCGGCAGCCCGTTCGCCTTCGGCCGCGTGTAGCGCAGGTCGATCGGGCCCAGGCGCGCCGACTTTCGCTGCAGGTCGGCGGTCGCGTCGAGGCGCCCGACCAGCTTGCCGGCCGCCATGGCGCGCAGGGCAGGGGGGACGTAGCTGCCGGTCTGGAAGTCGGTGAAGCGCAGCCCCGCCTTCAGCGCCAGCCGGTTGGTGTCCAGGTGGGCCTCCAGGCCGAGCTTGCCGCCGCCGGGCGCGTTGAAGCCGAACTTCGTGACGTCGACCTTGCCGGCGCCGCCGTCGAACGCCATGTCGAAGCCCAGACCCAGCGCGCGGTTGGTGTCGTATTTGACGTCCAGACCGCGGAACGTCGCCGCGACCTTCATCTTCGCGAACGGCTCGGTCAGGTCGGCCACGATCTTCGCGTCGTCGCCCGACAGCTCCAGCCCCTCGATCTTCATCCCCTTGACCACCGCGGTCAGCGCGTCGCCGGGCTGCGCGAGCTCGGCGTGAAGAGCGATCCCGGGAACCGACGTCGCGCCGTAGATGCCGGTGAAGGCCCCCTTGCCGATCAGCTTGGTGCGGCCGGTGGCGGCTTCTTCCAGGTCCAGGATGATGTCGTCCGGGCGCTCCGACGTCGTCGCGACGCGGTTGATGGCGACGCGATCGAAGGGCAGCACGATGTCGTCCAGGATGCGCAGGAAGCCCCCGCCCGACGCGAGGACCGGCCCGGCGTCGAAGCCGAACGTCGGATTCTTCGGATCGACGCTCGACTGCTTCAGCGATACGCGCGCGTGGGCGTGGCGCAGCTCCAGCCCCCACGAGCCCGGGAAGTCGAAGATCGCGGTCAGATCGCCCAGCTCGGCCCCGACGATCTCGAAGTACGTGCCCGGCCCCTTGGGCTCGGCGCCGGGCGGGGGCGGCGGCGCTTCCTTCTTGGGCGCCAGCGCCGCCGAGAAGCCGATGTCGGTCGTGGTCTTCATCTGCGAGAACCGCCACAGCGCGACCGGGACGCGCAGATCGTGGATGGAGATGCTGCCGCCGAGGATCGTGCGCAGCTTGATCTTCGCGTCCAGGTGCGGGACGTCGAGCACGACCGTCCCCTCCGGGTCGATGATCTGCAGGCCGTCGACGGTGACGGGCGACGGCTCGTCGGTGATGATGTCGACCAGGGCGCGCAGCCGCCAGGTGACGCCGCTGATCTTCATCTTGCCCTTGTTGCTCGGGCAGCACCCCCTCGATCAGCTTGCCGAGGCGCGGCCCCTGCAAAACGACCGACGCGCCGAGCACGGCGATGACGACCGTGGCCAGGATTCCGGCGACGATTCTCCTCAACACCCGCACGAGGCGCGCTCTCGGCAAGGGATCCTCATTGTGTCATAAACCTGGACGGTCTCATGCCCCAACTCGATGCATCTATCGGCAGCGGAACTGGTAGGCCCAGTCTCTACATCGTCGATGCGATGAACTTTCTGTTCCGGGCATTTCACGCGCTGCCGCCGCTGAAGACGACCAAGGGCATCCACACCGGCGCGATCTACGGCCTTTGCCAGATGATCCTGCGCATCGAGCGGGAGCAGCGTCCTACCCATCTGTGTGTCGTCTACGACGCGCCCGGTGACAATTTTCGCAAGCAAATCTACACCGCCTACAAGGCGCACCGCCCACCCATGCCCCCGGAGCTGGCCGAGCAGCTGGGCATGGTCCGCCACGTCATCGAGTTGTTCGGGCTGACCCAGCTCGAGGTGCCCGGGTTCGAGGCCGACGACATCATCGCGACGCTGACCGGCGTGGCGCGGGGCGCCGGCATGGATGTGGTGATCTGCTCATCTGACAAGGATCTGACCCAGCTATGCGGCGACGGCGTTGCCGTGCTCGACACGATGCGGAACAAGATGATCGGGCCGGCCGAGGTGCAGGAGAAGTTCGGCGTGCCACCGGACCGGGTGGGGGACGTGCTGGCGCTGATGGGCGACAGCATCGACAACGTCCCGGGCGTCGCGGGCATCGGACCCAAGACCGCCGCCGAGCTGATCAACAGGTTCGGCTCGCTGGAGGCGCTGCTGGCGGCCGGGGCCGAGGAGATCAAGGGGAAGCGGGGCACGCTGATCGTCGAGTCGCGGGACGCGATCCGCGTGTCGCGCGAGCTCGTGCGGCTGCGCGAGGACGTGCCGCTGCCCAAGACGCTGGATGAGCTGCACCGGATCGAGCCCGACAAGCAACGGCTGGGCGAGCTGTTCCGCGAGCTCGAGATGACGCGGCTGATCGACCAGCTGTCGCCGACGGGTGCCGCGGCGATCGCGTCCCGCGTCCGAGAAGGCGCCGCCGCCCGAGGTGCCGGAGTCGGTCGCGCCGGTGCCGCCGCCGCCGCCGGTCGCCGCCATCACGGCGCGCGCCGATCTGGAGGCGCTGATCGCCCACATGCACGCCGCGGGTGTGGTTGGGCTGGCCGCGCTCTACGACGGACCGTCGGCGGTGCGGGCCGATCTGGTCGGCATCGCGTTCGCGTTCACCGACCGCCGCGCCTACCTGCCGCTCACGCACCGCTACCTGGGCGCGCCCGCGTGCATCCCGGAGGCGGACGCGCTGGCGCTGCTGGCGCCGGCGCTGGCGTCGGAGGCCGTGGCCAAGCACACGCACGACGCCAAGACGCTGGAGGTGCTGCTGCTGCGCCGCGGGCTGAAGCTGGCGGGCGTCGCGTCCGATTCGATGATCGCCGCCTACCTGCTCGACGCCTCGCGCACCCGCTACGACCTGGACGTCGTCGGCGGCAGCGAAGGGCGTGCCGACCGCCAGCCGGGCCAGCTGGATGGGGTCGGGGGCGTCGGCGGTGCCGGGCTCGGACATCTCGGTGGAAGAGGTCGGCGCGCGCCTGGGCGCCGAGGCGGCGGCGGCGCTGGCGCTGCACGGGCCGCAGGGCGCCAAGCTGGCGGCGAGCCGTCTGGAGGACCTGTACCGCACGATGGAGCTGCCGCTGGCGCGCGTGCTGGCCAAGGTCGAGTGCCGCGGCATCCAGCTCGACAGCGATCGGATGCGCGAGATCGGCCTGGAGGTCGGCGTGTCGATCGCCGCGCTGGAGAAGGACATCCACGCCATGGCCGGCGGGCCGTTCAACATCAGCTCGCCCAAGCAGCTCGCCGACGTGCTGTTCGGCAAGCTGTCGCTGCCCGTCGTCCGCCGCACCAAGACCGGGCCGTCGACCGACGCCGATACGCTGGAAGAGCTGGCGACGCTGCACCCGGTGCCCGCGAAGATCGTCGACTACCGCGCGCTGTCCAAGCTCAAGGGGACGTACGTGGACGCGTTGCCGGCGCTGGTCAACCCGGCGACCGGCAGGCTGCACACGTCGTTCAACCAGGCGGTGGCGGCGACCGGCCGGCTGTCGTCGAGCAACCCGAACCTGCAGAACATCCCGATCCGCAGCGAGGTCGGCCGCCGCATCCGCCAGGCGTTCATCGCCAAGCCGGGGCACGTGCTGGTATCGGCTGACTATTCGCAGATCGAGCTGCGAATCCTCGCGCATTACTCGAAGGATCCGGCGTTCGTCGACGCGTTCCGCGCCGGCGACGACATCCACCAGCGCACGGCGGCCGAGGTGTTCGGCGTGCCGCCCGCGTCCGTGACGCCGGAGCACCGGCGCATCGCCAAGGCGATCAACTTCGGGCTGGCGTTCGGACAGACCGACTTCGGCCTGGCGCAGGTGCTGCGCATCCCGCGCGCCCAGGCGAAGACGTACATCCAGAGCTACTTCGCGCGCTACGCCGGCGTGAAGGCGTACATGGACCGGACCATCGCCGAGACGCGAGCGACCGCCGAGGCGGTGACCCTGCTGGGCCGGCGGCGGCCGTTACCGGAGATCCGGGCGACGCGCCAGCAGGACCGCGCCTACGCCGAGCGCATCGCGCGCAACACGCCCATCCAGGGGTCGGCGGCCGACCTGTTGAAGCTGGCGATGATCCGCGTCGACGACGCGATCGAGGCCGGGGCCTCGCCGGCGCGCGACGCGGCGTTGCTGCTCACCGTCCACGACGAGCTGGTGTTCGAGCTGCCGCAGGAGGCCGCGGAAGACTTCAAGCATTGGGTTAAGGGTGAGATGGAAGCTGTGTATAAGCTGGATGTTCCTCTGGTGGTCGACGTAGGGTCAGGTGCCACCTGGAGTGAAGCGCATTAAGCATCGGGGCGGGGGCCGGTCGAGGTATCATGAAGAGCCCTGACATGAAGCGCGTGTTTTTGCTCTTGCTGCCCTTGCTGCCGGTGCTGGCGACGGGCTGCACTGGCCGCAAGCAAGCGGGCGCCGGCGCCGTCACCTCGAATGTGACCGCGGTCGCCCCTCCGGCCACCGTGGCGCAGGCGCCGCGCGCGCCGGCGGCGCCCGAGACGCCGGCCGAGCCGCCGCCCCGTCCGCTGCGCCGGTGTTTTCCGGAACAACCGGCGTGGATCGACGCGCCGGTGGGCCGCCTGCTCGACAAGGCGGCGGAGATGTTCGACGACGCCGACTACGCCGGGGCGCTCGCCTGCGCCGAGGAGGCGACGCGCCAGGCCCCGCGTTCGGTCGAGGCGCATCACAACCGGGCGCTCGCGCTCGTGCGCCTGGACCGTCTGGATGAAGCGCGCGACGCCCTGGCCCTGGCCCTGGCCCTGGCGCCCGACGATCCCGAGACGCTGGAAGCGGCCGCGGACCTGAACATCAATGAACTACCGCCTTCGGTGGATCGTTCAGCGGTGGGCCTCGAATACGCGCGCCGGGGCAGCCGCCGCGTGTCGCGGCGCGATCGCGAGCGGGTGGCGCGGCTCGCGCTGCTCGAGGGGCAGGCGCTGATCGATCTCGGGCGCGCGGGCGAGGCGCTGCGCCGGCTCGACGCGGCGCTGGCGGCGTCGCCGCGCTTCGCGGCGGCCGTCTACGAACGCGGGGTGGCGCTGTTCGAGCTGTGTCGCTTCGAGGAGGCGCGCCACACGTTCGAGCGGGTGCTGGCGTCGTCGCCCGGGCACGCGCACGCGCTGTATCACCTGGGGCTCATCGAAGAGCGCTTCGGCGACGATCTGTCGGCGTCGCGCCACCTGGCTGCGGCCAGCGCCGCCGATCCCAAGGCGTTCCCGCCGCCGCTCGAGGTGTCGTCGGCGGACTTCTCGGCGCGCGTCCAGCGCGCGGTCTCCGAGCTTCCCGAAGACGTCCGTCGCGATCTGGGCGGCATCAAGGTCGAGCCCGCCGACATGCCGGACGAATCCGATCTGACCGCGGAGAAGCCGCCGCTGTCGCCCACGATCCTGGGGTTGTTCCGGGGCCTGCCGCTCGACTACACGGAGCGCGTGGCGCCGACGCCCGCGGGCCGCGCCGGCAAGGGCCGCATGCAGCAGGCGGTCTCCGAGGCGGGCGCGCGCGCGCCGGCGCCGATCGGTTACGACTGCGACGCCGGCGAGCGCACCATCGTGCTCTACCGCCGCAACCTGCTGCGCACGGTGCACGACACCGTGGAGCTGGATCAGGCGATCTCCCGAACGCTGCTGCACGAGGTCGGCCACCTGCGCGGCGAAGACGACGGGTCCTTGCGCGATCGCGGTCTGGAATAGCGTGAAGGGGGCTTCGCCCCCCTCACGGGCTCCCCCCGTCGTGGGTCGTCGGCGCCGGCGCGGCGAAGCCGCGCCTCTGTAGGGCTTAGACTCGCTCGCTAAGGCTCGCTCTGGCCTTGGGGTCGCCTGAGGTGGCAAGTACGGTTACCTTCTGCGTTGTTGATCCGGATCGAAGGGCTGTCCAAGACGTACGGCCGCGCGCGCGAACCCGCGCTCGACGGGGTGTCGTTCGGGGTGGCGCGTGGGGAGATCGTCGGGTTGCTGGGGCCGAACGGCGCCGGCAAGTCGACGTTGATGCGCATCCTGACGTGTTTCCTGACGCCGACGCGCGGGACGGCGGAGCTCGACGGACATTCGATCGCCGGGGACACGCGCGCGGTGCGCCGGTCGCTCGGCTACCTGCCGGAGGCCGTGCCGCTGCCGCCCGAGATGCGGGTCGGCGAGTACCTCGGCTTCCGCGCCGCGCTCAAGGGCCTGGCGCGCGGGCGTCGGCGCGCCGCGATCGATGACGCGATCGGCGCCGCGGGCCTTGGCGACCGCGGCGCGCAGATCATCAGCACGCTGTCGCGCGGCTACCGCCAGCGTGTCGGCCTGGCGGACGCGCTGCTCGGGCGGCCGCCGATCCTGATCCTGGACGAGCCGACGGTCGGCCTCGATCCGAACCAGATCCGCGACACGCGCGATCTGATCAAGCGGCTGGGACAGGATCACGCGGTGCTGCTGTCCACCCACGTCCTGTCGGAGGTGGAGGCGGTCGCGGGCCGCGTCGTGATCCTGAACCGCGGGCGCCTGGTCGCGGCCGAGACGCCGGCCGAGCTGCGCGCGCGCATGCAGGCGCGGCGTCGCCTGGTGGTTGCAGTGCGCGACGCCGACCGCGGGCGCGCGGAGCAGATCTACCGCGGCCTGCCCGGCGTCACCGCCGTCGACGCGATCGACGGCACGCACCTGGCGCTGGCGCTGGCCGCGGGCGACGACGGCGCGGCCCGCGAGGCGGTGTTCCAGGCGGCGGTCGCGGGCAACCTCGTGCTGCGCGAGCTGCGCAGCGAGGAGCCGTCGCTCGAGGAGCTGTTCGCGCAGGTGACGTCGTGAGGGCGGCCGGCGTCATCGTCCGTCGTGAGACGGCGTCTTACTTCCGCACGCCGGCGGGCTGGGCGGTGCTGGCGCTGTTCCTGGCGCTGCAGGGGATCGTGTTCTGGATGTACGTGCAGTTCCTCGCCCGCCCGGACGCGCCGCCGGGCGGCGTGATGGAGTTCGTCCTCGGCCGGACGATGCTGTTCTGGATCGCGATGGCGTTGCTGGCGGCGGTGGTGCCGATGCGCCTGCTGGCCGAGGAGCTGCGCAGCGGGACGATCGAGCCGCTGATGACGGCGCCGGTCTCCGTGGCCGAGGTCGTGGTCGGCAAGTGGCTCGCGGCGGTGGTGTTCTTCGCCGCCGCCTGGGCGCCGACGTTGCTGTACCCCGTCTACCTGCGCGCCGTCGGCGCCGACCTGGATGCCGGTGCGATCGCGTCCGGCTACCTCGGCACGGCGCTGGTCGGCGCCGCCAGTCTGGCCGTCGGCCTGGCCGCCTCCGCGGTGACGCGCCATCAGCTGCTGGCCGCGGCGCTGTCGTTCGTCGCGTTCGTCGGCGCGGTCCTGCTGGGGGCGGTCGAGCGATCGGTGCGTGCGCCCGCGCTGGCCGCCGCCCTCCGTCGCGTCAGCCTGCTGCGCATGATGGACGACTTCAGCCACGGCATCGTCGATAGCCGGCACGTCGTGCTGCTGGTGACCGTCACCGCGCTGGCGCTGGCGGTCGCGACCGCCGCGCTCGCCCGCGCGCGCGGTCCGGTGCCGGCCGACGCGCCGGCCGCCCGGCGCTGGCCGCCGCGCGTCGCGGTTCCGCTGGTCGCGATCATCGCGCTGTCCGTCCACCTCCTGGCGGGGCGGCACACCACGCGCGGCGACTGGACGCGGCAGTCGCTGTACGCGCTGTCGGAGCGGACGATCGCCATCGTGCGCGCGCTGCCGCGGCCGGTGGACGTCACGGTGTTCATGTATTCGTCGCGCGGCTCCGAGCGGGCGCGCGCGATCGACGGCTACGTCCACGAGCTGGTCGAGCGCATCGCCGCGCACGCCGGCGGCAACTTCCGCGCCGAGTTCGTCGATCCGGATCGCGATCCGCAGCGCGCCGAGGCCGCGGTCAAGCGCTACGGCATCGGCGCGTACGAGATGGGGCAGGGGGCGATCGTCTTCGCGTCGGGCGCGCGATCAAAGGTGGTGACCTGGGAGGATCTGATCGAGCCCGACGTCGATGCCGACGGCGAGGCCGGGCCGGCGATCCGCGCCTGGCGCGGCGAGGCGGCGTTCGCGTCGGCGCTGCTCACCGTCACCAGCGACAAGACGCTGCTCGTCTGCTTCTCGCAGGGCCACGGCGAGCCCGACATCACGGCGCTGGGCGACGGGGGCTACGCCGCGTTTGCGGACGAGCTGAAACGCGAGGGCGACGGCGTGCGCGCGCTCGCCAGCATCGCGGAGGCGGGCGAACGTTCGACGTCGGGCTGCGGCGTGCTGGTGGTCGCCGAGCCCGCACAGGCGCTGCCGGCCGCCGACCTCGCGGCGTTACGCCGCTTCGTCGACGGCGGCGGCTCGCTGCTGGCCATGCTGGGGCCGCTGTTTTCGCCCGACGGCAGCGCCTTCGCCCACAGCGGGCTGGAGAGCTTCGCGGCCAGCGTCGGCGTTCGCCTGGATGACAGCGTGGTCGTCGATCCGTCGCGCGCCAGCGACGTCGAGGGGCCGACGGTGTGGGCGGCCGGGCCGGGCAGCTACGGCGCGCATCCGATCACGGCGCAGTTCGGCGGCCGGCTGACATACTGGCCGCGCACGCGCGAGGTGGCGCCGGCCGCGCCGCCGGTGCCGGGCTTCGTCGTCACGCCGCTCGTGCGCACCAGCGCCGACGGCTGGGGCGAGACCGACCTCGCCACCTTGCGCGGCGACGTCGATCTGGCGTTCGATGCGCCCCGCGATCGCAAGGGACCGGTCACGGTCGCTGTCGCCGTGGAGCGCGCGCAGCCGCCGGCGCGCATGGTGTTCCTCGGCTCGGGCCGGCTCGTGATCAACGCGCGCATGTCGGGGCTCACGCTGCGCGACTACGACGTCGACTTCGTGCGCTCGGCGATCGCGTGGCTGTCCGATCGCGGGGAGCGGGTCGGCGTCGCGCCCAAGCAGGTCGGGCGGACCGCGCTGGGCGTCACCGAGGGGCAGGTGGCGTGGGCGTTCCGGCTGTTCGTGATCGCGCTGCCGCTCGCGCTGCTCGCCGCGGGCGTCTTCACCTGGGCGCGCCGCCGCACATGACGTTACGGGGGGTGATCGTGCTCGGCGCGGTCGCGGCGCTGCTGGCGGCGCTCGTGCTGTTCGGCGATCGCCGGGGTGACCGCCGGCCGCCGGCCAGCGGCGGCGCGGGCGCCCGCCTGGTGCCCGCGTTCGACCGCGCGTCGGTCCGGCGCATCACGATCGCGCGCGCCGGCCAGGCCCCGTTCGCGCTGGTCGGCGGCGCGGGAGGAAGCTGGCGTCTGTCCCCCGGTGACAAGGTGGCGGACACCGCGGCGGTGGAGGATCTGATCGCGGCCGTCGATTTCGCGGAGAGCCAGCGCACGGCAGACGTCACGCCCGAGGCCGCCGGTCTGGCGCCGCCGGTCGTCGCGATCACGATCGACGCGGCGGCCGCCGGTCCCGTCACGCTGGAGCTGGGACGCGCCGATGCGGCCGGCGGCGGCGTGTACGTCCGTGCCGCCGGCGGCGCGGCCATCGCGGTCGCGCCGCGCCGCTTGCTGGAGCTTGGCGACCGCGCCGCCGATGCGTTTCGCGATCGCAGGTTGATCCCGCTCGCGCCGGAAGACGTGACCGCGCTAGCGTGGCGAGACGGCGGCGTGTCGCGCCGGCTGGCGCTGCGCGATGGCCGCTGGGCGAACGAACGCGGCGAATTCGTGTCGACCGCGCGCGTGGCGGAGAGCGTGCGCAGCTTGCTGGCGTTGCGCATCGCCGGACCCGCGACCGGCGCCGCCGCTGGCCCGCGGACGATCGCGATGACCGCCGGCGCGACGTCCGTCGAGCTGCAGCTGGGCCACGACGGCGCGATCGCGCGCAGCGGCCCGGAGGGGCGTGACGACGTCGTCGTGGCGGGCGACATCCAGGCGGCGTGGCGAACGCTGGCGCGCGCCGCCGAACGCGACCTCCACCTGGTGTCGTCGCCGCCCGCCGCGGTCAAGCGCATCGAGCTCACCGAAGGCGGGCAACGCCTGGAGCTGGCGCGCGTGGGCGGAAGCTGGCGGTTCCTGGCGCCCAAGCTGGCCTACGACGCGGATGGCGACAGCGTCGATAGCTGGCTGGCGTCGCTCGCCGCCGTGGACGCGCCGACGCGCTCCGGTGGCAGCCGCGTCCGCAAGCTGGTGCTCGACGGCGCCCAGCGCGAGGTCGTGTCGGTGTCCGCGCCCGCGGACGTGTTCGCGTTGCTCGCGCCCGATGCGTTGCGGTTTCGAGACCGGCGTGTGCTGTCGTTCGCCAGCTTCGATGCGCGCCGGCTGCGTCGCAGCGCCGGCGGCGCCGTCGAGGTGGTGGTGAGCGACGACGGCCACTCGTGGCGGTCGCCGGCGGGCGGTGCGGTCGACGCTGCCGCCGTCGCGCGCGTCGTCGTCGCGCTGGCGAATCTGCGCGTCGAATCGTTCCAGACCGCTGCCCCCGCTGGCGCCCCCGCGGTGACGTTCGAGATCGACGTGCGTGCGCCCGGCGACGCGACCCCGACGCGGCACGTGCTCGAGCTACATCCCGGGCACGAGACGTGCGCGGCGCGGCTGGACCGCGAGGTGTCGTTCACACTCGATCGCGCCCTGTGCGACGACCTGCGCTCGCTGCATCTCACATCGTCGTCGTCGTCCGCGCGCGGGGGACATGCCGGAGGGCTTCGTCGATCTGGCCGACGTCGCGCCTGGCGTGGTGATCGACATGCGCTACGCGGGCGCGGACAACTTCATGGGCCGCCCGGCGCGCGGCTACGGCGCGCCTCGCTGCCTGCTCACCCGGCAGGCAGCGGCTGCGCTCGCGGCGGTGCAGGCGGATCTGGCGGGCGACGGCCTCGGGCTCAAGGTCTACGACTGTTACCGGCCCGCGCGCGCCGTCGCGGATTTCGTCGCGTGGGTGCGCGATCCCGGCGCGCCCCAGCGTCGCCCCGCCTTCAACCCCGCGGTGCCGAGGTCGGAGTTGTTCGCGCGCGGCTACATCGCCGAGCGTTCGGGGCACAGCCGCGGCAGCACGGTGGATCTGACCCTGGTGCGGCTGCGCCGCGACGGCGGTGCCGCCGTGCGCGGCCCGGGTGGCGAAGGCGCGGACTGCCGGAGCGCCGCTGATGGAACGACTGCGCCCGACGGCAGTGTCGGCATGGGGACGACATTCGACTGCTTCGACGCACGAGCCGCCTTCGCTACCGCCGGGCTGCCCGCCGAGATCCGCGACAATCGCGCGCGCCTGCGGCGGGCGATGGAGAAGCGCGGCTTCGTGCCCTACGCGTCAGAGTGGTGGCACTTCACGCTCGCGCCCGAGCCGTTCCCGGACCGCAGCTTCGATTCAGAGATTCAGCCGCGCGGCCGATGATCGACCGCACGATGCGGTCCAGCTTTGGTCTCCTGGTGTGGCAGCGGTAGCGCTGCGGGCGCAGGTAGCGGGGCGCGGGCACGACGGGAGTCGAGTCGCTCGGCATCCGCGAGCAAAAAAAATGGGAGCCCCGAAGGACTCCCATTTTCTACCTCGCGATGAAATCTCGCGATGAGGCGCGGTTACTTCTTCTTGCCGCCCTTTTCCGCGTCGATGCGAGCGCCGCCGACCTTCTCGGCCTCCTTGCCCTCGAGCTTGATGTCCTGCGAGTCGGGCGGCAGCACTGCGTTGCCCTCGGCCAGCACCTTGCCCGAAGCGTCCTGGAACTTCTTGTGGACGATGAGACCGTCGGAAGCGGCGAACCCGCCGATCGAGTTGATCGCGAACAGCCCCGTCACGACGTACTGCTCGCCGGGCTTGGCCACCAGCGGCTTCGGCTTGCCGGTGTCCCAGTCCTTGATCGGGTAGTCGGCCACCAGCAGACCGTGGTCGACCTTGGTGGTCGGCGTGTCGCCGAGGAAGAAGTGCGGCTGGTCGCAAGGACGGCAGCCGCCCTTCATCTCGGGAGGAGGCGCGCCACCTTTGCTCGGCGCCGCGCCCGATTCCTTGCCCGCCTTGAGGGCCTTCATCTCCTTCTTCTTTTCCTTCTTCGACTTCTCGGCGAGCTGGTCGTTGCACTTCCGCTGCTCAGCCGGGCACTCGTAGATCTGCAGCAGATAGGCACGCACCTGGACGTCCTTGTCCATGAACGCGCTCATCTTCTTGCGCAGGCCGTAGACCGAGAGCTCGCCGCTCGGATACTTCTCCGGCGCATTCTGGACGTTGAAGTTCGGCGGCGGTGGCAGATCGACCTTGATAGGGGGCAGCGCGGTTCCTTGCCCGTAGGCCATGCGGACACCGCTTGATGCAAGCAGCGCCACTGCGAGGGGAAGCGCGAGGTGATATACGGTCGGCAGTCGCTTCATGGAGAACCTCTCCCGCCGCGCGATGCGGCTAACCCTGAATAACACGGTGGTTTTTCGTGCGGCAAGCGAGACTGTCGCGGGCCAAAGTGATCTGCCTGGCTGTGCTCATGGTCGCGCTTGCGGCTGGAGGGGGGTGCCGCCGCGGCAAGAAAGCCGCGCCTCCCGCCGCGCGCAACGCAGCGAGCAACGACCTCACGCCGACGCGGCCGGTGCCGCCCCCCGCGGGGACGCTGCCCGCGCCGCGCGACGTTCCGGCGCCGGCGCGACGCGGCGGGTCGCTGCGCGTGCACCTGGACGGCGAGCCGCCGAATCTGATGCCGCTCGGCGACGTCGAAGCTTCTGCGATGCAGGTGACGTCGGGGCTGGTGTACGAGACGCTGATCGATTGCAGCGACGGCAGCTATAAGCCCGCGCTGGCCGAGAGCTGGGACGTCTCCGACGATGGCATGCGGGTGGCGGTGCGCGTCCGCAGCGGCGTGCGCTGGCACGACAAGCGGGCGTTCGGCGTGATGGACGTGCAGGCGACCATCGAGCCGCTGCTGCGCAAGGGCGCCGACGCCGCCGCGCTGCGCGCGCTGCTCGCCGACGTCGCGTCGATCGAGCTCGTCACCGAACGCATCGTGCGCTTCGCATTGAAGCGCCCGTCGGATCTGGTGCTGCGCGCGCTGTGCGAGATCCCGATCCTGCCCGAGCACATCATCCGCGGCGCGCGGCCGGAATCGCTGGCGCTCGCGCGTCAGCCGATCGGCACCGGGCCGTTTCGCTTCGCCGGCTGGGAGCGCGGCAAGCGCATCCGCCTCGAGCGCTTCGCCGAATACTGGGGCACGCCGCCGGGCGTCGACGAGATCGTGTTCGACGTCGACGCCGACGCGGTGCGCGCGCTCAACCGCACGCGGCGTGGCGAGATCGACATCCTGGCGCGCGTGCTCGACGTCCACTATCCCGACCAGGTCGAACCGACGACGTTGCACGGTGGCGCGGCGCTCTACCGCCTGTCGTCGCTGCGCTATTCGTTCCTGGTCGTGAACCAGGCGCACTATCCGTTGTCCGATCCTCGTTTCCGGCGGGCCGTGACCATGCTTTGGGATCGCGACCGATTCTCGTCCGAGCTCCACGACGACCTGGCGCGGCCGATCGGCGGTCCGCCTCTCGGCCCGGAGGCGCCGGCTGCGGACGCACCGGCCGTTCGATCGCCCACGCGCGATCGCCTTGCTGGAAGCGGCCGGCTATCGCGACACCGACGCCGACGGCGTGCGCGATCACCAGGGCAAGGCGATCCGGCTGACGATGCTGGAGCCCGCGGGCAACAAGCTGTTCAACGTCGAGGCGCGCGCGTTCGTGCTCGAGATGCGGAAGGCGGGGCTGCTCGTCGATCTGGTC
This sequence comes from uncultured Pseudomonadota bacterium, assembly GCA_963729535.1. Classification (GTDB taxonomy): domain Bacteria; phylum Myxococcota_A; class Polyangia; order Fen-1088; family Fen-1088; genus JADGRB01. The sequence goes on along the minus strand of CAVSOL010000026.1, from coordinate 428,746 downwards.
GCCACCGATCCGGCCACCATCATGATGCGCCTCAAGAAGGGCGAGTTCGATTTCGTGCCGATGACCTGGCAGGGCGCGCCCGACGACGACCAGTCCGTGCTGTTCGGATCGGGCGGGCCGTTCAACTACGGCGGCTATCGTTCGAGCGCGTTCGACGCGCTCGCCGACGAGGCGCGCGCGGCGTCCGGCCCGGCCGCGCGCGTCGGCATCCGGCAGCGCATGGCGCGCTTGCTCGCCGACGAGCAGCCGGTGCTGTTCCTGTATCGCTACGACGTGCCCGCGCTGGTCAGCGGCCGGGTGCGCGGCCTGTCCGCGATCGGCGATCGCTTCGACCTGCGGCGCGCCTGGCTGGAAGTGATCGCGCTCGTCGCCTCGTCGTCGCCAGCCTGGTCGTCGCGCAGGCCGCGCCGCCAGCGGCGGCCGCGGCGTCGTGTCTGCCCGCGACACCCGCGCCCGGCGTCGGCACCGTCGGACCCGTTTCGTCCGCCCGCGCCCACGGCGACGCAGCTCAACGCCGAAGGCAAGACGTTCTACCGCCAGGGCAAGTGGGACGACGCGCGCGCGAAGTACCGCGCCGCCGAGGCGGCCGACGCCGAGTTTCTCGCGCCGCGCCTCAACGTCGCGTGCTCGTTCGTGCGTCAGGAGCGGTTCGCGGAGGCGACTGCGGAGGTCAAGACGTTGCTCGGCCGCGCCTACGTCCCGTGGGCGCGCGAGGTGCTGGAAGCCGCGGACCTGGGCGCGCTCAAGGTGCACGCCGTGATGCCGCAGATTCGCGCCGCGATGACCGAGGCCGCCGCCGCGTGGGGCGCGGGCCTCGACGACGCGGTGCTGTTCGTCGGCCGTCCGCGCGCGCCCCTGCGCATCCCGGAGCAGGGCGACGGCGTGTTCATCTTGAACCCGCACCAGGAGGTCTACGCGTTCATCCCGGAGACCGGTCGCTTTCGCCAGCTCACCGCCGAGGACGGGCGCGTGCTGGCGTTCGTGCGCAGCAAGGATCGCCGCCGCATCATGTACGCCACCGCCGACAAGCTCGTGCGTGGCCCGGGCGCCAGCGTCGTGCTGCGCGGCGTGTCGCTGCACGAGCTGACGCTGGCGACGATGACCGCGGCGCCGCCGATCCCGATCGAAGGCGATGTCCGCCGCCTTGAGATGTCCGGGAGCGGCGCGTTTGCGATCCAAAGCGACAAGATCGCCGGGGTCTACGCGCGCGGCGGCGACAAGGGTGGGGCGCTGGTGCCGCGCCGCGAATCGGTACGCGGAGGCGCCGTGCTCACGCCCGCCGGCGCGTTGGCCGTGAAAGCGCCACCCGCGCCCAGGCCCGAGAAGGGCGCCTGCCGCGTCGCGGCTACCGAATCGGAGACGCCGGGCAAGCCGCGGGCGGTGGTGGTGTCGGCGCCGGGCCGGCCGCCGCGCCGAATCGGCGAAAGCTTCGGCGCGGGTCTGGCCGGACTTCCGATACCGTGAGCCGGCGGTACATTCTTCTGGGAACCTGATGTCATCACGACCAAAAATTTGCGCTGGGATGGAGGTAGGATAATGTGTGACTATGTCGGCAAGAGCTCGTCTCCTCTGGGTCATCCCGGCTCTCCTGATCGCGTCGTGGCTCGCGGTCCGATCGCTCGCGGCGTCGCCCGCGCAGGATCGCGACGCGTGGGGCGACCCGCCGGGGCCGTTTGCGGTGGTTTCGTACGAAGTGCACGATCCGGCGCTCGCCAAGCTGATCTCGGGCTTCGCCGCCGACGCGCGCCGCGTCACGCTAACCGCGCCACAAGCAGGAGGGCCGCTAGACATGGCGACCTATCTCGTCACCGGCGGCGCCGGCTTCATCGGCTCGTCCCTCGCGCGCGCTCTCGTCGAGCGCGGCGAGACCGTCCGCGTCATCGATAACTTCACCACCGGCAAGCGCGCGAACGTCGCCGACTTCGCCGCCAAGATCGACCTCATCGAAGGCGACATCCGCGACGAGCGCCTGCTGGCGCGCGCGATGGAAGGCGTCGAGGTCGTGTTCCACGAGGCGGCGATTGCGTCGGTGCCGCAGTCGATGGCCGAGCCGGTCGAGAACTACGACGTCAACGCCATCGGCACGCTGCGCGTCCTCGAGGCCGCCCGCCGGCTGCGCGTTCGCCGCGTCGTCTACGCCGCGTCGTCGGCCGCGTACGGCGAGGATCCGGTGCTGCCCAAGGTCGAGACCATGGCGCCGGCGCCGATCTCGCCGTACGGCGCCAGCAAGCTGGCCGGGGAGGTCGCGATGCAGGTCTACGCCCGCGCCTACGGCCTGGAGACCGTGTGCCTGCGCTACTTCAACGTGTTCGGGCCGCGGCAGGATCCGCGCTCGGAATACGCCGCCGTGATCCCGAAGTTCATCACCGCGGTGCTGGCCGACCAGCAGCCGCGCATCTTCGGCGACGGCACGCAGTCACGCGACTTCTGCCACATCGACAACGTCATCGAGGCGAACCTGGCGGCGGCGTCGGCGCCGGCCGCCGCCGCGTCGGGCGGCGTGTTCAACATCGGCTGCGGGCAGGCGATCGACCTCAAACAGGTGGTCGCGCTGATCGGCGACATCGTCGCGGACGGCACCGACCGCCGCATTCAGGCCAAGTTCGAGCCCGAACGCGCCGGCGACATCAAGCACTCGTGGGCCGACATCGGCGCAGCGCGCAAACACCTCGGCTACCGGGCGGCCGTGTCGTTCGCCGAGGGCCTGCGCCGGACCATCGACTGGTATAAATCGCAGGGGTGAGCCTCATCAGCATGACCGGGTTCGGGCGCGCCTCCGTCGAGGCGGCAGACCGCCGGCTGCGCGTGGAGATCCGGTCGGTCAACCATCGCGGGCTGGACATCAAGGTGCGCGGCTCCGAGCTGGACGCGTATTGCGAGGTCGAGGTCGCGCGCGCGATCCGCGGGTCGGTCGAGCGGGGCGCGGTCACGGTCCACGTCCGCGACGAATCGAGCGCGGGCGCCGCCGGCGTCGACGAGGCGCGGGTGCGCGACGTGTATCGAGGTGCTGGAACGGCTGCGCCAGGAGCTGGAGATCGACCAGCCCGTCGACCTCGCGACCGTCGGGGCGTTCATGATGGCCACCGGCGCGGGCGTGCAGCCCGAGGGCGATTCGCTGTGGCAGGCGCTGCGCCCCGCCGTCACCGCCGCGCTGGCCGAGCTGGTGGCGACCCGGCGCCGCGAGGGCGACGCGCTGGCCGCCGATCTCGAGGAGCACCGCGCGCAGCTCGCGGCGCTGTCGTCCAGCCTGCGCCAGGCGACGGCGACGCTGCCCGACAAGTTCGCGCGCCGGCTGGAAGAGCGGCTCGTCGGTGCTGCGCGGCCAGGCGGGCGTGGACGCCGGCCGCATCGCGCAGGAGGTGGCGCTGGCGGCCGAGCGGCTGGACGTGGCCGAGGAGCTGGTCCGGCTGGACACCCACCTCGGGCACTTCCGCGAGCTGCTCGCGGGCGCCGGCGCGGTGGGGCGGAAGCTCGACTTCGTGATCCAGGAGATCGGCCGCGAGCTGAACACCATCGGTTCGAAGTCGCAGGACGCGGGCGTGGCCGCGCTGGTGATCGAAGCAAAATCCAGCCTGGAACGCATGCGCGAGCAGGCCCAGAACGTCGAGTGAAACCAGGAGATCCAGAACGAAATGGTAGAATTGCGGCGATGCTAGACGCCAAGGTCGTACGCCGCGGAATCTTGCTGGTCATCTCGTCACCGTCGGGCGCGGGCAAGACGACGCTGGCGCACCGCCTGGCCGAGCAGGAGCGGCTGTCGTTTTCGGTGTCGTACACGACGCGCGCGCCGCGCGCGGGCGAGCAGGACGGCGTCGACTACAAGTTCGTCACCGAGGATGAGTTCTCGCGCATGGTCGAGCGGCACGAGTTCGCCGAGTGGGCGGTGGTGCACGGCAGCCGCTACGGCACGGCCATCCACACGGTCAACCGCGCGCTCGAGGACGGCAACGACTACCTGTTCGACATCGACTACCAGGGCGGCGCGCAGATCCGGCGGCAGTGGCCGCAGGAGAGCGTGCTGGTGTTCATCCTGCCGCCGTCGATGGCCGAGCTGGAGCGCCGGCTGCGGCGCCGCGCCACCGACGCGCCCGAGGCGATCGCGCGCCGGCTGGTGACCGCGACGCGCGAGCTGGAGCACTTCGCCGAATACGACTACCTGGTGGTGAACGACAACCTCGACACCGCGCTCAAGGAGCTGTCGAGCATCTACGTCGCGGCCCGCTGCGGGCGCGCGCGCCGCGAGCACTACGGCCGCGAGCTGCTGGCCGAGGCGAAATCGCGCGACGGGACGGTCACCCCGACCTCGCAATGAACGACGTCCAGGAAATCGTCGCCTCGGTCAGGTCGTACGACGGTGCCGCCGACACCGCGCTCATCGAACGCAGCTTCGCCTTCGCCGCCGAACGCCACGCCGGACAGAAGCGCCGGTCGGGTGACCCGTACGTCGTCCACCCGGTCGGCGTCGCGCGCATCATCTCGGAGCTGCGGCTGGACGTCCCGTCGGTGTGCGCGGGCCTGCTGCACGACTGCGTCGAGGACACCAGCGCGACCGCCGAGGACATCGGCCGGCTGTTCGGCACCGAGATCCAGTTCCTGGTCGAAGGCGTCACCAAGCTGGGCCAGATCCCGTGGACGACGCGCGAGGAGCGCCAGGCGGAGAACTTCCGCAAGATGCTGCTCGCGATGGCGCGCGACATCCGCGTCATCCTGATCAAGCTCGCCGATCGCGTCGACAACATGCGGACGCTGTCGTTCATGCCGCGCGACAAGCAGGAGCGCATCTCGCGCGAGACGCGCGAGATCTACGCGCCGCTCGCCAACCGGCTGGGCATCCAGTGGATGAAGGCCGAGCTCGAGGACCTGGCGTTCAGGTACCTCGAGCCCGACGACTACGGCAGCCTGATCGCGCGCCTGACCGAGACCGCGGCGTCGCGCGAGGGCTACATCGCCGAGGTCGTCGATCGTCTGCACGCCGCGCTGGGCGAGGCCGAGATCAAGGCGCAGGTGTCTGGGCGGGCCAAGCACCTGTGGTCGATCCAGCAGAAGATGAAGAAGTCGGGGCGCGACGTCGAGCAGATCTACGACGTCATCGCGTTCCGCGCGATCACGGAGTCGGTGCGCGACTGCTACGGCGTGCTGGGCGTCGCGCACTCGCAACTGGACGCCGGTGCCGGGCCGCTTCAAGGACTTCATCGCGCTGCCCAAGCCCAACCTCTACCAGTCGCTGCACACGACGGTGATCGGGCCGCGCGCCGAGCGGATGGAGGTCCAGATCCGCACGCAGGAGATGCACCGCATCGCCGAGCAGGGCATCGCGGCGCACTGGAAATACAAGGAAGACAAGCTCCACACCGCGAACGACGGCAAGGCGTTCGCGTGGCTGCGCCAGCTCATGGAGTGGCAGCGCGACCTCAAGGACCCGACCGAGTTCATCGAGACGGTGAAGATCGATCTGTTCCAGGACGAGGTGTTCGTCTTCACGCCCAAGGGCGACGTCAAGGCGCTGCCCAAGGGGGCGACGCCGATCGATCTCGCGTACGCGATTCACTCGCAGGTCGGCGAGCACTGCTCGGGCGCGCGCGTGAACGGCCTGATCGTCCCGCTGCGCTACGCGCTGCGGAACGGCGACACCGTCGAGATCCTGACGTCGACCAACCAGAAGCCGTCCAAGGACTGGCTGAAGTTCGTCGTCACCAGCCGGGCGCGCACCAAGATCCGGCACTTCATCCGCATGGAGCAGCGCGAGCGCAGCCGGCAGCTCGGCCGCGACCTGCTGGGCCGCGAGCTGCGCAAGGAGAACTTCTCGCTCGCGACCGCGGAGCGCGAGGGCTGGCTGGAGGCCGCCGCGACGCGCCTGCGCCTGGGCGACGCCGACGAGCTGCTGGTGGCGGTCGGCTACGGCAAGGTCAACCTGGCGCACGCCGCCGACGCCGTGCTGATCGATCAGTCGCGCACCGGCGTCGAGACGCCAGCCGCGCCGGCGGCCGAGGCGCCGCCGGCCGCGCGCCGCCCCACGGTCAAGCGGTCGATCGCGGGCGTCCGCGTCCAGGGCGAGGCCGACATCCTGGTCAAGTTCGCCAAGTGCTGCACCCCGGTCCCCGGCGACGAGATCGTCGGGTTCATCAGCCGCGGCCACGGCGTGGTGATCCACACCCGCGAGTGCACGAAGGCGCTGGACCTGGATCCGGCGCGGCGGGTCGACGTGTCGTGGGACGACGAATCGAAGACGCTGCGGCCGGTTGCGGTCCAGGTGACCTGCAACGACCGGCCGGGCCTGCTGGCCGCCATCTCCAAGGCGTTCACGGAGCAGGGGGTCAACATCTCGCAGGCCAAGTGCCGGACCACCGAGGACGGCCGCGCGGTCAACACCTTCCAGGTGACGGTGGGGCACCTGGAACAGCTCAAGACCGTCCTCCGTAGCCTGACAACGATAGACGGCGTGGTAACCGCCACCAGGCTGTGATAGAAGCGCGGCGCCATGGCCTCGAACACACGCATCACTTGGAAACGCCGCACGCGGCGCCACGTCAACATGGGTAAGAAGCGCAAGGCCAAGGAGAGCCGCAAGTCGACGCTCAGCGCCGCCGAGCTCTTCGCGGACATGGGACCGCCGGCCGCGGCGCCCGCGCCCGCGGCCCAGTCGACCGCCAAGACCAAGTAGCGCCTCATCGCAGGCGCGTCCCGGCTACCCTGACCAGGGGCCGGCAGTCTGCTCGCAGTCCGGTGTCCGGACCTCAGCAACGGCTGATTATGTCCCGGGATTTGACCTTTGCCCCCGGTTGTGAGGTAACATCACGCGGCGACGGTCGGGCCGCCACCGACCAGGCTCCACGCGCGAGGCCGATCACGGATGAAATTCTGCCCGAACTGTCAGAGCCAGTATCCCGACGACGCTAACTTCTGCCCGCAGGAGACCTGTGCGACCCCACAGGGTCCGCGGCGCCTCGAGCCCATCGTGGCCGCCCCGGCGGCCCCGCGCTACGAGATGGGTGACCGTCTCGGCGGCTCGCGCAGCGGTGACGTCTTCCGCGCGCGCGACACGCAGAGCGGCGCGACGGTGGTCTACAAGGTGGCCGCGCCGGCTTCGCTGCCGTCGACGGCCACGTTCGAACGCGCGCTGCGCGAGCTGAAGCAGCTGCAGCGCGCCCAGAACGCGCACCTCGCGCGCGTGCTCGACTTCGGCAGGGACGCGGACGGCCGGCTGTTCATCGTCAGCGACTTCGTCGAAGGCGAGCCGCTGGATCGCATGATCGCCGCCAGCGGGCCGCTGCCGCTCGACCGCGCCAAGCAGATCGTCGCGCAGATCGGCGAGGCGCTGCTCGAAGGCCAGAAGGTCGGCGTCGTGCACCACGACCTGTCGGCGAAGAACGTGCTCATCACCTCCGACGACAGCGTCAAGCTGATCAACTTCGTCGTGCCGTGCGCCGCCGGTGGCGCGGTGCTGGGTGTCCCGGAGTACCTGTCGCCCGAGCAGGCCGAGGGCAAGCTGGTCGACCAGCGCTCGAACACGTACAGCCTGGGCGGCATCTTGCTGTTGCTGCTCACCGGGCAGCCGCCGTTTGCGCCCGGTGAACCCGCGGCGACGCTGCAGCAGGTGCTGCAGGGCGAGATGATCCCACCGAGCCGCCGCGTCGATGGGCTCACGCCCGAGATCGACCGCGTCGTGCTCAAGGCGATGGACAAGAGCCCGAACCGGCGCCCGCTGACCATGCGCCAGTTCCTCACCGACGTCACCGGGCTGGTGGCGCTGGGCGCAGCGCCGGCCGCCGGCGCTGCTGGGGGTGGCGTCGGCTTTGCGAAGACGATGTTGTTTTCGGGCGGGTCGCCCGAGGTGCAGAAGCTGGTGAACCAGGCGGTCGCCGCCCGGGGCGGCAACAACAGCAACAATTCCAACGCCAGCTTGGGCATGCCTGTCGCGGCCGCGCCGTCCGCCACCGCCGCTGACTCCGGTGTCACTCCGCCGCCAACCGGCGCGCCGGTTCCCGTCGGCGCGCGTCGTACGCACGGCGCGGCGATCGCGGCCACCGTTGTTTCGCTCCCCGCCGCGAAGTTGCCCGGATCGCAGGTGAGCACCGCGCCGGGATCCAGCGCCAACCCGTCGTCGTTCCGCGGCGACTCCGGTCCGGTCGCGGCGACGCCGCCGCCGGTCTCGGTCACGCCGCCGCCGCAGCAGATGTCGGCCGGGGCGGGACGCAGCGCCGTCGCCCAAGCCGGCGGCCGGGGGCACGTTCCGCGAGACGCTGTGGTTCAAGAAGGGCGACGTCGATCAGATGGTCGCTGACGCGCGCGCGCGGGTCGAGGCTGCGAAGGCCAAGGGCGTCGCCGTCCCCGAGCCGGAGGTGGAGGCGCCGGTGGTTCCGGAAGAAGAGGCGAAGCCGCTCGACGAGCGCTACGTCGACGACGGCTCGGTCACGGCCGAAGACCGCAAGAAGTTCTCGCTGCGTTCCGGCGCCACGTCGACGGCGCTGCCGACGCTGGCCAGCGGCGCCGTCGTCCCGGGCGACCGGATGAGCGATTCGGAGATGGTCGGTCAGATCGGCGGCGGCAAGCGCACGCTGATCATCGTCGGCGCCGTCGCGCGTCGCGCTGGCGATCGGCGTGACCGTGTACATGCTGATGCGCGGGGGCAAGAACGTCGAGAAGAGCGTCGAGGCGATAACGCCGGCGCCGATCGCGACGCAGCCGTCGGCGCCCCCGCCCCCCGCCGCTGAGCCGCCGCCAGCGCCGACGCCGCCGGCCCCCAAGGCGCCGGCTCCGGTCGCGACCAAGGACAAAGGCGGCGACGACGCCGCGCCCGCCGCCAAGGCCGCCAAGCCCTCCGCCGCGAAGAAGCACGTCGCCGCGAAGAAGAGCAAGAGCAAGAAGTCCCGCGGCAAGTAGGCCGCCGGGCTCGAGCGCAGGCGCGGACTCTACAGCAGCCGATTGACCGCCGCGGTCACGGCGCGCGTGACTTCATCCAGGCTGGCGCTGGCGTCGATGACGACGGCGCGCGGGTTGCCGGCAACCAGGGCGCGGTAGCGAGCGGCGACGCGTTCCTGGACGGCGTCGGCGTCGTAGCGTTCGTCGATGCGGCCCGCCGCGTGGCGGCGCGCGGCCGCCACCGACACCGGCAGGTCGAGCAGCAACGTCAGGTCGGGCTCGCGCAGGTCGCGTGCCAGCGACGCGACCCAGGCGCCGTCGGCCTCGTCGGCCTGATACGCGAGCGACGACAGCAGGTAGCGATCGCAGACGACGTCCTGGCCAGCCGCGAGCGCCGGGTCGATCTCGCGCCGCAGATGGTCGCGCCGATCGGCCGCGAACAGCAGCGCGACGGCCGCCCGTCGGCCGGCGTACCGTCGGGCAGGCGGTGATCGCCGACGAGGATCTGGCGGAGCAGGCGGCCGACCGGACCGACGCTGGGCTCGCGGGTGGGGTGAACGCTGCGGTTGCGGCCGCGAAGGTGCGCGACCAATCTATCGAGCTGGGTCGTGGTTCCCGAGCCGTCGATGCCTTCCAGGGCTATGAACAGGGGAGGGGTCATTGCGCAAATCGCTTCCCCGATCTACACGGAGGTCGCCTTGGCGAAAAGCAGGATCGTCCCCGTCTCGCTGCTACTGCTGGTGGTCGCCGCGTCCGCGGCGTGCCCGCGCGATCGCAGCCGATCCGCGGCGCCGAACGCGTCGGCCAGCAACATGGACACGCGGGACGTTCGCTGCGTCGAGCGCCCGGAGGGCTGCGTCTGGTGTGAGGGGCGCGGGCCCATCCTGCCGATGGTCGATCCGGACGCGGTGCCGTCGTCGCTGTGCGACCCGAAGGATCCCGGCAACTGCGTCGACTTCTGCTCGCGGCTGGCCCCCGAGTGCGCGGTCCCGTGGCGTAAGGTGCCGAGCTGCCTGCTGGATTCCGAGGCCGAGTTCCGCCGCGAGCTGTTCCGGCGCGACACCGCCGACCGCCCGGAGGCGGTGGTGCAGGGGCGCGTCACCGACGAGGCCGGCCACCGCGTCGAAGGCGCCAAGATCAGCGTCTGGTTCCAGGGGGCGTCGATCGCGGAGGAGATCTCGGCCAAGGACGGCAGCTTTCATCTGCGGCTGCGCGCCGGGCCGTTCTCCTACACCGTGCGCGTCAGCCGCGCGACGCTGGCGACCGAGATCACCGAGCTGCGCTTCGACAAGCCCGGGACGACGGCGCGCAACTTCCGGCTGGCGCCCGAGAGCGTGATCCGCGGGCGCGTCGTCAGCGCCAAGGGCGAGCCGATCGGCGGCGCGACCATTCACGCGGTCCGCAACCCGGACGATCCGGTCGCGTCGGGTGAAGCGCTGAGCGCCGAAGACGGGACGTACGTGCTCGGCGGCCTCGACGCCAAGCGCTACTTCCTGCGCGCGTCGAAGTTCGGCTGGCTGCCCGACACGCTGAAGTGGGCGGTGACCGCGCCGGCGCCGCGCGTCGGCTTCAAGCTGGTGCGCACGGGCGTCATCGAAGGCCAGGTGATCGATTCGGACGGCGACGGCCAGCCGAACGCCACGGTGGTCGCGCTGCTGTCGGGTGGGCTGGGGGCCGCGGGCTCGCCGATCATCTGGACCGTCGATTCGTCGGGCAAGTTCGCGCAGGACCGCTTCCAGGCGGGCACCTATTACCTGTGGGGGCGCCACGGCGAGATGCTGGTGTACCCGCCGGAGAAGATCGAGATCAGCGACCAGGAGCTGGACGCCGAGATCGAGCTGAAGCTGTCGCACAAGGGGGCGCGCGTGCGCGGGCACATCACCCAGCAGCGCGCGGGCGCGCCGATCGAGCCCGAGATGCGCGCCGTGCTGTTCGGCCGATCGCCGCTGGCGTTGCCGCGCAAGGCGGTCGGCGAGATCGATCGCGAGGGCAAGTTCGTGGTCGGCGCGCTGCTGCCCGGGCGCTACGAGATCTCGGTGCGCGTCGGCTCGCGCATCCTGCAGATCACGAGCGGCCCGCGCGAGGTCGAGATCCCGATCGAGCCGGGCTCGACGGTGGATCTGCCGGAAGCGATCGCGGTCCGGCCGCAGGCCGAGGAATGAAGCTCACGGCGCCAGCACGGCGCCGCGCACGGTTCGGTCGATCGCCGCTTCGATGCGCGACCAGCCCTCGTCGGTCGCGATGGCGATGCCGTTGAACAGGGCGACCTGCCGTGCCCGGATCAGGAGGTAATGGATGCTGCCGGTGACGACGGTGGCCAGCGCCGGTACGTCCAGACCGGCCGGAGCGTCGTGCGCGAGCGCGAGCAACGCCAGGCCGAACTGCTCGCGCCGCCCCTCCAGCGCCGCCTGAAACGGCGTGGCGCCAGCCGCGAGCTCGGCGGCCAGGATCGCGATGGTGTCGGGACGGGCGCGTATCGCGGCCGCGTAGCGCTTCATCACCGTGGCGAACCGCTGCGCGAACGGCATCGCCATCAGCGCGCCCCGGTCGCCCGCGACATCGTCCGGCGTCGGCCAGTAGATCGCGTCCTTGATGTACGCGTCGAGCAGTTGCTCGAACGAGCCGAAGTAGCGATAGATCAGCGCCTTGTCGACGCCCGCGCGCCGCGCCACCGCGGACAGTCCCAGCGCGGAGACGCCTCCGTCAGCCAGAGTCGCGCCGACCGCTTCGATGAGGGTGCGTTCGGTCCCGGCGCGGTGGCGCGGACGCGGCGGCGGCTGCTTGTCTGGCCTAGATTTCAAACGCCCACCCGAGCGTGACGTTGGCGAAGAAGCCGAGGTCCTTCGCCGTGTGCGTGACGCCCCCGATCACGGCGCTGCCGGCGGGAAGCGTCGTGTGGACGTTGGGCCAGTAGCGCAACACCGGCTGCACGAAGAAGCCGCGCCAGGCGAAGAACCGCCACCCACCTCGGCCCCGACGCTGGTCGTGGTGTACGCCAGCGTGTCGCCGTCCAGCGATGCTTCGTAACGGTGGCGTTTGACGTCCGCCATGACGTAGAGCTCGTCGATCAGGACGACGCCGACTCCACCGCCGGTGGTCCACGGCGACATCAGCCGCATTCCCGCGTTCGCCTCGGCCGGCGTCAGGCCCACCGACGGGCTCGCGCTGTAGTCGAGCCCCTGGCCGTGCGAATACGAGATCAGCAGGCGGCGCCAGCGGAGGTCGATGGCGGCGTTGAAGCCGCGGAACAGGACCGGCTGCAGCAAGCCGAAGTGCACCGAAAGCTGCGGCGCTTCGTGCGCGCGCGGGGCCAGCCGAAAGACATGGCTCGGCACCTGGCTCCACGGGGCCTCGGCGGCGTGGCCGTCGGAATCGGCGGCTCGAGCGGTGAGGGGAAGCAGCAGGGCGGTGATGACAACCGGCGCGATGATGTTCATGGGCGCAGCCTTTCGCGATGACAAAGTCACTATGAAGAGACTTATGTCACCATGAAGAGACTTCGTCAACCGTCGAAGCGGCGCGGGCGGATCCGCCCCAAGATGAGGCGTCAGTGCAGGACGCGCATGCGGCCGAGGCAGTCGGTCAGCACGCCGTGGCTCTCGTTCTCGAACGACGTGAAGCGGACGGCCATGCCGGCGACGGCGCGGCTGGCTCCCGCTTGCGTGTAATTGATGAAGTAGTGGTTCTTCACCTCGCCCATCGCCACCACCTCGCCCGAGCCGTCCGGCACGGGGAAGCAGACGCGCACCGCCGCGCCGAGCGGGAGCGGGTCGGGCAGCTCCAGGAAGATGCCGCCGGCCGATACGTTGCGCGCGACGCAGTAGATCTCGCCGAACAGCAGCGATTCCAGCCGGACGACGAACATCTTGTCGAACCGCAGGTGGGCGCGCTGGTCGGGCGGCCAGCGTCGCGTCGGCCGTGGGGTCGGTCTCGTCCGAGATGGAATCAAAGGGAGTCGCCATGGTTAACAGCGTACAATGTCGTCCAATGAAGTCAAAAAACTTACATGTAGGATATGTAGGACATGCCATCTCGAGCGAGCAGCGGTGGCAATGAAGTGGGTCAAAGCCTGGCTGCCGGCCGCGCTGTGGGCGGCGACGATCTTCGCGCTGTCGTCCATCCCCGGCCGGGCGCTGCCCGAGCTGCCGATCTGGAACGCCGACAAGCTCGTCCACGCCGCGGTCTACGCGGTGCTCGGGGCGCTGTGCTGGCGTGGCGCGCGCTCCAGCTTCGCGCCCGGCACGGCGCCGTGGCGGGTGGTGCTGATTGCGGTTCTGCTCACGTCTCTCTACGGGATCGCCGATGAGATTCACCAGATGTTCGTCCCCAATCGGGCGCCCGATCCGAACGACGTGCTCGCCGACGCTGCCGGCGGCTTGCTTGGCGCGCTCGCGTGCGTCGCGATCGTGGCGCGGCGAGAGCGGCGAGAGCGAACAGGAAGCGCTCCCGCCATGGATGAAAACGCGTCGCTCCGTTACAATGCTCGTCGGGCTCGGAATCGATGCTCCCCGACGAGAGGACTACACACGAGAACGAGCTCTCGTTGCCCAGCGAGGTCGAAGGGCTGGTCGTGGCGCCTGGGCGCGCCGTGGCGCGTGCGCTGATCGACTTCTTGCGCAACGAAGGCATCCACGTGCGGACGGTCGCCGACGGTAACGCGGCGTTCGAGGAGGCGTTGCTGCACCCGCCCGACGTCGTGCTGATCGACGACAGCGTCCCGCCGACCGGCGGCATCGACCTGGTGCAGCGCCTGAAGGCCAACGTCCGCACGCACTTCGTCCCCGCGATCCTGTGCGTGAGCGGCGAGCAGGAGCGCGAACGGGTGCGCGCGTTCGAGGCCGGCGCCGACGCCGTGTTCGCACCGGCGACCGATGTGGACGAACGGCGCGCCCGCATGTGGGCGCTGCTACGCACGCGCGCGCTGTTTCGCCGCGGCGAGCGCGCGCAGCGCACGCAGACCAGCGAGATCGTCGACCGCCGGCAATGGCTGTCGCAGTTCCTGCACGACCTCAAGGGGCAGATCGGCGCGCTGGCGGCGAACGTCGATTACGTCGCCAAGTTCGGCCCCGAGCGCGGCGATCCCCGGCGCGCGGACTTCGACGACAGCGTCGAGGACGCGCACGGGATCTTCGAGCAGCTCAAGGCCAGCGTCCGCACCGTCATCGACTACGACCGCTTCGAGAGCGGCCAGCTCGTCCCCAAGGACGAGCGGTTCGAGCTGCGCGACGCCGCCGTCGGAGGCGATCACGACGCTGCAGCCGGCTGGCGGCGATGACCGAAAGGACGATCGCGTTCGCCGCCGGCGCGCCCGCCGGACGGCGCGAGCCGTCGCTGTACGGCGATCGCGAGCTGATCACGTGCGCGATCTTGAACCTGGGGATGGGCGCGCTTGCGCCGCGCCGCGCCGCGCAGCCAGCTGCAGGTCGACATCGTCGAGACCGACGCCGGCATGCGGTTTCGCATGGCCGCGCCCGGCGCGCCGCTCAACGCCGGTGAGAAGCTGAACATCTTCGCGCCCTACGGCCGCCACGCCGCCGGCTCCGTGATGTACGGCCTGGGGCTGGCGCTGGCGCGGGCGCTGATCGAGCTATCGGGCGGCACGATCTGGGTCGAGGATCTGCCGGGCGGCGCGGGGTGCGCGTTCGTGTTCGAGCTGGGCTGGAAACGCGCGCTCGCCAAGGCGTCGGGCGGCGGGCCGCGGCGGGGGCGATCGTGAGCCGCCTCGGCGTCGTGCTGGGCGTGCTGCTGCTGGGCGCGTCGGTCGTGCACGCGGCGTCGGACGTGAAGGTCGACGACCTGTGCAAGGCCGTGCTCGAGGACTCCAACTACAAGGTCCGCGTGCAGGCGGCGCTGGTGCTCGGCAAGCTCGGCGATCACAAGGCGGTGCCGTTCCTGATCAAGGCGCTCGCCGATCAGAACAAGACCGTGCGCGGCATCGCGGCGGCAGGCGCTGGGGCAGCTCGGCGACGGGCACGCGAGCGAGCCGCTGCGCGACCTCATGAAGCGCGAGACCGACCCGTTCGTTCGCGGCCAGGCCGAGAAGGCGGTGGCGGCGCTGGCCGGGGCAGGGGGCGCGGTGGGCGGCGGCAGCGGGGGACGAAAGGCGAAGATCTACTTGAACTTCGGACCCTTCACGGGCGGCCAGAAGTCAGCCGGACCCGAGGCGGCCAAGATCATCCAGGAGGCGCTGCTCAAGGACCTCGGCAAGCTGCCCGTGGTGACGCTGTCGCTGTCGCCGGCCGACCAGCACAACTTCGCGAAGACGGGGCTGCTCGGGTTCTACATCGACGGCAACATCACGCGCCTCGAGGACGTCCCGACCGGCGGCGGCTCGTCGGAGACGAACTGCGACGTCAAGGTGATGGTCGCGCGCTGGCCGAGCAAGAGCATCATCATGTGGACCAACGCCGGCGCCAGCCTGAATTCGGGGTCGCGCCCGCGCGACAAGGACAGCGCCAAGCGCGATTGTCTGGAAGCGTCAGCGGGGCAGCTCAGCGAAGATCTAGGGCGATTCTTCAAGTCCCAGGGGGGATAGCTTGGATAGACGTAGAATGCAGACGAGAATGCGCATGTGGAGGCTCGGATGAACACTGGCGAAGCAGCTGCCGCAAGACCGGCGTACAAACGCAAGGTCAAGAACTACCTGCTCGACGTCGGCCTCCAGCTCCGCTACACGGCGACGATCGTTCTGGTCGCGCTGGTGCTGACCGTCATCCTGGGCGCGAAGATGTACATCGCGACGCGCGACACCTCGAAGGTGATCCTGTGGACCGGCCTGGTCGACCAGGAGACCGCGGCGGCGCTGCGAGGGCGCAGTTCGCCAACAGCGACAAGGTCGTGCTGTGGGGCATCATCGGCTTCGGCGTCGTGCTGATGGTGTCGATCAGCGCGGTCGGCATCCTGATCACGCACAAGGTCGCCGGGCCGCTGTACAAGATCTCGAGCTTCTTCGGCCGCATCCGCGACAACAAGCTGGGGACGACGCCCGCCAAGCTGCGCAAGGGCGACGAGCTGCAGGGTTTCTACCTGTCGTTCCGCGAGATGCACCAGGCGCTGCGCGGCCGCACCGAGGAGGAGGTGCGCGTCCTGGCCAACGCGCTGGCGGCGCTGGAGGCGGGCGGGGCGGGGGCGCAGCGCGCGCTCGAGGAGCTGCGCCAGCTGCGCCAGCGCAAGGAAGACAGCCTCGAAGCGCCGGCCGACAGCGGCCTGACGACCAGCGGCGGCGGCGTCTAACCGGGAACCCTGGGAGGGTTCCCGGACCCTCCCGCGATGAGCTCCGGCCGGCAAAGCCGGCCTGCGCTCGACGCGATCCGTCCGCTAGGCCCGGCGGCTCTGCGCGGCGCTGACCAGGCAGAGGCCGTGCAGGAACAGGCCCGGCAGGAAGCAGCACGCGTAGCCCATCAGCGTCGTCGCCATCCAGGCGACGCCGGCGCCGGGGCGGCCCGCGTAGATGTGGCCGGCGCCCGGAATCAGCATCGACAGCATCACCGCGGTCACCGGATTGGGCCGCGGGCGCAGCGTCAGGAAGAAGCCTTCGCCGGCGGTGATCGTCGGCGGACCAACGGTGGCGACCTCGGTGGTCATGACGCGCGTCGAGAGCGGCTTGCGGCCTGGATAGATGTATTCGACGATGCCGGCGGTGCTCGTGCGCACGGTCAGCGTGCCGTGTTCCACCATGCGCGCCAGGTGGCGCTCGGCGGTGCGCACGGAGATGCGTCCCAGGTAGGCGACGTGGGCCGCGGTCACCGGGACATCGGTCTCGAACAGCACCTTCAGAACCAGCTGTTCAAATTCGTCGAAATCCATCGCCTACGATCGAAGCGTAGCACACGCCGAATACCAGATGCACGGCTGTCGTGATCAGCGCGGACGATCCATCCAGTCCAGCAAGGTTCGCGCCTCGGTGGTGCGATAGCCGCGCCCGACTGCACCCGCGGCGAAGGGGCGCAACGCCTCCTTGGCCGACGCGAAACGTTCCAGACGGATGAGGCAGAGGGCGCGGTTGTAGCGGGCTTCGGGCGCGAACGTGCCGCGCGGGTAGGAGCGGAGGTAGTCGTCCCAGGCGGTCAGGGCGCGTTGCCAGGATGTTCCGTCGAAGTGGGCTACATGTGCGCGTGCATACGCCGCGCGTTCGGCGGCGTCGGGATCCGAGCGAATCGGCGGGGGCGGGGGCAGGGGTCGCGGCAGGGATGACGACGGCGGCGCGGCCGGCTGCGTGCCCGGGCCGGGGCGCGGGGCGTTCCGCCGCGATGGTGACGGCTGGCGGGGCGCGCCAGCGGCCCGCCAGCGACATGACGCCGGCCGATGCCGACGAGCCGATGACCAGGCCCGCGATCGCGATCGGGAGCACGCGACTGGCGGTGGATCGGCGGTGCGCCCGCTGCCCGGCGGCCGCGAGCACCCGGGCCCGGGTCGCGCGCATGTCGGCGCTGCCGCCGGTCGCGTCCTTGAAGGCGCGCACGTACGCGGCGAGCTCGTCAGGATGAACTTTCATTCGTCGTGCTCCAGGGCGAGCAGATCGCGCAGCTGCCGCCGCGCGTGGAACAGGCGCGTGCGCACCGTCGCGGCCGGGATGCCTGCCACGGCCGCGGCCTGAACCGCGGTCAGACCTTCGACCTCGCACAGGATGAACGCGAGGCGCAGCTTGAGCGGGATCCTGTCGAGCGCCGCTTCGAGCCGCGCCGCGAGCTCGCGCCGGTAGGAGTCGCGTTCGGGATCGAGCGGACCGTGTGGCGGGGGCTCGCGGAAGCGGCCGAGCGCGCGGCGCCGCCGGATCGCCGTGCGCTGGTGGCTGCGCGCGCGCTTGACCGCGATCGACAGCACGAACGTTTCGAGATCGACGTCGCCGCGAAAACGGCGCGCGGCCGCGGGCAGGGCCGCGAACGTGTCCTGGACGACGTCCTCAGCCGCCGCGTCGTCGGACAGCAGCCGGCGCGCGAGCACGCGAACACGGTCGTGCCAGCGATCGAACGCCCAGGCGAGCGCTTCGATGTCTCCGCGCCCCGAGTTCAGCCGTCAGCTGGCGCTCGTCGGCGGGCGGCGGCGTCGTCGCGATCGCGGCGCCAGCGAACGTCGGTCAGCACTTTCACGGCAGCTTCATCCGAACTCCGACCAGCCAGTTCGCGTCCGTGTGGTCGCTGAGCGTGGAGAGATGCGCGCCGATGCGCGCCATGATCGCGAGCGAGTCGGACACATCGACGAATCCCGCCAGCCCGCCGCGAAGGTAGAGCCGCGGGTCGCATGGCGTTCTTGAACCTCGGTCATCGAGCTGATACCGGTCATCGACGAGTCCGTGATCGTAGGTGTTGCGGACCATCGTCGTCGCGACCTCGATGCCGGCGCCGATCGTGGGTCTCGAGCGCCGCAGCGACCGCGAGCCCAACGCGACCCCATGAACGCGGCGCCGCCAAACCTGTCCCGGCCGCGTGAGCGCGCGTCGAGGTGCGATCCCCACGAGGCGGCCCGAGCTGGTCCGTCGCTGGATCTCGAGCATCCACGTGGTTCCGCCGCCGAACGCCATGTCGCCGACTCCCACGTCGGGTAGGGGCAACATAGCCTTCGGTAATAGATCGCCTCCGCTGGCAGAGAGCTCAAGCCTCCAGCAGCCGTGACCAGCCAGGCGCTGGGCGCGGCGGGACATGGGCGTGGAGCCTGGACTTCACGACCACGGCGCCGCGTGCTTCGCGCTCGCATCGGCGTCGGCCGTCGCGCGCAGCGGTGGCGGCTCGAGCGCCGGGAAGTCCGCAGGAATGACCGGGGTGGTCGATTTCTCGGCTGCGGGCGGCGGCGGGCGTGAAGCGGCGACGACCTCCGAGACCTGATTGCGCACCATGTTCCTGGCCAGCCAGGCGATGGCGCGCAAACGCGCGCCGCGTTCCGCCGGGACGGCAATCGTCCGGGCCAGCGGCGGTGCGGCGTCCCGGTGCAACAGCATGGCGACCTGGCTGCGCTCGACGCCGACGAGCAGCGCGCGCGTCGCTTCCGCGGCGCGCGGCTCGCTGGGCGCCGCGTGTCGCCGCGCCCAGCTCGGCGCGGATCGCTTGCCTCACGTCGCCGGCGTCGCAGCCCGCTCCGGCGCCGACCTCGACTATCACCAGCAGTGGCGGGGTGGCATCGACATCGGCGCGTGCCGTCCGGGCCGCCAGCGCCAGCACGCAGCCAAGCAAGACGAGCCAGGGCCAGATTCGCATGCTGCTTTGTCGCCCCAGGGTGGGGTTTCGTTCAATGGCCGCGATAAACGTTTAGTTTACGGAATATTTCTTATCGGCCATGTCTGGCTTGGCCGGGTGGGGCATGGATGCGGCCGTCCTGGGATGAGCGGCGGCGTCCTGGAGCGCGCCGATGGCAGTGCGTGTGCGGCTGTTAACGTGACGCGGACCGGCCTGTTAACGTAACGCTTACCGGGTTCATGGTATGTCCTTGGGACAAATCATGAATCTGCTCGTCACCGGGGGCGCCGGGCTTCATCGGCTCGTCGTACGTGAGGCTGGTGCGCCGGGCGCGGCCGGCGGACCGCATCGTCAACGTCGATGCGCTGACCTACGCCGGCAACCTGGAGAACCTGCGCGACCTGGAGAACGACGCCGGGCATGTGTTCGTGCGCGCCGACATCCGCGACGGCGCGGCCATGCTCGAGCTGATGCGCAAGCACGCGATCGGCGCGGTCGTGAACTTCGCCGCGGAGAGCCACGTCGACCGCAGCATCATGTCGGCGGAGCCGTTCCTGGACACCAACGTCGTCGGCACGTTGCGGCTCATCGAGGCGGCGCGCGCCGCCGGCGTGAGCCGCTTCCTGCAGGTGTCGACCGACGAGGTTTACGGAAGCCTGGGCCCGACCGGCGCGTTCGAGGAGACGACGCCGATCGCGCCGCGCAGCCCGTACTCCGCCAGCAAGGCCGCGGCGGACCACGTCGTGATGGCGTTTCACCACACGCACGGCATGGACACCGTGATCACGCGCTGCTCGAACAACTACGGCCCCTACCAGTTCCCCGAGAAGCTGATCCCGCTCATGATCATGAACGCGCTGGCCGGCGAGCCCCTGCCCGTCTACGGCGACGGTCTGTACGTGCGCGACTGGATTCACGTCGAGGATCACTGCGAGGCGATCGACGCGGTCCTGCTGCGCGGGCAGTCGGGCGAGGTCTACAACATCGGCGCCGAAAACGAGCGCCCGAACCTGGACGTCGTGCGCGCGATCCTGCATCTGACCGGGCGCGACGAATCGTTGATTCGTCACGTCCCCGACCGGCCCGGGCACGACCGGCAGGTACGCGATGAATTCACGCAAGATCCGCGACGCGCTCGGCTGGCGCCCGCGCCACGAGTTCGACGCCGGCCTGGCCGAGACCGTCGCCTGGTACCGCGCCGAACGTGCGTGGACGGAGCGCGTCCGCAGCGGCGCCTACCGCGACTACTACGAGCGCCAGTACGCGGCCCGGTTGTCGGGAGAGTGAGCGCTCCGACGTCGCGATGAGCGCAGGTTCCGAGCCCCGCCGGTTGCGCATCGCGTCCGTCCAGCACGGCGACTACCTCAAGGCACTCTCGTTGATGAAAAGCGGCCAGCAGGAGCCGTACTTCGGGATGTACCAGAGCGTGGCCGCCTTCGAGGCCGTGCTTTCGCGCCACGACAGCCTGATCGTGTCCCTCGATGCGCCGCAATACGAGGTGCGGCGGGAGTTCCAGAAGCTCGTCGGGCATCCCTTCCCGAAGGCCTACCAGAAGCTCGTCGGCCTGCGCTGGGAGCTCTACGCGCGCCCGATCCTGCGTCACCTCGAGCGCTTCAATCCCACGCACGTGATGCTTCGCTGCTCGACCCCACTGGGCCTGCGCGTCGCCATCTGGTGCAAGCAGCGGCGCATTCCCACCATCGCGATATTCGCCAACGCCGTCGGCGGCGCCGAGCTGAGCTCGCGCGTGAACGCGCAGTGGCTGATGAATGTCCTCCGCGATCCGATCTTCGCGCGCGTCTACAACTACAAACCGACCGCCTGCCGTTCGATGGAGGACTACGGCCTCGATCCCGCGAAGATCTTCGCCTGGGAGTACGACGGCGAGCGGATGCCCTCGGCGCTGCCACCGAAACGGCTCGAGCGCGCGCGACGCGATCCAGATCGTGTTCGCCGCGCGCATGATCGAATCGAAGGGCCCGTTCGACGTGGTCGACGCCGTGCGCACGTTGCGCCAGCGCGGCATCGTCGCGCGCGCGACGATGTTCGGCGACGGCCCGGCGCTGCAGGCGGTGCGTGCGCGCGCTGTCGGGCTTCCCCCCGACGCGATCGCCACGCCCGGCTGGGTGGGGAACGACACCTTGTTCGACGCCTTTCGCGCCGCGACCTTCGTGTGCGTGCCGACGCGCCCGAGCTTCATGGAGGGGATGCCGATGGCGCTCACCGAGGCGCTCGCCAGCCGCACCCCGGTGCTCGCCTCCAACTGCGACGTGTTCGCGCGCAGCTTCCTCGACCGTGAGGGCGTGCGGCTGTTCAAGGCGGCGGACCCGATCGAGTCTGGCCGACGTGGCCGCGGAGGTGTTCGCCGATCCGGTCCAGTACGACGCGCTATCGGTGAGCACGGAGGCCGCGTTCGAGCGGGTGGCGGCCCATCGCTCGTTCCGGGACGTGATCGAGCAGTGGGGACGTGAGCTCGCCGAGCAGGCGAGCCAGGGCGCCGAGCTAGCCCTCGCCGGAGGCGACGGCCCGGGTCGTCTCGATCACCCGCTCCACCTCGAGCTCGGTCAGGCGCGGCGTCAGCGGCAGCGACACGGTTCGCTCGCCGATGTAAGCGGCGTTGGGCATGCTCTCCGGTCGATAGCCCCATCGGTCCCGGTAGAACGACTGGGTGTGAAGCGCCCGATAGTGGACCCCCGTGCCCACGCCCCGCTTGTGCATCTTTGTCATGAACTGATCGCGCGTCACCACGGCGTCGTCGCGCACGAGCACCGTGTAGAGGTGGCGCGCGTGAACGGTCTGCGGCTCCGGCGCCTTGGGCAGCACCAGCGGCAGATCAGCGAACGCGGCGTCGTAGCGAGCCCACAGCTCCTCGCGCCGCTCGTAGCCAGCCCACGAGCTTGGGCAACTGCACGAGTCCCAGACTGGCGGCGAGGTCAGTGAGGTTGTACTTGAACCCGGCGCCGACGACGTCGTAGTGCTTGAACCCCTGGTCGGAGAAGCGAGTCCACGCGTCGGCCGACATGCCGTGGAGGCCGTAGATGCGCACCCTCTCCGCCAGCTTCGCGTCGTTGGTCGTCACCATGCCGCCTTCGCCGGTGGTCATGTTCTTGGTGACATAGAAGCTGAAGCAACCGATGTCGGCGAGGCTGCCGGCGCGCTTGCCGTGATAGACGCGTCTCGATCGCGTGCGCCGCGTCCTCGATGATGAGGAGGTGGTGCTTGTCCGCGATCTTGCGGAGCGCGTGCATGTCGACGGGGCGGCCGGCGAAGTGCACGGGGACGAGCGCCCGCGTGCGCGGGGTGATGGCCGCCTCGACCGCGGCTGGATCGATGTTCATCGTGTCGCGCTGACAGTCGACGAGCACCGGGACGGCGCCGGTGTGAACGATGGCGTTTGCCGTCGCGCAGAACGTCATCGCGGTGGTGATGACCTCGTCACCCGCCCCCACGCCCGACGCCGCCATCGCGAGGTGAAGTGCGGCCGTGCACGACGAGGTCGCGAGCGCGTGGTCGACCCCGACCATGCGCGCGAACGCGCGCTCGAACTCGTGCACGCGAGGACCGGTTCCGATCCACGACGACTCGAGGGTGCGGGTGGCTGCGGCGATCTCCTCGGGCCCGATGCTCGGACTACCGAAGACGATGTACCGATCCTTGCTCGACTCGCTGGTCACGACTTTGCGGTCGACTCCCTAATGCCAGTCTGCCTGTATCTTTCGCTCGTCTCGGTCTGGATTGTGTTAACGGCATGTCTGCCTTGACAAGAGAAGCCGGGACGAGCCACCGTCGGGGAGAAGTGAGTACCGAGAAATGAGGCGACGGTGAAGGGCATCGTCCTGGCTGGGGGTTCTGGAACGCGGCTGTTCCCGCTCACCCGCGTGATCTCGAAGCAGCTGCTTCCGGTTTACGACAAGCCGATGATCTACTACCCGCTCACCACGCTGATGCTGGCGGGGATCCGGGACATCCTGGTGATCTCGACGCCGACCGACACGCCGCGCTTCGCGGACCTGCTCGGCGACGGCCGGCAATGGGGCATCTCGATTTCCTACGCGGTACAGCCGAGCCCCGACGGGCTGGCGCAGGCGTTCATCATCGGGCGCGAATTCGTGGGCAAGGACGCCGTTGCGCTGGTGCTGGGTGACAACATCTTCCACGGCGAGGGGTTCAGCGAGCGGGTGCAGCGCGCCGCCAAGCAGGACAACGGGGCCACGGTGTTCGCGTATTACGTGAAGGACCCGGAGCGCTACGGCGTCGTCGAGCTGGACGCGCACGGCACGCCGATCAACATCGAAGAGAAACCGAAGGCGCCGCGATCGAACTTCGCGGTCACCGGTCTCTACTTCTACGACAACCAGGTGATCGACATCGCGGGCAGCTTGCGCCCGTCGCCGCGCGGCGAGCTCGAGATCTCCGACGTCAACGCCGTTTACCTGCAGCGCAAGCAGCTCCGCGTCGAGGTCATGAGCCGCGGCTACGCCTGGCTCGACACCGGAACCCACGAGTCGCTGCAGCAGGCTTCGACCTTCATCGAGATCCTGGAGCGCCGGCAAGGACTGAAGATCGCCTGCCCCGAGGAGATCGCCTACCGGATGGCGTTACATCGACGCCGCCGCCTTGCAGGCCCTGGCGGCACCGATGCGCAACAATGAATACGGCAAATATCTGCTGGCGCTGGCGGCTGAGCGCCCGGGCGCGCGGGACGGCCTGTGAAGATCATCGAAACTCCGCTCGCGGGGATGGTCGTCATCGAGCCGAAGGTGTTCAAGGACGAGCGCGGGTTCCTGCTGGAGACGTTCCAGCTCGGGCGTTACCGGGAGGCGGGCATCGCGACGCGTTCGTTCAGGACAACCTGTCCCACTCGGTCCAGGGGACTCTGCGCGGGCTCCACTTTCAGGAACCGCACGGCCAGGGGAAGCTGGTCCAGGTGATTCGCGGCGCGATCTTCGACGTGGCGGTCGACATCCGCCGCGGCTCGCCGACGTTCGGGCGCTGGTTCGGCGTCGAGCTGTCGGAGGACAACCACCTGCAGATGTGGGTCCCGACCGGGTTCGCGCACGGCTTCTTTGTCACGTCACCGATCGCGGACGTCATGTACAAGTGCACGGCTCCCTACGTGCCGGGCGCGGGCCGCGGCATCGCCTGGAACGATCCCGACATCGGGATCACATGGCCCTCGAACGCACCCTTGCTGTCGCCGCAAGATCGCGCGGCGCCGCGGCTCAAGGACGCGCCGGTTCTTCCGGGCGCCTGACCTACCGCCCCCGCCCTACCCCGTCTCTTCGGCGATGAACGCGCGTAGCGCGTCCTGCCAGGACGACAGGCTGTCCAGGCCGTGCTCGCGCAGGCGGCGATTGTCGAGGATCGCGCGGCGCGGGCGTTGCGCCTTGAGCGGCAGCTCGGCGGTCGACACGCCCCGGACGCGCTCGGCCGGCACGCCCAGGATATCAGCCGCCAGGCGGGCGAAGTCGGCCCAGGTGGTCTCGCCCTGGGCGGTGCAGTGGTAAAGGCCGTGATGTGCGGTGCGCGCGAGCGCCGCCGACACGTCGGCCACCTCGCGCGCCCACGTCGGCGATCCCAGACGATCGTTGTGGGCGCGGATGGTCTCGCCGGCGCGCAGGCGCCGCACGATCGTCGACGGGAAGTTGCGCCCGCCCCGGCCGTACAGGCAGCCGACGCGCAGGATGAAGTGGCGCTCGGCCGCCGCCGCGACGCGCGCGTCGCCGGCCGCCTTCGACGCCGCGTAGCGGCCCTGCGGGGACGGCGGATCGTTCTTCGTCGTAGGGCCGCGGGAGCTCGCCGTCGAACACGAAGTCCGTCGAGTAGTGGACGACGGCCGCTCCCGCCGCCGCGGCCGCGCGGGCGACGTTCTCGGCGCCAGCCGCGTTGACCGCCTCGGCGGCGGCCGGCTCGCTCTCGGCGCGGTCGACGTCCGTGTACGCGGCGGCGTTGAACACCACGTCGGGACGCGTGGCCTCGAGCAGCGCGCGCACGGCGTCCGGCGTCGCTGATGTCACACTCGCCGTGTCCGACCGCCGCCGCCACGCGCCAGCCCGCGGCGGGCAGGCGCTCGCCCAGCGCCGTGCCCAGCAGGCCACGCGCGCCGAGCACGACCGCGACCGTCAAGCGCTGGGCGCGCGGCCCGAAAGCGCGAGCCGCACGTCCTCCTCGTCGGCGCGCACCATCATCTCGATCAGCTGGCGGAAGGTGACCTTCGGCTTCCAGCCCAGCTCGCGCATCGCCTTGCTCGGGTCGCCGTGCAGGTGGTCGACCTCGGTCGGCCGGAAGTAGCGCGGGTCGATCTCCACGTACTGCTTCCAGTCGAGCTCCAGCGTGCCGAACGCGATGTCCAGCAGCTCGCGCACGCTGTGCGACTCGCCGGTCGCGACCACGTAGTCGTCGGGCTTGTCGTGCTGGAGCATCATCCACATCGCCTCGACGTAGTCGCCGGCGAAGCCCCAGTCGCGCTTGGCCTCCAGGTTGCCCAGGTACAGCTTCTTGTCCAGGCCGTGGCTGATGCGGGCCGCGGCGCGCGTGATCTTGCGCGTGACGAACGGGATCCCGCGGCGCGGCGACTCGTGGTTGAACAGGATGCCGCACGAGATGAACATCCCGTAGGCCTCGCGGTAGTTCTGCGCCAGCTGGTGGGCGAACACCTTCGCGCACGCGTACGGGCTGCGCGGCTGCAGCGGCGTCGCTTCGCTCTGCGGCGGCGCCGCGGCGCCGAACATCTCGCTCGACGACGCCTGGTAGAAGCGCACCGTCTTGTCGAGCCCGGACTCGCGGCATGGCCTCGAGCAGGCGCAGCGTGCCGAGGCCGACGGTCGACGCCGTGTATTCGGGGACGTCGAAGCTGACGCGGACGTGGCTCTGCGCGCCCAGGTTGTAGATCTCGTCGGGACGGACGCTGCGCAGCGCGCGGTTCAGCGAGCTGGCGTCGTCCAGATCGCCGTAGACCAGCCGCAGCCGGTAGTCGGCGACGTGCGGATCCTGGTAGATGCGATCCAGCCGTTCGGTGTTGAACGAGCTCGAGCGCCGGACGACGCCGTAGACCTCGTATCCCTTTTCCAGCAGGAGCTCCGCCAGATAGGAACCGTCCTGGCCGGTGACGCCCGTGATCAACGCTCGCTTCATCGTTTCTCGATCTCCTTTTGATGTTCTTCGTACCACGCGACTGTTGCCGCGATGCCGCGATCGAACGGTGTGCGTGCCTCGAAGCCGAACCGCTCACGCGCGCGCGTCACGTCGAGCTGGCGGCGCGGCTGGCCGTTCGGCTTGCTCGTGTCCCACACGAATTTCCCCTCGAACCGGCAGGCGCGCGCGATGGTCTGCGCCAGATCGCGAATCGACGATCTCCTTGCCGCTGCCCAGGTTGACCGGCTCGCTGGAATCGTAGCGCTCTGCCCCCAGCAAGATGCCCTCGGCGGCGTCCTCGACGTACAGGAACTCGCGCGTCGCCGAGCCGTCGCCCCACAGCACCACCTCGTTGTCGCCGCGTTCGCGCGCGCTGACGAACTTGCGGATCATCGCCGGGATGACGTGCGACGACTGCAGGTCGAAGTTGTCGCGCGGCCCGTACAGGTTGACGGGGAACAGCACGATGCTGTTCATGCCGTACTGCTCGCGGTACGCCTGCGACTGCACCAGCATCATCTTCTTGGCGATGCCGTAAGGGGCGTTGGTCTCTTCCGGGTAGCCGTTCCACAGATCGTCCTCGCGGAACGGAACCGGCGCGAACTTCGGGTACGCGCAGATGGTCCCCAGCGCCACCAGCTTGGGCACCTTGGCCAGGCGGCACTGCTCGAACAGCTGCAGCCCCATCATCGCGTTCTCGTACAGGTAGCGCCCGGGGTTTTCGCGGTTGGCGCCGATGCCGCCGACGCGAGCCGCGAGGTGGATGACCATCTCGGGGCGGGCGTCCGCGATCAGGCGGCGGACCGCCGCGCCGTCGACCAGATCGTATTCCGCTGAACGGGGGACGACGACCTTCGCACCCTCGCGCGCGCAGGCGCTCGACGACGAAGCTGCCGAGGAAGCCCCCACCACCCGTGACGAGGACAGGTTTCTGCTGCCAAAACGCGCTCATAGGCGCGGGGAATCTAACACGAGCCTCGCGCCGTCGAGCGCCTTCTGCGGCGCTGCCGGATCGCTAGGGCGCGGCCAGCGCGGCGTGCGAGGACAGCTTGCCCGCGGCCACCTGGGCGGCCAGCGCCGTGAGCTCGGGAAGCGCGGTGCCTGGGTCGCGGTCGGGGGGATGGACGCCACCTGCCTTGACCGTCGCGCCGAACGTCGTGACGACGAAGATCCGGACCACCTCGCTGCGCTCCGCGGGCAGCGCGCGGCCGTACGCGTCGATCAGATCGGCGATGTCGCGGGGCGGATTGCCCTCCAGCACGGCACGCGCCCAGGCCGACAGCAGCTTCGCCTGGAAGTTGCGGAACGGGCCCAGCACGGCCGCCGGGCTGACCCCCTCCGGGACGCGGTCCTTGACGAACGGCGCGTAGACCTCGTCGGGGGCGACCTTGCGCCCAACCGTCTTCGACTGGGCGAGGCGGTACAGCACGGTCGCCGTCACGCCAGGATCGCCGAGCAGCTCACCCGGCGGGCGTGGCGAGCCGTCGGCCGCCAGGACGTAGCGGTTCTCGCGCACGGCGGCGAACAGCTGCCGCTGCGCCGCCGTCCCGGCGGTGGTCTGCACCATCCCCGCTGGGCCATCGCCGACCCGCCACTCGCGCGCGATGACCTCCAGCGCCCGCGCGTAGCCGACGACCAGCGGCAGCGTGGGGCGAGCCTCGTTCGCGTCCGCGACCCGCGACGCCGCCATCAAGCCCAGCACGCCGGCCAGCGTCTGAGGCAGCGCGGGATCGTGGTCGGGGTAGGCCTCCAGGGCGGCCCAGGGTGCGTTCAAGTGATCCTTTGCCCCGAACGTCCCATCGAGCGCCAGCGCCGGCTGAATCGGAGCGCCGGCGGGGGCCTCGCCGCCCAGCACGAGAACCGTCGGCTCGGCGGCGGCGGCACGCGGCCGCGGGCCGTAGCCGCGCCCGCCGATCTGGATGTCGCGGACCAGCTGCTTGGCCAGGTAATCGGTGCGCAGCACCTCGCCCGCGAATCCGATCGCGAGCTGCTGGTGGACGGGGATTGCGTGCGGGTCGTCGAGCGGCAGCGGCTCGAGCACAGGCAGGCCCGTCTTGCTCTGCGTGGGCTTGGCGCCGGGCCCGCCAAGGGGCGACAGCACACGAAACGAGTCTGGGGGGCCCAGCGCAGCGTCGCGCTTGCAGCCCGTGGCGACGGCAGCGACCACGGCAAGGGCCGCGACCACCGACCAGCGCCCCACCCCGCAATGCCGCGGCGTGGCGCGAAGCTTCATAGAGGACGCGCCCGGGCGGGCTCGCAGTACCTTTGCAGGAGCCCGGTCAGCGCGTCGAAGTCGACCGGCTTGTAGAGGACCGTGACGTCCTCTTTGATGCCGATCATCGGATCGTTGGCGGCGGTCATGATCACGCGCGGGATGCTCGCGAGCCTGGGCGTCCGCTTGATGACCTTCAGGAACTCGGCGCCGTTCATCACTGGCATGAACAGATCGACAAGCATCAAGGCCGGACGTTCCGACTCCAGGACCGAAAGTGCAGCGCGACCGTTGGGGACACAGATGGCGCGGTAGCCGCGCTCCTCGACCACGTCGTTGATCGTCATCGCGACGTCCTGATCGTCCTCCACGACCAGGACCGCGGGAGGAAGGCGAGCCGGCTCAGGTCCGGCGGACGACGCTTTACTGGCCATCTCGATCACGGTGCGTGTCCCGTCTCTATAGATCCGACCGGGCGGTCGATCAATGGCCGGGAGGGCAGCGGCTCTGTTTCATGTTAAGAAATCGGCGCGCGCCGGCCCCGTAGCTCAGGTGGATAGAGCGGCGGTTTCCTAAACCGTAGGTCGCCTGTTCGAATCAGGCCGGGGTCACCAGAAGCATCGCCGGGACATTCAAGTCCCGTTCCGCGGTGTCGATGAGTTGGGTGTGTGGTTAACCCACTCGGCAATAATTGCGCCTGCTGCGCAAAGGCACTGTAAGGTATCGGAAACCTTGTGATCGTCGACTGAGCCGCATGTCTAGGGGAGACAAACGGTGGATCATCGCCGGCCTGGCCGTCGCACTGGCGACTGGTGGGGCCCTGGTGGTACGCCATACGACACAGCCTGGTGGTCGCGCGAAAGCCGACCAGGCGAAGAGCGCCATCAATTTCGGCGCCAGCGGGTCGGGACTGAGCGAACCGCCCGCCGTGGTGCCTGAGACGCCCGCGAGCATCGAAGCCGAGGTGGACAGGTCGGTCAGCTCGTGGCGCGCGGCGATCCTGGCCCGGAACGCCGAGACGGTGCGTCGCGCTCGACGCCGCGTTCGGCGCATCGCCCGCGCGTTATGGCGTCGCCCTGCGCAAGCTCGCCGCCGGCGACGCGGACGAACGCGTCCGCGCCTTCTCGACGCGCGTTCTCGGCAAGCGCAGGGATCCCGAGCTGGCGGGCCTGTTCGAAGAGCTGCTCGGCGACAAGAGCCCGTTCGTCCGGCAAAACGCCGCGTGGGCGCTGGGTGAGCTGGCCGCCGTCGGCGACGGACGGGCCGCCGCCAGGCGCGCGGTGGCGGAGCTGCGGCAGGCGCGCTCGCGCGATCCCGCGCCCGATGTTCGGTCAGCGGCCAAGAGCGCGCTGGCGAAAATGGAGTAGACACGGGGTCGGAGCGATCGAAGGAGACACCATGGCAGAGAAGGTCCAGCGCAAGACGCCCAAGTCGCCACGCAAGCGACAGTGGCAACGGCCCCGGATAAAGTCCGGACGACTGTTTGAAACCAACAGCCTAGCGTGCGGCAAGATGTTCGATGACCAGTGCATGACCCAGACCCGCCCGCTCCTCAGGCCTCATGAGCCGTCGACCGCGTCGTGACGACCTCTTGCTTTCGATTGGTGGCGTCGTCGCCCACGTCGAGCTGGTCGGCGGACATGCAACCGTTCATCGACCAGCTGCACGCCCGCTATGGCGCGTTCGAGATGCCGGCGGCGACGTGGGTGGAGCGCGACATCTCGCTACGCCTGGACCTGATCCCCGCGTCTCCGCCTGGCGCGCGAGACTATCGCGTCGCTCTCGAAACCAAGCCGCTGCGTGTCGCGGCGACTGCGCGCGCGATTCGCTGTAACGCGGTGGGATCTGCAGCGCGAAGCTGACCGCTGAGCCCGCGGCCGCGTCGCGGACGGACCACCTATCGAGGCAGCGGCCGCTGCGAGATGAACCCTTTTGCGGTCGACTGTATCCTCCGGGTGCTCTACTCGACCATCCTGCCCCGTCTCGACGGGATGCTCATCCACAGCTGCGGCCTGCGCCACGCAGCAGATCGGCGTCGTGTTTCCCGGGCAGAGCGGCGCCGGCAAAACGACGCTGGCGCGCAAGGCGCCCGACGCTGACGACGTGCTCTCGGACGAGCTGGTCGTGGTGCGCCGCGCCGAGGATGGCTGGCGCGTCCACGGCACGCCGTTCTGGGGCGACTTCGCGCGAGGCGGCACGTCGATGCGCAGCTGGCCGTTGCGGACGCTGGCGTTCCTGGCGCAGGCGCCGCGCGACGCGGTGACGATGACGCCGATCATGTCCGCGGACGCCACGCTGCGCCTGCTCGGCTGCTTCCTTGCGTTCACCACCGATCGCGAGACGGTGAAGCGGAACCTGGCGCTGGCGATCGGCCTTGGGGCCGAGGTCCGATCAGTGGAGGCGAGCCTGACGAAAAACGTCCCGACACAGCAGATTTTCCGCAAGCTGGCGCCACACCTGGGCCCGGAGATCACCCGCAAGGTGCCTCCGCTGTCCACGCGCGAGATGGTGTCCGAATTCCGATCGCTGCTTCGCAAACACACTTCGTACAAGTTTCGGCCCAAGGGCGCTGGCGTCCACAGGTGGCTGAAGGCCGGCGAGTCGTTGCTCATCGAGGCCGCGCCGGTGTCCCAGCTCTCGGCTGGCGACACCCTGCTCTACTGGACGCCAGGCGAGACGCCGGATGACGACGCCCTGATCTGCCAGCGGGTTCACACCCCGACCAGGCGCATGCGAAAGGGCGTACCGACAGCTTCGAAGACGGACGCGACGCGCAGGTCCTGGGCAAGGTTGCGGTCCTGGCGCGCGACGGCAAGCGCCTTCCGCTGCCCGGGGCGTGCGGGAAACCTGGCTCACCTGTTCGGATCGCTGGTAGCCACCCCCATCCTGACGATGGTGGGGCGATGAGTGCGGCGGCGCCTGAACGCTGGAAGCGCGACGACGAGCTGCCATTCCAGCGGCTCGACGAAGAGACCATCGTCGTCGATCCGCGCAGCCGCGAGGTCCACCTGCTCAACGAGACGGCGGGGCGCATCTGGGAGCTGCTTGCGGCGCCGCGTTCGCTCGACGAGCTGGCGGCGACGCTGGCCGACGAATACGACGCCGAGCGCAGACGAGCTACGCGCGGGATCACGGATTGCCTGGCCGGGCTCAGCGACAAGAAGCTGGTCGTGGCCGCCGGCGGGGCGCGTGACGATGAACGCCCGCCCGCAGGCGCTGCCGCGTCGTGAACGAGCAGACGACGAGCCGCGCTGCGACGACAGCGCGCTCGTCGGCATGGACGCGGCGGCCCACGAGATTGTACGCCGCGTGCAGAGGATGGCGTCCGACCGGATGGTGCCGTTCAACGTCTCGCATGGAGCTGACGCTCAACTGCAACATTCGCTGCCTGCATTGCTACAACCTGGATCGCGACGAGCCGAGCGGAGGCGCCGAGCCCGCGGGGTGCGGCGCGCCGAAGCAGGAGCTGTCGCTGGACGAGCGGCTGCGATCTCCTGCAGCGCCTGCGCGACGCCGGGCACGCTGTTCCTGGGGCTGACGGGTGGTGAGGTGTTGACCTCCCCGCATCTGTTTCCCGTGCTCGACCGCGCGCGCGAGCTCAACTTCGCCGTGCAGGTGCTGACCAACGGGACGATGCTGCACCCGGGCGTCGCTGCGCGCCTCGCGGGGTACCGCAACCTTCTTGGCGTCAGCATCAGCCTCTACGGCGCGACGCCCGAGGTGCACGACGGCATCACCCAGATCCCCGGATCGTGGCGCCGGACCTGGGACGGCGCGCGCCGCATGCGCCAGCTGGGCGTCGCGGTCCGGCTCAAGTTCATCGTCATGCGCCGAACGCGCACGAGATGGCGGCGATGCGCGCCGCGGCCGACGCCGAGGGGTTCGCTTATGCGATCGACGTGACGATCACGCTCCCGCCACGACGGCAGCGCGCGGCAGCCTGGCGACGCGGGTCGACGACGACCAGCTGGACGAGCTCTACCGCGGCCCGCTGCGCGACATGGTCCCGACGGGCAAGCGCGGGTGACCGAGACGACCGCTTCCCGTGCAACTGCGCGCGTGGCAACTGCGCGATCTCGGCGTACGGCGACGTCTACCCGTGCATCTCGGTGCCGTGGTCGGCGGGGAACGTGCGCGAGCAGACGTTCATCGACATCTGGCGGTCGTCGCCGGTGTTCCAGCGCATCCGCGGCCTGCGGCTCGCCGACTACCCGGCGTGCGCGCCGTGCGCCGACAAGCCTTACTGCAGCCGCAGCCGTGGCGCGGCCTTCAGCTACTCGGGGAGCTATACCGGCATCGATCCGTTTGTCTGCCGGACGGCGGCGATCACGCGCGCGATCGCCACCGAATCGCAGCCGAGTGACTAACATCGACGGCTGAGCAATGCCGGCGCGCGCGCAGGTCGTGGAGATCAAGCGGACCCTCGTCGGCGCGGAGAAGCGGTTCGAGTGCACGCTGCTGGCGGGCGACAGCGACCACGCGGTCGTGCTGTGGATCGCGCCCGGGCCGATGCACGTGCATGGCATCGACCTGCCCGCCGGCACGGTCAGCTTCGGCCACTTCTGGGCAGAGCGTCACTACAACGCCTACCACTGGCTCGACGCGGCTCGCGAGACCATCGGCTTTTACTTCAACATCTGCGACCGCGTGAGCATCCGGCCCGACGTCATCGACTGGCGTGACCTGGTCGTCGACGTGCTGGCCACGCCCGCGGGGCGGCTGGACGTGCTGGATGAGGACGAGCTGCCGGCGCAGCTGGACGCGGAGGTGGCCGCCCACATCGAGCTCGGCAAGGCGTCGATCCTGCGCGCGCCCGCGGCGGTGACCGCCGAGATCGAGGCGGCGTCGCGCGCGCTGTTCCCGCTGGCGTTCGGCTCCGGCTAGAGGTCCGTGACGACGGCTGGCCGCCGATCGACGGCGGCCAGGGAGAACAATGCGACCAGCGCCGCGGCTGCCACGTGTGCGCCCGGGGGACACAGACCGGCCGACGCAGCCAGCGCGCCGACGACGGCCTGCGCGGTGACGCCCCGCTCGCGCAGCGACGCGATCGAAGCCGGACGCGTCCGCTTCGCCAGGCGCTCCCCCTCCGGCGTCAGCACCAGCGGCACATGCGCGAACGCGGGTGCGGGCAGCGCCAGCGCGCGATACAGCGCCAGCTGGCGCGGCGTCGACGTCAGCAGGTCGTCGCCCCGGACGACGCGCGTGATCTGCATGGCGGCGTCGTCGACGACCACGGCGAGCTGGTAGGCGGCGGTGCCGTCGGCGCGGCGCAGGACGAAGTCGTCGATGCCGCCGGGGTCGGCCGGGACGGCGCCGTGGATGTCGTCGACGAAGTCGATGTGCTCGCCGCCGCCGGCGAAGCGGATCACGGGCGCCCTCCCCTGCGCCGCCGAGCGGGCGCGCACGCTGTCCGGATCGAGCGCGCGGCACGTGCCCGGATAGCGCGGGCCGTCGTCGTCGGCGGCGTGAGGCGCGCTGGCGGCGCGCGCGACGTCGGCGCGCGAGCACGCGCACGGGAACGCGCGCCCAGCGGCCAGCAGGCGATCGACGGCGGCGTCGTAGTCGCGCGTGCGCTCGCTCTGGCGGTAGGGGGCAAACGCGCCGCCGGTGTCCGGACCTTCGTCCCAGTCGATCCCCAGCCACGCGAGATCCTCCAGGACCTGCGTCTCCGCGCCGGCCGGGATACGGGCGCGGTCCAGATCCTCGACGCGCATCACGAACGCGCCGCCCCGGCTGCGGGCGTCCAGCCAGGCGAGCAGCGCCGTGCGCGCGTTGCCGAGGTGAAGCGCCCCCGTCGGGCTCGGCGCGTAGCGCCCGCGCACGAGTCCGCGCGATCGCGTGGGATCCGACGGGCTTTGCCCGGCGGATCCCGTCGCGGGAGGGTTTGGGAACCCTTTCAGGGTTCCCATCAATTAATAATCCAGCAGCGCGTCGACGGGGACGCCCGCCAGGAGCTCGCGCCCGCGCAGCAGCGCCAGCTCGACGACGAACGCCGCGCCCACGACGTGGCCGCCGATCTCGCGCACCAGCTCGACGGTCGCCGCCGCCGTGCCGCCCGTGGCCAGCAGATCGTCGACGATCACGACGCGCGCCCCGGCGACGAACGCGTCCGCGTGCATCTCCAGCGCGTCGGTGCCGTACTCCAGCGCATAGCTGCGGCGCCTGGTCTTGTGGGGCAGCTTGCCGGGCTTGCGTACGGGGACGAAGCCGATGCCCAGCGACGCGGCCACGGGCGCGCCGAAGATGAAGCCGCGCGATTCGATCGCGATGACCAGCTCGGGGCGATGGCGCGAAACCGATTCGGCCAGCAGATCGATCGCCTCGCCCATCGCCACGCCGTCGCCCATCAGCGGCGTCAGATCGCGAAACAGGATCCCCGGCTTGGGAAAGTCCGGCACGTCGCGGACGCGCGCCCGCAACAATGCCAGCCGCGTGTCGCGCTCACCGGTGGCCGTCACGTCGAGCCCCTGGGGACGTCGGGTAGAAAGCTCATGGGATTGCGAGGAATCTGGCCGGTACGGACCTCGAAATGCAAGTGGGGGCCGGTCGCGCGGCCGCTCTGCCCGACCAGCGCGATGCGGTCGCCGGCGCGCACCGGCTGCCCCTGGGCGACCATCAGCAGCGAGTTGTGCGCGTAGACGGTCAGCAGGTCGCCCGGGTGTTTGATGACGACCAGGTTCCCGTAGCCGCGAATCCCGTTGCCCGCATAGGCGACCTGGCCGTCAGCGGCCGCGAACACCGGCGTGCCGACGGGCGCCGGCAGATCGATCCCCTCGTGCGGCCGGCCGTCGCGGGTCCCGAACGGGGACCCGATGACGATGCGGACCGTCGCCAGCGGCCAGCGAAACCGCGCCGACGTGCCGATCACCGTCGGCGGCATCGGCGCATCCGGCGCCAGCGCCTGCGCCGTCGCCGCCGATGACCACGGCGCCGACGAATCGAGCACGAAGATCAACCGTCCGGGCCGCGCCCGTTCACCCGGCGCCAGGCCGTTGATCTCGGCCACGTCCTCGACGGGCACCCCCGCCCGCCGCGCAATCTCGTCGAGACTCTCCCCGGCCGCCACGACGTGCCACCTGCCCCGCCGGGCTCGCCGGATGCAGCGGATCCCTGCGGTCGAGGTGGCAGCCGCTGGCGAGCAACACCAGCGCCGCGAGGGCCACCCTACGCCTACGCGGCCGGCATGGCGCCGCCGACGCCGAAGCGGCCGAGCAGGTCGACATAGCGGCAGCGCGTGTCATGCGAAGTGACGTAATGGTCGCCTTCGCGGCGGACGATTGCCAATTCTTGCTCCTCGGTGCCCCCGACCGGGATCACCAGCCGGCCGCCGTCGGCCAGCTCCGCGACCAGCAGGGGCGGGATGCGGGGCGCGCCGGCGGAGACGATGATGACGTCGTAAGGCGCGTGCTCCGGCCAGCCGCCGCCGCCGTCGAACGAATCGATGGTGACGTTGTGGACGTCGAGCTCGGCCAGCGTGTGGCGCGCGCGCTGGGCCAGCGCGGGGACGATCTCGATGGCGTACACCTCGGCGGCGAGCCGCCCCAGTACGGCGGCCTGGTAACCGCTGCCGGCGCCGACCTCCAGGGCGCGATCCGTCGGCTGCGGCGCCGCCAGCTCCGTCGCGCGCGCCACCATGTACGGCTGCGAGATCGTCTGCCCATAGCCGATGGCCAGCGGGCGGTCTTCGTAGCCGTGTTCGGCCAGCGCCGGGTCGACGAAGCGATGGCGCGGGATCGTCCCCATCGCTTCGAGCACACGACCATCCTTGATCCCGCGGCGGACGAGCTGGTCGTCCACCATGGCGCGCCGGAGCAGTTCGAAGCTCGCGTCGTCCCCACCCATCACGACCTTAACTCTTAGCGCGTTCGATCGCCTCGTGCACGAAGTTACCCACCTGCCAGTCGACCAGCTCGCCGATGAGCCGCGCGTGCGTCAGGTCGAGTCCCAGCGGCGTCACCGACGCGAGCCCGGCGCGCACGGCGTCGAGATCCGAGCCGGGGATGTCGGTCGCCTGAGCTTCGGGTCCGCCGATCCAGTAGTACGAGCGGCCCCGCAGATCCTCGCGCACTTCGACCTGGTCGCGGTAGACGCGCCGGCCCAGGAACGTGACGCGGTAGCCGCGCACCGGGCCCGCGGGAACGTTCACGCTCAGCAGCGACGCGTCCGGCAGCGCGTCGGAGCCGCGGCGAATCAGCTCGGCGGCCAGCGCGCGCGCGAAGTCCGCGGCGTGCGAAAAGTCCTGCGGCCGCCGCCGCTCGAGCGAGATCGCGAACGCGGGCACGCCGCGCAGCGCGCCTTCGACCGCGCCGGCCACGGTGCCCGAGTAGAAGACGTCCGACCCGAGGTTGTAGCCGTTGTTGATCCCCGACACGACCAGCGCCGGCTTGCGCGGCACCAGGTGCAGCAGCGCCAGGTAGACGCAGTCGACCGGCGTCCCGTCGATCGCGTACACGCCCTGCTCGACCTCGTCGACGCGCAGCGGGCGATCGAGCGAGATCGAATGCGAGGCCGCGCTCCGCTCACGATCCGGCGCCGCCACCACGACCTCCCCCACGTCCCTCAACGCCTCCGCCACCGCCCGAATCCCCGGCGCCGCCACCCCGTCGTCGTTCGTGACCAATATCAGCGGCTTCGTCATCCTTTACTTTAACTTTTGTCGGGGCGACTGGATTTGAACCAGCGACCCCCTGTCCCCCAGACAGGTGCGCTAACCAGGCTGCGCCACGCCCCGAATATGTGCTTTGTCGGCGTTACTCTTCGCAGATCCGTATCAGATCCGCTAGCCCCTGCCTGATCTTTCGTAGCGTCTCGCTGCTGACCTCGGGCGGGGCGCCGGCGGCAGTGGCGCGGGCTCTTCGTCGTGGCCGAGCTCGCGCAGGCGAGCGCGCGCCCCCTCGATGGTGAAGCGCTTCTCGTACAGCAGGTGGCGGATCTTCAGCAGCAGCTCGACGTCGCGCCTGCGGTAAAGCCGCTGCAGCGACCGCGTCTTCTGCGGGCGGACGGATTTGAACTCGGTCTCCCAGTAGCGCAGCACGTACGGCTTCACGCCACACCAGCGCGCCGCCTCGCCGATCTTGAAGTACGGCTTGTCGGGGAGCCCGGATGCGTCCGTCGGTATCGCGCGCCGAGCCACCGTGTCCCAGTCGTTCAGCCGGGAGTCAGTCGTTGAGGACGTTCTTCAAGACCTGGCTCGGCTTGAAGGTCAGCACGCGGCGCGCGCTGATGGTGATCTCCTGGCCGGTCTGCGGATTGCGCCCGGCGCGCGCATTCTTGTCACGCACGACGAAGTTGCCGAAGCCGGAGATCTTGATCTTCTCGCCGCGCTCGAGCGTCTCCTTGATCGTATCGAAAACGGTCTCGACGATCTCGGCGGCCTCTTTCTTCGAAAATCCGCCGACCTTTTCGTACACGTTCTCAACAATGTCGGCCTTCGTCATGGTCATCTCTTTTACCGAAAAACCGGCCTTTTGTCATCTTGGCGCACGGTCCCCAAGGTGGGATGCCTCAGCGGATGGCCACCGACTCAGCCTGCTTGAGCGCAGCGACCACGCGCGCGTGCGCGGCGTCGACCTCGGCGTCGGTCAGCGTGCGGTCGTCGGCCCGGTAGGTGAGCGACCACAACATCCCCTTCTTCCCCGCAGGAGCGTACTTCGGGTCGCGGTAGTCCTCGCGCACCGCGAGCTCGCGCAGCAGCGGCTCCGCGGCCGACGCCAGCAGCGCCCGCTGCGCGTCGGCGGTCACCGCCAGGTCGATCCAGAACGAGATGTCGCGCGACACGGATGGGTAGCGCGGCGGGGGAACGCTGCGCACCGGGCGCCGCTTGCCGGCGATGGCGTCGAGCAGCACCTCGACGTAGAACGCGCGCTCATCCAGGCCCAGCGCGCGCCGCACGCGCGGGTGAACCTCGCCGACCTGGCCGACGGAGACCGCCGTGTCGTCGACGTGCAACGTTGCACCGACGCCGGGGTGCAGGATGCCGGCAGCGACCCCCTGTCCCCCAGACAGGGGCTGCGCCGGGGTCACGCGGGGCTCGGTGATGCCCAGCGCCCGCAGTAGCTCGACCGCGACCAGCTTGGCGTCGGCGAACTCCAGCGGCTCGCCCGGCTTCAGCCAGCCGGGGCGCCGCCCCACCAGAATCGCCGCGGCATACGTCGGCTCAGCCGGCGGCTCCTTGGCATCGGCGGCGCGGCGAACGACAGGCCCGACCTCGAACAGCCCGACGTCCGGAATGCCGCGCGCGACGTTGCGCTTGGCGGCGTCGATCAGGCCCGGCAGCAGCGACGTCCGCATCACCTCGTAGTCGGCCGAGATCGGGTTCTTGACCACGA
Source organism: uncultured Pseudomonadota bacterium (assembly GCA_963729535.1). Classification (GTDB taxonomy): domain Bacteria; phylum Myxococcota_A; class Polyangia; order Fen-1088; family Fen-1088; genus JADGRB01. The sequence goes on along the minus strand of CAVSOL010000026.1, from coordinate 390,044 downwards.
CACCCTCCGAGAGCCCCGCCCCCAGCGGCGCCAGCTGCGCACGCGGCACGAAGCCCCAGCTCACGATCTCGGACAGGCCCAGCGCGGCGAGCTGCTCTCGGGCGCGATCGACGAATGCCTGCGGGCTGGGCGACGGGGCGCCGCTGGTGCGCGGGAACCGCGTCGGGACGCGGTCGTAGCCGACCAGCCGCATGACCTCTTCGATCAGATCCTCCTCGATGGCGATGTCGGGGCGGAAGCTCGGGATCGTCGTGCGTAGCGCGTCGCCGCCCTCGGGCTCGCTGGTGATGCCGATGGCCGCCAGCTTCTCCGCGGCCTGCGACAGCGGGATGTCGAACCCCGTCAGCCGCGACAGCCCCCTGCCCGTCAGCGACACGCGCCGCGTCTCCTGCGGCTGCGGATGGCGATCGATCCCCTCCCCCGCGACCGCGCCGCCCCCCAGCCGCGCCAGCATCGCGGCCGCCCGGCGGCTGGCCAGAGGGATGCCAGCGGCGTCGACGCCCCGCTCGAAACGGTACGAAGCCTCGCTGCGCAGCCCCAGCCGCTTCGACGTGCGGCGGATGGCGCGCGGCGTCGAAGGTCGCCGTCTCCAGCACGACCGACGTCGTCGTGGCGGACACCTCGCTGTCGGCGCCGCCCATCACGCCCGCCAGCGCGATCGGGCCGCGCTCGTCGGCGATGACGATGTCACCTTCCTGCAGCGGACGGTCGACGCCGTCCAGCGTCGTCATCCGCTCGCCGCGGCCGGCGCGCCGGACCTGGATCCCGCCGCGCAGCTTGTCGGCGTCGAACGCGTGCAGCGGGTGGCCGAGCTCCAGCATCACGTAGTTGGTGGCATCGACCAGGTTCGAGATCGCGCGCATCCCGCACGCCGCCAGCCGCACCCGCATCCACAGCGGACTGGGGCCGACGCTGACGCCGGTGATGATGCGGGCGTTGTAGCGGGGACAGGCGCTGGCGTCGCGGATCTCGACGTCGACGCCGCGGCCCACCGTCAGCGGCACCTCGCGCGCCTCGCCCGGCTCGGGAATCGCCAGACGCGCGCCGAACAGCGCCGCCACCTCGCGCGCGATGCCGACGTGGCAGAGCGCATCGGGGCGGTTGGGCGTGACGTTGACGTCCAGCACCTCGTCGAGCAAACCGGCGTGGCGAGCGAACTCGGCGCCCGCGGGCGCGTCAGGCGACAGAATCAAGATTCCGTCACCCTGCTCGCTCATGCCGAGCTCGACCTCGCTGCACAACATCCCCGGCGACATCACGCCGCGGACCTCGCGCCGTTCCAGCTTCAGGCCGCCCGGCAGCGTCGCGCCCGGTGGCGCCCACGCGACCTTGCCGCCCGGCGCCGGCACGTTGCGCGCGCCGCACACGACCTCCTCTTCGTTGCCGCTGCCCACGACGCGGACCAGCGACAGCTTGTCGGACCCGGGGTGCGGCCGCTGGCCACGGACCTCCGCCACGACCACGCCGCCGACGTCGCGGCCGCGCCGCTCGATCGATTCGACCTCCAGGCCGACCAGCGTCAGCTTCTCTGCGACCGTGTCGGCCGTGACGCCGGGCTTGAGGTCGACGAGCTCACGCAGCCAGTTGAACGAGACCTTCATCGGAACTGCGCCAGAAAACGCGTGTCGTGCTCGTAGAAAGATCGCAGATCGTTCACCTCGAACTTGAGCATCGCCATCCGCGACAGGCCCATGCCGAACGCGAACCCGGTGACCGCCTGCGGGTCATAGCCGACCGCCTTGAACACGTTGGGGTGCACCATGCCGGCGCCGCCGATCTCGATCCAGCCGCTCCCCTTGCACAGCTTGCACGCGCGGCCGTCGGTCTGGCCGTTGCCCGAGCACAGGTAGCAGGTGGCGTCGACCTCGGCGGACGGCTCGGTGAACGGGAAGTAGCTGGGGCGCAGACGCACGCCCAGCTTCGGACCGAAGAACCGCCGGACGAAGTGCAGCAGCGTGCCCTTGAGGTCGGCGAACGACACGCCCTGGTCGACCAGCAGCCCCTCCATCTGCGGGAACATCGGCGTGTGGGTGGCGTCGTCGTCGCGCCGGAACACGTTGCCGGGGGCGACGATGCGCACGGGCGGCGGGCCGGCGAGCATCGTCCGGATCTGCACGGGCGACGTGTGCGAGCGCAGGATGCGGCCGCCCTCGACGAAGAAGGTGTCCTGCATGTCGCGCGCGGGGTGGTCGGGCGGCGTGTTCAGCGCGTCGAAGTTGTTCCACTCGGTCTCGATCCACGGACCGGTGCGGACCTCGAAACCGAGGCCCAGGAAGATGTCCTCGATCTCGCGCCGCACCAGCGTCAGCGGGTGCAGCGTCCCCAGCAGCCGGCCGCGCGGCGGCAGCGTCACGTCGATGACGCGCGCCAGGTCTTCGCTCAGGCTCTTCTCGTCGAGCCCGGCCAGCCGCTCGGCGACCGTCTGCTCGATCTTGGTCTTGGCGCGGTTCGCCGCCTCACCGACGGCCGGACGCTCCCCCGCGGGGATGCGCCCGAGCTCCTTCATGAGCTCGGAGACCTTGCCCTTCTTGCCGAGGTAGCGCGCCTGCGCCAGCCGGATGTCTTCTTCGCTGGCGGCGCTGGCCACCTCGGCGACAAACCCGGACTCTAGCGCGGCAAGCGCTGCGATGATCTCCGCGCTGGACACGGGGATCTCGCCGGTCGCGGCGAACGCGGCTACGCTGCCGCGCGCGCCGTTTCGACCACTTTCTTGAAGGCCGTGGGATCGCTGACCGCGAGGTCGGCGAGAATCTTGCGGTCGAGCGCGATGTTCGCCTTGTCGAGCCCGGCGATCAGGCGCGAATACGACACGCCGAGATTGCGAGCGGCGGCGTTGATACGCGTGATCCACAGACCGCGAAAGTCCGGCTTGCGCTTGCGGCGGTGAAACAGCGCGAAGCGCCACTTGCGGTGGACAGCTTCAATAGCTGCCTTCCAGAGCTTGGACCGCCCGCCGCGGAAGCCCTTGGCGTGCTTCCGGATCCGGTTGCGGCGTTGGCGTGACTTGTAACCACCTTTTGCGCGGGGCATGGCTTCGTTCCTTTACTACGAATAAGGGAGCATCGCTTTGATCTGATGCTCTTGCGTCTTGCTGACGTAGGCGCCGCGCCGCAGCTTCCGCTTGGCGCCCGACGACTTCGCTCCCAGGTTGTGGCGAAGGTACGCGTGCTTCCGCTTTACCCGGCCCTTGGCCGTCAGCTTGAAGCGCTTCTTCGCGCTGCTGTTGGACTTCATCTTGATCTTGGGCATGGAAGAGGCGCGGAGTATATCGATCTTGCGACCCAGGGCAAGCACAGCGTCGCGTTATCGCGTGGATCTAGCCCGGGAATAGCCCCAGGAACACGCTGGCGACGACATCGGTCCGGTCGCTGCCGGCCGCCGGAACCTCGGCCAGGACGGCGGTCCAGAACCGTCGCCGCAGCGCGAAACGGGCCCCCACCCGGGGGTCGACGCTGAGCAGCTGCCAGTCGGGGGAGGCCTCGACCCTCAGGGCAGCCCCCGCGAACACGGCGATCGCCGGCCGGAACGAATACCAGGCCTCCCCCAGGGCTATGGGCTCCAGCCGGACGTGGGCCTGGCCGCCGACGAAGTCGGTCGTCGTCGTGACCGCCAGGCCGCCGTCGAACACGAAGCGTGTGCCGGCGCGGCGGCGAAACGCGCCGCCCAGCTCGATGCCGGCGCGCACCCCGCCCTGCCGCGCGGTATCGATGGGGAGCAGCAAGCGCGCATACAGCGAGCCGACCGACCGCGCGCCGAGCATCACCACGTGGTGGTACGCGAGCGTCGGCGGCCCGAACGACGCACCCGTCGACGACAGGCCGCCGTTGTTGACGTAGCGGTAGTTGACCGCGTCGACTGCCAGCGACAGCGACGACCGCTCGCCCAGCTTGTAGCGGCCGCGCAACATCGCGCTGCCCAGGATGCTGCCGTAGTAGTCCGGCATCGTCGACGCGATCAGCAGCGCCGCGCGTGCGCGCGTCGCGACCTCGGTCGCCGGGCACGCCTCCGGGATCGCGCCGAAGTCCGCCGGGCCGATGCCGCCCGCGAGCGGGCCATTGGCCGCCTCGTAGTTCTGCGGGCAGGCATCACCATTGGCGGCGAGCGCGCCGGCCCCCGGCAAGGTCGACGCACAGGCCGCGACCACCAGGCGCACGACCACCGCGGCGCGGGGCGCGCTCACAGGCCCGGCGGCGTCCAGACGCCGTCACCGTCGAGATCGAGCAAGAACGGGTTCGTGAACGCGACCGGCAATCCGCCGGGGACGATCGCGTTGTAGTGGAAGCGCGGATCCGACGTGTCCAGGGGGCGGGCCAGCTCCGGAAGGTCGGGGAGGCCATCGTCGTCGCATGTCGGAGGGGGTGTTCTGCACCATGCCCACTTCGACGACCACCCAGACGTCGCGCGGTTGCCCGCGCGGCGGGGACGAGATCCGCCAGCTTGTACAATCGCGGCGGCACCGTCGCACGGCACGGATCCGAGCTGGTCGCGGTTCACGATCGAGGAGAGCTTGGAGATGTCGTCCGCCGCCGTCTTCATTCGCGTGCCGTTGACGAACACCCGGATCTCTTCCAGCGGAATCCAGGGCGCGGCGGCGACCGAGACGGCGATGCAGGTACCGTCCCGCGTGACGGTGCGGGTCTCCATCCCCGGTCCTAGCGGCTGATTGGCCGCGTCGGTCAGCGGCTTCCCTTCTGCGTCGGTCAACACCGCCTGCAGCACCGGGCCGTTGGTTCCCACGATGTGCCCCTGGCGGACCGCCGCATCGAAGCGTCTCGACGCTGAACGTATTCCCCTGGTGATCGCCGAACACGATGTTGCGCGGGTAGCCGGCGTGCTCGAGCGACAGCGAGTGCGTGTCGCTGTTGGCGGTGCCGGCGCGCAGGTAGCCCTTGCGACAGCAGCGAGAACCACAGCGCGCGGTAACGCAGCCAATCCTTCGGCGAAACGCCGGACATCACCTCCTGCACGTTCCAGTCGATGTTGCGGTGGTTGCCGCCGGGCTGACTTCAGCAACACGTCGGCGGCGAAGCTGGCGCCAGTCCGTGATGGGCGTGCGCACGTCGTAGCCGATCGCCTGCGTGAAGCCCTGATCGCGACCCAGCTTGGTGTCGATCATCGGGTGGTTCAACTGCCGCACGCCCGTCGAATCCTTGGCCGGGTCGAACATCGTGCTGATGTCGTCCATCATCTGCCCGGGTTCGCGCAGCTCATCCCACGGCGCGCCGTTGTGGGTCTGCGTCGGGTTCGACACCAGCGGCCAGAAGTTGAAGTGCCCGAGCGTCTTCGGGAAGTCCTCGCCCGGCACCGAGAACCACAAGATGTTCGGCGTCTGTTCGACGCCGGGGATGACGGTGAGCTTTCCGGTCGCGCTCAGCGCGGTCAACGTCTCTTCGTAGGTCGTGACGATGTCGTGATCGGTCGCCACGACCACGTCGAGGCCGGCGGCCAGGAAGCTGACGACGCGATCCTGGTCGGGGATCGACGAGTCGAAGCTGGCGGCGCCATGGACGTGGAAGTCGCCCGAGACTGGCCCCCTTGGGCAGCAGGTCCAGCGACTGGACCAGGAACGACAGCTCCCGGTGCTCGCCTGCCTCGACGGAGATCTGTGCCCGCTTCAGCGTCGCGAACGGACCACGTGTCACGTACAGGTTGTATTGCCCGGGCGGGATGAGCAGGTCGAACTGGCCGTTGTGGGTCAGCGCCCGGTTGCACGCGGGCGAACCGCCGTGGGGCGGCCCGAGCATCGGGTCGCAGCCGGGGAACAGGCCGTAGAAGCTGGGAACGTTCGCGCCCGACGACGGCACGAGCGGGATGATCACCAGCTCGGCGTACGTGTCCGCCTCGGGCGCGGGCTGCCCCGCCGCGGTTGTCACCGAACTTTCAGGCTCGCCGACCCCAGCAGCGTCACGTCGCCGACGTCGACGACCTCGCCCGCGCTCGCCGACGGCGAACGACGTCGGCGGCGCCGCGGGCCGGCCGAAGGCGTAGGGCTGCATCCGGTAGCTGCGGTTGGGCGGCAACGTCACGGTGAAGCATCCATCATCCGGGTCGGGCACGGCCTCGCTCCACGGGAGGCGGCGCGAGGGGTCGTCGGGATCGGGACCAAGCCCCGGCTCGTAGAACAGCAGCGACGCCACGGGGCCCGGCGAAACCGCTCAGCGTTCCCGCGACGCTGACGACGCGCCCGGTGACCGTGACGGCCGCGGGCTCGTCGTGCACCTGCGAGCGAACGTGGAGCGCCTCGCGAACGGCAGGCGCCAGGCCCGCGCCGGCCGTCGCGATGATGAAACGTTCGAAGTGCACGCCGTCGCCAGGCAGCGTCGTCACCAGCGGGACGCCCGCCGCGCTCAGCGTCGGGCTGTTGAAGCCCGCGGACGTGGCGCGATCGCACGGCACCGATGCGTACGCCACATGCGGCGCCGCCTGCGACCGCGCCGCCAGGAACGGCCATTCACGCCACGCTGTCGCGATCTCGGTGAGATCGATCTCGGGAGCACGGAAGCCGAGGCCCGGTCCGGGGACGAACGGAGCCATGCCGTGGTCGCCCCAGAAGTATCCGTCGGTGACGTAGAGCGTGTTGGGGTCCGGCGCGCCGTTGTAGAGATCGGTGCGAACGCGCACGCCGGGCTCGCACGGGCGCAGCTCGTAGCGGGTGACGACGGTGACGCGCGGATCGTCGACGAGGGTGCCGCGGAACACGACCGCCACGTAACTCTGCGAAGGATCGGAGTCCGTCGTGGCGATCGATGCCATCGTAGCTCGTGTAGCGGACGGCGTCGCGGGGCAGCAGCCCCGCAGACTGGTAGATGCTGTTCAGCTGATCGCCTACCGGCGCGGTCGGCATCATCGACATTGGGTCGGACGGAGCCAGATCGATGATCGAGCCGCCGCTGGGCGCCAGCCCTTGCGCGTGGTCGGGCAAATCCAGGACGACGCGGACGAGATCATTCTGGAGCAGGAAGTCGCCTGTCGCCGCCGTGGCCTTCGGCCCGGGGACGCGGGTGTCGCCAGCCTTGATCTGCGTCGCCTCCAGGACGCCCGACATCCCTGCGCCGCAGGTGTAGCGCACGGCAGCGCACGCGGTCGGCGGCACGCAGGTGCCGTCGTCGCCACCGACGCAACCGTCGCGCCCGCAGCCGGGCATCAGGATCACCGCGCAGGCAACCGCGACGCCGGGCAGCAGCCAAGAGACGGCGCGGGGGATCACGCAGCCGATAGTATCCGACCGGTACATCGCAGCGAAGCTGCTGCGATGGCGGGAGGTCGCGGCCGCCGTGACAAAGGTTACGGTTTTAGCCGGACTTCGCTGCTGCGGCTGGTGTGGCTGCGGGTGCTGCTGCGGCTGCAGGAGCTGCGGCTGCGGGTGCTGCTGCGGCAGGTGCTGCTGCGGCAGGTGCCGCGGCGGCAGGTGCCGCGGCTGCAGGTGCGGGCGGCGAGGTCCCTCCGCCGCTCGACGAAGACGACGTCGGGGGACGGCTGGGGCCTGCGCTGGTGGGGCCACTGGGGCGGATGACGCCGACGCGCGGCCCGATGGTCATCACCATGCGCCGACCTTCCATCATCGGACGCTGCTCGACCATCGCGATGTCCGTGACTGCCTTGACGACCCGGTCGAGCATCGCCTGCCCGGTCTCCGGGTGCACGATCTCGCGGCCGCGGAAGACGATGACGAGCTTGCACTTGTTGCCTTCAGCGAGGAAGCCGCGAATGTGCTTCACCTTGAAGTCGAGATCGTGGTCGTCCGTCTTGGGACGCAGCTTGATCTCCTTGAGGACGATGGTCGACTGGTGGCTACGGGACGCCTTCTCCTTCTTCGACGTCTCGTACTTGAACTTGCCGAAGTCCATGATCTTGCACACGGGCGGCGCCGCGCGTGGGTTGACCTCGACGAGCTCCAGCCCCTGCTCTTCCGCGAGGCGGAGCGCCTCATGGGTGGGGATGATGCCGACCTGCGAGCCGTCGGCGCCAATCACGCGCACCTCGGGCACTCTGATGCGGCGGCCGACTCGGTAGTTGTCCGTCGCGCTTGGGGGTGGGGGGTTATATGGCCTTGGGATGTTAGTTGTCCTTGGTTTGGGGGTGGGGCTTGGGGGGCCTGATCATTGTAATGCCGCTTTGCCAGGGGTGGTTTCCGACCTGGATCCGGGCTGGGGCGGCATTAGCTTCGGCGCGCAGGCGGGCGGCAAATTCCTCCAGGGGGGCGGCCGGTTGCTGCCCGTCCCGGGAACGGGGCGAAACGACGCGCGCCGCCATGTCCTTTTCGCCGACCACGAGCATGTAAGGGATCTTTTCCAGCTGGGCTCGTCGAATCTTGGCGCCCAGCTTGTCGGCCGAGACATCAGCTTCAACCCGCAATTCTTCGGCGCGCAGGCGGGCGACGACCTCGTGCGCGTACGGTTCGGCGCGCTCGCTGACCGACAGCACGCGCGCCTGGACCGGCGCCAGCCACAGGGGGAACGCGCCCGCGAACTGCTCGATGAGCACGGCGATGAACCGCTCCATGGACCCCAGCAGCGCGCGGTGGATCATGATCGGCCGCTGGCGCGTGCCGTCCTGGGCGACGTACTCCAGGGCGAACCGCTCGGGGAGCTGGAAGTCGAGCTGGAACGTCGAGCACTGCCACTCTCGGCCCAGCGCGTCCTTGATCTTGAGGTCGATCTTCGGCCCGTAGAACGCGCCGCCGCCGGCGTCGAGCTTGTACGGGCGGCCCAGCTTGTCGAGGACCGAACGCAGCGCCACCTCGGCGCGTTCCCACGCCGCGGGCTCGCCCATGAAGCTCTCGGGGCGAGTCGCCAGGTAAAGGTCGAAGTCCTTGAAGCCGAACAGCTCCAGCATCTCGAGCGCGAACTTCACGCAGGCGCCGATCTCGTCCGCGATCTGCTCCTCGCGCACGAACAGGTGGCCGTCGTCCATCGTCAGGCCGCGCACGCGCAGCAGGCCGTGCAGCGCCCCCGAACGTTCGTAACGGTAGACGGTGCCGAGCTCCGAGTAGCGCAGCGGCAGATCGCGGTACGACCGCAGCTGCGACCGGTAGATCGCGATGTGGAACGGGCAGTTCATGGGCTTGACCAGGTAACGCTGGCCGTCCAGCTCCATGCCGCCGAACAGGTTGTCCTTGTAGTGTTCGAGGTGGCCCGACGTGATCAGCAGCTGCTCGCGCGCCAGGTGCGGCGTGTAGACCAGCTCGTAACCGCGGCGGAAGTTTTCGCGCCGGATCAGGTCCTCGACCGTGTAGCGGACGAACGCCCCCTTCGGGTGCCAGAGCGCGAAGCCCGGCCCGACGAGGTCGTCGAACGAATACAGGTCCAGCTACCTTTCCCAGCGTCCGGTGGTCGCGGCGCTTGGCCTCTTCGAGTGCGCGCCAGGTGCGCGTCGAGATCCGCCTGCGATTCGAACGCCGTGCCGTACACCCGCTGCAGCATCTGGTTGCGCTCGTCGCCGCGCCAGTAGGCGCCGGCAAACGACAGCACCTTGAACGCCTTGATGTCGCCGGTCCGCTCGACGTGCGGCCCGCGGCAGAGGTCGATGAAGTCCCCGTGCTGGAAGTACGACACCTCGTCCCCTTCGGGGATCGTGTCGATGATCTCGACCTTGTACTTCTCGCCGCGCGAGGCGAAGCGCTCGCGCGCCTCGGCGCGCGCGACCACGTGGCGGACGAACGGCAGGTTCTCCGCGACGATCTTGCGCATCTCGGCCTCGATGCGCTCCGCGTCTTCGGGGCTGAACGGCTCCGTGTCGAAGTCGTAATAGAACCCGTTGTCGATGGCGGGCCCGATCGCCACCTTGGCGCCGGGGCGCAGCCGCTGGACGGCGTCCGCCATCACGTGCGAGGCCGAGTGGCGCATGCGCGACAACGGATCGTCGGGCACGTCCCCCTTGTCTCGGGGTCGAATCACCTTGTCGGGCTTCATCGGACGACGGCGGCCGCGGTCAAGGTGGTAGGCACGGGCGGGATTGAACCGCCGACCCCTACCGTGTCAAGGTAGTGCTCTTCCACTGAGCTACGTGCCTGGATGTTCTGAATCCGCGTACGTTACGGCGGTCCGCGGCCGAGTCAAGCGAAAGCGCGGCGACGGCTACGGAATCTGGTAGCGGGCCTTCAGATAACCCTCGACTTCGTCCAGGTAGGAGGCCACCGCCGAACCGGAAAGCGCGATGATCTCCGCGAGGTCACCCAGGAAGGGATTGCTATCGACGGCCATCGCGTTGCCGATGACTACGTGGATGTTGCGGTTGCTGACATCCAGCCGCTCGGGATAGGTCTGGAGATTTACCACTACGCCGTCGACGCGTAGCCACAGCGAGTTGCCCGTGCGTCCCATGATCATGGCGTGGGGACGACCATCGTCCAGGCGTGTGGTCCGCACGTCATCCAGGGCCTGGGAGAGCGACAAAACGCCTATTGGTTGGCCCTCCGCGTAGAGCACGACACCGACGCCTGTCCAAGGGTCCGCGCTCAGCTGTTTGACGAAGATGTTTTGGTCTAGTGGGTACGTCGTCCGGAAAACCACCGCCACCAGGAAATCACCGCGCCCCCACCGTAGCGACGGTGCGTCGGTGATGATCAGGCGAGTTTGCGGCGACGCGTGCGGATCCGCGAAGCGAAAGGCCGGTTGGCCCACGATTCCCTCCGGTCCCATCAGCGCGACGGGAGCGGGTCCAACCACAAGAGCATCATTGTGGTTGGGTGATCTATCTGGCCACAGCAAGTTCTGCTCCGGATCAAACTCGAATGGTTCGGAACCGCGGAGCCACAACGCTAGCCCACTCGAGGTGACGAACGAGCCGGGGCCGTCCGACCCATCGCGAGGGCCATCGGCGCTTCCGTCGAGATTGGACACTTCACCATCGACCGGCGCGTCCACGTCGCCGTCGGAGCTCGCATCGACGAAAGCGTCCGGCGTCGATACGTCGCCGGCATCGCCATCATTGTCGCCGTCGACCGCGGCGTCTATGTCGGCGTCGGCCCCAGAATCCACCCCATCCTTCGCCGCCAGCCATCCCATCGCCATCTGCATCGCCATCTGCCACGCCATCCGCATCGCCGTCGGCAACGTCCGACACGCTGCCGGTGCCGTCCGTTTGTCCGACCTCGGCAGCCGTATCACCGCCGCCGTCTCTCGCGTTGGAACACGCGCCGGGGGTGTGGCTGCAGCGGCCGTGGTCGCAAACCAAGCCCGGCGGGCAGCTGTTCCCATTTCCACACTCGATGCAAACGGCGTAGGTGGGCTGGTAGCACGCCCCGACAGCGGCGATCAGGCCTACCAGGAATAGCGGTCGGAGGCTGTTCATCTCGGCCTAGGTACGTGCCTCGCCCACGGTGTGCCCATGCTCTCGATACGGATGGGAAGGAGGTCTGTTGCAAACAAATCTCATGCGCGGGTGCGATCTCCTATCACCCTGGCGGGAATGCCAGCAGCTCCGCCAAGTTCAACGACAGCTGACTGCGCGCCAGCCGCGCCAGGCTGTCGAGCTCATGCGGAACAATCCCGAAGCGCTCCTGGAAGCGCTGGCGCAGTCCATCGAGCATCCGTTCCCCGGCCGTCCAGACCCAGCGCGCGACGGTGACGCGGTGGACGCCGTACGAGACGGCGATCTTCTCGATACTGACGCCTTCGAGAACGTGCAAACGCAGCACCACGCGGTCGCGGGTCGAGAGCGCCGCCACCTGTTCGCGGATGGCGATTTCGAGCTCACCCTTGTACTCGGCGCGCATCAGCAACGCCGTCGCATCGCCGCTCTGCGGGTGCGACGGTCTCTAACCAGGCTGATTCGGCGCGCGGGGCGGCCGCGTCCTTGCGGTGCATGTCGATCGCCGTGCGGATCGCGACGACCTTGATCCATTGCGCCAGCGGGCCTGCGGCGTTGTAAGCGCCAATGCGGGGGCTGAGGCCCGCGAATAGACGCTCGCGCACCGTCTGCAGGACGTCGGCGACGGCTTCCGGCTTGGAGCCGAGGCGGCGGATTCGCCCCGGCAAGCGTGACAGGAAGCACTCGTCGATGATCCGCATCGCGACCGGGTCACCGTGGGCAGCGCCGCAGGCCAAATAGAGGTCGCCCGGCCACTGGCGCATTCCGTCGGGTGTGACATCAGTGTCATGGAGCATTTGACTGAAGTGCTCGCAGAGCAACCGCGACGCTCGGCCACAGGCGCTTGCCTTCGTTGTATGCGGCTATGAGCTCGGCGTCCGAGGACATTGCTGACTGCGAGCGGTCGCTCTCCGCTTATACTGCCGACCGTGAAGGGTCAAGGCGCGGATTGCCTCTCGGAGAGCGGCGTCGTGCGCTTGATCGCGGGACGATTCCGGGACTCGCGAGCGCGGACGGGTCGACGGCCACCTGGCGAGCTGCGATCGTTGCGCGATCCTGATCGGCGAGGCGGCGCGCGACAGCGGCTCCGTTCGAACGCGCTCCATTGACTCCTTCCGGCCCGCCGTGTTGCTGCCGGGGATGGTAGTCGCCAATCGCTATCACGTTCGCAGGTTGCTCGGGGCCGGCGCCATGAGCGAGGTCCACGAGGTTGAGGATGGGCTGCTGGGTACGACGGTCGCGCTCAAGACCCTCAACGCCAAGCTCGCGGGCGACGCCACTGCGTTGGCGCGGCTAAAACGTGAGGTCGCGGCGGCGCGCGGGTGACGCACCCGAACGTGTGCCGCATCTTCGATCTGGGCACCGATCACCGCGACGACGCCCTCGGGTCCTTCGTCTTTCTCACGATGGAGTACCTCCCGGGCGATGACGCTTTCGAGCTTCCTGCGCGCGCACGCGGCCCGATGGCAGCGGAAGACGCGCTGCCCCTGTTGCTGCAGCTTGCCGACGGATTGGCCGCCGCGCACACGGCAGGGATCATTCACCGGGATCTGAAGAGCGACAACGTCATGTTCGTCGAGCAAGAGGATGGCTCGCGTACGGGCCGTGATCACCGACTTTGGCCTGGCCAATTTCGTGATGCAGGACGACGGGGCGCTCGAGGGCGGCAGCTCGTTTTCAGGCACTCTCGCCTACGCCGCTCCCGAGCGTTTCCTGGGCGCGCGCGCGACAGCCGCCAGCGACGTTTACTCGCTTGGACTCGATCGCCGCGCAGATGTTGACAGGTCGCCCGCCCGTGGCAGGCATGCAGCGAAACGCGCGCTCGACATGGCGAACACGACGCTGCCCTCCGAATGGCAAGCGCTGCTCGCGCGCGCCATCAACCGCGACCCCGTCCTACGCTTCCCCCACGGGGCGTCGGTCGCAGAGGCGCTTCGGAAGCTGGCTCGGCGTCCGCGATCGGTCCGCGCGGGGCTGGCCCAGGGTGGCCGGTGCCGTAGCCGTTGCGGTCGCCGGCGCCTGTGGCAATTGTGATCGTCATCTGGCGGCTCTGGTCGGAACAGCCCGCAGACGTTGGTCGACGCACCTGCGCGGACAGGGCCGCCGTCGACATCACCTTTCCACAATGCCCGTCGCCACAGAAGAGCATGTGGTGGTTCGGCCGGAACCGTCGGAGGCCGACCTTGCCGCCGAAATCGCGATCGTCGTCGCGGAGGGAGCGCCAGCGAACACCGATGCGGTCGCTGGCGCCGCAACCCTCCGAGCAGCCAACGTCGCCAGCAGTCGACGATCTGGTTCGCGACTTGCGCTTCCCTGCGGCGACTGGCGACGCGGATAGTGTCGCCAATAGTGCGGCAGAGCTCGTGGATCCCTTCGAACGAGCTCCGGGCCTCGAAGGTGAACCGTTGATCGCGACCATGCTGGCCGCCCTTTTCCTGGTGGGAGCAACTGCCGAGGCACCGCCCGTGCGCAGCGAGCGGCGAGGCCGAACGGCTCTTTCAGGAAGGGCTGAAGGCCTATGACGCCCGCGAGTTCGTCCGAGCGATCGAGGCGTTCGAGGCGGCGCACCGCCTGAGCCCGTTGCCTGAAATCCTGTTCGACATCGGCATGGCACACCGCGCGCTTGGCGATTGCCAGCGAGCGGTCAAGTCGTTCGACGCGTTCATCACGGCAGTGCCCGCAGACCATCCGCTGCTTCCCAAAGCACGCGAGCGGCGGGCCGAGCTCGCGCCCTGCCCCGCCTCGTCGTCGGAACCAGCGTCGCCGGGCGAGCTTGGCAGCTCTCCCGCCGAATCGGCCAAACCACCAATCACGACCGCGCCGGCGTCGATAACACTCGGCTGGTCCCCCAGCCGCGGTGCTGGTCGCGCCGCCGGCCACTCGGTGCGTCGGCATCCAGCCGAAACGGCTTGTGGCGTCACGCTTGCGGCGTATCAGTGGGCAGTACGGCCGTGCTGACAGCGGCGGGCCTGATATTTGGCTGGCAAGCACGTTCCGCTCAACAGGAGACGGAAGCGGTTTCGGTCTGGGACGATGCAGCCAGCCGGGCGGACGAGCGAGGCCGAGCCTATGGCGAAGTCTGCCACCGGGCTGCTGGTATCGGCAGGCGCAGCGGCTCTGCTGTCGGCGGCGACCTGCCTCGTGGCTCGCGCACGGCATTGATTCGTTCTGCTCAGTCGGGCCAGTCGCCGCGCCGTATCAGTTTGATCCGGTCGCGGCGCCTGTCCGACAATCCTCGTCGGTCTACCGGGCGTACCAGAGCTGCCGTCGGCTCGAGCGCCCACAGATAAGGCAGAGCCCCCGCAACCGATCAAACGCCTTCGGCGCGTATGCACGTCGGCGGAGCAAGAGCGCTGGATCTCGCATATCGCTGCTCCAGCCGAACACAGCCCCGAGCGCCCAGAAGTGGCGACAGCTGCGGCCCTGTATGACGCGCTCAGATAGCAGCTGGGGCGCGACGGCCAGTCGTGGCATGTCACTCCGCCAGATGCCTCAGACCTCCCTGAAGCGCGCGCCCAGGACACCGAGCCATCGACGGACCTGAAGCGACGCCGTCGTCGCCACCCAGCTCCTCCTTCGCCGCTGGCATCGATAAGCGAAAGATCTGTCGTGCCGTTCTGAGTCACAGCACACCGTCGCCCACGCGTAGGCCGAGACGATGCCCAAAGCAAGCGAGTCGCGCACGTCCACTCGATACTGTGGTCGACCAGGTGTTCCATCGTAGCGCTGAGCTTCCGAGCGTAATCGCCCACAGCTGACGTTGCGCATCGCTCGCCGCCTGCCTGACCGCGACCTGCTCAGCCCCCATCGAGAAGGCATCCAGTCCGGCCAGCCTATCCACTTATAGAGTCGGTGGCGTCGGTGTTAAAGCGTCCTACCTCACCACCCAGGTGTCCGCGCCGTCGGATGCGATGACGCGACCGCTCCTGGCCGACCGCCACCGTGCTCACCCAGGATATGGCGCCGGCGTGGCGCCGGTCAGACCAGGCAGCACGGCCGCCGAACTGGCACCCGCCCCGAGGCGTCGAAGGGAATTCTAGCGGCACGCTCCGTCTGCAAGAAGCTCTGGATCACCTCGATCTGCGGCGAGAGGCTCAGCCACGCGGCAACGGTTGGTGGGGTTGGGCCCGTAGCTATAGGACATAGTGTTCGATCCCGGGACGTCTGCTCGGGACGTTGCCGGCGACGCGCGGCGCGAGGCCCTTGAGCCTTCTCTCGAATACGGTCGTCGACGGTTGCTCCCATGTGTACAGGATGTTCGATGTCGCAACCGCTGACTGTATTCCGATGGTTACAGCGGTGGCGTAGTGCTGAACGGCAGATCTTCGTCGGTCGGGACAGAAGAACCCAGTCCCTCCACTTCGATCCCTGCAGCGATGTCTCCAACACCAGCGCGTCGGCCCTGTCTGTCCAAGTAGGTGCTGCTCGCGTGACCAGGTCCCAGGAGCTCGCGAGCGGCGTCTCCGTCGGCCGGTTGCGGATCCACCTCTACGAGGCCCCGGCCAGTCGAAGACGTGAGGAAGGCCGAGGTAGTGGCCGATCTCGCGGGCGAAAACCCGTTGGCGACATCGAACGCGTTGGTGTCGTACAACAGACCATCTTCGCCCGGCTCCCGTCTCGTACCGAGTAACTGGGCCACCGTCGACGTCACGTAGGCGAGCAACTCGCCCTTCTCATTGGCGCTTCGCCGAGCGGGCACAGCGCGCCGCTAGCCAGAAAAGCTGCCCCGCTCGCCGAAGGTGCTGATGTCGGAGAATCCTGATATTGCAGGCAGAATCGAACTCGGATCGCCTTGACCAGATCTCCTGCCCACGTCGTGATCGCCGGATCAGTGTCCCTACCGACGAGAGAAGGGTGCTGCTCACAACGTGTAGGGTGTCACCGCGGGACAGTTGTTCGCTGCTGTTGACGATCCCGTCGACAGCCTTGACGAGATGCCGGCGTCCTTGTACACCTAGTTGGCATCGTCTATCGCCGCCTGAATCTGGCGCATTGACTTGGCGGCGCTGCACGGAGCTGCAGCCGCAATGAACTGAACCAGGCGGCATCGGAAATCTCCCGGTCGACGCATGGCGGTATTCTGAATCGGCGCGTCGCCGACGCCTCGAGGTATTCGGAGCGTCTGATCGCCGGTCAGTCCTCCATCAGTCGTGACAGCTCGCGTGGTCGGAACCTTGCGACAGGACCTCGACGGTCGTTGCAAAAATCAGCGACCGGACGCGCATCGCGATCCGTCTGTATCCACGGCGACGACATCGGCAGCGCCGTCGCCGGTCACGTCGGTGACGAACGTCGCCCGTCGCCGAGAATGCTGTCGACTACTACTTTCGTTCGACAGGTCGAACGCGCCGCCGTTCGACCGGCCAACTTCGATCCCGGTCGAGCTGACCTTGATCGCGTCAGGCATCCGTCTCCCGTGACGTCGGCGAAGAAATCTTCCCTCGTCCCCGACGAACGCCACGGACCACTGCATCCGGAGTCTGGAATCGAAGTCCCCATTGGAGCGGCGGACACGAATCTTGTCGGTGTCGAGCGCAATCAGGTCAGCCTTGCCGTCGTTGTCGACGTCGGCGAAGAATTTCGGCGTCCTCGAGGTAGCCAAACGGCGTCCAATCGTTCGGACCGCCAAGCCGCCGTCCGATGCGCCGTAACGAACCGTGACGGTGCTGGAGTCGGCCATGATCAGGTCGGCGCTGCCGCCACCCGTTACGTCGGCCACGGCCGTGGTCACTGCCCCAAAACAGTTCCATACAGTTCGTGTCCTTGCTGGGCCGAATCAGCGCTCAGCGCCGGACGAACCGTCATTCTGTCGCCTTCACCAGGACGAGATCGAGGTTCTTGACCGGGCGGTACATTTCCGCCAGGAAGGTTCCATCGTGCCAAACAGGCCGCGGACGTTCTCATGCCGATGGCGCGCGAGCGGTTCTACCCACGGGCGTCGGCCGCTTCCAGGCACCTCATCACCGGTCCGCCGCGACACCGTAATAGAACGCGATGTCCGGCGAGCTCACGTGTGGTTGTTCTGAGCAACTACTGGCCATTCGCGTCGGTTCACTGCGATCGGATTGCGATAGATGCCGAGGTCGTTCGCTCGGCGTCCGTCCAGTCGCCAACCACGGGACGTCGCCGTCCTCGTAGGAAAACGGCGTAATGCTCCGGCGCTCCTGCGGCATGCTGTTCCGCAAGCGCCACTCACCTGTCGAGGCGAAAACTCGACAGTGGTCTTGCCACTCCCGTCCAGTCGCGAGAGGGAAGTCACCAGCAATGCCATACGAAATGGGTAATCTCGGCACGCTCTCCGAATCGGAGTTTCGTAGGAGCCACTGTGCTTCCTGTGTCTCGGTTGACGCGTTCTCGGGCCGATAAAGCCGATCGTCGTCTGCTACTGCCGTCCAGTCGCCAAGACGGAATGTGAGGCCCCCATACGAGAAGGGTGAGTCGCGCGCGCCGAATTCGCGTTCCGCAGCAGCATCGCGCTGCTGCGTCTGATGAACGGCGTACCCGCGGCGAAAAATGCGATGTGGCGCGCTGCCGTCCAGTGCCACCACGGATGTGCCTTCTCCTCCTACGAAAACACACATCGCGTGCGTCTGAATTCCAAAGCGGAGCGCCAGAAGCTCACGCCCGGCTGCCGCAGAACCCGCCGTCGAGACGGCAAAGTTGCTTGACGTTCGACTGTGTATCCGATCGTCGACGTGCAGAGAGGCTCACCGGCGAGCGATCGGATCAGTTCGATGATACGCAACGAGCTGCGTCTTCATGTGTTCTCCCCCAATCAGGCTCTGTCGATGATACGGAGAGGACCAGTTGTCGCGAAGAAGTCCCCAGTGCGCAGCGAGGACGGACGCTTCAGACTGCTCAACCGTTCGGTACCCAGGGTAGCCGGAGCGGGTCGTTGTGCGCTAAGAAGGCGCTGGTCCCCGACGCCCCATGAGCACCCTCGCCTTGTCGCCAAGTCCGCCCGCACCCGTCGATCCCGAGATCGAGCTCCTGCTGCCGCAGGCCGACGTCGCGAATCCCGAGCTGTCGATCGTGATTCCGGCGCTCAACGAGCAGCTGACCATCGCGGACTTCGTCCAGTGGTGCACAGAGGGCATGCGCGCCGCCGGGATCGTGGGGGAGATCCTCATCGTCGACAGCGGCTCCGACCGCACCACCGAGCTAGCGCTGGCGGGTGGCGCGCGGGTGCTGCGCACGCCCAAGCGCGGGCTGGGGCGCGCGTACATCGACGCCCTCCCCTTCATCCGCGGCAAGTACGTCATCATGGGCGACTGCGATTGCACGTACGACTTCCGCGAGCTCGCCCCGTTCGTGGAGAAGTTCCGGGGCGGCGCCGAGTTCGTCATGGGGTCGCGGTTCCGCGGCTACATCGAACCGGGATCGATGCCGCCCCTGCACCGCTACCTGGGCACGCCGGTGACGACGTGGATCCTGAACGTCATCTTCGGCAGCAAGTTCTCCGACATCCATTGCGGCATGCGCGGCATCACCAAGGAAGCGCTGGCGCGGATGGACCTGCGGTCGCAGTCCTGGGAGTACGCGTCCGAGATGGTGCTCAAGTCCGTGCACATGAAGCTGCGCACGGAGGAGGTGCCGATCCGTTTCCTCAAGGACCGCGACGGCCGCCTGAGCCATCACAAGCGCTCCGGCTGGTTTTCGCCCTGGTCAGCCGCGTGGATCAACCTGCGCGCGATGTTCGTCTACGGCGCCGACTTCTTCCTGTTCAAGCCGGGCCTGCTGCTGCTGGCGGTGGGGCTGCTGCTGACCCTGCCGCTCGCGTTCGGCCAGGTCACGATTGGGCCGATAACCTTCTCCCTGCACTGGATGTTGCTGGGCATGTCGCTGGCGATCGTGGGGCTGCAGAGCGTCTACCTGGGCATCCTGTCGCAGGTATTCTTCGACTACTCGGGAGAGATCACGGCCAGATGGTTCCGCCGTTTTCCTTACAACCGGTCCGTGTTCGTGTCCGGCGCCCTGTTCGTGGCGGGCCTGGCGCTCGGCGGGTTGCTGATCTGGGAGTACGTACGCAACGGGTTCCAGCTGATCACCGGTGCCACCGTCAACAGCCAGGGAATCATCGGCATCCTGTTCGCGATCTGCGGCTTCATGACGTTCACGTTCACGCTCCTGCTGTACGCGACGGCGGTGGCCGTGAGGCGTCGCTGACATGACCGCACCGCGCGCGGAGGCCTTCTTGCAAGCGGCGGCGGCACCATGGTCGATCGCTTCGGCGTCTGGCTGTCGGGGCGGCAGATCCACCGGCACGTGCCCACATTCGACGGCAAGCGCATCGCCGACATCGGCTGCGGTTTCCAGGCGTCGTTCACGCGCACGGTCATCGACCGGGCCGCGAGCACCGTCCTCGTCGACGTCGCGCTGGCCGACGATCTCAAGCAGAACCCGCGCGTGCGCGCCATCGAGGGGCAGCTGCCGGACGCGCTCGCGCCGCTGCCGTCGGGCGAGCTCGACGTGGTGCTGATGGTGTCGGTGCTAGAGCACGTCGCCGATGCGCCCAGGCTGCTCAGCGAGATCCGGCGGCTACTGGCGCCGGGCGGCGTTGCGCTGGTCAACGTCCCGTCGTGGCGCGGGAAGACCTACCTCGAGCTGTCGGCGTTCCGCCTGGGCCTGAGCCCCGCGGTCGAGATGGACGACCACAAGATGTATTACGACGTCCGCGACCTGTGGCCGTTGCTGGTGTCAGCCGGCTTTCGTCCCAGCCGCATCAAGTGCTTCTCGCACAAGTTCGGCCTCAACACGTTCGCCGTCTGCCAGGCCGGCGACTAGAACTAAGCGAAGCGCGGGTCGGCGAGCAGCGCCGCGATCGTCGCGGACACCGCCCGCGCCGAGTCGTACTTCGCCTTCCAGCCCAGCTTGGCGAGGCGGGCGTTCTTCAGGCGGACGACGGGGACGTCGCCCTTCCAGCCGATCTTGCCCGGCGTGTGCGTCTGCTTCACGCCCTTCAGCTTCATGCCGCGAATCACCAGATCCGCGATGCGGTTGACCGTGATGAACGAGTTCGACGACAGGTTGAAGAACGAGATCGGCGCCTTCACCTTGCGCTGCACCAGCATGATGGCGTCGATGACGTCGTCGACGTGCAGGTACGCCTTGCTCTGCTTGCCGTCGCCCAGGATGGCGAGCTCCTTCGGGTTCTTCTTCAGCTTGCGGATGAAGTCGAAGACCACCCCGTGCGTCGACCGCGGCCCGATGATGTTCGCCGGGCGCAGCACCCACGCCTGCATGCCGAACAGGTGCACGAAGGCCGAGATCAGCGCCTCGGCCCCCATCTTCGACGCCCCGTACATCGACACCGGCGTCAGCGGACCGTGCGTCTCGGGGATGTACTTGCTGCCCAGGTCGCCGTAGATGCCGCTGCCCGACGTGTAGAACAGCTTCTTGATGCCGTGGTGCCGCATCGCCTGCAGCATCGAGAACGTCGCGACGATCGAGTTCTCGAAGTCGAGCGTCGGGTCTTCGATGCCGCGCGAGATGTCGGGGTTGGCGGCCAGGTGATAGACGAGCTCGATGTTCGCGCCTTCGAGCGCCGGCGATGAGCGCGTCCGTGTTGCGCACGTCCTGCACCAGCAACCTGAACCGTGGCGACCCTGCGTGATGCGCCAGGAAGCTGCGGTCGCCGCCCATCAGGTTGTCGACGACGGTGACCGTGTGGTCAGCCGCCATGAGCCGATCGACCAGGGTCGAACCAATGAAGCCTGCGCCGCCGGTGACGAGAATGTTCATGGGAGCCGAGGGGCTCCTTAGATACTCCGCCGGCGGGGTCATGGGCAACCGGCGTCTCGCTTGCTCTTCGATACCCTCCCTGGCAGCATCGTCGCGCTTTGATCATCGGCCGCAGTCCCCTGCGTATATCCCTCGGTGGCGGCGGGACGGACCTGCCGTCCTACTACCGCCAGCACGGCGGCTTCCTGATCGCCGCGGCGATCACGAAGTACGTCTACATCTCGATGCACGAGACGCCCGTCCCGGAGATCGTGCTGCGCTATTCGCAGATCGAGCGCGTCAAGCAGGTCGCCGACATCCGGCACCCGATCATCCGCGAGGCGCTGGGGTTGCTCGGCATCACCGGCCCCCACATCGAGATCACCAGCATGGCCGACATCCCGGCCGGCACGGGGCTGGGATCGTCGGGCAGCTTCGCGACGTGCCTGCTCAAGGTGCTGCACAACTTCAAGCGCCGCAACATCCACCCGCGCGACCTGGCGGAGATGGCGTGCCACATCGAGATCGATCTGCTCAAGGAGCCGATCGGCAAGCAGGACCAGTACATCGCCGCGTTCGGCGGCGTGACGGTGTTCGAGTTCAACAAGGACGACACCGTGTCCGCGCGGCCGGTGCGCGTGTCGGCCGACACGCTGGACCTGCTCGAGGACAACCTGATCATGGTGTCGACGGGCTTCTACCGGGCCGCGTCGCAGGTGCTGAAGGAGCAGGACGACAAGACGCGCAGCAACGACGCCGGCATGGTCGCCAACCTCCACTACGTCAAGGAGCTGGGGCAGCGCAGCCTGGAGGCGATCGAGACCGGGCAACCTGACGGCGCTCGGCCAGCTGATGGACGAGCACTGGCAGCACAAGAAGAAGCGCTCGGCGTCGATGTCGAATCCCGATATCGACCGCTGGTACGCGCTGGCGATGGAGAACGGCGCGCTCGGCGGCAAGCTGATCGGCGCGGGCGGCGGCGGCTTTCTCCTGTTCTACACCGAGCAGAAGGGGCGCCTGCGCAGCGCCCTGCGCGGCGCGGGACTCGTCGAGGTGAAGCTCGGCTTCGATTATGAAGGCACGAAGATCCTCTAGCGCCGTCGACCTTCTACGCTCCTGGCAGCAACGGCTGGCGGCGGCCAGCTGGGAGACACGCGTCGCCGCGGTGCTCGGAGGCGGCGCCGTCGCCCTCGCCTTCCTGACCGCGCTCTGCGGCATCAACGGCCCGATCCCCGAGGGCCACACCGGGGCGAGCGCCGCGTGCGGCACGGCCGCCTTCAACATGTGGCACTGGAAGATCTGGTACCCGATCACGAGCTATGTCGAGCGGCCACCGCCCACGTCGATGGCGTACATGCACCATCCGCTGGGCATCTTCTGGACGCTCGCGATCCTCGGCAAGCTGTTCGGGTTCGCGAACTGGATGCTACGCATCGCGCCCCTCGTCTACGTCACCGCGACGACGGCGTTGCTGTGGCGGATCGGGCGGGCGCTGTGGGGCGAGATACCGGGCGCGCTCACGGCAGTGGCGTTCGTGGCCCTGCCGATCACGCTCGGCTACGCGAACTACCACGACCTCGAGCAGCCGGTGATCTTCGGCTGCGTGCTCGCGACCTGGGGGTATGTGCGCCTGCTGCGGTCGTGGCGATTGCGTCACGCGCTGGCGGGCGCGGCGGGCTTCGCGTTCGCGCTCGGCCACGACTGGCCGGCGTACATGTGGGGCGCGGCGTTCCTGCCCATGCTGTTCGTGTACGGGTACGTGGTCCCCGAAAAGCTCCGGGCGCCGATCGACGCGCGCGCGTTCGGCCGCTTCTGGGCGATGCTGGCGCTGGCGGTCGCCGCCAACCTCGTCGTCGAGATCGTCGCGCTGTGGAAGAGCGGTCGGCTGAACGACGTGCTCGCCTCGTACACCAACCGCTCGCTCGGCTCGGAGACGCCGCTTGCGATCGTGCTCGCCGCCCGCCACTACCGCATCAACCTGATGTTCACCGCGCTGGCCATCGTGATGGGCAAGCTGGCGCTGCCCGTGATCGTCGCGCGCGGCATAGCCCGGCGCGACCACCGAGAATGGCTGGCCCTGCCCTTGTTCGTTGCCGCGGTCGTGCAGTACACGGAGTTCAAACAGGGCGCGGACGTGCACATCTTCTGGCCGCACTACTTCACGGCCTACTTCGCGCTCGCGGCGGGCGCGCTGGCGGCCACGGTCGCCGACCTGACCACCTGGGCGGGCGCGTGGATCAGGCGCGGCGCCGCGGCGGCGGCGTGGGCCCGGGCAGCGCCCTGGGCTGCGCTTGTCGTGGTCGGGTTGCCCCTGGCCGTCGTGCTCAAGGACGGGCTGTCGCTGGTCCGCCTGGCGCGTGAGACGGGCGCGCGCTTTGCGGAGGCCAACCTCGACAGCGACTACGACAAACACGCCGTGCTGGGCTGGTTTCTCGCGACTGTGCCCCCCAACCTCGGCATCGCCTATCACCCGGGCATCTACGCGTCGTGGGCCGTGCAGTGGGCGACACGCCCGCGGATCTCCGTCCAGAATCAGACGCTCAGCAGGGCGGTGACCGGCAACAGCCGCATCTACATCATGGACACGCGCAAGGCGTCGGTCGCGGATCTGCGGCTGGCGGCGTCGCAGTTTCATGTCCACGCCGTCGACCACCTGTGGGTCTTCGACCGCGGCGCGCCGCACGCGCCGCTCGACGGCTATTCACTCGACGAGCGCGAGCCGACGCTGCGCGAGTGGTGGAGCCAGGGGCCGACCGAGACGATCCGCAGCGTGCGATCGAGCCCGTGGGTGACGTGGGAGTGGCGCACGCTGCTCGGGCAGCCCGCGACCGCGCCCCCGTCGACGCCGGCGCCCGTGACGGAGGACGAGGTTCGCATCGCGCACAACGTCGCCGTCGAAGGCGGCGATGCCGCGGCGGCTGCGCGGCTGCGCGGCACGCTGGCGGCGCGCTTCAACCTGCCGCTCGCGGCGCGCTTCGAGGGCGACACCGCGCTCATCGGGGCGGTGCGCCGCACCGGCGCGCGGCGCAGCGTGACGCTGTTCTTCGCGGCCGGCGCGATGGCAGCTGACAACAAGTTCTCGGTGCAGGCCAAGGTCGTCGCGCCGCCGCAGTTGTCTACGCTGCCCGTCGATCCCGCCGACCTCGACATCGCGGGAGCGCCGATCTGGCCGACGAGCCTGTGGAAGCGCGGCCACATCTACAGTCACGAGGCGGTGTACCGCAAACGTCCCGGGACCGAGGTTCTGTCGGGCGCGTGGTCGCCGGGCCCGAAGCGTGTCGACGGGCCCACGCCCATGGAGATCGTCCGGCTGTGAACGCGGCTCAATTCCCGCGCACGGACGTCATTCGCAGGTGGATGTCGCAGGCGCCGCAGGTTCTGCGACGTCTGGTGACGTGGATTCGTTCCAAGGCGTTCGTGGGGATACGTCGCCACTGTCGGCTGCCTGGCCGTCTTCGGGCGGGTGTTCTGGATCCTCTGCCGGCCGCTCGTCTACAACGGCGTCAACTACGACGAGATGTTCTTCCTGTGGGGGGGCTGGTCGATCACCAAGGGGCTGGTTCCCTATCGCGACTTCCAGGACTTCAAACCGCCGGTCGTGTTCCTTCTGAACGCGGCGGCCGTGGCGCTGTTCGGCGTCGAGCGACAGCGCTTCCATTTCTTCTTCGCCGGGCTCCTGTTCCTCGCATTGGCGGGCCTGTTTCTGGTGCTCGTTCGTCGCGGGATCGGACGAGCGCTCGCGCTGCTGACGACGCTCGCGATCGCGTACTTCCTCCTGGACCCGTACTTCCACGACTCGTCGCTCGACGACGCGGAGTCGATCGGGCTTTCATTCTTGCTGCTGGGGATCGTTGCGCTCCTGTGGGAAGGACGGCGCATCGTCGCGATGGACGCCATCGGCGGGGCCTGTTGCGTCCTCGCGGTGTTTTCGAAGGAGCCCTACGCTGTCGGCGTCTTCGCCACGTGGGCCACGCTCGGGCTCAGGCGCCGCGACGTCGTAGGACCGGGGACGCTCAAGCTGTACGTTCGCTGGACGGTGACAGGAGCGGCCATCGCGCTGCTCGCGCTGGTGGGCTATCTCGCCATCAGCGGCGGGCTGCTGCCGTACGTCCGTCTGTTCGGTCACTACTCGTCGTACGGCAACATCTGCGAGCGGATCGGGAGCACCCCGAAGCTGGAGGCGGGCAAGACGGCCTTGCCGGAGCTGTGGGGCCGCCTCACGACCCATCTGCTCAAGCTGGACTACCTGGGGCCGCTGGTCCCGTTCTTTCTGGCCGCGGGTTTCGGCAGGCGCGAACGGTTGGCCACCCGTCTCGCGCTCGCGGCCACGATCCTGGGCTCGCTGTACGTCCTCGGTCTCGGCCGCTGCTACTTCCGTCACTACTACATCCTCGCCATGGCGGGCCTCATGGTGTGGGTGATCGTCGGGAGTCTCGCCCTTTCGGATCAGCTGCGCGCGGGCCCGCGCCGTAACCATGTTTTTGTCGTCACCCTGCTGGCGATCCTCGTCATCCCCCGGATTGGCGACCGATACGAGCGCGAGCAAGAGAAGGACTACGCGCCGAGCGACTTCATCGGCCACGGGTCCAGCATCCCTGCCGAGGACATCGACTTCGTCACGCAGAACAGCGCGCCGGGCGACCGCATCTTCACGAACGGCGCGCCGGGTCTCTACGTGTTCACGAACCGCAGGCATGCGACGCGGGAGAGCGCTTTCCTCGATGAGTTTATCGAGCTCTATCCCGGCAAGACCGACGAGGAGCGGGTGGCACCGCTGCGGTCGCAGCTGATGGCCAACCCACCGAAGGTCGTCGTGCTCGACACGCATCACCTCAAACGGCGCAAGCGCCATCTCGATGCATTGATTCGACCCTTCCTCAAAGACCTGGGCTATCGCGAAGTGGGGCCGAGGTATTACATCCGGCCCTGAGACTGCGATGCCGACCGCTTCTTCCTCAGATTCGCCCGACGACGCCGGACAGGCGTACTACCGCGAGAACTACCGCGACTACGAGCGCCAGGCGTCGCCCGGAAAGCTCGAGTTCTACCTTCGCCTCATGGCCCGATGGATCGCGCCCGGCTCCAGCGTCTTCGAGCTCGGTGTGGGCCAGGGAAACTTCCTCGCGCGTGCGGCGACGACGTACGCGGTCGAGGGCGTCGACACCAACGCCTACGGCGTCGAGCAGGCGCAACGCCGGGTCCCCGGCGCGACGCTGCGCGTGGGCTCGTACGAGCAGCTCGCGGTCGCCAGCCGACCGGACGCCGTCGTAGCCTGGGACGTGCTGGAGCACCTGCCGAACCTGGACGATGGCCTCGCTGCCATCGGCAAGGCGCTGCGGCCAGGCGGGATGCTGGTGGCCGTGGTGCCCGTCTACGATGGCCCGCTGGGGCCACTCGTTCGCGTGCTGGATCGCGATCCCACACACGTGTCCAAGCTCGGCCGCGGCGACTGGCTGGACCGACTACCGCGGCACGGGTTCGAGGTGGTCGAGCACGGCGGCATCATTCGCAAGCTCGTGCTGTCGCGGTGGTACGTCCACGTCACGCGGCCACAGCTCCTGCTCAGGCGCGCGGGCTCCGCGCTCTACTTCGCCGCTAGGAAGACGCCCGCGCCGTAGCATCGAAAGCAACGGGCCTTTCGCTGGTGCGTCCTGTCGCGAAGCGCAGTGCTTGCAGGATGCGTTCAGCCGCCCGGCCGTCGCCGAACGGGCTCGGGCACGGCAACGTGGCAATGCGTTCGCTCGGGTTGGCGAGCGCTGCCGTCGAGAGCAGTCCGAACCGCGTCACGCGTGATGCCCACCAGCTTGGCCCGTCCTGTAGCGAGGGCTTCCGCGCGTTCGGTGGTCTTTCGGATGACGAGCACAGGCACTCCCAGTGAAGGCGCCTCCTCCTGGATGCCCCCAGAGTCGGTGACGATCACCTCCGACCTGCGCATGGCACCGACAAACTCGAGGTAGGGCATCGGCTCCACCAGGTGGACGTTGGGTCTGCCCGCGAGGGTGCGCGAGACCGGCCCCCGAACCGCGGGGTTCAAGTGAACCGGGTACGTGAAGGCGACGTCGGCGTGCGAGCCGGCGACGTCGGCGATCCCGCTCAGGATGTCGTCGAGCACCGTCGTATCCGCGCTGGTCGGTTCGTTCCAGGCCTCGCGCCGGTGCAGGGTGATGAGCACGTCGCGTTCGCCCGCCTCGCGGGACGCGCGCACCGGCAGCTTCTCCAGCGCCAGATGCAGCGCATCGATGGCCGTGTTGCCGGTGATGAAGATGGCGTCCTCCGAGATTCCCTCGGCGCGCAGGTGCTGCGCAGCGCTCGCGGTCGGCGCGAGGTGAATGTCGGCGCAGCTGGCGATCATCCGCCGATTCACCTCTTCGGGGTAGGGATGAAACCGGTCGCCGGTCCGGAGCCCCGCCTCTACGTGGGCGACCTTGATGCGCCGGTGAAAGCCGACCAGCGCGGCGCAGAATGCGGTCGTCGTGTCTCCCTGCACGACGATGACCTCCGGGTGTTCGTCCTCGAGCACCCGGTCGAAGCTGGGGACGATCCGCGCGACGAGCTCGTTCAGCGACTGCTGTGGGCGCATCACATCGAGATCCAGGTCGGGCCGCACGTCGAAGGGACCGAGCACCTCGTCGAGCATCCTTCGATGCTGTCCGGTCACCAGCACACGCACGCTGACATCCGACTGCGCGCGCAGGCAAGCGATGATCGGGAATAGCTTGATCGCTTCTGGGCGCGTTCCCAGCACGACCAGTACACGAATGGGGGACGGGCTCACGATCGCGGGCTCTGTCGAACGACAGTCGCGGAAAACGCCTCGTCCCGCAAGTGACCGGCCCGGGTCCTTCCTGGACGAACCGGCGGCGTTGCTGTTAGCGTGCCGCGCCTGTTGTTGACCATCGTCGTCCCCGCCTGGAACGAAGCCGACAACCTGCGACGTTACCCGTCGGAGTTGCTCCCTGTCCTGGAGGCGCTCCAGATGCCCTACGAGGTCGTCATCGTCGATGATGGCAGCACGGACGACACCCGGCGAATCGCCGAAGCGATGGGGCCTGCGGTTCGTGTCGTGTCACACGACCACAACCGTGGCCTGGGCGCCGCGATCCGGACGGGGTTCGCCGCCGCCCGCGGCGAGCTGGTCGTGACGCTGGACGCGGACCTGACGTTTTCGCCGGTGCTCATCGGCCAGCTGTTGGAGCGATTTCAACGCGGAGACGTCGACGTGGTCACCGGCTCGCCGAAGTTGGCCGGGTACGGCGAGGACATCCCCAGCTACCGGATCGTGATCAGCAGGCTCGCGACGCTGGTCTACTCGACCATTCTCGGCACCTGGGTAACTGCGGTCAGCCCGATCTTCCGGCTGTATCGACGGGACGACCTGCGCGAGCTGGACCTCAGGAGCGTGGGGTTCGACATCAATGCGGAGATCCTCTTCGCTCTCCTCAAGAAGGGAAAGAGGCTCGCCGAGATCCCTGCGCCGCTGACGCAGCGGATTCACGGCCAGAGCAGGCTCAACTATCGGAAAGAGATCGTTCGCCACCTGCGCCTGTCGGCTCGCATGGCGGCCTGGCGGCTCCGCCTCTCACGTTGACTAATCGATCGATCGGCAAGCGTGTGCACGTCCGGCTCACACGTGATGTCAGGCTCTAGGCCTTGGCGCGGCGCGCGAGCACGAGGTAGCCGAGGGACTCTTCCGGGTCACCTGCCCAGCGATCCAGCAGGCGCGCGCCCGCCGCGATCGACACGACGGTGGGGCCGATGACAGGCAGCGTCCACCAGCGCACCCCCTCGCCCTGCGGCGCTTCGTGACCGAGCTTGCCCATCCCTTGCGCCAGTTGGCCAACGCGGGCGACGCGGAGAGCGAGATAGCTGTTGAGCTTGTGCCCAATGACCGATCCACAGGCTCCCCTGCGCGACGGTCTCGAAGACCTCCAGGCCAACATCGGCGCACAGCCGCCGCAGGCCGTGCGGGCTGTAGCGGAAGTAGTCGTGCGGCTGCTCGTGCAGGCGGAACTGGAATGGGGCGGTCAGGATGAGCACGCCGTCGGGCGCCAGCACGCGGCTCATCTCCGCCATCAACTCCGCGGGGCGCGGTGTGTGCTCCAGCACCTGCACCGACAGCACCGTATCGAAGCTGCCGTCCTCGGAACGGCAGCGTGCCGCCGCCGTAGACGATGTCGGGGCGGCCGCGCATCCCGGAAGCGGCGGTCACCGAAAACGTGCCCGCGTGCTCCACCCCCACATACGAGCTCACGAACGGCCGGAACCAGGCCTCGTACGGCTTGTCGCCGCAGCCCACGTCGAGCAGCCGCCCGCGCGCCCGGGGCGCGACGGCCTTGAGCGAATGCTCGAGCGCGGACCACTGCAGGTCGACCCAGTCGGCGGCGCGTCGAAGCAGTTGCTTCATGGGCATAGGCGGCCCCATCTACCTCGCTGCGTTGATTGGAGTCAACACGCCGGCACGGGAGGCGGGCGTCACGCGCGCCTGGCGACGACCACCGCTTGCTCCACACGAGCTCAACTCGCGTCGGCCACGTGACGTATAACCGTCGCTGAATGGGCGACCAGCGGGCATACGGAGCGGCCGTGACCGCGGCCCGCGCATTTGGATCCGCGCTGCGACAGCGCGCGCCGCTGCTCGGCTTCCTGATCGCCGTCATCGCCTACTACGTATTCCTGGTGTCGGCGGGCCACATGACGCGCTGGCATGCTTGGTCGGCGTTCGTGGATGCGCAGGCGGAGGGGCTGCGCCACGGGCACCTCTACCTGCAGGAGGCGCCGTCGCGGGCGCTGCAGGCGCTGGCGGACCCGTACAACCCGGCGAACATGCGGTACTGGCGTTGGGACCACACCGTACTACGGCGGCCATCTCTACCTCTACTGGGGGATGGTGCCGGCGCTGTTCCTGGCCGGGGTCAAGGCGCTGTTCCGCGTGAGCAACGTGGTCACCGACGACGTGCTGGTGTTCATGTTCGCGGTCGGCAGGCTCATCGCGGGGACCCTGCTGCTGCGCGCCTTCGCGGCGCGGGTGGAGCCGCGACCGCCGCGCTGGGCCGTCTGGCTGGCGATGCTGGTGTTCGCCGTAGCCAATCCGATCCCCTACACCCTCAACCGAGGCGCGGTGTACGAGGTGGCTATCCTGGGCGGCGCGTTCTTCATGCTGGCAGGGCTGGGGTGCGCGTTGAAAGCGATGCTCGTCGCCGACGCGCGCGCCGCGGTCCGCTGGCTGGCGGCGGGCAGCGTGGCGTTCGGGCTGGCGGGCGGCACGCGCATCAGCTTGCTGCCGGTCGTCGTGGTGCTCGCCGTCACGGCCGGCCTCATTCGCTGGCGCATCGATGGCGGTGGGCGCTTCGCGCTCCTGCGCGCCCTCGTCGCCGCGGGTGGCCCAGCGGCCGCGCTCGTCCTGGCGCATTTCACGCTCAATTACCTCCGCTTCGGCGAATGGACGGAGTTCGGCGCGCGCTATCAGATGGGCTGGGTGATGAAGGCAGGCCCGCGCTTCGCCCTCACGGACGCTTGGATCTACGCCTTCACCCCGCCATCGTTCGCGTGCGAGTTCCCTTACTTGCTGGCCAAATGGAAGACGATCCCTGGCCTGATGCCGGGCTGGTTCCCGCGCCCCGCCGACCACAACGCCGACGAGCCGACGATCGGCTTCCTCGTGGTGGTGTGGTTCGCGTGGCTCGCCCTCGCCTACGTCCCGGTCGCCTTGGTCCGTCGTCGCCGGCTCGCGCCGCCCGCCGGCGCGAGCCCGCCCGCCGAGCTGTGGCGACAGCGATGGATCTGGCTCGGTCCCCTGCTCTACACGCTCGGCGGCCTGGTCCCGGTCCTCATGCTGTTTGCCACGACCATGCGCTATGAGCTCGACTTCTCGTCGGGCTTGCTTCTGCTGTCTGCGCTGGCGGGCTGGCGCCTGCTGGCGGCCCCCGCGTCACGCGCCGGCCGGCGCGCCATGGCCGCGACCTACGCCGCGCTCGCCGGGATCACGATCGTTACCGGCGTGCTGCTCGGGTTCGGCGGCTACTTCAACCACTTCGGACGCCACAATCCAGCGCTCACCCGGGGCCTGGAGAGCGCGCTCAGCGTCTGTCCGGTCCAGCCGCCCCGGAAGTGAACGGCGCTACGGGGACTACTGTGTCGGAGATCATTTGCGGCACGGGGGCCGAGATCCAGCACGCTGCTGGGCTTCGCTCGTCGGCAGTCGAAACGATCGGCGCGCCAGACCTTCGTCGGTGCGTGAACGCAGGCGCTGGGGTACGCGCACCCGTCCACGCCGTGGCTGACGTTCGTCGAGACGTGGGGTTCGTCTTGCGCGCGCCTTGACATCAAGCCGCCAGTCGGCTTTCTATCCGGGGTTAGGGTACCTTACACAACAGAGCTCATGCTCGACATTCAATACGCGCTCCACGCAGAGATCGAAGACCATCATTGGTGGTTCGCGGCACGCCGCGCCATAGTCAAGCGTCTGCTCGAACGCGTTCTGTCGCCGCGGCCGGACGCACTGGTAATTGACGTGGCTGCGGAACCGGCGCCAACATCGCGGCGCTCTCCGCGTCCTACCGGTGTGTCGGGCTGGACGAATCGCCGCGTGCCATCGAGTTCGCCCGCGCCCGATTCCCGGGAGTTGAATACGCTATTGATTCTGACCTCCGCGGACGGCGCGAGCAATTCCAGGCCGCGTCTGCGGTCCTGCTCATGGATGTGCTCGAGCACGTCCATGACGACTTCGCACTGCGTGAGTCAGGTGCTCGCGTTCATGCGGCCCGGCGCGCATCTGCTGATCACAGTGCCCGCCGATCCCTCACTGTGGACCATCCATGACGAGAGCTTCGGCCACTGGCGCCGCTATGACGCCGAGCGGCTGCGCGCCAGCTGGCATGGGCTAGCGGTGGACGAACGCTTGCTATCCCCCTATAACTCGCGGCTCTACCCGATCATCAAGGCGGTGCGCGCGCTATCCAGGTTGCGCCGACGTCCAGCCGGCGCCGCAGGGACGGACTTCACCGTCCCACCGCTGCCGATCAACCGCTTGCTCGAGCGCGTCTTCGCAGGCGAAGCGAGCGCCCTCGAGAAACAGATCGATCGCAATCAGCCAGCGCATGCGCGCGGCGCGAGCCTTCTGGCGATCCTCCGCCGCCGGGACGGCGAGATCGCCGTGCGCGGCAAACCGTCCGGGCTACCTCCCGATCGGCGTGTGCACGCTGCCTGAGATCACCGGACTTCAACCTCCGCCAGCGCGCCCCCGAGGCCCAAGTACGAGAGGACGTCGACGCGAATCTCGGTCACTTTCTCGGCTTCTAAGTTAACGGTTAGCGCCGAGCGCGCCGCCGTCAGCCCGGTGAAGCTCCCCTCGGCCGATGCTACCCTGCCCTCCCTCGAGTAGGCTGTCACCCTGAACCGTTCGACGCCACGATCCATCCACATCTTGTTGTGACCGTTCACGATCTGAACGCTATGCACGCGGCGTGGAGACCGGAACGCAATCAGTAACCAACCCGATGTGCGATCGGGGAGGGTCCACTCTGTCGAGTCGATGCCGTCGACTGCATACGACGCGGGGAACTCGCGCGAGAATACGCCCGAGGCGGACACGTGCGGGCGCGCCCATATGCGCACGAACAGCACGCCGAACACGATGAGGCCAAGCGCCCCCACAACCGTGAGCCGCATGCGGGCTCGCTGTCGCTCCACGGGCGTGGCCAGCCGCCGAGACCCAAAACGACAAAGCCGCTCTGCCTCGCCCCAGATCCACTCAAAATCCGACAGGGCCGAAGCGGCGATCGAGTCGGAGGACGCGCTGCCTGTGACGCTCACGGTGGCCGCAAGCGCATCCCGAACGCGGTCGACGTCCCGGTACCCAGCAATAGCCAGCTCACGCACCGCCCGCTCTTCCATCGCTGCAGGTGCAGTTCCCCCGCTCTCGCCTACCACCGGTACCCAGGCGGCGAGCGCCTCACGTAACGCGGTAGCCATGTGCGCGTGCGCTTCGTACACCAGGCCCTCACGCCAAAGCGCCCCGCCCGCCGCCATTGTCCGTCGCGCCCGCCGAACCGGATCCAAGCGTGAGACGGTCATGGCACGCTCCTGGGAGCATCGACAATCGCACGCCGTCGTAGTCGCGATTGCCACCAGGAGAACAACCTGGCTTGCGCGAGCATCGCAATCAGAACCAGCCCGGCCACTACACCGAACAGTGTGCCCAGCCGCTCGGCCGGTGGCGAGCTGTACCAGACGCGGAGGCGGTAGTCGCCGGCAATGGGCAGATGGAGGCGGAGCAGGCCCCGCGGGTCGACGTCCGTGCTCGCCTCGGACGGTCCGGAAACCGTTTCGACAGCCCAACCCGGAAAGGCGTGGAGCGCCAACACCAGGCTGGCGCCGTTGCGGGCGGCGCGAACCGTGAGCCCGTGCTGAGCGCCGTCGCTGATCACGTCTTCTGCAACTACGCCGTCGGTGCTGACGGCCAGCTCACGCCGGGGTGCTCTGGGAGGTGTGGGGGCAGTGCGGGGAAGATAGCCGTCTTCGTCCATGGCGGAATATAGGCCCTGGCGAATCGCGTCCCCGGTGTTGGGGATAGCTTCCGTCGCCATCGGCCGGGCAGCCACGAACGTCCATGAGCAGCCCAGCAGCAGGGCCGCTCCGCCTGTGATGGCGATGCCGTTGCGTAGTCGGTCGCCCCAGCGCTCGGTCGCGGCCACCATCGCGATGCCGAGGGCCACGGAAGCGGTCAGCACCGCCGGGCCAAGCATCCTCCAAGGAAACTGAACGAACTCCGCAGTCGGGATCCGCCCCGGCACCCAGAACCAACTCCCCTGCGGCAGCGTCAGTCCGACGAGCGCCAGAGACAACGCCATCCAGCCGGTTGCGCGACGGCCATTGCGGAAGTTGAGCACGAGAGCAATCCCAACCGCGGCGAGCGCAGTGACAATTAGCGGACCCACGCGAAAGAAGTTGACGCTAAAAAAAGGCGCGCTTTTACCGAAGAACAGGCTGTCGAACTGCAGCCACTGGTGCTGCGGGTTCGACCACCCGGTGGCCATGATGTCGGTATGCGCGGACTTGCGGTACACGATCGCCGGCACGACATAGACTGCGGCCAGCCCCGGCGCGCAGACGAGAGCGCCGAAGCAATACACCGCGCGTCGCCACATTCCCTGGCGAACGAGGCCAATCGCGGTGGCAGCCACGATGATGCCGATCAGGACAGTGCCCCAGAACCCGAGGATCGGGTGGGTCATGATTACGAGAGCATGCATGACCGCGGGCCCGTCGCGAGCCATCGCGCCCGTCGCGGCAGCGGTTCCGTGCCGCCGCGCGGTATAGAGCGATGGCGATGGGCAGCAGCGCGAGAACGGTGAACTCGCCGATGTCGCCGCGCTCGAAAAGATCTGCGATTCGGTACGGCGCCGCCAGGTAGGCGAGTGCCCCGAGCAGAGATGCATCCCGCTGCCGGGTTTCAACAAACACGAGCGCATACATGCCCAATCCCGAGACCACGGACATCGCCAGGGCCACTATCTTGAGCGCCGTGGCAGGATCGAAGAACGCGGCTGTCAATACGCCGGCCAGGCTGTAGGGCACAGGCGCGTAGAACATAAACAGCGGCGAGCCGTAGCCGCCATAGAGATCGGGGCACCACCGGGGATCGAGCAAGCCACGCCGAATTTCGGTGGCCCATTCAGTAGTCCTCAGGATGTACGACGCCTGCTCGTGACCCAAGAACCAGTCGACGTGGGCGAGAGGCATCCACAAGCCGACGGCCACGGCGACGACTAGGAGAAGCCGCGGATCAAGGCGGCGCAAAGCGGACGGGATTCGACCGAGCATGAGCGGGCTCATCAAGGCTAAACTTCGCCGAGTCTACACCGGTCGGTGCCTTCGCATGCGTGACTTTGGGCTGTCGCCGGCGGCAGTCTTCGCACCGCGCCTGGTCGTGCAGTTCGCGACCGCGTTCATGCTGGCGACGTTCCAGCGCGCGCGCAAACCGGGATGGCTCTACGGTGCTGCCGCGATCGCCCCGGTCCCGCAGCCGACGTCCAAGAGCTGGACCTCCGGCCCTGGCGGCACCAGCCTTGTCAGCAATCGTCGAACGATGGCCCGACGCCCCACGAACCACCAGTGACGATCTTCGATGTCGGCGTGTAACTCGTACTGGGGGTCAAGCATTTCGGCTCAGAAGGTGCGGTGCGAGCGGCGGTGAGCCTGCCGCTTGCGTCCCAGCAAGTCAAGGCACCACGCCCGGCAAAACCGTGTAGATTCGCCCGAACGCGCGATGAAAGCAGGAGAGCCCGCTGAGAGACAGACGATCTGGCTGGTGTCTCCCGTGTACTACGACGTGGAGTCGTATCTCATGCTCCGCCAACGGGCGCGAGACTGCCTGACCCAGGTGCCGACCTCCGACGTTCGCTTTGTCGCGGTCGACGACACGGCTGGTGCCGACGTAGCGGTTCGCAGTCTGGAGACGCTCCCCGACCAGGTCGTCGTCACCCCCCCTATCCTCTCGGTCACCAGCGCGCACTGGTGTTCGGATTGCGTCGCCTGTCGACCATGTTGCGCGATAGCGATGTCGTGGTGACCCTCGACGCGGACGGTGAAGATCGACCGGAGGACTTGCTTCGATTGCTGGCTCCGCTGCACGAGGCCGGCGCTTCGCTTCGGACCGTCGTCGTCGCGGCAAGGACGCGCCGCCGCGAGAGCCTGTCGTTCAAGATCTTCTATTTCTTCTTCAAGCTATTCTTCCAGCTGCTGAGCGGTACGGTCATTCGATCAGGGAATTACGCCGCCTATCGCGGCTGGCTGACGCGAAACGTTCTGTTCCATCCTCATTTCGACCTCGCGTATTCGTCCAGTTTGCTGGCCCTGGGACTCAACGTGCATCGGGTTCCTTGCGAGCGGGGCGCGCGCTACGCGGGCGCATCGAAGATGACGTACCTGAAGCTGATCCAGCACGGACTGAGGATGCTGATGCCTTTCGCGGACCGCATCGCAACCCGAGGCCTGGTGCTGTTTTCGGGTCTGCTGGGTCTTGGGATTCCTGCTGCGATCGGGCTCTTTGCGCTGAGATTGTCCGGCCGCGTGCAGGTGGAAGGATGGGCCATCTACGCGATTGGCAGCGTCCTGGTGCTGCTTGCGGTGGCCGCGACGTGCATGCTGATCGTGTTCGCGCTCTTCGTTCAGACTCAGGGGTTGTCGCTATCCAAGCTCGACTCCGGACTGCGCGACACCGAGCAAGATCGCGCGACCGAGCGGTCCTACCAAGCGTTGTGATTCGCCAGTCATCGACGAGAGGCGCGGATGCGTGGCGTGGTGAGCGCCGTCACGCGGGCAGCGTCTCCGAGGCAGACCAATGAATGTTAGTCTCCCGCCGGTCGTGCGCGGTCCGTTCCGTCAGCAAATCGTCGACAGGCTCCAAGCTCGGCCGCGCGTTCGCGCGGCACTGATCGCGCTGCCGCTGGTGCTGGTCGTGTCGCTGTTCACCTTCACGGCTTATCGCGGCGTCGACTTCGGGCACCACTGGGACGAGGCCGACTGGCAGGTCAAACCGGTACGCGACATGGTCGCCAGCGGCATCCTCATGCCGCGCGGGTCGATCTACCCGGCGTTTGCGAAGTGGCTGATCCTGCTGCCGACGCTGCCGGCGGCGGTCAAGGAGATCATGAGCCCGCAGAACACCGCGCGCAGCGTGCAGGCGGCGATGGTGGCGGCTATCGACGCGCCCGGCTACCTGCTCACCGCCCGCCGCGTCTTCATCGTCGTCTCCGCGCTGGCTATCGTCTGGGTCTACCTGGCGGCACTGGCGCTCCGCCGGAAGTGGTGGGAGGCGCTGATCGCCGCCAGCTGTCTGGGCTTGTCCTGGGAGTACAACTATCACTCGCGTTGGGTGGCGACGGACTGCCTGGCCGTGCAGTTCTCCGGCATGACGTTGCTCTTCCTGGCGATGTTCTTGCGGCGCCGCCGGGCCGGCTGGCTGTACGCGGCCGCGATCGCGGCCGGGCTAGGCACCGGCGCCAAGTTCCCGGCGGTGATCCTGCTTTTCCCCGTCCTCCTGGCGAGCGTCATGACCCGGAAGACCTACGACGTGTTCGGGCAGGTCAGGCGCGTCGTCGCGTTGTGCGTGATTGCTGTGGTGGCATATCTGGTCACCACCCCGGCCACGATCTTCGACCCGTTCACGTTCGTTGAGCAGCTCCAGTGGATTTCGGAGCACTACAAGAACGGTCACTGGACCCACACCACCGCAAACGGGTTTCATCATTGGTGGCTAGTGCTGGTCTACCTTTCCGTCGAGTACTTCTCGCCCTACCGGCTGGTCTCCCTCCTGATGTTCCTGTCCGTGCTTGCGGGGGCCGTGTTCTGGTGGCGCGCCGATCGGCGCATCTCCGTCTGCTGATCGGCTTCCCCGTCGCGTTTCTCTGCTTCTTCTGCTTCCGGTACAAGGCGATGCTGGCGCGGAACTACCTGGTGACGATCCCGTTTCTGAGCATCCTGTCCGCGCGGACGTTCGGCGAGCTGTTCGAGCGGGTTCAGCGGGGTTGGATCCGCGCAACGGTGGCGGTGCTGCTGGTCGGCGCTGCGGCCGCCAACGCGGTCTGGATGACGTCAGCCGCCGAGACGATCCGGCATATCGATCAGAACGCCGACACCCAAGCGGCAATCGCCTACATCGCCAAGCATCCAAAGATCACGTTTCGGATCTCCGACCAGGTAGGGAGACTCGCCCTCGAGCAACGCCTACGGCTTCCGGCGAACATCACGACAACCGCGACCGCCCCAGGCGCGGTCGTGTTCTTCGCCAAGGCGGAAGGGCCCGACCCGTATCTGATTCACACCAACGATCCGTGGCTGACGATGGCGACATTCGGGCCGCGCGAGCTCAACTTCAATTGGTACTCGGGCTGGTGGGGCCACGATCGGATCCTGGTGATGACCCTGGAGAAGGCGAAGGAATCGGGGGTCGCGCTTGCGAAGTAAGCGGCTGTCCGCGGCGGCGGTTCGATGCAAGGACGCCAGCACAGCATCAAACAGCTCGACCAACCGCTCACTAACCGCAAGATCGACGACCTGGATCTGGTCCGACAACAAGGCGCACTCGTCGTCGGCGGCCGTGGTCAGGCGGTGGTGATGCTGGACTGGATAGAGTCCGGGCTGCATGGGCAGAACCAGCTAGCGATCGACCTCGTCACCCGCCACGGGCGCGCGTCGATTGGCAAGCGCTACCGCTTCTTCTCGACGATCTCGACCTCCGCCAATCCGCCGCCTTTGCCGTGGTGGGACCGCAACATGCAGCGAATCTTCGTGACGCTCGCGCCGGCGATGGGAATCTCTCTGGCGTGATGGCTGGTCTCGATTTGATTGAACGTGGTGTGGGTTCCACCAATCAGTGTATCCCCGTGAAGCAGGTAGACATCCAACTGCTTCGCCCCCCGATCGTTGTGTGGCGCGTTGTGGGCGTTGGTGATGCGCACCGCCTGGACGTCAACCGGCTCCCGGAAGCGCACTTCCAGCCATCCGTCGTTGTCCTCGGGGGCTAACCACTCCGTGCTCGGGTCGCCATCCACCGCGCGCTCGGCCGCATAAGTGGAGTTATAGACATCCGAAGCGACGACCTCAACATCGTCGCGCAGCGCCACTTGCATGACCCTCAAGGCCGCAACGCCTATCGCGAGCGCCACAACAACGCCGATGCACCGGCGGGCGACCACGCCGGGCTGCCGCATGAGCTTCCGAAGTCGGGCATGAGTCGAGCGCGCGAGCTCGCGCGTGGCGTGGGCTAGCGCCAGGTCATCGCTGGCAAGGCGGGCGTCGACCTCCTCGGATCGCTCCAGTCTGGAGCGCGCGTCGCGCAGCGCCTGAACGTCCGGCTCCATCCGTAGCAGCGCCCGGGCGAGCGATGGCTCGGGTGGCACCAGGCGTGCGATGGCGATCGCGTCCTCCAGCGCTGCGATCGCGCGGGCGAGCACGTGAAGCGACTCGGCCTGATGCGACGCTGACCACAACACGTCGGTAGCGTCCAGGCGGTCGCGGGCCAACGCCATCGCGGTCGTGAAGTGGGCGCGGTCGGCGGCGTCAAGCCCTCCCCGAACGCGAGGACCGGGAAAGGCGCGCTTGAGAAGGCGCCGCGGATTGCGCAAGAGATTGTCGAGCATCCCGCCCTCATCCGCAGCGTGAGAAGGCGCAGAGCGTCGGCTCTACGCCCCCGCAGCGCTGAACGAGATCAAGGGGCCTTGGCGGTCGCCGGCTTGCCGCTGGCGGCCCCGATTTCGCGTCGGCGGCCTTGGCGGCCGGCGCTTTCACATCGGTAGCCTTCGTGTCGGCGACCTTGCCGGCCTTGCCGGCCTTATCGGCTTTGCCCGCCTTGCCGCCCGTCCCCCCTGCCCCGTCCTTCGCCGTCTGGGCCGGAGCCACGTCGTCGACCGCCAGCGCCAGCTTGAACTTCTGGTTGGCGCTCGATTTCCAGCCGTACTGGTTGACCGGCGTTCCATCTTCAGTGTGCTCACCGCGTACGTCGAGGACCTTGCCGCTGTTCCTCGCCACGATTCGCAGCGTGCCCGGGTCGGCGTCGGCCAGAATCCACTGCTGGTTGACGCCGTCGTGGCAACCGTACTGCGATAGCGTCGCGCCGTCGTCCATCGAGCTCCCCTGAACGTCCAGGCACTTCTCGCTCGCTGCGCTGCGGATCGTGTAGTAGCCACCCGGGACGCCGCGCAGCTTGAACTGCTGCGCCTTCGACTTGTTGCACGTCGCGATTGGGCCTCCGAGCCATCGTCCGGACGGCCGCCCGCGAACTGCAGACACTTGTTGCTGCCCACGCCGACGATGGTGTACGCGGCGTTCACGTCGACGCTGAGCGCGGAGCGCGCCGGCTCGGGCGGCGGCCCGGGCGGTGGCTCCGCGGGCTTCGGCTGTTCCTTTTCGATGCAGGCTGAAACCAGGGCCGCGGCGGCCAATATGAACAGCTGTCGTTTTCGGGTTTGCATCTGTCTCCTCGAGTCGCGAGTCGCGAGCGTGCCTAGGGGCCGCCCCGAAGTCAAGACGGCGAGCGCGTGCGCGCTGTCACGATCCTTGTCGACCGCCAGCTTTCTCATGTTGTGGAAGAGGCGTGTCGTCGCGCTCACCCGTGTTGGCGGTCTGGAGATCCAGTACGCGCACCTCGTCCTCGTGGAACACGGACTGACGGCTCGCTCTCAGCCTTTGTAGCGTGCCGAAGAAGTCGAGCTCAAAGATCGCCTGCCTCTCGTAATACGTTATCCGCCTCTTGGGCTGCAGCTCGGCCGGGCGCTTGCGTACCCATTGGGGGATGCTGTACTCCGGCGACGACGGCCCGAGCTGGTAAGCGAGGTAGCGGATCCGCTGTTGCGTCAGATACGCGACCATCGCCTCCGGCCCTTCGAACATGGCGGCCGGGCTTGGGCCCGGCGCCACACGGGTGATCGAAGGTGAGGAAGACGTTGCGCTTCCCGTCGAGGAGGTGCGTGTGATCGAGCATGACCAGCACTCGTTCCCCGGGCGGGATGCTGTCCTGAATCCGCTTGTACAGCCCCGCCTTCTCGTGCGGTTTCGACGGCCCACGCTGCCACAGGATGTTGTTGAACGCCGTGACGCCCGACGTTGCGCTCGTGAGCACCTGATCTTTCGTGGCGACGAACTGATACCCGACCGCGAACAGCACCAGCGCGGCCGCGGGCAAGACACCCGCGGTCCGCCGCGCGGCCTGGCTCAGCGCGGCCAACGTCACCGTGAGCCCAAAGGCCAGCGCGAAGGCGAAGTAATAGCGGGCGATGCTGTCCGGGTCCTGAAAGTTCTGGAAGAAGTGAATCATCAGACAGAAGGCGATCACGCTCGCGAGCAGGAAGGCGTGCAGCACGCGGTTCCGGCGGGAGCCGGGCAGGAGCACGGCGGCCGCGAACAGCATGCCGATCGTGCCGACCGGTTTGAACACGAAAAGGTTCGTGAGCGCCCAGCGCACCTTCTCGTCGAAGTGCAGTGACCCGACGAAACCGTAGTCGGGGCGCACGTTACCCTGGATGAGCGGATACAACGGTGTGCCGATCGCGATGACGGCGAGCACCATCCACGGGAGCAAGAAGGCGATGGTGCAGGCCCCGGTCAGCATGCCCCGCCTCACCCACTCGCGCGCGGCTTGGATCCCGGGGACAGGAACAGCGAGACATACGTGAACGCCACGAAGCCCATGGCGGCGCTGATGTAGTTCTGGCGCAAGGTACAGGCTGCCGCCGTGATGAGGCCGACCAGGATCGCGCTCGGGACGGGCGCGTCGTCCGAGAACCCCGGATCGTCCAGCAGCCGAAACAGCGCCACGAACATCGCCGCACCGGACAGCGCGCTGCCCAGGTTGTGAGGCGCATACGGCAGCGCGACGAGCATGAAGCCGGCGACCAACACGGCGGCGCGCGTGGTCCACCGGGGAGCCGTCCGATATCCGGTGACGAGCCCCAAAAGCAACAGCAGCGCGATGCCGTTGTCGAAGATGTGAACCCGCTCCGAGTCGGGAGCGCCAGCACGAAAGCCTGAAGCAGGCTCTGCCCGCCGTAGGAGGCGGCGCGGCGGAAGGAGAACGATTCGTACAGCGTCCCCTGGTCCAGGAACTGGCGCACGAAACCGCGATAGGCCATCTCGTCGTCCCAGCGGTTGAAGAACCCGTTCATGACCGCCGTCGAGTAATCGAGCCAGGCGAGGATGTAGATGACTGCGAGGCCAAGCAGGTAGACGTGCGTCTGCGGCCGGCGGGGGATGGCGCAGATCCGACGCCACAGCTCGGCGAAGTCGCCACGAAACGTTGCGCCGCCCCGGGCACGCTGGACGCAAGCCACCAACGGGCCCAGCGCGGTCCACCCGACGATCGTCGCCACCGACACCAACCGCAAGCAGGCGAGCACGCCGAACACCACCACCGTCAGCGCCATTCCAAGGCTTCCGTTGACGCCCCAGCCGTAACTGCGCTCGCCGGGGAGCGTCCGGACGAGAGCCGCGCCCCAGGCAATGAACGAAAACAGGATCAGGAAGCCCCAGATTCCCGCCGAGATGGCCGGCCTCCACGCGTAGAGGCCGCGCACCGCCACGAGGCTCCCGGTCCACAACAACCACGGCCAGAATGCCGACCATCGCGCCAGCACGAGCAAGACCGCGCGCCGGGCGCGCGACGCCGGGGATGCTTCCCCGTCCGCTGTCGCGATGTCGTCGATCCGCGCGTGCTCCACGGGGCTCACAGAGACCAGCTAACGTGCGGCGCGGTCCGAGCGAGAGTCGCCGCCGTGTTCGGTGACCCCAGGGTCGTCGTGACGGCGCTGGGGTGTGCCGGGGCTGCTCCCTGCCTCGGAGCGCGGGTCGTCAAGCTTGCGTCCGTTTTCGCGTAGGAACGGCGGCACGCCGAAGCCCATCCGCGCGCCGCGGAACCGGAGCGCTGTCGCGAGCACGCCGCAGCCGTAGATGACGCTCCGGCGAAAATTGATTGATGACGCCTCCTGGAAGTACAGCGTCGGGCACGTTATCTCGGCGATGCGAAAGCCGAAGTAGGCAGCCTGCGCGAGCATCTGGTTGTCGAACACAAATCATCGTCGTTCTCGTTGAGCGGCAGCGTCAGCAAGAGCCGGCGCGAAAACGCCCGGTATCCGGTGTGGTATTCGGACAGCTTCTCGCCGAGCAGCAGGTTCTCTGCGGCGGTGAGGAATCGATTCGCGATGTACTTGTACGCGGGCATGCCGCCCTGCAGACTCCGCCCGCCCAGGATTCGCGAACCGAGCGCGACGTCGTAGAGACCGCTCGCCACACACTCGGTGAGCGCGGGGATCAGCTTCGGTGTGTACTGATAGTCGGGATGCACCATCACCACGACATCGGCACCGCGGCGCAGCGCCTCGGTGTAGCAGGTCTTCTGGTTCGCGCCGTACCCCATGTTGCGCGGGTGGCTCAACACCCGCAGACCCAGCTCGCGCGCGACCTCGACCGTGCGATCCTTGGAGTGGTCGTCGACGATGACGATCTCGTCGACCGTGCTCGGAATTTCGGCGACCGTGCGCGCGAGCGTCGTCTCGGCGTTGTACGCCGGCATCACGACGATGACGTGTTTGCCGCTAATCATGGCTAACAGGCGGGGCCATGCTGCCAAAGTTTCCCTCGGACTACCAGCGCAAGATCGACCACGAGCCGGCATCTGACACCGTCGACGGTTCAACGAGCACCGGATTGAAATCTCCCCGTTGTCGACGGCAACGGCCGCCCCTCCGACGCAAGGTCGCGAAGGTTCGCGCGCGTCGCGAGCGGCATTGAGTTTGCCCTCTCCGGCGTTTGGCGATGACCACATCGATGCTGAATTCCCCGGGCTGCCGAGAATGATCCTCGTCGGGCTGAGCGCCGACAGCGGGCCCTCGCAAAGCTGCTGCTGGCCGCCGGCGGCGTCGGCATGGCCTGTCGGTTCTTGCTTGT
This sequence comes from uncultured Pseudomonadota bacterium, assembly GCA_963729535.1. GTDB lineage: Bacteria > Myxococcota_A > Polyangia > Fen-1088 > Fen-1088 > JADGRB01. Next base: position 346,577 of record CAVSOL010000026.1, on the reverse strand, counting down.
CGGCTGCGACGACGAGGATATCTGGAGGGAGCTCGAGGCGCAGGTGATCAGCGTCCGCAGACCGAAAACCGGCTCTCGAGCTTGTCGAGCAGTGCCGGGTTGTGGGCGCGGAAGTGCTCATATTGCCCCTCGATGGCCAGCGCGATGCTCGTGCCGAACGTCGCGAGCACGAGGACGCCGCACACGACCGCGATCGTTCGTCTGACCGCGACGCGCGAGCGAAATCGCCAGTAGAGGAGCCACGCGCCCAGCGTGCCCGCCAGCGCCAGCGCGCCCGCGCCATCGCCGAGGTAGCGCATGGTGCCAGTCATCAAGTTCATCAGCACCAGCATGGGCAGCGACGCCGCGATGAGGCTGCCGGAGGCGAGCCAGATCAGCGTGACGGTCCGCGCCTCTTGTAGCTGTCCGTCGCCGCTTTTCCGGCGGAGGCGGCGCCAGCCGTACAGCGCGACCGCTGCGGCGGTGACGGGCGCCAGCCATGACCAAGGGACCGCGACGACGAATCCCGTGAGCTGCTCCCAGACCCCGTACCCTTCGGGCGCTTTGTACCAGCGCGGGAACGCCGTTGTCGGCTCCATTCCGGGCGTGGCGAACAGGAAGGGAAACTTGCAGCGGTAGACGAACGGGCGCAGCGCGTAAGACAAGGCGTTGGCAGTGAAGAACGACCAGGACATGCGGACGCGGATCCAGCTGAGCTGGTGGTCCCAGCCGAAGTCGAACCACGAGTCGAAGCGCGCCCGGTTGTACGCGAGCAGACCGGCGACGCCCAAGGCGACCGGAACACCGAGCCACATGCCTGTCCGCAGCCTCCGGCCCCAGTGACCCGGTCCACGAGCCGAAGACAGCAAGGCCGTCGACACGATCAGAACCGCGATCGCCGGCGCGATCGACGCACGACAACCGATCGCCAGCGCCCAGCAGGTACCCGCCAGGCCCAGATAGAGGCGCCCGTCGCGCCCGCCCCGGATCCGCCACACCGCTTCGAACGCCGCCAGCAGCCCGGCGATGATGAAGGCGTGGCCGCCCACGATGGCCGCTTCGTAGACCCCGCCGCGCGCCAGGTTGTAGAGGGTCGGGTTCACGACCCCGAAAGCCACGATCGCCATGACGACGAACACTGCCGGCAGGCCCGGGAACAGCCGCCGCTGCGCGCGCGAGATGAGCAGCGCGCCGGTCACCAACTGCAGGCTCGCGAGAGCAAACACGACGTGCTGGTCGCCGACCTGGCTCCTCATCCGGGCCATCGTCTTGACGACAGCGAGCAGCAGGGCCGGCACCGGTCCCCAGTAGAGGTAGTAGTGCCCCTTGTACAAGCTAGCGTCCCAGTACCAGAGCGGCCGGTGCCTGGAATCGAACGGGTTCGGCTGCGCAAGCAATCGGGGGTCGGGCTCGACGGCCATGTGCAGATGTCGCTGCCGGAACCCCTCCGCCTGGTCGTCGAGGAACGTGAGGTACGTCGGCCAGTCGGTCATCCGGCCGGCCGACACGATGAAGACATAGACCACCTCGATCGCGATCACGAGCAGTAGCAGCAGCCACGCCCGCGGCGGTACCCGCGACAAGGCAGCCCACAGCGTTGATGGCAGCGCGCGAACCTTCGACAGAGCCGCCGCGCGGCGCGTGGCGTTCAACATCGCGAGAACGCGGCGACCCATCGGTGGAAAGGCGCCGGATTGTGCCGCTGCAACATGAGATCGTAGCCCTGGAGTCTTGAGCTCTTCACAGGACATTTCGGAGATGGCTTTGATCCACACCTCGGCGGGCCGCTCCAGCCGTCAGCGCCCGCAGACAGAGAACGCCCGGACCAGGGCGTTGAACAGTGGTGGGTTGTGATCCCTGAACATGTAGTTGTAGCCGGTCACGCCGAGCAGTAGCCCGATCACGATTGTCGCCACCGCGACCCCGACGATCACGAGCGTGACGAGGCGGCGCGGCCACGGCTGGGCGCTGACCTCGCTGTAAAGCGCGAAGACGCCCCACGTCGCCAGTAGCAGGAGCCCCGCGCTGACGTCGATGAAATATCTCTGCGTCGAGAGGAACATCGCGATCATCGGCACACCGGTGACCGTACCGATGATCGCGAAGCAGGCCGGAAACCAGATCGCGCTCCGCGCGCCCGCGTCCAGCGCCGTCGCCTGAGGACGCGTACGCCACGCGCGCAGGGCGCCGCGCACACCGAACGCACCGGCGAGCGCGAGGAACCAGTTCCACGGGGCCGCCAGCAGCACCCCAGCGACCGGCTCGTCGATGTTGTAGCCGGGCGGGCTGTGGAACCCCTTCGGGAACGCGAGCGCGCCCAGATTGGACTCCGCGGTCAGGAACGGAAACTGGCAGGTCTTCACCATCGGGCGAAGGAAGTAGCTGTACATGTTCGGCCAGAAGTACATCCAGCCGGCCCGGTACTGCATGGTCGACATCTCCTTGCCCTTGCCGAAATCCAAGAACGAATCGAAGCGCGCCCGGTTGTAGATCAGCAGCGCGCCGACGAAGGCGGCCACCGGCACGCCCAGCCAGAGCGCCGCGCGCAGGCGCTGCCACCAGACCGAGCGGGCGGAGCCAGGCCGCGCCACCAGGAAGGCCACGACCAGGATCAGCAGTGAAATCGCTGGCGCCACGCTCATGCGCGTCGCGATCGCACACCCCCACAGGACGCCTGCCGCGAGCAGCACCCAGCGCGACGGCTGCCGGGCCGGCGTGCTCCAGATCGCGTCGGTCGCAAACACCATGCCCAGCAGCAAGAACGCTTGCGCGCCGATGATGGCGGCCTGATAGATACCGGGCGTCGCGACGATGAACGGCGTCTGGTGCGCGTACGCCAGGACCATCACCGCTACGGCGACCAGCCAGAGCGGCACCGCCGGGAACAGCCGCCGCGCCATCCTCTCGATCAGCAGGACGCACGCGACGAGTTGCAGGACATAGAAGGTGAAGACGAAGTACTGATCGCCGACTTCGAACTTCCATCCCAGGATCGTCTTCAGCCCAGCCAGGACCACGGCGGGCAGCGGGCCCCAGTAGTAGAAGAGGTGGCCCTTGTAGTAGATGGCGTCCCACACCCAGTACGCCCTCATCACGGGGTCGTAGGGATTGGGCGCCGTCAGCAGCTGCGGCGCGGGCTTCAGGCGGAGGTAGAGGTGCCCGTCGCGAAACCCCTCCGCGACCAGGTCGTAGGTCGCGTTCCAGGTCGACCAGGTGTCCCAGCGCCCCGCCGAGATGATGAACACGTAGGTGGTGACGATCGCGGCAGAAAGGAGCGTCAAGATTAGCCAGCGGGGTGGCCGACGAAGCAGCCGCAATCCGCTCAAGACAGCGCGTCGCAGTTCCATGAAAGAGCCGCGGGAGGATAGACGAACCGCCCAAACGAGTCCACAGGCCTGGCCGTGTGGACCGCGCTCGACCGGCTGCGAGCTCATGCCAGATCGAACGGTCGCTTGATGCAATCGCAATAGCTCGTTAGGGTTGCTGCGTGCGCGTGTCAGCAGACGGTGGCCCCTCCCCTGACTCCGCCAGCCCGGACGCAGCTTTGGGCCGTGGCCCCGCCGACGACGAGTGCCCGCTCTGTGGCGTGACGCTCGCGCCGCGGTTCGAGCGGGTCCGCGACCTCGTGACAGGCGAGGATTTTTCGATCGTCGCGTGCGGCACCTGCAACCTGGGCGTGACCGCGCCGCGCGTAACCGACCTCGCGCGCTACTACGGAACGCAGTACTGGGGCGGCCGCCATAGCTTCACGGCCGAATACTGCGCGCGTCGCCGGGTGAAGATCCTGAGCGCGCAGCGGACATGGCCGCCGGGAAGCCGCGTGCTCGATTTCGGATGCGGCGACGGAACGTTCCTGCGCCGCGCATCACGCGCTGGTTGGGCGTCGTTCGGCGTCGAAGCATCGTTCCGCCCCGAGGACCGGCCACCGGAAGGCTACGAGGTGTTCAACAGCCTGGACGCGGTCCGCGGTCGCGGCCCGTTCGACGCGATCACGATGTGGCACGTGCTCGAGCACCTGACCGACCCGCTTGCGGTCGTCCGCGAGCTCGTCGGCCTGCTCGCGCCCGGGGGAGTCTTCATCATCGGTGTGCCGGACGCCGAGGGCGTGCAAGCCCGGACACTCGGCGCCGAGTGGATGCACCTCGACGTTCCGCGCCACCTCTACCACTTCGGGCCGACGTCGCTGGAGCGGCTGCTGTCGCTGGCGTCTCTCTCTCCCTCCGGCTGGTGGAACCACGAGATCGAATACGACCTGATGGGCTGGTCGCAGAGCGTGCTGGCCAAGGTCGGCCTGCCCGGCACGTTCTTCGACGCGGTGACCGGTCGGATACCGTTCGGCGCGCGATGGGCAGGGGCGATGATCTGCGGCGCCGCGGCGTCGGCTGCGACGCTGCCGTTGGCGCTGAAGTGGGGCAGCAGCATCACGGTCGCCGCGCGCCCGGCCGGTCCGCGCTGAGGGCAGCCGGCCCGACGCAAGTAGCTCAACCAGCTGCGCCGTCGCCCTGGGCGGCGAGCGGGACAGTCATCTCACCGGACGCCGCGGCGCTACTTCGTCGACTCCCACTTGGTCGCCGCGCGCTTGAGCGCCGGGTGGCTGACCAGGAGGTGCCAGACGACCGCGCACAGCCCCTCGGTGTGGGGCGTGATGCGATCCGGCGGAGACCGTCGGGATGATGACGCACGCCTCGGCGGCGGCGCTTCGTGGCGCCGCCGTCCTTGCCGACGATGCCGAACACGGCGGCGCCCTGCTCCGCCGCCAGCTCCAGCGCGCGCACCAGGTTGGGCGAGACGTTCTTCTCGCGGTTGCCGCCGCCGACCGAAAACACCAGCACGCCGTCGCGCTTGCGACAGGCGCGAGACCTTCAGCCACTCGGAGAAGCTGGTGTCCCAGCCCTCGTCGTTCACGCGCGCGGTCAGCTCCGAGACGTTGTCGGTGGGCGAGTAGGCCTCGAAGCCGCAGATCTTGCGGAAGTCGTTGACGGCGTGGCTGGCGTGCCCCGCCGAGCCGCCGACGCCGAGGATGAACAGCCGCCCGCCCTGCTCGCGGACGCGCGCCAGCCCGACGGCCATGGCGTCGATGGCGGCGGCGTCCAGCCCGCGCACCGCGGTCACCGTCTCATCGAGGTAACCGCGGACGAAGTCGCCGGCGCCGCTCACAGCTTGAACCCTGCCGCCTGGGCGTCGCGATAGAACATCTGCACGGTGTCCAGGCTGAAGTCGGCCAGGTCCTTGCCGACCAGCTCCAGCTTCTTCAGCAGATCGGGCGTCACCGTGATGATGTCGCAGCCGACCTCCGCCGCCTGGACGATGTTCAGCAGCTCGCGCGGGCTGGCCCACAGCAGCTCGATGCGCTTGTCGGCGGCGCGGCACGATCCCCAGCGCCTCCTTCATCAGCGGGATCGGATCGCGGCCGGTGTCGGCGATGCGCCCGGCGAACACCGACACCACCGACGGAGCGCCGCCCTTGAGCGCCTGCGCGGTGTCACGCACCTGGTCCAGCGTGCAGATCGCGGTGACGTTCAGCTTCACGCCCGACGACGCGAGCTCGCGGATCAGCGCGGTCGCGGGCTCGCGCCGCGTGTTGGTGATGGGAATCTTCACGTAGACGTTGTCGCCCCAGGTCGCGATGTCCTGCGCCTGGCGCCGCATCTCGGCGAACTCGTCGGCGAACACCTCGAACGAGATCGGCCTGTCCTTGATCGACGCCAGGACCTCCTTCGCGAACGCGCGGTAGTCGCTGATCCCCGCCTTGCGCATCAGCGTCGGGTTGGTCGTGAAGCCCGAGATGCGAGGGTCGCGCGCCGATTCGAGCATCGACGGCAGCGACGCGCCGTCCGCGAAGATCTTGATGCGGTCCAGGGAGGGAATTGAGGACATGCGATGCGTTCTCCTTGAGCGGCACAGTCTGGCAAATCGGTCTGTCGAAAGAAAGGCTCGACGCGTGGCAATGCAAGCGGACGGGCTCAGCCACTATCGCGTTGCTGGAAAAGTCGCCATAAGTTAAGACTCCGAACAAAGGGTGCTGTCATGACCGCTCGTCACGCGCGCTCGCTCAAGTCGGTTGGAATCCTGTTCGCGGGGCTGCTGTGCTTCGCCGGCGCGCGTCGCGCCCAGGCCCAGTCACCTGCCTGTGTGGTCGACACCGACTGTCCCAACAGCGCGTGCGGCGGCGACGTCTGCACGCACACCTCGGGTAGCTTCGCGTGCAACGAGGCGAACACCCAGGCGGGCAAGGGCTTCGATGGCTGGTGCGCCGACGCGAACGGCAACGCGAAGGACGAGCTCTGCAAGTGCAGGGGCCTCGGCGCCACCTGCGTCGGCTTCTTCTGCGCGTTCACGATTCCCGGCGATGCGCCGCCAACCGGCGTGGGCGGCGCCGGCGCCAGCTCGGGCGGCTCGGGCGGTGGCGCGGCAGGCGCTTCAGGCTCAGGGGCGCTTCAGGCTCAGCGGGCGCGGCGGGCGGCCGCGGCGGCAGCACCGGCACGGCTGGTGGCGCGGCGGGCAACACGGGCGGCCGTGGCAGCGGCGGCGACGGTGGCGGTGGTGGGTGCAGCGTCGCCAGCGCGGCGGCCAACGCCTCCGGCTCGGTCGCGCTCCTGGTCGTGGTCGCGGCGCGCGCGCGCCGCCGCCGATCAGGCCGCCGCTCGCCAGTAACAACCGCGCGAAGTCGCGCAGGTCGTCGCCTTCGAAGGTGGGGACGATCCCCTTCGCCGTCAGCGCCGCGCGCTCGTCGGAGTTTCGCTCGCCCAGGTACGCGGTCTTCAGCCCGAACGTCGCGCCCGCGATGACATCGGGCGCGCGGTCGCCCGCCATCCACGACGCGTCGATGGCGAATCCCGGGTGCTGCGCGAACGCCTCGGCCAGCAGGCCGGTCGCGGGCTTGCGGCACGTGCACCTGTCCTCGGCGCGGTGATAACAGATGTGCGAGCTCAGGATGATGCCGCCCGTCGACTGGGCAGCCTCGACGACGACGGCGTGCGCCGCCTGCAGCTCGGCGCGCGTCGTCTTGCCCTTCGCCCACGCGGGCTGATTGCTGGCGATGACGATGCCGAACCCGGCCCGCGTCAGATCGCGGATCACGTCCGGCACCCACGGAAACACCGTCACCTCCGACGGGCGCATCGGGCTGTCGGGACGCGGCTCGTCCGGATTGGGGAGCAAGGCGTTGAGCACGCCGTCGCGGTCGAGGACGATCAGCGTCGAGCGCGAAGCCATTGCGCGAAGTCCTCCAGCCCGGCGGGCGATCCGATCTCGTAGAAGCGCTCGCCGACCTCCATCCCCGCCAGCTCCCCGCGACGGCTGAGCGCGTGCAGCATGTCGGCCAGGTCCGCCTTGCCAGCGGCCGGGATCTCGTCCGCGACGGTGCGGCGGGCGAACGCCATCAAGCCGTAATCGATGAACGGGAAGTCGGCGGCCGGGCGCACGCGGTGGTGCTTGTCGTAGAGCACGATGGCGCCGCCTTCGTAGATGACGTTGCTCGAATCCCAGCGTCCGTCGTTGCGGAAGACGGTCATCAGCGCCGGCTTCGCCGCCGTGACGAACGCCGCGTACACCGCCGCGAAATCGACGGGCAGGAACGAATCGCCGTAGGTCACCAGGAACGATTCTTCCAGCGCCCCTTCGGCCAACGCCAGCCGCAGCGCGCCTGCGGTGCCGCGCAGCTCCGTCCCCTCGTCGACGTAGCGCACGCGGACGCCGAAGCCGCCGCCGTCGCCAACGTGGTCACGCAGGAGGTCGCCGCGATAACCGATCGACAGCACGACGTCGGTGACCCCGTGCCCTGCCAGCCAGGCGAGCTGGTGGTCCACGAACGGCTTCCCCTCGACCGGAATCAACGCCTTGGGGATCACATCGGTCAGCGGCCGCATCCGCGTGGCCAGACCGCCCGCGAGAATCACGCACTGCATGGATGCGGCGGAATCTACATCCGGTACGTCACGCCGGCGAGCAGCCCGACGCGCGAGATGGGCTCGTAGAAGTGTTCCTTCTGCGGCGAGTTGATGCCCGTCATCGACGCGTAGACCCCGAGATCGGGCCGGAGGCGGAACTCCACCGCGATGCCGAGGCGCGTCTCCGTCAGCGACTGCGCGCCGTTGACCATCAACGTCTGGCCGGGCTGCAGCAGCGTCGACCCGGGCTTGAGCCCCGCCAGCGCGACGAAGCCGAGGCCCAGGTTGGCATAGACGTACCAGCGCGGCACGATGCGGATCTCCAGCGTCGGGTCGATCAGGAACGACACGAACGTGACCTTCGACTGGTCGCTGTTCGCCGCCAGGAACGTGTAGCCGAAGATGCCGCCCAGCCGGAAGCGAAACCGCCGCTCCGGCGAGCCGAACGTGTAGCCGGCGCCGAGCGACAACGCGAACGACGGATCGGCCGTGCCGTTCACGCCCCCCGACCAGACGTCGGTTCCCAGGGCGCCGCGCAGATCGATGCGGCGCGCGACGCCGGCGGCCTCCGGGCCAGTCCCGGGCAGCGTCGCCGTCGCGGCCGGCGTCGTCCCATCGCTGAAACCCGCCGGCGGCGGCTCCGTCCCCATCGCGGCGGCGGCGGCACGATCACGCTGGGATCGTTCGCAGCAACCGGAGGTGTGGTCGTCGTACCGGGCGCCGTGGTGGTCGCTGAGGGAGGCGGCGTCGTAGTCCCGGGTGGCGTCGTCGTGCCGGCGGGCGGCGGTGTGCCCGCCTGGTCCGCCTGCTTCTGCAGCGCCGCTATCTTTTGTTCGACCTCGACCCGGTTGTGCGCCTTGGGCGAGTTCCGCAGGTAGCCCTTGTAGAAGAAGATCGCGCGCTGCGCGTCCTGCTTCTGGCGGTAGGCCTGCGCGATGTTGTAAAGGAAGCCGGGATCGGGCTTCTGATCGTAGCCCTGCTGCCAGGCCTCGATCGCCTTGTCGAACTGGCCGAGGTCGTAATACTTCGAGCCCTGGTTGAACAGCTGTCGCGCCTTCTCAGCGTCGCCGTCAGCACGCGCGGGCGATGCAGCAAGAGTGACTATCGCAAGCAGCACCGCGGTCGCCAGGATGCGCATGGGCACTGCCATCGTATCTGGAAGGCGCCAAGTGGGCAAATTCGCCGGCAAATTCGCGCGAAAACTCACGACCTTCTGACGCGCGGGGCGAGCTCGAGCGCGGCCTTGCCGCGACGGAACACGCGCACCGACCCCGACGTCTGCGACACCACGATCGCGATCGCCTCCGTGTCGCGCGAGATCCCGGCGGCGGCCATGTGCCGCGCGCCCAGCCCCAGCGGCACGTCCAGCTCCTTCTCCTCGTCGAAGTTCAAGTAGCGGCCGGCGGCAACGACCACGCCGTCCTCGCGCACGATGAACGCGCCGTCCAGCACGGCGAACGCGTGCAGCGCGTGACGGACGTCCGGGTTCATGATGTTCTTTTCATCCTCGGAATAACCCTGGAACGGGTTGAGCGTGAGCTGGCGCGACTTCTCCATCACCGTGCTCGAATCGCCGACGACGAACAGCGCGCCGACCGGCCTCCCCTCCCACCCTTCGACGCCAATGCTGACGGCCAGCTCTATCAGCGCGTCCATCACACCGGCCGACACGCCTTCCGCCTGCAAGAAGCCGAACGACCCGTCGTCCTCCTCCTGCCCGACGGTGACGACCAGGATGGAGTCCGGCAGCGCCGCGGGTTTGCGCGCCAGCAACGCGACGACGACGTCGCCTTCTTTGTAGAGACCGCGCGCGATGCCGCTGACCAGCGCGATCTTCAACTTCTCGGCGCGGCCGAGATCATAGTCGGGCAGCGGCAACACCGGCACGCCCTTGGCTTCCATCACCTCGCGCTGGCTGACGCTGACCACGGCCTGGATGAGCTTCTTGCGCGCGCTCGGCTTGCCGCGGAACGACTCCTCGGGCAGTGGTAGGTCCCCGACGTACAGCAGGTGGTCGACCTGCGATTTCGTCGCAAGCGCAATGGCGGCGCGAATGATTTCGGTCTGAGTTGTCGATGGTGTCTTGGCCATGCGTGGGATTCCACCCGACTTCGGTGCCGCGTTAATTGAGCGCTGCCATGCTACGCTGATCCGAGGCTCCGGATGAAGTTACCTCGGATTTCCGGATGGTTACCACGCTGGCTGCCGCTGCCGCTGATCGGCGCGCTGCTGGCGATCGGCATCGCCTTCGACCTGGTGACACGATCCCGGCTGTCCGCGACCACCGGCGGGATGTGCGAGGGCGAATACGCCGATTCGCTGCAGGTGCAGTCGATGCGGGCGCGCGACCTGGAGCAAGGTCCGCGCAGCCAGTACAGCTACCTGATCCGTTCGAGCGCCAAGTACGAGTGCCCGTTCTTCGGCCCCGACGGCAAGCTGCGCCGGCGCCGCGTGCAGGCCAGCGAGCTGGGAACGGCGTTCGCCTACGAGGCCGCCGGCAACGACACGTACCTGCTCACCAACGAACACGTCGCCGTGTGGCCGGAGGTGACCGACGGGCTCCACCGCATCGAGGGGGTGCCCGAGGGCTGCAAGCGCGTCGAGGACAAGCTGCGCATCGTCCGGGACGAGCGCGACGACTTCGAGCCCGGGCAGATCACGCTCCAGCGCGTCGCCGTCGATCCGCTGCTGGACGCGGCGATCCTGAAGGCGAACCAGAAGCTGACCGTGCTGCCCTACAAGATCGGCAAGAGCGCCGGCCTGCGCCAGGGGAACGCGGTCGCGGTGCGCGGCTTCCCGCTGGGGGTGATGCAGGCGGTGTCCAGCGGCAAGGTCGTCAACCCCTACGATCGCGACCAGGAACAGGGGTGGGACCACGTCGACTTCGTCGTCGACGCGCTGCTGTCGGAGGGGAACTCGGGCAGCCCGGTGATGGCGGCGTCGTGCCGGTCGCGCGAGCTGGAGCTGGTCGGCGTCTATCACGCCGGCTACAAGGGGCACAGCGCGCTGAACGTCGTCGTCGGCATCGATCAGCTCACGGAGTTCATGCGCAAGAAGCGCCGCGTCCCGCGGGCGCTGGCGTCGGAAGGATCGCCGGGCGCCCCCGGTGTCGCCGAGCGGACGCGCATCAAAGATGCGTTGGTGGGCGGGACGCTGCCGCTGTTCGACTTCGGCGGCATCGTCGTGCGCGCCGAGCAGACCGACGCGGCGCTGCTGTATCACCTGCACGGCCGGCAGTTTCCGCTCGATGACCGGCGGATCGTGATCATCGAGGACCTGGCGAAGCCGGCCGCGTTCGGCGACATGGGACGGCTGTGGGTGCTCGGCCCGACCGGCTGGCGCGAGTGGCCGCCGACGGCGCTGGGGACTGACGAGCGCGAGCTGCTTGGCCGCGTCGTCGATTCGATCCGCCTGCAGATGGTCCACACGCTCGACTACCGGCGCGCGCTGGCGAACCCCGGCTCCGCCGAGGAACGCCGGCGCGGCCGCGAGGTGTCGCGCACGATCGCGCGTGACGGGCCGCTGGCGCGCGACCTGGCCGCCAACCTGCTCGAGACCGCCGACCGCCTGTCGGCGGGCCGCGACACGTCCCCGACGCCGCCCGCGACCGGCGGGAGCGGCGCCACCGCCGCGGCGACGCCGCCATCCCCGTCGGCGCCGCCGACGCCCTCCCCGCTCCCGCCGCGCGGCGTTCCGTAGACGCGCTCTCTAGCTGTAGCGCTTGCGGATGAGCGCCAGCACGGCGTCCTTCGCGCAGTTGTCGCAATAGCCGAAGCGCGACTTCAACGTCGCCAGCGTCGACATCGCCGCGGTGGCCGCGTCGGGCTGCATGCGCTCCGCGCCGTCGGTCAGGAACACCAGCAGGTCTTCGTTGATCTTGCGCACCTGCTTCTTGCGCTCCTCGAAGAACGATTCGCGCAGCTCGGCGATCGGACGCGGAAAGATCGCCTCGTAGCTGGGCTTCTGCCGCGGGTGATCGATCGACCACGCGCCGATGCGGGTGATCACCTCGCGCCGGAACTCGTCGCGCCGTCCCGACACCTGCAGGATGCGCTCGACCTCGGCCATCATGTCCTCGTCCGGGTCTTCGTCGCGCCCGGTGATCGGGTTCGGCACCTTCTCGTGTTTGACCCAGTACGACACGTGCGCCGCGTAGCGCTCGAAGCGTTCGATGTAGCGGCGCTCCTCGGCCAGCCCCATCGACGTCCGCACCTCGTCGTCGATCTTGTCGATCAGCCGATCGCGCACCTGGAAGATGAACTTGCGGTTCTCGTGGAAGCCGCCGGGCAGCGGCTCCTGCTTGAGGAACTCGTACACGGTCACGCCGCGCACCAGCTCTTCCAGCTCGTCGAACACCGCGAACGGCGACAGGCACTGGTACTTCGCGCTCTGCGCCGCGTTCATGATGATCAGCTTCATCTCGCGCGGTGACGCGCCCGTGCGCCCTTCGTAGTTGGGGTAGCTGTCGGACTCGCGCGCGATCTTCTCGATGCCCGACACCAGCTCGCGCTGCTGTTCGGTCGACAGCCCCTCCGGCGTCAGCGTGTCCGCGTACAGCAGCGCCTTCTCCAGCGGACCCAGCTTCACCACCACATCGGACAGCGTCTTGCCGTACTTCTCGGCCAGCGGCTTCTTCATCCGCGTCAACATCGCCCACAGCGCCGTCACCAGCGACACGTGCGGCGCGACGTGTCTGCCCGACTCCGCGTGCGCGACCTTGATCTGCGCCTCGTAGATCTTCTGCTCGACGCGGTAGTCGAGCAGGTACGGCACGCGCACCAGCTCCATGCGCCCCTTGAACGACTGGAACTCGGGGATTTCTTTGAACGCCGACAGGTAACCCTCGTTCGAGGAGCCGATGAACACCGTGTCCAGCTCCAGGCTGGCGACGTCCAGCGACACCCGCCCCTGCTCGACCGTCCCGAGCAGGTACTTGTACGACTCGATCGGCCGCTTGAGCAGGTCGGCGAAGTCGACGACGCCGCGGTTCCCGTCGACGAGCTCGCCTTGATACTCGTACAGCGTCAGCGACTGCAGCGCCGGCGGCAACGACGCCAGCGACCGGTCCATGGTCAGCTGCCGCGATCGCGCGTCGACCGCCAGCTGCGGTTCGACCGTGGCCGCCGCCTGGCGGTAGCGGCGCGACACGAAGAAACGTTCCACCTGCACGTGGCGCAGCACCTTCGCCAGATCGCCGTGATACGACGACAGCAGCGCCTCGAAGATCTGCCGGTTGCGGTGCGACAGGTCGCCGCGCATGACGTAGTCAGCCGGCCGGACGCCCTCGCGGTCGGCGGCCGTCAGCCGTTCGCCGACCAGCTCGCGGCGCTTGCCGCGCGGCAGGAGCAGCAGCGGGTGGTCGCGCATCTCGTCGGTGATCTTGGACTCGATGAGATCGTCCTCCAGGTACGCGTAGGTCTCGGGCGCGCCGCCGCCGCCCTCGTGCGCCCCGCCGAAGCCGATGCCCCCCTTGGTCAACTTCTGCGACGGGAAGATCCAGTTGAACTTGTAGAGCGCGCCTTCATCCAGCGTCGAGTAGTGCTCCATCGCGCGCTGCAGGCAGGCGACGAAGGTCGACTTGGCGCTGCCGTTCGGACCGTGCAGCAGGATGAGGCGGTTCGTGCGCCCCTCGCGCGCGAAGTTCGAGACCAGCCGGTAGACGGCTGCCTGGACCTCCTCCTGCCCCATCAGGGCGTCCTTGCCGGCGTCGAACGGGCAGTCGAACAGCCGCCAGCGCGTCATCAACCCACGCGGCGTCCGTATCGGTTCTGTGCCGAAGTGGTCGAACACGTCGCGCACGTATTGGGCTGCCGAGCGCAGCTGGCGCACCGGCTCGGCGCCGAACAGCGTCAGGTACTCGGGGAACGAAATGACGCGGCGGTTCCGCGCGAAGCTGTCGCGCATCTCGCCCGTGGTGTCAGCCAGCCATCCCTTCGAATCAAATGGCTTCGCGTCGAATGGCTTCGAAGCCTGGCTGCCTGGTGGCTTTCCCGCGTCGGCATCGCGTTCGGCCATGGTCCCTTCACGGTAGCACGCGGCGGCAAAGCTTGCTCCCCTCTCCCAGTGCATAACTTCCCCTCGGTGGCCGTCCACTGTTACAAAGGGCGGCACACATGACCTCTGCGCGCACATTCCGGTTCATTCCCCTCGCTGGTCTTCTGCTGCTGACGGCCCAGGCCGTTCCCGCCCACGCGGCGCCCGAGAAGGCCGCCCCCGCGCCCGATAAGGCCGCGCCCGCCAAGGCCGCGCCCGCCAAGGCCAAGACCAAGGCCGCCCCTGCGGCGGACAAGGCCGCACCTGCTGCCCCGGCCGACAAGGCGGCGGCAGACAAGGCCGCGGCGGACAAGCCGGCCTTCGGGCCGCCGCCCGCCTCATCCAGCCCGATGGCCGACCTGAAGAAGTCCAACGAGAAGCTGGACAAGGTCCTGGCGAAGAAGGCGCCCAACTGGTCGCCGGAGGCCGAGGCCCAGCGGGCCGAGGTCCGCAAGCTGGTGGGGTCCTTCCTCGACTACGGCGAGCTGGCGAAGCGCTCGCTGGCGCGGCACTGGGATGGGCTGACGCCCAAGCAGCGGGAAGAGTTCGTCAACACGCTGCGCGACCTGGTCGAACGCAGCTATCTGAAGCAGATGCACGGCGGTAGCGCGAACTACCAGATCAAGTACGAAAAGGAGACCAAGGACGGCAACGAGGCGACGGTGACCGCCACGCTGAACACCGTGGCGCGTGGCAAGAAGGTCAAGGTCGCGCTCGAGTACAAGGTGCATGTGGAAGGACCGCTGGGTCGTCTACGACGTGGTCACCGACGAGCAGAGCATGCTCGAGAACTACCGCGCCGAGTTCAACAAGATCATCAACAAGGAAGGCTTCGACGCCCTCCTCAAGCGGATGAAGAAGAAGCTGGACGAGAAAGAGGAATAGCCGGAATGCCCGGGCGGTCAGTCGCCGCGCTCGCGGTTCTGTGTGTCGCCGCGTCGAGCTGTGACGAGGACTGCTGCACGCAGGTCGATTCGTTTCCGATCCCGCTCGTGCGCGCGCCGCTGGGCGGTCCGCTGGGCGGCGAAGGCGCTCTGATCGCAAGCGCCGAGCGCCGGGATACGCCCGGGCAGCGTATCCAGATGGTGATCGCGACGGGCTCGCCGCTCACGCTGCTGGAGGGCGAAGCCGACCTGGCGACGCGAAAGAGCGGCTTCGATCTGCTGGACCCCGTGTTGTCGACGGACGACGACCCGGTGCTGCGCGCGCGGTTCCGCAACCTCAGCATGCTCCACCTGCCGCTGGGTCTGGTCGGCGGTGGGACGGGGAGCATCGCGCCTGGCGGCGTCGTCGGCGGCGATCTGCTGCGTCGGTACTCGGTCGAATTCAGATTTTCGCCGCCGTCGATGACGTTCTGGCAGCACCTGGGCGCCGAGCTCGGCTTCCTGCAGGACGCCGGCTACGCGGTCATCAGGTTCACGCCCTACGGCGGTGGCGAGACCAGCGCGCTCGGCGACGAGGACTTCCTGGGCGAACGTGGGCCGCTGGTGTTGCCTCCGACCCGCGTCGTCCTGCGCGGCTGCGCGGTGCCGGACGACTTCACGCCCGACATGCCACGCGAAATGTGCTGCACCGCTCCCGACGCCGCGCGGCTGGCCACCGGCGTGGACCTGTCGCTCATGATCGACACGGGCCTGGGGCCGATGATGCTCAGCCAGTCGGCGTGGGCGAAGGTCTCGGCCGCGGTCGCACTGCCGGCCCCGGAGCCCGGCACGGTGTCCCTGGCGACGTGGTCGGAGCCGATCGTCGTCGGCTGGTCCAGCATCCCCCGCTTCGCGCTCGTCGATCTCGAGGTTGGCGCGATGAACGATCCGGGCGCCTGCGTCGAGCTGGGGCGCGCCCATCGCACGGAACAGGTCTCGTACCAGATCGCGATGAACATGTCGCAGGACGCGTGCGCGCAGCCCTGCGATACCGATCAACGCGGCACCGGCCTGGCCCAGAGCAGCGCCGCGTACCTCGAGATCTCCGGGCCGATCCCCGGGCAGATACCCGTGGCGATCATCCCCGATGAGCACCCCTTCCTGCAGGCGCTGCGCTTCGACATCCGCCCCGAGGGCCCCGAGCTGGACGGCATCGTCGGCGTGGCGGCGCTGGGCCGGGCTCGTGTCGAGCTCGACTACCGGTCCAGCCCCGCGCGGGCGATCTTCTCGTGCGAGTCGGGCGCGCTGCGGACCGAATGCTGGGCAGGCGCCCGCTGCCCGCGCCTGCCCAATCACGGCGACCGCCACTTCTGCTTCGGCCTACCCGCGCACAGCCTGGCCCCGTCGTGCGCGGCCAGCGGATGTTGATGTCAGGGTTAGGCCAGCGCAAAAACTGACGATACGGGATACAATGCGGGCCTCGATGCGTCTTGCCGTCGCCGCCGCGCTGGGCATCTGCATCGTTGCGGGCAGCGCGCAGGCCGCGACCGGCAAGGTTCGCGTCGCGATCCCCGAGTTCCAGCTCGAAGGTTCGCCGCCGCCCGCGCTCGGCATTCAGCTCCAGGACGGCTTCGTGCTCGGGTGGGTACGCGCGGGTGTCCAGGTGCTGGATCCGACCGACACCGCCAAGAAGCTGGAGACCCACCCGGAGCTGCAGCGCTGCGACGCCTCGCCCTGCCTCAAGGCGATCGGCCAGCTGCTCGACGTCGGTTACATCGTGCGCGTCAAGGTCGACGTCGCCGGCAACAGCTACAAGACCGTCGCCCGCCTGTTCACCACCGAGGGGGCCGCGCCGGCAGCGCTACCCATCGCGACCGAGTCCAAGAGCTGTGACGTGTGCACGGTCGCCGAGGCGCGCGGTGTCATGCTGCGGCTCGCCGACGCGTTGCGGGCGCGCATCGAGGACAGCGCGCCGCCCCTGCCCGCTCCTGCGCCGGTGACACCAGCGCAGCCGCCGCGGGTGGTCGGCCCGGTGGTGATGGCGATGATCGGCGCGCTGGCCGTCGGCGCGGGAGCAGCCGTGCTGGCGACCAATGGCAGCTGCACCGCGACAGCTTGCGACGAGAACCGCACGCGCAACGCCGCCGGCGGCATCCTCATCGGCGTCGGCGCCGCGGTGATGATCGGCGGCACTTACGTCACCATCGTGCGCAGTCGCGGCGGCGACCCTGTGACCGGGGTCTCCGTCGCGTTCCGCTTCTGATCCGACGCGGGAGGAGCCTCATGGCGAAGACAGCGACCAAGTCGATGCTGCTCACGGCGGTGTTCGCGATCGGTGTCGTCGCGGGCGGCCGCGGCTGCGGCGGCGTCACGGACGAGCGTGTCGCCGCGCGCACGCAAGCGAGCAAGGCGGCCTGCGATAAATCGCAGATGTGCGAGAGGATCGGTCCGGGCCTGGATTACGAGAGCTACCAATCGTGCATCACGATCGTCAACGGCATGATCGACGAGACCTACCTGCCCGAGGCGCAGTGCAAGGACATCGATCAGAGCGCCCTGTCGGTCTGCCTCAGCGCGATCAACGGCATCGTGTGCGACGACATCCTCGGCCTGTGGCTCACCATCGTGAATACCTGCTCGAAAGAGCGCCTCTGCGTCGGCGTCGCTGACGCCGGCAGCGACTAGTTTTCCGCGCAGTTTTCGCCGCCTCCACATCCGTATGTACGCGCGATGTGCGGGATCTCCCTCGGCTTGTTGGCGTCCGTCCAGGCACTAGATGTCAGGGCGGCGTCTCGCACGCCGTCACGCAATTGGGAGAACCGGAGGGTTGCCGTGGAAAATACAGGGCTGACGCGGAAAGATTTCATTCTTCTGACCTTCACGCTGATTGGATCGACGGCGGTGGCCGGATCAGCGTGCGACGATGAGGACGACACCACCGGTGCCGGTGGCTCCACAGGCGGAGGGAGAGGCGGCACGACGGGAAGCGCCGGAACGACCGGGAATGCCGGAACGACCGGCAATGCCGGAACGACCGGGAATGCCGGTAGCGGCGGGACGACGGGGGCGGCTGGCTCGGGCGGCGTCACCGCGTGCAACGCCCCACAGCAGCCCGACACGACCGGACACACGCACACGCTGACCGTCTCGACATCGATACTCAGCGCGACCACCACTCAGACGCTGAACACGAGCCTCGCCGACGGGCACGTGCACGGTGTGAATCTGACGGCCGCCAACCTGCAGACGCTGGCGGGCGGTGGGAGCGTCACTGTGATGTCCGAGATCTCGTCGTCACACACGCACATGTTCATGGTGACCTGCTCGTAGGCAGGCGGCCGCGACTCGCGTCAGGCGATTGGCGCGCCCAGCGCGGCGAGTGTCGTCGCGAAGCTGGGGAAAGACGTCGCGATATCGGCGGAGGGGACGATTGTCTCGTCCTCGGACGCCAGGCCCAGGATCGCGCCGGCCATCGCAATGCGGTGGTCGTGATCGGGCCTGACTGTGCCACCGGCGGGTGCGCGGCCCGCCAGGCCGCTGACCACGAAGCCATCGGGACGCTCCTCGACGGTGACGCCGGCGCGGCGCAGCTCGCGCGCCACGGCGACGATGCGGTCGGATTCCTTCACCCGCAGCTCGGCGAGGTCGCCGAACACGGTGTCGCCTTCGGCCAGCGCCGCGGCGACGGCCAGCGCCGGGACCTCATCGATGGCGCGCAACGCCAGCTCGCCGCGCACCTCGGTGCCTCGCAAGCGTGAGGCGCGCGCGCGGATGCTCCCGACGGGTTCGCCCATGGCGTCGCCGGTCTGCGTGATCTGCAGGTCCGCGCCCATCGCGAGCAACACGTCCACCGCCCCCGACCGGGTCGGGTTGAGGCCGACGTTTTCGACCGTGACGTCGCTGCCTGCGATCGTCGCGGCCGCGATCAGCAGGAAGGTCGCCGACGACAGATCGCCGGGGACCACGATCCGCCCCGCCTTCAACCGGCCGTTCCAGCCGTCGGGGTCGACGATCAGCGCGCCGGTCGCGCCATCGGTGGTGATCGGCGCGCCCAGGAAGCGCAACATGCGTTCGGTGTGATCGCGCGAGCGCGCCGGCTCGCGCAGCTCGGTGCGCCCGCGTGCCTGCAGCCCCGCGAGCACCAGCGCGCTCTTGAGCTGGGCGCTGGCGACCGGAAGGTCGTAGCGGATGCCAACCAGCGACCCGCCGCGCACGCGCAGCGGCGGGAAGATGTCACCGGGACGCGACGGCTCACTGCGCCCGTCGACGGTGGCGCCCATCTTGCGCAGCGGATCCGCCACGCGCCGCATCGGCCGCCGCGTCAGCGACTCATCGCCGGCCAGCTCGGTCTCGAACGGTCGCCCGGCGACGAGGCCCATCAGCAAGCGGATGCTCGTCCCCGAGTTGCCGCAGTCGAGCGTCCGCGATGGCGCGGCCAGGCCGGCGAACCCGACGCCCTCGATGCGGGCCTCACCGCCGTCGAGCCGGATGTCGACGCCCAGCGCGCGCAGCGCCGCCGCCGTCGACAGGTTGTCGCCCCCCTGCCCCAGCCCGCTCGCCTGCACCGGGCCGTCGCACAGCGCGCCGAACAGCAGCGCGCGGTGCGAGATCGACTTGTCGCCCGGGACCTGACAAGTCCCACGGAGCGGGCCCGACCGACCAGTGCGCAGGGTCGTGATTTCGGTAGCAACGGTCATCGATCGATCACTACCACGTCACCGTACCCTTGTTGTCAGTCGCTGGGTCCCGCCGCCGGGTTGAACCGCTCGGGCACCAGCACGCGCTCCAGCGGCTCACGCGCAGACGCCGCCGCGACGTCGTTGCGGCGGCGCGCCAGATCGGCGGCGTTCACGATGCTGCCGACATAGACAATCGATGCCGCGACCCCGGTCAATGCGGACGTCCAGTACATCTCCTGGCGGACCAGCTCGACCGTCGCGCCGATCGCGACCGCGTTGAGCACGAAGGCGACCGCCGCTCCCTGGACGGAGCCTGCGTAGACCTGTCCGGCGCCCGGGAGCAGCGCGCTCAACGTCGCGGCCAACCAGGGACGACGCGTGTGGCGCGCCTGCTCGTAGTGCGCCAGCGCCGAGTGCGTGGCGTCGTCCGGTGCGGGATTGGCGACAGCCAGCGCAGGGCAGAGGTCGTGCGGGGCCAGCGCATCGGCTTCCGCCAACGTGCACAGTCGCCCGCGCGTCGCTCCGGACAAGCGGCGCAGCGAAGCGGCGAGCTCCGCGCGATCGCGGCTCCGGTACGCGATCCACGTTCGCAGCACAGTGGCGCGGGCCGCTAGCGGCGACGATGTTTGCTCCAGCGCGGCGAGGATCTCCAGCGCGCGTGGGCCGTCCTCCAGCGCTGCCAGGGCCACCGCGTCGGCGAGCAACCAGCGGGCTCGGGTCTCCGCGGGACAGAAGGCAGCGGCGGCCAGCGCCACCTGGTGGGCGTCGGTGAACCGATTTCGTTCGAGCAGCCGCATCAGGTTCGTCTCGAGCGCCGCTACGTCGCAGGTCATCGGCGCCACCACCTCGGTGGTCGGACTCAGGACGAGCGCCACGATCAACGCAAGCATGTGTCGGTCGGCGGCGGGGCGAGCCAGTGCATGCGCACCGAGCTGGGCACCGGCGCCAGGACGGCCGGCGAGGCTTCGATCTCGAGCAACAGCCTGGCGAAACCTGTCACGACGCCGAGGACGGCACCGCACCGCTCGATCCGCGCGTCCAGGTAAGCCGAGTCCGTGGGCAGCATACGGCAGTGACTCCCCCAGCTGTGCGCCAGGACCTGTCGATACGTTCGCGTGGCGGTGTGCGCGGACCGACCGGCGGGGGTCGCCGTGACGTGCCGCGCGTCGATCGGATTCCACACCGGCCTTGCGGAACCGAGCGTCGCGTCGGTCGCGCACGCCTGCGCGGCGAGCACAACCAGCCCGCCGACCCACCGGAGGCCCGGTAGGCTCCGGCGATTGGTCACTGATGCTGCTGCGGCTGCGGCGCCGCAGGCGGCGGATAACCCGCGGGCGGCGGGTAACCTGCAGGCGGCGGATAACCCGCGGGCGGATAACCCGCCGGCGGCGGTCCCCATCCGGGGGCGCCGCCGCTCGGCACCAGCTCAAAAGAGTGCACGGGCTTGTAGCCCATGATCCACAGGAACGGGACCAGGAGAAGCACGCCCCCGATGCACGCCCCCACCTCGAACTCCTCGTTGCGAACTATCGTGCCATTGGTCGGCTCATAACCGGGGAGCTCGAGGCGGACAGTCGTCGTGCTGCCGACGATCCTGGTGTCCGCCATGGTGAACGGCGTCTGGCCCACCGGCTCGCCGTTGAGGTAGAGCCTCGCACCGGGTGGCCGGCTGACGATCGTCGTGGCGCTTGTACACGCCAGCGCCGTGAAGCACATCGTTATCGCAGCTAGGCCCCGAAATCCCGCACCCGGTCTGTGCATGAGGACGAAAGTGATACCATTGCCGCTCCCCGAAAGTCGAGCCGTGGCAATGGTCGGTGAGTCCGTAGGCAGTTACAAAATCATTCGCCAGCTGGGCGCGGGCGCGATGGGCGAGGTGTACCTCGCTGAACATCGCTATCTGAAGCGACAGGCAGCGCTCAAGTTGCTCGCGCGTGAGCTGGTGGGCCGGCCGGATCTGTTGGAGCGGTTCTTCCTCGAGGCGCGCGCCACGTCGGCGATCGCACACCCTGCCATCGTCCAGATCTTTGATTGCGAGGTCGACGCTACCGGCCGCCCCTACATCGTCATGGAGTACCTCGAGGGTCAAACCTTGGGCGGGCTGCTGGCCGAGCGCGGGACCTTGGCGCCGGCGACCACGGCGCGGCTGGCTCGGGCGATGGCCGATGCGTTGGGGGCGGCGCACGCAAAAGGCATCGTTCACCGCGATCTCAAACCGGACAACGTCTTCGTTCAGGCCGACCCGCCGGATACGGTGAAGCTCGTCGACTTTGGCATCGCCAAGCTGGCCGGGGATTTCCGCGCTGGCCAGGTTCACCAGACGCGCACCGGCGCGATGATGGGGACGCCCCTGTACATGTCGCCCGAGCAATGCCGCGACTCCGCGACCATCGACTTCCGGACGGATCTCTACTCCCTGGGTTGCGTCACGTTCGAAATGCTGACCGGCCGCCCGCCGTTTTCGCGAGAGACCCTCGGCGACCTGATCGTGGCGCACATGACCGAAATGCCGCCGGACGCGCGCGCCATCAAGCCCTCGATTCCCGCGCCGCTCGCAGAGCTGATCGCTGATCTGTTGAAGAAGAACGCGATGGAGCGGCCGGGCAGCATGCGTGTGGTCGCCGAACGCCTCGCGGCGTTCATCGGAGGGTTGACGACCGTCCCCGAGACCAGCGGCGCGGAGATTCCCGCGCCCGTATTGCCGGCGGTCCGCACGACGACCTTCGGCGACGCGGCCTCGGAGTTGGTGGTCGACGGCGACATCGCCCCCGGTCGCTCGCCCCGGCGAGGGCGAATCATCGCGGGGGTCGCCGCCGTCGTCGCCGTCGCCGTCGGAGTGGTGTACGCCCTCCGGAGCCCCGCACGCGACGCCGGCCCGTCGGCGCCAACGCCGCAGGCGACGGTTGCTGCGACGACGCCCGGCGCGACCGTCCCAAAGGCCACCCCACCCGCCCGCGCCTCCGAGACTGTGGCGGCGATACCCGCCCAGACGGCGGCGCTCGGTCAGCGGAAACGCGCCGGCAAGAAAGCAACGGCTTCCGGCAAGACGGAAGGAGCGCCGGTCACGGTCCCCTCTGAAGCCGCTGCACCCGCTGTGGCCGCTGAAGCCGAACCGGCTCCGACGACGCCGCCGCCCAGCCCGCGTGCTGCGCCCGCCGCCGACGCTGCGGATCTGGGCGGTGCTTGGGAGGGCCCGTGGGTGGATCCGGGCCGGCAGCAACGCGGACGCTTCTACCTGTCGATTGCGCGAGACGGCGTGGTGTCGGGCTGGATGTACAACGGTGGCGCGCAGCAGACGTTCCGCATGATTGGCCGGATGGCGGCGAACGGATACCTCGATCTCGCCTGCCAGTGCCCGCCGAACCAGGCATTCTGGGCGCGCGGAACGCTTCAGGCTGCAGGCGGAGGCGAGGTCAAGGGCAAGCTGACACTGCTCACGGGCAGGGGCTCCTTCGGCCAGAGTCAGATGTCCCTCCACCGGACCACCGCGACACACTAGACGTCAGCGGTGCGCCGCCGGGTGAGCGGATTGTCAGGGCCGCCTGCTGCCGGCGATGAGCCGCAGCAGGCCGAGCAGCTTCTCCGCCAGGCCTTCGCGCTGGCTGGCGGGGATGTGAATGCGGGCGTGGACGCGGCTCCCCTCGGGCGTCAGTGACAGGCCGTCGAACACGGCCCGCAGCCCGAGCAGCACCACCATCGGCTGCCGCCCCATCGTCCGCGCCGCCTCGCGCCAGGTCGACGCGGCCAGCGCGGCGTCGTGATTGGTCTCGAACACCGCGACGCCATCCAGGTCCAGGTCGTTGCCCAGGTCCAGCCGCGCGGCCACCTGCCGCAACCCCGCCGGGATGGAGAGCACGCCGGCGGCGCGGGCACGCATGCCGTCGTTCACCGTCATTGTGATCGACGCCGCCGGGATGCCGCGGTCCCCGTTCAGCGCCCGGCGCAGCTCGCCCAGACGGCCGTTGCGCGCGTCGGGCACCATGCCCCACGCGGCGTCGATGGCGCCACGCACGCTATCCGGATCACCCTGCGCGATGGTTCGCGGGGTCACGAGCGCCACCGCGCGTTCCTGCGACTGCAACACCGTGCTGCCACGCCAGTCCGCGTGGCTGGCGCCGGTGTTCGACGCGGCAAAAGCCGCCGCGATCCGACGGCCGTCGAAGCGCCCGCGCGCGACGCCCAGTGTCCGCGATCCCGCCACGGACTCGATGGCCACGAATAACACGCGGTCGCCGTCGCTGAACACGTCGTAACCGAACTCTCGCGCCCGCGCGTCGCGCTCGCCGCCGAGATCTCCCTGCACCAGCGCGCTTGACCAGGGCGACGCGCGCAGCGCCGCCAGGTCGACGTCGGCGACCGCGTCAGCCGCGACCGGGACCAGGTTCCACGGGTCGCTGTCGTCGGCGGCCGTGCGCGGCCCGGACGCCGGGGCGGCCGGACCCCGCAGCGCGCCCGACTCGGCGCACGCCGCCAGCAACAGCAGCGCCGGCGCCAGCGCAGATGTCATCGATCGCCGCATGGGCGTCAGCCGGCGATGATGCGGTCGCGGCTCACCTTGCCCGCGACCAGCAGTTGCTCGATGCGGTCGGCGTCGCCCGCCGCCACCGCGTCGCGCAGCGCCTCGATGCCGCCGGCCAGCGCCTGGATCAGCGGCAACACCTCGGCGCGGTTGTCGAGCAGGATGTCGCGCCACATGACCGGGCTGGACGCCGCGACGCGCGTCGTGTCGCGAAGACTGGATGTGGGCAGGCGCCGCAACCCCTCGATGACGTCGGGGGCCAGGTGGCCCAGCGCCGCGGCCAGCGCGTACGCGGCCACGTGCGGCAGGTGGCTGCCGGCGCCGAACACGCGGTCGTGCAGCTCGGCGTCCATGCGCACCGGCTCGGCGCCCATCGCCGTCCACAGCCGCTCGACGATGGCGACCGCGTCTTCGCGGCTCGCGGCCGTCGGACAGATCACGCAGCGCTTGCCCTCGAACAGCAGCGGGCTCGCCGCGTCGGGACCGACGCGCTCGGTGCCGGCCACCGGGTGGCAGGCGACGAACGAGCCTGGCCGCAGCTTGGGCTCGACCGCGGCGATCGCCGCCGCCTTGACGCTGCCGACGTCGAACACCAGCGCGGCTTCATCCAGCTCGGGTGCGATCTGCGCGGCTGCATCGCCCAGGCTGCGCACCGGCGTCGCCAGCACGACGACGGCGGCGCCGCGTGCCGCCTCGGCCGCCGACGGCGCGATGCGGTCGATGATGCCCAGCGACTGGGCGCGTTCCAGCTTCTCGCGCGTGCGGCTCCAGGCGATCACCTCGGTGACCGCGCCCGCGACGCGCGCGCCGAGCGCCACCGAGCCGCCGATCTGCCCCACACCGATGACGGCCATGCGGCCGAGGACAGCTCCGGACCAACGTCTCTGCGTGCTCACCCGTTTCTGCTCCCGTCATCGCGCGGATACGAGCCCAGCACCTTGAGCAGGGGCAGCGACATGGCGAGCCGCGCGAGCGCCGCCTCGTAGCCGGGATTGTCCCGATGCCCGTCGAGATCGATGAAGAACAGGTCCCGCAGCCCGCGCCGGTCGGTGGGGCGCGAGGCGATGCGGCGCAGGTTGACGCCGGCTCCGGCCAGCTGGCTGAGCACGTCGCTGAGCCGCCCGGGCTGGTCGTCCAGGCCCACCAGCAGGCTGGTCGCGTCGTTACCCGATGGCCGCGTCGGTTCGCGCCCCAGCACCAGGAAGCGCGCGACGTCGACCGGTCCGTCGTCCAGGCGCGGCTTCGCGACCGCCAGGTCGAACAGCGGCGCGGCCTGCGCCGGGGCCAGCGCGGCGCCGCGGGCGTCGTCGCGCGCCAGCGCTGCCGCCGCCGACGCCGACGTCGCGACGACCACCGCCGCCCCGCGGACCGCCTCGGCCAGCCCGGCCGCGCAGCGCGCCGCGGCGACCGGGTGCGCGTACACGCGCTGCACCCCCGACGTCGTGCCGCTGTGGGTCAGCAGCGCGTGCGTCGCCTCGATGACGATCTCGCCGACGATCACCAGGTCGGAGTCGATGAAGTGATCCAGCGCGTGGGTGACCAGCCCCTCCGACGCCTCTTCCACGGGCACCACGCCGTAGTCGGCGCCCCGCCCCACGGCGCGGAACACATCGCCCAGGCTGGCGGCGGGGACGAACAGCGCCGACATCCCGAACCGGGCCTTGCCCGCCAGGTGGCTGAACGTCGCCTCCGGTCCCGGGTACGACACGATGAGCGGACTCTCCAGCGACAGGCAGGCCGACATGATCTCGCGGAACACCGGGCGCACGGCATCGCGCGGGAACGCGCCGACCGCCGCCGCCGTGAGCCGCTCCAGCACCGCACGCTCGCGCTGCGGGGCGTGAAACGAAGCCTGCCGCTCGCGCTTGCGGCGCCCGACCTCGCGCACCACCTCAGCCCGGCGGTCCAGGAGGGCCAGGATCTGATCGTCGACCCGGTCGATCTGCACGCGCAGCATCGTCAGATCGTCGTCGGGCTCCCCGGGCATGGCCGGACTATAATCGAGAAACGTAAATGGGTAGCAGCGCCGCTCATCCGAGTCTCCTGTACGCGCTGGGGTACGGCCTGCTGACGGCGCTCACCCCCTGCGTCTACCCGATGATTCCCATCACCGTCGCGATCTTCGGCGTCAAGGCCGGGATGCCGCGCTGGCGGGCGATCGTGCTGGCGGCAGCCTACGTCGCCGGCATCGCCGTCATGTTCGGGGTGCTGGGGACGGTGTTCGCGCTGTCGGGGAAGAAGTTCGGGACGTTCCTGGCCAATCCGTGGGTGGTGTGGCCGCTGGCGCTGTTCTTCATCGCCATGGCGCTGTCGATGTTCGGAGCGTTCGAGCTCAACGTGCCGGCCGGGCTGCAGGAACGCCTGTCGAGAGTGGGCGGCACCGGTCTGCTCGGCGCGTTCCTGATGGGGCTGGTGGCCGGGATCATCGCCGCGCCGTGTACGGGGCCGCCGCTCGCCGTGCTGCTGGCCTACGTCACGACCACGCGCGACGCCGCCTGGGGCTTCGCGACGCTGGCCACCTACGGCATCGGCATCGGCATACCGTTCTTCCTGCTGGCGGCGTTCTCGATGTCGCTGCCGCGGCCGGGCCGCTGGATGGAGTGGGTCAAGAGCGCCTTCGGCATCCTGTTCCTGCTGGCGGCCCTGTATTACCTGGCCAACGTCGTCCCGGCGCTGGAGCAGTTCAAGTCGCCGAGCCCGCTGTTCGCGCTCGCCATGCTGGGCATGATCGTGGCCGGCGTGGTGCTGGGCGCGATCCACGGCAGCTTTCACGGCCCGTGGCTGGAACGGCTGCGCAAGGGGCTGGGCGTGGCGCTGGTCGCGGTGGCGCTGCTCGGCCTCAACAACTACCGGCTGACGCCCAAGGGCCCGATCGAGCTGCACTGGCTCACCGACGAGACGACCGCGCTGGCGCAGGCGCGCGAGGCGCGGCGCCCGGTGCTGGTCGACTTCGGCGCCAACTGGTGCAAGCCGTGCAAGGAGCTCGACGCGCAGATCTTCGCGCGCCGCGAGATCGCCGAGCTGATGCTCGACTACACGCTGCTGCGCATCGACGTGTCGAACGAGAACGACGACCCGCGCCTGGGCGAGCTGCGCCGCAAGTACCAGTCCGACACGTTGCCGTCGATCCGCATCCTGTCACCCGACGGCGCGCTGATGCTGGACCCGCGCACCAACGACGGCCACCTCCCCGACCCCGACAAGTTCCGCGAGCTGCTCGCCGAGAAGCGCCGCCTGTAGCGGGCCCGCCTCAAACGTCGGGGAAGATGCTGGTCACGGCTTCGAGCACGCCGACCACGGCTTCGAATACTGACACGGCTGCCTCGCCCGCGGCGGCGATCGTCTGCAGTCCGAAGCCGATCGCCTCCATCGCGTCGACCTGTCCCGCGGTGCGGAGGGAGCTGCGCGGGTGACGCGGAGGTCAGGGGACCCGATGGGGGCCTCTGTCGCACGCAAGTGCCACTTGCGAACCCGAAGCTCGACAAGCACGGGCGGAAGCCGCATGATCACGTCCCGACAGAGGACCCCAGCGGGGAGGAGGCCCGCAGCGGCAGGACCCGTGCAGCGACCGCAGCGCCGCCACGCTTAGAACTCGGTTGCAGACCGGCGAGCGCGAGCGCCCGTCAGTAGCCGAGGTGGAAGGTCAGCTGGCCGAGGCCGATGATGTGGAAGCCGGAGGCGTGGTCCATGCCGTTGATGGGCTGTCCGGCCAGGAAGTAGTGGTAGCCGAAGTCGAGCTGCCCGCCGACGCCCATGAACGGATTCAAGAAGTACTCGTAGCCGAAGCGGAAGCGCGACACGACACCCTTGTCGGCGACCTGCTCGTTGTTGATCGGGAAAGCTCACCGGCGCGCCGGTCCCTAGCGCCAGGCCCCCGGCGACGCCGGCGTGCAGGATATTGACGCTCTGGCCGGTGGACAACTTCGGCTGGCCGACCGGGATATCGACCTCGACGCCGAGCAGGGCCTGCAGCAACGTCCCCGACAGCCCGTTGGAATCGATCAGCTGCAGGAAGCTCATCGACAGGTCGATGACCAGCAGGCGCGCGCCCAGCTCGAAGCCGAAGCCGGGGCCGGCGCTCTGGCGAAAGAAGTCGGGCACCACCGACGACTGGCCCCAACCGAACATGCCGCCGGCCTGAGCGGCGGCACGCAGGTCAATCAGACGTGCCTCGGCCCCCGCCGGCGCGGCGAGAGCCGCCGCCACCACCACCGCGCCGAGCAGACGCGCCCGGCCAGTCACGTGCGCTCCCCCAGCAGCGATTCGATGCGCGCCTTGTCGAACCCGAGCAGCAGCCGCCCCCGGACGTCGATGACCGGGACGCGGTCCGTGGGGACCCCCAGCTTGGCGGCCTTGGCCGCCAGCTCGCGTGCCGCGTCGGCGTCGCGCTCGACGTCCTTGTCGGCGAACGGAATCTTGCGCTCGGTCAGGTACTGGCGCGCGGCCCGGCAGGCCCCGCACCACGACGTGCCGTAGATCGTGACCACGGGCGCGCCACCCGCCGCGGGCGCCGGGGCGGCGGCGCCCCGCCGTCGACCGCCGCCGGCATCGGCGCCGGGTGCATCCCCTGCGCGGCCATCGGCGACGACTCACCCGTCGGGTGCGCCGCCATCGCCGCGGTCTCGAACGCCTCGCGCGACATCGCGCGCGCCGTCGCCTTGCCCTTGTTCATGACGTCATCGAGGTTCGTGACGTAGACCCGCCCGTCGCCTGGGGTTTTCTCGGGCGCGGCTGGATCGAACACGCGAACGACCGCCCGCGCCCCCGCGGGCACGCTGTCGGGCTTGTCCGTGGTGGCGAAGCCTCCGGAAGGCTCCGCATAGGTGAACAGCCAGCGTCCGTCCTTGAGGACCTCGATCGTCGCCGGCGTCCCGGGAGCCGCCGCCGGCGCCGCTTCAGGCGCCGGTTTGCGGCATGCGGCGACGAAGCAGAGCCCCGTCAGAAGGACGACGCCAGTCAGTGAGCGCGTCATGGCAGAGATTGTAGCAGGCGAAGGTCAGCCGTCAGTTGCAGAAGACTGCGACTTCCCGGCATCGCAGCTTCGCTGCGATGTGCCGCTCAGTTTACGGATACGAGCTCGGAGCCGTCGCGGCCGCAGAATGTGGCGTCGCTCTCGAAGCGGCGCGAGCAGATGGGGCAGATCTTGCCCAGCGCGCCGGCCAGCGCCGCGGGCGGCATCGCCGGCGATCCGAGCGCCAGCGTCAGCGGCACCAGCTCCTCACCGTCGAACGGACAGAACTTCTTGAGGCCGTCGAACGAGCGCCGGCAGGTGGGACAGGTCGTGCCGGGGACGGCCGCGCGCGCCGCGGGATCGTTCGCCGCGATCAGCTCGCGCGCGTCGTGCGGGCAGTACTGCAGGCTCGCTTCGTATTCACGGTGGCAGGCGGGGCAGACCTTGCCGGGGACCGCGGGCGTCAGCCGCGGTGGCCGCGCTTGCTTCGCGGCGCGTTCCCGACGCGCTACCCGCCGGGCGCGCGCCAGCGGCCACGCGACGTACCCGATCAGCCCCGCTGCGAGCGTGACCACGATGCCGAAAAGTACGATTTCAATCGGCTTCATCGGGGGTCCCCCCGAACGCTAGCAAAAGCCCCGCGGCCGGGAAAGCCTACCCCTTCTTTTTCTTGCGGGACTCGTTGACCGGCGCGGACTTGGGCATCGACAGCTTCAGGACCGCCTGATCGACCGCCTGTTTGATGGCGTCCTTGATGACTTCCTTGCCCACGTTGACGGTGTCGGCCGCGAGCCGGGCCTCCGACACTTCGGCCTCGATCGCGGCCTCGCCCGTGCCGTTGAACGCCAGCTTCGCTTCCGGGATCGTGGTTCCGACGACCGATACCTTCATCTCCATCGCCAGCCGCTTCAGGCGGCCGCCCGGCTTGGGATCCTTCATGTCTTTCTTGAAGGTCTCGATCCGCACGGTGACGTCGAAGCCGCGCAGGTTGCGCTTCTTGAGCTCGGCGACCAGCGCCGTCCGATCTTCGCCCGGGCGGGCGGAGATCCCCGGCCCGATGTCAGACGCCCACTCCGGGCGGGCGGCCAGGTCGGCCTTCAGCGCCTCCATGGCGTAGGCCTTGAGAGCGGCGTCCACCTCCGGACCGGCCTTCACATCCTGGGTCTGGAAGTAATACTTTGGCTCCGCCGCGACAGCGGCGCGACCAGTGTACATAGATGCGCTGGTTGCCACGGAGAAGGCTGCGATTGCGAACAGCCAGGTTTTCATCACTCCTCCTCGTTGCCTGTATACTGCGCCCCGATGCCGGCACCCTACATCATAACGTCGACGGGCCTCACTCCATTCAACGCGCGTCGAGCGCAGGCCGGCTTTGCCGGCCGGAGCTCATCGCGGGCGGCTCGGGACCCTTTCAGGGGCCCGAATTTGACGGATTGCCAATGATCAAACTGACTCTGACCGAGAAGGGCGGAGAGCCGAAGGTCCTGACGTTTGACAAGGACGAGATCACGATTGGACGCGTGTCAGGCAACGACATCGTGCTCGCCAAAGGCAACATCTCGAAGCGGCATTCGCGTCTGACGATGCGCGGCGGCGAGATGGAGATCGCCGACCTCAAGAGCACGAACGGCACCTACGTGAATGGGCGCAAGATCACGGGGCCCAACGCCGATCGCCGCGTCCGATCGCGTCTACGTCGGCGATTTTCTGATCGGCATCGAAGGACCGGGCGGTGCACCCGCCGGCTTCGCCGACTTCAGCGACATGCCACCGTCGACCAGCGGCGCATCGACCAGCGCGGCGCGCCGCCTGCCGGTGCCGCCGCCGCCGCCGCCGCCGCGATCAGGCTCCGCCGCTTCGCGGCTGCCGATCGACGATGACGACGACGGCGGTGATTTGTCGTCCAGCGAGGACGAAGAAGACCTGGGGCTGGCCGCGCGCGCACCGCGCGCCTCGCGCCCGCTCGCACCGCCGCCGCCCCCGCCGCCGCCGCGGCGTCCCGCGACCCCGCTCGCCAGCCGATCGCTCGACATGGACGACGACCAAGACGACGATGGTTTCGGCGGCGCATCTGTCGAGGAGGGAGGCGGCCTCGGCGAGGACACCGGCAACGTCGGGCTGTTCGCGCACAACCGCCGCAACGGCGAACGCCACGAGGAAGACGGCGAGGCCACCGGCGGCAGCCGGCGCTCGCCGACTGGCGCCCGGCCGGGCGTCCCCGCGGTCACTGTTCCACAGCCACCGCCGTTCGCGGCGGCCGGTCCGGCGGCTGCAGGCGCAGGACCCGAGTCGACTGGCGGAGCGTCCGCGCTGGAAACGCTGCTGGCCGACGCGACGGTCAGGCACATCCTGATCACGGCGCCGGACGCGGCGCTGGTCGATCGCGGCTCCGGCCTCGTGCTTCACGACGCCAGCCTGGGTGACGCTAACGCCGTCGCCGACGTGCTCTGGCGTTACGCCAACACCGCCTACCCGCCCCCGGCGCCGGACAACCCGGTTGTCGATGTCCGGCTTCCCGATGGAACGCGCGTCTCGGCGGCGTTTCCGCCGGCGGTCGCGGCAGGCGTCGTCGCTTCGATCAAGCGCCCGACGCTACCAGAACGGCAGCTCGTGGACCTCGTCCCCGGCGGCAACAAGGACGTCCAGTCGCTGCTGGACGCGCTCATCGCCACCCGGCGCAACGTCATGATCACGGGCGACGCGTCTGCGTTGCCGTCGGTCCTGGCGGCATTCTCGCGTGACATCCCCGCCGACCGGCGCGTGGTCGCGATCGGCGCATCAGCGCGTGGGCGCAGCGGCTGGATCGATCTGGCGTCGACCGGCGATGCGGCCGGCTTGCTGCGGGTCGCCGCGGCGCTGCATCCCGATCACCTGGTCGTCGGCGAGCTGTCGGGCACGGAGGCCGCCGAGCTGGTGCTGGTGGCGACGCGCGGCCAGCAGGGCGTGCTGCTCGCGATGCCCGGCCGATCGTCGGCCGAGGCGCTCAACCGGTTCAGCGCGCTCGCGACGCCGCCGCTTGGCGCGCCCGCGACCGCCGCATCACTGGTGGCCAGCACGTTCGATCTGGTGATTCACGTCGTATCCGCGCCTGATGCCGGTGCACGCATCATCGAGGTTGGCGAGCCGCGGGCCTCCGGCAACGAGGTGGCCGTCGACCTGTCGCTGTCGATCTACAACGAGGGCTCCAAGCGCGACCCGGCGGGCGGCCGGCTGCAGGGGCGCGGGATCTCCGCGCGCCTGGGCAGCGCCATGGCGGCGGCGGGCAGCACCGTGCCGTCCGCACTCGTCGGCAAGTAGCGTTTGACCCGGCGTAGAGCGGCCAGCCCGCGAAGCGCGGCGTTTTTCGATCGCTTCCGGGCGGTCGTGGCGCGGCTGCCGGCGGGGTTGATCCGCGTCGTGCCGCCGGCCGCCCCCGCCGACATCGCCAGCGCGGAGGCCGCGCTCGGGCGCGCGCTGCCGGAGGCGTACGCGTCGTTCCTGCGGTCGTTCGACGGCGCCGATCTTTTTCACGAGACCTTGCTGATCGCGGGCGTGGGACGGGAGGCGCCGCGCGTGCTCACCGAGCTGGCGCAGGATCGACCGGACGAGGTGATGTTCGCGGAGGCGCAGTCCGGTTATCGCTTCGCGCTCGACGCCAGCGGGCGTGTCTGGCGCTACGACCCGGGCGCCGAGGAGCGCGCGCTGGCGGGCACGGACTTCGAGCGCTGGCTGGATGCGACGGTGGCGCGCGAGCAGATCCTGTTCGGCCCCGACGGCGAATACGCGCCGGACGTGTTCGATATCGGAGGAGAGGAGGTCGTCCCGAAGATCGCGCTGCGCCAGGCCGAACGCGCGCTGAAGGCGGACCCCGGGGCGGCCGAGGCGCATCACGCCCATGGTCTGGCCCTGGCCCACCTCGGGCGCCTGCAGCCGGCCCTGGCGGCGTTCGCCACCGCCGCCGAGCTCGATGGCAACAATCCGTGGCCCTGGTTCGACCTCGGTCGCACGGCGCTGGAGCTGGACCGTGCCGGCGAAGCGCTGGCAGCGTTTCGGCGCGCAGCAGCGCTCGAGAGCGGCCCGACCGGGGCACGGCTGGCGGCGTGGGGGGCTCGCGCCGCCGCCGCCGCCGGCGACGCAGACGCGGCCACGGCGTTGCGGACGGAGGCGCTGGCGCGCGATCCCGCGCTGCTGGACGGCCTGCGCCATGCGCTGGACGACGCCCGGCAACACGAGGACCGCGACGCCGAGCGCGAGGCCGCGGCGCTGCTCACCGCCATCGTCCCTGACGCCCCCCTGCCCCCACCCCGCCGTCGCCTGCCGCTCGCCTGACACCACGATCGCCTGGCCTGGGTTAGGCTCCCGCGTGATGACAACCGCCGTGGGCTCGCGTCTGGTCCGGCTCGACAACGGGCAATGCCGCGCGCTCGTCTACCCCGAGCAGGGGTTTCAGCTGCGCGGCTTCACGACGACCGTCGCCGGCCGGGCGGGCGGCGCGCCGATCGAGGCGATCTATTCGCCGTCGGACGCGCGCGAGCCGACCGACCGGCGACACGGCAACCCCGTCCTGTTTCCCTCCGTCGGCGTCACGCACGGGGTGGAGGCGGATCGCTGGTCGCACGGCGGGCGATTGCTGCCCATGCCCCAGCACGGCTGGGCACGCGACGGCTACTGGCACGTGGAGGCGATCGACGATCGGTCGGTCACCGGCGTGCTGGCGCCGACGACGGGCATCCGCGCCGGCTTCCCGTTTTCGTTCGAGCTGAGGCTGCGCTACGCGCTGGAAGGGGCCGCGCTGGTGTTCTCGGCCGAGCTCGCCAACCGCGGGGACGAACCGTTTCCGTACGCGTTCGGCCTGCACCCGTACCTGCGCGCGCCGCTCGGGAGCGCGTCCGGGCGGAGCAACTGCAAGGTGCGGCTGCCGGCCGGGATCAGGCTGCGATCGTCCGATTCGTGGCGCACGATCGAACGCGCGCCGGTCACCGCGGCGAGCATCGCGGTGGCCGATCCGGAGCTGCCGGGCTCGATCGTGCTGGCTGAAACCGGCGCCACGGCCTTGGAGGTCGAGGACACCGACGCCGGCATCGCGACGCGTGTCTCCGTCGAGGGCAGCGAGACCGGCTATCCGATCTGGGTGGTGTGGAGCGCCGCCCCGGACGCCCCCTACGTTTGCCTCGAGCCGTGGACCGATGTACCCAACGCGCTGAACCGACCAGGGACGCGCACGATCGCCGCCGGGGCGACGCACCGCTACCGCATGACGATCTCGCTGAACGCGATCTAGCGGACTACGCGTTCGCAGACGGCGACGAAATCGCCGGCTTCGTCTTCGCCGCGCAGGACGGCGGCGACGCGCTTCGTGCCCGCCGGGATCGTCAGCGTACCGCCCGACGCGCCCACGCTGCCGAGCGCGCGACGCGTGCCGCCCTCGTCCTCGCCGAAGACGCGGATGTCGCCCTTGCGCACCCCGCCCCGCACGCCTGAGACGGATACCGTCGCCGCGCCGTCAGCGACTTCCAGCGTGATCTCGGCGCGAAACAGGTGATCGATCAGCCCGGCGCCGTATGCGCCGATCTCGGGGAGCAACAGGCGGGCGTTGTCGCCATACACGACGTTGTCCATCGAGAAGCGCACGCGACCAGGGACGCGTTCGTAGACGAACAGCCGGCGCTTCTTGTCGGAGGTGAGCGCGTAGCGCCGGACACTGATCTCGCGCAACTCGAGCCGCGGCACCGCGGGAAGGCCGTACGGCAGTGACCCGCGCACGTCGCTCATGACCTCGGCGGTGTTCGTCTCCGCGTCCACCACCGCATCCTCGGGCAGCGAGCCTTCGGAGAAGAACCGTCGCTGGGTCCGATCGGCGAGCCCCTGCGCATCGGCGGCGGTGATGAACGCCATCACCGTCGGCCGCTTGACCGGCGTCCCCGCGGCCGGGATCCCGACGCGGCCGTAGGTCTCGGCGACGAAGTGTTCGTACGCGGACCCGCGGTCGAGCGGGCTCGGCCCGACGTTGCCCAGGTAGGTGCGGCGAAAATCGTTGCGCACGTGCGCCGGCTCGCCCGCCTCCTGTAACACGGCCAGCGTGCCGCCCAGCGCCAGCAGCGCGCGCGCCAGCGCGCTTGAACGCTGCGCGGGTTGCTCGCCCACGATGGCGGCTTCGAGCTGCGCGTAGAACACCGGCAACCCGACGTCATTCTCGGGCGCCACCAGCCACTCCGTCGACGGCCGTCCGGTCAGGTTGAAGTCGGTGCCCGTGAAGTACGCGCGCACGCCACCGGTCGTATC
Source organism: uncultured Pseudomonadota bacterium (assembly GCA_963729535.1). Taxonomy (GTDB): domain Bacteria; phylum Myxococcota_A; class Polyangia; order Fen-1088; family Fen-1088; genus JADGRB01. Next base: position 311,403 of record CAVSOL010000026.1, on the reverse strand, counting down.
GATCATCTGCCCGAGCGTGTGGCCGAGCGCGCCGATCCCGCCCGGCTGCGACAGCCCGGAGCCGCGGCTCGGATCGTAGAACAGGTGCTGGCCGCGCTCGGCAGGCGTGCTGGCGATGACCGATCCCGCCACGACCCATGCCAGCGCCGGCGCCGAGCCTTGCGGCCCCGGGGCATAGCCCGCGCCGGGGTCGAGGGTCGCGAGCCGCGCCGCGATCGCGCGGCCTTCACGCTTGTCGGCCGCATCGGCCGACAAGACGACGGGCTCGAACACGCCCAGAGGCCGCGCCAGGCTGCGCGCCAGCACGCGGTGCAGCTCCGACGCCAGCACCGAACGCTCGGTCAGGCCGGCGTGTGTGGTCGCCGGATCGTACCCGTGCGCCGTCTTCGCGGTCGCGACCAGCGCTACCAACGCGACGGCGCCGGCAAGTAGCCCCCGGCAAATCATGGTTTCTTCTCCTCTGGCTCTTCCTGCTTTTCTTTCTCGTCTTGCGGCTTCGCGCCCGGCGGCGGCTCCTGCCCGGCTTCGGGCGGCAGCTCCGCGAGCCGCGATTCGACCAGCTTGGCCAGCTTGGTGAGCTGATTGGGCTCCGTGCACTGCGCGGCGCCACAGGTCATCGACACGACGATGCCGCGGTCGCGCACCAGGTAGATGAGCCCGGCGATGCCGCCTGACTTGGCGCGGAACGACGTGTCGCCAACCTCATCCGTGGTCTTCGCGTCAGGGAGCGTGCTCATCAACTTCTTGAACTGCACCTCGGCGGCCGCCGTGCCCAGGCGCCAGACGCGCAGCCCGACGTCGTAGCTCTCTGGCTTGCCCGCCGCCCGGAAGTGCCGGCTGTCGTAGAACTCGGTGGTCGGCAGGTCGGTCAGCTTGCCGTCCTCGAACTTGCCGACGAAGCCGGTGACGGCGCGAATCTCCTCGTCGGTGAGCAAGCGCGCGATGTCGAGCGGCGTCGCGGTCGTCGCCGGGGCGCCGGCGGCGTCCGCGCGCCCACCCGCCTGTCTCCCCTCGAGCTCGAGCGCCGCGGCCTGCAGCTCCCACGACGCCACGTCTCTGACCTTCGCGCCGCCGCCCAGGAACACGACGTGCTCGGAGTGGCGAAACGTGGGCTGCCAGCGTTCCAGGCGCACGCGGCTGCCGCGCTGGCTGAAATCACGGCGCGACGCGCGGCTGGGGAACAGGCGGTCGTTACGCCAGGCGACGTGGCCGCGGTGATAGACGATGAGCGTGAAGCGGCGGACGCGCGCCGACGTGCCGCTGGGGAGGTCGTCGAGCCTGGGCACCGTGAAGCGGCCGTCGGCGCCGGTCTCGACCAGCACCTCGCGCGCACCCGCCGGCGCGTGCAGGCCGATGCCGCGCTCGAACGCCCACGACGCGGCGACCGTCGCGCCCGCTATCGCGCGGTCGGAATCGGCGTCCACCACGATGCCGTCGTAGGGCCCCAGCAGATCCGCGGGCCGCACCGAATCGGGCCGCACCGGGAACGGCGCCGCCTCGATCATGGGCCCGCAGGCGGCAGCCACCCCCCCCAGCGCAACCGCCAAAAGCACGGCTGCCGCGGTGGGTCGTTTGACCGCTCCGTCGGAAATTGCTATCTGTTGACGCACCTCGGGCATGGCAGGCAGAGCCGTCACTGGGCCCCGCCTGTTATCAAAGGATTCCGCTACTTGCAAACCCCTTCCTCATGATCAAGTGCGGGCGCTGCGGAAACCTGAACGCAGGCGATGTCCTTTTTTGCCAGTATTGTGGGACTCGCCTGGTCGAGCAGCGGTTGCCCGACGTGGTGTCGATTGAACGCGCGCCGGCCTCGAATCGCAGCACCGATCGGCTGATCGAGCCCAGCCCGCATGGCGGAAATATGCCCGGGGTGCAGCCCCTTTCCGCCGCTGTGCGAGGCGCCGCCAATCAGCACGCGGGCTTTCGCCTGGTCGTGGTCCACCGCGACGGCACCGACGGCATCACCTACAACCTGCTGGGCGACCAGATCGACATCGGCCGCACCGAAGGCGACCTGCTGTTCGAGGATCCCCACCTGGCCCCCCGGCACGCGCGCATCGTCGCCAGCCTGACGGGACGGGTGCTGACGCCCCTGGAGGCGCGAAATGGTGTTTACGTGCGGCTGCGTGGGGCCGTGGACCTCCAGGACGGCGACTACGTCCTGATGGGCAAGCAGGTGCTGAAATTCGAGGTCGTGAGCGAGCCGGAGCGCAATGTCCGGCCTGCCCTGGAGCACGGGGTCGTGGTTTTCGGAACCCCGGTTCGGCCCCCCTGGGCGCGGCTCAAGCAGATCACCCCCGCCGGGGTGGGCCGGGACATTTTTCACCTGACCCGGCCGGACATCGTCCTGGGCCGGGAGATTGGGGACATCATCTTTTCCGAAGACGAGTTCATGTCACGGCGGCACGCGCAGATCTCCTATCGGAACGGGCGCGGCCACATCGAAGACCTCGGCAGCTCGAACGGGACGTTCCTGCGCCTGCGCGGCCCGCATGGGCTGGCTTCCGGGGACCTCATCCGATTGGGAGACGAGCTTCTACGGTTCGAGATAGGATAGGGGCGGCGATCGCCCGATGACCGAGTCATCCCCCCCGCCAGATATTTCGATCGAGGTCTTCGGAAAGACCGACGTCGGTCTGGTACGCGAGCACAACGAGGACAACTTCCTCATCGCCGACGTCACGGGCGCGGCGCGTACGGCCGAACCGCGCGAGCCGTTCACGTTCCCGCTCGGGGACAAGGGCGCCGCCTTCCTGGTCTGTGACGGCATGGGGGGGGCGGCCGCCGGTGAGGTGGCGTCGCAGATGGCGGTCGATTCGATCTACGACGCGCTGGCCGCATCGGAGGCGCAGCCGCGGGACCTGTTCGCGCGCCTGCTGCGCCGGGCGGTGCAGATCGCCAACGAGAAGATCTTCATCCAGTCGCGCGACAACCAGAGCGAACGTGGCATGGGGACGACGTGTACGGTCGCCTCGCTGGTCGACGACACGTTGATCGTCGCGCAGATCGGCGATTCGCGCTGCTACATCCTGCGCGACGGCAAGCTGGCGCAGGTCACCAAGGACCAGTCGCTGGCGTGGCAGCTGATCGAGGCGGGGGCGATGACCGCCGACGAGGCCAAGGCCTTCGAGCACGCCAACATCATCCTGCAGGCGCTGGGCGTGCAGGAGCGCGTGGAGGTGGTGCTGTCGCAGGTGTCGCTGCGCCGGGGCGACATCGCCCTGCTCTGCTCCGACGGCCTGCACGGCCCGGTCAGCGACGAGGAGATCCTGGCTGTCCTGATCGGCGAACCGAACCTGCAGAAGGCGGGCGAAGCGCTGATCCAGAAGGCGCTGGACCGCGACGGGCCGGACAACATCACCGTGGTGCTGGGCCGGTTCGACGGCCCAGGGCTGATGGCGCCCGCGCCCGAGGATGTCGTGTCGTTCGTGGGCTACGACCCCGGCGGCGACCCGATCCCCGAGGCTCTCGGATCAGGGGACGACCACAGCCTGGCGCGTGAGACGGTCGAGGAACGGCTGCCCCGCGACATGCTCACCGCCGACGACATCCCCACCAAGGCGGAGCTGGACGAGCCCACGCCGCCGCCCAGGCACAGGGAAGCGCGAACCGGGCGGTCGCTGCTGGCGCTGTTCCTGCTGGCGCTCGTTGCGGCCGCGACGGGCGGAATCTTCGTGATGAAGTGCGAACGCGATCAGGGAAGCAAAGTCTCCCTGCCTTGACGTCGAGTGGCGATGGCAACGTGCCCACACTGTTCCAACGAGATTGACGACGGCGCCCGGTTTTGCGGTGTCTGCGGGCGGCCGATAACGCCGACCGCCGCCGACCAGCGCGCCGCCCAGGGGACCGGGGTCGGGGCGCCGGCTTCGGGCCGGATGTCGCCGGCGGCCGCGGCGCCACCCCCGGTCATTGTCGCGTCACCCATCCCTTCGCATTCGGCGCACCACTCGGGCGCCGCGCCGCTGCCGACGCGCCCGCCGGCGCCTGCGGCGTCGCCCACGCGGCCAGCGACGGTGCCAGCGCCCATCCGCGGTCCCCAGCAGCCGCTGGAGAACCTGATCGGCCGCACGCTGAACCACCGCTACATCGTCGAGGACAAGATCGGAGAAGGTGGATTCGGCGCCGTGTTCCGCGGCAAGCAGATCGCCACCGGGCGCGAGGTGGCGCTGAAGATCCTCCACCCCCACAACGTCAGCGACGAGACCATCGTCGCCCGCTTCCGGCGTGAGGCCGAGGCGTGCTCGAAGCTGCGCGATCCCCACACGGTGACGACGTACGACTTCGACGAGACCCCGGACGGCATCCTGTACCTGGCGATGGAGCTGCTGCGCGGGCGCAGCCTGCACCAGCTGCAAAAGGCTGAAGGGCCGCTGAAGCCGGCGCGCGTGTTGCGCATCATGGACCAGGTGCTGGCGTCGCTGTCCGAAGCCCACGCCAACGGCATCGTTCACCGCGACATGAAGCCGGAGAACGTGTTCATCGAATTGCGCGGCGGCGAGGAGCTGGTCAAGGTGCTGGACTTCGGCATCGCCAAGGTGATGTCGGACGACAGCAAGGCGCCCGCGCTGACCGCGGTGGGCCAGACGCTGGGGACGCTGGAGTTCATGTCCCCCGAACAGCTGCGCGGCCAGAAGCTGGACGGGCGCTCCGACATCTACGCCCTGGGCATGATGGCGTACGAGATGCTCACCGGGAAGCTGCCGTTCGCCAGCGCCAAGACGCCGATCGACATCATCAACTTCCACATGAAGCAGGAAGCGCCGCCGCCGTCGCGACTCGATTCGGCGATCGGCATCCCGTCGACTGTCGACGCGATCATCCTCAAGATGGTCGCCAAGGACCGCGAGCAGCGCTTCGCCGACGCGCCCGCGCTGCGCGGGGAGATCGCGCGGGCGCAGCGGGCGATGGACACGCGGCCCGATAAGTTCGAGGCGTACCGCGTGGTCGCCGTCATCACCGGCGTCGTGATGATCGTCGCGGCCGCCGCGTACTTCCTGCAGCGGTAGCCGTCGTCAGCCGCCAGCCTGTCGGCGGCCGCGGCCTAGTGGACGACGGTGAAGAAGCGGCGCCAGTGGATGGCCTTCGCCCACGACGCGGGATTCCAGCTCTGGGAGTTCCCCTTCGACCACCAGACGATCAGCGCCCTGCCCTTGATGAGGTCGAAGTTGACCGGGCCCCAGACGCGCGAGTCCGACGAGTTGTCGCGGTTGTCACCCATCACGAAGACGTGGTGGGGCGGAACGACGGTGCGCATCAGCTCTTTGCCGCCACCACCGGGCTCGGTGATCATCTCGTGCTGCTTGCGCCCCAGCGTCTCGATCCACTTCTCGCAGTCGTGGTGTTCGAGCAGCCGCTGCGTCGAACGCGGCGGCGCATCGTGGTCGGTGTCGTTTTCGTAGCGACACTGCCCGGGGACGCGATCGCGCGGGACGTGCTCGCCGTTCACGTACAGGTCGCCCTGCCGAACCTCGACGGTGTCGCCCGGGAGCGCGACGACCCGCTTGATGTAGTCGATGCTCTTGTCGAGCGGGTACTTGAAGACGATGACGTCGCCGCGTGCCGGCTGCCCGTACTGCATGATCTTGACGTCGGTGAACGGGATCGACAGTCCGTAGGAGAACTTGGAGACGAAGATGTGGTCGCCGACCTCCAGCGTCGGGATCATCGAGCCCGACGGGATCTGAAACGCCTCGACGACGAAGGCGCGCAGCAGCAGCGCGACCGCCACGGCGACCCCGATCGACTCGGCGTATTCGCGCAGCGTCGACTTGCGCGCAAACGACAGGTGGTCGTCCATCGCGTCGTCCAGCGTCGCGTTGGCCTTGCGCAACCGCTCCAGATCGCCCGCAGCCAGCGCGTCGTCGACGCCCTTGATCGCGTCGTTGACGGTCGCAGCGACGGCACCCGGGATGCGAAAGCTCTTCTTGCGCAGGATGCGGCGCGCTTCCTTGGCCAGGTGGCGCGCCTCCAGGCGTGCGCGCCGGGCCGCTGACCGCCGGCGCCACCACGCGACCACGCCCGGCGGTTCGGTGCCAGAGGGCCCGCCCCCCACGTCGCCGATGTCGCCGCGTGCCGTGCTCATCGATCCGACCTATCCGACCTTGCTGACCTTGCCGACATTTCCACCCTAGTCGACCTTGAGGATGGCCAGGAAGGCCTCTTGTGGAATTTCCACGTTTCCGACCTGCTTCATCCTTTTCTTACCTTCCTTCTGCCGCTCCAGCAACTTGCGCTTGCGGGAGATGTCGCCACCGTAACACTTGGCGGTCACGTTCTTGCGCAACGCCTTGACCGTGGTACGCGCGATCACCCGCGACCCGATGGACGCCTGGATGGCGACCTCGAACTGCTGCTGCGGGATCAGCTCCTTCATCTTCACGCACAGGTCCCGCCCCTTGTTGAAGGACCCCTCGCGGTGAACGATGAGCGACAGCGAGTCGACGCGGTCGCCGTTGACCAGCAGGTCCATGCGCACCAGATCGGCGGCGCGGTAGTCCTTGGGCTCGTAGTCCAGCGAGGCGTAGCCGCGCGAGCAGGACTTCAAGCGATCGTAGAAGCCGAACACCATCTCGGTCAGGGGTAGATCGTAGCGGATGATCACGCGTTTCTCACCCGCATACGTCAGTCCGGTCTGCGTGCCGCGCTTTTCCTCGCACAGCTTCAGGATGCCGCCGACGTATTCGGGCGGCGTGTGAATGGTGACGGCGATGATCGGCTCCTCGATGCGGTCGATGTCGCCTTCCGACGGGAACTTGGCGGGGTTGTCGAGCTCGATGATGTCGCCGTTCTTGAGCACGCAGCGAAAACGGACGGTCGGCGCTGTCGTGATGAGGTCGAGGTCGTATTCGCGCTCGAGGCGCTCCTGCACGATCTCCATGTGCAGCAGGCCCAGGAAGCCGCAGCGGAAGCCGAACCCCAGCGCCGCCGACGTCTCGGGCTCGCGTGAGAACGACGCGTCGTTGAGCCGCAGCTTGTCCAGCGCGTCGCGCAGGTCGGTATAGCGCGCCGAATCGGTCGGGAAGATGCCGGCGAACACCATTGGCTTGGCGGGCTGAAAGCCGGGCAGCGCCTCGGCGGTCGGGTTGCCGGCGTCGGTGATCGTGTCGCCGACGCGCGCGTCCGCGACCTCCTTGATGGCGGCGGTGAAGAACCCCACCTCGCCGGCGGTGAGCTCCGGCATCTCGCGCGGGAACGGCGCGAACGCGCCGATTGTCTGGATCTCGTAGTCGCGGCGCGCGGCCATGAACCGCACCTTCTGCTTCGGGCGCATGACGCCGTCGACGACGCGCACCAGGATGACGACGCCGCGGTAGGCGTCGTACCAGCTGTCGAGCAGCAGCACCTTCAGCGGCGCGTCGATGTTGCCCACGGGCGGAGGTACCTTGGCCACGACGGCCGCGAGGATCTCGTGGATCCCCTTGCCTTCCTTCGCCGACGCCAGGATCGCCTCGGACGCGTCGATGCCGATGACCTCTTCGATCTGGCGGCGGACGTTCTCCGGATCGGCGGCGGGCAGGTCGATCTTGTTGATCACCGGCACGATCGTCAGGTTGTTGTTCACCGCGAGGTAGACGTTCGCGAGCGTCTGCGCCTCGACCCCCTGCGATGCGTCCACGACCAGCACGGCGCCCTCACACGCGGCCAGCGACCGCGACACCTCGTAGTGAAAGTCGACGTGTCCGGGCGTGTCTATGAGGTTGAGCTCATAGGTCTGGCCGTCCGCCGCCTCGTAGGCCAGCCGGACGGTCGCCGCCTTGATCGTGATGCCACGCTCGCGCTCCAGGTCCATGCTGTCCAGGAACTGCGCCTTGCGCTCGCGGTCGCTGAGCGCGCCGGTGGCGTCGAGCAGTCGATCGGCCAGCGTCGACTTGCCGTGATCGATGTGGGCGATGATCGAGAAGTTACGGATGAGCCGGGTAGGTGTGGACATGAAACGGGTGCGGGGTGCGAAGCGTGGTCAGCGGCGCGGCGCCGCGAGCGAAAACGCCGTCTGCCCCGGCAGGTTATGCCGTTCTTTGTCCAGCACGAGATCGATCCCCTGGCGAATGTACTCTGCGACCGGCACGCGCGTCTTCGAGTTCAAAAGCTTGAGCTGCTCGTTCTGCTCGGGTGTGATGTAGATGGTCGTGGAGATTTTCTTCCTCGCCATGGCATGACCATGCATGACCATAGATTGATGGTCAAGCAAAGCGCGTCGCGCGAAGCGGGTTCCCGTCTGTGTAGCTACTTGAACTCACGGGATTTTCGCCCTACCGTAGCTAACCATGGTGAATTCCAAGACGTGTGCGCTCTTGCTGGTCTCCGGGCTCATGGCGGCGTGTAGCTCGTCCCCGAACAAGGGTGCCCAGCTGGCGTCGGCGGCGCCCAACGCAGCCCCGGCGCCCCTCGTCAACCGCGAGAAGTGCAACGAGCAGGGCAAACACGTAGTCACGGCCGACACCAACGAGGACAAGAAGCCCGACGTCTGGAAGTTCTTCAAGAGCGTCGACCTCGGCGGCCAGAAGACCGACGTGCTGGTCTGCAAGCAGTCCGATCTGAATCACGACGGCAAGGTCGACCTCGTGAACTACTACGACGACCGCGGCGCCGCGCTGGAGATGGAAGAGGCCGACCTGGATCAGGACGGCAAGTTCGACATGACCGTCTACTACAGCAGCGGCAAGCGCGTACGCGACGAGAAGGACATGAACTTCGACCAGCGCGTCGACGTGTGGAAGTTCTACGAGGAAGAGAAGCTGGTTCGCGAGGAACACGACAAGAACGGCGACGGCCGCGTCGACGAGTGGCACTACTACGAGGCCGGCAAGCTCGATCGCATCGGCTACGACACGACCGGGTCGGGCCGCGTCGACAAGTGGGACCGCGCCCCGGAGCGGGACGAGGACGTGCCGGGCGGTGTGACACCTGCCGCCCCGCCAGCAGCCACCCCGCCGGCGGCGACGACGCCTCCCGCGGCAGGCGCGCCCGCCGCCCCGGCTGCCGGCGCGAAGCCAGCAGCCGGCGCGGCGCCCGCCGCCCCCGCGGCTGGCGCGAAGGCCGCGGCTCCCGCGGCGCCCGCGCCCGGCTCGAAAACCGCCGCCGCGAAGAAGTAAACGCGTCTCGCCGAGCGCCGCCCGGAGGCGCCGCCTTCGCTTCCCGTTCGACGCCCTCCCCTCTGGCTCGACGGACGGCTAGGTTATGTGCGGGTCGAAGCCGACGTCAGGTTCCACGGCAACCGGCCAGAGGCGTCCGGTGAAATACGGACGTGAGAGCCGCGCGAAACGTACGCGAGGCGCGTGAAGCGGGCGCGAGGCGCCTAGGCCTGTGCCCGGGGTGGGGCAAGCCGGTGACTACGTGAGGCGGGCCAGCCCTACTTGCGCTGCTCGACCGGCACGTACTTCGTCAGCTGAGGACCCGTGTAGATCTGGCGCGGGCGGAAGATCTTGGTGGTCGGATCTTCCATCATCTCTTTCCAGTGCGCGATCCAGCCCGGCGTGCGGCCGATGGCGAACATGACCGTGAACATGTTCGTCGGGATGCCGAGCGCGCGATAGATGATGCCGCTGTAGAAGTCGACGTTCGGGTACAGCTTGCGCTCGACGAAGTAGCTGTCTGACAGCGCCGCCTCTTCCAGCGCCTTGGCGATGTCGAGCAGCGGATCCGGCTGCTTCATCTTGCTCATCACCTTGTCGGCGGCGACCTTGATGATCTTGGCGCGCGGGTCGTAGTTCTTGTACACGCGGTGGCCGAAGCCCATCAGCTTGAAGCCCGAGTCCTTGCGCTTCGCCAGGTCGATGAACTTCTGCGGCCCGCTGCCGTCGTCCTTGATCGACTGCAGCATGGTCAGCACCTCTTCGTTGGCGCCGCCGTGCAGGGGGCCCCACAGCGCGCAGATGCCGGCCGAGATCGACGCGAACAGGTTGGCCTGCGAGCTGCCCACCTGGCGCACCGTCGACGTGCTGCAGTTCTGCTCGTGGTCGGCGTGCAGGATCAGCAGCAGGTTGAGGATCTTCACGACGTCCTCGTCCATCTCGTACGGCTCTGCCGGGACCGAGAACATCATGTTGAGGAAGTTGGCGCAGTACGACAGCGTGTTCTTCGGGTAGACGAACGGCTGGCCGATCGACTTCTTGTAGGAGAACGCGGCGATGGTCCGCATCTTCGACAGCAGGCGGGCGATGGTCGCCTCCTGCTCGTCCTTGTTCTTCACGTCCAGCGCCTGCGGGTAGAAGCTGGACAGCGACAGCACCATGGCCGACAGGATCGCCATCGGGTGCGCGGTTCCCGGATATCCGTCGTAGAACCGCTTCATATCCTCGTGCAGCATCGAGTGCCGGGTCAGGGCGCTCGAGAACGTCGCCAGCTGCGTCTTGTTGGGCAGGTGGCCGTAGATCAGCAGGTACGAGACCTCGACGAAGGTCGACTTCTCGGCGAGCTCATCAATCGAGATGCCGCGGTAGCGCAGGATGCCGCGCTCGCCGTCCAGGAACGTGATCGCGCTCTTGGTGGACGCGGTGTTCATGTACGCCGGGTCCAAGGTGACGTAGCCGGTCTGCGCCCGCAGCTTGCCGATGTCGAGCCCGTGTTCGTCTTCTGTTCCGACGATGACTGGGAGTTCGATCACCTTGTCGTCGAGCTTCAGTTCGGCTTTCGATGGCGCTTTTTCGGACACTGGATCCTCCTCGGGGACTCGGCGCGCAGCATAACCCAAATCGTGTGGATATAATGCGCGCGTGTTGTTGGTGAGTGCCCCCCTTGCCACCGTCGCTGCCGCGGTCGTTGCCGTCGCCGCCGCGACCCCCGCGCCCGACCTGCCAGCGGCGCTCGCCCACCTCGACGATCTCCATCGCCGGCGCGACGACAAGGCCGCGTGGAACGAGCAGCAGCGCCTGGTGCAGTCGCTGATCGCGCGTGCCCCGGCAGACCACGGCGTGTTGTGGCGCGCGGCGCGTTTCTATTTCTGGGCGAGTGACGACCCGTCCGTTCCCAGGGACCAGCGCTCGCGCTGGGGCAAGGACGGCTGGGACCTGGCCGAACGCGCGATCGCGATCAATCCCAACGACGTCGCCGGCTACTACTGGGCGGCCGTGTGCATGGGCAACTACGCGATGGGCCTGGGCGTCGTGAAGGCGCTGTCACAGGGCATGGAAGGGAAGTTCCGCGACCGGCTGTCACGGGCGCAGGCGTTGAACCCGGCGTACGAGTCGAGCAGCGCCGACACGGTGTGGGGCCGCTTCTACGACAAGCTCCCGTGGCCGAAGCGCGATCGCAAGAAGGCGGAGGAGCACCTGCGGCGCGCCATCGAGCTGAATCCGCACGCGCTGCGCGCGCGCGTCTACCTGGCGCTGTCATACCTCGACAGCGGTCGCGCCCCGGAGGCCAAGGTTCTGCTCGACGAGGTGAACGCGGCGGTGCCGGGTCACTACGACGCGCCGGAAGAGCGGCGGGCCCGGGCGATGGCGGCGGGGGTGATGCCGGAGCTGTACGCGAAGCTGAAGTAGCCAGCGCAGTCGCGGCGGCAGACCAAGCCAGCGCAGCCGCGGCGGCAGATCAGTGGGGGGCGGCGGCCGCGGCGGCGCGCGCTTCGTCGATCATGCGGGCCTGCTCGGCGGGGTCGGCCCAGCGGGCCTGTCCCTCGGGGGGCAGCAGCGAGATGGGGTCGAAGTAGAAGTAGACCTCGCCGGGGTGGACAGCGGGAGCGGTGAACACGGACACGCCGGTCGTGCGGTCGTAGTGCTCGTACGAGTGGGCGTCGCGCTTGCCGCCGCCGCCCGGCGCGTCGACCACGACGGTCGGCGTGTTGAAGCCGGCGGTGGCGCCGCGGATCCCCTTCTCGATGTCGAGGCCGGTCTGCAGCGTGGTGCGCAGGTCCTCGACCCCGCGCACGAGGTCGTGCATGTAGATGTAATACGGGTGGACGTTGACGTAGCTCAGCCGGCGGACCAGCAACGTCATGACGTCGATGCTGTCATTCACGCGCCGCTGCAGCACCGTCTGGTTGCGCACCGTGATGCCGCGTTCGCACAGCTTATCCATCGCCGCCTTGGTGATCGACGTGATCTCGCGCGGGTGGTTGAAGTGGGTGTGGAGCACGACCTCCTTGTGGCGGCGGCGCCCCTCCTCCACCACGCGCGTCAGCGCGTCCGTCCACGCGTCGTCGGTCAGGATCTTCTGCGGCATGACCGCCGGCCCCTTGGTCGCGTAGCGCATGCGGCGGACGTGATCGATCGACAGCAGCGTCTCGCCGATCAGCGTGATCTGCTCGGCGCGTAGCTGGTATGCGTCGCCGCCCGAGATGACGATGTCCTCCAGCTCGGGCCGCGAGCGGATGTAGTCGAACGTCTGCTGCCAGCGCTCGGCGTTGACCTTGAGCTGGAACTTCTCCACTTCTTCCGTGTCGATGCCGACCGCGTAGCTGCGCGTGCAGAAGCGGCAGTAGACCGGGCAGGTGTCGAGCGCCAGGAACAGCGCCTTGTCGGTGTAGCGGTGGGTCAGCCCGGGCACCGGCATGTCGACGCGTTCGTGCAGTGAATCCAGATCCAGGCGCGGGTGGTCGGGCAGCAAGCGCGAGCCCAGCGCGATGAACTGCGTGCGCAGCGGGTCGCTGTCCGGATTGCTCCAGTCGATCAGCGACATCAGGTACGGCGACACGCGGACGGACATCGGCGCTCGCTCGAAGCCGCGCTGGGCATCGGCGATGAATGCGTCCGAGACCAGGCCCTTGAGCGTCGCGAGCAGCTTCGGGATGTTGGTGATCGAGTTCTTGGCCTGCCACTTGTGGTCGAGGAACTCGGCCTCGCTGACCTGCGCGTAGGCCGGAATCCGGCGCCAGAATTCGCCGGTCAGCAGGTCGCGGTGCGCCAGCGCCGCCGGCTCGACCGGTGGCTTCAACGCCGCGGGTGCGGGCGTGTCAGACACTGTCGCGAGCTTGTTGTCGGGGGCCATGCTGCCTTTTCAGCGTACCACGTCGATTGTGCGCCCAGGCAGCGGACACACCAGCAACGGCAGCTCGGAGCCGGAGCGCAGCGCGCGCACCAGCCCGCCCCGACCGTGCGGTGATGGGCCGAGACCGGTGCGGTCGGCGGTCTCGTCGGCGAAGCCGAACACCGACACGGCGTCTCCGATACGCAGAACGTCGGCGCTGACCAGGTGGCCACCCTCAGCGAACACGCGCACCACCTCGCCGTCGGGCAGCGACAGCAGGAAATCGCCCCCCTGCTCTGCCAGCTGCCGCGCGCCGTCGTCGGCGATGACGGTCTCGACGCTCCACAGCGGCGCGTTGCGCTCGCCGGCCGACAGCGGCGCACATGTCCCCTGCAGATGGACCGGGCCCTCCCCGGCCTGCACCCGCGCGAACGCGGCTGCCGACAGCGGCGCCGTGGCCAGCACACGCAGCCGCCGGCGTGTCACGCGCGCCAGCGCCGCCGACGGGCGCCGCGCCGCTGGCAGCCAGCCGGTGTCGCAGATCGTCGCCAGCGACGTCCAGCTGTCGAACGGCACGGCGCCGGTGGAAGGCGCCAGCTCCAGCAGCAGCGCGCGCGCCGCCGCCAGCGTCCCCGGTTCAGGGAACTTCGTCAGCGTGCGAAAGCTCGTGGCCAAAACCGGGATCGTCATCGCGTGGGTACCGGCGGGCTCCGCCCGACGGGACCCGTCGCGGGGGAGTTTGAGGACCCTCTCAGGGTCCTCATCTTAAAGCTGCAGCGCGAAGCGATCGGGACCGCGCTGGATGATCAACGTCGCGCGCGCACCGCGCTGCAGCCGCGCCTCGAGTCCCTTGATTCGCGCGGCGGTGACCGGGCGGCCGTCGAGCGCCAGCAGCACGTCGCCTTCCTCGAGCACGCCGCTCGCCGGCCCGCGCGGGTCGACGGCGGTAACGACCAGGCCGCCCCCCGGCGCGACGCCCAGCGCCGCCGCTTCGCGCGGCTCCAGGCTGCGAAGCTCGACGCCCAGCACGACGATCTCACCGCCGGCGCCGCCGCCCGGAGCACCCAGCGTCACCGTCGCCTCGATGCGCTGGCCCTGCCGCGCAAGCACGATCTTGGCCTTCTCGCCCGGGCGCAGCAGCGCGACCGCCGCCAGCAGCCGGCGGTAGCTTTCAATCGCCTTGCCCGCGAACTCCACGACGACATCGTTGGGGCGTAGCCCGGCCGCCGCGGCCGGGCTTCCGCGGCCGACGGCGTTGATCAGCGCGCCCGGGATGTAGGGCGTGCGCAGCTCGGTGGCGCGCTCCGGGGTGAAGTCTTCGCCGTTGATCCCCAGGTAGCCGCGCGCGACGCGGCCATTGCGCCGGATCTGGTCCGCGATCGAGCGCGCGAGGTTGATCGGGATCGCGAAGCCGACGTTCATCGCCATGCCCGGGTTGATGATCGCGGCGTTGACGCCGATGACCTCGCCGCGGAAGTTGAACAGCGGCCCGCCCGAGTTCCCCTGGTTGATCGCGGCGTCGGTCTGGATGAAGTCCTCGTAACGCGGGTCGATGTCGCCCAGCTTGCCGCCGATGACGCGGTTCTTGGCGCTGACGATCCCCATTGTCACCGTCTGCCCCAGGCCCAGCGGGTTGCCGATGGCCAGCACGTAGTCGCCGACGCGCACCCGGTCGGAGTCGCCCAGGTTCGCCGTCGCCAGATCGGCCGGCGGCTTGTCGATGCGGACAACGGCGACGTCGGTCGGCGGGTCGCTGCCCAGCACCTTGGCCGAGAAGCGCCGGTTGTCGGCGAGCTGCACGATGACCTCATCCGCGCCGGCGACCACGTGATTGTTGGTCAGAACGATGCCGCTGCGGTCGACGATGAACCCGGAGCCCAGCCCTTCCTGCTTCTCGCGCCGGCCCTGCGGCGCCGGCGCGCCGAACTGCTCGCGCATCATGCGGGTCCACGGGTCCTCGACCGCGAACCTGCGGATGAACTTCGTGCTCTGGATGGTGACGACCGCGCTCTTGACGCGGTCGACGAGCGGCGCGACCGTACCCACCTCACCGATGGCGGGTGCGGCGCCAGGGGGCGGCGCGGCCATGGCGGCCGGCGCGAAGCCCAGCGCGAGCGAAAGGCTAACCGCGATAAACGACGATGCCGCGCGTCGGATCATAAGGCGTCAGGGCGACGGTGACCTTGTCGCCAAGAACCACACGAATGCGATGCTTCCGTAGCTTGCCTCCGAGGTGCGCAAGGACTTGGTGACCATTTTCCAGTTCGATACGAAAGTTGCCCGCGGGCAACACTTCGATGACCCGGCCCTGGAACTCTATGTGCTCCTCGCGACCCATTAGCGGCGGGAACCTTACGCGCTAAGGTATGGGAGGTCAATGACGACGACGCCCGCGGATCCGACGGTGGATTCGGAAATCAAAGGCGAAATTCCGGCGACCGTGCCGCCGGCCGCCCTGACGCTGAGCCGCTATGTCGAGGACCGGCGAGAGCTGGAGCCCGGGCATGCGGTCCGTTTGCTGCGCAACGGTGAGGAGACCTTTCCCGCGTGGCTGGCGGCGATCGAGGCCGCGCGCCACCGGATCTCCCTGGAGATGTACATCTTCAACGACGACGCGATCGGCAGGCAGTTCGCCGATGCGCTGGCCCGGGCGGCGGGGCGCGGGGTCGAGGTGCGCGTGATGTACGACTACGTCGGCTGCCGCGCGACGCCGGCCGAGTTCTTCACGCGCATGCGCACTCAGGGCGTGCACACCATCGCGTACCACAAGTATCGCTTCTGGCGGCCGCGGTTCTGGGCGCTGATGCGACGCAATCACCGCAAGACGCTGGTGTGCGACGGGCGGGTGGCGTTCACGGGCGGGCTCAACATCGCCATCGAATGGGTCGGGCTGTCATCGGGCGGCGGTGACTGGCGCGACGCGGTCATCCAGGTCGAAGGTCCCGCGGTCGCGACCATCGAGGCCGTCTTCCTGCGGACCTGGAACCGACGCGCGAAGAAGTGGGCGCGGCTAGACCCCGCGCGGTTACCGCCCCCGACCGCCGCCGGCGACGTTCAGCTCGTGGTCATCTCGAACAGCGAGATGGGCGAGCGCTTCGCGATCCGCCGCGCCGCCCTGCACGCGGTCCGCGAGAGCCGCCAGCGCATCTTCCTCGCAAACCCGTATTTCGTGCCGGATCATGGCGTGTTGCGGGCGCTACAGCACGCGGCGCGGCGTGGTGTCGACGTGCGGCTGCTGCTGCCGGGTGAGAGTGATTCGCGCATCCTCGATCTGGCGACGCGCGCGATACTGGGACCGCTGCTCGCCGCCGGCGTGCGCATCTGGCAGAGCAAGGTGGTGGTCCACACCAAGGTGGTCGCGGTCGACGACGTGTTCGTGTCGATCGGCAGCTACAACTTCGACCACCGATCGCTGGCGTACAACCTCGAAGTGGTCGTGAACGTGCTCGACGCGGCCTATGGCCGGGACGTGGTGGCCTTCCTCGAATCGGACATCGCCGCCAGCGAGGAGCTGACGCGCGAAGCGTTCGGCCGCCGGCCCCTTCTGATCCGATTGATGGAGCGCCTCGCCTACAGCCTGCGCAAGTGGCTGTAGGCGTGGCGTCCCGAGCTCAACTCAGTGCCGCGTGGCTTCGCCCTGCATGATCGTGGCGCGGATCATGATCTCGCCGTCGTCCTCGCGGCGCACGATGTAGGTCGACGATTCGGCGCCGATCTCGTCGCCGCTGACGTCGATGTAGGGCCACCGGACCTCGACGACCGCGATGCGGTCGGTAAGCCATTCGAGCCGCAGGATATCGGGTCGCGTGTCGACGATGCCGCGCGCGTTGTACTGCTGCTTGGCGCCCGCGAAGAAGTCCTCGACCTCACCGCGCGTGGCCACACTCCAGGCCATGCCGTCGCCCAGCACCATCGCCGGTGTCCCCCACAATCGTGCGGCGGCGCGGGCATCGCCCGCCGTGACCGCGCCGGCAAGCCGCTGCAGGACCTCACGTACGGCTGAGTTGTCCGGCCCCGCCGCGGTTCGCGCGTCCGCATCTGAATCGAACTGCTGCGCCATTGGTGGTCCCCCCTGGGGTCAACGTGGGTCGGCGACTGACTCCCAGCAAGCACAGCCGAGCCGCGTGACCGGCCTTGCCATTGACCGCAGGCGACGCACGGACGACCATCGCCGCCGTGCGTGCGAAGAGCGTGCTCATCGGGGCTGCCGCGACCGCCGGCTTCGTCGTCATCGCGCGCCTGACGATGTTTCAGCCGGCGCAAGACGAGGTCACCGCGCCGGAGCCATTGCCACCGCCGCCCCTCGGTCCGGAGGCTGTGCCCGCCGCGGGTGAGATCAGCGTGCTCACGCTGCTCGGCGAGATGGCGGAGCTGACGCACCTGGCGCGGCTGCCGCGGCCGCAATTCTCCGCGGGTCAGGCGGCCAGCACCGACCGCCGGTCGCGCAGCCCGGACGACGGCGAGTCCTGGTTCGCCAACGACGACTTCGTGACCGATACGCAGGCCAACCTGGTGCGCGTCGAGCCCCGGCCCGATGGCGGCAAGCGCTATGTGCTGCTGGATGTGCGCGGGCCGGGCGCGATCTTGCGCATGTGGACCGCGACGCCGGTCGGGACGCTGCGCGTACACGTCGACGACCAGGAGCAGCCCGTCCTGGAGGCCCCCATGGCGGCGTTGCTGCGCGGCGAGGTGCCGCCGTTCGTGGCGCCGCTGGCGCACGTCACGGCGCGCGGGCACAACCTCTACTTCCCGATCCCGTATCGGACCCGGTGCGTGGTCACCACGGATGACATCGTCTCGCCCGATCCGTTCACGGGCAAGCCGATCGCGAAGCTCTACTATCAGATCGGCTACCGCAGCTACGGCGCGGGCCAGGCCGCGAACGTGCGGCCGTTTTCGGCGGGTGAGCTGGCGCGCGGCGCGCACGCGCTGCACCGCACGGTGACGCTGCTGCGCGCCGGAGCGCCGCCGACGCCGTCGCGGCCGGTGACCACGGTCGACGTCGCGCCGACACAGGTGCAGCCCGGCAAGCCGTCGATCACGACCGTCACGGCGCCGCCGGGCGGCGGCCGCGTCACGCAGCTCCGGCTGGCGACGGCCGAGCGTGCCCCGGACAAGCTGCGCGCGACGTTGCTGACGATGACCTTCGACGGCGAGGAGACGGTTCGCGTCCCTCTCGTCGATTTCTTCGGTACCGGGCCGGGGGTTGCCGCGTACGCGTCGTTGCCGATGACGATCGGCGACGACGGTTCGCTGACGTCCCGCTTCCCCATGCCGTTCCGCGAGCGCGTCGAGATCCGGATCGCGCGCCAGACCCCCGGTGACGTCGACGTCAGGGGCGACGTCGCCGTCGAGGCGGCAGCTTTTGGGGACGACACCATGCTGTTTCACGCGGGCTGGCGGCCGCGCCAGGTCGTGCGCACGCGCCCCTACCGCGACTGGCACGTGGGGACGATCGAGGGGCGCGGCCAGCTCGTCGGCACGTTGCTGAACGTCGAGAATGGCGCCGGCACCGCGTGGTGGGGCGAAGGCGACGAGAAGCTGTACGTCGACGGCGCATCGTTCCCCTCGATCTTCGGCACCGGCACCGAGGACTACTTCGGCTACGCGTGGTCGTCCGGGGAGGTCTTCGCGCACCCCTATCACGCCCAGACGCGCGCGCCCGCGAACGGGTTCGGCGGCGCGTTCTCGATGAACCGCTTTCACGTCTCCGATCCGATCCCCTTCGAACGCTCGCTGCGCTTCGACTTCGAGATCTGGCACTGGACCGACACCGCGATCGCGATCGACGCGACGCTGTACTGGTACGCGCGCCCCGGCGGCAAAGACGACTTTCAGAAGACCAATTAGTCGGCGGCGGCGTCGGGTTCGCCGCGGCCGGCGGCCAGGTAGGTTCCCAGGCTGACGCCCGCGAGCGTCAGCGCGGCGCCGCCGAGCGCGAGGGCACCGATGCGCTCGTTCAGGAACGCCCAGCCGATGGCCAGCGACGTGACCGGCGTGAGCTGGATGATGACGCCTCCCGCGGCGGCGGGCACGTAGCGCAGCGAGTGAGTCATCAACAACTGGCCGATCACGGACGTCACGCCGACCGCGGCCAGGACCACCCATTCACCGGGCGTCGGCCGGAGCCAGTCGCGCACGGCCGGCGCCAGCGTGATCACGGCGCCGGCGACGCAGAACGCGGTGAACACCTCCCATGATCCGTCGGTCTTGCGGACCTGTCGGATCGTCGCCACCGCGGCGCCCGACAGCACCGCCGACAACAGACCCACCAGTTGCCACGGCCCGAGCGCGAGCGATCCGGGCGGCGCCGTCCCCGCGATCACCAGGGCGACGCCGGCGCTGGTCAGCGCCAGGGCGCCGAACGTCGCCCGCTTGATCGCTTCGCCCATGAACAGCCCCGCATAGATCGCCGTGAACACCGGCGCCGTGTAGTTGAGCAGCGTCGCGATCCCCACGGGCAGGTGGGCGATCGCCATGAAGTAGAACAGCACGGCCGCGCCGCCGTACGCGCCGCGCATCACCAGGCCCACCTTGTTGCGTGCGCGCATCGGCACCCAGATCCGGGCCAGCGCGCAGCTGGCGAGGCCGATGACGAAGCGAATGAACGCGACCTGCGCGCCCGGCAAGCGCCCCGCCGCGATCTTGGTCGCGACCGCCATCAGCGCGAACACGAGCGCCGCCGACACCAGCGCGGCGACTGCGGGTGGCCGTTTCACTTCCCTGAGGCCCCTGAGGGCAGTTACTTCTTCTTGGGCTTGGCGGCCGGCTTGGCGCCCGGCGGCTTTGCCGGCTTCGCTGCCTTCGGCGCCGCGGGTTCCGCCGCGGCTTTCGCCGGCGCTGCGCCCGCCCCTGCCCCTGCCCCGTCTTTGCGCTTCCACAATCCCAGCACGTTGCCGTCGGGATCCGCGAACAGGCCAATCTCGCCCCCGCCCGCGAACGGCATGCTGCGGACCAGCACACGGCCGCCCGCCTGCTCCACCTCTTCCAGCTTGGCGGCCAGGTCGTCGACGACCAGGTAGGCGATCGGCCCGGGCGACTGGATCAGATCGGCGCGCACCCAGCCCCCGCTGGGCCCACCCACGGCGTCCGCCTTCATGTAGCTGTTCGAGGCGTTCGCCTGCGTCTTCCAGTCGAACAGCTTCTCGTAAAAGGCCGAGGTACGTGCGAAATCGGCGCTCTTGAACTCAATGTGAACGATCGCGGGGCCCGGCATTCGGTGCGACCGTAGCAGCATGTCGCGAAATTCGCCATGCTTCCCCGAGGGGCGGCGGTTGCGCTTCAGCGCAAGGCGCCGGCCAGGATCAGGGCGGTGACCTCGCCGAGCTCGATCGCGGCGCCGTAGACGTCGCCGGTCAGGCCGCCCAGCCGGTGACGTAGCCACAGGCCGAACAGCAACACGATCACCGCGCTGCCCAGCGCCGGCAGTACGAAGCGCCCGCCCAGCGCGGCGACCACCACCACGACCGTGGCGGAAGCGATGACCACCTGCACGCGGCCGGCCTCGCCCTTGAACGCGCGTCCCAGCCCCTCGGGGCGCACGTACGGGAAGAAGACGATGAGCGGCGTGACCGCCCAGCGCCCCAGCGTCGGAAACGCGAGCAGCGTGAGCAGGTCCTGCCGCTCGATGACCTGCGTCAGGGCAGCGATCTTGGCCGCCAGCAGCAGGACCAGCGCGGCGGCGCCGTGCGCGCCGATGCGGCTGTCGCGCATCAGCTCCAGCATGCGCGCGCGGTCGCCCCGCCCGCCGCCCAGGGCGTCGAACACGTCCGCGAGCCCGTCCAGGTGAAGTCCACCCGTCAACCCCGCCAGCAGCGCCGCGAGCAGCACGGCGCCCACCACCGGCGACAGCTCGCTGCCCGCGCCCGCGCCCGCGCCCGCGAGCGCCAGCCCCAGCACCAGGCCCACGAGCGGGAAGAACGCCACCGACCGGCCCAGATCCTCGTCGCGCAGCGGGCCGCGCCACACCGGGATGCGCGTCAGGAACGCAAACGCCGCGACAACGGCCTTGAGCCCGTCCTGGAGTCCGCCCGGGACGCCGCCCTTCACGCCGTCACCACCTCGACCGGCGCCGGGCGCAGGCGCAACACGACGCCAGTGACCGCGAGGAAAAGCTCGTCGGCCAGCGGCGCGAGCCTCTGGTGAGCGCCGCCCGCCAGGTCGCGGAACACGCGCCCGAGCGGCGTCTCGGGCACCAGCCCCATGCCCACCTCGTTGCTGACGAGCACGACGTGCGCGCGCCGCCCGCGCAGCACGTCGGCCAGCGCGTCCACGCGGGCCGTCACAGCCTCGGGCGGCGCACCCCCGACGAGCTGGTTGGCGATCCAGATCGTCAGACAGTCGACGACGATGACGTCGTGGTCGCGATCGGCCGCGATCGCCTCGGGCAGCGCCAGCGGCTCCTCGACGGTGTCGAACGTGCCGCCGCGCTCGGCGCGGTGGCGCTCGATGCGATCGCGCATCTCGTCGTCCGACCGCTCGGCGGTCGCGATGAACAGCCGCCGCGCGCCCAGCGCCATGCCGCGCGCCAGCGCCCAGCGGCTCTTGCCGGAACGGGCGCCGCCGCCGATCAACACCAGCCGGGGCGTGGATGGCGGCCCGGCGGCCGTCATCGCACGGCGGCGCCGAAGCGCGACAGGTTCGGCACCACGAGCACGACCGGGATGCGCGTGGCGCGGATCAGGCGTTCGTTGTCGTAGCCGAAGAACAGCCGGTGCTGGACGGCGCGGTTCTCGGCGCCGATGACGACCAGATCGTATTTGCCGCGCTCCAGCTCCTGGACGACGGCGCTCGATCGCGGGTCGAACGCCAGGTGCAGGATGGTGGGCTTGATGTCGGAGGCGCGGAACACGACCGAGATCCGCTCCAGCTCCTGATCGCTGGTGGCGCGAATCTCGGACGGGACGTGGGTGCCGCTGATGTCGGCGTACGCGGCCGCCTGTGGGCGGCGTTCGGTCAGCACCGCCAGCGCCAGCTCGGCGCCCGCTGACTCGGCGTAGCGCAGCGCAAACTCCACGGCCAGGCGCGACGCGACGCTGCCGTCGACGGGGACGAAGATGCGCCGGTAACCGCTGGCGCGCACCGGCGACTTCATGATCGCGACGTGGCACGGCGCCTCGGCGACCACCTGCTCGACCACCGACCCGCCGATCGACTGTCCCTCGCCCGACCCCAGCACGATGATGTCGCAGCCGCGCTTCGCCTCGGCGCAAATCGCCCGCGCGACGCTGGCGCCGCTGACGTGGGCGATCTCGGGCGGCCGCCCGTTCGCCAGTTCGCGCAGCTGGTCGATCTGCTCGGTGACGTTGCCGGCGAAGTGGCGGCGTTCGATGAGCTCGCGCCACCACGATCGCTTCGCCGCGACGTGCACGATCCTGACCGGGGCATCGCTCTTGTGCGCCAGGCCGTAGGCCAGCGGCGCCGCGGCCAGCGCTTGCTCGCCGCCGCCGGTTGCCAGCAGCACGCGGACGCGGCCGGGATCGAACGCGCCCGTCGACTGCGACGCCAGGATGCGGCGCGCCTCGTCGTCGGTCATGCGGACGCGCGGCATGGTCAGCCGCAGGCCCACGGGCGCCAGGAACGACGTCACGATCGCGACCATGACGATGATCGAGAACATCTGCGGCGTCAGGATGCCCAGCGACAGGCCGATGTTCGCGACGACGATCTCCATCGCGCCGCGCGCGTTCATCGCGACGGCGATCGACGCCGCCTCCCAGAAGCGCAGCCCGCCCCAGTACGCGCCCAGCGAGCAGCCGACCAGCTTGCCGATGCACGCGACCGCAATCACGATGCCCAGCATGTGGCCGCCGCCCAGCTCCCACAGGTTCACGCGCAGGCCGACGATGCCGAAGAAGATCGGCGCCAGCACGCCGAACGTCACGGCTTCCAGGCGGGCGATGGTCTCGCGCCGCAGCCGCGGCGTCTGGTGCAGGACGATGCCCGCGACGAACGCGCCGAACACCGGGTGCACGCCGATGCGCTCGGTCGCCGCCGCGCACAGGAAGGTGACCACGATGATCAGCACCAGGTCCGAATCGACGGTCTTGAAGTGCTCGGTCGTCCAGCGCACCAGCACGCGCAGCAGCGGATAGACGACGAAGATGATCGCGGCGAGGAACCCCACCAGGTAGACGACCGTCAGGCCGAGGTCCTCGACGCGCACGACGCCGTGGGTCGCGGCGCCGGCGATCAGCGACAGGATCAGCCAGCCGACGGTGTCGTCGACGACGCCCGCCGACAGGATGACCAGGCCGATGTTGCGCTTGGTCAGGTCCAGGTCGACGAGGATCTTCGCGATCACCGGCATGGCCGAGATCGACATCGCGGTCGCCAGAAACAGACTGAACAGCATCCGCCCGCTGGGGTCGGTCAGGTACTCCGCCGGCATGAAGTAGCCGAGGCCGAAGCCCAGCCCGAACGGCAGCACCATCCCCATCACGGACGCGATCAGCGCCGCGCGGCCGAGGTTGCGCAGCAGGCGCAGGTCGGTCTCCAGGCCGGTCAGCAGCAGCAGCAGCGTCATGCCGACCGTGCCGAACGCGTCCAGCAGGTGGAACTGCTGCGCGCTGGGCGGGAAGACGACCTCGAACGCGCCCGGGAAGTAGTGGCCAAACAGGCTGGGCCCGAGCGCGATGCCGCCCGTCAGCTCACCCACGACCGCGGGAAGGCCGACGCGCTTGGCCAACTCCGCGCCCATCCGTGCCACCGCGACCAGCAGCGCCAGCTGGACCAGCAGCAGATAAACGGAGTGTCCAGGCAGACTTGGGATGGGCGCGTTCAAATTGGCCGCGACCGTAGCACTTAGATCGGACCCACGGCCGGGCTTTCCGCGGTCGAGTCGATCCTCGCCGATCGAAATAGACCCAGCCCGCGTCCGCGCTATATTCCGCCCCGGGTTTCAGACCGATGGCCAGAGCGAAAATCTACACAGGCAGCGACCATGCCGGCTTCGAGCTGCGCGGCCGCGTGGTGGCGCACCTGCGCGCGCTCGGCTTCGAGGTCGAGGATCTCGGGATCGCCCTCGGCTGAGTCGACCGACTACCCCGACTGGGCGGCCGCGGTCGGGCGCGCCGTGCGCGACCACGCCGGGACGCTGGGCGTGCTGGTGTGCGGGACCGGGCTCGGCGTCTGCATGGCGGCGAACAAGATTCACGGCGTGCGCGCGGCGGACATCTGGAGCGTGGAGGCGGCGCGGCTGTCGCGCGCCCACAATGACGCGAACGTGCTGTGCGTGGGCGCGCGTCTGATTCCGGAAGCGACGGCGTTCGCGATCGTGGACGCCTGGCTGGATACACAGTTTGAAGGGGGTAGGCATGCGCGGCGGGTGGCGAAGATCGAAGCGCTAGAACGCGAAGAAGCGCAGCGCGCTGGCTCAAAAGGAGACCGAGGCTGATGGCTGACGACCGGTTGCAACGCACCCACGCCCTCGGACAGAGCATCTGGTACGACAACATCCGGCGCGGCCTGCTGCGCTCCGGAGCGCTTGCCGACCTCGTCAAGCGCGGCGTACGCGGCCTGACGTCCAACCCGACGATCTTCGAGAAGGCGATCGTCGCCTCCGGCGACTACGAAGCCGACCTGCGCAAGCTGGTCGCCGACGGACGGTCGACGCTGGAGATCTACGAGACCTTCGCGATCGAGGACATCCAGGCCGCGTGCGATCTGTTGCTGCCGGTGTTCGAATCCAGCGGCAGCGTCGACGGACGCGCGTCGTTCGAGGTCCTGCCCGAGCTGGCGACCGCGACCGAAAAGACGGTGTCGGAGGGGCTGCGCCTGGCCGCCGCGGTCGCGCGTCCCAACGTGATGATCAAGGTGCCGGCGACGCCCGAGGGCATCCCGGCGATCCGCGCGCTGACCGCGCACGGGATCAGCGTCAACGTGACGCTCATCTTCTCGCTGCTGCAGTACGAAGAGGTGGTCGAGGCGTACCTCGCCGGGCTGGAGGACCGCGTCGCCGCCGGCAAGTCGCTGGCCGGCATCGCGTCCGTCGCCAGCTTCTTCGTGTCGCGCGTCGACAGCGTCTGCGACCGCATGCTCAAGGACAAGGTCACGTCCGGGGTCGGCGACGAGACGGCGCGCTACCAGGCGCTGATCGGCAAGCTGGCGATCGCGAACGCGAAGCTCGCCTACGAGATCTACGAGCGGACGATCGCGTCGCAGCGCTGGCAGAAGCTGGCCGCCGCGGGCGCGAACACGCAGCGCCTGCTGTGGGCGTCGACCGGGACCAAGGACCCGCGCTACCCGGACACGTATTACGTCGACGCGCTGGTCGGGCGCGACACCGTCGACACGGTGCCGCCGGCGACGCTGGACGCGTTCATCGACCACGGCGATCCCGCGTCGCGCCTGGGTGAAGACCTGGACGGCGCCAAGCGCGCGCTGGCCGAGTTCGCGGCGCTCGGCTTCGACCTGTCGCGCATCTGCCACGGCCTGCTCGCCGACGGCGTCAGCGCGTTCTCGACGTCGATGACGGCGCTGCTCGACGCCATCGCCGGGCGGCGCGCGGCGCTGCGCGAATCCGCGTCGGGACGGCAGCGGCTGGCGTTGCCCGCGGGACTGGGCGCAGACACCGCCGCCGAGATCGCTCGCCTCAAGCAGGCTCGCGCGCTCGGACGGCTGGGCGAAGGCGACTCGACGCTGTTTTCGGCCGACCCCGTGCACGAGCGATCGGTCAAGAGCCGCCTCGGCTGGCTGCGTTCGCCGGCGCTGATGCGCAGCAAGCGCGAGGAGCTCGAGGCGTTCGCCGCGGAGATCGCGGCGGACGGGTTCACGCATGTCGTGCTGCTGGGCATGGGCGGCAGCTCGCTGTGGCCGGAGGTCGTGAGCCTGGTGTGGGGCGCCCCCGGCGGCCTCACGCTGCACGTGCTCGACAACACCGATCCGGCGGCGGTCGCGCACGTCGACCAGCTGATCGCCGGGCGAAAGACGCTGTTCGTCGTCGCGTCGAAGTCGGGCGGCACGATCGAGATCCAGGCGTTCGAGCGCCACTTCTGGCAGCAGACGCTGACCAAGGTGGGCGGCGACGTCGCGCGCGCCGGCGCCCACTTCGTCGCCATCACCGATCCCGCCACGCGGCTGGGCCAGCTGGCCGAGGAGAAGCACTACCGGCGCGTGTTCATCAACCCCGCCGACATCGGCGGCCGCTATTCGGCGCTGTCGTACTTCGGGCTCGTGCCCGCCGCGCTGCTGCGCGCGGACCTGCAGGCGCTGATCGGCGCGGGGGCGGACTTCGCCGCCGCCTCGGGGCCCAACGTGCCCGCGGACGAGAGCCCGGGGCTGGAGCTGGGCGCGGCGCTGGGCGCCGCCGCCAAGGCCGGACGCGACAAGCTGACGCTGGTGATGTCGCCCGAGATCGCCAGCTTCGGCTCGTGGATCGAGCAGCTGGTCGCCGAGTCGTCGGGCAAGGACGGCAAGGGCATCGTCCCGATCGACCTGGAGCCGGTCGCGGCGCCCGACGCGTACGGCGACGATCGTCTGTTCGTCTACATTCGCTTCGCCAAGGGCGACGCGAAGCAAGACGCGGCGGTGGCCGCGCTGGAGCGCGCCGGCTTCCCGGTCGTGCACCTGGCCGTGGAGCGCCCGGAGGATCTGGGACGCGAGATCGTCCGCTGGGAGGTCGCGACGGCGATCTCGTGCGCGACGCTGGGCGTGAATCCGTTCGACGAGCCGAACGTCACGGAGGCAAAGGTCGCGACCAGCGCGCTGCTGGCGGCGCACGCCGGCGACGGCCGCCTGCCCGTCCCCCCAGACGAGGCCTGCACCGTGGCCGACACCGAGCGCCTCCGCGCGCATCTGGCGTCGGCGACGCCCGGCGACTACCTGGCGCTGTGCGCGTATTTCCTGCGCACTCCGTCCCGCGACGCGGCGCTGACCCGCATCCGGACGGCCAGCCGCGCCAAGAGCCACAACGCGACCACGCTGGGCTACGGCCCGCGTTTCCTGCACTCGACCGGCCAGCTACACAAGGGCGGCCCGAACACGGGCGTGTTCCTGCAGCTGACCGCTGACGCGCCCCACGACCTGGCCGTCCCGGGCGAGAGCTACACGTTCGCCACGCTGCGCGACGCGCAGGCGCTGGGCGATCTGCAGGTGCTCAAGCGGCGTAACCGCCGCGTGCTGCGCGTCCACCTCGGCGCCGACATCGACGCCGCGCTCGACGCGCTCGCCGACGCGCTGGACACCACGCCGGCCGCTTCGACCGCCACGACCGTCACGGCAGCATCGCGCGCGTCGGCCTGACGGGGCGCCATGCTCGAAGCCGGCGCCTCCGCTGACGTGGTCGCGAACCCGTTGCGGCAGGGGCTGGCCGAAGAGCGGGTGCCCGAGCCGGCCGCGATGGTGATCTTCGGGGCGTCCGGCGACCTGGCGCACCGCAAGCTGCTGCCGGCGCTCTACAGCCTGACGCGCGATCGCCTGCTGCCGGCGCGCTTCGCCATCATCGGCTTCGCGCGCCGCGCGATGACCGACGAGGCGTTTCGCGACGAGCTGCGCGCCGCTTGCGCCGAACATGCGCGCCGCCGCCCGCTCGACAACGACCTGTGGTCCGCGTTCGCGGCGAACATCTTCTATCAACAGGGGGGCTACGACGATCCCGCGTCGTTCGCCGCGCTCAAGGCTCGCCTCGAAGGCATCGAACGGACGCTGGGGCTGCCCGGCAACCGCGTCTTCTATCTCGCCACGCCGCCATCGTCGTTCGCGGAGGTGATCCGCGGCCTGGGGAACGCGAAGCTGGCGCCGCCACCGCCGCCACCGGAGGCAGCGCGCCCCGTGCCGCCACCGCCGTTCGCGCGCGTCATCATCGAGAAGCCGTTCGGCAGCGATCTGACCACGGCGCGCGCCCTGAACCGCGAGATCCACGAGACGCTGGACGAGCGGCAGATCTACCGAATCGATCACTACCTGGGCAAGGAGACGGTCCAGAACCTGCTGGTGTTCCGGTTCGCGAACGGCATCTTCGAGCCGGTGTGGAACAACCACTTCGTCGACCACGTCCAGATCACCGGCGCGGAGAGCATCGGCGTCGAGGCGCGCGGCGGGTACTTCGAGCAGGCCGGCAGCCTGCGCGACATGGTGCAGAACCACCTGCTGCAGGTCGTGAGCCTGTTCGCGATGGAGCCGCCGATCGCCTTCGATCCGGACGCCGTGCGCGACGAGAAGCTGAAGGTGCTCAAGGCATTACGTTACATCCCTGAAAGTGACTTCGACCGTCAGGTCGTGCGCGCGCAGTACGCGCCGGGGTCGATCGCCGGCCAGATGGTTCGCGGCTACCGCGACGAGCCCAACGTCAGCCCGGAGTCGACGACCGAGACGTTCGTGGCGCTGAAGGTGTTCATCGATTCGTGGCGCTGGGCGGGGGTGCCGTTCTACCTGCGGTCGGGCAAGCGGCTGCCCAAGCGGGTCACGGAGATCGCCGTGTACTTCAAGGAGGCGCCGCACCTGCTGTTCGGCCGGCGCGGCGAGAGCATCCGTCCCAACGTGCTCAGCATCCGCATCCAGCCCGACGAGGGGATCGCGCTGAACTTCGGCTCGAAGCTGCCCGGTCCGTCGATGGAGATCGCGCCCGTCAGCATGGAGTTTCGCTACGGCTCGTCGTTTGGCGTCGAGCCGCCCGAGGCCTACGAGCGGTTGCTGCTCGACTGCCTGCTGGGTGACGGGACGCTGTTCACGCGCGCCGACGAGGTCGAGGCGAGCTGGGCATGGGTGTCGCGCCTGCACCGGCGCTGGGCAGAAGACACCGCGGCCGGCCGCGGCTCGCCGGCGACCTACGCGGCGGGGACGTGGGGACCCACCGCGGCCGATCGCCTGATGGCGGCGGACGGGCGCGCCTGGCGGATGCCCTGAGCATGCGCGCGCCCGGCGAGCTCCTGCACTTCGTGCGCGGCGAGCCGATCGCCGTCGAGGTCGGTGACATCGAGCGCGCGCTGGCCGATCTGTGGAAGCAAGCCAGCTCCAGCGCCAACTCGGCGACGGGGGCGGGATCCGCGGAGAATCCTGCCGACGCGCCGGTGTCGCGCGCGGCGTTGTGGAACGTCGTCATTCCGGCGCGCGGGCGCGACGCGCTGGCGGCGACCAAACATCTGATCGACGAGCTGGCGCCCGCGCTGCCCACGCGCACGATCACGTTGTGCCTCGACGACGGGCGGACCGGCAGCGGCGCCGGCAATGACCTGCAGGCGACGATCGAGAGCAACGTCGTCGCCCAGCCGGGGGGCGCGCGGACGGTCTACTCGGAGGAGATCATGATCGCGGGGCCGCCGGGGGCCGAGGCGCACTTCGGCGCGCTGGTGCGGGCGCTGCAGGTGCCCGGCGTCCCGACGGCGACGTTCTGGATGGACCCGACGATGCCGGCGTCGCTGCTGACGCGCGAGCTGCTGCCGATGACCAGCCGGCTGGTGCTGGACACCACGGCGTGCCTGCGTCCGAAACACCTGTTCGACTTCGAGCGACTGGCGACGACGGCGCACCCGCTACCGATCGCGGATCTCGCCTGGCTGCGCCTGGGGCCGCTGCGGTCGCTGTTCGCGGGGATGTTCGACCCACCGGTCGGCGGCGCCCCGCTCCAGCGCGCGACGCGGCTCGCGGTCACGCACCGCCCCGGCAGCGACGCGGCCGCGCTGCTCATGCTGGCGTGGATCGGCGTGTTGCTCGACTGGCGGCCCCTGCGTTCGGTGCAGACCTCCGACGGCGGCTTGCGCTTCGACTTCGACCGCGGCGGCGCACCCGTCACGGGGACGCTCATCCCGGTCGACGGGCCGTGTGGCAAGAGCGGCATGCTGGCGCTGGAGCTCGCGGTCGGGGCGGAGCGATACGCGATCCGTCGCACGGCCCTGGATCAAGCGGTGCTGGAGACGCCGCGCGTGCCGTCGAAGCCCGTCATGCTGGACGCGCATTCCGACGCCGAGCTGTGCGTGGCGGCGCTGGGCTCGCGCGGCCGCGATCCGCTGTTCGCGCGCTGCCTGACCTACGCCCGCCAGCTCTGGTCGCTGGAGCCCGACAGCGCCGGCAGCCGGCGGTAGAAGCACACGAAGACGAGGAGCTGCTCAGGGCATGCGAAACGACACGGACACGGCGTCGGTCAGCGCGCTGGTGATCCACGTGTTGGTCACGTCGTCACAGACAATGTCGCCGCGGCTGTCCAGCATCGCGCCCATGAACAGGCCCGGCGGAAACCAGAAGTTGGGGTCGAGCGTGATCTCGAAGGCGATGTCCCGCTCGAAGCCGAGCTCCTGGGGAGTCGACGCACGGATGTCGACGACCCTGCCGAACGGCCTGAGCGTGACGTGGAACCTCGTGGACAGCACCGTCCCCTCCAGCGTCACCCGGCCCAGCAGGAAGCGGACGCGGCTGTAGAGTCCCTGCGGCAGATCTTCGACCGTGGCGCTGGTCCCCTCCGACAGGGCGTCGAGGTCGATGCTTGGCAGCCATGGGGGAGGCTCGTCCGGCGGGGGCCGATTGGGTGGCGGCGGCACGTTGCCGATGATCTCCAGGCGGTCGAGTCGGAGCCGGGCGGAGCTGAGGTCGATATAGGGGATCGTCAGCGCGCGCGGCGCGAACGCCACCGTGGCGATGCCGGGCTGCGGGCCGGCCGGCGTGTCTTCGGAGCAGGCGAGCAGCGCCAGCGTCATCATCGCTAGCCCACACACGCCCGGAAATGCCGACACCGACCTGTTCATATCGCGCGCGAGGGCATTGCAAGACACGTACCTGCCGTTACGAGGCCGGTCATATGGTACATCTGGACGGGCGCGGCGCCCCGCGCCGATCACACGAGCGTGGTGACTGACGTTCCGACCGTCGCGAACAGCGAGCCCGACCCGGGGGAAGCCTCCGGCCGGCGCCGCTCCTATCTCGTCGTGCGGCGACCGGACGGGACGCAGGTCATCGATGTGGACGACGGGGCGGAGATCGTCGTCGGGCGATCGTCGACCGCGACGGTGCGCGTCGACGATCCCAAGGTGTCGCGCGAGCACGCCCGCATCGTGCGGCGCGGCGACGCGCTGGAGCTCGTCGATCTGGGCAGCCGCAACGGTACGCGCGTCAACGGCAAGGTGGTGCGGGCGCGATCCGAGGGGCTGTCGTCGGGCGATACGATCCAGGTCGGTGAGGCCGAGATCCTGGTTGCCGAGACCACCGCCGCGCTGGATGGCCGCCCGCCCACGGCGGACGTCGAGTTGCCGGGGGTCGTGGTCAGCGATCCCGCCATGGCCCAGGTGTTCGAGAACGTCCGACGCGTCGCGCCGATGGAGACGACCGTGCTGCTGCTCGGTGAGACCGGCGTCGGCAAGGAAATCGTCGCCGAGCAGATCCACCGGCAGGGCGCGCGGGCTTCCGGGCCGTTCGTCCGGCTCAATTGCGGGTCGCTCCCCGAATCGCTGCTCGAGGCCGAGCTGTTCGGTCACGAACGCGGCGCCTTCACGGGCGCCGACAGGCGCAAGGCTGGCTATTTCGAGACCGCCAGCGGCGGCACGTTGTTCCTCGACGAGGTCGGCGAGCTCGGGTCGTCGATGCAGACCCGCCTGCTGCGCGTGCTCGAGGACGGGAAGTTCATGCGCGTGGGCGGGCGCGAGGAGATCGCCAGCGATCTGCGCGTCGTCGCGGCGACCAACCGCGAGCTGGAGCGCGACGTGCGCACCGGGCGATTTCGCCAGGACCTGTACTTCCGGCTGTCCGCGTTCATCATCCGGTTGCCGCCGCTGCGCGAGCGCCCGTCGGAGATCGAGCTGTTCGCCGAGCTGTTCGCGCGTCAGTTCGGCGGGCGGATGAAGCGGCCGAAGCTGCGGATCGCCGCCGACGCGATGGCCGCGCTCAGGGCGCACGACTGGCCGGGCAACGTGCGCGAGCTGCGTAACGCCATCGAGCACGCCGTCGTGCTGGCCGAAGACGGTGTCGTCACCGCGCAGCGCCTCCCCGACAGCGTGCGCGGAGAGCCCCAGGCCGCCACGGCGTCCGGCGGGATGCGCGGCCAGGTCGCCGAGATCGAGCGCCGCGCGATCGAGGACGCGCTGGCGGCCGAGGACGGCAATCAGACCCGGGCCGCACGCCGGCTGGGCATCTCCCGGCGCGCGCTGCTCTACAAGCTCGACAAATACGGCATCGGGCGCTGAGCTCGGCGTCGTCGTCATCGCGGGGCCCCCGAATACACCTCGGCGCCGTCGCCGCCGCCGGTCAGCAGCACCGTCTCGTCGCACAGCGGCACGGCCATGTGGTTGCCCCGGGGGGTGCCCAGCCGTCGCTCGCTGAGGAACCCGACGCCCGCGACGAACAGCTCGACCTCGTCGCTCGGCGTGCCGTCGACGTCGCCGCCGGCGATCATCACGCGCCCGTCGCGAAGCACGGTCGCGGAGTGGCCGTGACGTGGAAACGCGAGCGTGTACACGTCGGTGGACCGCGTGATCGGGTTGAACAGCTCCGCGTCGGCGAGCGGCTTGCCGTCAGGACCGATGCCGCCGACGAGCAGGATTGACCCGTCGGCGAGCACCGATGCGGTCGCCTCGGCGCGCGCCGTCCGCAAACGGGCGATGATCTGGCTCATGTAATACGGGACGTTGAGGGCTTCGATCGAATCGAGCGGCACCCCGTTCGCGTTGTATCCGCCGAACACGATGGGGACGCCGATCGCGACCGTCGCCGCGTGCCCATGGCGGGCTTCCGCGAGCACCGGTCCCGGGGTGACCTTGTAGGTTCCGTCGCCCAGAACGGCGAAGTACAGCGTCGTGGCCAGCGTCGTGTCGGGCGTGACGGGACCGGTCGCATCGCGCGTGATGCCGCCGGTGACCATGGCGCGTCCGTCGGGGAGTGTCACCAACTGATGGCCGATGCGCCCTTCCAGCCGCGGGTCGGCGATCGGCACGAACTGGCGCTGCGTGTCGAGGAACACCTCCGCCTCGGCGATCGGACGGTCATCGCCGTCGAGGCCGCCGACGATCAGGAGACCGACGTCGGGGAGCCAGGCCGAGGCAGCGAGCTTGCGCGCGCCAGCGTGGTTCGCGATCGCTTCAAACCTGCCGGCGCCGGGCACGAACAGCTCGGCGGACGCGAGGGCCTCGTCCTGGTCGTCGTGGCCGCCGACGATCAACACGCTGCCGTCGGACAGCGCGGCAGCGACGGGCCGATAGCGGGCCGCCGGTGTGTCGGCGGTCGGAGCGAAGAAGTTCGTCGGGGCGAAATACAGCGGCGCCACCGTGTTCGCGCCCTGGAAGCTCAGCGGACACGTCCGCCCGTGCGCGATGATCTGGTTGAAGCGGTCGACGCCCTCCATCTCGATGATGGTCCGCGGTCCGTGCGAGACGCCCTTGAGCGAAACCGACGCCGTGGTCGCCGCGAACGACTGCTGCGCGAGCACGACGTCGTCGCGCTTCGCCGTGAGATGGAGCTGGGCGACCGCCTGGAACAGGCCCTGGTCGTCGGGCGGGACGCGGATCTGCAACACCAACTCGGGGTCGTCGCCGCATCCGGCGGCCCCCGCCAGCAGCAGGACGACCGCGCTCGCGCGGACGCGGGCACCGGTGCGGCGAAGCCTCACCGCCATGGTCCCAGGTCCCCGACGACGTTCGGCGACGCCTCTCCGCTGACCGCGAAGCCGACGCCGACGCCGACCAGAACGACCGCACACGCGCCCACCACCCACGGCAGCCAGCGACGGCGTGGCTCGGCGGCAGGCGGCGGCCGCAAGCGGCGCATCAGGCCGGCCACGGCCGCGCGCGTCGGCACGTCGCCGAGCGCGACGGAGTCGCTGACGATGCGCCCGTCGGGCAGCGGGATGTCGCGCACCGTGAACGTCCAGCCCCCGGGCGTCCGCTCCAGCATGCCCACCAGCAGGCGTTGCGGATCCGGCGCGCCAGCGAGCGCGGCGATCTTGTCGACGGGCGGCGGGCGGTGCGGGTGGATCGGGGGCTTGAAGCGTGTCGGATCGCTCGCGACGGAGACGGCTGCGGCCCAGCGTTCGAACCCGTCTACCGTCACCGAGACGAAGTGCTGGCCCAGCGTGATGCTGGCCGCGGACGACGTGCGCGCCCCATCGACGTGGACGACGGCGTCCGCCGGAACGTCGAGCAGAAGGTCGGCGCGGGGAAGCTGAGCCGCTTCGGCCGCGGCCCGCTTGTACGCGGCGACGGCCCGCGGCGGGAACCGCGCCGGGTCGAGGACGCGCGTCGACTCGAGGCGGGCCGCGTTCACCAGATCGTCCCACGCAGCGGCGTCGGTCTGTGTGGCCTCGAGCTTGGCGAGGCCGCGATACAGAAAGATCTCGGACAGCTGACGGCTGTCGAGATCGCCGCCGCCGGCCGCGTGGGCATCGCGCTGCAGGGCATCGAGGGCGGTGATGGCGTCGCGGAACGCGAAGCGGGCATAGGCGGCCTTGGCGGCCTCGAGCGCCGGCACCAGCGACGGGACGACCGGCTCAGCCGGGGTGGCGTCGACGAAGCGCGCCCCCACCGACGCCGCGGCCGCGCTGAACGCCGCACGCGCGTCGGCGCCCAGCGTGGTGGCGTCCGGCGGCTGCCAGTAGACAGCGGCGGTGACCTCCGCGTGCGCGGTACGGATGAGCATCCCGGCGGCGAAAAACACGAGGCATCCCGCTAGGCGCGGGGCGATGGCACGCACGAACAACGACTGTATCATGCCGTCGTGGGCACCCGTTTCGGCCGCTACGACCTGCTGCGCCCGATCGGCAAGGGAGGCATGGCCGAGGTGTTTCTCGCGCGCTACGTCGGCCCCGAGGGGTTCGAAAAGCAGCTGGTCATCAAGCGCGTGCTGCCGCAGATCAGCGAGCGCCAGTCGTTGCTGCGGATGTTCTTCGAGGAGGCCAAGACGCAGGTGTCGCTGTCGCACGGCAACCTGGTCTCGGTGTTCGACTTCGGCAGGGTCGACAACGACTACTTCATCGCCATGGACTACGTGCGCGGCGCCGATCTCGCGTCGCTGCTCGCAGCCGAACGCGCCGCGGGCCGGCAGCTCGCCGCGCCGCTGCTCGCGCACGTCGGTGTCGAGATCTGCCGGGCGCTGGCCTACGTTCATGCCCGCGGCTTCGTGCATCGCGATGTCACGCCGCGGAACGTGCTGGTGTCGGTGGATGGCGAGGTGAAGCTGTCCGACTTCGGCCTGGCGCTGTCGCTGGAGAGCCCGCTCGCGTCCGGGCGCCCGGGCACGCCGAGCTACATGGCGCCGGAACAGGCGCGCGGCGAACGCGTCGACGCCCGCGCGGATATCTACTCGCTCGGCCTGATCCTCGCGGAGGGGCTGCTCGGGCGGGGTCCGCGCGCGAACCGCGATCCGCAGAACGGCGTCGACGACACGCTCGTCGCGGATCTCGCCAAGCACGCGACGCTGAGCCCGATCCTCGCGCGCGCGATCGCCGCCGCGCCCGGCGAGCGCTTCGCGGGCGCCGAGGAGATGCTCACGGCGCTCGAGCAAGAGCTCGCGCGCACGGGTGCCGCGCGTGAGGTGCTGGTACGAGAGCTCGCCGCCAAGGTCCGCCTCCTCGCACCCGGCGACGACGTCTCGGCGCCTCCGGCGCCGCGCGCAGCCACGCTGCCCACCGCCGCCGACGACGCGGGACCGACGCGCGAGAGTTACTTCCGCGACGACCAATCGCAGCACTTCGTCGAAAGCATGCTGGAGGCGGTCCCGCCTACCGCGCCGCCGCGGGCGCGCGCTGCCAGCTGGATCGCGGCACTCGCTGCCGGTGCGGCTATCGTGGCGGCAGGTGCGTTCGCGCTGCGTGGGCGCGGCGCCGCCGAGGCGGTGCGATCGCCGGCCGTCGCGCCCCCGCCCGTCGCGCCCGCGCCAGACCACGGCGCGTCTCCGCGCGGTCCCCAGTCGGCTGCGGAGCCTGCAGCCACGGAGCGCGAGGCAGCTTCGCCAACAACCGCGCCCCCGCCCTCTCCTGCGCCCGCGCGCGCGTCCGCGCCCGCACGCGGCCAGTCGCGTGCGCCCGCCCCGGCGGCCGTGGCGACGGGGCACATCCGGATCTTGTGCACGCCGTGGTGTGTGCCGTTCGTCGACGGCAAGCCCGCGGGGGAAGGCGGGCGTAGCTTCGTGGTCCCCGTCCCGGCCGGCCGGCATCGCGTCGAGGCGCGACGCCTCGATGATCGGCTGCAGCGTCAGCTGGACGTCGCGCCGGGGCAGGAAGGATCGACGCAGTTCGATTTCGACGAAGCGCCCCGCTGACGGGGCGGTCCTGCGCAATTTTCGTACACTGCGCAACGGCCGTACACCCGACATCGGGGTCGACGAAGGTGGACCGGCGTACGTGTAACGATTGTGCAAACAGTTCGTAACGGCACGCTCACTGCAATACGCGACCGCCAATGCGTGCTCAACAGAATGGCTTTTCGCGTCTCGGTCTGATCCTCCCCGCCGTGGTTTGCGCCGCGGCGTTTTCGATCCTCGGTTGCGGCGGCACCGAAGGCGGCGGTCCGACCGGCGCCGCGGGGACGACCGGCGCAGCCGGAACGACGGGCGTGGCCGGGACGACCGGCGCGGCCGGGACGACCGGCGTGGCCGGAACGACCGGCGACGGCCGGGACGACCGGCAACGCCGGGACGACCGGCGTGGCCGGGACGACCGGCAACGCGGGAACGACGGGCACGGCCGGAACGACCGGCAACGCGGGAACGACAGGCACGGCCGGCAGCGGCGCAAGCGGAGGCCGTGGCGGCGCGACAGCTGGCAGCGGCGGCCGTGGCGGCGCGAGTGCGGGCAGCGGTGGCCGCGGCGGCGCGACCGCCGGCACCACCGGCGCGGGGGGCTCGCTGCCGCGCTTCAGCTTCTTCGTGACCAGCGTGGGTGCGCTACGGATGCTGTCGGGGAGCCAGAACGGCTTCGGCGGCGATCTGCGCTTCGGCGAGACCGGTGACGGCGCCGGCCTGCGCGGCGCAGACAAGATCTGCACGACGATCGCGGAGATGTCGATGCCCGGCTCGGGCGCGAAAGGCTGGCACGCGTTCCTGAGCGCGCCCGGTCCGGTGCACGCGATCGATCGCATCGGCAACGGTCCCTGGTACGACCGCATGGGCCGCCTGTTCTCGGCGAGCAAGGCCAACCTGATCGGCTTCCGTCCCTCCGACGCGGATCCGGCGATCAAGAACGACTTCCCCAACGAGAACGGCACACCGAACCACAGCGACGGCGCGCCGGGATGCACGGGCAACAACTGCCCGGACAACCACGACTCGCTGACCGGCTCGAACGACCTGGGGCAGCTGTACGTCGCCACGAACTCGCCCAACCCGACGTGCACCGGCTGGACGACCACCGTCGGCAGCGCAGGCAAGCCCCGCGTCGGACATTCCTGGCCGCGCATGCCTTCCAGCACGAACACGTGCACGGGCGGCGGCTTTCCCGGCGGCGGCACCGGCGGCGCCGGCGGCGGCTGCTACGGCCACTGGATGTCGTCCCTGGACGAGGCGGGATGCGCGGCCGGCATCAACCTGATGGAGATGGGCGGACCGAATCCCAACAACCCCACGGTCGGGTCAGGCGGCGGCTACGGCGGCTTCTTCTGCTTCGCGATGACGCCATGACGCCGGCGCGTCCCTACCCGGGGCCGAACCGGTGACAGCAGCCGCTGCGCTGGTGTGGGCGGCGGTCGTGTCGTGGGGGTATCCGATCGCGCCGCTCGGCGCGCCGGTGGGCGCGCCGCGAGCTCTGACGCCGGCGCCCGCCGCCGTTGATGCCGCGCCCGACGCCGTGTTGCCCGCGCCGCCAGCGCCCGCTCCCGACGCGGCGGACGCGCCGGTTGGCGCGTTGCAGGCGGCGCCGTTGGCCGCGACACCGCCGCAGATCCCGGGCGAGGTGACGCCGCCGCCTGCCCGCAAGCGAAAGAACAAGCGCCGCGGAGCGCAGGAAGCGATCCCGG
Source organism: uncultured Pseudomonadota bacterium (assembly GCA_963729535.1). GTDB lineage: Bacteria > Myxococcota_A > Polyangia > Fen-1088 > Fen-1088 > JADGRB01. The sequence continues at coordinate 273,640 of CAVSOL010000026.1, read as the reverse complement.
GCGGCGACGACGACGACAGCCCGTACGGAAGCTTCGAGCTCAAGGGGCGCATCTTCGTGCTCGGCGAGTGGCAGCGCAGCGACGTCACCGTCTTCACGCCCACGGGGGCGCTGGCGGTCGTCGCCCGCGACGCGGCGGACATCGCCGTCTCCAGCATCCGACCGGCGCTGCGCTGGCAAGCACCGCAGAAGTGGCTGACCGCGATGATCGAGGTCGAGGTCACCGCCAAGCCCGACCTGCGCGACGGCTACATCCAGATGAAGAGCAAGCAGCTCACGCTGCGGGCCGGACAGTTCAAGATGCCCGGGTCCGCGATCGAGCTGGCGTCTCCGTGGACGCTGCCCACGGTGCGGCGTGGGTTCCTGCACGGGCTGCTCACGGACGGGCTCGACACGCCGTGGCGCCGGCCCGGCGTGATGCTGCGCTGGAGCGGGCCGCAAAGCTTCCACCCCGAGCTCTTTGGCGCGATCTATCAGGGCGTGGTCGTGACGTCCGAAACCGGCGTACGCGAAAAGGATCTCATCGTCGCTCAGTCGCTGTCGGCGCAAGGCTTGATTGGCCGAGGCCAGATCGAGCCCGTCGGCGGGGTCCAGGTCGGCGCCTACTACGCCCACCGGGTCGGCACGCCGGCGCTCCTGCAGACCGCGCGCTACTGGACAGCCGGCGCCGACGTCGTCGTCGACCGCACATTCAGTAACGGCGGCTTACGCCTGTGGGTCGACGGCATGGCCGGCGCGACGTGGTTCGAGCACCCGTCGAAGCCGGACGACGGCCAGGACACCACGTTCCTGTCGACGCGCGCGATCTTCGCCTGGCGGTTCGGCGGCGTCGAAGCCGAGTCGCGCTACGTCGAGCTCTACAGCGCCGTCGGCGTCCTCGATCCCGACACCGAGGTCACGTCGGACCTGGCCTTCGAAGCCAACGCCGGCGTCAACGTCGGCCTGTGGCAGCGCCTCCGCTTCTCGCTGCAGGGCGAGGTCTATCGCACCGGGCGGAACTTCCCGCCGGGGTATTTCCTGGGCCTCGATCCCGACCATTTCGCGCTGCTGGCGCAGCTGGGAGTGAACCTCTGATGTTCGTCGTATTCGAAGGCATCGATGGCAGCGGCAAGACCACGCTGTCGAACCTCGTCGCGGCCGCGCTGCAGGCGCGCGGCCTGCCGGTGCAGCACATCCGCGCGGAGGGCAAGTACGCGTCGACGGTCTCCGAGGCCATCCGCAACCTGGGGCGCGACGCGCGCAACCTCGATCTGGTCCCGCAGGCGGAGCTGCTGCTCTACGTCGCGCGCGACGTGCAGCTCATCGAACAGGTCGTGCGCCCGGCGCTGCGACAGGGCGACATCGTCATCGCCGATCGGTTCCTGTACACGGCGGAGGTCCTCGGCCGCAACGGCCGCCACCTCCCCTCGGCGTACACGGCGCCCATCCTCGCCGCCGCCGCCGGCGACATCGTTCCCGACCTCGTCGTCCTCTGTGACGTCGACCCCGCGCTGGCCCGCGCCCGCCGAAAGGCGGCGAAGCTCGCGGCTGCCGACCGGCGCCCGCCCGCCCGCAAGGGCCTCGCCGGCGTGGGACTGCAGCACCGCTTGCGGCGCGGCTACCTGGATCTGGCGGCGGCCAGCCCCGAGCGCTGGGCCGTCGTCGACAACGATGGACGCCTCGAGGAGACGGTCGCGCGGGTCACCGAGCTCGTCGATGCCGTGCAACGCGGAGGCGCCGTCGGCCGGTCGCTCGATCGCTTCCGCAGCGACGCGGAGGTCCGACGGGCGCGTCGGCCCGCGCGCCGTCCGGAGACTTCGGCCGATGCGCTCGCTGTCTTCCTCGAGCGCGTCGACGCGTACGCGGAGCACGAGCCGCGCGTGGCGGCGCACCTGCTCGGCGGCATGGCCGGACCGGCCGTCGACGAGCGGCGGCGCGCCCTGGCCCTGCGCGTCCCCGAGGCGGTGCTCGCCGGCCTCACCGGCCTGGATGACGCCGCCAGCTGGTCGCTGCGCCGAGCGCTGCAGCCGGAACATACGCGCGCGGTGGCGGCGACGTTGCTGGGCCTGCCCTCCGTCAACATTCGGGCTGAGTCGCTGCGCCTGGCGCTCGAAGACGTGGCGCCCACCGAGGTCGCGATGTCGCTCGAGAGCGTCGACGGTGCCGAGGCGTCGGCGATGCGCACGCGCCTCTACGAGCGCGCGCCGGACGCCGTGATGGCGTCCCTCGCCCGCCTCGCGTCGGCCGACGCCTGGTCGCTGCGCGCGCGCTGGCTGACCCGGCGACACGGAACCCTGGTCGACAGCTACCCCGCGGCGCTCGCCGCCGCGCTGTCGGTCACGGGGCTCGAGGACGATCGCGCGTGGTCGATTCGCGAGCAGGTCCAGGCTGCCGCGCCGGTGGCCGCGCTGGCGTCGCTCGAGGGTGTGCTGACGCCCGCGGCGTGGCGATGGCGCGAGACGCACCTCCAGCGCGCGCCCAAGGTGGTGATGGCGACGCTGACCGGCGTCCGCCACGACAAGGCGTGGCCGATGCGCAACGCCGTCGCCGTCGACTGCAAGGAGGCCCTCGACAGCATCACCGGCCTCGACGATCCCGAGGCCTGGGCGCTGCGCGAGACGCACGCCGACGACTGGCCGTCGACGACGGTGAAGTCGCTCGGCCCGCTGGCGCAGGCCGGACGCGGCGCCGCGTTGATTGCGCGTCAGCTAAGATTCCACAGCGACAGCCTCTCGCTGCTCAAGCACACGGCGGCGGCGGCCCTGCAGGCACACGCTCCCACACCAGGTCTCGCAGATTGAAAGCGTCACAGGAGGATCCCATGTCCACGTCACGGTCGAAACCGATTCGCAGCGCAGTTTGCCTGGCCACCGTCGCGGTTGTCGCGGCCGGCGCAACAGCGATCGGCTGCGGCGAAATGGATCCGGGCGGCATGGTCATCCCCGGATGCACGGCGGCTGCCGGCGCGATGCTCCCCTGGAAGACCGGCAACACGTGGACCTACCAGGTCAACGACGAAGGCGTGATGAGCCCCAAGGTCACCACCATCGGCGACCAGGAGCCGGTGGGAGGGACCGGGCCGAACAAGGACGTCATGGCGTACAAGGTCGTGACCAAGAAGAGCCAGATGGACCAGACGGTGAGCTGGCAAGGACCGATGGGCGACAACATCATCCGCTACCGCGAGCAGTCATTCTCGGCATCGACCGGCGCTCTGGAGCTGGAGGAGCACTGGGATCCCCACAAGCTGCACATCGACGGCACCGCCGAGCACAAGGTGACGGGCGCGACCTGGCTCGAGGTCTTCCACGAGACCAAGCTGCAGGTCGGGCTGGCGCCCGAGATGCACGAGGCGCACGACCGGTGGACGATCCTGTCGGCGTGTGAATCCGTGACCGTGCCCGCCGGGATGTTCACCGCCGTCTCCCTCCGGAAGGTGAGCGCGACCGGCGGTTCCGCGAAGCAGTACTGGTACGTCCCTGGCGTCGGCAAGGTGAAGGAGTCCGGCGGTCAGCTCGAAGAGCTGGTCAGCTATTCGCTGGTCCCCTGAGACAAGCCATGGACTCGCCCTCCCAAGCGGCTTCGGCCGGCGAGACGGCGGACGCGCGCATGACCGCCGAGCGCGAGGAGACCAAGTACCTGGTCGCGCCCGGGCAGTGGGAGCGGCTGGCCGCCGAGCTGTCGCGTCGACTGCCGGCGCACCGCTTCACGGGCGCGGGGGCGAACCGGCTGCCGGACGCCCACCACTACGTGACGACGATCTACTTCGACACGCCGTCGCACACGCTGTTTCGCGCCGCCTCCGCCACGGTGGACCGCAACGTCAAGGTGCGCGCCAAGGAGTACTACGACCTGCACCCGTCGCTGGCAGAGGTCGCGACCGATCCGGCGCAGATCGTTCGTTACCAGCCGTGGCTGTGGTTCGAGATCAAGCGGCGTGACGGCAGCCGTACGCGCAAGCAGCGCTTCCGGCTGCCCAAGGCTGACGTCGCGCTGTTCTTCGCCCAGGGTCGGATCACGCCGGACGCGATGATCCTCGCGGCGGCGGAGGGCGAGAGCCCCTACGCCGCGCTGGAGACGTGTCGCGCGCTGGGCGAGCCGCTGTCGAGCGTCTGCGTCGTGAACTACAGGCGGCTGTCCTGGCAGTCGGACGAAGCGGAGCTGCGCGTGACGCTCGATCGCGGGCTGGCGTCGTTCTCGCCGCCCGCCGATCTGTGGGCGCGCCGGCAGGCGCTGGTGCGCAGCGTGCTGGGGACGGCGGCCGGCACGGAGCCGAACGGCGTCCTGGAGATCAAGCGGCGCGGCGCGACGCCCGCGTGGCTCGGCGACGTCCTCGCGGGCGTCGGCGCCACGCCCGTCCCGTTCAGCAAGTTCGTGTCGGCCTTTCGCGCGGTGCAGGGCCATGGCTGAGGGAACCCGCGACCGCCGGCGCGCGCGCACCGCGACGATGTGGATCGCGACCGCCGTGCTCGTGGCCGCGTACCTCGCGCTCCCGTCCGGCGACGACGCGGCGAGACCGGACGTCGCGGGCGCGGACGCGGCGGGCGAGCCGCACAAGCTGGAGATCGTCCAGGTCAGCCCGGCGGAGACGCCGCCGGGGACCGCGGTGATCGTCGCCTACCGCGGGGCTGACGACGACGCCGCGCTGCGCGTGTTCGCCGGCAAGGCCGAGCTCGAGGTGCTCGCGCGCCGCCCCGGATCGGTGGTCGCGCGGCTGCCCGCCGACATCGGCTTCGGGCGCGCCAAGCTGCGCGTCGCCGACGGCGACGAGCGGAGCAAGCCCTACGACCTGCGCGTCAAGGCGCAGAACTGGCGCAAGCCGTTCCGGGGGCTGGTCGGCGGCCTGGCGCTGCTCGCGCTCGGCATCGGCGTGCTGGCGCGCGGCGTTCGCGAGGCAGTGGGGCTGGGCAGCGCGCGCCGGCTTGCGCTGCTCGCGCGCAACACGCCCGCCGCCCTGGGCTTCGGGACCGCCATCGGCGCGGTCGTGCAATCGACGACCGCAGCGGCGGGGGTGCTGGCGGGGCTGGTGACGTCGAACCTGCTCGCGGTCACGCCTGCCGCGGTCGCGTTCCTGGGCGCGCAGCTCGGCGCCGCGACCGCGCCGCTGCTCATCACCGGCTTCCTCGATCCGCGCGAGGGGCTGCTGGCGATCGCGGTCGGCGTGCTGTGGCTCGGCCTCGCGTCCGATCGGCGCGCGACCGCGCTGGGTCGATTCGTGCTCGGCGCCGGGCTCATCGCGTTCGGCCTGCATGTGTTACGCCCGGCGTTCGAGCCGTTCGTCGCCGACAACACGCTGATTCCGTTCATCGCTCACCTGCGCCCCGACCGAATCGGCGGGCTGATCACGTGCGCGCTGCTCGGCGCCGCGCTGGTGGCCGCGTTCCAGGGGCCGGCGCCGGTCGTCGTCCTGGTGCTGAGCATCGCGCAGACGACCGGCCACCTCGACCTGCGCACCGCGCTGGCGATCCTGGCCGGCTCGGCGCTGGGCGCCGCCATCGGGGCGCTGCTGACCACGCCCGCGGGCGCGCGCTCGCGGCGGCTGGTGCAGCTCCACCTGCTGCTGGGCGTCGCCGGCACCGCCCTCGCCCTCGCCACCGTCCGCGTGTGGAGCGCGCTCGCCGATCACCTGGTCGCCGGGTCGCCGCACGACGTCGAGTGGGGCAAGCGCGTGCTGCTGCCGAACATGGGGAAGCACTTCGGCATCGCCTTCGCGCTGTCCCAGGTCGCGATCGCGCTCGTCCTCGCGCCCTGCATTCCCCTGCTCGCCCGCGCGCTGGCGCGCCTGTTCCCGGAGACGGTGCCGGCCGTGGTCCGGGAGGTCGGCGATCGCACCCGGTTCGTGCGCGACCGCCTCGCCCGCGCCGGGCGCGCGCAGCGGCAGGCCCTCGATTCGCTGCTGGCGCTCGCGCTGCGCGGCCTGCGCGCCTCCGGGCGGGTGGCCGAGCACGCGCTCGCGGACGCGCGCGCGACGCTCGAGGAGGTGCTCCAGGTGGTCGCCGCGAGCGCCGAACGGACCGTGCTCGCGCGCGGCGCCTACGCGGCCCTGCAACTGCAACGCTCGCTCGAGAGCCTGCTGCGCCAGGCCGAGATGCTGACCGATCGGCGCGTCGCCGCGGCCGCCGACGCCGACGCGCTGCCGCCGTTGCCGAGCCGCGACGAGGAGATCCTCGTCCGCATGCACGCGCTGCTGACCCAGGGCCTCGACGCGCTGCTCGCCAGCCTCGACGGGCGGGCCGCGATCGACGTCGAAGAGGCGCGCGGGCGCGAGATCGAGATGAACGCGCAGGAGGCGCGCGGGCGAAACGCGCTGCTGGTCGCGGACCGCCGCGGCAGGGGACACCCTGGCCAGCGCGCTCGGTGTGCTCGAGCTGATCGACGCCTTCGAATCGGCCGGGAACCAGGTCTATCGCGCCTCGGAAGCCCTCGCAGAAGACGCCGAGTCCGTGTACGTTCAGGCACAGCTTGGAACGTGAGGGCGCCTGGTGCCGGCAGTACTCTCGACCAAGAAATCCGTCATAGACCCGCGCGACCTGCCCGACATCGAGCGGGCGACGCTGGGGCGCATCTTCTCGTTCCTGCGCCCGTACCGCCGCCAGGCGCTGCTCGTCATCGGGTCGATCGTCCTCGCCGCGCTGTGCGGCGCGCTACCGCCGCTGTTCCTCAAGCGCGTCATCGATCAGGCGATCCCGCAGGGGCGGCTGAACTTGCTGTTCCTGCTGTGCGGCGGCATGGCGCTCGGCGCCGCTGCTCGCCGGTCTGCTCGGTGTCGCGCAGCGCTACCTGGCGGCGTTCATCGCCGAGCGGGTGATGTTCGACCTGCGCGTGCAGCTCTTCCGCCACGTGCAGCGGCAGTCGCTGAACTACTTCGCGAGCGCCAAGTCGGGCGAGGTCGTCTCCCGCGTGCTCAACGACGTCCAGGGCGTCGGGCACATGATGCAGGAGAACCTGGTCAAGCTGCTGCAGAACGCGATGGTGTTCGCGGTCAGCACCGCCGTCATCTTCTCGCTGGACTGGCGCCTCGCGCTGGTCGCGTTCGCGCTGCTGCCGGCGTTCATCTACCCGGCGCGCAAGGTCGGCCGCACGCGCAAGGCGTTGAAGCGGCGCGCGCAGGCGCGCATGGCGGAGATGACCGGCATCTTGCTCGAGACGCTGTCGGTGTCGGGCGCGCTGCTGCTGAAGGTGTTCGGCACCGAGAAGAAGGAGACCAAGCGCCTCAAGGAGCGGGCGCGCGAGCTGATGGAGGTCTCGCTGCGCCACAACCTGGTGGGCCGCTGGTTCCAGATGCTGATGAAGCTGTTCGAGGAGCTCGGCCCCGTGATGGTGTGGGCGGCTGGCGGCTGGCTGGTCGTGCGCGGCAGCGTGCCGCTGGGGACGATCGTCGCGTTCGTCGCGCTGCTGCGCAAGCTCTACTCGCCGGCGTCGGACCTGGCCGGCGTGCACGTCGACGTCGTCACGTCGTACGCGTACTTCGATCGCATCTTCGCCGTCCTGGACCTGGAGCCTGCGATCCGCAACGCGCCGGACGCGATCCGGCTGCCCGAGATCGAAGGCGGCGTCAGCTTCAAGGGCGTATCGTTCTCGTACCGCGCCGAGGAGCCGCTGCTGCGCGACATCGAGCTCGACATCGCGCCGGGCGAGCGCGTCGCCATCGTCGGCCCGTCGGGGGCCGGCAAGAGCACGCTGTCGGCGCTGGTGCCGCGGCTCTACGACCCGAACGAGGGCGCGGTCCTCGTCGACGGACACGACGTCCGCACCGTGCGCCTCAGGTCGTTGCGCTCGCACATCGGCGTCGTGACGCAGCAGACGTACCTGTTCCACGCGTCGATCCTCGACAACCTGCGCTACGCGCGCCCGGACGCTCCCCCCGAGGAGGTCGCGCAGGCCGCCCGCGCCGCGCAGATCCACGACTTCATCACCGCCCTGCCCGACGGCTACGAGACCATCGTCGGCGAGCGCGGCTATCGCCTGTCCGGCGGGGAGCAGCAGCGGCTTGCCATCGCGCGCGCGCTGCTCAAGAACCCGAAGATCCTGATCCTCGACGAGGCGACGAGCTCGCTCGACGCGACCAACGAAGCGCTGATCCAGGCGGCGCTCGATCGCCTGCTGGTCGGGAGGACCAGCTTGATCGTGGCCCACCGCCTGGCCACCATCCGCAAGGCCGACCGCATCGTCGTGCTCGAGCGCGGCCGCATCGTCGAGATCGGCGGCCACGCCGATCTGCTCGCGGCAGGTGGTCTCTACGCTTCGCTGTGTCGCCAGCAACTCGCCGGCGACGCGGAGCAGACGGCGTAGTGAGCAGCGGGCACCGGCTGCTGGCCACGGCGATGACGGCGCTGGCCGCGCTGGCCGGCTGCGGCCGGACCGCCCTCGACTGGGTCGCGGAGCCGCCAGATGCCGGGCTCACGCCGCGCGCCGCGCTGGCGCGCTTCGCCGTCATCGGCGACTACGGAAACGACTCGGCCTGACGAGGCGCGTGTCGCGCGCATGGTGTCCGGCTGGAATCCGGACTTCATCATCACGACCGGCGACAACAACTATCCGTCGGGCTCCGCCGACACCATCGACGCCAACATCGGCAGGCACTACGAGCGCTTCATCGGCAACTACCGCGGCGCCCACGGTCCGGGCAGCGAGGTCAATCAATTCTGGCCGTCGCCGGGCAACCACGACTGGGACGACGGATCGCTCGCGGCGTACACCGACTACTTCACGCTGCCCGGCAACGAGCGCTACTACGACGTCACCATCGGCCCCGTCCACCTGTTCGCGCTGGACAGCGACCTGCGGGAGCCCGACGGAAACACCGAAGACTCGCTGCAAGGACGCTGGCTGGAGGCGACGCTGTCGACGTCGTCCGCCTGCCTCGACGTCGTCTACTTCCACCACAGCGCCTACTCCTCGGCCTCGACACACGGCTCGGCGGTCGAAATGCGCTGGCCATTCGAGAGCTGGGGCGCGGACGTCGTCTTCGCCGGCCACGACCACACGTACGAGCGCGTCACGGTCGGCGGCATCCAGCACATCACCGTCGGCGTGAGCGGAGCTGCGCCCTACGCCTTCGCGGAACCGATCGCCGGATCACTGAGGCGGTTCTCTGGCTACGGCGCGTTGCTGGCGACGGTGCGCGAGGACGGCACTTCCTTCCAGTTCTTCGACGACAAAGGCACCGAGATCGACACATACACGTCATTCAAACCGTGCGCGCCCTAGGCGCGACCGACCCAACCTTCGTCAGCTCTTTTTCAGTCGTCTCGTGATTGCGAGGCAGGAGGCATCTATGTCCGTAGCGCGTCTGGCCGTGGTCTGTTCGTTGGTGGTATTCGCCGCCTGTTCCGAACCCATCGGCAGTCCCGACGCCGGTCAGCCCGGAACCGCGGGGACCACCGGCGCGGCCGGCGCGATGGGCGCGGCTGGCGTCACCGGCGGAGCGGGCACGACCGGCGCAGCGGGCACGACCGGCGCGGCCGGCGTGACGGGTGCTGCCGGCACCAACACCGGAGCCGCCGGCGCGGGAGCGGCGGGCACCACGGGCAGCGCGGGCACGACCGGCGCCGCGGGCACGACCGGCGGCGCGGGCACGACCGGCGGCCGCGGCGGCGCGGGCGCGGGCGGGCGCGGGGGAACGACGGGCGCCGCGGGGCGTGGCGGCGCCGGTGGCGCGACGGGAGCAGCGGGACGCGGCGGCACCGGCGGCGCGACGGGAGCAGCGGGACGCGGCGGCAGCGCTGGCGGCGGCGCCGTCGGCAACTTCAGCTTCTTCGTCACCAGCCTCAGCGCGATGCGCGCGGTGTCGGGCAGCCAGAACGGCTTCGGCGGCGATCTGAGATTCGGCGAGACCGGCGACGGCGCCGGTCTGCGCGGCGCGGACAAGATCTGCACGACGATCGCCGAGATGTCGATGCCGGGCTCGGGCGCCAAGGGCTGGCGCGCGTTCCTGAGCAGCACGACGGGCCCTGTCCACGCGATCGATCGGGTGGGTAACGGCCCGTGGTACGACCGCATGGGGCGGGTGGTCGCGATGAACCGGGCGGGCCTGATGGCGACGCGCCCGATGGGCGACCAGGCGGTCAGCAACGACCTGCCCAACGAGAACGGAATTCCCAATCACACGGACGGTGCGCCGGGTTGCACGGGCAACGCCTGCCCGGACAACCACGACACGCTGACCGGATCGAACAGCTCCGGCATGCTGCTCAACACCACGCCGGGGACCACCTGCAACGACTGGACGAGCGCCGTCGGATCCGCCGGCCGCCCCGGCCTCGGGCACTCGTGGCCGGCCAGCAGCGGTCAGAGCTGGATGCAGGTTCATGCGGCGTCCGGCTGCGCGCCCAGCGTCAACATCGTCCAGTCGGGAGGCCCGGGCAGCGGCGGCGGCATCGGCGACGGCGGTGGCTACGGCGGCCTCTACTGCTTCGCGCTCATGCCGTAGACGATGCGTCGCCCGTCGTTTCCGCCCATCCGGCGTCGACGGGCGGAAACGACGTGGCCGGGAGACCGCGACCTGGCCGGTAGGCGAGACGCCGCGCTAATCCGCGACGCGGACGACGTAGTTGTTGCGCTTGCCGCGGCGGAGCACGACCAGGCGGCCGTCGATGAGATCGCCCGTCGTCACCTTCACGTCGGCGGAGCTGGTGCCGAGCGCAACGCCGTTGACCGCGATGCCGCCGGCGCCGAGCTGGCGGCGCGCGTCCGACTTCGACGGGCAGGCGCCGACCTCGGCCAGCAGGTCAACGACCAGCGCCCCCTCGCCCGCGAACCGATCGCGCGCGACGGTCACCGACGGCGCCGCCGCCAGCGCCTCCAGCAGCAGGTCACCGCCAAGGCCACGCAGGTCGCCGCCGCCGAACAGCGCCTCGGTGGCGCGCAGCACGCGCGCCAGCTCGGCTTCGCCGTGCACGCGGCGGGTGAGGTCCTGGGCCAGCGCGCGCTGCCCGTTGCGCTCCGCGCCCGGAGCCGCCTCGAACGCGTCGATCTCCTCGCGCGGCCGCACGGTCAGCCAGCGCAGGAAGCGTCCGACGCTGGCGTCTTCGGTGTTGAGCCAAAATTGGTAAAACGCGTACGGCGACGTCAGCTTTGGGTCCAGGTAGACGGCCCCTTTCTCGCTCTTGCCGTATTTCTTCCCCGACGCATCGGTCAGCAGCGGCGTGGTGAGACCGTAGACCGTCTTGCCCTCGAGCCGGCGCACCAGGTCGACGCCCGACACGATGTTGCCCCACTGATCCGACGCGCCCGACTGCAGCCGGCAACCGTAGCGCCGGTGTAGCTCCAGAAAGTCGTAGGCCTGGAGCAGCATGTACGAGAACTCGGTGTACGAGATGCCTTCCTCGCGCGACTCGAAGCGGGACTTGACCGAGTCGCGCTGGATCATCTGGTTGACCGCGAAGTGCTTGCCGACGTCGCGCAAGAAGTCGAGCAGCGACAGGCTGCCCAGCCACTCCAGGTTATCCACCATCTTGGCGGGCGGGCCGTCGTCGTTGGCGAAGAAGCCCTCGATCTGCGCCCGCAACTTGCGCGTGTTGGCGGTGACCTCGTCGTTGCCGAGCAGCTTGCGCTCGCTCGACTTCCCCGACGGGTCGCCGATCATCCCCGTGGCTCCGCCGACCAGCGCGATGATCTGATGTCCGGCACGGCGCAGGTGTGTCATCAGCATCAGCGGCACCAGGTTGCCAGCGTGCAGGCTAGGCGCCGACGGATCGCAGCCGACATACATGGTCAGCGGCGTGGCCAGAACCTCGCCCATGTTCTCGGCCGTCGTCTGCTGGACGAGGCCGCGCCAGGTGAGCTCTTCGAATGCGCCCATTGCTGCGTCGCTATTTACCACGGTAACTTCCGCCCCGATGGGCGAAGCGGCGACACCCGAGATCATCGTCGCGGCGGATCTGGATGCGCTGGTCGCCACCACGGCGGCGCGCATCCGCGCCGTCGCCGCGGCGGCGATCTCAGCCCGCGGGCGCTTCCGCATCGCGCTGGCGGGAGGCTCGACGCCGCGCGCGCTCTACCCTGCCCTGACCGACGGCAGCATCGACTGGACGCGCGCCGAGATTTTCTTCGGTGACGAACGCGCCGTCCCCCCTGACGACGCCCAGTCGAACTACCGCATGGCCCGCGAGACGCTGCTCGACCCCGCGGGCGTTCCGGCGGCGAGCGTCCACCGCTGGCGCGCCGAAGCCGCCGACCTGGACGCCGCCGCGCGAGACTACGAATCGACCCTGCGCGCGGGCGTCGCGCCCACCCTGGCTCGACCTGGCGCTGCTCGGGCTGGGCCCCGACGGGCACACGGCGTCGCTGTTCCCCGGCACCGCCGCGCTGGCCGAGCAACGCCGCCTGGCGGTCGCCGTCGACGTTCCCGCAGTGGGCGGCCGCCGTCTGACGCTCACCTACCCGACCCTGCTCGGCGCTTGCGCCGTCTTCTTCCTGGTCGCCGGCAGCGACAAGGCCGCTGCGCTGGCCGACGTCATGCGCCGCGACAGCACCCTGCCCGCCGCACGCATCGTGCACCGCGCCGCGCCGGTCTCCATATTCTGCGACCGTGCCGCCGCACGAGATATAACTTCGGCGTCATGAAGGTCCTGGCAGGTGATATCGGCGGCACGAATTCGCGGCTCGCCATCTACGACATGGACGGCGTCGACGGGCGTCCTGCAAAGCCGCTGTTCGAGCAGACCTATCCTTCGGCCTCGCACCCATCGCTGGACGTGATCGCGGAGAGCTTCGTCGAGGCGGCGGCCAGCAAGCTCGGCGGCGAGCCGAAGATCGAAAGGGCCTGTTTCGGCATCGCCGGGCCGATCGAGAACAACATCTGCCGCGCCACAAACCTGCCGTGGGTGGTCGACGGGCGCGCGCTGTCGCAGCGGCTGGCGATCCCGCGCGTCGCCCTGGTGAATGATTTCTACGCCGCCGCGCTGGGCGTCACCGCCGTTCGCCACGACGAGATGGTGGCGCTGGGCGGCGGGCCGCCCGTGACCCATGGACCGATCGCCGTGCTCGGCGCCGGGACGGGCCTCGGCCAGGCGTTCCTGCTGTGGTCCCAGCACGACAACCGCTACCAGGTCGTGCCGTCAGAGGGGGGCCACGTCGACCTGGCGGCGCGCACGCCGCTCGAGCACGGGCTCGTCGCGTTTCTGACGGGGAAATACGGCCGCGTGTCGTGCGAGCGCGTGCTGTCCGGCCAGGGACTGGTCGACGTGTTCGCGTTCCTGGCCGAAGAGCCCGCCTGCCGCGGCATGATCAAGCCGGACACGGCCGCCGCGCTGGCTTCGCCCGGTCCGAACAACGACCCGGCGGCGGCGATCTCGAAGCGCGCGCTGGCGGGCACCGATCCGATCTGTGAGATGGCGCTGTCGCTGTTCTGTTCGGTGCTGGGCGCCGTCGCCGGCAACCTGGGCTTGATGGTGCTCGCGACCGGCGGCGTCTTCGTCGCGGGGGGCATCGCGCCGCGCGTCCTGGATTTCTTGCAGCGCGGCGGGTTCCGCGAGGCCTTCGAGCGCAAGGGTCGCCTGCACACATTGGTGGAGCACATGCCCGCCTACGTCGTCACCCACGCCCAGCCCGGCCTGCTGGGGGCCGCGATGGTGGCCGCAACCGATCGCACCTGACCGGGCCCGGAATCGGCCTTAGCAAAAACCTCGCCGCGCTGCGTTTGTGATCGCGGACGCAGGGGTCAGATCGGTCAAGGAACTTCCGGCAATTGTCGATGTCCGGCCCGATGGGATCTGGGCCTCACGGGGCGCGAGCCGCGCTCTCCGTCGGCGGAACGCCGGTGCGCCTGGAGACCTCCGAGTCGACCCGTACGCGCACGGCTGAAGAGCGATTCGGCCGCATGGTCGGGCGATCGCCGGCCATGCAGACGGTGTTCGATCTGCTGGGCAAGGCGTCGTCCAGCGACGCCACGATCATGCTGGAGGGCGAGACCGGCACCGGCAAAGAGGTGTCGGCCGAGGCGATCCACAAGGGCAGCCCGCGACGCGACAAGCCGTTCCTGGTCGTCGACTGCGGCGCGATGCCGCCGCAGCTCCTGGAGAGCGAGCTGTTCGGTCACGAGCGTGGCGCGTTCACGGGCGCGGTGTCGTCGCGCCAGGGCGTCTTCGAGGCCGCCAACGGCGGCACCGTGTTCCTCGACGAGATCGGCGAGCTGGCCATCGACCTGCAGCCCAAGCTGCTGCGCGTCCTGGAGCGGCGCGAGGTACGCCGCGTCGGCACGAACAACCACGTCCCGGTGAACGTCAGGCTGATCGCGGCGACCAACCGCAGCCTGCGCGAGCAGGTGGCGGCGCACAAGTTCCGCTCCGACCTCTATTACCGACTGGCCGTCGTCGAGGTGAAGCTGCCGCCGCTGCGCGAACGGCTGGCCGATCTGCCCGCGCTGGTCGAGCACATCGTCCGCAACCTGGGACCGGTCGACGACGAGACCCTGGCGGCGGTCCGCACGGCGCAGTTCCTGGGGGCGCTGACCGAGCACACCTGGCCAGGCAACATCCGCGAGCTGCGCAACTACCTGGAGCGCTGCGCGGCCCTGCACGACTTCGCCCCGCCGCGCGGCGCCGGTCCCGGCGGCATGTCGGTCCCCGGCCCCGAAAGCGCGGTCAACATCGGCCAGCCGCTGCGTGAGGCGCGCGAAGCCTGGGTCAGCTCGTTCGAGCGGCGCTACCTGGAAGAGCTGCTCCGCCAGCACGAAAACCGCGTCAGCGCCGCCGCCCGCGCAGCCGGCGTCGACCGCATCTACTTCTACCGCCTGCTGTGGAAACACGGCCTCCGCCAGCGCGAACCCAATCTCCGCGAGACCGACGACGTAGCGTAACTGGCGGGCTTCCCCCCCTCCAGGCGCACCGCGCCCCCACGGTTCCCAGCGCGCCCCGCCCCACGATTCTCCAGCGCGCCCCGCCTACGTTTTGCGCGGCTCGCACGTCCGTCTTCTCCGGACGCTCTGGGCCGCCCAAAGCTTTTTTCCGGCGCGCGGAGCGCAACACGATTTCGAAAGCTGCGCTCCGCGCGCCGGAAAAAAGCCCGGTGCGGCCCAGAACCGGTGATCGGGCGGGCGCCCGGCGAAACCGCACCGTTGGGAGTTCGCCTACGAAAGAACCCCCGAAGGGCGGTCCGAACGGGCCGAGGGCCGTGAGCGCTACCCGCGGACCGCGCCGGTCACGTGGACGCCGGCGACATTCTCGTGGGGCGCCCAGTCGGCCGTCGACAGCAGCTCGCCGCCGACAATCCCCTTGCCCCCGGCCGCCTCGGCGGAATCCTTCACGACCGCGTCGGCGACGTGGACGGCGATGTTGACGTGGACCGAGGCGTGCGCCGACGGGCGGCTGCCGAGCTCGTCGGCGAGGCCGTTGGCGAGCGCCAGCGCAGCGGCGCGCTCGCCCGCCGCCGTGCCCGCATCGGCCGACAGCACGCGCGCGCCGATGATGGCGTTGCCCGTCTGCAGCGGCAGCGACATCCCGGCGCCGCGGAAGCTCTGCTCGGTCGCGTCCAGAATCGCCGAGGTGTCGTCCAGCACCTCGTCGCTCTCGGCGTCGGCGCCGTCGGCGATCCGGATCTCGACGTAGATGGCGGCGCCGCGCGCCTTGACCTCCACGTCCGTCGTCTTCGTCCCCACCGCGTCGCGCAGCGCCTCGATGAACGCCTTGACGCTCTGGTAGCGGCGGTCGGCGGTCTTCTCCATGCAGCGCAGGACGATGGCGTCCAGCGCCGCCGGCAGCGGCGCCGCCTGGCTGGGCCGCGGCGCAGGCGCCTCCAGATGCTGGCGTTCGATGTCGGTCATCGTCTCGCCCCGGAACGGATACTGCCCCGTCACCAGGTGATAGAGCACGACGCCCAGCGCGTAGATATCGGTGCGCGCGTCGACGCCGTCGCCGCGGATCTGCTCGGGCGCCATCGTGTACGACGTCCCCAGGCGCGTGCCGACGACGGTCAACCCGCCCTCGCCTGCGTCAGGGTGCAGCAGCTTCGCGATGCCGAAGTCGAGCAGCTTGACGATGCGCTTCTCGCCGCCCGTGGCGATGAAGATGTTGCTGGCCTTGAGATCGCGGTGAACGATGCCCAGGTCGTGCGCCGCCTGCAGCGCCGAGCACACCGGCTCGAGAATCTCCAGCACCTCGCCCGGCGGGAAGCGGCCGCGCTCGGTCAGGATCGATCGCAGGTCGATGCCCTCGAGCAGCTCCATGACGTAGAACGGACGCCCGTCGGGGAGATCGTCGAACTCGAAGATGTCGACGATGCTCGGGTGCTTGATCATGTTGACGGCGCGCGCTTCCTGCACGAAGCGCGCAACCATCTGCGGCGACGCCGCGAGCTGCCGGCGCAGCACCTTGACCGCCGCGCGCCGACCGAGGATGCGGTGCTGGGCCTCGTACACCGTGCCGCCGCCGCCGGAGGCGAGCTCCTTCTTCAAGACGTAGGCGCCGCACAGGGTCCCGGGCTTCAACGCGTCAGCGTCGACCGCCTGGTTCATCCCGGCCGCAGGACCCTGGTTGGGTCCGAGCGCCCTGGTCTTGTCGTAATCTTCAGGTTTCGGCAACACGCCTTTGTTGTTCCCCCACCAATCGCAAGCCGCAAGCCTATCCGGGACATCGGAGGCTTTGGTACAAACATTTAGGCCATGATCGACTCACACTGTCACCTGGATCCCCAGTACTTCGGCGCAGATCGCAGCGAGGTCCTCGAGCGTGCGCGCCAATGTGGGGTGACGGCGTTCATCTGCGTAGGCGTCGGCGGCGGCCTCCAGGCCCCGCGCGATGCGGTCGCGCTTGCCGCCGCGGAAGCCGACGTCTACGCGACGGTCGGGGTGCATCCGCACGATGTGGCCACCATGCAGGACTCCGATTGGCCCGCGCTGGCCGAGCTTGCGCGCGCCCCCCGGGTGGTTGGTGTAGGAGAAACTGGGCTCGACTACTACTACCAGCACTCGCCGCGCGAGGCTCAGCAGGCCGCCTACCGGCGCTTCATCGCCATGGCCCGCGCCGCCGAGCTGCCCATCGTCTCCCACGTGCGCGACGCGCACGAGGACGCCGCCGACGATTCTGCGCGAGGAAGGCACCCCCGCCGGCGTGATCCACTGCTTCTCGGGCGGCGTGGCCGACGCGCGCGCCTACCTGGACGCCGGCCAGCACCTGTCGTTTTCGGGCATCGTCACCTTCAAGACCGCCGGCAACATCCGCGAGGCAGCGGCGTTCGCGCCGCTCGACCGCATCCTGATCGAGACCGACGCCCCGTACCTGGCGCCGATTCCTCATCGCGGCCGCAAGAACGAACCCGCGTTCATCGCCGAGACCCTCGCCGCGCTGGCCGCCGTGCGAGGGATGACCGTGGCCGAGGTGGACGCAGCAACCACCGCAAACACCCGACGTTTGTTCGGGTTGCCGGCGTAATTCACTTGAACGTCGATTGACGCAGCACGATCGAACGGCGGATACTCGATCTCCGCCGTGAGCTCAACTGCACCCGTACGCGTCCGGCTACGTTACGCGTCTTTCGCTGACTTCATCGAGCGCTTCGCGCCGAACGTCACACGCGGCGGTGTCTTCCTGGCGAGCCGCAACCCGCCGCCCGTGGGCACGACGTTCGCGTTCGAGATCCAGCTGGCCGGCGGCGAGGTCGCGCTGGCCGGCGACGGCAAGGTCACCTGGATCAAGCCGTACGACGCCGCGGCGCCGCAGAAGCCGCACGGCATGGGCGTGCAGTTCCTGCGGCTCGACGCGCCGTCGCGCGAGCTGTTGAGCAAGATCCTGGCGCGCAAGGCCGCAGCCAACTCGGGCGCGGTGCGCGCGCCGATGCCGGGCGTCCCGTCGGGCGCGCACAAGAGCGGCGCCAACGGCACCGCCGTCGCCATCCCGCGCGTCGATACCAGCGTCGATCTCGCCGCCGAATTCGGCGTCGACGAGGCGCGACTGCGCCGCACGGTCGATCGCCACTGGCTGGGCGCCGGCAAGGCCGCCGGCGAGATGGACGAGCTCGAGAACCTGCTCAAGCCCGACACGATCGAACCGGTGACCGTCGCGCAAGCGCTGGTCGGCCTGGGGCGCCTGCTCGACCCCAACGCAAGCCGCCGCAGCACCGGCGGCTTCCGCACGCTCGGCGACGCCCTCCGCAAAGCGGCGACAAGTCCGACGAGCCGCGCGCTGACCCGCGACCTGCGCGGGGTCGGCGCGCTGCTTCAGAGCTTGAGGTTGCGGCGGATGCGCGCGCTCGGCTCTTCGGTGTCGGGGACGAACGGCCGGCCGGTCACCAGCTCGCAGACCTGGATGTAGCGGCGCGCCGCCTCGACGCGAACGTCGTCGGCCAGCGGCGGCGGCGGCCCGTCGCCGCGGTAGCCCTGATCGGCCAGCGTGCGGCGCACGTATTCCTTGTCCAGGCCGCGCGGCTCCTCGCCGCGCGTGAAGCGATCCTCGTAGTCGTTCGCGTACCAGTAGCGCGACGAATCCGGCGTGTGCACCTCGTCGATGAAACACAACGTGCCGTCGTTGCGGCGGCCGATCTCGTATTTCGTATCGACCAGGATGAGCCCGCGGCGCAGCGCCTCCTGCTGCCCGAACGCGAACACGCGCGCGCACATCCCCGCCGCCGCGTCGAAGTCCGCCGCCGACAGCGCGCCCATCTCCAGAATCTCGGCGCGCGACACGGAGCGATCGTGCTCGCCCTTCTCCGCCTTGGTCGACGGCGTCAGGATCGCGGCCGGCAGGCTTCTGGTTCTTGCGCATCCCTTCCGGCAGGTCGTGGCCACAGAAGCTCCGGCCGCCCTTCGCGTAGTGCGTCCAGATCGACGTCGACGTCACGCCCGTCATGTAGTTGCGCATGACGAACTCGACCGGCAGCAGCTCGCACTCGCGCGCCACCGTCACCGCCGGGTCGGGGACGTTGATGACGTGGTTCGGGACCAGGTCGGCGGTCGCCTCGAACCAGAAGCTGGCCATCTGGTTCAGGACCTGGCCCTTGAACGGGATCGTCCCCAGCACGACGTCGAACGCCGAGATGCGGTCGGTGGCGATCAGCGTGCGGCGGCCGTCGCGAACGTAGCAGTCGCGCACCTTGCCCTCGTACTTCTCGCCCAGCTCGGGAAAGCTCGTGTCCCCCAGCGTCTTGTCCAGCTGGGCGCGAATGACTGCTTCGTCGATGGGCTTGGTCATGAAATCTCCTCCGCGAGTGCTCGGTCGATTATGGCGCCGGCGTGGCGCAGGTGATGTTCGAGGTCGAAGGCGCGATCGATCTCCGCGGCCGTCAGGCGCGCGCCGACGTCGGCGTCGGCGCCCAGCAGCTCACGGAAGGTCCCCTCGCCGGCCACCGCGCGCAGGGCGCTGCGCTGCACCAGCTCGTACGCCGGCTGGCGCGCCATCCCCTTGCGCACCAGCGTCAGCAGCACCGCCTCGCTGAAGTAGAGGCCCTTCCACATGTCCAGGTTGTGGCGCATGCGCGCGGCGTTCACCACCAGGCCGTCGACCAGAGTCGCGGCGCGGCGGACCATGAAGTCAGCCAGCCCGGTCGCGTCGGGGCCGATGACGCGCTCGACGGACGAATGCGAGATGTCGCGCTCGTGCCAGAGCGCGACGTCCTCGAGCGCCGCCGATTCGTACGACCGCAGCAGGCGCGCGATGCCGCACAGGTTCTCCGACAGGATGGGGTTCTTCTTGTGAGGCATCGCCGACGACCCCTTTTGCCCCTTGCCGAAGGCCTCCATCGCCTCCCCCACCTCCGTGCGCTGCCAGTGGCGCACGGTGATCGCGATGCGCTCGACGGCGGTGCCCAGACGCGCCAGCGCCTGGAAGTAGGCCGCGTGCCGGTCACGCGCGACGATCTGCGTCGGCACCGTCTCCGGGCGGAGCCCCAGCGTCGCCAGCGCCTTCGCCTCGATGGCGGGGTCCAGGTTGGCGTAGGTGCCGACTGCCCCCGCGATCTTCCCGACCGCGACCTCGTCACGCGCCGCCACCAGGGCCCGGCGCGAGCGGCCCAGCTCGGCGTAGAAGCCCGCGAACACCAGCCCCGCGGTGATCGGCTCGGCGTGTATGCCGTGCGAGCGTCCGATCGCGGCCGTCGCGCGATGCTCGTCAGCGCGGCGCCGGCACGCCGCACGCAGCAGGTCGACGCCGGCCAGGATCTCGGTGGCCGCCTCGACCAGCGTCACCGCCAGCGACGCGTCCAGCACGTCGGACGACGTCATCCCCAGGTGCAGCCAGCGCGCCGGCTCGCCCGCCAGCTCCTCGACGTGAGTCAGGAACGCGATCACGTCGTGGCGCGTGCGCTCCTCGTGCTCCAGGATGCGCGCGGCATCCAGCTTGCCGGCGGCCTTGGCGCGCACCGCGGCGGCGGTCCCGGCCGGCACCGCTCCAGTGGCCTCCATCTCCGCGCAGGCAGCCAGCTCGACGCGTAGCCAGGTCTCGTAGCGGTGGCGGTCGGACCACAGCTCGACCAATTCGGGACGCGTGTAGCGCGGAATCATGTGTCCGCGCCGGTTCTAACGAAAACGCGGCGACGGTTCAATGCCCAGGGTGGAGCAATGTCGATCCGACCGTCTTGCGCCCTTCCAGGTCGGCGTGGGCGCGCGCCGCGTCGGCCAGCGGATAGGTCTGCGCCACCTCGATCTTCACCGCGCCGCTGGCAACGACCGCGAACAGCTTGGCCGCCGACTGCACCAGCTCTTCGCGCGTCGCGACGTAGTGCCCCAGCACCGGACGCGACAGGAACAGCGATGCCTTCGCCAGCAAGCTGGGATCGACGGGCGCCACCGACCCCGACGACTGCCCGAACAGCGCGAGCATGCCGCGCGTCGCCAGGCACGCCAGGGAAGCGTCGAACGTGCTCTTGCCGACGCCGTCGAAAACCGCCCGCACCCCCGCCCCGCCCGTGATGTCCTTGACCCGGGCGACGACGTCCTCGCGCTGATAGTCGATGACCTCGTCGCACCCCAGCGCGCGCGCGCGGGCGACCTTGGCGGCCCCACCCGCGGTCCCGATGACGCGCGCGCCCAGCGACTTCGCCCACTGACAGGCAATCGAGCCGACGCCGCCCGCAGCGGCGTGGAACAGGATCGTGTCGCCGCGTTCGACGCGCGCCGTGCGCAGCAGCAGATATTCGGCCGTCATCCCCTTGAGCATCATCGCGGCGGCGGTCCGGTCGTCGATCGACCGCGGAAGCTTCACCAGCCGCGCCGCGGGCACCAGCCGCACCTCGGCGTACGCCCCCTGCAGGCCGGCGTAGGCGACGCGATCGCCGACGGCCACGTCGGTCACGTCAGGCCCGACCGCCTCGACGACGCCGGCGCCCTCCTGTCCCGGAACGAACGGCAGCGCCGGCGACTTGTACAGCCCGGTGCGGAAGTAGACGTCGATGAAGTTGACCCCGATCGCCGTGTGCCGCACGCGCGCCTGCCCGGGCCCGGGCGCCACATCGGCGACGTCTTCGAACTTCAGGACCTCGGGACCACCCAGCTCGTGAACGACGATCGCCTTCGGCATCTCGGCCCGGACTATAGGTCAGCGCGCGCGGACCTGCTTGACCTTGATGCGCGTGATGCTGGCCATGTCATCGCCGGCGCCGATCTCGACGTAGAACGCGCGGCGGTCATCGCCGATCTCGATGGGGCCGAGCTCGCCGAGCCCCACGCCCACCGGCGCGCCCGCGCGCTCCAGCCGGCTGCGCAGGCTGGCCAGCGCCGCGTCGTCGGGCTTGCGCGCGCTCGGCTCGCAGATCGCCTCCTCACCTGTGCACGAGACGACGTCCATGACGGTGAACCACGGCACGTTGCCCCCGCGTCCCGCCAGCGCCTCCGCGATCGACGCCAGCGAACCCGTCAGCGGCGCAAGCGCCGGGGGATTGGGGAGCGCCCCACACGCTTCGGCAAATTTTGCCCCACCGACGCGAAAGCCGGTCGGGCCAATGAGCACCGTCATCCGCAGGCACCCCCCGTCCGCAAACGTCAGCGCGGTATCCGCCGCGACGTACAAGCGGCGGAGGCGCCCTGCCGGCGGCATCTGCTCCTCGGGATCGAACGACACGAGCTGGCGCCCGGCTTCGGGCCGAAGCGGCAGCCTCGCCGCCGGCAACGGCTGTCGCAGCAGCGCGCTGCGGGCGAGCGCCGAGATCTCCTCGAGGAAGGCCACCGCGCCCGCCGTGTCAGGCAGCGCCCGCGCGGCCGGGACAGGGGCCGCCGGCGGCGGGGCAGCCGGTGGCGCTGCGCCGTGTGAACAGGCGGCGAATACCAGCGCGAACCCGGCAGCTCTGACCATGCTCGTCCATTGTAATCAGGTTGCCCGCGCCGGGGGACCTGGGGGTTGCCCTAAAGACGATCCAGGAAGTAGCCGGCAGCCGGATGGTCGCGCCGCGCGCGACGCCTAGTCGAGACCCAGGACGACGCGCAGGCGGCGGGCGACCGCGTTGCCGGCGCCCGGGCGGCGCGGGGCGACGAAGATGGTGTCGTCGCCGGCGATCGTCCCCATGACCTCTTCCAGCTGCGCTTCGTCGAGGGCGCGCGCGACGGTCGACGCGGCGCTGGCCTTGGTGCGCACGACGACCAGCGCGGCGTTGCTCTCGATGCCGTCGACCAGACGCCGCACCGGCTCCAGCGGCAACACGCCGCCGTCCTACCATGTAGCGGGGCCCGTGCGCGCCAGCGGCGCGGTGCACGCCCAGCGCAGCCAGATCGCGGGACAGCGTCGCCTGCGACGCGTTGATGCCACGCGCGCGCAACCTCCGGCGCAGCTCCGCCTGGCTGGCGACGGCGCCCTGCTTGCCGTTACCGTTGCCGTTACCGTTGGCCAGGATGTCGCGAATCGCGTCGCGGCGCAGGTCGTCGGTTCGCACGGCTAGGTCACCAGCGTGCCGACGCCCCGGTCGGTGAACAGCTCGGCGACGACGCTGTGAGGCTGGCGCCCGTCGACGACGTGAACGGCGCGCACGCCGCTCGCCAGCGCGTGCAACACAGCCTGGACCTTGACGTGCATCCCGCCCCTGATGCTCCCGCCCAGCTTGGCTTCCAGCTCGGCGGCGCGGATCTCCGAGATCAGGGTTCCGTCGTCGTCCAGGATGCCTGCGACGTCGGTCAGGAAGATCAGGCGTTCCGCGCCACACGCCGCCGCGATCTCCCCCGCAGCGACGTCGGCGTTGATGTTGTAGCTGGAGCCGTCCTTGCCGAAGCCGACGGGCGAGATCACCGGCATGTAGCCGCGCTCCAGGAACATGTCGAGCAGGTCCGCGTTGACCGCCTCGATCTCGCCGACGAAACCCAGGTCCGGCTTGCCGGGGGCAGGCTGCAGCTTGTGCGCGATCAGCAGGCGCCCGTCCTTGCCCGACAGGCCGATGGCGTTGCCGCCGATGCTGTTGATCAGGCCGACGATCTCCGTGTTGATCCGCCCGGTCAGCACCATCTCGACGACGCGTACCTCCTCGGCGCCGGTGATGCGCTGCCCGTCGGCGAACTCGGACTTGCGCCCCAGCTTCTCCAGCGTCTTCGTGATCTCGGGGCCACCGCCGTGGACGATCACGGGCTTCAGGCCCGCCGACTGCAACAGCACCACCTCTTCGGCGAAGCTTCGCTTCAGCGCCGGGTCCACCATCGCCGCCCCGCCGTATTTGATCACGCAGCGCTTGCCGCCGAACTTGCGGATGTAGCTGAGCGCCTCGACGACCAGCGGCCGGTTGGCGCCGACGGGCGCGCGTTTGGCCGGGTCGACGCCGGCAGCGGCCGGGCCGCTGTAGTACTCGGCGTTGATCTTCACGTAGTCGAACGTCAGATCGCAGCCGAGCGCACGCGCCGACTCCTTGCCGACGCCCAGATCCAGGCGCACGGCGATCTCGGCCTTCTTCATGCGCGCCGCCAGCTCCTTGCCGTCGAAGGCGATCGGGCCGCCCTTGCCATAGACGCGCACCCCCTGGATGTCGAGCGTCACGCGCGCCAGGTCCAGCGGCAAATTGCGCGCCCCGATGCGGGCGCCGAGCGCAGCAAGGATCCGTCCCCACGACGGATCGCCGCCGAAGATCCCCGACTTGACCAGGCTGCCACCCGCGACCGCGCGCGCCAGATCGCGCGCCACCGCCCGCTCGGGCACGCCCGCGACGTCGACCACCAGCAACTTGGTCGCCCCCTCGCCGTCAGCGGCGATGGCGCGCGCCAGGTCGGCGCACATTCCGGTCAGCGTCGCCTGCAGCTTGGCGAAGTCGGCGCCGTCGCGCGCGATCGCCGCCGCCCCCGAACGCCCGTTGGCGAGCACGATCACCGCGTCGTTGGTCGACATGTCGCCGTCGACGGTGATGGTGTTGAACGTGTCCTCGACCGCCTCGGTCAGCGCCGCCTGCAGCACGGCGGGCGCAACCGTCGCGTCGGTGACGATGAAGCACAACATCGTCGCCATCTGCGGGTGGATCATCCCCGACCCCTTGGCGATGGCCGCGAACTTGACCGCGCGCCCGCCGACCGCGATCTCGCGGAAGGCGACCTTGGTGGTGAGGTCCGTCGTCCGGATCGCCTCGGCCGCGGTGATCACTTCGTCGCCCAGCGCCGCGACCAGCGCCGGTACCGCGGCGGCGATCCGGTCGACGGGCAGGCGAATGCCGATGGCGCCCGTCGACGCCGTCAGCACCGTATCCGCCTCGACGCCCAGCCCAGCCGCGACGGCAGCCGCCACGGCGCGCTCATCGACCGCGCCTTCGGGGCCAGTGATCGCGTTGGCGTTGCCGCTGTTCGCCACGATCGCCCGGATACCCATCGCGGGCAGCCGGCCCGCGCCGTAGTCGACGGGAGCGGCGCGCATGCGGTTGACCGTGAACGAACCCGCCGCCGCGCACGGCGTCTCGGAGACGATCAGCGCCACGTCGCGCCGCGCGGCGCCCGCCTGCTTGACCCCGGCCGCAACCGCGCCGAAGCGAAACCCGACTGGAACCGAAAAACTCTTCGCGTGGTCGAAGTGCGGCTCCGCCGCACGGAGACCGTCGCGGAGGGCATGGGGACCTTTCCAGGGTCCCCTCTTAATCTTCGCGAATCACTCACGGCGCGCTCCCGAGCAAGGTGTCCAGCCCGGTCGTCTCGTCCAGACCGAGCATCAGGTTGGCGTTCTGCACCGCCTGTCCCGCGGCCCCCTTCACCAGGTTGTCGAGCGCCGCGAACGCGACCGCGACCCCGCGCTCGGGGTCGGCGTCGGCGCCCAGCGTGACCCGGTTCGTGCCGACCACGCCGTGCAGGCGTACGGCGTCGGGCTTGGCGGCGCGCAGGAACGGCCGCCCGGCCACGAACCGCTCGATCGCGGCGGCGGCGTCGACGCCGGTCTTGCCGGGAACCAGGCGGCCATAGACCGTCGCCAGGATCCCGCGCCGTGTCGGCAGCAGGTGCGGCGTGAAGGTCACCTTGAGGCCCTCGTAGCCCGCGAGGCCCAGCGCCCGCTCGATCTCCGGCGTGTGCTGGTGCCGCAGCACGCGGTAGGCGCGGAAGTCGCCGTCGACCTCCGAGAACGAGAAGTCCTCGTTCGCCTTGCGACCGGCGCCCGTGGTGCCGCTCTTGGCGTCGATGACGATCCCCTGCGCGTTCGATGATCTCGCCCCGCAGCAGCGCCAGCGTCGCCAGCGCCGCGGCGGTCGCGTAGCAGCCCGGGTTGGACACCAGGCGCGCGCTGCGCGCCTCCCCCGACGCGCCCGCCTCCGGCATCGAATAGCAGGCCCCCGGCAGCAGGTCGGGACGCGCGTGCTCGAAGCCGTACCAGCGTGGATATTCATTCGCCGCGAGCCGGAACGCCCCCGACAGGTCGACGACCCGGGCGCCCGCCTCCAGGGCGGCGGGGGCGATGGCCAGTGACGCCTCCGCGGGCGTGCACAGAAAGACGATGTCGAGGCCCGCGAACGAAGCCGCCACCGCGTCGCGCTGCGGGCGCACCGGCAGCCGCCGACGCTCGTCGGCAGCGGCAAGCGATCACCCAGCGTGCTGCCGGCCCACTTGTCGCTGATCGCCAGCGCCAGCGCCAGCCGCGGGTGTCCCGCGACGATGCGCGCGAGCTCCATGCCCGAATACCCGGACACGCCGACGATGCCGACGGCGCTGATCGCGTCCCCTGATGGCTTACCCATGGCGTGAATAATTATTCACGCCAACCCCGAGCCGTGCAAGCGGAATCTACGCCCGCGGACTACCGACCGGTGTGGCCGAAGCCACCGTCGCCGCGGACGCTGTCCGCCAGCTCGGCGACCTCTTCCAGCTCCGCGATCACGACCGGCGCGATGACCAGCTGCGCGATGCGGTCGCCGGGATGGACGACGTGGGGCTCCGCGCCGTGGTTGATCAGCAACACCAGCACCTCGCCCCGATAGTCGCTGTCGATCGTCCCCGGCGAGTTGGGCAACGAGATGCCGGCCTTGCGCGCCAGCCCCGACCGCGGCCGCACCTGCCCCTCGAAGCCGGGCGGGATCTCGAACGCCAGCCCCGTGGGCACGGCGACCCGCGCCCCGGGAGCAATCTCTATCGCTTCCTCCGCCGCCGACGCCAGATCCAGGCCGGCGGCGCCCGCAGACATGTAGCGGGGCGCCTGGGCGCCGGGGCGGAGCCGCTGGAAACGGACACGAACCCCGGTCACCTGCGCGTCCCGATTACGACGCGGCCGCGGCGCGGAAGTTGTGGACCACGTCCGGTGTCTTGCCGATCGCTTCCTTGCGCGACAGCCGGATCTTGCCCGTGGCGCGATCGATGCCGATGACCTTCACCAGCATCTCGTCGCCTTCCTTGCAGACGTCCTGCACGGTGCGCACGCGCTGCGCGTCGAGCTCGCTGATGTGGACCAGGCCGTCGGTGCCCGGCAGGATCTCGACGAACGCGCCGAACTCGGCCATGCGCTTGACGACGCCCATGTAGAACTCGCCCACCTCGGGCTCCGCGGTGAGGCCCTTGATGATGTCGATCGCCTTCTTGACGGCGATGCCGTCGGGCGACGCGATGTGCACCGTGCCGTCGTCCTCGACGTCGATGGAGACGCCGGTCTGCGCCGATGATGCCGCTGATGGTCTTGCCGCCCGGGCCGATGATCTCGCGGATCTGGTCGGGCTTGACCTGCAGCGTGTGGATGCGCGGCGCGTAGCGCGACAGATCGTCGCGCGGCGCCGACAGCGCCTCGGCCATCTTGCCGAGGATGTGCAGCGGCCGTCCTTGGCCTGGTCGAGCGCGTTCTCGAGGATCTCGCGCGTCAGCCCCTGGATCTTGATGTCCATCTGGATCGCGGTGATGCCCTGCTTCGGTGCCGCAGACCTTGAAGTCCATGTCGCCGAGGTGATCCTCGTCGCCGAGGATGTCGGACAGGATGGCGACGCGCTCGCCTTCCTTGATCAGGCCCATCGCGATGCCGGCGACCGGCGCCTTGATCGGCACGCCCGCGTCCATCAGCGACAGCGTGCCGCCGCAGACCGACGCCATCGACGAGCTGCCGTTCGACTCGAGGATCTCCGACACGATGCGGATCGTGTACGGGAACTCCTTCTCGCCCGGGAGCATGCGCGCGAGCGCGCGCTCGGCCAGGGCGCCGTGGCCGATCTCGCGCCGGCCGGGGCCGCGCAGCGGCTTGGTCTCGCCCGTCGAGAACGGCGGGAAGTTGTAGTGCAGCATGAAGCGCTTCTCGAAGTCGCCGATGAGCGCGTCGATCTGCTGCGTCGTCCTGGCTCGTGCCGAGCGTCGTCGTCACCAGCGCCTGCGTCTCGCCGCGCGTGAACAGCGCCGAGCCGTGCGTGCGCGGCAGGACGCCGACCTCGGACGTGATCGGGCGGATGTCCGCGGGCGCGCGGCCGTCGATGCGGCGGCCGGTGTTGAGCACCAGCTCGCGCAGGTGCTTCTTCTTGGCCGCCTCGAACGCCTCGCTGACCTCGGGGCCGCGGTCCGGGAACACCTCCGCGAGCGCCGCCTTGACCTCGGAGCCAGCGGCGTCCAGGGCCGTGTAGCGCTGCTGCTTCTCGCGAATGGCCATCGCGGCTTCGATCTTCTGGTTGGCCAGCTCCGCGACCTTGCTGACGATCGCCGGATCCTTGACCGGCGGGATGAACTCGCGCTTCGGCTTGCCGACTGCCGCGCGCAGCTTCTCCTGCAGCTCGATGATCGGCTGCGCCTCCTTGTGCGCGAACATCAGCGCGTCGACGATGACCTCTTCGCTGACCTCGCCCGCGCCGCCTTCGACCATGACGATGGCGTCACGGCTGGCGGCGACCATCAGGTCGATGTCCGACTGCGCGCGATCGGCGAACGTCGGGTTGACGACGAACTCGCCAGTCAACGCGGCCGACGCGGATGCCCGCGTACGGGCCCGCCCACGGGATGTCAGACAGGTGCAGCGCGGTCGACGCGCCGACCATGGCCAGCACGTCCGACGGGTTCTCGCGATCGGTCGAGATGACCATCGCGATGACCTGCGTGTCGAAGCGCCAGCCCTTGGGAAACAGCGGACGCGACGGACGATCGATGAGCCGTGAGGTCAGCACTTCGACCTCCGTCAGGCGCCCCTCGCGCTTGAAGTAGCCGCCGGGGATCTTGCCGGCCGCCGACGTCTTCTCCAGGTACTCGACGGTCAGCGGCATGAAGTCGACGCCCGGGCGGATCGTCGACGACGCGACGGCCGTCACCAGCACCATCGTGTCGCCGTAGCGGACAACCACCGACCCGTCGGCCTGCTTCGCCATGCGGCCGGTCTCAATGCTGAGCTCCTTGCCGCCGAAATTCACACCCTCGCGAACGAACTGCATGTTGTCTCCCTGTGATAGGGCCCTTAGCAACCAGCGAATGCGGCAGCAAGCGCGACCGGGCGGGAAACCCGGCTCATGCTTCGGCGGCTGGCGTCTGTCGACGGCCGCCGGACATCAGCGTGAGTCGCGTCAGTTCGCGCGTTCGGATTCCCTGCTACTTACGGATTCCGAGCGACTGGATGACGGTGCGGTAGCGGTCGACATTCTTGGCCTTGAGATAGTCCAAGAGGCGACGACGCTGCCCGACCAACATCAGCAAGCCACGACGCGAGTGGTGATCCTTCGCGTGGGTCTTGAAGTGCTCGGTAAGGTACGAAATCCGTTCCGATAGCAGGGCGATCTGAACTTCCGGAGAACCGGTGTCTCCCGGTTTCCGTGCGAATTTCTGGACGACTGCCGATTTGCGTTCTGCTGCGAGGGCCATGTGTGTTTTTGTCTTTTTGTGTGGGGGGAATGTCCCAGAAAACTACGGACCAGTCAATGAGTTACGCCAAAAACCCGTAGGGTCCCGAGCATGCCATCCGGCCGGGGCTCCGCGACGGCTACGAGCTCCCCCTGGCCGTTCAGCAGGCACAAGCGTCGCTGATCTGGGAAATCCCAGGGGATACGCCGGCCGACACGCAGGTCCTTGGCCATGTCTTCGCTGACGACACGGCGCTCGAGATGACCGAGCGCAGCCGCCAGGCCGACGGGGCGTAATCGGATCCCCTCCCCGGCTGACAGCGCCGCCACCACCTCATCCAGCGGCTGGGCGTCGGCGAGCGCGAACGGCCCCGAACGCGTCCGTCGCAGCGCCGTGACGTGCGCGCCCGGGCCGAGCGTACGGCCGAGATCGCGCGCCAGCGCCCGCACGTACGTCCCCTTCGAGCAGCGCATGCTCAGGTCGACCGCCTCGGGTCCGCGGAACGCCACCAGGTCGAGCGCATGGATGACGACGCTCCGCGGGTCGGCCGTCACGGCTTCACCGGCGCGTGCGTAGTCGTAGAGAGGTCGCCCGGCGCGCTTGAGCGCCGAATACACCGGCGGCACCTGCGTGATGGAACCGCGGAAGCCCGCGAGCGCGCGCGCCGACCGCCGCCGCGTCCACGCCGCTGGCGTCGGCGCGCGCGGTGACCGCGCCCGCCGCGTCTTCGCTGTCGGTCTCGACGCCGAAGCAGACCGTGAACGTGTACTCCTTGTCGGCGTCGAGGAGGAACTGCGCCAGCTTGGTCGCCTCGCCCAGGCAGATCGGCAACACGCCGGACGCCAGCGGATCCAGCGTGCCGCCGTGCCCGACCCGCTTCACCCGCGCCGCGCGCCGCACCCGGCGCACGACATCGAACGACGTCACGCCCAGCGGCTTGTCGACGACCAGGACGGCGTCGTCAATCGTCGTCGCGGTCGGGTGTCATCGTCCGTGGGCGCCGCGGCGTCCGCTTGCGCTTGCCTCCGCTTCCGGCGCGGCGGCCGGCGGCCGCGCATCACGCAGCAGCTTCTCGACCCGCTCCGCCTGATCGAACACCTTGTCGATCTCGAACTTCACAGCCGGCGCGACCTTCATCCGCAGCCGCTGCGCGATCGCGTGCCGGAAATAGCCGCTCGCGTGGTTGAGGCCCTGCCGCACCCGTTCCATCCCCGCCGCGTCCATGTCGTGCACGGTGAACAGCGCGCGGGCGTGCCGCAGATCGCCGGACACCCACACGTGAGTCACGGTGATCAGCCCGGCGCCGCGCACGCGCGGGTCCTTGATCTCATCGCGCGCGATCACCTCGCCCACGACTGCCCTCACCTCGCCGGCAACCCGTTCAACCCGCTGCGCCACGTCTCACTCCTCCCAGTGCTTGAAGTCGGGGCCCGCCAGCTCGTCGCCGAACGACTGCAGCTCCTTCTCCTCGTTTGAGACCTGGACGTGGTCGCGGATGAAGCGCAGCACCTCGTCCATCGCCGACTCCGTGAACTTGCGGTCGCTGCCGACCAGCGTCAGCCCCAGCACCGCCCGCTGCCAGCGGTCGTTCTCGGACACCTCCGAGATCGACACGTTGAACTTGTTGCGCACCAGGTCCTTGATCTTGCGCAGCACCATCCGTTTGTCCTTGAGCGAGTGGGCCTCGCCCAGGAACAACGTGACGCGCGCGATCGCTACTGTCACCGCTGCTTGGCGTCGACCATCGGGGCGTCAAGCGTCGGCGCGATGGACTCCATCTCGAACGCTTCGATGATGTCGCCTTCCTTGAGGTCGCCGTAGCCTTCGATGGACAGACCGCACTCGTAGCCCTGCGCCACCTCGGACACGTCGTCCTTGAACCGGCGCAGCGAACCGACCTTGCCGGTGTAGAGGACGACCGAATCACGCACCAGCCGCAGCTGCGCCTTGCGCGAGATCTTGCCCTCGGTGATGAAGCTGCCGGCGATCGTCCCCGCCTTCGGGATGGTGAACACCTGGCGAACCTCCGCCTTGCCCATGATCTTCTCGCGCGAGATCGGCGCCAGCATGCCGACCATGGCCTTCTTCACGTCGTCGATGGCGTCGTAGATGACCTGGTACAGCTTGATGTCGACGCCCTCTTGCTCGGCCATCTGCTGCGCCTTGCCCGCCGGGCGGACGTTGAAGCCGACGACGACCGCCGACGACGCCTTGGCCAGGCCGACGTCGGACTCGGTGATGCCACCGACGCCGGTCGAGATCACGTTCACGCCCACCGTCTCGGTCGACAGCCGCGACAGCGCGTTCGCGACCGCCTCGACGGAGCCCTGCACGTCGGCCTTGAGCACGACCTTGACCTCTTTGACCTCGCCCGACTTGATCTTGTCGAGGATGTTCTCCAGCGACACGCGGCTCGAGCCCGCCAGCTCCTTCTTGCGCCGGGCGTCGTGCCGGTGCTCGGCGAGCGCCTTGGCTGCCTTCTCGTCGGTGACGACGTTGAACACCTCGCCCGCGTCCGGGATGCCGTCCAGGCCCAGCACCTCGGCCGGCGTCGACGGACCCGCCTCGGTCAGCGACTGTCCCTTGTCGCCGAGCATGGCGCGGATCTTCCCCGTGTATTCGCCCGCGACGACCAGGTCGCCGACGCGCAGCGTCCCCTCCTCGACCAGGATGGTCGAGATGGCGCCACGCGCGCGATCCAGCCGCGCCTCGACGACGTGCCCCTTGGCGAGCTTGTTCGGGTTCGCGCGCAGCTCGAGCATCTCGGCCTGCAGCGCCAGCATCTCGAGCAGCTTGTCGACGCCCTGCTTGGTCTTCGCCGACACGTTGACGTAGATCGTCGTGCCGCCCCACTCCTCGGGGACGAGGTCGTACTCCGACAGCTTGGTGCGCATGATGTCGGGGTTGGCGCCCGGCTTGTCGATCTTGTTCACCGCGACGACGATGGGGACCTGCGCCGCCTTGGCGTGGTTGATGGCCTCGATCGTCTGCGGCATCGGCCCGTCGTCGGCGGCGACGACGAGGACGACGATGTCCGTCATCTGCGCGCCGCGGGCGCGCATCGCCGTGAACGCCTCGTGGCCCGGCGTATCCAGGAACACGACGTCGCCACGCTCGCCGGTCACCTTGTAGGCGCCGATGTGCTGCGTGATGCCGCCCGCCTCGCCCGCCGGCGACGTTCGCCTTGCGGATCGCGTCGAGCAGCGACGTCTTGCCGTGGTCGACGTGGCCCATGATCGTGACCACCGGCGCGCGCGTCACCAGATCCTCGGGATTCTCGGGCGGCTCGTCGGCGGTCAGCAGCTCGTCCTCGCGGAACGCGGTCGACTCGATCTGGTAGCCGAACTCCATCGCCACCAGCGTCGCGGTCTCGAGGTTGACGTCCTTGTTGATGTTGGCTTCCATCATCCCCAAGGCCCACAGCTTCTTGATGATCTCGCGCCCCTGCACGGCCATCTTCTTCGCCAGCTCCGACACGGCGATCGTGTCGCTCATGCGGATGACGCGCTTGTGCTCGGCGGGGGTGGTGATCTGCGTCTGCTTCAGCTTCTTGCCGGCGGCGGCGACCCGCTTCTTGGGGACGCCACCCGGGCGCTGACCGCCGGGGCCGAAGCCCGGACGGCCGAACTGGTTGCGCGCACCGGCCGGCGCGCGCGTCAGCAGCGGCGCGCGTCCGAGACGGCGCAGCTCCTCGTCGCGGTCCTTGATCTCGAAGCGCGGCGCCGGGGTCTCGCCCGGCGGCCTCACGCCGGGGAGCTGGATGAACGCGCCCGTCGCGGCGGAGCCGGTGACGACCGGTTGCGGGATCTGCTTGAGCGGGCGCTGCGACAGCGGCAGCTCGTCAGTCGCTGCCGTGCGCATCGTCGGCGGCGTCGGCGCGGGCGCCGGCGGCTGTCTCGGCAGCGGGCGGCGCTGCGACGGGCGCGGCGGCGACGGCGGGCTCGGCGGCAGCGGGGGCGGCCGGGCGCGGCTCGGGGGCCGGCGCGACGACCGGAGGCGGAGCAACGACAGGCTCCTTCGCGGGCGGCGGCACGACGGGCTCGGCCTTGGCGACCACCGGTGCGACAGGCTCGGGCGCGCGCGGCGGCGGGGCCGCACGGCTTGGCGACCGGGCGCAGGCGCCGGCGCGGCGGCGGCCGGCGCTACCGGCGTACCCTGGAGCGCGCTCTTCGAACGGCGGCGGATGACGGTGTCGTTGAGGCGGACCTCTTCGAGGTTCTCGAGGCGCTCGCGCTCGACGGCGCGGCGCACGCGGTCGACGTCGGGAGGCTCGAGGTGCGACATGTGATTCGCGACCTCGAGGCCCATGGCGCGGATCTTCGCCACGAGGTCCTTCGGCGTGAGGTTCAGATCCTTCGCCAGCTCGTATACGCGCAGGCGCGGTCCAGCCGGCGGTTCCGGTTCTGTTCTGCGCTCGTATCCGCTTCCCATCATGATGTTCACAATCTCTTTCTACGCGAGTCGACGCTCAGTTGTTGCGACAGCTGATGAACCTCGGCCGCGACTACTGGCCGTTTGAATGCACGCGAAAGGACTTCCGGACGCATGGCTTGCTCGACGCAGGACCTGGATGTACGGACGCACCCCGCCCCGATCCCCCGCGGCGCGCAGCCGCAGCATCTCCGCGGCCGGTCCACGCCGGCGACAGCCGATACAGGTTCGAGTGGGCGAGGCCATGCGTCGTCATCCGTGCCGCACCTCCGGGCTCGCGCCGGGGCTCGGCGCCGCCGCGGCCTCGGGCTCCGCCAGCGCCTGCCGCCTCGCGCGCGGCGCGCGCCGCCTCTTCCACTTCGAGCTGACGCGCGCGTTCGATCTCCGCGGCCTGCGCCGCCGCCACGATCAGCGCCTGAGCGCCGGCGGTGCCGCCGACGGCCGCTATCGCCGCCAGCTCGTCGGCCTTCGCCGCCGCCACCTCGCCCGCGGAGCGGAAGCCGGCCTGGAACAGCGCCTCGATGGTCGCCGTCGGAAGGCCGCCACCGTCGTCGCCACCACTTTTGATGGCCGCCATCGACTGCCGCGCCCGGGCTTCCATCTCGCGCACCTTCGTCTCCGAGTGGATGTCGATGCGCCAGCCGGTGAGCTGCGAAGCGAGCCGCACGTTCTGGCCCTTCTTGCCGATCGCCAGCGACAGCTTCTCGTCGGGGACGATCAGCTCCATCGTGTGGCTGCCGGCGTCGATGATCACGCGCGCCACCTCGGCCGGGGCGATCGCGTTACACACGAAGCGCGCCGGATCGGGATCGTAGGGGACGATGTCGATCTTCTCGCCGCGCAGCTCCTGCACGACCGCCTGCACGCGCGAGCCCTTCATGCCCACGCACGCGCCCACCGGATCGACGTCGCGGTCACGCGAGCTGACCGCGATCTTCGACCGCGCCCCCGCCTCACGCGCCGACGCCTCGATGCGCACGATCTTCTCGTAGATCTCGGGGACCTCCATCTCGAACAGCTTCTCGAGCAGCCCCTTGTGCGTGCGCGACAGGATGATCTGCGGGCCGCGCGCCGTCTTGTCGATGTCGACGACGTACGCGACGATGCGGTCGCCTGCCCGGTACGATTCGCGCGGCACCTGGTCGCGCACCGGCAGCACCGCTTCGGCGCCGCCCAGGTCGACGATGATGTTGCCGCGCTCGAACCGCCGCACGATGCCCGAGATGAGCTCGCCCTTGCGGTCCTTGTACTGGTTGAAGACGTTCTCGCGCTCCGCCTCGCGGACGCGCTGCAGGATGACCTGCTTGGCGGTCTGCGCGGCGATGCGGCCGAAGCCCTTCCACGCGCGGTTCAGCTTGAGGAGATCGCCGTACTTCGCGTCTTGCTCCTCGGCCTTCGCCTGGTCCTTCTCGTCGTAGAAGATCTGAAACAGCAGCTCGTCGCCCACCTCGGCCTTGAGGCCGAAGCGCTGCGCCTCCGCCAGCAGGACCTCCTTGCCCTCGAGCGCGAGCGCGCTCTGGCCAGGCGTCAGCGTGTCGACGATGACGATGATCTGAAACAGATCGACGCGCCCCGTCTCCTCGTTGAACTTGGCCTCCATCTCGCGTTGCATGCCGAAGGCGCGCTTGGCGGCCGTCAGGATGGCCTGCTCCAGCGTTTCGACCAGTACGGATCGGTCGATGTTCTTGTCTTTTGAGACCTGATCGAGGACCAGGCCGAGGGCGGCACCTTCGTTCATGAAGCGCTCCGATGGAATTCGCGCTCCCAATCGGGGACCAGGTTGGCCCGTACGATATCGTCGATGGGGAGCGAATAAGACCGGCCATCACAAATGATTTCCACTCGGCCGTCGTGGGCCGCACCGAGGGTCCCGTTGAAGTTGCGCCGCCCCTCTACCCCCTCATTGAGCCGAATACGTGCGCTCTCACCCGCGAACCGCGCAAAATCCCGTTCTCGCCGTAGGGGCCGATCAAGCCCAGGCGAGCTCACTTCCAATTGGTACGCGTGTTTGATGCAGTCGGCGACATCCAGAGCCGCCGACACGTTTCGACTGACGCGCTCACAGTCGTCCAGCTGAACAGTGTGCGCAGGCTGGATAGTCATCGGTCCTGCTCCCGCAGTCGCAGGGACGTCGATGAACAGCCGCAGGACATAGCCACCCGTCTCGCGACCGAACTGCACCTCGACGAGGTCGAATCCGGCATCGCGAACATGAGGCTCGGCCAGCAGCCAGAGATCTTGCAGTTCCTTTCGCATGCGGGTGTTTTTGGGGGGCCTTTTCTGGGGGGCTCAGGGCAAAAAAAAAGGGCGGGCACGCGGCCCACCCTTCAGTCGAAGGAGGCAACGCAAATTTCAGGGACGCGTTTTATAACATGGGGATCTGTAGGTCGCAAGACGGCGATCCCGAGGTCAGCCGGCGGCGCGGCCGGGCTAAATCCAGGACTTCACGGCGGTTTTGGCCGAGCTGCGCGGCGCGTCACTGGACGGTTCCGGCCATGTTAGGCTGACCGCGCCATGTCCGACCTGGTCATCGCCGCGGTGCAGATGACCTCTGGCGAGGACGTCGACGCGAACCTCGAGCGCTGTCGCGAGCTGGTTCGCGAGGCAGCGACGGCGGGCGCGCTGATTGTCGGTCTGCCTGAGAACTTCGCCTACCTGGGCAGCTGCGCAGGATCATCGCCTGGCGATCGCAGAGGAGTTGCCGTCTGCGCAGGCGGCGACCGCCAGGAGCCAGGTCCGATCCTGACGCGCGATGCGGACGCTGGCGCACAAGGCCGGCGTCTGGCTGCTGCTGGGCGGCTTCCCGGAACGTGGACGTGACGGGACGCGCATCCGCAACACGTCGGTGCTGCTCGATCCGGAAGGGACGGTCGTCGCCGTCTATCGCAAGCTGCACCTGTTCGACGTCGACGTCCCGGGCGGCCGGCGGTTTCGCGAATCGGAGACCGTCGAGCCCGGCAGCGACGTCGTCGTCGCGGCGACCCCGTGGGGAGGGCTGGGTCTCAGCATCTGCTACGACCTCCGCTTCCCCGAGCTCTACCGCGCGATGGCGGCGCAGGCGGCGCGCATCATCGCCGTGCCGTCGGCGTTCACCTACGAGACCGGCAAGGACCACTGGCACGTGCTGCTGCGGGCGCGCGCGATCGAGAACCAGGTCTACGTGATGGCGCCGGCGCAGTTCGGCGCGCACGGCCCCACGCGACGCAGCTACGGCCACGCGCTGATCGTCGATCCGTGGGGCGCGGTGATCGCCGAGTGCGGCGACCACGAGGGGTTCGCGCTCGGGCGCCTGGACTTCAGCTACCAGGACAAGGTGCGCACCGCCCTGCCCTGCCTCGGCCACCGCCGGATCTGAACGGCGCTGAACGCGTCGAGCGGGAGTTCGGGACCCTCTGAGGGTTCCCATCTCAATGGTCGGGGCGCCTTGCGTGTCACGAGCACGGACAGCAGCGCGGCGCCGCCGATCAGGCCGCCGATGACCAGCAGCGAGATGCTGTTCGGCACGTGGATGACGTCCGACGCCAGCATCTTGGCGCCGACGAAGGCGAGCACCAGCGCCAGCGCCGGCCGCAGGTAGTGCAGGCGCTTGACGATGCTGGCGACCAGGAAGCAGAGCGCGCGCAGGCCGAGCACCGCGAAGATGTTCGAGGTGTAGACGATGAACACGTCCGTGGTCACGCCGAACACGGCGGGGATCGAGTCGACCGCGAACACGACGTCGGTCGCTTCGATGACCACCAGCACCATGAGCAGGGGCGTCGCGTAGAGCAGGCCTTCGCGGCGGGAGAAGAAGGCGTTACCGACGTATTCGGGCGTCACGCGGACGAAGCGCCTGAACAGCGCCAGCACCGGGTTCCTCTCCGGGTGCACCTCGTCGTCGCCGCCGCGCATCAGCCGTACCGCCGTGAAGATCAGGAAGGCGCCGAACACGTAGAGCACGAAGTGCGCGGTGGCCAGCAGCGCCGCGCCGATGGCGATGAACAGGCCGCGCGTGATCAGCGCGCCGACGATCCCCCAGAACAACACGCGATGCTGCAGGTGCGCCGGCACAGCGAAGTAGGAGAACGCCGCCAGGAACACGAACAGGTTGTCGACCGACAGCGCCTTCTCGATCAGCCAGGCTTGGAAGAACTCCAGCGCCTTGTCGGAGCCGAAGCGGAAGTAGATGCCCAGGTTGAACAGCAGCGCCACGCCGATCCAGATGAACGACCACAGCGCCGCTTCGCGCGTGCCGATGACGTGCGCCTTGCGGTGAAAGACGCCCAGGTCCAGCGCCAGCATCACCAGCACCACCGCACCGAACACCACCCACATCATCGGCCCGGCCGGTGTGCTCAACGTTTTACTTCCAGATGTTGAAAGGGACGCTGCTCGGGCGGCGCGCGACGGCGGCGCGACCGAATCGAACATCTTCGAGAACGAGAAGCCGCCCATCTGTCGGATCACGATGACGGCTACCAGCGCCGCAAGCAGCAGCAACGCCCGACGGAAATTACGCCGCGGCAGGAGCTCCCAGAAGGTTCGTTCCGGCGGTGGGCCGGGTTCGACACGACGTGGCGACAAGTTGGCGGCAAAGCTTATCCGAGGAAACCCCGATCGTCCGCTAATACGCTATTCCGCTTTCGCCAGTTTGCTCACCTTCAGTCGCGCGCGGCGCAGGCCGCGGAACGTGTCGAGCTCGGCCGTCGCGACCAGGTCCACCAGCGCCCCTGCCCCGGGATCGGACTCGGCGAAGCCGAACGCGATGGCCTCGCTGGTGGCGCCGCCGTGGTCCAGCGTCAATTGCAGGTGGCCCTTGCCCACCAGCCGCGTCAACCGCGCTGTCACACCGGACAGCGCGAACAGCGGCTCGCGGTTCGCGACGCCGAACGGTGCCAGGCGCGCCAGCTCCTCTGCGAACGGCACGTCGAGATCCTGGAGCATCACCTCGGCATCGACCTCGACGGTGTCGAGGCGGTGGCTGCCGAGCTGGCGCGCCGCTTCGGTCACGAACGCGTGCCGGAAATCGTCCAGCTTGTCAGGCGCGATGCTCATCCCGGCCGCGCCTGCGTGGCCGCCGAACTTGGTGAGCAGGCCGGCGCAGCGCGCCAGCGCGTCGTAGAGGTTCACGCCCGCCGACCGTCCGCGCCGAGCCGCGCCCCTCCCCGTCGCGAAATCCGATCGCCACCGCCGGCCGCGAGTACCGGTCGACCAGCCGCGCGGCGATGATGCCGACCACGCCGTGATGCCAGCCGTCGGCGCCGACGACCAGCGCCGCCGGATCGCCGTCCAGGAGCTGCTCGGCCGCCTGCCCCAGCGCCTCTTTCCACACCAGCTCCTGGATGCGCTGGCGTTCCGTGTTCTGTTCTTCCAGCTCCGTGGCCAGCCGCTCGGCGTCGGCCGCGTCCGGCCAGCAGCAGATCCAGCGCGAGCTGCGCTTCCCCCAGACGCCCGGCGGCGTTCAGCCGCGGCGTCAGGCGAAACGCGACGTCGGTGGCCGTGATCGGCCCCGTCTCCAGCTCGGCGCGCTTCGCCAGCGCGGCGATCCCGGGGCGCTTGCGCTCCGACAGCCGCACGAGGCCGGCGGCGACCAGGATGCGGTTCTCGTCGACCAGCGGCACCATGTCGGCGATCGTTCCCAGCGCGACCAGGTCGAGGAGGTCTCTGGGATCGAAGCTGGCCCCCAGGCCGGGTGCGCAGCGCCGCCGCCAGATAGAACGCGACGCCGCACGACGCCAGGCCCTTGAACGGGAAGGCGTCGTCGGGACGGCGCGAGCTGACCAGCGCGTACGCCGCCGTCTCGCCCGCGCGGCAGCTCGTGGTGATCGATGACGATGACGTCGATGCCGCGCGCGCGCGCCGCCAGCAGGGCGTCGTGGTCGCTGGTGCCGCAGTCGCCCGTGACCAGCACGCGGCAGCCGTCGTCGGCGAAGCGATCGACGTCGCCGACGCCCAGGCCATAGCCCGCGTGGCGGCTGGCGGCGCGCGGCAACACGCGCCCGCCGCATGCGCGCAGCGCCAGCGCCAGCACCGCCGCGGTCGTGACGCCGTCGACGTCGTAGTCGCCGAACACGCCGATGGTCTCGCCGGCCGACAGCGCGGCGCTCAGCCGGTCCAGCGCGCGCGGCAGGTCGGCCATACCGTCGGGCGGCCGCAGGTCGGCCAGCTTGCGGCGCCAGGAAACGGCTCGCGCGCTCGGCCTCGGCCATGCCGCGCGCGACCAGCAGCCGCGCCGTCAGCGGCCGCAGGCCGAGCGCCGGTCGCCAGCGCACCCGCCCGCGATTCATCGACCGAGGGGGCGCGCCATGCGATCGGTCTCACGCGGCCACGCTACCACCGCAGCCTGTGGACAAACCCGATTCCACGCGCGCTGCGCGCTTTTCTAGGTCTCGGCGGGCTCTTCGTCGGTGCCGGCGCGGCGGCGGCCGGTGCGGCCCTGCGACTTGCGCTGGCTGGCGACGTACTTGTCGTTGAGCCAGATCAGGATCGGGCTGGCGATGAAGATCGACGAGAACGTGCCGACGATGACGCCGACGTTCATCGCGAACGCGAAGTCGCGAATCACGCCGACGCCGAAGATGTTCATCGCCAGCGTCACGAAGAACACCGTCGCGCTGGTCCAGATCGTGCGCGACAGCGTCTCGTTGATCGACTGGTTGACGACGCGATCGAACTTGCGGTCGCGCAGCTTCGCCGCGTTCTCGCGGATGCGGTCGAACACGACGATGGTGTCGTTCATCGAGAAGCCGATGATGGTCAGCAGCGCCGCCACCGTCGTCAGCGAGAACTCCTTGTACGTGACCGCGAACGCGCCGATCGTGATCACCGCGTCGTGCAGCAGCGCGACGACCGTCCCCGGCCCGTAGCGCAGGTCGAAGCGGAACGCGATGTAGACCATGATGAGCAGGATCGCGAACACCAGCGATCGCGTCGCGTCGTACTGCAGCTGCTTGCCGGCCTTGGCGCCGACCGACTCGACCCTGCGGGATGGCGGCGACCGCGCCGGCGCCGAGGCGGGTCTCCAGCGCGCGCCGGATCTCGCTGTCGAGGCCGACCAGCGTCACCTCGTAGCCGTGGTCGCCCGGGCGGCCGAACGCCTGCACCTGCGTCGTGTTGACGCCGATCGCCTTCAGCGAATTCGCCAGCGCCGGTCGGATCGACCGCCTTGTCGTAGCGCAGGTAGATCTTGTCGCCGCCCTCCGACCACTCGAAGCGCTTGAGCGATGCGTCCCCTTCCTTGGCCAGGGATTCGCGCACCTGCTTCGACTGCTGCTCGGAGAGCGACCGACACGGCGCCGACGCGCACCATGTAGTTCCACTGCTTCTGCCCGGTCGGGTCGGCGTATTTGACCACCTCGGCGTCGTGGTAGCCGGCGTCGTTCAGGATCTTGCGGACCTCGCCGACCTCGACCGCCTTGCCGAACTCGATGATGATCTCGCTGCCGCCGCGGAAGTCGACGCCCCAGTTGAGGATGTGGCCGCGGCTCTTGCTCATCACGTTGAAGATCAACGCGCCGATCGTGATCAGCGTGAGCACGATCGACAGACCGATCCACGTGCGCGAACGGCCGATGAACTCGTAGTTCGAGCCCGGCTTGATGATCTCGAAGAACTTGTGTCCGTGATGCTCAGACATGGTCTTCGCGCCCCTAGATCGACAACGTGTTGCGGGCCGCGCCCCGACGTCCGACGACCGCGTCGAACATCCAGTGCGACAACCAGTAGGAGGTGAACAGGTTCGTGATGATGCCCACCAGCAGCGTGACCGCGAACCCGCGAATCGGGCCCGAGCCGTAGGAGTACAACACGACGCCCGCGACGAAGTTGGTCACGTGCGCGTCGAACACCGTCCAGAACGCGCGCTGGAAGCCCGCGTCGACCGCGGTGCGCAC
Source organism: uncultured Pseudomonadota bacterium (assembly GCA_963729535.1). Lineage (GTDB taxonomy): Bacteria > Myxococcota_A > Polyangia > Fen-1088 > Fen-1088 > JADGRB01. The sequence goes on along the minus strand of CAVSOL010000026.1, from coordinate 232,271 downwards.
GGACTTGCCCATGCGTAATTCTTCGCGAATGCGCTCATAGATGATGATGTTGGCGTCGACGGCCATGCCGATCGTCAACACGAGGCCGGCGATGCCCGGCAGCGTCAGCGACGCCTCGAAGCCGGCCAGAATCGCCAGCATGAACAGCATGTTGAGGATCATCGCGATGATCGCGATCAGGCCCGACAGCCGGTAGTAGATCAGCATGAACAGGATGACGAGCGCGGCGCCGATGTACATCGACGTCTTCGCCTTGTCGACGGAGTCGCGCCCCATCGTCGGACCGACCTGGGTCTCGAACGTCTTGCGCAGCGGCGCCGGCAGCGCGCCCGAACGAAGCACCGCGACCAGGTCCTTCGCCTCCTGCTGCAGGGCGAACGGATCGCCGAAACCGCCCAGCGTGATGCGGCCGCGCGCGCCGATGCGGCCTTCGATCACCGGCGCGCTGTTGACCTTGTCGTCGAGGACGATGGCCATCTTGCGGCCGATGTTGTCGCCGGTCATCCGCTCGGAGATCACCGCGCCCTGGTGGTCCAGCTCGAACGCGACCTCCGGCCGGCCCGTCTGCTGGTCCCAGTTCTGGTCGGCGTTGGCCAGGTACTCGCCCGTAAGCGCCGCCCGCTTGTGCATGTAGTGCGTGCGCCACGGGCGATCGGGCGTCGCGGCGCCGTCCTCGGCGCGCGTCGACAGCTCCTCGAAGCCGATCTCGTGATCGGGCGGCACCGCCAGATCGCCGGTCAGCCCGGTGAAGAACTTCTCCATCACGTCGCGGCTCTTGGCGCGCAGGTAGACGTCTTCGTGCTGCTTGCCCGAATCCTTCTCACTCCACGAGTCGGGCAGGACCTCGATGCCCTGCGCCTTCCACTCGGGCTTGTTGGCCTCCTGGGCCACCTTCAGCATGTACTGCGAGCCGTCATCGACGATCTTGAACTCGAGCTGCGCGGTGCGCCCGATGATGGTCTTGATGCGCTCGAAGTCCGAAGGCTTGAGGCCCGGGAGCTCGACGATGATGTCGGTCCCCTTCTTGATGATTGTCGGCTCCGCGACGCCCAGCTTGTCGACGCGGTTGCGGATGGTCTCGATCCCCTGGCGGAGCGCGTAGTCCTGCACCTCCGCGACCTGATCGGGGTCGATGCTCAAGCGGACGACGCCCTTGGCCGCGTCGCGCGCGGTGACGTCGAGCGAATTGCGGTAGTCCTTGAGGATGCTGTCGTCGAGCTTGGCGCTGTCCGCCGGGTTCTTGAACGTGAGGACGATGACGTCGCGACCTTCACGGCTCACGGCCAGATCGTTGACGCCCTTGTCGCGGCGCAGCTTGTCCTCGACGTCGGTCGACAGGCGATCGACCTTGTCCGAGACGGCCTTGTCGACGTTCACCTCGTAGACGAGGTGCAGGCCACCCTGGAGGTCCAGCCCGAGCTGGATCCGCTTGGTGAAGTGGCGCTTGATGAAGCCGGGCTGCTTCTCCTCAGGCACCACCGTGGGCACGAGGTAAAGCGCTGCCAGCACGGTGACGACACCGTAGAGTGCCGCCTTCCACCACCATGAGCGTTCCATGCGAGTGAGTTCGCTTCAGCCGAGGCTCAGGAGGCCTTGGCTTCCGATTTGGCCGGCGTCGCGGCCGCGCCACCGCCGGTGTACAGGCCGGTCACCGCGCTACGCGCGACGCGCAGGCGAACACCTTCCTGCACCTGCAGCGTCAGCTCGTTGTCCTTCATGCCGCTGATCTTGCCGATGATGCCACCCTGGGTGATGACGTCATCGCCCTTCTTCAGCTCGGAGAGCATCTTCTGATGCTCCTTCGCCTTCTTGGACTGCGGGCGCAGCACCAGGAAGTACATGATCGCGAACATCGCGAGGATCATGAAGATCGGGTTTCCAAGGAAACCGCCCCCGCCTGCGGGAGCAGCTTGCGCCAAACCATTGAGGAATTGAGTCACGACGGCCTCCAGCCGCGCAACGCATAGCAGGAAGGTCGCGGCCGAGCAAGAACGAACGGGAAGAACATCCCCGAAGTCACACTAAACGGGCGCAAAGGCGGTGACCTCGGCGATGTCTGCCGCGCCCAGCGCGAACATGACCAGGCGGTCGAAACCCAGCGCGATTCCGGCCGTGGCAGGCATCGCAGGCAGCGCCGCCAGCAGGTCCTCGTCGATCGGATAGACGTCTTTGCCGCGTTCGGCCCGCAGCCGCCCCTCCGCCTCGAACCGGCGGCGCTGCTCGGCGGCGTCGGTCAGCTCGCCGAAGGCGTTCGCCAGCTCCAGCCCGCCCGCGTAGAGCTCGAAGCGCTCGACCACGCGCGGATCGCCGGGCTTGGGCCGTGCGAGCGCCGCCAGCGGCGCGGGCCAGTCGAACACGAACGTCGGGCGTGACCGCGCCAGCGCGGGCTCGATGCGGTCCAGGAACATCTGATAGAAAAGGTCGTCCCACGCCGTGGCCGAGCCAGCCTGCACACCGACGGCCGTCAGCTTGGCGCGCAGCACGGCCGCGTCTTCATCACCGGCAAGCTCGACTCCCGCGTGGCGCGCCGCGAGCTCGCGCACGGTGGCGCGGACGAACGGCGCATCGACGCCCAGCTCCGCCGGCGCGCGCCCCGCTGCCTGCACGGCCACGCGCAGCAGTTGCTCGCAGTCGCTGGCCAGCGTGTCGAGCGGCTCGCCGGCGCGGTACCACTCGATCATCGTGAACTCGGTGCGGTGGTGCGGGCCGAGCTCCTCGGCGCGCCAGCACTTGCCGATCTGCACGATGCGCGTGCAGCCCGCCGCGACCAGGCGCTTCATGTGGTACTCGGGCGACGTGATCAGCCAGTAGCCCTCCCCCGCCGCGATCGCGTCGAGGTGGACCTCCTGCCCCGGCGAGCGCACGCGCGCCGGCGTATCGACCTCGAGAAACCCCTGCTCGTCGAACCAGGCGCGGACCGCCTTCAGGATCCGGGCGCGCGCCGCCAGCGTCGTGAGCGTCTTAATTGGGAACCCTCAGAGGGTTCCCAAGCCCTCCCGCGATGCGCTCCGGCCGGCGAAGCCGGCCTGCGCTCGACGCGATCACGGCGTTTACGCCCTGCCGACGCGCTCGAGGTATTGGCCCGTGCGCGTGTCGATCTTGATGATGTCGCCGACGCTGATGAACAGCGGCACGTTCACCGACGCCCCGGTCGAGATCTTCGCGGGCTTGGTCGCGCCGGTCGCGGTGTCGCCGCGGAACCCGGGCTCGGCCTCCATCACCGTCTGCTCGATGAAGTTCGGCAGCGACACGCCGACGGCGCGGCCGTTGAAGAACAGCACCTCGACGTTGATGTTCTCCGGCATGAAGTCCGCGGAGTCGCCGACCGTCGCCTTCGGAATGTTCACCTGGTCGTACGTCGACGTGTCCATGAAGATGAACGAGTCCGCGTCGGCGTAGAGGTACTGCATCGTCTTGGTCTCGACGTCCGCAGGCTCCAGCTTGTCTCCCGAGCGCAGGTTGCGCTCGAGCACCGCGCCGGTGAGAAGGTTCTTCATCTTGGTGCGCGTGAACGCCGCGCCCTTCCCCGGCTTGACGAACTGAAACTCGACGACGGTGTAAGGCGAGCCGTCGACCATGATCTTCAAGCCCTTACGGATGTCTGACGTGTCGTACATGAGGACGCCGGTTTACCTGCGGTCGGCTGGCAGGTCAAGGATCGCGGTGTGAACTGAGGGAGTGGCGGATCAGGGACTCGAACCCCGGACCCGGCGCGTATGAAACGCCTGCTCTAACCAGCTGAGCTAATCCGCCGTGAACGGCCCGCGATCTTGCGCGGCCGCCTCCAACTGTCAAGAGAAGTCAGTCGAAACTCACCACTGACCGTGCTGGCGGCGCGGCGGCAGCGACGCGATCTCGTCCTGGGTGGGCGGCGGGTGGGCCAGCAGCCGCACCAGCCCCAGCCCCGCCAGGAAGCCGCCCACGTGCGCCATCCAGGCGACACCCGATCCGGTCGGCAACATGAACTGGCCGACGAACCACACGCCCAGGAAGATCCACGCCGGCAACCGGACCCAGAAGAACAGGATGATCCAGGTGACGATGCGCGCGTGGGGGTAGAGCATCAGGTATCCACCCAGCACACCCGCGACGGCGCCCGATGCGCCGATCATCGGCGCCAGCGAGGCGGGCATGCTGAAACACTGCGCCAGCGCGCCCACCGTGCCGGTGACCAGATAGAAGATCAGGTAGCGAAAGCTACCGAGGCGCTCCTCGACGTTGTCGCCGAACACCCAGAGGAACCACATGTTCCCGAGCAGGTGCAACCAGCCCGCGTGCAGGAACATCGACGTCCACAATGACCCTGGCCACGGCAGCAGGTTGCGCTGGCCGATGTCGACGCGGTTGACGATCTCGTACGGGATGGCTCCCGCGCCAGTCACCAGGGCGGCCTGTCCGCGGGCGCTCAGCGACAGCTCGAACAAGAACGCGGCCACGTTCGCGATGATGAGCAACACGGTGACCACCGGGAAGCGGACGCGCGGGTTGTCGTCACGAATAGGAAACAGCATTCTTGGAGGTACCCAGAGCGCGATCTAGCACGTCGCCGACCTTGACTGTGCCGTATGCGACCCCTATAACGCGCCTAGAGATGCGTCTTTACAGCGGCAAGATCCCGACAGTCGGGGCGGAAATAGTGAAGGGCTTGGTCGAAGCCGGCGAGATCGAAGTCAGCGATCGTGCCGAAGCCGAGATGGACGTTCAGTCGGTGCTGAAAGAGTACATCCGCCTCGACCGCGAGATCACGGAGAAGACCAAAGACGTCCTGCAGAAGCGGAACCTCCCTTACGAGCAGTTCGGTAAGGTGAAGCGCGCGCTCGCCGGCGAAAAGGGCTTCGGTCTGGGCGACGAGGGGCTGGAGTGGATGACGAACCAGATGATCGAGTCGTTCATGCAGTCACCGCACATCGAGGAGATCTTCGTCGAGGACTCCGTGTTGCGAAAGCGGATGAGCGACGTGCTGAAGAAGCACATGCAGGTCGACGAAGAGCTGGACGAAGAAGTTCGCCGCCGGATCAAGAACCTGGAAGAAGGGACCTCCACCTGGGAGGTCGAATACGGCAAGGTTCTGGATCAGATCAAGCGGAACCGCGGCTTGGACCAGTAGTCTCCACGGGGAGAGCATCGGGGGCGGCTTCGCGCGGACCGCGATCTTTCGCGTTCGCGACCACGCCCCGCACCAGTCGATCGATCGCGCGCGCGACGCCTGCCAGCCGCGCGCCTTCGGCCAGGAACCCGGGCGTCGTGTAGACGCGCGCCTTCTGATCGACGATGACGTCTTCGTCGGCGCACGGGCGCACGTCGGCACCCATGACGGCGGCGTGCTTCGCGGCAGGGATCGCTTTCGAGCCGACGGTGACACGCACCCCCGCCACGGGACCGAGCACGCGCGCCGCCAGCACGGCGGACATGCCGATGAATCCCATCGGCATGTGGTCCTTGAGCATGCCGCGCAGCATGCTGACCAGCAGCGGGTCGACCTGACACAGCTCGTGTTTCTCCGGGTAATCGGACAGCGTGGCGATGGGCCCGTTGCCTCCCGGGATCACGAGCGCGTCGATGACGTCGGGCCCGAGCTCGCTGAGCGGCAGTATCGACCCGCCCGCCAGCCGCGCCGCCTCGACGCGCGCGTTGCGAGCGCCGCGCGTGCGTTCGCCCGTGGCGTGGTTGAAGACGGTGGGCTGCTCGACGTCGGGCGCCGCGCACACCGCCACCGCGCCCGCGCGCTCGATGACGAGCAACGCCAGCATCGCCTCGGAGACATCGCTGCCGTCCAGCCGGCCGCAGCCCGTGAGCACGAGCCCTACCCGCTTCGCCATGCCCGTAGAACTACCACGGGGTCGCGGGGAATTCCCCAGCCCCGGCCAAGATGGCCTGCCGCGCGCGCCGCGCCAGGTTCAAGTAGTGCTCGAGGTTATGGACGGTGGCCAGCCGGTAATACAGCAGCTCCTTGGCGTGAAACAGGTGCGACAGATAAGCGCGGCTGTACGACGCGCAGCACTCGCACGCGCAGCCATCTTCGATGGGGCGCGCGTCGTCCCGGTACTGCGCGTTGGCGATGTTGATGCGACCGGCGCGCACGAACAGCTGGCCGTTGCGCGCGTTGCGCGTCGGCATCACGCAGTCGAACATGTCGACGCCGGTGCCGATCGCCGTCCAGATGTCCTCCGGCGTCCCGACGCCCATGAGGTAGCGCGGGCGTTCGGCGGGGAGCTCTGCGGCGACCGCGTCGAGCACCGCGTACATCACATCGGTCGGCTCGCCTACGCCGAGCCCGCCCAGCGCCAGCCCGTCGAAGGGCAGCTCCGCGATGTCGGCGATGTGCGCGCGGCGCAGCGCGATGTCCGCGCCGCCCTGGACGATGCCGAAGCGCAGCTGGCCAGGCGCCGCCGGCGCCGCCAGGCAGCGTCGCGCCCAGCGCGTCGTGCGGGCCATCGCGGCTTCGATCGTCGCGCGCGGCGCGTCCGCGGGCGGGCATTCGTCGAACGCCATCGCGATGTCGCTGCCCAGCGCGGCCTGGATCGCCATCGCCCGCTCCGGCGTCAGGCGCTGCTCGCTGCCGTCGATGTGCGAGCGGAAGGTGACGCCGTCATCGTCGATCGTCCGGCGCTCGCGCAGGCTGAACACCTGGAAGCCGCCCGAATCGGTCAGGATCGCCCGCGGCCAGCTCATGAACTTGTGCAGGCCGCCGAGCGCCGCGACGCGCTCGGCGCCCGGGCGCAGCGCCAGGTGGTACGTGTTGCCCAGGATGATCCGCGGCCCCAGCCGCTCGAGATCGGCGGACGACAGCGCCTTGACCGTCGCCTGCGTGCCCACCGGCATGAACACCGGCGTCTCGATGTCGCCGTGCGCGGTGGTCAACACACCCGCGCGGGCACGCCCGGCGCGCCCGACGACACGGAACGTGCCTTCACCAGCGCTCACGAAGCGCCGCTTCCAGTTTCGCCGCTGCCACGGATCAACATCGCGTCACCATAGCTGTAGAAGCGGTAGCCGAGGGTGATCGCCTCGCGATAGGCGTCGAGCACGGCCTCTCGCTCCGCGAACGCCGCCACCAGCATCAACAGCGTCGAGCGCGGCAGATGGAAGTTGGTGATCAGGTCGGTGACCACATGAAACCGCTCGCCGGGCAGCAGATACAGGTTGGTCTCGCCTTCGCCGGCCGCGACGTCGCCGCCACCCGCGCGTGCCGCCGCTTCCAGCGTGCGCACCACCGTGGTCCCGACCGCGACCACCGCACGCCCTTCGGCGCGCGCCCGCGCGATGGCCGCTGCGGCCGGCGCCGGAATCCGGTAGCGCTCGGGATCCAGCCGGTGGTCGTGCGGGTCCGACGTCTCGACAGGGCGAAACGTCCCGGGGCCGACATCCAGCGTGATGGCGGCGATGTCGTGACCAGCTTCCTTCGCGGCCGCCAGCAGCTCGGGCGTGAAGTGGAGGCCGGCGGTCGGCGCCGCGACCGCGCCCGGATCTGCGGCGAACACCGTCTGGTAGCGTTGCTTGTCGTCGATCTCCGGCGCGGCGCCGAGTTTGCGGCGCGCCGCTTCGATGTACGGCGGCAACGGCACCTCGCCGATCTCGTCCAGGCGCGCGAGCAGAGACGCGCCCGGCCCCACGATCCGTAGCAGCACGCGCCCGAGTGCGCGCCGCTCGACGAGCTCGACCGTCACGCCGCCGCCGACACCGATGGCGGCGGCCGCATTGGCGCCCGACCCCAGACCGCGCGCCAGCCCCTCCCATTGCTCGGAAAACTGGCCCGGCGCGGCAGTGTCGTTCGAAACGCGACGCGTCAGTAAATACTCGACCGCCCCGCCGGTCGGTTTGCGCCCGCGCAACCGGGCGGGGAAGACGCGGGTGTCGTTGACCACGATCAGGGCGCGCCGCGGCAGCTCGGGCAAAATATCTCGGAATCGCAAGTGCTTGCGCCCACTGCCGCGCCGATCCATGACTAGCAGACGGGAGTCATCCCGAGCTTGGCTGGGGACGACCGCGACATGATCGGGTGGCAGGAAATAGTCGAAATCGGTGGTCTGCAAGCCAGCTGCTCTCTGCAACCTACTTTACAAAACTTCGTTCTTCGACAATACAATCCCCTTCACTTCCCCACATGACCATCCTCAAGGCTCATTTTCCGGACGGGACAGCGTTTCTGGAGCGCTATCTGTCGGAGCTTGGCAACGGTGGTCTGTTCTTCCCGACGCGCAGGCCGCTGGCGATCGGTGAGGTGGTGGTCGTCGCCATCCGTCTCGGACGGCGGCGCAGCCCGACGCTGGTTCGCGGTCAGGTCGTGTGGCGCCGTCCCGGCAAGCACAGCACGAAGATCAAAGCCGGCATCGGCATCGAGTTCCTGTCGACCGAGACGCAGGCGCGTGACTACCTGCTGGCGGTCGCCCGCGGTGACTCCGCCGAGATGGTCGCGCGCCGGCACCAGCGACTGCCTGTCGAGCTTCCGATCCTGTGGCAGGTCCCCGGCGATCTGCAGGACAACGCGGGCGTGTTGCGCGACATCGGCCGCGGCGGCGCCTTCGTCAAGACCGAGCAGCCGCTGCCCAACCACGGTGACATCGTGCTGAAGGTGTCCCCGCCCGGCGCGGAGGTGGCGATGCCGCTTTCGGCGCGCGTGGCCTGGAAGGGACACCCCGGCGGCGAGCACGGCTTCGGCGTCGAGTGGAAGGCTCGCGATGCCGGCGGTACCCGCCGCATCAAAGAGCTGGTCCGCCGCATCGAAGCGCGCGGCTAACCCCCGGCGGCTCGGCCGCCCCGGCTCCCCCGGCCCCGCCCCACCCACTGGGCTCCCCTTCTCCGTTGCTTCGGCGACGCTGCCGGTTTCTTTCGCAACCCTGCCTCTGTTACGTGCGGGTCGAAGCCAACCTCCATCTCACCGCAACCGCCGCACGTGACTTTTTTCCGGCGCGCAGCTTGCGGCTGGAAATAGAACCAAGCTGCGCGCCGGAAAAAAGTTTTGGGCGGCCAGAGGCGCCCGGGAAAATACGGACGTGCGAGCCGCGCAAAACGTACGCGAGGTTGGGCGAACCAGGTTAGGCGTGGCCAGGTGGGGGCCGTGGCGGGGCGAAGCCCGTGGCCATTGCCCGAGGCGGGGCCACGACCCGAGGCAGGGGCGAAGCCCTGGGGTGTGGTCGTTAGTTCAGGTTCAGCGCGTAGAGCGACCCGCCGTTCGACAACACGAACAGGCGCTGGCTGACGGGATCCCAGGTCGGCGACGCGCAGACGCCGTGGCCGGGGTTGAAGATCTCCAGCAGCTCGCCGGTGCTGCCGTTGACGACGAACATCCCGGCCCGGCTGCCTGAGAACACCAGGTACTCGCCGATGACCATCGGGTGCGTGAGATCACCAGCCTCGCTCAGACCCTGCCGCCACAACACGTGCCCGTCGGGGTGAGCGGCGTGAAGGCCGAAGCGCGGCGCGACGAAATACAGGCGCCCTTCGGCCGCCGTGACATCGCCGGCGCCCTCGATGCTCAGGCGCCAGCGCACGCTGCCGTCACGCGCGTCCAGCGCGTACAGCCCGCCCGAATACGAGGACACGTAGGTGACGTCGCCCTTCGGCGCGAAGGCCGGCGTCGTGTCGACGTCGACGAACTGCTCCGATGCGGCGGCCAGCGATTTCGCCCACACGACTTCACCGGTCGCAGCGGCGAGCGACACCAGGTAGCCGTCGGCGAACCCGGCCAGCAGCCGATCGCCGCGCAGGCGCGCGCCCGCGTAGCCGTGAATCGTGAACCCTTCGGGCATGTCGCGTTCGTACTGCCAGCGCCATTTTCCGGTGGCGGCCTCCAGCGCGACGACGCGATCCGAGGCGGTACTGACGTAGACGAGGTCACCGCCGATGTCGACGGGCCGTTCGATCGCGCCCTTGCCCCGGTACGTCCAGCGGATCGCGCCGGTCTTCGGGTCGACGGCGTAGAAGCTGCCGTCGTCGGCGCCGATGTAGACCTGGCCGCGGGCCGCGTCGAAGCGCGCTTCACTGTCGACGCCGCCGGAAACGCCGGTCACCCAGTCGATGTGGCCGGTGTCGGGCGCCACCCCGACCAGGTTGGCGGCCCGCGAGCCGATCACGAGGCGGCCGTTCGCCAGCACCCCTGACGCGCACTCCTCGGGGGCGGGCTCGAACAGGCCGTGGTCGTGCAGCGACACGCGCCATGCGATTTGCACGATGCCTGCCGGGTGCACGGGCGCCGTCGAATCGTCCAGACGGCGCACGGTCGCCGAAGCGCACCCCGTCAGCGCTCCCAGCGCCAGCAGGGCGACTGCCGCGAATAGCGCGCGCGTCACTTCAACTCGAGCAGCGCGAGTCGGTTCGTGATCTCGTCGCGCAGCGAAGTGGTCGGATTCTTATCCAGCACTTCGCGATAGATTCGAATCGCCTCTCCCGGGTTGCCTTGCATCTCGGCAAGGCGCGCCGCGTGGTAGCTGGCGCGATCCTTGTAGAACCCGCTCATGCCGCCCGCGTCGTCGCCCAGCTTGGCGAACACGGCCCCCGCTTCCTGGAGCTTCCCCTTGCGCTCGTGGGCGTACCCGAGGCCCTCGCGGGCCAGGAAGCGCAGGCGCTGGTCCGCCTTGCCGTCCAGCAGCTTCTGGTAGATGACTGCCGCCTCGTCGGCGCGGTCGAGGCCCAGGAGCAGGCTGCCGCGCAGCAACATGGCTTCGCCAGACAGCGGCCCACGACCCGAGGAGAAGTGCCCGTCGAGCTCCTTGAGCGCGGCTTCGAGGCGTTCCTTGTCGGTGGCGAAGTGCGGCACGCCGTCCTGCTTCGGGGCGGCGCCGGCCACGGTCACCTCGGCGGCGGCGATTCGCTGGACGCGCTCCAGGGCGGTGGAGGAGCGCGACGCGCGCGCCTCTGACACCTGCGTCATCACGATCGAGCCGACGACGACGGTCGCCAGCGTGCTGATGCCGATCACCAGGGCCTTCGCATGCGAGCCGGCGAACTCGCCTGCCGTCATGGACATGCGCTGCCAAAAGCCGATGAATTGATCCGGCTGCTTGAGTGCTTTCTTGGTCAGCTTCTTGGCCACGAGGTCTCCCGAGATAACAGACGGGTCCGCCCGGGTCAAATGGCGGTCACGGAGTGTATATTCCTCGCGGCTTGCGAACCTCGACCGTCTTGCTCGCGCTGACAGCAGCTTCGGTGCTCGAAACGGGGTGCGGCGCGCGCCGCCGGGGAGAACGAATGGCAGCTGGCGGGGCGGCTGGGGGCGCAGACGGTCAACGTCGATGGGCGCAAGCCCTGGGGCCCCACCCTGGCGATCGACGTCGGCTACGGCATCAACGATGCCTGGGCGGTGCGGGCGGTGCTGGAGGCGTCGTCACACTCCGTCAGCCCCGTCAACTCGCAGGACACGCGACCGGTCGGCAACGTGAACCGGCAGGCGGCGCTGGTGGGGCTCACGTACACGATCGACGTGCTCCGGCTGGTGCCGTATGTCGACCTGGACATCGGCGTGGTCCACATCGGGGGCGCGGTCGTCCAGGCCCAGACGCTGATGGCCATGCAGCTGGGCGTCGGTGCGGACTGGTTCGTGAACCGGCGGTGGACCACCGGGATGGGGTTCCGCTACCTGTTCGAGCCGGCGGACCTGCTGGCCGACCCGCTGAACCTGGGGACCAACCCGTTCGCGTTTTCGATCACCGTCCGGGTCTCGCGCGTGTTCTCGACCGCTACCCGCGTTTGATCTTCTCTTTGGCAGGCTTGCTCAGCCCTTGGCGCTTTCCGCTGTGGGCGCGGAACACCAGCTTGATGGGCGTGCCTTCGAAGCCGTGCGCCTTGCGTAGCTGGTTCATCAGGAAGCGCCGGTATGCGTGTGTGATGTCGGTGGGATGGTTGGTGCTGACGAAAAACGTCGGCGGGCGGACACCGGCCTGCGTGGCGTAGTACAGGCGCACGTGCCGCCCGTTGGGGCCCGCGGGGGGCGGGTGGGTGGCGATGATGTCCTCGAGCAGCTTGTTGAGCGCGGCGGTGGGCAGACGCTTCGACGCTTCGCCGAACACGCGCGCGGCCTCGGTCACGATGCCGGTGACGCCGGCGCGGGTCACGGCGGAGGTCACCAGCACAGGCGCGTAACGCAGGAACGACAGCGTCTCGCGCGTGGTCTCGATCTGCTTGTCCATGTCGGCGCGCCCGACGAGATCCTTCTTGTTGAGCACGACGATCGCGCAGCGTCCGGACGCCTCGATCTCGCCTGCCAGCTTGGCGTCCTCGGCGGTGGCGGCCATGCGCGCGTCGACGACCAGGACGGCGACGTCGCAGCGTTCGAGCTGGTCGTGCGCCATCGCCGCCGACACGTGTTCGGTGCGCGTGTCGATCGATCGGCGGCGGCGAATGCCCGCGGTGTCGACCAGGACGTATTCGCCGCCGGCGAACGCGAACGGCGTGTCGATCGGATCGCGCGTCGTCCCGGGCTGGTCGTGCACCAGGACGCGCTCCTCGCCCAGCAGGCAGTTGACCAGCGACGACTTGCCTACGTTGGGTTTGCCAACGAACGCGATCCGGATGGCCGCCTCGCCGGTGGCGGCGGCACCGGCGGCCGCGCCGGTCGTCTCCGGCAGCTTCGCGACCACGGCGTCGAGCAGCTCGCCGACGCCACGACCATGGCTGGCCGACACCGGGAACACATCAGGGAAGCCGAGCGAGAACGCCTCGCTTGCCGCCGCCTCGACGTTTGCGCTGTCGACCTTGTTGGCGGCGATCAGAACCGGCTTGCCCGACTGCCGCAACACCTTGGCGACCTCGCTGTCGACCGCGGTCACGCCCTCGCGCGCGTCGACCACGAAGACGACCGAGATCGGCTTCGTCGAGCGCGCGCAGCGACTGCTGGCGCATGGCGCCCAGGATGCCGGCGGCGGACGGGTCCAGCCCGCCGGTGTCGACGACGCGGAAGCCCGCCTTGCCCCAGTCGCACGCGCCGTAACGGCGGTCGCGGGTGACGCCAGGCATGTCCTCGACCAGCGCGGGCCGGCCGCCGACCAGGCGGTTGAACAGCGATGACTTGCCGACGTTCGGCCGGCCCACCAGCGCGACGAGCGGCGCTGAAGGGTCGAGCGGGGCGGGACGCCGGGCCTCGCGCCTGCTCTGTCTCCCCGCGCCCGCGCCCGCGTCTCGGTCTCGCTCGGGGCGGCGGGCGGCGTCGCTCTCGGCGCGGCGCGCTTCGGAGCGTTCCTTCCGCCTCATGACGGGCTGTACCCGTAGCGCGCCAAAGCCTCGGGCGACGTGGTCCATCCGGGGTCGACCTTCACGTGAAGCTTTAGGTGTGTGGGGCGCTGGACGAGGTCGCTGATCGCGCCGCGCGCCGTGGTCCCCACCTGCCGGATCATCGCGCCCCCCTTGCCCAGCACGATGGCACGCTGGCTCTCGCGCTCGACGATGATGTTGGCGGAGATGACGGTGTCGCCGGCCGGGCGGTCCTGCCAGTCCTCGATGACGACGGCCAGCGCGTACGGCACCTCCTGGCGCAAGGCCAGGAAGAGCTGCTCGCGGATCAGCTCGGCGGCGAGGAAGCGCTCCGTGCGGTCGGTCAGCATGTCCGGGCCGTACAGCGGCGGTCCCTCCGGCAGCAGCGCCCACAGCTCGCCCACCAGGCGGTCGACGTTGGTGCCGCGTTTCGCCGAGATCGGCACCACGGCGCGCAGCTCGGGGCGGCGGGCCCAGCCCTCGAGCAGCGGCAGCAGCGACGGCTTGCTCTTGACGGTGTCGACCTTGTTGATGGCCAGGATCGACGGGGCGGTTCGCTTCCGCGAGGCCGCGCAGCAGCGCGTCTTCGGGCTCCCCGGGCCGATCCGTCGAGGCGTCGACGACGAGCAGCGCGGCCTCGATGTCCGGGATCACGGCCAGCGCCTCGTTGACCATGAAGCGGTTCAGGCCGCCGCGCGCGCCGTGGACGCCGGGGGTGTCGACGAAGACGATCTGGCCGCGCTCGTGGTTGTAGACGCCGGCCAGGCGGTTGCGCGTGGTCTGCGGCTTGGGCGTGACGATCGCCAGCTTCTCACCGACGATGCGGTTGAGCAGCGTCGACTTGCCGACGTTGGGACGGCCCAGAATCGCGACGGTGCCCGCAACGGTGCCCGCGACCTTGCGCCTACCGTCATTGCCTGCGTCTTTGTCGGAGGGGGTGGGCATCGGAGGGGCTTCTATATAGCGCAGGTGTCATGCTATCCGGAGACATGCGTTACCTGATTGCGACGCTGGCCCTGGTGAGCATTCCGGCAGCGGCGGTCGCGGCGCCCGTAAAGTTCGTCGCGGCGCCCGACGGCGCGATCGATCTGCGCGACGGTGACGCGCTGATCGCACACGTGGCGCTCAAGACGCCGCCGCTGCGTCGGGGGACGCCCGTGGTCCGCGAAGAGACGGTCGACGGGCACCGGCTGGTCGAGCTCCGCATCCCCATCCGCGGCACGGCGGCAGCCGAGGTCTGGATCGGCGAGGCGGGCGGGCGCGGCAAGCCGCCGCTGTGGTCGGGCATCACCGGCCCGCGCGACACCGACGCGGAGACCGGGGTCGGCATCGAGCTGACGGCCGAGCGCCTGCTGGAGTACCAGACGGCGGCTGGCGTCACGCGCTGCGACGGCGTCACGCCGCGGCTGTTCCCGCGCGTCTATGACTTCGACAGCGGCCGGTTTCGGCCGGTGCTGTCGCCGCTCCCCGCCGCCGGGATCGAGACCCTGGTGGCGCGGCGGGGCGATCCGGCGATGCCGGCCGGGCGGCCGCTCGGGGGCTTCAACTGGATCGCGGCGTCGAGCACGCGGTCGGCGGGGACCGACGCGCGCTCACTGGGCGCGCCCGTCGAGCTGAACGACGCCGACGTCGGCCACGGCGTGGACCGAGGGGCTGGGCGGCGACGGCCGGGGCGAGTTTCTGACCGCGCGCGCGACGGCCTCCGGGTACGCCATCCGCGGCCTGCGCATCTTCCCGGGCGACGGATCGAGCCTGGATGCGCTGCGCCGCAAGAACCGGTTGCGGCGGTTCCAGGTCGCGTTCGGGCCGGCGCGCGAGCAGCGCTTCGACGTCGAGATCCCGGCCGACCCGGCGGCGGACACGGCGCGCTGGAAAGACGCGTACTGGGTGCCGCTGCCGAAGCCGATCGTGTCGTCGTGCGTGACCGTGGTGGTCACCGACGTGACGCCCGGGAAAGACGCGGCGCCGCCCAAGACCTTCGGGACGACCGCGATCGGCGAGCTTTCCGTGTTCACCGAGCTGGACACCCCCGCGGGGGCGGAGCGCCTGGTGGCGGACCTGGCGAGCGCGCCCGACTGCGCCACGCGGCTGCCGCTGGTCGTCGGTCTGGGGAAGCCGGCCGTGCTGCCGGCGGCGCAGGCCGTGCTGTCGACGAAGGGCCACCCGCGCGAGTGCCTGATCGAAGCGCTGACGACGCTGGAGCCGACGCCCGAGAGCCCGGTCGTGCTGGAGGCGCTGACGGCGGCCGTGGTTGGCGCGAGCGACAAGGAGGAGCGCCTGGTGACCGCGGCGCTGTCGCGCGCGAAAGGCGTGCCCGTGTCCGCGCTGGCGCAGCTGCTGGCGGCGGAGAACGCGGCGGTCGACGACCGCGCGCGCGCGGCGCGTGTGCTGGGCGCGCTGGACGATCCTGCCGCGGCTGATGCGTTGCTCGCGGCCACGGGCAAGGGCCCGCCGCCGCTGCGCGCGGCGGTGGTCGCGGCGCTCGTCCGGGCGCCGGGCGCGCGCGTCGACGCGGTGCTGGCGAGCCTCGCAACGGCCGGCACGACGCCTGCCCTCGCGGCGCAGGTGCGCAGCGGAGGCGAACAGCGCGAAGCCGACCTGATCCGGACGCTGCCGGGATTGATCGAGCGCAGCCCGAAACAGCGCGCCGTCGCCGTGTCCCTTCTGCGTGCGACGGCGAACGCGCCGGAGCGCGGCTTCGAGGTGCGCGCGCGCGCCGTGATGGCGCTGGGGGCCATGGGCGGCGGCGGCGATCCGGCGACGCTCGTGGAGCTGCGGGCGAAGAGCGACGACGCCGTGTTGCGCTATCTGGCGACGCGCGAGCTGGCCGGGCTGGTGCCGGCGGGCGGCGTCGACGCGCGCCCTGCCCTGCGCGCGGCGCTGACCGACGTCGATCCGCGCGTGCGCGAGACCGCGGCGCTGGCGCTGGGCAAACAAGGCGACAAGAGCGCCGCCGACACGTTGATCGCGGGCGCGAAGCAGGAGCCGTGGCCGTTCGTGCGCAGGGCGCAGGTCGAGGCGCTCGGCCACCTGTGCACGGCGTCCACCGGCGAGCTCCTGCAGCGCGCCGTCGAGCGCGACGTCGACGAGGTCCGGCGCGCAGCGCTGGTCGGCATGGTGCGCTGCAAGGACCCGCGCACGCGCACGCTGCTGCTCAAGACGCTGACGCGAGAGAACGAAGGCGCCACCGTGCGCGAGCTGGCGGCGGCGTTGATCGGCGAGACCGGCGATCGCGCGGCGGCGCCGCGCGCTGGCGACCGCCCTCGGCCGCCTGGTGACCGAATCGGAGGCGGACCTGGCGCTGGAGGGCGTCGCGGCGACGGCGCTACGCGCGCTGGCGCGCCTGGGCGGCCCGGAGGCCGTCGGCGCGGCGGTCACGCTCGCCGGCGACAAGCGCCACCCGTTCCGGTCGACCGCTGTCGAGGCGCTGGGCGTGCTGTGCGATCCGGTCGCCGGCCGCGCGACGCTGCGCGCGCTCGCCACCGGCAACGAGCCCGGCCTCGCCGTCGCGGCGCAGAACGCCGAGAAGCACTGCGCCCTGCACTAGCCGCTCCGCCCCTCGGCGCTTGCGCGCCTCGCGTCCGTTTCGCGCGGCTCGCATGTCCGTATTTCCCCGGGCGCCTCTCGCCGCCCGAAGCTTTTTCCGGCGCGCAGGTTGGTATCAATTTCTAGCCTCAACCTGCGCGCCGGAAAAAAGCCATGTGCGGAGGACGCGGTCGAATCGGACGTAGCCTTCGACCCGCACATACCTGAGGCGGGGTTCGCCGGACGACGGGAGGCGGGAGCCCGAAGGTGGGAACCGGAAGCCGGGGAGGCGGGGCGCCGGGCGCCGGGAGTAGAGCGAAGGCGGCCTAGCCGAGGCCGGCCAGCGCTGCTTTGAGGTCGACGTTCGTGGGGTCGACCTCGAGGCCGCGCTCGAACATGTTGCGCGCCTTCGGGGCCTCGTTGGCCAGGACGTGCATGCGGCCGAGCATCAGGTAGACCTCGGCCTTCGACACGCCCGCGGTCTTCTCGTCGAAGTTCTGCAGCAACAGCGATCGGTAGTACTTGCGCGCGCCTTCCAGGTCGCCGCCACGGAACGCGAGCCGCCCCAGCGCCGCCACCGTCGCCGGGTGGCTGGGGTCCAGCTTGTACGCGGCGCCGAAGCTGGCAGACGCGCCCTTCACGTCGCCGCGCGCCTCGGACAGCATGCCGAGCCGCGTGTGCCAGCGCGCCGCGTCCTTGCCGCGGCGGGCCTTGGTCAGCTCCGCGATCAGCTCGGCCATGATGCGCGCGGCGTCGTCGATGCGGCCGGCGCCGACCAGCGCGTCGGCCAGCTGCTCGCGCCCCGGGATCTCCTGCGGATCCAGCGCCACCAGGCGCTCCAGGTGCGGCAGCGCCGCCGCCGGGTGGCCCAGCGGCCCCGCGTACAGGCCCGCGATCTCACGCAGCAGGCGCTTGCGCTCCGCGTCGTCGCTGGTCACCTCCAGCCCCAGCTCCAGGAGCTGCACCAGCCGCTCGTCGTCCTTCGCCTCGCGCGCGATCTTCTCCAGCGCCTCCAGCGTCGGACGGTGCGTCGGGTCGGCGTCGAGCGCCCGCAGCAGCGCGCGCTCGATCTCCACCGGGTCGGCTTCCTTCCGTGATCAGGATCTGCGCGTTGCGGAACTGGATCTCGGCGATCTCGGCGGGGGCGGTGGCGTTCTCCGCCGCGCGCTCGAGCGCCGCGCCCGCCTCGTCCCAGCGCTCCGCCCCCTCGTGCAGCCGCGCGAGCGACAGCAGCGCGGCGACGTTCGTCGGGGCAACCTCCAGCACCTTCTCCAGCGCCTCGGCGGCGCTCTCGGCGGAGTCGAGCTCCTTCTCCCAGACGTCGGCGATCGCCACGCGCAGCGCCAGCTCGGTCGGCTTGCGCCCCGCCTCGCCTTCCATGTCGGCGTGTTTGCCCAGCACCTCGACCAGGTCGTACCAGCGCGCGTTCGCGCGCAGGATGCGTTCCAGCTCCAGGAACGCGAAGCCGTTGCGCGGATCGGCGTCGATGATCTGGTGCAGGAATCCGATCGCCTGATCGGCGTCGGACAGCTTCTGCTCGGCGTTGCGCGCCAGCTTGAGCAAGACCGCGATCTGGTCAGGGCCGAAGGTCGCGCCCAGCCGGCGCATCAGCACCTCCTGCAGCGTCGACCAGTCTTCGCGCCGCTCCTCGATCGATTCCAGCGCCGACAGCGCCAGCGGATCGTCGGGCGCCGTATCCAGCGCCTCGCGGTACGCCTCGGCGGCGCCGTCCAGGTCCTGCAACATCCCCAGCCGCAGCTCGCCGACGCGCGACCACAGCGCGGCCCGCGACCGGGCGTCGTCCGTCAGCCGCGCGCGCTCCGCCAGCACTGCCGCCAGCTCGGGCACCTGGCCCATCGCCTCGTGCAGGCGCGCGAGCTGTCCAAGCGCCTCGGCGTCGCCGTCGTCGTCCGCGCGCAGCTTCTGCAGCGCCGCGATCGCGTCGGCGATTCCGGCCTCGCCCTTGCGTTCGTGGAGCGCGGCCGCTTCCATCAAGCGCACCCGCCGCGTCTGCGGATCCAGGTCGGCCGACGCGCGGCGCTCCAGGATCGCCGCCAGCCGCATGTCGTCGCCCGCCGAGCGATACAGCGCCCTCCAGCGCCATCAGCGCGTCGACGTTCTCGTCGTCGCCGTCGAGCACGCGGACGTAGAGCCGCTCGGCGGCGGCGCGATCGCCGGCCTCGGTGTACAGCCGCGCCGCGCGCAGCGCCAGCTCGCGCCCGGCTTCGGCGTCCGCGCTGTCGAGCACCGCTTCGATCTTCGCCGCGCCGGCCGCCGGCAGCTTGGACGCGCCCGCGATGCGTTCGATGTCATCGAGCGCAGCGCCCGGCATCGGCTCTTCCACCAGCGCGCGGCCCAGCGCCGCGATCGCCCGTTCGGGGCTGCCGATCTGATCGGCCGCGACCTCGGCGATCTTGCGCAGCCAGTGCGCGCGTTCGGCCCGGTCGTCGTGCAGCTCCAGCCGCTTCTCGTACAGCCGCGTCAGCTCGTCGAAGTCGCCGCGCGCTTGCGCCAGCGGCTCCAGCACGTCCAGCGCGCCTTCGCGCGTGTCGTTGCGGTCGAGCAGCGTAGCGAGCGCGACGCGCGCGCTCTCGTTGTCGGCGTTGCGGTCGAGCGCGTCGCGGTAGGCGGCCAGCGCGCCGTCGGCATCTTCCAGCGCCGTCCGGCGCACGTCGCCCAGCGCCGTCAAGAAGTCGGCCTGGCGCGCAGGCTCGGCGACCACCTCGGCCTGGCGCGCGAGGACGTCGGCCAGCTCGGCGTGTTCGCCCTGCTGACGCAGGATCTGCTCCAGCGACGCCAGCACGGGCTCCTCGTCGCCAGGCAGCGCCAGCGCCTTGCGCAGGAACTCCGCCGCCCGGGCGTGATCGGCCAGCTCCTGCTCGTAGAGCGACGCCAGCCGCAGCGCCAGCGACCGCTGCAGCGACGCATCGAACGTCGCGTCCATGCGCTCTTCGTAGACCTCGGCCAGGCGCTTCCAGTTGTTGGTCGCGCCCGCCAGCCGCTCCAGCGCCTGCCGCGGCGCCGCCTCGGTCGCCTCTTCGGTCAGCGCGCGCGCCCACGCGGCGAACGCGCGATCGACGTCGCGCCGTTCCAGCTCCTCGATGCGCGCGATCTCGCCCAGGATCGCCAGCCGCTGCTCGACCGCGTCCTCGACGGCGAGCCGCAGCTCCAGGAGGTCGATGACCTCGCCCCACACGCGCCCCGCGCGCAGGATCGGCTCGAGCACCGAGATCGCCTGCACGCGGTAGTCGTCGCCGCGGGCGATGATGGCCAGCGCGTCACGCGCTCCTGGGTGATCCGGCGACGCCGACAGGATGTGGTGATAGCGGCCGATCGCCCCCTCGACGTCGGACAGCTCGGTCTCCATCAGCCGCGCCGCGCGGAAGGCCAGCTCGTCGCGCGCCGCCGGGCGCGTCTCGCGCGCCGCGCGTGTGTCCAGCACCTCGATCAGATCGGAGTGCCGTCCCTCGCTGCTGAAGATGCGATCCAGATCGGACAGCGCCTCGGCGTCGCCCGGCGTCTCTTCCAGCAGGCGGCGCAGCTGATCGATCGCCTGCTCCGGCTCGGACAGCTGCTGCTCGTAGAGGTGCGCGCTCTGTGCGAGCAACATGCGCCGCTCTTCGGGCCGCGTCGACAGCTCGATCTTGCGCGTGAAGACGTCGGCCAGATCGCGGTACGACCCGGCCGCCAGGTGGAGCTGCGCCAGCGAATCCAGCGCGTCGCCGTCCGACGGATCGATGTCGAGCACCGCCTCCCAGGCACGCACGGCCGACTCGCGCTGCTTGAGCGCGTCTTCGTACAGCACCGCGATGCGCTTGGCGATCGCCTTGCGGTCGGTGGCGTCGCTCGTGATCTCGACGTGCTTCTCGAGCACCTCGACCAGCTCGCTCGAGCGCGCCGCGCCCGACAGCAGCCGTTCCAGCGCCAGGAAGATCTCCGGCTCGTCCGGCCGCGCGGCCAGCGCGGAGCGCCACGCCTCGACGGCATCGGCGGCCCGCCCGAGCGGGTCCTCCAGCAGGCGCGCCGCCATCGCCCACAGCTGCGCCTGCAGCTGCGGATCGCCCGCCTCCACGGCGCCCTTCTGCAGCGACACGACCAGCTCGCTGTGCATGCCGCCCGCCGTCCCCAGCGCCTCCATCTCGGACAGCGTCTCGACGGAGTCGACGTCGGTCAGCCAGGCGCGGCTGCGGCAGTCGAACGCCGCCTCGGGCCGCCCCAGGCGCTGATGAATCTCCGCCATCTCGCGCAGGATGCGAACGCGCTCCGTGCGGTCGTCGACCGATTCCAGCTCGGCGTCCAGCGCGCCGACCAGCTTCGTCAGATCGCCGCTTGCGCGATAGACCGGCTCCAGGATGACGGCGACGCGGTATCGCTCCGTCCCCTGGCGCGCCAGCGACTCCAGCGCCGCGACCGCCTCACGCTGCCCCGGCGTCTGCTGCAGCACCTCCGCGAAGCGGTCGACGGCGGCCGTGGCGTCGCCGATGCGGTCGCGCAGGATGATCGCCAGCCGCAGGCGGATGGCGTCCGCTTCGCGCGGGTCGCTGACCCGATCGAGGCTGGATGACAGGTGGTCGGCGAGGTCGTGCCACTGCCCGACCTGACCCAGCAGGCGTTCCAGCTCGGCCGCGGTGCCGCGGTCGGTCGGATCGACGTCCATCGCCTCGCGCAGCGTGCTGATCGCGCGCTCGCGCGCGTCCAGGTACTCCTCGTCCAGCTTGGCGCTGCGGCGCAGGAACGCGAGCTTGGCGGCCGGATCGACGGCGCGGCCCGCTTCCTCGTCGATGAGCTCGCGCAGCTCCTGCCACGCGCCCCAGCGCTCGAGGGCCGATTCGAACAGCAGCGCGACGTCGCGGTCGTCCGGGCGCGCGTCGAACAGGCGGCGGTACAGCTTCTCGGCCTCGGCCCGCTGGCCAAGGCGGGCGTCGAAGATCTCCGCGGTGCGCCGGACGATGTCCAGCACCACGGGCTCCTCGCCCAGCTCACCCTCGAGATAGCCCGACAGCAGGACCGCCAGGTCCTGCCAGCGATTCAGCTTGTCGGCCAGCCGCACCAGCTGTTCCAGGCTCAGGCGCTCGGTCGGCGCCTCCTGGAACACCCTGCCGTACCAGCGCAGCGCGCTGTCGTAGTCTTCCAGCTGCTCCTCGAACAGCCGCGCGATGCGCTTCGTCCACGCCAGCCGCTGCGCCGGCTCCTCGGTCTGCAGCAGGCGGATCTCGCCGATCTTGATCAGCGCCGGCCAGTCGGCGCGCGCCGCGTAGACCGGCTCCAGCAGCTCGGCGGCCGCGCCCTGCACCGCGATGTCGCTGAGCAGGCCCTCGAGCATGGTGATCGCGCCCGGATGATCCGGATCGCCGGCGAGCACCAGCCGCAGGTGCTCCAGCGCCGCTTCGCGGTCGCCGCGCCGGTCGTGCTCGATCTCCGCCATGCGGAAGCGCAGGCCGACCAGCTCCCGCTCGGGCAGCGCGCCGCGCTGGAGCAGGTCTTCGAGCAGCCGCGTCAGGTCACCCCAGCGCTCGGTCTTCGTGTACAGCCGATCGAGGGCCATCGCCGCGTCCCGATCGTTGGCGTTGATCTCCAGCGCGCGTTCGTACGCCGCGATCGCCTCGTCGAAGCGGCCGAGCGGCGCTTCCGCCAGCGCGCCGATCTGCAGGCGCAGGCGCTGCTCCTGCGCCGGATCGTTGCCCGCCAGCTCCGCGCGCCGCACGAGGATCTCGTACAGCGCGCTGACGTCGGCCTCCTGGCGATAGATCTGCTCCAGCGCCTCCAGCGCGTGCGTGTCCTCGGGGATGCGGTCGAGCACGCGGCGGTGGTATTCAGCCGCCGTGGCGGCGTCGCCGCCGCGGCCCGCGGCCGCCGCGATCGTCCGATCGAGGCGCAGCTTGACCGACTCGTCCAGCACGTCGGGGCTGATCTCGCGGTAGAGCGCCGTCACCTCGGCCAGCCGCTCGGGACCGGCCAGGCGTTCGTACGCGTCGAGCAGCGTCGACAGCTCGGCTTCGGCGAGGGCGTCGCGGATCGCCCGTGCCGTCGTCGCCAGCGCCGCCTCGCGGTCACCGAGGCGCGTCTCCTCCAGCGCCGCGAGCCGCATCAGCTGGTCCAGCCGCGCGCGCCCGTCTGACTGCGCCTCGACGTAGACGCGGACGACCGACGCCAGCTCGGCGAAGCGGCCGTTGGCCTCGTAGATCGGCTCCAGGGCGCCCGCCGCCGCCAGCCGCAGAGCCGCCGTCGGTGCCCGGCGCCAGGAAGCGTTCGAGCGCCGTCAGCGCCCCGGGATCGGAGGGCGCCGTCTCCAGCACCTCGCGCCAGCGCCCGAGCGCGTCGTTGGGATCGCCCAGCGGCCCTTCCAGCAACATCGCGATCTGGCGCAGCAGGCCGATGCGTTCGGACGAGCGCGCCGGCGCCAGCGCCAGCCGCCGCTCGAGGATCTCCAGCCGGTTGCTGTGACGGCCCTGCTGCTCGTAGAGACGCGCCAGCGTCTCCATCGCCTGATCGTCGGACGGATTTTCGTCCAGGATGCTGACGCAGGCCGCGATCGCCTCGTCGACGTCGCCGACGTCGCGTTCGAGCAGGCTCGCGACCCGACGCCACAGGTCCTGGCGCGCCGCCGCGTCGCCGGCCATGTCGATGCGCTTGCGCAGCATCTCGACGCGCTGGCGGTGGTTGGAGCCCGCCTCGAAGATGCCCTCCAGCGCCTCGATCGCCTCGCGCTCCTGCGGGTCGATCTCCAGGATCGACCGCAGCGTCGCGACCGCCGCGTCGGTGTCCGACAGCGACTTCTCTTCCAGCCCCGCGATGCGGAACAGGATCTTCTTGCGCTCCGCCGACGTGCCCGCCCAGCGCACCTGCATGCGCAGGATCTTCACCAGGCCCGCGACGTCGCCGGTGTCGGCGTACAGGGTCTCGAGCGCGGCGGCCGCGGGCATCGCGGTCGCCGTCGCGTTCTGATCGAGGTTGAGGACCAGCTTCCAGACGTCGATCGCGGCCCGCCGGTTACCGAGCCGGCCGGAGTACAGCTTCGCGGCGCGCGACAGCAGGTCGGCGCGCCCCGCGATGTCCGCGGCGTCGCGCTTGAACGCCAGCTCCTGATAGACGTCGACCAGCTCCGAGAAGCGCTCCAGCACCGTGCCCAGCCGCTCGATCTCGCCGAGCGCGTCGGCGTTGTCCGGCTCCACCGCCAGCACCTGGCGCCAGGTGGCCAGCGCCGCCTGCTTCGCCTGCAGGCGGTTCTCCTGCAGGTCGGCGATGCGCGCCAGCATCGCCGAGGCGGCGCGCCCCGCCAGCGGCTCGCGCTGCACCTCCAGGATCGCGACCAGGCGCGCCCACGCGCTGCTCGCCTGGTACACCGGCTCCAGGATCGCAGCCACGCGCTGCCGCTGCTCCGGGATCGCGACCAGCTTCTCCAGCAGGCGCCGCGCCCCCTCGTGGTTCGGCGCCGCCTTGACGATCTGCACCAGCAGATCGAGCGCGCCCGAGACATCGCCCAGGTGGCTGGCGCGCAGCTCGGCGCGGCGGAACTCCAGCTCCGACACCTCGGCGTCCGACGCGAAGCCGACGCGCGTGCCGAGCAGCTCCTCCAGATCCGCCCAGCGCTCGCGCGCCGCGTAGTGCCGATCGAGCGCGCGGTGGGCCCGGAGGTCCGCCGGGTCCAGCTCCAGCATCTTCTCGTAGGCGCCGAGCGCGTGGTCGGCGTCGTTCAACGCCGATTCGTCCAGCTCCGCCACCTGCGCCAGCAGGTCCAGGCGTTCGCGCTGATCCAGCTCGGCGAGCTGGCGCGTGTCGAGCAACGCGCGCAGCTCCGGCCACCGCTGGCCGTCGCGATACAGGCGCGTCAGCGCGCGGAACGCGCCCGCGTGCAGCGGTTCGGCGGCCAGGATGCGCGCGTAGACCTTCTCGGCCTCGCCCGCGCGCCCCATGCGCTTCTCTTCCAGCTCCGCGACGATCACCAGCAGATCGCGGCGCATGGTGTCGTCCTGCGTCGCCTCCACCACCTCGCGCAGCTTCGCGACCAGCTCGCCCGTCTTGCCCGCCGCCTCGGCGAAGCCGATGAGCGGGTCGCGGTTCTTCGCGTCGGTCGGATCGATCTCGAACAGCGCCAGGCCCGTGCGGTACGCCGCCGCCGGATCGGGGGCCGGCCCGGAGTACAGCGCGCGCAGCTTCTCCAGCCGCTCGACGCGCTCGCCGCGCGTGTCGGCCACGGCCAGCAACGCCTCGTTCGCCGCCGCCAGCTTGGGCGCGTCGCCGGTGCGTTCGTAATACGCCATCGTCAGCCGCGCGATCAGCGCGCGGTCCGGATAGCCGCCGGCCAGCAGCCGCTCCATCCCCGCGACCGCTTGCGGCGCGTGCGGGTTCGCCTGCAGCACCTCGCGATACGAGGCGAACGTCGCCTCCGAGTCATCGAGCCGCAGCTCCTGAATGTTCGCGATGCGAAGCAGCAGCACCTCGCGCTCGTCGCGCGCGTCCGACGGCCGGGTCGCCAGATCGCGGCGTAGCCCTTCGACCACGCCCGCCCAGTCCTGGCGCGCCTCGGCCAGCCGCACCAGCGCGCGCAGCGCGCGTTCGTTGGCCGGCTCTGCCTCGACGATCTTCGTCCACGTCGCCGACGCCGCGGCCAGATCCGCGACCCGTTCCTCCTCGATCTGCGCGATGCGCAGCAAGATCCGCACGCGCTCGGCGGCGTCCGGCGCGCGATCGGCGCGCGTGTGCAGCAGCTTGGCCAGATCCGGCCACGCCTTCGTCTGCGTGAGGATCTGCTCCAGCGCCGCGTCGGCCTCTTCGTCGAAGCCGATCTCGGACAGGATCTGTTCGGCGGCCTTGCGCGCGTCCTGCGGCCGGAACAGCCGCGCCTGCGCGATGCGCAGCACCCGCCGCAGCAGCCACAGTCTCTCCTCGGCGTCGGTCGACGTGCCGACGCGCGCTTCGTAGAGCCCCGCCAGCGCGCCCCACTCGTCGGCCTCGCCCGCCAGCCGCTCGAGATCGCCGCGCACGTCTTCGTTCTTGGGCGCCGCCTCGAACGCGCGCGCGCACCACTGGAACGCCAGCGCCTTGGACCCCAGCCGCTGCTCGCAGATGCGGCGCGCCTCGCCGAACAGCTCCAGGCGTTCGGCCATCGTCGTCGCGCCGGGGCCCGAGCCGGTGCCCGCCGTGCCGGTTGGTCCCAGCAGGACTTCGTACGTGGCGAGCAGGCGCGGCCACTTCTGCGCCGCGCGGTACAGCGGCAGCAGCGCGAACGCCGCGCTGCGGTTGCGCGGGTCGGTCGCCAGGATGCGTTCGTACGCCTTCAGCGCGCGCTCGGGCTGGTTCAGCTTCTCCTGCGCCAGCAGCGCGACCCGCTCCAGCAGGCGCGTGCGCGCCCCCATGTCGGCGGTGCGATCCGCCAGCGACGTCAGCTGATCGCACAGGTCGCCGAACGCGCCGTGCTCCGCGTACAGCGATTCGAGCGCGCTGTAGTCACCCGACTGCGCGTAGATCTCGCGCAGCGCACGCGTGGCGCGGGCGTTCTTCGGGTCCAGCTCCTGGATGCGCCGGAAGACCTCGATCGCCGCCTGCGTCGCGCCCAGACGTTCGTAGAGCAGCGTGCCCCGCCGTTCGAGCAGCGCCAGCTCGGCGGCCGGCGTACCCTGCGCGTTCAGCCGTTGCCGCTCCAGAATCTCGACCAGCGCCGGCCAGCGCCGCTCGCGTTCATAAAGCGTCGCCAGGCCGGTCAGCGCATCCGGGTCGCGATCCGAGACCGCCAGCGCCTGGTTGTAGAGAGCGATCGACTCGCGCACGTCGTTCAGGCGATCGCCCGCGAGGCGCGCCATATCGATCAGGCGGCTGCGGCGCCCTGCCGCGTCCAGGTGCGGCAACTCCTTGCGGTAGACCTCGATCAGCGGCCGCCATGCGCGTCCCTTGGCGTACAGGTCCTTGAGGCGGGCGCTGGTCTCCGTGTCCGTCGGATCGGCTTCGAAGATCTTCTCGAAGCTGGCGATGGCGTTGCCATGTTTGCCGAGCTTGTCCGCCCACAGCGAGGCGATGCGCCGGTGCAGCGCCACGCGCGTCGCGGCGTCGCCCGCCGATTCGGCCTGGCGGGTCAGGATCTGCACCAGGTCGCCGTAGCGCCCCTGCGCCTCGTAGCGCCCCGCCAGCGCCGCGAGCGCCGCCGGGTGATCGGGCTTGAGCGACAGGATCGCGAGGTAGGTGTTCACCACCATCACGTCCAGGTTCAGGCGATCCTTGTAGATGCCGACGATCTCGAGGTAGCGGTTGATCTTCTCGTCGACGTTCGCGGCCGGAACGGCGTCGAGATCGTCCTTCATCAGCTCGAGCAGCGCGTTCCACTTCTCGGTGCGCGTGTAGAGCTGCCGCAGCGACGTGACCGCCTCGGGCAGGTGCGGCTTGAGCCGCAGGATCCCCTTCCAGATCTCGATGGCCTTTTCGGCGTGCTGCGGCCGGCTCTCCGCGGCGCGCGCCATCTCGATGCCCATCGCGACCCGCCGTTCGAGGTCGCCTTCGGTCTTCTGCGCCTGCGCCAGCACGGTGAGCAGCTGGGGCAGCTCGTTGCGGGCGGTGTGGTACTCCCGATAGAACTCGACCATCGCGTGGTTCGAGGGATCGACCTTGCGGACGCGGCGGAAGAACGACTCCGCCATGTCGGGCTGATTGAGGTGCTTCCAGATCAGCGTCGCCAGCTCGATGAGCAGGGCGGCGTCGTGCTCGCCGCGCTTGCTGCGCGCCGCCGCCTCCAGCACCTTGCCAAGCTCCGTCCATTCCTTCTGGGCGGTCAGCGCGTCGCGCACGAAGCGCAGCGCGCGCGGCTCCATCGGGCTGGCGTCGAGCGCCTTGCGGAAGTGGGTGTACGCGTCGATCGGGCGTCCGAGCTTTTCGCACAGCTCGCCCGAGGCGACTGGCCGCCTGCGCGCGTTCGTCGCGGTTGGCGGCGCGCTCGGCGCGCTGCGTGTACAGCACCAGCAGCTCGTCGTTGCGCCCCTTGTCGCGCAACAGCCGTTCGAAGTGGCCGCCGGAGCGCCGGTTGTTCGGGTCGAGCTCCAGGCTCTTGCGCAGGTAGGTCTCGCCCTGGTCATCGGACGGGCGGTACTTGAGGTGGAACTCGGCGACCGACCCGTAGAGGCTGGACGCCAGCGCCTGGTCCTTCGCGCCCTCCGCCTGCTGCAGGTAGCGCTTCGAGATCGGCTCCCAGTTGGCGCGGACCAGCGTCATCTGCGCCACCGATTCGGTCGCGGCGGCGTGTCCGGGCAACACATCCAGCGCCTCGCGCACCGCCGCCTGGCCCGCCTCGTCGCGCAGCAGCTCGTCGGACAGCAAGCGCCCCTTCTCGTGCAGCAGGTCGGCGCGGCGGGGGGCGGCGGTCGTCCACGCCAGCTCGAGATCGATGAGCGAGGTGCACAGCTCGTAGTCGCCGCGCTCGCGGTGGAAGCGGCGGGCGTCCGACAGCGCCTTCGACAGCGCCTCGGCGTCGATGCCGGCGCCGTTGCCGGGGTGTAACCCCGCGAGCACCTTGAGCGCCTGACTGTCGTCGGGGTGCAGCTCAAGGGTCGCGAGCGCTGCGGATACGTCGGTCGTCATGGCGGTCTCGGGGTGTAGGCAGGCGCGCCGCGCAAGGCGGCAGGAGACTGACTATAGACCCTCCGCTTTCAGGGGTTCAATTGAGAAGATCTGCCGGCTCCACGCCGGATCGTGAATACTTCCGCCGTGCTGGCCCCGGCGACCCCGGCGATCGGAGACTCGCGCGGAACATCGCGCCCAAGTTCGCGAACGTCGCTGCGCGCAGCGCTCGTTCCCGAGCTCGGCCGCATCGCGATCGGATGTGTGTGTCTGGTCGGAACAAACGCGTTTTCGCTCGCGATCCCGTGGCTGCTCAAGCACGCGATCGACACGCTCCGGACGCTACCGCCGGCGGCGGCGCACGGCATCGTGGTGCGCGACGCCATCGCCATCATCGCGGCCGCTGTCCTGCAGGCGGTCATACGGACGTGGTCGCGCATCTTCATCTTCGACGCCGGCCGCAACGTCGAATACGGCCTGCGCCGCGATGTGCTCGCGCACCTGCTGCGCCAGGATCCTGGCTTCTACCGGCGCCACCCGACCGGCGACGTGATGTCGCGGCTGACCAATGACCTCAGCTCGGTGCGGCTGCTGTTCGGGCCGGGCATCCTCAACTTGCTCAACACGGCGCTCGTATATACGACCGGCATCATTTTGATGCTGCAGCTGTCGCCACACTTGACGCTGCTGGCCCTCGCCCCCTACCCGATCCTGCTGATCGCGGTGCGGCTGGCGAGCCGCCGCATCTACCGCGCCGGCCGCGCCATCCAGGAGCAGCTGGGGACGATGTCGACCGCCATCCAGGAGGATCTGGCGGGTATCAACGTCATCAAGCACTACGGCCTGGAGCCGTCGCGCCAGCGGGCGTTCCGCGGCATCAATGACGAGTTCCTGACGCGGTCGATGGCGCTGGTGCGCGCGCGCGGCGCGCTGATGCCGCTGTTTGCGATGCTGGGCGGCCTGGGGACGCTGATCGTCCTGTGGGCCGGCGGCCGCGAGGTGATTGCCGGGCGGCTGACCGTCGGCGGGCTGGTCGCGTTCAACGGCTACCTGGTCCTGATGTCGTGGCCGACGTTCGCCCTCGGCTGGATCATCGGCATCTGGCAGCGCGGCATCGCCGCGTGGGTCCGTGTCCGCGAGCTGCTGATGAGCGTCCCGGCGATCGCGGACACGGCGGGCGACCGCGCGGATGGCCAGCCACAACAGGCCCCCTCGGTCGCGGCGCATGACCTGACGATCGTCATCGATGGCCGCACCGTTCTGGAGCACGTGTCGTTCACCCTCCCCGCCGGCGCCACCCTGGCGGTGGTCGGACCCACCGGCGCCGGCAAGACCATGCTGGTCGATTCGGTGCTGCGCATGCTCGACGTGCCGCCGGGAGCGGTCCGTGTCGCGGGCCGCGACGTCACCGACATCCCGCTCGCCGAGCTGCGCCGCCTGGTCGGTTATGCGCCGCAGGACGCGTTCCTGTTCTCGGCGACCGTCGCCGAAAACATCGCGTTCGGCATTCGCGATGACTCAACCGTGGAGGGGAGCGGGTGGGGGCCCCCACCCTCCCCCTCCACACCTCCCGCGATGGGCTCGGTCGGGCGAAGCCCGACCTCCCCCGACGCGCGCGGCTCCGACGCAATCACCGAGCGCGTCAGGCGCGCCGCCGAGGCCGCCGGGCTGGCGCCCGACATCGCCGCGCTGCCCGACGGCTACGACACGCTGGTCGGCGAACGCGGCATCACGCTGTCCGGTGGCCAGCGGCAGCGGGTGGCGCTGGCGCGAGCCATCGCCGCCGAGCCGCAGATCCTGATCCTGGACGACTCGCTGTCGTCGGTCGACGCCGAGACCGAACGCAACATCCTGACGCGGCTCAAGCCGATCCTCGCCGGGCGCACGTCGATCCTGGTCTCGCACCGCGTGGCCGCCGTCCGCGACGCCGATCAGATCCTGGTGCTCGACGCCGGACGCGTCGCCGAACACGGGACCCACGCGTCGCTGATGGGATCGGGCGGCGTGTACGCGTCGCTGTACCGCGAACAGCTGGCCGCGGAAGCCGCGGAGGCGGCCGCTTCCTAATGGCATCGGAAGATCTGCTGGGCAACGCGCTGGACCGGACGTTGCTCCGGCGCATCTTCTCGTACGTCTGGCCGTACCGCCGCCTGCTGATCCTGTCGGTCGTGTTGTTGCCGGTGGTGGCGCTGTTCGAGGTCGCGCAGCCGTACCTGCTCAAGCGCGCGATCGACGACCACATCGCGGTCGGCCGGCTCGAGGGGCTGGATCGCGTCGGCCTGCTGTACCTGTTTGCGCTGGTCGGGCAACACGCCGCGGCGTTCGCGCAGATCTACTTCACGCAGGTGATCGGCCAGCTGGGGATGAACGACCTGCGCGTCCGCGTCCACCGCCATGTGATGTCGCTGGCGACGTCGTTCTTCGATCGCACGCCGGTCGGGCGGCTGATGACGCGGCTGACGAGCGACGTCGAATCGCTGTCGGAGATGTTCGCGTCCGGGATCGTCAGCCTGCTGGGCGACGCGGTCCGCCTGCTGTTCATCCTGGCGGCGATGTTCGCGATCGACTGGCGGCTGGCGGTGTTCTCGATGGCGGCGGTCCCCGTGCTGTTCGGCATCGCCGCGTATTTCCGGCGCTGGGTGCGCGACGCGTTCCGCGACATCCGCGTCCGCATGGCGCGCATGAACGCGTTCCTGCAGGAGCACATCTCGGGCATCAAGGTGGTGCAGGCGTTCGCGCGCGAGGACAAGGTCGCCGGCGACTTCGACGCCATCAACGTCGGCTACAGGCGCGCCAACTCGCGCGCCATCGCCGCTGACGCCGCGCTGTATTCGATCGTCGAGGCCGTCGGCTCGATCGCGATCGCGGGCCTGCTGTGGCACGGCGGCGGCCGCATCGTCGCCGGCACGCTGACCTTCGGCGTCATCGTCGCGTTCATCGAATACCTGGCGAAGTTCTTCGCGCCCATCCGTGACCTGTCGACCAAATACACGGTCATGCAGCAGGCGATGGCCGCCGGCGAACGCGTGTTCGGGCTGCTCGACACGAAGGAGCCGGACGCGCTCGTGCAAGCGGAGGCGGCGGCCGCGGCGGCCCCCGTGCAAGCGCCGCTGATCGCGCTCGACGGCGTCAGCTTCGGCTACCGCCCCGGCCTGCCGGTGCTGTCGGACGTGTCGCTGTCGATCGCCGCCGGCGAGACCGTGGCCGTGGTCGGCGCGACGGGCGCCGGCAAGTCGACGATCATCAAGCTGCTGCCGCGCCTGTACGACGCGACCAGCGGCAGCATCCGCATCGGCGGCGTGGACGTGCGCACGCTGGACGCCGCCGCGTTGCGACGCCGGATCGTCGTCGTCAGCCAGGACGTGTTCATGTTCGCCGGCACCGTCCGCGGCAACATCGCGCTGGACGATCCCGACCTGGACGACGAACGCATCATGCGCGCGGCGCGCCGCGTGGGCGCTGACCGGGTCATCGCCTCGCGTGACGGCGGCCTGGCTGCGCCCGTGCTCGAACGCGGCGTGAACTTCTCCGCGGGCGAACGCCAGCTGGTGGCGTTCGCCCGCGCGCTGGCGCGCGAGCCCGAGATCCTGATCCTCGACGAGGCGACTGCCAGCGTCGACCCCGAGACCGAACGCGTGATCGAAAATGGTATCGCCGAGCTGATGCGCGGGCGAACGTCGATCGTCATCGCGCACCGGCTGTCGACCGTGCAGCGCGCGACGCGCATCGTCGTCATCCATCACGGGCGCGTCGCCGAGCAAGGCACGCACGACGCGCTGCTGGCGGCGGGCGGTATCTACGCGCGGCTTTACCGGTTACAGATGACGGGTCATTCGCGCCCCGCGTCAGGCCTGGACGCGGCCGAATAGCAGAAGGTCGGACCGTTTCGCGTCCCTTGGGACTCATACCAGTGAGGCGGGTGAGTCGTATCTGCCGCCACTGACACGGCACAGCATGTTGAATTTACCTGTCAGCAGCCTTACTCGTTTCATTTACTTTCCGCGGACCGGGGGTTATCGTTTTCAGCCGGACGGCGGTCCGTCTACTTCGTCCTCCGCGTCCGCGAGCTCCTTGTAAGGGGGTGCGCCCATGAAGAACCTTCGCTTCGTGCTGGTCGGCCTGGTCGCGTTGCCGGCCGCGTGCACCGGGAGCATCGGCGGGGAGATGGCGCCGTCGGGCACGGCCGGCACCGCCGGGCCGAAGCCCAATGACCCGGGCATCATCGATAACGGGACGGGTGGCGTGGGCCCGGGGGGCGGCGGGACGACGGGCACGCAGCCGTGCACCGCGGGCAACCCGCCGGCCATGACCCGCGTGTTCCGGCTGACGCACCGGCAATACGACAACGCGATCCGGACGCTGACCGGGCTGGACATGCGGCCGTCCATCGACTTCCCCGCCGATCAGAACCAGGCCGGGTTCGACCGCGGCATCGACCTTCAGGTCGGCGACGCGCTCGGCAAGAGCTACCGCAACGCCGCCGAGACGGTCGCGGCGGCGGTCGTCGCCAACGCGACCGCGTTCTCGAAGGTGGTGGGCTGTGACGCGGCGGCGGGCGACACGTGCGCCACCTCGTTCATCGCCAGCTTCGGCCGCCGCGCCCTGCGCCGCCCGCTGTCGGACGCGGAGAAGACCAGCTTCTTGTCGATGTTCGGCATGGGCAGCGCGCTGGTCGACGGCACCGCCGACAACTTCCACAAGGGCGTGCAGGTCGTCCTCGAGGCGATGCTGCAGTCGCCGAACTTCATCCACCGCATCGAGATGTCCAACCAGGCAAGCTCCGGCCTCATCCAGCTCGGCGGCTTCGAGCTGGCCAGCCGGCTGTCGTTCTTCCTGGTCAACGGCCCGCCCGACGACACGCTGCTGGACGCCGCCGAGCGCGGCGACCTGTCGACCGCCGACGGCGTCGCGACGCAGGCGCGCCGCCTGGTGTCGACCGACGCCGCGCGCGAGACGGTGCGCGACTTCCACCACCAGTGGCTGGTGATGGACAACTACGCCAACAAGCTGACCAAGGACTCGAAGTACCCGACCGTCACGCCCGATCTGGCGCCGGTGCTGGCCGACGAGACCGAGCGCTTCATCGCCGAGGTGACGTTCACGCAGGGCAAGGGCTGGCAGTCGCTGATGACGGCGCCGTTCACGTTCGTCAACCAGACCACCGCGCCGCTGTACGGCGTGAGCGGCTCGTTCAGCAGCAGCTTGCAGCGCGTCGACCTCCCCGCCACGCAGCGCGCCGGGCTGTTCACGCAGATCGGCTTCCTGGCGACGCACGCCTACAGCAACCAGAGCTCGCCGATTCATCGCGGCGCGTACATCCAGCGCAGCGTGCTGTGCGCGGCGATCCCCGACCCGCCGCCCAACATTCCGGAGCTGCCGCCGCTGATGGCGACGCAGACGACGCGGCAGCAGGTCGACATGCACACGGCGCCGAGCGAGTGCTCGGGCTGCCACCACCTGCTGATCAACCCCGTCGGCTTCGGCTTCGAGAACTACGACCAGGCCGGCGTGTGGCGCACGATGGAGAACGGCGCCAGCATCGACGCGACGGGAACGCTGGCCGGGACGGCCGCGAAGACGGCGTTCACCAACGGCGTGTCGGCCGCGGAAGCGATCGCGAACTCGCCCGAGGCGCGCGCCTGCTACGGCGCGACCTGGACACGCTACGCGTACGGGCGCGCCGAGGCGGCCAGCGACGACTGCGCCATCTCGGTGCTGGGCGCGTATCTGGCCGACGACAACTACAAGGTCACCGACCTGATGGTCGACCTCACGCGCACGCGGGCCTTCATGTTCCGAGGAGCGAACTAATGAGCCTCAAGATCAGGCGGCGAAACTTCCTGCGCGGCCTCGGCGGCGTCAGCATCGGGCTGCCGTTCCTGGAGACGTTCGCGCCGCGCAAGGCGGCGGCGCAGACGGCGACGACGCCCAAGCGGCTGGCCGTGTTCTTCAACTGCAACGGCGTCGACATGACCCGCTGGTTCCCGACCACCGCCTACGGCGCGCTGACGCCGGCGTCGTTCATGGGCACCGGCCTGGAGCCGATCGCGTCGTACGCGCCCAAGATCTTGCTGCCGCGCGGGCTGCACCAGGTGCCGCGCGGCTTCGGCCGCGATCCGGGCGGCGGCGACGACCACGCGCGCGGCGTCGGCTGCAAGCTGACCGCGGCGCCGCTGGCCGACACGACGGAGAAATACGCGACCGGCGTGTCGATCGATCAGGTGATCGCCAAGGCGGTCAACCCGATGGGCAAGGGCGCGCTGAACTTGATGGTCGGCTACCGCAACAAAGACGTGCTGGGCTGCATCTCGTACGTCGGGGCGGGGCAGCAGGCGAGCCCGTTCCAGGATCCGTGGAAGGCGTTCAAGGACTGGGTCGGCAGCGGCGGCACCGGGATGACCGTGGTCGACAAGCTGGCGATGCGGCGCAAGAGCGTCATCGACCTGTGCAAGCGCGACGTCGACCTGCTCAACAGCAGCAGCGCGCTGTCGTCGCAGGACAAGCAGAAGCTGGACCTGTTCCTGACCAACATCCGCACGGTGGAGAACACGGCGACGACGGCGGGACTGCCGGCGTGCAACCTGCCCATGGCCCGCAGGGCCGAGATCGAGGCCATCAACCCGATGACGGTCACGCGCGACAGCGAGTACGAAAAGGTCGGCGGCATGATGATGGACGTCATGGCGCTGGCGCTGGCGTGCGACTACAACCGCGTCGTGACCCTGCAGTGGGGCTCGGGCGCGGGCGGCCCGATCTTCAGCTGGCTGCAGCCGGCGCTGAACACGATGTACAACCACCACAAGCTGTCGCACGGGTCGACCACCGACGGCGGCACGATGAACACGCTGCCCGAGGCCGACTGGCGCGCGGCGCTGAACAACGTCGACAAGTGGTACGCGACGCAGCTCAAGAGCCTGCTCGACAAGCTGTCCGCGTACACCGAGCCCGGCGGCACGCTGCTCGACAACATGAGCGTGCTGTACATGAACGACCTCGGCGACGGCCTGGGCCACAACTGGATGGACCTGCCGCTGATGCTGATCGGCGGCATGAAGGGCTACTTCAAGCAGGGCCAGTACATCAAGATGACGGCCGGCACGGGCACGGCCAACGACAAGGACGCGCCCACCAACCAGCTGCTGACGACGCTGGCCAACGGCATGGGCGTGCAGATGGCCAACTTCGGCAGCGCCCCCACCGGCAAGGCCGGCGAGCTGACGGCGCTCAAGGTGTAGCGGCGCGCTTCGCGGCGACGCGGCCGAGGTCGCAGCGCAGCATTTACCAACGGTTACCGTTGCTTCGCGAAGCGGGCGCGCGCCCCTGGTTGCGAGTAGACTCGGCCCCCTGCATGAATCCTGCTGATTTTCGCCAGGTCCGGGCCGAGCGTCTCGCGGCCGAGGTTGGGACCTTGCACAAGCAGGCGGAGCTGGCGTTCGCGCTGTGTTACCCGAGCCCGTACAAGGTCGGCATGTCGTCGCTCGGGTTCCAGACCGTGTACCGGCTGCTCAACGGCATGCCCGACGTCAGCGCGGAGCGCGCGTTCCTGCCCGATGACACGCGCGCCGCGCGCGCGCACCGGCGAGCCGCTGCGCACGTACGAGTCGGCGCGGCCGGTGGGCGACTTCCCGGTGGTCGCGTTCTCGCTCGCCTACGAGCTGGAGCTGGCGGGGCTGGCCGAGTGCCTCGACATGATCGGCCTGCCGCTGTTCGCCGACGAGCGCGCGGCGGCGACGCGCCCTGCCCCGCTCATCGTCATCGGCGGCCCGCTGACGTTTTCGAATCCGGTGCCCGCCGCTCCCTACGCCGACGTCATCTTGATGGGCGAGGCCGAGAAGACGCTGCCCGAGCTGGTCGCCGCGATCCGCGCGCATTCACGACCGCGACGCGCTGCTCGCCGATCTGGCGGCCCGCCCCGGGTTCTACGTCCCGTCGCTGCACGGCACGCGGCTGCCCGCGATCGCCGCCGCGCCCGACGACGACCTGCCCGCGTATTCGCAGATCCGGACGCCGAACACCGAGCTGTCCGACATGTTCCTGATCGAGCCGGAGCGCGGCTGCCACCGCGGCTGCACCTACTGCGTGATGCGCCGGTCGACCAACGGCGGCATGCGGCTGGTCGCGCCCGCGAAGGTCATGTCGCTGATCCCCGAGCGACGCGCGCCGCGTGGGGCTGGTCGGCGCCGCGGTCACCGACCACCCGGGGCTGCCCGAGATCCTGCGCGCGATCGTCGACGCGGACCGCGAGGTCGGCATCTCCAGCCTGCGCGCCGACCGCCTCAACGACGAGATCGTCGGCCTGCTGAAGCGCGGCGGCTACCGCACGCTGACCACCGCGGCCGACGGCGCGTCCGAGCGGATGCGCGACGTCATCCAGCGCAAGACCAAGGAGCGCCACCTGCTGCGGGCCGCGGAGCTGACGCGCACGCACGGCATGACGTCGCTCAAGCTCTACATGATGCTGGGGCTGCCCAGCGAGACGACGGCGGACATCGACGAGCTCGCGCGCTTCGCCCTGGAGCTGGCGCGCGTCGCGCCCCGGCTGGTCCTCGGCATCGCGCCGTTCGTCGCCAAGCGCAACACGCCGCTCGATCGCGCGCCGTTCGAGTCGATCGAATCGCTGGACGACAAGCTGGCGCAGCTGCGCGCCGCGGTGCGCGGGCGCGTCGTGTTGCGGCCGACGTCGCCGAAGTGGGCGTGGGTCGAATACCGGCTGGCGCAGGGCGGCTTCGAGGCGGGACGTGCGGCGGCGCGCGCCGGGCGCGCGGGCGGGCGGTTCGCCGACTGGAAGGCGGCGCTGGCCGACGTGCCGGCGCCGGTCGCCGCGCTGCCGCTGGCCGCGGACGCCGTTCAGCCGCCGACGGCGGCGATCGCGTCGATCTCGACCAGGGCGCCCCTCGGCAGGCCGGCGGCCTGAACGGTCGCCCGCGCGGGCGGCTGCGACGGGAAGTAGCGCGCGTAGACCTCGTTGACGTTGCCGAAGTCCTGCAGGTCGGCGAGGAAGATCGTCGTCTTCACGACCGTCGCGAACGAAGCGCCCGCCGCGGCCAGCACCGCGCCCAGGTTCTCCAGCACGCGTTCGGTCTGCGCGCGCACGTCGCCGGCGCCGACCATCTCGCCGGTCGTCGGGTCAAGCGCGATCTGCCCGGAGCAGAACACCAGCTGTCCGGCGGGCGCGACGACCGCCTGCGAGTACGGTCCGATGGCTGCGGGAGCACCCTTGGTTGCGATCGCCGTGCGCGTCGTCGATGACATGACGGGAATGTAGCAGGAGGGCGACATTGAAGTTGCGATCGGCGATGCGCGATCGCTATTGTGGCGACATGCGGACTGACCCTCGCATGGCGGGCTACCGACCACCACGAGCGCGAGGCCCGTTCCGCCCCGCGGCTCCGGCCCCCACGCCGCAGCGCCGACCTGATGGGCGAGGTGCTGGGGCGGCTCGGTGGCACCGGGCGGGCGCTGGAGTTCCGCGTGTTCGATTGCTACTCGCGCATCGTGGGCGAGAACCTGCGCACGCGCACGCTGCCGGAGCGGCTGGCCGCCTCGACGCTGTTCATCCGCGTCGGCAACTCCGCGCTGGCCCACGAGCTGACGCTGCTGCGCGGCGAGATCCTGGCGCGCATCGCCGCCGAGATCGGCCAGGGCATCGTCACCGAGCTGCGCACGCGCGTCGGCCGCATCCCGTCCGCGGCGACGTAGCACATACCAACGTAGCCGCGCGCCGCCACCAGCGCGTCACAGCAGCCCGTACTTCGACATGAGGTAGACCTCGAGCGAGTTCAGCTCGCCGTCGCTGACGGTGCCCCGTGATCATCACGACCTCTGCGATATCGCCGACGAAGCCGACGAATCCCGACGACGCGCCGGTGCGGTGGTTGCCGATGACCGTGTACCAGCCCAGCATGCTGATGTCGACGCGCGGAGCGTCGATGACTCCCTCGGCCGCCCCGTCGACACGGATCTCGAGCACGTTGCGGCCGAAGGCTGGTCTGCCGCCCGCCGAACAGATGCGGCGCCGTATCCCCGTAGCTGTTGATGGCGCGCGCAAACAACGTGTTGTCGAACTGAATGGCCGGTTTCTGGGAGGTGTCCGGCTTGGAGCCGTTCAGGTACAGCACCAGGCCGCGGTATGGCATCACCTGCTTCCGTCTTCGTGACCAGCACTGAGTTGGATCTGATGATCGCCGCGCGCGCGACGACCATGACCACGAAGTCGTCCGTACCGAAGTGCAAGCTCTTCGAGTCGTCGATCTGGAACGACGATCGACGCCGTTGAAGTTGACTGCTGGCCGGCCGTTGATGGCCCCGGCCAAGAACAGCGGGCGACTGGACACGTTCGGCTGGCGCGCGTGGTTGGCGTAGCCTGATCTGTCCGTCCACGCGCTCATCTGCGCGCGGTGCTGGTACCCGGTCTCCGTGCTGGCGTCGAGCCACACCACCAGCCGCGACCCGAAGACAGCCGGCGACCATCCCCCGCCGCGTGCCGCCAAAACCTCCGATCCCCGCCGCTCCCCGCCAAAACCCGCGAACCCGCCGTGCCCGCCAACCACCCCGCCGAACCCGCCCCAGCCGCCAACGCCCGCGAACCCGCCCCAGCCGCCAAGCCCGCGCGAACCCGCCCCAGCCGCCAACCCCCGCGAACCCGCCCCAGCCGCCAAACCCCGCGATACCACCGAGCCGCCTCTGCC
Organism: uncultured Pseudomonadota bacterium; assembly: GCA_963729535.1. Taxonomy (GTDB): domain Bacteria; phylum Myxococcota_A; class Polyangia; order Fen-1088; family Fen-1088; genus JADGRB01. The sequence continues at coordinate 193,332 of CAVSOL010000026.1, read as the reverse complement.
GACCACGCCTCCGCGGCCACCGGCGCCACCGGCGCCGCCGCGACCGCCGGCGCCGCCCCTGCCCCCCGCGCCGCAATTGAGCGCCGCATCGAGCTGACGCGCGCAACCCGTGTTCGCGCACAGGTTCGGCTTGCGCGGCCGCGCAGTCGTAGTACGCCTTGCTCGCCTTCTTGCAAGGCTCGGTAGAGCTATCCAGGCTCGAACATTCGTACGCCTTGCACGTGCCCGCCGACGAATAGATCGGCATGTCGCAGGCGGCCCCGATCACGGCGTCGCAATACGCCAGGCACGACGTGACCGCCGCCGAGCTGCGCCCCGTGTCGTCGCAGCCCGCCACGACGGCGCCCGCCGCCGCGAGCACGCCGATCAACACCACCCACGCGCGCCGCATGACGACCATCGTATCAGCAGGGGCAGGCGTCGGGCGTGCCGGGGATCACCCGGGCGAAAGTGCGTCGCGCAGCGAGCGGACGAACGCGCCCAGCTCCGGCACCGGGTCTCGCCCGGCGGCGACCGCCTTGTCGACGATCTCGACGGCGGCGCTGCCGACGACGACCCCGTCGGCGAAGCTGGCAACGCCGCGGGCCGCCCCCGGCGTGCGGATGCCGAAGCCGACTGCCACCGGCAGCTTCGCCCCCGTGCGCGCGCGGATGGCCGCCACGCGGGCGCGCGGCTCCTCCAGGTCGGACAGGTGCGTGCCCGTGATGCCGAGCAGCAACACGTAGTAGATGACACCGCGCGCGGCGGCGGCCGCCACGTCGATGCGCGCCGGCGTCGACGTCGGCGCCAGCAGCGGAACGAAATCCAGGCCTTCCGCCGCAAGTGCGGAAGTAAGACCTGAATCCTCGTCGGCCGGGTAGTCGACGCACAGCACGCCGTCGGCGCCGGCCTCGCGCGCCGCCTTGGCGAACGGCCCGGGGCCCATGACGACGATCGGGTTCGCGTAGCCGAACAGCACGATCCCCAGCTTGGGGTGGGCCTCGCGCAGCGCCTTGGTCAGCGCCAGCGCGCGCTTCATCCCGCCCCCGCGCTGCATCGCCCGGTGCATGGCGGCCTGGATCGCCTTGCCGTCGGCGGACGGGTCGCTCCACGGCACACCGACCTCGATGACGTCCGCTCCGGCCTCGGCGGCCGCGACCGCCAACCCCCGCGAAGCCGTCCCAGCCGCCAACCCCCGCGAACCCGCCCCAGCCCAACCCCCGCCATACCGCCCGAGCCGCCAGAGCCCGCGATACCACCGACGCCACCCCTACCTATCACGCCTCCTCGGCCACCGGCGCCACCGTGACCGCCGGCACCGCCCCGCCCCCCTGCCCCACAATCCTCGTACGTGGCTCGGCTGGGCTGGGTATAGCTCGGCAAGGCATGGCTGGGTCGGGCGCGGTAGGGCTCGGCAAGGCAAGGCGTGGGGCGGCGGTCGGTTCTCGCGGATCGGCCGCCGCCAGTTTTTCGCCGCGATGGTCATCGCCTGCGGTGCTGCTCTGTGAGTGGGCGCTCACCGGCTGTTCGATTACTGCGACGTACGCTGCCTGCGCCGCTGAACGATCAGGTAGCCCAAGCCGACGGCCACGCCGAAGGCCGTGGCTAGGTTGAGCCCGCCAGAGAGCATCGACGAGACGATCGGCCGCTGCTCCAGGCGCGACACGCGAGCCTTGAGAAGCTCGTTCTCCTGGACGAGCGTTCGCATCGCTTCGACCGTGATCGCCTGGAAGCCCCTAATGGTGATCGTCTTCATACCCTTCTCGTCCTTGCCCACCCAATCCGGGAACACCTTCTCGACGTCCTGCGCGATGAACCCGGTCTGCCGGCCGGTGAGGTTGCCTTGGCTCTTGGGGTCGATCCACTCGTAGGTGACGCCCTTCAGGGACAGCATCTTCGCAACGGCGCCGTCGAGAGGTTGGATGTTCTTCTTGAGCCGCGCGTCTGACGACGCCGTCCAGTCACCGCCACCGGGCTTGACTCCCGCGGTCGCGTACAGCTTCCCGTCCGCATACACAGCCCATCCGGTCGAACTCGGATTGGTGGCGAATAGTGCGTTGCCGGTGCCGCTCGCTAGCGCATAGACGCCCCACCCGCCGCCCGAATCATTGTGGGCGTAGACAGCACTCCTGCCGGTGCTACCTGTAGACGCTTCAACCCCATCCCCGACGAGGGACGATGCGCGCACGGCGCGACCCGAGACCGCCTGCGCAAACACTCCCATGCCGGCGCCGCCAGCCCGCGCCCACAGGCCGTTACCGTCAGTGCTGCCAGCGTCGGCGAAAATCGCGTTCCCAAAGGTGTTGGCTGCGCCAATCAGCGTGCCGCGCAACGCGAACCCATTACCAGGGTTCGTGCCCCAGATCGCCGTTGAGTTCGGTCCAGTGTCTAGCTGTTGGAGCTGGAAGCAGCCGAAGCCGGGATTACTGCACTGAGCGCCATACGGCAGCGTTAGCCCCTGGGCATTAGCGACGGACGCCGCTCCCAACACAGCGACCAGACACAGCGCTCCTAGAATCGATCTCGTTCGTTTCATGGCGTTGTTTCTCCCTGTTGTTCTTGAGCGCGCGCCTGGCGATCAGTCGCCCGGCCTCGCGACCCACATCCCGTGCGCGCGGCCGTCGCGCACAATCGCCTCCCACGTCGACGGCCCCGGCACGCCGTCGCACCGCTTCGCGGCGATCCCGAGCGCCGCCTGGCACGCCTTCCACACGACGAGGTCGTCGCCGGCACCGACGTCGTGGTGCTCGTAGCCCGCTGAGCGCCGCATCGAGCTGACGCGCGCACGCCGTGTTGGTGCACAGGTTGGCTTGCGCGGCCGCGCATTCGTAGTACGCCTGGCTCGCCTTCTTGCAAGGCTCGGTCGCGCTATCCAGGCTCGAACATTCGTAGGCCTTGCACGTGCCCGCCGACGAATAGATCGGCATGTCGCAGGCGGCCCCGATCACGGCGTCGCAATACGCCAGGCACGACGTGACCGCCGCCGAGCTGCGCCCCGTGTCGTCGCAGCCGGCCACGACGGCGCCCGCCGCCGCGAGCACGCCGATCAACACCACCCACGCGCGCCGCATGACGACCATCGTATCAGCAGGGGCAGGCGTCGGGCGTGCCGGGGATCACCCGGGCGAGAGTGCGTCGCGCAGCGAGCGGACGAACGCGGCCAGCTCCGGCACCGGGTCTCGCCCAGCGGCGACCGCCTTGTCGACGATCTCGACGGCGGCGCTGCCGACGACCACCCCGTCGGCGAAGCTGGCGACGCCGCGGGCTGCCCCCGGCGTGCGGATGCCGAAGCCGACGGCGACCGGCAGCTTCGCCCCCGTGCGCGCGCGGATGGCCGCCACGCGGGCGCGCGGCTCCTCCAGGTCGGACAGGTGCGTGCCGGTGATGCCGAGCAGCGACACGTAGTAGATGAAACCGCGCGCGGCAGCGGCCGCCACGTCGATGCGGGCCGGCGTCGACGTCGGCGCCAGCAGCGGAACGAAATCCAGGCCTTCCGCCGCAAGTGCGGAGGTAAGACCTGAATCCTCGTCCGCCGGGTAGTCGACGCACAGCACGCCGTCGGCGCCGGCTTCGCGCGCCGCCCTGGCGAACGGCCCGGGGCCCATGATGACGATCGGGTTCGCGTAGCCGAACAGCACGATCCCCAGCTTGGGGTGGGCCTCGCGCAGCGCCTTGGTCAGCGCCAGCGCGCGCTTCATCCCGCCCCCACCCTTCATCGCCCGGTGCATGGCGGCCTGGATGGCCTTGCCGTCGGCGGACGGATCGCTCCACGGCACGCCGACCTCGATGATGTCGGCCCCGGCGTCGGCGGCCGCGAGCATCAGCCGCCGGCTGGTGTCGTCGTCGGGATCCTGGGCGGTCAGATAGATGACCAGCGCCGCGCGCCGCTCTGCCCGCGCGCGCGCGAAGCAGTCGTCGAGGCGGCTCACAGCGTCACGCCGAGGCGCGCCGATATCGTCCCCATGTCCTTGTCGCCGCGCCCCGAGACGTTGACGATGGCGACCGCGTCGGCAGGCAGCGCGGCGGCGACCTTGGGCAGCGCGGCGATGGCGTGCGCGCTCTCGAGCGCGCACAGGATGCCTTCCGTGCGCGCCAGGCGCTGGAACCCCGCCAGCGCCTCGTCGTCGGTCACCGACAGGTAGCTGGCGCGGCCCGTGTCCTTCAGGTGCGAGTGCTCGGGCCCGACGCCCGGGTAGTCGAGCCCCGCCGAGATCGAGTGCGCCTCCGAGATCTGCCCTTCGTCGTCGCACAGCACGTACGAACGCGCGCCGTGCAGCACGCCGACGCGGCCGCGCGACAGCGTCGCCGCGTGCCGCGCCGTCTGCAGCCCGTCGCCCGCAGCCTCGACGCCGAACAGCTTGACGCCGGCGTCGGGGACGAACGCGTGAAACAGCCCCATCGCGTTCGAGCCGCCGCCGACGCAGGCGACGAGCGCGTCGGGAAGGCGGCCCTCCGCCTCCTGGATCTGCGCGCGCGCCTCGCGTCCGATGACCGCCTGCAGGTCGCGCACCAGCGTCGGATACGGATGCGGGCCGGCCACCGAGCCGATCACGTAGTGCGTCGTGCGCACGTTCGTGACCCAGTCGCGCAGCGCCTCGTTCATGGCGTCCTTGAGCGTCGACGTGCCGTCCTTGACGGAGTGCACCTGCGCGCCCAGCAGCTTCATGCGGAACACGTTCAGGCCCTGCCGCTCGACGTCGACGGCGCCCATGTAGATCTCGCACGGCAGCCCGAACAGCGCGCACGCGGTCGCGGTCGCGACGCCGTGCTGGCCGGCGCCGGTCTCGGCGATGATGCGTGTCTTGCCCATGCGCCGCGCCAGCAGCACCTGGCCGATGCAGTTGTTGATCTTGTGCGCGCCGGTGTGGCACAGGTCCTCGCGCTTCAGGTAGACGCGCAGCTTGCGCCCGGTCTCGGCGGCGACGTCGGCGGACAGCCGGCCGGCGAACCACAGCGGCGTCGGCCGCCCGACGTAGTCGGCGAGCAGGTGCCCCAGCTCCTCGCTGAAGCTCGGATCGGCTGACGCGGCGGCCCAGGCAGCGACCAGCTCGTCCAGCGACGGGATCAGGGTCTCGGAGACATAGCGGCCGCCGAACAGGCCGAAGCGTCCGGCGGGCGGTGGTGAGGTGGGCGCGGACTCTGCTGACATCGACCGGGACTATAGCGTGCGCGTCCCGCCGCGCGCACGCAGATCCCCGTCATTCCTCCTGAATTCGGAACACCTCCCAGCGGTGAGAGCCGGGGACGACGTACGGCGCCATGTCCTTCTGAAACTCCGCCATCTTGGGGTTGTTGAGCTTGGCCCACGAAGCCTCCATGGCCGCGAAGCTGTCGAAGCGGTAACTCATCTCGACGCGCGATTCGGGCGCGCCGATCGAACCGATCAACACCTGCGGCTTGGGCATGCCGAACTCCTTGTCGAACGGCTCCCACTTCTTCATGAGCTGCAATGAGCTCGGGTTTCTTGCCGAACGGAACGTCGATACTGAAACGGGCGATGATGGCCATGGGTGGCCTCCTTTCAATCGTGGTGGCGTGACGAAACCTGGAACGCCGTAACTTCGGACGGAACGGCCGCCGGCCCATCCGGGCGGGGCCCTATTCAGCGGGCTGCCGCGCGCCGCCGAGATGAACGCCGCCACCGCCGCCGGATCTTTCACGCCCGGCCGGCTCTCCACGCCGCTGGCCACGTCGACGCCGTCGGCGCCCGTCGCCGCGATCGCCGCCGCGACGTTGATCGGCGTCAGGCCACCCGCGAGCAAGAACGGCCGGCGCGCGCGGCGCGCGATCAACGCCCACGGCGCGGCGACGCCGCCGCCGCCGAAGCCGTCGACGAACGCGTCGTAGAGCCAGAGCGCCGGCGACCAGCCCGCCTCGTCGTCGAACGACGCTTCGTCGCGCACGCGAACCACCCGGACGATCTTCGCCCCCGGCACGGACGCGAACGCCGCCGCCGTCTCGTCGCCGTGAAGCTGCGCGCGGTCCAGCGCCAGCTCGTCGATCCGGCGCGCGACCTCGTCAGCCGGCGCGCCGACGAACACGCCGACCTTCAGCACCCCCGCCGGAATCGCGGCGACCACACGCTTCGCGTCGGCCGGCGGGACGAAGCGCTTCGACCCCGGCCACAGGTTGATGCCGATCGCGTCGGCGCCCGCCGCGGCCGCCATCGCCGCGTCCTCGGGCGTGGTCACGCCGCAGATCTTCACGAAAGGGGGCGCCATCCGCCGGGATCATAGCCGCACACCCACCCGAGCGGTGGACCGCTTGTAACCGAAAGGAGGCTGGCGTATCCGTAGCGCATGGGTGGCATGGGGGACATGGGGGACCAGGGGATCATCCGGCGGGGGCGACGGAGCGCGACAGCTGGCCGCCTGGGGCCTGACGCCCGCAGAGACCGCGGTCGTGGCGCTGGCCATCGAGGGCTACTCGAACAACGACATCGGCCGCGTCCGCGGCTGCTCCGCCCGCACCGTCGCCAACCAGCTCGCCGCGGTCTACGTCAAAACCGGCGTCTCCGGCCGCCGCGCCCTCCGCGACTTCATCCGCCGCGCCGGCTGACCGACCGCCTTCGCTGCTACGCTCGCTCGGTTCTCCTTGGGGGCGGCGGGGGACGGGGACCTCCTCGGCCTTCGGAGCAAGGCTCGGAATCGTCGGCCGCAACGACAGATGCGGCCGACTCACGCTCAGTCCGAGGAGGTCCCCGTCCCCCGCCGCGCTCGCGTTTCACCTCGGCTCCGCTACGCGATGACTCCCGCGCGAAGTGAAGCGCCGCTCTGACAGCAGGCGGGAGGGGCGGTTGTCCGGTCGGCCTGAGCTGAGTCGGGCGGCTCTGTCGTTCCGCCCGACGATTCCGAGCCTTGCTGCGATGGCCGACCGGACAACCGCCCCTCCCCGCCCCCCGCCGAAGAGCAGAGCGAGCGGAGCCGCTAGCCGCGGAGCGCGCGCAAGGCGGCGGCGGGGTCGGGGGCGCGCATCAGGGTCTCGCCGACCAGCATGGCGTCGACGCCGGCGGCGCGCAGGCGGGCGACGTCGGCGGCGTTGCGGATGCCGGATTCGGCGACGACCAGGCGGTCGTCGGGGATGGACGGGCGCAGGCGGGCGGCCAGGTCGTGGTCGACGGTGAAGGTCCGCAGGTCGCGGTTGTTGATGCCGATGATCTCGGCGCCGGCGGCCAGCGCGCGCGTCACCTCGTCGGCGTCGTGGCTCTCGACCAGGACCTCCAGGCCCAGCGCCTCCGCCGTGCGCAGCAACCTGACCAGCGTCTCGTCGTCCAGCGCGGCGACGATCAGCAGCACGGCGTCCGCGCCGGCGGCGATCGCCTCGTACAGCTGGTAGGCGTCGACGATGAAGTCCTTGCGCAGCACGGGCAGGTTGCACGCCGCGCGCGCGAGCACGACGTCATCCAGGCTGCCGGCGAAGAACGGGGCGTCCGTCAGCACCGACAGCGCGCTGGCCCCGCCGGCCGCGTACGCCTTGACGGTCTCGGTCAGCGACGCGGTCTCGTTGATCCAGCCCGCCGACGGCGACCGCCGCTTGAACTCGGCGATGCAGCCGATGGTCTCGGCCGCCCACAGCCCCGCCTTCAGGCTGCGCCGCTCGGGCGCCGGCCGCTCCGCGAAGTCTCGTTCGAACATGACCAGCGGGCGCGCGTGCTTGCGCAGCTCCACGTCGGCGCGCGTGCGCGCCAGGATGTCGTCCAGGATCATGACGAGGGGGTCGTCCGGGGCGCGATCCGCCGCAGGGTCTCGAGCACGCCCAGCGCGCCGCCGCTCGCCAGCACGGACGCCGCCTTCTCGGTCGCGGCGCGCAACCCGGGCGCCGCGCCGCTGACGTACAGCGCCGCGCCCGCCGTCATCAGCACGGCGCTGCGCGCGCCTCGGGTCCGCTGCCGCGCAACACGTCCAGCGCGATGCGCGCGTTGTCGGCCGGCGTGCCGCCCGCCAGCCCGGCGGGGTCGCTGTCGGCGAGGCCGAAGTCCGCCGGACGAAGCTCGCGCGTCGTCACCTTGCCGTCCGCCAGCTCGGCGACGAACGTCGCGCCCGCGGGGGCGAACTCGTCCAGGCCGCCCGCGCCGTGCACGACCAGCGCGCGCTGCGACCCGAGCGCGCCGTGCGCGCGCGCCAGCAGCTCGACGCGCTCGCGCGCGAAGACGCCGTTGACGTGCATGCGCACGCCGCACGGGTTGGTCAGCGGCCCCAGCATGTTGAACACGCTGCGGAAGCCCAGCTCCTTGCGCGGCCCGGCGACGTGTTTGGTCGCCGCGTGGTGGGCGGGCGCGAACAGGAACGCGAGCTTCGCCTCGCGCAGGCAGCGCGCCGACAGCGCGGGCGCGGGCGCCGGGTCCAGCCCCAGCGCCTCGATGACGTCGTGCGCCCCGGCCTGCGACGTCAGCGCGCGGTTGCCGTGTTTGGGGACGGCGACGCCCGCCGCCGCGACGATGAACGCGGCGATGGTCGACACGTTGATCGACCGCGAGCCGTCGCCGCCGGTGCCGCAGGTATCGACCATCGCCTCGGCGGTGAAGTCGATCGTGGTCATGCGCGCGCGCATGGCGCGGGCCGCGCCGACGACCTCGTCGACTGTCTCCCCCTTCATGCGCAGGGCGGTCAGCAGCGCGCCGATCTGGGCCGGCGTCGTCTGCCCGTCCATGATCTGGCCGACGACCGCGGCCATCTCGTCGGCGGTCAGGTCCTGCCCGCCGACGACGCGTGCCAGCGCGTCGCGGATTCCCAGCTGCGCTTCGCTCACGGGCGGCCTCCCTTCGCGATGAAGTTGGCGAGCAGCTCCTTGCCCGCCGTGGTCAGGAACGATTCCGGGTGGAACTGCACGCCTTCGACGGGCAGCGTCTTGTGCCGGACCGCCATGATCTCCTCGTCCCAGGTCTTGGCGGTCACGTCCAGGCAGTCGGGGACGCTGGCGCGTTCGATCAGCAGCGAGTGATAGCGCGTGGCCTCGAACGGGTTGGGCAGCCCGGCGAACACGCCGCGTTCGTCGTGGAAGATCTTCGACGTCTTGCCGTGCATGACGCGCGCGGCGCGCACGATGTTGCCGCCGAACGCCTGGCCGATCGCCTGGTGTCCCAGGCAGACGCCCAGGATCGGGATCTTGCCGGCGTAGGTCTTGATGACGTCCAGGCTGATGCCCGCCTCGTTCGGCGTGCACGGCCCGGGCGAGATCACGATGTGCGACGGCGCCAGCGCCGCGATGTCGCCCACCGCGATGGCGTCGTTGCGCTCGACGCGCACGTCCTGCCCCAGCTCGCCCAGGTACTGGACCAGGTTGTAGGTGAACGAATCGTAGTTGTCGATGACCAGCAACATCGCGTTACCGCCCTCCGATTGCCGGCTGCGTCGGCCCGACCGCCATCGCCGCGCGGCGCGCGACCTCGACGGCGCTGATCACCGCGCGCGCCTTGTTCACGCACTCCATGTGCTCGTCGGCGGGGACGCTGTCCGCGACGATGCCCGCGCCCGCCTGCACGTAGATGGTGTCGCCCTTGGTCACCAGCGTGCGGATCGCGATCGCGAGGTCCATGTTCCCCGTGTACGACAGATAGCCGATGGCGCCACCGTAGATCCCGCGACGCGAGGGCTCCAGCTCTTCGATGATCTCCATGGCGCGAATCTTGGGGGCGCCGCTCAGCGTCCCGGTCGGGAACGCCGCGCGCACGACGTCGGCGGGCCGTATCCCGGGGCGCCCCTGCCCGCGCACGTGCGACGTCAGGTGCATGACGTGCGAGTACCGCTCGGTGACCATGCGTTCGGTCAGGCGCACCGAGCCGGCCGCCGAGACGCGGCCGATATCGTTGCGCCCGAGATCGATCAGCATCGTGTGTTCGGCCAGCTCCTTGGGGTCGGCGCGCAGCTCGGCCTCCAGCGCGGCGTCCTCCTCGGGCGTGGCGCCACGGCGGCGCGTCCCCGCGATCGGGCGCACCTCGACGGCGCCGTCTTCCAGGCGCACCAGCACCTCGGGCGACGCGCCCGTCACCACCGCCTCGGGGAACTCGAGGTGGAACATGTACGGCGACGGGTTGATGACCCGCAGCGCGCGGTAGACATCGAACGGATCGACGTCGCCGCGCGCGACCTCGAAGCGCTGCGAATACACGACCTGGAACGCGTCGCCGGCCAGGATGTACTCCTGGATGCGGCGCACGCCGGCCTCGTAGGTCTCGCGCGTGACGGTCGCCTTGGGCGCGGGGAGCGCCGCCGGCGGCACGGGATCGAGCGCGCGCAGCGGCGGCGCGGGGCGGGCCAGCCGGTCGAGCACCGCGTTGATGCGGTCACAGGCGCCGTCGTAGGCGCGCCCCGGATCGCCTGCCCGGGTCGTCGTCGACGTCGACCGCGGCCACGACCTTCAACGTGCCGCGCAGGTTGTCGAAGATGACGACGGTGTCGGTCAGCGCGAAGCAGATCTCGGGCAGGCCCAGATCGTCCGGCTTGACGCTGGGGAGGCGTTCGAAGCTGCGCACGACGTCGTAGCCCAGCCAGCCGACAGCGCCGCCGAAGAAGCGCGGCAGACCGGGCGGCACGGCGGGCGCCCGCTTCGCCAGGTAGTCGTCGACGAAGCGCAGCGGATCGCGCGACGTCACGCGCTCCGAGACGCGGAAGCCCCCCTCGTCGGGGACCAGGATCTCGACCGTCTCGCCCCGCGCGCGGATGACGGCGCGCGGTTTGACGCCCACGAAGCTGTAGGCGGCCCACTTGTCGCCGCCGACGACGCTCTCGAGCAAAAACGAGTACGGGCCACGCCCGAGCTTCGCGTACGCCGACACCGGTGTGTCGGCGTCGGCGACAACCTCCCGGTAGACGAACGCCAGCCGCCCTTGGCGGGCCAGCTCGACGAATCCAGCGCGATCGGGGACGAAACGCATGAACTGCGGAACATACCATCCCGATCGGGCGGTGGGAGCTGGTCGACGCGCGCCAATACCGGGCGAGAAAGCAGGCTTCAGGGCATCTTGGCGGCAACGCCGACGGCGGTCTGGCACCAGGAGCGTACCGTCGCATCGCTGGTCAGCTGCATGGCGCGGCGGAGCTTTGGCTCAGCCAGCCGTCCCAGCGCGGTGGCGACGTCTTGCGCGGGGAGCGCGCGGCTCGCCGCGTCGGTGACACGCGCGACCAGCGCGCGCTCCTCGGACGGCGTCAGCACCTCGACGCGCCCGACCAGCGTGCGCACCAGCTCCGTCGGCGCCGGCTCGACGGCCAGCGGCAGCAGGTTGTCCGTCCACTCGCGGGGCACGACGTAGAGCAAGCGGACGCCGAAGCTCTGGAAGTAGCTCTTGCTCCACGTGTCGACCATCGCCTGCGCCTCGTCGGCGTACAGCCCGCTCGCGACCAGCTCCTCCGCGATGCGCGCGCGCGCCGTCTGGACGTAGACGTCGAGGTCGTGTTCCTTGCCCCCCTGGGGCAGCGGTACGCGCATCAGGCTGGCGCCGCCCGCGAGCGGTCCCAGCGGGACGATCGCGCCGCCCGCCTCGTGGACGCGCAGCAGGAACACCGCCGGGCTCGCCTGCGTGGATCGGTTGTGGACGCTGATGTCATCGCTGGCGCCGACTTCGACCGCCAGCGGCAGCTCGAACGCGCCCAGACCTCGGTAGAAAATGAACTGCTCGTTTTCGCCCGTCGCCGCGACCCTGACGGGGACCGACGCAACCCGCCGCGACGGAGTCCAGATGTTCTCGGGCGGCGCCGCCGGAAAATCGGCGGCGGTCATCCCCGGGACGAGGTCGACCTGCCACTCCATGAAGCCGCGGGCCAGTGGTGGCGCAACGGTGGGGAGCGCCGAGCTGATCGCCGGGCCAAACGCCGACGCGTCTGGAAACCACTCCGACACGATGCCGCGCGGAAAGTCGACCCGCACCCGCATGCGCGCAGCGTCACCGTAGAAGTAGATGACCGGCGTCTCCAGCTTCTGCGTCACGCCCGCGGGCTGCGCCTCCATGCTCTTGAACCGGGTCTGCTCCGCGGGCGTCCCGGTCGCGCTACCACCGCGCCCGTGCACGAATGTCGGCAGCGCCTCCTCCTCGTGGTGCAAGCCCTCGAGGAGCGCGCCGTCAGAGCCGTTCACGGACGTAAACGTCCCCCACTCGTGCACGACCAACCCCGACGTCGTGTTCGGTGTCGGTGTCGGTGTCGCCGTCGGTGTCGGGGCGGTCGTGGCCCCCGGAACCGCGGTCGACGTTGATCCGCCGCCCGGATCGAACGTCTTGCCCGAACACGCGATCCCCAGCGCCAACGACACGAACCCGAACGCGAGTGCTCTCATCATGACCCCTCCGGCGACTCTTGTTTGTCCCCCGGTTCCGTTATTATCTCCAATCGTATGATTTCATGACGATCGATAAGTTTTTCGCATGAATCTGGAACGCCTGCGCCTGTTCCTGCAGATCGTCGACTCGGGGTCGATGAGCGCGGCGGCGCGCGCCGTTCACCTGACGCAGCCTGCCCTGTCGCGCACGCTGAAGCTGCTCGAGGAAGACATGGGCGTGGCGCTGTTCGCGCGACGCGGGCGCGCGCTGGTGCTGACGCCGGGAGGCCGCGCGCTGGTCCCGCGCGGGCGCGCGTTGCTGGCCGACAGCGACCGCGTCGCGCGCGAGGTCGGGCGCTCGGCCGAGCGCGCATATTTCGATCTGCGCCTGGGCACGGTCGACAGCGTCGCGACCACGCTGCTGCCGCGCGTGGTCCCTGCCCTGCGCCGCGACTTCCCCGATCTCGCCATCAAGCTGTCGACCGCCCGCACGGCGGCGCTGCTCGCCCGCGCCCGCAGCGGCGACCTCGACGTGGCCATCGTCGCCCACTCGGGTCCACCGCCCGGCGTCGACGCGCGCAAGCTGGGATCGTACCGGCTGCAGTTCTTCGGCCGCCGCGACGTCTACCCGCGCCTGCGCGAAGTGCAGACCGACGCCCAGCTGCGCGCCTTCCCGATCGTCGAGATCGACCCCGGCCACGGCGAGCCGCAGCTGATCCCGGAGGACGCGCGCTCGTACGCCGTCGCCAGCAACGTCGCGACGGTCAAGGCGCTGGTGCTGGCCGGCTTTGGCGTTGGTGAGGTGCCCGACTTCATGTTGACCCCGGACGAGACGGCGGCCCTGGTCCCGGCGGCGGTCCCGCACGATCCGGACTGCGGTCTTTACCTGGTGACGGCGCCCACCTGGTCGGGACGCAGCGAGGAACGCATCGCCGGCGCCCTGGCCGGACTGCTATCGCCGCTGCTCGGCCGGCGTAAGCCGCGAAGATGATGCCCTAAAGACTGTCTTGCGGGCGCGGACACCGTGGTAGGTTCCGCACCCATGATCGAAGTGCTTTCATCCGCCGATCCCGAGGTGTTCGAGCTGTGCCGCGCCGAGGAGCGCCGCCAGGCTGACAAGATCCGCCTCATCCCCTCGGAGAACTACGTGTCGAAGGCGGTGCTCGCGGCGTCGAGCTCCGTGTTCACCAACAAGTACAGCGAGGGTTACCCCGGCAAGCGCTACTACGAAGGCCAGGAGTTCGTCGATCCACTGGAGCAGCTGGCGATCGATCGCGCCAAGGCGCTGTTCGGCGCCCAGCACGCCAACGTCCAGCCGTATTCGGGCTCGCCCGCGAACCTGGCCGTCTACCTCGCCTTCCTGAAGCCCGGTGACAAGGTGATGGGGCTGGCGCTGCCGATGGGCGGCCACCTGACGCACGGCTGGGGCGTGTCGATCACGGGCAAGTACTTCACGTCGGTGCAGTACGGCGTCCGCAAGGACACCGGCCGCATCGACTACGACGAGGTGCGCGACCTGGCCAAGAAGGAGCGCCCCGCGCTGCTGTGGGCAGGCGGCACCGCGTATTCGCGCCTGTGGGACTTCGAGACCATGGCGTCGATCGCGCGCGACGTCGGCGCCCGCTTCTGCGCCGACATCGCCCACATCGCCGGGCTGATCGCGGGCGGCGCGCACCCATCGCCGGTGCCCCACGCCGACGTGGTCACGACCACCACGCACAAGACGCTGCGCGGCCCGCGCGGCGGCATGATCCTGTCCCGCTCCGAATACGCGCAGGCCATCGACCGCGCCGTTTTCCCGGGGCTACAGGGTGGCCCTCACGTGCACAACACGGCGGCGCTCGCCGTGGCGCTGAAAGAGGCGGCGCAGCCGTCCTTCAAGGACTACGCGAAGAACGTGGTCGCAAACGCGCGCGCCCTGTCGGCGGCGTTGATGGCCCGCGGCTTCGACGTCATCTCGGGCGGCACGGACAACCACCTGATCCTCATCGACCTCACCAACAAGAACGTGTCGGGCAAGATCGCGGCCCGCGCGCTCGACAAGGCGGGGATCGAGCTGAACTACAACTCCGTCCCCTACGACACCCGCAAGCCGTTCGATCCCTCGGGGATCCGCCTGGGATCGCCGTCCGTCACCAGCCGCGGCATGGGCGAGGCCGAGATGGCGCAGATCGCGGCCTGGATGGATCGCGTGGTCGGCAACCCCAGCGACGACGTCGCGGCGGCCGTGGCCGGTGAGGTCAGCGAGCTGACGCGGAAGTTCCCCGCACCGGGCATCTCAGCCTAGCCGGCGCGGGTCGAAGCAGCGGGGAAGACCATGAAAACAGCACGCACCACGTCTATCGGGATGGCTGCAGCCGCAGCCGCCGTCGTTCACTTTGGGTCTGGGAGCCGGCGCCGCGCGCGCCGAGGTCATCGAGCTCCTCGACAAGACGAAGATGAACGCGAAGATCATCCACTTCTACGACGGCGTCTACACCGTCGAGACCAACGGGCAGACGACCAAGCTCCCCAAGGACAAGATCAAGTCGATCTCGTTCCAGCTGCCGGCGCCGCGCGCGGAGTTCTCGACCCCTGAGAAGACGTTCGAGCGCTGGCGCAAGGCGCTGCTCGACGGGGCGATGGACCGCGCCATCGACTGCTACGCGCTGGTCTACCAGGGCCTGGTCGCCAAGCAGATGGAGCTGGGCGACGCCAAGGGCGGCGTCAAGCAGATGAAGAAGGAGATCGAGTCGACGAAGTTCCAGATCAAGGGATCGTCGACCAAGGGTGACACGGCAACGCTCAAGGTCTTCCGCCAGAAGGGCGACGAGAGCGACACCGGCGACATCGCCTTCGTGCGCGAAAACGGCGAGTGGAAGATGCTCCCGCCGCAATGACCCGCGCCGCGCGGATCGCCGCAGCGCTGTTCGGTTTTGCATGCGCGTTTGTTGTCGTTGCGGCCAGGCCGGCCGCGGCGGCGACCATGGATCCGTTCCGTCCGACGTCAGAGTCGGCGTCCAGGTCGAAGTCGACGCGGTCACCGTTGCTGCCGTTCCGGACGGCGCAGGCGCCGTCGCTGCCTGACCAGCCGCCTGATTCCGCCCCCGCTCCTGCCGCCTCGGCGCCCGCGCAGGCCCCGGCCGCGCCGGCGGCCGCACCAGCCGCGAAGACCTGCCAGAAGGACGAGGACTGCCCCCAGGGAAACATCTGCGCCGACAACGCCTGCCGCGTGCCCGAGCCGTCGACGAACGTCTTCCCCATCTATTACAGCGAGGGGTCGTTCAAGGAGATCATGCTGCTGTGGTGGCAGCGCAAGGCGCCCACCGGCTACACGGTCTTCGCCCCCTTCTACTGGCACTACTACTCGCCGACGTCGGACTTCCTCGCCGTCGCGCCGTTCTACTGGCGCTCCGAGGATCGCGCCCGCAACTACCGGCTGACCGTCATTCCGCCCTTGTCGTGGAGCAGCGAGCCCGGCGCCGGATCGTTCGCGATCTGGCCGCTCTTCTACGGGTCGTCGAAGTACGGCTGGGCGGCGCCGCTGCTGGGCACGTTCAGCATCAAGGACCCGCAGGCCGGCACCTCGTTCGGCGCCGCGGTCGCGCTCTACTGGTGGCGCCGCGCGCCCGACAAGGCGTTCGACCTCGGCTTCCCGCTGTTCGTGTCGTGGCGGTCGAGCGCGAGCGCGTTCACGTATGCGCTGCCGCTGACGTTCTACTGGCGCAACAAGGATGACGCGAACCTGCTGGCGCTGCCGCTGTTCTACTGGACCGGCGACAAGGACAGCAGCGGCCTTTACACCTGGCTCGGCTACCGGAGCCGCTCCGGCCACCAGGTCAGCGGCTCGGCGCTGTGGCTGTACTGGTACTCCCGCAACGAGCGGAACGGCAACGGCTACAACCTGCTGATCCCGCTGTTCTATCGATCGAAAAACGGCGAGCGGCGCACGACGGTCGTCACGCCGCTGGTGTGGAACTTCTCGGGGCCGACGTCGCGCACGACGGTCGTCGCGCCGCTGTTCCTGGATCGCGTCAACGGCAGCTCGTATTTCAGCGTCCTGTTCCCCTTCTGGTTTCGCGGCGGCGATCGCGCGACCGGCCGCGGCTTCTCGACGCTGCTGCCGCTGTTCCACTGGCAAAAGGACGACAAGGCGGGCACCGGGACGCTGCTGACGGTGCTCGGCGGCTACTCGCGCGATAACAACAAGGGGACGGCGCGCGCCTTCATCCTGCCGTTCTTCTTCTACGCCCGCGACAACGACGGCGCGTTCAAGTTTCTGTCACCGCTCTACGTCAGTCACTACTCGAACTCGGAGGCGTCGACGACGCGGCTGGTGTCGCTGCTGTTCTACCAGCGCAACGATCCCGCCGGGTCGACGACGGTCCTGTTCCCGTTCCTGTGGCGCTACCGCGACAACACGTCGGGCGCGTCGGCGACGCTGGTGTTCCCCATCGGCGGCCACCGGTCGGGACCGCGCGACGACACGACCGTTGTCCTGCTGGCGTGGTGGCGTAACTACAAGCCCACAGGCTGGAGCGCCGGCGTGTTCCCGCTGCTGTACTTCGGCAACAACGCCGGCCAGCGCCACGCCGTCGCCGCGCCGCTGTTCTGGCACTTCGCCGACGCCAAGTCGTCGACCACGGCGCTGGCGCCCGTGTTCTACTGGCAGCGCAGCGAGCGCGGCTACAACTTCGGCTCGCTGCCGCTGTTCTTCATGGGCAACGACCGCGGCGAAAGTTACGCCGTCCAGTTCCCGCTGTTCTTCCACTTCGCCAGCGAGCGCAAGGGCTCGTCGACGACGCTCACGCCGGTCGGCTACGTCCACAGCGACAACGACGGCTGGAGCTTCAGCGTCGGCCCGTGTGCCGCTGCTATTCGTGCGCTCGGGCAAGACACGCTCACACGTCGCGCTGCTGCCGCTGTTCTGGCACTTCACCGATCGCACGGCCGACAAGTCGACGACGGTGGTCTTCCCCTACTGGCACAAGCGCTGGGGCGGAGAGACGACCGACGGGCTGTTCCCGCTGCTCTACTACCGGCGCGGCGCGCGTCCGGGCGGCAACGACGAGACCAGCTTCACGCTGTTCCCGCTGGTCTACTACCGCCGTGACGCGGCGGTGCGGATCTGGGCGACGCCGCTGGCCGCGTCGGCGCGCGGCCCGAACCGCAGCGCCGGGTTCATCGGGCCGTACGTCTGGTACGACGACAAGGAGCTGCGTTCCGCTTCATCCCGCTGCTGCACGCCGACGTCACCCGTCACGCCACCGGCGAGCGGACGCGCCAGTTCGGCCCGTACTTCCAGATCGACGGTCCCGGACGCACGACGCGCGTGTTGTTCCCGCTGTACGGCCGCCACCGCGACGAGCAAGAGACCGACACCTGGGTGTTCCCCAGCTACTTCCGCATGCGGCGCACGAACGGCGACTCGGTCGACGCGCTGGCGCCGTTCTACTGGCGGTCGTCGTTCGGCGGCAAGACGACGACGGTCGTGACGCTGTTCTACGATCGCACCGCGCCCGGCGTGCACAACTGGGGGCTGGCGCCGTTCATCTTCCGCGCCAGCAACCCGGAGCGAAGCATCACCGTGATCCCGCCGCTGCTCACCTACCGGCGCTCCGAGGCGGGCGGCGAGCGCGTGTTCCAGTGGTCGGCGCTCTACGGCCACAAGCACGACAAGGACAACTCGACCACGGTGGTGTTCCCGCTCTACTGGGCGTGGAAGCGGCAGCAGCGCGAGGTGGCGATCGGCTTCCCGCTCTACTGGCACGTGGCCAACGCCAAGGAGAACCGGTCGTGGACGCTGGCCGGCCCGCTGTTCTCGTGGAGCTCGGGCACCTGGCGCACGCGCGGCCTCCTGCCCGTCGCGTGGTATTCGCGCGACTCGGCTGGCGGCTACGCCTCGAACGCGTTGATGCCGCTGTTCTATCAGGCGAGCGGTCCCGACCACTCGGCGTTCTACACGCTGCTGGGCGGCTACCGCAGCTCGGGACCGTCGCGGCTCTGGTACGCGACGCCGCTGCTGTGGTCCAGCGACACCATCACCAGCAACTTCAAGAGCCTGGTGCCGCTGTATTTCCGTCACCACAACAAGGCGACCGAGATGACGACCACCGTCATCCCGCCCCTGCTCTACGTGTCGCGCTCGCACCCCGAGTCCAGCCTGACGACCGCGCTGGCGCTGTTCTGGCGCCACCCGCAGCATCACGTCGTCGACGACGCTGGTGCTGCCGCTGTTCTACGACGTCCACGAGTTCCACCTGAACCGGACGACCGTGCTGTTCCCGCTGTTCGTGCGCTACGAGCGCGAATCCGACGGCCACACGTACTGGCTGGCGCCGCTGTTCTACCGGCACTCGACCCCGACCGACACGACGATGGTCGGCTTCCCGCTGCTGTGGCACTTCAAGAAGGGCCAGAACCAGACCACGCTGGTGCTGCCGCTCTACGCCCAGTGGCAGCGCCCCGGCTATCGGTCGACGCTGGTGATCCCGAGCTACTACCACCAGGAGGGGTTGCGCGACGACGGCACGCCTGACGGCACGTACCGCCGGTTCGTCGGCGTGGTCATCCCGTTCTACGATTCAGCCGTGAAGCGCCCCGGCGACTTCGCCTGGAACATCCTGGGCGGCGTCGTCGGCCACGAGCGCATCGGCAGCCACCGCTACCTGCGCCTGCTGTGGTTCCTGAACTTCGAGACCGGCGCCGCGCCGCGCGCGCAGACGGCATGGTACAGCCGGCCGGAGCGTACGCCGCGCAAGGCCGCGCCGCGCGGTCTCGCGGTCGCCGGGTTCTGACCCGCGCTATCCTGCGGGCGTGAGCGCCCCCGCCACGGGACCTATCCACCCTGTCCACCCTGTCCACCCTGTCCACGCTGTCGGCCGAGCCGGACTGGGTGCGGGCGCTGCCCCGGACGCTGGTGCTGTTCGTCCCGCAGCTGGCGCTGGCGCCGGCGTTGTTCTTCGTCGGCGTGACGTTCCTGCACGAATCCGCCCACGCCGTCGCGGCGCTGGCGCTCGGCGGGACGATCGAGGAGTTCGCGTTCCTTCCCGGCCCGGACAACCTGGGACACGTCCGCTGGCGCTGCCCCGCCCGCCGCGCCCGGGTGGTTCGGCGACCTCGTCGGCGTCGCCCCCTACGTCATGTGGTCCGTGCTCGCGGCGGTGGTCGTGGTGCTGGCGTTGCGCCGCGTCCGCCTGAACGGCTGGGTCGCGGCCGCGATCTTCTACTGGTGCTACTTCGTTCCCGTCGGTGACATCGCGTGGAACCTGTACGGCGGCCAGCGGCGATCTGGCGGTTAGCGGCGCCGACGGCCTGGCGCTGCAGGCGATCGGCACCACCGCCATCATCGCCGCCTTCCTGCTCGGCCACTGGGTCCAGGTGCGCCTGCTCGGCGAGCGGGCCGCCAGCTGGCGCGGCTACCTCGCCTGCTCCGTCGCCATCGGCGCTGCCTCCGCGTTCGCCGCCGCCGTCGGCCTGGCGCTGTTCGCCGCGATCGCCTGACCGCCGTGCACGTGCACGATCAGGCGCCGCGGCCGACCGGGTCCGACGTGGGCACGGGGTCGACCGGCTCGCCGCGCAGGTGAGCGCGCAGCTGGCCGACCAGGAAGATCGAGCCGCACGCGACGACCACCCGCCCTTCGCCGTGCCCGCGCGCGCCCGCGCCGCCGCCAGCGCCTCCAGCGGGTCGTCGTGACCGAACACGTCGGCGCCGGGGAAGCAGGGGCGCGCGGCGGCCATCAGCGTGTGGATGGGCAGCGCGCGCGGGTTCGACGAACGGGTGACGACGACGGCCGCCGGCGATGCGCGCCCCAGCGCCGCGAAGATCCCGGCCGGGTCCTTGTCGTCGACGATCGACATCAGCAGCACGACGCGGCGGCCGCGCAACATCGTGGGCAGCGCCGCCGCCAGCGCGCGCGCCGCCTCGACGTTGTGCGCGCAGTCGAGCCACACGTCGTCCGCGACGGCCTCCAGCCGCCCGGGCCACTGCACGCTCGCCAGGCCCGACGCGATCGCGCCGTCGTCCAGCGGCTTGCCCAGCGCCTCGGCCGCCGCGCGCGCCAGCGCGACCGCGATCGCGGCGTTGCTGCGCTGGTGCGCGCCCGCCGAGCGCCACCGGCGAGCGCGGCAGGACGAAATCCCGCCCCACCCGCGCCAGCGGCGCGCCCGCCGCCGCCGCGACGCCGGCGATCACCGCGTCCGCCTCGTCGGGCAGCCGGCCGACGAAACACGGCACGCCCGGCCTTGACGATCCCTGCCTTCTCGCGCGCGATGTCGGTCAGCTTCGTGCCGAGATAGCCGGTGTGATCGATGCCGATCGACGTCACCGCCGTCGCCACGCGGCTCGCACGTCGTCACCGCGTCCAGCCGCCCACCGAGCCCGGTCTCGAGCACGGCGATGTCGACGCCGTCCTCGGCCATCGCCAGGAACGCCAGCGCGGTCGCGACCTCGAAGTAGGTCAGCGGCACGCCGGTCGCGGCGACGCGGCTGTCCAGCGCCGCCAGGCGCTCGCCGTCGACCTCCTGCCCCGCGATGCGGATGCGTTCGGTGAACCGCGCGAGGTGCGGCGACGTGTAGAGCCCGGTGCGCAGCCCGGCGGTCCGCAGCACCGCCTCCGTCATCGCCGCGGTCGAGCCCTTGCCGTTGGTCCCCGCGATCTGCACGGCCGCGAAACCGCCGCTGCGGGTCCCCGAGCTTGTCCAGCGCCTGCCGCATCCGCCCGAGCCCGAGCTCGACACCCAGCGCCCGGACGCTGGCGAGGCGCGCCAGCAGATCGGCATATGCCATCGTCAGGACGCTCGGGGCGTGAGCAGGCGCATCAGGCGTGCCAGCGTCTCCCGCATCTGCTTGCGGTGCACGATCTTGTCCAGGAAGCCGTGGTCGAGCAGGAACTCGGCGCGCTGGAAGCCCGGCGGCAGCCGCTGGCGGATGGTGTTCTGGATGACGCGCGCGCCGGCGAAGCCGATCAGCGCCTTGGGCTCGGCGAGGATCACGTCCCCCAGCATGGCGAAGCTGGCGGCGACGCCGCCCGTCGTCGGGTGCAGCAGCACCGAGATGTACGGCAGCCCGGCCTCGCGCAGGCGCCCGAGCGCCGCCGACGTCTTCGCCATCTGCATCAGCGACAGCACGCCCTCCTGCATGCGCGCGCCGCCCGACGCCGAAAACACGATCGCCGGCACCTGCCGCTCCAGCGCCCGCTCGTAACAGGCGCGTCACCTTCTCGCCGACCACCGAGCCCATCGACCCGCCCATGAACTCGAACACGAAGACGCCGACCTCGACCTTCTGACCGTCGATCGTGCCGGAGCCCACGCGCACCGCGTCCGCGCCGCCCGCGTTGCGCCGCGCCGCACGCAGCCGGTCGCCGTATTTCTTCGAGTCGCGGAAGCCCAGCGGGTCGACGCTCTCGATCGACGCGTCCGCCTCCTCGAAGCTGCCGGGGTCCAGGGTCAGCTCGAGCCGGCGGCCAGCCGGTGATCGGGAAGTGGTGCTCGCACTGCGGGCAGACGCCGTCGTTCTTCGCGACGTCATCCGTGACCAGCTGCGCCCGGCACCCGGGGCACTTGGTCCACATCCCTGCCGGGACGCTCCGCTTCTCTTCCGCGAGATCGTCTTCGCTGTCTTCGCGCTTGTACCAGGCCATCGGAGCGGCGGAAGAATACCACCACGACCGCTGATTCCGGCGGCACCGTCGGCGGTGTCTGTGATAGAAAATCGCCAGTGCATTTCGGGGCCTGGCACCCTATTTCTGAAGCAAGCACGGCCGCTCCTGAGGCGGCCGGCGTTCTACAGACGCGCGCAGAAGGTGTGATGGATTACCGTTCTGGACGCAGCGCCATGGTGCTGTACGCCTGCACGGAGGCCGGTGAGACGCTGCGCGGCTACGTGTCCGGCCGCGGCGCCCGCGACCTGGAGCGGTCCGTCCACGCGGGCGCCCGCTGGATCCGCTTCGCCCAGACCACCACGCCCAAGGTCGATCTGGAGCGCCTGCTGGAGGGGTTCGTCGAGCGCTTCGGCTCGCCACCGATCAGCAACGCCGGCGCCGGCCGCCGAGCCGCCGCTGCCAAGAGCGAAGAAGGCCCCGCCTGACGACGATGCCGGATCGCGGTCCCAGCAAGCTCACGTATCGCAGCGCCGGGGTCGACATCGACGCCGGCGACGCGCTGGTCGAGCGCATCAAGGGTCACGTCCGCCGCACCCGCCGGCCCGAGGTGATGACCGACCTGGGCGGCTTCGCCGGCCTGTGCTCGATCCCGACGCGCTACAAGGAGCCGCTGCTGGTGTCGTGCACCGACGGCGTCGGCACCAAGCTGAAGCTGGCGTTCCTGACCGGGCGGCACGACACGGTCGGCATCGACCTGGTCGCGATGAGCGTCAACGACATGGTCGTGTCCGGCGCCGAGCCGCTGTTCTTCCTCGACTACTTCGCCGCCGGCAAGCTGGACGTCGGCGTCGCCGAGCAGGTCATCGCCGGCATCGCCGACGGCTGCCAGGCGGCGGGCTGCGCGCTGGTGGGCGGCGAGACGGCCGAGCTGCCCGGCTTCTACGCCGACGGCGAATACGACCTGGCCGGGTTCTGCGTCGGCGTCGTCGAGTCCGGCCGCCAGGTGGACGGCACGACCATCCGCCCGGGCGATCGGCTGCTGGGGCTGGCGTCGTCGGGGTTCCACTCGAACGGCTACTCGCTGGTGCGGCGCGTGCTGCTCGACCACATGCGGCTGCCGCTGGACGCGGCGGCGCCCGGGCTCGACGAGCCGCTCGCCGCCACCCTGCTCCGCCCGACGCGCATCTACGTGCGCGCGCTGCGCGCGCTGTACGACGCGGGCCTGCTGCGCGGGGCCGCCCACATCACCGGCGGCGGGCTGGTCGACAACCCGACGCGCATGTTGCCGGACGGCGCCCACCTGCAGCTGCGCATCCGGACCGGCAGCTGGCCCGTGCCGCCGATCTTCGATCTGCTGGCGCGCGGCGGCGACGTCGATCCCGGCGAGATGCTGCGCACGTTCAACATGGGCATCGGCATGCTGGTCTGCGTCCCCGCCGACCGCGTCGCCGAGGCGACCACGTTGCTGGAACGCGCCGGCGAGAAGGTGTTTTCGGTGGGCGAGGTCGCCGCCGCGGATGCGCCCGAAGCGCCCGTGGAGTTCGTCGCCCCCACGCAGGGAGGCGCAGGCGCATGAACATCGGCGTCCTCGTCTCCGGCAGCGGCACGAACCTGCAGGCGCTGATCGATCGCGGCCGCCGCGGCGAGCTTGGCCCCGCCGTGCTGAGGGTCGTCGGCTCGAACGTCCCCGACTGCGCCGCGCTGGCGCGCGCCCGCGCCGCCGGGCTGCCGTCGTTCGTCGTCGACCACCGCGACTACTCGGCGCGCGCCGGCTTCGACCGCGCGCTGATGCTCGGGCTGCGCGCGCACCAGGTCGACCTGGTGGTGCTGGCCGGGTTCATGCGCGTGCTCGGCGACGAGATGCTGGCCGCGTTCCCCGGCCGCATCATCAACATCCACCCGGCGCTGCTGCCCGCGTTTGCGGGCGTGCGCGCGCAGAAGCAGGCGTTCGACGCCGGCGTCCGCATCGCCGGCTGCACCATCCACTTCGTCGACTCGGGCGTCGACACCGGTCCGATCATCGCGCAGTCCGCCGTGCTGGTGCACGAGGACGACGACGTCGAGGCGCTGCGCGCCCGCATCCTGGCCGAGGAGCACCGCCTGCTGCCCGCGGTGGTCAAGGCGATCGCCGAACGGCGCGTGGTCATCGAAGACAACAAGGTCCGCATCCTGGCCGGCGCGCCGTCCGGCGATATCATCCGCAGCCTGTAACCGCTGTGGACACCAACTTCTACGACGTCGTCGTATGCGGCGGCGCGACGAGCGGGCTCGTCGCCGGGGCGTTGCTGGCGCGGCGCGGGTTTCGCGTGCTGCTGCTCGGGCACGAGCCGGCGATGGCGGCGTTCGACGCTGCCGGGGAGACCATGTCGCGCGCGCCGGCAGCGCTGCCGGCGATGGAAGCGGTCGGCGGCGTGCCGATCGCGCGCGTGGTCAAGGAGCTGGACTGCGGCGCCGCGATCAAGCGCCGCACGCGCACCACGACACCGTCGTTCCGCATCCTGCTGTCCGGGACAGAAGCTGGACGTCACGCCCAACGGCGAGGCGTTCGAGCGCGAGGTGGAGACCGCGTTCGGGGCCGCGTCGGGGGCGGTCGGCAAGGTGCTCGCGCGGCTGACGGGGCTGGCGCGCACGCTGGACCCGCTGTTCGCCAGCGCGATCACGCTGCCGCCCAACGGCTTCTGGGAGCGGCGCGAGGTGGGGCGGATGCAGTCGCTGCTGCCGAACGCGAACGAGGATGCCTACGCGCCGTTGCCGTCGGAGCACCCGTTGCGCGCGATGGTGGCGGCGCCCGCGCTGCACGCGGCGGCGATGGTGGCGCACGACATGGGCCCCGTCGGCGAGACGCGCGCGTTCGACGTCGCCCAGCGCGGCGAGCTGGTGTTCGACGGCGGTCTGGCCGACCTGCAGGAGATCCTGCTGGGGCGGCTGGACATCTTCGGCGCCGACCGGCGCGAGCGTCTGACGCCCGTCGAGGTCGTCGTGCGCCGCGGCCGCGTCGCCGGCGTGCGCGTCCGCCCGCGCGACGAGACCATCGGCTGCCATCACCTGCTGTGGGCGTCGTCGGCCGCCAGCCTGGTCGCCGCGCTGGAGCAGCCGCCGCGCGCCCTCACCCCCGCGCCGCGCGTCGCGGGCTATCGCTACGCGATCGCGCTGCTCGTCGACGCGCCCGGCATCCCGGAGGGGACGCCGGCGCGCATCCTGGCGATCGGCGACCCGTCGCGCGCGCTGACCGAAGACAACGCCGTCGCCATCACCATCGGCCGGCCGGGCGACGGCGACCGGCGCGTGCCGATGTGGGTCGAATGCGACGTGTCCGCGAACCTGGTCGACGCCGGCCCCAGCTACCTGCGCGCGCTGCGCGGCCGGGTGGTGCACACGCTGGGGCGCTTGATCCCGGGCATCGCCCGCCACGTGTCGGTCGTGTCGTCGCCCTACGACGGGCTGCCCGCCGAGCGCCGCGACCTGCCCGACTCGCCGCCCGCGTCGGCGCACGTGCTGCCGCCCGCGCTGATCACGCTGCCGGCGCCGCGCCCGCTGGACGTCCTCGGCCTGCGCCACGCGACCGGCGTGAAGAACCTGTACCTCGTCGGCCGCGAGAACCTTCCCGGCCTGGGCCTGGAGGGCGACTTCATCTCGGGCTGGGGCGCCGCGCGGCTGCTCAGCGGCCGCCAGCCGAAGCGCCTGCCGCCGGCGCGGCGCGTGTTGCTCGGCTCGTAGCTACCTAGCCTACGACCGGCGGCAGTAGCCGGCGATCAGCTGCGCGTGCTCGGGGCGGACGGCGATGAAGCGGACGCCCGTGCGGCGGAAGCTGCCCGCGACGCAGTCGCTGACCACCATCCCGCGCGCCGAGATCTCCTCGTCCGAGCCGGGCAGCGCAAACGCCAGCTCGACCTCGGTGCGCAGCAACACGTGGCTACCGCGTGGCCGCTTGATCGTGATCCCCGACGGGTTGATGTCCTCCGCCTGGCAGAGCTGGATGCTGCGGCCCATCGCCTTCTTGACGGCGAACACCGCGGGCACCCGCTGCGTCTGACGGCGATCCCTGGAGGCGCGGCGCCGATCGCTGCTCATGAGTTCATCTTAAGGCCCCGTACGGGGCACGCAAAAAAACGCCTGTTTTTGGCTGTGGCTCACTTGAGCGGCTGCGCCTCATCCAGGATGAAGTTCGGGATGTCGTCGACGACCAGGAACACCAGCTTGCAGGTGGCGCATTCGAAGGCGCTCTCGTCCTCGCGCAGCTTCAGCGGGCCCTTGCACTTGGGGCAAGCCAGGATATCGATGAGGTCGCGATTCAGGGCCATGCGTATTTTACTAGCATGAGGAGCGGCAACTCCGCGACTGCGTTACGATATTGACCTGATGAGACGCATCGCCTTCGCGATCCTCCTCGTCGCCGCCCTCGCGATGTTTGCGTGGACCGCGCGGCGCTTCATGCGGATGCTCGCCGCCGCGCGCCCCGAAGGCCGCTCCGACCGGCCGAAGGACCGGCTCGCGTCCGTGCTGGTGTTCTTCTTCGGCCAGAAGAAGGTCGTCGAGGCGACGACGCTCCCCGCCAAGCGGCTGCCGAGATTCGTGTCGGCGATGGGGAGCAAGTACCACTTCTTCATCTTCTGGGGCTTCATCGTCATCACCATCGGGTCGGTCGAGACGCTGATCCAGGGGCTGGTCCCGACGTTCACGCTGCACAGCGTTGTCGGCCACACCCTGGGCGGCTTCATCTACCGGTCGATCGACGTGTTCTGTTTCCTGGTGCTGGGCATCATCGGCTTCGCGTTCTTCCGGCGCATCGTGCTGCAGCCGCGGCTGATCCCGATGAGCCGCGACGCCGCCGCGATCCTGAGCGCGATCGCGGTGCTGATGCTGTCGTACTTCGGCATGCGCTTCGGCGGCGGCACCGCCGCCGAGGTGTCGTGGTGGGCGCACGTCGTCGTGCTGCTGGCGTTCGGGAACTACCTGCTCTACTCGAAGCACAGCCACATCATCGCCGCCCTCCCCAACATCTACTTCCGCAACCTCGGCCAGCGCGGCGTGTTGCCCAAGCTGAACATGGAGGCGGACGACATGGCCGCGACCGGCGTCGTCCAGGGCTGGAAGGACTTCACCTGGAAGTCGCTGATGGACGGCTTCGCGTGCACCGAATGCGCGCGCTGCACCAACTTCTGCCCCGCGTACAACACGGGCAAGCCGCTGTCGCCGATGCAGGTGGTCCACGACCTGCGCGACGACCTGCGCTTCCACATGAAGCGCGGGCCGCTGGACGTGATGATCGATCGCTTCCAGCACGGCGCCCCTGCCCTATCCGATGAAGCCGAGGCGGCGCGGCCGCTGATCGGCGACCGGACGACGGAAGACGTGCTGTGGGCGTGCACCACGTGCGGCGCCTGCCAGGAAGTCTGCCCCGTGTTCATCGACCAGCCCGAGAAGATCCTGCAGATGCGCCAGAACCTGGTGCTGGTGCAGGAGAAGGTGCCGACCGATCTGGCGCGCACGTTCACCAACCTGGAGCGCAACGGCAACCCGTGGGGGATCGGCGCTGACAAGCGCATGGACTGGGCGGACGGCATGAACGTCCCCACGCTGGACGACAAGCCCGACGCCGAATACCTGCTGTGGGTCGGCTGCGCGGGCGCGTTCGACGACCGCATCAAGAAGCAGACGCGGGCGCTGGTCGACGTCATGCGCGAGGGCGGCGTCGACTTCGCCGTGCTGGGCCTGGAGGAAGGCTGCAGCGGCGACCCGGCGCGGCGGTCAGGCAACGAGATGCTGTACCAGATGCAGGCGCAGCAGAACGTCGAGACCATGAACGGCAAGAAGGTGAAGAAGGTCGTCACCGCCTGCCCGCACTGCCTGCACACGATCAAGAACGAGTACCCGCAGCTGGGCGGCAACTTCGAGGTCCGCCACCACACGCAGCTGATTCGCGAGCTGGTCGCGTCGGGAAAGATCGAGATGCCAGCGGCCGAGGCTGCCGGCAGCAACGGCAACGGCGTCGGAACCGCTGCCGCGGACGGGGCGCCGAAGCCCAAGGTCACCTTCCACGACCCGTGTTACCTCGGCCGCTGGAACGGCGAATACGACGCCCCGCGCGACGTGCTGGACGCCCTCCCCTCCGGCGCCGCCGGACGCGTCGAGCTGCCGCGCAACCGCAACCAGGGCTTCTGCTGCGGCGCCGGCGGCGGCCGCATGTGGATGGAGGAGAAGATCGGCACGCGCGTGAACCACAACCGCACCGACGAGATCCTGGCCAGCGGCGCCGAGACCGTCGCCACCGCCTGCCCGTTCTGCACGATCATGCTCCGCGACGGCGTCCAGGACCGCAACGCGGGCGAACGCGTCGCGGTGCTCAACGTCTCCGAGCTGGTCGCGAAGTCGATGAAGCGCAAGCGCGAGATCGACGGCGCGCCGGCGACCGCGCCCGCACCGGAAACGCCGCCCGCGTAGGCGCAGCTGCGGGCCTAACTGTAGGTCAAACCTTGACGGCGCCATCCGGCGCCTAAGGTTTGTTCGCACATGCGGCGACCGATGTGGTTACGGGTCGTCGGCGTGGTCGCGCCGGCGCTCGCGATCGCGTGGTTGACCTCGGCTGGCGCCCTCGCGGCGGACGCGCAGACCGGCGCGGCAGCCAGCAAGCGCGAATTCAACTTCATCCCCGCCGCCGGCGGCGACAGTGACATCGGCATCGCCGTCGGACAGTTCAGCAGCCTGGCGCGGCTCAAGCCTGGTCCCGACCTCTACAACTGGCGGCTCGAGAGCGGCACGTTCATCTCGTTCAAGCTGCGCGACGAGGGCATCGTCATCCCGGTCCACGACTACTACCTCCAGCTCACGCTGCGCGATCTCGGGCCGGGCAGCCGCATCCGACTGGACGTGCGCGGCATCGTACACGGGGCGCAGCACGCTCAAGTTCTACGGCATCGGCAACGCATCGCCCGAGCCGCCGCCCACGGTTTCGAACGCGGACAAGGAATACGGCAGCAACTATCCGGAGGCTGTGGCTGCGCGCGCGCATCCGGCTGCGGGCGGACTTCGAGCTGCACGTCGGCTCCGTGTCCTGGTACGACTGGCTGGACGTCCGCCCCAACAGCATTCTGGCGATGGACGCGGCCAGCGGACCACCCGACGTCAGGCGCATCATCGGCCCCCTCGGTCCGCACGCCGTGCAGCTGTTCGAGCTCGGGTTGTTCTACGACAGCCGCGACAACGAGATCGTCACCCGCCGCGGGGCCTTTCACACGCTGACCGCGCGGTTCAGCCCGGCGCTGGCCGACTGGATGCCGTACTCCTACCAGCAGGTCAACGCGAGCACGCGGTTCTACGCGACGCTGGTGCCGCGCTGGTTGATCGTGTCCTGGCGGCTCGTCGGCGACGTGTTGCTCGGCCAGCCGCCGTTCTACGAGCTGGCGCGGTTCGAAGAGGCCTCCGCGATCGGCGGTGTCAAAGGCGTGCGCGGCGTTCCCGCCGAGCGCTACTACGGCAAGGTGAAGGTGTTCCAGAACCTGGAGGCGCGCAGCGAGGTCGCTGCGCTTTCACATCAAGGGCAAGCAGTACACGCTGGCGGCGGCCGCCTTCTTCGACGCCGGGCGCGTGTGGACGGAGCTCGGCAGCGCGCACCCGGAGCTCGACGGCACCGGGATCGGCCTCAAATACGGGATCGGCGGCGGCCTGCGCCTGCACCAGGGCGAGACGTTCGTCGTGCGTGGCGACGTCGCCTGGTCTCCCGACGCAAAGCCCGTCGCCGGCTACTTCGCCGCCGGCCAGATCTTCTAGTTGACGTCGATCCAGGTCAGCTGCGCTTCGCGCGCCGCGAAGTGGATGAAGGCGTTCCACTCCGTGACGAAGAATCGGCCCGCGAAGCCGCCGCGGGGAACCTGCCGACGCCGCTCGGGATCGTCGTCGGCGTCGCAGGCGTCGATCTGGAGGGGGGATGTCTCTGTGGCCGAATAGCGAGGATCGCGATCGTCGACCACCAGGTAGGCCAGGCCGAGGAGCTCGAGGCGCGCTGGCCGCCGGCGTTCGCGTTCCGCCATCGTCTCGCTGTGGAGATCGCCGACCCAAACGTCCAGGATGAATTCGGCTCGCTGCGCCGCCAGGTCTGATGAAAACGTCCGCAGAAGTGCGTCGTGGAGGCCATTGGGCAGACCCGCTTCGAGCTCGTCGATGTTCGCGTTCACCGTCTCAGCTTCGCACGTTTTTGCCGCGGCGCCGGTCGATGTCAGCCAACTGCCTTCCGGCGCGCCGCCAGCACAGGCCACAACGCGTACACGCAGCAACGGGAATAGCAGCAACAACTCCACCGTCGCCACGCGAAGCCCCTCCCCGGACAAAAAGGCGCGGCCGATCGGGGCGACGGGCAAAGGTGTCCACGGCGCGTAGAACCGCTCGTCGCTGAACGGCCACAGCAAGGCGCAGCCCAGCCCTCCGTCGGTGAGCGTGTCCAGCAGGCCATGACTCGACACGACGACGAGCGCGATCAGCGCCGTGCGCACGGCCGGGAGGCGCGCCGCCTTGGCGATGGCCAGCGCCACGCACGCGACGCCCAGCGCGAACACCAGGGAGTGCGTCGCGCCCCGATGCCCCCAGGGGTCCTCGTAGTGGACGCCCAGACGAAACCCCACCACGTCCGCATCCGGCAGCAGTGAAAGGCCCGACCAGAGAACCGCCGCGCCGAACGGCGTCCACGTCGTCGCGTGACCATTCCGGCTGAAGCGCGCCGCTGCCATTCCGACCAGGATGTGCCCGATGCTCGCCATGTTCCCTCCCGTGGTCTCGCCGTGAGACTGCCGCCCCGCGATGCAACCTTCAGGCCCATGGTGCGAACAACGCCGGCCACGACGTCTTCGGGTCGGCGGTTCGTCCCCTGCTCTACAAGCTACATAAACACTCCCGAAGTCTTCGATGACGATGACTCGCCCTGTCCCCAGATGCCTGAGCCGCGCCGGCATTCCGATGCCACCTAGGCGTGGTAACGCACCTCCCGGCGACTCACTTCGAATCATCCTGGTTCGCGAACGTGACGGCCGCGTGAAGTGCAGGGAACGGATTAGGGATGGACTGGCGAAAGGACCAACGGGCATGACGCGCACTCGACTGTTTGGCTTTCTGTTTCTCACCCTCTGTTGCTCGTGCGGCGAAGGCGATGCCGCAGACAACGTCGTGGTTCGGCGAGGGGCGGTGGCGCCCCCAGCTGCCGACGATCGTCAACGGCAGCTTCGAAGACGACGGCACCGGCGTCGCCAGCCCTGTCGGCTGGGTCAGCTCCGGCTCCGTGAACACCGACTTCACCGAGTTCGGCGGCCACTCCGGCGACTGGCGGTTGTCGCACTGGAGCGCCGAGGCGTATTCGGTCGATACCGCGCAGACGCTCTCGGGGCTGACCGACGGCTGGTACACGTTGCGCGCGTGGGTGCGCAGGAGCACCGGCAACAACAACAGCTACGTCGAGCTCGCCTGCGGGCACGACACGAAGCGCGCCTATCTGCCGGTGTCGTGGCCGAGCCAGTGGCTCAACGTCGTGGTGTCGGCCCGCGTCGACCACTGCTCGTGCACGGTCACGTTGCACACGGACGGCGACGCAGGCGAGTGGTCGAACTTCGACGACGTCGAGCTCGTGCCTGGCGCGGCGAAGCTCTCCGTTCTGGGCGCGGACGTCTCCAGTCTCAAGAAGTCGGCGGACTTCGGCGGCGTGTACCGCGACGAACGCGGGCGGCGTCGCCCGGCGCTCGACGTCCTGGAGGATCACGGGGCCGATCACGTTCGCCTGCGCGTGTGGGTGAACCCGGCGGACGGCTACCACGACCAGGCCGAGGCGCGGGAGATGGCGCGGCGCGCGCACCTGCAAGACCTGAAGGTGCTCGTGGATCTGCACTACTCCGACAGCTGGGCCGATCCGGCTCACCAGACCAAGCCGGCGGCGTGGGCCAGCTACACGACCGCGCAGCTCACGCAGGCGGTCTACGACCACACCTACGACGTGTGCAGGAGCGTGACCGTCCTCGGGCGTGGCCCCGCCATGATCCAGATCGGCAACGAGCTGAACGCCGGCATGTTGTGGCCCGACGGTCACACCTTCGACCCGCCGAACTGGGACAACCTGGCGGGGTTCCTCAAAGCCGGCTACGACGCCGTCAAGGCCTGCTCGCCGAGCACCAAGGTCGTGCTCCACCTGGCCAACGGCGGCGACAACGGCCTCTATCGCTGGTGGTTCGACAACATCACGCAGCGAGGCGTGAGCTTCGACGTCATCGCGGCGTCGTACTACGGCTACTGGCACGGCTCCCTCGGCGATCTGCAGTGGAACCTCAACGACATCTCGGCGCGCTACGGCAAGGACGTGATCGTCGCGGAGACAGCGTATCCGTTCGTCCTCGGCGACGACGACGGCTGGACCAACCTCATCGGCCTCCCCGAGCAGCTGGTCCCCGGGTATCCGGCCACGCCCGCAGGTCAGGCGAGGAACTTCCGCGACGTGCTGTCGATCGTCCGCGCCGTGCCGAACGGGCGTGGGCTCGGCGCGTTCTACTGGGACGCGACCTGGACTGGCGTCGCGGGCAACGGCTGGGACCCCACGGATCCGACATCGGGCAACGCGTGGGAGAACCAGGCGCTGTTCGACTTCGACGATCGCGCCCTCCCGGCGATGAACGAGTTTCGACGCTGAGCGCGGCGCGCGAGCGCCCGACGATGGCTCGGGCGCTCGCGGCAGCTCTGGTTGTCACGATGACGCGGACGCGCGCGGTGGCGAGCTCCGTACCAGCAGCATCGCCGCCGCCACCGTCGCCAGTCCCGTCGCGATGAACACGGCGGGGTAGCCGGTGTGCTCGGCGATCGTGCCGAGCACGCCGACGCCCGCGACGCCCAGGTTGATGGCGCCGTTGGTGAACGCGAGCGCGCGCGGGCGCTGGTCGGCCGGCAGGTCGCCGATGACCAGCGCCATCAGCGCCGGGTACAGGACGCCGTGCGCGATGCCGAACGCCGCGCCCAGCAAGATGAGATGTCCGGGGCCCGCCCCGCCCATCACGACCATGACCAGGCCGTAGCCCGCACAGCCGGCGAGCGCGACGCGCCGATGCCCCAGGCGATCGGTCACGCGCGCGCCGCCGATGCGCATCGCCAGCGCGGTCACCGTGTACGCCACGAAGAACCCGCGCACGACCTCGATGTGGTGCTGGAGCGCGAACGGCGCCACGAACGTCACGACGCCGGTCGCCGCCAGGCCCCCGACCGCGAACACGATGATGGCGCTGGCGCGCGTACGGGCGCTCGCCGGCTCCGACGCCGTGGCGCGCGCCGGCGCAGCCGCGATGGCGGCCTCCGGTAGCCGCAGGCAGAACCACGCGCCCACGGCGGCCACCACCGCGGCGAGCACGAACACCGAGTGTGCGCCCCAGCGCGCCGCCATCGGCTCCGCGACGGCGGGGCCGAGCGCGCTCATCGACAGCGCCGCCGCCCCGAACAGGCCGATCGCCTGCGCCAGCTTCGCCTTGGGCGCGACGTCAGCGACCAGGGTCATCCCGGCCGCGAAGAACAGAGACCACGCGATGCCGTGCACGCCGCGCAGCAGCGCCGCGGCCCAGCCCGCGCTGTGGATGAAGATGAACCCCAGCGCCGAACCGGCGAGCAGCAGGTTGCCGAGCACCATCGCGCGGCGGCAGCCGAGCCGCTTCATCGCCGGCGCCATGACCGGGATCGCCACCAGGCTGGCGACGCCGAACGCAGCCATGACCACGCCGATCTGGCGGGCGGTGGCGTGGTAGCTGACCGCCAGCAGCTTCGGCAGCAGGACGAACTGCGCGTAGGCGAAGCCGAACACCGACTGCGCGACGATCAGATTGATGAACGAGCGCGTCCACAGGCGTGGCGCGCCCGTGCTGGGACTGTCTGGGTCGGGATCTGCGGACGGGATTGCTGCTGCGGCGGACATCTTTCGCTCCGGCTTTTGCCAGCTGCGGAGCGAGTGGGACCGGGTCACCCTCTCCGCTGCCAGCGAGAGAGGGTGGGACGACTGGGACTGCTCAGCGGTCGCGCACGCTCTCTCGGGCGCCCTTGACGACGACGAAGGTCATCGCAAGAGCGTCGCCGCCGTACCAACGGCGGCAAATCGAGAGTGCGTTGAGCAGATGCATGGTGCGCCATGATGATGCTGCCACTAGCTCCGCGCAGTCAAGAGTCTCGCTGCGGTATCCGAAGGGCGTCCTGGCCGACGTCATGAAACCGGACGCGACGGACCAGGCTTGCTGCTCCCCTGACCTACAGCAAGGGGATTAATCTGCCGTGAATGCAGACGCAGGTCCGCCCGTCACAGGCTTTGTCCCCAGCGAAAGGTGCCTCCACCATGCGCTCCAGAATCCTGCTGCCCCTGCTGCTGACCGGTTGTTACGTCCAGCCGTACAACCCTCCGCCTGCTCAACCCGGACAGCCGCAACCTTACGCGCAACCTGCACAGCCCGCGCAACCGTACGCGGACCCCGCGCAGCCGGCCCAGCCTGGCTACGTGGAGCCGGCACCCGTTGCCCAGCCCGCGCCGCTCCCCCCACCGGCCGAGCCCACGCCCCCGCCGCCGGCATACCCCGAACCGATCTACACGGACGTCAGCGTCGACGTCGCGGGCTCGAACGTCCCGTCGGTCGACGTCTTCTATAACGAGCTCGCGCCGTACGGCAGCTGGTACGACGACCCGAAGTACGGCTGGGTGTTCGCGCCGCCGTCGCCCAGCTACGTGCCGTATTCGAACGGCCACTGGAAGTACACCGACTACGGATTCACCTGGGTGTCGGCCGACCCGTTCGGCTGGGCGACCGATCACTACGGGCGCTGGGTGTGGGTCAATCGCTGGGTCTGGCGGCCGGACACCGTGTGGGGACCGGCGTGGGTGCAGTGGCGTCAGGGCGACAGCACCGTCGGCTGGGCGCCGGCGGGCTACGACGACGACGCTTACGTGCCCGAGACCCACTGGCGCTTCGTCGCGGCGGCCAGCGTGCTGGCGCCCGACGTGAACCGCTACTACGTCACGACGAACCTGCCCGCCTACGTGCGCGCCGCGGTCCCGGTCAGGCGTTATACGCGTCACCGCAACCAGGTCTGGGTCGCCGGGCCCGACGACGGCTGGCTGCGGCAGCACCGCGTCCAGCCGCGCCGTGAGCGCTACGACCTGGCCGAGATCGGCCGCTACAACGACGTGCAGCGCCGCGAGGCGGAGCGCCGCGCGCGCGAGCACCAGCGCGACTGGGACGCGCGCCGGCGGCGTGACGAGCAGGTGCGGCGCGACATCGAAGCGAACCAGCGCCGCCAGGCCGAGCAGCGCCGGCACCAGGCCGAGGAGCAGCGCCGCTTCGGCGAGGACCGGCGGCGGCAGGATGAGCAGCGCCGGCAACTCGACGCGCAGCGGACGCGCATCGACCAGCAGCGCCAGCAAGCGCAGGGCGAGGCAGAGCGGCGGCGGCTGGACGAGGAGCGCCGGCGCGTCGAGGAGCAGCAGCGCCGCCAGGCCGAGGAACAGCGGCGCCGCGACGACCAGGTGCGGCGCCAGCAGGCCGAACAGATGCGCCGCGATCAGGAGGTCCGCCAGCGCCAGGAGCAGGAGCTGGCGCGACGGCGGGCCGACGACGAGCGGCGGCAGCAAGAACAACAGCGCCGCTTCCAGGAAGAGCACCGGCAGAAGCAGGAACAGGATCAGCGTCGCGTGCAGGAGGAGCAGCGCCGCCAGCAAGAGCAGCAGCAAGCAGAGCAGGACCAGAGCGCCAGCAGGAACAGCAACGCCGCCAGCAGGAACAGGATCAGAAGCGCGTGCAGGAAGAGCAGCGCCGCCAGCAAGAACAGCAGCAGCGCCAGCAGCAGCAGACAGCAGCGCCAGCAGCAGGAGCAGCAGCGCGTGCAGGAGCAGCAGCGCCGCCAGCAGGAGCAGCAGCAGCGTCAGCAGGAACAACAACAGCGCCAGCAGGAACAGCAGCAGCGCCAGCAGCAGCAAGACCAGCAGCGCCAGCAGCAGGAGCAGCAGCGCGGCAGGAGCAGCAGCGCCGCCAGCAGGAGCAGCAGCAGCGTCAGCAGGAACAGCAGCAGCGCCAGCAAGAACAGCAGCAGCGCCAGCAGCAGCAGCAGGACCAGCAGCGCCAGCAGCAGGAGCAGCAGCGCCGCCAGCAAGACGAGGACGACGACCAGCGCAAGAAGGGCGACGAGGCGCACCGTCAGCAAGAACAGCAGCAGCGCCAGCAGCAAGACGAGGCACGCCGCCGTCAGGACGACGACCAGCGCAAGAAGGGCGACGAGGCGCGCCGCCAGCAAGAACAGCAGCAGCGCCAGCAGCAGGACGAGGCGCGCCGCCGCCAGGACGACGACCAGCGCAAGAAGCACGACGACGACAAGCGCAAGCGCGACGACGACAAGGAGCGCGGCAAGAGCGGCGACAAGCACCGCGGCCCCCCCGGCCGCCCGCACTAGCGGGGACTGCCCCAAGCGGCCCCTCGCCCCTCCCTCTCCCCGCTAACGCGGGGCGAGGGCGAACGGCTTCAACAGCTCGCTACGACCACGGGCGATGCGCGGCGCCCTGCCCGCCCGCGACTACTCCTCGTCGTCGCGCGCCGCGGACAGGCGGCTGATGACGCCGATGTCCTCGAGCGTGGTCACGTCGCCGCGCACGGCGCCGCTGGTCGCGATCTCGCGCAGCAGGCGGCGCATGATCTTCCCCGACCGCGTCTTCGGCAGCGCATCGGTGAAGCGGATCTCGTCGGGGCGCGCCAGCGCGCCGATCTCCTTGACGACGTGAGCGGCCAGCGCCTTCTTGAGCTCCGCCGTCGGCTCGACGCCCGTCTTGGGCGTGACGAACGCGAAGATCGCCTGCCCCTTGAGCTCGTGCGGCGGCCCGACCACGGCCGCCTCGGCGACGCGCCGGGTGCGACACCAGCGCGCTCTCGATCTCGGCGGTGCCCAGGCGGTGGCCGGCGACGTTGAGCACGTCGTCGACGCGCCCCATCACCCAGAAGTAGCCGTCCTCGTCCTGGCGCGAGCCGTCGCCGGTGAAGTACACGCCGGGGATCTCCGACCAGTACTGCTTGGCGTAACGCTCGGGATCGCCGTGGATGCCGCGCAACATCGACGGCCACGGCTGCTTGATGATCAGGAAGCCGCCCTCGTTGGGGCCGCACGGCGTGCCGTCCTTCTTGACCACCTGCGGCGTCGACACCGAAGAACGGCCGCGCGCAGCTCCCTGGCTTGGTCGGCGTGATGCCCGGAATCGGCGTCATCATGATGGCGCCGGTCTCCGTCTGCCACCAGGTGTCGACGATCGGGCAGCGGCCGCCGCCGATGATCTCGTGGTACCACATCCACGCCTCGGGATTGATCGGCTCGCCGACGCTGCCCAGCAGCCGCAGCGACGACAGATCGTGCGCCTTCGGGTGCTCGTTGCCCCAGCGCACGAAGGCGCGGATCGCGGTCGGCGCCGTGTAGAAGATCGACACCTTCCGCCGTTCGATGATCGACCAGAAGCGATCCTTGCCCGGGTGATCGGGCGCGCCTTCGTAGATGACGCTGGTGGCGCCGTTGGACAGCGGCCCGTAGACGACGTAGCTGTGGCCGGTCACCCAGCCGATGTCGGCCGTGCACCAGAAGATGTCGTCGTCGTGCAGATCGAACACGTACTTCGTCGTCAGGTGCGCGCCCAGCAGGAAGCCGCCCGTCGTGTGCACGATCCCCTTGGGCTTCCCGGTCGTGCCGGACGTGTACAGGATGAACAGCGGGTGCTCGGCCGGCAGGCTCGCCGGCGGGCAGTCGGCGGACGCGCCGCGCCATCACTTCGTCCCACCACACGTCGCGGCCGCCCTGCATCACGACGGCGTCGCCTGTTCGCTTGGCGACGATGCACGCCTTGATCGTCGGCGACTCGGCCAGCGCGCGATCGACGTTCGCCTTCAGCGGCACCGACTTGCCGCGCCGCCAGCCGCCGTCGGCGGTGATGCACAGCTTGGCGCCGCAGTCGTTGATGCGGTCGCGCAGCGCCTCGGCCGAGAAGCCGCCGAACACCACGGTGTGCGGGGCGCCGATGCGCGTGCACGCGAGCATCGCCACCGCGGCCTCGGGGATCATCGGCATGTAGATCGCCACGCGATCGCCCGCGACGATGCCCAGGCCCTTGATCACGTTCGCCATCTTGCACACCTCGGTGTGCAGCTGGCGGTAGGTCAGCGTGCGGCTGTCGCCGGGCTCGCCTTCCCATACGATCGCGACCTTGTCGCCGCGCGTCGCCAGGTGGCGGTCCAGGCAGTTCGCCGACAGGTTCAGCTCGCCGTCCTCGAACCAGCGCGAATACGGCGGCTGCCAGTCGAGCACCTTGGTGAACGGCTTGCTCCACGTCAGCTCGGCGCGCGCGGTCTCCGCCCAGAAGCCTTCCGGGTCGTCGATCGATCGCCGGTACTGTCGCTCGTAGGCGGCCGCGTCGTTGATCAGCGCGCGCGCCGTGAAATCGGCGGGCGGCGGAAACTGCCGCGCCTCGCGCGACACGGACTGGATGACACCGCTCTCTTTTCCAGAATCGTTCGCCATTGGGGTTAGCCTAGCGCGGGTCAGCGGATTGCGAAATCCGCGATGCCCGCGAATGAGTTTGCCGGGGCGGCCTCATCGATATCGATGCCGGTCACGCGTGCCAGAGAAGGCCCACGTCTCAGCCAGGTGATCAAAGAATCGACGACGGCCGGCTCTCCCTGCACGAGCACCTCGACGCTGCCGTCGACTGAGGTTGCGCACCCAACCCGAGACGCCCAGGCGCCGCGCCTCGTACGCGGTGGCGGCGCGGAAGCCGACGCCCTGAACGTCGCCCTGCACGACGATGCGAGCGCGCTTCACGGCTGGATGCGAAGCTGAGGCGCGGGCCGCGACGCCGCGGGTGTCTCGCCACCCACCGCTTGCAACACGTCGACCGGCGCCGGCGTGGGCGCCGGCCGGCCATCGACCGCGGTGGCCATGATACGTACGGAGCCATCGGCGGCCATCGCCGGCGCCAGCAGCCAGCGCCCTTCGAATGACAGGTCGGGCAGACCGAGGCGCGCCAGCGCGGAGATCGCGACGGTGGCAGCGTCGCTCGAGCCGACGCGGAACACCGCGGTCTCCGTGGGCGCCGCGGAGGCGGGCGTGGGCGCCGCCGCTTCACCGGGTGCGGGCGCCGCCGCAGGCGCGTCGCCGCCCGTGCCGGCCGGCCGGCTGCCGGCAGAGAAGAACACCGTCGTCCGCTCGGGCGGCAGGCGGATGGCCGCGCCGCTGGCCAGCGGCAGCGCACGCCCCAGCGTCATCCGCGACGGATCCATCGCGCCCTCGATCCTCACGACACGCGCGATGTCGAGTTTCGCCAGGCTCTCGGGGCTGGCGCCGATGCGAATCGCCCGCAGCTCGGTCGGTTGCGGGCCAGCAGCGCGGCTGCGCGCCGTGTCGCCCGACAGCACCCACAGCGTGTCGCCCGTGGGTGAAAATGCGACGTCGACCAGCGTGCTCTGCCGGACCTCCGGCAGCACGGCGATCGCGCCGGCCACCGGAGCACGCCCGCCCCGCACCAGGTCCAGCAGCACGACGCGGTTGCCGTCGGCGGTGGCGACCGCCAGCAGCTTGCCGTCCGGGGAAAGGTCGGCCGCCACGATCTTGGCCAGCCGGACGTCCTTGGGCAGCGGGCGCGGCGCGCTGCGCGTCGGCCGCAACGGCGACGTGGTGTCGACGATGACGACGTCGTCCGCGCGCACGACGGCCAGCACCTGCGTGCGCCCCGCGGCGGCCATCGCGACCGGCGGGCCGCCGCCAAGGTCCAGCTGGTAGACGATCTTGGGGGCGCCCGTCGCCGGCAGCTCGACGACATCCAGCACCGACTTCGACGCCTGCGCGACGTAAGCGGCGCGGCCGTCGGCCGACATCCCCAGCCAGCGCGCGCCCGGAACCGACAGGCGGCCGGCCGCGATCGGCCCGTCGGCGCCCAGCTCGGCCCACGCCAGCTGACCGGCGCCCGGCGCCAGCACCGCGACGTAGCGGCGCACGGCGATCGGCCGTT
Organism: uncultured Pseudomonadota bacterium; assembly: GCA_963729535.1. Taxonomy (GTDB): domain Bacteria; phylum Myxococcota_A; class Polyangia; order Fen-1088; family Fen-1088; genus JADGRB01. The sequence continues at coordinate 153,501 of CAVSOL010000026.1, read as the reverse complement.
CGCCGCGGCCGACCTCGTTGCTGACCACGACCGGCTGCGAACCCGACGGCGTCGCGGCGGGCACGCGAACGACGATGCCGCCGTCGCGCGTCCGCCCCAGCACGGTCGCCGGGCGGCCTCCGACCAGCACGGCGGGCTGGCGGCCGAACGAGCGGCCGCGAATCCACAGCGTCTCGCCGATCACGGCGACGCCATCGGATGCCTGCATCGCCAGGTTGCCCGACGTCGCCACGTCGCCGCCGCCCACGTCGGCGACGTCCGTTATCTCCGGCGTTCCGGAGGTCTCGGACAGATCGAAGCGATCCTCGATGATCTCGTGGTTTGGTCCTACGCAGCCTGCAACGACGAGCGCGAGCAGTGCGGCGCGCACCATGAACCTAGAGTGGACCTTCGGTGACGCTGAAGCCGACGAGGTTATTCGGGACGAGCGGCAGCTCGTCGTACTTGCCGATCACGTTCTTCGCGCCGTCGAGCACCTGCACCTTCGACAGCACCAGCATCTGCACCGGCCCGCTGGCCGGCCAGCACGAAGCGATATAGCCGACGACACGCGATCCCGAATCGTATTCGAAGGTCACGCGGTGGCTGACCATTTCCCGAAGCTTCCTGTAGTCCATCGTGCGGCGGAACGTAACACGAGTTCCGCCCGCCAGAGCAGCGTTGGGCGGCGCCGCCGGCCGGGAAGATTCAGCGCTACGGGTGACCGGGAGGCATCTTCGAGCCGCCCATCGGTCCTTGCGGCGGGGCGCCGCCTGGGGCGGTCAGCGACTCCGCCTCCTTCTGCACCTGGTCGATGGTCAGACGGACGTCCTTCGACCCGACCTGAACCTTGGGGAGCGTGCCGTGCACGTCACCCTTCTCGCGCGACAGCGGATCGCCGTCCTGATCGATGCGCGCGGTCAGCGTCAGCTCGCCGTCGAACGAGCTGCCCTGGAACGGCATGTCGGCCGCGCTCATCGAAAACTCCAGCGGGAACGTCGTCGCCGGGAACTTCTTCACCGCGACCAGCGATCCGCGCACGTTCGGGTTGTCGGAGATGCGGCGCGCGGTCAGGAACAGCGTCCCCTTGGGCTTCGCCTTCGCGATCGCCTTCGACATCTCGATCTTGCCGGTGATCGTGCCGCCCGGGGCAGGCGGCGCCGCGGCTTCCGCCGGAGCCGCGGGTGCAGCCGGTGGCGGGGTCGGAGCCAGGGGCGCGGGCGCGGCGTTCGGGCCGAGCGGCGGCACCGACGACGGCTTGCTGGCGTCATCCGACTTCGAACACGCCGCCACCGACAGCGGCAGAACCAACACAACGATCGCGATCCGGGCGCTCAACATGGGCGCCACCCTAGCAGCTGAAACCCTCGGCGACTACTCGACCGCGCGGCCGCGAAACCGGCGCATCCCGGGCGGCGCCAGCGGCTGCGTCGGCCGGCGCGTCCTGGTCGTTTCAGACGCCTGCGCGGACGCCGGCATCCTCGTGGGCAGCGGCTCCGCTTCACCGCGCGCGACGTCGGCCGCGATCCTTCGCCCGACGAGATTCGCCGCCATGCGCAGCGCCGGCATGTTGATGCCGCCTTCGGCGAGGATGCACAACATGCTGCTGCCGATCGACTTGAGAAAGATCTTGTGGTCGCCGAAGCGCATCACGCCCGCCTCCAGATCGTCGCCGCCCGTCGCGAACGCCTCCTTCACGCGGCACAGCCGGCTCCCCGCCTCGGCCAGCACGTCGTCGTCGAACACGGCGGCGATGTCGCGCGACAGCAGCCGCCCGTCCTGCGTGCAGACGAAGCTGCCGGCGATCCCCGCGACGTCCTTCAGCGTCGCCAGGCTGGCGTCCATGCCCTCGGCGGTCACAGCCCCAACCTCTCGCGGATCGGTTGCAGGTTGGTCTCGGGCTTCGGCCGCAACACGACCGTGTCCCCGTTGGCTGTCGGCGAACATCACGCAGCGTCCCCCAGCGAACACGAACTCCAGCGCCGTGAAGTCGTCCAGGCCCATGAGCTCACCGGTCAGATCGACCAGCCGTTTCACGTACGCGATCAGCTCCGCCTGCTCCTCGGACGCGCCGTGGCCGCGTACGACCGCGCCGCTCGCGGCCAGGCGCAGCATGACCTGAAAATCGCCGCTGCCCAGGTCCCCGCGGGCTGCAGCCGCCGCTTCGGGTGGCTCGTCGTCGACCTTCGAGCTTCGCATTCCCACTGCTCCTTCCACCTGTGCCACCTGTGCCACCTGTGCCACCTGTGCGTCCTCGAAGTCATCGAACTCGAGGTCTTCGTACTCGTCCGTCACCGGCGTGAGCTCCTCGGTCACGGGCGCCCGCCCCGATCGCCGGAACGACACCAGGTTCGACCGCTGACCTTCGTCGCGCCGCTGGGCGGCCTCCAGGAGCAACGCCTCGTGCGACGTCACGATCGTCCCGGTCTCCGGCCACGGACGGTCGCAGGGCTGAAACGAGCCGTTGGTCCAGGCGAGGATCTCCAGCGCCGCCTGCTGGCCGGACAGCTCGGTGGTCACCGCGTGCACGATCTGCCCGCGATCGAAGTAGAGGTAGCCGATCCCCGCCTCGCTGGTCACCAGCACCACCAGACGCGACCCGGCCATGCACTCCATCTGCACCAGGTCCCACAGGCTGACGCCGGCCAGCTTGGCGCGAAAGCCGACGGACGGGTTCGGCTTCGCGCCCGGCTTCACGCCCGGCGTGGTCGTGTCCTCGTCATCGATGTCGCTGGCTCCATGTGCTCTGGGGTTCACGTCGTGGCTCCTTTGACTCTGCATTTCGTCACTCGAGCTGTCGTCCATTCAGGTGCGGCTCGGGTTCCATCGCGTAGCCCTCCATCCCCATCTCCGGGACGTCCAGGCCGCCGATCTCGTCGGCCGGCGGCACCCGGTTGCCGACCAGGGCTTCGATGCCCCGCAGCGCCAGGTATGTCAGCGAGCCCGCCCACGCGACGCACGCCAGGATGCCGATGCAGTTGGCGGCGAGCTGACCAGGATCGCCGTAGAACAGGCCGCGCACCTTGCCGGGAACGCCGTTCCAGCCCTCGCCGTAGCGCCCGTCGGCGAACAGCCCGAGCGCCAGGATTCCCCACGTCCCGCACGCGCCGTGCACCGACGACGCGCCCACCGGATCGTCGATCTTCAGGACGTTCTCGATGAACAGCGCCGAGTTGATCACCAGCACGCCGGCCACCATGCCGATGAACACCGCGGTCGGCGCCGTCACGAACGCGCACGGCGCGGTGATCGCGACCATGCCCGCCGAGCATGCCGTTGCACAACATGCTGACGTCGGGCGCGCCGAAGCGCGCCTTCATCCACAGGTACGCCCCGAACGCGCCGCTGGCCGACGCCAGCATCGTGTTGACCGCGATGACCGCGATGCGCGCGTCCATCCCCGACAGCGTCGAGCCCGCGTTGAAGCCGAACCAGCCGAACGCGAGGATGAACGTGCCGAGCACCGTCATCGGCACGTTGTGCCCGGGGATCGGGCGCGCCCGGCCGTCGGGGCCGTACTTGCCGATGCGCGGCCCCAGCACCGCCGCGCCGACCAGCGCCGCCGTCGCCGCCCGACCAGGTGGACGACCGAGCTGCCCGCGAAGTCGACGTGGCCGTGGCCGAGCCCGAAGTTCTTCCCGAGCTGCGACAGCCAGCCGCCGCCCCAGACCCAGTTGCGCGTAGATCGGGTAGATGATCGCCGCGATCACGAAGCTGAACAGCACGAACGACTGGAACTTCCAGCGCTCGGCCAGCGCGCCCGTGGGGATCGTCGCCGTGGTGTCCATGAACACCATCTGGAACAGGAACAGCGCCGCGATCGGCGGACGTGTAGACCGCCGGCGTCAGGAAGAAGCCGCTGCGTGCCGAACAGCCCGAAGTCCTTGCCGGCGATGGTGGACCGCGAACTCGCTGCGACAGGGTCGCGTCGTTGCCGAACGTCCCCAGCGCCCCGACCCCGCCCATCTGCAGGCCGAAGCCGATCGCCCAGTAGCCGAGGATGCCGATCGAATAGACCAGGAAGTTCATCCCCATCGTGTGGGCGACGTTCTTGGCGCGCGTCAGGCCGGTCTCGACCAGCGCGAACCCCGCCTGCATGAACATGACCAGGAAGCCGCACAGCAGGGTCCAGACGATGTTCAGGGCGGTCTGCGCGTCCAGCGCGAGCGTACGCGCCTCCGCGACCTGCTTTGCCAGCTCTGTGACCGTTAGTTCGGGCAAGCAACAAATCCCCCCTGCCGGCAGCATCGCGGGAAAACGGTCAAGGAGTGGTTTCGGAAACGCGAAAAACGGGTTGCTTTCTCGTGACTTCGGGAACAAAGGCGCGGCTATGATCCGGCCCCGCCATGCCTGGTCCCCTGATAGCCGAGCTGACAGCGCGCGCCGTGATCGCGCCCGGCATCGCCGAGCTGTCCTTCGCCATGCGGTCGCCGGAGCGGCTGGTGTTCCGCGCGGGCCAGTTCGTGTCGCTCGGGCTGGTGGCGGGCGAGGCGCGCCGCCGAGACCGACGTCTTGCCGCGCCGCAGCTATTCGATCGCCTCGCAGAGCGACGCCGGTGACGTGCTCCGCTTCATCATCCGCGTGATTCCCGAAGGCAAGGCGTCCGCCTACCTGATGTCGCTATCGCTGGGCGCGCAGGTCGCCATGACGGGCCCCCACGGCTTCTTCGTGCTCGATCCTGTGCACCACGGGGACATCGTCTTCGCCGCGACGGGCACCGGTATCGCGGCCGTCATGCCGATGCTGGGCGAGCTGGCGGCCCGTCCCGCCGCCGAGCGCAAGCACACGATCGTCTACTGGGGGCTGCGCCAGGAGGCCGATATCTTCGCCAGCGACGAGATCGAAGCCCTGGCAGCGCGCGCGGGGGCGACGCTGGCGACTCACCTGACCGCGCCCGGACCGGCGTGGGCGGGCGGCCGCGGGCGCATCACGCCCGCTGTGCTGGATCGCCTGCCAGAGCTGGCGGCGCCCACGTTCTACCTCGTCGGCAACGGCGCCATGATCACCGAGCTCAAACGTGAGCTGGTCTCGCGCGGCGTGAACCGCAAGACGCACATTCGCACCGAGGCGTTCTTTGACTGAGACGGCCACTTGCGGCCGGCCCCCCTGGGTTAGAATCGCCGCGATGGTCACCTGGAGGTGCACCGCGACGGCCCTAGCCGCGCTGTGCGGCGCCTGTCTAGCGTGCAGCCCCGGCGCCGAGCCCACGGCGAAAATTGAGTCCGTGGACCCCTCGAGTGCCTATAACGACGTGGGCCTGACGCTGGTGATCAACGGTGGCGATTTTCCGACCCGCCTATCAATTCGACACGATGGCCGGGGCCGCCAGCGTGGACGAGGGGGCATTCTCGGGGTTGCTGTCGCCAGCGGATGCTGCCGCCGGGCTCGCCCCCGTGGTCATCAACCCGATCTCCTGGGACGGGGCGCGCGCGCTTAGCGCCATGGTGCCGGCCGGCGTTGTCGCCGGGGTGTACGACGTCAGCGTCACCGATCCGCGCGGGCAGGTCATCACCCTGCCGGCCGGTTTCACGTCGCTGGGGCCGGACCTGCATCCGCCGGTCATCGTGGTCGAACGTCCGCAGGACCATACGATCGTCGGCGCCGAATCCGAGGTGACGGTGAACCTGTCCGCCGATGACGGCAGCGGGCGGCTCACCGTGCTGACCTGGTCCGTGACGTGGTCAGGGGAAGACGACTGGAAGACCGGCACGTGCGCGGTCGGCGACGCCGCCAGCAGCGAGCCCTGCTCGTTCCATTTCATGGCACCGTCTCTCGCGGCAGGGACGGCGCCGATGGAGATCAAGCTGACGTCCGTCGACAGCAAGTTGAACGCCGGATACGACAGCATCCCGCTGCTACTGGCGCCGCGGCCGACGCTGAACACCCTGTCGGCGTACACCGGCGCCGCGCGCGGGATGCAGCCGATCGTCGTGACCGGAACGGACTTCGTCCCCCCAAACGGCGTGTCCCCGGGGACCGTGATAGTCGTCGACGGCCAGGCGCTGAAGACCGAATTCAAGAGCGACACCGAGCTGGCGGCGACGACGCCGCCACACGACCCGGGAATCGCATTGGTCAGCGTGCAGACCGGCGGCGCCGCATCACGGTCGAGCATGTTCGAGTTCTACGCGGCCCCGATCGTCAAGGCGATCGAGCCGCAGAGCGGTCCCGAGACCGGCGGCAACCCGGTCGCGATCGTCGGCCGCCACTTCCGGCGCGAGACGACGAAGATCTTTTTCACCGACGGCGGCGGCAACCCGGAGCAGCTCAGGTCGCCGACCTACAAGAGCACGAGCCGCATCGAAGGCCTCGCCCCACCAAATCCAGCCGGCGCGGCGATCGTGAACGTGGTCGCGTTCGATCAGATCGGCGGCTTCGAGCAGCTGATCGGGGCGTACGCCTACTACGAAAGTAGTCCATGAGGCTGCTGACCAAGCTGACCCTGCTCGCGCTCGCCGTGTCGGCGCTGCCCGTCGCCATCGCGGGCTATTCGTCGCTGCGCATCGGCCAGAGCGCGCTGCGCGGCGCGCTGGAGCAGAACGAGCTGACGGTCGCCAAGCAGGTCGCCGGCTACGCGTCCAGCCACATCGACAACCTGCTGTCGATCCTGCGCGTCGACGCGCGCATCTTCGATCTGACGCGTTCGGGGCAGGACGCGGCGCCGTCGCCGCAGGCGCTGCTCAAGTTCCTGCAGCTCGTCTATCACCAGAGCGACGACTTCTGCGCGGTGGCGATGTTCGACGAACACGGCTCGCTGGTCGGCAAGCCCGCGTTCATCGACGATCCGTCGCGCCACGAGGCGCTGCGCAACCACGAACCGATGCGCCCGACCGACGTCGAGGGCGTCGGGTTGATGGCGCCGCTGGGGGCAGCGCTGTCGTCGGGCCAGGGCATCGGGCCGATCTTCCTGGGCGGGCCGCTGCGCCTGCCGCACGTCGTGCTGGCCGTCGCGTTCGATCCGACGTTCGGCGGCGGCAAGCGCATCCTGGCCGCCGAGGTGTCGCTGAAACGGCTGGCGAACCACGTCGCGTCGCTGTCGACGCCCAACATCGACGTCAAGCTGGTCGACGGGCGCGGGCGAATGTTCGCGTCCGGATCTGCGTCGCGCGTCGAGAAGCTGGAGCAGCAACGCGTCCCCGGCGCGCGCGAGGGCGAGCTGCCGCCCGGCGAGATCGTCGCCGAATACACCAACGGCGGGCGGCACCTGATCGGCGCCTACGCGCCGGTGACGCCGTGGGGGCTGGGCGCGGTCGTCGACAAGACGGTCGACGCCGCGCTGAAGCCGGTCAACCGCATCACGTGGGCGACGTTGTTCTGGATGGGGATCTCGGTCGTCGTCGGATCGCTCGCAGCGCGCGTGTTCGCCCGCCGGCTGTCCGATCGCGTGGCGGCGCTGGCGACAGGATCGAACCAGATCGCCGCCGGCAACCTGGAGACGCGCATCACCGACGACGGCCACGACGAGCTGACCAACCTGGCGGCGTCGTTCAACCAGATGGCGGTGGCGCTGGACGGGGCGCGCAAGAAGATCACGCAGCAGACCAACGAGATCATGGCGTGGAACCAGACCCTCGAGAAGCGCGTCGAGGAGAAGTCGAACGAGCTGCGCCAGGCGCAGGACCTGTTGCTGCGCTCGCGATCGCTGTCGGCGCTGGGCGAGCTGGGCGCCGGCGTGGCGCACGAGATCAACAACCCGCTCACGGGCGCGCTGGGCATCGTCCAGCTGCTGCTGGCGGACATCCCCGCCGGCCATCCGTCGACGCCGCTGCTGCGCGACCTGGAGACCGAGGCGCTGCGCATCCGCAAGATCGTCCAGAACATGCTGCGGCTGTCGCAGCAGCAGAGCGGCAACGACACCACGCCCGTCGAGCTGGCGCGCGCGGTCGACGACGCCGTCGAGCTGTGCGGGCCGCGCGAGCTGGCCGCGGCGGGGATCGAGGTGGTGCGCCACTACGAGCCCGTGCCGCCGGTCCGCGCCAGCGCCACTCAGCTGCAGGAGGCGTTCATCCAGCTGATCCAGAACGCGCGCGCGGCGATCCTGGCGGTGGCGCCACCGCCGGGGGCGGCGGCGCACCGCAGCGGCGGCAAGCTGATACTGGAGATCAAGCCGCTCGAGGAGCGGCTGGTGCGCGTGACGATCGGCGACACCGGCGCCGGCATCCCGCCCGAAAACCTGAGCCGCGTCTTCGACCCGTTCTTCACGACCAAGGCTGCCGGGCGATCCGCCGCCGGCGCCGGGCTGGGGCTGTCGTTCGTCCACCGCATCGTCGAGGACAACGGCGGCACCATCCAGGTCGAGAGCACGGTGGGGACCGGCACGAAGTTCCTGCTCACGTTCCCCGCCGATGCCGGGAGGGCGTTCCGCGCATGACGCGCAGTCGAGCTCGCGACTGCGCACGGCCCTGCTCGCGCTGGCGGGGCTGGGGACGCTGGCCGGCGGGGCGTGGGTGTCGCGCCGGCTGTTCGAGGGGCCCGACACCGCGGTGGGTACGGCGCGCGTCGCTGGTGAGGCCGCCGCCGTCACGGCGCCGCCCGCCGGCAACGGCGACGCGGAGCGCACGTTCTACGTCGTGTCGATGACCGGCAAGGTCGAAGCCGAACACGGCGGGACGTGGGCGCCGATCAAGCCGGGCGACACGCTCACGCGTTCGGACGTGGTGCGCACGTCAGCCGCGTCAGGCGCGGTGCTGCGGCTGGCGAACGGGGCGGCCGAGATCGAGCTGCGCGCCGGCGTCGAGATCCAGCTGTCGGCGTGGGGCGAGGTTGACGGGGCCGCCGCCCCGGGAGCCGCGGCGGCACCAGGCCAGGCCGACAGGTCGCCCGCGGGCGCGGGCGCCAACGTCGATCTCCGTCGCGGCAAGGTGCTCGCGCGCGTCAGCACCGCCGGCGCGCTGGCCATCAACTCGAAGCAGACGCGGACGACGACGGGCGGGCCGGCGCGCTTCGTCGTCCTCGCCGACGAGAAGGGTCGCGTCTCGGTCGCGGCGATCGAGGGCACGGCGCGCTTCGCGGCGGCCGGGAAATCCGTCGAGCTCGCGCCGGGGACCGTGTCGGCGAGCCAGGCCGGGGCGCCGCCCGGCGATCCCGAGCACATCCCCGAAGACGTGTTCCTCAACGTCGTCTGGCCGACCGTCGATCGCAACAGCGAACGCGCGGAGATCAAGGGGCGCGCGACACCATCGTCGATCGTCACCGTGCGCGCGCCGTCGGGGCTGGAGACCGCCGCCGTCGGCGCTGACGGTCAATTCTCCGTGACCGTGCCCGTCGGCAGCGGCAAGACGCCGGTGGAGGTCGAGGCCGAGGATCTCACCGGGCGCACGCGTCAGGCCGGGCAATACGCTGACCAGGCGCTCGCCGCCGCCGCCAGCGCTGACACCCGAGGCGACCGACCTGTGGAAACGACAGGGGAAGCAATGACCGCCGACACACCGACCGACGAGCTGCAACGCCTGCGTGATCTGCTGGCGGTCGCCGGCCGACTGGCCGAGTTCGGGCGTTTCGCCGCGCAGCAGATTCACGAGCTGCGGCAGCCGCTGTTCGCGATCAAGGGGCTCGGCCAGCTGCTGCTGGAGAAGGATCGCGTCGAGCTGGACGAGGTGCTGGACTTCGCGCGCCACATCGTCGAACAGTCGGAGCGGCTGACGTCGCTGGTGTCGAACCTGCGCCACCTGTCCATCCCGGCGACCCAGGACGCGGTCCGGCGCTCGGAGCTGGGGTCGGTGCTGGTCCGCGTGACGTCGCTGCTCGACTTCCGCCTGCGCAAGAGCGGCGCGACGTTGCGCACGCAGATCGCGCCAGATCTGCCGCAGCTCGTGGTCTCGCCCCACGCGCTCGAGCAGATCCTGATCAACCTGATATCCAACGCGCTCGACGCGGTGGCGGGCGTCCCGCAACCGCTCGTCCAGGTGCACGCCCGCGTGCGCCCGGACAACCCGCGCTTCGCGATCGTCGATGTCGCTGACAACGGCCCCGGCGTGGCGAAAGCCATCCGCCACCGGTTGTTCGAGTCGTTCTTCACGACCAAGGGGGAGGAACAAGGCACCGGCCTAGGTCTCGCGGTCAGCCGGGAGATCGCGCGCAGCACCGGCGGCGAGTCTGGAGCTGCTCGACGACGCCGGCACGTGGAGCGAACCCGCCGGAACGGTATTTCGCGTGACGCTTCCGGTGTCGCAGGAGCTTTGACGACGCCCCGGACCGATCAATGGGGGCCCCTGAGAGGATCCCCTGCCCCCCGCGACGAGCTCGCGCGGGGGAACCCCGCGCTCCCTCACGCGATCGCCGCGGCTTGCGTTGCGATCGCGCTGCTGGCAACAGCGGGCGCGCACGCCGCCAATCCGCCCGAGACCGCTGCCCCGGCCCCGGCAACCACTGCCACGCTGACGCCGGCACGCTCGCGGCTGCTGCTCGGCACCGACACCGAGGTCACGGTCAACCTCGAGATCGCCGGCCCCGAGGCCCGCAACTTCACGCCCATGCGCGTGTTCGCCACCGTCGGGACGCTGGAGACGCCGCGCGTGGGCGGCGCCCCGGGACGATTCACGGCGCGCTATCTGCCACCGCCCGATCGCTTTCCGCAGGTCGCGCTGCTGGTCGTCGAGCTGGGCAGCGGCGTGCGCCGCATCCACGCCACCACCCGCATCGCGCTGGACGGCTCGACGGTGTTCCCGTTCCACACCAGCGCCGGCACTCAGGTGACGATGCGGGTCGCTGGGCGGCAATTCGGCCCGGTCATCGCCGATCGCCAGGGGCGCGTCGAGATTCCCATCCAGGTGCCGCCCGGCGTCCGCAGCGCCGTCGCGCGCGCGGTCGACCACGCGGGCGCCGCGCGCGAGACCGAGGTCGATCTGCAGCTGGCGCCGTTTCCGCGGCTGGTCGTGCTGGCGCCGACCGCGCTGGACGCCGGCAGCTTCGCCGAGATCGTGGTGCTGGCCGTCGAGCCGGACGGCGCGCAGATCGCGCCGGGGCAGCTGACGCTGAGCGCGTCGGCCGGCTTGCTGCACCCGCTGGGCGCGGGGCCTTCGGGCGAGGCGCGCTTCCTGTTCGAGGCGCCGCGGCGCGTGGGCAGCGGCGCGCTGGCGATCACCGCCACGGCGTCGGGCGTGACACCAGCGCGCGCCGACCTGGCGGTTCCGCTGCGCGCCGGCGCGACCGCGCGTCTGGTGATGTCGCCCAGCAGCGATCGCCTGATCGTGGGCGAGCGCGACATGACGCGCGTCGCGATCGTCGCGCAGGACGCGTTCGGCAATCCGACGTCGGCGCTCGGCGTCTCGGTGACGGTGGATGGCGTCCCGCGCCCGGCGGCGGTCGGCGTCGACGGCACGGCGTCGGTGACCCTCACCTCTCCCGACAAGTTCGACGGCCACGAGCGCATCACGGTCGATGCCACGCTGGGCAACCTGCGCGCGAGCGAGACGATTCGCGTCACGGGCAGCGCGCCGGCGAAGTTGACGCTGGCGGTGCGCGATGCGCGCCTGGTCGCGGACGGCAAGCAGGCGACGGAGCTGCGCGTGCTGGCCGTCGATCGCAACGGCACGCCCACCGTGGTGCCGGGGCTCAGCTGGGACACGCCGGACGGCCGCGTGCGCCGCGTGCGCGTGCCGCGCGACGGCGAATACATCGCCGAATACGTCCCCGACCGGACGCGCGAGGCGGAGCGGCAGACGGTCGGCGTCATGGCGTCTCAGACGCTGCGCGCCGACGCCACGCTGGACGTGACGCCGCCGCCCGTCCGCGTGGTGGCGGCGGCGCGCGCCGGCCTGTTCTACAACCTGGGCCACACAGCCGGCCCGGCGGTGTTCGTCGAGGCGATGCGCCCGATGCTGCGTCAAGCGCATCCCGTTCCTGGTCGGCGTCACCGCCGGCTACCTGCGCGGCGACGTCACCGCCGACGGGCCGGCGGTGACGGCGACGACGCGCCTCGAGACCGATCAGGTCCCCGTCATGGCGCTGCTCCGCGCCCGCGCGCCGCTGGCCACGCGCTTCGAGCTGGGCGCGGAGGTGGTCGCCGGCGTGTCGTTCGCGCGGACGAAGATCTCCGCGGCGGCCGATCAGCAGCTGGGCTTCGAGGTCCACGGCACCGCGCGGGCGCCCGCCGTCGGTGGCGGCGCCGAGATCGCGCTGGCGCTCAGACCCGGCCGCCTGGTCATCGGCCTGCGGTATCTTTGGATTCAACTGGGACGAACCTCGCAAGGCGACGTCATCGACGGCAACAGCGCCGGCCTGATCGGTGACATCGGCTATCGGATGAGTTTTTGAGGGAGGGCACATGTTCGACATGATCGAAGCGGCATTTTTCCTGCGCGGACCGTCCGAGCCGTCGTCGCCGGTCGTCGTCAGCGTCCCGCACGCCGGCATCGGCACTGCCGGCTTCGAGGAGACGATCAACCCAGAGCTCGACGTCCGCTGCGACGCGGACATGTTCGTCGATCAGCTGTATCGCATCGGCGAGGCCGCCGGCCCCGACGTCTACGCGGCGGCGCGGCTGTCGCGTTTCGTGTGCGATCTGAATCGCGACGCCGACGACGTCAGCCCCGGCGCCGTGCCCGAGCACCCAGCCCCGCGCAACAGCGACGGCCGCGGGTTCATCTGGGCAATCACGACCGCCGGCATGCCGACGCTGGCGCGGCCGCTGGCGCTCGCCGAATGGCGCGAACGGACGGCGATTCACGCCGCGTACCACGAAGCCCTGGCGCGCGCGCTGACGCGGGCTCGGCAGCGCTTCGGCTACGCCATCCTGGTCGACGGCCACTCGATGCCATCGCGCGGCCGCCTCGGTCACAAGGACACCGGCCGCGTGCGCGCCGACGTCGTCCCCGGCGATCGCGACGGCACGAGCTGCTCGCCGCGCCTCACCGCCCACGTCAGCCACCACTTCCAGGCCGCGGGCTTCAACGTGCGCGCCAACGACCCCTACAAGGGCGGCTTCATCACCGCCCACCACGGCCGCCCCGCCGACGGGGTCCACGCCATCCAGATCGAGCTACGCCGCGACATCTACATGGACGAGGACCGCTACGCGACTGTGGAGCCCGGGTTCTCCAAGCTTCGCGGCGTCATCGACGCCCTGCTTGCGTCCCTGCCAGCACTCCGGCTGTAAGCCCCCGCCCCTCCATCTCATATCCCGCGGCCCCCGGCCCTTCTCTCCCCGGCCCCCTCTATCCCAGGGCCCCCGGCCCCCTCAGCCTGTCCTCGCCTGCTCCCTCTCGTCCCCGTCCTCCCTCTTCTTCCCCCTTCGCCTCCGTTGCGCGCGCCAAGCACGCCGCGGCCCCGCTCCCACCTAACCGGCGCGCGGAACTTTTTTCCGGCGCGCAGGTTGGTTTTGATTTCTAGCCTCAACCTGCGCGCCGGAAAAAAGTCTCAAGCGGAAGAAGCGCCCGGGGACAAGGCGGCGCACGGCGCGCGCGAGTCTGACGCGAGCAAGACCGTTGCGGCCTACCGCGACCCGATGCGCGCGAAGCGCGCGAGCGACTATGTCCGCGCGGCCAGGGCCAAGCCAGGTAGCCCCGAGCCTACGTCGCCCCGCCGTACAGGTCTTCGATCACTCGCGCGTACTTGTCGATGACGACCTTCCTCTTGACGCGACAGCTTGGGCGTGAGGTCCCCCGAGGCCTCCGTCAGATCGCTGGGCAGGATCGCAAACTTCTTAATCGACTCGATACGACGCCAACCCCGCGTTGAGCCCGTCGACCTCCTTCTGGATCGCCGCGCGCACCTCCGGAAGCTGCGCCAGCGCCGCGCCGTCGTGGCCGCCGAACATCTTGCGGGCGTCGTCGGACAGCGTCACCAGCGCGACGCAGAACGGCCGCCTGTCGCCGTAGACGACCACCTGGCTGAACAGCGTCGAGCGCGCCTTGAGGCCGTTCTCCAGCGCCTGCGGCGCGATATTCTTGCCGTTCGCGGTCACGATCAGATCCTTCTTGCGGTCGGTGATGCGCAGGAAGCCATCCTCGAGCTGGCCGATGTCGCCCGAGTGGAACCAGCCGTCGGGCTCGACGCTCGCGGCGGTCTCAGCCGGGTTGTTGTAGTACTGCCGGAACACGGACGGCCCGCGCATCAGGATCTCGCCGTCGGCGGCCAGCTTGACCTCGATGACGTCGATGGCCGGCCCGACGGTACCGAACCGGAACCGGTGCATCGTGTTCAGGAACGCCGCCGCCATGGTCTCGGTCAGCCCGTAGCCCTCCAGGATCAGCAGGCCGGTCGAGTGGAAGAACTCGGCGATCTCCGCCGCCAGCGGCGCGCCCCCCGAGACCAGGAAGCGGGCGCGATCGAGGCCCAGGCGCGCCCGCAGCTTCGAGAACACCAGCTTGTCGGCCAGCGCGTGCTTGAAGCCGCCCGCCGGGCGGCCGGCGCGCGCCGCCTCGGAGCTCTCCTTGCCGACGCGCAGCGCCCAGCTCGCGATCGCCTTCTTGACGCCCGAGCCCCCCGCCAGCGCCGTCTTCACGCCGGAATAGAACTTCTCGAAGATGCGCGGCACGCCCGCCATGAACGTCGGGCGCACGGCGACCAGGTCTTCCTTGATCAGCGCCGTGCCGCGCGAGAACGCGGTCTCGCAGCCGACCTGGATCGCGCACCATTCGAGCTCGCGCCCCAGCACGTGCGCCAGCGGCAGGAAAATGTACTGCACGTCGTCGCCGACGATCTTCATCTGGCGGATCGCGCTGCACACGCCCGCCGTCAGGTTCTGGTGCGTGAGCACGACGCCCTTGGGGATGCCCGTGGTGCCGGACGTGTAGATGATCGTGAACAACGATTCCGGCTCGACGGTCTCGCCGTGGGCGTCCAGCTCGCCCGGGTGCGCGATGCCCCACTGCTGGCCCGCCGCGCGCACTTCGGTCAGGGACTGCACGAAGCGTTGCGACGTCCCGTTGCCGCCGCTGCCGCCCACCGGCGATGGCGTCAGCCCCACGGGCAGCTGGCCCACGAGCTGGATGAGGCAGGTGACCGTGAACAGCTTGTCGCGCAACGGCAGCAGCTTGTCCCGCTGCGACTCGTCCTCGACGATCACGATCTTCGCGCCGGCGTCGCGGATGATGAACTCGCACTGCTCCGCGGTGTTCGACGCGTAGATGGGGACCGTCACGCCGCCGGCGAGCAGGATCGCCAGGTCGCACAGCACCCATTCCATGCGCGTCTGTGACACCAGGCAGATGCGATCGCCCGGCAACACGCCGCGCGCGACCAGCCCCGCGGCTATCTCGCGCGCCATGGAGTCCGCCTCTTTGTAAGTCGTCGACCGCCAGCCGCTGCCGTCGTGATGCCGGAAGGCGGCTGCGTCGGGCGAGGCCGCGACGCGCCGTTTCCACATCTCGATCGCCGTACGTGGGTCGTTCGCCGTCACCTCGGGGCCGAGTGGGGGTCCGCTCATCTAGCCTCCTGCCTCGATAGTATAGAATTCACAGCGATGTCCGGGAAGTCTTCCGCCCGCTGGCGTCTTTGGGGGCGCGCAATCTTCATCGTTTTCGTGTTTTGTAAACACGGGGCGAGGCTCTGTCTGGGCTGGTCGTGGCTGTGGCTGCGGCGCCGGGGCAAGGCGGCGCGGCGGGCCTGGTTCGGTCGCGTCGTCGTCGATCTGTGCCGCCAGCTGGGCGCCACCTACATCAAGGTCGGGCAGATCATGAGCACGCGCCCCGACGTGTTGCCCGAATACATATCGACCGCGCTCGCCGAGCTGCAGGATCACGTCGGCCCCTTCCCGATCGAAGACGTCGTGCGCACCATCGAAAGCGACCTGGGCCGACCGCTCGGCGCCGTGTTCGCCGAGTTCGCGCCCGTGCCGATCGCGTCGGCGTCGGTGTCGCAGGTTCACAAGGCGCGCCTGCCCGACGGGCGCGTCGTCGCGGTCAAGGTGCGCCGCCCGAACGTCGTGGAAATCTGCACGTTCGACCTGGTCGTGATGCGCGCCTGGGCGAAGCTGCTGGCGCTGGTGCCGTCGTTCGCCACCCTCGCCCCCGTAGAGGTGCTGGAGGAGTTCGGGCGCGCCGTGTTCGCGCAGCTCGATTTCCGCATCGAGGCCCGCAACAACCGGCGGTTCCGCGCCAACTTCCAGTCGCACCCTTCGATCGTCTTCCCCGAGGTGATCGAGGCGCTGTCGACCGAACGCATCCTGACGATGACGTTTGTTGTCGGAACCAAGATTCTGTCCACTGCGACTACCCGCTCCGACCCGAAGCGGATGGCACGCCTGGGGCTGGCGACGCTGCTGAAGATGATCTTCGAGGACGGCTTCGTGCACGCGGACCTGCACCCGGGGAACATCTTCATCACGCCGGACGACAAGCTGGCGCTGCTGGACCTGGGCCTGGTGGGCGAGATGGACGACGCCCGCCGCAAGGGGTTCGCGCGGCTGTTCGCGGCGTGGGCACAGCGCGACGGCGACCAGATGGCCCACATCATGTACGACATGTCCCCGGCCACGCAGGGGCGTGACCCCGAGGCCTTCGAGGCCTATCGCGCGGCCATCATCGGGTTCGTCGGCCGCTACTGGAACCAGCGCCTGGGCCAGGTGCAGGTCGGCAAGGTGCTGCTCGACATGCTGGGCATCCTGCGGCGTCACCGGCTGCGCGTCGATCCGACCTTCACCATCGTCAACATCGCCATCGCGGTCACAGAAGGCATCGGCAAGCAGCTGGATCCGGAGCTGGACCTCATGCAGGAGGCCCTGCCCTATTTTCTGGCGCATCCGATCGAGCCGAGCGCCGGGCGCGCTTGACCGAACGTTGACCGAAGGCTGACCAAAGCCTGACAGCGGAGGCAGACAGGGGGGGCTTGCCCCGGTCTCACAAGTCCGCGTAATATGCGGCTTGTTAGCTTGCACTATGACACGTTCGTCAGGGTGACGGATGGAGCAAGCCCGGATTCCAGAGCGCTATCGACTCATCGCAGAGGTGGGCCAGGGTGGTATGGCCATCGTCTATCGCGCGCACGACGAAACGTTGAAGCGCGAGGTGGCGATCAAGGTCCTCCACCAGCACCTCGCGTCTGAGCCCGAGTCGAAGGCGCGCCTGGAACGCGAGGCGCAAGCCGTGGCCAAGCTGCGCCACGACAACATCCTGGAGATCTTCGACTACTCCGGCCTCGACTCGACGACGGCCTACATCGTCACCGAGTTCATCGACGGCCAGACGCTGAAGCAGTTCATGACCGGGCGGTCGCTGCGCTTCCCCGAGATCGCGGCGATGATCTGCGTCGAGGTGTGCAAGGCCCTCGGCCACGCCCACGGGGTTGGCGTCCTCCACCGTGACGTGAAGCCGGAGAACGTCATGGTGCGCAAGGACGGGCGCATCAAGCTGATGGACTTCGGCATCGCGCAGATCCTGGACCTGCAGCGGATGACCGTCACCGGGCAGCTGCTGGGGTCGCCCGCGTACATGGCGCCCGAGATCGTCGAGGGCAAGCAGCTCGACTTTCGCACCGACGTGTTCTCGGTGGGGATCATGCTGTACCTGCTGGCCACAGGGAACCTGCCGTTTTCGGGGAAGAACCCCCACGAGGTCCTACGGCGGATCACCGAGGGGAAGTTCGCCGATCCGCGCACGGTCGGCAAAGGCGTCGACCAGGCGCTGTCGCGCATCATCACGAGAGCGCTGGCGCGGCGACCCGACGATCGCTACCCGGGCGTCGGGCCGATGGCCGACGACCTGAACGCCTACCTGGCGGATGCGGGCCTGGCCGATGTCCGCGCCGAGCTGCGCACGTTCTTCGCCGACCCGGCCGCGTACGAGGCCGCGCTGCCCAAGCGGCTCGCCGAGGCGCTGACCGCGGCCGCGCCGCGCCACCTGGCCGCGCGCCGGTCCGCCAAGGCGCTGGAGCTGTGGAACCGGGTGCTCGCGTTCGATCCCGAAAACGCGGTGGTGAACGCGGCGCTGCACCGGCTGGAGGGTCGCGCCCGCCTGAAGACCGCCGCCGCCGGGCTGGCGATCGCCGCTGTGCTGGCGGCAAGCGGGTGGTTCACCGTGCGCCACTTCCGTCACCGGTCGCCGGTCGCGACGACGACAACGCCGGCGGCACCGCCGGTGGCCGTCGGCCCCGTCGACCCCTTGCCCATGTCGTTGTCCGCGCCCCCTCCCCCTCCACCCGCCGAAGCTCCTGCCAGGACCGAAGCGCCGCCGCCGGCCGCCACCGCCACGCCCACCCCCAAGCGGGGCGGCGCCGGCACGCGTGCGGTCCGCACCGCGCGCGTGGCACCGCCACCGGTCGTAGCGCCGCCACCCGCCGTGGTCGCGCCCGTCGCCACGCGTACGTTCACCCTCGGCCCGACGCCACAGAACGTGGACGTCTATCTCGACGGCGTGCGCCAGTTCAGCTACGACATCGACCACACCAAGATCGCCGTCCCGTGGGCGGGCGTGCACACCATCGAGTTCCGTAGCCCCGGCGGTTGCTGTTTCGTCGAACGCGTGGAAGTCGGCCCCGAGCGCCCGATGCCGCCCGATTCGATCATCGCCCGCAAGCTCAAGTGGCGGCCGGCGCGCCTGATGCTCACGACCGATCCACCCGGTGTCGCCGCGCGGCTGATGGTCCGCGACGTCAACCGCGATTCCGGCGCGACCGCGGCGCGACCGGGCGACGAGATCGACATCCCGTTCGCCGCCGATGACGACGCCAGCAAGGAGATCGAGATCTCGGCGACGACCGGCGACGCGCTGACGACCGAACGCGTGCGCGTGCGCGCAGGACAGCGCCTCAAACACGCCGTGAAGCTGGGCGCCAACTGATATGGGCTTCGGCCTCGGCGCCGTCGTTGTGGCTGCGCTCGTCGCAGCCGGCCCCACGGGGGTCCTTCCCGTGGCGCCCACGTCGCCCCACGACGCCTTCGACCGCGGCCGCACGGCGTTCGAGCGCGCGGAGTACAAGCGCGCCATCGAGATCCTGGGCCCGCTGCTCTATCCCGAGATGCTGCTCGACAGCGAGGGAGAGGTGGTGCAGGCGCACAAGATGCTGAGCGTCGCGTATCTGTTCGAGAACAAGCCGGACGACGCGCGGCGCGAGTTCCTCGAGCTGCTGCAGGCAGCGGCCGTCGTTCCGCTTCGATCCGCTGCTCGACTCCCAGCGCGTCGTCACGTTCTTCGACACCGTGCTGAAGGAACATCAGGCGGAGATCGCCAGGTTCAAGAGGCTCAAGGACGAGAAGGACGCGGCCATCGCGGCGCAGAACCAGCGCACGCTCAAGCAGCTCCAGTTGCCGGCCGCCATCGTCCGCTACGAGCGGCACTCGCTCGCCGTCGCCATGATCCCGTTCGGCGCGGGGCAGTTCCAGAACGGCCAGCGGCGCAAGGGCTGGTGGTTCTTCGGCGCCGAGACGGCGCTGGCCGCGGTGTCGCTGGGGGCGTTCGTGACCAACTTCGCGCTCTACGGCTTCAGCTCGGAGCGGGGGTGTAACGACCCGAATAACCCGGACGGTATCTTGTGTCCTTCGGGCGACATCGACCACTCGCAGGAGGAGACCTCCCAGTTGCTGACCCGCATCCAGGTGGGCAGCGGCGCGGCGTTCTTCGCGGTCGCGATCTGGGGCGTCATCGACGCCGTCCGCAATTTCAAGCAAGAGGTCCCGCTTAACGGCAACGGCAACGGCACGGCCGCGCGGCAACCACCGCCCCGCTCGACAACCTTCCGACTGACCCTGTCCCCCTCCGGCCTCGGCGCCGCGTGGACGTTCTGAAAGGACACTCATGGCGACTCTCAAGCTGCAGGTTCCCGGCAAAGGCGTGAAGGTCTACCGGATCCACAAGAAGATCACGTCGCTGGGACGCAGCGACGAGGCCGACGTCGCGCTGCCCGACCCGACGCTGGCCGACAGCCACGTGCACATCCACTTCGACGGCCGCGAGTTCAACCTGGCGACCACGGAGCGTGACGCCGAGGTGTTCGTCAACGGCAAGAAGAAGAGCCGCCACAAGCTGCAGCACGAGGATCGCATCCGCATCGGCTCGTCGGAGATCCAGTTCTCGCTCTACGACCAGCCGGCGGCCGACGACATCAGCCAGGACAACTCGGGGCAGCTCGCGTCGTACAAGCAGCTCTACGAGTTCTCGCACAAGCTGATGGCCAGCTACGAGCTGGGGCCGCTGCTCGATCAGCTCCTCGACGTCATGATCGCCGTGTCCAACGCCGACAAGGGCTTCCTGGTGCTGATGGAGTCGGGCGAGCCGGTGGTCAAGGT
Source organism: uncultured Pseudomonadota bacterium (assembly GCA_963729535.1). Classification (GTDB taxonomy): domain Bacteria; phylum Myxococcota_A; class Polyangia; order Fen-1088; family Fen-1088; genus JADGRB01. Next base: position 133,361 of record CAVSOL010000026.1, on the reverse strand, counting down.
GGCGCGCAACCTGCGCCGCGAGACGATCTCGGACGCCGTCCGCCAGCTGTCGGATTCGATCCTGGCGCACGTGATCAAGACGCACAAGCCGCTCATCGTCTCGGACGCGCTCAACGACGACGCGTTCAAGAACTCGCTGTCGGTGGTCAACCTGAAGCTGACGTCGGTGATGTGCGTGCCGCTGCTCGAGCGCGGCAACATGATGGGCGTCATCTACGTCGGCAACGACAACGTCGCGCAGCTGTTCGACGCAGTCGCACCTGGAGGTGCTGACCGTCTTCGCCGCGCAGGCGTCGCTGCTCGTGCGCAACGCGCTGCTGGTCAACGAGCTCAAGCTCGACAACCGGTCGCTGCACGAGCAGCATCGAGCAGATGCGCTTCGGCGAGATCATCGGCGCGTCGCCGCGCATGCAGGAGGTGTTCCGCAAGGTGCAGAAGGTCGCGACCACCGACATCTCCGTGCTGATCACCGGCGAGACCGGCACCGGCAAGGAGCTGATCGCGCGCGAGCTACACGGCCGGTCGCCGCGCGCCAAGGGGCCGTTCATCACCATCAACTGCGGCGCCATCCCGGAGAACCTGCTGGAGTCGGAGCTGTTCGGCCACGTGCGCGGCGCGTTCACCGGCGCGGTCGCAACAAGACCGGGCGCTTCCAGGCCGCCGACGGCGGCACGCTGTTCCTCGACGAGATCGGCGAGATGCCGCTGGCGCTGCAGGTGAAGCTCCTGCGCGCGCTGCAGGAGCGGGTCGTCGTGCGCGTCGGCGACACCAACGCCGAATCGGTCGACATCCGCATCGTCGCGGCGACGAACCGCGACCTCGACGTCGAGATCAAGGCCGGCCGCTTCCGCGAGGACCTCTACTACCGGCTCAACGTCGTCAACCTGCACCTGCCGCCGCTGCGCGAGCGCGGCGACGACATCGTCGTGCTGGCCCGCTACATGCTCGGCCGCTACGCGCCCGAATACGGCAACACCGTGCGCGGGCTTACGCCCAACGCGATCGCGGCGATCAAGCGGCACAGCTGGCCGGGCAACATCCGCGAGCTCGAGAACCGCATCAAGAAGGCGGTCGTGCTGGCCGACAAGGCGCTGCTGGGGCCGGAGGATCTGGATCTGTCGCCCGACGACCTGCCGCCGATCCTGCCGCTGGCCGAGGCCAAGGAGAAGTTCCAGCGCGACTACATCAACGAGATCCTGACGCTCAACAACGGCAACCGCACGAAGACGGCGCGCGATCTGGGCGTCGATCCGCGCACCATCTTCCGCCACCTCGAGAAGGGTGAAGGAGGCGTGGATGAGCCGCTCGGAGATGGAAATCATGACGGCCCCTGACATCCATGTCGGCCCCGCATGGCCGAGGTGCGCCGCAAGCACCCGCGGCGCGCAGCTTTTGTCGCTGGCACGCTTGCTGCTCCGTTCCGCGCGCGAGCTCTGCTTGCTGTTGGTTGCGTTGCCCATGTCCGCCTGCATCATCCCGGTCGGCCCGGAGTTCCGCGACCCCGACGGCGTCCCGAACTCGCCCCCGTTTATCATCTCGTCCGTCCCCCTCAACGGTGAGACTTCCACCGGCGACATCTTCACGATCACCCCTTCGGACGTCAACGGCGATGCCCTGCACGTTCGCTGGCTGAGGGACTACCCACCTTTCATACCCACCATCTCAGACCCAGAGGACGATGACCTTCCGCCTGGCTGGCGCGGCCCCTTCAGCAGGAGATTCGATTGTCTCGGCGTCACGGCGCCGTCGCCACACAAGATCACGGTCCTCGTCTCCGATCGACCCTTCTTGTCCGATCCGCTCGACCCAACTCGGGTCGACGAGGGGGTTCACCCGGCGAGGGTCTCGTGGCGATGGTTGAAGGACTGTTCGCAGGTGCCGCCATGATTCCGGCGCGGACGATCCCGTTGCTCACGCTGCTCGCCATGGGTTGTGGTGCGGGCGGAAAGATCGGCAACGTCACCGGCGCGGGGGGAAGCGGCGCAGTGTCGTGCGCGACCGATTCGCAGTGCGCCGGCGGTGGCGCTTGCCTGGTCGGCATCTGCGTCGCACCGCCCGTGGCGGTTCCCGGACTGGCGATCGAGATCACCCCACCGCCCGAGGCCGCCGCGTCCGCTGGCTTGACCGAGATGGTGGACGTCGTGCTCGACGGCACGTCAGTCATGCTGATGACGGACAAAGCCGAAAGCGTCCACCTCCACTTTCGCGACGCGATGAACAGGGTCGTGGAGATGAGCGCCACGGTCGTCTACACACTGCCGGCGTTGATCCCCGGCCGCCCTCCCCTGTTGTTCGAAACTGAACTGGTCGCGGCGACTTCGCTGTACCTGCCGAGATCCGTGCTGGACCGTGCAGCGACCGTGAGGCTCGTCCCGCACGACATGGCCAGCCAGACCAGCCCGCCGTTCTCATTCGTGGCGCCACCGGGAAGCGACAAGGTGTTGACCATCCCTGATCTGTTCGCCATCCGCGGTGTGCTGCGGGACGCAATCGGCAACGTTCCGGCGGTGCCCTACGTCGCCCGTGCCTTTGCGGGGCAATCGATGATCAGCACGGTGTCACCGCTGGCCGCGGGTGAGTTCGTGCTGATCATCCCGGCCGCGGCCAGCACCGCTGACGTGACCGTCCAGGTTGTGCCCGAGCCGGTGACCCCCAGCGGTTCGCCCGGACCGCCGGCCGATCCGTGGTTCGCATTCAATCCCTTCACGCCCAGCCGCCTGACGCCGACGTCGACCGCTGAGCCTCGAGCCGGTCGCCCTGGCGCCCTACCTCATGACCAACACGTTCGTGGTCACGGTGGTGGGTGACGAGGACGGGAGACCTCCCGTGCGGGGAGCGCTCGTGCGCGCCACGACCAAGCTCGATCCGAGTTGCCAACAGCGCCACCACTCCCGGCGGAACGACCCGATACCAGCGCGATGCGTTCGTGAACGAACAGGGGATCGCGGAGCTCGACCTGCTGCCGGGCACAGCCCAGAACCCGCGCGCCTACGACATCCAGGTGATCCCGGAAGCCCAGTCCGTCTACCGCGGGCACTGTCAGAAAATGGTTTCGGTGACGGCCGGGCCGGGCACGTTGCTCGACGTGCCGCTCAAGCGCCGGCCGTTGCACGCGGGCCGCGTCAATATCCGCCGACGGCCTACCGGTGCCTCAGGTGACGGTCAAGGCGACCCGCCTGCCCGGAGGCACGACGGACTGCTCCTCGCCCTCGCCGGTACGAGCCACACCGTCACCACGGGATTTGACGGGAGATTCAAGATGCGACTGGAGCCGGGCATGTATCAGTTCGACTACGAGCCTGCGCCGGGTTCACCCGCGCCCCGCCTGACGGACTTCATCGTCCAGGTCGACGACAACGACGATCCCGATGTGGCCCCCCTCCCTGAGGAGGTGCGCCTGCCGCGCGGGGCGCTGGTCGACGGCAAGGTGCAAGACAACGCCGGCAAGCCGGTGCCGCGCGCCATCGTCCGCATCTTTCAGCCTCGTTGCACGATGGCCGAGGCGTGCGCGTTCCCGCCGCAGCTGCTCGCCGAAACGCAGAGCGACGACGACGGCCACTTCCGCGTCGTCATGGCTGTCCCATAATCGGATCCCGTGCGCCCACGCCTGCTCGCGTTGTTGCTGGTCATCGCCGCCTGCGGGCGAACGGAGCTGGACGTGATCCCGGATGACGGCGGCGCGGGGGAGGACGTCCGGCGCTGCGGGCCGCGGTGGCACGGGCGGCGCTGGGGTCGCGGGCGCCGGCGGCCAGACGAGCGTGCCCATCATGTGCGGCCAGACCATCTGCGTTCCTGGAGCCGAGACCTGCTGCTTCCAGGCGAACATGCAGACCTGCATCCCCGCGCAGGCGCAGTGTTCCGGCGCCAGCGTCGCCTGCCTGGACGGCGCCGGCTGTACCGCTGGCCGCTTCTGCTGCCTCAGCCTGCTGGGCGGCTCGACCAGCTGCCAGGCGGCGCAGCTCTGCGGCCTGACGGTTGGCCTGTTCCTGTGCGCCAGCGACGGGCAATGCCCGAGCACAGCCCCCCGCTGCTGCCGCGTCGGCGCGACCGGAGTCTGCTCGGCCCAGGCCTGTCCCTGACCCACGCCGCCCCCCCCTCGGCCGACCCTATTTGACACGGCGGTAAGGGACCCGTAGGTTTTGCCCAACGCCCCGGCGCACCGGGGATGTTCGCGAGACGGCGCTCCGTCTCCGCGACCAGACGCAATTGCATTGAATGCCTTCCGAACAGCCTGCTCCTCCCGCCGAGTTTCGGCGCTACCGCCGATTCCTTTCGTGGTTCGTGCTCACCTTCGTCACCGTCGGTAGCTTCTATCTGCTGGTGTCGGTGGCCGTGACCATCTACCGCCGCCGCAACGCCGTGCCGACAGGCGCGCCCGTGGGCGCGATGGCGTCGGCGAGCGATCTGCGGAGCTGCGCCGAGGAGCTGACCGACGTCAAGCGGGCGCTGGAGCGCCACCTCGGCGACTTTCACAACCTGCTGGCTCACTACGACGCGGCTGAAGCCCAGAGCTGGTACGAGAACGAAGTGTTCTGGCTCGGTCAGTGGAAGGCCGCCGGCGAGCGCTGCCGCTACACCGTGCCCCGCAAGGGGCAGTTCGCCAAAGAGTGGGAAGAGCTACGCGTGATTCACGAAGATCTTCGCGACATCGAACAGACCTACACAAAGGGGCTGCTGCGATTCGCACAACAACAGGGCCCGCGCCTCGACTCGATGCGCGGCCGACTGGCATCGGTCGGCCGCCGCATCGACGACATCGTCGCGGCCCCTCCTGGAGTCAATCAACCATGACCGACGAACCCATCATCCCAATCTCCTCCGAAACCGTTCCCCATCTGCCTGGCGTCGTGCCCGATCCGGCGGCGCCTGCCGTCCCCAAGGGCCCCTCGTTCGCCGAGCTGGGCCTGCACGCCGACGTCATGCGCGCCGTCGACGAGATGGGGTTCGCCGAACCCATGCCCGTGCAGGCGCGGACGTTTCCGCTGATCATGCAGGGCCGCGACCTGATGGTGCAGTCGCGCACCGGGTCGGGCAAGACCGCGGCGTTCGGCATCCCGTTCGCCAACAGCATCGTCGTCCCCGAGGACAAGTTCGTGCAGGCGGTGATCCTGCTGCCGACGCGCGAGCTGGCGCTGCAGGTCGCGTCCGAGCTGGCGCGCATCGGCGCCTTCCGCGATATCACCGTCGTCCCCGTCTACGGCGGCGCGCCGATGGGCAAGCAGGTGGAGCAACTGCGCGCGGGCGGCCAGATCGTCTGCGGCACGCCGGGGCGCGTGCTCGATCACCTGCGGCGCGGAACGCTGCGTCTCGACAAGGTGCGCTCCGCCGTGCTCGACGAGTGCGACGAGATGCTGTCGATGGGCTTCCAGGAGGACATCGAAACCATCCTCGAGCGCACCCCCGTCGAGCGGCAGACGCTGCTGTTCTCGGCGACCGTGCCCGAAGGGATCCAGCGGCTCGCGCGCCGGTTCCTGCGCAACCCCGAGATGCTGAAGCTGTCGGGTGACTACGTCAGCGTTCACGAGATCCGCCACGTCTACTATTCGATCCCCGGCATCCACCGCGAGATGGAGCTGCTGCGCATCCTGGACTTCGAAGACCCGAAGTCGGCCATCATCTTCTGCAACACGCGCGAGGAGACCGGACGCGTGGCGGAGTTCCTGCGCCAGAAGGGCCACGACGCCGAGGCGATCTCGTCGGACCTGTCGCAGACCGATCGCGAGCGCGTGCTGGGCCGGATGCGCGCGGGCGGCATCAAGTTCCTGGTCGCGACCGACGTCGCGGCGCGCGGCATCGACATCGAGAACCTGTCGCACGTCATCAACTACACGTTCCCCGAGGCGCCCGAGATCTACATCCACCGCACCGGCCGCACGGGCCGCGCCGGTCGCCAGGGGACGGCGATCTCGCTCATCGGTCCGACCGAGGTCGGGTCGTTCTACTACCTGAAGCTGGCCTACAAGATAAAGCCCGAGGAGCGGGCGCTGCCGTCGGAGTCGGAGATCCGTTCGCACCGCGAGGGCGAGCGCCTTCTGGAGCTGCGGCGCGCGCTCGAGGGCGATCCGGGTGGCGAATGGCGCGCGCTGGCGCGGCGCCTGATCAGCGCGGTCGACGGCGAGCGCCTGGTGGCGGCGCTGCTCGCGGGCTCGTTCTCGAAGCTGGACAACATGCCGCCGCTTCCGGTCATCAAGCCGCCCCCGCCCGTCCCCGTCCCCTACCCGGCTTCGTCGTCGTCCGTGCCCTCGTCGGAGCCGCCGCGCGACCGCGATCGCGACCGGCCGCGGTTCGGTGATCGCGACCGGCCGCGCTTCGGTGATCGCGACCGGCCGCGGGATCGTGGGCGGCCGGGCGATCGCGATCGGCCGCGCTTCGGCGACCGCGCGCGTGGTGGCGGTGGTGAGTCGCGCGGACCGGAGGCGCGTGGACCCGAATCGCGTGGACCCGAGGCGCGTGGACCCGAATCGCGTGGACCCGAGTCGCGTGGACCAGAGTCGCGTGGACCAGAGTCGCGTGGACCAGAGGCGCGTGGACCAGAGGCGCGTGGACCAGAGGCGCGCGGACCAGAGGACCGTCCCGCCAGCCGCCGGCACGAGCCGCGCCGACCCCGTCCGTTGCGCACCGACGAGCCGCCGCAGGAGCGCGAGTTCTGGGAGGTGTGGAGCGAGGAGAAGGAGAAGGCGCGGGCCCAGCAGGCGGAGTCCGGCACCGGTGCCGCCCCCGCCGAGGATGGCTCGCTCGCGCCGCTCGCGCCGATCACGCCTTTCGATGGCGGCTCCGCGCCCGTCGGTGAGGCGCCTCCGCCCCCCCGCATGGACGTGGCCCGTCTGTATCTCAACCTGGGACGCAAGGACGGCGCCTCCGACCGCGATATTCGTGACCTGCTCACCACGCACGCCGGCGAAGCCAGCGTCGCAGACATCGAGGTCATGAACACGCACACCTACCTGAACGTCGCCCCGACCGACGCCGAGCGCATCGCCACCGCGCTCACCGGCAAGGAGCTCGGCGGCCGCCAGCTGGTCTGCGAAGCCGCTAAGCCCCGCAGGCGCTAGGTAGGCCCCGGGCGATCGTCGACTCAGGCGGCCTGCCCTCTCCCCGACCCTCCCCCGCAAGCGGGGGAGGGAGAATCAGGAGAGGCGACCGCTTCCCTGTAGCTGTTTGCCCTCGCCCCGCGTAGCGGGGAGAGGGTCAGGGAGAGGGGTCCCGCCCTGCTGCGTCGCCGCGAGCGTGCCGCACGCCGCGCCGATGTCCGAGCCGCCCGAGTAGCGGCGCACGACCGGGATGCCCAGCGCGTCGAGCGCGTCGCGGAATGCCGCGAGCTCGTCGGGCGTGGCGCGGCGGTAGCGGCCGGTGTCGTCGGTGACGTCGATCAGGTTCAGCTTCACGCGCGTGTCGCCAAACAGCGCGCCCAGCGCCTGGGCGTGGGCCGGCGTCGTGTTGACACCGCCGATGACCACGTACGCCAGCGTGACGCGCCCGCCGCGCGCCGCGGCGTGATCGCGCATCGCCGCCATCACGTCACGCAGCGGCCAGCGCCCCTCGATCGGCATCAGGCGGCGGCGCTCGTCGGCCACCGCCGACCCCAGCGACAGGATCAGACGGAAGTGGTGGCGCTCGGCGGTGAAGCGGCGGATGGCGGGCAGCACGCCGGCGGTCGAGATCGAGATCGCCTTCGCCGCGATCGCCGGGCCCGCGGGATCCGACATGATGCGCGCCGCGCGCACGACGTTGTCGTAGTTCAGCAGCGGCTCGCCCATCCCCATGAACACCGCGCCGCGCACGGGATGTTCGGCCTCGCGCGCGATGAGCTGGAGCTGCGCCAGGATCTCCCACGTCTTCAGGCTGCGGATGCCGCCCAGCCGGCCGGTCGCGCAGAAGTCGCACGCCAGCGCGCAGCCGACCTGCGAGCTGAGGCACACCGTGTACTTCGCGGTCGGCAGCGCCTCCAGCGACGCCGCCCCGCCCGCGCGCCTGCCGCTCCTTCAGCGCGCGCGCCGCCTCGGGCGCCGGCAGCGGGATGCGCACCGCCTCGATGTGGTGGCCGTCGGGAAGCCTGAACAGGTACTTCACGAAGCCGTCGTCGGACTTGCGCCGCTCGACGACCTCCAGCTCGGGCCATTCGCATGCCGCGTCCAGCGCCGACGCCGCCGCGTGCGCCAGGCCGCGCACCGCGCCGGGGGGAACCCCGCGCTGCCGTCGCGGTGGACGCGCGCGAAGACTCGCCGCGCCACGTCAGCTCGCACCCCGAACGGCGCCACGGCCGCTGCGAGCTGCTCGCTGTCGAGGTTGCGGAGATTGAGGGCTGCTGATTGCACGCGGTCGTCGACGGTAGCACATTGCGGCCCATGCCCAAGGCTCGTAAGGCTCCTCGAAGAGGCAGCTTCGCCCACACCGTGGATGGTCGGCAGAAGGTTCGCCTCGACGACTTCGACCCCACCGACACCGCCGGACTGGAAAAGGCCGAGGCGCTCGAGCGCATCGAGAAGCTCGGGACGGAGCTATCCGAGCTGGAGAACCTGCTCACCTATGCCGGCACGCATGCGTTGCTCGTCGTCCTGCAGGGGCGCGACGCCAGCGGCAAGGACGGCGCCATCCGCAAGATCCTGGAGTTCTCCAACATCCAGCAGTCCATCGTGCACCCGTTCAAGGTGCCGACGCCGGCCGAACGCGCCCACGACTTCCTGTGGCGCGTGCACGCGGCGGCGCCGCCGCGCGGATCGATGGCCCTGTTCAACCGGTCTCACTACGAAGACGTGCTAGCGGCGCGCGTCCACGGCATCGTTCCGCCCGCCGTCTGGAAGGGCCGCTACGGGCACATCAACGCGTTCGAACAGCTGCTGGTCGACGCCGACGTCATCGTGCTGAAGTTCTATCTGCACATCAGCCGCGACGAGCAATACGAGCGATTGATGGCGCGCGAGAAGGACCCGCGCACCGCGTGGAAGCTGAACCCCGAGGACTGGCGCGAGGTACCGCTGTGGGACGACTTCACCGCCGCGTACGAAGACGCCATCAACAAGTGCGCGACGCGCGAAGCGCCGTGGCACATCGTCCCCGCCGACAAGAAGTGGTTCCGCACCCTGGCCATCCTCGAGCGAATGGTGCTGGCCCTGCGCCCCTACCGCCGGCCCTGGCTCGACACGCTCAAGCACATGGCGCGCGAACGCCTGAAAGAGATCGGGGCGCTACGCCGCCAGGCCAAGCGGGCTCACTGACGCCAGTGCAGGGCTAGGTCGTGCTCGGCCGGGTGATCTCGATCATCTTGTCCTGCAACGACTGGCCGCGCGACATCTCCAGCATCGCGACCCCGGCCTCGGCCAGCGCCTGCAACACGGCGATCTGCGTCGCGTTGGCGCTGGCCTCGCCGCCGTCGCGGTAGTGAACCGCCAGCTTGCGCTCGCCCGGACGGCCAAGCTCGACGCGCGTGACGTTGGGCAGTGCGGACAGCTTGGTGTCGAGGTCCGCGGGCGCATCGGCTTCCAGGCGGAACGTCAGGCAGCTGGTGCGCGCGACCAGGTCCGCCACCTTGCGGTGCTCGACGATCTTGCCGCGATCCAGAATGACGACCGTTCCGCACAGCTCCTCGATGTCGTCCAGGTTGTGCGAGCTGACGACAAACGTGCGCTCACGATCGAGCGACCGGATCAGATTCTTGATGTGCGACGCGGTCGCCGGATCCAGGCCCGCCGTCGGCTCGTCCAGCAGCACCAGCTCGGGCGAGCCCATGAACGCCTGCGCGATCGCGATGCGTTTGAGCATGCCGTGGCTCAATGTCTCCGGCGCCTTCGACGCCGCGTCGGCGAGCAGCACCATCTCCAGCACCCGCGCCGCCTCGGCCCGCGCCTGCCTGCGCCCGAATCCCTGCAGCTCCGCCAGCATCGCGAGCTGACTGGCGACCGGCACGCCTTTCACGAACGCCGCGTCTTGCGGCAGGATGCCGACGCGGCCGTGCAGCTCACGGTGCAGCGGCGGCCGCCCCAGCACCTGGACAGTCCCGCGCGTCGGGCGCAGGAACCCGCACACCACGGAGAACAACGTCGTCTTGCCCGCCCCGTTCGGCCCGACGAGACCGATGGGCGCGCCGGCCTCCAGCGTCAGGTCGACGCTGTTGAGCGCGCGCGTGCCGCCGAAGTCGCGGCCCAGGCCCTTGGTCTCGAGCAGCGCGGCCGCCATCAGGCGTCCCTCGTGCGAAACACCTGCCAGCCGAGGGCCGCGTAGACGGCCCCATAGATCAGCGTGGCCGCCGCACCGAGCAGCGCGGTACCGACGTCCGGCTGCAGGAGCTGCGGCTTGAGGCCGCTCGGCAAGATCAGCGGGACGATCTTCGCGGCCACGCCCTCGAGTGGCAGCACCGACACGATGATGGCCAGGATGGCGTAGCCCGCCAGCCCGACCAGCAACGCCAGCCCCACGGACGCCATCGCCGCCGACACGAACGACATCAACGCGACGAACGGCAGTGAATAGATGATCAGGATCGCCGTGACCTGGGCGCCGAACGTGATGATGTCGCCGGGGTCTCCGCCGGACGCGATGAGCGTCACGACGGTCGCCCCCACGCCGGCCAGCAACTGCGCGCTCGTGACCAGCACGGCGGCGCCGGTGAAGCGCGCGATGAAGATCTCGGCGCGCCCGACGCGCGGGATCAAGAAGCGGATGTGGCGCGTCCCCAGGTCCGAGGCGGTCTGATCGCAGGAGCCGAGCATCGCAAACAGTGGTGTCAGCAAGGTCGCGATGACGAAATAGGCGGCCAGGGTCGGCGGTCGCTCCTGGATCAGCTGCAGCACCTTGGCGTCGAACACCAGGGCGATCAGCATGCTGTTCTGCAGTGAGCCGAGGTTCTCGGCGAAGCCGCCCGCCAGCTTGGAGAACACCCACCCCCAGAACAGGGCAAAGAAGGTCAGGAACAGCAGCCCGCGCGCGCTCGACAGGGCGTAACGCAGGTCGTGTCGAACGAGCACGCCGATGTGGCGGCGCGCGCGCACCGCCGGTGCGGAAGCGGTGGAGTCCGTGACCGCTGGCTGGCTCACATCTGCGCCGGCGCGCCGGTCGGCTCGACGGCCGGCTTGGGCGTCATCGTCAATCGTGCGCCGATGACCGCGAACACCGCGGCGACCAGGCCGGGGACGTTCCTGAAGCCGAAGCCCAAGATGACGGCGCCGATGATCTCGCCGACAACGACCAGCGCGGCGGCGACCATGACGAACTTCGCGCCCTTGCTGCGGAACAGCTGCACGGCGCCGGCGATCGACAGGCCCACGACGACGAGCAGGAACGCGCCGAAGCCCGCGAGCCGCCCAGCGTTCGCGGCGACCTTGTTGAGCACCTGCTCGGCTCGGGCCTTCTCCTCGGCGCTGATCTCCTTGCCTTGCCTGCGGGCTTCCACGTCATACGCCTGCGGCAACGAGGCACCGCTCTTCGAGGCCATCCCGACGGCGCCCCCCGCAACGACGTAGCCGAGCCCGGCGACGAGATCGATCACCGCCACGACGATCAAAAGAACCCCAGCCGCTATGCGCATGGCAGCGATGTTAGGTGGACTCGTGACATCGGCAAAGCGGAAATCCGTCACGGCGCCGGGCTGAGCCGCTGCCTTCACCACACCTCACGACAGGTAACGAAGCGCATTGCCGCCCAGCAGCTTGCCGAGGCGCGGCTCGCGCCAGCCGCGTCGCCAGAGCAACTCGGTCAGCCGCGGCAGATCGGCAGAGTCGCGCAGGCCGCGCGGCAGCGTCATGAAGCCGTCGAAGTCGGAGCCCAGCGCCACGCAGTCCTCGCCGCCGATGCTGGCGACGTGTTCGATCTGGTCGGCGAGGCGTTCCAGCGTGCAGAACAGTCCGCCCAGATACGCGGCCACGAAGATGACGCCGACGATGCCGCCGCGCGCGGCGACCGCGCGGATCTGATCGTCGTCCAGGTTGCGCGGGTGCGGGTGGACGCCGCTGGCGCCCGAGTGCGACGAAAACGGCGGCGTGCGCGAGCAATCCATCATGTCCCAGAACGTCTTCTTGCTGGCGTGCGAGACGTCCAGCAGGATGCCAGCGTCGTTGCACCTGGCGACCAGCGCGCGCCCGTGTTCGGTCAGGCCGCTGTCGCGCGCCGCGGGCGTACGGCACGACGTGCCGGCGCGGCTGTCGCGTTCCCACAGCGGTCCCAGGAAGCGGACGCCAGCCTCCGCGAGCCGCGCGACGCCAGCTTCCATGTCGTCGTCGATCGCGTAGCTCCCCTCGACGCCCAGGAACAGCGCCAGCCGCCCACCGGCGCGGGCGGCGCGGATGTCGTCGGCGGTCCGCGCCAGCACGATGGCGTCCGCGTGTTTCTCCGCCAGCGCGCGCGCGCAGTCGAGCTGGCGCCAGAACCGACGGCGCGAGCGATCGAACTTGAACCCGGCGAACATCAGGCAGCCGAGCGCGTCGATGCCGCCGCGCCGGATGCGCGGCAGGTCGAGATCCAGCCGCAGCGGGTTGTAGAAGGTCGCGGCCGCGTGCTCGCGCGAAAAATCGTAGGCCGGCATGTGCGTCAGCTTGGTCAACACGTCGTTGTGCAGATCCAGCACCAGCGCCGCGGCGTGCGCCGCCGCCGCCTCTGGGCTCACCTCGACGGGAAACCCGCGCACGGCCGGCCGTCAGGGAGCGGCGCCGAACGGATTCTTCAGCTCGGCGGGGGTCGGTTCGGCGGGGATGGGGATCTTGCGGTGCAGCGGATCGGCCTTCGGCTCTTCGGTCTCGTCGGGCTCCGAACGCCGGCGGCGCGACCTGGCTCGGCTTGCCGGACGAAGGCTCCGTGGCCGCGGGCGTCGCGGCGGCCGCGGGAGCCGTCGGAGCGGCGGGAGGCGGCGGGACGGCGGCCGGCGGTGGTGCCGCGGCGGGAGGCGGGACGGGCGCCGCTGTCGGCGCCGGACCGCCGACGTGGTCGCCGCGGGCGTCGCGGGCTTCGCGCCCGGTCGCAGCGCGAGGAACAGCCCGAGCGCGATGACGCCACCGACCGCCGCGCCCAGGGCCAGCTTGGCCCCGGAGCCGAGGCCGGTCGGCGCCTGGTCGGCGCGCACCGGGCGCTCGTCGTCGAACGTGCCCGACGGCGACACCGCGAGCGCGGTCCTCGACTCGCGCGCCAGCGGGTTGGGCTTGGCCAGCGTGGGATACTTCAGGCTCGCGACCGGCGCGGTGAACACGGACGACGGCTCGAACGGCAGCCCGCCCGCGGCGCCCAGCGCGCGATAGAGATCGTTCATGTCGACGAACCGCTTGTCGCGGTCCTTCTCCATCGCCTTGAGGCACACCGCTTCGACGTCCGGCAGGATGTCCAGGTCCGGGCGGCGCTTGCGCGGCGGCACCGGGGGCTCCAGCAGGTGCTTGGTCAGGATGCCCATGAAGCTGTCGGCGGTGAACGGCACCTGGCCGGTCAGCATGTGGTACATGATGCAGCCGACCGCGTAGACGTCGACGCGGTGGTCGGGCGGATGTCCCTGCGCCTGCTCGGGCGACATGTATTCGGGCGTGCCGAAGATCATCCCGGTCTGCGTCAGGCGCGGCGCGTCCGTCTCGTCGGGGTTGATGATCTTGGCGATGCCGAAGTCCAGCACCTTGACGAAGTCGGGACGCCCCTCGCGCTGTATGAGGTAGACGTTCTCCGGCTTCATGTCGCGGTGGATGATGCCGTTGCCGTGCGCGGCGCGCAGCCCCTTGGCGATCTGCATCAGGATCGGACGCGCGCGATGCCAGTGCATGCGGCCCCTGGGTCTTGAGCGCGCGGCCCAGATCCATGCCGTCCAGGTACTCCATCGCGATGAACACCAGGCCGTCGGGCAACTGGCCGAAGTCGGAGATGTCGATGACGTTTTCGTGACCGATGCGCGAGGCGCTCTTGGCCTCCTGCAGGAAGCGCGCGACCAGGTCAGGCCGGCGCGTCAGGTCCTGGAACAGGATCTTGAGCGCGATCTTCTTCTCGATCAGCGCGTGCTCCGCCTGATAGACGGCGCCCATCCCGCCCTCGCCGATCTTTCGGATGATGCGGTACCGCTCCGACAGCACGCGCCCGATCAGCGGATCGTCGGACGGCGGGCTGGGATCTCCGACCGGCATTTCCCCAGCAATTTAACATGCCGGGGCCCGCCTACGGAACCCTACGACGCGCTCACCCGTTTTCCAGCGCGGCGGCCAGCTCGTCGTAGTCGTCGGAGACGGCGAAGCGCAGCAGCGCCAGGGCCTCCGGGTTCGCGACGATGGGGGACAATGTGAGCGCGCGGTCCCGCACCCCGCGGTGGCAAGCACGACCGTCAGCGCCGCCGGCAGATCGCCGCACGCCAGCAGGCCGGCGGCGTTGGCGCCGTCGCGCACCGCGGTGTGCAGCGCGGCCAGGTCGAACGGCCCGGCGCTCTCGATGGCGAACGGCGTCGCCATCGGTCGCGCCTTGCGCGGGATGAGACGCGCCGCGCGCGCGGCTTCGCTGTCGACCAGCGCCTCGCGCACCTCGGGGTGGCGGAACTCGGGTACGAACTGGCGGATGATACCCACCAGGTAGGCGCCCGCGTCCTCCGGCGGAACCGCGAGGATGGCGTCCAGGTGCGTCGCGGCCAGGCGCAACGTGCGCGCCGCCGCGAAGCGAACCGCCGCCGGGCCCAGCTCCATGATGGCGGCGCCGATGATGATCGCCGGGGGGCTGCCGGGCTCGGCGAGCAGCGTGACCGGACCGACGGCTGAAGGTGATTTCTTCAAGTAAAGCTCGAAGTCTCCCGCGCCCAGCTCTGCCGCGACGGCGTCGAACGTCGGCCGCGGGCCGTCACCTCGGCCGAGGCGGTCGGCGCGCGACACCCCAAGGCGGTGGAGCTGCTGAACCATCTCGGCGCCGGCCGGCCGCAACGACGGTCCGAGCTGGCGCGAGATCTGGCGAACGCCGGGCGGCAACTCCGGCGGAAACGCGCGCTCGTCGATCTCCGGGCGGCGCATTCCGGCAAGCGACCGGGCCTGCGCGGGCGCCGCGGCGCCACCCCCGCCCAGCGCCGCGACCAGCCCAGCCGCGGCGGCCGCCGCCCGCGGGCGCTCGCGCAGGATCAGCAGCGAGACCAGCGCCTGCAGGGTGCCGATGTCCAGCTCGCCGCGCTGCACGTCGTGGCGGATCAGGCCCACCGTATGGTCGAGCAGCGCCCGACGGCCGGCCTGATCGCGCGCCCGCTCGAGCAGCTGCGCCAGCGTCGTCACCGCCGCGACGTGGCGGGGCGCCATGTCCACGACCCGCCGCAGCTCGGTGGCGGCGCGCCGCAGGTCGCCGGTCCGCATCAGCAGGTCACCCAGGCGGACGCGGTGAGCGATGCGCTGCTGCGGATCGGGCTCGGTGGCGGCCAGCCGCTCCGTGACCGGCAGCGCCTGCTTGGCGTCACCCTCGGAAAGGTAGAGGTCCGACAGCGCGCGCAGCGCCTCGCGGTTGTCGGGCTCGATCGTCCGCACGCGCTCGAACGCGGTCACCGCGCGCCGCGGGTCGGGGACGCGCTCGCTGTAGATGTGGCCGAGGCGCAGGAAGATTTCGCGCAGCTTGGTGGGCTCGCGTTCGACCAGAGTTCGCCGCAAGTAGACGTCGCCCGCCTCGTCCCACGCGCCGTCGTCCCACAGCAGCTCAGCCAGCCGCGCCAGCGCGCGCGCGTGCTCGGGCTGCTTCTGCAGGATCGCGTCCAGCTCGGCGCGCGCTCCGGCGCGATCGGCCAGCTTCGACGCCAGCAAGTCGGCGCGCGCGAGGCGTAGCGACGTGACCTCGAACGGATTGGACGCCACCGCGACGCGCGCCGCCAGCGCGTCCGCCAGCCCCTGCGCGTCCTCGGCTTCTTCCAGCAGCGAACGCATCTGTTCGAACGCGGCGTCGTGGGCCGGATCGATGTCCAGCACCGAACGCAGCAGCGCCAGCGCCCGTCGCCGGTGCGGAATCCCCCCCTCGTCGCCACGCGACGCCTCCTCGGCCAGCGCGGCCGCCAGCAACAGCGCGCGGACACGGTGCTCGGGCAGCAGCAGGCACGCCGCCTCTGACTCCGTCGCGTCGACCGCGCGCGCGATGTCGCCATCGCGCGCCGCCTGGCGCCGGATCGCCACCGCTGCCGCCAGGCTGGTCGGATCGATCGCCAGCGCCGCACGCCAGCGCTCGACCGCCGCCTCACCCTGGCCGGACGCCTCCAGCAGCCGCGCCACGCGCGCCTCGACGGCGCCGGCCGATGCCGCGTCGCCGCCCGCCGCCAGCCGCTTGCCCGCCGCCTCGAGCGCGCGCAGCTGCACCGCGACCTCCCCCTCGCCTTCCACCACGCGCGACAGCAGCGACAACGACAGCGCTTGCGACCCGCCGAGCGCCGTCGCCCCCAGCGCGGTGTCCATCAACGCCGTCTCCATCAGCGTCGCCGCGTCTGCTGCGCGACCGCGGCCCTCCGCGAGCAGCGCCGCCGCCTCCAGCGTCGCCGCGCTGGCGGTGGTCTCGTGGGGCGGGCTGTCGCGGAGCGATGCAACCGCGTCATCCCACTGCCCCGACCGCGCGGCGTCGAAGATGTCAGTCAGCGCGGTGCGCGCCGCCGCGGCGTCTTCCCCGCCGCTCTGCAACAGCCGGGCAGGCAACGGATCGCCGCCCTCCGCGCCGCCAGGAAGTCGCGCGCGGGCGCGATCGGATTCGGCGGCGAACCGGCCGCCGGCGCCGGCGGCGAACGCGACGCGCGCCTGTTCCGTCTCGCCCGCGTCGGCGAGCGCCTCCGCGACCAGCAACGCCAGCGCGGCGTCCGCGGGCGCGGGCGCCAGCTCGGCGACGACACGCGCGCGCGGCTCGGGTCCGAGGCGCGCCGCTTCGCGGACGAGGCCCAGCTGGGCCTGGCGATCGCCCGGCAGCGCGGCGACCAGCGCGGCGGCGCGCCGGACCGCTGCCGCATCGTCCTCCGCGAGCGCGGCGCTCGCCGCGGCCGCCGACTGGTACAGCCGCGCGAGGCGCGACGGAGCACCATCGGACGTGCCGGCGCGCCACAGCGCATCGGCCGCGGCGTCCGCCGTCGTCTCGGGCACCAGCAGGTGCAGCGGCAACACCGACGGATGATCCGGCACCAGGTCCAGCGCCTCGGCCAACATCGAAGCGGCCGCCGCCGCCGCATCGGCGTCGGCCTCAGCCGCGCCGTAAGCACGACGCGCAGCGAGCGAGGCGCGGCGCTCCATGCTGCCGTTGGCAGCCGTCACGGCGAGCGCCGCCATCAGAGCCCTCGCGTCCTGCGCGCGTTCGGCCAGGCGGATGCGCGCTTCGTCCGAGAACGCGTTCGCGGCCGCCGGCGAGCCCGGCGCGGCCATCAGCAACTCGGACAGCGCGCGCGCCGGATCGACCAGGCCGAGGTGAGCGGTCGCGCACGCGTTCAGCGACGGTGCGAGCGCGCTGGGCGCCCACATCTCGGCGCCGTAGGCCAGCGTCGCGGCCGCGTCGGCGTGCCGCCCCGCCCGCGCGTCCGCGGCCGCCACCGACCAGAACAGCGCCGAACCGGGCGCCGCCTCGATCGCGGTCTGCAGCGCGCCGCGCGCCGCGAACGCGTCGGGCGCCGCCGGGTCTTCCCCCGCCGCGGCCTCCCGCGCGCGCGCCAGCGCCAGCGCGGCCTCCGCCCGGCGCGCGGGATCGCCGCGCAGCCACAGATCGAGCGCCGCCGCCCGCAGCCCCGGATCGCCGGCAGCCGCCGCCAGCTCCTCGGCGAGCAACGCGAGCGGGATCGCGTCCGGGTTCTCCGCGATCGCGTGCCCGATCAACGCCAGCGCCGCCGCCGCGTCACCGCGGCGCGCGAGATTGCCGGCCTCGATCCAGGTCAGGATCGCCGTGCCGGCTGGAACCGTGACACCGGCGCGCAGCAGATCCAGGCTGGCGGCGTCCAGCGGCAGGCCGGCGGCCACCTCGTGATCGATGCGATCGCGCGCCGCCGCCGCGCTGAGCGGCTCCAGCGTCGCGCGCAGATCCCCGGCCGCCTGCTTGTCGCGGCCGCGCTCGGCGACGGCCGCCCGCCAGCGGGTCAGCGCGGTGGCGAGCGGGCCGCTGCGGCCCTCGGCGACCGTGTCCAGGATGACGCGCGCGCGGCGATCGTCGGCGCGCGCGGCGTCGCGCAGCCGCCCGAGCGGCTCGCCCGACAGCGGCGGATCCAGCTCGGCGGCGGCAGCCCGATCCGTGGCCGCGCCGGCGCGATCGCGGCCCGCCTCGCGGAACCGCGCGGCCTGCTCGAGCAGCGCGGCGCCCAGCGCGCCACCGAGCTCGCGGCCGACCTCGGCCAGCGACGCGGCGACGTCGGCCGCCCCGCTGGCCCCCGCGCGCAACGCCTCTTCCGCACGCGCCAGCGTCCGCGCCGGCCCGGCCGGGATCGCCTCGCGCGCGATCGCCGGCAGCCGTCCGCTGCGCGCCAGCGTCCACTCGGCCGACAGCGCGCTGTAGAACGCCCGCTCGTCGGCGCTGTCGGCGGCGGTCGCCAGCCGCGCCCACAGCGCGTGCGCTTCATCGTAATCGGCGCGGCTCTCGGCCAGGCGGGCCCGCGCGCGCAGCACCTCCGGCGCCACGGGCAGGTGCGTGAGCGCCTCGTCGCACAGCCGCTCGGCCAGCGCGCTGTCGCCGGCGAGCTCGCTCGCCCGCGCCGCCGCCAGCAGCAAGCCGGCCGCCCCCCGCGCGTCGTCGACCAGCGTGCTCTCGGAGCGGAACAGCCGCGCTTCGGCCACCCACTCGTCGGCGCTCGGCCACAGCGGCGTGACCTCGTCAGGGACCGTCACCACCGCCTGGATGCCGGCCTGCCACATCTCGGGCAACATCTCCGGCAGCGGCTCGGCGATCATCGGCACCGGCTCCAGCAGCTGCTCGTCGGTGATCTCCATCTGGTCGTCGACGGCGACGACCTCGCCGCCGTCATCCTCCTCGGGCAGCGGCGAGAACAGCGACGGCGCGGTCGGTTGTTCGACGAATATTTCGGCGTCGTCGAACGCCGGATCCCACTCCGGCCCTGGGGGCTTGCGTGGATCCGACACTTACCGGGGCGCCTTTCCGGCCGCGCGCGCGCTGGCCGCATCGTCGACCGAACGCCGCAGCGCCGCGTATTGCTCGCCGAGCGCGTAGCGGACCAGATCCAGCGCCGCCGGGTTGGTCGCGACGCTGGCGGCGGGCGCCGATGGGTGATCGCCCGCGGCGGCGGCTTCGTCCCCCGCGAGCGCCTGGGCCGCCTGCGCGACGTCGCCAACCATCAGCAGGCCCAGCCGATCGGCCGTGCGCAGCACCCCTTCGTGCCAGGCGGTGAGATCGAATGACTCGAACGCGAACCGCGACGCCTGCAGCATGAGCGCCTTCTTCTCCTTGCGGCCGATGCCGCGCATCACCGTGCGCTGCAGCTCCTCCGATGGCTTGGGGAGCCCGGCGGGCGGCGGGACGCCCGCGGCGATCGCCGCGCACGCGAACAGCGGCGCGACATCGTCCGCGCTCACACGCTCGAGCACGGTGGCGCGCTGCACGAGGACGCCCAGCGCCCGACCGACATGAAACCGTGCGTCTGACATCCCCTCGACGTCGGGCGCCAGCACCAGCCCGGGCGCGGGATCTTCCACGGCGACGACCGGCGGTCCCGGCTCGCGCGCCAGATAGATGTGCAGCCCGGTCACGCCCAGCGCGACGGCGCTGGCTTCGATCCACGCGAAGCGCGGATCGGCGGCGCCCGCGGCGGTCGCGCGGCGCCCGCGCGGCGAAGGCGGCGGGAACAACAACAGCGCCGCTTCCACCAGCTGCGGCCATATCTCGCCCGCGAAGCCGCCGGCGGCCGGGTGCGCCAGCTCGGCCCAGAACGCGCGCGCCGCCGTGGGGACGAACGGGCGCATCCGGTTCCACGGCTCGGCGCGCGACGGCGGGAGCTCGTCCTGGATCAGCTCCAGGACGCTCGCGACCGCGGCCTCCGCCTCGACGATCGGCGCGCTCGCGCCGCGGCTGCGCGCCATCGCCAGGTATTCCGCCAGCCGCTTCGCGCGCCGCAGGTCCAGCGGATCCGCCGCCAGCGCGCGCCGGATGTCGGCGACCTCGCGCAGCACGGTGTCGAGCCCGCCGCGCGCGTCGCCGGCCGCGTCGTAGAGGGCGACCAGCGCGCCGGTGCCGTCGCTGAACGGGTCCAGCTCCGCGGCGCGCAGAAACGACTGCGCGGCGTTGGGCGCGTCGCGCCCCAGATCGCGCAGGATCGAACCGATGCGCAGGTGCAACGCCGCGCGCGACGCCGTGTCGGGCAGGCGCGCCTCCGACGCCTGCAGCGTCTCGATGGCGCTGCGCCACTCGCCCAGGCGCAGCTGCAGGTCCGACAGCCGCTGCAACGGCTTGGGGTCGCCGGGGCGGCTGGCCGCCGCCCGTCGCAACGTATCGACCGCGCGCGCCCGCTCCTTCAGCGCCTCGTACGCCGCCGCCAGATCCAGCCGCGCCTCGGGCGCGCGGGGATCGTCGGCTGCGGCGGCCAGGAACTGCACCAGCCAGTGAGCCGCCGACTCGGCGTCGCGATCCTCCAGCGCGCCGCGCGCCAGCTGGTGCAGCGCCTCGCGGTGTTCGGGCTGAATCTTCAAGATCTCCTTGAAGTCTGCGAAGGCCGCGTCGCGGTTCGCCAGCCGCATCAGCCGGTGTTGCCCGCGTTCGAACAACAACGCGACGCGCGCCGACGTCGTCATCGGCGCCGCCGCCAGCCGGTGCGACAGCAGCGCGTCGAACAGCTCTGCCCGCCCGGGCACGTCCAGGTCGGTGCGCAGCAGGCCGTGCGCCCGCAGGTAAGCCGTCGAATCCCCCGGGCGCAGCTCGATGCACTTGGCCAGCGCCGTGACCGCGTCGTCGATGCGCCCTGCCCGTTCGTACGCCGCGGCCGCCTCGGCGAGCAACGACGCCGCCTCCTCGGGATCGCGCACGACCGCCGCCATGCGCGCCAGCGCCCGCGCCTCGCCCACGACGTCGCCCCCGGCGCGCGCCACGCGCCTGATACCGGTCCACGCCTCGAGGCGCTCCGGTTCGACGCCGATGACGGCGCCGTACAGCGACAGCGCCGTCGCCAGTTGCCCGCGCCGTTCGGCGTCGAGCGCGACGTCCAGCTCGAGCGCGATCGCCAGCTGCCCGCCCACGCGGCGCGCGCGCGCGCGGCGCGGATCCGGCCGCTCCGCGGGCCACGCGCCGTCGGGAGGAGCCGGCAGATCCGTGAGCGCCGGCGCCAGCGCTGGCGATCGCTCCAGCTCCCAGACCCGCTGCGCTGTCGGATCGGCCGCGTCCAGGCCCGCCAGCCGCGCGCGCGCGGCCGCCCGCGCGAGCACGGCCCCAGCCCACGGCGGCGCGTCGCCCGTCGCCGAGCTCTCGCGCGCCAGCTGCACCATGTCGACCAGCGCATCGGCGACGGCGCCGGCGGCACCGACGCGCGCGCCTGCCAGCCAGTTGACGATCGCCATGTCGGCGCGCACCCGCGCCGGGGCATCGGCCGGCGCCTGCGTCACCGCGTCGGCCACGTCCGCCGTGCCGACCGCGGCGCGCACCAGCGCCGCCTCGCGCGCCGCGTTCGCGGCCAGGCGGTCGTCGTCGGCGCACGCCGTCGCCAGACCCTGCATGGCCTCCGACAGCGCCGTCGGATCCGCCGCCGGATCGGTCGCGGCGATGCGCAGCAGCGCCAGCGCCGCGTCGACCGCGGTGGGACCGGTGGGCGCGACGGCGAGCGCGCGCCGGAACGCCGCCGCGGCGCCGTGCGGATCGCCGGCGCGCGCCAGCGCCTCGCCGTGCGCGAGGCAGACGAAGGCATGATCACCGAGCACGTCGTCCGACGTCCGCGTCTCCTCCGACAGGATGGCGACCTCCAGGATCGCCTCGCCCGAACGCCGCGCCAGCTCGTAGCTCCACGCGCGCGCCAGCGGATCACCATCCGAACGCAGCGGCGTCAGCGCCGCCAGCGCCTCGGCGTAGCGGCCGTCGGCCGCGTGGTGATGCGCCAGACGGAACCGCAACGCCCGCACCGCCTCGGCCGGCGCGTCCGCCTCGGCGGCGGCGACCTCCTCGGCGACCAGCGCGCCGCGCGCCTCCGACGACGTCAGCGTCCGCTCCAGCCCCGACGCGGCCAGTCCGCTCGCGTCGACGGGCACCAGCTCGCGCAGCATCGCGGCGCCGCGCGCGCGCTGCGCTTCCGTCGCCCCCGCCAGCAGCGCGCGCCCGGCCTCGACCCGCAGCGCGATCGCGACGGCCGGATCGTCCGCCAGGTCCGCCAGCGCCAGCAGGTTGTCGGCGGCGTGCGCGCCGTCGCCGTCGGCTTCGCGTGACAGGTCGATATCCGCCAGGCGCACGCGGCGGCCGACGTCTTTCGGCGCCAGCTCGACCAGCCGCAGCTGGTGTTCGCCCGCCTTGGCGGGCTCGCCGATCTCGTCGGCATAGATCGACACCAGCTTCTCGCGCGCCCACACCTCGAACATCGTCGTGATCGCGGCGGCGCGGGTCAGCGCCGTCTCGAGCAGCACCGCCGCCTCCTGGCCGCGGCCGTCCGTCTCCAGCAGCGCGACCAGCGCGTGCAACGCCGGGGCATGTGTGGGCGAGCGCTCGAGCGCGCGCCGGTAGAGCTGCTCCGCCCCGGCGGCGTCGTCCAGCCGCCACTGGCGGATCGCGCCCGCTCCGACCAGCGCGCCCGCCGCCGCCGCGACGTCCGCGCCCACCCGGCCCGTCGCGCGCCCCGCCTCGTCGACCAGCGCGGCGTGCAGGGCCTCGCCGTCCCGTCGCCACACCGCCAGCGCCAGCTCCAGCGCGCGAAGATCGCCACGCTCACCGCGCCGGGCCTGGACGCGCGCGTGCCCGAGCGTCGCGCGCACCGCCGCGTCGCGGCCGCCCCGCGACGCCAGCTCCGCGTGCAGCAGCGCCACGTCCACCGCCTGATCGTCGTCGGCCGCGACGTCGAGCATCTCGGCCGCCATCGCGTCGACGACGTCACCGCGGCCCAGCGCCGCCGCCAGCTGCAAGCGCTCCAGCGCAACGATCGGATGCGTTGGCTCCAGGCGCGCGGCCTCGTCCAGGGATTCGAGCGCCACGCCCGGCTCCTCGCCCCTGCGCAGCGCCAGCCGGGCGCGCTCGCGCCACAGCGCCACCGAGAAGCCGACGTCCAGCGCCGCCGAGCGCCGGGCCAGCTCGGCCAGCGCGCGCAACGCCACGTCGGGCGGCACGTCTGCCGCGGTCAGCGACTCCAGCTCGACGAGCAACGCGGTCGACGGCTGCGGCGACGTCTCGCCACCCGCGAGCTCCGCCTCCAGCACCGCCAGCGCGCGCCCGGCCCCATCGGCGCCCGTCGGCCGCCACGCGCGCGCCTCTTCGATCGCGAGCGCGGCGTGCTGCGCGCCGCCCGCCCGCCGCGCCAGCCCCGCGAGCGCAGGCGCGATGACCTCCGCCTCCTGCCGCCGCGATCCCGCCAGCAGCAACGCCAGCAACGCGCCGACGTGGTCGGGGACCGCATGCAGCGCCTGGCGGTAGCTGGCGATCGCGTCGGCGTCACGGTCGAGGTGGTCCTCCAGCACGCGCCCGCGTTCGACGCGCAGATCCGCGAGGTACGCGCGCGCGGTCTCCTTCGACGCGGCTGACGGCGCGAACGCGTCCGCGGCGTCGGCGTACGCGTCCGCCAGCTCCTGCCATTGCCCGCCAGCGGCCAGCAACCGCCGCAGCGGCCACAGCGCGACCGGCAGCCCGGGATCGGCGGCGAACGCCCGCCGCGTCGCCTCCAGCACCTCCGCGGACGGCCCGTCCACCAGGCGCGCCGCCTCGAGCAGCAGGACCGCGCGACGCGCGGGCCCCGGGGCGGCCTCGGCCTCGGTCTCGTAGAGCCGGCGATCGGCGCGCGCATCCTCCTCGGCGGCCTCCGCCATCGGCTGACGCACCTCGACGATGTCCGCGACGATGTCGTCATCGGCCGTCGTCTCCTCCGCGACAACCGGCGGCGCAGCGCCAAGCGGCAGCACGGGCACCGTCCGCGCGCGCTCTGGAGGCAGCGGCGGTGGCAGCTCCTCTTCGAGCTCGATCTCGACTAGCTCTTCGTCGTCGCCGTCGGATCCAGGTGCCATGCCATGAGCCCGGGTCGGGACGCATTATCGCTACCCGTTGATCGGCATGTCAATGGACACCGCCCCGATCGCGGAGGCATGATAGGTCCTTCGCTCGGGACCCCACCTACAGGGTCCTTGCTCCGCGAGGCGCTCCTGCCGAACCTCCTCGTCCCCATCGATCTCCGCGACGGCAGCCCGACCGGGCCGTCGCTGTTCGCGCTCTCCGAGGGACGGAGGGTCGCGCGCGCGGCGGGCGCGACGGTGTTTGCCATCGTCCTGACCGACGGTCACCTCGACGACAAGGTCGCGGCCCGCCTGGGGCGCGCGGGGGCCGACCGGGTGCTGTGCTGCGAGGGGGCCGGCCTGGGGGGGCCCCCGCTGGACGCGACCCACGGCCATGCCCTGCACGCGGCCGTCGAACGCATCCCGCCCCTGGTCGTGCTGTTCCCCGCCGGGGGCGCCGGGCCCGAGCTGGGCCCCGCGCTGGCCGCCAGGCTGGGGGCCGCGTTCGCCGCCAGCGCCGACCTGGAGCTGGGCGAGGCCGCCACGCCGCTGGCCGACGGCATCGGCCGGATCTTCCTCCGCCGCTGGCGGCGCGACCGCACGTCGTATCGGCGGCTCGACCCCGTGGAGCTGGAACGGCCGGTGGTCGCGATCCTGCCCGCGGGCGCGCCCGCCGACATCGGCACGGAGGCCGTCGAGGTCGATATCATCGCCTGCCCGCAACCGGCCAAGGGGGGCGTCGTCGAGATCGCGTCCGAAGACGACGACACCGCCGCGGCGGCCCTGGCGTCCACCTTGATCGTCGTCGATCCGGCGCTGGGCAAGGACACTCTCGCCGCGCTGGTGGCGGCGGCCCCTCCGGGCGTCGCGGTGGTCGACGCGGTCGCGGCCGCCACGACGCTCGCCGTCGCGGTCCCGCACATCCTCATCAGCGCGACGCAGCGGCGGCGCCGCGGCGATGGTGACGCCGCGAGGCCGCGTCGGCGTCGTGCTGGAGGCGGATGCGTCGCTGCCGCCGCGGACGTTCGCCGACGTTCTGCTGCGCGCCGACGCCAAGCACCCGGCGGCAGCGCTGTTGAACGACATCGCCGCGCGCCTGGCTGCCCTCGCGCCGCCGGGCGGCACAAGGCACATCGTGAACATCGTCGTCTGCCTTCACGCGCCGCCTCCCGATCCCAACGGCCCGGGCCTGGGCCGCGACGACGCCCACGCGCTGGCGCAGGGGGTCGCGCTGGCGACCGCCGACCGGCGGAACGACCCGCTGACGGCGCTGCTCGCGGGGACGATCGCCGAGTCAGGCCCGCTGCAGCGCGCGCTGGCCGCGGGTGCGTCGCGCGCCGTCCGCCTGACCGGCGAGGACTTCTCCGGCGCCGACTTCCACCTGGTCGGACAGACGCTGGCCACCGGCATCAAGCGGCTCGGCGCCGACCTCGTGCTCACGGGAGCGCGCTCCGACGACGAGGGGCTGGGCGCGGTGCCCGCGTCCACCGCCCGCCACCTCGGCTTCGTCTGCGTCTCCGGCGTCGAGGAGGTGGCCCGCGCCGCCGACGGCGCCGCGGCGGTCGAGGTCGTCGTGCGCGGGGGCGGCAAGAAACGCCGGCTGCGTGTCGAGCTGCCGGCGGTGTTGTCGGTGGTGGCGGGGCCGCGCGCCCTCCCCGGGGTGCCCGAGCGCACCGCCAACCCGAGCGACGTCGAGGTGCTGTCGCTGAGCGATCCCGAAGCGACGGTCGTGCGCCGGCGGACCGAGTTCCTCGGCCGCCCCGAGACCGCGTCGCGCGGCACTGAAGAGGTCTCGTCGGCCGAAGCGTTCGTCGCCGCGCTGGCGCGGCGATAAAATGCTGACTACGACTTCGCCGATCTGATCTCGGCCAGCACGTCGGGCAGCAGCACCCCGAGCTTCGCGGGCTCGTTCAGCGACGGGTCGTCAATCACGCGCTCCAGCAGGCGTTCCAGGATCATACCGACCTCGCGGCTGGGCGGCATGCCGAGGATGCGCATGACGTCGCCGCCGTTGATCGCCAGGTCGGTCACCTTCAGCACGGCGTCCTCCGCCGCGACGGCCTCGATGCGCTTGCGCAGCTCGCCCAGCTCGCCCTCGGGATCTTCGGCGAAGCCGCGCCCCGTGACGTCGCCCTTGCGCAGCGCGAACAGATCGGCGAGCGCATCGCTGCCGCCGACGCGGCGGACGAACCGGCGCACGGTGCCGTCCGTCCAGTCGGGCGCGTAGAAGAACATGTGGTTCTTGACGATGCCCACCACGCGCTCGCGCTCGGCGTTGGCGAGCTTCAGCCGGCGGCAGATGTCGTCGGCCATGTCGGCGCCGACGTATTCGTGCTGGAAGAAGCTGAACTCGCCGGGCGCGCCCTCGCGCGGCTGGCGCGCGCGCGGCTTGCCGACGTCGTGCAGCAACGCCCCCAGGCGCCGGATCGCGTCGCCTTCGGTGTCGTCGACGACGTGCAGGGTGTGCTCGTAGACGTCGTGCTTGTGGAAGCGGTTCTGCGTGCAGCCGACGCCTTCGAGCAGCTCCGGGATCACCTCCCCCAGCAGGCCTGTCGTCCGCATCAGCTCCAGGCCCCGCGAAGGTTGCGGCGCCGCCAGCAGCTTGAGCAGCTCGTCGCGCACGCGCTCGGCCGACACCTTGCGGAACACGTCCAGCGTCGCCGGGATCGCCTCACGCGTCGGCGCGTCGACCTCGAAGCCGAGCTGCGCCGCTTGCCGGACGGCGCGCATCGGACGCAGGCCGTCCTCGCGGAAGCGCGCCACCGGATCGCCGACCGCCCGCACCAGCTTGCGGTCGAGATCGCCGCGGCCGTCGAACGGATCGGTGGTCACGCCCGCCAGCGGATCGAACGCGATCGCGTTCATCGTGAAGTCGCGCCGCGCCAGATCGTCGGCCAGTGACTTGACGTACGTGACCGACGACGGCCGGCGTCCGTCGAGGTATTCGCCCTCGCCGCGAAACGTCGTGACCTCGACGTGACGGGGCGGCGACGCTCCCGTCACGACCGTGACCGTGCCGTGTTTGAGCCCGGTCGGGATCGCGTAGCTGTGGCCGAACAGATCGATGACGGCCTCCGGGCGCGCGTCGGTGGCGACGTCGAAGTCCGCCGCCGTCCGGCCCAGCAGCATGTCGCGCACGCCACCGCCGACCAGGTGCGCCTCGTGACCGGCCGCGCGTAGCTTGCGGCACACGGCCAGCACGTCGTCCGGAATCCCCGCGCTGGTCACGGTCATCCGTCATCTCGCTTGCGTGGCCCAGCGTCGAGCGCCGCGAGCGCCAGCGCCGCCGCGCTCTGCTCCGCCTCCTTCTTCGATCGCCCGGTCGCGCGGCCGTACTCGCGCCCGCGCAGCGTCAGCGCCACCTCGAAGCGGCGGTCATGATCGGGCCCCTCCTGCGCCACGACCTCGTACGTCGGCGTCGTCTGCCACAGCGCCTGCGCGCGCTCCTGCAGGCGTGACTTGTTGTCGAGCTGCGCGTGCCGCTCGACATCTTCGAGCATCCCCGCGAACAACCGCTCGGCGACCGCGGCGGCGGGGGCGATGCCGCCATCGACGTAGATCGCCCCCATCAGCGCCTCGAGCGCGTTGGCGACGATCGATTGCCGGGTGCGCCCCCCCGCCCGCTCCTCGCCCTTGCCCAGGAAGATCCACTTGCCGAGCTCGATCGCATGCGCCGCGCGCGCGAGGCCCCCCTCACTGACCAGCGCCGCGCGCGCCCGCGTCAGCTCGCCTTCCGACCGAGTCGGAAACCGGCGCATGAGCAGATCGCTGACGACCAGCGCCAGCACCGCGTCGCCCAGGAACTCCAGCCGCTCGTTGTCGCTGCGCGACGTGTCGCCGGCTTCGTTCAACCACGACGTGTGGGTCATGGCCGTCTCGCACAGCGCCGCGTCGCGGAACGTGTAACCGACGCGCGCTTCGAGCGCCGCATACGTCGAAAGTGGATCGTCTGGAGAGCCAGAATCGCCCGAGGAGGTCATCGTCTCGTCTGGGATCTTATCCCGACATGCTGCTACTATCGTGCCCATGTCGGAAGCAACCAATCTCTGCTGCGTTAAGTGCAATTCCGTCCTGGACCGCGGGTCGTTCCAGGGTCTGGAAGTGGATCTTTGCCCGAAGTGCGGCGGCCTGTGGTTGGACCGCGGCGAGATCACGCGCGCGGCGAAGTTGCCCGAGGCGGAGCTCGATCGCCTGCGTGGACTGCTGACCGGCAAGTCCGGCCCGCCCCCGGTTCCGACCGAGAACAAGGCGCCCTGCCCCGCCTGCCCGGGCAGCCTCTCGGAAGTCGTCCTCGGCGCCGTCCACGTCGACTACTGCAACAAGTGCCACGGCATCTTCCTGGACCGCGGCGAGCTGCAGCCCGCCGTCGAGGCCGTCCGCGCCCGCTCGCGCGACACCGGCGCGCAAGAAATCGTCATCGCGATCTCGACCGCCGCCGATTGAGCGGTTCGCGCTCGTTGCACTGACCAGTGCT
Organism: uncultured Pseudomonadota bacterium; assembly: GCA_963729535.1. Lineage (GTDB taxonomy): Bacteria > Myxococcota_A > Polyangia > Fen-1088 > Fen-1088 > JADGRB01. The sequence continues at coordinate 104,858 of CAVSOL010000026.1, read as the reverse complement.
ACGGCGAGTGACTCGCCACGGCTCTCGGCCGCCCCTCGCGGCTCACCAACGGCGCTTCGCGCCCATGCCCCAGCTCGAGATCGGGGGGGATCCGCCTTGGGCTTCGGCGGCGGCTCCGCCGCCCTGGGGATCCAGTCCTCCATCTCGCGGCCCGTGCCTGGCTCGAGCTCGCCCTGAATGCGCACGTCGTTTCCGTTGGAGTAGCCCGACGCCCATCTGAAGACGTAGCAGGTGCGGGCAGCGTCCTCGCAGTGGATCCTCAGGCGGCCTCGGTCGAAAAGGACAAGCGCGCGTGCCAGCGCCGGCTCAGCCCCGGTCACGTCGAGGATGGTGAGCGTCGAGCCCAGGCGGTGGCGCGTCGTCACCCGGACCGCCCGTCCGAGATCCTGCCTCACCTTGTCGAAGAACCTCGCCCCACACGGCTGTACCACTTCGCTCATGCTGTTACATGCATAGTGCGCCGACGCGCCGAAAGCCCCTAGGAACTTCGAGCCGGTTCAGTCGAGAAAAGCGACGGCTGGTCCGGCTTCACTTTCTCGGCTCATAGCGCATCGCCACCGCGCCCGAGGCGAACTCCAGCCTGCTCACCAGCTTCAAGTCGACAGGCTTCGATAGCCCCGCGAACAACGTCGGCCCATGGCCCGCTAGCCTGGGGTGCACCACGAGCTCGTACTCATCGATCAATCCCAGCTCCGCCAACGCCAGCGGGAGCTTCACGCCTCCCACCAACAGTCCCCTACCGGGCTCCCGTTTGAGCTGCTCAACGGCCTTCCCCACATCCCCGCGCACGAGCTCGGCGTTCCAATCGACCCGATCCAGCGTGCTCGACACAACGTACTTCTTTGCCGCATCGATCGTACGGGCGAAGGGTTCCGTCCAATCGGACATCGCTCCCGTCCGGGCGGACGGCCCAAACGCCGCCTCCATCATTTGGTAAGTCACCCGGCCAAAGAGGAGGGCATCGGCCTGGACCAGGTTCTCGACCGCGTGACGATGCAACTCCTCGTCCGCAATGCCTTCACGATGATCGCAGCACCCGTCCAATGTGACGTTGATGGAGTACCGAAGGGGTCGCATGACGTGCTCCTGAAGCGGGCTAACGTTTTTGGTGTTCAGCGGCCGGGGCGCAACCCCGTCCGCTCAACACCTGGGTGGGCAAAACCTTTCACTTGAAGCTCGGTCGGTTGGCAGCCACGTATGCCTCGAGCATGGCTGCGATATTGTCTTGGTAGGCGAAGAACTTCTTGTCCAGTTCCTCCCAAGTCTTCTTGCTGTCTCCGGCCAGCTTGGTCATGGCTACCTGGCGCTGAGCACGATCTTTCGGCGGGCCGCCGTCGCCGAAGACCCGGCAGCCCGTTCGACGAGCGCCGCGGCGGCAGACGAGAGAGAGCGCGAAGCGACCGCCACGGGCGTCCGTCTGCAACGTGTCGTTAGACAGCGCACAAGCTACCTGGGCTGTCGCCTCTTACGTGCTGCGCCCGCATTCCTGTGCGGCCCATGAACCTCGTCCGGCCTCCAGCGAGACGCTGCCACCTCCAGGCGACCATCGAACATCGATTCCTGGACTGCGACGTGCCAGCCGGCATACGCCTGCTCCTGAAGCCAGCCCTTGCAGCCCTCGACGTCTACGACGGTGCCATCCGGTAGCTTGCACCGGACATCCGTGCGCGAGCCAACGATGTCGAACAGGTCGTTCCATGCGTCGACCCAGCGCCGTTCCAGGTCCGCATTACCGGTCATCGAGGTGTTCCCTGCATACGGCTGGGTGTCGACGATGACGGGCGCTCACGCGAGGGATGGCCCACAGACGGTCGCCGGCCGCGGGGTGGCGCCCACTTGATAGGGCTATGAACTTCGGCGTCCGCGACGAGCCACACACGCCCGTGGCGACGAATCACCAGCGCTCCTCCGACACCCACCCGCTACTGAATCCAGCCGCCGCCGATGACGCGGTCGTCGCGGTCGTAGAACACGGCGGCCTGGCCGGGGGCCACGCCGTAGGCGGGCTCGTCGAGGCGGACCAGCGTCGCGCCGTCGTCGCCGGGGGCGATCCAGGCCGGGGCGGCGGCGGCGTGGTGGCGGATCTGGACGGCGCAGCGGAGCTCGGGCGCCTCCGCCGCGCGCGGGTCGAGCCAGCGGACGTCGGCGACGCGGAGCTGGTCGCGGCCGAGGCGATCGCGCGGGCCGACGCGAACCTCGCCGGTCGCGGCGTCGATGCGCAGCACGAAGCGCGGACCGGCGCCGCCGCCGGGGACACCGCGGCGCTGGCCGACCGTGAACGCGTGCGTCCCCTCGTGTTTGCCGATCGACGCGCCGGTGGTGTCGTCGACGATCGCCCCCGCGGCGCCGGCGCCGCCGTGTGCGGTGACGAAGCCGACGTGGTCACCGTCGGGGATGAAACAGATCTGCTGCGAGTCGGGCTTGTCGGCGTTGGGCAGGCCGGCGCGCCGCGCCAGCGCGCGCACGTCGTCCTTCGCCATGTCGCCAAGCGGGAACCAGACGCGCGCCAGCAGCTCGGGCCGCACGCCGAACAGGAAATACGACTGGTCCTTGCCGCGATCGCGCGCGCGCCCGAGCGCGATGCCGTCAGGCCCGGTCTCGAGGCGCGCGTAGTGACCGGTCGCCAGCGCGTCGGCGCCCACCGCCTCCGCGAACGCCAGCAACGGGCCGAACTTCAGCTTCTCGTTGCAGCGCACGCACGGGTTCGGCGTGCGGCCGGCGCGGTAGCCGGCGACGAAGTCGTCGATCACGCCGGCGCTGAACGCGGCGCTCTCGTCGATGACGTGATGCGGGATGCCCAGCACGGCCGCCGTCGCGCGCGCGTCTTCGATGTCGCGCGGGCCGCAGCAGCGGCCGCCGATGCTGGCGCTGGTGCCGCTGGCGTCGTAGAGCCGCAGCGTCGCGCCGATGACGTCGTAGCCGCGTTCGACCAGCAGCGCCGCCGCCGCCGAGGAGTCGACGCCACCGGACATCGCGACGACGACGCGCTGGCGGCCGCCACCGGCACGCGGCCGCGCGTCGCCGCGCACGCGCGCGACCACGGCCGCGACGGCGTCCGCAGCGCGATCGATCTCGGCCTCGGTGTTGTCGCGCCCGACGCCGAAGCGCACCGCCTCGCCCGCCTGGTCGCGCGGAAGGCCGAGCGCGAGCAACACCTGCGACGGCGCCAGCGAGCCCGACGTGCACGCCGCGCCCGTCGACACGCAGATCCCCTCGGCGTCCAGCGCCGCGGCCAGGAACTGACCGGCCACGCCCGCGAAGCCGACGTTGAGCGTCCCCGGCAGCCGCGACGCCGCATCACCGTGGCGACGAGCGCCCGGCAGCGCCAGCAGGCGCGCCTCCAGCCGGTCACGCAGGCCGGCGATGCGCAGCGCATCGCTCGCCAGCTCGACGCGCGCCGCGCGCGCCGCGACGCCGAAGCCGACGATGCCCGCGACGTTTTCGGTCCCGCCGCGCCGCTCGCGTTCCTGGTGGCCGCCCGCGTCCGGGGGCGTGAACGGCGCGCCCCGGCGCAGATAGACGGCGCCCACCCCCTTCGGTCCGTGCAGCTTGTGCGCGGACAGCGTCAGCGCGTCGACGCCCAGCGCCGCGACGTCGATGGCGAGCTTCCCCGCCGCCTGCACCGCGTCGGCGTGAAACAGCGCGCCCGCGTCGTGCGCGATGCGCGCCAGCGCCGCGATGTCGTAGACGTTGCCGATCTCGTGGTTGGCCAGCGCCAGCGTCACCAGCGACGTCCCCGGGCGCAGCGCCGCGCGCAGCGCGTCGGGCGTGATCGTCCCGTCCGGACCGACGTCGACCAGCGTCACCTCGGCCCCCTCGCCCGCCAGCGCCGCGTGCACCGACGGGTGCTCGAGCGGCGACGACACCACGTGCCCGCGCGCCGCCCGCAGCAGGCCGCGCAGGGCCAGCGCGTTGCCCTCCGTCCCCCCAGACGTGAACACGATCTCCTCCGCCGCCGCGCCGAGCAGCGCCGCGACGTCCGCGCGCGCCGCCTCGATCGCCGTGCGCGCCGCCCGCCCGGCCGCGTGTGTGCTGGACGGGTTCCCCGGCAGCTCCCGGCACGCCGCCGCCATCGCGTCGACGACCTCGGCGCGCGTCGGCGTGGTGGCGTTGTGGTCCAGGTACACGGTCACGGCGGGGGGAGTCTAACCCGGTCGCGCGCCGCTGCTAGCCGCTCCCGCGCGCGCGGGGGGTGTGCGGCACCTTCTTGAGATGCGACGCGCTACTTGTCGCGAACCGGCGGGCGGTTCATCAGCACGCGCACCGCCATGCCACCGACGAGGTGCCTGTCGATGACGCGGTCCAGGTCCTCCAGCGTCATGCGGTTGTAGAGCACGCCGCCGAAGTCGACGTCGCTCCCTTCCTCCTGGACCAGGACGTTGGGCCCGCGCAGGCAGTGCCCCAGGCAGGTCTCCTCGACCAGGCGGACCCGCTCCTCCAGGCCGCGCACGCGGATGGTCTCCGCCAGCCGCGCCGTCAGCGCGGCCGAGCCGCGGTGATCGCCGCAGGTTGGCCCGCGACAGACGACGACGGTGAGCTTGCCGCCGCTTCCGGTCAATCCGCGCTCGCCCGCGCGCTCGTGCGCGCGGGCGCCGTCTCGCCGAGCGCACGCGTCAGGTGCGCGCGCAGACCCGCGGCCGTGTGCGGCTCCTCGGCGACGAACAGCAACAGCATGCGGTCGGCGGGACCGCCCAGCTTCAGCAGCGCCTCGGCGGCCGCGATCAGCGCCGTCGGGTCGGCGTCGTAGGCCGGATCGGCGCGGTACATGGTCAGGAAGTCACGCAGCGCCGGGACCGCGTCCTCGGCGCCGGTCGCCGCCAGCGCGCGCGCGATCTGCGTCGCCGCCACGGGCGGCGTCTCAGGGCGACGCAGCTGCGTGACCAGCTCGGGCGACACGACGCGGCCGGCCGGTCCCAGCGCGCCGACCGCCTTGGCCAGGAACTCCACCGGCGGCGCCGTCTGGCCGTCGGCGTAGTCGGCCGTCAAGCGCAGCGCGCCGGCGAGCATGTCCGCGGACTGCGTGTCGCGCCGCGCGGCGAGCGCCTCGCCCACCTTCTGCGACGCCAGCGGCGGCAGCCCTTCCTTGCCCATGATGTCGAGCAGCTTGCGCGTCGGCTCGCGGCCGGGCTGGCGCCCGAGCTCCTCGATCGCGAACAGCTTCACGTCGGGGAACCGCCGATCCTTGTCGGAGATGATCGCGACCAGCGTATCGACCAACTCGGACGACGACGCCGAAGACGCGGGCGCCGCCGCGTCGGGCGCCACCGCCGGGGCCACCGCCGTCGGCGAAAAGCCCTCCGCGTCGAACGCCGCGCCGCGCACGACCTCGCCGGGCAGGTGCGCCTCGTACAGCTTGGCGCCCGTGCGCCGATCCAGCGCCACGATGTCCCCGAGCGCGCTCGCGAACAGGATCGCGCGCCCGGTGTCGGTCGACGACACCGCGTCCTCCGCGTACGCGCGCGCCCAGCGCAGCTGGCCCGAGGTGGCGTCGAACGCGAAGAAGAACTTGTAGTCGTGGACCACCGTCAGGTCGTCGCGGAAACGCGCGCGATCGCCGTCGACGGACACGCGCCACAGGATGTGGTTGCGATCGAGCGCCGAATACTCGGTCTGCTCCGGCCGGTAGAGGTCGTACCAGTAGAACGGGCGCACGAACGGCGGCATCCCCGCCTTCAAGTAGCCCGGCTCCCGCGTCGATCCGCGCGCCGTCGACGGCGAAAGCAGGAAGACGCCGCGCGAGCCGTAGAACATCCCTTCCGGCAGCGCGCGCACGAACGTCGCCGCTTCCGACGTCGACAGCACCTGCGCCAGCTGCGCGCCCGTCGCGCTGTCGATCAGGATCACGTATTGCGAATCGACCGGCACCGCGACCAGCCCGTCGCGCGCGGCGGGTCCGCCGGCGCGGCCCGAAGGCAGCGGGTGCCGCCAGCGCACCGTCCCGGCGCGCGCGTCCAGCGCGACCACCGCCGCCCCGGATGCCACGCGACCAGCAGTCGCGCCGGTCTGCACGACCATGTAGACCGACTTTGAATCGGCGTCGTAGCCGGCCAGGCGCTCGCCGGCGGCGAGCTGCTGCTGCCACAACACGGCGCCGTTGCCGAGATCGCGCGCGACGACGGCGACGGTGCCGCCTCCCGCCGCCGGCTTGCTGCCGTGAACCAGCACGTCGCCCCCCAGCACGACCCGGGTGGTGACCTCGGCGGGCTGCGTCCACAACACGCGCGAGCCGGCCAGATCGTAGGCCGCCAGGCGCGGACCGCCCGTCCCACCCAGCACCAGCACAGCCAGGTTGCGCGCCGTCGTCGGCGGCGGCTGCAAGCGCGCCAGCGCCGACGCAACGTCGCCGGCGTCCCCTGCCCGCTTGTACGGGCTGGTCGCGCACCCCGCGATCGCGATCGCCGCCGCCAGAGCGGCGATGCCCGGCAGCAGCGGCTGCGCCACGCGCGCGCGCATCATTCCTTCGTCCCCCGCTCGTCGAGCAACTTCTGCGCTTCTTTCTTCGACGGCCGATCGTCCTTCGCCGGCACCGCCGCGATGTATTCGATCAGCGCCGTCGTCGCGGCTGCCCCCGGCAGGTTCGCGACCGTCCTCAGCACGTCGACGCGCAGCTTGTCCGGGACGTCGGGGCGTTTCACGTATTCGCCCAGCGTCGTCGCCAGCACGCCGTCGTCCACGCTGCCCGCCAGCTCGGCGATGTGCGGAACCAGATCCGGCGTCGCGAGCAGGGCCAGCGGCCCGGCCGCACCCGGGTCACTCTTCTTGACCAGCGCGAGCAGGCGCGGCGCCGCCTTCAGCTCGTGCCGCGCCGCCAGCGCCTCGCCAGCGGTGGCGCGGACGTTCGGCGCTGCGTCGCCCAGCCGCGCCATCAGCGTCGGCACGGCACGCGCGTCGCGCATGGCGCCCAGCGCCTTGACCGCGCGCTGGCGCAGGTCCGGCGTGCGGTTGCCGCTGTAGAGATCGAGCACCTCGAACGCCGACGTCGCCGTCAGCGCGCCGCTGTCGCCGAGCTTCGCGAGCGCATCGAGCGCCGCCGCCGAACGCGGCGCGCTTGCACCGCCGGCCAGCAGCTCGACCAGCGGATCCGCCGCGTTGGCGGCCCCGGACGCGCCCAGCGCCGTGGCCGCCTCGAGCGACGCCGCGTCGTCGTCACCGAGCAGCAGCGCCCGCACGGCGTCCAGCCGCGCCGCCGGCAACGCCGCCGCCGGGCGCCTGGCCGCATCGCCGGCAGCCGCGCCGCGCGCCTTGCGACCCGCGCGCGGCTTCGACTTCGCAGCCGGTGCGGCCACCGCCGCTGCGGGCTGCGACGGCGATGGCTCCGCCCCCGCCGCAAACGCCGCGCTCCCCCACACCGCAGCTAACATCGCCGCGGCCACGCAGGCCCCGACGGCCGTCACGCCCATACGCGCCAGTCGACGATCACCGTTGCTTGGCATCCTGGTCGCTGAACTCGACCTTGCCGCTGTAGCTCTGCCCCTTGCCGAGCAGCCAGAATTGCGTCGTGGCGATGGTGCGCCCGCGCGACTCGATGTTCATCTGGTAGTGCTTGCGTACGTCGAACTCCGGCTTGGCCAGCTCGATGCTGGAGCCGAAGATGCGCGAGCCCTTCTCGCGCGTGTACTGCGCGTCGCCGGCGACGTAGCGCTTCTCGCCGCCCGTGATGTCGAAGAACTTCACCTGGATCTCGTTGTCGTTGAGCGGCTGGGCGAAGAACGCCATGTACTCGATGTTCCACTTGCCGGATTCGCCCTTCTCCTCACTCGGCCAGATCTTGTCGATCTTCCCCTTCTGCAACGCCCCGACAAACGCCGACTCGGACGAGAACCGCAACGGCAAACGGTTCTTGGTGATGATGATCTTCCCCTTGAATACGTCCTCCGGCTTGGCAGCCGATACCGGCGGCGCCAGCGCCATGAGGAGTGCCGCAACTAGTCCTAATCCGATGGATCGCCTGTGCATGTAGTGCTCCCTTTGCAGTCAGCGAGACGGCCCGATGATAGGCCAAGTCCCGGGGTAACGCGCAACAACGAAAAGCGTTTGCAGCCTCAGCCCGCCCGCCCGTTGCTCCCGGAGCCACGTCCGTCGCCGCCGTCGGGCGAAAACAGCGCCTCGATGCGCGCCGCCTGAACCGCATCCATCGCGCCCTTCTCGCGCGCCAGGCGCAACACGTCACGGCCGACCAGCCGGTACAGCGGCAGCAGCTCCGGCGCACGCGCCTCCAGCGTCTTGAGATGTCGTTCGACGGACGTCACGTCGCCCCGCTCCACCGGCCCGGTCAACGCCCCCGGCAAGCCGAGCCGCGCCAGGTTCTGCACGACGCTGTTGAGCAGCGGGATCAACACCGGCAACGCCTGATCCGGCGGCACACCCGCCCTGACCAGCAGCGTCTGCGCCGTGTCGGCCATCGCGACGACGTAGTTCGACGCCATCACCGCGCCCGCATGATAGAGCGCCAGGTTTTCGGCCTCCAGGAACACGGCGCGCGCGCCCAGCGCGCGCACGATGCGCTTGGCCATCGCGCGCGCTGGCTCGTCGCCTTCGATGCCGAACGCGACGTCGTTCATGCCGTCGATCGCGACGCGCGGATCGGCGAACGACACCAACGGGTGCAACGTCCCCACCGCGCGCACGTAGGGCACGGCCGGTGAAAGAATCGTGCGCGCCGGGTTGGCCCCCGACGTGTGCAGCAGGATCTGCTCGGGCCGCAGCCGGTGCTCGTGCGCCAGCCGCTGCGCCACCTCGGGCACGCGCTCGTCGCGCACCGAGATGATGACGACGTCCGACTCCGCGATCATGTCCGGGATATCGCCCGTCGACGCCACGACGCCCGAGATCGCGCGCGCCGCGTCCGACAGGTCGACCTGGCGGCCGTGCAGCCCGATGACGGGCAGCCCGGCGCGGACCAACCGCGCCGCCAGCGCCGTGCCGACCACGCCCGCGCCCATGATGAACACCGACGGTGTCGGTTCGGCTGGCCCCTCCGCCAGCACGCGGGCGTTGACCTCGGCTTCGGACATGTAACTCATGCGCGCCCCGGCTCCTGATCCTTATAGAGTCCCAGGCGATATATGTAGTCGAGAACGGCCCGCGGTACGAGCCCCTCGACGGGCTCCCCGGCCGCAATCGACCGGCGGACCTCCGTGGAGCTGACCGCCGGCATCTTGACCGGGCCCGCGGCCTGATCCGCGACGCCCTCGGTCCCCGCCCGCCCGACGACGACAAACGGCACCGTCGCCTGCAGCTCGGCGCCGCCGAACCAGGTCGCCACCTCCGACAGCAGGTCAGCGCCGATGACCAGCGAAAACTCGTGCGCCGGGTGGAGCTCGCGCAGGCGGCGGATCGTGCGCAGCGTGCGGCTCGGCGCCCCCAGCGTGCGTTCGATGTCGCTGACGATCACGCGTGGCCCGAGCGCCGCCGCTGCCAGCTCGCACATCGCCAGCCGGTCCGCGAACGGCGCCAGCGGCTTGCCCATCGCGTGTTCGTACGCGGGCATCAGCCACAGCTCGTCGACCGGTGCGGTCTCCAGCACGTAGAGCGCGACCATCTGATGCGCGACGTGTGGCGGATTGAAGCTGCCGCCGTAGAGCGCGACACGCGTCCCCCGCCGCGCGGGAACGGTATCAGCTGGCATATTCGAGCATCAGCGACGGCCGGCGACGCTCGACGAACTCCGCCTCGAACGGCGCGAACGTCGCCTGGATGTCGTCGAAGCGCGCGCCGCGCTCGATCGCTCGCCGCACGCCGTCGCTGCCGGTCAGCAGATCGATCGCCGGCGGGTCTGACACGAACTCGTACGGTTCCGTCCGCCAGCCGAACTTGTTGCCGCCCAGCTCGCGCGCCGCCGCGATCAACGCGACGCCCGTCCGGTACGGCCGGAACGCCGCGCGATCGACGACGTGGAGCTGCACGCCGCCGCACGGCTTGCCCGCGAACTTGTGAAACGTCGGCCGGAACGTCAGCGGCCGAAACCGCACGCCCGGCAGCCGCGCTGACTCCAGCGCCGTCATCCACGCGTGGCCGTCCAGGTACGGCGCGCCGACGATCTCGAACGGCCGCGTCGTACCGCGCCCCTCCGACAGGTTCGTCCCCTCGAACAGGCACTGCCCCGGATAGACCAGCGCCGTGTCGGGCGTCGGCATGTTGGGCGACGGCATGACCCAGGGCAGCCCCGTTTCGGCGAAGCTCATCGACCGCCGCCAGCCCTGCATCGGCAACACCGTCAGATCGACGTCCAGCGGCCGCGCGAAGCGCGCGCCCCCCCACGGCATGCCCGCGACGACCAGCCGCGCCATCTCGCCGATCGTCAGGCCGTGTCGCACGGGGACCGCGCCCAGCCCGACAAAAGACTCGCAGCCCTCGGTCACAGTGCCGCCCTCGACAGCGACGCCGCCGAGCGGGTTCGGCCGGTCGAGCACCAGCACGGCAACCCCGGCGCGCGCCGCGGCGCCCAGCGCCAGCGCCATCGTCCACACGTACGTGTAGTAGCGGCTGCCGACGTCCTGCAGATCGATGATCAGCAGGTCGATGCCGTCCAGGTCGCCTGCGGCCGGCGTCAGCGAATCGAAGCTGACCCCGTACAGGCTGGTCACCGGAATCCCCGTGCGCGTGTCGCGATCGTCGTCGACGCCGACCATGTCCTGCGCCTCGCCGCGCACGCCGTGCTCGGGCCCGAACAACCGCGCCGGGCGCACGCCGGCCGCGATCATCCGATCGACGGCGTGAACCAGATCGGTCGTGACGCTCGCCGGGTGACAGAGCAACCCCACCCGGCGCCCGCGCACCAGTTCCAGCCGTTCGGAGCAGAGGATGTCGAGCCCGGTAGCGACCGGCACGGGACCACATTAGCACCCCTGCCGCCGATGGATTCGGCGATGATGGCCCCCGGGACACGGTCTCCAACGGAGGCTGATCGGAGGTGCGTCATGGCCGCAGGGGGCGGACTCGTCAACATCGGGCTCGTGGCCGGCATCGCCGGCGCCCTCGCCGCCTGCGCGGCCACCAAGCAACGCCCGTCCGGCGGCGCCGATGCCGCCGCCGGCCCGGCGCGGTGGCGGGGTCGTCAGGCGGGGCCCGCGGCGGCGGCGGCGGTAGCAGCGGCACGGTCGGCGGCGGCAACACCGACGGTCCCGGGCGCGTGATCGGCGCCGACGCGCTCGGTGACGCCGCGTGCGCCACCGCCACGCAGCGGGCCGAACAGCTGCCCCTCGACATCTACGTGATGATGGACAGCTCCGGATCGATGCTGGACTTCGTGTCCACGACCGGCACGACGACGAAGTGGACGGCCGTGCGCGCAGCGCTGATTGCCTTCCTCCAGGACCCGCAGTCCGCCGGGATCGGCGTCGGCCTGCAGTACTTCCCGCTCGTCCAGCCCGGCGTCCCCGAGACCTGCGAGACCACCGGCGACTGCGCGGGCTTCGGCCCGTGCGACATCTTGCGGACGTGCAGCATGACCCCGACGGTCACCGCGTGCGTGAGCAACGCCGATTGCCGCGGCGGCGGCGGGACCTGTGTCCGGCTCGGCGTCTGCAACGCGTCGGGTGGCTACTGCGCCCCGCCGGGCGGCGCGTGCAGCACCGCCGCCAACGACGACTGCCTGGCGATCGCCGGCTACTGCGTGGCACGGGACAAGTGCGACGTACCGTCCTATACCGCGCCCGCGGTCGAGGTGGCCCCGCTGCCCGGCGCGGCGGCCGCGCTCGTGAGCTCGCTGAACCAGCACACGCCCGACGGGCTGACGCCGACGTCGAGCGCGCTGTCTGGGGCGATCGCACACGCGCAGGCGCTCGCGCGCGCCAACCCGACCCACAAGGTGGTCGTGCTGCTGGCGACCGACGGGCTGCCGAGCGAATGCGCGCCGACGGACATCGCCGGCGTCGCCGCCATCGCGGCGAACGCCCAGGCGGGTAGCCCGGCCATATCGACCTACGTCATCGGCGTGTTCGCCCCCGAAGAGATGGCCGCCGCCCAGACCAACCTCGACGCGCTGGCCGTCGCGGGCGGCACCGGTCGCGCGTTCGTCGTCAGCACCAACAGCCAGAGCGTCACCCAGTCGTTCGTCGCCGCGCTCAACGCCGTGCGCACGTCGAGCCTCGCGTGCCAGTATGCCGTCCCCGGCGCCGCAGGCGACGGCGGGCAGGTCGACTACTTCAGCGTCAACGTCCAGTTCACCTCGGGCGCCGGGCAGACGGTCACCGTCGGCAACGTGAAGAACCGCGCCAGCTGCAGCGCCACCCAGGGCGGCTGGTACTACGACGCCGATCCGGCCGCGGGCGCGACGCCGCAGACGATATCGATCTGCGACACCTCGTGCACCCAGATGCGCGCCGACCCGCAAGGGCGGGTCGACGTGCTGCTGGGCTGCAAGACGATAATTATCGTCGAGTGAGCGTCGCGTCGGCGGAGGCGGCTTTGCCGCCGCAGCCCCATCGCGGGAGGTTTGGAGGGGGGAAAGGGTGGGGGCCCCACCCTCCCCTCCAAGCTATTAGCTGATCGGGATCGGCTGCAGCGTGACTTCCGTGCCCTGCGCGTTGACCTTGAAGCGCACCATGCGGCACTTCCACTTCTGCTTGAGGCCGCCCTCGATCAGCCGGAGCTTGGCCGTGAACGCCTGCACCGTGATCCCCTTGGTCGGCTTGCCCTGGCTGCGCAGCGCCGCCACGTATTCGTTGAAGATGCGCGCGTAGTAGATCGGCTCGCTCTCCTGCCCCAGGGTGTTCGCCTCGGGGCTGGGCGTCGCGCTCGGGCCCGGCACCTCTTCGACCAGCATCTGGTCGGAGCGCCAGCGCGCGGTCTCGTCCTGCTCCTCTTCGGGCTCGTCTTCGTTGGGCTCCTCGCGCCCGAGCAGGCGCGCGAGCATGACGTTGAGCCCGTTCGACAGACCCTCGAAGTCGGGGCCGACGGGACGGAACTGGTAGTCGATGTTGCCGTTGATGATCTCGGCGACGCCGAGCTCGATCTTGTCGAGCGGCTTGATGAAGCGCAGCGCCGTCAGCACGACCGCGCCCAGCAGCACCACGATCGCCAGTATGCCGAAGCCCCACACCTTGGCGCCCACCGCTGACACCGCCTCCATCGCGTTCGAGACCGACGCCAGCGTCACGACGCCGCTGGTCTTGTCGAACGCGTTGCCGTGCAGCGGCGCGGCGACCGCGGCGTAGTCCTGGCCGTCGACGACGATGTGCAAGATCTCGGTCGGAGCGCCCTTCTGCAACGCCTGCTGTCCCGGCCGACTGCGGCGACCCGAACAACACCGCATTGAGCGACTGCGTCTTGTTGCCGTCTTCCTTGGCGTTTTCGCCCGTCCCTTCGGCGACGAAGCTGGACGTGTGCACCTTGCCGTTGTGGAAGTACGCGACCTCCGTCCCCAGCAGATCGCGCTTCACCTGCGCGTCACGCGCCGTCAGCACGTAGCCGATGAGCAGCGCGCCGCGGATGGTCCCGTCGGGCATCGAGATCGGCGCGATGGCGACGCGGTTCATCCGGTTCTGCAGCGTCCAGATGTCCTTGGTCGCCTTACCCGACAGCGCCGTCCCCACCGCGGGGAACTTCGACCGCAGGTCCTCGCCGAACATCGCGTTGACGTTCAGATCGCGCGCCAGCACCTTGCCCGACGAATCGAGGATCGCGACGATGTCCGCCTTCGGCTTGCCGCCGGTGCGCAGGCTGGCGTTGATCTTCTCGCACTGCTCGAACGCCGCCTGGCGCCGTCCGGTCTCGTCCGACTTGTCGAACACGCCCACCACCGCGTGCCGGTGCGAGAAGTCCGCGACCTGGTTTTCGAAGTCGGTCGCCTCCAGGCGGGCGACGTCGCCGTGAATTCGTTGCGCGCGCGATACGTTGGTGTCGACCTGCTGGACGATCGATTCCTTTAGCTCCCGCGTCACGACGACATAGACGCCTGCGGTGAGCGCGAGCAACACGATCGCTGCGACAAGCCCGATCTTCATGCGGTGCATGCCTGACTCCTCTATCAGCTGATGGAGATGAGAATTCCGGGGGAACGTCCGCGGGTTACCTGACTAAACAGGGCGCCGGATTATCCGGGAGGTCGGCGGCCCCCGTCAATGTTTCGCGGGCCCACGCAGCATCGGCAGGTGCTCGGGAAAATAGAACGAAAATTTGACGACCAACCCACCTGCAACTACATGTAGGACAACCGGCCAATCTTAACTGGCTGGGCGGAGGGTCCCATGCAGCTGCCAGCACAAACGTCCGAGAAGCTCCTGGATCGTCGTCGCAGGGGGCGCGCGCACGCCTCCGATCGCCGCTACAACCAGCGCGTCAAGGTCGACATGCTCGTCAACCGGTTCTTGAACGGACAGCCGTACATGTGCCGGATGATCGACATCAGCCGCACCGGCGCGCGCCTGGTCCCCATCATCGAGCCCGAAGGCAGCCGCGCCCCCAGCTACATGGGGCTGCAGTTCCAGCTGCCGGATCGGAACGAGATCCTGACGGGCGCCGGCGTCGCCGTGACGCGCAACGGACGGACGGTCGGTGTTCGCTTCACGAACCTGCCGCCGGACGCCGCCTGGGCCATCGAATCGTTCCTCAGCTTCAGCTGATATTTAGTTAACCCGCGACTCGAAGTCGCGGCAGCTCGGCCGCATGTGCGGAGTCCTCCGCGCGCCATAAACACGCTGTGGTTTGGCGGGGTTCGCTTGACAGGTTTTGAGGGCATCAGTATGGTCCGTGCTTCGTTTGTCACGGTCCTGGCCTTGACCTTTCGACCGCACACCCCGCTCTCGAAGCAGACGTAGCGCGCGTGCTGTAGCCACGCCGGAGGACTCTCGTGGATCAGAATCGGAAACCTGGCGTTCCCCCGTCCAAGGACATCAGCGATCTCAAGGCCCGTCTCGGGCTCAAGCGGCCTGATGGCGCCGCACCGGGCGGCCCCGGCCCCGCCGTCCCGGCGGACCTGCAGCGGCACGCCCCGCTCCCGCCGGATTCCCGCAACCCGGACGCGCTCCGATGCCCGGCCAGGGCTCGGGCCCGGTGGCAGCACCGCGACCGGCAGCAGCGCCGCGCCCGCGGCGGCACCGCAGCCCGCGGGCATGAACCCCTACGCCGGCATGAAGGCCCCGCAAGGCGGCTTCGACCTGCGCACCATCGACGACGGCGCGCCCGTCGCCAGTCATTCGCAGTGGCGGCGGCAAGGCGACGCTGTTCGTGTCGGCGCTGGTCGGCGCGGCGGCGTTCGTGCTGGGTGGCTGGATGGGCATCGTCGGCGTGGCGCGTTCGAACCAGAACACCGCCAACCACGCCGCCGTGGCCGTCAAGAAAGAGCTCGACGGCATGCAGAAGACGCTGACGCAGATCGCCGCCGTCATGCAGGACAGCCGCTCGCGTCTGGCGAAGGACAAGAAGGATCCGGGCAGCTACGATCCGCCGCTGATCGCGAACCTCGAGAAGATCAAGCTCGACCCGCGCCCCAACACGGCGACGATCTTCCGCGTCGACTACTTCCGCTTGCCCGACGCCGACGTCGACAAGCTGTTCACCTACTACTACAACTCGATCGCGCTGTACGGCGAGGTCGAGAAGCACGTCAAGAAGTCGAAGGCGGACGCGGACGCGCTCAAGGCGTACGCCGACAAGTCGGCGACCCAGACGACGAAGAACTACGGCGTCGTGTTCGACAACAGCGGCGGCAAGTTCATCGTCGCCAACCTCGTCGAGATCGGCGACCAGGTCTGTAAGAACGGCGGCAAGGAGTGCGGCGCCGCCGACCTGACCGGCTTCAAGGTGCGCTCGAACACCGGCGCGCCCTGGGTCGACCGCAAGTCGGGCGGCAAGCTGGACAGCGGCAACGTCATCCCGATGAAGCCGACGCCGTTCATGGACGCCGTGATGACCGGCTCGCCTGATCAGGTTCGCCAGGAGAGCTACAAGATGCGCGTCGCGACGATCATGGCGCAGCTGTCGACGATCTCGTCGGCCTACAAGGAGCTGTCCGCCGGCGTCGACAAGGCGGCCGCCCGCCCCGACATCTGGACGGTGTTCTAAGACAGCAGAGCCCGCCCGCCCCGGACCATCCGGGACGATGTTCGAGAAAGGGGACCCGCGAGGGTCCCTTTTCTTTTTCTAGCTGCCCTCTCCGCCACCCTCCCCCGCTCGCGGCGTGATCGGCGTGAGGCGGGCCATCGATTCGGGCGTGGCGCGCGGGCGAAGGCGGCGGCCAGGCGTTCCTGCTCGGCGCGTAGCTCGTCGCCGAACAGCCTGAGCAGCTGCTCGGCCAGCTCGCTGGCGCCGCCGCCGGTCAGGTGCGGACGCGACCGCGGCGCGGAATTCAGCGCCGCTCTGGAAGCGCCGGTCGGGATCGACGTCCAGCGCGCGCCCGAGGATCGCGGGCAGCGGCTCCGGAAGCGCGGCGATCCGCGCCAGCTGCTCGTCACCGAGCCCGGTGGCCGCAGCCGTGAGCAGATCGTAGAACGTCTCGCCGGGAAACGTCGGCTCGCCGGTCGCCGCGTAGAGGATCACGAGCCCGGTCGAGTACAGATCGGATCGGTGGTCGACGGCCTTGCCGCGCGCCTGCTCGGGCGACATGAACCCGACGCTCCCCTTCACGGTGCCGCTCTCGGTCTGCGACACGCGGTGCGTGGCCTTCATGATGCCGAAGTCGAGCACCTTCACCTCGCCGCGCTCGGAGATGATGACGTTCTCCGGCGTGATGTCGCGGTGGACGATGCCCAGCGGGTGGCCGCTGTCGTCGCGCTTGCCGTGCGCGTAGTGCAGGCCCCGCCAGCACCTCGTGCGCCAGGTGCAGGATCGCGTTGGCGGACAGCAGCGGCTCGCCGCGCTCGCGCAGCCGGCGCGTGATGCGGCCGAGGTCGCGGCCGATGACGTATTCCTGCGCCAGGAAGTACGAGCCCGCCGCCTCGCCGAAGTCGAACACCGGCACCACGTTCGGGTGGACCAGCGTCGACGCCAGGTTCGCCTCGTCGATGAACAGGTCGATGGCGGTGGGGTTCGCGATCAGCTCGGGGCGCAGCCGCTTGATGACGAACGATCGGCGGAAGCCGCCGTAGCCGAACGACACCGCCGTGAACACCTCGGCCATGCCGCCTTCGCCGATGCGATCGACCAGCAGATAACGTCCGAGCGGCGTCCCCGGCCCGGGTGCCATCGGCGGCAGCGCCGGGAACGCGCGGCATGTCGCGGCGCCGAGGCCGAGACCCCGACGCCGCGTGACGTGCGGCGACGCGGCCGGCTCCAGCGCGTCGGGTGCCTTGCCCCGCCCGCCACGCCTGCGCAGCGATAGCGCGGCGATCGCGAGGCGAGCGGAATCGCCACCGCCCACGACACCTGGCGCCGCGTGCGATCGGCCGCGGCCGCCACCTGCTCGAGCTCGCCGGCGCGGCCGAGGCTCCACAGCCACAGGCCCGGGGCGATCGCCACCGCGGCGGCGTGAACACCCGGCTCGGGCAGCGCGACGTCGCCGCTGGTCTCCTGCCCCACCAGCGCTTCGAGCTGCGCGACGCCGGGGCCCCAGCTGCCCGAGCGCGCGGCGTCCGTCGCTGACCAGAAGCGGCCTGCCCGATCGCCCGGCCACCGTGGCCAGCAGCGGCGCGTCGATCCGCTTGGCCAGCAGCAGCACCGCGGACATGCCCTGACCGAGCGGCGCCTGGCGGGCGGCGGCGAGGAACGCCCCCCGCTCGCCGGCCATCGGGCCGTGACGCCGGCTTTCCGGCCGTGCCCACCTGGCGCATCAGCTCGCCGATGGGCAGGCCGTCGGCGCCTTCCGCCTGCGAGAACGCGAGCGTCGCCCCGTCGTACGAGATCGCCGCCAGCTGATTGCGGTACGGCTCCCACCAGGACTCGGTCGACAGCAGATCCGGCCAGGGTCGTGCGGTCGACCCGCCCGCGCAGCGCCGCCAGGAAGCGCGGGTTGGCGATGGCGTTTTCGGTCATCATCGCCACCGCCTCCGTCTGCACGCCCAGCGCGTCGCGCGCCAGCTCGGCGGCTTCGCGTGCCTTGCGGCCCGACTCCTCGGCGACACGCCGCTGCCGCGCGTCCGTCACCACGCGATCGACGACGTAGGGAATCGCGAGCACGACCGCGGCGATGGCCACGCCAAGCAGCGCGCGCTTCGGTATCGGTCGTGTTCGTCGTGGGCGGCATGCATCAGTAGCCCAGCTGGGTCTGGCGGGGCTTTCCGTATTTGTCCGGGACAATCACCATCGGGGGGCGATCGCCCGGGATTCGCACCACGATACCGTTCGCGCCGCCGGGCGGCACGGTCACCGGCTGCTTGACGACGGCCGCCGCGGATTCGTGCCAGGCGTTGAGCTCGTAGCTCCCCGGGGGCACGTTGCGGATGACGAACGTCCCGTTCGCGCGTGGCTGGGTGTAGTACGCGGAGTTGACGACGTAGATGTACCCGACCATCGACGCGTGGATGTTGCACAGCAGCTCGACCGGGCCCCGGCCGCGTGAACGTCTTGTTGTAGACGCCACCGGCCGAATACGAGCCCGGTGTCGAATCCCTGGCCCGGGCTCAGCGAAAACACGTTGTGAAAGTAGGGATCGTCGTTACGAAAGGCCACGGTCTCTCCGACGGCGACGGCGAGCACGTGTGGGACGAACGCCTTGCTCGCCTGGTTCATGCACGCGCGGCCGCCGCGAGCGGTGAGGCGTCGGCGTCGGGCCGTCCACGCGCGTCAACCACAGCACCGCAGCGCCCGGACCGATCGCGCCGCCGCCGTTGACGCTGCCGCTTGACCGTGGTCGCGCGTGGCGACTCGGCTGCCGGCGCGGCGGCCGGCGGGGGTTCCTGGCTCGCCGCGGCCGCCGCCGGCGTGCCCGGTGCGGCCGGCGCGCTCGGGGCGCCCGCCCCGCCGCGCTGGCGTTGCGCCTCCGCCAGCAGCGGCGACACGACCCGCGCCACCTCCGGCGGCAGGCTGGGCACCTTGAGCAACACCTCCCAGTCGCGCGCCGCGCGCGCGAAATCGCCGGCCTCGTACGCCATCCGCCCGCCGGCCATGAGGTTCAGGATCAGGTATTGCCGCTCCACCTCGGTCTTGAACGCGAGGTCTTGCGGGGTCTTGACCGTGATCGGCAGCGGCGACTCGCGGCCCGGCGTGATGGGTACCGACGCCGGCCCGGCGGGCGCCGGCGCGCCACCCGTGCCGGCGGCCAGCAAGATTGCGGCGACCAGCGAACCGATCACCACGAGTACACCACCGAGGTCGTAAGCACGTTGTTCTCCACCGTGGGGCGCCCCCGCCACCTCTTGATTGAACAGGAACTCGCCCTTCAGGATCAACGCCCCCCACAGGTCGATGCGCAGACCGGCAGTGACGCGCGCGACCGTGATCGGGCGGAAGCCCTCGAACCAGGCTTCGCGCCGCTCGTAGCGGACGTACGGCGTGATGGCGCGAAGCGTGGCGCGGGCCAGCGTCAGCGCGTACGCCGCCTGCGCCCAGAAGCCCCTGGCATAGAACTCGGAGGCGATCGGGTAGCCGCCCGCGCCCGTCTGCTTGCCGCCCGCCCCCTCCTCCTCGTCGACGTGGACGTACTCCCCGGACAGCGACAGGCCCGCCACGTAGAGGCGCGCGTCGAAGCCGAACATCTCCAGCAAGGCGCGGCGATCGAACTGGTCGTTGCGCGGCCCGCGCAGGCCGCTCGCCCCCAGCTTGATCTGCACGCGCGGCAGATTGAGCTCGTATCCGAACCGCGCCGACACCAGCGGCACGCCGGTCAGGCTGGCGTCGGGCGGCTGCAGCGCCTCGACGAAGTTCGAGCCGTTGGTGGCGGCGACGTTGAGGCTGAGCGCCGACCACAGCGGCGCGATCTGCTGGCGATAGAACGCCTTGGCCCCCAGCGCCGTGCCGGTCGTGTAGCGCGCGAACAGCGACGGCGTGATGCCCGTTCGGTAGACCGACGAGTTGTCCAGATACTCGATGCCGAACACGGAATCGAACTTGCCGCCGCTGATGAACAGCTCGCGGCCTTCGATCAGCGTCACGCGCCCGAACGCCTGATCGACGTAGAGTGGCGTCACGTTGCCTTCACCATCCCCGCCCCAGCGCGGCAGCAGCTGCAGCCGGACGAACGCCATCACCGGCACGTGCGGGGCCTGGTAACGCAGCTCCTGGTTGACGACGTTGAGCAGGAACGACGGGCGCCCGCCGATGTTCACCGACCGCGGCAGGAAGCCGTTGGTCACGCGGCCGCCGGAGTCGATCGAGGCGACGTCGCCGCGCGAATTGACGGCGGTGGCGAAGGTGTCGACGCCGTAGTCGGCGGGACGCGGTTGTCACCGGGCGGATAGCTGGTGCCGTTGCCGCCGGCGTCGGCGAAGCCGAAGTCGACGTAGCCCATCATCGTCAACGGCGGCACGATCTGGGTGCCGCTCGGCAGGACGAATCCTTGCGGTCTCCGGTTTCGTCGTCGTCGTCGGTATCCGACGTCGGCTCCGCGGGGGCCGTCGCCACCGCAGCGACGCCGGCGTCGTTGCCATCGGCGGCGCGCGCCTGACCGCTCATCGCCGCACGCGCAGCGCCGAGGGCCGCGAGCAGCAGGATGAGGCGTGGGTACCGCGCTCGCGACCGGCTCATCGACCCGAGATCGCCTTGCCGGCGTAGAACACCAGCGGCGTACATGCCGAGACCTCGGTGCGCAGGATGTTGACGACGCCCAGGCTGTCTTCGATGCGTGCCTGCGAATCGAGCCAGGTGCAGCCGGCCGGGAAATCGGCGGCGGCGAAGCAGGCAACGTCCGTCGCGACGCGGCCGCGATACGCCTGCGGATCGATCGCCTGCGCGGTGAGCAGCGCCACCGCGTCGGGCGACGCGTCGGGATCGAAGGCCCCCGCCGCTGCCGGCGCTACCGCGAAGTAGATGCGGCTGTAGGCGCCGAACCGCGGCCTGCCGCCGGGTGCGTTCGCTGGCCGGCGGGCGAACGGCGGTCCGCTACCCATCACGCGCGGCGCCCCGAGCGACGCGGGCGCGCCGTCCGGTCCGCGCTGCGCCAGCTCGTAGAGCGGCACCTCGTCGGCCACCAGGTCGGTGGTGCGGAAGGTGAAGTTGCCGCTCCCCTCGTCGATGAATCCCATCGATTCGCCGTCGACCCATGACACGGGCACGTCCTGCAGAAACCCCGCCACCGGCGTTTGCAGGTACGGGTGGACGACGGGCGCCGGGCCCAGGCCGATGTTGTCGGGACGCACCGAATACGTCCACGCGACGTTGGGGTAGACCGCCAACTTCTCGTCGAAGATCCGCTCAGCGGAGGTGTAGTCCGCCACGTCCGCCCCCGCGGGCAGAACAGCGAAATACCTGAGCCACAGCGGGCTGTAGAACGGGCTCCGCGGCCCGACGTCGAAGACCGGCGGCGCGTTCTCGCCGTCGGATGTCTTGGCGCGATTCTGGGTCGGGCTCTTCGCGTCCCACGCGGTGACGAGCACGTACCACGGCTGCACCCAGACCTCGTCGAAGTTCGCCCAGACCTCGGGCATGACGTATGCCGCGGGCTGCCCCTCGCTGTAGGCGGGGATGACCTTCAGCGTCGCGATCCCGTCGGCGCCGGGGGCGAGGATGTCGTGGGTAGCGATGCCCCGCGGGTAGCTGGCGGTGACCGCCACAACCGCATCGCCGTCGAGCGCCTCGCGCAGCTGGAACAGCGTCCACAGCTCGGGGCGAGCGGGCGTGTCGGTCTGTGAGGCCGTACAGGCCCCAATGACCGAGATCAGCAGCGTTCCCGCGAGCGCACTCGATCTCCGCATCGTCTCGACCCCCATTCGGCCGAGGCGCCATGATGCCCCAGAACCGAACAGAGGAGCGTGAACAATCGGTCAATTCGCGTTTTTCCGCCTACGCGGAGGGGGGCGCGGTCCCCGGGGACCCGATTACAGCTCGAGGCCGTCCATCGGGTTGTCGGACTTCTTGCCGCCCTTCTTCTTGCTGCCGCTGTCCGACGCAGACGATGACGACGACTTCTCCGATGACGACGCAGGGGTCTTGGCGTTGACGTCTTTCGGCGAAACCGCCTTGCCGGTCTGCGACGGGACGACGATGTCAGCGTGCTTCTCCTCGCCCGGCTTCTTGACCTCTTTGCCGACGACGCGATCGATGATGTCGTCGTTCGAGTCGGCGGCGGCCTTGTCCTTGCCGGTGACTGATTCGACCAGCTCGTCGCGCTTCGCGTCGCCCGGGTTGACGACCTTGCGGCGCTCGATGACGCGGTCCTGAACCGACCCGTCGTACAGCACCATGCAGAACACGCCGTAGAACTCGGAGCGGTCGACGAGCTTCAGGCGGTCACCGCCGCCGGCCGACCACTCGTAGTGGTCGAGGGAGCGCTTGACGCCACCGCCCTTGACCCTGTCGTCGCGGAAGACCTCGCGCGCGTTGCCGTACTTGGCTTCCATGCCCTTGCCGAAGTCCTGGAAGCTCTTGCCCGCCAGCGCGTCCTTGTTGAACGCCAGGAACATCTTGTAGAGCCCGTCCTCGAAGAAGAAGAAGTAGCGGGTCCAGACGTCTTCCTTGGTCACCAGCACGGCTTCCCCGGTGTTCTGCTGGAACTCCTGGCCGATGATCGACACGTCCCAGCCCGACTTCTGGCCCTCGAACTTGGTGAAGCTCTTCTTGACCGCGGCGATCTCTTTCACCATCTCGTCGCGCAGCCGCTGCTGCAGACCGGGATCCTGCTTGGCCTTGTCGACGCGCGGTTCGTACTTCGCTTCGACGGCCGCGCGGGCCTGCGCCATGACCTCTTCGGGCTTCATCCCCCACTTGAAGGTTCCGGCCTTCGGGTCGCCGAGGCGCACGGCTTTGAGCTTCGCGACCTCCGCCGAGCTGGCGGTCGGCGCCGAACCACCTTTGGACCCGCCGCCCTTCTTTTGAACATTGTCACCCTTGGCGAGGCTCGTCCCGCTGTCCACGGCGACGGCCGCAGCGAGCAGCAGCGCAAGTCCAAAAGTACCAGTGATTCTCATCGGATCCTCCTCAGTGCGTCGGGGGGTCGCAGGAAGTTCGGCGAAGTTAGCACACGATTCGTTTATGGGGTGGCCGTTTCAGGTGGCCGTGGCTCCGCGGCCTTGTTGCCCGCCAGCTCAGCCGCGGCAGGCCCGGGCCCCTTACTCTCTGTAGACGTATCGTCCAGCCAGGACTCATCAATCTTGGTCGGGTGATATTGGTCGGCCTTGCCGGTCTTGAGGTCTTCGCCGGGGTTCTCGGAGTAGACGGCGCGCTCGCCCGGCCCCGAGTAATCAATCCAGAACGCCGACCGGTCCTTGCGCACGTCCAGGTGCACGAACGTCGAGTTCGGGTAGTAGCCCACGCCGACCTTGTCGTAGGTCTTGCGCAGGTAGTCACGGAGCTCCGCCGCCTTGACCCCTTCGACGCGGAAGTCGCACGCCAGCCCCTTCATGTGCGGGCTGCGCGGGTTCTTGGCCACGGTCGGGTTGCGGAAGCCGGACACGACCTCCACCTTCTTCCCCGGCCAGTTACGGCCCGTCTGATAGATGAGGCGAACCAACCGCGGGTGCATCGCGTGCCGGACGTTGGTGTGATGGCAGCGGAGAAACCGGTCGAAGCGCTTCTGGATGCCTTTGACCGGCTTCCCCTTCGCGTCGCGCAGGCGCAGCGACAGCGTCTCCTTGTGATTCACGTGATAGAGGACGACGGGACCGTTCTTCGCAGGCTTGGGTGCCCGGGGCGGCTTGGTCCCCTTGGTCGCCGCTGGCTTGGCGGCGCTGGTCGTTGCTGCGGCGGCAGGCGCCATGGCCAGCACGACAAACAGCGGGATGAAGCGGGCGAAGATCGGCATGAAACACAGCCAGGGGGCG
The DNA here is from genome assembly GCA_963729535.1 of uncultured Pseudomonadota bacterium. GTDB lineage: Bacteria > Myxococcota_A > Polyangia > Fen-1088 > Fen-1088 > JADGRB01. Next base: position 81,069 of record CAVSOL010000026.1, on the reverse strand, counting down.
CCGTCTTCAAAACATGGCCGCCCTATGACGGGTGCGTCAACTTCTTTACCAGCGCGGTCAGCAGATCGTGCGCGGCGCGGGGGGACAGCTCGTCCGGATCGGTTGCGCGGAGCGTCGCTGCGACCTCGGTGAGCACGGGGTCCGGCGGCGGTGCGCCGTCGTGGCCTCCGAACAATCCGAGCTGCGCGATCGGCTCCGCGTCAGCCGGCGCGACGGGACGCGGCAAATCGGCCGATCGCGGCCCCGACTCCGACTCGAGCGTGCGCAGGATGGCGCGCGCCCGGTCGATGACGGGCGGCGGCAAGCCGGCCAGCTTCGCGACCTCGACGCCGAACGAGCGGCTGGCGCCGCCCGGCGTGAGCTTGCGCAGGAACACCACCTCGCCCTTCCACTCGCGCGCCGCGACGGAGACGTTGCGCACGCGCGCGTGCTGCGCCGCCAGCGCCCCGAGCTCGTGGTAGTGCGTCGCGAACAGCGTCTTGGCGCCGACGCGATCGTGGATGTGCTCGGCGACCGCCCACGCGATCGACACGCCGTCGTAGGTCGACGTGCCGCGGCCGATCTCGTCCAGGATGATCAGGCTGCGTGACGTCGCGCCGCGCAGGATCGCCGCCGTCTCGCGCATCTCGACCATGAACGTCGACTCGCCGCGCGCCAGGTTGTCACCCGCGCCCACGCGCGTGAACACGCGATCGCAGATGCCGATGCGCGCGCTGCGCGCGGCGACGAAGCCGCCCATCTGCGCCTGGATGACCGCCAGCGCCACCTGCCGGATCAGCGTCGACTTGCCGGCCATGTTCGGGCCGCTGACGATCAGCACCTGTTCGCTGCCTGAATCCAGGCGGACGTCGTTGGGGACGAAGCTGCCGCCGACGGCCAGCCGCTCGACGACGGGATGGCGCGCGTCGACGAGATCGATGACGCCGCTGGTGTCGACCTCCGGCCGGCAATATCCGTTGCGGTGAGCGACCTCGGCCAGCGCGGCCAGCGTATCGACCGCCGCCACCCGCCCCGCGAGCGTCAGCAGGCGATCGGCCGCCGCGGCGACCTGCGCGCGCACGGCGGTGAACAGCTCCAGCTCCAGCGTGATGCGCTGCTCGTCGGCGGTCAGCACCGTCTGTTCGAACTCACCCAGCTCGGGGGTGACGAACCGCTCCGCGTTGGCGACCGTCTGCTTGCGACGATATTCGGCGGGGACCGACGCCAGGTGGGCGCGCGTGACCTCGATGTAGTAGCCGAACACGTTGTTGAACTTCACCTTCAGCGACGGGATGCCCGTGCGTTCGCGCTCGCGCGCTTCGATGGCGACGATGCGGTCGCGGCCGCCCGCGGCGATGTCGCGCAGCTCGTCCAGGCGCGCCGACACGCCCGCGTTGACGAAGCCGCCGTCCTTCGTCGCGGCCGGCGCGTCGGGACGCAGCACGCGCGTCAGCTCGGCGGCGATGTCGGCGCCCAGATCGTCACCGAGCGCGAGCAGGTTCTCCTCGCCCGCGAGCGAGCCGCCGAGCTCGACCTCTTGAGCTTCCTCCAGCGCCGCCGCCAGCAGCGGCAAGCGCGTCAGCGAGCGACCCAGCACGGCGAGATCGCGCGGCGTCGCGACGCCCAGGCGCGCCCGTCCGACCAGGCGCTCGACATCGGCGACGTCGTCGAGCACCCGGCGGACCGCGTCGCGCGCGGCGTGCGCGGCGACCAGGCGCTCGACCGCATCGTGGCGGCGGCGGATGACGCGCACGTCGACGGACGGGAACAGCAGCCAGCGGCGGAGCAGCCGGCCGCCCATCGCCGTGCGCCCCTCGTCGAGCACCTCGATCAGCGTCCCGGCGCGGCGGCGGTCGAGCAGCGACTCCGTCAGCTCCAGGTGACGGCGCGCCTGCTCGTCGATGACCAGCGCGTCGTCGCGGCGGTAGATCTCCAGACGCGCGACCGGCAGCGCGACCCCCGGCTGCGTCGCGGCCGCGTAGCGCAGCACCGCCCCCGCCGCCGCGATCGCGCGCGGCGTCCGCTCGGCCGCGGCGGTGTCCAGGCCCGGTCCCAGCGCGCGCGCCAGCTCGGCGGCGCCGTCGCCGTCGGCGACCGTCGTGCGCGGGATGGTGGCGTGTGCGGCGCGGACCAGATCGGACAGCCTGCGATCGTCGTCGCCGCGGCCGAACACCAGCTCGCGCGGCGACACCCGGCCGATCTCCTCGATCAGCGCCTCCGGCGTCGCCGCTTCGGTGGCGCGGAAATCGCCGGTGGTGACATCCAGGATCGCCAGGCCGTAGCCGCCGCGCCCGTCGCCCAGCACGGCGGCGACGTAGCTGGGGGCGCGCGGGTCCAGCGACTCCTCGTCCAGCACGACGCCCGGCGTGACGACGCGGACGACGTCGCGCTTGACGATGCCGCGCACGGCGCGCGGATCCTCGAGCTGCTCGCACAGCGCGACGCGATGGCCGAGCTCGGTCAGCTTGACCAGGTACGGGCGCACGGCGTGGTGCGGGATCCCGCACATCGGCACGGGATCTTCCTTGCCCTTGTCGCGCGTGGTCAGCGTGAGGTCGAGGACGCGCGCCGCGTACACGGCGTCCTCCAGGAACATCTCGTAGAAGTCGCCCAGCCGGAAGAAAACGATCGCGTCCGGGTACCGCGACTTGACGTCGAGGTACTGGCGCATGAGCGCCGTAGTTTCCGCCATTTTTATCGGGGGGCGTCGGGCGCTACGCGCCCTTTGGCCCCCCGCTCCCCCGCTCGCTCCGGGCTGGCAAAGCCACCCTCCGCTCGCTGCCGAGCACGGGCGCTACTTCTTCGCCGGGGCGGCTTTCTTCTTGGCGGGCTTGGCCGCGCCAGCGGCGGCCGTCTTGGTGCGGGCCACGCCGCGCTTCTTTGCCAGTCGGGCCTTCAGCTTCTTCTGTCGAGTCCGACGGCGCATCTTCATCGATCGCCGGTTGTCGCGTCTTCCCATGGGCCGGCAATATCCCGCTTCCTGCGGGCGCGTCAAGCTCTCAGAACCCTCAAAGGGTTCCGAACCTCCCGCGATGAGCTCCGGCCGGCCAAGCCGGCCTACGCTCGACGCGACGGCCTTGGCTCCGAAAATCATTACGAAGTTGTCACTGGCGGCGCCCCGTGCTAACCGGCTTTTGAGATGCAGCTGCCTAGCCTGCGCGAGCCTGCCGCCGCATCCGTACTGGCCGGCGTCCTCGGGGCCGGAGTCGTCGACGCTCTGCTGACCGCACGCGGCGGCGCGGCCGGCTCGGTCGTGCTGCTGGCACTCGGCCTGTACGGCACGGCGGCGCTGGTCGCGGCGGGCGGCGCCGCGCTGGTCATGGCCGGGCTACGAGGTGCGTGGCCGCCCGGATGGGGCTCGCTCGCGGACGACGCGCAACGCGACCGCGCGGTCGCCGCCGGGATCCTGGCTGGATGCGTCGCCGTGGGTGTCATCGCGCTCGTCGTCGCCGCCGGTCAGCTGGTGCTCGTCGGCAACATGTCCAGCCAGAAGCTGGCCACGATCGCGGCCGGCGGGCTGGTCGCGGTCGGCGCACTGCCGGCGGCGATCGCCGCCATCACCGTCCTGCCCGTGCTGCGCCGCCTCGCCGCGCTGCTGCCGCGCCTGCGTGGCCTGGGGGCGACCGGATCCCTGTTGCTGGTGCTGGCCGCGGGCGGCGCGCTCGCGTTCGTCGCGGCGCTGTCGCGCGCCGACTGGCGCGTCCTGAACCTGGGGCCGCTGTATTCGCTCATCGTGGCCATCGTGCTCGGCGGCGCGCACGCGCTGTTCTGGTACGGGTTGCCAGCGGGCCGCGCGCTGCGCGCGCGCCTGCCCGCGCTTGCAGGGCTCGCCCTGCCCGCCGCGATCGCCGTGGCGGCGGTGGTCGCGCTGGTCGCGGGGTCGCGCCTCCCGGAGGGGGCGCCCGTGTTCGGCGCCGTGGCCGATAACTCGTGGGGGCTGCGCTCCCTGCTCACCGCCGCGCGCAAAGCCACCGACGGCGATCGCGACGGGTTCTCGGCGCGCTTCGGCGGCGGCGACTGCGACGACCGCCGCGACGACGTCCACCCCGGCGCCGAGGACTTCCCCGGCGACGGCGTCGACGCCAACTGCGAAGGCGGCGACGCCAAGGTGGGCGGGCCGGGCGGCGGCGGTGAGGCGGGCGGCGGCGCAACCACGGCCGGAAGCACCGGTGCGCCGCCTGCCAAGGTCACGACGCGCGACAACGCGTTCAAGGGGAACCTGCTGATCGTGACGATCGATGCCCTGCGCGCGGACCGCCTGGGCGTCGCGGGCTACAGCCGGCCGGAGGGCAAGTCGCTGACGCCGACGCTGGACCGCCTGGCCCGTCGTGGCGCCTACTTCAGCCGCGCCTGGTCGCACGCGCCCAACACGCCGCGTTCGTTCCCGTCGATCCTGACCGGCCGTTACCCCTCGGACATCGCGTGGGACAAGCCGGGCGTGAACTACCCGAACCTGCTGCCGTCCAACGTGACGTTCTTTCAGACGCTGGCGGCGGCCGGCTTGATGCCGATCGGGATCTTCTCCCACTTCTACTTCACCGCCGACCGTGGCATCAGCCGCGGCTTCGCGGAGTGGTCGAACGACGGCGCGGGCACGATCGCGGAGTCGAACAAGGACATCGCGTCGCCGCGCATCGTCCCGCGTGTCATCGAACGGCTGAAGAAGGCGGCGGCGAGCAAGCAACGCTTCGTCATGTGGACGCACCTGTTCGAGCCGCACTCGTCGTACATGACCCACAAGGAGTTCCCGACGTCGCTGACCGGCGTCCAGGGGCTGATGGAGAAGTACGACTTCGAGATCGCGTACACCGACATCTGGCTGGGCAAGCTCCTGGACGCCGTCAAGGAGGCCGGGCTCGCCGACAACACCGCGATCGTCATCATGGCCGACCACGGCGAGGCGTGGGGCGAGCACAAGAACTACTTCCACGGCCAGGACCTGTTCGACGAGCAGCTGCGCGTGCCGCTGATCATCGACATCCCCGGGCAGGGCGCGCGACGCATCGACGATCCCGTGTCACTGGTCGACGTCGGGCCGACGCTGCTGGATCTGGTCGGCGCGCCGATCCCCGACAACATGCGGGGGCGCAGCCTGATGCCGTACATCGATGGCCAGGGGACGCCGCCCGGCGCACGGCCGATCTTCTCGGAGCTGATGCCGGCAACGGCGTGGCCGCACCACGCGGCGATGATGGTCGACGGCAACCACAAGCTGATTCACCGCATCAGCGATCGCAGGTGGGAGCTTTACGATCTGAAGGCCGACGCGGGCGAGAAGAAGAACCTCGCGGACGCGCCGGCGGCGGCGGCGACGTTCGCGGCACTGCGCGCCAAGCTGCTGGCCTTCGAGGAGCGACCTCGCTAGCCGGCGAGGTCGAAGGGGTGAGCCTCTGAAGGTTGAAGTTGCGGGGCGCCTGTCGCTCGCCGACCGGCAATCATTGCTCACACACGCGCGCCAGACGGTGCGCCGGGCGGTCGACTGCGGCGACGAGGACGCCGCCGTCGCCACGGCGACCGACGAGGCCGCATCGCCGGCACTCGCGGCCTCCGGGGCAGCGTTCGTGACCTTGCACGTCGGGGGCAGACTGCGCGGCTGCATCGGCACCATCGAGCGCCGCCGGCCGCTGTGGCAGGTCGTCGCCGAGATGGCCGCAGCCGCGGCGACGCGCGATCCGCGCTTCCCGCCGATCGATGCCGCCGACCTCGGCGCGCTGAGCGTCGAGATCTCGGTGCTCACGCCCGACGTCGTCATCGGTGGGCCCGAGGACATCGAGATCGGCCGCCACGGCCTGGACGTGCGCCGCGACGGCGTGCGCGGCCTGCTGCTCCCCCAGGTCGCCGTCGAGCACAGGCTGAACGGCGAGCGCTTCCTCGCCGAGACCTGCCGCAAGGCCGGCCTCCCCGGCGACGCCTGGCGCGACCCCGGGACCGAGATCCGCGCCTTCGAAGCCGAAGTCTTCGGCGACGACGACGCCTGACGCGGCGGGCGCGTCAGGACGGCAAACGCGGCGCGGACACGCGCGCCAGCGCGTCGCGGATCCCCTGCCCGCGCGCACCAGCCGCGCGCGATCGCCGTGGCGCGCTGATTGCACAACGCACACGTATGCGACGAATAGCCCTCGCCATCGGAATCGTGTTCGCCGGCGTGGCCGTGATCGGCGTTCGCCGGCTTCTTCGCTTGCTACAAGCGGGCACAAGTGAAGATCGCGGCACAGCGCGGAAAGGAGGCCGCCAAGGGAATCACGTCGTACCGACACGAGCAGCGGCGCTGCCCCACACCGGAAGAAGTCGTCGCCGCCGGCTACGTCTCGCCGCGCGCGCTCGTGGATCCGTGGGGCACCTCGATCACGTTCCAGTGCTCCCCCGACGGCAACGTCGCCGTCCGCTCCGCCGGCCGCGATCGCCTGTTCAACACCACCGACGACATCACGGAGGACGAGTCTTGATTCGGCACTGTTTCAGGAGACATGGCGCTCATCGGCGCGATCATGTGCGGCATCCTGGTCACCTGGGCCGCGGCTGGCTTCGGCTACACGATGCTCCATCCGGGGTCTTGCTCCGGCCGTTCCTGGAGCGTGAGCTCGGGGTCGGGTCAGGGAGGTTGCCTCCGGCATCGCGACCTACCAGATCGACAACGGCCGCTCGCCTTGCCCCACCCGGGACAACCTCATCGACCAGAAATATGTCGCGCGCGGCGGCCTGGTAGACCCGTGGGGCACCAGCATCACCTTCCATTGCCTGCCCAGCGGCGACGTCGTCGTCCGCTCCGCGGGCCCCGATCGCCTGTTTCACACCGACGACGACATCACGAACGGTGCGCCTTGATGCGGTCGCTGATCAGGAAGGTCGGGATGTTCTATGCCGTCTTGTGCGGCATAGCCCTGACCTGGACGGCGGGCGCCTTCGGTCTGGCGCTGCTGGCGCCCCGGGGCTGCGCCGTCCCGCTCCCCGACGCGACCCGAACGCGCTACCTCGCCGCCGAGATGGCCAGCGCCGTGCAGATCTCTCGCATCACGGAGCGCCGCTGTCCGACGCGCGATCAGCTGGTGGGCCACAATTACGTCGACGCGCGAGCGCTCGTCGATCCGTGGGGGACGAGCATGACCATCCGCTGCACGCCTGGCGGTACCGTCGTCGTCCGCTCGGCGGGGCCCGATCTGTTGTTCAACACCCGCGACGACATCACGAGCGACTGACTCGATTCGGCGATAGTTGGCGCTGGCGGCGGCGAAGCACGGACGCGCCGGCGACGCCGAGGGCGAGGCCCGTGAGGTGGGCGAGCCAGGCGGTGCCGGGGATGTGGAGCAGCGCCATCAACAACTGGAAGGCGGCCCAGAAGACGGCGAAGGCGACGATGCCGACGCGGAGGACGAGTGGACCCAGGCCGGCCGCGACCTGGGCGCGCGGCTGCAACACGACGCACGCGCCGACGACGGCCGCGACGCCGCCGCTGGCGCCGATGACGGCGACCTGTGGGTAAGCGAGACTTTCGGCGACGAGCGCCAGCGCGCCGAGCACAGGGAACGCAGCCGAATACAGCAGCCGTGGCGCGCGCTGCTCGACGCCGTCGCCGAAGGCCGCCAGGAAGTAGACGTTGCCGAGCAGGTGAAACCAACCGGCGTGCGCGAAGCTGGCCTGCAGCGCCGCCCACACGCCCGAATGTTCCGGACCGTAGGCGAGGCGCGCGACTGACGCCTCGAGCCCGTCGCCACTGTGTTGCGCGATGAACACGGCGATCAACACACCCACCAGCGACCAGGTGACGATGGGCAGGCGCAGGCGCTCCGTCCGCATCACCACCGGCAGGCCACACAGCGCCATGACCTTGTGCACCGGCCCCAGCGCCTGATCTTGCGGCGCGGTCGCGGCCGCGAGGTCGCGCGCCATCTCGGCCCGCTCCGCCGGCGAGAAGCTGGCGAAGGCGAGCTCGCGCGCGATCCGTTTCTCCTGCTGATCCAGCGTCTCGAGCGTGCCGCGCGGGCACAGCCACCCGGCGCACGATGCGCAGCGGTACATCAACACCAGCGACTCGCTCAGCTGCCAGGCCACCAGCGGCGCGGCGCACTGCGGGCAGGCCAGCGGCTTGCCGTGCGCCTCCGCCGGGGTGCGCGCGGCGGGCGCCATGCGCGCGAACGCCTGCGGCGCGCGCGACGACAGATCGTCATCCGGACGCCACCTGGCGCCGCACCGCCGGCAAGGGCGCTCGCCGCCCAGCTCCATGCCATCGTTCGGGCAGCGAAGCGTCGCCGTCATCGCTCGCCCACGCCCGCGTCGGCACCGGCACCGCGCCGCCCGCATCGGCGGCCACGCCGCCGTCAGCCGGTGGCGGGCGCCCGTCCAGCGCGGCGGCGAGGGCGTCACGCTGACCCGGCCGCGCGCGCGCCAGGACGTAGTCGCGGATCTCGCGCCAGTCGGCGGCGCCCGGATCGCGGCGCGCACAGGCGGCGGCCTTCACCCACGCCGGATCCTCCGGGTCGTCCCGCCAGCGCGCCGCGCGGATCCACTGCGCACAGGCGTCGCGCAGCCGTCCCACGCGTTCCCAGATGACCGCGCCGCGCGCCAGCCCCGCCGCGCGATCCGGCGAATGGTACGTCAGCTCCATCAGCATCTGCTCGGTGCCACCGAACCGCCCGGCGCGCCCGAAGATCGTCGCCACGGCCGCCAGCACATCGGGCGACGTCGGGTCTTCGCCGAGCAGCAGCTCGGCCCAGGCGAGCGCGCGCGGGCTACCGTCGAGCACCGCGGGCGACACGGCCGCCAGCGGCAACAGCCGCGCGGACAGCGACGGCCCGGCCAGCAGCCAGGCGTCGAGCTCCGCGGGCGTCAGGTTCGCCGCGGGCGGCGCCGGCCGCGACGGGCGCAGGCCGAGATCGCCGGGGACGATTCCCCCGAGCGACGTCGCCCGGTTGTAGGCGATCTGCGCCTCGGCGCGCGCGCCGATAGCCTTCCACGCGTTACCTGCCGCCGCCGCCGCCACCGCCCGCGCGGTCACCAGACGCGCGCCGCGCTCGGGATCCAGGCGCGCGACCTCCTCCAGGTCGGCGCTCTCCGGAATCGCGCGCCCCAGGCCGTGCAGCTCGGCAGCCCGCGCCACCAGCAGGTCCGCCAGCCGGATGCGTTCGGCCGCGGTCAGCTTGTCGGCGACGTCGATGTCGAGCAGCGCAGACATCTCCAGCACGGTTCGACCGGCCGCGCGTTCGCGCGCCGCCGTCGCGCGCGCTTGCTCCGCCGTGGGCCGCGCCGAGGTGGGCGGAATCGATGGACGGCCGTCGAGCGGCGCGCCCATGCGCCACGGCGGCGCGCCGCAACCCGCAATCCACACGGCGACCGCCACGGCGGCGACGCGCCGCAGCGCCCCTGCCCTCACGCGGATCCCCGGGCGGGCACGGGACGGGTGCCGCCGCGGAGGCGCGTTCGGTCCGCGACGGCCATCGCCAGGATGGCACCGTGCCGCCAGCGCGCCGGCGTAGAACGCGATCGTCGGCAACCCGACGGGCTCGCCCAGCAACGCCGCGGGCGCGATCGCCGCCGCGAGCGGCGCCAGCCCCAGCGGCAGCCACAACAGCCCCAGCGGACCGCCCACGACCACCAGCAAGATGCCGAGCAAGCCCGCCGCCGCGCCGACGCCGACGGCCAGCGCGCGGTTCCATCGCTGCGACAGCGTGCGATCGTTCGGCGCGCCGCCGACGGGCACCAGATCGAGCTTGAGCGCCGCCGGGTTGTCGAACGCCGCCGGGATGCCGACGACCGGGCCCATCGCCTCCAGCGTCGCGCTGCGCACCTCGTCGGCCAGCACGCCCTCGGTCGGCAGCTGCGCGCCGTAGAGCATGTCCTTGAAGTTCGTGCGCGCGACGTGACGGCGGCGGACGGCCGCCACGCGCCGCGCGAGCGTGTCCGCGCTGGTGCGCAGGATGGCGTCGGGCATCCGCGCGCCATACGCCGCCGCCAGCGCGACGCGCACGTCGTCCGCGCTGCTGGCATCGCCCAGCGCGACGACGGTGGAGATCAGCCGCAACGTCTCGACGGCCGGCAGCCGGAACGGGTGCCGGGTCACGAAGTCGCGCACGGTGTCGGTGATGGCCGCCTCCAGCCGCGCGGGATCGGCTGCCGGGATGGTGGCCGCCTGCCGCGACGCCCGCTCGACGGACAGCGACTCCGTCGGATCCAGCGGCCGTCCCGAGCGCGTGCAGATGCGCTGCACCCGCTCGCGCGCGTCGACCGCCAGGATGCCGCGCCCGAGCGAACGCGTGTCCGGCGGCGTCCCCGCCGCGGACAGGTCGACGTAAAGCAACGCCCGCCGCAGCTCGACCTGCAGGTAGCGCTCCAGCCCGGCGACGATCGCCGCGTGATCCACCGTCGGATCTTCGTCGAAGCGCACGCCGATCAGCGCCTGGCGGTGGTCGCCGCCCAGCTCGAGCCTCACAGCCGGATCGGTGCGCGCCTGCACCAGGATGCGGCGCACCTGCTCCGGGTCGTCGGGGATGCGGCTGGCCTCCTCCCCTTCGCTGGTCACGCCCATGAACAGGTCCGCGACCGACCACGCGTTCGCGACGCCCGGCTGGTCGCGAAGATAGTCGGTCACGCGGCGAATCTCCCGCAGGACGACGGGGCTGTCGAGGTCGGCGCGCACGTCGACGAAGAACACCGGCGCGGCGTTCCACTGCCGCGTCCCGACGCGCAGGTTGGCGGCCAGCGAGATGCCGGCGACGACGACGACGAGCGCGAACAGCGCCAGCAGCGCCGATGGGCGCGCCGGCGGAACCGTCGTGAGCGCCGCCCGCCGCCTGCGCATCACGAAGCCGGACGCCACGACCAGCCCGGCGGCGGCCAGCGCCGCCAGCCCGCCGAGCGCGCGAATGCCCGCGACCGGAACCAGCACGAACGGCGCCGCCGCCCCGATCGCGGCCGCCAGCGCCAGCGCCGCGCGCCGCCACCCGAGCCCGCGCGGCAGCCCCAGGTGCGCGCGCGCGATGGCGATCAAGGCCAGCGCCACCCAGGCCGCGACGATCGCGACCGGCAGCGAACGCGAGCGGTGGCGCGGGTCCGGCCACAGCGGGCGCGCGTCGACCGCGCCGGACGTCGCCGGCGCCAGGCTGAGACCTGAGCCCGACAGCGCCTTCGCGACCGCCGGGCGCGACCTTGCTCCAGTCGTCCGCGTCGACGAAGAAGCGCACGCGGCGCCCGTTTTCGGTCAAGAACCAGCCGACGGCGTCGGCGCGCCGCACGACCCGCTGCCGGGCGGCCTCACCCTCGCTCTCGCTCTCGCCGCGCGCCAGCATCTTGCGCGCGCTTGTCGTGCCGCCCGCGTTGACGCTGATGTCGAGCAAGCCCGGCCGGGCCGATCACGCCGCGGACCCCGGGGACCTCGCGCAGCCGCTGCTCGGCCAGCGACAGCGCCTGCCGGTTGGCGGCGGCGAACACGTTGTCGACCTCGACGGTCACCTCGTGCAGCGTGCGCAGGCCGAACCGGCTGGCCGCCTGCCGCCCGCGCTCGACGGCGGCCGGCCCCACGGGCGCCCACGCGAACGGATCGTGCGCTGCCCGCGCATCGCGCGCAGCGGCAAGCGCAACGAACACGCTGATCGAGGCCACGAGGGCCAGGCGCCCGGCCGTCACGCCCACGAAGGTAGCATCAACAGCGTCGGTGGCGCCCCTTCGCGAACGAGATCTGCTCAGCGGATGAACGTCGCGCTGTGGGCGACGGCGACGCTGCGCTCGGCCTCGGCCTCGCTCAGGATCTTCGCGTCCAGCAGCAGCTGGTACTCGCTGCGCAGGTGTGTGTTGAGCAGGTACGGGCCGTCGGTGTTGATCGTGTAGCGGACGCCGGCGTTCTCGAACGTGCGCAGCGCCGTGCCCAGCTCCGCCAGGTTCGCCACCGCGTGCGTGCGCAGGTTCGAGCTCGGGCAGATCTCCAGCACGGTCCCCGATTCGGCCAGCTTCGCCGTCGCCTCCTCGCTGGCGGCGGCGCCGATGCCGTGGCCGATGCGCGACGGCGCCAGCTCCTTGAGCACCGCCAGCACGCCCGGCGCGGCGGTGTACGTCGTCTCGCCCGTGTGCACCGTGGTCCCCAGCGCCGCCGCGCGCGCGCGCGCGAACAGATCGCGGTAGCCCGCCACCTCGTGGCCCAGCTCCAGCGTGTGCGACTCGGGCCCCGCCAGGTCGATGCCGACGATGCCCCGGTTCTTGTACTTGACCGCCTTCTTGACCAGGATCTCGTTCAGCTCCAGCGAGAACTCGCGCGCCAGGCAGAAGATCAGGCCCGCCTTGACGCCGTACTCCAGGCACGCGCGATCCATGCCGCGCAGCGCGGCGTGGATGATGTGGTCCAGGTCGCGCTCGCCGCCCAGGTTCCGCTTCATCGGGTTGAAGCGCAGCTCGATCAGCGACACGCCGCTGGAGCGAAACTCCTTACCGATGATCTCGTAGACCGACCGCTCGATGGCCGCCGGCGACGACTGAATCTTCTCCGTCCAGTGGTGCAGGATCGCGAGGTAATCCGCCAGCGACGACACCGTCTCGGGCTTCGCGGTGACCAGATCGCGGAACTCCCAGTACGTCTGCACCGGCAGCTTGAACCCCTGATCGTGCGCTATCGACCAGAGGATGTGCGGCGCCACGGCGCCGCCGACGTGGATGTGTAGGTCGGCCAGCTCCAGGCTGGGATCGAGCATCTCTTAGTGTAGCGCGTCGCCGGGTGTGGCGTCGTCGGGCTAGCGCGCCGCGGTCTTGGCGACGGTCTCTGTCACAGAACCGTTGCCTTTGCCGTTGCGGTTGAGCAGGGAGCGCAGCTCCTGGCCGGGCGAAAACGTGATCGTCTCCTGCCGGGGGATGGTGATCGGGGCGCCGGTCTGCGGGTTCTTCACCATGCGGGGCGGACGGCGGCGCTTCGCGAAGGTACCGAATCCTGGGTACGTCAGCCGCGCGTTCTGGTTGCGCGACACCCGCGTGCGGATGAAGTAGTCGCCCATCTCGGTGAACACGGCATCGACGATCTGGGCCACGGTCTTCTTGGTCAGGTTACGAGGCAGGTGCTTGCAGGCATAAACGCGCTCGATGAGCTCCGCCTTCGTCATGTGTCGTCTCTCCGTTGCCCGTGACCCCGTTCTTTGCTCACGCGGGGTCGCCAGACTACGGATTCGAAATCATGGTGTCAACGGTGGATCAGCGCCATGTGACGTGACGGTTGTGGACGCGCGACGAGTGACGCCGCACTCCGTCGATACCGCGACGATTCTGGACTATTCTAAAGTGAAGGCATCGCCATGAGCGCCCCCGCCAAAGTGACATACATCAGCCTCAGCGCCGACGATCCGGCGCTGGACGCGAAGTTCGCCACAGCCATCGCCGGCGTGCGCGCCGAGCTGGGGCGCAGCTACCCGCTGCACGTCGCGGGCGAGACCCGCGCGGGTGGCCCGCCGATCGAGAGCCGCAGCCCCACGGACGCGCGCGTGATAGTGGCGCGCGTCGCGACCGCGACCGCGACCGATCTGCGCGACGCCGTCGCCGCCGCGCACGCCGCCTTCCCGAGCTGGAGCCGCGTCCCCTGGCAGGACCGCGCGGCGATGCTCGACCGCGCCGCCGATCTGGTGCGCGCGCGCAACCTGGAGCTGGCGGCGTGGCTGATCTTCGAGATGGGGAAGAACCGCGTCGAGGCGCTGGGCGAGATCGAAGAGACGGCGGACCTCTACAGCTACTACGCCGCCGAGATGCGCGCGAACGCCGGCTACGTGCGCGAGATGGGGCGCCTGGTGCCGACCGACCAGAACACCAGCGTGCTGCGGCCCTACGGCGTGTGGGCGGTGATCGCGCCGTGGAACTTCCCGTACGCGCTGCTCGGCGCGCCCGCCGCGGCGGCGCTGGTCACGGGCAACACCGTGGTGATGAAGCCGTCGTCGGAGACGCCGCTGTCGGCGGTCAAGCTGGTCGAGATCTTCGAGCAGGCCGGCGTGCCGCCAGGCGTGATCAGCTGTCTGCCGGGCAGCGGCAAGCTGATCGGCGACGGCCTGCGCGACCACCCCGACGTCGCGGGCGCGACGTTCACGGGGTCGTTCGACGTCGGCTTCGGCCACCTGTACAAGAACTTCGCGCGCGAGTTCCCCAAGCCGTGTGTCGTCGAGATGGGCGGCAAGAACCCGGCGCTGATCATGCCCAGCGCCGACATGGCCGCCGCCGTTCAGGGCGTCTACCGATCGGCGTTCGGGATGAACGGCCACAAGTGCTCCGCCTGCTCGCGCGTGTTCGTCCACCGCGACATCGCCGACGAGTTCGTGACCCGGCTGGCGCGCATGGCGGACGACACGGTGCTGGGCGATCCGCTGGACAAGGGCGTGTTCGTCGGGCCGGTCGCGACGCGGGCCAGCTATGACGACTATCAACGCCACGTGGCGGCGGCGCGCGCCGCGGGATCCGATGTCGTGCGCGCGGGCGGCCGCGTCGTCAAGGACGGCGCGCTGGACAACGGATACTTCGTGCGCCCGACCGTGCTCGCCGGCTTGCCGCGCGATCACGAGCTGCTGCGCGAGGAGCTGTTCGTCCCCATCGTCGCCGTCGAGGCCGTCGCCAGCCTGGACGAAGCGCTGGCGCGCGCCAACGACACCAAGTTCGGGCTCACCGCGGGGCTGTTCTCGCGCGAGCAGGCCGACATCGACGCCTTCTTCTCGCGCATCGAGGCGGGCGTCGTGTACGTGAACCGCGCCGCCGGCGCGACGACCGGCGCGTGGCCGGGCGTGCAACCGTTCGGCGGCTGGAAGGGCAGCGGCTCGACGGGGAAGAACATCGGCGGCCACTACACCTTGCTCTGTTACCTGCGCGAGCAGAGCCGGACACTGTGCACACCATGACCACCGCCGACACACAGCCGACCCCGAACCTGGCGCTGGCCGAGCTGGCGGCGCAGCCGATCTCGATCGTGACCGAGCCGCCCGGCCCGCGCGCCAAGGAGATGATCGCGCGCGCCCTCCCCTATCTGTCGCCGTCGCTCATCCACTGCTATCCGCTGATGGTGCAGCGGGCGTCGGGCTGCATGGTCGAGGACGTCGACGGCAACGTCTACTTCGACGCCGAGGCGGGCGTGGCGACCGCGTCGACCGGTCACTGCCATCCGGCCGTGGCGGCGGCGATCGCGGCGCAGTCCGAGGTGCTGATCCACATCTGCGGCACCGACTTCCACTACCCGGGTTACGGCGCGATCTGCGGCAAGCTCGACGAGCTCGCGCGCGGCATCGGCCCCAACGCGCACCACTGGCAGACGTTCCTGACCAACTCGGGGACGGAGGCGGTGGAGGCAGCGATCAAGCTGGTCCGACACCACACGCGGCGGCAGGGGCTGATCGCGTTCCGGGGCGGCTTCCACGGGCGCACGCTGGGGTCGCTGTCGCTGACCGCCAGCAAGTCGAAGTACCGGCGCCGCTTCGGGCCGCTGCTGCCGGGCGTCTATCACGCCAAGTACGGCGACGCCGACAGCGTCGAGGAGCTGTTCGGCACGGTCGCGTCGGCGGACGACGTCGCGGCGATCGTCGTCGAGCCGGTGCTGGGCGAAGGCGGCTACATCGTGCCGCCGGCTGACTTCTTGCCGCGGCTACGCGCGATCGCCGACCGCCACGGCATCCTGCTGGTGTTCGACGAGGTGCAGTCGGGCATGGGGCGCACGGGGAAGATGTTCGCCGCCGAGCACACCGGCGTCGTCCCCGACGTGATCTTGCTGGCCAAGGGGATCGCGTCCGGCATGCCGCTGGGCGCGATGATGGCGCGGCGCGAGCTGATGACCTGGCCGGCGGGTAGCCACGGCTCGACGATCGCCGGCAACCCGGTGTCGATCGCCGCGGGACTGGCGACGATCGAGCTGCTGGAGAACGAGCTTGTCGCGAACGCGGCGCGCGTCGGCGACATCTTGAAGACCGCGCTGACCACCAAGCTCAAGGGCGAGCCGGCGGTCACCGAGGTGCGCGGCGTGGGCCTGATGATCGGCGTCGAGCTGATGACGCCCGAGCTGGCGCACGCGATCGCGAACGAATGCTTCAAGCGCGGCCTGCTCGTGCTCGAGTGCGGCAGCAAGGCGATCCGCTTCTCGCCGCCGCTGGTGATCAACGAGGCCGCAGGCGCTGGCGATCGCCGACCTGTTCGCCGTCGTGTGCCGGGAGGTGCGCGCGACCGGCGCGCCCGCATGAGCGAGTCCGTCGCCGATCGCCAGGCCGCGCACGCCTTCTATACCTGGAGCGTCCAGACCGGGGTCGAGCCGCTGGAGATCGTCGGCGGCGAGGGGTCGCGGTTCACGACCGCCGACGGCGGTCGCTGGTGGGACCTGGGCAGCATGACGTGGAACGCGACGCTCGGGCACAACCACCCGCGCATGCGCGCGGCGCTGGCCGAGGCCGCCGGCCGCGGGCTGCTGGTGACGCCGAACGCGGCGTTCCCCGCCAAGGCGCGCGCCGCCGAGCTGCTGGCCGAGGTGACGCCGCCCGGGCTGGAGAAGACCTTCATCTGCCTGTCGGGCGCCGAGGCGAACGAGAACGCGGTCAAGATCGCGCGCCTGGTCACCGGGCGGTCGAAGGTCGTCGCCCGCAACCGCAGCTACCACGGCGCGACGCTGGCGATGCTGTCGCTGTCGGGCGATCCGCGCCGCGATCCGTTCGAGCCCGGCATGCCGGGCGTCGTCCGCATGGCCGACCCGTATTGCTTCCGGTGCCCGTTCGGCAAGGAGCCGACGTCGTGCGCGCACGAGTGCGCCCAGAACCTGGAGACCGTGCTGCTGCGCGAGGGGCCCGAGACGATCGCCGCCGTGATCCTCGAAGGCATCGTCGGCGCCAACGGCGTGCTGGTTCCGCCGCCGGGCTACTGGCGCAAAATTCGCGACATCTGCGATCGCCATGGCATCTTGCTGATCGCCGATGAGGTGCTGTCGGGGTTCGGCCGCACCGGACGCTGGTTCGCGGTCGATCACGACAGCGTGTCGCCGGACATGATGACGATGGCCAAGGGACTGACCGGCGGATACATGCCCGGGGGCGCGTTGATCGTCAGCGAGCGCGTCGCCCGCCACTTCGACGACCACGTGCTGGTGTGCGGGCTGACCAGCTACGCTCACCCGCTGGTGTGTGAGGCGATCACCGCCAGCATCGGCGTCCTCCGCGACGAGAAGCTGGTCGAGCGCGCGGCGGCGGCCGGCGCGTACCTGGCGACCGCCCTGCGCGCGTTCGCGCGCACGCGGCCGTACATCGGCGAGGTGCGGGGCATCGGCCTGCTGTGGGCGTTCGAGCTCACCGTCCCGGGCACGCGCGATCCCGTGCCCGCGGTGACGATGGTCAAGCTGGCGGCGACGCTGCGCCGCCACCGGCTGCACGTCTACAAGCGCGACAACCTGGTCTACTTCGCGCCGCCGCTGGTCATCACCGACGCGGAGCTGGACGAGGCGCTGGGCGAGCTCGGGCGCGCGTTCGACGAGGCGCTGGCGTGAGCGTCACACCGTTTGACACGAGCAAGGTCCGCACCGACGTCGCGACCGCTCTGGCGGACGTGTTGCGCGACGGCATGACGATCATGTCGGGCGGCTTCGGCCTGTGCGGCAACGCGGAGGCGTGCATCGACGCCATCGCGCGCAGCGGGATCAAGCACCTGACGATCATCAGCAACAACTGCGGCAACCAGGGCCAGGGGCTGGCCGTGTTGCTCAAGAACCGCCAGGTGGCGCGCGTGATCTGCAGCTTCGTCGGCGGCAACCCGGATCTCGCCGAGCAGTACCTGAAGGGGATGGTGAAGGTCGAGCTGTCGCCGCAAGGGACGTTCGCGGAGCGCATCCGCGCCGGTGGCGCCGGCATCGCCGGCTTCTACACGCCGACGGGGGTGGGGACGGTGGTCTCCGAGGGGAAGGAGGTGCGCGAGATCGACGGCAAGAAGTACGTCTTCGAACGGCCGCTGCGCGCCGACCTGGCGATCGTGCGCGCCGCCGTCGGCGACGTCGCCGGCAACCTGCGCTTCCACCGCACGGCGCGCAACTTCAACCCGCTGATGGCGATGGCGGCGGACGTCACCGTCGCCGAGGTCGACAAGCTGGTTCACCGCGGGGCGATCGATCCCGACGACGTCCACCTGCCGGGGATCTTCGTCAAGCGCATCGTCGAGGTGCCCGCCCATCGCGACGTCATCGAGCACCTGATGACGCGCACGCTGGTGGGGCGGTAGCGACGGCATGAGCTGGTCGCGCGAAGACATGGTGCGCAGGGCGGCCGCCGAGGTCGCGGCCGGGCAGGTCGTGAACCTGGGCATCGGCATGCCGACCGAGGTCGCCAATCACATCCCGCTCGACGGCAGCGTGACGTTGCACTCGGAGAACGGCCTGCTCGGCATGGGCCCCTACCCCACCGAAGATCAGGTCGACGCGCACCTGATCAACGCCGGCAAGCAGACCGTCACCGCGCTGCCCGGCGCCAGCATCTTCGATTCGGCGCTGTCGTTCGCGATGATCCGCGGCGGCCACGTCGACCTGGCGATCCTGGGTGGCCTCGAGGTCGCGTGCAACGGCGACCTCGCCAACTGGACGGTGCCCGGCAAGCTGATCACCGGCATGGGCGGCGCGATGGATCTGGCGGCGGGCGCGCGCCGCGTGGTCGTGTTGCAGAGCCACGTGTCGAAGGACGGCCAGCCCAAGCTGGTGGCGCAGCTGACGCTGCCGCCGACGGCGCGCGGCTGCGCCAACCGCGTGATCACGGAGCTCGGCATGTTCGACACCGCAGGCGACTGCTTCATCTGTGTGCTGAAAGCCCCCGGCGTGTCGCGCGAGATGATCTTGAGCGCGACGGGTGCGCCCGTGCTGTTCACGACCGTGACCGCGGGAAGCTAGGTCGTCACTTGAGCTCGACGCGCCAGACCTTTTCGCCGGGGTTTACCGGCGAAGGCACGTAGCGCACGGGCAAACGCTCGTTGGCAGTGCGCCCCGACGGTGTCGCCATCGGGCAGCGCCTTGCCTCGCGTCACCATGTAGGCGAGCAGATCGAAGAACGTTTCCAAAGTCGTGCCGCTGGGCGACTTCGCGGGCGCGATCAGCAACAGATTGGGAAGGCCGAGTTGCTTCATCCCCGTGCTGAGCACGCTAATCCGTACCGTCAGGTTGCTGGACGGCGCTGACGCCCGTCCACAACATCAGCCGCCCGACCATCGCAGTGTCCTTGGCGACCGAGATGAAGAACTTCGGGTCGTGAGTCGCGCCCGCGTCGCCCCAGTACACACCCACGGCGTCCGACGCTTCGGCCACGGCGGCGAGCAGCCACGTAAACCGAGACATCCTTTCCGTCACCGATGTCGACTTCGCGTCGCTCAGCGCCACGATCAGGTGAGCGGCGTGTGGGGCAAGCTTCCATCCATTTGTCATGGATGAGACGCTCAGGGCGGCGGCCTCGTCAGCCTCACGCTTCGGAACCGGCTTGTTCATGAGCCCGATAAATCCGCCGCCACCGGTGTGAGCTCGAACGCCAGGGCCTTGCTGCTCCCCTGTTGATCCTTTTCAACCCGCTCGCGCAGCTGGCACTCCTTGGTTGCGAAGCGAGCGAACGCACGCTCGAGCTGTTTGCCGTCAGGCAAGCGCGGCTTCGCCAGCAGCACGAAAGCCACCTTCGTCGCCTCGTCGGTCGGCGGCCCGACCGCGGCACGCACACCACCACCCGCAAGCGACAACACGACCACCAGCACGACGAGCGCCACGCCCCGTGCTATTCCGCCTCCCCTCGGCGATATGCGACCAGCCTAGTCGAGGATTCGATCCAGCTTCTACCGCGTCTTGAGCTCGATCGCCGGGTGCGCGGGGGCGTCGCCGACGCCGTCTTCGGCGTAGGCGCGGATCTCGATCGTCGTCGGGGCGTGCGGGGCGCTGGTGAACGCGAAGGCCTTGCGTAGGTTCGAGCGCGCGCACCGGCCGCCGAAGCCGGGCTTGCAGTCGTGTACGGCTTCGACGACCAGCACGTGGTCGCCGGGCTCGACGGAGCCGCCGTAGACGCGCTGGTACTCCGCCTTGTGCAGCTCGCTCGCGTCCTTGTCCTTGGTGACGACGGGCTCGAAGTCGATCGAGATCACCACCGAGCGCGCGTTGAACTCGTCGCTGACCTCGTCGCGATAGAGCAGCACCACGGGCGCCTGCACGCCGTTGCGCTCGCGGCGCTCGACCATCTGGCGTTGCGTGCGCTCGACGTCGGCCTTCACGGCGGCGTCGCGGGTGTGCGGCGGAAAGCCGAGCGCGGCGTCGTACGCGGTCCACGCGCGCGCCGGTCCACCCAGGCGTTCGTAGGCGTGGCCGAGCTTGATGTACGCGTCCCGGCAGCGCTTGTCGGGGTTGACCGAGGCGCAGCTCTTGTCGACGAAGGCCTGCAACGACTCGGCGGCGCCCTTCATGTCGTCGGCCTCGAACTTGTTGATGCCGGTCTTGTACAGCGTGCCCGGCTTCGCGACCGACGCGCAGGCGGCGATCAGGGCGCAGACCACGAGCAACCTGCGAGGGGCCATCGGGCCGGCATGGTACATGGCGGTCACGCTGGAATACCAGTGTTTGCGGCGACGCGGTCCGGCTCAGGCGGCCGGCGGGCGCGGCGGGTGGATGCCCACCCGCGCCAGCGCCGCGTTGACCGCCTTGAGGTCTTCCCAGGCGAGCTTCTTCTTGCTCGGGTCGCGCAGCAGGTAGGCGGGGTGCAGCGTGGGCATCAGCGGGATCCCCTCGTAGCTGCGGAAGCTGCCGCGCATGCGCGTGATCGGCGTGTCGTCACGCAGCAGGCACTGCGCCGCGAACTTCCCCAGCGCGACGATCATGCGCGGGCGGATGGCGGCGAGCTGGCGCTTGAGGAACGGCTCGCAGCTGGCGACCTCGTCGGGCTCGGGGTTGCGGTTGCCCGGCGGCCGGCACTTGAGCACGTTGCAGATGTAGACGTCGGAGCGCGAGTACCCCATCGCCTCGATCATCTTCGTCAGCAGCTGCCCCGCCTTGCCGACGAACGGCTCGCCCTGCGCGTCTTCGTCGGCGCCCGGAGCCTCGCCGACGAACACCAGATCCGCGTCCGGGTTGCCGACGCCGTAGACCAGGTTCGTCCGCGACGGCGCCAGCTTGCATCGCTGGCAGTCGCCGATCTCGTCGCGCAGCAGCTTGAGCCCGGCAGCGCCGGTGCGTGGCTTGTCAGCGCCTGGCGCGATCGCGCCTTCGACGGCAGCAACCGAGGCAGCCGCGCGCCACAGGCGCCGGCGCCGCTATCGTCTGTGCGACCCGAGGCACCGCGGCCGCGACGCCCGTCCGCGCCGGCGCGGTCGCCGCCTTGCTTCGCCCCGCAGGCGCGCGCCGTCAGATCGGCGCTCACGCGCGAAAGGCCCGATCGCGCCCGCGATGCGAGGTTCGTGCGCACCTGCCCGACGACCGCCCGCAGCTCGGCACGCAGGTCACCAGACTCATCAGACGGACTGTCGGCCACCGCGTCCTCCTGTTCCGTTGCGCACGCCCGGCAGTGGTGGTGGGCGACTGCCCCCGCTCGGCTCGGGGGTCACGGCGCCCAGCGCCTCGGGCGTCACCAGCGAATCGATCGCCAGCGCGTAATAGAACGTCGTCGCGGTCTCGGGGGCCTTCACGGTCCCGTCACGTCCCAGCGCGCCGTCGCGGTCGCTGTCGCGGCGTTCCAGCTCGTCCATGACGTCGCTGTACGCCTGCATGAACACCGGATCCGTCGACACGACATACGCCTTGCCCAGCGCCCACGCGACGCACGCGTTCCAGGTGTTCTCGTCCCGCCGGCGCGGCGAGAACCCCGACGGCACGCTGTCCCCGACGCGCTCGCGCAGCCACGCGCCCACGAACGGCGTCGCCCCCTCGGCGGCGATGACCGCCATGACCCGTGTCGCCGTCGTCGACGAAAAATCGAACAGGCCGCCGGTCGCCGACGGCTCGCCGGCGAACGGCGCCAGCGTCTTCATGCCGAACGACCGGTCGACGAACTTGCGCGCGCCCGCGAGCAGCCCGCGATCGTCGATGGCGCGTGCGTAGTCGGCCAGCGCGAACGCCAGGAAGCCCGGGTCGCGGAACTCGCGCCCCGACAGGTCTTCCAGCGCGCCGAGGTAGTTGGTCAGCACCCGCGCCGCGCGGTCGCCGATCGCCTGTCGCTTCGCATCGACCGGCCCCAGCGCGCGCTCCGCCGCGATGGCGATCAGCGCCAGCGCGCAGTCGTACGCGGCCTCGTCGCCGGCCTCGTTGTCGATGGCATCCGGGATGAACCGCTTCGCGTTGGCGTCGACGAACGCCCAGCCGGCGTTGCGCGGCCCGGCGAACCTGGTGGCGCCCGACAACCGCTGGTGCCGCGCCCACACCCAGATCGCCGACAGCGTGCCGTGAAAATCGACGTCGTCGGACCCAGGCCACGGCGGCACGTTGCCGCGGCGGCCGGCCACCGTCTCCTGGCGCTGCATCAGCGACAACCCCGCCGCCGCCAGGTGGCGCACCGCCTGCGGCGCGTATGTCTTCAGCCGCGGATCAGGCACGCGATCCCTCTGCGCCCGGCAATCGCGCCGCCAGCAGGTTCCACACCTGGTCCGCGATCCGGCGCTTGCCGGCGCGCGGCAGCACGAAGCTGGCGCCGTCCGCGAACAGCAGCGTCGCCTCGTTGTCCTCCGCCCCGAACCCGATCCCCTGCCCGCTCACGTCGTTGGCAACGATGGCGTCACATCCTTTTTCGCGCAACTTCGCCCCGGCGCGCGCCGCCAGCGCGTCGCCGGCGGCGGTCTCGGCCGCGAAGCCGACCAGGTACGGCCGCGTCCCGCGCCGCCCGCGCGCCAGCCCAGCCAGCAGGTCGGGCACGGGCTCCAGCGCCAGCGACACGGGGCCGCCGGCATCGCGCCGCGACATCTTCCCCGGCAGCGGCGCGGGCGGGCGGAAGTCCGCCACCGCCGCCGCCATCACCACGACGTCGGACTTCGGCGCCAGGTCAGCCAACGCCTGCTCGAGATCGGCCGCGCTCTCGAAGTCGATACGGCGGGCCATGGGAACCTCTGGTGTCCCGGGGCCGGCGACCAGGGTCACCTCGGCGCCGCGCGCCGCGGCAGCCGCCGCCATCGCTGCCCCCATCTTCCCGGACGAACGGTTACCCAGGAAACGAACCGCGTCGACCGCCTCGCGCGTTCCGCCAGCCGTGACGACGACGTGGCGCCCCGACATGTCCTTGCCGCCGCCGCCCGTGGCGAGCAGGCGCGCGGTCTCGGCGACGATGTCAGCCGGCTCGATCAGCCGCCCCGACCCGATCCAGCCGCACGCCAGCGGCCCCTGGTCAGGGCCGACCGTGGTCACGCGCCCGGCCGCTGTCCCCGGCGCCGGCGTCAGAAGGCGCGCCAGGTTCTGCTGCGTGAGGGGGTTGGTCCACATGTTTACGTTCATGGCCGGCGCCAGCAGAATCGGTGCCCGCGTCGCTAGCACCACCGCGGCCAGCAGGTCGTTCGCCATGCCGGCGGCCATGCGCGCGATGAAATCGGCGGTCGCCGGCGCGACGACGACGATGTCGGCCTCGTCCGCCAGCCGGATATGGCCGATGTCCGCCTCGGACGCCGGGTCGAACAGGTCCAGCGCCACGGCCGCGCCCGACAGCGTCTGCAGCGTCAGCGGCGTGATGAAGCGGGTCGCCGCCTCGGTCATCACCACCCGCACGGTCGCGCCCGCCTTGACGTACAGACGGACGAGCTCCGCGGCCTTGTATGCGGCGATACCCCCGGTGACCCCCAGAACAACCCGGCGGTTCGCGAGCGCCGCGTCACCGCTCGCCGACAATGGCCGTTCCGGTCGTCCCGTTCATGGTGCTCCCCGACCTTACCGCAGTTTGTCGCCCCATTCAGAACGCGACCCTCATAAAATCGCCGCGCCGTGGATGGCTTGAAGCAAGGCAAATTCGACGGGAGCCCGCCCGGGTTTCCGCGCAGGTTCGACTCGTACGTCTTGCTGCGCCCGCTCGCTCGCGGCGGCATGGGCCAGCTGTACCTGGCGATGACCGGCACGCCCGGCCTGGAGAAGCTGTGCGTGGTCAAGCAGGTGCCGCCCGAGATCGTCGCCGCCGAACACGCGCGCCGTTTCCGCGACGAGGCGATGGTCGCGCTGCGGCTGTCGCACGGCAACCTGGTGTCGGTGTTCGACGCCGGCATCCACGGCGATCGCATCTTCCTGGCGATGGAATACGTCAGCGGCCGCGACCTGCACGCGGTGTGGAACCGCTGCGCCGAACATCGCATGCCCTTCCCGGTCGAGATCGCCGTCCACGTCATCAAGGAGCTGTGCCGCGGCCTCGCGTACGCGCACGCGTTCGAGGACCTCGCGCTCGTGCACCGTGACGTGTCGCCGGGCAACGTCATGCTGTCGTTCTCGGGCGAGGTGAAGCTGACCGACTTCGGGCTGGCGACGTCGACGCTCAAGCTGGAAAAGACGATGCCGGGGATCATCTACGGCAAGATCAGCTACCTCGCGCCCGAGCAGGCGCGCCGCGAGCGGCTCGACGGCCGCGCCGATCTGTACTCCGCCGGCATCTTGCTGTGGGAGCTGCTGACGGGACGGCAGCTGTTCCCGCTGGCGGCCGGCGGCGACGGCAATGATTCGCCCGGCGACGCCAGCTCCGACTCGCTGGCGCGCGCGCGCGATCCGCACGTCGTTCCGCCGTCGGCGATCTCGAACCGCGTGCCGCCCGAGCTGGACCGCATCGTGCTGAAGGCGCTGGCGCCGGACCGCGCCGATCGTTACCCCGACGGCGAAGCGATGCGCGCGGACCTGGCCGGGTTCCTGGCGGCCACCGCGCCGAAGACCGACGCGGCGCGGGTGGCCGAGTTCCTGCGCCCGATGTTCGCCGAGGACGCGCTGCGCGACCGGCACGAACGCGACATGATGATCGCCGATGCGAAGGCGCTGCTGTCGGGCGTGATCGCGCATGTCGAGCTGCCCGAGACGTCCGGGCGGACGACGCCGGTCAACGGGCCGGACAGCGGCAACAACATGTCGATGAGCGCGCCGTACAGCGGTCGCCACGGAGAAGACCCGCGCGTCGGCACCACCATCGGCGGGCGTTACCACGTGCGCCGGCTGTGTGGCGAAGGGGCGATGGGGCGCGTCTACGAAGCGCACCACATCGACATCGGCCGGCGTGTCGCGATCAAGGTGCTGCACGCCAGCTTTCACACCGCCGCCGACATGGTCGAACGTTTCCGGCGCGAGGCGCGCGCCGCCTCGAAGATCGGCCACGGAAACATCGTCGACGTCACGGATTCGGGGACGACGCCGGACGGTTCGTTCTACTTCGTCATGGAGTACCTGGACGGGCCCAACCTGGAGGAGCTGATCGTCCGCGACGGCGCGCTGCCCGTGGAGCGCGCGCTGCTCATCGCCGCGCAGATCACGCGCGCGCTGGAGGCGGCACACGCCGCGGAGATCATCCATCGCGACCTCAAGCCGGCCAACGTCATGCTGGTCAACCGCAAGGGCGAAGAAGACTTCGTCAAGGTGCTGGACTTCGGCATCTCGAAGGACCTGGACCTGGCGGTCGGCGATCGCCACGCGGCGCTCACGCATCCCAACGTCGCCATCGGCACGCCGGCGTACATGTCGCCGGAGCAGGCAGCGGGCAAACCGTCGGACGCGATGACCGATGTCTACGCGGTGGGTGGCCTGCTGTACGAGATGCTGACCGGCCACGCGCCGTGCGAGGGCGATGACGCGATGGACGTGCTGCGCAGGAAGGCGCAGGAGGATCCGCCGCCGATCGGCAGCCTGCGTCCCGGGTTGCCCCGCGACGTCGAACGCATGGTCATGCGCGCGCTGGCGAGGATGCCGCGCGACCGGCACGCGTCGATGGCGGTGTTCAAGGAGGAGGTGCTGGCGTGCCTGAGCGCGGCCGGCGGCACGGCCAGCAGGCCGACGCCGACGCCGATAATGATGCACACGACGGACGTGCTCGCGACGTCGACGGCGCGCGTTCGCCGCGCGCGGATCGCACGCAGCGCCGTGGCCGCGACGCTGGCGGGGGTGGGCCTGGCCGCCGTCGGTCTGTACCTGTATTTCGATCGTGCCGGTGGCGCGTCGAGCAGCGCGGCGGTTGCGGACGGGCACGACCCGGCGGCTGCCAGCGCGAGCACATCACCAGCGGCCGCGCCCGTGCCCGCCGCGACGCCCGTGGCGCCGGTGGACACCGCGCCGTGGCCGGAGCTGGAGGCGCCCGCCGCGCCGGCGGCATCGCTGCCCGCCGCGCCGGCGAGCAAGCGTGTCGCTGCCCGTGCCGCCCCGGTTGGTGCGCCGGCGGCCGCTGTCCCGGCGCGTGTGCCGGCGGCCCGGCGCGCGGCCGAGCCGGACGACGAGCCCACGGTCAAGTCAACGGCCGCCCGGGCCGAGATGCCGCGCACGGGCGCGGCCCCGGTCATCGCCCGCGGCCAGTCCGCGTTCGATCGTGGCGACTACCCCGAGGCGGTTCGCCGCGGCCGCGAGGCGATCGCGGCGGGCGACGCGCTCGGCGGACGACTGCTGATCGGCGACGCGTACTACCGGCTCGAACGCTTCGCCGACGCGCTCCGCGAGTACCAGGCCGCGCTCGCGCTCGATCCCGCGAACCCGGCGATCCGCCGGCGGCGCGACCTGGCCGACCACGCGGCATCGCCGCGCTGACAGCCCGCCGCGCCCACCGACGGGCTCAGACGATGTAGCCCTTCTTGGTCAGGTACTCGGCGACCAGGATGGCGCCGCGCGCCGCGCCCATGCGCGTGTTGTGAGACACGAGCATGTACTTCACGCCGTTGCCCAGCACCGGGTCGGAGCGCAGGCGGCCGACGACCGTCGACATGCCGCCCTCCGCGTCGCGGTCCAGGCGGACCTGCGGGCGAAACGGATCGTCGCTGACGGAGATCAGGTTCTTCGGCGCCGACGGCAGCTTCAGCTCGGCCATGTCCTTGCCGAACGCCCGCCACGCCGCCTTGACGTCGTCCAGGCTCGCCTTCTTCTTCAGCTCGACGAACACCGATTCGGTGTGCCCTTCCATGACGTTCACGCGCGTGCACGTGCACGACACGGTGAGCGGCGCGGGCGCGATCTCCTCGCCCGCGATGCGGCCGAGGATCTTGAGCGTCTCCTTCTCGACCTTCTCTTCTTCCTTGGGGATGTACGGGACGATGTTGTCCAGGATGTCCATCGCCGACACGCCCGGCGAGCGTCCCGCGCCCGACAGCGCCTGCATCGACGTCATGATCACGCGCGACACGCCGAACGCGTCGTCGAGCGGCTTCAGCGTGATGGCCAGGCCGACCGTGGTGCAGTTCGGACCAGGCGACACGAACCCCTTCCAGCCGCGCCGCTTGCGCTGCACGTCGATCAGCGCCGCGTGGTCCCAGTTCACGCCGGGCAGAAACACCGGCACGTCGGGCTCGTAGCGGAACGCGCTCGCCGTCGAGATGACCGGCACGTTGGCCGCGCAGCGCGGCTCCAGCTCACGCGCGACGTCGGCCTCGACGGCCGAGAACACCAGCCGCACGCCGTCGGTCGTCATCTTCGCCGAATCCTCGACCGTGATCCCGGCGTGCTCGTCCGACAGCGGCTCGCTGCAGAACCACTTCGACGCGCCCTTGTCGTCCTTGATCGCGTCGGCGAACTTCTTGCCGGCCGACCGGCTGGACGCGACGAGCTTCTTGGCCTCGAACAACGGGTGACCAGCCAGCGACGCCAAAAACTGCTGACCAGCGAGGCCGGTGGCCCCAACGACGGCTACGGGAATTCGTGATGACATGCGTGCTCTTTGAACCTCCGGGCCCGGCACTTTATCAGCGAGGCCACCGCGACGGCTACGCCGTCCCGCGCAATGCACGAGCTGTCACCAGCCCGCGCTGCGGCGCTGGCGCGCCGCTTCGTACAGGGCGATGGCGGCGGCGACCGACGCGTTCAACGACGACACGGTGCCGCGCTGCGGAATGTGGAACTGCCCGTCGCAGCGACGCACGACGGCCTCGCGCATCCCCTTGCCCTCCGCGCCGACGACGATCGCGGTCGGCAGCTTGAGGTCGATGGCGTCCAGGCGCTCGCCCTCGGCGGCGCCTGCCCCCAGCACGCGCACGCCGGAATCGCGCAGCGTGTCGATCGCCTTCAGCAGGTTGCCGACCTCGGCGATGCGGACGCGTTCGGTCGCCCCGGCCGACGCCTTCACGGCGCCCGGCGTCACCGACGCCGAGCCGCGCGCCGGGATCACCAGGCCATGCGCGCCCAGCACCTCGGCGCTGCGCGCGATGGCGCCCAGGTTGTGGGGGTCGGTGATGCCGTCCAGCAGCACGATCAGCGCCGGCTCGTGCGCCTCGTTGGCGGCGTCGAGCAGCTCGCCCAGCTCCGCGTAGCGATACCACCCGGCGATCGCGACGATGCCCTGGTGCACGCCCACGCCCGCCAGCTCCGCGACCATCTGGCGCGGGCGGAACTCGACCGTCACGCGCCGTTCCTTCGCCGCCTGCACGACGGCCTCGATCTCGGGCGTCCGCGTCCCGTCGGCGATGTAGACGACGGCGACGTCGTCGGGACGGGCGCGCACCAGCTCGTCGACCGGCCGGACGCCGAACACGATGCGACCGCGGTCGCTCACACCACGGATTCGACTTCGCGCACCATCGCGTCGAACGCCGCGGCCGGATCGGCCGCGTCGCGGATCGGCCGCCCGACGACCAGGTAGTCGGCGCCGGCCGCGATCGCCTGCGCCGCGGTCGCGACCCGCTTCTGATCGCCCTTGGCCGACCCTGCGCCCGCCGCCGGACGGATGCCGGGGACGACGATGAACAACCCCGGCGCCGCGTTCCGCGCCGCCTCGATCTCCAGCGGCGAGCACACCAGCCCGGCGATCCCGGCGCGCGCCGCGATGCGCGCCCGCGCCTTGACCATCTCGGCGATCGGCTGCTCGACGCCCTCGGCGCGCAGATCGTCTTCGGCCAGGCTGGTCAGCACCGTGACGCCCAGGATCTTCACCCGCCCGGCCGCGGCCTCGGCGGCGCGCGACAGCATCTCGTAGCCGCCCGACGTGTGCACGGTCAGCAGCTCGGCCTCGATGCGCGCCGCCGACGCGACCGCGCGCGACACCGTCTCCGGGATGTCGTGCAGCTTGAGGTCCAGGAACACGCGTCCGCCGCGCGCGCGCACGAGCTCGATCGCCCGCTCGCCCTCGCCGACGAACAGCTCCAGGCCCACCTTGTAGAACGCCGGCCGGCCGTCCAGCCGGTCGAGCAGCTTCTCCAGCCCGGCGCGATCGGGGACGTCGAGCGCGACGATGACGCGCTCGCGCGCCGGAATCTGATGCGCGGGGGCCATCAGCTGCGCTCCGCCATGACTTCGGCCGCGACCACGCGAGCCGCCTCGTCGATCTTCAGCTTTCGCACGTCCGGTGACCTCCTTCGCTTCAGCTCCACGACCCCTTCTGCCACGCCCTTCTTGCCGACCGCGATGCGGAACGGCATGCCGATGAGATCCGCGTCCTTGAACTTCACGCCGGCGCGTTCGTCGCGATCGTCGTACAGCACCTCGATGCCGGCCGCCGTCAGCTCGTCGTAGATACGCGTCGCCGTCGCCACCACCGCCGGGTCGTCCTGCTGCAGGTCCAGCACGGCGACCTCGAAGGGCGCGAGCGGCAGCGGCCACAGGATGCCGTCCTTGTCGTGGTTCTGCTCGATCGCCGCCGCGACGATGCGCGTGACGCCGATGCCGTAGCAGCCCATCTCGCACGGCTGCTCCTGGCCGCCGGCGTCCAGGAACGTCACGCCCATCGGCTTCGAGTACTTCGTCCCCAGGAAGAACACCTGGCCGACCTCGATGCCCTTGTACGGCTTGAGGTGCCCGTTCGTCGCAGCGCGCGCACGCGTCGCCGGGGGCGGCGAGGCGGTAGTCGCCGCACGCGGTCGGCGTGAAGTCGCGTTCGATGTTCACGCCGGTCAGGTGCGCGTCGGCCTCGTTGGCGCCGACGACGAAGTCCGCCAGCGCGCACACCTCGACGTCGCAGTACACGGGCACCTTCAGCCCGACCGGGCCGGCGAAGCCGACCGGCGCGCCGGTCACCTCTTTGACCGTCGCGTCCGTCGCCAGCACCAGCTGGTCGACGCCCAGCGCCTTCTTCAGCTTGATCTCGTTGACGTCGCGATCGCCGCGCACCAGCGCCGCCACCGGCTTGCCGTCGGCCAGGTAGATCAGCGTCTTGACCAGCTTGGCGGCGGGCACGTTCAGGAACGCCGACACGTCGGCGATCGAATGTTTGCCGGGCGTCGCGACCCGCTTCCTGTCTTCCGTGGCCGGCGGCGTCCCCGGCGCCGGCTTGCGCGACACCGCCTGCTCGACGTTGGCCGCGTAGTCGCAGCTGTCGCACGCGACCAGCGCGTCCTCGCCGGTCTCGGCCAGCACCTGGAACTCGTGCGACAGCGAGCCGCCGATGTTGCCGGTGTCGGCCTCGACGGCGCGGAACGCCAGCCCGCAGCGCGTGAAGATGCGCTGGTAGGTCTCGTACATGACGCGGTACTCGCGCTCCGCGTCCTTGACGTCGGCGTGGAACGAGTACGCGTCCTTCATGATGAACTCGCGCCCGCGCATGAGGCCGGCGCGCGGCCGCAGCTCGTCGCGGAACTTGGTCTGGATCTGGTAGAGGTTCAGCGGCAGCTGCCGCCAGCTACGCACCTCGCCGCGCACCAGCGCCGAGATGACCTCCTCGTGCGTCGGGCCGATGACGAAGTCGCCGCCCTTGCGGTCCTTGAAGCGCAGCAGCTGGTCGCCGTAGTTCTGCCAGCGCCCGGACTCCTTCCACAGCTCGGCCGGGATGACCGCCGGCAGGAACACCTCGGACGCGCCCGAGCGGTCCATCTCCTCGCGGATGATGTTCTCCACCTTCTTCACGACCCGCCAGCCGAGCGGCAGGAACGAGTAGATCCCGGCCGCCACCTTGCGCAGGTAGCCGCCGCGAACCATGAAGATGTGCGAAGGGACCTCCGCCTCCGAGGGCGCTTCTTTCAGCGTGGGAACCAGCGTCTTGGACACGCGCATGCGGGAAACGTCTTAACATAGAGACTGCCGGCATGGGGCTTGCCGAATACAACCGGAAGCGGAACTTCAAGATCACGAGCGAGCCGTCCGGCGACGCCCCCGCCAAGCCGCGCGCGGACGGCGCGCTGTCGTTCGTGATCCAGAAGCACGCGGCCACGCGGCTGCACTACGACTTCCGGCTGGAGCTGGATGGCGTGCTGCTGTCGTGGTCGGTCCCCAAGGGGCCCAGCGTCGACCCGGCGGTGAAGCGGCTGGCGATGCACGTCGAGGATCACCCGCTGGCGTACGGCGACTTCGAGGGGATCATCCCCAAGGGCCAGTACGGCGGCGGCACAGTGCTGCTGTGGGACCACGGGACGTGGACGCCGCAGGAGGATCCGGTCAAAGGCTACGCCGCCGGAAACTTAAAGTTCATCTTGAAGGGCGAGAAGCTTTCCGGCGGATTTGCGCTGATCCGGCTGGGGGGGCGGCGGGGGCGCGAACAGGGCGAGAAGGCCTGGCTGCTGATCAAGGAGAAGGACGCGCACGCGCGCCCGGGCGGGCCGGAGCTGACCGACACGCAGCAGGACAGCGCGACCACCGGGCGGACGATGGAAGAGATCGCCGCGGACCGCACGCGCGTCTGGCATTCGAAGCCGTCGCACGTCGACATCACGGACGTGCCGGGGGCGCGGAACACGCCGCTGCCGGCGAAGCCCAAGCCGCCGCGCGTGGCGGCGCGGGCCAAGCCGCCCGACGGCGACGACTGGCTGCACGAGATGGAGATCCCGGGCGTGCGCGTCCTGGCGCGCAACGAGCGCAGCGCCATCAAGCTGTTCTCCGACAAGGGGACGGCGCTGCCCGCGAAGGCGGCGAGCAAGGACAGGCCGATCGGCGACGCCGTGCGCATGCTGCCCGCCGAGACCCTGCTGGTCGACGGCATCGTCGCGCCGCTGGGATTGCCGACGGACGACAGCAAGCTGGGCTACTTCCTGTTCGACATCGCCTACCTCGACGGCCGCGACCTGACGCGCGTGCCGCTTGCGCAGCGCAAGGCGCTGCTCGAGGAGCTGGTGCGACGCGCCGGCCCGGGCCCCATCCGCTTCGTCGAGCACATCGCGGGCGGCGGCGCCGACTTTCACCGCGAGGCCTGCCGCCTGGGCATCCCCGGCATGATCTCGCGCCGCGCCGGCTCGCACTACGACGCGCGCGCCGGCTGGCTGAAGATCGCCTGCAAGCAAACGAAGCCAAGGCGAAGGCAGGCGCCGCGAAGTCCGCGCGACCCGCCTCGGTTGGCGGGTCCAAACCCGCGCCCGCCCCCACCGCGCTGCCCGCCAACGTCCGCCTCACCCACCCCGAGCGCGTGTTGTGGCCCGACGTCGATCGCTTCACCAAGGCCGACCTCGCGCACTACTACAACGCCATCGCGCACGCCGCGCTCCCGCACGTCATCAACCGGCCGCTGTCGCTGTTTCGCTGCCCGGAGGGGATGCCCGCCGATCCCAAGGCGACGCCCGCCTGCTTCTTCATGAAGCACCCCGGCCTGATGAAACCGCGCGCGCTGGACAAGGTGCGCATCCTGGAGCGGTCGAAGCCGGACGACTACATGGTGGCGCGCGATCTGACCGGCCTGCTCGAGCTGGTGCAGATGAGCATCCTCGAGATCCACCCGTGGAACGCGACCGCCGAGCACATCGAGTTCCCCGACCGCGTGATCTTCGATCTCGACCCCGACACCGCCGTCCCCTGGGCGCGCGTCGCCGAGGCCGCCTTCGAGCTGCGCAAGCGGCTGGCCGCCCTGGACCTGGACAGCGTCGTCAAGACCACCGGCGGCAAGGGGCTGCACGTCGTCGTCCCGTTCGCGTCGGGCGGCCGCGACGGCGTGTCGTGGGACGACGCGTTCGCGTTTTCACAGACCGTGTCCGAGCGGCTGGCGCGCGACCAGCCGGGCGGCTACGTCGCGACGATGTCGAAGGCGAAGCGCACCGGCAAGATCTTCATCGATTACTTCAGGAATCACCGCGGCAGCACCGCCATCGCCGCGTATTCCACGCGCGCGCGCCCGGGCGCGACGGTCTCCGTGCCGCTGACCTGGGAGGAGCTGGCGGCAGGCGTCGACCCGCGCAGCTTCACGGTCAAGACCGTACCGGCGCGCGTGGCCGCGCTGCGCGGGGATCCGTGGGCCGCGACGCTGGCCAGCGGCCAGAAGCTGACCGCCGCCATCCGCCGCGCCGCCGGACGCTAGCCGCCCGCTTAGCCGCCGCTACGGCAGCAGGCCGCTGATGGCGGCGTACCAGACGCCCGCCATCCGCACGTAGCCGGCGGCGTTCGGATGAATATTGTCGGGCAGCTCGCTGGTCGGGAAACCCGTGTACTGATCGACGAGCACGACGTGTTTCCCGGCGGCGATCCGCTGCTGAACCAGCGGCGTGATCGCGCTGTTGAAGGTCATCACGCGCGTATTGTTCGTCGTGAGCGGAATGATCTTCGCGACCACGATCAGCGCGTTGGGCGCCATCGTCGTCAGCTTGTCGAGCAGCGTCGCGAGCCGCGCGGGCGCGCCGCCCGGGTCGGACATGTTCATGTCGTTCGTGCCGATGTGGAGCAGCACGATGTTCGGGCCCATGCCGATGGCCGGGTCGAAGATGTTCGCCGCGGTGATCTGCGCGATGGTGAAGCCGCTGAAGCCGGCGTGCCGTCTCGGGAACGGCATGCCCGCGACCGTCGTCGGCCCGTTCATCGACTGCCCGACGAAGGTCAGCTTCTTGCCGGCCATGACCGCCCGACTGAACAGGTCGACGCGATAGCCGCCGCCGGGCGACGGGCTGCCGATGCCGTCGGTGATCGAGTCACCGAACGGCAACACCTTGCACGGGTCGCCGTTGGTCGGGCACGGGTTGAACGCACCCGCGCCGCCTGTACCACCACCGCCGCTCCCCGCGCACGCCGCCGGCCGCGCCGCCCCGCCCGGCTCCGCCGCCCGCACCCGCCGCCCGCCGCCGCGCCGCCACGACCGCCCGCTCCTGCTGGCCCCGCGCCGGCCGTACCGCCGTCGGGGCTACCGCCCGCGCCAGCCACGCCGCCATCGCTACTGCCGCTGCCCCCAGCGCCGGCCGCGCCACCACCAGTCCCGGCGTTGCCGGTGACGCCGCCCCGCCCGGCGGAGCCACTACCACTGCCCGCCACACCGGTCGTCCCGCTACGCCGCTACCAGCGACGCCCGTCCCCGCCGCGCCACTACCGGCCACGCCGGTTCCCGGCCGCGCCGCTACCTGCCACGCCTCCCGACTCCGCCCGCGCTCGCCCCCGCCATGCCCGACGCGTCCGTGTTACCGACATCTTCGCCCGTATCGCAGCCCGCGGCCGCCATACCTGCAGCGACGACACCGCAGCACCAATCTTCGCAGAGCCTGCGCGGGCGTTCTCATGTGAGCACCATGTGCCGCTCAATTCCGCCCGCGGCTCACCGCGATCCCTCCCGCCAGAAACGAGAGATCCGCCGCCAGAAATGCGAGACCCCGATCGGCGCCCTGGCGCGACGTGCCGCGCTACTTGCCGAGCAGCTTGATCTCTTCGCCCGCGACGACGTAGATGCGCGGCGGATCGACGCGGCCGTGATCGGCGCCGAAGCGCAGGCTGCCGGTCAATCCCTCGAACGTCCCGCTGCCCAGCGCCCTCAGCACCTCGGCGCGCGTGCGCGCGCCGCCCGCGGTCACGGTGCGAAACGCCGCCGCGCCGTCGAACGCGTACGCCTCGGTGGCGTGTGGATCCTGGCCGTACGCGGCCCGGTACGCGTCGACGAACGAACGCGCGCGCGCGTCGCCCGCGTCGGCGTAGAAACCTGGTGACAGCATCGCCCCCTGCACGTAGCGCCCGGCGTTCTGCAGCAGGCGCGGCCCCAGCTCGGCCGCCGTCGACAGCAACAGCACGTTGCGCGCGCGCGGCTTTCCGGGCGCGGCGGGTGGGCGCGGCGCGCCCCACGGCGCCGGCCACAGATCGGCGACGGCCAGCGCCGGCGCGATCAGCTCCAGCCTGTCGGCGCCGTCGGCGACGAACACCACCTGCGGCGGCGTCTTCTTGATCGCAGTGACCACCGTGCCGAACGACGTCGCGCCCGGCGGGTAGCTGGCGTCGCCGGTGATCTTGCCGCCGCCCGCCGCGACCTCGCGCCGGAAGGCGTCGCGCAGCCGCTTGCCGGCCGCGCTGTCGGGGCCCAGCATCGCGAAGTCACGCGCGCCCAGCTTCAACGCCGCGCGCGCCAGCGCCGCGACGCGCGCCTCGGGCGCGTGCACGAGCTGGAACGCCGTGCTCGCCGCCCCCGGCGGCGCGTCGTCCAGCGCCAGCGTCGGCACGCCGCTGTCGCCGGCGACCGCCAGCGCCGACGCGCCGGTCTTGCGATCGCCTGCCGCCAGGATGCCGATGACCCCCTCCTCGCGCGCCAGCTCCGATACGCCCTTGCCCGCGCGCTCCGGCTCGCCGCCCGTGTCGCGCACGAAGATCTGCATGCCGCCCTGGGCCGGGGCCGCCGGCGCGCCCACCGCCAGCATCGCCGATCGCATGGCAGCCTCGCCGACCGGCTGGAACTTGCCCGACAGCGCGATCGCGAGCCCGAGGCGCCCCGGATCGCCGGGCGCCTGCCCCGCCGCCCCCTCGTCGAATCCGACCGCCTGCCGCGCCGCCGTCGTCTCGGCGTCGATCGCCGACGCGCCCGCCGCGTCCGCCTGCGCCCGCGCGTACGCGGCCGCCTTGGCGCCCAGCACCGCGCGCGCGAGCCCCTTCTCCGCCGACGCGCGATAGGTGCGCAGAGCGACGTCGCCGCTGACGTCGGCGACGGCTTCCGCGGCGCGCGCGCGCGCGTACGCCTTCTCGTGGTCGCGTCCGCCGCGCGCGTAGCCGTCCAGCAGCTCCAGCGTCGCGGTCAGCTCGCCGACCGCCAGCGTCGCCTCGGCGAGCGCGCCGCGCAGCTCGACCAGCGCCTCGTCCCCCGGGCCGGGCGCGCCGGCCGCCGGAAGAAACGGCAGCAGCAGCTCGCGTCCACGCGCGTATTGCCCCAGGCGAACCTCGGCGAGCCCCAGGTAGTAACGCGCGCCGGAGCCGGTGCCCGGATCGGGCGGCGACACGACCAGCGGCTCCAGCACCTGCTTCGCGGTCGGCGGCGTCATCGCGCAGCAGCGCCAGCCGCGCCAGCATCACGTCCGCCGCCGGGCGGAACGGGTGCTGCGGGTGCGTGCCGGAGAACGCCTGCAGCGCGGTGAGCGCGCCGTCGCGATCGCCCTTATCGAAGCGCGTCTTCGCCTCGCGAAAATCGGCCTCGGCGCCCGGATCGGACACTGCCCCCGCCGCCAGCGTCGGCGCGGGAGTCGGCGCCAGCTCGCCACCCGGCTCCGGCGACACCGGCGGCGGTAACACCTCGCCCGCGCCGTACGTGCCCGGCAGGTTAGGCCTCGCCTGCGTCGCCGCGCAGGCGGCGAACAGGACCGCAAAACAAAGTCCCAGCCTCACCATCCCTCCTTACTACGGCCGAAATCCGTGCGTGTCGCCTTTTTCAAGGTCTTCCGGGTGAAGCTTGACACGCCCAGGCCGCCGAGCGCGCCGGGCGTGATCCAGCGGCGATTTGCCGCGGCTGGCGCTGCCGTGCCCTCGACACGATAGACGTCCGCCGTGACGTCCCGGTGCGTGAACACGTGGCGGATCTCGCCGCGGTGCTCGACGCGCGCGACCCGCACGCCCGCCTCCTCGGCCAGCCGGCGCGCGACCGCCCTGCCGTCGCCGCCGCACTCCGCGTCCGGCAGCGCCCAGGTGCCGGCGAGCAGCCCCGCGGGGCGCTTCACGAGCAGCAGGCGCGCGCCATCCGTGACGAACGCCGACACCAGCCGCACCACCGGCCGCGCCGCCCGCGGGCGCTTGCGCGGCAACGTCGCGGCGTCGCCCGCCGCCCGCGCCACGCAGTCGCCTGCCAGCGGGCACTCCTGACAGCGCGGCGCGCGCGTGCACACGGTGGCGCCCAGCTCCATCACGGCCTGCACGAAGTCGCCGGCGCGCCGCAACGGCACCTCCGCCAGACCGCGCGCGTGCAAGGCCGCGCGCGTCGCGGGCGCATCGATGGGCCGATGTTCGCCCGACAGGCGCGCGAACACGCGCGCCGCGTTGCCGTCGAGCGCGAACGCGCGCGCCCCGAACGCGATCGCCGCGATCGCCGCCGCCGTGTACGGCCCGATCCCCGGCAGCGCGCGCAGCGCCTCCTCCGAGCTCGGAACCGCGCCGCCGTGGTCGGCGACGATCGCCGCCGCCGCGCGCCGCAGGTTGCGCGCGCGCGCGTAGTAGCCCAGGCCCGACCACAGCGCGGTGACGTCATCGTCGCTCGCCGCCGCCAGCGCGCCGACGTCGGGGAACCGCGCCAGGAAACGCGTGAAGTACGGCTCGACCGTCGCGACCACGGTCTGCTGCAGCATGAACTCCGACACCAGCGTCTTGTACGGGCTGGGGTCGCGCCGCCACGGAAGGTCGCGCTTCGACCGGTCGTACCAGCGGAGCAGCGCGCGCGCGATCATCGGCGCGCGATTGTAGTACAAGGAACGTGGTGGCCCGGCCGTCGCAAGAGCCCGAAATCGACATCGCCGGCGCGGTCGCGCGCGGCGACATCCAGCCGATCTATTGCCTGTCCGGCGAGCGCTACCTGGTCGACGCCACGGCCACTGCCATCCGCACGGCCGTGCTGGCCGCCGCGGGCGCCGGCGCCGCCTTCAACAACGACGTCTTCGATCTGAAGGAGAGCGGCATCGGCGCGGCGATCGGGACCGCGCGCACGCTGCCGATGATGGCGAAACGCCGGCTGGTCGTCGGCAAGGCGATCGACGAGGTCAAGGCCGCCGACCTCGAGCCGCTGCTCGCCTACGTCGAGGATCCCAACCCGTCGACGTGCTTGCTGCTGGTCGGAGACAAGGTCGACGTCCGGCTGCGCGCGTTCGCGGCGCTGCGCAAGCGCGGCTATCTGCACGTGTTCGCGCCGCTGCGCGACAACGCGCTGGCCGGCTGGCTGCGCGCCGAGGCGCGCACGCGCAAGCTGTCGATCGAGCCCGACGCCGCCACCGCGCTGGCGACGCTGGCCGGCCCCGACCTGGGCCGGCTGGCGCAGGCGCTGGAGCAGCTCTCGATCTACGTCGGCGGCGATCGCCCGATCGCCGTCGCTGACGTCGAGGACCTGGTCGCGGAGACGCGCGAGCACGCCGTGTTCGAGCTGACCAAGGCGATCGGCGCGGGCGACGTCGTCCGCTCGCTGGCGCTGCTGGCGAACATGCTGCGCAACCGCGAGCCGGCGCTGCGCATCCAGTACATGCTCGCGCGCCACCTGCGCCAGGTCTGGCGCGCCAAGGAGCTGGCGGCGGCCGGCGCCTCGCGCGGCGACATCGCCTCCGGGGTCGGCATCAACCCCTACTTCCTCGACGACATCATGATCCCCGCGCGCCGCATGTCGCGCGCCGCGCTCGAGCGCGGCTTCGAATGGCTGTACCAGGCCGACCTGGCCCTGAAGACGTCGCGCGTGGAGCCCGAGCTGGCGCTATCGCGCCTTGTCCAGGCGCTCGCCGAAGCCCGCTAGGCGAGGCGCTAGGCCTGGCGCCTAGCTCTTCATGCCGGAGACGGCGACGGTCAGGCGCGAGATCGAGCGCGACGCGGTGCCACGCTTGATCACGCCCTTGGACGCGGCGCTGTCGATCGCCGACACGGCGGTCTTGAGCAGCGTCTGCGCTTCCTTCGCCTTCTTCGCGCCGATTGCCGCGCGCAGCCGCTTGATCACCGTGCGCATCGCCGTCTTCTGGGCGGTGTTGCGCGCCGTCCGCGTGATGCGCTGCCGGTTCGCCTTCTGAGATGATTTGATGTTCGCCATTTCTAATTCCGGGCGCGCATCATGGTGAGGCCCCCGCCCATTGTCAAGGCAGGGCCGCTTTCAGGCCAGCCCGACCTCGCCCAGCTCGGCGTCGTCCATGCCGAAGAAATGGCCGGTCTCGTGCAGCAGCGTGGTGCGGATCTCGTCGCGCAGCTCGTCGTCGCTCGCCACCATGCGCTCGAGGTTCTTGCGGAAGATCAGGATCTGCGTCAGCCCCGGCTGGCCGCCCAGGTGCGACCTGTCCGGGTACGCCGCCCCGGTGAACAGCCCCAGCGACCGCGGGTCCACCCCGGCGTCCACGTCCGGCTCCGCCGGCTGCTCCGCCACCACGATGGGGATGTCCCGTAGCAACTCACGCGCGCGCTCCGGCAGCTCGCCCAGGGCCTGCTCGGCGATCGTGGCCACCTCGGCCTCCGTCAGCCGCCGCGCGACCCCCGCACCGCTATCCGCAGTTGCCGGCGCCGTGTCCAGCGCCCAGGTCCGCTTCCACGCCGCCCGCATCTCGGACTCGTCACCCAGGTCCGACGCCGCGCAGCCGAGCGCGTGCCACGCCTCCGCCGAATCGGGAACCGCGCCGGTCAGCGTGCGCAGGCGCGCGCGCGCAAGATCGGCGTCGCCCAGCGCCAGGTGCAGGTCCGCGATCTCCAGCGCGGCGTCGTGGTCCCCCAGCACGACGTCGGCAGGCGGCAGATCCGCCAGCGTGCGGCGCGCCTCGTCCGCGTCGCCCAGCTCCGCCTCCAGGCCCGCCTTCAGCGCCAGCGCCGACAGATAGTCGTCTTCCTCTTCCGCGAGGTCGACGGCGCGCTCCGCGTGGCGCAGCGCTTGTCGCAGGTTCTCCGGATCCACCGCCAGCACCTCGGCGAGGGCCAGCTCGGGCGACGACCACTCGGGATCCGCCACGACTGCTTTCTTCAGCAGGTCCAGCGCGGTGTCCTGATCGTTCTCCTCGCGGCAGCAGGCCGCGCGCAGGTACAGCCCCTCGGCGGATGTGTCGCCCAGGTGCTCGGCGCGGCGCCGCGCCGTCGCCAGGTTGCCGGCTTCGAACGCATCCCACGCCGCCGCGATCGTCCGATCGCCCCCGTTCTGAGTGATGTCGTCGTCTCTCTTGCCTTTGGCCATGGCTCAACCGCCCCCGAGGCTACGCCAGCAACTCCGGCGCACCCGCCATCGCCGCCAGCGTCTCCAGCATATACCAGGCTGCAACTTCGGTCGTGCGTCGCGCGTCGTCGGCGCCCCCGACGGGCGGCGCGACCTCGACGACGTCGCCACCATACAGCGGAAACGCGCGCGCCACGCGCGCGATCAGCGTGCGAACGAACGCGGGCTCGAGCCCGTCCGGCTCGGGCGCGCCCGTCGACGGCGCCAGGGCGCTGTCGGTGGCGTCGATGTCGTTCGACAGATAGACGCGCTCCACGCCCAGCCCGCGCAGGTGCGCGATGACGTCGTCGATGACAGCGGCGCCGCGCGCGCGCACTTCGTCCATCCAGAACTGGCGCACGCCCAGCGTCGATTCCCAGTGCTGCTTCGATCGCGACGACGCGCGCACGCCGATCTGCACCATCCGGCCGCCGCGCCCCATGAGCTCGTTGGCGTGATACGCCCAGGTCGCGAAGCACAGGCGCACCCCCAGGCGCGTCGGCAGCAGATCGGTGTGCGCGTCGATGTGGACGATCGCCCACGGCTGCGACGCGCGCCGCGCCAGCGCCGCCACCACCGGCCACGCGACCGAGTGATCGCCGCCGAGCATGAAGATCGTCAGCTTGTCGTTCGCCGCGAGCAGCTCCGCTACCACGCGCTCCGCGATCGTCAGCGGCGACACCGGCAGCGTCGTGTCGCCCTCGGCCGCCGGCCCGTACAGCGACACGCGCGTGCGCCGCCGCTGCTCCTCGCTCAACATGTCGTCGTCGAGCAGCTGCGGCACGGTGAACACGTCGCCGACGTCGACGATGCCGGCCCGCGCCGCCCGCTCCGGGAAATCCGGACACAGCGCCAGCACCGCCCGCCGCACCCCTTCCGGCCCGAACGCCGCGCCGCGCACCAGCCCCGCGCCGCAGTCGGACGGGATGCCGACGATGGCGACCTTCGCCTGCCCGACCGTGGCCAGCGCCGCCTGCCATCCCGCCTGAACCTCTGCCGCGTCGCGCGCACGGTAGAGCCCACGCTGCAGCTCCTCCTGGCGGGCGCGCCCGCTGCTGACGGTGAAGATGCCGCCGCCCGCCGGACGCAAGAAGCGGCTCACGTCAGTCATGGGCGACACGAAGCGGCAAAGACCGTGTCCACGGTTATGGTTTCATAACCATCTATATGAGCGTGCCGCGAATACATGTAGGGCCTGGCGATCGGCCGAGCGCTGTCAGCTTTCCTCGCCCTCTTCGGCTTCCGGCTCGTCATCCTTGCGGCGAAACTCAGCCACGGGCAGCCCGAAGCGCCGCGCCCAGCGGTAGACCAGCGCCGGCTTGCGATCGAGCTCACGCGCGACGCGCAACATGTTGCCGCGGAAGCGTTTCATCAGCGCCTGCAGATCCTCGGCCGTCGGCGGCTTGCGGTACTTGCGCCGCCCCGGCGACGACCGCAGGCGCGGCACGTTGGCGACCGAGCTGGGCAAGTGCTCGAAACCGATGCGCTCTGCGTCGCGCGACAGCGCCTCGGCGCTGACCACCATCTTGCCCAGCTCGCGCACGTTGCCCGGCCAGGTGTAGAGGCACAGCGACTGGAACGGCGAAAGCTCGAAGGGTTTCGCGCGGTCGCCCATCAGGTACGTCGACAGCGCGCCCAGGTCCTCGATGCGGTCGCGCAGCGGCGGGATGCGGATCGCCTCCGCGCCGAGCCGCGCCGCGAGATCGACGCGCAGCCCGACGCTGCCCGACTCCGTCAACCCGGTCGAGCGGCTGGTCGCCGCGACGATGCGCGTGTCGATGAAGCGCGGGCGCGTGCCGCCGATCGGCGACAGCATGCGGTCCTGCGTGAAGCGCAGCAGCTTGGTCTGCAGCTCGGGCGGCATCTCGCCGATCTCGTCGAGAAACAGCGTGCCGCCCTCGGCCTCCTCGATGATGCCGGGCTTCGCCATCGCCGCCTGCGAGTGCGCGCCGCGCGCGTAACCGAACAGCTCGCTCTCGACCAGCTCGCGCGGCAGCGCCGCGCAGTTGATGGCGACGAACGCGCCGCGCCGCCCGCTGGCCTTGTGGATCGCGTGCGCGTAGATCTCCTTGCCCGCGCCGGTCTCGCCGGTGAGCAGCACTTCCTGCCCTGCTTGCGCGAGCTTGCGCAGCTTCCGGCACAGCGTGGCGAACGCCGGGTTGATGGTGGCGACCGGCCCCAGCGGCTGCGCCAGCTCCTCGCCGATCGCCGACAGCTCGGTCAGCGACGCGACCCGGAAGATCATCACGTGGCTGCCGACGAAGATGATCGATCCGTCGCGCAGCTTGACCGTCGATTGAACCGCCTCGCCGTCGACGACGGTGCCGTTCGTGCTGGCGAGGTCCGTGATCTCGAACGTCCCCTCCTCGGTGGAAGGCGAGATCGCGAGGTGCTGTCCCGACACCATGCGGTCGTTCAGCACCAGCGACGCCGTGCCCGGCTGCGACTGGGTCGATTCCTTACGTCCGACGACGAGCGTCCCTGAAAAGGTGGTGACGCGCTGCCGCGGCAGCGGCACCCGCCCGCCGCTATCACCGACGACCAGCAGCAACGGAACGTGGGCGGGCCCGTCTTTCGGCTGCCGACGCGGGACCCACGTCACGCTCTCGTTGGGCGTGACTACCACGTTTGGCTCGCTAGAGAACGTAAGTGCCATTCCTTAAATGGTTTCGAAACCGAAACCGGAAATGGGGGTTTGTCAGACCCTAAATCATTGAAATTGCTGCTTTCCCCCATTGGTTCGGCGGTTGCTCCCCCCAGTTACCGGACTACGCGCATTTATGCAGCGCGTCTGTACCGCAACCGTCAACACGAAACCACAGGGGACCGCCATGCTCAAGAGGATTGCGCTCAGCGTTCTGTTTGCGATTGTTACTTCAGTTGCCGTCGTCGGAACCGTGACGGCCCATACGGGGTCGAAGGGCGGCGAAGGTGGGGGGGACGGCGGACGCGCCGCAGGGGATGGGTGCGGCGGCGGGCGGTGCTGAG
The DNA here is from genome assembly GCA_963729535.1 of uncultured Pseudomonadota bacterium. GTDB lineage: Bacteria > Myxococcota_A > Polyangia > Fen-1088 > Fen-1088 > JADGRB01. Next base: position 38,086 of record CAVSOL010000026.1, on the reverse strand, counting down.
GCTGAACCTCTCACCGAGTCACGGATGGAGGCGGACGGAGATGCAATGCTCTCCTCTGTCTCGACTCTGTAGTCTGCGCAGCTCCGTCGTCGAGATGAGCGGCTAGCAACGGGCTCTCATCGGGATCTTGAATCGGCATCGTTCATCGTGTCGCCCAGCCTCAATTCGCCGCCCGGTCGCCTTGCCAGTCTGGGCCTCGCGCTCCGTCCAGTACTAGTTGCTTCGGCGAACCCTCGAAGCGTCCACAGGTGTCCGCCGCGAGACCAGACCGGCGGGCACTGGGACAGGCCGGGGCCAATCTCTCTGATGGGCCGTCCTGTCAGAGGCAATCACCAGGACACGCTGGATACCGATCTGCGTGACGTAGGCCAAGCTCGACGCCATCGGGCGAAAATCGCGGCCAGCGACGGCAGCATGATCGTCGTGCGCAAGACACGGCACGGCGAATCGGCATGCCGAGTGCACAGACATGATGCTCTTGCGCGCGTAATCGACGTAGGCCCACGACCGTCCGTCGGGGGCGAAGTCGGGTCCGACGTCGGCTGGGCCTTTGGTGACTTGGCGCAGAGATTCCGTCCGTCGCCTTCGACCAGATCGCGAGCGTTCCGTCGTCGTTTCGCTTTCCCAGCAAGATGTCGCCGCGCTGCGACATTGCGGCTGACAAGGTTCTGCCGTCGTCCGATAGCCGTCGCTTGCCGCTGCCCTCGCTGTAGAGCCAGGCATCCTTCGCACGATGCCGCGCCAGCGCGATGAGCTCCCCGTTCGCCGTCGTCGGTGACGCGCGAATCAAACTCGAGACCGGGATAGCGGCCGAGATGGCGAAACGTTTACCGCGCCAGTCCAGGATCGCGAGCGTCGAGACCGCACCTCGACAGGACGATACGAAAGCAAGCAGGTCGTCATCACCGATCGAATGAGATCTCGTACGCGGACGGGACGATCATGGTCGTCTTGCGACTGCGGCGCCCACCTTCATAGACAGCGACGGCCGTTCGTGTCATCTTCGTCGACGAACTGCACGGCCAATCACGTCGCGCTCGCGGCTCGCGACCTTTTCAGCTGACGGCCTGACGACCGCCTAGCCCCGGATCGGGCAGGAAGAGCGAAGCCCATAGTCGGCAGCGAAAATATCGGCCGCGTGATACGGATCGATGCTGTACAGGAACTCTTCTCCGTTCCGGAGCCACACGGGCTCGATGCCCGGGCGTGACAGCCACGGATCTCGACACCGTCTGGCGTGTTCGAGAGTCGGATCTCGCTCGCGCCCGCGGCGTCGGCGCGCTGAAGAGCAGTCGATCGTCGGCGAGGCGACAGTTGCGGGCATCCCGCGTGATAGGTCTCGGCGACCAATTCGCCGGAGGCCGTTCGTGCGCCGTGAGTACGACGTCGACATCTTCGGCGCGCCTCGGCAGGTCCCCACATCAACCGCGCGGTCGACTCGTCGCCCAGCATCGAGAAGCAATGCACGCGTCTCGGGAACGGTTGCTATCACCGCGGCGCATCTTGCTCCCAGTCCGCGGGCTGTCCCGTCGGAACCAGGACTCGGTAGCGGCGACTCGCTCGAGCGCCCGCGACTCCGCGGCGCGCGGTAGACAGCCACCGCCACGCCCAGTACGGCCGCGATCGCAACGTCGCCGCGGCCGATGATCGAGGCGCTTGCCGCGTCTTGCGATCGAAGCATCGACTCGGGCGACTGTCTGCGCCTTCTCGAACAGTGCCTCTTACCGCTCCGGCATCCGCAGGCCGCTCAGCCGGGATCATCCGCCAGGCACCGCTCGCAGAGCGCCAACATCGCGCGCTCGATGACCGACGATGTCGGCGGCGTCGACCGCGACGCACACGACGCGCTGGCTGCCGCTTCGCGAACCCCTGCGCTCGGGCCTCCGCCCGAAGAACATCTCGTGCAACACGACGCCCAGCGACCAGACGTCCGAGCGGGTGGTCGCGGGCTCCCCTTCGCGAACCTCGGGCGCCATGTAGTGGGGCGTTCCGACGAACACGCTCACCATCGTCGCGGTCGGAAGATCGGTCGCGAGGCCGAAGTCGGACAGCACGAGACGGCCGTCTTCCATGCGCAGGATGTTGTCGGTCTTGACGTCGCGGTGAACGATGCCTGCTTCGTGAATCGCGGCGAGGCCTCCGATGACGCCCATCGCGTCGGCCATGCGCTCTTCCATCGGCCGCAGCGGCTCCTTGCGTTTGATGAGCTCGCGTAGCGTTCCACCTGTCGCGAGCTCCATCGTCAGAAACCGATAGCCGTCCGCGTCGCCGATGTCGAAGATGCGACAGACGTTCGGGTGGCGAATCGGCCGGCCCAGCCGCAGCTCGCGCGAGAACCGCTTCTCCCAACGGGGATCGTGCGTGAGCGTGGGTCTCAGCAGCTTGACCGCCACGAGCGCCTGAGCCGTACGATCGAAGGCACGCAGTACCACGCCGCTGCCGCCCTTCCCGAGTATCGCCTCTACCTGATAGCGATTCGCGAGCAGATCGCCGGGATTGATCTCCGGCGCCTTCTCACGGATGACGGCTGGCTCGTCGGCGACGGCAGTAACGCTCGGACCATCGATTTCGTCCGAGTCGCCTAACTTGTGCTGCGGGCCGTCCGACATTCTGCCCGACAGGAGGCTATCGACTTTCGTTCAGCTTTCCAAGGGACGCGCTACGGCGCTTCGAGATACCTCATCGGCAGGAAACGCAGCTGCGACCGACGATCGATCGACCACCCGAATGTCCGGATCGACGGGCGATATCGGGTCCTCCGGCCTCCATCAGAGCAGTCGCGCGAGCCCGGAGCCTCTTTCCCGTGGGGCGTCCGCCGTCCACCTCCACTTCGGTCCAAACGATCTCTCTCCCCTTCGCGGCGCGAGACCCAGGAGCGTTCGATCGGACGACCACCCCGGCCGGCAAAGCTGTTTCCGTCTCGACCACGTCGTGAACCGAACCGCCGCGCGTGCTCATCCACTGGACCATCGGCCCGCGTGTCCCGTTGGTGACGAAGGCGAGCTTCTCGTCATCCGGTGACACGGCCAGCTCGAAGACAGGAAGGTCGCTGAGCGTCCGGCAGCCTGCTGGATCGCAGCGCTGAATCCTGGCGCCGTCTCCCCTTCACGTAGAACAGCACGCTTCCGTCACGGGAACAGGCGGGAAAATCATCGCTTGGCCCTTCTGACTGCCGGGTCCGCTTGGCCGATTCCGGATCCAGTCGCTCGATCACGTTCCGACCGCCGACGTCGTGCGACCACGGCGACCTCGGCGCCGCACGAGACAGCACGGAAGGTCAGCCCATCGTTCGACAGGCGCTGCCACGACCCATCCGCGCCTCGCAGGTAGGCGTCGTACTTTGCTTTCATGCTCGCGAACGTCAAGCCCGCGGCTGTGAACCTGGGATAGCGAATGTATTGACCGGGAACGACACCGGCGGGCTTTCCAGTCCGCTCCGCGGGAGTCATCGCGAGCAGCGGCGTCGACAGATCGGAGTATGGCGTCGTGCAGTAATAGACGCGCCCATCGCGAGACGCGACGTCGAGGATTGGTCTCGCGTGCCGAAACCGCACCTGCTCGTGAACGGACGGCCATGCAAAGCCGACGACCTCTGACTGAAGATCGTGGTCTGTCGCCAGCACAAACACCTGATCTCGCACCACATGATGGTAGGTGCTGAGAAAGTCCTTCGCGGTTGCTTGGGGCAAGACAATCGCGCGCTTGGTGGTCAACCAGAACGCGCCCATGTGCTTCATGTCGGCTTCGTAGGAGAAGCTCTGGCCGTCGGCCATCCAGGTTGGATCCGAGGTCATCGTCGGCTCGGCGATCGGCACGACCGGCACTGCCTCGCTCCCGTCCGCCCGCTCGGAGACGAAGGCGAACGGGCGCTTGTCGGGGGTGTGCCCCGTGAACACCATGCGTTTGCCGTCGAGAGAAACGTCGGGGCAACCCTCCGCGTAGGCTTCGGGAACGAGCGGCGACGGAGCGCGCGGTGGGTCACGGTGTCGACGTCTTCCGCACGCCGTGGTGTCCCCCGAGACGAAACGGATCGTCTTCTTGTCGGGAAGCAAGCTGGTGCACTGGATGCGCTCGGGCACCTCGGCGAGGACGACCGCTTTGTCGGTCCAATCGGCGGGGTCGCCGGTCACGACGATGAGCGGCGAGCGCTCGGCCGCTGGCGTCACACCTGCCCGCGGCGAGCGGCGCGCCGCAACGAACACCGATCCTCCCGCCGCCACTGCGGCTACCGCGACGGCAGCGATAGCCATGTTTCGCCGCGACATGCCCGCGCCAAACGAGCGCTTGGGCCTCGCCCCCTCCGCCAGCATCCGCGCAACCTCCGCGGCGGTCACCGTTCGCTTCCCGGCGTCGACCGTCGTGCAGACGCGTGCGATCTCGAACGCCGCCCGCTCGAGCGACGTCAGCGGCCGTCCCGGCGACGGCGGCAGCATCTCCGACGCGATCGGCTCGCGCCACGTCGGCCTATCACCGAACACGATCTCGTGGATGACGACACCCAGCGCCCACACATCGGACGCAAAGCTGGCGCGGCTGCCGCCCCGCACGATCTCGGGCGCCATGTATGCGACCGTGCCGCCGTGGATGCTGGTCGTGCTGTCGCTGTCGTCGGTCGCCAGACCGAAGTCCGACACGACCAGCCGCCCGTCGTGCATGCGCAGCACGTTCTGCGGTGAGACGTCGCGGTGGACGATGCCGGCGGCGTGAATCGCCGCCAGCCCCTCTGCCACCGCGCGCGCATCGGCCAGCCGGTCGGCCAGCGGTCGCGCTGCGTACGCCTCGCGGGCACGGAGCTCGTCGCGCAGCGTCCCCTTCGTCGCGAGCTCCATCACCAGGAACATGCGCCCCGCGTCCTGGCCCAGCTCGAACACGCGGCACACGTTCGGGTCATCGATTTGGCGCGCCAGCTTCACCTCACGCGCCAGCCGCTCCGCCCACGATCGTTCACCGGCAAGCTCCGGCGTGTACGATCCTGATCGCGACCGTGACACCCAGCGCGCGGTCGTGCGCGCGCACGACGAGCCCCATTCCCCCCTGCCCCAGGACGTCCTCGACGGCCCAGCGCTCTGACAACACCACCCCCGGGCCGCACCGGCGAGACATCGACCTGCCGCGCGGCGACCCGCTCGACATCCGTCGAGCTCTCGTCGCTCGACAGGTCTCTGTCTCTATCGTTCACCGCGTCAGTTCTCGGCGCCGATCGCGGGAGCCGTGATGTGCTCCTGGCGGATGAACCGTAGCTGCGACGGCTGGTGAATGACGATCCGGATGTCAGGATCGACAGGTGACGCCGGGTCTGGCTGGCTGTTGGTGCAGTCTCGGTTCCCTGGGACGGTTTTCCCCGTCTCCTGACCCGTGTCGGCGTCGATCTCCGTCCACACGATCGCGCCGGACCGGCGCCGCGACACCCACAACGTTCGAGACGATGACCAGCCAGGGGCGCAGCCCGTCTCCGACTCCGCCACGACGTGTACTTCGCCGCCGTCAGCGCTCATCCAACCCACCGTCGGCCCGCGCCTATCGAGCAGCGCGAACGCAAGCCGCTTCCCGTCAGGTGATACGGCGAGGCCGCGCGTGTGAACGCTGGCGATGTCGCGACACCCGGAACGGTCGCACCGCCTGACTGTCGGGATCGGCGCGCGGCGAGCGACGAACCACGTTTGTCCGTCGGGAGCACACCCCGGCGATTCGACGTCCGGGTCCGTCGACAGAACCTCGACGACCTGACCAGCGCTATCGAGCCGCTGGATGATTGCTCGATCCTCCACCTCCCGGGCCACGACAAAGCCGCTGCCACAGCGCGCCGCTTGGTAGACGTCATCCCCGGCGGTGACACGAACGAGCACGCCACCAGCCGAGCGCGAATACAGGTTCGCGCCGCCGCCGATGCTGACGAACGTCATTCCACCGTCGACGAACTTCGGGTACCGCGTGAACCGACCGGGAACGTACCCCACGAAGCGCGCCGTTCGTGCGCCCACGTCGAGCTGCATGAGCTGCGATTGATCCCGTCAGCGGCCCTGAGACTGACGCCGTAGAGCATGCCGCCATCGGCGATCAGGTCCATGGCGAAGCCTTTCAATCGAAATCTGCTCCGTTCCTGGAGGGAGGGTATGGCGAAACGGACGAGCTCCATCTCGCCGCCCTCGAACACCACCCAGACCAACACGTCGGGTCCCGCCACCGAACGAAACGAAGTCAGGAACGGGCGCGACGACACCTCCGGCAGGATCGATCCTCGACCCGTCACGGTGGAGAACACGCTCACTGTTTGGGATCAGCTTCGTAGGAGAAGTGTTCATCCGAGATCCATGTCGGCTCCGACGCCATCGACGGCTCTGCGGTCTGCACGGTGGCGACGGCGTCGCGCCATCCGGACGATGAGACAGGAAGGCGAATGGACGCCCGTCTGTCGTATGCCCCTGGTAGACGAGTCGCTTGCCGTCGGGCGACACGTCCGGGCAACCCTCCGCGAAGGTCTCCGGAGCGAGGGCGATGGAATGCGTCGGCGGGTCACGGTATCGACATCTTCCGCGCGCCGGGATCACCCCAGACGAAACGGATCGTCTTGCTGGTCGGGCAGGAGGCTGGTGCAGTAGATGCGTTCGGGCACCTCGGCGAGGACGACAGCCTTTTCGGACCAGTCGGCTGGCTCACCTGTGGCAACGATGAGCGGCGATTGCGGCGTCTTGGGGTGAGGGGCCACGTCAGCTGAAGGGCGCGCGCCGACCCAGGCCAGCCCGGTTGCCGCTGCCACCACGACGCTGGTGGCAATCGCAAGCGCGCGCGGCGAGATGCGGTGCCGCCACGCACGCCGCGGTCGCGTCCCCTCCCCCAGCATCCGCGCGACCTCCGCCGCGGTCACCGTGCGCTTCCCGGAGTCGACCGCCGTGCACGCGCGCGCGATCTCGAACGCCGCCCGCTCCTGCGGCATCAGCGGCCTTCCCGGCGACGGCGCGCCGCATCTCCGACGCCCCGGCTCGCGCCACGTCGGCCTCTCGCCGAACACGATCTCGTGGATGACGACGCCCAGCGCCCACACGTCGGACGCCATGCTGGCGCGGCCGCCGCCACGCACGAGCTCGGGCGCCATGTACGCGATCGTGCCGCCGAGGATGCTGGTCGTGCTGTCGACGTCGTCGGTCGCCAGACCGAAGTCGGACACCACCAGCCGCCCGTCGTCCATGCGCAATACGTTCTGCGGCGAGACGTCGCGGTGGACGATGCCGGCGGCGTGAATCGCCGCGAGCCCTTCCGCCACCGCGCGCGCGTCCGCCAGCCGGTCGGCCAGCGGTCGCGCTGCGTATTCCTCGCGGGCGCGCAGCTCGTCGCGCAGCGTCCCCTTCGTCGACAGCTCCATCACCAGGAACACGCGGGCCACGTCCTGCCCGAAGTCGAACACGCGGCACACGTTCGGGTGGTGGATCTGGCGCGCCAGCTTCACCTCCCGCGCCAGCCGCTCCGCCCATGACCGGTCACCGGCAAGCTCGGCGCGCACGATCTTGATCGCCACCGTGACGCCCAGCGCTCGATCGCGCGCGCGCACGACGATCCCCATCCCCCCCTGCCCCAGGATCTCCTCGATCGCCCAGCGCTCCGCCAGCACCATCCCGCGCCGCACGGGCACAAACTCGAGCTGGTCGCGCGGGGGGCTCCGCTCGACGTCCGTCGAGCTGTCGCCGCTCAGCGCATTGTCGTCGCGGTCGTTCCCCACGCCGCTCAGTCCCGAAACCGATCCGCGCGCAGCTTGTACCGCTGCAACCACTTCTTCACGACGCTCCACTGCCGATCGAGCGACTTCGCGACCGCCGCCACGTTCCCTTGCTGCTCGTGCAGCAGCGCCTCCAGCTCCGCCTTGCTGGGCGCGGTTCGATACCTCCGCCGCGCCGCGACCGGGCGCCCCCTGTTTGAGCGCGGCCGCCACCGCCTTGGGTAGGTGCTCCAGCGCCACCGGCTCGCCGCCGGCGATCGCCACCGCGCGCGTGATCGCGCTGGCCAGCTCGCGCACGTTGAGCGGCCACGAGTAGAGGTGCAGCGCGCGGAACGCCGCCGGCTCGAGCCCCCGCAACCCCTCGCCGCCGAAGTACGCCGCCAGCGCCGCGATGTCCTCGACGCGTTCGCGCAGCGGCGGAATCTCGATCGGGTCCGACCCGAGGCGCGCCCGCAGGTCGGGGCGCACCGCGTCGCCGAACTTGCTGGTCGCCGCCAGCACGCGCACGTCGACCGGCCGCGGCGTCGTCGCCCCCAGCGGCAGCAGCAAGCGATCCTGCAGGAAGCGAAAGATCTTCCCCTGCAGCGCCGGACGCATGTCGCCGATCTCATCCAGCAGCAACGTGCCGCCGTCCGCCTGCTCGATGAGGCCGGCCTTGGTGTGCATGGCCGTCGAGTGCGCGCCGCGGACGTAACCGTAAAGCTCGCTCTCGACCAGCTCGGCCGGGATGGCGGCGCAGTTGATGGCCAGGAACGGCCCCTTTCGCCCCGACGCCTCGTGCACCGCTCGCGAATAGACCTCCTTGCCGACGCCGGTCTCGCCCACGAACAGCAGATCCGCGTCGGTCGTCGCCAGCCGGCGCAGCTTGGCCAGCATCAGCGCGAACGACGGCGTCGTCGTCACCACCGGCCCGAACGGCCGCTCGCGCTCCTCGTCCAGCGCCGCCAGAGCCGCCACCGACGCGCGCCGGAAGACGCCAACGTGGTTGCCAAACAGGACGATGCTGCCGTCCGACAGCGCCCGTGACTTATCCACAGGCCGGCCGTCGACCAGCGACCCGTTCGTGCTTTGCAGGTCCTGACGTCGTAACCGCCCGCGCGTGTCTGGATGCGCAAGTGCTGCCGGGACAGCAGGCGGTCCGGAAGTACTATGACTTTGCCGTCCGGGTTATAGCCACCGCCGTCCGGCAGCCGGCCGCGCCCGATAGTGAGCTCGCCGTCCAGACGCACCACCATCCGCGTGCTTTCCACGCAGGATCCGAGGATAAATAGCGCCGTTGCGTGCCTGCCGCCGCGAGCTCGCCGCTGGCCTCTTTGCTCGTGACGCTGTCGTCGTCTGGGTATCAGCATCTGACCAACGGCTCCCCTCTAGCAATTTCCGTGCAAGTCGTAACAGCGTGTTTACAAAGGCCGTTGTTACTTCTCTCGCACTATGACTTCTTGCGCACCGAATGAGCCTGCCGACGTCGGCCCCGCTCCGTCGGACACGTGAGATTTCGGCATCTTGCCGATCGCGGACCGTTCGTTCAAGCGCGAGCGTAGTGGGCACGGCATTTGCGAGGCGACGCGGCTCGTCTCAACACGGAGGTTCCCCGTGACATATGACTTTGGACCCTCGCCAACGGCGGCGGCGGCCGACCAGATCACGGCCGAGAGCCAGACGGCCGCCGACTTCCACGCGACCGAAGCGAGATCCGGCGATGAGGCGGCACGGCCTTCTGACGGCCGTTCCAATCGCGGTAGGCGCGTGTCCACCGACGACGGCGCCCGACAAGACGGTCGGCGTCCGGCGCCTGGGACGGCGGCTACGTTGAAACGGCGGCCAAGGAGCACCAGCTGGTCGCGGCTCGTAGCCATGTTTACCGCAGCCTCCGCACCCACCAGCTCGCTGGAGCTATGTTTGAACGAAGGCCAACGACAATGTGGTCGATAGCCCTGGCCAAGCGCTGCCCATCCAAGGCTCGCAGTTGCTCCGGTGCCCGTCACGTTCGAGGTGGATGGGTCAACCGCCCTCGCTTCTGCTGGGCGCGCGGCGGCGATATGGACCTGGCCCACAGTCCCGTGCACCAGGGCTGACATTCGCGTCAGCGAAGGCGACCAACCCCTCCGTGCTGCTCGAGATGGCCGGAACGCGCTCGTTGTCCAGGATGCGCTCTGGTGTCGAGACGGAGACGTTTTGATGGGCCTGCTACGAGCCGGGCGGCCCTAGCGCTCACCACCATATTCGTTCGCACGGCACAGCCGGAGGGCGAGATTCTGGAGGCCGATGTCGAGGTGAACGCCGTCGGCTTTCGTTGGGGGGCGATTGCGGACGGGATGGATCCCCGCCGGTGGCGGAGACGTACATGATTTGGAAAACACAATTGCTCGACCAACTGGAACATGTTCTCGGGTTCGCTCACACCTGCAGGACGTCAGGAGAACCCACCGACGCCGACCACCTCGGGAACCCACTCCCGCTGTGCAGCTCCGCATCGCCCGACGTATTGGCGACGACCCTGTTTCCATCGAGCACCCCCGGCGACACCATTCGCCGCACGCTGAGCGCCGATGACATCAAGGCTGTGTGTGATGTCTATCCGCGTCACGACACACCCGACGGCAGTGTTGGCGACGCCGCAACGCCACCGGACGCACAAAACGAGGAACAGGGGGATGCCGTCGCGGGTGATTCACTCGAGCCCGTCTGGCTACCGGAACACACGGCACCCGCCGGAGACGGGTGCGCCTGTGAAGTCGGAACCACGGACACGGATAGTTTCGCCGCAACTCTTGACGGTTGTGGCTCTCGCCATTGTTCGGCGACCGCGACGGAGTGATCACTCCGTCCAACGTTAGACGTTTCGGAACTTGAGTTCGGGCACTTCAGCTTTTCACGCATGGAGGTTGATCATGGTCGGATCGCGGGGTCTACGGGTGACGAGGATTATGCTGGGCTTGGTGAGCCTTTCGCTGGGCGCTCTCGCCTGTGCGCGTGACCCGCTTGGCGAGCCGATCGTCGAGCGAGAAGGGCTTTTGACCCTCGACGACTTCACCGTTTATGCGTCTCAGGCGCTGGACATCCGCGACCGCGGCGCGACCAGCGGAGGGGCCGTAGGTTCGGCCGCCACCGCCGAAATCGGCGCTGATTCCAGCATTCTTGGTTCTGTTCGCGCGATGGGAACCGTACTGCTGCGAGACCGAGCAATCGTCGACGGTGATGTCGTCAGCGGAAGCACCATCACTCGCCAGAATGGTGTCGTCATCACCGGTACGCTTTCGCCCAACACGCCTGTTCCCGGTCTGACAATCCCGACGAAGACAGTGACGCCAGGGGCGACCGACATCTCAGTCGGAAACGGTCAGTCTTCCACACCAACCCCGGGCAGCTATCGCGACGTGACCGCATTTGCCGGCGCCACAATCACGCTTCGCACCGGCCGCTATCAACTCCGGAAGCTCAACATCCAGGCAGGAGCGGTTCGCCTCATCCTCAACGTCCAGGCCGGCCCGATTGATATCGACGTCACGGAGGACTTGCAGATTGGCGACAGGACCATAGTCGAGGTGACTGGTGGCGCTTCGGCGAACCTGGTGCGCTTCTACTCGCACCAGACCACGCAAGCTCGGCTTGGAACCGACGTGGCCGGCTTCCAGGGTGTGGTCACCGTGCCCCGCGGCGAATTTCTGATCTTCTCCCGTACGGACGTGCGGGGAGCCATCTTCGGCAAGCGTGTGACCATCGGCCCGGACTGTCGCGTCCTGCCGCGAGAGGCAGTGCCTCAGCCTCCGCGCGCGTTGTTGGTCGCCGGACAGTTGCCTCTCAGCGATGCGGATGAATCGTTGCGCCAGGCGATGATCGGCGAGGGGTTTGCCACCATTGCCAAGACGGCGTCAGCTGTTTCGGGCAGCGAAGTCACGGACCTGGTCGTCATCTCCGAGTCGACCCTGAACACCGACATTGCTGCCAAGTTCAAGAACAGTGTCGCGCCGGTCGTCGTGATGGAGCCGCTCGTGTTTCCGAGCATGGGGATGGTCACGGGCACGTCCAACGTCGGCGAATCGGCCTCCGAGACGAAGGTGAACATCGTGACGCCGCAACACCCATTGGCGGGCGGGCTGACCGGTAGTTCGCAGGTCACATTCGATCCGCAGAAGTTTGTCTGGGGCGTGCCCGGCGGTCAGGCCGTCAACGTAGCGACGCTTTCAACGAACCCCAATCGATCGACACTCTTCGGTTTCGAACGCGATGCGCTGCTGGCGGACGGCACCAGGGCGGCGGGGCGACGGGTCGGATTCTTCGCGGGCGCTCTCACTCCGCGGCGGTTCACTGACGCCGGTTGGACCCTGTTTCGAGCAGCGATTCGCTGGGCGGCGGCGCCCCGAGCGCTCCTCGTCGTCGGCGCTCTGCCGCTCTCTGCGGGCGATCTGGCACTGCAGTCACGCCTCGAGACGCTCGGGTTCGCTGTTCTGGCCCGCGCGGGAAGAGACGTAGCGACGCTCGACGCCCGCGGACGGGCAGTTGTGGTAATCTCGGAGAGCACGGTGCCGGCCGATTTGGGGAGCCGACTCACAGCGGTGACAACGCCCGTCATCTCGTTGGCGCCGCGCCTGTTCGGCACGCTCGGATTCACGGGCACCACACTAGGGACTGACTTCGGCGAGCTGACGGGAGCCACGCAGATTCAACTTCGCGCCGCCGGGCACCCGCTCGGTGGCGGTCTTCCCGACGGCCCCACGTCCATTTCTACCGCGGCGACGAAGGTCGGTTGGGCCAAGCCCCGAGGCCAGTTCGTCAACGCTGCAACCGTGCTGAACGATGCCACGCGGTCGACGATCTTCGGCTACGAGCGTGGCGCCACGATGAATGGAACTCTCGGCGCTCCAGGGCGACGTGTCGGCTTCTTCGCCGGCCGGGACGCGCCAACTATCTTCACGCCGCCAGCCTGGGCTCTATTCGACGCGGCCGTTCGCTGGGCAACCGGACTCTACGAAACGGTAGCGCCCAAGGCAGAGTGCGTGATCGAAAAGCAACCAGGCCAATTCATGGGCGTGTTCGGGTACCAGAGCTCGTCGCCGGTGCTGCCGCTGACCATCCCCGTCGGCGCAAGCAATAGGTTCACTAGTGGCGCGAGCAACCGTGGCCAGCCGACGACATTCCTCCCTGGCCATCACCCGGCCCAGTTCACCGTCGACATGACAGGCAGCGCGCTGTCCTGGAGCGTGAACGGACAGAGCGCAATCCTCACAACATCCAGCCCGCGGTGCTCCGCGGCCTGCGTCGACCCGCTTTCGGTCGTGGCTAACGTCTACAACGAAAATGCCCTCCTGTCGGCGTGGGACAACCCCACGGCGCAGCAGATCCAGCAGCGCATCGACGCGTTCCCTGGTGCGGAGATGGTCCTGTCACCCGACGGTCGGCTGCTCAAGCCCGCCTTGACTACCAGCGAATCGCGCACAATTCGGGATTCATTCTCATGGCGTCAGACGACGCCAATTCCTGAGACCGACGAGGATGGCCGTCCCGCTCTTTATCACGCGTATATCTATGTGGAGACCAGAGACGAGATCAATGCGCTTCACGGGATGCAGATCCACTTCGATCCGCTGCCACTGTTCGACGAGGAAGAGCGGGTCGTGAATGGTCAACTCGGCACCTTTCAGTTCCCGTACGACGACGCGGGTGGTTTCGCGCATGCGATCATGCCGGGAGCGATCTTCAATATTATCCGGGAAGCTGCGGTGGACCCCGTTCAGGCTATCGAGGTGTTCCGCGCGGTTCACCTGCAGCCGGTCCCGAACAAGCGAGCTCGCGCGTGTAGTTCGGCCGGCCTCGCCGCCTTCGCGGGTGCGAGCGCCGCACCATCCTGTCCGGTGCGTCCGAGCTTCGAGCAGCAGGCGTGCGCCGCCCGAATCGACTACGACTACTTGGGGGAGAACGGATTCAAGTATCGGGGGCTCGATGTCGGAGAGGTCGACCTGGCCGCGCAGGCGGTCTATGACCAGTTCCCGCCCAGCGATGGAATTAACGACCCGGACGTGCAAGTTATTCGCCAGCAATTGCTCGGCCGAATAGTCCGCAAAGTGATCAAGAAGGTCGTTCGGACGGCAACCGCCGTCGTCGACGGGGTGCGGACGGGCCTGACGCAGGTCGCGCGCCTATTCGTGGGTTCGAACATTTTCCATGTTCAGGTCGTTCCGCGGAACACCGATACATCGTTCGGAGGACCGCTCACGCCTTTGCTGCGGGCATGGGGTCCCAGCGCGCCCATGGGTTCGGAAGGCACTCCCGGGGCGGGTTCCGGGGCGCCGATCTCGATACCAGGGCTCGAGATCCGCGCGTCGAAGAACGTATTCCTTTCGTCGGGGAGGACCAACGCTCAGAACATTGCGGACGTTCGGGTCCTGACGCCGGGCCGCACGAAGATCTGCGTCAGGTTCAACTCCGACCCAGCGCGGATCGAGAGTTGGTTCTGGGTCCAGGATCAATGCCACTTCCGGATCTTCACTCCGCCGGCACCTGGCACGATGGGGCCGGGCACCGTTACCCCCGGAGAGGATCGGTTCTTCGTAAACGGAGGAGACAATCCGGCAAACGTGAAGACATTCCATATCGCGCATTCTCTGGTCAACGTGATCGCCCAGGTCAGCGACGCGCGATCGTGGGCGCGTGACGTCATGGGCTTCACGCCGCGCAAGGCGCTTGTCCTCGCGGGAGCCCCAGCGAACCGACTCAACGCTAACGTCAACCCCAGTGGTCCCGCATACACGCCATGCCTCGGCATCCCGAACTGGACGAATCCGATCCCGACTATTGCTGCGGCGCTCGGGGCCTACTATGTCAGCGACCTTTCGAAAGCACGCTGGGTAAGACAGCAACTCAAGTCCTTCTCGGAAAAGATGGACGACCTGACGAGGGACATCTTCGGGAACTGGACGGTCTCACTTCGAGAAGCCCAGACCGCGGCGGCGAACCTTCGCAACCAGGGTTTCAGCGAGCTCGCCGACGAGCTCGTTGAACTAACCGCTGCGACCGATCAGCTGTTCCGATCCGCAGAGGCTCTCACGCGAGAAGCCGACCGCGTGGCCGACGATCTTTACGAGCTCGAGAACCTTCACGGACGGGCTAGCGATGACGACAAGGGTGAGCTACGCAATCAGATCAACGCAGCGCTCGCACTATTTGAGCAACTGTATCGCGGCGCCGGCGACGCCTGGCAAGAGGCAGATACGGCCCTAAACGCCTATATCGGCGCCATCGAATCTCAGTTTCTGATAGGTCTGGGGGTCGCCGGTGAAGGCTTTCTTGCGGGGTTGCGCTCGATCTTGATCCTACCGGCCATTGGCATGGCGGCGGATATCGTCGGGATCGCCGTCCAGGTCACAGCACAGGTCCTGGGTGGTGCGCTTGGATTCGTGGCCGGTGAGATCGTGGAAATCTTTCTCGACGCCGACATCGTAATTCCAGACGGGTCCGCCGCATCGCGCGTGATCACGACCCACGAGTATGGACATCTCGTGTTCTGCAACCTGCTCCACAGGGCAAACTCCTTCAAGTACGGGCTCGCCTATACGGAAGCGATGATAAATACGGTCCTGGGACAGGTAGACGGACGGGACCGCTCCGAAAACGAAGACGTATTCATCAACGAGGCATTCGCGGATTTCGTTTCCGCCCAGGTCATGGGGGGGGTCGACTACTTCATACCCGCTACATCATTGCCTGCCGGTGATGAAAACGTCTGCCCGGCAACCACGGGCGCTTCGCAGTGCGTTGATCAAAACTCTGCGGGAGTCGTGCCAGGCGCTGCGAACTTTACCCAACAGGTTGCGCGGACAATGACCACGATTCAGGATGTCTTCGACGGGCACTGTCCAGGAGGCTTCCTTCCCAGTGACGGTAGGTACTGGACTGGGGGGGCCCCGCTGACCTTCGCCGGCATGCCTCTGAGTGTCACGCCCGACGACGCGGTTGCGATGCCGGCCAACGTCCTGCCTGAGGTGATCAGGGCGGCTCTGGAAGAGGAACCGCACATCCGCCGGGGACCGCTTTATCGGGCTCTTTCGACCGCCATGCAGAGCGCCGGAGTCAATTTCTGCCAGCGGTGTAGCGTCTTCGCCCCCCACGAAACGGCTCCGATGTCGATGACAACCGCCCCCTGCCCAACGCAGTTCATCGGCGACAGGCCGGCCGGTGTGGTCTGCGCAGTCGAAGGCTGCCCCGCTGGCACAGCGGCGGATACCGCCACACAAGAATGCGTTGCGATGCCTACGAGCACTGCGCCACTCGCGTGCCAGCCCGCGTGTCCAGCCGGCCAGGCGTTACGGAACGGGCGCTGCGAGGTTTGCCAGACGAACGAGATCGTACAGAATGGATTCTGCGTGGCTTGTCCAACCGGTCAATTCGTATTTCAAAACACCTGCGTCGCTGCGTGTCCCTGTAACTGCCCGCTCCCGACCAATGCCTGCTCGTGCATGGCGGGTCAGACTTGCTGGAATGGAAATGTGACAACCGGGGCGTGCCAACTTCAGACCTGCATACCGTGAGGCGATGGCAGCAGCACACACAGCGGCCCTTTCCCGACTAACGATCGTCGAACGACTCTGCGTTCTTCTGTCTACGACGATTATCGGCTGCACCGTCCCGAAGCCCTGTGTGCCCGGTTTTCAGCCGGGCGACTACGAAGTTACGGTGATCGAAAAATACGATGCTTCGAGCCGGTTCACTTTCGACGCGGACTTTGCTAGCCGGAGCGTGATCGGCAACGCTGACTGTGCGGGGATCGACGGTATCGTACCTGGAACACAATTGCGGTTTCAGGTGGGCACCGAGACGGGAACTGTGGCGACCTGCTCGTACCTGCGCGCTTCCCTGATCGATCCGCGCGTAATCGGAACGTCCGACCTCGTGATCAGTCATGGAGGCAACAAGGCTGGTAGTGTCTATGCGCTATTCGTGACCAGAGACGTGCTGCAGATCGACACCGCCTGTCGAGCGGACTTCTTTGCCACCCTATTCCTGACGTCGGAGACTGACGTGTTCGCTGAGCCGGTCGAAGGGCAAGTTCCCCCTGTACTCATGGGGCGTACGCTATCCAGTACCGAATGCGGCACCTGTACAGAGTACTGGGTCGCACGCATTGCAAGCGTGGCAGCGAGTCGATGAGAGTGAGAGTCGGACCTGTAGCGCTGTGGCTCGTGATCGGTGTGGTTGTGCCGGCTGCATGCGGGTCCGCGGGAGGTTCCGTTCGTGATGGCAGCACTGATGTGGGAGGCGCGGTCGCCGATGCTAGCGACGCTCACGAGCCTGGCGACACGGGCTCACCCGATATCGGCGAAGCGGGTCACGTGGACGGAGGCGCATCGGAGGTCGCCGCAGATACCGGCTCCTCTGTGGCGTGCTTTCCTTCTTGTGTGATGGCCTTGCGCGACCAATGCCCATTCACCTCCGGGGAAATCTGCCAGACAGAGAGCCGCGACGGTGGCGTCACCGCAAACTGCTATTCCGGCGGCATTCGCGAGCGCAGCTATCCCGAGACGCTGGATGGCGCGATGTATACGACGACCCTCCGCACTAAATCGGACGGACAGACGGCCTGTTTTTACCAGTCCCAGTTGATCGCCGGCACTGGTCCGTCGCTTTTGATCCGAGACGGTGCCCAGGTGCGCGTCGCCGTCATCGAGCCCGTCAGCGGCACGCGATTTGTGGCAACCTGCTCCGTCGATAGCCGGACCTACGAATACGACTTCGGAGGTCCGGCCTGCGCGGCTCTGATGGCCCTCCGCCCTGGATGTGTAGCGGGCGCCTGTGGCTTCTGACTGCGCCGTGATGATGAATGAAGGTGTCCAGAGCAATGACCGCGCGTAGACGTAGCGTGATCGCCTCAAGCAGCCGGAGCGAAGACCATGGCAAGGTCGACCATGCTTGCAGACGTCGTCCCGAGAGCTGCGCCCGCGGCGCCCCTGTCCACTCCCGTGCCTGGTCAGCCTCCGCCGGTGCTCCTTTACCGCCTCTTCGTGTCGAACCAGACACCCACGCCGGGTTGCCCGATGTTGTGCGACGACGACTCGTGATTCAGCTCGAGAAGGTAAGCCCTTGAGCAATCGCGCGTTCAACTGCGCGTTCGTCATCGCAATCGACTGCGCGGCCTGCGTGAGTACCGCGATGCCAAGCGACGGCAGCGTGACGCACGTCGATCTCGACGCCCCCGAATGCGCCACCTACAGAGTCGTGGTGTCATGCACAGACGGTCAGTGCACGTGGTGAACCACCGTGAGGGAGGAATACAGATGAACGATGTGAGCTTGAGGACGGCGGTGTTGATACTGGTCGGTACGCTGATCGGCTGCGGGGGAAGCGACGGAAACGGCGGAGGATCGACCTCCGGCGTGCCGCGGTCGACCACGATTGCGAGCCTGAACCAGACGCAAGCGGGCACGGTGTGCGACTGGACCAACAACAAGCAGGGCGGCTACGGTCGCTCCGTGACGTGTACCGACGGTTCTGAGGAGACAACGGACGCCGACAAGGCGTATTGCGTCGCCGCGGTTCCTCTGGTTGGCCAGTACTGTCCCACGCTGACGGTCGGCGACCTCGAGGACTGCGCCAACGCGACCGGCTCGACCTTTGTGCGTTCTCCACCGCCCCCGGCTGCGCCGCCGCGAGGACGTGCCTGCAGTAGCAGCCACGAACGCGCTGGTCTGCGAAGTCCCATTGACACGTCCATTCCGTGACATCTGGGACCGCGGCCAAGGGATGTCATCCTTGCGGCGATGGGCTTGGGATGAACCTCAGCGAGCTGGTCCTCATCGGCGTGATGGTCGTCGTTGTCTTCGGCGCGACGAGGATTTTCGTGTCTGGCGCGCGCTCGGACGCGCCGCCGTCGGGGTCATCGCGCTGGACATGGTCCGACTGGGTGCTGCTGGGCGCCGCGATCTTGTCCGTCTCTGTCGCGATTGTTCTGGAGGTGCTGAAATCTCGCGCGACGTGACGCCCCGGCCCGACAGGAAGCCGCCAACCTGCATCTTCGCGTTCGCGTTGCTGCTGACCGCCTGCGCCGCACCGGTGCAGCAGACGGTGGCGCCGCCCCCTCCCCCGCCCGAGGCCTTCGCCGTATGGCCGCCGCGGATGCCGACGGCGTTCGACTTCGACGACGTCCCGCTCGGCCGCTGGGCCGAGTACGAGGAGACGTACATGGGGACGGCGACGATCAAGGAGCGCGTGGCGCTCGTCGCCAAGGGGTCGGACGGCAACACGGTCGAGACCACCACGGAGATGAAGCCGGGGCAGAAGACGGTGTTCGCGACGTCGTTCGTGGCGGCGCCCGAGGGCGGCACGCGCGTCGTGAGCAACGTGTTCCAGGTCGAGGGCGACGCGCCGATGGAATCGCCGCCGCTCGGCCCCGCGGAGCAGCCCTACCCGCGCGTCGACCCGCGCAAGCTGGTCCTGGTCGGCATCGAGACGGTCACGGTGCGCGTGGGGACGTTCCGGGCGAAGCACTACCGGGACAAGACGGTGTTCGGTGAGCAGGTCGACGTCTGGGTCGACGACAGCGTGTGGCCGATCGGCGTCGTCAAGCTGGAGTCGGAACAGAAGCAGCACCCGACGCTGCGCGGCGGGTTCAAGTTCGAGCTGGTGGCGACGGGCGGCGCCGCGATCGCGCAGATCACGACGCCGGCGCGGCCCTTCGACCCTGCCATCCTGAGAAAGCGTGGCCTGCCGTGGACGCGGCAGGCGCGCGTGGGCCCGCAGCCGCCGGCCAGGGTAGCCCCCTGACGCCGGATGCTTAGCCTTCCCTTATGGGATGGCTGGGCCGGGGCGCGCTGGTTGCGGGCGTCATTTCTGTGGCCGCGTGCATGTCGCCCGAGCCCCCGCGCGACGCGGGGGGACCGGGGCCGGACGACGCGACCGTCCTCGAAGTTCCGGTGGACGTCCTCATCGCGGATGACGCCACGACGTTCCTGAACGAGCCCCCCTGCCCGGCGGTCGACGGCGGCTGCGCGCTCGCGCGCTGACGGGGTCTCCCCCGACGGTCAAGAAACCCGGGCGCGGCGCCGAGATCTCATCTGGTACCCTCTACGCTCGCCCTCGAGGAGCCCCTACCCTTGCCCCGTCCGCTGCTCGTCGTACCCGGCCTGTTCTCGACCGAGATTCACGACGCGAAGCTCGGCTACATCTGGGGGCGGCTGCGCAACCTCTACGGCGGGCCGCCGATCGCGACGCTGGACGGGCTGCCGGGGCAGCCGGGCGCGATCCTGCGCGTCATCCCGATCGTCCCGAAGCTGTACTCGTACGATCTGATCCTGTCGCTCGAGCGCGCGCTGGTCGCCGGCGGCTATCGTTCGGGCGAGACGCTGCACTTCTTCGCCTACGACTGGCGGCTGCGCATCATCGAGCTGGGCGCGGCGCTGGCGCGCGAGGCGCGGCGGCTGGCGGAGCTCGCCGGTGGGCCGATCGACATGCTGGGGCTGTCGAACGGCGGGCCGATGGTCCGCGCGGCGTTCGCCGCCGATCCCGGCATCCCGGTCGAGCGCGTCGTGACGTCGGGCGGGCCGATGGGCGGCAGCGTCGAGACGCTGGCGTGCCTGGACCGCGGCTTCCAGTTCGCGCCCCTCGGCCGCACGGTGTCGCCCGCGCAGTTCATCGCCTGCCCGGGGTCGATGCAGGCGATCCCGTCGCCGCGCTTCGCGCTGTTTCACGACGCGCCGGCGGGGGCAGATCTCTACGACGTCGCCACCTGGCGCCACATCAGGCTGTCGGTGTTTCGCCCCGACCCGGACGATCCGATCTGGGTCGACGTCGTCGGCAAGCGCCTGGCGGACATGCGCGAGACGTGGCGCATTCTCGACGCCGCGCCCGCGCCGCGCCGCCTGGTGTGCATCTGCGGCGCCGGCCTGCCGACGCAGATGCGCATCGTCGTCCGCAAGGACGGCGTCTACGTCCCCGGCGAGGGCAAGCTGGCGGGCATCCCGCCCGCCGCCATCGGTGACGGCGACGGCGCGCTGACAGTCGAGCAGGCGTCGGCGTGGACGGGAGCGGACGTGGAGGTGGTGCGCATCAAGATCACGCGCCACCGCGACATGGTGCGAACGCCGGTCGCGTTCGCCGCGATCCTCGCGGCGCTGGCGTGAGCGTCACAGCGTCAATTGAAGACAAGCCCACCCCTGCCGATGAAGCCGACGTCGGGGATGGGCGGCGGCTTGTCGTCGGGCGACACGCACGACGACAGGTCGAAGAGCATGAACTCCAGCGCCTTCTCCTGCGCGGACAGCTCGGTCGTCACGCAGCCGTTCGGGAACGGTTGCTTGCCCGAATCGGCGCCCGAGAAGGCGCTGACGTGAACGTCGCTCATCACGACACGGCCGCACTGCTGCTCGGCGGCGCCGCCGACCGGCGTGTTGAACGAGAAGTACTGCACCATCGGCGTGTTCTTGTCGGCGTCGTGGCCGTAGATCCACTGCTGCGCCATGGGCAGGTACGAAGCGTCGACGCTGTGCTCGGCGCCGCGGATGACGATCTGCCCGCGCGTCGGCGTCGCGCCGACGTTGACCAGCCAGTCGGCGAACGCGACGCCCTTGGGGAAGCTGGTGTCGATCATCGCGTTGATGTCGACGTCGAAGCCATGCGCGCCCGAGCTGCGCTTGGCGACGCTGGGCCACGGCGCCGGCCCGTCGAAGATCCAGGCGTTGTGCCAGTGCGAGCCGAAGATGCGCCCGCCCGCGTCGGCGAAGTCCTTCACCGCCTGGCGCATCGCCAGCGATGCGCCGCCGGCGCCGCTGTCGTCGTCGCCTTCACACGACATCAACATGATGTCGTACGACTTCATCGCCGTGGCGCTGCCCCACAGCGTCGACGTGCCGGTCACGGCGGAGCCGTCGGCGTTGGTCGTCGGCGCACCGTGGCCGGCGTACTGGTTGACGCGGCCGGCGCCGGACTCGCCGGTGAACTCGCCCGTGTCGACGCCGATCTTGCGCAGCAGGCAGTTGAGCGCGTCGGAGCCGCCGTTGGCGACGGCGAACTTCGGGATGTGGCCTTCGCTCTTGTTGCGCGGCAGCCGGGTCAGCGCCGGCGCCACGGGCGTGTCGGTGCACGCCGCGACCGACGGGATGGTGACGGCGCGCCGCCACTTGCCGATCTGGATGACCAGCGGGATGTTGTCGCCGACCGGCATGTGCTCGATCGAAAAGTTGCCGTGGGCATCGGTGAGCGCGACCGCGATCGGCCGCCCCGAATACAGCGACGAGCAGGTGTCGCACGACGCGCCGCTGGCGATGTCGGCGAGCGGCTCGTTGGGGACGTAGACGACGACGTTGTAGAGCGGCGTCTTGCCCGCGGGATCGAACACGGTGCCACTGACGGTCGTCTTGCCCCCCTTGGGGCACGGCGTCTGCGTGCAGGCGCCGCGCGTGCAGTTGTCCTGGCGGCACTGCAGGTTCGCGCAGATACCCGTCTGCCCCGAGCCGGCGAAGCCGCCGCCGAGACCGATGCCGCCGGAGCCGGTGGTGCCCGCGCTGCCGGCGGGCGCGCCGCTGCCCGCCGTTCCCGTCACGGACGGCGCCATGACGTTGGCGCAGCCCAGGCCGGCGACCAGCGCCAGCGCGGCAGCGACGGAGACCGGGGCGAAATGCATGCACGTAGGTGTCCGATGGCTCACGCGGCGGGTCACGACGACCACGCCACACATGTGCCTCGCAACTTGCCGGGGCCAACGCGGCGGTTTCTACTGATGACGGCGGTGACCGCGTGCGGCGAACCTTGAAACAGTTCCGTGTGTTCCTGGAAACCAACCCGCTGACCGCGGGCGCGACCGCCAGCATCTCGCGCCGCGCGCGCATCGCCGCGTTCCTCTACCGGCTGTCGGTGCGCATCCTGGCGCAGTGGGCGCGCGACAAGTGCCCGCAGCAGGCGGCGGCGCTGGCGTTCCAGACGGCGCTGTCGCTGGTGCCGGTGACGGCGATCGTGTTCAGCATCTTGCGCGGCGTCGGCTCGCTGGACGCCGAGTCGCGGCTGTCGACGTTCGTGTCCGAGCACCTCTTCCCGCAGCTCCCCGACATCACCGACAAGATCCGCGAGTTCTCGGGCAAGGTCAGCATCGGCGCGCTGGGCGGCGGCGGTCTGCTGTTCACGCTGGTGACTTGTTACTCGCTCTACAGCTACGTCGAGAAGATCTTCAACGACATCTGGCGCGTCGGCGAGCGGCGCACGCTGATCGGCAAGTTCCTGACGTTCTACGCGATGGTCACGCTGCTGCCGACGCTGGCCGCGTTTTCCTTGTACTGGTCGGGCAAGCTGATCGAGTCCAGCGCCGTGTCGCGCTTCGTCGCGCCGATGCTGATCCAGGTCCTGGCGCTGACGCTGATGAACAAGCTGCTGCCGCGCGCCAACGTCAACTGGGGCGCCGCGATCCTCGGCGGCCTGATGACGGCGCTGATGCTGGAGCTGGTCAAGTGGGCGTTCGTGCGCTTCGCCGTGAAGATCATGGTGCAGAGCTACAGCACGGTGTACGGCCCGCTGGGCCTGATCCCGCTGCTGCTGGTCTGGATCTACGCGTCATGGCTGCTGGTGCTGCTGGGGGCGGAGATCGCGCACGCGCTGCAGAACCTGCGCCTGCTGGAGGCGGAGGATCGCCGCCAGCGCGACGACGAGCCGATCAACGGCCTGCTGGCGGCGCAGCTGCTGGCGGCGGTGGCGGCGACGCACGAGACCGGCGGCGCCGGACACCCGAAGGAGAAGCTGGTCACCGACTTCGGCCTGACGCCGGACAACGTCGAACGCGTCGTCGCGCGGCTGAAGGCGCGCGGCCTGATCGCCGAGGTGCGCGGCGACATGAACGGCTACGTGCCGGGGCGGCCGGCGGCGACCATCCGCCTGGACGACGTGCTGTCCGCTTTTCGTTCGAGCGACATCGAGATCGCGCACGGCGCGACCGCGCCGGTGTTCGCCAGGCTGGTCGCCGAGCTGGAAGAGACGCGCCGCAAGAAGATCGCGGGCGTCACGATCGCGGACCTGATGCCGCTGGTGCGCGCGCCGGAGACGACCCCCACCGAGCCGCGCACGACCGGGACGAAGCGCGCCGGCAGCGCATCGACCGCGGACGACGGGGAGTAGACTCCCGGCCATGGACAGGGAACCTGCGGTCGCGGGGGCGTTCTATCCGGCGGCGCCGGCCGCCGCGGCGGCCGAGATCGCGCGGCTGGTCGTCAGTGATGCGGCGCCCGCGCCCGCCGTGGCGGTGGTGTCGCCGCACGCGGGCTGGCGCTATTCGGGCGCGCTGGCGGGCAAGCTGTTCGCCGGCGTCGAGGTGCCCGAGCGCGTGCTGGTGATCGCGCCCAACCACACCGGCAACGGCCCGCGCGCCAGCGTCTGGCCGGACGGCGCCTGGCGGCTGCCCGGCGTCGAGGTCCCGACCGACACCGGCTTCGTCGCGGCGCTGCTGGCGGCGTCGCCGCTGCTGCGCGCGGATCGCGAGGCGCACGAGGAGGAGCACGCCGATCGAGGTGCTGCTGCCGCTGCTCGCCGCGCGCCAGCCCGGGCTGCGCCTCGGGGCCGTCGTGCTGGGCGGCCTGTCGTTCCGCGAGTGCGAGGCGCTGGGACAGGCCGTCGCCAGCGCCGTCGCGACCGCGGCCGATCCGACGCTGATCGTCGCGTCGTCGGACATGAGCCACTACCTGGCGGACGACGAGGCGCGCGACGTCGATCGACTGGCGCTGGCGCCGCTGGCCGCCGCCGACCCGCGCGGCCTCTACGACACCGTGCGCGCGCACGGCATCAGCATGTGCGGCTACATCCCGGCGACGGTCGCGCTGATCGCGGCGCGCGCGCTCGGCGCCACGCGCGCCAGCGTCGTCGGCTACGCCACCAGCGCCGACGCCGGCGGCGACCCCGACCGCGTCGTCGGCTACGCCGCCGTCCGCATCGACGCGTGACGATCCGATCACATCAGCAGCGCCGTCTCGCCTGGAACGATCGGACCACCTCAACTGTTTGCCCTCACCCCGCGAAGCGGGGGGAGGGTAAGGGAGAGGGGTCCGCGCTTCATTGAACGCCGTCCCCTCACCCGCCGGCCTTCGGCCGGCGACCTCTCCCCGCCTTCGCGGGGCGAGGTTCAGACTTGCTACGCGAGCTGCTCGCGGCGCACTTCCTTGTAGGCGTCGGTCGCCTCGTCGTGCGCGCGGCTGACCCAGGTGATGCTGCGGCCGTCGATCTCGTAGACGCTGTAGCGCGAGCGCCGCTCGGGGCCGCCCGTGTACGACGCCGAGCCGGCGCCGATGACCGGGATCGGGCGGCCGCCCGGACCCGGCAGCTCGGCGCGCTGGTCCTCGTGGTCGTGGCCGTGCAGCACCAGATCGGCGCCCACGCGCGCCAGAACGGACGCGAGCGCGGCGCGGTCGCGCAGGTTGCGCTTCTCGCCGTCCTTGTGCAGCACCGGCGGGTGGTGGATGAGCACGACGCGCGTCTTGCCGCCGACCTCCGGCGCGGCCAGCGCCGCCTCCAGGCGCGCGAGCTGCGCGTCGCCGATCATGCCCCACGCGCCGAGATCGCCCGTCGCCACCGAGCTCGACACGCCGATCAGCGCCAGCTCGTCCCGCAGCTGCACGTACGGATAGTCGGCGTCGCGCCGCACGTCGCTGGTCATGTACGCCGCGAACAGCCGCTCGAACTCGCGCGACGCCACCACCGTCTGCACGTACGCGTCGTGGTTGCCGGGGATGACGCTGATCGACTCCGGCGGGAGGCCGCAGCCGTCGATCCACGCCAGCGCGGAACGCCACTCTCCCGTCAGCGACACGTTCGCCAGATCGCCGGTCAGCGCCAGGTGATCGGGCGCCTGCGCGCGCAGGTCCAGCCGCAGCGCCTCGAGCAGCTCCATCTTGTGCTTGCGGACGCGGTTGACGACCACGTTCAGCGCGCCGACCGCGCGCTTGCCGACGAAGTCGACAGGGCTTGCGCCGCTGAAGCCGCGGAAGTGCGGATCGGTGACGTGGGCGAGCAGGAACGGCCCGCCGCCGTTACGGCGTTGCACGCGCCTCCTCCACGGTCTCGACGGCCGTCTGCACGTCGGCGACGACGCCGAAGTGGTCCGACGCGTACACCAGCGCGCCCGATGGCTGCGACGCGCGCGGCTCTGCCAGCACGATGCGCGCCGCGCGGATCGTGCCGCGACGGTCGCGGCGCACGGGCGTGACGAAGATGTAGTCCAGCCGGCGATCGGGGCGCAGCCAGTGCAGCTTGTCTATGTAGGGATTGGCGCGCGCCCACGTGTAGCCCGGCTCGCCGGGGTGCATGCGGTCCCACGCGTCCTGGTACGCGACGCGGCGGCCGTCCAGCGTCGTCATCCCGGTGAGCCAGCGGATCTCGTCGCTGTCGGGGACGGAGTTGAAGTCGCCCATCACGACCTGGATGTTGTCGCTCTTGTGCGCCGCCACCGCCTCGTCGATCGCCAGCACCTGGTCCTCGCGCTTGCGCCCCTCGTGCTCGCGAAACGACAGATGCGTCGTGTGCACCCAGATGCCGCCCGCGTCGCCGTCCAGCCGCGCCGACAGGATCATGCGCCCTTCGTTGTCCGCGCTGTGCGGCAGCGGCTCCGCGTCGTGCGCGCCGATCGGAAACCGCGACACCACGGCCAGCCCTTCATGACCGCCGCCCCACGCCGTCGACGCCGCGAACACGTGTTGCCAGCCGAAGCGGCGCGCCAGCTCGGCGGCCTGGTTGGGGACGCGCCCGGGAACGTCGCGCACCTCCTGCAGGCCGATGACGTCGGGCGCGATGTCGCCCAGTGAATCGGCCAGCAGCGCCATGCGGTCCTGCCACGGGCCGTTGTCGCCCCACAGGTTCAGCGTCAGGAAGCGCATCGGCTCACGTCAGTCGCCGCGGTACGTGCACTTGCTGTCGTAGGTCTCCCAGACGGTGACAGCCGATAGCGGCGCGATGTGCGACCGCAGCGCGTTCCAGATGTAGATCGCGATGTGCTCGCAGGTCGAGTTCTCCAGCCCCGGGACCTCGTTCAGGTTGTGGTGGTCGAAGCGATCGAACAGCGGAACCCACGCATCGTCGATGACGCCGAAGTCGATCAGCCAGCCCGTCGCCGGATCGACCGGACCGCGCGCGCTGATCTCGACCTTGTAGCTGTGCCCATGTATCCGCGAGCACTTGTGCCCCGCGGGCACGCACGGCAGCTGATGCGCCGCCTCGAACCGGTACTCCTTCGTGATTTCGACCAGCACGGGTCGAAATCTAACACGCGCCTAGAACCTGATCTCGGGCCAGGGCTTGTCGGGGCGGGCGAACAGGTAGCCCTGGCACAGGTCGCCGCCCAGGCGCACCAGCGCGTCGCGCTCGTCGGGGGTCTCGATCCCCTCGGCGATGATCTCGATGCCCAGATCGCGGCACAGGCCGATGATCGACCCCAGCAGCTTCTGCTTCATCGGCGAGCGATCGATGCCGCGAATCAGCGACATGTCGACCTTGACCACCTCGGGCTCGAGGTGCGCGAAGCTGGTCAATCCCGCGTAGCCCGCGCCCAGGTCGTCGATCGCGATGCGGTAGCCCAGGCTGCGCAGCTGCGCGACGCGTGCGGTGACGTCGCGGATCTTCTCCAGCGGCGCGCGTTCGGTCACCTCCAGCACGACGCGCGACGCGTGGCGCGACAGCGGCGCGTCGGCCGTGATCAACGAATCGTCGTCCAGCTCCATCGCGTGCAGGTTGATGAACAGCAGCGCCGCGACCGGCTGGGTGTCCAGCGTGTGCGCGACGCGGTCGCGGACGATGCGGCCGAGGTCCTGCAGCCGCCCCAGCCGCTCCGCCGCCTCGAACAGGTCGGGCGGCGACCTCAGCGTAGGCTCTTCGTTGCGCACCAGCGCCTCGTACGCGAACGCCGCGCGGCGCGACCACGACACGATCGGCTGGTACGCGATCCACAACGTCTGCAGCGCCCGCGCGAAGCGCGCCTCCAGGCTCGCGCGATCGCCCAGGTGCTTGCCCTCCAGGCGGAACATCTCCAGCGCCTCGCGCTTGATCTTCGCCATCTGGTGCAGGCGCACCGCGCGCGCGATCACCTCTTCCAGCTCGGCGGGCTCGACCGGCTTGATGAGGTAGCGCAGCGCCCCGTACTCCACCGCCCGCACGGCGCTGTCGACCGCGGGACCGCCGGTCATCAACACGAACGGGACGTCGAGATCGTGCTCGCGCACGGCGCGCAGCAACTCCAGGCCGTTCATCTCCGGCATGGTGATGTCGCTGACGATGACGTCGAAGTTCTGCTCGCGCGCCGCGACCGCCGCCTGGCGGCCGTCGGTCGCCGTCACGACGGAGAAGCCGGCGACGCCCAGCGTCCGCCCATAGGCGCGCGCTATCGCCGGCTCGTCATCGACCAGCAGAATCAGCCCTCGGCTCGGTGCGTCGGCCGCCTGCGGGGAATCGGCGGCGTCGGTGACCGAGCCGGTCACACTCGGGGCGTCCATCTTGGCCCCTTCCGCATCGGCGGATTCGTTCAGGAATTGAGCCGGATGTTTCCAGGAACCCGGCCCAAAAGTTTTCCGGACACGGCTGTGCTTGGTATATGTTCCCGCTCTTGGACCGGTCGACCAGAAGCATGCCGACGCGTGAGGAGAACTCTTGGCAATGAGCGCACTTGAGCGTGAGGCTTCGGGGCCCCACGAGCCCACCGGCACCCACGACAAGACCCAGCTCGCCCGCTACTACCACCAGATGCTGGCCATCCGGCGCATGGAAGAGGCGCTGGCAAAGGCCTACGCACTGCGCAAGTTCGGCGGCTTCCTGCACCTGTATATCGGGCAGGAGGCGGTCGCCGTGGGCGCCGCTCGCCGCCATCAAGCCCGAGGACTACGTCATCACCACCTACCGCGAGCACGCACACGCGTACGCGAAGGGGATGCCGGCGAAGGCGATCCTGGCGGAGCTCTACGGCAAGGCGACCGGCTGCTCGAAGGGCCTCGGCGGGTCGATGCACCTCTTCGACGCCGCCCGCAACTTCCTGGGCGGCTACGGCATCGTCGGCGGCCACATCCCGATCGCGGCGGGCGCGGCGTTCGCGTCGAAGTACCGCGGCGACGGCCGCGTCACGCTGTGCTTCTTCGGCGACGGCTCGGTCGCGCAGGGCGCGTTCCACGAGGGCGTCGCGCTGGCGGCGCTGTGGCGGCTGCCGGTGGTGTTCATCTGCGAGAACAACCTCTACTCGATGGGCACGCCCCTCTACCGGTCGCTGTCGGTGGCGGACGTGTCGCAGAAGGCGCTCGGCTACGGCATCGCGCGCGACCGCTTCGACGGCGAGGACGTCATTCGCGTCCACGACCGCGTCGCCGAGGCCGTGCGCCGCGCGCGCAACGAATCGATCCCGACGCTGATCGAGATCCGCACCTACCGCTTCCGCGGCCACTCGATGTCCGACGCCGGCCTCTACCGCACCAAGGAAGAGGTCGAGGAATGGAAGCGGCGCGACCCGATCTCGTACGGGCGCGAGCTGCTCGTGCGGGCGAAGGTCGACGAGAAGGACATCGTGGCGATCGAAGAGAAGGTCAACGAAGAGATCGAGGAGGCCGTGAAGTTCGCCGAGGAGAGCCCGGAGCTCGCCTACGAACGCCTCGCCGAGTTCACCTACAAGGAGTGACGGGATCCCATGCCGCGGACGGTAGCGTTTCGTGAAGCTCTCAATGAAGCCATGGCCGAGGAGATGGAGAAGGACGACCGCATCTTTCTCATGGGCGAAGAGGTCGGCCACTACGACGGCGCCTACAAGGTCTCCAAGGGGCTGCTGAAGCGGTTCGGCGAGAAGCGCGTCATCGACACGCCGATCGCCGAGGGCGGCTTCGTCGGCGTCGGCATCGGCGCGGCGATGGTCGGGCTGCGCCCGATCATCGAGCTCATGACCTGGAACTTCTCGCTGGTCGCCGCCGATCAGCTGATCAACAACGCGGCGAAGATCCGGCAGATGTCGGGCGGCCAGTTCACGCTGCCGGTCGTGTTCCGCGGCCCGGGCGGCTCGGCGCACATGCTGGCCGCGCAGCACAGCCAGTCGACGGAGGCGTTGTGGGCGCACATCCCCGGCCTCAAGGTCGTGATGCCGGCCAACCCGCAAGGACGCCAAGGGCCTGCTCAAGAGCGCGATCCGCGACGACAACCCGATCGTGTTCATCGAGGGCGAGGTCCTGTACGCCGACCAGGGCGAGATCCCGGACGGCGAATACACCATCCCGCTCGGCGTCGCCGAGGTGAAGCGCCCGGGCACGGACATCACCATCATCGGCTGGTCGAAGATGGTGAAGATCGCGCTCGCCACGGCGGACGCGCTGGCGGCCGAGGGGATCGAGGCCGAGGTCGTCGACCCGCGCACCATCCGTCCGCTCGACGAGGAGCTGCTCGTCCAGTCGGTGTCGAAGACGAAGCGCTGCCTGATCATCGAAGAAGGCTGGCCGTTCAACGGCGTCGGCGCCGAGATCGCCTACCGCATCGGCCGCCGCTGCTTCGACGATCTCGATGCGCCGGTCGAGCGCATCACGGGCGCGGACATGCCGATGCCCTACAACCACCACCTCGAGCAGCTGTGCATTCCCGACGTGCCCCGCGCCGTCGCGGCGGCCAAGAAGCTGCTCTACCTGGAGATCCGCAGCAAGGCGATCAGAGATGGCGCAGATTCTGGACATGCCGCAGCTCTCCGACACCATGAAGATGGGTGTGCTGCAGAAGTGGCGCAAGAACGAAGGCGACAAGGTCTCTCCGGGCGAGGTGATCGCCGAGGTCGAGACCGACAAGGCGGTGATGGACTTCGAGGCGTTCGACGAGGGGGTGCTGCTCAAGCGCCTGATCGCGGACGGCGCGTCGGTCCCCGTCGGCACACCGATCGCGATCATCGGCAAGACCGGCGAGGACATCAGCAAGCTGGTCGAAGAGGCAGCGTCGCGCGCCAGCGGCGCGAAGCCGGCGGCGAAGGCGGAGCCCGCCAAGACGGCCGCGCCTGCGCCCGCCCCGAAGGCCCCGCCCGCGCCGGCACCTGCTGCGGCGAATGGCAAGTCCGCGAAGCCCGCGCCTGCAGCCGCCGCTCCGGCTCCCGCCGCCAAGCGCGCGCCCGCGCCCGCGGCGGCAGCGCCCGCGCCTGCTCCGGCCGGCGGCAAGGTGCTGGCGTCGCCGCTCGCGCGCAAGCTGGCGACCGACATGGGCATCGACCTGCGCGGCATCACGGGCACGGGCCCGGGTGGCCGCATCGTCGAGCGCGACGTGAAGGCCGCCGCCGAAGGTGGCGGTGGCACGGCGGCAGACCGACTGGCACGCGGCGGAGGAAGCGCCGCAGACGTCCGCGCCGCGCGTATCGACGGCCGCGCCGCTGCCCGCGCAGATCGTCCCCGAGCGCCGCACCGAGGCCCGCCCGGCCCAGGCGGCCCCGGCCGAGGATCTGGTCAAGCCGCTGTCGATGATGCGCCAGACGATCGCGGCGCGGCTGCTCGAGGCGAAGACGACGGTTCCGCACTTCTACCTGACCGCCGACATCGACATGGACGCGGCGATGGAGTTCCGCGAGCAGGTCGCGCAGGTCCACGGCGCCAAGCTGTCGGTCAACGACCTGGTGCTCAAGGCGTGCGCGCTCGCGCTGCGCAAGGTGCCGGAGGCGAACGCGTCGTTCACCGAGGAAGCGATCATCCAGCACGCGCGTGTCGACATCGGCATGGCGGTGGCCATCGAAGACGGCCTCATCACCCCGGTCATCCGTGACGCCGACAAGAAGACGCATCGGCCAGATCGGCACGGAGGCCCGCGAGATGGCGGGGCGCGCGCGCGACCGCAAGCTGCGTCCCGACGAGTACACGGGCGCGACGTTTTCGGTGTCGAACCTGGGCATGATGGGGATCCGCGACTTCGCGGCGATCATCAACCCGCCCGAGGGCGCCATCCTGGCCGTCGGCACCGTCCGCAAGGAGCCGGTGGTCAAGGACGGCAAGATCGTCGTCGGCCAGCGCATGTCCGTGACGCTGTCGTGCGACCACCGCGTCGTCGACGGCGCGCTGGGCGCGAAGCTGCTGCAGGCGATCGTCGCGATCCTGGAACGCCCGATCTCGCTGGCGTTTTAGTCGGCTACGACAACGTGGCCGACAAGTACGATCTGGTCGTCGTCGGCGCCGGCCCGGGCGGGTACGTGGCCGCCATCCGCGCCGCGCAGCTCGGCATGAAGACCGCCGTGCGTCGAGCGCGAGCGCGCCGGCGGCATCTGCCTGAACTGGGGCTGCATCCCCAGCAAGGCGCTGCTCAAGTCGGCGGACATGATGCGCCACGCGCAGAACGCGGCCGACTACGGCGTCATCATCAAGGGCGAGATCACGTTCGACTGGGACAAGATCATCAAGCGCAGCCGCGGCGTCGCCGACAAGCTGGCCAGCGGCGTCGAGTTCCTGTTCAAGAAGTACGGCGTCACTCAGATCCTGGGGACGGCGTCGCTCACCGGGCGCGGCAAGCTGGAGGTCGCGACCACGGCCGGCGGCAAGCCGACGGGCAAGCTGGCGCTGGAGACGCCGCGCACGATCATCGCCACCGGCGCGCGCGCCAAGTTCCTGCCCGGCATCGAGCCCGACGGCGACCGCATCATCACCTACCGCGAGGCGATGGTGCTGCCCGAGGTGCCGAAGTCGGTCGTCGTCATCGGCGCCGGCGCCATCGGCATCGAGTTCGCCGACTTCTGGAACGCGTTCGGCGTCGAGGTCACGGTGATCGAATACGCGCCGCGCGTGCTGCCCGATCGAGGACGAGGAGATCTCCGCGTCGCTGACCCGCGTGCTCAAGAAGCGGAAGATGACCGTCCACACGGGCGCCAAGACCACCGGCATCAAGGTCGGCGGCAAGACCGTCACCACGTCGTTCACCGACGCCGACGGCAAGGACCAGACGGTGACGTCGGAGCGCGTGCTGATGGCGGTGGGCGTGCGCGCCAACATCGAGGGCATCGGCCTCGAAGGCATGGGCGTGACGCTCGACCGCGGCTTCATCCAGGTCGACGACCACTACCGCACGACCAGCCCCGGCATCTGGGCGATCGGCGACTGCGCCGGGCCGCCGCTGCTGGCGCACGTCGCGATGGCGGAAGGCGTGCGCACGCGTCGAGGCGATGGCCGGCAAACACGTCGTCCCGATCAACTACGACGCCATCCCCGGCTGCACCTACTGCGATCCCGAGGTCGCGTCGATCGGCAAGACCGAGGCGCAGGCGCGCGAGGCCGGCATCGACATCGACGTCGGCAAGTTCCCGTTCCAGCCCAACGGCAAGGCGCTGGGCGCCGGCCACCCCGACGGCTTCATCAAGGTGATCACCAACAAGGCGCGCGGCGAGATCGTCGGCGTGCACGCCATCGGCTACGGCGTCACCGATCTGATCGCCGAGATGTCGCTGGCCATCACGTCCGAGGCGACCGCGCACGACGTGCTCGCGGCCGTCCACCCGCACCCGACGCTGTCCGAGGTCATGTACGAAGCGACCGCGGCCGCGCTGGGCGAAGTCGTTCACATCTAGCGCGCTTCGCGCGCGACACGGCTTGCCGTATCCAACACCTCGGGCGAGCGGGCGGCTCAATCGCCCACGCGGTTGCCTGCGGCGACTTCGCGCCATCGCAGCTTCGCTGCGATGTAGCGCTCAGTTGGCCGACCGCCCGCTCGCCCTCCCCTTCCCTCCCCCGTGCATTGATGTGAACACCGAAAGATCCAGCCGGTCGTACGCGCTGCCGTGCGATCCGGTTCGCGATGCGCGCCAGACGCTGGCCAACCTCCGCCGCCGTCGCGGGGCGATCGTCGGGGCGCTTGGCCAGCATCTCGAGCACCAGCTCCTCGAGCGCGCACGGCACGTCGGCCACCAGCTCCGACAGCGCGCGCGGCTCGCAACGCAGCTGGCTCTGGGCGATCTCGTGCGACGTGTCGCCGTCGAACGGGCGCTGCCCGGTGCAGATCTCGTACAGCATGCACCCGAGGGAGTAGATGTCCGCGCGCGCGTCCACCGCTTCGCCGCAGATCTGCTCGGGCGCCGCGTACTCCATGGTTCCGATGCAGACATCGCCGCTGCCGCGCGCGGCGCCCGGCTCGCGCGCCGCGGCACGCGAGGCCGAAGTCGAGCAGCGTGGCGCGGCCGTTGTCGCCGACCATGACGTTCGTTGGCTTCAGGTCGCGGTGCACCAGGCCGTGGCCGTGCAGGTGGTCCAGCGCCAGGCACAGCTGCGCGACGATCGAGAACACGTCGTCCAGGCGCCCGGCAGCGACCGGCGCCGGCGCCGGCCACGCCGACCCGAAGATCGTGCCCACGCAAGGCGCGACCGCGTGCCGGCGTGGTCGGCCGCTGGTCGAACAGCGATCCCGCGGCGTACGGCCACAGCGACATGATCTCGTGGCACAGCGTCTGCCCGTCGAGCAGCTCCATCGCCATCCATGGCATGCCGCTCCAGACGCCGTCGTCATAGAGCTGCACGATGCCGGGGTGATCGACGCGGCGGAGCGCCTCGATCTCACGCCTGATGCCCGCGGCGTCCGCCGGACGCGCCGAGCGCACCGTCTTCAGGGCGACGATGCGCCCATCGACGCAGTCCTGGCCGCGCAGGATGATCCCCATCCCGCCCTCGGAGATGCGCGACAGCACCCGGTAATCCCC
This sequence comes from uncultured Pseudomonadota bacterium, assembly GCA_963729535.1. Taxonomy (GTDB): domain Bacteria; phylum Myxococcota_A; class Polyangia; order Fen-1088; family Fen-1088; genus JADGRB01. The sequence goes on along the minus strand of CAVSOL010000026.1, from coordinate 3,767 downwards.
GAAGCGGACCGGACCCTCGGGGGCCTCGGCGGGGAAGAGCGCGGCGGCGATCGTCATGACCGGCGACTAAGCATCCCGGATGCCAACCGCCGCGAGCCGACTTTCCCCGACACCGTCCGCCAACAAGGGCGGTCCGTTCAGACGATCTGTTCAATCGCTGAACAGATTGATCGATTGCGGGCCGAACGGGCATCAATCATCGGGGATTTCGGCGGGGCATGGGCCTTGCTGATGTACCCGGACATGACGATCACCGATTTGGAGACCCTGCCCGACGTACTCGGCTGGCAGCTGCTGTCGCCACCGCCCACGTCGCGCAACCCGCTGTCGCCGCGCGAGCGTCAGATCCTCGACCTCGTGACCGGCGGACGCACGCACAAGGAGGTCGCGTTCGACCTCGGGCTGTCCGACGCCACCGTCCGCGTCCTGTATTCGCGCGCCATGAAGAAGCTCGGGCGCGCGAAGCGGGTGCGCACGCGGCCAGATCTCTGAGCGCGACGGATGTTTACGCTGTCAACTTCCCCTCTCCGCGCAGTGCGGTTGACAAAATGCCCTCGGGGACGGAAATTTTCCACCTGATCAGAGCCAGCGTGGGCAGGTCGGGAAGCGAGGAGCCTGAGCAAATCGAGCTGCGACCAACGACACAGATACGGTCCGCCGAGCCGGGCGCGCGACGAACCTGACAAGCGGTTCATGGCGCGGCGGCGACGTCATCGCGACGCTGGAAGCCGTGCCCCGGAGCCGACGCGCATCTCCTGCGATGGAGATGCTGGATTTTTTGGACGCCTGGCGCGTAAGCTGCGCTAGCCGATGCCGGCACCGACAGTCCACCAGTCCAGCGCGGGAGGCGGTGGTTCGAAGACCGCCTCCGCCGGCGTGCTGCACCTGACGGTGATGGCGCCCAACGTCTTCGAGACGCACCCGCTGCCGGCCGTGGGAGCGGTGCGCATCGGACGCGACGACGACGCGGAGGTGCGCATCACAGACGAGCTGGCTTCGCACCTGCACGCGCGCGTGAACGTCGACCCGACGGGCGCGCTGACCGTTGAGGATCTGGACAGCCGCAACGGCACCTTCGTGCGCGGCGATCCGCATCGAGCCGGGGACGCTGGTCCCGATCCAGCCGGGCGAGGCGATGACCATCGGCTTCACCCACATCATGGTGCAGCGGCGGCGGCCGCCCGAATCGACGCGCCGGTTCCACGGCCATGGCGCGTTCGAGGAACGCCTGGAAGACGCGTGTGCGAGCGCCGCGCAAGGCGGCGGGGCGTCGCTGGCGGTGGTCCGCGTGCGCATCATGAACGAGGAGCCGGCCGGGCACGGGGCGGACATCGTCGCGGGGGCGCTGCGCCCGGGCGATTTCCTGGCGCAATACGCGCCCGGCGACTACGAAGTGCTGCTGCTGGATACCGATCCCGAGCGCGCGCGGCGAATCGCCGACGAGGCCGGGCGGCGGGCGCGCGCGGAAGGACTGAAGGCGCGCACCGCGGTGGCGGTATTTCCGGCGGACGGCAGGTCGGCCGAGGCGCTCATCGGCCGGGCCAGCGCGCTGCTGCGTGGGCCCGACACGGACACCGGCCAGGGGCCGGTGCTCAAGTCCGAGAGCATACGCAAGCTGTATCGCCTCGCCGAACGCGCGGCGGCCGGCCACAGCGCCAGCGGCCTCATCAATGTCCTCATCCTGGGCGAGACCGGCACCGGCAAGGAGGTGCTGGCCGAGTGGATCCACACGCACTCTCCGCGCGCCGGGCGGTCCGCTGGTTTGCATCAACTGCGCGGCGCTGACCGAGACGCTGCTGGAGAGCGAGCTGTTCGGCCACGAGAAGGGGTCGTTCACCGGCGCCGAGAAGACCAAGCCGGGCCTGCTGGCGACGGCGGCCGGCGGCACTGTGTTTCTCGACGAGGTCGGCGAGATGCCGCTAGCGCTACAGACCAAGCTCCTGCGCACGCTGGAGACCCGGCAGGTGAAGCCTGTCGGCGGGACCGAGCGGCCCATCGACGTGCGGTTCGTCGCGGCAACGAACCGCGACCTCGAGGCCGCGGTGCTGGCCAAGACGTTTCGGCAGGACCTGTTCTTCCGGCTCAACGGCATGTCACTGACGATCCCGCCGCTGCGCGATCGGCCCGAGGAGATCGAGCCGCTGGCGCGCCGATTCCTGGCCGACGCGTCGGCGGCGGCGAAGCAGCCCCCGCCGCGTCTGTCCGAGGAGGCGCTGGCGGTGCTGGTCGGCGTACGCGTGGCCGGGGAACATCCGCGAGCTGCGCAACGTCATGGAGCGCGCGCTGGTGCTGTGCGAGGACGGCGACATCAGGCCGGAGCATCTGCCGGTCGAGAAGATGCGCCTGGCGCGGCTGGTGGCTGGGGGCGACAGCGGCGCCGGCACGTCGGCGACGGCGGCGGTGGGGCCGACGTCCGATCCGGGGTCGCCGGAGCCGCCCGGCCTGAGCGAGGAGGAGCGCGCCGAGCGACGCAAGATCATCGCCGTGATGGCCGAGTGCGGCGGTAACCAGACGCGCGCCGCGAAGAAGCTGGGCATGGCGCGCGGCACGCTGATCGAGCGCCTCAAGCGCTATGGCATCAAGCGCCCGCAGACGGAAGACTGAGGCGAGCGGCGCCGCCGGCGCGGGCGATCCGATCGCGCGGGCGGTCGCGCTGCACGCGGAGGCGGAAGGCTGGCGCGACGCCGGTGATCCGCAGCGCGCGACGGCGTGCGCGCGGCGAGCGCTGGCGTTGTTCGAGCGGCACGAGGGGCGCGCGCACCCGGATGTCGCGGCGGCGCTGCTCGCGCTCGGGGGCGCGCGCGAGCTGGGCGACGGGTGGCGCGAGGCGCTGGGCCACTACCAGCGCGCCGACGCGATCATGGCGAAGTACGCGCGGCTGCGCGATCCGGACGTGCGGCGGTTGCGCGTCAAGGCGGCGCGGGCGCTGTGCGGCGTGCTGCGCGCGCTCGGGCGTTACGCGGAGGCGGAGCCGCACGGACGGCGCGCCGTCCTGCTGGCGGAGCGATACTTCGGCGCGCGCGATCTGGAGCTGGCCGGCGCGCTCAACGACCTCGGCATGTTGCGCAAGTATCAGGGGCGGTACGCGGAGGCGCCGCCGCTCTACCGGCGGGCGCTGGCGATCCTGCGCGGCGCGGGACTGGGCGCCAGCGCCGACGCCGCGAGCATCTATCACAACCTGGGCGGCATCGAACACGCGCGCGCCCGCTACGCGCAGGGCGAGCCGCACGCGCGTCGAGCGGTCGTGCTGCGCACGCGCGCGCTGGGCGCGCGGCACCCGACCGTCGCCGCCGACGTGGCCGCGCTGGCGGCGATCGTCGAAGGGCGCGGCCGGCTGGCGGAGGCACAGCGACTGTACGAGCGCGCGCTGGCGGTGTTCCGGCGCGCGTTCGGCGCGGGGAGCTACGAGGTCGGCGTGAACCTCGCGGGGCTGGCGGGGGTGTACCAGGCGCGCGGGCGCGGCGCGGAGGCCGAGCGGCTGTATCGCGAGGCGCTGGCCATTCATCGGCGCCTGTTCGGCGATCGACACATCGAGGTCGCGCTGACGCTCAACAACCTGGCGATCACGATCGCGGGTGATCCGGCGCGGCAAACGGAAGCGCTGCGCATCGCGAAGCGCGCGTTGGTTGCGTTTCGCGCGGCGGGCGGCCCGCGACATCCGGGGACGTTGCTGTGCGCGGCGAACGTCGCGACGTGGTCGACGTAAACTAGTCCTGGTCGTTCGCGCCGCGTTCCTGGACACCCTCGGTCTGCGCTAGACCGTCGTC
>CAVSOL010000025.1:0-193886 GCA_963729535.1 uncultured Pseudomonadota bacterium | reverse complement strand
CGCGACCGCGCGCCGGGAGCCTGCCGCGGGCGCGATCTACGAGCTCCGTCTACTCGCGACGCGGCGCGCTCGGCCAGCTTCCCTGGGTGGGGCTAGATCCCGGTGGATTCTAGCGCTAGTGCCGGAGACGAGACTTGAACTCGTAAGCCCTTTCGGGCGGCAGATTTTGAGTCCGCTGCGTATACCGTTTCGCCACTCCGGCTTATCGTAATGACTGCGAGACCTTATTGGGTCCGTTCTCCTCCTCGGTCCCCGCGGCACTGTAGCGTGAACGTAGCTGATTGGGGACTTGAGCGCACCTGATCTTGCCTGGCGTGACTGTTCATCGAAGCTGCTCGCCTGTGTGCTTCGATAAAGCGCCGGATGCGGGCTCGCGCTGGCACCTTGCACCAGCGACTCGCCGACCGAAGGGTGTCGAAAGGTCTCGTTCGTCGGCGCTGCACCCGCAGCGCCGATGGTTCGTGCCCTGGACCGCGCCATGATCTGCAAAGGCGCAGCGCGCAGCCACGGGCGCGGTCCCTATGGCTCCCCGAGCGCTGCGTTCTCGATGCTGCCGCGAGAACAGATCGCCGACGGTCTCCGAGCGCGGTAGGCGAAAGCTGAACGCCGTACCTTCCGAAGAGGACGTGACGGCGACGCTGCCGTTGTGGGCGTGAACGATCTCGCGGACGATGAACAAGCCCAGCCCAAGGCGGCCGGCATTGCTGTTGTTACGCACGGCCTTGAAGGGGGCGAAAAGATTCGGAAGCTGTTCGGGCGGTATCGGTCGACCACTGTTCTGGACGGTTACGACGACCTGATCTCTGTCCTCGCCGGAAACAATGAGGGTGACGTCCAAATCCGCCGTGCTGAACAGCGTTCGCGAGTAGGTTGGACAAGGCCTGCTCAATCGAGCAGGGTCCCGATCGCCTGTGAGCTTGCCGGCCGTCTCGACCACGATACGTGCGGTGGGATGACCCGTCTGGATTTCATCGACCACCGATCTTGGGATGCCGGCGAGATGGGTCAGTTCGCGGTTGAGCGGATATGACCGCCCAGGCGGCCGCGCGTGAAATCGAGAATGTCGCGAATCATGGTCGTCATGCGGAGCGCGCTTCGGTTGATTCGCTCTGCGATCTGATGGGCTTTGTCCTGATCGTCGGGCAACGTCGTCACAGGTGGCCGCCGTTCACGATCGACGCCAGCGGGGTCCTGAGGTCGTGCGCCACGATTCCGATGTTGGTCTCCTGCTCGCGCAGGAGGGCGTTCGCTCGGTGAGTCGTTGGTGATGGTCCGCGAGCAGGGCAGCCCGCCTCTCGAGCTCGATCCCCTGCTCGTAGAGGACAACGAGGTTGCGCACCTTCCCCGTAAGATTTCGGGGGAGATGGGCTTGACGAGGTAGTCCACGGCGCCGAATTCGTACGCGCGTTGCATCGCCGTTTCATCGTCGTGGCCCGTGATGAAGATGACCGGGGTGAGCTTGTGAAGCTGCCCGCGCAGAAGTTCCACGGTCGCGAACCCATCCAATCCCGGCATCCGCACATCGATCAGCAGCAGGCAAAATGGTTGGCTGCCAAGGAGGTCAAGTGCCTCGCGCCCGATAGCGCCGTCACAATCTCGCGGCCGAGCGGCTCGAGGACGGCACGATACGCAACTAGGTTCGTGCGGGCGTCATCGACCAGCAAGGATCGCATGCGGTGCGCCTGTCAGGCCCCCAACAACCGCGTCCGCCATCCCCAATCATGTTGCATCGGCGCCCGGTTTTGGGAAGCCCCATTACGCTTTGAGGCCGCGCGAACGAGGTTGCGCTACGCGGCCGACGAGATCGGCGGGCAAACGCGCTCGAGAATCTCGAGCAGGTCGCCCCAGGGCACTGGCTTCGAAAGCAGTTCGACCTCGCCGAACTGTGCGCGCACAGTTTCGGCACTGAAACCGGTCGCCGTCACGATCAACACCGGAATGTCGCGCAGCGCCGGATCGGCAAGCTGCTCCTGCCGGAAGTCCCAGCCATCCATGACCGGCATCATCAGGTCGAGCAGGATGGCGCCAGGGCGCTCTCCGCCCGCAGCACTTCCAGGGCCTCGCAGCCATTCGCAGCCGTCAAGACGTCGAACCCTTCCTCTTGAAGGGCACTTTTCCAGATAATTCACGAATCGCCAATCGTCTTCGACGACGAGGATAGACCGACGCGTCCACGCTCCGGCCGATGTCGGCCCGTTTTCGACCGCATGGGCATCTCTCAGCAAAGACAAACCGCTGTGGGACATCACCACACCCAATTAAGTACAACATTTAGGCTGCGCTGCCGCACACGCAAGAGCCGACTTCACCGTCGGAGAAGGCCGTAGCGCATCTCGACGACGCGCGGCCTCAACGGACCCGCGCGTCAAGGCTCTTGGATCCTGGCTGCCGCGGTGCATCGCACCGGTCACTAGCCGCTTATTGGGCTTTCTTCTTCGACGCGGCTCGCGACTGCCTGGCGTTCTGCTTGGCGCGCTCGGACGACGGTCGAACCGCCGCGAGCGAGGCCCGTCGGATGCGCTCGCGCGTCGATGGTGGTTCGTCGGCCCCAGCCGGGGCGCGCGGTCGGCGGACGGAGTCGCTCGCCTCCGACGAGGTCGTCCGCCGCGTGCTTTTCGGCGCTCCGATTCGCACGTGGTCCCCGACCAACATCGCCATGGCAGCCGCGATGATCGCCAGCCGAGTCCAGCGCGAAGGACGCGGGGACTCTCGGGACCCAGCGAAGATTGTCTTCTCCGTTCCGCTCACGCTGGCTTGGCTATCCCGGACGTGAGCGGCCCTTTCGAGCGCTTCACGAACCTCACGCGCAGACTGGAAGCGTTCTTCGGGTCGTTTCGCGAGCGTGCGCAGCACGACGCGCTCCACGGCGACGGGAATCCGAGCGGCCGGGGCGACCGCCCGCAACGGTGGTGGCGCGGCGTTGAGGTGCATGGCTAACACTTCGAGGTTCGAGTCAGCTTCGAACGGCCGCCGACCCGTCAACATCTCGTACAGAATCACGCCGCACGAGTAGACATCGCTTCGCACGTCGGCCTGTTGACCGGCCGCCTGCTCGGGCGACATGTAGTCGGGTGTTCCGAGTACCAGCCCGACCTGAGTGAGCTTCTGCCCTTTCGCTCCCGGATCGTCGCCAGCTTCGCGATCCCGAAATCGAGCAGCTTGATGCATTCGGGCGAGAACAGACCTCGCGGCGGGATCACCATGATGTTCTCGGGCTTCAAGTCGCGGTGGACCACGCCCAGCGCGTGCGCGTATTCGAGGGCGGACAGGACCGGGCCGATGATCGCGATCGTCCGCTTTACGGTGAATCTCGAACCGGCCGTGCCATGCCGCTTGATCAGCTGGCCAAGCGATGTGCCGGAGAGCAACTCCATCGCCAAGAACAGACGTCCGTTACACTTCCCGAACTCGACCACCTTGACGATATTGGGATGGGCGAGCTGGGTCGTGAGCCTGGCCTCGAGCTCGAACCGCCGCACGACCTCGTCGACTCCGGAGAGCTCGGGATGAAGCAGTTTCAGCGCGACCGTCTCTCCTGTCGGCAGTCGCTCGGCGCGAAACACTTGCCCCATGCCGCCGTCGCCGATCAGCTCCAGGAGGCGGTAGTCGCCGAGCGTGCTGCCGATGAGCGACGTGTCATTCACTGCGGACTTCGTCTGCTGGATCGGCAAGTGCACCACTATTGTTGAAGACGCCGATTGTCATCGAGCGTACGAGCCGGGTGCTCTGCGACAGCGGAGTCCAGACCGTGTGAGCAGGACGACGAGGCGGGCGCACATCGCAAGACAACGCTGCTGCGTTCGCGCTCCGCCGGCGCCTGCCGATTGCGGGCGTCGAGGTCGAACGAGACTATGCTGACGCACGCATGACGGCGATTCGGATCATCGTCGCCGTCATTTCCATTTGCCCCGCTTCTTGCCCTTGTCCTTCACCTTCACCTGCGTCATGCCGTGCTTCTGCTTGACCTTGTACTCCGTCACGGATCCGTCGCCGTTGGCGACGCGGAACTTCTTCGTCCCATGGTGATGCTTGTAGCGGCCCGGCGGCAGCCGCACGATCGTCACGGGAACCACCCGCGGCTCGACGACGACCCAGCCACCGTGATAGTCGCTCGCGCGATACCAGCGGCCGTCAGCGCCGCGCATCCAGTATCGGCCGTTTACAAGGAAGACCTCCTCGTCATGGTCCTGGACCACCATGACCCCCGGTTGGACCTGAACCATGGGCGGCGCGACTTCGAACCTGACGGTCGGAACGTTCACGCGAACCTGGACCTGCATCAGCAGCGCGAAGATCAGCATCATGAGGCGTTGTGCTCCTCACGATAGGAGCCCCTTCAAGTCGAATTCAGCTCAGACGATGTTGAGCCACCGAGCGCGATACGAGGTTCTGGCTGGGGCAGGAAACCACGAAAGGGGTGCCATGCGTCGGATACTGTGTGCACTGGTCGTAGTCATGTGCGGCTGCGGCGGCAGCGACAGCGAGGCGGTCCGGCGCGGCGTCGGAGCCGAGTGCAGCGCAACGAACGACTGCACCGAGAACGGGCAGGTCTGCCTCACCGAATTCAAGGGTGGCTACTGTGGGGTCTCCGGGTGCGCGCGTGACAGCGATTGCCCGCAGGGCTCGGCATGCGTGACTGACGATGGTCAGATCAACTACTGCTTCCTCATTTGCGCCGACAAGCCGGAGTGCAATCCGCATCGGACCGTCGACAACGAGTCCAGCTGCACGTCGAGCTTGACGTTCGTCGATGGCACCATGGACCGCAAGGTCTGTCGGCCGCCAAACTCGGGCACGTGACCATCATCCGCGCGCGACTAATCGCGTCCGCACGGTCATTCATGGATCCGGGAAGCTATCCTCCCGCGCGCAAATCAGGCAAAGTTGTACAACTCCCGGTCTCGAGTTGGCAGAATGACTCGCATGCCGGAGGCCGTTGAGACCGCATCATTCGTGGATGATCGGGCCTTGGATGCCGCGACCGTATTGATCGTCGACGATGACGTGTCCCTTCTGGAAGCGCTGGCGGACCTGCTGGAATTGGAAGGATACAGAGTGGCCACCGCGACGGACGGACGCGCGGCGCTCGATCAATTGCGAAGCGGCCTTCTACCGTGTGCGATCCTGCTCGACCTCATGATGCCGGGCATGGATGGCTGGGACTTCCGACAGGAGCAATTGAAGGACAACGCTCTCAAGGCAATTCCGCTGGTAGTCGTCACGGCGGCCGGCTTCAGTGAGGCATCGATAAGGGCGCAGTTCGGGGATATCGAGTTCGTGCCTAAGCCCGCACCTGAGGGCGCACTGCTCGCGGCCATCCGACGCCGCTGTGGACAGATTATCGGCTAGAGCCCGCTTCCCTTCCGGCTCCTTGCGGGTCAACTCTGCGGGCGAGCGTCCGATGCATTGAAGCGACGTGCAGATTGACGACCCGCGTATCGGCACCGTGCTTCAAGGGCGCTACCGCATCCTTGAGGGTCTTGCCGCTGGGGGGATGGGCGCGGTCTATCGCGGCGAGCGACTGGGCCTTCAGCGAATCGTCGCGATCAAATTTCTGCATGACGAATTCGCCGCCAGGCCCGAGATCCGGAAGCGTTTCGAAATCGAGGCCCGTGCGATGAGCCGCCTTTCGCACCCACACTGCGTCTCTGTCATCGATTTCGGCGTGGACGACGTGCCCTACCTCGTCATGGACTACGTAACAGGACGTCCGCTCGGCAAGCTCATCGAGCAGGGTCCCGTCCCCATCAAGCGCGCTCTTCACATAACCCGCCAGCTCCTCGCGGGCCTCGGCCATGCGCACAGCCAGGGAATCGTCCATCGCGACATCAAACCGGACAACTTGATCCTGGACGAGGCGCTGGGGACGCGCGATCACCTCCGGATCCTCGACTTCGGACTCGCCAAGCTGCACGACTTCGGCGTCGATCTCACGTCAGGATTTGCGATTGGGACGCCATCCTATATGGCGCCGGAGCAGACGCTGGCGCAGCCCGTCGACACGCGGACGGACCTGTACGCCGTTGGCGTCGTGCTTTCCGAAATGCTCACGGGGACGAAGCCGTTCAGGGCTGATTCAATCGCCGAGCTGCTTCGGTTGCAACGCGAGGGCACGCCGGTGCCGATCCGGATCGTTCGTCCCGAGGCCGCATTCTCGAAGGAGCTGGAGAGTGTCTTGTTGCGTGCGCTCGCCAAGCAACCCGCAGCGCGCTTTCAGACGGCAATCGAAATGGCCGCAGCGCTGGAAGCGATACCGGAAGCGTCTCGGGCGGCGGTGGCGCCTGGTACGTCCGCACCTGAACCCTTTGACGCGACCGCCTTGGCGTTGCCCGTCGAGGCCGTCTCGGTGTCGCGGCAGGCGTCACTGCCCGCCGCGCAGATCCGCGACGATGCGACTGTCATCGACACGCCGGCGGCGCGGCGGGGATTCCGACGGGCGCCGCCGCTGGCTCCTCGTTGGAGGCATCGGGTTCGCTACTGCTGGTGTCCTAGTGGTCGCGTTCCTCGCCGCACGCGACAGCATTCGGTCTGGAGCCCAGTCGTCAGCGGAGCTCGTGGCTCCGGCGGCCACGCGCGCTGCGCCGCCGGCCCCGCCGGCCCGAGACCCGATGCATGATGACCTCCGCGCCCAGATCGACTCGAACCGTGGCGCCACACGCGAGATCGCCTTGAAGACCGTCGCGCGTCTCCGCAAGCAAGACCCCCGCGATGCCGAGCTCGCCTACCTGGAGGGCAACGCACACGCCGACAAGATGTGGTGGTCCGAGGCGCTCTCCTCTTATCGCGACGCGATCCGGCTCGATTCGCGATACCGCGAAGATCCGCGCCTCATCAACGACATGATCGGCTCGCTCATGAGCTCGTCGTTCCATGACAAAGGCGGGCGGTTTCTGCGCGACGAGATCGGGGCGCCCGCGGTCCCGCTGCTCGAGCAGGCGACCCTAAAGGCCGCATCGACGATGACCCGGAAGCGCGCCGCGACGCTGCTGCGCTCCATGCGGAGCTGAGTCGCCTCCCCCGCCGTCCTGAAGCAGCTCCGATGGGCGCGGCGCGCGCGATTCGACGTTTGAGATCTGCGAAGCGCGCGCCCGCGTCAACAACTTGACGGACGCCGAGCGCGCGCGTGGCGCTGCGAGAGATCCGTTTCATGTCGCGTGCGTCTCATCCGATAGATGGGTTCGACACGAGGAGACGACATGAGACGAATGGCATTGATAGCCGGCGTGCTCGCGCTCGGCGCAACCGGATGTGGGGGCGCCCGAACGAGCTATGTCCGCTCCTCCGACACGGTGCTCGGGCGTGTCGTGATCTACCGAAACGGGGTCGCCTACTTCGAGCGCTCGGCCACGGTCGAAGGCGACACCTTGCGGCTCGCCGTCCCCGCCGAGCGGGTCGATGACTTTCTGCGATCGCTGACGGTGGTCGACGCCGACACCGGTCAGCCGGCACCTGTCTCCTACCCGACCGCGGGCGCGCGCCAGGGGGGCACGACGCTCATCGACATGAAGGTCGGCCTTTCGGGCACGGCCAAACACCGGCTGAAACTCTCCTACGTTACCGAGTCGCCGTCCTGGAAGCCGAGCTACCGGCTGGTGATGGACAAGCCAGGCAAGGTGGACGTGCAGGCGTGGGCGGTCGTCGACAACACCTCCGGCGAGGACTGGAACCGAATCAAGCTGGGCGTCGGATTCGAGCTCGGCGATGTCGTTTCGCTACGACCTGCACACAGTCCGGACGGTCCACCGCGAGACGCTCCGCTCGAACGACCTGTTCGCGCAGGCGCCGCCCGTGGGCGGCTCGACGTACGGCCAGGCCGGCGGCGCGACGCCGGTGCTGGCCGAGCTGAGCGACTCCAGCCTCGCGAGCGAGACGGCCGCTGGCGACGACGGCGCGCGCACCATGGCTCTGGCGCCGGCCCAGGCCGCCCGTCCGACCGGCGGCGCGGCCGAACACGCCGCCGCCAAGCGTTCCCGCATGGCAAGCGCACCCGGAGAGATGATGAAGGGTGAAGGCTCCGCCACCGCGAAGGGAAAACGGCCGGCCGTGCCCCGCAGCGAGATGCCCTCCGCGCAGGCCGCCGCTCCGCCGCCCCCGCCCAGCGGGTCGGGGGCTGGCCCCTCCCAGATCTCCGCGATGGCGCGCCGGCTGCTCGGGACGCGCGACCAGATCGTCGTCGAGGGCTTCGCCGACCGCGGCGACAGCGACAAGAACGCCGCCTCGCTGGCGCGGGCCAGCCGAGTGCGTGAGCGGCTGATCCGCGACGGCGTGCCCGCGGATCGGGTGGTGGCGGTCGGGCGCGGGGAGCAGCCCGGGCACGCGGGCGGTGTGCGGGTGGTGCAGGCGCCGCCGCCCCCGCAGGCGGCGGCCAAGCAGGCGCAAGAACGGCAGCGCGGCCGCCCTGCCCCAGGACCCGATCGGAACGGCCCACTTCGAATCCGACAGCGCCATGAACGTCCCGGGCGGCTCGTCGGCGATGGTCTCGATCCTCAAGAAGGAGGCGGACGGCGAGGTCGTCTACCTGTTCGATCCGGAGAGCCGGCACGGCGACGAGTCTTTCCCCTTCAAGGCGATCCGGCTGCGCAACCCCACCGATTCGGTGCTGGAGAGCGGGCCGGTGACCGTGTTCTCGGCCGGGCGGTTCATCGGTGAGGGGCTGGTCGAGCCGATCCCCGCGCGCTCGGTGGCCTTCGTCCCCTTCGCCCTCGACCGCCAGGTGGTGGTGGAGCGCAAGAACAACGAGCGGGACGAGATCGCCCGCATCATCACGGTCCAGCGCGGCGTGTTCTCGACGGAGGCCAAGCACACCCGCCGCACCACGCTCACCCTCCACAACCGCCAGGACGAAACTTCGGTGGTCTACATCCGCCACACCGTTCAACCCGGCTACAAGCTGGCCAAGGCGCCGGCGGTCAGCGAGCGGATGGGGCTGGCCCATCTGTTCCGGGTCGAGCTCGCTCCCAAGGGCAAGACGGAGGTGGAGATCGAAGAGGTGACGCCGGTGTTCAAGACCACCGACGTGCGCGCCAGCCGACGGGATGGACCTGGTGCGGTTGTACCTGAACACGGCTGCCAGCAACGAGGCGCTCCGCAATCAGGTGAACCAGCTGCTGAAGCTGCAGAAAGAGACCGCGAACATCGAGCAGCAGATCGCGACCACCCGGGAACAGATGCAGGAGTACCGCACCCGGATGGACGAGTTGCACGGGCAGATCCTGAGCCTGCGAGAGGTCCGGACCGGCGCCGCGCTGCTGAAGGCGCTGGAGAAGAAGATGCAGGACATCTCCAACAAGGTGTCGGGCGCGACCCTCACCCTGGTGAACTTGCAGGAGACACTGATGATCTCCCGGGTCAACTTCCAGGACGCGGTCGCCGAGCTGACACTGGAGAGCCCCGCCCCCGAACGCTCGGCCGCCCTCAACTGACGAGTCGCATGTTCCATCACATGCGAGGTGTTTTCGGTGTGCGGCGATCGCTGGTACTGCTGGCACTGCTGGGTGGGATTGCGGCCGTCGCTGGCGGCTGCGGCAGCAGCGGCAACTCCGGCGGAAGCTCGAGCTGCCAGGCGGCCTGCAGCCGTTGCGCGAGCGAGCTTTGCGTCGACTGCGCAGCGACGTCCGCGCGGCTACGCAATGACTTCGAGGACGCAGTCTATGCGTGCGTCCTTCAGGGAAGCGATGCCTCGTGCGACACGCTGTGGACAACCTGCTTCGTTCAGGCCCAAGGCCAGATCACTCCGCGCCCGCTGGACACGACGTACCGCGATGCTTGTCTCGCGAAGAAGAGCGAATGCGACGCGACTGCCACGAGCTTCGCCGACGACAATTGTCTTTCGTCAGGCATCCTCGAAGAAGGCCTGGTCGCCCAGGCGCAGCAATGCTTGTCCCAATCCTGCGCCAGCATCGCGGCCTGCCTCAGGCCCCTATTCGGTTGAGCGCTCTCGATGATCTGGCTGCGCTTTACGATCATGGCCGCCATCGCGCTGGCCCCGCTGCTGGTTCCTACCTGGGGATCTGCGTCCGAAGTGGCGCGACCCGTGCCGCCGCCCCTCCCCTTCGCGGTCGCAGACGCCGAGGCGACGGTCGCCGTCGTCGCGCAGTCGGACGGCAGGGTCGCGGCTGTGGAGCTGTCCAGTGGTCAAATCCGGTGGCGAAGCCCGCAGGGCCGCTGGCCCCTCGCGTCCGCACAAGGCTGGGTGGCGGTGGGGACGCCCGACGGGGCTGACCTGCGCGCCCTTCGCGTGCATTTCCTCCGTCCCACCGATGGCAAACTGATCGTCGCCTCCGCGCCGATCTCGCTGCCTGCCATCATCGGCGCAAATGCCAGCTGGGAGGGTGAGGGGCTGACGCTGGGCACAGGCAACACCTCCGTTCAGCTGTCGGCCTGGATCCCACGCCACAAGACATCGGGGGAGCCGCGCGCCGAGCGCCTGCACATCCGCTGGAGAACACAATCGTTCGTCGGAGGCGGCGGAATGCGACCACCCGAGCGAGGCCCCATATCCTCGGGGCTCGCCTTCGTCGATCCCACGAGCGGTGCGGTATCTGCAGGCGTGGACGATCCTGCGCAAGGACCGGAGCCTCAACCCCCGAAGCTGCCACCATCATGGAAGCGCTCGCCCGGGACGATCTATTGGAGCTGGTCATGGTTCGGTGCGGCCTGGTCGGACGCGCCCCGCGCGTTCTGGATCGGCCCGGCCTTAGCGGGCTTCTTCAGCTACGAAACGGCGACGCGCCGCCTGCTGCTGAACCGCTTCGGACCGCTCGAATCGGTGTCCGTCTTCGAGATCGCGGCGGGCGGCGAATGGGCTCCGCAGGTTTCGTTGGACGGACGCCACCTCATTCTTTCGAAGGGCAACGCCGGCGTCGAGACGTTCACGCTATTCGAACTCCTCCGTCCAGGCAGAGCCGGCGCGATCCGGATCCCTCACCTCGAGCCGCGCTTTCGTTCGCCGTTCGCGATCGTTGGACCTTCCCTTTATTACGTGGCGGAAGGAGACGGGGTTGGCGGGGCGTCTGGCGCCACCACCTTTCCGCGCTGGTTTATCTGCGTCGACTGGGCGGGCGGCAAGCTCCGTTGGAGCCACGCGCTCCCGCCGCGCGTCCTGCCCCCTCCGATGGCGGGTGCTGGCCCGGGCCGCGGCGGCTAGAAGGATCCGCACGAAGCGATTCATCGCTGACGAGTGTCAGGTCCGCACCAATCACTCTTCCAAAGCGCTCTGAAGAGTGATGAAGAGCGCGCTGAAATTCAGACGCCGCACGATGCGTGACCGGCAACTACGGCTGGATGACTTGTCGATGCCGATGGCACGATCCCCGAGTCGAACGAGGCGAACAACCTGCTGGTGGTTCCAATCACCGTCCGATGACGGCGCCTCCCCGCGCACTCAAGCTCGGCCGGAAACAGTCGACATGAGTAGGTGCGCCCCGTTGCGTGCACATTTTCGCAGCGGGTCTGGCGCGCTCAAAGGGAGGGACAATGTCCATGAGGCTCGTTGTTGCGGTTTGCGCCACGATCACGCTGCAGGCTTCTTTTGCCCGGGCGCAAGACGCCGCTGCGGCGCCGGCCACCGCCGCCGCAGTAGCCGCCGTGGCTCCGGCTGGTGGCCTGCGGTTCCGCAGTGGCATCTCGTTGGGCGGCGGTATCGAGAAGGTCTCGGTCGTTTCTGGCGGTATGTACGGACTCGATGCCAGGTTCGGCGCCCAATTGAGCGACCTGCTCGGCATCTATATGCAGCCGCACCTTTCTTTTGGATCGCTCAGCGGCCAGGCGGGTGGAGCCGGCGTCAGCGGCGCTACTGGAACGTTCTCGATCGCGGCGATAGCGGAGGCGACCTTCATGGACCGCCTCTTCGCCGGTGCGGGCCTCGGCTACGGCGTGCTGAACAATCCGTCGGGCCCCATGTTCCAGGCGCGAGCCGGCGGCTACCTGTTGACGACTCGGGGCGAAGACGGCATTCGGCGCAAGGGCTTGATGGCGGGCGTCGATCTGCGCACCATCTTCGTCAATGGCGCGACCGGAGTCCTCGTCATCGCCTCCATCGGATACGAGAAGTACTGACAGCCTTTCAGCCGAAGGTGAAATGAGCGATGCGCAAACTCCTTGTGTTGGTGGTCGCGTGCTTCTCCCTGGTGACCTGTGGAGGTGACGGCGGTGCTTCGGGGGTCTGCCAGCAGATCGGCAACGCCATTTGCCAAAAGGCGTGCTCGTGCCGCGAGGGCCCGACCTGCGCCATGTCGCAGGGGGGTCTCGAGCTGAGCTTCGACAGCGAATCGGACTGCCTTGGGTTCCTCGTGACTCTTGGTTGCTCGATGGGCGACATGGCCGCATACAACGACGCCAACGCGTGCCTGCCTCTGGTCCAGGCGGCAGCCTGCACCGGTACGGGGACGGAGGCTGCCGTATCGTTTCCGGCGGACGCGGCCTGCCAGAGCCCCCAGTAGCGCGGCATCCCGCGTGCTCGTGCGCCAACTCGGCGACTGCGCGCCACAGCATCTCGCCGCCGCCGGCAGTCGCCTCCGCTCAAAGACCCTTCAGAACCGCGGGGCGATGTTCTTTACGACGTATCGAAGATTCTTCTCGGACTGTAATAAGCGACCGCGCGGGCTGGAAGCATCCGCTCAGCGCCGACGGCGAGCAACGCCGGTCTTGCGGGCTCGCTTGGGCATCCCTGGTGACGAGCGCGTCTACGCTAGGCGAGCTCCCTCAGGGCCGCGCGCTCATCCGCCGTTCCCTCCCAATTCGCTCCCGGCGATTGTAGCTTGAGTGTAGCTTATGGACCGTTACTCGTGATCATCGCGAGCAACCAGCCGCGACCATCGCGCCGCTAAAACATGCCAGATAGCCCTTAAAAACAAGCGTTCTGTGCATCCATGATCAGCGCGACCTACCAGAGGCGATCAGCGGATTGGAAGATTTTGAGTCCGCTGCGTATACCGTTTCGCCACTCCGGCAGGTGGGACGGAGAAGATACCGCACGTCGCGGCCGCGCGGTGAAGATCGGAGATATCGCCGCCGGCCGCGGCGGTCTCAAGAAGTCGAAGCCGTCCGGACCGCTCGCCGGGCTCGTCGAGGAGTGGCTCAAGGTCCGCCGGACCATCACCTCCGACAGGCGTGGGAAAGAAACGCAGGCATGCGCCTCGATCACACCTGCAGGCATGGGTCTTCGCAACCCGCGCCGGCGAGGCTCCTGTTGACGACCCAGGCGAACGACTCGATCTCAGCGCGTCGCAGATCGGCCAAGAGCGATCACCCGCCATTTCGCCGGTGTGCGCAGGTGCTTGTTGCTGGAGCGGCCCGCCATCAGGTCTTGCTGCGAAGCCGATGACGCGCAACAACCCGACCAGGATCGGCGTCGAACCGTTCCAAGTACGCCTCGACGTAGGTCGGCTCGATAGTCGCCGCACCGGTAGTGCGATAGAGGCCCCATGGCTCTTCGTCGACCGGCGTTCGGGTGTCCGGTAGGGCCCTGTCGCGGTCCGCAGAGAAGGCATCCTCCCAGCGAGGCACGTCATGGGTGTCGTTCTCCATCGCGCTCTACCCTTATGTCGCCAACAACGACCGCGCCAGTTGGGGAGTACCCCGATCACGATCGCTGCGTAGTACTCGATCACCGAGGCCAGGTACGGGATTAGCGGCGCACGCGGAGGGAGCCGAGAAAGGCGTGCACTCGGCTGCACTACGCCAGCGGCTGCGTGCCTTCTGGCCGAGGCGCCGAGAGGCTTTTACACTGCGCCCATATGAGGATCCTGATCGTCGGCGCAGGGATCGGAGGGCTCACGCTGGGCATCGCGCTCGAGCGCGCGGGACATGAGGTGACGATCGTGGAGAAGCGCGCCCTCTTCAAGGAAGAGGGCGCCGGGGTGGTGCTCGGGCCCAACGTGATGACCGCCGTGCGGCGCCTCGATCTGACCGCCGACATAAAGGCGGTGGGGCGCGAGGTCACCGGGATGAACATCACCGACGCCCGCGGCAAAGTGCTCGGCCATTCGACCTACCGCGTGACGAAGCTCCCCGAGCCCGGGGTGGCCGTTCACCGCAGCCGTCTGCACGAGGTCTTGCGGGCTCACTTCAAAGGGGCGCTTCGATTGGGCGCCACCGTCGAGCGCGTAACTTTGGGTAACGTGCCCTCCGTCGTCGTCGACGGCCAACCGCTCGCCGGTGATCTGCTCGTCGGGGCCGACGGCATCCGCTCGCCGGTGAGGCAGGCGATGTTCCCCGATTTTTCGACCCGCTACAGCGGCATCACCTGCTTCCGCTTCGTCGTCGATGCGCAATGGACGGGCGAGGCCTTCGAGATGTGGGGGGCCGGCAAGCGCGTCGGCGTCGTTCCGATTGGCCAAGGGAAGACCTACTCCTTCCTCGCGATCAAGGCGCCGCCGCGCGCCGCGCCTCCTTTCTCGACGCTCGAGGAGTTCCGCCGATGCTGGAGCGACTTCGGCAGCCCTGGTGCCGAGGCCATCGCCGCCGTTCAGGATCTCCGCATGCTCCTGCACGACGATCTCGAAGACGGCCTCGCTCCGCGCTTCTACGGTCCCGGCGTGGTCTTGTTGGGCGATGCCTCCCACCCGGTCACACCGAACATGGGGCAAGGCGCCGGGCTGGCGATCGAAGACGCGTGCTGTTTGGCCAACCTTCTCGACGGGGCACGTCCCCTCTCAGAGGCCCTCGCGGCGTACGAGACAATGCGCCGGCCGCGCGCCACCTGGATTCGCGATCAGTCCTACTCCTTCGGTCGCCTGGCGCAGATGACCTCGCCGGTGGGGCGCTGGTTCCGTGACCTCGCCGTGCGCTTGACCCCGGCCAGCGTGAACGATCGCGTGCTGCGCCGGATTCTGACGGACATGCCGGGCGTGCCGCTGGAGTCCGATCAAGTGCTGTAACGAAGAGCGATCCGATCGGGCAGGCGCCCGTTATTTGAACTGCACCAGGCCGTAAACGGTCGACGCGATGAACCCGCCTCCCGGCGTGTCCGCGAGGGCCAGTATCTTGAATCCGACATCGTCGGTCGTTTCGGCGGGCGGAGATGCGCGGTTCCAAGTGGCGCCGGAATCGTCGCTGCGATAGACGACGTCGGCTCTGTTCGATCGACCGCTGATCAGGAAGACGGTCTCCGGGTGTGCCGCGCTCGTCGCGAGATATCCACCGTCGGTCATCACTTCCGTCCACGTCGAGCCGCCGTCAGTGCTTCGCGCAACGACACTCCGCCCGGCGTCGCCGGAATAGGTCGTCCAGGTGGTCGCGGCCAGGACGACGCCGCTGCCCGTGAACGCGACGCTCACGAAGGAGCGGTTTGGATCTGTGCCGATGGCGTGCGACGTCCAGCTCTGGCCGCCGTCGCGCGTGTCGCACACGTTGCCGCCACAAGCGGCGACCAGATGCGCTGGCCTGTCCGGCGAAACCGCTATCGTTGGGTCCCCGTAGCAGAGCTCGGCCGGCGCCGGCTGCGCTTGCGTCCAGCTCCGGCCGCGGTCGTCGCTCCTGGCCAGCGAACAAGTGTCTGGCGCATTTGTTTGGCTCAGCACGTATAGACACGAGGTGGGAGGCGGGCAGGCCGCCGTCGCGACCGCGCCCGCGGTCGGCAGAGAAAATGAGACCCAGGTTCGCCCGCCGTCCTCGGTTCGTTCGGGTCCAGGAGAGCCGGAGTACACGCCTCGGTAGGCGACCTCGGCGCTGGCTCCATCCATCAGCAGCTGCCCGTAGGTGTCGGCGACTGCTGTCCAGGTGATTCCGCCATCCGTCGACTGCAGGCCGGGGCTCGAGAAGCCGCGCGCCGATTGCCTCACCGGCCCAATGTAATCGTTCGCCCAGATCCGCCGCCAGTCGATCGGCGACTGCGCGAGATTACCGGGCGCCGCCACGAGTGGGCCAGCCGTCCAGGTCCGGCCGGCGTCCCTGCTGGTCGACATGCCGAAGGAACCGACACCAACCATCACGTCGCCGCCGGCCAGCGACAACGCCGGATCGATCGCGGGATCCAGCGGAACCGACAAAGCCTTCCAGCTGGAGCCTCCGTCGTCGGTTCTCCAGACCGTCGCATCGGCTCCCGTCTGCAGTCCCGCGTAAACGTTCCACGCGTAGAGCTGTCCCGCTCGCCGGGAGCCGAGCGTCGTTAGACGCGCCAATGGATCCGGCAGCGTCCCCGCGCTGCCCCACGTTTCGCCCCAGTCGGACGAACGAAGCAGTCCCGTGTCCGTCTGGATGTAGAGCGATGAGCCCGCATCCACGAGCACCGCCGGCGGCTGCGACCCGGTAGGCGAAGGGGGAGCATCGATCTCGCGCCAGCTATTCCCCAGATCGTGAGTGGTGAACCATCGCTCGGGTCCCTGGACCCCGGGCCCGGTGCCGGTGAAGGTCTCCAACGATCCCCACGCGAGCACCCGACCGGCGGCGGTGGGATCGACCAGCAGTCCGTCGACACGCGCGAGCGTCAGCGGGTCGGGAGAGATCAATGCAGGGGGATACGGAGCGGCCCAGCTTTCTCCGCCATCGCGGCTCACAAACAGAGGATTCCCGTAGTGTTCGAGGGTGTCGAATCGGTTGAGCCAAACGGCGTTTGGATCCGTAACGGAGGTTTGCAGCAGGCTGGAAGCGCCGGTGCAGTCAGAGAACCCGTCGGGCAATCCATCGGCGGGGGTGGTCCATGTCGTTCCGCCATCCGTCGTTCGGAGGAGATGGGGCGCGCTTCCGTCCTGCGGGCAAGTGAGGGCATAAAGGACCATGCCGCTCGCCCGCGACGGCGCGATCAGGGCGACCGGGGCCGGCGTGGGAAGAACGCACCAGGTTTCACCGAGATCGTGCGAGCGCAAGATCCGACGTCTCGCCGTCCCGGCGTCGAACCAGGTGCCGACGGAATAGAGATACTTCCCGCTCGGCGAGGCGCTCGGCGCTCCGAGGATCGCCGGTCTCGACGTCGGCAAGCTGGACCAGTCGGTGTCGCTCGGCCGCCACGGCTCGCAAGCGACCGCCGCGAGTACGACATCGGACGGGTCTGGTGCGGCGTCGCTGCCCCCGCACCCCACGGCGAGGCAGGCGATGAGACCGGCTGGAATGCGAATGCAGCTCCTGCGGATCAAGCGACGTGGCGTCATGTCTAAGAGGACGGTCCAGCACCGCCAATCCGGTCAGCGAACCGCTCAGAACAGCGCGGTGACGCCGGCGAGATACGTCTCGACGACGCGGTCGGTCGCCGGAAGCCAGGCGAGGGCGACATGACCGTCCAGCGTCAGACGATCCCCCAAGTGGACGCGCACGAGCGGCAGCGGCCGCAAGCCACGACGCTGAATGGATCCGAAACCGAGGACGAGACCGGCGCGCGGATCATCTCGCGTCCAGGGCGCGACGTCGCCGTCCTGGATCAGGTTGTGGCCGACGGACGCGCCGAGGCTGAGGCTGACCGCGTCCGAAACGAAGCGCGTAAAGCCCCCCGTGACCTGCGCCGACCAGGTGTCCAGGGCATGCCGGCCAGGCGACGAAGCCGCCGCCGCGGTCGGGTCGGGTTCCCGCGATGTCCAGCTGTAGGCGCCGAGCGCGCTCACGCTGGCGTTGAAGCTCGCCTGCGCGCCGATGTGGTGGCGGAGATCGAACCCGGCGCCGATCAGACCCGAAACAATCGTGCCCGCGTCGTCCGTCCGTCCCAACCCGAGCGTCGGCGCGCCGGCCCACGTCACCCAATCCCACGCGAAGCGATCGCCGGCGCCATAGGCGAACGCCAGTGGTGCCATGAATTGCCAGCCGCGCGCGATGCCGTAGGTGACGCGCAAGATCCCGACGGCGCCTGGGCCCCCCTCGCCCAGTCGCAGGCCGGGATCGATGACGGGGGCGTGCCGAATTCCTCCGGCCGCCTGCAGCTCGATGGTGTGCGGCGGCACGATCGGCGCCGACACGTCGCGCTCGGCCGCACTCTTGGCAGCCAGCGGTCCGGGGGAAACGACCTCGAGCTCGGCCTCCCGCACCGTCATGGTGGCGTCGGGGCGAAGCTCGAACTCCTTGGCGCGGGTCTCGGCCGCTTGGTGCCTGCGAACGAGGTAGCGCCCGGGCCGCACCGACAGGCGCAGATCGCGCCGGCCACGCTGACTTTCCAGGACCACCAGGCCGGTGTCGAGGTGAATGAGCTGAAGAGGTCCTTGCACCTGCGCCAGCGTCAGCATCGTCTTGGCCGCGTCGAGCGAAACGAGCGCCAGGTCGCGGCGTCCGGACAGGTCGATTCGGAAGCTCGGGTGCTGCGGCGTAGTGGCGACCATGGCTGTGTCGCGAACGGTGAACGTCTGCGCGTAGTCGAACGCCTCGTTCGCGGTGATGGTGCCGTCGCTGTTGAGGTCGGCGGCGCCGCGCAACCCCGCGTTCCAGTGATGCGTGAAGAACGAGCCACGCAGCGCCTCCGACTCGTGTGCATCCTCCCATCCCGAGCTGGACGCGATTAGAACCGAACCCTGGTTGGAAAACACCGCGGGCCACTCGACGGGAAACGGCGGCGCGGGCGTGAGGCCCTTCGCGCCAGTCCAGCCGCCGCCGCGGCAAGCATCGATGAGACCGACGCGGACGCCGATCCGCCGGTCATCGAGCCGCTGGCGCAACGCGCGCAAAAACAGAGGGCGTCCGTTCGGGTACAGCGCCTCGGTGTCGGCGTGACCGGAATAGTAAAAAAACAGCAGCGCTTCGGTCCCGGGTTTCTCGCGCGCGAGAAAGGTGTCCAGGGCGGCGAGGACCTGATTCGGATCGGGATCCAACAGGACCGTGACATTGTCGTAGCCGTAGCCCGCCGCGCGGATCAACGTGTCCGCGATCTCCTGAGCGTCGTTGTGGGCGTAGCGGAGATCGCGCCGGCCGGGAGACGCTTTGTTGGCGCCGACCACGACCGCGTAGCGGTGAGGTGCCGTCGCTTGTGCGACCGCGGGCGCCGGCACGACGGCCAAGCCCACAAGCAGGGTCAGCACAGTGGCCGTCGAAACATGCTTCATCGCGGAGATCCGCCGGCCTTCGGAAGAACGAAGCGGCGCGACCAGTATCGACCCTTGTCACGGGCCAAGACAGTCGCGACCTCGCCGGGAGAGATCGATTCAGGACCGAGTACGACGAGTAGCGCCTCGTCTCCTGATTCGGCGTCAACTCTGAAAGAAGACGGAAGGGTCGTCGGCTGGCCTGAGGCGATCGTGGCGTCGTAAAGAGTCGTGTACGCCCCGGGCGTCTTGTTCGCCGCGAAGACGTTGATGTGGCTGAAGCGATCCGGCTGCACCTTGAGTTGCAACAGATCGCCCGGCATGACCGGGACGGAACCGTCCCACAGCACGACCCGATCGCCCCTCTTCACGTAGAGCCAGACCGCCGGGCCGCCCTTGGTCCCGATGTAGTCTTCGGTGGCGCCGGATCCCGACAGACGCGTGGTGAAATTGCCGCCGGCTGTCCACACCAACGCGGCGCAGGCGACAGCGGTCACCGCGAACGCGAGCGCGTGTGTCCTCGTGAGGACGGGCCAGGAAAACCAAGAGAGCCGGCGCGGTGCGAGTTGCCGCGCCCAGGCCGGTATCTCCGGCGCGGGTCCAGGGTGCGCCAGGCGCGCCTGACAGGATTCGCAGCTGGTGACGTGCGCGGCGACGTCCGCCCGTACCACTCCGAGCGCGTGGCGATCCAGCTCCAGGAACGAAGGATGCGGCGAAGGGCCGCTCGGGTTCGTCATGCGACCGCCTGGTGGCGCGCCCGCCATCGGGCGATACGAAGGTCTACGCGCGTCAGCAGACGTCGCACCGTACGTTCGCTGATACCCAGGACCTCGCCGATCTCCTGGTGATTGAGCTCATCGACGCGCGACAGGACGGCGACTTCGATCTCCGCTCGAGGAAGCGCGTCCATCATCTGTTTGAGCATGTCGCGGTGATGACTGCGGTCCTCGGCGGTTGCTTCGGAGCTAGCGATCGCGCTGACCAGCCCGTCGAACCCTTGCGCGGGCCGCTCCGGCGAGCGCAGCCGATCGAGCGCCAGTCGCGTGATTGTCTTGTACAGCCACGCCGTCGTCGCCGTCGCGTCCCGAAGGTCGAGTCGGCTCTTCCACAGACGCAGGAACGTCTCCTGGGCGAGGTCCTGAGCCTCGCTGCAATCACGCAGCATGCGTTCGCTCTTTCGCACGATCATCGGGAAATAACGACGATAGGCGTCCTTCACCTGGTCTTCAGTCAAGTGCCCCATCGTCGGGCTCGATTGTCGCCCGCTTTGAGAAGACCGATCCGGCCTTACGATCCGGCCAACTATTTCGCGGCAAGTCCCCGTCCTCGCCCGCGTCGGGCCGCAACCGGGCGGTAGAGCCCAAAAACCGGGTAGCGGGGCGTGATCGAACACGCGACCTTCGGGTGCGCCCCCGGTTCGCGCCCGTCGCTACGGCGCCGGGCCGATGCGGATGTCGATGGTGCCGTCCGTGACGGTGGCGGTGGGGCGCCCCGGGGTCGGGCTGGTGGATTCGCCGAGCGTGAACGTGGCGACGAGGCCGGCGCCCCTGTCGAGGAACGTCGTCGCCGAGAGCGTCATCATCTGCACGTCGAATCCGCCGCCGGTCCCGTCTGCGCCGCCGTAATACGCCGGGCCGTAGAGCGGATCGGTCGTCTGGAAGGAGACGACGGCGCCCGTCTTCAGCACGAGCAGGATCATCCGATCCGCGCCGGCACCTTCCATGCTGTCGGCGTTGATGAAGTAGCGGGACCTGACGCCGTCGCTCTTGAACTCGCAGCTCAGCCAGTTGAACGTCTTCATCACCCCGTTCACGCGCGCGGTCACCGAACCGAGACACGGCCGGCGCGTTATCTCTCGACCCGTCAGATCGTACATGTACGGACACACGGGTTGCCCGCGGTTGAGCGCCGCGGCCTCGACATCAGGCAGGACACTCGTCCGGTACACGAGATCCCACGTCTGTGTGCCGGCGCCTCCGTTTCCCGTGCTGGCCAGGGTGCAGAAGGCGATGACGTCACCGCGCGGCGGACAGGCCTGCACGACGGTGCCGAGGCCGTAGCGCGTACACCGCTCGTCGGCCATCTGTCGCTGCGCGGCCGAAAGCGGCGGCATGTGCGCGGCGGTCACCCTGCACATGGTCTCCCATCCCCGATCCCATACGGTCTCTGGCGGGTTCGTACTCAGACAGAAGTGCTCTCCCGCGGGCGGCAACGCGACGGCCCCCCCGCTGCCACCGCGACCGCCGCTGCCACCACCGGAACCGCCACTGCCACCGCTGCCACCACCGGAGCCGCCGCCACCGCCGCTGGCGCCGCCGCGACCGCTGCTGGAGCCCCCAGCGCCGCTGCTCCCCACGCTCCCGGCCACGCCGCCGCCGCCGGTTCCTCCGCCGCCCGTTGCAGTCACGCCGCCACGTCCTCCATCACCCCCGCGCCCGCCGCCAGCGACACCGCCATCCCCACCGCTACCTCCCGAGGCTTGCCCGCCTCCGCCGCTGTTTCCTCCCTGGCCACCCGTATCGATGACGCTGGCGTCGCCGCCCTTCGAGCTGCCCGAGCCACACGATGACAGCACGGCAACGACCACAGCTCCCGCCGACGCGATGAAGACGCTCACCCTCACATGGCGCATGCCCGAACTCCTCGCTGGTGTCTTTGCCGCTGCTCGTAGGATCGCTCATACGACAACCCGGAGTCGAACCCGTTTCGTCGGCGGCGCCTCCGCTGCGCCCGCCGCATCTATCGGAGGATAGGCGGCGACGGCGCGATCGGCCAAGCGAGCTCGGGCAGATCCGTCGCGACTCGCCCGTGGATCCGGCAGCTCGGATCTGTGTCAACGTCTGGTTCTGGTCATGCGACTAGGAAGGGGGCCGCGATGAAGCTCGCCTCGTGTGTGGTGGTCGTGTTCGCTGCCTTTGTAGTGACGTCGTGCGGATCGGTTCAGTCCGGCGGAAACGACGCTGGCGGGCCCTGGTGGATCCAATGGCGGCGCCGGTGGTCAGGCCCGCGGTGGGACGGGTGGAAGCGCGGGCGCCGCGAACGGCGGTGGCGGCGGCAGCTCCGGCGCTGGCGGGGCATCCGGCGGTGCAAGTGGCGGCGGCGCAGGCGGCAGCGGCGGTGCTGCCGGACGTGGTGGCGCCGCTGGAGGATCGGCGGGGCGCGGCGGGGCCGGCGGCGGATTGGGCGGCAGCGGCGGCCGCAAATCGTGTCAGGGAGACGGCGATTGCCAGGGCTTCAAGTGCTGCGGCGGCTTCTGCGTCAACCCCGGCAACGACATCCTCAACTGCGGAACTTGCGGGAACCCGTGCAGCGGCGTTCAGCCGTACTGCGCGGCCGGAACCTGCCAGAGGGGGGGATGGCCGTGCTCGCTCGTGGGCGCTGTATGCGGCGCCGGCTCGGTATGTTGCGGAACGCAGTGCTGCACCGGCGCGCAACTCTGCTGCGCGGTGACGCTCGGCCCGACGGTCACCGGCTGCTTCGAGCCCGTCAACGGAACATGCCCCACCGGCTGCGCGGACTGTGTCTGCGCGGCGCCGACGACACCGATCGCGACACCCGTCGGCGATCGGCCGATCGCCGGTCTCGAGGTGGGCGATCTCGTTTACAGCATCGATCATGGCTCGCTCGCCGTCGTCCCGATCAAGCGGGTGCATCGTCAGCCTGTGACGGGGAGCCACCGCGTCGTCGAGCTGAAGCTCGCCCACGGTGCGACGCTGACGATCAGCCCCCGCCATCCGACGGCGGACGGCCGCCATTTTGCCGACCTCGGCGCCGGCGATGTCGTCGACGGCGTCCGCGTGCTCGGCGCCAGGCTCGTCGACTACGATCTGCCGTTCACCTACGACATACTCCCCGACTCGGACTCGGGCACTTACTTCGCGGGCGGAACCTTGATCGGCTCGACACTTTCGCCGCGGTTCGGTGACTTCAGCATGAGCGCGACTGCGGCGGCGACATCCGTTCGGCGCGCGAGCCTTGCTCCGCGGGTGCAGAAGTGACGTTTCGTTTGTATCGCGTTCGGGTCGTTGGTGCGGGCCTCGCGCTGATTGTTGTCGCTTGTAATGGGTCGGGTGCCTGATGGTCTCACGGGTCAACTTTCAGGACGCCGTCGCCGAGCTGACGCTGGAGGGCCAGGCGCCCGAACGCTCGGCTGCCCTGAACTGACGAATCTACGGTTACGGACCCGCATCGCGCCCAGGGGCGCGCTGACCGGTCAGACGTCACTCCGCCGGAGCCGGAGCGCGTTGCCAATCACGGACACCGAGCTGAACGCCATCGCCGCGGCGGCCATCACCGGCGTCAGCAGGATGCCGAAGAACGGATACAGGACGCCGGCGGCGATCGGCACGCCGATGGTGTTGTAGACGAACGCGAAGAAGAGGTTCTGCTTGATGTTGGCCAGCGTCGCGCGGCTGAGGCGCCGGGCGCGGACGATGCCGCGCAGATCGCCTTTGACGAGCGTCACGCCGGCGCTCTCCATGGCGATGTCCGTCCCGGTCCCCATCGCGATGCCGACCTGCGCCTGCGCCAGCGCCGGCGCGTCGTTGATCCCGTCGCCGGCCATCGCGACGAACCGCCCCTGCGCCTGCAGACGTTTGATCGCGTCGGCCTTGTCAGACGGGAGGACCTCCGCCATGACCTCGTCGATGCCCAGCTTCTTGGCGACGGCTTCGGCGGTCGTCCGGCTGTCGCCGGTCAACATGACGACGCGGAGCCCTTCTTGGCGCAGCTGTCTGAGCGCTTCGGGGGTCGTGTCCTTGACGGGATCGGCAACGCCGATGAGCCCCGCCAGCTTTCCGTCGACCGCGAGGAACATGACGGTCTGGCCGTCTGCCCGCAGGGCATCCGCACGGTCGCGGCCAGGTCCCGGATCGACGCCCATCGCCTCGATGAGCGCGAGATTGCCGAGCGCGACCGCGCGTCCGCCGACCGTTCCGCGCACGCCCTTGCCGGTGACGGACTCGAACGCCTCGGCCGAGGAGATCGGCACACCGCGATCGACGGCGCCCTTCACGATCGCCGCGGCAAGGGGATGTTCGCTGCCGCGCTCGAGCGTCGCCGCCAACCGAACCAGCTCGCTCTCCGGCAGATCGCCGACAACGACGACCGACACCAGCTTCGGTTTCCCTTCGGTCAGCGTGCCGGTCTTGTCGACCACCAGCGTGTCGACCTTGCGCATCACCTCGATCGCTTCGGCGTTCCTGAACAGAACGCCCACCGTCGCGGCCTTGCCGGTCGCGACCATGATCGACATCGGCGTCGCCAGGCCCAGTGCGCACGGGCAGGCGATGATCAAGACGGCGATGGCGTTCACGAGCGCATGCGCGAGCCTCGGGTCCGGGCCAGCCACGGCCCACACGATGAACGTGACGACGGCGGTCGCGATCACCGCCGGCACGAAGACGCCGGCGACGACGTCGGCGAGCCGTTGAATGGGCGCCCGGCTTCGTTGCGCCTCGCTGACCATCCGTACGATCTGCGCGAGCAACGTCTCGGCGCCGACCCGCTCGGCTCGCATCACGAGCCCTCCCGTGCCGTTGACGGTCGCCCCGATCACGCGGGCGCCCGCTTCTTTCTCGACGGGCATCGGCTCGCCCGTGATCATCGATTCGTCGACGGCGCTGCGGCCTTCGAGGACGGTCCCGTCGACAGGCACCTTCTCGCCCGGGCGGACGCGCAAGCGGTCGCCGACATTGACGTCGGCGAGCGGAACGTCTTCATCCGTCCCATCGTCGCGGACGCGACGCGCGAGCTTCGGGGCCAGCCCGAGCAGCGCCCGGATGGCCGCGCCGGTTCGGCTTCGCGCGCGGAGCTCCATCACCTGCCCGAGCAGGACCAACGTGACGATCACCGCGGCAGCCTCGAAGTAGACGCCCACCTGCCCGGCTTCGTCCCGGAACGAATCGGGGAACAGGCCCGGCAGCGCCGTCGCGACCACGCTGTAGGCGTAGGCGACCGCGACGCCGAGCCCGATCAGCGTGAACATGTTGAGGCTCTTCAACCGGACGGACTCGACGGCGCGCACGAGGAACGGCCAGCCGCACCACAGGACCACCGGCGTCGCGAGCGCGAGCTCGATCCACGGGCGGATGGGGCTCATGACGAACGCGTGCACGCCGGCGAACGGCAGCATGTGCGCCATCGCGACCAGCACGAGCGGCGCCGACAGGGCCACGCCGACCCAGAACCGCCGGCGCATGTCGACCAGCTCCGGGTTGTCCGTCTCCTCGGCGACGACGGTACGCGGCTCCAGCGCCATGCCGCAGATCGGGCAGGTCCCCGGCTTGTCCCGGACGATCTGGGGATGCATCGGGCAGGTCCACTGCATCGGAGCCCCCGGCTGCGGCGTCGAGTCCGGCGCCGGTGCGACCGGGCTCGACGGCGCGTGGTCATGCGGACCTGGCTGATGCGCGGCTGGCGCGGCCCCGAGCGGCGCGCCCTGACCCTCGGCCTTGCGGGCGTACCGTTCCGGCTCCTTCTCGAAGCGCGCGCGGCAGTGCTCGCTGCAGAAGACGTACATCTCGCCTTGGTACGTCGCCCGAAGCGGCGCGTCCGCCGGGACGGTCATGCCACATACCGGGTCCTTCTCGAGCTTCTGCCCGGCGGATGCACCCCGGGGTCCGTGCGGCGGGTGTGCGTCGTGTCGCTGCATGTCTACTGTTCTCATTTCGCCCTCAAGCGGAAGACGCGCAAGCGCGTTTCTCATTACACACCGCAGGTATGACCGCCGCCGTTACAGTCGGAGGCGTCGTCTTACGCCAGCGCCGCCCCGCCGAAGATCGCCTCCTGCACACTCGGCCCTCAGCGCGGGGCCAGGCGCACGAGCCGCTGCCCGTTGCGGTCCCAGAGACCGACGATGACGGTCGCGCCGCCGGGCACCGGCACCAGTTGGCTGACTGCCGTGCAGCCCTCGTCGGCGGCGGACAGCACGGTTACCGGAGCGCCGATCGCGGTGCCGGCGTCGCCGCCCGGCCGCGATAGCGCGTAGTGCTCCAGCCGTTCAAGCGCCGGCAGCACCCCGCGCACCTTGCGCGTGTGCAACACCGCGACGCCGTGGCCGAAGCTCACCAGGTTGGCGACGTCATCTTCCTGGGTCAGCTCCGGCGCTGCCGCCAGGTCGACCGCGGGTCCCCCGCTGAGCGCGACGGCGAGCAGCGACGGCTCTGGCAGGCGCACCGAATGCCGGGCAGCGAGGTCGAGGTAGTGGCCAATCGCGACGACGCCGTTCGCCGTCAGGGCCATCAGCCCGGGCCGCACGTTTTCGCCTGGAATCGTCGGGTACGTCGCGACCAGCCCCGGTCGCAGCGTCGTGTCATCGCCGTCCACACCGTACACGCCGCGCACGCCGCCGGCCTCTCCCAGCCCGTCGGCGCCCACGAGAAAATACGAACCCAGACCCAGCGCCGCTTCCACACCCGGTGCAGCGAGCCAGCGCGTGCCGGCGGAGGGGCGCGCGGTGTCGAACAGCGAGACGCCGCCACCGACGAAGCCGCCGCCGCGCACGGTGCGGTAACCGGCGAGCAGCTGCCCGTGCGTCGTCGCCACCAGCGGGGTCGTCAACACTTGCAGGGCCCGGTCTGCCGGCGGGACAGCGTCGAAGACGACGTTCGCCGAATCCGGCGCGGCGAGATCCGGCCACACGCCAAGCCGGTGCATCCGGCCGTCGCCCGCGTAGCCATACACCACGAGGCCCGGCCCCCCGTCGGGGACGCCTCATTGACCACCCCGACCGGCAGCCACGACGTCACCGGCAACACCGCCGACTCGACGACGCGGTACCCGGCGCCAACCTGCGCCGTGCCGAGCACAGCGTCGTGTGCAGCCTGGTCGCAAGTCAGCAAGCCTCCGTCGCCGGGACCGCCGTCTCCGTCGGGGGAGCTTCCGTCGGGGGAGCTTCCGTCGGGGGAGCTCGAGTCCGGCGGGGGGGCGTCGGCCCCGCCGTCGCCGGCGTCGGGCGGCGGCTTCGACGCCGAAGAACAAGCTGCGAGCACGCATAGCAGAGAAGACAATCCGAAGAGACGAGTCATGTGGAACCTCTTATGAAATCTGTTTTCCGCCGCGCAACCTCGAAATGCCCCCTCATCCCCGAAGCGTGGTGCTCGAGGATGGGGCAGTGGTACATCCGCTCGCTTTCCGGCTGTCGGCGTTTTCTTGTCTGAGAGGGAAACGCAACGCCGGCCGCGGCATTACAGCGGTCAACTCCCGCGGGTGACGCGCGCCTCGACCGCTCCTTGGGCCCCGAACGCAAGCGGCACGGCGCGCGCCTTTGGATGGGACACGCGCCGGGCCGCTCGGAGCCCTGCGGCACGGGCGCCTACGCGGCCTTCAGGTCGGCCGTCTCAGCGGCCTCAGCTTGCCGCGGCGCTCGGATGGCGAGCGCCGCCACGAGCGCCGCACCAACCGCGATGACGGCCGCGCCCATGAAGGCCATCTGGAAGCCAACATTCAAGGCACCCGGGGCCGGCACGCCCGCCGCTGAAGCCGCCGCCGTTTTGGCCGATGACAGCGCCACCATCACCGCCAGGCCCAGCGCCGAACCGACCTGGTAGCTCGTATTGATGAGCCCTGACGCGAGCCCGCCTTCCTCCGGCTTCGCCCCTGACATACCGGCGATCGTCGCGGGTACGTAGGCGAGCGCCATGCCAAGCGCCGCCAGCAACGAGGCCGGCAGCACATGAACGACGAAGCTCCCGCCCGTCGGCGCCAGCGCGAACAGGACGAGCGATCCCGCCAGGAGCAGGAGCCCCGCGATGAGGTTCGTCTTGAAGCCGAATCGGTTCACCATGCGCGCCGTCATCGTCATCATCAGGACCATGATGGCGAGGGTCATCGGCAGCAACGCAAGCCCGCCCTGGATCGGCGAACGTCCGAGGACTTGCTGCAGGTAGAGGTTCAGGAAGAACCACCCCGGAATCCAGGCCGCCCCGAGGAGCGCCATCACCAGATTGCCCGCGGAGAGGTTCGGAGCGGAGAAGATCCGCAGAGGCACGAGCGGCTGCGCCCGGCGCTTCTGAAGAGCGACGAACGCGCCGAACAACACGGCGGCGATGCCGAGGAGCACAGGCATCCGCGTGAGCCCGGCGCCGCCTTCAGCGCCGACGATGGCGTAGACGGAGAGCACGAGCGCCGCCGTCCCGACGAGCGCGCCCGCGACGTCGACCCGGCCCGAGTGGCGCGCGCCCTTGCGGAGAATGGTCGGGCTCGCGATGAGCACCGCGAGGGCAAGCGGAACGTTGATGAAGAACGCCCAGCGCCAATCCAGCCACTGCGTGATGACACCCCCGAGGAACACGCCGGCGCTCCCGCCCGCCGCCGCCGAGGCACCCCAGAAGCCGAGCGCGCGGGACAGCTCCTTCGGATCCCTGAAAGAGCTCATCACGAGCGTCAAGGCTGCCGGCGCGATGAGCGCCGCGCCGATTCCTTGCGTGGCACGCCCGAGGATGAGCGTGCCGGCCGACCAGGCAGCGCCGGCGAGCACCGAGCCGCCCCCCAGGATGGCGAATCCCGCCATGAACACGCGCCGGGCGCCCGTCAGATCACCGAGCCGCCCACCGAGAAGCAAGAGGCCTCCAAACGCGATCACGTACGCGTTGAACACCCACTGCAAGCCGGCGGGCGAGAAGCCGAGCGACTTCTGAATGGCCGGAAGGGCGATACCGATGATCGAGGTGTCGAGAATGACGATGAACTGCGCCGCGCAGAGCAGGAAGAGCGCCTGCCAGCGGCGTGGGTCGAGATGAGTCCGTTCCATGGCGAGTCTCCTTTCGGAGACAGGGACGCCAGGGTCGCCGGAGCATTACAGCTACAGAATCACCCGCCGTGCGTGTGGCCGCAGCCGCCACTGTCGCGCGCCGGCTTGGCGCAGGAGCACTCGAGGCAGCCATGATCGGCGCAGGTGCCGCAGGAGCGGGAGACCTGCGTCTTCAACGCTTCACGCGCGCGGAACACGCGCACCGCGGCGTTGTTCGCGGAGATCCCGACCTCCTGCGCATAGGCCTTCACGCTCACGCCATCGACCTCGATCCGCTTGAGCGCGGTGGCGTACTCCGGCTTGAGGGTGTCGGCCAGCTCCCGCACGCACTGGCAGACCGCGTCCTCGAGCTCCGCGTCCATCGTCGCCTCGGTGTCGCTCTCCTTCGCGAAGCCGTCGAGGGCCCGCTGCGCGGACTTGTGTCGCCGATGGTGATCCACGGCCGCGTTGCGCAGCGTCCGGTAGAACCAGGCGATCACGGACTCGTCCTGGCGGGCGTCGACGCGCCCCATCCCCTTGACGAAAGCCTCCTGCAGGATGTCCTCCGCGATGGCGCGCCCCCCGACCCGCCGCTCCAGGAACGCCAAGAATGCCCTGTGATTCGCTACAAAGATGGCCGCCACGTCGGGCGTGACGGCGCGCGCTGGCTCGGCGTCGGCATCGGCGGACAGGTCGGCTCCAACCTGCCCGGCGCTTCCATGTTTCGTGCCCATCGGTGACAGGATGCCGCCTTCTTGGCTCTAGTGCCACGGTCGAGGACGAGATGTGAATGGCCGCGTCCAAGCGGGCAACATGAGCACCCAGGCTGATGCCTCGGGGACACCTGATTTTCGAAGAGCAGCCGCCTACCCAGTTCCGCCTTCGACTCGGTCAGGGAGTCACCCGCGGGAACAGGGAGCTTGGGGAAACGGGGCGTGGCCATCGGTTGATCGTCCGCATTGGCGGAGCCGGCCAGTGTGGCGACGGCGAGAGCGATCCAAAGCGACAAGGCGAGTCGTTCCATGATGCTCATTCCGGGTGTTGGCGATCGGGTTGTCGGTGTGCCACCGGACAACGCCGCCCGCGCCGCGGCATTACAGGCGCCTTCGAGCGATAGAGCGGGCGCCCAGATGAAGGTGTAATGCGGGTGGTTCGCCGGCGTCGTCTGTTCAAGGCACGCACAGGGCGTGCTCGCGAGACAAGGAGACGTCATGAACGATCGGACGAAGACCTGCTGTGGGGACAACCTGCAGGCGTGCCGCCGTCGGGGCCGAGCCAAGAATCTATCGACGGGAGATGGACGGCGAGCTTGTAAGTGACCGAGGGTCGGTCTCGATGTTCGCCCAGGCAGGAGCATGATCGCTGGCGCCCGGCAGTCCGCGCACCCACGCATCGACCCCGGTTTCGCGCAGGCTCGGGGCGAGAGAGGCGCTGAGCAGGATGTGATCGAGGCGCATGCCCGCGTTTCTCTCCCACGCCTGTCGCAGGTAGTCCCAGAAGGTATAGACGGGCTCGTCCGGGTGTGTCGCCTTGATCGCGTCCGTCCAGCCCTGTCCCAGCAACCGCTGGTACAGAGCGCGCGGCTCGGGCTGCAAGAGCGCGTTCTTCAGCCAGGACCGCGTGTTGTAGATGTCGAAGTCGGTGGGCACCACGTTGTAATCGCCGACGAGAGCGACCGGATGGCCAGTCTCGTATAGCTCCTGGGCGTGGGACAGGAGGCGGTGCATCCACGCCAGCTTGTAAGCGAACTTCGGGCCGGGCTGCGGATTTCCGTTCGGGGCGTAAAGGCAGCCGACGAGCACGCCGTGCGCGGCGGCCTCCAGGTAGCGGCTCTGCGTGTCGGATGGATCGCCGGGCAGTTGGCGACGAGTCTCCACAGGCGTCATCCCCTTGGCTAGGATCGCGACGCCGTTCCACGAAGGCTGACCGACCCATCGAGCGCCGTAACCGGCGGCTTCGATCTGCCGGAGCGGGAACTTTGCATCAGGGACCTTGAGCTCCTGCAGGCAGACGATGTCGGGAGACGCTTTGGTCAGCCACTCCAGCAGGACCGCCAGGCGCTTGGCGATGTTGTTGATGTTGAAGGTCGCGAGCTTGAGAGGCATGGGATCCGGGCGAACACTCGACGGTCGGTTCTACTGCAAGTGCTGGCCGAGCTCAGCCCGCCATCGGTCTTCCCCAGGCCAGCCGCCCCTCCATGAACACCGCAGCGATCATCTTCGGCTCGAGCGTCATGCGAAGGCCGCGCTCAGGGGAGAGCTCGTGCCCGGGGACGAGGTCGCGAACCCGAAGGAAGGTGAGAAGGCCCCCTTCGATGCCGTCGAAGCGCATGCCGCCGAAGCCCACGCGAGCGGCGCCGCCGGTGTCCTCCGCGACGACGATCTGATCTGTCGGTAGAGGCACGCGGCGGCCATCCGCGAACGTCACGAACGTCCCAGGCGGCCCGTTTTGCACGACGGGAAGGCCGGGCACGAAGGCGCTCTCCTTTTCCACGCGGGTCCCCTGCACAAACTCCACGATGCAGAAGACTGGGGTACGGGAATCCGATATCTCGCCGCTCATGGTGTCCTGCCCGACTATCATGTTTCGCGGTCGCGACACGTCGCACTTTCCGATGACTACCCACGGCATTTCGGAATTGCCGCCAGGCCCCGTCGGGCCCATGGTCGTGCTCGCGGACGGCGAGACTGGAATCGCCTGCGAGCTACGCGAACTCAAGGAGGCCTACGCCTATGCCACGCGATGCGGTCCCGTGTCCCAATCTCAATCATCGGCGCTCCGATGCGCCAGTGCGTTGTTGCCCGGGCTGCGGCGGCGTCGTGAACGCGAAGGTGAACCCGATACGCTGTGCGTCCGCTCGACACGATGATCAGCGTCGAGGCGGCTCGGTCTTCTGCTTCAACTGCGGCGAGCGACTGATCAGGAGTGTCGGACGCTGATCTACTTTTCTTGATCGGCGCCTGCTTGGCGGCCGCCGCCAGTAGGACCGACGCAACATACCCACCCGCCGTCCGCGACGAAGGATACTCGCGACGTCATAGCATCCCGGACCCCACAGTCGTACGTCGGCTATGATCGACTGGTGAACATCCCTACCGTTGTGGAACAGACGCATCGAGGAGAGCGAAGCTGGGACATCTTCTCGCGGCTGCTCAAGGATCGCATCATCTTCATCGGCAGCGAGATCGACGACGATATGACCAGCATCGTCATCGCGCAGCTGCTGGTGCTGGAGAGCGAAGATCCCGACAAGGACATGATGATTTACATCAACTCGTCTGGGGGGCTGGTCTCTGCCGGCCTGGCGATCTACGACGCCATGGAGTACGTGCGGCCGGACGTGGCCACGTTCTGCATGGGCGAGGCGACGGCAATGGCGGCATTCATCCTGGCCGCCGGTGCCAAGGGTAAGCGCTACGCGCTGCCGCACGCGCGCATCCTGATCCATCAGCCGATGAGCGAATTCTGGGGACAGACTTCGGATATCGACCTCCACGCCAGGGAGATCATGCGCTCGCGCGACGAGCTGGCCAGGCTTCTGGCCAAACACACCGGGCAGCCTCTCGAGCGGGTCCGGATAGACACCGAGCGCGACTACTTCATGACCGCGACCGCGGCCGAGGCCTACGGTCTCATCGACGAGGTCATCGTCGCGAGCGACACGGGCGGGCCATCCCGCGCGCCCGCCGCGTTGCCGTCGCCCAAGAACCGCGCGGATTGAGCGGCTGCGCCTGGATGACCGGCGTTTCTTGATCATATTTTGACGCCCAGCCAGGGCGCAGCGGGCCGTTCATTTCAGGCGGTCTATACTCCCGGCCCCATGCCCTACAGCCCGCCCACACCGCTACGCGCCGCCCTGCTGGCAGTTCCGCTCCCAAGCGCGGATGACCAGGCTTTCGCGGCTTCGATCGCGGAGATAGTCCTCGCCGTTCAGGTCGCACGCGCGGAGACGCCCGAGGGCGAGGACGACGCGAAGGACGAAGAGAAGGACGAGGACGAGGACGAGGACGAGGACGAGGACGAAGACGAGGACGAGGACGAAGACGAAGACGAGGACACGGACGAGGAGAAAGACGAGGACACGGAGAAGGACGAGGACGAAGACGAAGACGAGGACGAGGACGGAGAAGGACGAGGACGAGGACGAAGACGAGGACGAGGAGAAAGACGAGGACACGGAGGAAACGTGATCCTCGAGATTTTTCGCCGCCACGCCGGGTCGCGCGCTGCCAAGACGCGGGGCGGCCAGCAGTGAGGCCTTACGTTCGAGGTGCGAGGGCAGCCGGTCGTGGCGCCTCTAGTTCGGCAGTTTCCTGAACGCCATGTCGAGGTCGTTCCAGGCGCTTTCGATGCCGCCCTGGAAGGTCTCCCACTTTCCGCTACCCGCTTTCCTCAGCTCGCCGAAGCGCATTTCCGCGACTTTGTACTTCGCCTTCACATCGTCGAGGCGCTTGCGATAGTCGCCACTCGCCTGGGTGCGGGCTGACTCGACCCTGGCGACCATCTCATCGAGCCGCGCGCCCCAGGTTCTGAGCTGCGTTTCCAACTTTTCGACGTGCGATTTCACCGGTTCCATGAAGCCCCTCCCAAGCACCTTTCGAGCCGCGGCATAACATGAACAAATGCGCGCACTTGCCTGTGGGGATAACAGGAGGCGGCGTGGCTATTCAGTCAAAATGACGTACGACCTCATTCAATTCGAATGATTGTCTTCCATGTGCGCCCGGCGATGTGGACCACGAGCACCACGCGACGTGCGGCGACAGGTCGACGATGTTCGCGTCGCGCCCTCACTTGACCGGCGACTGCGTCCCTTTGGCGTGGCGGGGGCGAAAGTGGATGTGACCTGCTTCCTCATAGCTCTCGAGGCCCATGCTCCAGGGAGACTTCGCGTCCTCTGGCCTCGCCGAGAAATTGCTCAGCTCCTGTAGTCCCTGCGACGAGCCACACTGCCCGACCTGGTTGAAGATCGCCGCGGTGTCGAGGTGCAAGGTCTTTCCCGCGTGCCACAGACGGCTCAGATGAACCAGATTCTCGTGGGCGTCGAAGCGACAATCCTCGAGACAGAAGGCCGTCAACCCGTCTTCCAGGTGCTTTGGATCTTTGTCGACCAGGGCCCATT
Source organism: uncultured Pseudomonadota bacterium (assembly GCA_963729535.1). Lineage (GTDB taxonomy): Bacteria > Myxococcota_A > Polyangia > Fen-1088 > Fen-1088 > JADGRB01. The sequence continues at coordinate 160,099 of CAVSOL010000025.1, read as the reverse complement.
CAGCGCACCGGTCACCCAGCTGCAACAGCGGCAACCAGTACTCCATGGGAATCTGCTCGCGCACCTGCCGTCGCAACGCTGGGTCGGCCTTGCGATAGGCGCGGGCAATTTCGCTGAATCGGTCGTCCAGCGCCGAAGGGACCTCTCCTGGTAAACCGGCCTTCGCCTCCTCCAACAGGTCCACCAGCACGAAGAAACCATCACCCGCGAGATCCAGTTTGCCTGCTGTCGTCATTGGCGACTCCTTTCGACCGGCCCGGCCCCGATGTCTGATCCTGCCCGATAACGGGACCGCAAGCGGCTATGTTTCCGCTGCGGGCGCGTGAAGGCCCGCGAGGTGGTGCAACCTCACCGCGCGGGCGAAGGGAGGTTCGGTCTCCGGCCTTCGTTCCGACGGGCGCCGGCCGATCGCGGCGAGATCCAGATCTGACGGTCAGCCCGTGCGTGGTGTGGGCGATGGGGCCGGGGCTACTCGGGGACGACCTGATCGAGACACTCGGCATCTCCGTCCGCGAAGGATCGTTCGTGTGGTGTGGTACAGACTCTCCGGAGTTGTCGCAAGAAAGTGTGGAACCGAAGGTCCGTGATTAGTTGAGCTCGCTTCCTTTGAGGGTTGGCGCGGCGATTCGCCAGAAGTGGCGGGCGCTCCGACGACGACGCTGGTCAGGTAGACGGCCTCGCTCCCAGAGCCGCGGAGCTCTTCAGCATGGTCCAGCTCCAGGAGCACGCGCGGGCGCTTGCGCTGCGTCACCGCCTGGAGGCGAAACGCCCGAGGTCGCCCGACAGCTTGCTTGCGCGCCTGGCCACCAATGCGGCCGCTCTCGAAGAGGCCCACACCTTCATCACGCACGTTGCGGCCAGCGGCATGAGGATCACCCCCGCCGCGGAATGGTTCATCGACAACTATCACATCATCGAAGAACAGATCCGGACGGCCAGGCGGCATCTGCCGCGCGCCTACAACCGCGAGCTTCCCCGTCTGGCCAACGCCTTCGCGGGCGGGATGCCGAGGGTCTACGACATCGTCCTCGAGCTGATTTCCCACTCGGAGGGCCGGGTCGACCTCGAGGGGCTGCGGGCCTTCGTGGCGTCCTATCAGACCGTCACGCCGCTGCGGCTCGGGGAGCTGTGGGCCATTCCGATCATGCTGCGGCTGGCGTTGATCGAAAGCCTCCGGCGCGTGGTCGCGACGGTCACCGCGGGGCGGACCGACCGGCAGATCGCCAAGTATTGGGTCGATCGGATGCTCGAGACCGCGGCGGAGGCGCCGGCGCGCGTCGTCTCAGTGCTCGCCGAGATGGTCGAAGCGAATCCACCTCTGACGAACTCGTTCGTCGCAGAGTTCTCGGCGCGCCTTCAGGGCAAGGGCCCGGCGCTGCTTTTCCCGATCGCGTGGCTGGAGCAGCGCCTTTCGGAGCGCGGACAGACCATCGAGCACGTATTCCGGATCGTCAGCCAGAGCCAGGCCGAGCACCAGGTGGCGATCGGAAACAACATCGGCAGCCTTCGGCTGCTGGGCGCGACGGACTGGCGATCCTTCGTCGAGAGCGTGAGCATCGTGGACGCGACCCTCAGAGCCGATCCCGCCGGCGTCTATTCGGCCATGGACTTCACGACGCGCGATCAGTATCGCCGCGCGGTCGAAGAGATCTCGAAGTGCAGCTCCGCCTCGGAGGACCACGTCGCTCGCCGCGCCGTCGAGCTGGCGACGGAAGCGCGAGCGCGTGCGGATCGCCCGTCCCAGGGTTCTCCTCGGGCCGCCGAGGATCTCGGGGCCCACGTGGGCTACTTCCTGCTGGACGCCGGCCGGCCCAGGCTCGAACGAGCCGTCTCGGCGCGGCGGCCTTGGACGTCTCGGCTCGGCCGGATGGGCGCGCGCGCTGTCTTCGCCGTCTACGCCTCTTCGCTCGCCCTGACGACGACGGCCGTCACCGCCGGCCTCCTGCTGACAGCCCCTCACCACACGCTTCGTGGTTGGGGGCTCGGCGCCGCGATCGTCGTATTGCTGATCGCCGCCAGCCAGCTGACGGTCGCCCTGCTGCACTGGGCGGTGACCCTGCTCGTTCGCCCGAAGATCCTGCCGCGCCTCGACTTTTCGAGGGGCATTCCCTCCGAGCACAGGGCCGTGGTCGCCGTGCCCGCGATGCTGACCGATCCGGACGAGGTCGATCACCTGCTCGAGTCCATGGAGATTCGCTTCCTCGCCAATCGCGATCCCAGCCTGGCCTTCGTCCTCGTCAGCGATTTTCGGGACGCGCCCCGTGAAAAGATGGAGGGTGATGACGCGCTCCTGGCGCGGGCCGTGGAACGCGTCCAGGCCCTGAACGCCCGCTATGCCGAGGGGCCGCCGTCGGCCGGACCGTTCTATCTCTTCCACCGGGGCCGCCGTCTCAACAAGCGCGAGGGCGTATGGATGGGATGGGAGCGGAAGCGCGGCAAGCTCGAGGAGCTGAACGCCGCGCTCCGCGGACAGCCGTCGGGCTTCGACACGATCGTCGGCGATCCGGCTCGCCTGGGCGATGCCAAGTACGTCATCGTCCTGGACAGCGACACGGAGCTCCCCCGCGATTCGGCCCAGCAGCTCGTGGGCATCATGGCGCACTGGCTGAATCGCCCGCTGTACGACGACGCGCGCGGCCGGGTCACGCGCGGCTACTCGATCCTTCAGCCGCGCGTCGCCATCACCATGATCAGCTCCAGCCGGTCGTGGTTCGCCCGACTCTTCGCTGGCGAGCCGGGTATCGACCCCTACACGCGCGCCGTCTCGGACGTCTACCAAGATCTGTTCGCGGAAGGTTCGTTCGTCGGCAAGGGCATCTACGACATCGACGCGTTTCAGCGCGCGCTCGCGGGTCGGCTGCCAGAAAACCGCATCCTGAGCCACGACCTGCTCGAAGGGGCGTACTGCCGCTCGGGACTGGTCAGCGACGTCACGTTGTTCGAGGATCATCCGCCCAGCTATGCAGCCGACGTGAGCCGGCGCCATCGCTGGATCCGTGGCGATTGGCAGATCGCCGCCTGGCTGGGATGGTTCGTGCCGTCCGGTCAGGGAGGCCGGGTGCGGAATTCGATCTCGCTGCTCTCCCGCTGGAAGATCCTCGACAACCTGCGCCGTTCGTTGGTGCCGATCGCGCTGCTGGTCCTGTTGATCGCCAGCTGGTGGATACCCGGGGCGGCCCTTCGCGGCACCGCCGCGGTACTTGCGATCCTGCTTTTGCCCGGCCTGATGGCGGCGGCTGCCGAGCTGGCGCGGCGGCCGCGCGAGATCGCCCCGGGCAGACACCTCGGCGAGATCGCCCGGACGCTGGGGCGACAGGTCGTCAGAGAGCTGTTCGGTCTCGTCTGCTTGCCCTACGAGGCCTACGTCTCGGCCAGCGCCATCGCCCGCACGTTGGTCCGCCTGCTCGTGACCAAACGTCGGCTGCTCGAGTGGCGAACGGCCCGGGACGCGCAGCGTGCGAGATCCGATCTCGCGGGAACCTACGCCGCAATGTGGATCGCGCCGGGGATGGCGCTGGCCGTCGTCCTGGCGCTGGCCGCCGGCGGCCGAGGGTTGTGGCCGGCGGCCGGCATCGCGCCGCTGTGGGCGCTGGCGCCAGGTCTCGCCTGGTGGATGAGCCTGTCGAGGGCAGCGTCCCGACCGACGCTGGAGCCCGCCGATCGCCGGTTGCTGCGCGTTCTGGCCCGACGGACGTGGCGCTTCTTCGAAACGTTCGTGGGGCCCGAGGACAACCACCTGCCTCCGGACAACTTTCAGGAAGATCCGCCTCGAGGCGCCGCGCATCGGACGTCGCCGACCAACATCGGCCTCGCGCTGGCGTCGAACCTGGCGGCCTACGACTTCGGCTATCTCTCGGCGGGCGAGGTCGTCGAGCGAACCGACGCTGACGCTGGCGGCGATGGACAAGCTGCAGCGCTTCCGCGGTCACTTCTACAACTGGTACGACACGCAAACGCTCACCCCGTTGTTGCCGACCTACATCTCGACGGTCGACAGCGGCAACCTCGCCGGCCATCTCATCGTGCTGGGAGTCGGCCTGTCGCAGATGGTCGACGCCCCGATCCTTCGACCGGAGACCTTCGACGGCATCGCGGACACCCTCGAAGTGACGAACGAGCTGCTGGCGTCGCGCGCCACGCAGGGCGCAGCGGCGGCCGAAGTCGCCGGGCTGCGCGCTCGATTGTCGACGCCGGCGCGCACGCTGTCCGCCGCCCGCGGCCTGCTCGAAGCCCTGGTCGACGATTGCACGCGCCTCGACGAGGTCGTCCGGAAGGACGGCGACGTGGATCACGGAGCTCGCGTGGTGGCTGGAGGCGCTGGTCCGACAGTGCCGGAGCGCGCGAGACGACCTGGATCAGACGGCCCCATGGGTCGCGCTCCTGGCCGAAGCACCAGGCAGCCTCGAGCTGCCGGTCGCCAAGCTCGATGAGATTCCCACGCTTGCCGCCCTGGCCCGGCTCGGCGAAACATGGCGATCGGCTGTCGAACGCTCGCCCACCGCCGCGACGGACCCGGCCCCGTCGGCGGCGGTCGGCGCATGGCTGTCGCGAATACTGGCAGAGGTCGCGTCTGGTTCGTCGCGCGCGGCCGCCAGAATCTCGGCGCTGCAGCGCCTGGCCGTTCGGTGTAGTGCGCTTGCCAGACCTGGACTACGAGTTCCTCTACGACCGCCCCCGCCACCTCCTCTCGATCGGCTACAACCTGGCCGAGCAGCGCCTCGACGCCAGCTTCTACGATCTGCTCGCGTCCGAAGCGCGCCTCGCGAGCTTCGTGGCGATCGCACAAGGCAAGCTACCGCAAGAGCACTGGTTCAGCCTGGGACGCCAGCTGACGTCGACGTCGACGGGCGGACGGCCGGTGCTGCTGTCGTGGAGCGGCTCGATGTTCGAGTACCTGATGCCGCTGCTGATCATGCCGACGTACGACGGCACGATCCTCGACGAGACGTATCGCGGCGTCGTGCATCGACAGATTCACTATGGCAAGGAGCGCGAGGTGCCTTGGGGCATCTCCGAATCGGGGTACAACAAGACCGACGCCCAGCTCAACTATCAGTACCGGGCGTTTGGCGTCCCCGGCCTCGGGTTCAAGCGGGGCCTCGGCGAGGATCTCGTCGTGGCTCCTTACGCCAGCGTCATGGCGCTGATGGTCGAGCCTGCGGCCGCGTGCGCCAACATCCGAACGCTCATGCGTGCCGGCGTCGCCGGCGAGTATGGCCTTTACGAAGCCGTCGACTACACGGCATCTCGGCTGCCACCGGGAAAGACCAGCGTGATCGTGCGATCGTTCATGTCGCACCACCAAGGGATGGCATTCCTGTCGCTCGCCTACGTGCTGCGCGACCGCCCGATGCAGCGTCGCTTCGACGCGGAGCCGGCATTTCAGGCGACGGCGCTGCTGCTTCAGGAGAAGGTGCCACGTCGTTCAGACGGTCGAGCCCCACGCGGCGGAAAGCTCGGCGATGAGCGCGCGGCAGGGCGACGCCGAGAGCAACCTTCGGGTTTTCTCGACCGCGAACACGCCATCGCCCGAGGTGCACCTGCTGTCCAACGGCCGCTATCACGTCGCCGTCACGAACGCAGGCGGTGGCTACAGCCGGTGGCGCGACGTCGCGATCACGCGCTGGCGCGAGGACGGCGCGCGCGACAACTGGGGCGCGTTCTGCTACGTCCGCGAAACAGGGCGGCGAACGCTTCTGGTCCGTCGCGCATCAGCCCTCACTCAGGCCGGCCGGAAGCTACGAAGCGATCTTCTCGCAGGGGCGCGCCGAGTTCCGCCGCCGGGATCGCGACCTTCAGCTGCACACGGAGATCGGCGTTTCTCCCGAGGACGACGTCGAGGTCCGTCGCGTGACGCATGACGAACCGGGGAACCACCACGAAGACGATCGAGCTGACGACCTTCTCCGAGCTGGTGCTCGCGACGCCCGCCGCGGACGCCGCGCACCCGGTGTTCAGCAACCTCTTCGTCGAGACCGAGCTGGTCCGCGAGCGCCAGGCGATCCTGGGGACGCGCCGGCCGCGCTCGCGCGAGGAGCGGCCGCCCTGGGCCTTCCACCTGGTCACGATCCAGGGCCAGAGCGCGGGTCCGATCTCCTACGAGACGGATCGAGCGGCGTTCATCGGCCGCGGCCGATCGATCGTCGATCCGGCGGCGATGCATCGTGAGGCGCTGGGCGACAGCGCCGGTTCGGTCCTGGATCCCATTTTGGCGATTCGGGGCAGCGTCGCGATTGAACCCGGCGACACAGCGCGCGTTCACATCGTGACCGGGGTGGCCGAGACCCGAACCGCGGTCACCGCCCTGATCGACAAATATAGCGACCGACACTCGACCGATCGCGTTCTGGATCTTTCCTGGACGCACAGCCAGGTGCTTCTCCAGCAGCTCGGCATCACCGACACCGAGTCGCAGCTGTACGAACAGATGGCCGGACGCATCCTCTATTCCAGTTCGACGATGCGCGCCGCCGCCGGCGTCATCGCGCGCAACCGCGGCGGTCAGTCGTCCCTGTGGGCCTACGGCATCTCGGGCGATCTGCCCATCGTCCTGCTGCGCGTCAGCGACCAGGCCAACGCTGACATCGCCCGCCAGGTCATCAAGGCCCACGCCTACTGGCGTCTCAAAGGGCTCATCGCCGATCTCGTGATCTGGAACGAAGACACGTCCGTCTATCGCCAGAACCTGCAGGAGGAGATCGCGGCCGCCCTGGGATCGTCGTCGGATGCGGCCCTCATCGACCGACCGGGCGGGATCTTCGTTCGTCGCGCCGATCAATTGTCCGAGGAAGATCAGGATCCTCATGCAGACGGTGGCGCGGCTCATCGTGGTCGACACCGACGGGCCGCTGGTCGAACAGGTGGCGCGCCGCAACCGCGTCGACCTGCCCGGTGCGCTGGTAACGGAGCGAGGTGCCCCGCCGACGTCGCCCCAAACGACGGCGCCAACGCCGCCGCCGGCCGGCTTTACGCCTGACCGGGACCTGGTGGCCATGAACGGCCTCGGCGGATTCACGCCGGATGGCCGCGAGTACGTCATCACGACCTCGCGCGAGCTGCGAACCCCAGCACCGTGGGTGAACGTCCTTGCCAATCCCTGGTTCGGAACCGTCGTCAGCGAAAGCGGCGGCGCTTATACGTGGTGCGAAAACGCTCAGACCTATCGCCTGACGCCCTGGCACAACGATCCGATCTCCGATCCGACCGGCGAGGCGACCTATTTGCGCGACGAAGAGGACGGCCGGTTCTGGTCGCTGACGCCCCTGCCCGCCGGTGGCGCCACCCCGTACGTCACGCGCCACGGCTTTGGCTACTCCGTCTTCGAGCACACGGAAGGCGGCATCACCAGCGAGCTGTGGACCTACGTGGCGCTGGACGCGCCGTTGAAATTCGTCGTCGTCAAGGTCCGCAACACATCCACCCGAGCCCGCCGCCTGTCGTTGACGGCGGTCTACGAGCTGGTCCTGGGCAACAGCCGTGCCGCCAACGCCCCGTACATCGTCACCGAAATCGAGCCGACGACGGGCGCGCTATTGGCCCGCAACGCGTACAACAGCGAATTTTCGGCGCGCGTCGCGTTCCTCGATTGCAGCCAGGCCGACCGCTCTTTCAGCGGGGACCGCGCGGAGATCATCGGGCGCAACGGCAGCCCCGCGGCGCCCGCGTGCCTCGGCCGCGCGCGCCTGTCGAACCGCCTCGGAGCGGGAGTTCGACCCTTGCTTCGCCATGCAGGTTCCGCTGGAGCTCGAGCCCGATCAGGAACGCGAGGTCGTCTTCACCTTCGGCTCGGCCCGCGACACCAGCGACGCGCGGACGCTCTTGCACCGTTTCCGCGGCACGGCACCCGCGCGCGCGGCCCTCGTCGACGTGCACGCCTACTGGACCCGCACGCTCGGCGCCGTGACCGTCGAGACCCCCGACCGCTCGCTGAATTTCTTGGCGAACGGATGGCTGCTGTACCAGGTACTGGCGGCTCGCATGTGGGGCCGGAGCGGCTTCTACCAGTCAGGGGGCGCCTTCGGATTCCGCGATCAGCTGCAGGACGCCATGGCTCTTGCGTACGCGGAGCCGTCCATATTGCGTGAGCAGATCCTGCGTGCGGCGGCGCGGCAGTTCCGCGAGGGCGACGTCCAGCACTGGTGGCATCCGCTCCTCGGCCGCGGGGTCCGCACGCGCATCTCGGACGACTACCTGTGGCTGCCCTACGCCGTCTGCCGCTACGTCGCCGCGCTGGGCGACACGGGCGTCCTGAGCGAGAAGGTGCCGTACCTCGAGGGACGTGCCGTCAACGAAGAGGAGGACAGCTACTACGACCTGCCCACGCGCTCGGAGGAGGTGGGCACGCTGTACGAGCATTGCGTGCGCGCCATCGAGAACGGCCTGCGTTTCGGAACCCACGGCCTGCCGCTCATGGGCAGCGGGGACTGGAACGACGGCATGAACTTGGTGGGTGACGCCGGCAAGGGCGAGAGTGTGTGGTTGGCGTTCTTTCTGTACGACGTGCTGGTTCACTTCGTGGCCATCGCACGCCTGCGCGACGATCAGACGTTCGCGGCGCGTTGCGTAGCCGAGGCCGCCAAGCTTCGCGAGCACATCGAAGCAGCACGGGTGGGACGGCGCGTGGTACCGGCGCGCCTACTTCGACGACGGTCAGCCGCTGGGCTCCGCCGGCAACGACGAGTGCCAGATCGACTCCCTTCCGCAGAGCTGGTCGGTGCTGTCGGGCGCGGGAAGTCCCGAGCGATCCGCCGAAGCCCTGGCAGCCCTGGACCGCCGCCTCGTGAACCGGCAGCTGGGTCTCGTGCAGCTCTTCGACCCGCCTTTCCATTCCTCCGATCTCAATCCCGGCTACATCAAAGGCTACGTGCCCGGCGTCCGCGAGAACGGCGGGCAGTACACGCACGCCGCCGTTTGGGCGGTCATGGCCTTCGCGGCGAGGGGCGATCACGCGCGGGCCTGGGAGCTATTCCGGCTGATCAATCCCATTCATCACGGCGACTCACCGGCCGCCATCGCCACCTACAAGGTCGAACCATACGTCGTGGCCGCCGACGTCTACACCAGCGCGCAGCATCTCGGCCGGGGAGGCTGGACGTGGTACACGGGCTCGGCTGCCTGGATGTATCGGCTGATCGTCGAGTCCCTGCTGGGCCTGCGACTCGAGGTCGACCGCTTGTTCGTCAAGCCGCTCCTTCCCGACGATTGGCAGGGGTTTCGCATCCGCTATCGCTACCACCAGACGGTCTATGTCATAGACGTCCGGAGGGGCGCTGGCGCCGCAAAGTCCGAAGTGCGGATTGTTTGCGACGGAGCAGAGCAGCAAGAACCAGCCATAATCATGCAAAACGACGGCAAGGAACACCACGTGGTGGTTGAAATATCCGGGGTCCGCCCCAAGTTATGACCCGATGATCAGCAAAATCCTTATCGTGGACGACAATGCCGATCTCGCGGAGGGGCTACGGGACACCTTGGCGGACGAGGGGCATATCGCGGTGGTCGCGACCGGCCCCGCTCAAGCGTTGAACCTCGCCAGCTCCGTCACCCCGGACATCGTCATTTCGGACCTCGAGCTGCCGATCATGAACGGCTATGAGCTCGCGTCTCGACTGCGAGCGCTACCACAGCTGGCCGATTGCCTTTTCATCGCTGTCACCGGATATGGCCAGTCTCACGATCCACATCAGAGCCGCGCGTCTGGCTTTCAACACCACCTTGTCAAACCGGTGGACATGCATCGACTGCTGACGATCGTCGCCGAGCGAGCTGGTCGCGGGGGCGCGTCCCGATCGGCCGAAACCTAGGCTTGCGAAGGCTCGCCCGAGCTCTCGCCATAGTGAATTTGGTGATCCGCTCCCACGACGACGGCGTCGATCACTGATATTGTGTTCAGTGTGCTTCAGAGTACGTTCCAGTTGGTCCCGGGTCTCGGGCCTATGCGAGAGCGACGACTCTGGTCGGCAGGTGTGGCCGCTTGGTCCGACTTCATGGCCGCGCCGGCTCCCGTAGGACCGCGCCGCGCTTATTCACGCTTACGGCTCGGGGTCAGCGACGCAATGGACGCTCTCGACCGAGGTGACGTCGATCGGCTCGCGAACGCTCTGCCCATGTCCGAGCACTGGCGGCTCTTCGAGGCGTTCGGAGCAGACGCCGCCTATCTGGATATCGAGACCGGCGACGATGTGTGGGGGCATCAGAGCATTTCGGCCATCGGATTGTTCGATCGGGCCGGCCCGCAATTCTTGTTAGCCGGGCGCGATCTGAAGCTGTTTCCAGAGCTGGCCAGACATTGGAAAGTCCTCGTGACGTTCAACGGGCTCTCGTTCGACATCCCGATCCTGCGCCGAGCCTTTCCTGACTGGACGCCTCCCGCATGTCACATCGACCTCCGCCACCTCTTGACTCGTCTCGGTCACCGCGGCGGACTCAAACGTATCGAGGACGAGATCGAGAGCTTGAATCTGTCGCGTCCTTGGCACTTGCGCCGAATCGACGGGTGGGACGCCTGTAATCTATTTCGCCGGGGTCGCGACGGAGACCGGGAGGCGTTGCGCCTTTTCGCGGAATACAACCTTTACGATGTCGTCAACCTACGCACGCTGATGGCCTATGGGTACAACGCCCAGGCGCAGGTGGAGATCGCCCGAGCCCCCGAATTGAGCGCCCATGTACATCTCCTGCCCGTCCCTGAGCGGGGCGATGTTCTTTACGACGTCTCGAAGATTCTTCTCGGACTGTGAGTTGGCTCTCCGACGAGGCCTCGAATGACCTGCACGAGCGCCGTCGGATCAGCGGGCTTGGCCATCAGGCACTCCACCGCGAGGCCGAGAGGCTCCATGTTGTCCCATCCCGTCAATAGCAGCACGGGACAGCGTGACCACGGCTGGCCAGAAGTGCGCAGTCGGCTGAGAAAGCCGGCACCGCCAATTCCGGGCAGACCGTAGTCGAGGATAATGGCAGCGGGTAAGGCTCCATCGACGATCGCCCGCAGGGCGCGGCTCGGATCTTTGTGAGGGAGGGGCTCGTATCCCTCGTCCTCGAGCGTTTCACACAAGATCTCTCGCAGATCGTCATCGTCTTCGACGACCATGACGAGCGGTCGGCGAGGGAGCGTGCCTTCGAGTGGTGCGCGGGACATGCGGGAGTAAATTGCAGCCGCGCTAGCCGATGTTGGTTCCGCAAGTCATCGTCTGGTTGCCCGCGCCCGAGTAGCAATTGGTGCTGGTCGTGCAGGTGCCGGCGAGCGGCTAGCACGTTGCGACGTTCTCAAGGGTGCCTCCTCGTCTCGAACAGCGTGTGGCATTCGCAAAGGATCAGTGGGGGATGAGGGCGAAAAGGTTAGGCTCTCGACCTCAAAACCGCGGACGGTCCCGATGAGCGCCTGGTCGTCTTCGTTCGCCACGAGCGGAGCCGCCGTCGCCAACTCCAGCGTGCCGCGGAGGGGTATGCCGTCAGGCAGACGGCAACGGTCGAAAGCGCCATGAAGCTGCCTGGTCGAGCCGCGGCTGCACGCACGGCCATTTCCAGGAACGCAGGGATCAGCGGCATCGATCCGGCTCAGAGGGGAAGAGCCCTCAGCCGGCGAGATCAGCTCACGCGGCGATCACAAATGACGACGGCCAGCTGCAGTCTTCAGTGGTGCCGCTTGCCCGGCGCTGGCGACGACTCGCCTCCCTGGCGCAGCGGATTGTCCGCGTTGGGCCAGATCGGATGAGGCGATCGCTCCTGCTCTTCGGTGCGGCGCGCCGCTCGGTCTTCCTCTTCACCCTCCGACAAGGTGTGAGGCTCGACCACGGCCTCTTCGGGGACGGTCGGGTCGCCCGGGATGATCGGCGTAGCGGATGATTTCGAGCCTGGGCTAGCCATGTCGCAATGGTCCCTCCACTCATTGAAAATAGCGGCGGCGCCGCCGTCGTCGAGGCCGGTCAAACATCAAGAGGCCACTGTCACTGGTGCCTGAGCCGCTGTCGGTGGCCGACCAGCCCGCGCCGACTGCCGAGCGTAGCGGTGGGCGTGCTGGGCGAAGAAGCGGACGAGCTCGCTCGAGGCGTCCGGCCCGTGCGCGTCCGTGTACGTGCCGTGTGGGCTCCCGCCCGACCACGCGTGCCCGGCGTGATGGATCGTCCAGTGTTCCACCAGTGATGTTCCGTCGCGGTCGGTGTAGACGCGGCGGGTGTAGGCGTGGCCGCCGGGCACCCGTGCGCTGGTCGTCACGGCACGTTGCCGATCCGCCGCGCTGGGCAGGACGGCTCTGACGAGGCCGTCCGCGTTGACGTGGTTGACGGTCGCGTCGCCGTCGCCGTGGAAGACAATCAACGGCACCGGCGGACTGCCGTGGGTCGGCGCGCCCTTCGCCATCGCGGCAAACGCAGAGGGGATGTCGTGCGCGGCCCCGGCGGGTAGACCCGAATGGACGCCCGCCGCTGCGTAAACGTCCGGGTAGGTAGCGGCCATGACGGCAGCCATGGCGCCGCCCGCGGAGAAGCCGGCGACGTAGACGCGGCGGCTGTCGATTGCGTAGCTGTCGATGATCTGCTCGGTGAGCCCGGCGATGATCGACGGCTCGCCACTACCGCGGCGCTGGTCCTTGGGCTGGAACCAGTTCCAGTACCCCTTCGGATTGGCGCCGCGCGACTGCTCGGGGTATGCGACCAGGAATCCGTGGCGCTCGGCCAGCTCGTTCATCCCGGTGCCGGCGGCGAAGTCGTCGGCGCTCTGCGTCCCCCCGTGCAGCATCACGATCAACGGGGCGGCCTGACCGGCGTGCCCGGTGGGCACGTACAGCTTGTAGCGACGCTGCCCGGCAGCGTTCGCGTACGACAGGTCGAGGAACTGACCGGGGAGCACCGGCCCGGGACGAGGCTTCATCGCCGACGCGGGCACACCGGCCAATCCGTGCGGGAGCCGAGACAACAAGGTCTGCAGGTTGGGCAGGCGGTTGCCGCCACCCGAGCCCTGCTGGAGTAACTCTGTCGCCTCTGCGAAGCGGGCCTGGCGCGTCAGTCGTGTCGCTTCGTACATTCGAATCAATCGATCCCTGTCCATCGGGCGTTCCTTTCTTCGGTGCGCTCAGACGATGCGCGATGCCAGCGCCGCCTTCACCGCGGCGGGCGCGCGGAACGCGCCCAGCACCTCGACAGATGAAATCGTCTGCAGCGCGAGTTTCGGGGACACGTCGTCGGCGATGGTGGCCAGACCGAGCACACGAATGTCCACCGTCTGCCCCACCCTGCGCAGCTCCTCCAGCTGCGCGCGGGTGAACTGGGCGCTCCCCAGCACGAGCGTCCTGCGGGCGACGCTCTGCTCCACTGCCGCCGCCCGGGTGGCGAGCTGGGTGCGGATCGCGGAGCGAATGAAGTCGGTGCGGTTGGCGTAGAAGCCCTCCTGCACCAGCAGATCTATCTGCCCGAGATCGACGAGCCCCAGGTTGATCGTGATCTTCTCTGTCTTCTCCGCGTCGGCCATCACGCCATCCTAGCACCATCCTCTTACCATCCGGATACCATCCACACAGATGGTGGGACGAACCGGACGCGGACGCCAGGGATTTGTTGACGGGGTCTCGCGAGGCCGCAGAGCCGCCCTCGTCTCGCCCGTCCTCAGCCGTTCGAGACGGCCGCGGCCTAGGATGCGCGCGCGCCGCGGCCGTCGGACTCGTCGGCGTCGCGGCTGGTGAAGGCCGCGTTGCCAAGGCCGGTACCGATGGTCATCACGCCCCAGCGGCTGACGTCGCCGATGAACGGAAGCTCGCTCAGGCCCTGAACGACGGCGTCATTGTGCATGACGCACATGGTTTCGTGCTCGCCGACCTTGGGGAGCATCTCTCTGATCCGCATCGGCAGGTTGAACTTGCTGCTCTCCCAGTTGCCCGGCAGGTTCTGGCCGCCGCGCTCGATCGAGCCGTCCTCGGCGATGAGCCCAGGGCAAGCGAGCCCCACGAAGGGCGCCAGCTTGAGATCGCGCATGGCGCGCTTGGCGAGTCGCCCCAGCATCTCGCCTATCCGCTCGACCGCCTCATCCCGCGATGGTTTTTCATCGGCGTGGCGCCAGAGCTCGAGCTCCATGACCTGGCATTTCGACAGATCCTTCGCCCGGTTGGTTTGCAGCTCGACTATTCCCGCCCGAACGTTGCAGCCGCCGATGTCGACCGCCAGGATCGCCTCGTGGCCGGCGAGCATCCACGCCGGCACCAGATGGACGGCGCCGATCAGGCCCGCCTCGTCGGGGTGATGGTGAATCGGCACCAGGTCGACCACGTGCCCGGAGGACTTGAGGAGCACCGCGGTGCGGCCGATGACCAGCTCGCCGATCCGGCTGGCGCGCAGCCCGCCGCCGACGACGATCTTTTCCACGTCGCGCCATCCTTTCAACTTCAGGAATCGCGCGATGACGCCGGCGAACTCCGAAGAGAACTCTTCGATCGCGCCGTGAACCACGCCAGCGGCTTCGGGATCGCCCTCGCCTAGCAACTTTTCGAGCTTCTTCTTGCTCAGCTCGTCGGTCGGCGTCTCGCCGAGAGGGTCCTCTCCGACGGCGCGCAGGCGATCGCGAAGGTCGTCCAGGATCGCGCGGAAGGCGCGGTTGCTGGCGCGGTCGCCGATGAAGCCCTCGCTGTCGCGAAGCTCCGCGTTGTACGTTTCGACAACGACGGCCGTCAAGGCGGGCGCCCCGTGGGCGGGGGCGGCCGGGGCGTTCTTCATCAATGCAATCTGGGGCACGAATCGAATATCGGTAGAGTCCCCTAGGAGGGTCGCAACAGATCCTGGCCGTCAAGGCGGACGGCGACAGCGGATCGCGGCCGCTGACCGCGCGAGCCCCGCCGCCCAGGCGGGCATCACCGGGGACAGCGCCAGCGCCCCCGTGCAACCGTGGCGCTGGACAACGCGCGACCGTTCGTGAGCCGCAAAGTCCGGCTCCGGGGGCAGCCCCTACACCCCAATCGGACTTAAGTTCGCGAGATGCTGCACGCTGAGCCACCCGCGACCTCCGAGCCGGCTGCGTCGCCGCGTCACCCCCGCATCAAGCGGGTGGCCTTGATAGCGCTGCGTAGCCTGGGCGCCGTCGTCGCTCTGATCGCGCTGACGGTGGGTACGTTGATGTTGGTCCTGCGGACCGATTGGGGAGGCGAGCGGATCCGCCGGCAGGTCGTTCAGCGAGCCAACGCGGAGATCCAGGGGACCCTCGACATCAAGCGATTGTCGTTCGGGGGAGACAAGGTGGGGGTCTGGGGCGTGGCGCTGCGCGATCCGGACGGTGGCATCGTGGCCGAGGTCGCCCACGCCGAGGTCGCCTTTTCGCTGGCGAGCATCCTTCGCAAGCAATTGCGCATCACGGCGGTCACGATCGACGCCCCGGCGCTGAGCGTCGTGTCCGACGAAGATGGCTCGAACCTGTCGCGCGCCACGGCGCCGCGGAAGAGGACGCCAGCCAAGCCGGCGGAGCCCAAGAAGGCGCGGAAGGACGCAAAGGAAGGCTGGGTGATCCGACTGGACCGGTTCGACCTCAAGCAGGGCAACATCCGTGTCGCCACCGCGACAGACGACGACCAGAAAATCTCCAAGGTGTATGTGGCGGAGCTCGGCGTTTTCGCGACCGTTCGCTACGCGACCGGCAACGGCTCGCTGGACGTCACGCTCCGCGTCTCCGGCGACAGCCAGGTGATGCCCGTCGGGCCGCTGCGCCTCGCCGCGCAGCTCGGGGTGCGCGCGTCGACCTATCGCTTCGACGTCGACGGCGCTTTGCTGGGCGGCACGCTCACGGCGCACGGCATGGTCGACGGCGAACAGCTGGACCGCTCCGACGCTCTCATCGCGGTCGCCATCCCGCGCCAAGAACTCGCCGGTTACTCCTGGGGGCCCGTGCGCGTCGACGTCAAAGCCCATCCTCAGACGCCGCCGCAGCTGGACGTGTTGGTCGCCATCCCGGGCATCGAGCTCACCGCAAAGGATCGCGGTCCGAACATGCTGGGGCTGGCGGGACGGCTCGGCGTGGCCGATCTCGGCCTCACCGGCCGAGCGCTGGGCGCGTTGACCGCGGTCGACGTGGCCCCGATGGCGGGTCGGGGGCACGTGGAATTCGCTGTCGAGAAGGCCCGCGGGGGAGCAACCGGCGTTGACGCGAGCACCAGCGCGTCGTTCGACAAGCTGGTGGTCGGCGACACGGTCATCACGGGTGTCACGTTGCAAGCCCGGGCGGCCCGTCTTTCCGCCGCTGCGGGAACGGCAACGGTCGAGCTTGCAATCGCGTCCGTGAACGCGGGGACCTCGCGCGTGGGCGGCATCGGGTTTTCGGCCAACCGCCATGACCAGGATTTCACCGCCACGTTCGCGGTGGCGGCGCCCGCGCGGGTCGACCTCAACATGACGGCGCGGCTCGATGACGATCAGCACGGGGTCATGCTGAAGACTCTGGCCCTGGCTTTTCCGGGAAGCCGCTGGGCGACGGAGGGCGCAGCCCACGTGCGTTTCGCCGAAAACGACCTGTCGGTGTCGAACTTTCGTCTGGCGTCGGAAGGCCAGGTCCTGGCGATCGATGGTGGGCGCCGTGGCGAACGCATCGCCGCGCACCTGGCGCTTGCGGGCTTGCGCCTCGGGCAGCTGCCGACCGTCCTCTTCGATCCGGAGCTGCGCATCGACGGCCAGCTGGACGTCGACGTCAAGGCCGAGGGGCACACCGATGCGCCGAAGGTCGCCGCCCGGGTGGATCTGAAGCAGGCACGCTACCAGGGCTTCTCGAAGATCGATGCCAGAGTCGACGCGACCCTGCATGACGAGCTCGTCGAGAGCTCACTGACGCTGGAGGCGCCATTCGTGACGGCGAGCGCCGACTTGAAGGTGCCGACGGATGCGCTGGCGCCCGGCGCGCCGATCGCGCTGAGCGTCGACGTCAAGCACCTCGACATCGGCCAGATTCTTCGGGCCGCGCAGATGCCCCCCACAGGTGGCGGGCGCCTCAACTTGAAGCTCCGGCTCGACGGCAGCGCCGACGACCCGCGCCTGGATCTGGCCGTGCAAGCCTTCAATCTGGGTGTGAAGAAGCCCGCGAAAGCTTCCGTGACGGCACGGTCGGTCGAGCTCGGACAGGGCCGTCTTCACGTGACCTATTCAGACCGCTCCGCTCGCGCCGAGCTCGATTTCGCGTCCGCTCATGGCGGCAAGCTGGTGGTCGACGCGACGACGGGCGTCGACCTGTCGTATCCGCGCATCAAACGCCGCTTGAATCCGGCAAAGCTTCCCGTGCGCGGCAAGGTCATGGCGAAGAACCTGGAGGTCGGCTGGATCGCGACTTTCAGTCCGGGAGTGGAGTCGCTTGGTGGCGAGGTCTCCGCCGACGTGAAGCTCGACGGGACCGTCGCCAACCCGCAGTTCATCGGTGACGTTCGATGGAAGAACGGCGAGGTGGTGGCGACGATGCCGCCCGAGAAATCCGGGCGACCAGCGCCGGCCGTCCCGCCTCAGGCAGGGCGTCGTCCTTCACCGCGGTGAAGCGTCACGACGCGGCGGCGCTTCGGCGTGTTTGGCTGAACGGAAGATCGTATCGAGCTCGAGACCCAGCTGTTCGACGGTCTCGTAGCTCGGAAGCCCGGTAGCCGGCAGGCCCTCGCGCTTCTGAAACGCGCGCAACGCGTCCCGCGTTTGAACATTGAAATCACCGGTGCACTGATCGGCCGCGAGCAACTGCCGGGCGCGCAGGCGCTCTTGAATCTTCTTCTGCGCCCCATCGTGCATGAGCCCCTTCGGCGTGCTCGACACCGGGACGCCCGTCTCGGCGCCGAGCTCGTGCGCTGGCTTCGTGGGAGGGATGGCCGCCGGGGGCGGCGACGTGCGGGGATGGGCGCAGCCGGCGGCGCTCACGAGCGCCGCACCCAGGACGAAGACGCGGCCCACGCATGTCATGGCGCAGGCTCCGGCGTTGTCGGCTTGGCGTCTTGCTTCACAGCGCCTTCCATTCCCGGGGCGGTGTCCGGCGGCAAGTGCGCGTAGCCGGAGGTCAACCCCTCGAGGAAAGCGTTGCGAACGACGCCGAAGATGGTGGGCCACAGCTGGATGTTCGGCTCCGTGAGGTCGCCCTTGATGGGAATCACCGTGGCGACCGCGTTCCTCGCCGGGACGCGGTCGGAGAATATCTTCACCGCCAGGTCCGCCGCCCACGCCTTGATGGCATCCAGGGGGTTGCTCTCCGACGGGCGGATCTTCACGTTCTTGAGGACGGGCTTCACCCCGCCTGTCAGCTCGCCGTTGCGGCAGTCGAACTCGACGAAGATGTCGATCGTGCCCTCGGGCGCGTGAAGATCGGTCCCGGGCTCGATGAAACGATAGAGCTCGGCGGTTTGAAGCCCCACGACCGCCGCGCGACCGGAGAAGGTCAACCCTGTCTCGAACGGCTGGGCGGTGATGAAGATCGACAGCTTCCCGCTGTGGGCCAGCGTCGCGCTGGCGGTGAGAAGCACCGGCCTGCCGTCAGCCAGATGTAGTCGCGTGGTCAGGTTCTCGACGGAGAGCTCGAGATCGTGCAGCCAGAGCTCGGGACGCTCGGATCGGCTGACGTCGACGAAGGCGACCTGTCCGTCGAGGATGTCGATGTGGTCGACGTCCAGCGGCGTGATCTTGCGCAGCTCCTCGGCGAGATCAATCACCTCGGCCGGTGCCGTGTGATCTGGCTTGGCAGTCTTCTTCGGGCCCTTGTCGTCGCCGGTGGCGGGCGCCGGCGCGGCGTGAAAGATCCTGATCTTGGGCGCGACCAGCTTGACGGCGGCGAAGACGTCCTTGCCTTGCTTCTGCGCCTTGACCACGACCTCGGACCATTTCGCCTCGAGGAGGCGATTCCGTTCCTCCGGACGCGCCCCCGGCGATCGATCGCGGGGCCCTGTCTCAGCCGCTGCAGCCGTGGCCACCGGTGGCTGCTGGTGCCCACAACCGGCCCAAAAGGCGAACAGACCTACCGCACACCAGCGCCGACGTCGCCATTGACTGCCGCCCACGTCGCTGCAAGGTGGGGTCCGCCTGTAAAAAGTCGAGGCCGCTTCGCTCAGCCGGCGTCCGAATGAACGACGTCGCCGACCTCCAGGAGCTGTTTGAGTCGCTGGAGATCGCGTTCTAGCTGAACCTGCAGGGCCTGGTTCGAAAACAACGCCGCCGCGCGCCCGAGGTCGCCCGCCGGCGGCACGTACGCGAGCTCCACCACGATCTCGGTACCGCGTCCGCCCGGCGCCGGCCGAAAGCGCACCTCGCCGCCATGCGAGACATCGGATCCACCGACGGACCGCCACGCGATGTATTCGTTCGCGCGATCTTCGACGATGTCCGCTTCCCACTCGAGGGTGCGCCCCATGGGCAGCTTCGCGCGCCAGCGCGAGCGCCGCGTATCGATCTCGTACACGGTGTCGAGCCCCGTCATGAAGCTGGGCAAGTTCTGCAGCTCGCGCCAGAAGATGTAGGCGCGCTCCGGCGTCACGGCGATCGTGATCGCCCGCCGCACCGGCGCCGCGGCCACCGCCCGTTCTCGCCCCCTGGACTTGCTGGCGGCGAAGATGTCGAGCGCCGCCACGCCGGCCACCGCTGCGATGGCGCCGGCGACGCGACCAAGCTTCGCCTGTCCGCGCCGCGCTTCCGCCGCGAGGGACGCCAGGTCGACCGCGTCGCCCGCGACGCGGGCCCACAGCCAGGGCGTGGGTCGCCGACTGCCAAGCAGCGCGAGCCCGGAGGCCAGCTCACGAACACCGAAGACACGGGTCAGCGCTCGGGTGCGGGAACGGTCGCGGGCGCCAACGAGGCGCAACATCCGCCGCGGCGCCAGCAACTCAGCCAGACCCAGCCCAACGCCAAGCAGACCGAGACCGAGCGCGATTCGTGCGATCGACGGTGCCAGCCCCCGCTGGACGCCGATGCGCTGACTACGCTCCGCGTAGCCAGCCGCGGACCTATCTTCGCTGTCGCGGCGCCCGCCGCGTACGCCACTCGCCGTGGTCGTTCCGTCCATGACAACCTCCCCCAGCGCGCGCTCCGCGGCGCCGCTCTCAACGTGCGGCGTCGCCTGACAAGTGACAAGGGGAGCGCGCCAGCGAAAATGCGGCGGCGCGTATCGATGACCTCGTCGAGCGCGAGGTCATACGCTGGCGCCGCTCGTCACGTCGCCTGCGAACGCGATGACGCCGGGCTCCTTCGCAGGCTGCTCGGGCACCGGCGGATCTTCAATCACTGGCAGCGGCTCACCCGGCTCGATCGGCTCGGTCGGAGGATCGCTTCGGGGCGGCTGTTTGGGCTCCGGATCGCGCGCTGGGGGTTTGGGCGGCGGAGGGTCGCGCGCGGGCGGGCCCTTCTCCGGCTCTTCAATCGGGGATGGCGGGGATGGCGTCGGTGCCATCAGTTCAGCGCCGCCCTGCTCGCCCGCAGGTTGTCGAGCGCGCTTGCGACGGTCGCCGGATCGACGGGTTTTGACAGGTAGCCATCGACAGCAAGTTGCTTGATGACAGTCTGCCTGCTGAACCCAGATGCGCTGATGACCAGGACGGGGATCCCCGCCAGCGATGGCTCGTTGAGTTGAGCGGTCCGGAAGTCCCAGCCATCCATCCCCGGCATGTGCAGATCCAGGACGATGACATCGGGGCGCAGCCCGCTGTCCAGCAGGGCCAGCGCCTCGGAAGCATTCGTCACCCCGAGGACGGCGTAGCCGTCACCTTCGAGGTATTCGCCGAGTCCATCAACTATCGCTCGGTCGTCATCAATGATGAGGGCGATCTTGCTCATCAATGAGATCTAGGGGCGTTCTCCGACCCCGCAACACTCAGGCAAGCAACATGGCCGCAAAATCGTGACTACTTTCCTAGATGTCACCTATGGACATTTGAGGAGGACTCGATGCTGCTATTGCTCGCAATTGTTCTCGCGCTGGCATGGGTCGGCGGGTTTGGCCTGTTTCACGTGGCTTCAACGGCCATTCACCTGTTGATCGTCCTCGCGGTGATCAGCCTCGTCATGCACTTCGTTCGCGGCAGGAGAGTGACCTGACACCAGGGCCGGGGAAGGTTCGGACCGCGCTTACCGCCGCGCTGGCGGTGGTCATCACCGCCAGCATCGGCGTGGTCGTCGTCAACGTCGACTCCGGGGAAGTCGGCACGCAGCAACCAATCCCCTCGCTTTACGCCGTCGATGACCCGCAGTTTTCCCGCGCGGCCGACGCCTTGTTTGGTCCGCCGCTCGCCCGTGGCAACGACGTCGTCCCTCTTTACAACGGCCGGCAGATCTTCGCCGCGATGCTCGCCGACATCCGGCAAGCGAAGAAGAGCGTCACCTTCGAGACCTATATCTACTGGTCGGGCCGCGTCGGCGCCGCGTTCTCCGAGGCGCTGTCCGAGCGGGCGCGGTCGGGGGTCAAGGTTCATCTCATCATCGATGCGGTCGGCTCGAGCGCGATGGACGCAGCCCAGCTGCAGGCCATGCGCGACGCGGGGGTGGCGATAGAGAAGTACCATCCGCTGCGCTGGTACAACGTCGACCGGATCAACAACCGCACCCACCGCAAGGTGCTGGTGGTCGACGGGCGAATCGGGTTCACCGGCGGGGTTGGCATCGCGGACAAATGGGACGGCGACGGCGATTCACCGGACCACTGGCGTGACAACCACTACCGGTTGACCGGCCCAGCGGTGGCGCAGATGCAGGCGACGTTCGCCGAGCACTGGCTGGCGACCAAGGGTGTAGTGCTGCAGGGGGCGGACTACTTCCCCGAGCTGGCGCCGACCGGCACCATGGCCGCGCAGATGGTGCGTAGCGCCGTCGACGACGGCAGCGAGAGCATCCGGTTGATGTACCTGACTTCGATCGCGGCGGCCCGCAAGAGCGTGCTGCTCGCGAACGCGTATTTCGTACCCGATGACCTGTCGGTCCGCACCTTGGTCGAGGCGCGGCAGCGGGGCGTCGACATCCAGATCATCCTGCCGGGATCGATCACCGACACCAAGATCACCCGCGCAGCGTCGCGCCGCCGGTGGGGCCCCCTGCTCGAGGCCGGCATCGCGATCTACGAGTTTCAGCCCACGATGTTCCACTGCAAGGTCATGATCGTCGATGACCGGTGGGTCTCCGTCGGCTCGACCAACTTCGACAATCGGTCGTTTCACCTGAACTCGGAGGCGAACCTCAACATTCTGGACGAAGGATTCGCCCTGTCCGAGCGCCGCGCTTTCGAACAGGACCGCCGCAAGTCGCGCCGCGTCTCCCTGGACGACTGGCGCCGACGACCCCGCCTCGAACGCATCGGAGACCGGCTCGCCGATCTGGTTGGCTCACAGCTGTGAGCTCCGGCGGCTACGGCGCGAAGGAGCGCGGCCGCAACCACCGCGTGGCGAGCAGGAAAATGGCGGCTGCCACCAGCCAAAAGCCGAGGTGGTACACGAGGACGTGGGCGAGGCCGCGCTCGCAGCCGATCTCGCCGACGAGCAGACCAACGGTGCCGGCCGCCAGGCCAGCCGCCACGGCGCGCAGCGGATGCCACGCGCCACCGCGCAGGAGCCAGAGCGCCACGCCGGCCGGGACCACATCGACCGCGAGGTGGCTGATCGAGCACAGCCAGTCCGGCGACGCCCCGGGGATCCCGGGAGAGCCGGCTCGCGCCAGCGCGACCGCCAGGCCGGCGCCGGCCGCCGCCGCCACAGCTACAGCCAGACGGCGGCGCGAGAACGGCGCCGCGATCGACCAGACGCCGACCGCCTGCGCCCCGAGCAACACGCCCAGCAACGCAGCCTTTTCACCGAGGCGCGCGCCCGGGCCGATCCCGGCGAGCACGGAGACCACCAGCGCGAGCGCGGAGAATGCCAGCACCGCCGCCACCGCCCGCAGCGCTTGCCGCTGCCACGGCATCGCGACCGGCACGCGCCGCAGCTCCTCCTGCGCCGCAGCCCGCACGCGCCGGCGCAGGTCCGGGGGTAGTGCGCCGTCGTCACCGCCGAGAGGGATCACGTCACTCCTTCCCTGGCGCGATCTTTGACCTCGGGGGGCTCGCCGAGCAATAGCCGCAGGCGCTGGTAGCCACGGTGGGCGCGCACCTTCGCCGCCGTGACGGTGATGCCCAGGCTGGCCGCGATCTCGTCGAACGAAAAGCCGCAGATCTTGTGGAGGATGATCGCCTCACGCTCCGCTGCCGGCAACGCCGCGAACGCCACCTCGATGTCGCGCGCCAGCCCGGGATCTGGCGCCGCCGAGGCCTCGCCCGGAACGTCCACGAACGCGGCGTCGGCGAGCTCCTCGCGGCGGGCCTTCCGCCGCCGGAGCGCGTCGCGGCCGGCGTTGGTGGCGATCGCGAACAGCCAGCCGCGGACACTGGTGCCCACCTCGTAGCGCCCGCGTGAGCGGACGAACGACAGAAACGTGGCCTGCATCGTATCTTCGGCGGCCGCTTGATCGTGGAGCATGCGGTTCAGGAACCCGAACACGACGCCGGCATATCGCTCATAAAGCGTGTCGAAGGCGGCTTCGTCGCCTCGACAGAACCTGGCCATCAAGATGTCATCTGAAGCGATCACAGGTGCCAATGGTGAAGCGCGTGCGTGGGTCTACATGTCTAAACGCACGCAGAGTCGACCTGGTTACCACGTAACCGCAGACCATAGGCGTCGCGTCATGACGCGGCCGCGTCCACGAACGCGGCGAAGTTGGACGCCGCGTTCCACCCCGCGAACTCGCCACGCAGGCGATCCGCCGCGGCGGTGAACGTCGTCTCGGTCACGAGACGGGTCAGCGCGTCGCGAAGTTGCGTCCGGTCCAGGTTTCCTGCGCGCAGCAGGATGCCGGCCCCCGCGTCCGCGATCGCCGTCATGGCCAGGTACTGGTCGAGGTTGAACGCGACGCCCAGCACCGGGCGGCCCTCCGCCAGCGCCTGATAGCCGGTGGTGCTGCCGCCGTTGGAGACCACCGCCAGCGACCGCCGCGCCGCCAGCTCGCCGGGCAGGTAGTCGGCGGCGTAGACGTGGGCGGGCAGCGGCCCGAGCTGCGAGCGACCGGCCGTCGCGACCAGCACCTGATACCCGAGCTCCGCCGCCACCTGGATCACCAGCGGCAGCCGCGACACACGTCCCGACGAGCCCAGCGTGACGTAGATGGTGGGCCGCGCCGGATCCAGGTCGCCCCACCAGCCGGGCAGCGGCACGGCGGGCGACCACAACACCGGCCCGAGATACCTCTGGTGAGCCGGCAGCGCGCGCGTGGGGACCAGGGAAGGCACGTCGGGAAACAGCGTGTGGTCGCCGTGGGTGAGGATGTCCGGCAGGCTGCCCAGCAGTGACAATCCGTGACGCCGCCGGAGCACGTTCACCGGTCGCGCGAAGTGATCGAACACCCAGGGCAGCGCCTTGGGGAAATAGCGGGCCGCCAGCTCCACCCCCAGCCATCGGACGATCGGGTGGTCGGGCAGCGGGAAACCCTCGCGCACGACATGGGCGCTCCAGTAGGCGTTGATCAGGCACGCGTACGGGACGCGCTCGACCGCCGCCGACACCGGCAGCGACAGCCGGAGATCGCCCACCACCAGGGCGGGTCGTAGCTGCCGGAGCAACTCCCGCTCCTCGCCCACGTAGCGGGCGAGCGTGCGCACGCCGTAGAGCCGGCGCCCCCCGGCGACGCGCGCGTCGACCACCGCCGCGGGCAGCGACTGGATGTCGTGGCGAGTGAACGCGGTGCCGGCGAAGATCAACGGGTCGAACGCGGCCGAGGCGAAGTGGACGTCGTAGCGCGCCGGATCCAGGGCGCGCGCCAGCGTCACCAGGCGCACCACCTGCGCCAGGGTCACCGCCTCCGCCACGAACAGGATTCGACGCCGCACGTGTGCTGGTCCCGCGCGGCTGCTAGTCGCAATCGTTCAGCACGTCGCGCGCCAGCTGCCGCCACTCGGCGGCGTCGAGGCCGAACGCATCCAGATCCTTTCGTGCGCTGACCGCCTGCGCCAGCGGCCTCGCCCGCGCGCAGTCTCTGTTGTCGGCGAAGTAGGCGGCGGCCATCGCCTGGTTCCCCGGGAAGCTCGGCGCGCGTTCGAGCGCCAGCTGGAAATAGCGCGCGGCCTTCTTCGATGATCCGATCGAGATGAGCGCCGGCGCTCTCCAGTACAGGTTGGCCAGCGAGCGCGCGGCTGCCGCATGATCGTAGCTTGGGTGAACCTGCTCCAGGCGCAGCAGCGTCGCCTCGATCTCGGGAATCACGCGCAGCGCGAACAGGCGGCCATGGGTCAACGCCTCGCCCGCCAGGTTCCCCGCTAGCCACAGCAGCGCGGCCGGGGAATCCGGCCTGGCGCTCAGCTCCTGGCGGGCCAGATCGATCCCGCGCTGGTAGTGGCGCCGCGCTTCGTTGTCGTCGCGGGCGGCCTTCCCTGCACGGTACGCCTGTTCGAACGCGCTCGCCTGTTCTGACGCCATGACACTTGCTCCTGCCATCACGACCATGACGACGACCGCCGGTACGACGGCGCGTGCGGACCACATGCGCGTCGTCGTCACGGCGCCCCCCCGCCGACGCGCGCGTCAGCGCCGCCAGGGTCTCGGCGACGCCGGCGTATCCGCGCCAATACCAAAGCCACCAGCCCGCCATCATCAAGCCGTGGCCGATCAGGATGAAGACGTGGCTCCACATCTCCACGACGTCCGACTGCGCGGCGAGGTAGCGACGCCAGTGCATCACCTCGTCGACCAGGCTGTAGATGAACGACAGGATCGTCAGCACCAGCGCGGGCACGGCGTAGATCGCTCCCCCCGAGTAGGCCGCGCACAGCAACACGCAGCTCGCGATCCCGGCCACGATGATGATGTGGTGAACCAGCGCCTCGCCACCGCGCAGCGCCTCCTTGTAGATCGTCCGGTGGCCGATGGTGTCGACGGCGATCGCCAGCGTGAAGATCATCGCGCCGAGCGGAACCAGCGTGGCCTCGGGCGGCAGCGGCGCCCCCGCCCGGCGGCCCACCCAGACGAACGCCCCCGTGGTGAAGCACAACCCCAGCATCAGGCCGACCCACGACAGGTAGACGATCCAGTCGACGCGCCGGAACTCCCGGATCCTGCCGATGTAGGTCGCGATGGCGGCCAGCGCTGAAGGCTCCGACCTGCGCGCGCTGTCGCTCCGATGTGGGACCAACCTCGCGACGCTCACGACCAGGCTCCCGCCAGCGTTCGCACGGTGGCACGCAGGACAAGCCACAGCTTCCGGCCCCGCGACACCACCGCGCGGCCGGCCCGCACGTTGAAGCCAACCCGCGCGATCTGCCGGCCGATGTCGGCGTAGATCAGGCGCGCCGCCCGGATGGCCAGCGCGCAGCGCAGCGGCAGCCAGGCCAGCCCCTGATCGCCCGAGCGATAGAAGACGTCGGCCCGACGCAGCAGGTCCTTCACCGCCGTCGCGACACGGCGATCGCGATCGGCTTCGCTCGCGGGATCGGCATCGCCGCGGACGTCGAGCAGCTCCGCCGGCAGGTAGACGCGATCGCGCCGTTCGTCCTCGGCGACGTCGCGGCAGATGTTGGTGAGCTGCATCGCGATGCCCAGATCGACCGCGCGCCGCAGCGCCGCCGGATCGCGCACCTTCATGATGTGCGCCATCATCAGTCCCACGGTTCCCGCGACGCGATAGCAATAGACCAGCAGGTCATCCATCGTCCGGTAGCGCACGGCCCCGATGTCCATCGCCATGCCGTCGATCAGCTCGTGCGCGTGGCGCAGCGGGATCGCGTGCCGCCGCGTGACGTCCTGAAACCCGGCCAGCACCGGGTCGGTCTGCGCTGTGCCCGCGGCGACGTCGTCCAGCTCGTCCCGCAGCCGCGCAACGGCGCGCGCGCCCGCAGCCGGATCCGCTTGCAGGTCGACCGCGTCGTCGCAGCGACGGCACCAGGCGTACAACGCCGCGGCGTCATCCCGACACCACGCGGGCAAGCAGGCGCCCCGCCAGCGAGAAGCTCTTCGAGTGGTGCGCGAGGATCTGGCGCGCCACGCCGGCCCGAGCGGCGGTCACGACGCCCGCGCCTCGGTCCCCACGCCGAGGTCCTGCAGGACCAGGCGCGTGGTGGCCTTCGCGGAGTTGATCACGCCGGGCACGCCCGCGCCCGGGTGCGTCCCGGCGCCGACGATGTAGAGGCCGGGGATCGTCGCGTCGCGGTTGTGCGGGCGAAAATACGCGCTCTGCCCCAGCCGCGGCGCCACCGAAAACGCCGAACCCTGGAACGCGTTCAGCTGATCGCGAAAATCGATCGGCGAGAAGACGCGCTTGACCACGATCTCCCGCCGCAGATCGGGCAGGTGAGCCTCGAGCGCCGCCAGGATGCGCTCCGCGTACGCGGGCGCCTGGGCCTGCCAGTCGATGGCGGCGGAGCCGAGGTGGGGCACCGGGGCCAGCACATAAAACGACTCGCACCCGGGAGGCGCCAGGCTGGGATCGGTGACCGTGGGCTGGTGCAGGTAGAGGCTGACGTCCGGCGGCAGCTCCGGGCCGTGGAAGATCTCGCGCAGCATCTCCCGGTAGCGCGGCCCGAACAGCACCGTGTGGTGGGCCATGCCCGGGTACTTGCGCCGCGTTCCGAAGTAGATGACGAACAGCGACATCGACCAGTGCATGCGCTCGAGGCGCGCGCGCCGCGCGTCCGCCTGCGGCGTCCCCCGGTAGAGCCGATCGTAGGTGTGGTGCAGGTCGGCGTTGGAGATGACGCCGTCGAAGGCTTCCTCCCCCTGGTCCGTCGTCACGTGGTGGATGGTCCGCGCCCCATCCTTCTGCAGGCGGACGTGCCGGACGGGCGCGCCGAGACGCAGCTCGCCGCCGAGGCGCTGGTAGAGCGCCGCCAGTCCCTGCACCAGCGCGCCCGTCCCCCCGCGCGGGAAGAACACGCCCCACTTGCGCTCGAGGAACGGGATCAGCGTGTAGATCGCGCTGGTCTCGAACGGATTGCCGCCGATCAGCAGCGCGTGAAACGACAGCGCCTGGCGCAGCCGCTCATCCTTCACGAACCGGCTGACGGCGCCGTAGACCGACCGGTCGGCGCGCAGCCGCGCCAGCTGCGGCGCCACGCGCACCATGTCCACGAAACGCGGGAACGCCGCGTCCACCAGCTTCTCGTAGCCGGCGGCGAACACCTGGCGGCTGTAGTCCATGAAACGTTCGAACCCCGCGGCGTCGCCCGGCGCCAGCGCCTCGATCTGCGCGCGCATGGATTCAGGGCTGCCGCCGTAGTCGAACCGCGTCCCGTCGGTCCACAGCAGCCGATAGAACGGCCGCACCGGATCCAGCGTCACGTGATCGGCCATGGCTTCGCCCGCGAGCGCGAACAGCTCCTCCATGCAGTGGGGCGCGGTGATGACGGTGGGCCCCGCATCGAACGTGAAGCCCTGGTCCTGGTAGACGTACGCCCGGCCACCCGCGCGATCGCGGGCCTCGTACATCACGGTGCGAAGCCCCGCCGCCTGCAGGCGGATCCCCGCCGCCAGCCCGCCGAAGCCGCTGCCAATCACAGCCATCCGCGCATCAGCCATAAGACGCCTCCAGTCTTTGAATCTCCGCCGCGAGCAACGTGAGCTCGGCGCGATCTCCGACGCTGGCCCGCAGGTCGGCGAGCGCGCCGTGTAGATAGCTGGACGCCTGCTGCCGCCCCTTGCGGCCCACGGCCATGCGCAGCCTGGCCGCCAGCGCCCGGGCGCGCGTGCCGTCGCCGTCGTCACCTTCCGCGAGCGCGACGGCGCTGGCCTGCAGCTCCTGGAACGCGGCCGCGTCCACGGCGGGCTCCACCGCCGCCAGCGCCCACGGCCAGGTGGGCCGACCGTTGCGCAGATCTTCGAGCGCCTTCGAGTCACCGGTCTCGGGCGGCGGCGCCGTCAGGTTGCCGAAGTCGTCGAGCATCTGCAGGCCCAGGCCCAGCCTGCGCCCGAACCGTGCCAGCGCCTCGACGCGCGGCGCGCGCGCCTGGGCGGCCAGGGCGCCCAGCAACGCCGCCAGCTCCATCAGCGTCCCCGTCTTCAGCATCGTGCTGGTCGCGACGGTGCGATACATCCACCCACGCGGAATGCGTCCCGCCGGCTGCGACAGGTCCAGCGCTTGCCCCAGGTGGCAGTGATACAGCGCATCGCCGAACACGCGGCGGATGCGGTCGGCCACGGCCGTCGTCGGGGCGGCCTGGTCAATCAGATCGATCGCCCAGAAGTACATCCAGTTGCCCGCGTTGAGCGCGCGCGGCAGACCGTGCAGCCGGTGCAACGACGGGGCGCCACGCCGTTCCAGCGAGCCGTCTTCGATGTCGTCGACGATGAGGCTCCCGGCGTGGACGATCTCCACCATCGCGGACAGCTGCGCGGGCATCGGGCTCGGCCCTCCGGCCAGCGACCAGGCCAGCTCGCACAGCCGCGCGCGGAACTTCCGGCTTGGACGCTCCAGGATGTCGCGCGCCACATCGCCGACGGCGCCGTCCCACATCGACGACGGCAAGGCAGGCGCTTCATGCGGCTCCGGCCAGTCCTCGGGATGGGCCACGCCGCGCAGGCGCGCGGGCGACAGCGCCTCGTCCACCAGCGCGCCAAGCGCGGCGACGCCGGACGTCCGGGGTTGGGCGCGCGTGCTCATGTCTCCGCCCGCTGCGGCGTCACGAGGCGCCGCCACGACATCCCGCGCGGAGGCCGCCCGAGCAGCATCCGCGCGCGATCCCACAACGTGCTGCGCGAGGCGTAGAAGCGGGCGATGGTCGGCTCCGGCAGCCGGTAGAAACGTTCGAGCGCCGTCCAGCGCTCGGCGGCGGGCATGGCCTCGAACATCAACCGGTTGAGCAGGCGGCCGAAGCGGCGCTGCGGCTCGAGCCGGCGCGACATGCGCCCGATGACCGTCACCGCCTCCGCGCGCGTGCGCGCGCCGGCCACCGCCAGCGCGACGCGGACCGCGAGCGGCAACGAGTAGCCGGTCACGGGGTGAAAGAAGCCGCCGCGGTAGCCGACGGGGATTGGCGACGGATCGCCACCGGTCCCGCGGGACGGTCGCAGCGGCAGCGGCAGCACGCCCGTCTCGCGGCGCACCACACGATCGACAATCGCGCCGTGAGCGGCCGCGTAGGACATCACCCGCTGCTCGACCGCGGCGCTGTCCATGACCGGGCTGCGGCTGTACATCGTGTCCTCGATCAGCACGCGGCGACGCGAGAACGGCAGCACGTAGATGAACCGGTAGCCGTCCAGCTGAGGGACCGTCGCGTCCATCAACACGGGCTGCGTCCACGGTCCATCCGCCCGCAACTCCAGCTCCAGTCCCACGAACTTCTGGAACCCCATCCGGTCGGACGTTTCGCCGGCTTCGGGTCCCCTGGCGTCGATCACCACGTCGCCGGTCACGGTCGTTCCGTCGGCCAGGCGCACGACGGACGACCCCACGTCGCTGACGGCATGGCCCAGCAACACGCGCGCTCCAGCCGCGCGCAGCTGCTCCGTGACCACCTGGTGGAAGCCTTCAGCCGTGACGCTGGCGTACCCGGCGCGCAGCGTCCGCTGGTGCCCGGGGAACCTCACCTCCTGCGACGACCAGCGGCTGGTCACCAGCGGCTGGATCAGGGCGTGCCCTTGCGTCGTCCAGGTCCGTGTCGTGGAACGACCACGTGTGATTGCCGCCCAGCCGAACGTCGCGTTCGATCAGCACGACGTCGTTGCCCCGGCGCAGGTTCGCCAAGGCCAGCGCGACGAGCCCGCCCGCCAGGCCACCACCAACGATCACGTGCCCCACCGCAGGGGGCTGATGTCGCGCGATCACCGATTTCCCTCCTACCTGTGAGAACGCAACGACCATAAGAACGGTTACCGTCGGTGGTCGGATTTTTTGTCGCTCGACCTGCGAGCGACGCATGTTACGGGTCTGCCCTCGGGTCCAGCACCTAGTGCAGTAAGTCCTGCAAGTTGGTGGGTCCGAAATGACTCCCGACGGTGGCCTCGTGCAGCTGCTTGGCGATCAGCGCGATGACCCGTTTGACGCCGATGGTCTTCTCCGGGTCTGTCGCCGCGAGGAGCCGGACGGTGATCTGCCGGTTCTTCTGCGCCACCTCGACGAAGAAGGCTTGCGCGCGACCGTCTTCGACCGCAACGCAGTCGACCAGCGCGGTATGGCCCGACCGGTTCAGATAGAGATCGACCACCTTGAGGATCTCGCCGCCATTTCGCACCGACGCGAGCTTGATGCCCTGGCACGCGGTTGCGAGATCGAGCGCCTCTTCAATCACGACGTGCGGCATGAGTCGGTCGCTCCTCTGTGAGCACTGAATGCGCGATTGCCAGGGCGTCGCCGGACGAATCAGAGCGACGGCGGCAACAACACGGTGTCGATGACGTGGATGACGCCGTTCGAGGCATCGATGTCCACGGCAGTCACCGTCGCGTCGTTGACCTCGACCGTGGATCCCGACACGGTGATCGTGACGGCGCCGCCCTGCACTGTCGTGGCGCTGGTCAACGTCGCTACCTGCGCCGAGCGCACCTCGCCAGGAACCACGTGATACGTCAGCACTGCCTGCAGCATCGCCTTGTTCTCGGGTCTGAGCAGCTCGTCGACGGTGCCCGCGGGCAGCTTGGCGAACGCAGCGTCGGTGGGGGCGAAGACCGTGAACGGGCCCGGCGATTTCAAGGTGGCGGTGAGGTCCGCGGCCGTCACCGCCGCCACCAGTGTGCCGAAGTCGCCCGCCGCTTGCGCGGTGGCGACGATGTCCACCGGCGCATCGCCGCCGTCGCCGTCGCTGTCGCACCCCGCACCGCCGGCGACCGTGACAAATACCAAACCCAACGAGAACAGCATCGGGGTGAACCCGTGATCGAGTCTGAGAATCATGGTGTCTCCTCTCATTCCCCTCAACGCACGGGAGATGTTTCGGTTACCGACGATCTTCACAGTCGCGCCGGGCCGCGAGGCTCGCTGGTTGACGCCGGCCGCGCCTTCGGACAAGGTCCGCGCCGTGTCCACCGAGATCGAACCGACGTCGCCGCGTAAACGCGCTCTCATGCCGACGGGCGCGCTGCGCCGCAAGCTGCGCGCCCACGGCCACGCGCTGAATCCGCTCGTCCAGATCGGCAAGAGCGGCATCACCAAGGGCGTGCTCGCGCAGATCGCCCAGGCGCTACACGATCACGAGCTGGTCAAGGTGCGCATCGCGACCGAATGCCCGGTCGACCGCTTCGCCGTCGCCGACGAGCTGGCCCAGCAGCCGGGGACGCAGGTCGTGCAGGTCATCGGTCGAACGGTCCTCACCTACAAACGCCACCCGAAGAAGCCACGCTTCGAGGGCAAGCCACGCAAGGTCGCAGCCACGGGCAACCCTTCGACCGGCCGCAGAGGCAGGACCAAGCGGCGGCGGTGACGCTCACCGCCAGCTACGGCGACACGACGGGCGCGGCGGTCTTGGCGGTCGTCATCTGAAGCTGCTGCTGCTCGCGCCGCAGGCTCCCCTCGATGAAAAACGGGCCGAGCGGCAACATGGCCGCAGCGAACACGGTCAGCGCCCGTCGCATCGGCCAGCGCACGGTGACGTGAGCGTGGGCTATGGCGGCGAGGTACAGGATGAACAGCACGCCGTGCGCCATGCCGACCACGCTCACCGCGCGCGGCATGCCGGCCAGGTACTTGAGCGGCATGGCGATGCCCAGCAGCACGAGGAACGACACGCCCTCGATGAGGCCGATGATTCGCAGCTGCCGGATGACTGAGCTCGACATGACGCCCCTTCATGCCGCGCGGACGGTCCGATCGCAAGGTGTGGATCCATCCGGCGTCGCGGGCCGTGGCCGTAGCGCGCCCGCGGCACCGGCGCTACGCTGCCTGTCACCATGCGCTACCTCCACACGATGCTGCGCGTTCGTGACCTCGACGCCGCCCTCGACTTCTTCGTCGTCAAGCTGGGCCTGCGCGAGCGGCGCCGAGAGAAGAACGAAGCGGGCCGCTTCACGCTCGTGTTCCTGGGCACCGGCACGGAAGGCGACGGCGGCGAGATCGAGCTGACCTACAACTGGGACCAGAGCGAGCCCTACCCCACCGGGCGATTTTTTGGCCACGTCGCCTATGAGGTCGACGATCTCTACGCGACCTGCGAGCGGCTGCGCGCCGCGGGCGTCGCCATCCTGCGCCCACCGCGCGACGGCCACATGGCCTTCATCAAGTCGCCCGACGGCCACTCCGTCGAGCTCTTGCAGCGCGGCCATGCTCTGCCGCGCCAGGAGCCGTGGCTGTCGATGCCCAACCAGGGGAGCTGGTAGGCCCGCGACCGCCCCGTGTGCGATCGCATCAGCTAGCGTTCCGATCTCAGCGCACTAGGTTTGCACCGGGGGTTGTCACATGCGCCTATCGGATGCGACCTTGCGCGGGCGGACGGTAATTGCGGCTGACGGGCAGATCGTCGGTGAGATCAGCGGCTTCTTCCTCGACAGCGATACGTGGAGCATCGACGCGCTGCAGGTTGCGCTGCGCAAGGAGACTGCTGATCAGCTCGGCGCCGCCCGCAGCATGTTTCGCGCCGGCTCGCTCGAGATTCCCGTCCGCATGATCCAGTCCATCGGCACGACCGTGGTGCTTGCGGTCCGCTCGGATGACCTGCGTATGGTCCTCCCCAACGACGACCAGCAGGCGCCCGGTCCGTAGGTTCATCGCGGACGGCCCGGAGCCGCCGCGCCGAGCGACTGCACCAGGCGGCGCGGCGCCACCAACCGCCAGGATTCCGACAGCAGCGTCTCGAGCTCCGCGAGGCGGACGCGCGATAGCTGCACGTGCGTCCAGCCGCTGCGCCCCCATGCGCCGGGCGCCGGCGAAAACACCTTCGGGTTCGCGTCGAGGATCATCGCCTGGACCTCGTATGGCAGCTTCAGCGTGCCGTGCGTGCCATCACGCGACAGGCCCGCGAAGATCTTGCCGCCCACGCGAAAGTCCGGTTGCTCGAAGTGCGACTTCTCCTCGACGGCCGGCAACGCCAGCGCCAGCTTCCGCATCTGCGCAGCATTGCTCATGCGCCAAGCTTAACCCCTGCGGCACGAACGCGCGTCCCTGCACGAGGCTATCGCGCTGCCACAGCGATCGGCTGCGTCGCGCGGCTCGCGTTCGCCTCCGGTCTGCGCACGAGCCGGACGTCGATCTTCGACTCCGCCTCTTCCAGGTAGACCGTCTTCTTCCACGGCTGATAGCCAGGCAACGAAGCCTCGATGCGCACACGCTCGAAGCGCTGGGCGCTGATGTCGCGCGGCGCCCGTCCCAGACGATGCTTGTTCAGCTTGATGAACGCGTTGGGCGGCGACGACGTCACCACCACCTTGGCCGCCGGCCGCTGCAGGCGCTGGGCGACCACGGCGTTCCGTCCGCGCTCCGTCGTGATCGTCCGTGTCGCCTCGGCGTAGCGTTCGCGCCGAAACGTCACGACCGCGGTGCCACACGGAATCGCGGCGCGTTCGATGGGGCTCGCGCCCAGCGCGATGTCTCCCCATGACACCTCCGCGCCCGCGGGCTTCGTCGTCACGCGCGCGATGCAGTCGCGCGGCGCGAAGATCGGGGGCTCGTCCTCCGGCGCCTCCGGGGTAGGTGGCGGCACGACCGCAGGCGCCACGACGACGGTGGGCGCAGCGACGACGGGCGCCGGCTTCGCGCCTGGCCTGGCCGCGAACCCCACCACGACGCCGACGATCAGGCACGACGCGTAGGGGGCGGCGCGACGTGCGATCCGCCGCGCGCGGGCGATGCGGTCAGCCGAGCGTGCCGCGGGCGCGGGCGACGCGACTCGCGTTTGCGTCTGGTCGGCCCGCGCGCTGGACTCGAGCAGCGTGTGCTCGATGAAGGTCGCC
This sequence comes from uncultured Pseudomonadota bacterium, assembly GCA_963729535.1. GTDB lineage: Bacteria > Myxococcota_A > Polyangia > Fen-1088 > Fen-1088 > JADGRB01. The sequence goes on along the minus strand of CAVSOL010000025.1, from coordinate 125,310 downwards.
AGATCGGCGGCGTCGAGATCGCTGAGCGGATTCGCGGGCAGCGTCAGCGCGGCGCCCGGCACGCGCGCCTCCGGGCGCGGTAGCGGCGAGACCGCTGTCGTCTCGTTGTCCGCAGGCGGAGGCGAAGGCGAAGCCGCGTCCGACACGACGGTTACCTCCGAGGCGTCACTCACCGTCGAGACGGCCGGCACCGCCGCGTGTCGCTCCATCAGGCGCAGGTGAATCCCGCAGCTGTGCGCGTCCATCTCGCGCAAGTGCAGACGCATGAGCGCGGGCCCCGGCGGCGTCGGTGCGGCGCCAGGCGCGCTGCCCAGCGGCAGCACCTCGGTCACCGCGCACCGCCCCTTCATCACCACCGTCCCATCCTTCAAGCCGATGACGAAGTGGCGCTCGCTGCCCACGGCGACGTGCGGCAGCGCCGGCACGATGATGTCGGTCTCTGTCGCGAAGCGCGCGAATCGCTCGATGAACTCCTCGACCGAGCCACAGCGAGTCACGAGCTCTATGACGGCGCCCTCTTCTTCCACGGCTTCTCAATCAGAGCCCTCAGCGCCGCCGAAAAGCTCTTCGGCGCCGCGATTCACGCCGTCCCGCGTAACCCACCTCGCCCTCCACGCACGTCACCCCGTCGCGCAACGTCGTTTGAGTAGACAGCGAGGCCACGCGAACCCACGATGAAGCCGCGATGACCAGCGACGCGCCCACGAAGGTCGATGCCCTCCCCTTCCCCGACAGCATCTGCCACCGCTGCGCCAACAACCGCACCGTCGCGACCAAGACATCGAAGTTCCTGCTGTGCACCGCGCTGACCACGAAATATCCACGGCAGCCCATCCTGAAGTGCCCGGCGTTCGAAGCCGATCGCCGGCAATGAACGCCGTCGATGTCCTGTTCGTCGACGCCGACGTCGTCGTGATCAACAAGCCGTCGGGCCTGCTCGTCCACCGCGGCTGGGCCAACGACGACGACGTCGCGATGTTTCGCGTCCGCGACGCCATCGGCGCGCACGTCTACCCCGTCCACCGGCTCGACCGCGGCACCAGCGGCGCGCTGGTCTTCGCGCGGACACGGGAGGCGGCGGCCACGCTGTCGCTGGGGTTCGAATCGCGCCAGGTCGACAAGCGTTATCTCGCCCTCGTTCGCGGCGCGCCTGCCGAATCCGGAACCATCGACTACCCGCTCGCCAGGAGTGGCGAGGGAGATGGCCCGCGCGTCCCCGCCGTCACGCGCTTCTCACTGGTGGCGCGGTCGAGCGTTGACCGCTGTTCGCTGGTCCTCGCGATCCCCGAGACCGGCCGCGGACACCAGATCCGCCGGCACCTGCGCCACCTCGGCCATCCGCTCGTCGGCGACGTCAACTACGGCAACGGGGACACCAACCGCCACTACCGCGCGGCCTACGATCTTCACCGGCTCGCGCTGCACGCCCACGCCGTCGCGTTCGATCACCCGGTCTCCGGCGCGCGCGTCGCGATCACGGCGCCCATGCCGGACGACCTGGGCCTGGCGCTCGACCGCCTGGCGCTACCGCGCGCTCCCGCCGACGACGCGCTGCCCGCCTGAGCCGCACCATGCGCACGACGACCATCGCCGGCTTTCACCAGGACGCGGACGGTGACTGGATCGCCGACCTCGCGTGCGGGCACTCTCAACACATGCGGCATCGGCCGCCGTGGCAAAGCCGTCCGTGGGTCACGACCGCGGCGGGGCGCGCGACGAAGCTGGGCACGGCGATTGACTGCCCGGCCTGCCCGACGCCGGAACCCGACACGCCGAACAACCGCCAGATCGAGTAGAAGGAACATCGATCATGTGCCAGCGCATCACCTGTCCAGAGTGCGGAAAGCCATCGTTCGCCGGCTGTGGGCGCCACGTCGAAAGCGTGCTCGGAGACGTACCTCCGTCGCAGCGCTGCCCCGGCCACGCCCCGCCGCCCGCCCCGCCACGCAGCCCCACCCAACCGACGACGGCCCTCGGCAAGCTGCTGGACTTCCTGGGCGGCGGCAACGGAACGAAGCGAAGCGGATCCTGACGGCCATCGCCAGTCGCTGAACAGTCCTCACCCTCGAGGTGATGAGGTCGGACGATCCTGGGCGTCAGGTAGCTACGGAACGATGGCGTTGCAGCTCGGGCAGTTGAACGTCGTCGACAGACACGAGTTCACGCCGATGCAGTCCTCACAGGCGTCGACCGCGGCCTGGTAGGGGTCGTTATTGTCCGCCTGCGCCTCGCAACGGCTCTGGCACGTGCCCACGTTGTAGGCCGAGTTGAAGCAGTCGCGGTATCGCTCGCAGACGGTGTCGCAGTCGAACGACGCTTCCAGCTCGTCGCAACCCGAGGCACCGACCATGAACGAAAGTACGCCAGCAAGAGCGGCAGTGAGAACGAACGATGTCTTTTTCATGACATCCAAGATTGCGATTACCCCGAAGCAACCAACCTGGGCTCAGCCCTTAATCTGGGCCGTACGCGTGCTCACCTACGGATCCGGCGGGACGGCGCACACCCGCGCACAAGCGGGACGCCTCGGGTCAATGCGCGCCGCCGCTCCGCCGATGAGCGGGTCATGAAGGTGGCAACGCTCGTTGTGGCTCTCCTCGTTGCGACGACCGGCTGTGGTGGGGATGACAGCGGACCGTGGCGCGGCTATTCGTCGCCCGGCATGTTCGGCCTGAACGCCGTGTGGACGTTCGCGCCCGATGACGTGTGGGCGGGTGGCCAGTCGATGTTGCACTTCGACGGCACCGCGTTCGCGGAGGTCGCGATTCCGCAGGCCGGCTTCGTCAGCGACTTCCTGGGATTCGCGCCCAACGATCTCTATGCGGTCGCGGGCGCGAGCCTCCTGCACTGGGACGGCGCCGCGTGGGCGGCGGTCGACTTCGGCGGCACCGTCGATCCATCCGGCCTCACCGCGATCTGGGGCACGTCGGCCAGCGACCTGTGGCTGGGCGACAGCTCGAACGGGCGCATCCACCGCTGGAACGGCACCACCTGGTCGACGACGGTCACGCAGGTCGTCGAGGTGACCGACATCTGGGGCAGCTCGAGCAGCGACGTCTATGTGGCGGGCATCTTCGGCCTGTCGCACTGGAACGGCGCCGCGTGGACGGAGAGCAGCGACTTCCTGGTCGATCACTCCGACGGGCTGTGGGGCTCCGGGTCCAGCGACGTCTGGGCGGTGAGCGAGATCGGCGAGCTCGCGCACTGGGACGGCGCCGCGTGGACCGACACGCTGCCGCTCGACAACGATCGCTTCCACGAGGACCACAGCAAGGTATGGGGCAGCGGGCCCAACGACGTCTGGGCCGTGGGCAGCTTCGGCGCGCTGTCGCACTGGAACGGCACGGGCTGGAGCCAGACCCAGTACGGCAAGTTCCCCTACTTCCCGTACCTGTACGCCGTGCACGGCTCCGCGCCGGACAACGTCTGGGCGGTCGGCTTCTCCTCCGACGGCACCAACACCAACGTCATCCTGCACCTCGAGCCGTGATTCGCGGCGCGGCCGTCAGTAAATCGACATAGCAAGAAACCGCGGTCGCGCGCGCCCGGCTTGTGCAAACATGACGCGCATGCGTGCCGGTGCTCCATCGGCGTGGATCCGATTCGTCGCCTGCGGCGGGCTCGCGCTCGTGGCCGGCGCCTGCGCGGAGCCACCCCCCGCGGGATTCCGCGTCGGCATGTCCGCCGATCCCACGGGCTTCGAGCTGGTCGGCGCGCCGCTGGTGTTCGCGCCGACGGCGAACGGATTCCGGATCAACGTCGCCCTGCGTTTCGGTGATCCGCTCGAGCTGCGCGCGCGCGTGCGTGACCTCGCGTACCAGGACTGGACGGAGGTCGGCCGTCCGACGTCGCCCGCGCCCGACATCGCGCAGTGGTCGGTCGGCGGGCTCGCGCCCGGCCGAGGTTACGAGTTCGAGATCCGCGTCGCCGCCGCCAAGCCCGCCGACGACGGCCCGCACCGACTGCTGTACAGCGGCCGCGCGCTGACGACGCCCGTGGCGGGGACGCCGTTTTCATTCGCGCTCATCACCGATTCCCACATCCCGCCGCGGGAGCCGCTGCCCGACACGACGGACGTCTCCGACTACATCGAATCGACGCTGGCGTCGGTGGCCGCCGACGTGCGCACCGTCGATCCGGACTTCGTGATCGATCTGGGCGACACGCTCGACTTCCACGAGTTCGGCTTCAACGATCCGCCGCCCGACAGCTCGTGGACGCGGCTCGGCTACCTCAACTACCGGCGGCTGCTCGGCGACATGTTGCGGCGGGCCGCTCACTTTCCCGTCATCGGCAACTGGGACGGCGAGACCGGCTGCTTCACGGCGGAGGAGATCGAGCGCTCGCGCAGCCAGCGGCTGCTCTATCTACCGGGACCGGACGACCAGACCTACGCGGAAGGCGGCAGCCCGACGCAGGACTACTACGCCTTCACGTGGGGCGACGCGCTGTTCGTCGTGTTGAACGTCATGACGTACACGCCGACGTGTCACCGGCTGGGCGGCGACCCCGGTCTGCCCGACGACTGGACGCTGGGCGCGGCTCAGCTCGCGTGGCTCGACCGGACGCTGGCGGCAGCCACATCGAAGTGGCGCTTCCTGTTCATTCACCACACTGTCGGCGGCGCCGCGGGCGACTTCGACAACTCTGCTTACGGTCGCGGCGGCGGTCAGGCCGCCAACGTCGGCGAGCAGGCGTTGATCCACGACATGATGCGGCGCCACGGCGTGCAGATCTTCTTCTATGCGCACGATCACGTGTTCACGGACATGGTCGTGGACGGCGTCCACTACACGCTTCCAGGAAGCGCCGGCGCGCCCTGGAAGTTCGTCGAGGCCGAAACCGGCTACAAAACCTTCTGGCCCGACTCGGGCTTCGCGCGCGTTCAGGTCGCTCCGGACAGCGTCCAGGTCGACTTCGTCCCCATCGGGGGCGGTGCGCCATTGTTTGGCTATACGCTGCAGTAGGTTTTTGACCCTACATCGCCCCGAAACGCTACTGTTGTCCGGGAGGTTTGACCTCCGCGGAAAGATGCGTCGAAGCACGCGGAATTCCACGTAATTCCGCGAATGAATTTCGACGAGCCGGTACGTCCGGCTCGCACACACAGAGTACACATAGGAAAGGACTATCCCCCATGCGAAGCGCCTCCCCCTCCCTCCTGCTGTATTGCTGTATTTGCTTGCCGTTGGCGGCCTGCGCCGGCGGCATCGACGCCACTGGCGGCGCTGGCAGCGGCAGCCAGGGCAGCGCCGGTAGCGGCCCCGCGGGGACGACGGGACAGGCCGGCACCACCGGACAGGCCGGCACGACCGGACAGGCCGGCACGACCGGGCAGGCCGGCGACGGCGGCCCGGCGGGCACGACGGGCGCATCCGGATCCGGCGTCGCGGGGACGACAGGCAACGCGGGCCGCGGTGGCAGCGGCGCCGCCGCTGGCACCACCGGCAACGCAGGCCGCGGCGGCAGCGGACCGGCCGGCACAACCGGCGCCGGCGGGACTGGCACGGCCAGCTGCACGTTCACGCCGACGGCGATGACGAGCACGAAGATCCCGACGGTCGGCATCGTCACCTTCACGACGACGATGACCGGACTGACGGCGGCGCAGATCGACTTCGGCCTGACCACGTCGTACGGCATGACGGCGCCCGTCGATCTGACGGCGACCAACTACCGCACGTTGTTGCTCGGCATGAAGGCCTCGACGTCGGCGAACCCGCGTATGTACAACTATCGCATCTCCGCCACGAACAGCAGCGGCACCTGCATGAGCGGCAACTTCACGCTGATGACGGGACCGATGGCGAACGGGCTGCAGGCGATGACGCGAAGCCCGACCACCGCGACTGGCGTTGGCGGGCGGCTTCTTCATCAGCGGGCAATACCAGACGAACGCCGGCGGACAGGGGCCCCCGCGTACATCCTCGACGCCGACGGCGAATATGTCTGGTGGTACTCGGTCGCGGGTCAGAGCGTGACCGGCGCGCGCATGAGCTACGACGGCAAGCACATGTGGATCAACAGCGCCAACGTGCCCGAGCGGCCAGGCCAGCGTGCACCGCGTGTCGATGGACGGCCTGACGGACGACAACTACTCGTCGCAGTTCACGGGCCAGAACCACCAGATGGCGATCCTCCCCGACGAGACCGTCCTGTTCTACGCCTACGGCTCGAACGGCTGCGACGACATCAAGGAACGCGCCCCCAACGGCACGGTCAAGACGATCGCCAACTCCCGCACCGCGGCCGGCACCTCGGGCGCCTGCCACGTCAACAACATCCAGTACTCGCGGATGGACGACACGATCGTGTTCTCCGACCTCGATCACGATAACGTCGTCAAGATCACGCGCACCGGCCAGAAGGTCTGGGTGATGGGCGGCCCGACCAACGAGTTCGGCAGCGGCGGCATGTGGGCGGGCGGCCAGCACGGCATCCACGTCCTGGCGCTCGACAAGATCCTGATCTTCAACAACAACAGCACGATCATGGCGGGCAGCGGCGACGCCACCGGATCGATCGCCGCCGAATACACGCTGAACCTCACGGCCAAGACCGCGACGCGGTCGTGGTTCTACAAGGCGTCCAGCCCGAAGATCCAGAACGACATCATGGGCGACGTGCAGCGCCTGGCCAACGGGAACACCATCTTCGCGGCGTCGACCCAGAGCCGCGTGCTGGAGGTCAACTCGGCGGGCATGGTGCTGCAGACCTGGACCTTCCCGACCACCTTCGGGTATATCGAGAAGCGCCCGACGCTGTACGGCCCCCCGCCGCGGTAGTCCCGCAGTCGCCCAACCGTCCAAAAGGAGCTTCTCGATGAGGCACGTAACGATTTTGCTGGGGGCCGCGCTCGCGGCCTCGTCGATGGTCGCGTGCGGAGGCGACAGCACCAGCTCGCCGCCGGTGATGTGCACGGGCAACGCCCTCATCGCGAAAGAGGCCAACAACTACGCGTTCTCGAGCACGCTCAAGCTGGCGCCGGTGTCGGTGGCGCCGCGCGCGAACGACCTGACGATCAACTGGGGCGGCGTGACCAAGGACTTCCTCGGCCACACGATCAATCCGGCCACGGACATCGACATGGTCGAGGTGATCGTCGTGAACCTGCCGCTCGCCCAGCTCGAGACGATGTTGAACGACGACGGAACCCTGGCGACCTCCATCCTCGTCACGGTCCCGCCGCCGGCGCTGATCACCGACGGCACCGCGACGTCCGCCAACCTGACCTCGTTCCAGGTCAACAGCTACCCGGTCGGGTCGGCCGACATCGCCAACTACCTGGATCCGGCCATGTACCCCCCCGAGACCACCTCGTACGTCGCGATCGCGGCGTCGGGGACGGAGCTGGGCAAGGGGTCGCTGATGATCCAGGCGTTCAAGGTCGACCCCGCGTCGAACAACACCACCATCACGCTCACCAATACGTCGACGACGCTCAACTACACGGCGAACCTGCACAGCGCGACACCGACCGGCGTCACGGTGGGCACAGCAGCCATCACGCTCGACTGGGGGATGATGACGACCAACGCCCTCGGCGGTCAGTTCGTCACGACCAACATCACCGACGCCCTCGTCGGCCGCTACACGCAGAGCATCGGCCAGCTGGAGAAGGACTTCCTCAGCCTGGAGACGCTGCCGACCGCGCTCTACCGCGGCACCATCGCCTCCGGGACGGTGGTCGATCTCTCGACGCTGATGACGACGGGCGGCCAGGCGTTCACCGGCATCGACAACACGGCCACCTGGCTGCTGGGCCTCGAGTGCGGCAACTGCGGCATCCCCGCCCCGTGGTACCTGACCGTGCTCAAAGAGTGCACGCCCTAGGGGGCGCGCCAACCGCGCCGCTGACGCGCTACGCGGTGCGACGCGCGGCCGTAACTGAGTTGTGGTGCGCGCGAGCGCGCGTAGCCGCAGGGGGCAGGCTACACGGCGCTGGCGGCCGGGGCGGCGTCTTCGGCGGGGGCGGTCTTCGCCCGCCGCAGGAAGCGCGGGGTGACCCGCAGGATCACCGCCGGCAGCAGCGCGACGGTGGCGGCGCTGCTGGTGACCATGGTCAGCGCGACCAGCAGGCCCAGCAGCACGTGCACCTTGAACAGCGACAGCGTCAGGCACAGGTAGCCGCCCGCGACCGCGGTGGCGACGTACGCGATCGCCTTGCCCGACGTGGTCAGCGCCGTCGCCGTCGCCCCGCGCAGATCGCCGGTGCGCTGGAACTCCTCGCGCACGCGGAAGATGAAGTACACGGCGTAGTCGGCGCCGATGCCGACGGCCATCGCCGAGATCGCCGCCGTCCCCATCGACAGCGGGATGCCGGTCCAGCCCATCAGGCCCAGGTTGACCAGCGCCGCGGTGGCGAGCGGCAGCAGCACCAGAAAGCCGCCCGCCAGCGAACGCAGCAGCACCGACGTGATCACCAGGACCAGGATCGAGATCTGGATGAGGTTGATGGTCTTGCCGTGCACCATCGTCTCGTTGAGCGCGATCGCGTTGGTGACGCCGCCGCCGACGTGCGCCTCCGCCGGCGTCCCCGCGAACAGGCGCTTGGCCTCGGCCTGCGTCGCGTCGGTGAACGTCTTCATCGCGGAGAAGTTGTCGGTCTTGATGTAGGCGGTGATCACCGCGCGCTCGAACGTGGGATCGACCAGCCGCGCCAGGTCCGACTCGTCACCACCCATGCCGTAGAGCAGCAGGTACTGCGCCACCCCCTCCGACGTGTCGGGCAGCTTGCCGCCGCCCTTGGCGTCGATGGCGCGGCTCATCTGCTTGAGCAGATCGACGATCGACACCACCTTGCCGACCGGCAGCGGCTGCTGCTGCATGAAGGTGGCCAGCGTCTCCATCCGCTTGAGCACGTCCGGGTTCTTGATCGTGTCGGGCGTCTTGCCCTCGACCAGCACCTGGATGACGCGCGTACCGGTCAACCGCGAGTCGGCCATGCGGAAGCCGTGCACGGGGGCGTTCGCCTCGAAGAACTGCGCGCCCAGGCTGTTGCCCGCCGTCCAGCCTCGCGACGCCGGCCACCGCCACGATCAGCAGCGCCGCGAACACCCACAGGATCGGCCGCTCGCGGCCGGTGCGCACGGCGTTCGCCAGCTTGTCCAGGATCGGGTCGAAGAACTCCTGCTTCTGCTCGCGTTCGGTCTGCCGGCGCGACGGCGGCGACATCAACACGCGGATCGCCGGGATGAACGTCATCTCGACGGTCAGCGCCGCCAGAATGCCGAACGCGGTGCACAGGCCGAAGTTCCTGATCGTCGGCAGCCCGAACGTGGCCAGCGAGCCGAAGCTGAGCGACGCGATGGTGCCCGCCGCCAGCATGACCACGCCCACCTTGACCGTCGCCTCGATGACGGCGTGGCGGTTGTGCTCCACGGGGGTCAGCCCGGGCTGGGCAGCCTGCACGCGCGCGTATTCCTCGTAATAGCGCTTCAAGATCTGCACGGAGTGCCCGGCGCCGATCGCCAGCAGCAGGATCGGCGTCATGACGTTCCACGGATCCATCGGCGCGCCGACCAGGCCCATCAGCCCCAGCGCCCAGATCACGCCCATCAGCGCCGTCACCAGCGGGACGAACATCCCCTGCAGCGTGCGGAACGCGCGGTAGTGCAGGTAGCCGATCATCGCCAGCGCCAGCACGAACAGCAGCGCGACCCGGCGCGTGTAGATCATCAGCCAGTGCAGGATGGTCGTCGCCCCCGCGGGCAAGATCTCCAGCCCCGCCTCGCGCTCGGGGGCGAGCAGCGCCTCCAGCCGCGGCGCCAGGCGCTTCGCCCCGCCCGCGGCCTCGAAGTCGTCGAAGTCGACCAGCACGCTGGTCGCGCGCCCGTCGTCGCTGACGAACAGGCTGGTGAGGAACGAGTTCGCCTTCACGCGCTCGCGGAACGCGGCGATCTCGGCGTCGTTGCTCGGCACCTTGGCGGCCAGCGGCCGGATCTCCAGCGCGTCGTCGGTGCTGGCGACGTCCTTCACGCGCGGCGACATCAACGACACGACGCTCCCCGGCTTGACGCCCGGCAGCTTCTCCAGCTCCTCGGTCACGCGCTTGACCTTGCCCAGGATGGCCGGCGTGTAGACGGTCCCCGACTCCGGATAGAAGCCGATGATGGTGACGTATTTGCCGCCGAACATCTTCACGATCTGCTTGCCGACGATGACCAGCGGATGCCCCGGCGGGATCTGGCTGTCGATGTCCAGCAGCATGCGGATGCGGGTGATGAAGAACCCCAGCACCAAGGTGATGAGGATGACAGACGCGACGACCAGCTTCGGCCGGCCGACGACCGCGGTCACGTAACGGCGCAACATCTGGAGCTACCCTTCTATCTACTTTGCTACGTTGCTTCAGGGTTTCTGTTCGACCAGCGAGCGCAGCAGCGGCTCGCGAAATTCGCTCTTGGGCGCGAAGTAGCTGCTGATGACGACGCGGCGGCCGTCGTGCCCCTTGTCGAACCGGTCGACGAACACCTTGCCGCCCGCCGACGCGACCACCGAACGAACGCCGTCCGGGGTGATCGCGTACATCAGCTTGTCGCCCTTCTCGTAGCCGCGATCCTTGAGCGCGCCGAACCACTCCGGCAACCCCTTCATCACGGCGTCCTCCATCGACGCGGTGATCAGGCCGGCCGCCTTCGCTTGATCCAGGCTGTCCTTGACGACGCCGATCCAGCGGTTGAGCGGGATGTCGCGCAGGAACTTCATCTGAAACATCGCGTTCTTCACGTCCAGCGTCAGCAGCGACAGCTGGTGCGCCAGCGCCTCCGAATACGGCTTGCCGCGCGCCAGCTCGGCCATCTTCGCCTGCGTCGCCTTGTCGAACTTCACGTCGATGTCGGCGACGTTGATGTTGAGGATCGTCTTCTGCAGCCGCATGCGCATCGCCGAATACGGCCCCTGCCCCAGATCCGGCGCGTCCAGCGACGGCAACGGGCCGTCGGCGACGGCGACACTCGCGCCAGCGCCGATCGCGAACCCAAGCGCGACCGTAATCAGACTGACCTTCGTACGCGTCATGGTCGTCGTCCTCCGTTGCATCATGTCACAGCCCAAATCGGTATTGCGCCGCCAGCAGCACGAAGTGCGACGCCGTGTTGTACGTGCCGGCGTTGATCGCGGGCGACGGCTGCCCGGGGTAGTTCGGGTTGCAGCTCGCCGACGTGTACGGGCGCCATGCACGCGCTGCCCGGCACCTGCTGGTAGACGCGCGCGTTCGCCTCCGTGACGCTGACCGTCTGCTGCACGCGCCCCTGGTACGCCAGCATGAGCTTCCAGTGCCCGAACATGACCGACGCGCCGGCGCCGCCGCCGAACTGCGGGCCTCCGGAGAAGTCGACGCTGGCGTAGGCGGCATCGGCGACCGCCGTCTCGTAGAACACGCCGGCGCGCAGCGCGAGCCTGTCCGGGATGACAGCGACGTCGCCGCCCACGCTCACCGTCACCGTGTCGCGCCAGCGCTTCTCGATGTCGATGCGGTTGATGTTCACCGGCATCGGCGGGAAGTTCACGGCCAGGTTGTTGGTGTCGACGCGGAACCGCTGCACCCGCGACCAGGTCTCGTAGGCGACGTTGACCTCGATGTCGAAGCGCTCGCGCCCGTCGGCGCCCAGATGGCGATAGCGGGCGCCGGCGCGCGCCAGCAGCGGCAGCGGCAGCGTCACGCGCACGTCGTTGGCCGGGTTACCATTCCGCGTCAGGCTCAGCGTCGCCGCGCGCCGGATCGACGAACTCCACCGACAGCGTGCCGCTGGTGACGATGTCCGCCGGCACCACCTGCCCCGCGACGGCGAATTCGAACGCGGGCACCGGGCGGACCCACGCGCCGATGATCGCGTTGAACGTGAACGGATCCGATCCGCGCATCGTGGCCTTGATGTCCAGGTCGGACGACACCGGGTTGGCGTCGCCGGCGAACGGCGTCCCGTCGATCACCAGCGAGTAGACCAGCCGCGGCACGTGGATCCACTGCACGGTCGCGCCGACGCCGAACACGTCGCGAAACTTCCACGCCGCGGCGGCGGAGTAGTTCAAGATGATCGCCTCGCGGTTGAGCATCTGGTAGCGCTGGCCGCCGTCGAGCGGGAACGCGAGCCGGCTGGTCCCGGGCGGCGCGTAGGCCGCCAGCGCGAAGCCCCAGTCGCGCAGGCCCAGGTTCGACACCACGCCCAGCAGCGGCTCGGCCGCCTGCACGGTCTGGCTGTTGTTCACCTGGGCGAACGACACGCTCGGCGCCATCCCCATCGCGTCCACGTTGCCCCAGTCCAGCGTCGTCGCGCGCGTGTAGGAGCTGCCGTTGTACGACAACCGGTTGCCGACCTGGATGATCGTCGCGCCGATCTTCGCCAGGCCGGCGGGGTTGTAGGCGACGGCGGTCGATGTCGTCGGCCTTGGCAGTGAACGCCCCGCCGCGCCCTGCCGCCTGCGCGCCCAGCGCGCCGGTGTAGTAGCCGCCATCGGCGCGCGCCAGCGACGGCGCCGTCAACGTGACGGCGGCAGCCCCTGCCAGCGCCACGAATCGAACTAGTCAGCTTCACGCAGCCGCGCCGCTTCGCTTACGGCATGGGCTGAAGGATCGACAGCGCGACCGGCGCCGGAACCTGACAGGTGCTGCACAGCAGCGCCACCGCGTAGGTGCCGGTGCCCGTGAAGCCGGGGAACGCAACGCCCGCGTCGGTCTTGGCCATGTGCAGGTCCATGTACTTCTGACCGGTCGGGATGGCGACGGTCCACAACGTGGTCGCGATCATGTCGATGTCCTTGAACATCGTCTGCAGGTCCGCGGGGGTCTTCCCCTCGTAGAAGCCGACCATCAGGCTGTCGATGAACTGGAAGTTCACCCTGTTGCCCATGCTGTCCATGGTGATCTGGCTCCAGTCGACCACCCATTCGCCGGTCGCCGGGATCGGCAGCGGCGTCCGCGTCGTCAGGTCAGCCTCGAAGTCCAGAATGTCGCAGCCGCTGCCGGGTGCCGCGACCATCGTGTTGGTCGACGACGCGACCGGATCCAGGAACACCATCGTCCGGGCGCCCGACCCCTGCACGGTCCCGGTCGTGAACAACATCATGTAGCTCTTGTTGGCGGCCGTGACGTAGTCGGTCGCGGGGACCAGCGTCGAGCCGAACTTGAACTGCGACAGGTTCGCGCACGTCCCCGCGGCGGTGGTGTTGAACTCGCGATAGACAGCGACGTCGTTCGGCGACAGCGTCCCCTTCGCCAGCTTGTCCTCGATCACGTCTCGCGGAAATCCCGGAATCTGCAGGAAGCGCGACGTTGTCGATGTCCATCGTTGCTGAGACGTCGTGGCAGAGGATGTCCTTCATGATGTCGCCCCAGCACACCTGCAGGTCCGCGCCGGACGCGGTCGGGATGACCGGGATCGTCAACGAGCTGACCGACGTGTAGCTGTTCACGTCGCGCATGACGACGTTGCCCACCGGCGCCGTGCCGCCGCCGTCCGGGTTGCTCGTCCCGCCGCCACAGCTCGCAGCGAGAGGGAGCAACGTCCACGTACAGCAAAAAAGGAGGAGTTTCATGCGCCCATCTAAGCCCAAACGACTGGTAGCTGCTAGAGCTTCTTCGCACACTGATCGTGCGCCGATCTGATCGGCTGGGCCGAAAATCGGCTCAGAAAAAGCTCAACAAGGTCGCCGATCTGACGCACTTGGCCCGCTTTCTGTTCGCCCCGATCCAGTGCACGTGTGGCATGATGATTCGTTGTCTTTGACCCACGGAGACCGTCGGTGAGCTTCCCCGATCTGTACCTGTCCAAGCCGGGCACGGCCATCCCGGACACCCGCGTGGACAACGCGGAGATCATTCGCCGCGTGCGCGCGCGCTTCAAAGGCACGGACGAACAGTTCGTGCCGATTGCGTCAGCCATCGAACACGTGTTCGGGCTGTGCAAGACGCAGCAGCGGTTCCTGGAGCCGGACGAGCGCGAGGGGATCATCGCCGACTACGGCGTCGCCGCGGCCAAGCGGTGCCTCGAGATCAACGGCGTGTCGCTGGATGAGGTGGACCTGGTGATCGGCGGCAGCATCGCGCGCCAGTACTTCGAGCCGTCGACCGCCATGGAAGTCGCGGCCAAGCTCGGCCTCAAGCGCACGCACGCGTTCGACGTGACGGCGGCGTGTGTCGGACACCTGGAAGCGCTGCAGGTCGCCGCGGGCTACCTCGCCCTGCACGACAACTACCGCACCGCGCTGGTGTTCACCTCCGAGCTGTCGGGCCCGTTTCTGAGCTACGACATCCAGACGGTCCGCGACCTGGCGCTCAAGACCGCGGGGCTGACGATCGGCAACGCGGCCGCGTGCATGCTCCTGCGCCGCAAGCCGTTCCCGGGCGGCGGCATCCGGCTGCGCGGCATCAACACGTTCACGGCGCCCGACCACTGGCACCTGTGTCAGGTCCCGATCGGCGGCACGCTGGTGTCGTCATCTGTTGAGCTGATGCGGCTCGGGAAGTACATTCCGCCCTGGGTGACGGAACGTCTGGGGATGCTCGGCCTCAAGCCCGATGACATCGACCACTACGTCTTTCACCAACCGAGCGAGATCATGGTGCGCAAGATTCTGGAGGACATCGGCGTCGACCCCGCGAAGGGCGTCTACACGCATGCGATGTACGGCAACACCGCCAGCGCGAGCATTGGCGTGACGTACAACCAGCTACTCGAGGAGCGGACCGTGAAGCCCGGCGACAAGCTGGTGCTGGGCAGCGCGGCCGCCGGTTATTCCATGGTGATGGCAACCGGGGAGTGGACGGGGTCAGCGCCTTGACGTCAGCCCCTTGATAGCTCGATGAGACTGGCCCGCCCCTCGGCCCTGGCAGTTGCAGTTTTCACCTTCGCCGCGGTCGCGACAACCGCCGCCGCGGCTGACGCCAGCGCGCCCGACGGCGGCGCGCCACCCGCTCCCGAGGTGACGACCCGCGGCCGCCGGCGCCGACGGCGGCGTCCCCGAGGAGAGCAGCGGCAGCCTGTTCGAACAGAGCCTGACGGCGAGCGAGAAGCCCGCCGGCGTCGCGCCCGGCGCCACCCCTGCCCTGCCGGTGACCTTCGGCGGCTACGTGCGCGGCGACACGTTCATCGGCCGCGTGCCCAACGCCAACCAGGGACTGGTCACAGCCGCGTACGGCGAGCTGTCGCTGAACGTGCGCACGGCCAAGGGCGCGAACGGCGACGGCTTCGCCGAGGTCCGCATCCGCCACGGCCTGCAGGGCGAGGCGCAGGGCCTGCTGATCGACGCGCGCGAGGCGTACGCCAACCTGTACGCGGGTCCGTTCGACCTGCGCCTGGGCCAGCAGATCGTCGTGTGGGGACGGGCCGACGCGCTGAACCCGACCAACAACATCACGCCGTTCGATCTGCGCATCCGCTCGCCGATCGAAGACGACCGCCGCCTGGGCAACTTCGGCGCGCGCGCGAACCTGCGCCTGTCGCCGGTGCGCCTGGAAGGCGTGTGGATGCCGATCTACCGGCCGTCCGAGCTGCCGGTGGTCATCCTGCCGCAGTTCGTCGCCTTCGGTCGCCCGACCTTCCCGGCGCCCACGCTGCAGAACGGCCTGCTCGCCGGGCGCCTTCACCTGGAGCTGTCGGCGTTCGAGCTATCGATGTCGTACCTGCGCGGCTACGCGCCGCTGCCTGGCCTGACGCTCGCGAGCCTGACGTTCGACCTGGTGACGCCGGAGGTCCTGGTGTCGCGCACGGCCTACAACCAGGACGTCGTCGGCTTCGACTTCTCGACCACGATCGGCACCGTCGGCATCCGCGCCGAGGCCGCCTACCGGCGGCCCATCGACTACCAGAATCGCCCCTACGCTGCCCGGCCCGACGCCCAGTACGTGGTCGGCGCCGACCACAGCTTCGGTAGCGTCAGCGTCATCGCCCAGTACATGGGCCGCTACGTGTTCGACTGGCAGAAGGAGAACGGCTCCGCGATGGCGCGCGCGAATCCCAACGCCATCGGCATGACCCTGATGATGCCCGAGACGGCGAACCTCCGGCAGCAGGCCATCGACGGGATCAACTCCGAGCTGCTGCGCATCAACCAGATCCTGTTCAACCAGACGGCGCAGCTCCAGCACGTCGCCACGGTGCGCGTCGAGTGGACGGGCCTGCACGACACGCTGTCGATCGCGATGCTGGGCTTCATGAACTTCACGACGCAGGAATGGCTGGCGGCGCCGAAGATCGGCTACAAGGTCTCCGATCAGGTGACCGCGTACCTCGGCGCCGAGATCTTCTACGGCCCCGAGGGCACGCTGTTCGGCCTCATCGACCAGACGCTGACCGCGGGCTACGCCGAGCTGCGCGCGAGCTTCTAGGCTCCGTGGCACGATTGAATTTCCGGCAGCGGAGGCTGCGTCGAAGATGCTAGTTTCACGCCCATGACACGCCATCGATTTGTGCTGGTCCCCACGTTGGTCGCGTCCCTGGCTGGCGCCGCTCACGCCGCAGACCCATCGCCGCGCGAGATCATGGACAAGGTCACGCTGACGCGGAAGCTCGACGGCTCCGAGGCGGTCGTGAAGATGACCGTCACCGGCGACAAGGGGCAGACGCGCGAGCGCGACATCACGATGGCGTCGAAGCTGTACGACGGCGGCAAGACGGAGAAGCGCATCTACCGTTTCTCGGCGCCGGCCGACGTGCAGGGGACCGGCGTGCTGGTGTTCGACTACGAGACCAAGGCCGACGACGTCTGGATCTACATGCCGGCGCTGCGCAAGACCCGCCGCATCGTCAGCACGCAGCGATCGCAGAGCTTCATGGGCAGCGAGTTCTCGTACGGCGACCTCAACATCCCCGCGCTCGACGAGTTCGACTACAAGATCGTCAAGGAGGAGCCGATCGGCGGCGAGGCGTGCTGGATGATCGACGCGATTCCCAAGACCAAGGACATCGCCGAGGCCGAGGGCTACTCGAAGAAGACCTACTGGGTGAGCAAGGACAAGTTCGTCGTGCTGCGCGGCCTGCTCTACGACAAGGACGGCAAGCTGCTGAAGGAATACACGGCGCGCGACGTGAAGCTGCTGGACGCCAAGAACAAGCGCTACCGCCCCATGCACATGGAGATGGTGAACAAGCAGAACGGACGCAAGTCCGTGTTCCAGTCGCCCAAGGTGACGTTTTCGCCCAACACCAAGGACGAATTCTTCACGCCCGCGTACCTGGAACGCTAGTCGCGGGCCGACGCGTCGCGCTCCTGCTCCGGGCCGTGCCGCCAGCCGCGAGCGGCCACCCGTCACACGGCTGTAACACAGCCCCGCTCGACGGAGCTGCACGCACCGCGGCAGCCGCGGCCCGCGCTGTTTTTTTGAGCGATCTGGGCGGATAGTGCCTCCAACGGCGGGCCGGTTTTCGGTCCGCCGCTACTCCTATCTGGAGGCCCTAGTCCATGATCCGATCCACCCGGCGCTCGTCCGCGCTCATCTGCTTGCTGTGGGTGGTCGGGGTGCGCCCAGATGGAGGTGACGCCCGCCGCCAGCGGGAACGCCGGCAACGGCGTCGCGGGGACGACGGGGGGTAACGGCAGCTCGGGCTCTGGTGGCGCCAGCGCCGCGGGCACGGGCGGCGACGCGACCGGCGGCGCGGGCAACGGCGGCGCCGGCAACGCTAGCGGAGCGGCCGGCGCGGCGGCAGGCGGCCAGAGTGGATCGGCAGGTCGCGGCGGCGCGGCGGCGGCGGACAGAGTCGGCACAGAGTGGACAGAGTGGATCGACCGGACGCGGCGGTGCGGCCGGTGGCGGCGTCGCGGGCTCGGGCGGCAGCGTCGCCTGCACGATCACGCCGACGACGACGATGTCGACCCAGATCCCGACCGTCGCCGTCGTCACCTTCACGACGACGCTGACCGGCGTGACCGGCGCGTCGATCCAGTTCGGCCTCCCGGGCGCGACGCCGATGGTCGCCCCCGTCGACATCGCCGCGGCCAACTATCGCACGCTGCTGCTGGGCATGAAGGGGAGCCGCGACTACGTCTACCGGATCGTCGTCAACTCGGCGGCCGGGTCGTGCACCAGCCAGGACGTCATGATCCGCACCGGCACCGTGCCGACGAGCGTGCCGCGGCCGACGCGCACGATCCCGATGCCGTCGGCGCACGCGCCCGGCTTCATCATCACCAGCGCCGGCACCACGATGGGCGGCGGCAGCCGCGCCCGTTCCCGTCTACATCCTGGACGGCGACGGCGAGCCGGTGTGGTGGGCGACCGCGCCCGCGACCTGCAGCCGCGCGAAGATGAGCTGGGACGGCAAGGAGATGTGGATGCAGGAGCTGAACGTCGACAACGCCGGCGGCGAGATGCGCAAGATCGCGATGGACGGCACGGGCGCGATGAACAACATCGCCGGCCTCGAACACGTCCCACCACGACTTCACCGTGCTCCCCGACGGCGGCATCGCCACCATGTTGTGGAACTCGTCCGGCATGGACGCGCCCAACTCGCTGATCGAGCGGTCAGCCAGCGGGCAGATGACCACCATCGTCGCGAACCTGAACACGCTCTACAGGGGCAGCGGGACCGGGAACTCGTACCACGCCAACGCCATCCACTATCACCAGTCGGACGACAGCTACACGATCTCCGACCGCAACGTGAACCTGTTCGTGAAGGTCAAGCGCAACGGCCAGCTCGTCTGGCAGCTGGGCGGCAGCAACCCGATCGGCCAGGCGTTCACGGTGTCGGGCGGCACCTGGCAGGTGAACCACGGCCACCACCTGCTCCCCAACGGCAACTTCCTGTTCTTCACCAACGGGCCGTTCAGCGGCAGCCCCCCGTCGCAGGCGCTGGAGTACAGCCTGAACACGACGTCGTGGACCGCGACGCGCGTCTGGGCGTACCAGTCGAGCGGCATCAACAGCGCGGTGCTCTCCGACGCGCAGCGCCTCCCCAACGGCAACACGCTGGTGACGTATTCCGTCCCCGGCACCATCCACGAGGTCAGCCCGACCGGCCAGGTCGTGATGACGCTGGACACCGCCAGCGTCGGCTACGCCGACTACCGCGAATCGCTGTACGGCCCGCCGCTGCGGTGATCCGGATCCGGTCCCCTCGCCCCGCGAAGCGGGGAAGGGTTAGGGAGCGGGGCCGCGGCCTACGGCCTGCTTCGCGGCCTTGCCCTGCTGCTCGAGCGGGGGCAGGAACGTGTCGTAGAAGAACGCGCAGTCGCGGCGGATCTGCTCCTCGGTCAGGCCGTACTTCTCGAGCTTGTACTTGTGCTCGGACTGGTAGCCGCGCTGCTTTTCGCCCAGCTCGTTGATCGTCTTCTGCAGCTCCGGCGTCATCTCGCGGCCGAGGAAGCGGCACATCTCGTCCATCACGCCCTCGAAGTCCGCCATCATGCGGTCGTAGCGCACGATGTAGACGCGGCTCTTGTCGATGGCGCCGCTGGTCCAGTCCTCGTGGAACTTCTGCAGCAGCAGCACCCACGCCTTGTACATGCGGTCGAGCCAGCGCTTGCGCAGATCGTCGGGCATCGACCAGAAGCCGACCGCGCGATCGAGCACGCCGATCACCAGGCTCATGGCGCTGGGGATGATCGACAGCGGATCGCGCGCCATGTACAGGATCTGCGCGCCCGGGACGTTGGCCAGGAACTGCGGCAGCCGCACCGAAAACGAGAACACCTTGGCGATGTTGCGGTCGGCGTTGTGCAGCACGAGGCTGCGCCGCCACAGCTTGTCCAGCCACGCGAGGTCGCGCTTCGACGTGTCGCGCACGCGCGGGTCGAACCACGACAGCCGGTCCTCGTCGTCCCACGACAGGAAGAATCCGTAGAGGAAGAAGCCGTCCAGGTGGCGGAACAGCACCGCGACGTCGTCGGTCTCGACCGACGACAGGCTGGTCGCGTGCGCCTCGCTGGCGTGGAACTTGGCGGGGCTGATCTTCTCCAGCAGCGGCAGCAGCGGCCGGAACAGCTTCTGGATGATCAGCGACGGGTAGAGCATCAGGAACAGCTCCATGCCCGCGCCGAAGCCGTTGTCGGACAGGAAGCGCTGCAGGAACGTCGTGCCCGTCCGCGGGTTGCCGACCAGCACGATGGGCCGATCGGCGCGCGCCTTGGCCAGCCGCGAGAAGAACAGGTTGTCCAGCGCCATGCCGATGCCGACCACCGTCCGCACCACGCTCCACAACACCACGACGAAGAGCGGGATGACCTTGACGCCGAAGGTCTTGCGAAAGACGCGGTAGACCGCGCCCATTCTGGAAAAGATGCTGTTCATGGCTGAATGAAATCCCCGAAGTTCAGCGAACGTATCACGGTCATTTTCACGCCCCCGCCCGGAACTCGGCCTCGAACGCGGCCGCGAACGAATCCAGCTCTTCGCCCGGTAGATGGTTCACACCCGCGGCTGTCCGCCGCCCGCCGCCCGTCGGGTAGCGGCGGCAGAACGCCTCCGCCGACACCGTCGAGTCGCGCGGCACGCGCACGGAAACCAGATAGCCGCCGGCTGTCTTCGGCGACACGATCGCCACCGCGCTCGCCGCGTGCGCCTTGGCCAGATCGTTGGCCAGCGTGCCGCTCGCGCGCCGCGCCCAGGCCGCGTCGGGCAGCACGAACAGCACCGCGCCCGCCTTCTGGCGCCACGGCTCGAGCCGCCGCGCCTGCTCCATGTCCTTGCGGAACCCGTCCGCCAGCCGGCGGAACGCCAGCGACGCGCGCGCGAAGTCCAGCGGGTCGGCGTACGCGAGCATCTCGGCCGCCAGGTCGACCGGCGGCACGTGCAGGTCGGCGATGGTCTCGCCGTAGGCGTTGTAATTCACCGCGACGCCGAGCTCCTTGAGCACCGCGGCGTCGGCGGCGCTCGACGCCTGCCGCCTCGGCCAGCGCGCGCGCCTCGTCGGTCAGGCTGTCGCCGAACGCGCCCGCGATCGCCCAGCGCCGGAACTTCCCTTCCAGGTAGCGATCGACGAGCAGCGCCGTGCAGACGTTCGGGGCGGTGTCGATGTGCGGCTCCAGCGCCGGGTCCGCCGGGATGTCGCCGGCGAAGTGGTGGTCGAAGTAGCGAACGCGCGCGCCCGCCGCCAGCAGCGCCAGCAGCCCGGCGCGGTTCACGTCCAGCGACACGTCCAGCACCGTGACCTCGTCGCCCGCCGACGCCGACGCCGCGACCCGCTCCAGCAGCGCGATGTCGCGCTTGACCCCGGTCA
This sequence comes from uncultured Pseudomonadota bacterium, assembly GCA_963729535.1. Lineage (GTDB taxonomy): Bacteria > Myxococcota_A > Polyangia > Fen-1088 > Fen-1088 > JADGRB01. Next base: position 104,152 of record CAVSOL010000025.1, on the reverse strand, counting down.
CCAGCGTCGCCGCCGCCTCGACCGCGGGGTCGCCCGCCAGCCGCAGCTGCTGCAGCGCGCACAGGCCGTCGGCGTCGCCGTTGAACGCGTAGACGCGCGTCATGCGAACACGCCTCGCTCACGCAGCCGGGTGACGATCATCTCCGCCGCCTGCTCGGGGGACAGCGCCGTGGTGTCGATGGTGATCTCCGGATTTTCGGGCGTCTCGTACGGGGAATCGATGCCGGTGAAGTTCTTCAGGTCGCCACGCCGCGCCTTCTTGTAAAGGCCCTTCGGATCGCGTTCCTCCGCGACGGCCAGCGGCGTGTGAATGAAGACTTCTATGAACTCGCCCTCGGCGACCAGCGCGCGCGCCGTCCGCCGCTCGGCGCGGAACGGCGAGATGAACGCGGTGCTGACGATCAACCCGGCGTCGACCATCAGCTTCGCCACCTCGGCGATGCGGCGGATGTTCTCGACGCGATCCGCGTCGGTGAAGCCGAGGTCGCGGTTCAGCCCGTGGCGGACGTTGTCGCCGTCCAGCAGGTACGTGTGCCGCTGCAGGCTGTGCAGCTTCTTGTCGACCAGGTTCGCGATCGTCGACTTGCCCGCGCCCGACAGGCCCGTGTACCAGAGCAGGCACGCCTTCTGCGCCTTGAGCGCCGAGCGGGCCGCCTTGTTGACGTCCATCGCCTGCCAGACGACGTTCTTCGCGCGCCGCAGCGCGAAGCGCAGCATCCCCACACCGACGGTGGCGCCCGTCATCCGGTCGACCAGGATGAAGCCACCCGTGTCGCGGTTGACGTCGTAGGGATCGAATGGGATGGCGCCGTCGAGCTGAAGGTTGCAGACGCCGATCTCGCCCATCGCCAGCGTCGCGCCCGCCACCCGCTGCAGCGTGGTGACGTCGATCCGGTACTTGAGCTGCCCGATCGACGCGGTCACCGTCTTGGGGCCGACCATCATGGTGTAGCCGCGCCCGGGCAGCAGCGGCGCGTCGCCCATCCAGACGACGTTGGCTTCGAACTGGTCGGCGACCTCGGTCGGCTCGTTCGCGGGCACGACCAGGTCGCCGCGCGCGATGTCGACCTGATCCTCCAGCGCGATGGCGATCGACTGGCCCGGCGTCGCCTCGGCGTGATCGCCGTCGACGCCGGCGATGCCGATGCGCGTGACGCGGCTGATCCGCCCCGACGGCATGACGCGAATCGCGTCGCCGCGCCGCAGGCGCCCGGCGACGATGGTGCCCTCGAACTCGCGCAGCTCGCCCTTCGTCCGCAGCACGGACTCGACGGGTAGCCGCAGCGACTGCTGTCCGCGCTTGGCGTCGTCGACCACGACGCCGTCGAGCGCCTCGAGCAGCGTCGGTCCCTGATACCAGGGGGTCGCGGCGGAGCGGTCACGGACGTTGTCGCCGTTCGCGGCCGACACCGGAATCGCGACGACAGCCGTCAGCCCCAGCCCGGTGGCGAAGCGACGAAAGTCCGCCTCGGCGCGCGCGAACGCTTCCTGCGCGTAGCCGGCGACGTCCATCTTGTTGACCGCGAGCACGACGTTCCGGACGCCGAGCAACGACAGCAAGAACCCGTGCCGCCGCGTCTCGGCCGACACGCCCTTGCCCGCGTCGATGACGATGACGCTGACGTCGGCGGTCGACGCGCCGGTCAGCAGGTCGCGCGTGTGGCGCATCTCCGCCGACGTCTCGGCGACGATGAAGTCGCGGACGGCGCTGGCAGCGCCCAGGCGCGCCACGAGCGCGCTCTTGCCGTCACCGGCACCACCGCACGTGCTGACGCGAAGGAGGCTCCGCGTCGCGCGGCGGGGGCTATCCGCTTCGATGGACCCCACGGAACGGAGCCATCCTAGCGCCCTGTCGGTTTGCTAATCAACGCCCGTCGGGGGCCCGGAGCCGATCGCCTGGCACTAAATTCGGCTCAAATATCGGACGGTTGAAACGGAATAGCGGATGGGCTGGTCGGGCAGGCCAGCATTCGGTCGCAAAACGTCGCCAGGACGCAAATCATGTCGAAGCTCGAGCACGACGCGCCTGGGACACCGGTGCGGCCCTGTCGCCGGCATCGGCTGACGAAAGCGCTCGCGATGAATGCGAAAAGGCCGGAGCGGCGAACCGCCCCGGCCTCATCGTGGTCGTTGTCGCCATCGCGCTACTGCGCGGACGCCGTGGCCTTCCTGCCCTGCGTGCGAGCCGAAACTTTCGCCGCCGCCGTCGCGCCCTTGACCAGCTTGTCGACGTCGCGGCGGAACTGAGCCTCGTCGATCTGCAGGCCGTTGAGCAGGGTGCTCATGCTGCGCGTCAGCGACGCCATGCCGATCGCTTCGGTGATCTCGGCGTCGGTGGCGCCGTTCAGCTTGGCGAACTCCGTGTGGGCGATGACGCAGAAGCGGCAGGGGACCTGCGCCGCGACCGCCAGCCCGATCAGCTCCTTGTTCTTGCCGCTCACGGCCGTGGCCGGGTTGAGCTGCACGTCGCGCATCTGCTTCCACGCGCCGGCACGCGCCACCTCCGGGAACGTGCGCAGGAAGTCGGGCGCGTAGCCGCCGAGCATCTGGGTCATCTCCTTGAGCGCGCTGGCGCCGTCGGTGACCGTGATGGGCGCGGACGCGGGCGCCTTCGACGCGCTCGCCTTCTTGACGTTATCGATGATCTTGGTGATCTCGCCGCGAAACTTCGCCTCGTCGGTCTGGATGCCGTTCAGGTAGGTGCTCCAGTGGCGCGTCAGCGCCGCCATCGCGACCGCCTCGCCGATCTCGGTTTCGCTGGCGCCGTTCAGCTTGGCGAACTCCGTGTGCGCGACGACGCAGTAGCGGCAGGGGACCTGGGCCGCGACCGCCAGCCCGATCAGCTCCTTGGTGCGCCCCGGCAGCGCCGTCTTCGGGTTCAGCTGCAACGTCTTCAGCTCCTCCCACGCCCCCGGCAACAGCCCCTCGGGCATCTTCAGGATGAACTGCGGAACGAACCCGAACGTCTTCTGGATGTCTGCTTTCGCCGCGGCCGCCGCAGGCGACTCCGCCGCGCGCGCCGCCTGCGCGAGCCCCAGCACCACCATCGCAACCAGCACCAACTTCGTCTTCAGAGTGTTCATGACCGTGTCCTTTCGTTTTCTGTTTTTTGGCTTTTGCTTCCGGCCTTCACACCGGAGGCGTGACCTGCGGCGGAACGAGCCGTTCCGTCAGCGCTTGCGCGCCGTGGCGAACACGACCTCGGCCGGCACGTCGTAACGCTGTCCGCGGCGGAACGGCTCCAGCGTGGCGAGAAACGCCGCGCGTACCTCGGCGCGAACCGCGGGCGAGAAGTGCTTCCACGCGAGGGCGACGGCTCCGCCTTCGAGCAACGCGTCGCACACGTCGTCAGCGGACCGCCAGGCCAGCGTCACCGGCACGCGCTCCTCGGCCGCTACTTCCAGTCCCGCCCGCCGCAACGCGAAGGTGAGCGCTCCCGGCGCCCCGAGCGAGAAGAACAGCGGGCATGCTTCTGCATCCAGGTGGCTTTCGACGATCGGAAACACGTCGGCGAAACCGCAGGCCGAGCGCTGGCCCCAGACGCAGACCGAGACCCGCCCGCCGGGCGCCGTGACGCGCGCGAGCTCGGCGAACGCTGCCGCGTAATCCGCGGCGAACATCAGCCCGAACGCGCACACGACCGCGTGGTAGCCGCCGTCGGCGCCGCCGGTGGCCTCCATGTCGGCGCGCTGGAAATGCACGTTGCGCGCGCCGCTCGCCCGCGCCCGCGCCGCCGCCAACGCCACCATCCGCTCGGACACGTCGATTCCCGTGACCGAGCCCGTGCCGCCGACCGCGGCGGCAGCAGCCAGCGCGCCGACTCCCGTGCCGGTCGCCAGATCCAGCACGCGCTCGCCCGCGTGCAGCTGCGCCCGCTCGACGCACCGCTGCGTCAGCCGTTCGAGCTGCGGCACCCAGCTGCGGTCGTAAGCGTCGCTGCCGACGTCCCAGCCGTAGCGCTGCACGCGGCGAAACACCCGCGCGTCCACGTTCACCCTCCCACGCGGGCGTCGCGCGGCGTCGTCATCCTGGTGATGCGAAGGTTGTGCACGCGCTCGATGGTGGGCGACAGGTTGGCGAGCATCGGGCTCAACCGATCGGCCGTCTCGACGACGCGCCGCACGTCGGCTTCGGGCGCCGCGCTGGTGATGCGGATGTCGAACGTGATCCGCTGCCAGCCCGGGGTGACGCCGTCCGCCAGACCGAGCTGCCCGCGCGCGTCCAGCTCGCAGACCACGTCCACCTCGACGTCGTCGATGGCGACGCCCAGGCGCGCGCCCCACACCCGGTAGCCGACCGCGACGCAGCCGGCGACCGCCGCGCGCATCATGTGCCCGGGATGTGGCGCGGTCCCGCCGCCGCCGTCCTGCACCGGCTCATCGATGCGCATCCGCCAGCCGTCCTGCTCGACCTCACACGCCATGTCGCCGACCAGGCGAACCCGCGCCGTGGGCCGGCTGAGGCCGAACGACCGGCGGCGCGACATGGCGCGTCGCTGGCGCTCGTACAGGTCCCTGATGACTGCAGCGTTTTCGTTGCGCATTGTGATCGCCTCCGTGGGGTCACCCCGGAGGCGTGACGTCGGACGGAACACCCCGTTCCGTCCACCCAAGGGCGGAGCTAGAATCGGGCCGTCTCATGCGGAAGCTGGTCGTGGTGGCGGCGGTCGTCGGGGCGGGGTTCGTGGCCGCGCCGGCCCCGCTGCGGGCCGACCCCGGCAAGCTGGTGCTATTTCCCGACCTCGCATCCAGCCTGGCCGCGGGTGCCGCCGCCGGCCCCTCCCCTGCCCCCGGCTACACGTTCCGCCCGGGAGACGGCTCGCTGGTGCTGGAGGCGCCGCTGTTCGACGTCGCCGTGGACGGCGACGGCACGCTGACGATTCGCGATCTATCGCCCCAGTCGGCGCGCATCCGCCGGCTGAACAAGGCGCGTTACCGGCGCGACGAGCCGCCTGCGCCCGATCGTCCGTGGAGCGTGAACCCGCCCGTCTACGACGAGCGCGGGCGTCGCGCGCCGATCCGCGACGTGCTGCCGTTGGCCCCCGTCCGCACCGACGATCCGACACGCAGCCGCCTCAACGACCTGCTGCTGTACCGCTTGCCGGCGCCGCCCTGGGTTGAGATCTTCGTTCCCAAGCCGCAGCACCGGCAGATACGGGACGCGACGCTCGATCTCCGCATCGAGCTCGCACGCCACGCCGCGGACCGCCGCGCCGAAGCCGCGCTCCGTGCCCTCCCCGCCCAGCTCGACGAGATCTGGCGCGACGACCGTCGGACACAGGCCGATCGGCGCGCGACGATTCAGGCGCTCGCCGACGAGACCGACACGTCGACCGTCGCCGGCAGGCAAGCGAAGGCGATCATCGCCGCGTTCCTGTCGAAGATGGCGAACGGGCGCTAGTGTTGCGTCAGGGCGCGCCGCTATCCAACGACGACAGCGCGCCTTCGAGCTCGCTCATCGCGTGGCCGTCGCCGCGCCGCCGGCAGGCCTCGATGCCGCGTTCGTAGATCGCGCGCGCCTCGTCGCGCTCGCCCAGCGCCAGCAACACGTTGCCCGCGTGCAGGTAGCCGGCCGTGTAGTCGGGATGGTCGCGCATCAGCGCCGCGAACTCCTCGCGCGCCTCGGCGAGCTGCCCCGCGTTCTTGTATTCGTGCGCGAGGCCGTAGCGCGGAAACGGATCGGTCGGGCGGGACGCGATGAACTTCTTCAGGGTTTCGGCGCGCGGCGACGACAAGGTTGATCGTCTAGACTGTCCGGAGCCGGCGCTCGGGCCCCGGGATCTCGCCCTCGATCGGAACGATGCGGTTCTGCGCGTCGACGTGCACGACCTTGGCGTCCAGGCGCGCGCCTCGGCCTCGTCAGCCGCCTCGCGCGAACGTCGCGATGATGACGATGTCGCCCGGCTGCGCGTGGTGGGCCGCCGCGCCGTTGACGCAGATGACGCCCGAGCCCGCCGGCGCTTCCAGCGCGTAGGTCTCCAGCCGGCTGCCGTTGGTGCGGTTCCAGATGTGAACCTTCTCGTACGGCAGGATGTCGGCTGCGCGCATCAGCTCCGCGTCAATCGTCACCGACCCTTCGTAATCGAGGTCGGCCTGCGTGACTGTGGCGCGGTGAATCTTCGACTTGAAGAGGGTCCGACGCATTTTCTCACCTCCGTCCAGGCCGACGAGGTGCCGGTCCCGGCGTGGTTTCGTCCTAAAGAATACGGTCCAGAACCCCGTAGTCAAAGCGCTCGCAAACGTCCGCCATCTCAGTTGACGGCTCACCCGGGATACCGCACGCTGACCGAAGCGTGCAGCGGAAGTTCCAACACGTCCTCGGCATCGACCTCGGCGGCGGCAAGGGCAAGAAGACCGCCCTCGCGACGCTGCGCGTGGACGGCTCGACCGCGACGGTGGTCGACATCGCGCCGCGAACCGGCGCGGCGCCGTTCTACGACCCGCACGCTGCTCGACACCATCCGCGCCTACGGCGACGAGACGCTGCTGTGCATCGACGCGCCGCTGACCCTGCCGCCCTGCCTGCGCTGCACGGTCCCGGTCTGTCCCGGGCAGGAGGTCTGCGTCGACCCAGCGGTGGTCGAGATGCGCGCGCTGGCGGCCGGCCGCCGCCGGCGCGACGAACGATCGCGACACGCGCAGCGCGGGCAAGCCGCCGATCACGCCCTACACGCAGCGCACGACCGAGGTCTACCTGGCGTGCAGCGTCGGCATCGCCGCGCGCGAGGGGCTCGGCCAGGGGACCGGCCCGCTGGCCGCGCGCGCCGCGCACCTGGTCCGCGCGCTCGCCGATCGCTTCACGCTCAACGAGAACCTGATCGAGGTGTACCCGAAGGCGACGCTGGTCGCGCTGGGGCTGGGCACGCCGTTCAAGAAGCACCTGCGCGAGCGCGAGACGCGCGCGCGCATCCTCGAGGCGCTGTCGGCCGAGCTGCGCTTCGGCCCGGGCGTCTGGCGGGAGCGCTGCATCCAGAGCGATCACCTGTTCGAGGCGGTGATCTGCGCGTACACCGGGTTCCTGTGGGCGCGCGACGGCTGGACGCTGCCGCGCCAGCATCGACGGTCGCGACGACGCCGCGCGCCTGCGCGACGGCTGGATCTGGACGCCGCCGGCCGTCGTCGCGGACGCCGCCGAGCCCGAGAAGTCAGCCGCCGAAGGCTGACTCGTTCATCGCCCGACGGGGCGTCCGCGTTCGGAACTACCTCGACGTGCGCTCAGCGCGCGCCGACGGCGGGTTCCATGTGGTCGTCGTCGTCATCGTCGTCGTCGTCATCATCGACCGGCGCCCGACGTGGCGGATGACCCGCGCCCAGCAGCGAGCTCGGGCCGCGATCGCGGAGGAACTCGAGGAACGCGAGCGCCGGCGGCAGCTCGGCCGCCGGGATCTCGTCGAGCAGATCGCGCGCCTGCCGGCGCAGGATCTCGCCCGGCGCCTCGCCCGACGGAACGACGCGCGGAATCTCGACCGGCTCGGCCGGCTGGGCGACGTGGCCCCACGGCGGCTGGTTGGCCACCTCGATCTTCATGTGGTCCAGCCAGGTCTGGATGTGGAAGTGCAGCAGCTCCGACCGGTACGCGAACCAGCGCTCGCGCTCGGCCGGGAACGCCAGCAGCACGTCCTTGAACCGTCGGAACGCGCCCTTGCCGTCGATCGCGATCAGCAGCCGCTCGCGCAGCGGCGGGTCCGACACCGACGCCGACGAAGCGCTCCATCCAGCGGTACTGCTCGCGGGACGAGGCCGGATCGACGCGCAGGTAGCGCTCCGGGTTCGACGCGACCCGCGCCCGGCGCGCCGCGGCGTCCGGCTCGCCTTCCACTATCGAGAGCAGGTCTCCGTTCTCGAGGTCGAGGAAGCTCTCCTGGTCCGGAGAGTTTCGCTCGAAGGCGATCTCCAGATCACTCCAGTTCACCGTAATCGGCATCGATTCGCGCTTTCTCCGCACCCCTCCTCCCCAGAAGGAAGCACGGCAACTCAATATGCGAACGAGTCTAGGAGGGTGACCCGACGTTTGCAACTGAACGCTGGGCCGAGCACCCGACTGCGCGTGCGTTTTGACATCAGAAAATAGATCGACTAGACTGCTTCGCCTTGGTTGCCGCGCCGCTTGATTGCGGCTCAAGTTTTTTTCGGAGGTTCACCTTGGCACGCGTCACCGTCGAAGATTGTCTCGAGAAGGTCAACAACCGCTTCGCGCTGGTCATTCTCGGCGCCGAACGCGCCCGCCAGCTCGCCAACGGCGGACGGGCGCTGGTCGCCTGCACAACAAGCCGGCGGTGACCGTCGCTGCGCGAGATCGCCAACGGCCAGGTTCACTTCAACGAATCGGTCGAAGGAACGGTCCGGCAGTACCTGGACGAGGTCAAGAGCCGCGGCAACCGCCCGGAAAAGACCCGCGGCTAAGCGCGCCGCTAGCGCGTAAGGCACTCGGATCGCGATCGCCAGCTTGAGGTAGTTGCCCTCCGGGAACCCCGGGCGCGACCGGATAGTCGGGCGGCAGGCCGACGCGCTCGATGATGCGCAGCTCGGCCTGCGCCGTCCGCGCCGCCCTCGCCCAGCGCGCGGTCCAGCTCGGCCGCGGAGATCTTGGTCGAGTTGGTCGCGAACACGAGCAACCCGCCGGGCGCGAGCACCGACACGCAGGCGGCCGCCAGCTTGGCCAGATCGCGCGCGACCGAAAATTGCCCCGCCGGACCGTGCGAGAACGTCGGCGGATCGCAGACCACGATGTCGAACGACGCGCCCGCGCGACGCGAACCGCTCCAGCGTCTTGACCGCGTCCGCGGTGATCGCCTCGAGCTTGCGCCGGATCGAGCCCCGACAGCTCGTAGTTGCGGCGCGCGCGCGCGTGGACCTTGGCGCGCGACGTCGACCGCCACCACCTCGGCGGCCCCGGCCTTGGCGGCGTGCACGGAAAACGCGCCCGTGTACGAGAACAGGTTCAGCACCGGCGGCCGGCGGCGCGCGCCGCGACCGCCGCCCAGCCGAGGCGCATGTCCGGGAACAGGCCGACGCCCAGCGGCGCGGTCACGTCGACGCCGAAGCGGCAGCCGCCGTCCTCGACCACCAGCTCGAGCGGCGCCTCCTCGCCCCGCGCGCGCGTCGCGGGCTCGGGCGGTCCGCCGCCCGCCAGCGGGCGCAGCCGCCGCTGCTCGTAGATGCCGCGCGGCTGCCACGCGGCTTCGATCGCGTCGTAGAGCTCGTCGCGCCAGGGCAGCGCGCCCGCCGGACAGCCACTGCACGACCACGAAGTCGGCGTAGCGGTCGACGGTGACGCCGGGCAACCCTTCGCTCTCGCCCGCTCCAACACCCGCATCGCCTGCGGCGGCGACGCGCCGTAGAGCAGACCGCGAAGCTCAGCCGCACGCGCGAACCGGGCCGCGATCGTCCCCTTGCCCGGGCGCGACGTCGGTCGACGGGATCGCGGGCCACGACGCGCACAGCGATGGCGTGGTCGCGATCGACGTAGCCGCGGCGCCACGAACTCGCGGTTCCCGGACACCAGCTCGACCACGGCCCCGGTCGGCTCAGTCATCTCCGCGGGCGCCCAGGGCGTCGCTTGAATACCCATGGATGCCCTGCGCGCAACACGCGTCGCGACATCGGGGGGGATGCGATATTGGCCTACCCGAACCCGCACGCCAGGGGCGCGCGCTTCCGGTCGATGCGCACGCTTTGTGCTTCTCACGGCGCGGCACCATAGAGACGGCTTGCCTGCCTGTAAAGGGGTAAGCCATCCCCCCGGAAGGCTTGCTTTCCCGCCGAAAACCGGGGAGGCTTGGCTGTTCAAGGAGCCATCCTCAGCATGACGACGAAGCCTCCGTCCGGCTTGGCTGCCAGCGGCCCTGCCGACGAAACCGATTCCGAGCAGATCACGAAGGAACACTCGGACGAAATCGAGGACATCGACGTCGACCCGTCCGACGACGTGACCGTCGAGGCGACGCGAAGACGTCACGTCGGAAGCGGTGGCCGGCACACCGCCTGCCTTCGCTGAGTCATACCCCGGGGCCCATCGTGGGTGAAGGCGGTACACCGGAACCGCGGCTGTCGCGCAGACGCTGCTGGGGGTTCCGATCCAATCGTTGCCGCTGCCGGGCGTCACCGCGGCGCTCGCCGCGCAGCGAGTTCCTCGACGACACACGAAGAGGTCACCGGCGATGGCGCCGTCGATCGTCGGACGATCTGCTGGCGCGTCGGTCCGTCGATCACCGACGACGACGAAGAAGAGACGAAGGTGGAGCCGGCCGAGACCGCGATCAAAGCGGCGGCGTCTGTCGAAGACGTCAGCACGGCGCTGTCCGCGCAGGCGAGCGTGGAACGGGAAAAGGCGTTGCGACGATCGTCGCCGCCCTCGATGGCGTCGGCGCCGTCGTCGGCCGATCTGGAGTTCGAAGATCCCGGCCTACGATGACGACGACGAAGGCGAGGTGCTGAGCGCCAGCGCCGCTGACGAGATCGAGGACGAACGAGGACGCAGACGCGTCGGCCGACGACGATGCGGACGAGACGCGGCGGCCGAAGACGTCGCCACCGGGACATTCGCGAAACCGGTCGATTCGACCGGCTTCTCGGGGCTGCTGAACGCGCGCCGCAGTCCGCCGATGGGATCGCCGTTCGGTCGCGACGGGTTCGGCTCGGCGCGGCTGCCGACGCCGAGCCCCGGGTACGCCGTCGCGGCTGCGACCGCGCCCGCTCCGTCGACGTCGCCGTTCTCCTCGCGGCTGTCGCCAGTTCCGGCGGGCTCGCCCTACTGGTGCGCGCGCCACCACGTCGGCGATGCCGGCGATCCGAGATCCCGGCGCCATCGGCCGCGCCCGCGACCACCGAGGGGACTGGGCTGTTCAGTCGCGTGCAGGTGCCAATGGGCCTGCTCGGTGCGGCCGCGATCTCATTCTTCTTCCTTGGCTTCGGCGTCAGGGCTGGGTTCTGGCCCAGCCGACCCGTGCAGACCGTCGTCGTCACCAAGACGGTGCCGGCGCCTGCGACGACGCCGCCGTCTGTCGAGCCGGTGCAGCCTGCCGTCAGCGGCGCGGTGACGACCCAGGTCGGCGGCTCCGCGCCGACGCCCACGAAGGCCGTCGTCGTGGAACCGACGACGCCGCCGCCCGGCATCGAGCCGGACGGGATGCCGTTGCCGCGCCCGGTCAAGAAGGTGGTCGCGGCGAAGCCGCGCAAGCCGGCTGACGACGCGCTCGCCGAGGAGGCGGTGCTGAAGCCGGCCAAGCTGACCGCGTCGGTGAGCAAGCCGCCGGCCCCCGTTCCCGCGCCCGTCGCCAAGCCCGCGGCGGTCGCTGGCGCCAAGCCGGCCAAGAAGCCGAGCAAGGTCTGGGTCGACCCGTTCGCGCAGTAGTCGTCGCTGTGTCGCTGTTCGTCGCCCTGCAGACGCAGGCGCGGATGGCGACTGCTGACGACGAAGGAACAGTCCCGCCCCCGGAGCCACCGCCCGCACCGTTCCGGTACGGCGACCGCGGCACATCCGAGCTGGGGATCGGGCTCGGCTATTCGAGCGCCATCGGCTTCGTCGGCGCCGGCGCCTTCCGCCACTTCGTGGTCGACGGCGTCGCGCCCGGGCTGGAGGCGACCTACGTCAGTGGTGGCAGCAACAGCCTGAGCACGGGATTGCTGATGGCGGCGCTGCGGCTGGTGCCGCTCCGCACGGCGGCGTTCGCGCTGGTGCTGACAGGACGCGGCGGCCGCGTGTTCTTCGGCGGCCACGAAGACGGCTGGGGCGCCGGCGGCTCGGCGGGCGTGCTCATCATGTTCTCGCCGACCGCCGGCATCGAGCTGGGCTACGAAGCGCTGCGCTTGCTACCGTCCAGCGTCTGCGCCGATCTCCGTAGCTGCGTCCTGCATGGTCCCGTGATCGGAATTCGCGTCGCGTTCTGAGGCGAGCCGGAGCGGCTAGCGGAAGTTTCGCTCCCACGTGAACAGCGCGGGCGCCGCGGGATCGACGTGCAGGCGAAGCCATTCACGCGCCCGGGAACGCGACCGCGTCCAGCGACACGACGCCGACCGGCAGCCGCTCCATCATGAACACCGTGCTCTGGCCGGGGGTCAGGTTGAACTGGCGGGTGACGGTGCGCGTGCTGGCGGCGGTGACGCGCAGGCAGCCGGCATCGGCGGGCGCCGACATCAACGACAGCTCGACGGTACCGTAGTCGTTCGACGCGCCAGCGCCGGACTGTGGATTGAAATCGTCGCCGCAGCCGGCGAGCGCGAGCGCGGCAGCCGCCGCGAATGACAGCGCAGACTTGATCATGTGGTCGCCCCCTTCGTCAGGCGCCTTTGTAGCGAGGATCGCGTGGCGCTGGCGGTGACGATTGGCGGAGATCTCGGTGTCCGCCGTGCAACGGTGCGTGACGGCAGCTAGCGGACCAGCACCTTGGTCATCAACACGCGCGGGATGACGTCGAAGCCGGCGTGGCGGTAGAGCGCCATCGCCGCCTCGTTCGCGGGCCGGACGACCAGGTGCAACGCGCGCGTGCCGTTTCGCGTGGCGTTCGCTTCCGCCTCGCGCAGCAGCCGTGCGGCGACGCCGCGGCGGCGGGCGGGCGCCGCGACGAACAGCTCGGTGACGAAGGCGTCGCGCCCCGCCCACTCGAGATCGAAGCCGTACGTGACGACGACGTATGCGACGGGCGCGCCGGCTGACAGCGCGACCAGCGCGAATCCGAGCCGCGCGTCGCCGGTGAGCTCGACGAACGCGGCGCGCATCGCGTCCGGCCGCCACGGGATCGCCTCGTCGGCGTTGAACGCCTGCATGAGCGGCATCAGGGGATCCGCGTCGGCGGCGGTCGCCAGTCGAATTTCGACGTCTTCCATGATCACTTCATACGCCGGCTCCCCGAGTATCTCGAATGGGGTTGCGGACTGCTCTGGATTCAATAAGGATAGGGCGCTTCACCCTGCGGGATTAACTCAGTTGGTAGAGTGTCAGCTTCCCAAGCTGAATGTCGTCGGTTCGAACCCGATATCCCGCTCAAGAAAAGCTAGCTCGTAACCGCTACTTTCGACGGTGAGACAGCGGCGGTGGTTGGAGTCGTGATCGTTTCTTCCCACCACCGGCGGCCCGCCGAAGACCGCGGTAGCCGGCGAGCGAGACGACCTTTCCGGGCGCCGCTTGGACCTCGGCCTGCGCGACCGAGCTATAGCGCTCGGTCATCTCTTCCGTGACGTGGCCGCGGATGCTGCGCTGGACGAGACGTCAACCTCCGGCCATCGCGTCGGGCGAAGCGTGATTTCGTGGCCGTCCTCAAGGAACTGCAAGGCGCGCTGAAGGACATCAAGGCGATGCTGCCGGCGCAGTCCGAGCGACAGCGTTTCGAACGGGACGCACCTCGCACATGAGGCGCGTCCCGGTGGCGATCGCGCGGGGATCGCATCCGCGGTGCTCGGCCGGGCCGAGCCGGCTATACCGTCGGACCTCAGTTTCCTCCCGGCAGTCGGTGAACGGACCAGAGAATTCCGCGTAGCATGAGCTCGCGGAACTGCGGCTCCGCGTATGCGCTCTGGCTGTGCCCCTTGATCGTGTAGAAGGATCGGCTGCCCTTGCCGTTCGTGTTCTCCCGGATCCAGACCGCCGGCCGCGGCGTGGTTCCTTTGGACGAGGCCGACACGCTGACTTTTGCGAGAACCCGGAAGCCCGCCACCGCTTCGACGTTGCGATTCATCAGGTACCACTCCTCGCTGGTGTTCCACGGGCTCGGCAATCCCTTGAGGATGGGATGGTTGACGGAGTCCGGCTGCCAGGTGACGGTGCCGGGCGTCAACGGAGGGTCGTGGTCTACGAACCAGCCGCCATTGATGTTGTCCTGGAACCAGCTCCAGCTGTTGTTCTTTTCGAAATCCGTCGCGGAATGCTGTCCCGCCCACGATCCGCCGTTGTTCCAGTAGTCCACGAAGATTTGTTTCTTTTGCGCTCCGCTCGGCGCGCTGGTGAAGACCGCGCCGGTGGGGTTGTTGGAATAGAACAGCTCGTATCGCTTCAAATTGTCGGTGGTGACTTCCGAGAAATAGTCAGCCTTGCGCGGATCGTTCGCGATCTGGTCGACCGTCCAGGTGGAGTCCGCCGCCAGACCGGCAATCTTGGCGCGTTCGGGGGCGTTCGCTTGCCCGAGGGCCTGCAACATCGTCAAGGCCGTGGGGATCGAGTCGTGCGTGAAATCGAGGACCGTGGTGAGCACGATGATCTTGAACGGCCCTTGCCGCATGCCCGTCGTCATCGACCCGGCCGCGCCCGTGGTCCCGCCCGCGCTACCGGCAGCGCCCGTCGTGCCTCCCACCCCCGCGCTGCCGGCAGCGCCCGTCGCGCCGGCGTCGCCTGCAGCGCCGGCACTCCCCGTCGTGCCGCCCGTGTCCAAGCTACCAGCCACGCCGCTGGTTCCGGCGGAACCCGTCGACACCGAGCCCGCCGCGCCGGCCGTCCCCGGCGTTTGCTCGCTCCCCGCCGTCCCCGTGCCAGCGACGCCGGTACCCGCGCTGCCGGTGCCACCCGTGCCGCCTTCGTTCCCGGTCCCGGACGTTCCGGCGGAGCCCGGACGAATGATCCCGGAGCTGCCGTCGTTGCACTGAACCAGCGCCAGCGCCCACACGGTGACGATTGCCGCCGTCAGGTATCTCATCCTGCTCTCCTTTCGATCGCCATCGTTGCCGGGACAGGACGAGCCATCGGAGCTCCCGCGGCCCGTGTTTGCGGAACAGCGTCCTCGGTGAATGCTGTCTAGTGGTTGGACGCCCAGGCGATCGATCACGCGATCTGCAGGGACAGGGCGCGGGGGCCCCGCCGGCGCGTCAACCCGCGCGGGCTCAGAGGCGGTGAGCCGCCCATTTGATGCCGGCCACGATGAGATCGATCACCGCCGGCTCTTGGAAGGTCACCCTCTCGTGGCAGCAGGCCGTGTAAAAGAGCCGCCCCCCCCGGGGGGCCGACGGATCCACGGGCATCTCATGGATCCAGGCGCTGGGGCGTTCCATGGCGGCGGAGTCGCGGACCGTCAGCAGCACCGTGATGCCGGGGATCGGCGATGACAGGGGATCGCGCTTGAAGAAGAACCACTCGTCCGATCGCTCCCAGGGATTTGGCAGGTGAGCGGCCGTCAGGATCGGGTGGGTCGCGTTCTGATAGATCGTCCCCGGGACGTAGGGGCCGGTCGGCCGGTCGTAATTGGCGCCGATGAAGTCGACGTACCAGGGCCACAGGTCGCCCTGGTACGTATCCGTGGCTGAATGCGTCCCGACGAAGCCGCGTCCTTTCTTCTCGATGAAGTCCCGCAGCGCCTGGCGGCGCGTGTCCTTGAGGTCGTCGTCGATGGTCGGCCCGGTGGTGTGCATGAAGAGAATCACGTCGTACCGATCCAGGCCGGCGTCGGTGAACACGGACGCGTCGAACGTGGTGTCGCCTGGGCCGTCGGGGAAGCTCGTGCCCGTGTGTGCGTAGGTGAGGTCGAAATGGATGTTGTCGCTGGCCTCGCGCTCCAGCAGGTATGGGATCCCGTAAGAGCGCGCGGCGTGGCCGTATTCCAGGGCGTTGTTCCACACCAAGACTTCGATGGGGCTGTCGCCCACCCTTCCGACCACGCGGACATCGGTACACGACGCCGCCGCGAGCAGGACGGGAAGACCGATGAAGAACACGGTCAGGACGACAAGTCGGCGCGGTGCCACGTCGCGTTCTCCTCCGTTCTATCTCGTGGGTCGAGGAGGCCTCTAGCGATCACCCGCACAGCGCTGCTGCTCATGGTTGGGATTTTTCGCAGACTCTTGTGATCGATCCGGGGCCCCTCCCCCCACAAGATAGGATGCGTCCCGATGCGCTTCGACCCTAACGCCAAGGCGGAACCGCTGAGAGGGTTCACCGACCCCGCCCCACCAGCGGCCGCGGGGAAGGCCGCCGACCCCCTGGCGCCGCTGGTGCTTCGGGCGGCGGCAGGCGAAAGAGAAGCCCTGGCGAGCCTGCTTTCGCTGATCGGGCCGTCCATCGTCGCGGCGGTGAGGGTCGTGACAGGCGCGGAGGTGGACGTCGAGGACGCCACCCAGGAGGCGATGATCGCGATCGCCGATTCGGTGGACCGTTTTCGCGGCCAGTCGACGTTCCTGCACTATGCCCGGCGGATCGCGGTGCGAACGGCGCTGTCGCTGCGGCGCGCTCGGCGGACAAAGTCGCGTCCGCTCGTCGCCCTCGAGGCCGCCCCCATGGCCGGCGCCGCTGCGCCCGCCGGCGGCCCCAACGCCGAGGTCGAGCGTGGCGAGTGGTTGACCATGTTCCAGCGGCTGCTCGACGAGCTTCCGGAGGGGCAAGCGGAGAGTCTCACCTACCGCGTGCTCTTCGAATACCCTCTGCCGGTGATTGCCCGCGAGCTGCGCGTGCCCGTCAACACCGTCCGCAGCCGGATCCGCCTGGCCCGCGACCACCTGCGCCAGCGCATCCTATCGGATCCGGAGCTCCTGGCGCTCATGAGGGAACCGCGATGAGGCTCCCTGAGCTGCATCCCGACGAGCTCCTGGCGCGGGAGGCGTCTTCCACCCTGACGCCGCGGGAGTGGGCCGACCTGAGCGCACACCTCGCGCGCTGCCCGGCCTGCGCGCTCGAGCGGGCCGCGCGCCGGGAGGCGGCCTCCGTCCGAACGCCATCGGATCTGGACCATGCGATCGCCGCGCGAGTGGTAGGCCGCATCCTCGCCGGACAAAACCGAGAGCTCGGCCCGCCGAAACGTCGTCGGGCGTGGGGCGGCCGCCGCCTCGCCTACGCCGCGCTGGTCTTGCTGCTCGTCTCCGGCACGGCGATGGCCGGCGTGGCCTTGGTGGTGCAAATCCGGCAGCGCGAGGCGGCCCGGCTGGAATCGGAGGGCCGGCGATCGCCGCCCGCCCGGCTCGCACCGAACCGCCACCGGACGGCGCACGTCCCGGCCGAAGCTGCCGAGCCGGAGGAGGTCGAGTCCGCGGCGCCGCTTGCCGAGCCCGCGCCGGCGGCGATTGAGCCGACGTCGCCGCCGATCGAGATCCCGCGGGCGCGGCCAACGGTTCCCGTCCGATCCGAGACAGGCGGCGGTCGATCGGTCGCGATCAGCCGACATCGATCTTCGCCTGGGGGTTCTCCCGCCCGCGCGGAGCGCCCGCCTGGCGACGCGGCCACGCTCCTCGGTCAGGCCGAAGAGGCGGAGTCGGCCGGTCGGGTCGCGGACGCGAGCCGGCTCTACAGCGAGCTTCGGCGGTGGTTCCCCGGTACGCGCGAGGAGATCGTCGCCCGCGCGCTCCACGGACAGCTGTTGCTGGATCGGCTGGGCAGTCCCGTCCGGGCACTCGCCCAGTTCGAGGGCTATCTACTCGCCGAACCCGCCGGAACGCTCGCCGAAGAGGCGCGCCTCGGCCGGGCGCGCGCGCTCGAGCGGCTCGGGCGCGCGAGCGAGGAGCGCTCGGCCTGGCGCGAGCTCCTGCGCGCGCATCCCCGCTCGCTCCACGCAGCGGGGGCGCGGGCGCGCCTGGCGGCGCTCGACGGGCCATGAACGCCTGCTTGGCCCTCGCCTGCTGCGTGGCGGCGCTGGGCGAGCCCGGCGCCAGCGCGGCGGCCCCCGGCCTGGCGGTCCACATCGCCGCGCCCCCGGCGGTGGTCATGGATTTCACCGCCCGCCTCACCCCGCGGTTGGCAGCGCGCGGCGTGGCGCTGGAGGTGACGACCGTGCCAGACGTGGACTTCGAGCGCGTGGTCACCACGCCGCCGGACACCGCTCAAGACGCGCCGCTCGCGCGCGTGTGGCTGGACGGGCGTGACGCCGACCGCGCCTTGCTCTTCTTGATCCCGCGGCAAGGGGATCGGGTGCTGGTCCGCAAGGTCCAGCTCGCGGCAGGCTTCGACCAGGTCGCGCTGGCCCAGATCGCGTACATCATCGAAACGGCGGTCGCGAGCCTGCTCGTGTCCGAGCCGATTGGCGTGCCCCAGTCGGAAGCGCGGGCGGCGGTGGAGGCCGTCCTGCCCGCGGCACCCCCGGCGGCCGAAACGTCGGCGACCGCCCTTTACCGCCTGGGCGCGTTCGGAGGCCTGGGCGTCTGGTCCAGCGCCGCGACGGCGGCGGCCCGCGTCGGTCTCGAGGGCGCGCTGGAGCGGAGCGGCGGCACCCGCCGGCTCGGTCTGACCGCTTCTGCCGTCGTCGATCCCGGTTTTCACGTGGTGACGGCGGCCGGCGATCTGCTCGCCCGCTGTCTGGCGCTACACCTTTACCTGACCGCGACCTGGCGCGGCCAACGGGCCGGCGCGGGCACGATCGCAGTGGGCCCCGCGCTCATCATCACCCGCGTCGAGCCGACGCTCAACGTCCGGTCACCCGCTGAGACCGCGACCTCGGCGCCCCGCATCGACTTCGATCCCGCCGTCGGCGCGACCCTGCGCTGGGAGCTGCCGCTCGGGCGGCGAACCAGCATGTTCCTGGCCGCCATGGTGGACGTGGTGCCGGTGCGCGCGCGATATGCCGCGACCGTTCAAGGGCAAGACCAGGAGCTGTTTTCTCCGTGGATGCTGCGCCCCGGTCTCGTCCTGGGTTTCGCCACCGGCTCCGAGCTGAGATGACCTGACCCCGTCACCCTTTGAGCAGCTCGGTGATGCGGGTGGGCGGCGCGCCGGTCAAGTTCTGTCCGAAATCCCGCGCCGCCAACCCGTAGACCTCGTTCATCAGCGTGAAGTAGAGGTCCCGCAAGGGCCGCTTGTCGAGGACGATGTGCTGGTCGTTCTCGAGGCCAATTCCGATCATGGATGCTTCACTTGGGAATTTTCGCCCAGATGTTTCGGTAGCGGACGGTGTTGCCGTGATCCTGCAGCATGAACGGCTGTGGTCCGGGCATGTCGGGCTCGCCCGCGGTCGTCATGGAGACATTCAGATCGACGTTCCGCTGCACGACCTGGCCATTCAAAGTGGCGAGCACGAAGGCGGCATTCTTGGTCTTCTTGCCCGACGCGTTCCACTGCGACGCTCGCAGCTCGATCTCGTACGTATTCCAGACGAGCTGCATGTTGCAGGCTACGACCAGCGGTGGAGAGATCTGGTAAACAGCGCCGCACCCATCGATCTCGGGCGGCCGCCCGTACGAATCGAGGACCTGCATCTCGTAAGCGCGTCTGAAGTAGATACCGCTGTTCCCGCGCTGCTGGCCCGTCACGCTGGGCGGGTACGCCGGCGTCATGTACTCGATGTGCAGACACAGGTCGTCGAACTTCATGGTCGTCTGGATGTTCGCGGACGGGTTCATCGGGACGACCTCCATGCTCCCATCGCCGACGAGGCGCCACTGCGCCGGTGCGCCGCTGTTCGTGTTTTGCCAACCCGACAGGCTGGTCCCGTCAAACAGCACGATCTTCCCGTCCGAGCTCGTCCAGTCGCAGCCTGTGGCGGCGGCGCCGGCGCCACCGCCCGCGCCCGACCGACCGCCGGGGCTCGCACCCGCTTGGCCCGCAACGCCGGTGTTACCGGTCTGACCGCCTCCGCCACCGGAGCCGCCGGTTCCGGCCGTGCCCATCGTGCCGCCGCCGCCGACACCAGCGATCGCGGCGCCAGAGGCGCCGCCCGGCCCGGGAGACCCGGCTGCACCGGCCGTGCCGAGGCCGCCCGTTCCTCCTTCGCCGGCGTCGGGCATGGTCGTGCCGGCCATGCCCATCGTCGACGACGAGCCGCCGGTTCCGCCCGACCCGCCGGTGCCGCTGCTGCCGGCCGCGCCGGTGCCGCCTTTTCCTCCGGGGTCGGGGCTCCCTGGCGCCGTTTGCATGTTCGATGTGCACGCGACGGCAAGGAGGCACGCGGCCACCCGCCCAAAGCAGCTCGCGGGTGATGTCGGCATCGTACCTATCTGTCTTGCTGGGCGGACCCGCGGTTTGTGTAAAAAAGGTGCGCCGACCGCCGAGGTCAGCGGTCTCGCCTCTTGCCGCGTCAGGGGAGGCCGTGGCCGGCGGCGTTGAAGTCTTGCGTGGCCTTGAGTAGGCGGGCGCGGCGCTGGGTCCCACCCGTATTGACGGACATCGCCACGCTGAAGTAGCCGTCGATGAGGTGATAGGCGCGGCGATCGACGGGGCCGTACCTGGCTTCGAAGGCGCGGCGAAAGCGCGTGTGCCAATCGAGCCTTCGAAACGGGGCCAGCTCCGCGCTGTCCCAGCGGACGCGATATCGGTAATCGTCGCTTCCGTCGAACCCGGCCACCTCCACCCACTCGGATCGCAAGGCCGGCAGCTCCCCGGTCGCGTAAGACTCGTACTTCACGAGATCGAACAGGGGCGGGCCACCCATCACGCCCGCAACGGACACCGGATCGATCAACACGAGCCGCGGGCTGTTGCCGGCGGCGGCCTCGGCTGTTCGCCACAGCATGTTCTCGAGGAACAGGTCGCCGTGCAGCCGCACCTGCGGTTCGGCGTCGAGCGCGGCGACGAGCGCGCCGTCGGCGACGGCCCGACGAAATGCGGTTCGCGGTCCCGCCTGAGACACGCCGTTCAGCCGGATCGCTTCGGCGCGCACCAGGCGGCCGAGCGCGGGATCCGCCTCCAGCGCGCCCAGGGCATGCTCCACGACGGAGAGGAGGTGCGCGCCGAGCGGCTCGCTTGCCGCTAAGCGCGCCGGATGAACCCGCTCGAGCACGACCTCCGCCAGCGCTTCCTGAATGAGGTCGATTTCCCCCTGGGCGAGCGCCCCCCGGCGGGCGAGCGCCCCCGCGTCCACGTGTTCGCCGTAGAAGGGCATCTCGTACCCGACCTGGGGCGGGTCCGCGGCGGTGTCGTCCCAGGCGGCCAACACCGGCGGGAAGGCGTCGTTGGTCCGGGCGGGCAACGTCGACAGATAGGCGATCTCCCGGCGCAAGGCCGCCACGCCCCAGGGCCCGGGCGGCGCATCGCCTTTCGAGCTCTTGCGCACGCGAACGGATCCATCCTCCCGCTCGACGACCTCGGTGCGATCCCAGTAGCCGTCCTTGAGCGTGCGGATCACCCGACCGGCACCACCGCCGGGAGGCGCAGGAGCGCCGGGATCGGTCACCACGCCGTCACCCTCTGCTTGCAGCGCGCGACGCCTGGCGCGGCGCTTGGCCGTTGACCGGCGTCGCCGGAATGAGGTCCACTGGGTCGGCATGCGCGCCGTGCCGGACGTCATCCGCAACCTGGCCGGCGAGCGCCTCGACTACACCTATCACCCCGGGACCGAGGTCGACGGCCCGGTCGTGGTCATCGGCCACGGCGTCACCGGGCACAAGGACCGCCCCTTCCTGGTCGCCCTCGCCGAGGGCCTGTCCCGAGCCGGGATCGCGGCGTTGCGAATCTCCTTCTCCGGCAACGGCGCGTCCGAGGGCCGCTTCGCGGACTCGAACATCTCGAAGGAGGTCGAGGATCTCGGGGCGGTGCTGGACGCTCTGCCGGGCCGAGCGATTGCTTACGCGGGACACAGCATGGGAGGCGCGGTCGGCGTGCTGCGCGCGGCCCGCGACCCGCGGATCCGGGCCCTGGTGTCGCTCGCGGCCATCGTCCACACGCGGGATTTCCTGGACCGCGCGTTCGGCGATCTCACGCCCGGTAGCGGGCTGATGCTCGGCAAACCGGGCTGCGTGCTCTCCCAGGCGTACGTCGACGATCTGCGGGGGATCGGCTCGGTCATCGACCACGCCGGCGAGATTACCGTACCGTGGCTGTTCGTACACGGCACCCGCGACGCCCTGGTCCCCATCGACGACACGCACGACGCCTATGCGCGCGCGCGTGCGCCGAAACAGCGCATCGTCCTCGACGGGGCCGACCACGCCTTCGAGCCCGGGCTCACGCCGCGGATGGTGGAAGCCGTGACCCGCTGGTGCCGGGCTCAGCTCGCGCTTCCGAGCTGGGCGAACACTTCGCGGTAGAAATCGGCGTGGCTGTTCCAGGTCTGGCCGGTGATGATCCGCCCGTCGCGGACACACTCCTGATTCACCCAGGTGCCGCCACAGCTCTCGAGCTCGAAGCGCACGTTCTCGTAGCAGGTCAGCTTCAGGCCTCGGCCGAGGCCGGCGGCCAGGAGAATCTGGATGCCGTGACAGATGGAAAGAATCCACTTCCCCTGCTGGTGGAAGGTCTTCACGATCTTGATCACCTTGGGGTTGTGCCGGAGAAATTCGGGCGCGCGCCCGCCAATCAGCAGCACGGCCTCGTAGTCGACGACGTCGACGTCGTCGAAGGTGGCGTCGCTCGCGATCAGGTACCCGGGCTTCTCGATGTACGTGTTCCACCCCGGATAAAAGTCGTGGATGACGGCGTTGAGCCGCTTCTTCTCCGTCGCGGCCACGATCGGTTGATACCCGGCCTCGCGAAATCGCTGCTGCGCGTAGAGGATTTCGAAGGCCTCGCCAGCGTCGTCCGTGACGATGAGGATCTTCTTCTCGCGCATACCCTGACTCCTATCGCGGCCCCGTCGCCCTGTCGACCACAGACCCGTTTTCGTTTCGACGAAGCCCGATGACGGGAGCCGCGATATTTTCCGACAAGTCAAATGCAAGTTCGGCGGCGGCAGCAGCGCCGACACCGCCGTCTCCTGGGTCCGCAACGAAGGCGCGGGACGGGTATTTTTCACGAGCTTCGGCAAGGTGGACAAGGATCTGACCGACGCGACGATCGGCGATAAGCACATCGTCGCGGGCCTCGGCTGGGTCCTCGGCCGCTGACGCCGCCGTCGGCGGATCCTGACCGCGCTCACGCCTTGAGCAGATCGGTGATGCTGGCGGACGGCGCGCCGGTCAGGTTTTGCCCGAAATCCGGTCGGCGGCTCGGTAGGTGAGGCAGCCGAGAAAGGCGCGTCACGACTCGCGTCGTTGCTAGCGTGCCCGATCTAGTTCTTTGACGGAGGAGCGCTAATCGCGATCCGGTGCGGCAATCGTGGCGTCGCGTCCTCCAGGAATTGGTGATACACAGAGACCCTCCCCCGCAGCTTCAAGCAAGGAAAGGTTCGCCGGCATGACGATCACCGGGCCGTTTCCAGACTTCTCGCTCGAAGGTCAGGTCGCTCTCGTAACCGGGGCGGCGCGCGGGATCGGTCGGGCGTGCGCGTTGGCGCTGGCCGGCGCCGGCGCCGACCTGGTGCTCGGGCTGCACGATCGCAACAACGACGGCGAGCTCGCGGCGGAGATCGAAGCGCTCGGCCGTCGGGTGCTCCCGCTGCAAATGGACATGGCCCGTCCCGCCGAGATTCGAGATGGGGTCGAAAAGGCGGCCGGGTGGCGCGGGCGCCTCGACGTGCTCGTGAACAACGTCGGGATTGGCCCGCCCAACCGCGCAGAGGACGTCTCGGAGGCCGACTTCGACCTGACGGTCGCCGTCAATCTCAAGGGCACCTTCTTCGCCAGCCAGGCCGCAGCGCGCGCGATGATTCCGCGCCGCACGGGTCGCATCATCAACATGAGCTCGCAGGCGGGGTTCGTGGCGCTGCCGACGGAATCGGTCTACTGCATGACGAAGGCGGCGATCGCGCACCTCACGAAGTGTTTGGCGCTCGAGTGGGCTCCGCACAACATCAACGTGAACGCCGTCGCGCCAACGTTCATTCGAACGCCCGGAACCCGGAAGTGGCTCGACGACGACGACTTTCGCAACAGCGTCGTGTCGCGAATTCCGCTCGGGCGCATCGGCGAGCCGTCGGACGTGGCCGGCGCGGTGCTGTTTCTCGCGTCCCGCGCGGCGTCGTTGGTGACCGGAACGACCCTCATGGTGGATGGAGGTTGGACGTTGCCATGACCACGCGTCCTGACGAACCGGGGGCCAGCATCCCGCCGAGCCCTGCACCAGACTCGGGCCTCGCCCGCCGGGAGCTCATCGGCGCAGGTGGCGTGCTCGCCGCGCTTCTTGCCGGCTGCCGCGGTCAGGGGCGTGCGCCTGCGGCCGGTGATGGCCATGGGGGAGGCGGCGCGCACCCGTTCGGGCGGCCACTCAAGGCGGCCTTCGTGAACGCGGGCCTCGCGAACTCCTGGCCGGCTCAAGGAAAGGCAACCACCGAACAGTGGGGCCGATGGCTCGGCATCGACGTGACCTGGTACGACGGCGGGCTCTCGATCGACAAACAGCGCAAGGCCGTCGACGACATGGCGACCAAGACGTGGGACTTTGTCGCCATCCAGGCGTTCGGAATCGACACGCTGGTGGATCCGGTGTCGCAGATGATCGGCCGTGGGATCCCGGTGGTCCAAATGGACACGATCATCGCCAAGAACGATCCCGGCGTGGTCACGTTCCTCGAGCCGGACAACATCGCGATGGCCGAGACCGTGGCGGAGACGCTGTTCAAGGCGCTGGGCGGCGCGGGCAACGTCATCATGACCCAGGGGGCGCTCGGCCACAGCGGCGCGCAGAAGCGCGCGGCCGGATTTGAGCGCGCTCTCAAGCGCTATCCGAACGTCAAGCTCCTCGCCCAGGACACCGCCGAGTGGGACGTCAACAAGACGGCCAAGTTGTGGGAGGACTATCTGGTCAAGTTCCCGAAGGTCGACGCGGCGTTCTTCCACAGCGATGACATGGCGCTCGCGGCATCCCGGGTGATCCGAAACGCCGGCCGCGACATCAAGCTCGGAAGCGTGGACGCCATGCCCGAGGCGATCAGCGCCATCCGCGACGGCCGGTTGATGGTCTCGGTGCGCAACTCGTCGGCGCGCATCCATTGGGGCGCCCTGGTGGTTGGCGCCTTGGCCGCGACCGGCGCCAAAGACATCCCGAAGTACATTCAGATCGACGGTCCGGTCGTGACGAAGGAGATCGCCGACGGCGTGGCTTTCATGGAAGCCAACTACCTTCTTTGATTCGAGGCTCTTTGACGCCAGAGCCTTTCCTCAGGCTTCGGGACGCGCGCAAACGCTTCGGCGGCGTGCTGGCGCTCGACGGCGTCGACTTCGATCTCGGCCCGGGCGAGGTTCACGGTGTCGTCGGCGAAAACGGCGCCGGCAAGAGCACGCTCATGAAGCTGCTCGCGGGCGCTTACGCGGACTACGAGGGCGAGCTCTCGGTTGGCGGGGAGCCGCGACGCTTCGCCTCCCCTGCCGACGCGCAGGCCGCTGGCATCGGGATGGTCTATCAGGAGCTGACCGCGTTTTCGCACCTCACAGTCGCCGAGAACATCTTCGGCCGCCACCCGCCGACGCGGCGAGGCTTCGTGAGTTGGCGCGCGACAAACCGGATCGCCGGGCAGCATTTGTCCGAACTCGGCCTCGACATCGATGTCACCTCGAGGATGGGGAGCCTGCCGGTGGGCACCCAGCAGCTCGTCGAGATCGCGCGCATCATCTTCAGTGGCGCGCGCTGGATCATTCTCGATGAGCCGACGTCGGCCCTGTCCCCTCCGGAGACGAAACGACTGTTCCACTTCATGAGCAGCCTCAAGGCACAAGGCCGAGGACTGATCTTCATCTCGCATTTTCTCGATGACGTGCTCGAGATCTCCGACCGCGTCACCGTGCTCAAGAACAGCCGCCGCGTCGCCACGCTGGCCGCCGGCGAGGCGGACAAGCACCGGCTGGTCGAGCTCATGATCGGGGCCGACTCGTCGAGCCTGAACCTCAGCTACGAATCGATCCGGGCGGCGCCCGCCGGAGCGCTGGGCGCCGTAGCCGAGATAGCGCCCGAGGTCTTGCGGGTCGAGCGGCTCGGCAAGCGCGGGGCGTTCACCGACATTTCGCTGTCGATCGGGCAAGGCGAAGTCCTCGGCTGCTTCGCGTTCATGGGCGCCGGGCAGACGACGCTTGGCCGTTGCCTGTTCGGCGCGGATCGCGCGGACGCCGGGACGGTGTTCCTGGGCGGAAGAGTCCTCCGCTTGACGAGCACGACGCGGGCACGGGCCGCTGGCATCGCGTTCGTGCCCGAGGATCGACGAAGCGCTCTCATGATGTCCAAGGAGATTTTCAAGAACATCACGGTGGCGCACCTCGCGCGCATCCTGCCGTGGTGGTTGCGGGAGCCTCGCGAGCTCGCGATCGCCGACACCCAGATGAAGAGCGTGGGCGTCCGTCCGCACGACCCGCACTTACCGGTCGGGGCGCTGAGCGGCGGTAACCAGCAGAAGGTCGTGCTCGCGAAGTGGCTGACGCAGACGCCACGTGTCCTCATCCTCAACGAGCCGACGCGTGGCATGGACGTGGGCGCCAAGGAGGAGGTTCTCGGCGTGGTCCGGCGGCTGCGCGCCCAAGGCGTCGCCATCTTCCTCATCAGCACGGAGCCAGAGACGATACTGTCGCTGGCCGATCGCGCGTTGGTGATGCGCAAGGGCCACTTCACCGCCGAGCTCGCCGGGGCCGCGCTGACCAAAGAGAACCTGATGAAAACCGCCTGAGGTGCGCGACATGGAACGGGATGAAAACGGACAGAGCGGGCCGATCGAAAGCAGCGCCAGCCGAGCCGCGCCAGGAGCTGGCTTCGCGGACTGGGCGCGCCGTCAGGCCCGCAACCTCGCGCCGCTCGCGACACTGGTCTTGATGGTGACGTTCTTCGCCGTGACCACCGATAGCTTTCTCAATCTCGTCAACCTGCGAAACATCCTCGCCCAGGTCGCCACGCTCGCCGTCGTCGCCACCGGTGTCACCTTCGTGCTCCTCTGCGGCGAAATCGATCTCAGCATCGCGGCGGTGGCCATGATGACCGGCGTGATCAGCTCCGTCCTCTTCGGTGTGGTTGGGCTGCCCCAACCGATCGCGATCGCGGGAGGTCTGGCAGCGGCTTCGATTCTCGGGCTGATCAACGCGCTGGCGACGATGCGCATCGGCCTGCCGTCGTTCGTGGCTACTTTGGCGAGCATGCAAATTGCGTCGGGCTTGGCGCAATACATCACCCGCGGCAACATCCTCTACGTCATCCCGCCTTCGCTGAAGTATCTGGGCGGCGCCTACATCGGGACCCGCGATCCATGGCGAATCCCGGTCGTGGTCCTCGCCGGGGCGGCGACGCTCGCGCTCGGTCACGTCGTCCTCCGCTACACGCGGTTCGGACGGCTCGTGTACATGACGGGCAGCAATCGGGAGGCGGCTCGGCTTTCGGGGATCAACACCCGACGAATCGTGGGTGCCTGTCTCACCATCTGCGCAGCCTCTGCCGGCGCCGCCGGCATGCTCAACACGGGTCGGCTCGGAAGCGCCCAGAGCTATGGCCTGGACGACATGTTGCTCGACGGCGTCTCGGCGGTCGTGCTCGGGGGCACTTCACTTTTCGGCGGCGAAGGCGGAATCAAGAACACGATCATCGGGCTCCTGATCTTCGGCGTGCTCAACAATGGGCTCAACCAGCTGCAGCTCGACATTTTCGTTCGCCTGTGGCTACGCGGCGTGATTCTGCTGGTCGCGCTCGTCGTGAACGTGTATGCGCTCCGGGCACGTGGCGCCGTCCGCACGCGCGCCTGACTCGCGCGTGACGTGGCGGAGCCCAGGACCTGTCGCGCACAATTCAGCGAAGGGCCTGCATCGCGTCGAATGTCCGACGCATCGCCTTCGATGCCACGACAGTCCGTGAGCTGCGCCGGCTCGGCGGCCTCGGCGAGCACCAGCGACCGCCCGACGAGCGCCGCCAGCGGCGTCCCCGAGCGCTGCGCGCGCAGCAGCTGGCGATGGCGCCAAATCGTGTAGAGGCCCCTCCACATCACGGGGCGCGCATGTTCCGGGCGGAAGGGCCGTCATTCGCGCTCCCACGCTGCGCTCCACATTCCGGATCAGGGCGGGGCGCCAGCGGCGATCCAGGCGCGGAGAGTGTCAACGGCGGCGCGGGGGAGACGCTTGCGCGGGGGCATCGGCGCGCCTTCTCGGCGCTCGACCTTCGCCATGATGAGGCTGGCGGCCGGGTCGAAGATGATCACCGGTGGGCCGGAGTTACCCCCGACGAGCAGCGACGCCCAGCTATCGAGTCGCAGGTGCGCTTCAGGCTCGGCTCCGCCGTGGCAGCCGACGCACCAGCGGGCTAGCAGCGGCGCCACGTCCTCCGCAAAGGTCGGCCGCCGCGCGGGAGGAGGCGTGCTGCGTGGCGTCGCCAAGGATGAAAACGGTGGAGCCAGGCGTGAAGGCGGGGGAGCGGAGGAAGAGGACACTGGAGTCGTCGACGGACGCGGGGCGACAACGGCGGGGGGCCGGGCGGGCGCGTCCGCCGGAGCGGGCGGGAGCACGTCGGCGGCGAGCGGCGATGGACCGGCGATCAACAGAGATCAGCGCGGCTGCTGCGGCGCAAACTCCTGTAACAATCTCGCGGGTCTCTTTCATTTGACCTCACGGCGTCGGCATGTCGACGCCGAGACGGGACGCGGCAAAGCAGCGGTCGATGAGGATGTTGCCTTTGAGCCATTCGACGATGCACTGATCGAGATCGTCGTTCGGCTTCATCAGCGCGCCTCCCTTGTGGCGGGTCGTGCCGCGTCCCTTGCG
The DNA here is from genome assembly GCA_963729535.1 of uncultured Pseudomonadota bacterium. GTDB lineage: Bacteria > Myxococcota_A > Polyangia > Fen-1088 > Fen-1088 > JADGRB01. The sequence continues at coordinate 75,785 of CAVSOL010000025.1, read as the reverse complement.
GATCAGGATCAGGCGCTCGGGATCCCGTCCACCTTCGTTCGTCACGGTCGCGAGCAGCTCGGGCTCGAGGGCCACCACCGACCAGTAGTTGGCTTCGTACTCCCCGGGCGCGGTGTCTCCGTCGCTGGAATCATTGGCGGGGTCGAGACGCAGCCCGCGCCCCCCGTAGAGTCGCAGGTTGCGATCTTGTTGCCCGTGGCAGTCGAGCGTGCCGCAACTCGGCTGCATCGCATCCGCGACGTGCTCGAATCCCTCCCGCGGGGGCGCCGACAACATGAAATCCGGAGGAGCACCTCCGACCACGCCGACGCACGACAGGCTGACCACCGCCAACCCCATGCACAGTGCCGTCGTCCGCGGGGTCATCGGGTGATTCCGTCGGCCGCTGTGCACTCCCGCGAGGGGATGCTGGCGAACGTCGTCTCGTCGTCGGTCACGAACAAGTGGCCGGCCGAGGCTGGACCGACCGGGTCGTAGTGGCACTTCGCGCAAGACGCCTCGCGATGAATGGGCGACTCCATCTTCCACGGGAAATCGATGCGCTGGACCGATGCCCAAACCGGCGGCGTCGACTGGAACTCGCCGGTCTTGACGTAGAAGTTGCCGACACAGTTCGTGGTGGTCATGAACGTGTGTCCGGCGGCGTCGGTCAACACCACCATCGCGTCGGCGACCGCGATCTTTTCCACCGGGTCGCGATAGACCGTTCCGGCGAAGGCGAACGTCGGGTCCTCGTCGCCTTCGCGATGGCAGACCGCGCACGGCTGACCCGCCCGGTGAAGCGGTCCCTGGGGGACATTCGGGGCCTCGGGGCCCAGGGCGTCGCGCTCGGCGTCTTGAATGGGATCGCCGAATGGATCGAACCCGGCGCAGCCGGACGCGATCGACGAGGCGGCGAGCAGGAGCGCGGCGAAGCCGATCGAGCCGTTGCGGGGCATTGGGCCAATCGCAGCGCCTGTGAACCTCTTGCGACGCGCCATCGCGCCCATCCTACGGAAGCGGGGGAGGCCGACGAATACTCCTCGAGGCATATGGTTCGAGCGCGCCGAACCCGGCAAGCTATGAACCTGATCTCAGCGTAGATTTTTGCGCTTCGCTGAGTTGGGCGACCGCGGGCCGGGGAGCGCGCAGCATCGGAGATCCTCATGCGGACCAGGACAAATCCAGTCGGCTGCCTCGGGCTCGGGCTGCCAGTCATCGTCGCCGTTCTCGCGTGCGGTTGCGAAACCCTGCCCCCGGGCGGCGGCCAGTTCTGGAACGGCCACGACGCCAGCTTCAATCCGGGAGGCGCCTCGGGCGCGGGCGGGATCGTGGATCCCACCGGCACCGGCGGGACGATCTCCGATCCAGTCGGCTCGGCCGGTGACACCGGCTCGACCGGCGTCGGGGGGACGGGGAACGACACGGGACTCGCCGGCACGTCGGGCGGCGACGCTGGAGCCGGCGGGACGACGGGGACGGGCGGGAACATCGGTCCAGGAGGAGCGGGCGGCGTCACCGGTACGGCCGGCGCGGGTGCGCGTGGCGGCACGGGGGGCACGGGTGGTCGGCGCCCGCGGCGGGACGACGGGCACCGGCGGCCGCGGCGGGGCGAGCGGCACCACGGGCGCGGCCGGCACGAGCGGGGTGCTTACAGGGAGCTTGATGATCTCCGTGACCACCAAGGCGCCGGGCGGCCGGTACCAGCCCGACAACGTCGGCGCGATCTCGGATCGCCGACGCCAACACCAGGTTCGTCAAGAGCCTCTACATCTGGGGGCAGCAGCGGCGGAAAGAGCTGAGGCAATGGACGTCGGCGACCTCGGCCGCGGGGTTGTCCAACAACCTGGTTGACGCGGTCACCGCCGCGACCATGAAATCGCATGGGGCGCGAACGGCGAGCTGGAACGGCACGAACACCAGTCGCGCGCTGGTCGCGGACGGCGCGTACAAGGTGTGCTTCGAGGTGCAAGACGGGGCGCAGCAATATCAGTGCGTCGACTTCTCGAAGAGCCGATCCGCGCAGACGGTGATGCCAGCCGACACCGCCGGCTTCACCGCCCGCAAGCTCACGTACACGCCATGAAGATGAAGACGACGAAGGCGGTTTGGTTGCTTTCGCTACTGGCGCTTTCGGGCGCCGGCTGCACGCACGTTCCCCCTTTCCAGCGCGGTCGCCTGGCGCATCCGACGATGCTGCTGCAGGAGACCGCCGGTCCGGGTGAATCCCACGTCTACGCCATCCACGAGGGCGCGGTGGGCGGGGGAGCCGCGGTCGAGGGTGGCTGTGGATGCAACTGACGTCCGCGCCGCGGCGCCGACAAAAATACACTCGCTTCCGATTCGGCCTCGCGACGATCGCGATCGTCGTCGCGACGTGCATCGCGCCTCCCGGCGCCTGGGGCCGCCGCGGGGCGCGCCCGGCGGTCGAGATCGAAGCAGACGCGGATGACGACGCTCGCGACGACGACGAAAGCGAGGCGAAGCCGAAGGCGAAGGAAGAAGTAGAAGTGGAGGTAGAGGTAGACGAACCTGTGGTTCGGCGGCCGAGACGGGGCCGAAAGTCGAACAAGCGCTCCAGCGGCGGCGGACCCAGCGCCCGCGCGTCGACGGAGGTCTCGGCCTACACGGACACCGACGCCGTCCACGTGCTGTCGCCCACCGTCGCCGGCGCGGTCGGAGACGACGTGGCGGGCTGGTCGATCGGAGGCTCGTACCTCGTCGACGCGGTCTCGGCCGCGTCGGTCGACATCGTCTCCACCGCCTCCCCCCACTGGGTCGAACGTCGTCACGTGGGCGCGGGCTCGGCCAGCTTCAAGGCGGGAACGGCCGCGGTCGCGCTGTCCGGCGGCTTCTCAAGCGAGCCCGATTACCTGTCGCTCGGCGGCGGCGGCGTCATCTCGTTCGAGCTGGCCGAAAAGAACGTGATGCCGTTCGTCGGCGGCTCCTACGGCCACGACCTCGTCGGACGCACCGGCGATGCGATGAACGAGTGGCAAGAGCTGAACAAGGTCAGCTTCAAGACCGGCGTGACCTTCGTCGTCAATCGCTCCACCATCGCGTCGCTGTCCTTCGACGAGATCCTGGAACGCGGCTACCTGGCGAAGCCCTACCGATATCTGCCCGTCGTCGCCCCGGGCGTGGCCGCGCAGGTTCCGGCGGGGGCCGCCATCGACCTGGTCAAAGCGCTCAACGAGTACAGCGTCGCAGAGAACGTTCCGCGCGAACGCGACCGTTCCGCGCTTGCAGGGCGGCTCGCGGTTCGTTCGGGGATCGCGACGTTTCGCGGCGACCAGCGCTTCTACTACGACAACTGGGGCCAGCTGGCCACGACGACCGACGTCCACGAATACGTCGATCTCGGCAGCCGCGTCACCGTGTGGCCCCACCTGCGCGCCCATCTCCAGCGCGGCGTGTTCTTCTGGCGGCGGATCGTCGAGCAGATCCCGAACCCCGTCGGGCCGGCCGGGATCCCGACCTACCGGGCCGGCGATCGCGAGCTCGGACCGCTTTACACGCTGACCGGCGGCTTCGGGCTCAGGGTCCGATTGAACGCCGACGTCAAGGCGCCCTGGATGCTCAGCTTCCAGCTCGACGGCATCTACACGCGCTACCTCGACGCCGTGTACATCTCGGAGCGCCGGGCGGTGTTCGGAGCGCTGGGGCTCGAGGCGATGTTCTGAGACACAACAACAAGGAGAGAACGATGACACTTTCCTATCGTCGATCGAACGCCATGCTTCCTGCTCTGTTGTTTCTGGTGGCACTCCCAATCCCGATATTGGGAACCACCTCTGCCGCCGAGGCCGATGGCACCGCTCCCTACGAGATCAGCAAGACCGAGCCGAAGCTGGCTCTGGGCGGCAAGGCGACCGCATCACTGACCATCACAGCGAAAGGGGGCTGGCACGTCAATCCGGATGCTCCGATCACCGTGTCTCTCGCCTCGCCGGCAGGGCTGACAACCAGCAAGGCGAAGCTGACGCGAAATGATCTGACCAAGAACACGAAGGAGACCGCTCAGTTCGACATACAGGTCGAGGCGAGCGAAGCGGGTAAGAAGGTCCTGAACGCGGAGACGAAGTTCGTCCTCTGTCAGGAATCGGCCTGCAAGCCGGTCAAGGAAACCGTGACCTTCAACCTCGTGGTCGCGCCCTCAGTCGGAAAGAAGTAGCGCCTATCGTGATCATGAGCTGGCCACCGGGGACGGTGACGGGCTCGACCACACAACCACCTCCCTCGAACAGGACCGGCTCCAGATTGGCCCGGGCCGCGTAGATGGCCGCCGTGTAGCCCGCCGGCCCCGAGCCGATGATGGTGACCTTGACGCGCGGCGCGAGCATCAATTCTCGAGCGCACCTTGCCTGGAGGCGCCCAGGGCCAGGCTCTTGAGGAAGGTCGGCGCGTCGACGATCGTGTCGAATCGCTGAACGATCCGGCCCTGCGGAGACACGATGCGAACCGCCGGCAACGTATTGACGTCGTACTTGGTCTTGACGGCCGCCAGCGACGGATCGTCGTCCTCGCGGGTCAGGTCCACCCGGAGCAGTGTGAACGCCGCGAGCCCGTTGACGACATCCGGATGCGAGAACACCTGGACGTCCATCTCCTTGCAGGGGAGGCACCAGTCGGCCATGAAGTCCACGATCAGCGGACGACCGTTGTCGCGGGCTATCTGGGCAGCCTCGGGCTCGGCGCGCAGCCACGCGAGCTCGACCTTCGGCGTGAGAACGTAGTTCGACAGCGCGAACAGGCCGGCCACCGCCAGCGCGACGCCGGCGCCCTTCCGCAGCGACGCCTTCCACGCGTCGTGGAACGTTAGGTGGACGGCGCCGATCGCGATGCCGGCCACGACCAGCACCGACAGCGACCGCTAGGAACGTCGGCGTTCGGCCGGTGAAGTGGGCGAGCGGAGACACCACGTTCTTGAGGTAGTAGAGCGCGGCCACGAGCAGCGCGATCCCGAACACGCTCTTGACCGCCTCCATCCAAGCGCCTGACTTCGGCATTCGCATGGAGAACCCGGCGATCGCCCAGAAGGGCACGCCGATCCCGATCGCGTACGTTGCGAGCAAGAAGAAGCCGGTGAACGCATTCCGCGTCGTCGCGACGAACGCCAGGATGCCCGCCAGGGGCGGGCCGGTGCAGGGCGCCGCGATCAGCCCGCCGACGAGCCCCATCAGAAACGCGCCTCCGGCGCTGCGCCCGCCGATGCGGTTGAGCCGTTGCTGCAGCCCCGATGGCAGCCCCAGCTCGAACGCGCCGAACATCGACGCGGCCATCAGCGCGAAGAACAACGCAAGGGGAACGATCACCCACGGATTGGCCAGGAACGACCCGAACGCCTTGCCGACCAGCGCGAACACGGTGCCCAGCGTTCCGAACATCACCGCGATGCCGGCGACATAAAGCGTCGCCAGCAGCAAGGCGCGGGCGCGCGGCACGCCCTTGCCGCCGAAGATGCTGATGGTGATCGGGACCATCGGATACACGCAGGGCGTGAGCGCCGTCAGCAGGCCGGCCGTGAACGCGAACAGGAACGCGCTCGCCATCCCGCTGCTGGCGGCGTCGGCGAACGTGGCCGCCTGCGCGGTCGCGGCGCCGAGCAACGAAACGCCGAGGGTCGCCCCGGCGGCGATGCCTCCTCGCCTGGTCATGGAGCGTCCGCCGCCAGCGCCACGAGCCGCTTCTCGAGGACCTTGAGGTCACCGCGCTCGAAGCCTTCGTTGACGTAGCGGATGATCCCCTCGGCGTCGACCACGTACGAGCTCGGCATCTTGCCCGGCCGCAGCGCCTCGGGCAGCTTGCCCTTGGGGTCGTGCGCCACGGTCAGCGACCAGCTCGGCCGCGAGCTCAGAAACGTCTGCGCGCTGTCCTTATCCTCGTCGACCGAGACCGCGATGATCTGGACACCCTTCTGCTTGAGGCGTCCGGCCATCTCGTCCAGGAGCGGCATCTCCTCCATGCACGGCGCGCACCACGAGGCCCAGATGTCGACCAGCACGACCTTGCCCTGGAGCGCCCCGAGGTCGATCTTGCCGCCACCCTCGAAGCGCTTGACGACGACCGACGGCATCGGCCCGCCGACCTTGCCGCTCGTGCGGCTCTGCTTCTTGGCCGGGGTCTCGGTGTCCTCGCGCCCGGCTTCCGAGGAAGCACAGCCGCCGGATACGGCGAGAACGAAGACGCATGTCAACCAGGCAATGCGAAAGACGCGCATGCAATCTCCCATTGGCTTCTCCTCCAGGCACAAGGGACGGACAGGGGGGCGCGACGTCAGCGGACCGCGAGCCGCTCTCGCGGTTTAGCATTCATGGCCGACGGCGGCACATATCTCTCGAGAGGTATTTCTCTGGCCTGCGGAGACATCAGTTGACGCGAACAAACCCGCGTTCCAATGCCACCATCGCCGCTTGCGCGCGATCCTCGACACCGAGCTTCGCGAGAATCGACCGGACGTGCAGCTTGACCGTTCCGACCGAGATTCCGAGCAGCGCTGCAATCGCCGCGTTCGAGCGTGCCTGCGCGAGCAGCGCCAGTACGGTGGTTTCGCGAGAGGTGAGGTGTGGTCGGCGCTCCCGCTGCTCGAGACAGCGCTCGACCTCCGGCGGAATGTAGCGCAGCCCCGACCGGGCGCGGCGAACGGCGGCCGCCAGATCCCTACGAATCGTGGTTCGGACGACGTACCCCACGGCGCCCGCGTCGAAGACGTGGAAGACCTCTTCCTCACGGTTTCCGAGCCCGAAGGCGATCACGCGCGCGTGCGGCAGCGACCGGCGGATGGTGCGGATTAGGGCGCCGGCATCTTCACTGGCCAGGCCGGCCTCGATCAAGATGACGTCCGGCCGAGCGCGCGACGCGAGTGCGAGCATGCTGTTTACCTGCGCGGTGTCCTGAAGGAGGCTCAGGTCATCGTCGGCCGCGATCATGGCGCGGAGTCCCGCGCGCGCCAGGGGATCGGTGTCCACGACCGCCACGCCGGTGCGGGCGGGCGCGAAGCCGAGCTCTGGCGTGCTCAGCGACTCAACATGCGACCGGCGCGCCGCAGCAGCATTGCGACCATGCGGGGGCATGACAGGTAAGTACCCCGACGGGGCCGCTTGTCAGGCGGGCATCGCGAAGAAGGCGCACGGCCTTGTAGGGTTCGGAATACCCGAAACCTTACTGCCACCGACGCCACTGCCGATTCCCGCAATCTTTGCGCGGTTGAGCTCCACCCGGGCCTGTCTGGCCCGTGCTGGTGACGCGAGCGCCGCTATGCGCGCCTCCGTCTGAAGGACGCGCTCCTCGAGCGCGACCGTTTGGCGGCGGGCGCGCGGTTGGCCCGAGAAGTTCCAGGGCTGGATGATCTCCGCAACGAGCTCGGGTTGGCGCGCGTCGCGCGGTGCGAACCGCCACCCCGGCATCACGGTGAGCTGGGGATTGTACGGCAGCGCCGAAATCTGCCGGTCGAGGGCTGCCTTTTCCTCCGCAGATCGAGCCGTGCCGACGACCTTCGGCGTCGCCGCCGTCAGCCCCAACGCTGCGTCGAACGTCAGGGCGCGCGGCGCGGGCGCGCCGTCGTCGGCGATGAGGATGGCGGCGAGCAGGAGAAGGTGACTGGAAGACATGGGCAGGCCGCAGTTCAGCAACGTATGTGCCGTTGGCTGATCCGGGTAGCGTGCCGATTACCAGCCCTTCCCGCATATGTCGCCGATGCATCTGCGCAGGATTTGCGCGGGGATGCTGTAGCGGCGCCGGATCTGCCGGCGCCGGGCCTCGGAAATCAGGTCGAGGCGGACCGGTTCCTGGATTCAGCTTTGCACTCGGGCCTGATCCAGCTGAGGGTCTACTCGTGAATCATCAGCCCTCCCGTTGATGTGCCTCTTCGCTCCGCTTGGCACGGGGGTTTCATGTCATTAGGACAAATGGCGCACTTGGAGCCTCCGTTCGAAGGCCTGTCGAGCGCTCTGGCCGCTGCGCGGCTCGTCGAGCAGCTTTCGGGCCAGTCGCGAGACGCGGCGTCGATCCAGGCCCTTGGATTGCGGCCGGTCGGGGGCGGCCCCGGCCATTCAATCACTATGAAGGACGAGCTCTTTCAATTCGACTGAGGTCGAGGCGACGTCGTCTCCCGATGGCGAGGTGGCTCTCAGCACCGCGCCTCGGGCACGTCGCGATTGAGCACGGTCCCGGCAGGGGGCTGAAGGCCCCGGAAATCGGAGAACGAGCGACTCGGGCGTCACCGGCATCCAGGTCCTGTACGTCGTCTCCGGGACCGCTGTCTGCATCCTGATTCTCTATCGGGTCGCCGTCTTTCTCAAAGGCATGCGTTCATGATGTGCCGCGCCGATGTCCATGGCGATGCCACCGACGCAGCCGATCCCGTCGACGAGAATCATGTGCCTGGCGCCAGGCGGGCCCCAGCCCGCGCGCGCCGGACCCGCTTCACCACTTCGAACCAGAGGACGCAGAGAAGTCCCGCTCCGAGACTGAGCAGCAGATCCGTCGGGTGGAGCGGCGCGAAGTGGAACAAGCGTCGCGCAAACGGGACCAGAACGGCTACGGCGAGGAAGCTAACCGCGCCCGGGACTACCCAGCGTACGGCAGGGTTAGGAACGCGAAGCATCGCCACAGCCGACTGCAGCCACGATCGGTTGACCAGGATGACGACGACGAAGGCGACCACCAGGGTCACGAACGTCAACGCACGGGCAGCGTCATCCGTATGGTCCCTGCGCGCGAGAAGAAAGACGCCCAGGCACACAGCAAGAATGCTGAAGCCCTGCAAAAGGGCGATGCTGAGCGTCTCCCTCGAGAACAGGCCGACATCACGCTTTCGCGGAGGCCGTCGCATGACGTCGGCCTCGGCTTGCTCGGCCTCGAAGACGAGCGTGCACGCGGGGTCGATGATCAGCTCGAAGGAACGCGATGTGGACGGGCAAGATGAGGAGCGGCCAGTCGGCGAAAAAGCACCGGCAACATCGACAAGCCCGGCGATCGGAACGTGAACGGCCACGATGAAGGACGATGGCCTTCTTGATGTTGTCGTAGATGCGCCGCCCGAGCTTCACGGCTTCGACGATGGACGAGAAGTCGTCATCTAGCAGCACCAGCGAGGCGGCTTCGCGGGCGACATCCGTTCCGCGCCCGCCCATCGCGATGCCGATGTGCGCCGCCTTCAAGCGCGGGGGCGTCGTTCACTCCGTCGCCCGTCATCGCGACGACCTCGTCGTTCGCCTTGAGCGCGTTGACGATGCGCAGCTTCTGCTCTGGAACCACGCGGGCGAAGACCTTGCACCTCGCGAGACGCGGTCGCGCGAGGTCCTCGTCGGACATGCGTCTCGAGATCGGCGCCGGTGATCACCGTGTCACGCTGTGTCGAGCCCGAGCTGCGCGGGCGATGCTCTGGGCCGTGCGCGGGATAGTCGCCGGTGATCATCACGACGCGCACTCCCGGCGGTCTGACACTCCGCTCACCGCACCGGGCACCGTCGGCCGCAGCGGGATCCTCGAATCCCAGCAAGCCGACGATCTCGAGGCGAAAGATCGTGGTGCGATCCTCAGGTAGGCAGATCCCGTCGCCGCGTCGCGCCGCGCGCCACGCCGAGTACGCGAAGGCCCTGCGACGGCCAGGCTCAGCGACGTCGCGAGCGAACGGCTGCGCGCTGTTCCGCGAGCGAGATGACAGAGATCGGCGACGGCCTCGGGCGCGCCCTTGGTGGACACCACGTACCTCGTCGTCGACGCCGTTGCGCCATGCGTGACTCACGGCAAGCAGCGTCCGGCGTGCAGCGGGTACTCGCGCACCAAGCGACCAATCCTGGATGCAGATGCTCCGTGTCGCTTCATGAGCGAGCAGCCGCCTCGTGGAGGGCGCGCTCCATCGGATCGAACGGGTCGCGCTCGCTCGCCAGAATCGCGTGCTCGAGGAGTCCGTGCAGTTCCTCTGGTAGGGCCACGGCGAGATCCGCGCAGATCGAGTGGCATCTACCGGCGATCGCGAGCTTTCGCAGCGTCATCTGGTTCTGGGTGAGCGTGCCGGTCTTGTCGACGCAGAGCACGGTGGCGGCTCCCAGCATCTCGATCGCCGGCATCCGCCGCGTGAGCACGCCGGCTGCGCGAGAATCGCCACGCGCCGAGCGCGAGAAAGATCGTGAGCACGACCGGGAACTCCTCCGGCAGAATCGCCATGGCCATCGCGATGCCGGCGAGGAAGCCTTGCTTCCACACGCCGGCACTACCACCGCGGGTGAGCGCAAAGGCCACCACCACGACGCAGCAAGCCGCTAGTCCGGTGACCGCGAGAAGGCGCACGATACGCCGGGTCTCGGTCTGCAGCATCGTCGGCTCTGCCTTCGTCTGCTGCGAGCGCCTTGCCGATCTTGCCGAGCTCCGTGCGTGGGCCTGTGGCTATCACTCTCGACGATGCCTTGGCCCGAGGTGACCAAGCGTTCCTGAGAACACGGAGGGCAAATCGTCGCCGCCGGGTCGCTTCGAGCGGCGCGAGCGTCAGCGGACAGGCACCTTGCGAACGGGCACCGACTCACCCGTCAGCAGCGACTCGTCAGTGGCAAGGTGCAGCGCTTGCCGGAGCAGACCGTCGGCCGGGACCCGATCACCTTCGGCCAGGACAACGAGGTCGCCGCGCACGACCTCACGCCCCGCGATGCGCCGGCGTACGCCGTCGCGGATCACCAGGGCGCGCGGGCTCGAGAGATCGCGCAGTGCCTCGAGCGCGTGCTCCGTGCGTCGCGCTTGGACGATGGTGATCGCCATGACCACGAATACGAAGCCGAGCAGCATCAGCGCATCGGCCGGCTCCCCGAGAAGGAGGTACACGACGGCTGCCGCGACGAGCATGAGGAACATCGGCTCGCGCACCACCTCGAAGACGATGGTCAGCAGCTTGCGCTTGTGCTGCGCGGGGAGCTCGTTCGGTCCCTCCTGCTCTAAGCGAGTGCGCGCATCCACCTCCCTGAGTCCGGCGAACCCTTCAATTTGGAGGACGTTGGTGATGGGTAGCGTCTGTACGGGCAATGGGAATCCAGTCTTTGGGAGCTCGCTCACGTCGCTGGACCGGGTTGGTGCCGGCGGCGCCGAATTTGGAATGGCATCATCCGAATCGGGGTTGGCATGCGCAAATGAAGTTAGCGTGCCCTGCGTGAGGGGCGTTGCGGGCCGGGCTGGCGGGCACCGTCATGCCGCAGACAGGACCTTCTACGAACCACGAAGTGTCTTCTTCCCATATTGTCGTCCTCTCGTTCAGGCCCGCCGGTCGAAGCTGGTGAAGCGTGCTCGAATCCGCAAAGGTGCCCCCAGCTTCCGGCGATGGCTAACGCGATCCGGACGCATTGCGCACGGGGCTGTGTACCTCGAGGCCTATCCACATGTAGAAGTAGCGGTTGAAGCCGAACGGTCCTTAGGCGCTGCCTACGACGCCTAGTCGAGGTGGGCTCCCGGCCAGTTGCAGCCGGCCGTCGTGCATCACGAGCTGCCGCCCGCACCGCGCCGCGACGGCGGGATCGTGGGTCACGACCAAGAGGGCCGCACCGCTGGTGCACACCTCGCCGAGCGCATCGAGCACGGCGCTGGTCGCCTCGGAGTCGAGGCTCCCCGTCGGCTCGTCCGCGAGGACCAGCCGCGGTCGATTGATGAGAGCGCGGGCGACGGCCACGCGCTGCGCCTCACCCAGCGACAATACGTGCGCGCGCGCGTTCGCCCGTGCCGTCAGCCCAAAGCGAGCCAGGAGCACATCGGCACGCTCCAGCGACTCGCGGCGACGGCCGGTGGAGCGCCAAGCGGGAAGCGCCACGTTCTCTCGAGCGGTGAGCGCCGGCAGCAAGTTGCTCTGTTGGAACACGAAGCCGAGGCGGGTGCGCCGAAGATCTGATCGGGCCGCGTCCGAGAGTTGCGCGGGATCCGCGCCCCTCGATCAAGACCTGCCCCTCGTCGGGTCGGTCCAGCGTGCCGAGCATGTGGAGAAGCGTCGTCTTGCCGCAGCCGCTCGCGCCCATCAGGCTCACGCTCTCGCCCGCGGCGATCGACAGCGACACGCGGTCGACGACCGTGCGGTCGCCATAGCGTCGCACCAGGCTCTCGGCGACCAAGGCCGGTGTCGCGGTCATTCGATGCCCCGCAGGATGCGCGACGGGTCGAGCCGCGACGCCGCCAGGCCGGGTAGGTGCCGGCCACGACGGCGGTCACGAGAATCGCTCCGGCCGTCCGGGCGAGGTCCGTCGCCGCGAGCACCGGGCGCACCACGAAGCCCTGCCAGTTGAAGATCGGGTGAGCGACCAGGTACTGGACCACCGAGACCGCGATGACGCCGCCGACCAGGACGCCGGCGGCCCCCAGAAGGAAGGCCTGCAGCAGGAAGGTGACGAAGAGATCGGCGCGCGTCCACCCCATCGCTGTCAGAAGACCGATCTGGCGGCGCCTGTGGAGCGTGCTGATGTAGAGCAGCGCGAGGACGGGGATGCCGACCGCAAGCACGCCCATGGACGAGGACGCGCCCGCGAGCGTCTCGCGCCGCCTTCACCGAGCTGCGCAGGTAGGGGCTGTCCGTCCATCCAAGCGCGTGCGCGCACGCCGCGCTCGGCTGCGGTTCGACCGCAGCCGCGACGTCGCCGGCGCGATCTCGTGGTCACGCAGCGTGAAGGATGAGCGCCGACGCAGATCGTCTCGTCGCCCAGCTCGCGGGCCAGGAAGGAGCGCGTGACGTAGGCCGTAGTCCGAGCCCCCGAAGCCGACGAGACCGCGCACGGTGCAGCTTGTAGGTCTCGTAGCCGGCATCGTCGAGAACCAGACGCGGGTAGGTCGACAGCAGCACGGTGACTTCGACCTCGTCGCCGACCGCAACGCCCGAGGCGCCCTGCCACCGAGACGCCCAGCAATATGCCTTCGTCCCTGGCGCGTTAGTCAGGCCGCGCCGTGAGGCCACGCTGTAGGGGTGAAGGGCGGCGCCCGGCTCGTCGCCCAGGACCAGCAACAGGCTCACGGCCTTTCCGTGCGCGCGCACGCTGGCCGGCGCCGCCGAGCACGGGAGCGACCTGCGCGCACGCCGGCGCGGATCGCGCCAATCCGCACTCGCCATCGCGTCGGCGTCCCTGACGAATGACCCCGCGCTCTGCTCGGGCGGACGCGCACGTCGCCGGAGCCGCCGTCGAGCGTACTGCGATCGAGCAGCTCGGCCCGATAGCCTTCCAGGTTCGCGGTGCTCGGGACCTGCGAACCCTACCCCGACCGCGACGGCGACGACCATCAGCCCGGTGGAGAGCAGACTCTCGCGTAGGCTCGCGGCGAGCCAGAAATATGTGCGACGCCGGCAGCGCATGGCGGTCAGGGCCTGATGGCGACCTTCATGACGCCGTCGCGCTGGTGCGCGAACAGGTCGTACGCCGCCTCGATGTCGGCGAGCCGGAACGAGTGCGTGACGAGATCGCGGAACGGGAACCGCTTCGCCGCGACGATGCTCATGAGCCGCCGCATGCGCTCCTTTCCGCCCGGGCAGAGCGAGGTCACGATCGTGTGGTCGCCGAGGCCGGCGGCGTACGCGTCGAGCGGCACGGTCAGGTGGCCGGAGTAGACGCCGAGGCTCGACACCGTTCCGCCGGGGCGGACGCTGCGCAGGCAGTTCTCGAACGTCGGCCCGCGTGCCCAGCGCCTCGATGGCGACGTCGGCGCCGCCGCCGGTCAGCCGCTTGATCTCCGCGACGACGTCCTGCTCCTTGAAGTTGAGGACGACGTCGGCGCCCATGCGCCGCGCGAACTCGAGCCGCTTGGGCACGCTGTCGACTGCCGATCACCAGCGACGCGCCGGCGAGGCGCGCGCCCGCGGTCGCGCACAGCCCGATCGGCCCCTGCGCGAACACCGCGACGGCGTCGCCGAGCCGGACGTGCCCGCGCTCCGCGGCCGAAAACCCCGTCGACATGATGTCCGGGCAGAGCAGGACCTCCTCGTCCGCGAGCCCGTCCGGGATCTTCGCCAGGTTCGCCTGAGCGTCGGGACGAGGACGTATTCGGCCTGGCAGCCGTCGATCGTGTTGCCGAAGCGCCAGCCGCCGATCGCCTCGTAGCCGTCGCCGCCGTGGCCGCATTGGGACGCGTCACCCGACAGACAGGCGCGGCACTGGCCGCAGGGCGTGATCGCGCCGACGATCACGCGATCGCCGACGGCGTATCCCGGTGACGCCCGGTCCCAGCGCTTCGATCACGCCGACCGGCTCGTGGCCGACGATCAGGCCGTCTCGGACCGGGTACTCGCCCTTGAGGATGTGGACGTCCGTCCCGCAAATGGTCGTCAGCGTCACCTTGACGAGCGCCTGGCCCACGCCCGGCTCCGGTCTCGGCACCTCACGGAGCCCGATCTTCCCTTTCCCCTGAAACACGGCCGCGTTCATCGTGACAGTCATGACGCCTCCTTCGAGCTTGGAACGACGAGGACGGGACGGTGCGACGGGCGCACGACCTCCTCGGAAACCGAGCCCAGAAGCGCGCGGTACGCCCCACCCTTGCCGTGCGATCCGAGCACGATCGAGTCGGCCAGCAGACGTTCGGCCGCCTGCAGGATCGCCTGCGCCGCCTTTCCTCCGTCGATCACCGAGACGTGAGTCGTGATTCCCAACCGCTCGGCCTCGATTGGCACGAGGGTGTGGAGCTCGGCGACCACGCGTGCTTGGTCCGCGTCACTGAGCTTGCCCTCGGGTCGGTCGTAGGCGTATGGCGGGGACGGAAGCGCGCGCTCGTGGACGTAGCAAAGCTCGACGACGCCCCCATGTTGCGCGAGCAGCGAGTACGCGAAGGGAACGGCCCGGTTCCCGACCGCGGAGAAGATCCGTTGGTGCAAGGACCGTGAAGATCGTGGGCACGTCAGCCGGGCCCCGGGTGGTAGCCGGCGGCGGTACGAACACCACCGGAACACCCGACGCGTGTCGGGCGACGCGGCTCGCGACGGGCACGTGAGCGATGCGCGCCAGACCCCGGCGGCTCTCCGCGCCCATCACGACGAGATTGCACTCCCGGCCGCGGGCGAAGTCGAGGATGGCGCTCGCCGGATCACCCCAGGTGGCCTCGATGGCGAATGACATCTGACCGGACCCGGGCAACACGCCTACCTCCAGAGCCAAGGTCCGCATCAGATCCGCCGTGACCTCAGGATCGGGCTTGGAGAGATCTCGCATGCCGGTGAGTCCGAGGCGCACGTACTCCTCCGTCGGCCAGTAGAGCCTCAGGAAGGTCACGTCGCACGCGATCTGGTTTCGCAGCGATCTCACGAAGTCGAGCGCGCCGCGGCTTGCGGGCCGGCCGTCGAGCGCCACCACGAGACGGAGCTGCCCCTCCCCGTTTGCTCGCCTGTCGGGCAGTGCCGCGCCGGGTGGCACGATGAGCACCGGCCGATCGGCGCGGCGCACGGTTCGCTCGGCGGCGCTGCCGAGGACGAAGCGCTCGAGCATGGGTCGGCTGTGCGCTCCCATCACGATCAGCTCTGCGCCGATGGCCTTCGCCCGGGACAGGATCGAGGACTCGACCTCCCCTTCGTCGAGCCAAGACGTAACCTCCACGCCATCGGTCGCCAGCTCGCGGCATTCGGCTGCCAGCCGCGCCCGTGCGTCGCTGCGAAACCTTGTCCTCGCGCACGGAAGCGCCGGTCGCCACGGCGCCGATGTCGGTCGTCCGCGGCGGGACGACATGGAGAAGCTCGACGGACCCGATGGTCGGCCGGGCAAGCGCGACCGCGAGCTGGGCCGCGGCCCGGGCGGGCATGCTGAAATCGGTGGGACAGAGGATCTTCATGGTCGTCGGAAACTCCGGATGAGCGCACGCCTCACGGTGAAGGCCGCCCAAGACCTCGCGCTGCCGGCTGTGCTCGTCGAGGAGTCGGTCGGCCCGCTGCGGCCCGACGCTGCGCGCCCGCGATCCGGCCATTCGCCTCCTGTTCATCTCCGGCTATGCCGACGAGCTCCGCGCGCATTTGTCGGAGGAGCTCGCGGGGAGCGACACCATGGACAAGCCGCTCGACACCGGCAGCGTCGTCTCTTGGATCACGCTCGCGACGAAGAGCTCGTCCTAGCGTCACAGACGTCGCTCGGGACGCGCGCTACGCCGTCGTCTCCGACGCGCCGCTGCTGCCCGACCTGTTCCTGTAGAAGAGGTGGAGGTGTCAGCTTCGTCCACCAGTGGCCTCTCAGCGTGGACGTCCGCCGGGCTCACACCGTTGTCGTGCGAGCCCGCGGCGGCCAGCAGTGAGACCTTACGTTCGAGCCGCGAGATCTCGCGTTGGATTGCTGCAACCGTGGCACGGAACCACGAACGCCTGGCATCTGGAACGGAATCTAGAACACGTCCCTGGGCAGCCGGTCGTGGCGCCTCTAGCGCATTTCCGCAACTTTGTACTTCGCCTTCACTCGATTCCATGAAGCCCTCCCCGTCAGTCAGTCTTCCAAAGCACCTTTCGGGCCACGGCATTGACTTGAACAAACGCGCGCACTTGCCTGGGCGCACAACTGGAGCGGCGTCGCAGTTCAATCACAATGACGTACGACCTCGCTCAATTTGACGGAGACGTCTTATCGGACGTTCCACTAGCTGTCATGTATCGTCTAGAGCAGTCAGCCGACAGGCGGCCGTCCTGAACGTTGCCGCTGTACGGGTCAGCGGTTTTACAGGGCGAAGGCGTCAGGCATTCGCCCGACTCGCATCAGCCGAGAAAGACCTCAGATGCCACCATGTCCGAATTTCAACCATCGGCGCTCCAATGCGCCCTTTTGGCTCCGCCCGCATTGCTGCGAGATCGTGAACGCCCAAAGGAGTCCCATTCTGTGCATCGCCACGCTTCACGACATCAGGCGGCGCGGCCGGTCAGTCTTCTGCTTCGATTGCGGCGCCGAGACTCATCACGCGCGCGTGTTAGCGTGGAGACGATCGTTGAGAAGCGCCGGATCGCAAGCGCGACGTGCGCGATCGTGGACCATCGAACCTGTCGCGCTTTCCGGAGCTCGGTGCGCTGAACAACGTCGCGCGCCCGGTGATCGCGCCGACGCGCTTCTGGGTGATCGCTTCCACGGAGAGTACCCGATCGCCGAACGTAGCGATGTCGCCCTCGACGAGGAACTTGTGGTCGCGCGCTACCGAGCGCTCAGCGCGCGCCCAACCACTTGGCGCGTGCGGCGATCGGGGTGTGAGCAACCGCGTTGACCAGGCGCTCATCGGCCGTGACGAAGTCGCAGCTCTCCGCCTCGGCGAGCGCGAGGTAAAGCGAATCGTAGACCGTTCGCCCGAGCTCGAGCGCCAAGGCAACGGCCCGTTCCCCAAGGCCCGACGCGGGCACCAACGTCACGCCCATCGATAGCAGCGCTCGGAATCGCTCCTGGGCGGCTGCGGGAGCGAGATTGCCCGCCCTCGCCTTCTTCCAGAGGATGTTGCCGACCTCGGCAAGCAGCAGATCGGGTGCACACAGATTGTCCGACGAGCCGAGAACGTCGAGCGCCTTGTCCGAGAGCGGCTCCGTCACCAGCCATTTCGCCGCGACGCTCGCGTCGACGACCAGCTTGCTCATCGCTGCCGATCTTCTCGGAGAAGATCGACGCTATCCGTTTCCTGCCTTCGTGCGCTCCCCTGGAGCGCACGCGCTCGCTCGACCCGCTTCGCAGGTGAGTCGTTCGCGGGTTCAATCGCGGAACGCAGAACGACCTCGACAGCTCCGAGCAGATCGGTGACGGGCTCCTCCAGCTCGACGTGCCGGGGATCGGAGAGCCTGCCCTTGACGGTCACGGCCTTGCCCATGGCTCGAAGTGTACCCCCGCCGCGGCCGTGTCGCTCGCGGCCCTCGTCACCGACGGACAATCAGCCGTTTTCACCAATCACTCCATCGATCCGACGGCTCTTTTTCCCACCACTTGTCCCACCCTGCCGGCGTAACGGGCTGGACGTCCAGGTTACGCCTCGGTCCTTGGTTCAACTACTTGGCACTGCCCGTAACGGCCCGAAACGGCTGTTTTCGTTTTCCCAAGCTGAATGTCGTCGGTTCGAACCCGATATCCCGCGCTCGAAAAGCTAATTCGTAGCAGGTACTTGCGACGGCCCGGTCCGTAGGTTTCATCGCGGACGGCCCGGAGCCGCTGCGCCGAGCGACTGCACGTCGCGTACTTGGAGTAGGCCGCGCAGCTTCTTTCGCGCGCGGTTGATCCGCGTTCCCACGGTTCGGCATGGAAGCCCCAGCTGACTGGAGATCTCCTCGTATGACTTCCCTTCGAATGAAAACATCTCGTAGGGCACGCGGTAATGCCTCGGAAGCGCAGTCAGCAACGCTCGGACATCGTCGACGGTCGGCGCCGGTTCACGATGGACGTCAGGATCGACGTCCGGTGCGAGCAGCTCGACAGCGGCAAGATGGGTAGGAATCTCCCGTTTGGCACGTCGCCTGAAGTCGACGAAGAGCCTGAACAATACCGTGCGGAGCCAGGCCGACACATTGTCGAGCCTCACGACGGTCGCGCCTTGTGAGAGGACCCTGGCACAGAGCATCTGCACCAGGTCTCTCGCTTCTGGACCGTTGGCGGTCAGGCGACGCGCGTAGGTCATGAGCGCTCCGTACTCGGCGACCAACACATCGCCGACGGTTCGTGCGTCATAACTCAGGGCCCCGTCGTCGCCCGGTCCTACTCCCGCCAGCCGATACTCGTCGACGACATCGAACGAAGCACCACCACGACGCTGATACATGGACTCCCCACACCGCTGTTGACCAAACGTTCTGTCGGCAGAGATCCCATGCAATCCATCTGCCGGACCAGTCAACAGGGAGTCTCACAACACTAGCGATTCACAATCAAGCTCATTCGGGCTCAACGCCTAGCTTTGCGGTGATGGCGCACACCCGCCTGACCGATGGTGCCCGTCCGGGATCTGACGGCCGTGTCGTACCTGACACGCGCTGCGACGCACAGGTCACAGTCGCGCGCGCCCCGCCCGGAACGACCGGGGCGCGCACCTTCGGCGTCTATCGATCCGTTCGGTGGGTGATGCGTGCAGCGTTGATCACGGGCGCATCCGAGCCGGCCCGCGGAATCAGGCGGATATCCATCCGGCCGTCCGTGACGTTCAGGAAGAACGTGCGGCTCTCGGCGGCGAGCGTGCCGACCTCGTACACGATGTCGTGCGCGGGGAGAATCAGCGAGTCCTCGACGATGACGTCGAACAGCCGCTTGCCGATCTTCTCCTTCGGTTCCAGCTCGGCGAAGCGCAGCTCGACCTGGTACGTCCCATTGGGAACGTTGTCGTAGCGATACCCGTAGGGATCGCTGCGCTGGGTCCTGAACAGGGGCTGATCCGGTGTGCCGGTGATGTTCTTGCTGGTGGTCACGACCTTGCCCTTCTGGACGTAGCCCCAGCTCCCGGTCGCGTACTTCTGGTCCGCGGCCCACGGATCTCCCAGCGTGTCGACGTAGACGCCGCTGCCAGCATTGACCGACTGCTGGTAGTCGGGAACGTACAGGCTGACGGGGACTCGGATCTGCGTCTGGTGCGCTGCGGTCGTCCCCACGAAGATGCTCGCGAGGTAGAGCCCGGGCGTGAGGCCGGTCGTGTTTACGCTGACGGTCAGCGACCGCTGCGTGCCGGGCGCCACCGTCCCCGTCGTCGGGCTCACCGAAAGCCAGGGGACGTCGGAGAACGCGGGTACGCCGCTGTCGACGAGGAACACGCGGTTTGGCGACTGAGCGATCATCCACAGATTGCCCGCGTCATCCATCTCGAGACCGCCGCCCTGGAAGCCGGGCTGCGGGTGGGCAAGCGTCGACAAGACCGTGCAGTCGCTCGGATTGAGCTCGTAGATGGTGTCAGTCGGGCTGTTGGTGGCCGCCCACAGCACCCCGGCCGAGGAGTTGTACGCCAGGCCGGAGATGTTGCCGTCTCCCGGCCGGCACGTCCCGAGCACCTCGCCCGGTTGCGCGCTCGCCAGGCCGGCGACGTGATAGACGGTGCCGTCGTTCCAGCCGGCGATGTAGAAGCTGTCGTCGTCCGATCGATAGGCGAGGCCGCGCTGAGAGACCCCGGTCCACGCGAACGCGCCGGTAATCGAGCTGACGACGTTCCCCGTGGCGGGATCCATGCAGTAGATCCCGTTGTCGCCGCCCACGTTGACCTGGCAAAGCAGCCCACGGTTCGGCACGTACGCCAGGTCAGCGCCGAAGCCCAACGGATCCACCCAGGGTATGAGGAACTGACGGCCCGTCGCAGCGCCGTCGACGGTGAACTCGACGTCGCGGAACGGCGTCGCGACGTCACTGAGCCAGAGGTTGGACGTGAACCCGACGCCCCAGGCAAACCCCATGCCCGTGGGCGGGAAAGACTTGAGGACGTCGCCCGCTGCCAGCGGCGCCATCCCGGTCGCCTGGATCCCCGGCGCGAACAGCGCACGGGTGTCCCTCGCGTTGGGGCTGAAGCTCGGGTTCTTCGCCAGACGTACGGTGGATACCGTCGTTTGCCGCGCGCCGCCGGACTCGTTGATCGTGAACGTGAAGCCCGCCGAGCCCGTGTTCGACAAGGTCAGCTGGCGGGTGCGCGACTGGTTGACCGGCACGGTCAGCTGAATGTTTGGCGGTGTGACAGCGGCGCGCCCGGTATGCAGCGCGAAGTTGGCCTGCACGTCGGCGTTCAAGGTCACGTTCACCGACCGGCGCTCGACGCTGTAGTTCGTGGCGGTCGCCTCGATGGTGTAGGCGCCGACCGGAAGATGCAGCACGTACGCGCCATTTCCGTCGGCGCTGGTCTGCCGGATCACCGCAGTCCCCTGCAGCGCCGTCACGGTCGCGCCCGGCACCGGCGTCCCCGCGTCCGCGTCTGTGATTGTTCCGCGCACGAAGCCCGACGGAGGCAAGATGTACGAGACCGCCAGGTTGTTGGCGAGGATCGGCTGCATGAAGGCGAACTGGAGCCCCGTCGTACCGGTCTCGTCTTCGATACCGATCGACGCGGAGCCGCCGCGCTGGAACGGATCGGGCTCGACGTTCTGATACCGCATGACGATGCTGCCGCTTTCGCCGAGCTGGACCTCGAAGCTCATACGCAGGTCCGGCCGTCCGAGCGGCGAGACGTCTCGCCATTCGACGACGAACACGCGGTTCGGTGCGGTACCGAACGTATCGGTGTTGACCATGGACGTGCTGTCGACGAACAGGTCGTCCCAGAAGGTGAAGATCGCCGCGTTCGGCTCGAACGGGTCGGGAATGCCGACGTTGCCGTAGTACGCGAACGTCGGCTGGAAGTTCACGACCCCGTTTGTCGTGACGTTCACCGACGAAAAGCTGGAGCTGTAGAACGGGAAGTTGAACGGCAGCGGCACCTCCGCCAGCGCGTCGTCCCCGAACAGCCCCGTCGGCGTGTTCGCCTGAAAATAGTCGCTCGTTGTGAGCCGACAGAAGTAGCCGAAGGGGTCAGGGCGTAGATCGATGGTGAAGTTCGCCGTCGTGTCGGCGGTGAGCGTCACCACTGTGGTGGACGACGTGTAACACCCGCCCGGAGCCGAACCGGTGACGTCGTAAGTTCCGGCTGGAATGGCCGGGAAGTTGTAGTGCCCCGCTGCGTCCGTCACCGCGGGAGCCAGCGGCGTGCCGACCACTGACACCTGGCCGCCCACGACGGGGACGCCGGTGTTGTCCACGAGCGTGCCCGACAGTCGGAACGACGGCACCGGGACCAGCGCTGCGTCCCGGGTGGTCGTGGTGTCGGCCACGATGTTCACGCCCGGGATCGTCAGCGTCTCGTACCCAAACGCATCCACCGTGAGCGTGTAAGCTCCGGCCGGCAGCCTGAGACGATACGCACCGGCCGGATCGCTGACCGTCGTCCGGTCGGCCGGTCCCTGCGCATGGATCGAAGCGCGCGCGATCGGAGTCCCGTTCGCGGTCACCGTTCCCTGCAGCGTGCCGGTGGGCCCGGTCGGCGCCTGGTTCATGGCGGCGAGGACGTCGAGGCGCCCCTGGCCAAATGCGTTGTTGTTCTCTGCCGTGCCGCCGCAGCTGAAATCTGGCGTGTCGATGGCCGTCTGATCGAGCAGCGCGCGCGTCGCCGCTATATCACCCACCAACGTGGGCGCCGCCGACCACAGCAGCGCGATCGATCCGGCGACGTGCGGGGCCGCCATCGACGTCCCCGAGACGATTTCATACCCGTTGCCCGGCACGCTGCTGCGAACGTCGACGCCGGGCGCAGCGATGTTCGGCTTGATCCCGCCGTCGAATCCGGGACCGCGGCTGGAGAAGGACCCGAGGAAGTTGTTGATGTCGTAGGCGCCGACCGCGTACGACTCCGGGTAGTCGCCGGGCGACCCTGCGCTGCCGCAGCTCGGTCCCGCATTCCCGTTCGAGAAAGCGGGGAAGATGCCTGCCGCGACCCAGGCCTGGACGGTCGCCTGGTAGAACACGTCGCCGGGTCCGCCGCCCCAGGAGTTGTTCACGATGTGCGGCCGCAGGTCGGGCCGGGGATTCTGGCCATTCAAGTCAGTGGGCGCCAGCACCCACTGACCGGCGCTGAGGAGCGAATCGAACGAGCACGAGTTGGTCTCGCAGCCCTTCGCCGCGATCCAGCGCGCAGCCGGCGCAACACCGATCTGATTGCCGCTCAGATCGTCGCCGACCATGGTGCCCATGGTGTGCGTGCCGTGGAAGACGTTGTCGCACGGGACCACCGACGGGAACCCGCAGACGTTCGCCGGATCGAACCAGCTGTAGTTGTGATTGAAGATCCCGTCGCCGAGGTTGCCGCGATACTGGTTGACCAGCGCCGGGTGATCGAACTGGACGCCGGTATCGATGTTCGCGACCACGATGCCATCGCCGCGCGCCCCGAACTGCTCCCACACCTCCGGCGCATGGATGTTGGCGATGTTCCATTCGACGACGTTGATTTGGCCCGCGTTGGGCTGCAGCGGCGGGAGCGTGAACTTCGAGTCGGGCACGACGCGGGCGACGTCCGAGCGCTTCGCGATCTCATCGATCGTCTGCTGATCGGCCGTCACCTTCACGGTGTTCACGATCCAGAAGCTCTTGAACTTCGCGTTTCGCGTGCCGAGAAAGCCTTTCAGGCTGGCCTGCGAGCTCGACGCGTTGGCGGTCAACGTGTTGAAGACGGCCTGGCCCTTCCCCTTCCAGTCCTTCCCCTGCGCGGCCGGAGCCGGGTTCACCTGGCTCTTCAGGATGACCCAGACGGTCGGTTTCGCGGGAGCGGTGCTCGGTGGCGCGGCGAGGGCCGCCTTTCCGGGAGGGGTCTTCGCGGGAGCGGCAGCGGGCACGCCATTCGCAGGAGGGGCGCTCGCGTTCGGCGCCACGAGGGCTGAAGTCTCGACTGTCACGGCAGGCTCGTCGGCGGCGGGCCCCCTGCACCCGTTCGCGAACGGGATCAAGGCGAAGGCGAAAGCGGCGATTTGGAGTGAAACGGAATTGTGAGCGCGCGAGCGCGGGGCGAGCTTGGGGTCGGACATGCCCTAATGACGGCGACCATGGAGCGATCTTCCAACTCGCCATTCGGTATTTGTTTACGCAACACCAGCGGATTTTCGCCGCACCTCTCCGCGGACTCTTGCTGGAACTGGGCAATCTTGCGACCATGGGCGTGGACGAAACGCTCCATCTCGAGTCCTTGCGCGAGGTATTCGTTCTTCACGAACTCGAAGAGATGCCCCGCAGCGAGGTCGCGGCGCTCTTGAAGCTTCCGGACGGCACCGTCGCTTCGCACATTCGGCGGGCCCGGAAGCTGGTGCAGGCCGCGGGTGTCAATCGAGCTCGTGTAGGTGCGCGAGCTGCATAGCAGCCCGCCTGATCGATCTGAAAGCTGGCTGGTTGGTCGCCGAGTCACTACAGACAATCAGCCGTCCACACCAATCACTCCAAGCATCGCGAGCAAGCTGCCCGTCGTGTGGCGCAGGTCATGGAAACGGATCGGGCGGACGAAGCTCGTCACCCACATCAGGTGCCGTGCGTGGGACAGCGGCGGATGCTGGAATCCGTCGCCGCCTCGACGTGGCCGCAGGCCTGCTTCCGGCAATTGTGTCGATAGCCGACGATGATGCCGGCGCGGCGGAGCGCGCGCCGCAGGACGGGTTCGAGCTTCGTCGTATCCGGATACATCTTCCCGTCGGGCCGCGGGAACACCAGCTCCGACGGTGAGCGCTGGGGAACCCCGGTGTGTGTGGGAGCCCGGGGCCGAGCTGAGCCCGTTGGAAAGCTTGTGAGCTACAGTGATCTCATGCGAACGGCCTCGTACTTCGCGCTCGTCGCCTGGTTGGGCATCGTCTCGGGTTGCAGCACGAAGCGTTGTTCCGGGCAGCCCATCACGTGCGCGAACCAGGCCGACCACTGCCAGACCGTCCCGGGCTGCATGCCCGTGCCCGGATGCCTGTTCGCCTTCACGGCCGTCGATACGAAGTGTCAGGAGCAGGGGTCGCAACAAACCTGCGAGGCGACCACCACCTCGGCCTGTGCCTGGGCGGGTCAGCAGTGTACGAGCGTATGTCCCTCGATAACCGATCCGCAGGCGTGCGATGACTTTTCCTTCGTTCAGGCCCCGTATCCGGACCGCAACTTCCCGTGCGTCTGGTCCGCGTGCACCGGGATTCCCGTCAAGAAGTTCTGCGACCAGTATTCGAACGACCAATGTCCGGCGGCGCTCGGGTGCCGTGTTACCGAAGGGGATCCCGTTGGGACGTGAGGCCGTCGTCTTGCTTGCCGTTCTGGCGATCGCGGGCGCGGCTTGCAAGCGGGGCGGCGGCCGGTCGACCGGTTCTTTCCGCGCGTTCAGGCACCCCGTCAACGCCGAAGGCAGCTTGCCGACCGGGTGCACGGTCGCGGCCACGCTCGATCGCGCGGCGCTGGGACCGCTTCGAGAGATCGCCGGCCGCCTGATCTAATCGTCCGGTGCAAACGGCGCTGCGCTGACGGGAATCGATTTTGATCGCGACGTTCGCTTCATCAAGTTCTGCAAGACGGAATCGAAGGGGTCGTTCGTGGTCCTGATGTCGGGAAGATCCCGGCCGACGCGCTGAGAAGGCCAGCGCGGCCGGCAAGTCCTCGATCGTGCGCGAATCGATGGATGGCGCGCCGGTGGTTGGTGCCCGAGTCGGACGTCAAGGTCCACTGAAACCGCGGCGCGTACTGCATTCGGTTCCAGTACGCATCGACGGGCGCGCCGGCTCCGGAAGGCCCGAGAACTGCTCCGGCAGAGGCGCAGGGTGACAGCGCCATTGACGGGATTGCGCGGGCGGGGCCGCCGCCCCGGCAGGCTGGCCTGTAGCTCATACACCTGCTCCGGCCTGGGCGGCGCTTCTCAACTATCGTTTCCACCCTGAGTGTTCAACGGGCTGGGCCGCGGCCGCCATCACCTGGCCTTCGCTTCGTCGGCTTCCTCGGCCTCCTGTTGTTCCTCGAGCCGCTGTTGCACGGCTTCCTCCTCGGCGGCCTCCTCGGCGCGCCGCTGGCGCCGCAGGTGTCGGGCTCGCTGGTAGTTGCCAGGGTCGAGGCTCACGGCTTCCCGGCAACTGTCGGTGCGACGAAAACCGATGATCGCGGAACTCCGTAGACCGCTGTCCACGCCATGCCGAGCGGAATCGCGACCGATCTTGAATTGGGAGACATGCGGCTCCATTCCTCGTCGCTTGCCAGCGCGGCATAGCTGGCGACCGCCAGCGCGAGCGCCGCCAATCCGACGTCGATCACTGGCACCACCCTGCTGCGCGTGCAGTCGTAACCTCGCATGCGTTCGGCAGGCGGCGGCGGGCCCGAACGAACAGGAACGAACATCCGCTCTCCAGCACCAGCAGCAGCAGTATCGGGAGCATCGCCACGAAGACACGCCTCCGGCCGGAAGTCATTCGAGCTCGGATGATACTTCGCGTTTCACCGTCCCGTGGTCTCTTGTCGACGCGCATGTCCTGGAACGATGGATGGCGGATGCGGCCGCGGCCGGTCCACTCCGTGAACGCGACCTCGCACACCACTTTGCCGGCGAACTGCAGAACATCGTCGATCGTGTTGCGCCGCCGTGGGTGCACGTAGCCGCACAAACACCAACGTGCGCAGGACGGTGATACGCTCCAGGTTGGCGAACAGGAACGCCGCCGCCTTCGACCGGCCGTACGCCGTCTCCGGCGCGACGGTGTCGGTCTCGACGTACGTCCGATCCGGATCGCTCTCAAACGTCTACGTGAACGAGCGCGAAGTCGTAGCGACGGTCCGTCGAGCCGATAATAGGGCTCTCCGGCAACTCTCTCCCCTGGGCCCTACGGCCCCTGCCGCGACAGGGTGACGCGAACGCGTGGCGATGGTCAACCGCTCGTGCTGTAGGATCGCGGCGTAGGAAACCCGATGACTCGCATCCCGCAACGCCTCGATCGCTATCGGTCCGGCAAACGGCTGGTCGTGTCGCGCTGGTGTGGATCGCCGGGCGGCGACACCGCGAAGCTGTTCTGGACGACGGCGCCGTGCGTCCTCGTGCGCGCGCACTACGACTCCGTCCGGCTCGCGATTGCCTCCGAACCGCAAGCCGACTCCGGTTTCCCCGACCTCCGGACGACCGCGAGCTACGCGGCGCCCGTGCGCCATCGCATCACGGGGGTGGCGGCGGCACCGGCAGCGGACGGCGTGGTCGTCCGCTGCGAGGACGCGGCCGGCGTTCGCCTGACGACCGTGCGCGGCGGGGGCGTCGTCGCGAGCGTCGTCTACGGCGACCTGCCCGCGGACGTCGCGCTCGCGACGAACGGGCAGCGGATTGTGATGGTGTTGCAGCGTGACTCATCGATCGCGACGTTCGATGACTCTGGGCGTTCTCGCCCGACGCCGGCGAGATAGGCGTGGCCACCAGCGACGACCTCTTCGTGCTGCGGATCAACCGAGACTGAAGGGCCTCACGGACAGGTGCAGTCGATCGCCGCCAGGTGGCGCGCCCACCGTGGCAGGTACGGCACCGACGTCTTCACGAACGAGGGGCAGTGGGTTGACGGAAGGGAAGGGACTATTATCGGCCCAAGAGGCCGCTTGAAGTCCTATCCGCCGATGCGGCTGACCCTACACGGCTGTCACCGCATCGACGTCCAGGGCCCCTACCGGGTCGCCGCCGTCGCGCGCAGGCGACGAGCAGAGTGGCTGGCGCGATGGGTGTGGCTGCAGCTTGCCGCTCTCTTGCTGGTCGCCCCGGGCTGCAGTCGGCACTCATCTAGCCAGCATCGGCAACCAACAATGGACCAACAGACAAACTCCGGAACCACCAAAGATACTGGGGATTCGGGCGCAGCCATTGCCAAAGGAGCGCCTTCGCCTTCGCCTTCGGGAAGGTACTACGCCGAACTGGTCCGGTCGACGCTCAGGCGCCCGCTGATTGACGAATGCTGCGCGTACGCATCGTGCCAACCACGTTGGGACAGCCGGCGTTCGAGTCAGTCACCACCTTCGCAACTTGGTTCCGCTTGCGGATCCAATGGGATGCCGACGATCGACTGTGGGCAGAATCCGGTGACGTGGGGATTCGTCTCTGGGCGCTGGACCACGGGCACTGGACTCAGTTTCACTGGCAGTCTGACGGCCCCAAGGCCCCGGACGTCAAGCGCGTGGTGTGGGACGCTGAGCTGAAACAGAACGTGTTCATCCTCGGCATCAATCCGCCGCCAGGTTGCGGCGAACCAAGTAGACCTCGTCACGGCGGACCGGTGTCACCGCACATCGGTGGGCGGTAGCGGCGCCAACGCTTCTTCGAGGGTACGCGTCTCGGAAGCACCAACGTACGGGTCCGCATATGAGTCTAGCGGCTCGCCCCCCGCTGCAATGCCCCTATACTGTGACCTCGACGATGGCGCGCGAGGATCCGGCTGAATGGGCGCGCTGGAAGGTCGTGCTGGCCGTGGTGCTCGCGGTGGTCACGTGGCCAGCGTGGGCAGGTTTTCGACTGGCGATGTCGATTCGATTTCGGCGCATCGTGCACCGGGCCCGCGGCTGCAGGTGCACGCCCTGAGCGACGGCGTCGAAGTGCGGAAGAATGTAGCACCGCACAGCACGTCTCCTGGCAGGAGCTCGCAGAAGCGCGTTGGCTGGAGCGCCTGGAGCCCGAGATGGGATTCGACCGGGAACGGTTCGCCGTGAGCATTCCCAGGAAGGGCCTTGCTCTCAGCGACGAAGCGGAGACCTGCAGGGTTCCTGCAGGAGCTCGCGCGCCGAGGGGTGAAGCCCCGCCTCGGCAACGGCGGCAAAGGCTCGAGCATGGGTGACGGACTGGCCTGGCTCATCTGGTTGGTCGGTGGGGCCGTCGCGATCATCGGCTGGGGCCTGAGCGGAGGCTGGCGCCGATGACTGCCTGCGCCTTCGTCGAAAACGCCGCTCGAGTGCCCGGGGCTGCGCTGATCACCGACCAGCTCCGGATGACTGCCGAGTGAACGCGCCAATCCTCGCCTTGTTGGGGATAGGACTTTCAAGCGGCCCTTTGGCCGATAGAAGGGCCCTCCGGCAACTCTCTCCCCTGGGCCCTACGGGCCCTGCCGGGATAGCCTCCACGGATGCTCCGCCTCGAGAAGGCTCGCACATCCGAAGCATCTGCAGGTCGATCACCACGGGATTGCCTACGCCCGCAACTTCACGGTCCGCGAGAAGTCATGTCCCAAACGTTTCTCGGGAACGGCGCGACCCGGGGATTCCGCCGGTCCGCCGTTCACGACCATCGTGTTCGGCCTCGAGATGGGGCGCTTCGACATGCGCGAGCGCTTCCTGAAAGCGCTCCGGACGGACGTGCGCGACGGGCGACCTCTCGCCAGCTACGGAAATGCGCTGGAGTCGGCCTTCCGCCAGATCTTCGGCGGAAAGGGCGCGACGGCAGAAACGAGAGATCGGTCGCCCGATCGGTAGTCGATAAAAAGGAGCAGGCGGGACATCAGCTCCTGGTCGACGCGATGTTGGCCGTCCGGCACACTCGGGATTTCCGGCGCGCTGGCGTTCTTCTCGAAGATTACTTGGCGAAGTATCCGCGCGGAGCCCTTCGCGAAGAGGCGATGGCGTTGGCGGTGGAAGCCGCAGCAGCACGAACCGATCTCGCTCGCCGCGATTTCTGGGTGAGTGCGTACCTGAAGGACTACCCCGCCGGTTGTTTCCGCGCGTTCATGGAGGGTAGTCGCGCCGACCGGAAATAGGACGAGCTCTCGCGTCGACGCTCGAAGGAACAAACACCAGCGCGTGCGCCTTGGCGGCGCGTTATTGCCCTGAGATGTGGCAACCGCGCCGATTGATGCGCCGCGGAGTCTATCGAGACGGCATCAAGCCGGATCCTGCAACTCCATGCTCACTTTGACGGGCGCGCTCTGTCCGTCGACGACGATCCCGTGTTGCTCGAACAGCAGCCGGCGTCCCTCGGGATGAAGTCGCTGCGCCCCAAACGATCCGTCCGTCGAGGGGCCGTCCTGGGACCACTGCTCAACCTTGAACGACCGCCCTGGCGCGATGTCGACTGGATCCGGGAACGTGCGGCCGCCGGACGGCTTGCCGGGGTGATACCGGCGTCCTGAACCGTCCTGGAAAAAGAAGCGGTCGGCATGGAACACGATCGCGTTGGGCGTTCCGTTGTGGACCTCACCATGGGCGCAGAGACGGCCAGCGAACCACATGAACCCCACGCTGTACGCGACGCCGGGGGCGGCGCTCAGCACATATTCGGGCCGAGCGTCCGTACCGCTATGGGGACGATCGGGGACGCGATAGACCCACACGCGGTCGCACGCGCCAAGCGCCGCAAGCAGCGCGACAGCAGCGAGACGCCAAGTTCGATTGTGCTGCATCGTGATCACGGCCAGTCGGCGATCCGGACCGCGAACGCTAGGCCGGCGACGATCGAGCCCTCGTGGAGCGCGTGGGTGCCGCGCACGTGACCATCATGCAGCATTCATCCACGCTGCTGGCGCTTTTTCGGAGTCGCCACGCACGCTGAGATCGCCGTTTTCGAGCCCCTGCAGTCGGGCAGCCAGATTTTGCGCAGCGCAGAGTCCTGCCGAACGCCTGCCCGCGCTCAGGGGAGGAGCGACGTACGCGCGACGATCAACAGGTTCGGGTGCGTGGCGTCGGGTGTCGTCTCCTCGGCGATGAAGGCGATCGAATCTGTTCCGACCAGGTCCAGGTCACGCATGTAGTAGCCGGTCGCGCCCGTGATCGAGACCATCGCCTTCGTGGCCCGCGTCGCGGTGTCGACCGTGCGCAGCACCGCGTAGCCGTCGCGCGGGCCGCCCGACAGGAGCAACACGCGCGTCGGATCGTTCGGGAGCGGCCGCGGCCAGCCCCACGTCGGAAGCTTGCCGAGGTTCACCGGAGCGCCGGGCGTGGTGACGTCGACAACCTCGCCCCCCTCCGAGTAGACGCGATCGTGCGCGAACACGAGATCGCGCGTGAAGTTAGTGAGCAACCGGTCAAACGTCGTTTGAGCGAGCCCCGTGGACGACAGCTGCATCGTGTAGAACTCGTACGAGGTGATGCGACCGTTGGCGCCGAAGACGGTGTCGCCGCGCCCCGGGACCACACACGACGCAAAGGAGCGCGTCGCCGCCGCGCGCGGAACGCCGTTGTCGATCACGACGACGCCGACGCTCTCGGTCGAGCTCGCCAGCACGACGATCACCGAATCAGCGCTGCCGTGTAGCGGTTTCATGGACCCGACCATGGTCTGGTACGGGTAGTTCGCGCCGAACGGGAGCTTGTACTGTGCGCCCAGGACCGGCGCGCCGGCGCCGAGCTCGACCTTCCGGATCGCAAAGTCGCCGTCGGTGCCGACCCACAACCGAGTACCGTCGTCCGACAGCGCGAGCACGTTCGGCTCGCGCCCGACCGCGATGGAGCCGACGATCTTGGGCGTGGTCGGCGTCGGCTGGACGATGACGACCGCATTCGGGTAGGTCGGGTTGCTCCCGGCGGTGGTGACGTAGATGAGGTTCCGGGCCTTGTCGACGACCATGTGACGGGCGCCGGGCAGGCGCAGCACGCGGCCGATGTCGGGGCAGGGATCGCAGGTGACGCTGTCGCCGCAGCCATCGGCCGCCACGCCGCACGCGATCTCGATCCCGCATCGGCGGGGCATGCAAGGACCGCCGTCGAGCGGCATATCCGGCGCGACGTCGGTGGGGAGATCGGGGCCAGCGTCGCCGGAGACGTCGGGGGGCAGGTCGGCGGCGACGTCCGGCTGCGCGTCGGCGCCGGTGGCGTCCGAGGCTCGCTCGGCCGACGTGTCCGCGAGGCTCTCCGCCGGCGCGTCAGTCGGGCCGATGGCGTCCGGCGCGTCACCGGCGGGCGCGTCGCCGCCCGCACCGTCCCCGGCCACGTCGGGTTGCCCATCGGCGGGCGCATCGACCGGCTCTTCTCCGACGACATCGCGCGAAGCATCGGCCGCGGCGACGTCGGCGCTCCTGTTCGCGTCTCGCGGCCCCGCGTCCACGCCGAGCGTCGTCCCGCCGCACCCGCCGGTCAGAGCGAGGGCGACGGCCAAGCGGAGCGAGGCGACCGCTCGGCGCGGCGGCGCCGTTACCACGGGAATACCAGGCTGGCGTCGAGCTTGCGCTTCATCATCGATTCGCCGCCGCGGTCGATGTAGACGAGCAACGCGCGATCGCCGCTCCACGCGACCGCTGGCAAGATGGTTTCGCTGCTCGACGGCCCAGAGATGAAGAGACCGTCGGAGGTCGCCGAGCTGTCGAGCGAGTTGCCGTCGGCGTCGACGCGCGTACCGGCGATCCAGATCGACGGGCCGCGCTCCTGATAATTGGTGCGCCGCCAGACGACGAGGGTCTGTGAGCCCAGGCGCGTGATGCGCGGATTGGCCTTGCCGGTCTCGCCGCGGGCGGGGGCGATCACGCGACCACCCGGATCCAGCAGCACACCGTCGGTGCCGATGCGCGCGATGCGTACCTCGTTGGCGCCGATTTCGGATGCGAACTTGGCGTGGCCCCAGGCGACGACGTAGCGAGTGCCGTCGAACGCCACGTCGACGTCTACCTGCAACGGCGGCGCGGTGGTGACCTGCGTGATCGCGACATCGATCGCGTTGCCGTCCGCGTTCACGCGGCCGGCGGAGACGTGTTTGCTCAGGCCGTTCGGAAGCTCGCTGGTGGTGTTGAGCCACGCCATCAGGAAGTTCTTGCCGTCAAAGGCCAGCGCGGGCGCGCCCTGCTGCTGCTGCCCAGGGTACGGGATCGCCTCGCTCGTCACGGCACCTTGGCTGCTGACGACGCTGATCCCGAGGCTGGCGCTCTGGTTGCTCGCGACCAGGAACACGCCCTTGCCATAAGCGACCGCGACCGATCCGCCGCCCCAGATGTCGAACGCCGATCCCATCTGCGTCCCGTCGGATGACAGCATCACCGCCTTGATCGTGCTGTTCCAGGTCGGGTAGGCGACCAGGTAGCGCCCGTCACCGTAAGCCACGGCGGCGGTGGTCGGGACGCGCCCGCCCTGGACGATGGGCGTGGTCTTGATGGTTTTTCCGTCGGGCCCGACCAGGATCGCCGCCAGGCCTCCAACATAGAGGTCCGTGCTGGTGGACGACACGACAAGGAAGCGCTGGCCATCCGACGCGACCGCGGGACGATCGGAGCTGCCGAGGAACGAGGAGATGACGTCGAGCTGAGCGATGTTGCCCCCGGGCAGGACGCCGTGCCCGACGCCGCCGATGAGCGCGCCCGTGATGTCGTAGTGGTACTCGCGGTCGGACAGGTTCACCGTCCGCTTGATCCGCCCGAAGCCCGGCGCGTACCAGTCGACGGTGCTGGAGTAGGGGCGGACAACCGGCGCGCCACCGTCGGGCGCGGCGGTCTCGATCGTCACGTTTTCCTCCATGCGCAGGGCATCGGGAAAGCTCATGCCCGACACGGCCGTGGTCTCGACAGCGCGCGCCACCGAGGTGCCGGTCGCCTTGCCGCTGCTGCCCGTCATCTGAAACTTCTGGAACGCGGAGCAGACCCGCACCGGGAACGGGACCTCGACATAAGGGGCGGCGGGGAACCAGCCAGTCGGCGGCGGGTTGCCCGTCGCCGCCAGCCCTTCGTTGACGAGGCCGGCCGCGGTGACCGCGAAGTACTCGTCGGCCGGCGTCGGGTTGCCGTCGGGGCTCGAATCGTTGACGACGAACGCTTCGACGCCGTTGATCGTCTTCGTTCCCGTGACCTCCAGGCGTTGCTGATACTCGACCGGGTACTGGGGAAAGCTGGTCAGCCACGAACGGCCCTGGTACGTCCAGCGATCGCCGATCGCCATCGGCGCGTACGCCAGGCTCTGCGATGCGGACAGCGTGCGCACCACCTCGCAGACGCCTCCGGTATCCGACCCGCCCGTGTCGCCCGGGGGCCCGTCGCTGGCGTCGGGCGAGGCGTCGCTGCCGTCGGGCGAAGCGTCGCTGCCGTCGCCCGCTGGCACGTCCGGCGCGCCGCCTTCGGGCGCGTCGCCCGCTGGCACGTCCGGCGCGGTGTCGCCGGGCGCGTCCGCCGCCGGCACGTCCGCGGCGCCGTCGACCGCAACGAGACCGTCGCCGGGCGCATCGCCGGCGGGCGCCATGTCGCCCGCGTGGTCGCTGCTCCCTGGGGTGTCGCGGCCGCCGTCGGTCTGGCCCGCGCCGCCACCGCACCCCACGAAAACGCACAGCACAACCAACCAGGATCGGGTCACGCCGCCGCCCATGCGCGCATCATTATCGACGATCGTCCGGCCCGCACAAACGGCGAGGATTGCCGCGCGGCGCCAGGGACTTCGGCGCGCGCGCCCTCAGCGAGGAACCACCCGCATGGCGCTCGATGCGGCCGAGCGCCCACGCACCGAGACCGGCCTCCCAGGCAGCGATGACAACCGCGATCGGCCCCGCCGGATCACTGCCGCTGTCACCAGCGGCGAGGTCCCGCTCGCCGAGCCGGTCACCGCGCGCGCTCAGCAGCTCGACGCGCACGGCGTCTTCGACGCGCGACAGCTGCACGCTCAGAACCCGTCGCACGTGTGCGGAGCTCCTGGTCCGCGTCAGTGACGCGGCCATGATCCGTCACGACCGGGTCGTGGGCGTCGTTTGTCTCGCCCGCTCGTGATCATCCGCGGCGGCTCCGCTGTTCGGAACCGCCGCGGCGAAGTGCGTCTCCTCCTGCTGGAGATCGGCGGCGAAAAGGGTGTGCATCAAATCCACCAGGTCGCGGGCAACGTCGCCAGCGTGGGGGCTGAGCGCCGCTCCGAACGCCGCGGCCGTCTGATAGCGCTCCGCCGGATCCGTCCGCAGTGCCTTGAGCAGAATCGCCGGGAAGGGAGCCGGGAGGTCGGCCAAACGCGCGAGCTCCTCGGCACGCGGTCCCTGGGAGGCTCTGAACAGAACTTCGTGGGTTGCGTCTCCGCTGTACAGCGTTTCGCCGGTCAAGCAATAGAAGATCACCAGCCCCAACGAAAACAGGTCGGCGCGCGCGTCGATCGCGCTCGCGCGCGCCTGCTCGGGGGACATGAACCTGGCGGTCCCCTTCACGAGGCCGTCCTGGGTCTTGCTGACGCGCCCGTCGGCCTTGACGATCCCGAAGTCGAGCAGCTTGACCTCGCCCAGCGCTGAGATCAGCACGTTTTCGGGCGACACATCGCGATGCACGAGGCCCATCGGCTTGCCCGTCTTGTCGAGTTTGGCGTGCGCGTACTCGAGCGCCTTGCACGTCTCGCGCGCGATGTACAACACCAAGGGAGCGGACAGGGGCTTGCGGTGGCGTTCGATGATTCGCGCCGTGACGCGGCCCAGGTCACGACCGAGGATGTATTCCTGCGCCAGAAAATACTCGTCACCAACTTTGCCGAAGTCGAACACGGGAACGATGTTCGAGTGCACGAGCGTCGAACCCAGGTTCGCCTCGTCGATGAACTGCGCCACCGCGGCGGGGTGGCGCGCCAACTCGGCGTGGAGGCGCTTGACCACGAACGTGCGGCGAAAACCTTCGGCGCCGAACGTGACCGCAGTGTACACCTCGGCCATTCCGCCTGAGCCCAACCGGTCGATCAGGCGGTAGCGGCCGAAGGTAAGACCGGTGTGGTTGCCGTAGGCTTCGGAGATGGGGGCCCGCGATGCCGAGCTCGGGAGACCGACGATCGGCCGCGGGCCGTCGGTCGTCCGCGGGGCTTGTTCCCGCCCGACGGCGGCCCGCTTGTATCCGAGAAGCAAGACGATCAACGCCGTCAATGCGACCGCCCAGATCGCCACGTGGCGCACCACCGCAGAGCTCTCGGCGGTGGCGCTCGCGTACGTCCACATCCACAGTTCAGGCGCCAGTCGATCGACGCGAGCCGCCCAGCCGCCGTCCGCCGGCACGTAGAGCGGCGTTCGCCGCTCCGAGCCGACCACGCCGCGTAACAACTCGCGCTCGGGCTCGCTGCCCGCCTCGATCACTGCCGTTTGGCCATCGCTGAGCAGCACCGCGCCGTGTGCGGTCTCCGACAGCTTTGTCAGCGCGGCGTCATCTAGCGGCTTTGTCAGCACCAATACCGGCGAGACCGAGCGTTCCGGAATGGAGACCACTGTCGCCGCCGCGACGTATGCGAAGCCTTTGCTCAAGGCGATCTCCGACACCGACCGGCGCTGCTCGCGCGCCAGGCGCACCAAGAGATCGCCCGAGACTTCCGCCCCCTTGATCCCACCGTGCACGATGCGGAGCTCGCTCTCGACGGCGATCGCGTACATCTTGAACTCGGCCTGAAACGCCTCGCTCCACTGCTCGCTGCGGAACAGATCCTCCAGCGTCGCTCTGTCGACGCGCCCCCTCAGCGCGGTGACCAGCCGGGGATTCGCCGCCGCATCCTTCACCTCGCGTTCGAGCTGGGCGACGTGGGCCGCCAGGGCCTGTCGGGTCCGCGTCCTCGCCGACTCTGCCGCGCTGCCGGCTCGCTGTCCTGCCGCCTTCTTGCGGTTCGTC
This sequence comes from uncultured Pseudomonadota bacterium, assembly GCA_963729535.1. Taxonomy (GTDB): domain Bacteria; phylum Myxococcota_A; class Polyangia; order Fen-1088; family Fen-1088; genus JADGRB01. The sequence continues at coordinate 39,910 of CAVSOL010000025.1, read as the reverse complement.
TCGACTAGCACCGAGCTGCCCGCCGCCGCCCCCACCACAATGGTCGCCAACAGCAGCCCCACAACCTTCGCCACGCACCCCGATTCTTTTCCTTCTTCAACAGAAGGTCAATCCCAGTCGGCGTTTACTCGTTCTCGCGGATACCGGAACACGTCCTCCCACCTGTGGATCGCGCCGTCGACGGGGCGGTAGCGTTTCGCCGCAGGCGGCGGTGCCCCCCGCGTCTCAGCTCAGTGTCCGTCCCGACTACTGCGTAGCCGGGGCCAGCACACCATTGACGTCGTCGTGGAGCTTGGTGGTGTCAAGCCCGTCGAGGACGATGACGTCGTGTAGCGAGGACACCAGGTTGGGATTCTGCTTCCAGCTCCACACCAGCGCTCCTGATGCGTCGTATTCCAGGAGCTGGACACCCTTGCCGCCGTTCCCGCCGCCATGGCCTTCCCAGTTGGTGACCACGAAGTGGCCGTTGGGCAGGATCTGGTATCCGGCATAGAAGTTCGGAACGATGGTCGCTGCATTGGCTTGGCTCTTGCCGCCGATGGTCGTCAGCACCCTCTTGGTCGCTGCGTCGATGCGCAGCAGCGCCGCGCCATACCCTGACGTGACCGCGATGGTCTTGTCCGGCAGACGCAGGCCTTGATACACGTAGTCGCCGTTGGGGATGATCATCTCCCAAACGGTCTGCCTGTCCCAGTTGACCTCGGCCAGCTTGTTCGCCACTCCAATCAGGAAGGTGCCCTCGGGCGTTCGCCGGAGCAAGCGCAGCTGGCTGTGGTTCGTGAACGTCACCTTGCGCCCCGCCACGGCTACGTCCTGGCTATCCAGCTCCTGCAACGTGACCCCGCCATCGGAATTTCCGCCGAGAACGGTGTTGCCGTTGGGAAGACGGCGCATGCTCTCGACGCCGGTGAACCTGCTGACCTCCTTGCGAATCGCGCCGGTCTTTACGTCGAGCTCGACATAGCCCTTGGGGACCGACACCGCGACACGATCGCCTCCCACGAGCTGGATGTCGCGCAGGCCGTCCCCGTACTTGTTTGCATCGTTGAGCTGCGTGCTCCAGACCGCGCTGCTGGGGTTCTGCAAGTCCACAAGGAGGACACGCCGGTTGCCTTCGTCGCCCAGGAGCACGCGGCGGGGATTGCCGACCGCGACGGCACCGTCGGTGCCGTCGCCGCCGCCCGCATCCGCTGGCGCCGTGTCCGAGGCGTCGCCTTGCGGCCGCGACGTGCCACCCTGGCCGCCGCTGCCCCCGGCGCCAGCCGCTGCGTCGGCTCGTGGTTCGATCGACCCGCCATCCTCACTGGACGTCCCGCCAGTGCTGCCGGAGTTACCACCGTTGCCTGTGGTCTGCCCGCCCTGACCGGACTTGCCACCCGTGCCGCCGGGGCTTCCTCCCGCCGCTGTGGTCTGCCCACCCTGCCCGCCTTTCCCACCAGAGCCCCCTTGTGCCTGTCCCCCGCTACCGCCGGCCGGCGCGCCAGTGTTGGAGGTGCACGCACCTGACAGCACAACCATCGCGGCCGCCAGACAAACTGTTCGACTCGACATTCTCAGATTCATGAATCGTTCGGTCGGTCAGAACTGCGTGAAAAACTTCCACGCTTCCTCGGGATTCCAGGTCATTGACTGGCCTGGGTCCTTGGGTGACGGGTCGTGACCGTTGCTGCCATCGAACGCGCACCAACGGACGGGGTGCCCAGCCGAGCATCCCTGGTAGGACGTGCAGATGTGCGAGCCGCTGTTGTTGGCCGGCTCCGGCGGAGTCATGGCCGTGCAGCCGTTGTTCTTCACGAACCTGTCGCGCATGGTGCGTCCGCCGGAGATGTTGAGAATCCCGTCGTCCAGCCCGTGCGTGGCGTAGTACGCCACGGGCGAGTTGCCTCCGCTGCAGCCGCTGAGCTGCCCGCCAGCGTAGATTCCGACCGCCCGGAAAACATCCGGACGCGCGCAGGCGAGCGCGAACGACATGCCCGCGCCGTAGCTGAACCCGTTGGCGAAGATCCGCGACTTGTCGATGCAGAGATCGTCCTCGACCTGCTTGAGGATGTCGTCGGTGAAGGTGACGTCGCGGCCATTGCTGTTGGCCCAGCCGGCGTTGAGCCCGTCGGGGGCCACGAAGATCGTGGTGTTGTTCGACAGATTCCACAGCCCGTAGAACGGACTCTGCGTCGTGTAGCACCTGCTCGATTCGGTGGTGCAGTCGAACACCTGCGACGCGCTGCCGGTGTTCCAGTGATACGCGATGACCAACCGGTAGGGATGCGTATTGTCGTAGTTGCTGGGGTAGCGGAGGATGTACCGGCGGCTCATGCCGCCGCTCGTTACCATGTTGTAGTTGATCGCTGTTGCTGGGCTGTTCTTCAGGGTGGGCGCCTTGCTGCAGCCAGCGCTGGGCACGGCGGCCCCTGATCCGCCAGCGCCGCCACCGGCGCCCGCTCCAGCCACTCCGGTCCCGGAAGCGCCACCGCGCCCGGCTGTCCCTGTCCCGGCCCCTCCGCCTCGGCCGGCCGCTCCCGTGGCTCTACCACCGTCGCCGCCCATTCCGCCGCCCTGACCTGCCGTGCCCGCGCTGGAACCTGCCGCACCGGTCGCGCCGGCGTTCCCGCTTGTCCCGGCCGCGCCGATGCCCGCGGTGCCGATCGCGCCCGCGGCGCCGCCAGCCGTGCCAGCTTGCCCTGTCCCGGCGCCGCCCGTCGTCCCTCCCCGGCCGCCGCTGGACGTGCCTCCCGTGCTGCCGGCGGTTCCCGACGCACCCGCCGCGCCCGCCCCGTCACCCGATCCGGCGCCACAGCCGGACATCGCGCACCCGACGAGGAAAACCAGCCCTCTGGCGATCGTGCGGGAACGGAATTTCGACGAGCCTTTAACGTGGGCGTATGCAGGCATGGTGTTCCTCTCGATCTTCAATGACGTCACGTTCACGGGCTTTGCGAGACGGCGCCGTAGTACGCGACGGGCATCGTCGCCCGACAGATGCGGTCGGAATGAGCTGTCCGAACATCCGGACCGCCGGCATTCGCGCAAGTCATTGCCTGTATTGTCGGGAGCGGCCGTTGTTTTAAGAAGAAACGTCTTTCGGTCCCGCGGCTGCCTTGGCCTTCTTCAATGCTCCGTCGGTGCTCGGGACGTCCATCACGGCTGGTAGCCCCGCCACACCCAGATCAGGGCATCGGCCAGGGTCGCGCCGCGCACGCGGCTGTCGCAGTGGCCCACGCCGCGCGCGAAGACATAGCGATAGTGGTAGCCCTTCGCTTTGAGCGCCGCGGCCGTCCGCTGATTGGCCAGGACCCAGTTGTGATGGGTCGACTCGGCATCACTGGAGCTCAGATCGTTCTCGGCAACGTTCAAGAAGACTCGCAGATCCTTCTTCGGCGAGCTCGCGATGAGCGCCTTGCTCGAGTGATATTCCCAGGCACCGAACGGATACATCGCTTCTTCGGGCGCATCGTCGTCTTGTTGATCGACGAGCGTTCCCGAATACGAAATGACTTTGCTGAACAGGTCCGGGCGAAACCAAGCCATGGTCACGGCAGCGGCCGCGCCGGAGCTACAACCCAGCGTCGCCCGGCCCTGCGGGTCGTCGGTGATCTTGAGATTCGGATACGCGGCCTTGATCATTGAATTGCTCACCACCGCGGGCAGAACCTCCTGGTGGATGAAGCGGGCATAGCGGTCGGACATCGTGTCGTACTCGAGGCCACGCTCGCTGCCTTTGCTGTCATTGCCGCCGTTCTGAACGGCGACCGCAACGAAAGGTGGGATTCGCCGCGCCGGATCCTGCGCAACCGTCAGGTTGTCCAGCGCGTATTTGACGAGGTTGATGTCGCCCGGTCCATCCTGAATGACGAGGACGGGCGCGGCGGTGCCGTCCTGATATTGGGCCGGCACGTACACCGAGATGGTGCGTGTCGTGTTGACCGGCTTGGCGCGATCCAGAGTTGCATCCTTGCCGTCGAAGATGGTGCTGCTCGCCAGCGTCATCGAGAATTGGAAGCTCCGCCCTTTGGGCGCGCCGCGGTCCATCAGATCCGGTTGCGTGACGTAGGTCGGACCGATGTTGAAATCACCGTCGCCTTCGTTGCCTGGATCGGGTCGGCCCGCCTGGCCGCCACCGCCTGCCGCACCGCCCCCGGCCCCGCCCGCCCCGACCGCGCCGCCGCTGCCGGCGCGTCCCCCCTGCCCACCGATGCTCGCGCCTCCATCGGCGGCGCCGCCCGCCCCGGATGTGCCGCCCGTGCCAGCGAGTCCGCTGCCGCTGCCACCAAGTCCGCTACCGCTGCCAGCGAGTCCGCTGCCGCCGCCACCCAGTCCGCTGCCGCCGGTTGCCGGCGCACCTCCGCCACCCGCCATCGAACCAGTCGCTCCGCCCGGACCTGCTCCCGCCGCACCTGCCGGGGCGCCGCCCGCGCCCGCGCTCCCGGTGGTACCTCCTCTTGGCCCATCGTTACCGCCGGACGCGCTCGGTAGACAGCCACTTCCGAGCAGCGAAGCGGTCGCCACCCACAGTCCCATCATGCAGCGGAGCAGGTGTCCGCTGCCGCTACGGTGAATCACGCGCGGACTTCGGTGATGGGTCCAGTGAAGTACGCCGGGTCACCGAAGCTCGCGACGTCGCTGTAGCCCAGCGCCTGCGCGATCGTCGCGTATAGATCACCCGAGGTCTTGCGATTCTGCAGGCTGAAATGGCCTGGCTTGAACAGACCCTTTCCACCCAGCAAGACGTGAGGCACGTCGCGGTAACCATGCGTCACGCCTTCGCTGATGTCTTTCACGGACAGCAAGACCGTATTGTCGAGAATGCTGCTGCCGTCCGCTTCCTTGATGTCGATGAGCTTCTGCGCGAAATACGCCAGTTGCTGCGAGAACCACTCCTCGACGACCGTGAGGCATTCGAGAGCCGCCTTCTGAACGGTGTTCAGGTTTCCAGGCACACCGTTGGCCGTCGACGGCGGAAAATGCGACATGACGTGCAGAAACGTCGCAGGCAAATTCTTGCCATCCGTGCATGTGTCGACGTTGGGCGGGCAGGACAGGTCCTTCCAGGGCGCGCTCGGCAGAATCTCGGCGAAGTTGTATTCGGATTCACCCGCTGACCACAGGAGTGAACCGACGCGCACCGTATCGCAAGCCAACCCGAGCGCCATCAGGTCCATGGTCGTCTTGGCGATCGCCGGCAACTGATTGTTGGCCCTGACCTGATCGTTCGTGTAGCTCGGCGACGCGGGCGTTGTGCACCCGGGGGGACGCGTGCTCCCGCCACTGCCGCCGGCGCCGCCCGCGCCGGTGATCTGGATTCTCTGCTCGACCTGCCGGACGAGATCGAAATGCTTTTCGACGCGCTCCCTGTCGACTCCCCCCAGCTTGCCTTTCAAGCGAGTGAGATCCTTGAGCACCGTGTCGAGGACGCTCTTGCGCTGAACCGCCAGACGGTCGATTTCAGGCATCATGCCCGACGTACCACCCGCCCCCGTCGACATCCCCGCCGTGAATAGCCGCGCGAACAGCTTCCGGGGATCCGATTCGACCGGCACGATGTTGGCCTGGCCGGCGCCGGAATAGCTCATGTACCGGCTGGGACCGCCCGAGTAGAACGACACGACGCCGGCCTCGACGGAGTTGAGACGGCCCGCCGTCGCCATCTTCGCGGCAAGGAACTGGTCGATGCTGATTCCGCCGCCCCACCCTTCGTTGCCGAACTGGGTTCCTTTGACCTCGACGTAGGGGCGCGCTGTGAGGACGTGGGTCATGCCTTTCGCGTGACCGTTGCCCGCGAGCTTCTCCGCGGCTGCCGCGTGAACCCCGGACAGGATCGTCATGCGCTCGCGGATCGCCGGAACATCGAGCGGCTTCAAGATTCGTCCGGCGGTCCAGGCCGTGCCGGTGCCCGTCGGTTTCCACGCGCTCAGGACCGTGCCGACCGGCGTGTACCAGACGAGGAACCGCTTGGGCGGCGTCAACGACTGGGCACGCGCTCCGCTCGGACGCATCGCCTCGAGGAAGGGGAGACCAACGGCGAAGCCGGTGGCCGTACGCAACAGGGTCCGTCGGCTGATCGGCTTCACGGCGAAACTCCTTGCGGGGTGGTCCGGAGGTAGAGAAAGGCGGGTGTCTCGGTGATGCTGAGCAGCAGCTCACGAACGTTGCCGTCGTTCTTGAAAGCGGTGGCCGCCGCTGACAGCGAGCAGGCATCTTCGGCCCCGGGCACACGGCCGTGGCTGTAGATGAACCATTTCGACGACAGGCAGCTCCGGGCGGCGTTGCTGTTCGCGAGCCCGCGCAAGAAGTCTTCATGACCGGTGTAGGTCCCCCTCAGATCGGCCGGGAACACCACCTGCGCGCTCGTATCGATGGCCATCCCGCGATCGGTCGCGCGATAGCGCCCCAGACCATCAAAGTGATCGAGGGCGAAGCCGATCGGATTCAGCAGCGAGTGGCAGGAGGCGCAGACGCCGGTGCCCGTTAGCTCGGTCAACTGCTGCCGTGCGGTCTTCGTGGGATCCGGGGCAGGCAGGCTGGTGTCGATGTTGTCGGGCGGCGGCTGGGGCGGCGAGCACAACACTTGCGAGAGGATGAACTTGCCGCGCAGCACCGGCGACGACTCCGTTCCGTGGGCGAAGTTCGCGGCGATGCTCCCCTGTGTCAGAAGCCCGGCGCGTTGACCGGCCGGCAGCGTCACCGGCACGAAAGTTGTCCCGGTTACGCCTGTGACACCGTAATACGTCGCGAGCTGTTGATTGAGGTACGTGACGGGGCTGGTAAACAGGGTCGTGAGCAGCCCGTCGCCCTTGCGCAAGGTCTGGTCGACGAACTCCTTCGTCTCTTCGATGAGCAGTCGGCCGACGTCGGGCGTGAACGGCGCAGGCTTGGTGAGGTTTGGCAGGCCTTCGAGCTGTCCCCACTGGACGTGAAAGTCGGTGAACACGGCGCTGCCCTTTGCGTCCGTGAGCATGCGGTTGGCCTGCGCCCGCACGTCAGCCGACGTGTTCAGTTTCCCGTCTTTCGCGGCCTGCGTGAGCGTCGCGTCGGGAAGGCCGCCCCAGAACAGCAAGGCCAGCCGCGCCGCCGTCTCCTCCGGCGTCAGTTTCACGATGGCAGCGCCGCTGGGATTCGCCTCGCCGAACTCGACTCGGTAAAGGAAATACGGCGACTGCAAGATGGCGCGGACGACCAGCTCGATGGCCACCGCGAACCCGTCTGCCTTCCGGGTCATGTAGAGCGACTGATAGTCGGCGACCTGCGCATCATCGAGGGTCCTGCGGAACGCGCGCGCTCCGAAGCTGCGGATGAAGTTGGTCGCGCAGGTATCCTGTCCGGCAGTCGCGTTCGGATCGCAACCGAGCAGATTCCTCAGGTTGGCCGCCGCCGTCGCGTTTTTGGCCAGCGTCGTTGCTGCGCGCTCGAAGTCATCGACGACGACCGGACTCAAAGGCGTGCTGTCGGCGCCGTTGAGAAAGCCAGATTGCGCGGTCTCCGACACGAACTGGTCGGCCGGCCTGGTGGTGTCGCCGAGTAGATGGTTGACGACGGTGTTGTACTCGCGGCGGGTCAGGCGGCGAATCGGCGATGCCTCGAGGTGCGGCCCGGTGCAGTCCAGCGGCATGCCGGATGCACCCGCGGCTCCCGTCGGCATGATCCCGCCGCCGCCAGATCCCTGCGGTACGCCGGTTCCGCCAGCTCCCTGTGGTGCACCGGTTCCGCCGGCTCCCTGCGGCGGGGATTGCTGCCCGACCTGTCCCACACAGCCCGACAGCAGAATAGCGAGCAGTCCCGCGAGGTTTCCTCCAAAGGGCACCCGCCAAGAACGTTTGCACGCGATCAGGCTCATGGTCACTCCTAGGCGCTCTGGGCGATGCAATGCGCGCCTACGCTACACTGCTGGCTGCCAGCGGCTTTTTTACAGAAAAGGTGGGGTGAGCGACGAAACCGCGACGACCGAGGCATCGGGCGGCGGGCCAAGTGCACACGGGCGATCTGGGACCGGGGCGAGTGGGCGGAACGCGTTATCTGGGCCAATGACGCGTGGGTCTAGTCGACCATTCGGTCGACTAGACGTGTTTCACGTCGCCCGGCGGCTGGTGCACGAGCTGCACGCCACCGAGCATTGTCGCGCGGGCGGGTGCCGACAGCGCTCTAGTTTGATTCCGCGAGCGCGCGCTGATGGCGCGCCAGGCGCTCGGCGTAGATCCGCTCCATCTCGTGCAGGTTGCGGAGGTGGCCGGGTGAGGCGGGGCCCGGGCCCGCCTGCGCCGCGACCAGCCCGTCGCGCGCGAGCTGCAACGCGTTTTCGTCGCCGGCGATCATCGCCTGCAGGTAGGGGACGCGCGCCGGCGATCCCCCTCCGGCATGTCGGGCTCGGCGGGCGCCTGGAACGGCGGCGCCTCGTCACCCGGCGCTACCCGCTTCGCGTGCGGCGGCCTGGCACCGTTGGTTTGCTTTGCGTGGGCGCGTCGTTCGATCAGCGCTCGTTCCTGCCGCGGCGCCCTCCCGACGGCGAAGTACATCACCGCCCCGGCGGCGACGAAGCCGACGGCGAGCGCGGTGGCGAGCAGTCGCGAGCGGTTCATTGCGTCACCGATTCGCACAGCGCGAAGGTGTCGGTGCCCGCTCCGCCGATGCAGGTGTCGTGCAGCCCACCGCCGTTGAGCGCGTCGTTGCCGGCGCCGCCCTCCAGGCGATCGTCGCCGTCGTCGCCGGACAGCTGATCGTTTCCGTTCTCCCCGAACAGCCTGTCCTGCCCTTGCCCGCCTCGGATGGTGTCTTCGTTGTCACCGCCGAAGCACTGGTCGTCACCGTCGAGGCCGTCGAGGGTGTCGTTGCCCAGACCGCCGCGCAGCGTGTCCTGACCGCCGCCGCCGAACAGCCAGTCGTTGCCCGAGCCGCCGTCGATGACGTCGTTCCCCTCGCCGCCCGAGATGAAGTCGTTGCCACCCAGGCCGTTGATGGTGTCCTGCGCGCCGCGGCCCAGGATGCAGTCCGAGCCGGCGGTGCCGGTCAGCGTGTCGTTGCTGGGCGTCCCGACCCTTATCGTCGTCCCCGGCGGGCAGCACGACGTGTCGTCGCCGAGCACGGCGGTCACCCGCTGTGTTGCCGACGTCGCGTTGCCGAAGCGATCGACCGCGAAGTACGTCACCACCGTCGTCCCCAGCGGGAAGCGCGTGGGCTTGTTGTTGGTGAGCGTCACAGTGCCACCGCAGACGTCGCTCACGGTCGCGGTTCCGACGTTCGGGCTGTTGCACTGCGAGATCGTGATGTCGGGCGGAACCACCAGCACGGGAGGCTGCGTGTCGACGACCGTGATCAGGACCGTGTCGGTGGCGATGCCGCCGCTGGGGCTGGTCACCCGCAGCGTTACCACCGTCGTCCCGATCGGGAAGCGGGCGGTCGGCGTCGCGCTGGCCGGATTGCTGAACGTGATCCCGGACGCCGTCCACAGGTAGGTCAGCTGCGCGCCGTTCGAATCGAACGACTGCCGCCCGTCGAGCTGGGCGTTGGCGCCACCACCCGAGCACTGCAGGAGCTGATCGGGTCCCGCGTTGGCGACGACAGGCACCTTGACGTCGATCGGCTTGCCGGTGCCGTCGATGGTGCAGGTGCCGACGCCCGGGCTCGAGTGAACGGTGATCGAATAGCAGCCGTTGCCGTGGTCGACGATGTCCGACGGTGCGCAGCTGCAGCCGGGGCTCGGGTTGCAGCTGATGCGCCGCCCCCAACCCGACTTGTTGCCGCAGCGGTCCTGCGGACAGACGTTCACCACCATGCCGTTGGTCTGCGGCGTGATGACCAGGTTGCTGACCCGCGGGTCGACGCCGACGTCGACGAAGGTGGAGCGCACCAGCTCGCGCCGCGTGGTGCAGCCGTTCTTGGTGAAGTTGGCCGTGAAGTGCATCTTGTACATGCCGTCGACCAGACACTGTCCGGGCGTATCGGAGTCGGGGATGGTCCGGCTCCAGTAGGCGTTGCGCGGCTCGACATCGCCGTCGACGCCTTCGTCGTTGAGCACGTAGCTTTGCGTCGTGGTCGGGATGCGCGTGGCGACGCCCAGCGCGGCGGCGCGGCCCGCGGGACCATCCGCGGTCGGCGTGGCGCCGGAGGCCTGCGGCCCTGTGTTGAGCAGCGTCTGACCGACCCCGGTCGTCGGACGTTCGACGGTGACGCGGACGTCGGATACGTCGTAGCCACCGACGGGGAGGTTGGCGGGCAACACGCGTGCGCTCGCCTGGATCCCTGATTCGCCCGTGCGGTAGCTGAAGCGCGTGGCGACGTCCTCCAGCTGGGACATGCCGCGGACCAGGATGTTGATGAACCAGTTCTGCGTCGGGGGCGTCTCGCACCCCTCGTACAGGCAGGGGGTGCCGCCTTCGGCCGACACCGCGCCCATGGCCAGCGCGTACGACGACGCCGTCGCCTGCGTTCCGCCGCCCAGCGTGGCCAGCACCTGGCCGTAGCTGAAGCGCGCGTAGCCGTGGTTGGTCAGCGTGTGCGATCCGGTGAGCAGCCGGTCGTCACCGTCGATGTGCGTGAAGTTTGTCTCGCCGAACGGCTCCCCGCCTGTGCAACGGTTGATGTTCCAGGGGATGAAATTGGCATCCCCGGGCGCCGGCGTCTGGTTGATGTTGTCGAGACCGCGCGTCTCGGTGACGATCGCACGCTGGCGGCCGCCGCAGACGTCGCCGAGGAAGTCGAGGTCGTAGGGCTCATCCCCCTCGGTCATCTGGTGCGCGTAGACGACCAGCGGCCACACCGGCACCGAGTTCAGCTTGGCGTGGAAGTCGCTCGCGTCCGTCGCACGCACCACCGATCCGATGAGGCCGGTCGCCAGCTCGGCCGCCAGCGCGTCTTCATACGACGAGCGCGGACCGAGGCGGCCGTCCTCGAAGTACAGCACGCTGTCGCAGCCCGTCGGACAGATGCGCTGGATCTGCTTGCGCACCATCGGCACCGCGACGTCGGGCGCCAGCGCGTCGGTGGTGAAGCCGTTGACGTACGAGTCGTGCTGGCGAATCAGCTGCGCGGTCCACGTGCCCGCGCGCTCGCCGTTGAGCGGCAGCGGCGTGCGCATGAAGCCCCAGGTGTCTTGCCCCGACGACTCCACCGCCGGATCGCCCGGGCGGACCAGCGCGCCCGACGGCGCGTTGACCAGCAGGCGGATGCCGCTGCCGGGGCGGTTCCAGCCGCCGACGAACGTCAGCCGGTCGTCGTCGCACGTGCCGTAGGGGACCGGCGGCGTCGAGAACTCGTCGGCGGTCAGCGTCCCCTTGGGATCGATGCCGACGAACTCGTTCGACAGCTGGGCGAAGCACTTGACGAAGAAGTCCTTGAGGTCGACCCAGCGGCCGGTGCCGTTGACGCCTTCCTGATCGTCGGGGCCCTTCGCGGGGCTCTGCATGTAGATGCCGCCTTGCTGCTCCGCGACCAGCGTCAGCAGGTTGCCGTTGATGGACTGCGCCTGCCCGAAGCCGATCGCGCACATCTGCGTGTGCTGGCCGAGCAGCCTGAAGTCGAACTGCTCGCCGCCGCACGTGTCACCGCACGTCGCCGTCGGGGTCGCGCCAGCGGAGCGCAGGCAGGGCGCGCGGTTCTCGAGCCCGTCGGTGAGCAACAAGATGCCCTTGCGTTCGTTCTCGCCGCCGCCCGGGATCTGATTGTGGTTCGGGTTGCAGGAGGTCTTGCCCGCCGACGGCGCCGGATCGGTCGAGACACCGTGGCACAGCTGGTTGACCGCGCCCTGCAAGCCGGAGCCGATCGACGTGCAGCCGCCGACGCGTGACTCGAGGCCGTCTGCCACGGCTTCAATCGCCGTCTTGGCGGTCGTCGCCGAGGTCATCGGCATGTCAGCGGTGACGTCGGTCGAATACGAAACGACGCCGACGCGGCTCGATTGCCCGTCGGGGACCAGGTCGGCGAGCATGCGCAGCGCCTCGGTGGCGACCTGGATCTTCGTGGCGCCCGAGCTGTCGGTCTCGCTCATGCTGCCCGAACGATCGATGACGACGCTGAGGTCGATCGGGTGGGTTTCCTGCCAGGCGCGCACGGTGTCGTCGAGGCGCTTGTGCAGCCGCCAGAACATCGGATCGCGCGGCGAGCAGGCCGGTTGGAACACGTCGGAGACGTAGACGCAGGTGCCGTCGCAGATCGGACAGAACTCGCCCGTCGCCGTATTGCACGGCGGCGATGTCGGAGGGGCGGCCGCCGCGCGCGCCACGCATTCGGCGTTGCTGGTGCACGCGCCCGCCAGGGGGGCGCCGACCTCACCGTGGAAGTTGCCGTGGTGAGACGAATCGAGGATCTGGGCCACGACCTCGAGGTTGGGGAGCGTGTTCAGCGTCTCCGCCTGGAAGCCGAGGCAGTTCGCGGCGGTCGACGTGGTCGGCGCCTGGCCGTTGAGCGGCCCGGCGCCCGCGTTGTAGAGACACGCAGGGAGCGGCTGGCAGGCGGTGCAGATCACGTCGTTGGGCCGACTGGGACCGATGCCGCAGTTGTTCGGATGCTGGCCGACCTGCAGGCCCCCGCCGAAGTGGCCATAGGGGTGAACCATGTCCGTGCGCCAGTCCAGCGCCTCGAAGAAGCAGCCGTCGCGCGCGCTGCACTGGTCGTCCGTGGTGCAGCTGATCGAGCTACTGTTGCTGCAAGTCCCCGTCACGCAGCGGCCGGGGCCGCAGCCGAACAACGATTCCCGCATCAGATCGAAGTCGAGCTCGAACTGGCGGTGGAACGCGAGCCAGCGCGCGCTGCGGCCGGCGAACGGCGGCGGATCGCCGGAGCCGCGCTGGCCGACGGGGCCGAAGCATTCGTGCCACTCCGAGTGCATGTCGAGCACGGTCTGCTGCGACGCCGGCTCCGGGATCGAGGTGCAGCACGTGCCGCCGACCGTGCACGATTGCCCTGGCCCCCACGAGCAGGCGTTGCTCAGGTTGCCCTGCTGCACGCACTGAAACGGCGTCTTCGTGAACTCGAAACCCGAGAAGTTTACGTTGCCGGTCAATGGGTCGAAGCCGTCGACGTACTCCCAGCAATGCTCCGCGCGCGCGTCCGACAGCAGGAGCACGGACAAGGCGGCAACACCAACCGCGCCACACGTCCGAGGCGATACCAGTCTTCCCATCACCGACCTCCCATCCGATCTAACCGGACCACAGCAGTCCGGATCGTGGTTTAATTACTCCCCGGTCAGCACAACCGTCAAACACCTTTTTGTTGCATGCGAAACACAGCAACCGAATTGGGCAATAAATTGCCGGCAATTTCAGTAGCGACGAAAGCATCATCGTTTTCGGTGGCGAATTATCGAGTCGTTACATGTTTGTTGATCGGCTGTGCGGTGATCGCGGGATGTTCCAGCCACGCAAGCACCGTCGATGGAGGAGCTGACGCCGCCGGCGGCGCCGATGTGGGCGGGGCGGCCGGCACGGGCGCTGCGGGCGCCGACGCCGGCGGTGTTGGTGGCGGTGACGACGGGCCGCGCGACGCGCCGTCCGGCAGCGGCGGTGGCGATGACGGACCGCGGGATGCGGCGCCCGGCGGCGGCGGCGGTGCGTCCGGATGGATCCGGGCTTCCGACGTCGCCGTGGCGTCGTCTGGTACCGTCGTTATCGTCGGCATGCTCGACGGCACCGTCGATCTGGGGACGGGCCCGCTCCGCAGCGCGGGCGTCGGGGACCTCGTGATGGCAGCTTTCAACGGGGCCGGCAGCACGCTGTGGAGCCAGCGCTGGGGCGACGCCACCTCGCAAGGGGAAGGCGCGGTGGCCGTCGATCGATCAGGCAACGTGTTTGTCGCAACCAGCTTCGCCGGACAACTCGATCTGGGCGGCGGCGCGCTCGCCAGCGCCGGGTCCACCGACATCTGCCTTGCGAAGCTCGATGCGGATGGCAGGCATCAATGGAGCCAGCGCTTCGGAAACGCTTCCCTGCAGTGGGCGACCGGTGCCGCGGTCGATTCGACCGGCCGCTTCGTGGCCGCCGCTCATTCCATGACGCCGTTCGATTTTGGCAACGCCAGCCCCGACGGCGGCGTGGGGACCGCCAGCGTTACTTCGTCGGTCGTTGTTCTTGATAGTTCCGGAAACAGGGTGTGGTCCAAAATGTGGCCTGGAGCACAGGTCGTTTCCCTTGCCGTTGATTCCGCGGACAACGTGATCGTTGCGGGAGCGTTTGCAAATGTTGTCGACTTCGGCGGTGGCGCTTTGACGAGCGCGGGTCGTACCGATGCGTTTGTCGTGGTGCTCGCCGCCAACGGAGATCATAGGTGGAGCAAACGCTACGGCGACGTCGGATCCGCGGCGGCGCTGGCGGTCGCGGCGGACGCGCAGCGCAACGTCCTGGTGACCGGGTTCTTCGACGACACCGTCGACTTTGGCGGCGGGCCGCTGGTCAGCCTTCCGTCCCCGACGCGGACCGTGGTGTCGCGCGACGTCTTCGTCGCCAAGCTGGAGGCGGCTGCGGGGGCCCATGTCTGGAGCCGGAAGTTCGGGGACGCCGAAGGGGACCAGGCCGGTAACAGCATCGCAGTGGATGGCGCGGGAAACGTCTTCGTCAGCGGCGACTTCTCGAGCACGATCGACTTCGGCAAGGGGCCGCTCACCAGCGGCACGCTAGCCGATACGTTTTCGGCCCGGCTCGACGCGGGCGGCACGGGGGTGTGGAGCCGGCACCTGCCGGCGCGGAGCGGACAGATCGCCATCGCGCCTGCGGGCAACTTGCTGGTGACCGGGGGATTCCCGGCGGGCGGGGCGTTCCCATCGGCTACCGCGACACTGGTCGGCGGCAGCAACGTCTTCCTGGTCCAGTACCCACCCTGATGGCGATGCCGGCGCCGGCGAGGGTGGTGGCGGGGCGGGTTGTGCTGTTGGCGGCAGCAGCGGTGGGTCTGATCGCGGCGCTGACGGTTCACGGTCGCGCGCGCATCGAAACCCGCGTCGGCGGCGACACCGACGCGGCGTTCTACTGCCCGATGCACGAGCAGGTGGTCGCTCCTTTCCCGGGCGAGTGTCCGATCTGCCGCATGGCGCTCGAGCCGCGGCGTCCGGTGGCCGCCGGCGGGAGCGCGACGTTTTCACTGCCGGCGGGAACGCCACGCCTGACCGAGCAGGATATGGCGCTGGCGAAGCGCAAGCGCGTGGCTGGTCAGATCACGGCGCCCGCCCGGATCGACGGCGAGCGCAGCGGCGTCGCGGTGCTCTATGCCGGCGAGGCGGCGGCGGGCCAGCGCGCGCGGTTCCACCCAGCGGCCCGCGCGGACAGCGCGGGCAGCGACGTCCACTTCACGGGCGATCCGCCGCAACGAGAGAACGGCGGCGTCGTCACGATGCGGTTCGAGCTGGCGCGCGGCGGGCCGGCGTTCGCGCCGCGCCAGACCGGGTGGATCGTGTTCGAACGTGCAGCCGTCGACACGGTGACCGTCCCGCAAGCGGCCGTGTTCGAGACGCCCGACGGGACGTTCGTCTTCCTGGCGTCGGCGAACGGCCGCACGTTCACCAGGCGCAAGCTGGAGCTCGGGCGCACGCACTTCGGGCACGCGGTCGTGGTGTCGGGGGTGAACGAAGGCGAGCGCGTCGCCGTCTCGAGAGCTTTCGCTCTGGCCGCCGAGCAGGCGCGCCTGCGAGACGCCGACGAGCCGCGCGCGGGAGCGACGCCTTGATCGCGCGGGTGATCGCCGCGTGCGCGCGCCGCCCCGCCGCGGTGATCGCGGCGGCGCTGGTCGCCGCGTTCGCTGCCGCGTGCGGCTGGCGCGCGCTTCCCCGCGACGCGATCCCCGATCTCGCCGACGCGCGCGTCGCGCTGGTCGCCGAGTGGATGGGCCACGGCGCCCTGGACGTGGCGGAGGGCGTGACCAAGCCGCTCACCGCCGGGCTCGCCGGGATCACGGGCGCGATCGCGGTGCGCGGCACGTCGATGTCGGGGATGGCGTACGTCGAGGTGCTGTTCGCGTCGGCGGACGAGCTTGCCAGCGGCCGGGCCGAGATCGTCGCGCGGGTCGAGCGGGCACGCGCGATGCTGCCGCAGAGCGCGCGCGTGCAGGTGGGGCCGGCAGCCTCGGCGACCGGCTGGGTGTTTCAGTACGCGCTGATCGTACCCGCGGTGCGCCAGCACGGGACACACGCCAGCGACGACCGCGTGTCGCCGGAGTCGCTGTACAACCTGCGCCGGTTTCAGGATGACGTGCTCCGCCCGGCGCTGGCCGGCGTTGCCGGGGTCGCCGAGGTCGCGTCCGTGGGTGGAGAGGGCGAACAGCTGCTGGTCGAAGCGCGGCCCGACGGGCTGCGTGCCCGCCACGCCGCGTTCTCCGATGTGGTCGCGGCGGTGCGCGGCGCGCTGGCCGCGAAGCCACACGCCACGGTGGAAGACGTCGCGCGCGCCGCGGATCCCGAGCTGGCGGGCGTGCGCCTCGCGGCCGACATGACCGGCGGCGCCGTCGACTTCAACGCCTTCATCCCCACGGTGGGCGGCATCGTCATCGCGCGTCCCGGGGCGGACGTCGCCAGCACCATCGCCGGCGTCAAGCGTGTGCTCGACCAAGAGCAGCGGCGGCTGCCCAAAGGCGTCGGCGTGACAGTGGTCTACGACCGCTCCGAGCTGGTGCGCGCCGTCGAGCGCACCGAGATGCGCGCGCTGGTCGAGGAGATAGCCGCGGTCGCCGTCGTCGTGCTGGTGTTCTTGTTGCACGCGAGCAGCGCGCTGGTACCGTTGCTGACGCTGCCGCTGGTGGTGCTGTTCACGTTCGGGGCGATGTGGCTACTGCGCGTACCGGTCACGGTGATGAGCCTGGCGGGGATCGGCATCGCGCTGGGGATGGCCGTCGACGCCGACGTCGTGGCGCTGGAGGGCTGTCACCGGCGACTCGAGCAGGAAGCCGCCGCCGGCAGGCGCGGCGCACACGAGCGCCGCCGCGCGATCGTCGCTGCCGGCGCGTCGTTCGGTCCCGCGATCCTGACGTCGTTGATGATCGCGGCGCTGAGCTTTCTCCCCGTGCTGGCGTTCACGGGCGAAACCGGGCGGCTGCTGCGCCCGCTGGCGCTGAGCAAGACGCTGGTGTTCGCGGCGGCGGCGCTGGTCGCGCTGACCGTCGCGCCCGCGCTGCGCGATCGGCTGTTCAGCCGCGGGCGCGTCATCCCCGAGCTCGCCAACCCGCTGACGCGGTCGCTGGTGGCGGTCTACCGCCCATTCGTCGACTTCGCGCTGCGCCGGCCGGCGTTCACGCTGGCGACCGCGGTCCTGGCGGTGGCGTCGGCGGTGCCCATCGCCGGCCGCCTCGGCCCCGAGTTCCTGCCGCGCATCGACGAGGGCGACCTGCTGTACATGCCGACCACCGCGGCCGGCGTGCCGCCCGAGCAGGCGGCCGCGGATCTGGGGCGCCAGGATCAGATCATCCGCAGCGCGCGCGAGGTCGAGTCGGTGTTCGGCAAGGTCGGCCGGGCCGACACCGCGACCGATCCGGCGCCGTATTCGATGGCGGAGACGACGATCCGTTTGCGCCCGCGCGACGATCCAGGCGGGGCGCCGGCGCGCGACGTCGCGCGCAAGCTGGACGGCATGGTCCGGCTGGCGGGCTGGAGCAACGCCTGGACGGCGCCCATCCGCGCGCGCATGGACATGCTGTCGACGGGGGTGACGACGCCGGTGGGCGTGCGCGTCGTCGCCGCCGACCCGTCGCGCATCGAGGCGCTGGCGGCGGCGGTGCGCGCGTCGGTGTCGCGCGTCGACGGCACCAGCAGCGCGTTCGCGGAGTCGGCGGGCGAGGAGACGCGGCTGACGTTTATCCCCGACGACGACGCCATCGCCGCGCACGCCGTCGATCCCGCGCTGGTGCAGAGCACCGCCGGTGTCGTCGTCAGCGGCGGCGAGATCGGGGAGGTGAGCGTCGGCGGTCGGCGCGTGCGCGTGCGCGTGGTGCCCGACGCCGTCCCGCGGCGCCGAGAGGACGTCCGCCGCGCCGACGAGCTGGTGCGCGAGACGACGGTCCGATCGTCCACATCGGCGCCGGCGGGCGGCGGCGGGCCCGTGCCGCTGGCGTTCCTCGGGCGCGTGGCCCGGGTCAAGCAGCCGGCCGTCGTGCGCGCGGAGCGCGGCGAGCTGGTCGGCTACGTCCACGTCGGCGTCGCGGAGGGTACGGACCTGGGCGGCTACGTCGACCGCGCGCGGCGCCAGGTCGGCAGCGACATCGCCGGGCTGATGCGCTCGGGCGAGCGCATCGAGTGGGTCGGACAGCTAGAGCTGTGGAAGGCCGGGCAGCGGCGCCTGCTGGTGATCGCCCCGCTCGTGTTGCTGTCGATGCTGCTCCTGCTCTACTTCCAGTTTCGCAACCTCACCGAGGCGCTGATCGTGCTCAGCTCGGTTCCGTTCGCGCTGGTGGGGAGCTTCTGGTTGGTGTTCCTGCTCGGGTATCGCATGTCGGCGCCGGTGTGGGTCGGGCTGCTGTCGGTCGTCGGGCTGGCGATGCAGATGGGCGTCGTGATGGTGGTCTACATCGATCACGCGTTCTTCCGGCGTGTGCGCGAAGGGCGACTCGCGAGCCGCGACGACATCGTCGCCGCGCACGCCGAGGGGACGGTGCTCAGGCTGCGCCCGAAGCTGATGACGGTCGTGACGATGGCGGCGGCGCTGGCGCCGCTGCTGTGGGCGACGGGCGCGGGCGCCGAGATCATGAAGCGGGTCGCGGCGCCGATGCTGGGTGGGCTCGCGACCAGCGCGTTCCTGACGCTGGAGGTGCTGCCCGTGCTCTACACGTTGTGGCGGCACCGGCAGCTCCGGCGGGCGCAGCGCATGGGCGTCCCGATCGCCGAGGTGGTGGGTCCGCCGCCGTCGTGGGCGCGATGACGGAGATCCCCAGCACCGCGGGAGCCCCCTGGCCTGCGCTAGTCGATCGGCGGCGCAGAGACCGTATACGGTCGCCGTCGTCACGGACCGGTAGTTGCGACGGTAAGTAGAGCGCGGGGCGGCGGCCCGTGGGGGCTTGCATCAGCCCCCCACGAGCGCCGAAGGCGCGCTAGCGCCTCACTGGAAGTAGCCGGGAGGCGCGTCGGTCTTCAGCACCGCGATCTCGGCCTGGAGGGCGGCGCGCACCGCCGCGTACTGTCCGTTGTCGTACAAGTTGGTCGCCTCGTGCGAATCGGCGACGAGGTCGTACAGCTCCCACCGCCCGACGTTGTTGATCAGCTTGAAGCGCGTGTCACGGAGCCCGTACCGGCGCTGGTTCGTGCCGTTCGAGACCTCCGAGAAGGAGTGCGTGCGTCCGCTCGCGGCGGCCTCGTCGCTGAGCACCGGCTTGATGCTGTAGCTGTTGTTGACGTGGCTGACGGGCACCCCGGCGAGATCCAGAACGGTCGCGTAGAGATCGGTGGTCACGAAGAGGTTGTCCTCCCGACCCCGGCGCGTCACGCCGGCACCCGCGACGATGAGCGGCACCCGCACCCCGCCCTCGTACACGCTCCCCTTGGCGTCGCGCAGCCCGGTGCCCGTATCCTTCACGGGGGGCGGGACGCCGTTGTCGCCGACGAAGATGACCGTCGTCTTCGTCGAGGTCGACCGCGGCCAGCAATCTGCCGAGCTCGGTGTCCAGGCTCTGGATATCGGCCTGGTAGATCGGAATGTTGGTCGCGTAGGCGCCCGGTGCGGGGTTGCCGACCGAGCTGAGGTCGACGTGGTGGAGGTTGGCCGGGGGCACCTGGTACGGATTGTTGCCGCCGTTGGCGGCGTGAGGTGCGTTGTACGCCTGGTAGACGAACCACGGCTCGTCGGGCTTCGTGGCCTCGTGCTGGCGAATGTAGTCGATCGCGTAGTCCGTGAGGGCGGTCGTCGCGTACGTCGTGTTGGCGACCGCGGGCCCGTTGATGTCGTACGCCACCCAGTTGAAGTAGTCGACGACGCCGCCGCCGAGGATTCCTCGGAACGTCGTGATCCCCAGGTCACGCACGTGCTGGAGAATCGCGGGGGCGGTCGGGAACGAGACGCCCGCGCGTGGATCGATGCTGCCGCCGCCGACGTGGTACTTGCCGAAGAAAGCGTGCGAGTAGGTGGGGCTGTCGGCGGTGAGGCGGTCGAAGAGCGTGACGGTCGACGTCGGCAGCACGTTGCCCACCGTCGTCACGCCGGTGCGATAGCCGTAGAGGCCGCTGACGATGGTGCCGCGGGTCGGCGAGCACACGGGGCTCGCCCACGCGTTGTCGAACACGAGGCCGTTCTGTGCGAGCGCCTCGATGTTCGGGATCGACACCTGGCCCTGAGTCCCCGCGAGGGCGGGATATAGCGCTGGTGGACTCGGCCCCCAGATCGTCGGCGATGATCAACAAGACGTTGGGCTTGCTCGCGACCGGCGCGCCGCCGGCACCGCCGCCGCCGCCGGCACCGCCGCTACCGCCACCGGCGGACGGCTTGACGAATGTCACCGTCGTGGTCGCGGTGTCGGTCGCGTCCCCGTCCGAGACGGTCAGGTTGATCGTGAAGGTGCCGGGGCTCGCGCTGGTCAGCGTCGCGTTCGGTCCGATCGGGTTGTCGATGACTCCGCCGGTGGTCGACCAGTAGTAGCTCAGCGGCGACGGCGTCCCGTCTGGGTCGGTGCCAACCGCCGAGAGCGTGATGGCGCCGCCGACGAACACCGTCAGGGGTGTCACGGTCACCGCATCGATGCGCGGGGCCACGTTGATGGTGCCGTTCACCGTCACGCTGCCGTTGCCGGTCCTGCTGGTGCCCGTCAGACGGACCGTCACCGACGACGTTCCCCCGGCGGTCACGTCGAACGCGGCCGATCCGGTGAACGTCGTGTCGCCCTCGGACGACGTCGCCGTCAGCGTGATGGTGTAGCCCTTGCCGGCGGGTATGCCGCCGATCGTCCCGCTGATGGTCGGCGAGCCGCTGGTGTCGATGGCGCCGGTCTTGGTGAAACCATTGCCGGTGATGGTGTACGTGACGGAGCTCAGCGTGACGCCCGGAGCCGCCGTCAAGTTGAAGCCGATCGAACCGGTCTGCTCGACATCAACGTGGTTGCTCCGTTCGCTCGAGCATCCCGCGATCGGTCCGCTCGCGGCGATCGCCAGCCAGATGAGAGGAACCGTACCGAGCCGCGCGAACGGCCCGGACCTGCCCTGCCAGCTTCTTTTCATCGGAAATCCCTTTCGCTTGTAAGCGTCCGGCCCGCCCACTCGGGCTGGCTCGGGCGCTAACGACAGGGATCGATGGTCACGGCGGTGTCCTTGATAATAGACAGACTTCTCCAATGCAAGATAAATCAAATACAGGCGCCAGGGCGGCGTGCTTCGTCGTGAACCACCGAGGCGCCTGCGCTTGGCTCGCCCGCGCTTGGTCTTGCAATCAAGACACAGATTCACTATACAAGATCTCCGTACGCAATGAGCCCACGCCAGCCCAGATTCAGATCCAGTCCCAGCACGCGCCGTCGCGTCGGCGCGGCGGCGGTCGTGGCGATCGGGGTGGCCGCGGCGGTGGCGATCGTCCTGGTGGCGCTGACGCGCGTCCGCGCCGATCGAGCCGGCGCGCCCGCGACGCCGAGCGCCGAGCCCGGTCCCCCACCCGACAGCCACTTCGTGGGCTCACAGGCCTGCGCGGGCTGTCACGCCACCCAGCACGCCGCGTGGAGCACATCCCACCACCGCCACGCGATGGAGCCGGCCGACGCGCGCAGCGTGCGCGGCGACTTCGACGGCGCCACGTTTCGCTACTTCGGACGCGAGACGCGCTTCTCGCGCAGCGGAGGCGCGTTCCAGGTGACGACCGAGAACCAGCAGGGCCGGACCGAGACCTTCACCGTGGCGTACACGCTGGGGTACGCGCCGCTGCAGCAGTACCTGGTGGCGTTCCCCGACGGGCGGTTGCAGGCGCTGCCGTTCGCCTGGGACACGCGCCCGCGCGCGCAGGGCGGCGAGCGCTGGTTCCACCTCTACCCCGACACCGATGTCGGCCCGGCGGATCCGCTGTTCTGGACGCGGCCGCGGCAGAACTGGAATCACATGTGCGGCGACTGCCACACCACCGCCTTCAGCAAGCGCTTCTCCGCGGCGGCGGGCAAGCCGGAAAGTGGTTTGGATGGATTGGGTCGGTTCGACAGCCGCTGGAGCGAGGTCGGCAACGGCTGCGAGAGCTGCCACGGCGCCGGATCGGCGCACGTCGCGGCGACGGAGCAGCGAGGCGACGCCGCCGCCGGCAAGCCCGCGACGCCCACCCTTGCCGCACGCGCCCTGGTCAACGGCCTGCACAGCCAGGCTGAGCAGCTCGATCAATGCGGCGTCTGCCACGCGCGCCGCGTCCGCCTGCGCGAAGACCCGTCGCGCGAGCGGATGCACGACACCTGGCGTCCGGAGCTGCTCGGCGACGGCCTCTACTTCGTCGACGGCCAGATCAAGGACGAGGTGTTCGAGATCGGCTCTTTTCTTCAGAGCAAGATGGCCGCGCGCGGGGTCACGTGCAGCCAGTGCCACGATCCGCACACCGCCAAGCTGCGCGCCGAGGGCAACGCGCTGTGCACGCAGTGCCACGACCGGCAGACGTTCGACAGCGGCCAGCACCACTTCCACCGTGCCGGCACCGACGGCGCGCGCTGCGTGAGCTGCCACATGCCGTCGCGCACGTACATGGTGGTGCACGCCCGCCGCGATCACCGCATCGCCGTCCCGCGCCCCGATCTGGCCACGGCACTGGGGACGCCGGACGCGTGCAGCGCGTGCCACGCGGATCGCGGCCCCGCGTGGGCGGCGGCGGCGATCCGCAGTCACGCGACGGGCCGGCGACAGGGACCGTCCGCCGCCGAGGCGCTGGGCCCGGCGCTGACGCGGGTGCGCGGCGAAGAGCACGACGCCGCGGCGGCGCTGGGCGCGCTGCTGGCCGACCCTGCGGCCGCGGGGATCGCCAAGGCCACCGCGCTGGCATCTGTGGCGCCGTCCGAGGCGCTGGCGCTCGCGCCGCCGCACCTGCGCGCCGCCGATCCGTGGCTGCGGCTGGGCGCGGTCCAGGCGCTCGCGGGCGCGCCGCTGACGGCGCGGGTGTCGGCCGTCGCGCCGCTGGCCGCGGATCCGGCGCGCGCCGTGCGCCTCGCCGCCGCGCCCCTGCTCGCCGGCGCGGACCGGACTGCGATGGGGCCCGACGAACGCCGCGACGTCGACGCCGTGTTCGCCGAGCACCGCGCCTGGCTGGCCGCGAACGGCGACCGGGCCGAGGCGGTGGTCGCGCAGGCGGGTGTGCACCGGGCGGAAGGGGACGGGGCGGCGGCGCAGGCGGCGTTCGAGCGGGCGCTGCGCCTGGACGACACCTCCATCGTCGCCTACCTGAACTTCGCCGATCACCTGCGCGGCGCGGGCGACGACGCGACCGCGGAGGCGCTGCTGCGAAAGGCCTGCGCGCTCTATCCCGAATCGGCGGACGCGCACCACGCGCTGGGGCTGGCGCTGGTGCGCCGCAAGCAGGCCGAGCAGGGCGTCCGCCAGCTGGCTCGCGCCGCGGAGCTGGCGCCCGGGAACAGCCACTACGCCTACGCCTACGGCGTGGGCCTCTACTCCACGCGCCAGCTAGAGCGCGCGCTGGCGACGCTGTCGGATGCTCGGGCGCGGTTCCCCGACAACCGACAGATCCAGGCGACGCTGCGGGCGCTGTGCGCCGATCGAGGCGCGGGCGCTGGCTGCCCCTGACCGCCACGCCGTGCTGGACTGCGTTCGCTAGAAGTCGTCGACGTCGATAGACACACCCGAGGTGGACGTGTACTCGTCTTGCCCCCTGCAGCTCAGGCTACCTCGCCATAAGACACCGCCGACCTCGAAGCGGCCGGTCGGGTCTCGGACCAACATCGGTCCCCCCGAGTCGCCCGTGCAAGCACCGCCTCCCGGCACCTCGACAAGGTAGGTGGCGTCGCCGACTCCCGTGACGACGGCGTCGGCAAACAGGCGAACGCCGATGCCCTGCTCCGCGACGCCATACCCCGCGAGCAACACCGCCGTCCCGACGGCGATCGGCGCGGTGTGTATGGTCAGACCGGGGGCGTCGTTCGCGTCTTCGAACCGAACCGCCATGAGATCACCCGTACCACGGCTCACCGCCGTCACGGCGCCCGCGAGACTCGAATGGCAGCCCGATGGATCCGGCGCCGGTACGGCAGCGCCGAAGCCGACCTCGGCCCGGAACGAAAGCAGGTCGTCGACGCAGTGGGCGGCGCTGAGCGCGAGCCCGGGTGCGATCCGGGCGACGGAACAGATCCGGGTCAGGGTCACGGTTCGCGACGGCGACGCTTCGACGTCCGCCTCGACGCGCAGGTAACCGACGTCGCTTTCGAGCCCCGCGCCGGACGCGTTGCTGGCCACCGTGGAGCCGAGTATCGCCGCCGATTCGACGCAGGCGTCACCGGCGGAGGCCGCGCCGCAGCCGCCGGCCCAAGGCAGACAGCAAAGCAGCGTGACCAACGCGCAGCGCCCGCGCGCGAGGGGTCGTGTCCTCGCGGCGGGCGCCCGTAACACGGGGGCGAGCCCTGGCCTCGCCCCCAACTTCACAACCACCTCGGCATGTTCGGTGATGGTTCGGGTTAGTGAGGCTCAGGCACGCAGATGCCAGCCGAGCAGCGGTAGAAGCTCCCCGGGCAGTCCGCCACGGTCGTGCACTTCTCCGGCCCGATCACGGCCGAGCGCTGGTGATAGAGCTTGCCCGCCGGGGACACGCCGTTGACGCCGTAGCGAACCGCGAACTGGCTCACGCAGATGAGGCCCGGGGGGACGTTCGCGCAATTCGGCGTCGACTTGGAGAAGTTCCACCAGCGCCACCTGATGCCCACGTTGATGGTGGAGAAGCCGCTGTAGATCCAGCCCACGGAGTCAGCGTCCGTGTCCCATGCGATGCGGCCCTGGATCGCGACGTTGCTCTCGTTGCAGACGCCCATGGTGACGCGGGCGGTGGTCGGGAAACTCCAATCCGCCACCGAGTTGCCGACCGCCAGCCACTTGTCGCCCGACACGCTGTTGACCTTCCGCACCTTGTCCCAGTCCTCGAACTCGTTCGTGTCCTGGAGGGCCCAGGCGTCGCACGAGGCGGCGGACTTCTCGACGGGCGCATTGCGATCGAACGCCACCGACAAGACGGTCGCGTCGCTGCGGCCCAGGGCACCCGCTTCGACGGGGTGCATCTCGGTGATCAGCGTCGGCGCCTGCTGGTCGGGGGCGATGGCCCGGAAGACCTCCAGTGATGTCAGGCGGCGGCCCGTGAGCAGGCTGTCGACGGGCGTGCTGATGGCCGTGTTCGGCGCGAACTCCTGCATGCCGATGTGGAACGAGCCGTCGGGGGCGGTGAGCTTCTGGAACTCGATCGTCCCGTAGCCGACATTGAGGGTCGCGAGGCTGGTGACGGCCGCTTGCTCACCCTCGATCGGCGCACCGGTTTCGGTGGACGGCGAGGTCGAGCAACCGGCGGAGAACGCGCCGAGTGGCGCGAGCAGTGCGAGGGTCAGGCTCCCTGTAAGTGTCTTCGTGGTTCGCATGATGTCTGGTCCTTTCGTTGAGTCGGACTTCCATCAGCAAGGCGTTCGTTTTCGCTGAACGACGTTCGCCGCGCTTGAACATCAGCCGATGTCCCAGCGCGCTTCGGTCCCGGGCGGCGGCTCGTAACAGCAGAATGTGCCGGTTCGCACGCTGGCCGACAGTTGCCAGGCCAACGGTTGGTGATGCGCTTTCATCCTGGCGATGACGGTGCGGATCGCGCGGGTGACGTTGAGACGTGCCTTCTCTGCGGCGTGCGCCGTCCGGCGGTCGCGGCCGCCCAACCCGATCGCGCGGGCCAGCTCGCGGGACAGCGCCTCGATCTCCTGGCCGACGCGCGCCTTTCGTTCGTCGTCGCCGAAAGCATCCGCCTCGTCGCGAAGCTCGCGCAGATCGTCCAGTCGCCGCCGGTACGCCGCCTGAGCGCGCGCATCGATGAGCGCAAACCCGGTCGCGTCGCCCGCGGGCATCCTGCGCGACGCCCCGCCGAAGCCACCGGCATCGAGCCGAGCCCGCGTTGGCGCTGGCGAAGGCGAGTCCGAGGTCGAGGCGGCGAGCACGACGGCAGGGACTTCAACGTGAGGGCGCGCCAGGAGCTGAGCCAGGTAACGCAGCCCGACCGATTGCTTGAGGCGCACGGCGGCGCCTGCGTACGTGATCGTCCAGTATTCCCCTTCGCACCGGAACGCTTGCTGTGTCGCGACGGAAACGGGCACCAAACGCGTCAGCTCGGTGAGACGCGCGAGCTCGCTCGCCTGGCGGTGTAGCCTGAGAGCGAGGTGGCGTTTCGCGTGTTCGAGGTCGCGGTGGAGCCGCCGCCCGCGCGCCAGCGCCCGAAGGCGAGCGCGCAGCTCGATATCGGAGCAATCCCACGTCATGCAGTCGTCGGCGCCGCCATCGAGCAGGCGGGCACGCTCGGCCGCCTCGCCTCGCGTGGTCAGAGCCATCACGGCAATGGGCGCGAGATCGGCATGAGCGCGCAACCCGCTCAACAGGTCGACGAACCGGACGCGGTCCGTAGCATCCATGGCCAGCACCACCACCTCGGGCAGGTAGCGGCGGGTTTGCTCGACGAGGTCGATCGGTCGCTCGGCCAGCAGGACATCGTGCTCGTCGGTCAGCCGCGCGCACGCCTTACCGCGCAACACGGGCGCTTCTGCGAACACGAGCACCGTGGTTCTTTCATCTTCGCAGCTGGGTCCGCGGTGGCCGTCAACCGCCGCCAGCGGGTGGCTGCCCGCAGCCTGTCGGGCCGTGTCGCGCGCTTCGGCCGTCACGTGACACGCGTGCGCGGCAATCCGCCGCCGGCTCTTGGGGGGCTTCGAGTCATGGCGGTGACTCTCTTCATCAGGCGTGCCACCGATCAGCATCGCGCCGGACAGCGGTTGTTCAGCGCCCGCGGCACGGAAGCGTGCGGACCTCCGCACACTTGTGAGGGCTGGCTTTACAGCGTCGCGGCGGACTCCGCCAAGCAATCAGGATGTAATCCGACGAGGCGCTGCACCCGCAACCGTATGATTGCGCCGCCAGTTTGATCGCCGGCGGCCTCGCGCTGATCCCACGCACGACGCGAAGGCGGTTGTCGTTGAAGATCGCCTGCGGCGGTGGCTACCATTCGTTCCGTTGACCCTCTTCCTGACGCTTTGGAGTGCGTGGCTGGCGACGGCGGCGGGGCCCACGGTGAGCGGGGACGCTTCGTGCCCTCGTCCGGA
Source organism: uncultured Pseudomonadota bacterium (assembly GCA_963729535.1). Taxonomy (GTDB): domain Bacteria; phylum Myxococcota_A; class Polyangia; order Fen-1088; family Fen-1088; genus JADGRB01. The sequence continues at coordinate 12,739 of CAVSOL010000025.1, read as the reverse complement.
CGAAGTCGCAGCGCTGCTGGCAACGATGTTGCCCGAGGATGCTGGGAATCCGACCACGTCCGGTCCCGGTCCTGTCGCCGCAGGCGGCGACCACGGCGAAGTCATCGCCCGCGGCCTCGAGACGGCGGTGCGGCTGACAGACGCCCACGGGACGATCGTCGGTGAAAGTGTGCTCGAAGGCTCGTGCGAGGAACGGGCCCACCGCGCCGCCGTCCTGCTCGCGATCTGGCAGACGCGTTTGAGCGTCGCAGCACCGGCGGCGATCGCAAGCCCGCGGCCGCCGGCTGCGACGGTCACTGCGCCCGAACGGCAGGACATCCATCGAGGAGGGCCGGCGGCGAGGTTGGGTGCCGCGCTGGTGGCTTCCGTGGACGCCGCGGGTCTGGCCCCGCTGGGGATACTCGAGCTTCAAGCGCAACCGTGGGCCGGACGCGTCTGGGGCCGACTGACCGTCGAGGACACGGGGGAAAAGTCAGTCGCACTGGAGCCCGGCAATGCCAGGTGGGCCCGTCTCACGGCAGGCGTGGGCGCCGTGATAGATGTGGGAACGGGATGGCTGGGGACATCGCTGCGCGGCGATGTCCTGGTGTCCCGGGTCTCCGTTCAAGGTGACGGGTTCACCTCCAACCGGCAGGGAACGGTTTGGCAGGCGGGGGCGGACCTTGGTTTGCGCGTGCAGCGTTCGTTGTCGCCACAGGCCAGCATCTGGCTCGACGTCTCCGCCGTGGCCTGGCCTGGCCAGCAAGTTCTTTCGGCGGGCAACGTTGCGAACACCCGGACCTTGCCCGTGCTCGAAGGGCGTTTGGCGCTGGGCGGAACTTTTTCACTGACGCCGTGAAATGAAACCAGCCCCCTCGACACAAGAGGCTCGCGAGCCACCCGTGTCTCCGGTCTTGCCACTGCCCCGTCCGCCCGGAAGCGAAGAACCGCAGACCGCCAGCGAGATCTATCGACGCCATGCCGGCGACGTGGCCCGATGGGCGGCTCGCCTGGGTGCGCTACGCGTCGACGTGGAAGACGTCGTTCAGGACGTGTTCTCGGTGGTCGACCGCAAGCTCGGCAGCTTTCGCGGCGACGCCAAGCTCACCACCTGGTTGTTTCGCATCACCGACAAGACGGTCCGTAACCACCGGCGCCGTGCCCTGACGCGGCGGTTCTTGTTGCCGTGGTCCGAGCCCGCGGCGCGCAGGGCGCCCTCGTATTCGTCAGGGCCGTTCGAGGTGCTGGCGGCGCGGCAAGAGGCGCAGCTGGCGTTCGAGATCTTGAACCGCCTGTCGGAGAAGGAGCGAAACGTCATCGTGCTCTTCGAGATGGAGGAGCTCTCAGCCGCCGAGATCGCCGACCTCCTGGACACCAAGATCAGCACTGTGCGGGTGTGGTTGTTCCGCGCCCGGGCTCGCTTCCTGGCCGAACAGCGCCTGACCGAGCAGCGCCGCAACAAAGAGCAGGAGAACGAACCTTGAAAGTTACACCTCTGTCAGACGATCCGCCGAGGTGGACCTCTAACCCACGTGGAGATCTGCCCGAAGCTCGCGCCGGTGAACGTCTGCGGCTGGCCAAGACCCTGGATCCACGGGAGCTCTCGGCGACATACGCGCGGCACCAGGTGAGGTCGTCGAGGGTTCGGTGGACGCGACGAAGTGCGGCTTGGGCAGCAGCCTGGGTGCTCTTCGGGATGACCTTGACCGCCGGGGCCGTGACGACGGGCTGGTGGCCGCAGTCGCGGAAGCCGGCGTCAGTTCGCGGTCCGGATGACGTGCTCGAGGTGCCCGCCGGGTCGACGCTGCGCATGGGTCGACGGGGACGGTGGCGCGGCACCCTCCTGGGCCCGGGCGGGGCATCCGTGGCGGCAGGCGACGCCGATATCATCCGCCTCAGCGCCGGGACGCTCGTGCTCACGGCGGAGGGGGGACCTGTCGCCGTCTGGGCGGGCGCGCGCCAAGTGCATGTGGCGGCTGGCGGGTCAGCGCGTGTCGAGATGGACGAGGCGCAGGCGCCGCGCGTGCAAATGCTCGGACGGCAGATCACTGGCGAAGCCACTGCGTGGTCGACCGCGCCGCCGTCACCCAGCGAGCCCGCGATGGAGGCCGCTCAAGCGGCGGCAATGCCCGCGGACGTACCTGCGTCCAAGTTGCCGGCGCAGCGCCCGCCGCGCCGCCGGCCTTTGCAGTCCTCCGAGGATCCGCCAGACACGGGGGCAGAGGCGCCCGCCGCGCACGCCCCGGCCGCCGAGCCGTCGGCGTTTGTCCCCGCCTTGCGACCGGGCATTCCAGAAGTTGATGTTGTGTCAACGGCGGCCACCGAAACGGCGGCGCTGGAGGCGGCCGTCACGGCGCTCAGGCGGCACGCCGATCCTCGCGGCGCGCTGCGACTGCTGGATCAGGCCGGGGCGCGCTTCCCTCGCGCAGAGCTTCAGACCGAGTGGGCAACCCTGCGCGCTGAAGCCTTGCTGGCGGTGGGAGACAAGAAACAGGCGCTGCGCGTGCTCGACTTGCTACCGACAGGTGCCCCCGCCTTCAATCGTCGCTTGCACGTCGCGCGGGGCGAGTTGCGCGCCGATCAGAACCGCTGCGCTGAAGCCATCGCCGATTTCCAATCGGTGTTGTCCACCTTCCCTCACGACGACGAGGATGAACGGGCGCTGCGTGGCCGGGGCGCTTGTCTGTTCGCCGCGAGCGGGTTGAGCGCGGCCCGAGCGGATCTGGACCTCTACGTCCGCGTGTTTCCAGGACGGCCCTTTGCTGACCAGGCCCGAGCGTTGCTGCGGAAATCGGACGGGGCGCCGTAATTTCGCAGGGCCGCGCGACACAGGAGCGGCAGGAGGAGACAGCATGTCGATTCAGAGACGTCTGAGGTTCGTTGCAATCGGCTGGATGCCTTTGGTCTTGGTAGCGTGCTCCGGCAACACCCTGGTGGGGGAACAGCCCGCAATCGTCCCGCCCCTGGCAGTCGCCCTGAACCACCGACTCTTCGCGTCCCCGTCGATGACACCGTTGGGCAGCGGCTGCGTCACCTACCAGCTCAACCCGGGAGGCCCCGGCAGCTCTTCAGGTGGCGGGTGGAGCGCCAGCGAGTTACCGTTCGTGGTGAGCGAGACGGCGGTCGACGACACCGTCGTCGTGGAGGTCACCGACAAAGGTCAGGAGGTGGTCGAGAAGGTCTACGACGAGCCCTTCTTCGACTCCGGAAAGCGCGACGATTTCACCGTGACCTCGTCGGAGCAGTCTATGCTTGTCAGGTACTGGGCCACGTTCGACGCCGATGACCGTCCGGTGTGCGCGCCCTTCACGGACGACGGCTCGCAGACGCCTTTGAGGTAGTTCCGACGATCATCGTGGTAGGGGCGCGAGCGGCGTGAGCGCGCCCATGCCGAACAGCGGGATCTCCTTGCGCGGCTCGGCCGGATCGTTGCTGACCAGCATCAGCTTGCCCGTGACGCCGTGTTCCCCCGGGGCGACGCGCGCCGTGACGACCGATACGCGAACCGCGTAACCGCCGCCCGCGCCCTCCCCGCGCTCGATGACGGCCGCGAACGGGCCTTCGACGACATCGGCAGCCAGCAGGCGAAAGTCCGCGCGCGCGCTCGTGACGGTGAGAATCTCGAATCGCCCGTCGGGATCGCGCAGGTTGAAGGTGGGGTTCGTCGGCGACACGCGGACGTTGCCGGTGACCTTCATTGTGTAGGGCAAGCCCACCTCCGCCGGCTCGGCGAGACCCGTCGACACCAGGACGCGACCGACGCTCACCCGGACGTTGTCGCCGACCAGCGTCAGCGCCAGGCCCCCCGGCCGCTCGCCTTGCGCCGGCAGGATCGCGGCGGCGGGACCACCGGCGTCGATCGACTTCACCGCAATCCGCGCGCGCGTCGCCAGCGGCCCCACCAACCGTATCTCGCGCGTTTGCCGCTCGCCGGCCGTCACCTCCATCTCGATCATGTTCGTCTCGAAGGCCAGGCGGGGTTCGATGGTCGCGCGCAGCTGCAGGCGAAGCGGGCCTGTCGGATCGTCGGAATAGACGGCCACGAAGTCAGCGAGCTTGCCGGTCCGGCCCCGGCTGGCACAGTCGATCTCGACGCCCGCGGACGCGCCCGGGGCAATCGACGACGGGACCGTTCCCGCGACGCAGCTCGGGGAGCGTTCCACACGCGTCACGTGCGCGGGAGACGCGCCGGCGTTGGTGAGCGTGAAGACGTGTTTCAGCCCGTCGCCTTCCACGACGCGTCCGAAGTCGTGCGAGGAGGCATCGCTCACCAGTCGGGAGCCCGCCGCCGGGCCCGGCGCAGTCTTCGCTCGACATGCCAGCGCGCCCAGCGCGACGACGAACGCGCCGATCAGGAATCGCCACCGGGCCGCGCGGCTGACGTTCGGCGGACCAGCGCACATCTCGAGACAACCGCACACGCGTCTAAGCGGTGCGGCTAGTAGCAGTTCACCGCGCTGAGCTGGGAGCGGATCTGCGAGATGGTGTTCGTCCAGCTCGAATTCGGGTTGTACTGGGTGATCGAGATGACGCCGTCCGTGATGCGGGCGTTGATATTGCTAACGATGTCCCACTGGGCATCGTGTCCAGCCGACTGACCGGCGGCGCCGTAGCCCGTGTCGGCGAGGATCGGCTTGCCGGTCACACTCCGCACGCCGGCCCAGGTCATCGTGTTGGCCGGGCGAATGCGCGCGTTGTTCGCGTCCGTTCCGCCACCCGAGGTGCTGATGAAGGTGAAGTCCGCCATGTTGAAGCTCGAGTACCAGTTCGAGCCGTTGTCCGGGATCCATGGCGAGATGTCCAGCGAGAAGACGACATTGGGCAGGATCGCCCGCACGGTGGAGACGATGCGCCCCATGATCTGCCCCGCCTCCTGCGGCGTCAGGGAGTTCGGATCGCCGCCCGCGTTGTACTGGTAGTAGTCGGGCTCCATCATCCAGATCATCGGGCGCGTCGTGCCGCAGGCGCTGGCGAATCCCATCGCGTACTTACGATATTGCGGGAGGATGCGGTCCTCGAGGTGCGCCCGGATGTACGTCGCGCCGTGATTGCACAGGTTGTTGCTGCCGCTGACGTTGCAGTCCTGCAGGTTCTCGTCGCGCCGCGCAGTGAAGGCGATGATGTACGCGACGAGGGCCGGCACCTTGCCCGACAGCGCGCCGTTCAGATCCGTGCAGACGCCACCCAGGTTGAAGTTCTCGCCCGACCCGATCCAGCCCGAGGTGAACATGTCGAGCTGCGGGATCAGCGCGCCGCCGTTTTGCTTGGCGATGGTATCGATCGCCCCGAAGTGGAACCGGCACTGACTGAAGACGCGCGCCTGCCCGGACCCGCCCGTACCGGTCGTGCCGCCCACGCCACCGGTCGTCCCGCCGCGACCGCCGCTGGAGCCGCCCGCGCCCGCGACGCCGGTGGTGCCGCCGCGGCCACCCAGCGACCCACCGGCGCCCGCCGCGCCGGTCGTGCCACCGCGCCCACCGGGGGAGCCCGCCGTGCCGGTCGTGCCCGCCGCTCCTGTCGTACCGGCCGCGCCGGTCGTCCCGGCCACACCGGCCGTCCCGGCGGCGCCCGACGCGCCGGCCACGCCCGTCCCCCCTGCGCCGGTCCCGGCGGTACCCACACTTCCCGTCGTTCCGGCCGTCCCGGGAGCGTCGGGAGCGTCGGCCGTTCCGGACGACCCGCACCCGAGCGCGCCCAGCGTGGCGCACAGCGCCGCGACCGCGACGAATGCACACGGGACGACGACGGTCGAGGCTCGTGTAAGCGATGCTGTCATTGCTGCCTCCGGAAGTTGCCGCACTGAAGTTGCCGCACTGGCGATTGGGGGAATACGCCGCCACGATCGGCCCGAAGCGGGCCTCCAGTTATACCCGAACGATGCGGTCGACCGCCTACAGGGCGCGCCGCCGGCCACGCCTCGCTCGCGCCAAGCCAAAGCCGAGCAGCAGGACGAGAACCCCATCCGTCGAACCGCGCGGCGACCCGGCAGCCCGGCAGCCGCAGCCGCCGGCTTCGCGTTCGTCCTCGCTGTTGTCGAGCTGGAGCAGGTACGACACCAGGGAGCTTCGCTCGCTGTCGCTGAGCGCGCTGGTTCGCCCGTGGCGATCGTCGAGATTTCGAGCGCTGATGACATCGAGCAGGGTCGCGGCAGAGCCGTCGTGAAGGTACGGCGCCGTGGCCCAGACCCCGCGCAGGGTCGGCGTGTCGATGCCGTCCAGCGCGCCGTTCAGACGTTTGCCCGACGTCGGCCGCAACGTTCCGACGTCGTGCAACAGGCCCGCGTTGCTGTCGGTGAGGTCGGGGCCACTGTGGCACTCGGCGCAGCCGGCGCGGGCGAAGATTTCGCGGCCAGCCCGGCCGTCCGCGGTCAGCCCGCCGTCCGTGGCGCGGAACGGGCTCGGGCGGACGCGGTCGAGCGACGTCACGTACTCGGACAGATCGTCGAGCTCGCGCGACACGCCAGCCTTGCTGTCGCCGAGCGTGGTGTTCCGGGTGCCCGTCATGAAGTCGGCGTCGGTCATGAAGCCGGTGCCGTTGAAGGCGTTGCGAATGTCGTGCTCGAAGTCCTGAACCTCGTCGAAGTTTGCGGACCAGTGCAGGCGCCCCTGGCCGATGCCGCGCTTGCCCAGCAGGCTCGTGGTGTTGCGCAGCCCCTCGCCACGATCGGTGAAGTCCCAGACCCGCCCGTCCTCGAAGCCGTCGAGGTGACAGCTTGCGCAGCTGATGTACCCGTGTTGCGTCATCCGCGGATCCGAAGCGTCGTAGAAGATCTTCTTCCCCGAAAGTACCGCCGGCGCGAGCTTCTCGGTGCCGATGGTGGCGATCTCGGTGACCGTGGGTAGATCGAACGCGGTGCCGGCCAGCGCCGCGGCGGCGTCGATCACGATGACCTTGCGCGACAGGAACGCGTGTACGAACAGCCGTCCGGCGCCGTCGATCGCGACGCCGTCCGGCGCGAGCGCGACCTTCAGCAGGCCACCCACCGAGTTGCCGTTGTAGGTGTCGATCATGGAGATGCCGCCGCTGCCGAGCATCGCCACGAAGAAGTAGTCGCCGAGCGGGCTGTACGCCGCGGCGAGGCCGAGCGCACGGTTGTTGAAGTCCATGCGTTGGTCCAGAAGCTCGACGTTGTTCGTGAGATCGAGCCGCGACACGATCGTGCGCACCGAGGTCTCGAACGTCAGGGCCAAGCCGTCGCGGGCGCCGCCGCGCAACACGTTGTCCTTCTTCGAGGGCACGATCGCGCTCGCGCCGTCCGGTGAGATCACCACCTGTCGCAGGTAGTTCGGCACACCGCGGCTGCCCCCTTCCCCGTCCGGTCCGGGGTCGAGCGCCAGCGCGTGAACGCGGACGCTGGCCAGCGTGCTGCCGTCGAGCTCGTGGACCTCGCCATGATCTTGCGGCGAGATGAAGGTCGTGACGAGCACGCGGCTGCCGTCCGCGCTGACGGCGATGCCGGCGGGCAGGTTTCCGGCCTTGCCGCGCGCGACCTCCTGGCCGCTGGCGGCGTCGAACGCGACGACCTCGCCCGGACCCTGCAACGTCACGAACACCCTGTCGCGAGCTGGATTCGTCACGACGCCGAACGGCGCCGCGGCGACGCCGAGCTTGATCGTTCGCTGCGGACCCCCGTTCGCGTCGAGCACGCTGATCGTCCCGTCGTCCTGGTTGGCCACCCAGATCGATCCGTCGGCGACGATCGCCAGCGTACGCGGGTGAGCGCCGGCCGGCGCTTCGAACGTGCGCTCGAGGCGCTCGGTGTCGATGCAGCTCACGCTGTCGTTGTCGGCGTTGACGTTGCAGACGCGATGTCGCGCAGCATCGTGGACGATCGTGCTCGAAGCCGTCGGGCTCATGGCCGTGGTCGGCCGGTGGATCGTCTGCAGGAAGCTGGCGCTGCGCGGACCGGTCTCATCGCGGGCGATCACGATCACCGCGTAGTGTCCGGGCGCCGCGTACACGTGCGACGCCGATGCCTCGGCGCTCGCCTCGGTGGTCGTGCCGTCACCGAAGTTCCAGCTGTAGGTGATCGCACCGCTGCCGGTGGCGCGCGCTGAAAACGTCACCGCGCGCCCGACCTCCGCCGCCGGGTTGGCGTCGACCTCGACGGTGACCGCGCGCGCCGGGACCGCGGCGGTCGTGATCGCTGCCAGGAGCGCGGTAGCGAGCGCTCGCGAGCCGCGGATCACCGCCGCCGCCGTCGCCAGAGCAACCCGAGCACGAACAGGAGCGAGAACATGCTCCCGCTCGTCGTGCCGCCGGCCCCAGTGCTGCAGCCGCAACCCGTGGATCCATCGCCCCCCCACCAGGGCCGTCATTGTTTGCGCCGCCGTCGCTGGCCGTTGCGCCGCCGCTGCCACCCCGGCCGGCCGCTCCGGCGCCCGCTGCGCCAGCCACACCGACGCCGCCGCTGGCCCCGTTGCCGCCGGTGGCCCCGTTGCCGCCGGTCGCCGCGTTGCCAGCGCTACCTGCGTTGCCGCCGCCCGCCCCTGCCCCCGTTGCCGGCCCCGCCACCAGCACCGCCCCGGCCCCCGCTGCCCCCGCCGCCCGCCGCGCCTCCCGAGCCGCTCGCATCGCTCGCGCCGTCCACACCCGCGTCCGGCATCGGTACGATCGACCCTCCGGTGGAGAAGCGGACGGTGCGCTCCGACGCGACGGCGTTGCCCATCACGTCCTTGACGCCGCCCGCGCGGATGACGATCTCGTATGTCGTGTTCGCGGCAAGCGGCTGGTCCGGCCCGAATGACAGCGTGTTGAACGTGTGGTTGTAGATGCCGGACAGCGGAGAGCCGCCCGCGGGTCGGATCGCGATCGTGGTCGAGCTGACCGTGCGCATGTCGATGAAGTCGGAGAAGGCGATGGTGATCCGGCTGGTCACCGGTTGAAAGGTGGCTCCGTCCGCCGGATACACATTGACGATGGTGGGCGCGGTCACGTCTTTGCCGGTCTGGTGGCAAAAGAACGCGCTGCCGCTGCCGTGGTCATTGCCGATGAAGATCAGGTTTCCCATCGGCGTGACCTGACCGTGGTCCTGATGGTCGCGGCCCAGCGTACCTTCACCGATCACGCGCGGATTCCTCTCGTCCGTGAGATCGATCTTGACGAAGTTCTCCTGCCGGCCGGAAAACGCGAAGTTGTCCAGCGTCGCGACGTACAGCGAATCCTGCTCGATACGCGCGATCTTCACGTCTGTAATCCTGGTCCGTTCGGCCCACGAGTGGATCGTGAAGTCGCCGTCGCGTCCCGCGCCGTAGATGCGATCTCCCGAAACGATGAAGGCGTACATGCGCGGCAGTCCGGTCTTGGTCGTCAGCAGCGTCGGGGTGTCCGCCTTGCTGATGTCGAGCACACCGAGCGAGCCGTTCTGATCCATGTTCGAGTAGACGAGGTAGTCGCCGACCGCGTACAGCGGCCCGACCCGAAACCCGCCGGTCGCGCCGGTCGTCACGGTCTTCACCAGCTTGGGCTGCGCCGGGTTCGCGGCGTCGACCACAAACACGCCGAGGTTTCCTCCGGAGACGAACAGGTACCGCCCCTGCCACGACGTCTGCCACGCGACATTCTCGTAGTCGCCGGAATTGACGCCCGGAAGGTCGATGTTGCCGACCTTGGCGGCGGTATCGACGTCGGTCACGTCCCAGAACTGGATGCCGCGGATGGTCTGGATCGCGACGTAGTGCTTGCCGCCGATCAGCGCGACCGGAAACGAGTGGGATTCACGGAACTGACGGGTGTCGGTGCTGTCGATGCGCCGCATGGCGCGGGGCTGGCGCGGGTTCGAGACGTCGAAGAACGTGAGAATGCCCGGCGGGCCGCCGCTGTCGTTGGCGTAGTTCAGCATCAAGTAGCCGCCGGTCATGATCACGACGTTCGCGCCGGTGGGCCCGCCCTGCGTGTTCTCGAGGAAAGCTAGCGGCTTGAACCGCTCGGCCTCGGTGCAGTCGATGTTTCCGATGCCGGGCCCGGGCGCTGCCAGCGCCGGCGCCGCGACCAACAGCCAGGCAGCGGCCAGAAGCGAAATATGGCTAGGCGTCCGATCAGAGTTGATCACGATTAGGGATTGTCGGCGGGCGAGGATATTGGAACTAAAATGTGAGCCAGGCGCCGCGTTATTCCTTCCGCCCCGCCTGGGTGCGCGAGCTACCTTCGCGAGGTGACCTGCAGGGCGGTCCTGGTCTTTCGCCTGGCGCGGTTACGAACCTGAGCCGGTGTTTGTCGTGAAGACCTGTTCGAACGCGCGGGGGCATCACACACGCCGAGCGCCGCGAGCGTCTTGATTCGCGCCGATGCCGAGTTGAACGCGCCCGATCCGGCATCGAGCAACGCGCGCCCGAGAGCACCTGTCTCTTCGCGCCGTAGCCGAGCCGGCCCATCGATTTGCTCACAGCCTACCGTTCCGAGATCCAAAGCAAGCTCGATTGCTCCGAGGTGCTGCCGGAAACGCGCCCGTGCGCGACGCAGCCGCGATGCAACGGTACCGAGGGGAACGCCGACGAGCGCGGCGATCTCGACGATGCTCATTCCTTCGAGCTCGTAGAGCGTGAATACCGAACGTAAGTTGTCGTTCATGCTGTCCACAATGTCGTTGACGAGCTTCCGCATCTCCTTGCGTTCGGCGAGATGTTCGGGCGTTGTGGGCACCTGAACTATGTCGATCAGCTCATCAGAGTACACTTCGCGGCGACGCGCCACGTTGCGGCGTGCATGCGCAGCCACGTTGTGGGCGACCTGAAACACGAAGTTCCGCTCCGCGCCGACGTGCAGATCCTGGAGCCGGTTTGCGACAGCGATGAACGTGCGTTGAATCGCGTCGTCCAGCTCGGACTGAGGCACGCCGGCTTTCTGGAGTGTGCGCGCGACGAAATAGAAGTACTCGTCGACGATCGCGCGCATGCGCACCTGTCGCGCCTGCGAGGAACCTCTGGCCGGCGTCTCGGACTTCACGGCATCTCGACGGACGTGAGCGGCTGCCTCACGCCACGATCGGGGAGAGAACGCTGCCGGCGTTTGCGAACGAGGTGTAGGCGCCGCCGTTGCTACGGCCGCCCGCCGCGGTGATCAGCGTGGTGAGCAGCTTGCCGTTGGTCGACCTGGCGCCGTCGACGTATTGCCCCTGTTTGAGGTAGCCGCCGGCGCTGCCCGCGATGATGATCGGCAGGTTGCTGAAGCTGTGGGACGGCCCGTTCGCGACGTGGCTGGTCCACATCGCGAACGCGTTGTCGAGCAGCGGTCCGTTCGGTGTGGTGTACGTCTTCCAGCGATCGAGCATGTACTTGAACGTCTCCATCCGGATGCGATCGATCTTCGCGTGGAGCTCGACTGCGTTCGGGATCTTCGCGCCGCCGCCGCCGCCGTCGTCGGCCTGGCGGTGGCTGATGTAGTGGAACTTCTCGGTCTTGACGCCGTCGACGACGTAGTTCGTGTGGTCGGTTCCGTCCCCGGCCTGCAGCGTCGCGACGCGCGTCATGTTGCAGGAGAACGCCAGCCCGACGAGGTCCATCTGCAGCTTGTTGACCTCCTCGATCTTTCCGTTCTGGCGGAACGCGCTGCCGGTGTTGAGCGCGTTGATCGCAGTCACGTCGAGGCCCGCCGTCGAGCACTGCATCGCCATGCCGGTCATCGTGTTCTCGAGATCGCGGATGTAGCTGAAGTGCTGATCGAGCCGCATCTTGTCGGCGCTCGACAGGTCGGTCCGACCGCGGAGCGAGTTGAGCTCGGCGCGAACCAGGTCGTTGGCGCTCTTCCGCCGCTTGACGAGCTGATCGATCGTCGAGTTGCCGCCACCGGTGCCGCCGGGCGTCGCGATGCCCATCAGCTTCTTGTAGACGTTGTACGGGTTGCCCTCGGCGGACCGCACCTGCCCTGCCGCGCTGAACGACAGCTTCTCGTTGATGTAGCCTTCCTTGAGCCCCGAGTAGAGCGTCAGGGGTCCACACCCGCCGGATTCACCAGCTTGGCGATCGTGGTGTCGGCCGACTCGCCCGTGGAAACGGCCTTGTTGCCGCCGCCCGTGGGCGCGAGCCCGGTCAGGGTCTGCGCCAGCCCGCTGGCGTGGCCGCAGCCGGTGCCGCCGTTCGGATAGTTGATGCCTTTGACGAACAGCAGGCGCGACGCGTGCTCGGCCAGGATGCCCGTGCAGCGATCGGTCGCCGCCGCGAGATTGGCGCTAGTTATCGCCCCCAGCGCCGTCGGCCAGAACCGCTCAGGATCACCCCCACCCGACTGAACCACGCCGTTGGCGGTGCAGATGAAGAACGCGAATACAGGGGTGGTTGGCAGCGCGCCGAACGCCGATCGCTCGAGGTAACCCTCGAGGAACGGCAGCGCGATGGCCACGCCGCCGGCGCCGCGCAGGAACGCGCGCCGGTTGATATGCGACCGACCGTTGGGGTTGGGGGCATGGGCGGTTTCTTCATGGCGTACCTCGCATCGTGAAGGCTGGGCTTTTTATGATGGCGAGCGCGAGCGACTTGATCGACCCCGCGCTCATGCTGGTACCTCCGAGGGTGTCGACGAACGTGCGGTCCTTCTCGGCGATGTCGCGCGCCAAAACGAACTCCGCCAGCTGCGCGCTGAACGACCGGTGCGCCTGCGGCTGCGCCGCTATCAGCGCCATCAGCGTCGACGCGTTCGTGAACGACTGCACGCCGTCGGCGAACGGATACGTGCCGGTTGTGTCGATGGTCTTGCCATTGTCCATCGTCCGCGCCTGGCCGAGTGCATCCAGGTTCTCGAACGCGAACCCGAGCGGGTTGATGTA
>CAVSOL010000024.1:0-51590 GCA_963729535.1 uncultured Pseudomonadota bacterium | reverse complement strand
GAGCGGAAACCACGGGTCACTGTCCGCCGCGGGCGCAACCTGGTCGTCCAGCGTCCCGTCGGCCATCACGTTCGATGATCCGAATTCGCTCACCTTCAACGGAAGCACTGGCTACGCGTCACTGGGCGTGACCAACCTGCCCACCAACAACGCCGCGCAGTCGGTCAGCATGTGGGTCAACCCGACAGTGAACACGGGGACGCAGAGCATTATGGCGATGACGAACCCGAGCGCCGGCAACGGTCTCCAGATCGGCATTCGCGGTGGCACGCTCACCGCCTGGCTGTGGGGTGGAACCATCCTTGCGACGACGACGCTCCCCACCACCGGCGCGTGGCACCACGTCGTGTTCACGTGGGACGGGACGACCAACCGCCTGTACATTGACAACGCAGCGCCGGGCACGTCGACGACGGCGCACCAGACGGCGACACCAACGGATGCGTACCTCGGAACCTACGACGGCGGTTCGGAGCCGTACAACGGGTTGATCGACGATGTACGCGTTTACGACGCCGCGCTGAGCGCCACGCAGGTGGCTCGCCTTTACGGCGGGCGCTACGCCGGCACGGGCGGCTACGCGACGGTCACGCTGGGTGCGAACACCACGGTCGCCGGTCAGCTCGCAATCGACGCGGGCGCGGTCAACACCAGTACCCGCACCATGAACCATTCGCTGACGACGGCGGCGGCGGCGATCAACACCGGCACGTACACCGTCGGTAGCGCCGCGCAGACGTTCGCCGGCGGGCTGACGGCGCAAGCAAACGGAACCCTCGCCCTGCCGACCAGCGGCGGCAGCGTTCAGATCGCCACGGGCAAGGCCCTGACGATGGACGGGACGCTGAACGCGTCGAGCACGCGGCGCCACGATCAGGAGCGTGTCGGGCACGTACGCCTTCACGATTGGCTCGACGGCGGGCGCGACGCCGACGCTGAACATCACCGGCCTGGCCGTGCAAAACACCGACGCCAACGGCATGCGCATCAACGCCAACACCGCCGCGGTGACGACGTTCACGCGCTTCGACAACATCGCGTTCACGGCGGGCGACGACCAGGTTCCTCAACATCTACGCGACGTCGCTGTACCTGGCCTCGAGCGGCTGCTCGTTCGGCATCGGCGATGCGATCGCCGCGCTGCCGACGAACAACGTGACGCTCACCGGCAACGGCACGGCCGACGGCGAGACGCGCATCGTGTTCGGCGGCGCGACCTGCCACGCGAACCAGACGACGAACGGTTATTGCAACGACAGCTGGACGATCGACGACGACGCGAACAACGACGGCGTCGGCGACCCGACGCCGTCGGGCAACGAAGCGGTCGTGCAGTACGTTCGCGGCGCGGGCACGGATACGGCGGGGACAGTCGAAGGGTTCCCGACGGCGGCGTTCGACTGGAACACGTTCGCGTATTACTCGACGTACGTGGCGTTCCGCGACGTATCGGGGACGGTGGACCGGGTTTACGTGCGGACGCAGACGGGCGCGGCGGAGTACTCGTGGGACACGCCGAGCGGCGAGCAGATCGTGGGGACGCCGCGGTGGAACACGGGCGGAACGACGCACTACCTGTACGTGGCGACGGCGTCCGGGAAGATCTACCGGCTGATCGACAACGGGACGTCGCTGGTGCAGGACGGGAGCGGCAGCTGGGCGGGGGCGGCGAACCCGTTCGACTGCGCGTGCACGATCGTGACGCCGCTGGTCACCAACACGACGAACCTGTACTGGGGCGGCATCAAGACGTCGCCGGTGGGGCAGCGGATCTGGACGATGAGTCAGACGACGCAGGTCCAGCCGATGGGGTCGCCGTTCCTGATCACGCCGACGATCACGAGCGCGGCGCCGGCGCTGTGGACCGACGGCACGACGAACTACTTTTTCATCGGGCTGACGGGGAACCTCATCAAGCTGAACGTCAGCAACCAGACGCTGAACGCGACGAACACGAGCCCGGGGTCGGCGTCGGTGGTGGGCCGGATCGCGACGTCGACGACGCGAATATTCGCGGCGGACAGCGGCGGCAACGTGTGGGCCTTCGACCCGAACAACTTCACGGGGACGAACCGCGTGTGGCAATACACCGTGGGCGGGACGGATACGATCCAGGGCTCGCTGCTCACGGACCAGGTGGGTGGCGTGATTCACTTCGGGACGGAGCAGGGGAAGGTCGGCGGCGTGAGCATCACGACGGGAGCGACGCAGACGGGCTACCCGTTCGTGCCCGGGACGACGAGCGACGCGATCCGGTCGCCGCCGCTGTACCTCAACGGCATCCTGCTCGTGGGGACGACGACGGGGAAGCTGTTCATCTACGACCGCAACAACGGCACGACGGGGCCCGCGTTCATCAAGCAGTACTACTTCGGGCCGACGCAGGCGGTGTCAGGCGTCAGCTACGACTCGAACGTGCAGCGCTACATGGTGGCGACGGCAGATCCAACGACGAAGGACGGTCGGATCTATTTCATCGACGCGATAACCGATCCGACGGCGGCGAAGTGACGACATGAAAGACCTCGCGACACATGCCCTGAACCAGTTGCTGCGGCTGTCGGCGTACACGCTGGCGAAGCTGGTGGTGAAGCGGTCGTCGACGCTGTCGCTGCTGCTATGTCGCCGCGCGCTGCTCGTCGTTGCTTCGGGTACGGCGCGCGCGGAGGACTGGCCGGCGCCGGGGCTGGACGCGGGGCACGCGCGGTTCTCGGCGGAGCGCTCGGGGTCGCGGTTCACGGACGGGCGCTGGCTGGTGCGCGGCGGTGGCCGCGTGCTCGCGAGCCCGGTCGTCGCCGACGGCTTCGTCGTCACGGCAGATCTGGACGGCAACATCCGCGCGCTGCGCGCCGACGACGGACAGCTCGTCTGGCGAGTGACGCTGGAGTCGACCGTGCAGGGGACGCCGGCGATCGCGCGTGGTCGCGTGTTCGTGCCGACGGTGGGCAACAAGGTCGTGGCGCTGCGGCTCCTGGACGGCGCGCAGGTCTGGACGCGGGACGTGGGCGGCATGACGCTGTCGTCGCCGACGGCCGTCAACGCCGACCTGGTGGTGTCGGCGGGATTCCCGGCGAAGACGGTGTTGCGGCTGTCGGGCGCGACGGGCGAGGTCGTCTGGCAGAGCCCGCCGGTGATGGAGCAGTTCAGCAACACGTCGCCGGCGGTGGGCGCGGGGCTGGTGGTCGTCGGCGCGAACGGCGGCCGCTACTACGCCTTCGACGCCGCGACGGGCGCGCTGCGCTGGGAGTACGTCGCCGACGGCCTCGTCCACCTGGCGGCGCCGCTGATTTCAGGCGGCCGCGTCTACATGGCGGGCGGCGATGACAGCCACCGCGTGCACGCGGTCGAGGCGGCGACGGGAGTCGCGGTCGCGGGCTGGCCCATCACGCTGCCGGCGTCCGCGCCCGACATCGCCGGGACCAGCAAGACCCGCCAGCGCGCGGTGTCGTCGATCGCCTCCGTCGCGGGCTTGCTCGTGCTGCAGACGCGGCTCGACGACGCGATGGACACCAACGCCGACGGCGTCGCTGACCGCCACCTGTCGCGCGAGACCGTGGTCGCCATCGACCCGGCCAGCGGCGCCGTCAGCTGGGAGCATTCGCTCGCGCGTGGCGAGGTGCAGCGACCAGAACGATGTGCCGAAGTTCTTCGTATGTCCGACGCCCGCGGGCTACGCGAGCGACGGAGGTCCGGCGCTGGTCGCCGCCACCTCGTCGCTCGCGGCCGCGGTCGTCGTGCTTGATGCAGCGTCGGGCAAGGAGCAGAGCCGGGTCGCCGTCGACGGTGCCGCGCTGGCGTCGCCGGTGCTCGCCAACGGCCGCCTGATCACCGTCGCCACCAACGGCTCGGTCGAAGGCCTCGGCTCCACCGCCAACCACGCCCCGTCGGCGCCCATCCTGTCCGGCTACGGCCGGCCGCTCGACGTCACCGACGTGACGCTGCGCTGGCTGCCCGCCGTCGACCCCGACGCCGAGCTCGCCAGCTACGAGATCCGCATCGACACCGACGGCGAGGTGCTCGAGACCTGGCAGCAGCAGCTGTTCGTCGGGCCCGGGACGACGACGCTCGCGATCACGGCGCCGCTGTCGGTCGGCACGGCGTACACCTACGCGGTGCGGGCGCGTGACGGTCGCGGCGCGCTGTCGTCGTGGTCGGCGCCCGAGACCTTCTCCGTCACCGTCAACCCCGCCGTCACCGTCGGCGGCACGCCCGCCACCAACCTGCGCGCCGCCGTCGCTGGCGCCCAGCCCGGCGACGTCATCATGCTCGGCGCTGGCGTCTACACGCTCACCGACACCCTGCGCGTCGGCCCGGGCGTATCGATCCGCGGCGCGGGCGCCGGTCGCACCACGCTCGACGCGAACAAGCTCGGCGTCGGCATCAGCTTCGACCGCGGTGCCCCGGGCCAGCGCTCCGGCCTCGACGGCGTCACCGTCGCCGGCGCCAACACCTGCGTCCAGATCGCCGACGGCACGACCGGCGTCAGCCTGACCCACGTCATCGTCCGCGACTGCCGCGTCGAAGGCGTCGCGGTGCGCGCGGGCGGCGAGGCCGACGTCGTCAACGCGACGTTCGCCGGCAACGGCACCGCCGTGCGCGCCATCGGCACCGCCCGCGTCAAGAACAGCCTGTTCACCGACAACGGTGTCGCCGCCGCCGGCGACGCGCCCGCCGCGCTGACCAGCACCTACAACAATCTCTTCGCGAACGTGAAGGACTACGCCGGCGCCGCCGCCGGCACGGGTGACTTCTCGACCACCGTCAGCTTCACCGACTTCGCCGCCCGCGACTTCCGCCTCGCCGGCCCGCAGCGCTCGACCGACAAGGGCGACCCCGCCGACGACGTCGGCGACGAGCCCGCCCCCAACGGCGGCCGCATCAACCTCGGCGCCTTCGGCGGCACCGCCGACGCCGAGCTCACCGCCCCCTCCACAGGCGTCAACGGCTCCTCCACCTCCGGCGCAGCCCCCACCTCAGACCCCCACCAAGTCGCCCCCACCCCCACACCAAAGCCCCCCTCCCAGAACGCCGACGACCAGGCCGGCGGCTGCAGCGTCGCTCCCCGCGCCGAGCCGCGCCCCGTGGCTCGCCATCCTCGTCAGTTCGACCTTGCTGGCATCGCTGGCGCGTCGGCGCCGCAGGCCGGCGGCGATTTCTGCGTCGACGCTCAAGTAAGTTCCCTCACCAGTCGATCCGATCGGGTAGGGAGGCTCGATCATGATGAGCGGTGTTGTAAGCGCGCTTCTCGTCCTTGCTGGCGGCGCCTGCGCGGTCGCCGGATACGTGCTCGGTTCCTGGCATCAGCGACGTGCGTTCGAAGCCGAAATGAGCGGCGAGCTCTTCACCGAGCGGGCGCTCGATCTGATCGACGAACCGCTCCCGCGCCGCGACCAGCGCCTGAACTAGCCAACCGGCTGCCCTCGGCGGCGGTCGGCTACGCTACGCCAGGCGCGCGGTCTTGAGCGCGGTCAAGATGACGCGCGTCGCGGGCGACTGATTGAGCGTATAGAAGTGGATGCCGGGAGCGCCGCCGTGCAGCAGCTCCACCGCCTGCGCCGTCGTCTGCGCGATGCCCAGCGCGGCCACGGCCGCGTCGTCGTTGCGACAGCGCTGCAGCTCCGCGTTCAGCGCCGCCGGGATTGATGCGCCGCTGAGCTTCGTCATCCGTTCGATGCCGGCCGACGTTCCGGATCGGCATCAACCCCGGCACGATCGGCACGGTGATGCCCGCGGCCCGCGCGCGCTTCACGAAGTCGAAGTAGACGCGGTTGTCGAAGAACAGCTGCGTCACCACGAAGTCCAGGCCGGCGTCGACCTTGGTCTTGAGGTGCATGATGTCCTGGTCCAGATCGCGGCACTCGACGTGCCCCTCGGGGTTTCCCGCGCCGCCCAGGCACAGCCGCGGCCCGAAGCGCTTGCGGATGAAGCCGACCAGGTCGGAGGCGTAGCCGAAGCCGCCCGCCGTCCGTTCGAACTGCTCCTGGCCGGCCGGCGGGTCACCCCGCAGCACCATCACGTTGTCGATGCCGGATTCGACCAGCCGGTCGACGACCCCGCCGATCTCCTCCTGGCTGGCGCCGACGCAGGTCAGGTGCGCCATCGCGGTCAGGTGCGCCTCCCGCTCGATCCAGCGCACCAGCTCGATGGTCTTGCTGCGCGTCGAGCCGCCCGCGCCGTATGTCACGGACACGAACGCGGGCGCCAGCTCGGCCAGCTCGCGAATCGTCCGCTCCAGCGCCTGCTGTCCGGCGTCGGTCTTGGGCGGGAAGAACTCGAACGAGAACAGCTTGCGCTTGCCGGACGCGAACAGGTCGGAGATCTTCACGAGCCCCCCGCCGCGGCGCCCGACGCCAGGCGTTCGAGGTGACCCTCGACCGCGTCCGCGTCGATCGTCACGGTCTCGCCCTTGCGTTCGGGCGCCTCGAACATCACGTCGTGGCAGATCTCCTCGACGATCGTGCGCAGGCTGCGCGCGCCCGTGCGGCGGCGAATGCAATACGCGGCGATGGCGCGCAGCCCCTCGTCGGCGAAACGCAGATCGACGCCGTCCATCTTCAGCAACGCCTGGTACTCGCGCACCACGGCGTCGGGCGGGCCCGTCATGATCAGGTAGAGGTCGTCCTCGCCGAGCGGCGACAGCTCGACCCGCACCGGCAGCCGCCCCAGGAACTCGGCCAGGAACCCGTAGTCGAGCAGCTCCTTCTCGGTGACCCGCCGGGTCGTGGCGCCGTCGCCGGCGATCTCGGAGCCGAAGCCGACCGGCTTGGGCGCTTCGGTCAGGTGCAGATCCGAGAACGTACCCGCGGCGACGAACAGGATGTCCTGGGTGTCGACGACGACGAAGTCGTGTTTGTTCCAGTGCTGCGTGACGTTGAGCGGCGCGAAGATCTCGCGTCCCTCCAGCATCTTCAGCAGCCCCTGCTGCACACCCTCGCCGCCGATGTCGCGCGCACCGGCGCCGGTGCGCGCGCCGTGGCTGCGGCGCGCGATCTTGTCGACCTCGTCGACGAACACGATCCCGCGCTGCGCCAGCTCGACGTCCTGGTCGGCGGCGTGCAGGAGCTCGCCGATCATCACCTCGACGTCCTTGCCGTAGTAGCCGGCCTCCGTGTACTCGGTCGCGTCGGCGACGACGAACGGCACGTCCAGGCAGCGCGCCAGCGTGCGCGCGATGTGCGTCTTCCCCGATCCGGTCGGGCCCAGCAGCAACACGTTCGACTTCTTGATCAGCCGCTTGCCCGCCGCCGACGGCTGCGCGCACCGTTTCAGGTGGTTGTACGCGGCGATCGCGATCGTGCGCTTGGCGCGCTCCTGGCCAACGACGTAGCGATCCAGGTAGGCGAAGATCTGGCGTGGCGTCAGCGCTTCCTTCTTTTCGCTGGCGCGTGGGTTTGCCTTCATGGCGGCGCGAGTATCCCACCGGTGATGCGACCTCGCCAGTCGCGCGCTGCTAGGCTTGTGGCGGGAGGACGACGTGACGCAGCGATTCTTCGAAGATTTCCAGGTCGGGCAGAAGTTCGGTTCGGGCACCGTCACCGTGACGGCCGACCGTATCAAGGCGTTCGCCACGGAGTTCGATCCGCAGCCGTTCCACCTGGACGAAGAGGCGGCGCGCGGCACCTTCTTTGGCGAGCTGGTCGCCAGCGGATGGCACACCGCGGCCATGACCATGCGCCTGCTGGTCGAGGGTGAAATGCAGCCCGGCCGGCGGCACGGTCGGCGCCGGCGGCGAGGATCTGCGCTGGCCCCGACCCGTCCGTCCGGGTGACACCCTGCGGGTGGAAGCCGAGGTGCTCGAGACCAGGCCGTCCAAGTCGCGCCCCGAAATCGGCCTGGTGAAGATCCGGACCACCACCTACAACCAGGCCGGCGAGCCCGTGCAGGTCGGCACGCCGTTGCTGGTGGTGCCGCGACGACCGGCGCACTGACCGTTTGTGATGGCGCCCGTCCGGCCTTCTACGCTAGAAACGCGCCCATGAGCTTCACCGAGCAGGCAATCATCGAAAGCGTTCTGGCCCGCGAGATCCTGGATTCGCGCGGCAATCCGACCGTCGAGGTCGACATCACCCTGGAGTCGGGCCTGGTCGCCACCGCGGCCGTCCCGTCGGGCGCGTCGACCGGCGAGCACGAGGCGCTGGAGCTGCGCGACGGCGACAAGAAGCGTTACCTCGGCAAGGGCGTGCGCAAGGCGTGCGAAAACGTCGCCACGCTGCTGGGCCCGGTGGTCGTCGGTCGCGACGCCCTCGACCAGGCCGGCCTGGACGCGGCGATGCTCGACGATCGACGGCACGCCGAACAAGGGCAAGGTCGGCGCCAACGCGATGCTCGGTGTGTCGATGGCGGCGGCGCGCGCGGCGGCCGACGAGCTGTCGCTGCCGCTGTACAGGTACCTGGGCGGGCCGTCGGCGCGCGTTCTTCCCGTGCCGCTGATGAACATCATCAATGGCGGCGCCCACGCGGACAACTCGCTCGACTTCCAGGAGTTCATGATCGTCCCCAAGGGGGCGGCCAACTTCTCCGAGGCGCTGCGCGCCGGCGCCGAGGTGTTCCACACGCTCAAGAAGCTGCTCCACGATCGCAAGGCGTCGACGGGCGTCGGCGACGAGGGCGGCTTCGCCCCCGATCTGCCGGGCGCCGAGGCGGCGCTGGGCGCCATCATCGAGGCGATCGAGAAGGCCGGCTACAAGCCGGGCAAGGACGTCGCGGTGGCGCTCGACGTCGCGTCGAGCGAGCTGTGGGACAAGTCGAGCAAGACGTACAAGCTGGAGGGTGAGGGCAAGGAGCTGGACAGCAAGGGGCTCATCGCCTTCTACCGGAAGCTGTGCGAGCAGTTCCCGATCGTGTCGATCGAGGACGGCATGGCCGAAAACGACTGGGACGGCTGGGTGGCGCTGACCCAGGAGCTGGGCGGCCGCGTGCAGCTGGTCGGCGACGACCTGTTCGTCACCAACACGGAGCGCATCAAGGACGGCATCGCGAAGAAGGCCGCCAACAGCGTGCTGGTCAAGGTCAACCAGATCGGGACGCTGACCGAGACGCTGGAATCGGTCGAGATGGCGCACCGCACGGGCTGGACGACGATCATCTCGCACCGCTCGGGCGAGACCGAAGACACGTTCATCGCCGACCTGGCGGTCGCCGTGCGCTCGGGCCAGATCAAGACCGGCTCGCTGGCGCGTTCGGAGCGGGTGGCGAAGTACAACCGCCTGCTGCGCATCGAGCAAGAGCTGGGCAGCACCGCCATCTGGGGCGGTACCCTCGGCCGCCTGTAAGAGCTCGCTCGCTTCGCTGCCGCGGCGCCGCTAGTGCGGCTTGCCGCGGCGGACGCCGTACTTGACGATGCAGTAGAGGGCGCGCACGCCGTCCTTCCAGCCGATCTTCTTGCCCTCGGCGTAGGTGCGCCCCTGGTAGCTGACGGGGACCTCGTAGATGCGCAGCTGCATCTTGGCGACCTTGGCGGTCAGCTCGGGCTCGATGCCGAAGCGGTCCTCCTCGATGGTGATCGCCTTGATGACGTCGGCGCGGAACGCCTTGTAGCAGGTCTCCATGTCCGTGATGTTGAGGTCGTTCAACATGTTGGACAGCAGCGTCAGGAAGTTGTTCAGCATCTGATGCCAGAAGAACAGCGCGCGGCGCGGTGAGCCGATGAACCGCGAGCCGAACGTGACGTCCGCGATGCCGTCGCGGATCGGCTGGATGACGGCCAGCAGATCGCGCGGGTCGTATTCCAGGTCGGCGTCCTGGATGGCGACGATGTCGCCGGTGGTCGCGGCGAAGCCGGCGCGCAGGGCCGCCCCCTTGCCCATGTTTTTCGGCTGCAGCAGCACCTGCACCTCGTTGACGCCGCGCCGCGGGCGCTCGCCGGGCAGCGCCGACAGCCAGCGCTCCAGCCCCTGGTCGCGCAGCTCGGTCAGCAGCTCGCGGCTGCCGTCGGTCGAGAAATCGTCGACGAGGACCAGCTCCTTGTCGATGTCGACCGCCGCGCAGCGCGCGACGATCTCGCGCAAGGTCGCGAGCTCGTTGTAGACCGGGATGACCAGAGACAGTTTCACGGTCCCGGCCGTATCACGCGCCGGCCGACGGCGTCAAATGCCCGCGGGGCTAGCCACCGAGCACATTGCGCGCGATGACCATGCGCTGGATCTGGCTGGTGCCTTCGTAGATCTGCAGCAGCTTCGCGTCGCGCATCAACTTCTCGACCGGATACTCCTTCGTGTAGCCGTAGCCGCCGAAGATCTGCACGGCGTCGGTCGACACGCGCATCGCCGCGTCGGCGCTGTAGGCCTTGGCGTAGCTGGAGACGATGCTGTCGGCGGCGCCGCCGTCGATCGCCGCCGCGGCCTTGTGGCAGAGCAGGCGCGTCGTCTCGTAGGCGATCGCCATCTCGGCGAGCATGAACTGGATCGCCTGGTGCTGCGCGATCGGCACGCCGAACGTCTTGCGCTCGAGCGCGTACTTGCGGCATTCGTCGAGCGAGCGGCGAATGATGCCGGCGGCGCCCGCCGCGATCCACGGCCGGGTGCGGTCGAACGAGCGCATCGCGACCTTGAAGCCCTCGCCCTCGGGACCGACGATGTTCGCCTTGCCGACCTTGACGTCTTCGAAGATGACGTCGGTCGTGTTGGAGCAGCGCTGCCCCATCTTGTTTTCCTTCTTGCCGACCGACACGCCCGGGGCGTCGCGCTCGACGATGAAGCAGGTGATCCCCTTGTGGCGCGTGCTGCCTTCCTCGCGGGCGAACACCGTGTAGAAGCTCGCGACGCCGCCGTTGGTGATCCAGCGCTTCTGCCCGGTGATGACGTATTCGTCGCCCTGCTTGCGGTAGCGGGTCTTCATGCCGGCCACGTCGGAGCCCGCGTCGGGCTCGGAGCAGCAGTAGGCGGCGAAGATGGGCTTGGCGAGCAGCCGCCCGAAGTACTCCTTCTTCTGCGCCTCCGTGCCGGCGATGATGATCGGCATCGTGCCGAGCATGTTGGCGGCCAGCGTCGTGTTGACGCCGGTGCAGCCGTACGAGATCTCCTCGAGCACCAGGCAGTGCGCCAGGCACCCCAGACCGAGGCCGCCGTACGCCTCGGGCAGCTCGCAGTTCATCAGGCCCGTCTCCCACGCCTTCTTGCAGATATCGGTGGGGAACGTGCCGTGTTCGTCCAGCTCGCCGGCGACCGGGACGATCTCCCTGAGGGAGAACTCCCGCGCGGTTTCCATCAACTGCTTCTCCTCGTCGGAGAACTCGAAGTTGGGCATCCCGAGAAGTATAGCCCGTGGCTGGGGGCTACTTGTCGCTTTGCGCCGCTGACTGACGGGCGGCGCGTTCGGCCTTGCGCGCCTCGCGTTCGGCGGCCTTCTTTTGCTCGAACGCTATCGCGTCGCGCGTCGCCTTCGAGCCGATGATGAAGCCGATGACGATGCCGATCAGGAAGACGATCGGGATGTAGATGAAGTGCGACGAGGACGGCAGCGCGAGCGCCAGCGCGTACATGACTACGGCCGCGGGTCCTGGCGATCGACTCTTGCGCTTCAGATCGGCGATCTCACCGTCGACGCGCGCCAGACCCCGGGCGATGATGAACACGTAGAACAGGATCGCCAGCCAGATGATGCCGTAGGCCGCCGCCACGAACGGCACCGCCGGGATCTCCTGGCGCAGGGGGCCTGTGACCTTCTCGAACTCCTGCGCCAGCGCCTGGGCCGGCCCGAGCGCGAGCAGCGCGACGAACCGAACAGCACGCGACGTACAGCTTTCATCGTGGCACCTCCGCGGCATCTTCGACTGCAAGGCGCAGCTCCGCAACCTCGGCACGCGCGCGTTCCAGGCGCAGCCGCAGCATGAACAGCACCGCCCACACCACGGTCATGAGCAGCACCGAGCTCCAGAACGCCGCCCGCATGCTGCGGATCCAGCGTCGTCACGACGGTCGTCTTCGGGTGAATCGTGCGCGCCATGTCGACGCTCTTGTAGACGACCGGCACGCTGATCGCCGCGAACAGTGACAGCGCCGCCCCCAGCTTGCGCCCCGCGGGCCCGCCATAGCGGCGCGCCAGCAGGAACGCGACCATCATCAGGAACAGCAGGAACGACGTCGTCAGCCGCGT
Source organism: uncultured Pseudomonadota bacterium (assembly GCA_963729535.1). Taxonomy (GTDB): domain Bacteria; phylum Myxococcota_A; class Polyangia; order Fen-1088; family Fen-1088; genus JADGRB01. The sequence goes on along the minus strand of CAVSOL010000024.1, from coordinate 39,497 downwards.
ATCCCACTGCCACCACACGCCCCACGCCTTGCGCCCCCACAGCGGCCCGGACGTCAGCACGCACGCGCCGAACAGCACGGCCAGCTCGCCGGCCGAAGCCGCGACGCGGTCGCCCGCCTCCGACGACTTGAACAGGTAGGCGATGCTGCCGCCGGCGCACACGAACGTCGACAGGAACAGCATGAACGCGCACGGCACGTGGAAATAGAAGATCTTCTGGACGACACCCATCGTCGGCTCGGCCGGCGCGCTCAGGATCATCCGCGGGATGAACGCAAACCCCAGCACGGCGACGGCGAGGGCGAGAATGAACCCGAACCCGATGCCACGGGATCGCATCGGCCAACTATACCGCTACAATCCGGCTTCTGACGATGTCCGACGACGGAATTTCGGCTTTTCGATCCGTGCCCCGCACCGGGGTCATTTACGTCACCACCGAGGCGCAACGGCGCGGGTTCCGCGCCGGCGATCCGGCGTGGTGCAACCTCGGCCAGGGGCAGCCGGAGACCGGCCCGCTCCCCGGCGCGCCGGCGCGCATCCACGACGTGAGCATCGACGTCGACGATCAGGAATACGCGCCAGTCCCCGGCATCTGGGAGCTGCGCGAGGCCATCGCCGGTCTCTACAACCGCCTGTACCGGCGTGGCATGCCGTCGCAGTACAGCGCCGAAAACGTCAGCGTGTCGGGGGGAGGGCGCGCGGCGCTGACCCGCGCGGCGGCCAGCCTGGGCGACATCAACCTCGGCCACTTCCTGCCCGACTACACGGCGTACGAGGAGCTGCTCGACATCTTCAAGGCGTTCACGGCGATCCCGATCCTGCTCGAGGGCGAGCGCGGCTACGCGTTCTCCGTCGACGATCTGCGCCGCGAGGTGCACGGCCGCGGGCTGGCGGCGCTGCTGCTGTCGAACCCGTGCAACCCCACCGGCAAGCACATCCGCGGCGCCGAGCTGGCGAGCTGGGTCGAGGTCGCGCGCGAGCTCGACTGCTCGCTGCTGCTCGACGAGTTCTACTCGCACTACCTGTGGACCGGCGGCGGCGGCGGCGAGCTGGCCGTGGAGAGCGCCGCGCGCTACGTCGACGACGTCGACCGCGATCCCGTGGTGCTGTTCGACGGCCTGACCAAGAACTGGCGCTACCCGGGCTGGCGCGTGACGTGGACGGTGGGGCCCAAGAAGGTGATCGAGGCGGTCGCCAGCGCCGGCTCGTTCCTGGACGGCGGCGGCTCCAAGCCGCTGCAGCGCGCCGCCATCCCGCTGCTCGACGACGCGCACGTCGCCGCCGAGACCAACGCCATCCAGTCGGCGTTCCGCGGCAAGCGCGATCGGCTGCTCGCCGGCCTCGCGCGCCTGGGCATCGACACCGACGCCGCCCCCGACGGCACGTTCTACATCTGGGGCAAGGTCGGCGCGCTGCCGCCGCCGCTCGACGACGGCATGGGCTTCTTCCGCGCCGCGCTCGACCAGCAGGTGATCGTCGTGCCGGGCGAATTCTTCGACGTCAACCCGGGCAAGCGCCGCCACCAGCGCGCCTCGCGCTTCCGCCGTCACGTCCGCTTCTCGTTCGGCCCGTCGCTGGCGACGCTGGACACGGCGCTCGCGCGCCTCGAAACGCTGCTCGCCCGCTAGTCAATCGCCTGCGACGACGGGCTCGAAGGCCCACAATCCGGCGGTGACGAACAACACGTCCAGCCCGATCAGGAACTGCGTCCAGAACCGGGCGCCCTCCAGATCCGGTGACAGATCGATGAGTTGCGACGTGCCCCGCGCCCCCGCGATGACGATCGGGACGATGACCGGGTACAGCATCGTCGATAGCAGAGCGTCGCGCCCGCGCGCCCGCAGCAGCGCCGCCGAGAACACGCAGCCGACCGCCGCGAAGCCAATCGTCCCCAGCGCCAGCAGCAGCGCCACGTGGGCGATGGCCCCACCGAGCGACGCCGAGAACAACACGCCGCACAACATCGTCAGCACGATCTCCGTCACCAGCATCAGCGCGACGGTCGCCAGCAGCTTGCCGAGGTAGATCGCGCTGCGCGGCGCCGGCGTCAGCAGCAGCGACCGGATCGCCTCGCCGTCGCGCTCGCGATCGAACGCGCGCGACAGCGCCACCGTCCCCGACACGACCAGCGCGATCCACAAGATGCCCGCCACGACCGGCGCGGGCGCGCGCGTCCCTTCGACGACGAACGCGAAGCTGAAGATCAGCACGATGACCACCGCCAGGAAGGTCATGGTCGCGAACACCTCGCGGCTGCGCCATTCGATGCGCAGGTCCTTCGCCGCGATCCGCAGCGCCTGGCTGATGAAGCCGGGCTCGACGCGGCGGCCGCGTCACCGGCGCCTCAGGCACCGGTCGCCTCGCGATAGATGCCGCGCAGGCCGTCGGCGGCGAAGCCACCCGCGCGGACCTCGTCGAACATCACCCGCCCGCGGCGCAGCACGACGACCTGGTCGGCGATCGCCGCGGTGGCCTCCAGATCGTGCGTCACCAGCACCACCGTGCGCCCGCCGGCGCGTTCGGCCGCCAGCTCCGCCTGCAGCCACGCCGCCCCGGCCGGGTCCAGCGCCGACGACGGCTCATCGAACAGCAGCAGCGCCGGGTCGTGCGCCAGCGCGCGCGCCAGCGCCAGGCGCTGCATCATGCCGCGCGAGAACGTGCGCACCGCCGCTTCCGCGGGGGCGTCGCCCAGGCCGACGCGCGCGAGCAGCGTCGCGATGCGCGCGTCGGACGCGTCGCAGCCGTACAGCGCGCAGAACAACGACAGGTTCTCGCGCGCCGTCAGGTCCGCGTAGACGCCCGGGTCGTGACCGACGTAGCCGATGCGCGCGCGCAGCGCCGACCCGCGCTCCAGCACCTCGTCACCCCAGCGCACCTGGCCGCTCGACGGCGTCAGCAGCGTCGACAGGATGCCGAGCAGCGTGGACTTGCCGGCGCCGTTGGGGCCCAGCACCGCCGCCACCCGCCCGGGCTCGAAGCGCAGTGACACGTCGGCCAGCGCGCGCCGGCCTGCGTAGATCTTGCCGACCGCCCGCAGGACGATCGCGCTCATGCCGCGCGATGCTCGTCCAGCGCGGCGAGGTCGCGATACACCTGCTCGAGGCGCGTGACCAGCTGCTTGCGCTGTTCGGCGGGCGCCGCGCTCCCGGCCGCGCGCGCGTCCCGCTCCAGCGCCACCAGATCCGAAAACAGCGACTCGCGCATCCCGATCAGGCGTGTGCGCTCGTCGGTGGCCGTCTTCTGCTTGCCGACGACCGGCGCACCCGGCCGCCTGCCGAACACCAGGGTGCTGATGACCAGCGCGATCGACAGGAGGCCGGCAAACCAGCGTCCGCCCGTCGGGGTCGCCGGCAGGCCGGTCAGCGTGAAGCTGAGCGTTCCGCCGGGAGGGATGGCGTCGACCGGCATCACCCAGTACTTCTTGCCGCCCAGCGACCGCTCCTCGCGCGCGCCGATACCGCGGCCGCTGGCGGTCAGGTTCTCCATCTTCTGATCGATGATCAGCGTCGTCTGTCCGAGGCCGTTGGGTAGCGGCTGCTCAAAATCGTGCGAGCTGCCACGATAGGGGAGCACGAACTGGAAGACGACCTCCTGCACCGCGGTCTTGTCGCCAGCGGCGACGATCGATCGCTGCGGGACGATCGGGCCGTGCACCGCGATGCCGTGGTCCTTGCGGACTTCGAGCTTGCGCTCGCCTTCCTTGACCTGGGCGCCGACGTGCCCGTCGGGCAGCGGGATCTCGATGGCCCCCGGCTCGGGGTCGAACATCTTGTCGGAGTTGTTCTCCAGCGGCAGGAACTCGAGCACGACCAGCGAATCCTGCGATCATCTGCAGCACGATCCGACCGCCGCTGCCGATGCTGACGACCTTGGGGTCCGCGGTGCGCGCCAGCGCGCGGATCTCGGCGCGCACGCCGCCGCTGTCCGGCATCGCGAACGGCACCGTCCCCAGGCGCAGCCCGCGCCACTCCATGACCGCCGCGCCGACGCTGGCGTTGCCCGGCGGCAGGTCGGTGAAGCGCGCGAGGCCGGCGGCGTCGCTGCGCGCACGCCTCACGTCGATCTCCTTGGTCTTGTCGACCATGCCCAGGCTGACGGGGTGATTCGGGATCGGGCCGCCGCTTTCGTTGACCAGCTTCACTTCCAGGGTCCCCGTCGGCAGCGCGGGGTCGGGCACGACCGTTCCCGCGGTCGCGCCCAGCGCGAACGCGGGCGGCTGCCCCGGCGGGGCGTGCGGGTCGTCCTGGTCTTGCGCTCCGCCCGCCGGAGCGTGCCGCCCGCGGCGGGCGCGCTGCCGCCCTTGGGTATGGCCCCGATCAGCATGGTGCGGACGCCGCCCATCTGCGGCATGGTGAACGTCTCCGTCTTCAGCTTCTCGCCGTCGACCGTGACCTCGGCTGTGAACTGGTCGCCGGGGGTCATGCCTTCGAACAGCGCGCGGCCGTCGCCGTCGGTCTTGGCCGTGCGCTTGCGCAGATCGCCGCCCGCGTTGCGGATGATGGCGCTGACCTCGACGTTGGCGACGGGATTTGCCGGCATCTTGCGCGCGACGCGCACGCTGACCATCCCGGTCGCCATGCCCCGGTCGGGAAGCGGCTTGCCGACGATCGTCGGCCAGGTTGGGCATTCCGCCGCCGCCCGCCATCGGTTGTGCGTCCGCCATCGGCGCGGCGCACACGATGGCGACGACCGCGAAGGCTATCCGAGCTTGGAGCCGCATTTTTTGCAGAACTGGGCGTCGTTGTCGTTGCTGGTCTGGCAGCTCGGGCAGGTGGGCGTCGCCGTCGCCGCGGCGGATGCGGGCGCGGCCGCCGCCGCCGTCGCGGACTCCACGGGCAACGGCAGCTCCAGCCGCATCTTCAGCTCGCGTTCGATCAACGCGCGGTAGTCACTGCCTGCGTCGAGCTCGCTGATCAGCCGCATCGCGCGGGTGCGGTAGCGTTCGACCATGTCGCGGTAGTCCGGCTCGGCGATCTTGCGCATCTGGAAGTCGAACTCGATCTCCTTGATCGCCTTGAGCACCAGCTGCTTCTCGCGTTCGAGCTCGCGCGTCCAGCGCGCGCCGCCGCTCGCCGCCGCGCCGGCCGCCATGTTGGCGCGCGCGAGCGGGTCGACCATCCGCCACAGCGCGCCCGCCGCGAACGCCAGCGTCATCCCGCCCAGCGCCAGCATCACCAGCGGGGGGCCGAACCGCAGCCGCTCGAAGATCGCCGCATAGGCCGCCGCGGCGGCCATGCCCACCAGGCCCCAGGCCCACATCGGAATCCGACGCCTGCGCGCCGTCGTCTCAGTCAAGATTGCGGAGCTCGTCATCGAGCTTGTCGGCAAGCTCCTGGTCGTTGATCTTGGGCGTCTCGGACGCCGTCGGCCCCTGCGGCGGCTTCGGCCGCTTGGCCATGCGGTAGGCCGCGAAGCCCAGCCCGCCGACCGCCACGGCGGCCACGCTGTAAGGGAACAGCCACGCCAGCCGGTTGAAGCCGCGATCGATCGGCGCCGCCAGCGCGACCTGGCCGCCGTACTTCTTGATGAAGTATTCGGCGACCTGCTGCCGCGTCTGACCCTGGTTCAGCAGCTGCCGGATCGTCTGCCGGTCCTGGATCGAATGCCCGCAGTTTTCAGTCGCGCAGTCGAGCAAGACGTGGCGGCAGGTGCCGCACTGGCAGACGATGTTGCGCACCAGCCAGTTCTCGTCCGGCCCGACCGGGTTCGGCGCCTCGCCGCTGCCGGCCTGCATCTGCGCCGCCGCCGTCGACGGCGCCAGCATCACCGCGCCACCCGCGCCCAGCGCCAGCAGCAGCACGAGCCCGACGGCGCCCGGGGCGCGTCCGCGCCACCGCCGCGGTCGCGGCCGCCCTGGCCGTCCAGCGTTCCATGACCGCCTCCGGCAACATCACGATGCCGGTCGCGATCGCGATCAACATGAAGCCGAACCAGATCCAGTCGACCACCGGGTTGACGACCAGCTTGAGCGTCGCCGTCCCCTCGGCCAGGTCGTAGTTCCCGAGCGTCACGTACAGGTCCTCGGCGGGGGCGCGCCGGATGGCGACCTCGGTGGTCGGCTCGTTTTCGTGCTTGTGGAAGAACCACTTCGCCGGCCGGAGCTTGTCGATCACCTTGCCGCCGACCAGCGCGGTCAGCTCGCCGGTCACCATCTCCTTCTGGCGGTCCTCCTCGTGCGCCAGCTTGTCGAAGCGCACCGTGTAGTCGCCGATCTTCGCCGACTGCCCGGGCCCGAGCTTCGCGGTCTCTTCCTTCTGGTAGGCGCTGCCGGCGAAGCCGAAGAACATGAACACGATGCCGACGTGGACCAGGTAGCCGCCGTAGCGGCGCTTGCCGCGCAGGATCATGCCGATGAGCGCCGACATGCCGCTCTGACCGGTGTTGCGCCTGCGGATGGCGACGCCGCGCGCGAACTCCTGCACGATCGCCGTGACCACGAAGCCGCACAGGGCGAAGCAGATCACCGGGCCGTACTTCTTGCTCGCGATCGCGAACCCGCGCAGCAGGTAGTTCACCGCCAGCACCAGCGGGCCGGTGCTGGCCGCGTCGCCGGGCGGCGACAGGCCGATGTCGGCGTCCACCGGCCGCGTGTGCAGGCCGAACGCGAAGCACGCGATCAGCGTGACGACGAACGCGATGAGGGGGTTCGTGAACTGGAAGCGCAGGTTCGACGGCGTCGCCTTGCGCCACGCGATCAGCGGCCCGACGCCGGTGAGGAACAGCAGCGTCAGCCCGATGGGCACCATCCACAGGTTGAAGAACGGCGCCGACACCGTGATGCGTTCCTTCCACAACGCCTCCGATATCGTCGGGAACATCGTCGCGAACAGCATGAAGAACGCCGCGAACAGCAGGATCCAGTTGTTGACGAGGAACGCCGCCTCGCGTGACAGCCAGGAATCGAGCGTCGCCCGCGATCTCAGCTCGGGCATGCGCTTGATGACGAAGCCGAAGCTCACCACCAGCGTCAGCACCATGAAGATGGTGAAGATCCAGGCCAGCTGCGTGTCCTGACCGAACGCGTGCACCGACTGCACGATCCCGGACCGGGTCATGAACGTGCCGAAGATGGTGAGGAAGAACGTCACGATGATCAGCGTGACGTTCCATATCTTCATCATCCCGCGCCGCTCCTGGATCATGATCGAATGCAGGAACGCGGTCGCGGTCAGCCAGGGCAGGAAGCCGGCGTTCTCGACCGGGTCCCAGCCCCAGAAGCCGCCCCAGCCCAGCTCCTCGTACGCCCACAGCATCCCGAGCGTCAGCCCCATCGACAGGAAGAACCAGGCGCCCAGCGTCCACCTGCGCACCGACGCGATCCACGTGTCGTCGAGCTGGCCCGAGATCAGCGCCGCCAGCGCGAACGCGAACGGGATGCTCATGCCGACGAAGCCGGTGTAGAGCGACGGCGGGTGCGTGACCATGTACGCGTTCTGGAGCAGCGGGTTCAGCCCCTTGCCCGCCGTCGGGATGTCCGTCAGGTACGTGTCGAACGGGTTCTTGTAGAAGACGATGACGAACAGGAAGAAGTCGGCGATGCCCATCAGCACCGTCACGACGTAGGGCAGCAGCTCGCGATGCCGGTTGCGGTTGCTGTAGATGGCGATCGCCGAGAACACCGACAGCAGGAACACCCACCACAAGATCGAGCCGTCCAGGCCGCCCCAGTACGCCGTGATCTGGAAGAACAGCGGCGACGACGCGTCGGAGTAGTGGTGGACGTACTTGATCGAATAGTCGTGGGAGACAAAGGAGTACACCAGCGCCACCGACGACAGACCGAGCACGGCGGCCAGCGCATACGCGCCCGCACGTCCGGACTCGATGAGGCGGCGGCTGCCCCGGCGCGCGCCTATCACGGACGCCACGCCGGCGTACGTCGCCACGACCAGCGCGATGAGCAGCGTGAGCGTTCCGAACGATGCCATGTGAGCCTCCGGGTGAGCTCTAAGGGTACGGCCGTAACATGACGGCCGCGGGGAAATATTCCCCCCGTAAGTCCCCGAAAAGCCGGGGCCTAGGTTAACACGAGGGGCCGCGGCTTGCGCCGTCGAGGACGCGGAGCCGTATTCGCTTCGGTTCGCGCGCGGCGGGCGCCCGGATCAGCTTCCGGGCCGGTGATCGCGTGAGCGTAGCGCGGCTGCGCCGCGCGGAGCTCGTCGCGGGAGGGCTTGGGAGGGAAAGGGTGGGGGCCCCCACCCGTCCCCTCCCATCTAGCTGTTCGATGATCTCGCGCCGGCCGCGCACGAGGCGCGATTGCGCGGCCGCGACCGACGTCCCCAGCATGGTCGCCACCTCTTCCAGCTGGTAGCCGAGCACGTCGTGCAGATAGACGACGCGTGCCTTCCTGGGGCCGAGCCCGCCCAGCGCGCGGTTGACGCGGTCGAGGGTCTCGTGGAGGTCGGTCAGCTTCTCGGGACCGAGGTGCGATTCGACGTGGTTGCGCTCATCGGCCAGCGCGTCGCCGTCGTGGGCGAACACGCGCCGTTCGCGGGCGCGGGCGCGAATCGCGTCCACCGCGACGTTGCGCGCGATGACCGCAGCCCAGCCGCGCGGCGGACAATCGCCACGGAACTTTCCTCCGTCGAACGTCGCCAGCACGTTGACCAGCGAGCTTTGCACCAGATCTTCGTATTCAGGATCGGTGCTGCCCACCAGGCGACGCACGACGGTGTCGACCGTGGAACGAACGCTTTTAAGTGTGTCGCGGGCGGCCTCTCGCCGACCACGCTTTTTTCGCGAGAGCATTGCCTACCTCTTGCCGAGCCGGGGGGCCGTTCCGCCCGTTCCAAACCACACTGCACTCTGCGAACGGGACTAGCCGTTAAGAGAAAAGGCGATCGTCCGTTGTTTAAGTCCGATCGCGTATGTCAGGCAATCTTTTAATTTGAGCTCGACCGAAAGTACGGACGTGCCCTTAGGCAATCAACGAGCTTCTGTCGAATGCGAACGGTTAGGGCAGCACGTGCGACCGTTCTTCAACGTATTTACAGGAACGGCTCACGAAAAATCGAAGTCGAATGAGCGCGCAACAGCAGGCAAGAAATCTCGCGACGCTGCTATTTCGTTACGGCGTCATTGGCGCGCCGTGACAAACAAACAGCGCGAGTCAAGTTGCGACTTTGGCTTTGATCAGCGCCTTGAAGTCAGCCGCGCCCGTGCCGTCGAGCGGAATGTCCATCCACAGCAATGACGGCGTCCCGTGCGCGACCTTGCGCGCGCGCTTGCCGACGTCGGACAGCTCCTTCCACGCGACGCGCGCCTGGGCGCCTGTATCCAGCGCGACGATACCGATGAGGTGCCCGGACGACAGCAGGATCGAGCACAACGACTGCTCCTGCATGAGATAGCGGCAGGCCCAGCCGGTGCGCGGCCCGTAATAGAAGAAGTCCTCGCTCGCGCCGCGCTTGGTCAGGAAGCCGCGCAGCATCTCGAAGCGCTTGCCCACGGGCGCTGGCAGGCGGGCCGCGAACTCGGCGTGGGTCGGCGGCTGGCCCTTCTTCGGGAACGCGACCTTCGCGGGCGCCTTCGGGGAAGTGGCCTTCGCGGGCTTTGGGACGCGGCCTTCGGGCGCTTCGGGGGCGCGACCTTGCGGGCCGGCGCCGGTTTTTCGGGTGGCTTCGCCTTCGCCATCGTCACATGGCGACGGTGGTGGACGGCGGCGACTTCTTCCGGCGATTGAGCAGGTAGCTGATCGCCATGGGCATCAACGACACCGCGATGATGACGATGATGACCTTGTCGATCTGCTTGGTGATCGGCGGGTAGACCTTACCCAGCGTGAAGCCGAGCATCGTCATGCTGACCACCCAGCCGATGCCGCCGAAGATGTTGAAGCGCAGGAAGCGGCGGTAGTCCATCTTGCCGATGCCGGCGACGACCGGCGCGAACGTGCGAAAGATCGGCAGGAAGCGCGCGATGATGATCGTCTTGCCGCCGTGGCGTTCGTAGAACTCCTGCGTGCGCAGCAGGTGCTTCTTCGAGAAGAACAGCGATCTCTCACGCGTGAACAGCTTCGGTCCGGCCTTGGCGCCGATCCAGTAGCCGACGGTGTCGCCGACGATCGCCGCGGCGCTGACGATGATGTTGAGCCAGACGATGTTGAGCAGCGGCGCGTTGTTCGGATTGGCGCTGGTGCAATAGATGCCGGCCGTGACCAGCAGCGAATCGCCGGGCAGGAAGAAGCCGGCGAGCAGTCCCGTCTCGGCGAAGATGATGGCGGCGATCAGCGCCAGGCCACCGACCTGAACCAAGCCTTTGACGTCATAAATCCTATGAAAGAGATCCATCAAGGACTGCATGCGGCGACGACTTTGTGCCAAGCCGGGGCGTTTGTCGATTAAGAATGGGCCAAATGGCCAGCGCGCAGGCACCCACCAACCGCCCGGTCTGGCTGATTGTGCTCGCGCTGGCGATGTTGCTGTTTGGCAGCCTGACGCTGGTCGAGGGTCTGCTGACCATCCGGGATCCGAAAGCTCTGGCGCGGTTGACACTGCGCGACGTGGCGATGACCGCCAGCCAGGAAGAGGTTGTTCGCAGGATCGCCGCGATCGATGACGCGATCATCGCCCGCCACCGGACGGCGCTGCGGCTCAACGCGGGCTTTTCGATCGCCTTCGGCCTGTGGACGCTGTACGCGACGGCCGCGGTGTTGTCGCGTGATCGCAACGGCCGCATGCTCGCGCTGACGACGGCCGTGCTGGGGACGGCGCACCGCCTGGCCGTGCTGCCGCTCGTGATCGGCGTCGCACGCGAAGCGGCGCACGACACGGGGCCGTTGCTCGACCGAGCTCGCGGCCCGGGCAGGAGGCGCCGGCGCCTCGCTGGCCGAGGTGGCGCAGGGCATGGATCGCCGCCTGGTCGTTTCGGCGGCGGTGGGCATCGGCTGGTGGCTGCTCGTGTTCTTCTACTTCGGCGGGCGGCGCGGCCGCGAGCTCTACGGTCTGCCGCCGCGGTGAGGCTGCCCCCCACCCAGGGGTGGTAGGCTTCCCACATGCTGACGTTCCTGATTGGCGCGGCCGTGGTGGCGGGAGTGACGTTGCTGCTCACGGGGGTGAGGGTGTTGCAGGAGTACGAGCGGGCGGTGGTGTTCCGCTTCGGGCGCGCCCGCAAACAGCTGGCGGCGCCGGGGTTGAACCTGCTGTTGCCGTTCGGCATCGACCGCATGCGGGTCGTCGACACGCGCACGCGCGCGATCCAGATCCACCCGCAGGAGGTCATCACGCACGACAACATCTCGATCAGCGTCGACGCGGTCGTCTACGCGTCGGTCGCGTCGCCGCAGCACGCGATCCTGGAGGTCGAGGACTTCCTGCCGGCGACGTTGCAGCTGGCGTCGACGACGCTGCGCGCGGTGCTCGGCAAGATGGACCTGGACGAGATCCTCGCGCACCGCGACGCCATCAACGGCGAGGTGCGCAGCATCCTGGACACGCGCACCGAGCAGTGGGGCGTCGAGATCTCCGCGGTCGAGATCAAGGACATCCAGCTGCCCAAGGAGATGCAGCGCGCGATGGCGCGCCAGGCGGAGGCCGAGCGTGAGCGCCGCGCCAAGGTGATCGCCGCCGAGGGCGAGGTCCAGGCGGCGTCCAAGCTGGCGCAGGCGGCCGAGATGATCGCCGCGCATCCGGGCGCGCTGCAGCTGCGGCTCTACCAGACGCTGGTCGAGGTTTCGAGCGAAGCGGCGTCGACGATCGTGTTCCCGGTGCCGATGGACATCAGCGGCGGGGGCGGCGCGGCGGGCCTGTCGCAGGCGCAGATCCAGACCATGATGCAGAGCGCGGTCGCGCTGGCTGCCAGCCAGCAGGCGACCAAGCAGCTGAACGCAAAGTCGACCGACAAGCTCGAGACCGAGCAGGACGAGGCGCGCGTCCCCGCCGGCTACACGCGCGGCTGACTCTACATCTCCGCGTCGGGCCAGTGCGACAGGCCGATGCGGTTGCCTTCGGGGTCGCGCAGGTAGAGCGAATAGGGGGTGCGGTGCGCGACCGCGACGCCCGCCGACGCGAGGCGCGCCTCCCAGTCGGCGCGCTCGTCGCGCGTGATGCCGAGGGCCAGCACGTGCAGGCCGGCGACGTCGGTCTCCCAGTCGAGCGCGTGTGCGGGCGCGCCGCCGGGCATGCGTTCCAGCGCCAGGATCGCGCCGCCGCCCAGGTCCAGCCACACCGAACGCTCGCCGTCGTGGCCGGGCCAGCGCTTGAGCTCGGGCAGCTGCAGCACGCCGACGTAGAACGCCTCCATCCGGGGCAGGTCGCGGACCTGGATCGCGACGTGATGAACGCCGCCGGGGCGCCCGGGCGCGGTCATTTTCGCGCGCCCATCTTCACGATCTGCTTCCATTCGGCCGCGGTCACCGGCTGCACGGACAGCCGGCTCCCGCGCCGCAGCAGGACCATGTCTTTCAGCGCCGGTGCGGCGCGCAGCTCGGGCAGGGTCACCGGGCGCACGAACTTCGAATCGAACTTGATGTCGACGGAGAACCAGCGCGGGTCGTCGCGCTGGCTGTCGCGGTCGAAGTGGCCGTCGCGCGGATCGAACTGCGTCGGATCGGGATAGCCGGCGCGAACGATCTTGGCTGTGCCGGCGGCGGCCGGGGGATCGGCGCTCGAATGGTAGAAGATGACGCCGTCGCCGACCGCGATGTCGTGGCGCAGGAGGTTGCGCGCCTGGTAATTGCGCACGCCGTCCCAGCGCGTCGTCTGCTCCTTGGCGGCAGCGAGGTCGTCGATGGAAAACACACCCGGTTCGGACTTCATGAGCCAGTAGCGCGCCATGTCCGGCCGTTTCTACCGCAAAACCGAACCTCAATTGACGATCGACGAGCGGCGCTTAGACTCGGATCGACACGGGCCGTGTGGCATTTCGCCCACGGCTAAACCCGCCGGGAGCTGATGGCCTCGGCGAAAGGAGAACGAAAATGCATCCAGAGATGGTGTCCTGGTGGCGCGCGCGCCACGGCTCATGTGGCGACTGGAGCTGCGGGCCCGGGGGTGGGGGCGGGCGGTCCTGGGGGAGCGGTGGCGGGCAGGAGCGGGGGGGCGGAGGCGGCGGTCCCGGATGACGGCGATCAGGAGGGGTTCGGGGGCGGCGCGTTCGGCGTCCGGCGCCCGTTGCGGTTCCTGGCCTACAAGCTGGAGCTCGACGAGCGGCAGGTCGCCGAGCTGGCCAAAATCCTGGACGAGCTCAAGACCGAGCGCGCCCAGGCCGAGGTCGACCGGCGGCGGTCGCTGTCGGCGTTCGCCGACGCGGTCAGCGGTGACACGTTCGACGACGCGCGCGCGAAACAGGCGGCCAACCAGCGCGTGACGACCGCGGAACGGCTTCGTGACGCGGTGACCAGCGCGCTCGGGCGGCTTCACACGCTGCTGGACAAGGACCAGCGCGAGCGCCTGGCGTACCTGATTCGCACCGGCGTCCTGACACTCTAATCCTGATGGGAACCCTGGGAGGGTTCCCAAACCCTCCCGCGATGAGCTCCGGCGGGCGAAGCCCGCCTGCGCTCGACGCGATCAGACGCGCGTGCGCCAGGGGCGGCGGCGCGATATTCTCCGGGAATGTCGTCGCCGCCGCCGTCTACCTCCGCGTTTTCGTTGAAGCTGGCGACGGCGCGCAAGCCGCGCCCCAAGGACAGCGAGCTCGTCTTCGGGCGCAGCTTCACCGACCACATGGCGATCGTCGACTGGGAGGAGGGGCGCGGCTGGTTCGACCCGCGCGTCGTCCCGTATGGCCCGCTGGTGCTCGATCCCGCCGCCGCCGTGCTGCACTACGGCCAGGAGATGTTCGACGGGCTGAAGGCGTTCCGCGGCGCCGACGGCCAGGTCCGCTGCTTCCGTCTGGATCGGCATTGCCGCCGCATGCACGACGGTGGCGAGCGGCTGTGCATCCCGGCGATCGACCAGCCGCTGATGCGCGACGCGATCCTGGAGCTGGTGCGGGCCGATCGCGACTGGGTGCCGGCGGCGCCGGGGACCGCGCTCTACATCCGGCCGACGATCGTCGCCACCGAGCCGTTCCTGGGCGTGCGGCCCGCCAAGCGCTTCACGTTCTTCGTCATCGCGTCGCCCGTCGGCGCCTACAGCGGCGAGGTGTTCAGCCCCGTCCGCATCCTGGTCGAGGACAAGTACGTCCGCGCGGCGACCGGTGGGTTGGGTGGCGTGAAGGCCGGCGCCAACTACATCGCCAGCCTGCGCGCCGCCGAGGACGCCAAGGCGCGCGGCTACGCGCAGGTGTTGTGGACCGACGCCCACGAGCACACCTACCTCGAGGAGGTGGGGACGATGAACGTCATGGTTCGCATCGGCGACGAGTTCATCACGCCGCCGCTCGAGGGGAGCATCCTGGCGGGCGTCACCCGCGACTCGGTGATCACGTTGCTGCGCGACTGGGGGTTGATGGTCAGCGAGCGCCCGCTGGGGATGGAGGAGCTGATCGCGGCGCATCGCGCGGGCACGCTGCGTGAGGTGTTCGGCTGCGGCACGGCCGCCGTCATCACGCCCGTGGGCGTGCTCGGCTGGAAGGGCGAGGACATCACGATCGGCGACGGAAAGCCGGGCGAGACCGCGCGCCGGCTCTATGACGCGATCACCGCCATCCAGTACGCGCGCGAGCCCGACCGGCACGGCTGGATGACCGCGGTCGTAGTCATCGTGGCAGATCTGCTGGTCCGCCTGTACGACCTGCCGGCGCTGGCACCGGCCGTCGACGCGCTGGCCGCGGCCGGTATCCGCGTCCGGCGGGCGCTGGCGGGTGAGCGGCCGGCGGTGGCCGCGTTCGCGCGCGCGCACGGTTCGGAGGCGTGGGCGGCGGAGACGGAGGCGGCGTTCGCGCGCGTCCCGGTCGCGTGCTTCGTGGCGACGGAGCAGCCGGTCGGCGGTGCGCCCGCGGCCGGGGGCTACGCGCGCGCCGCGGAGACGCTTGTGGGATTCGCCTGCTACGAGGCGACGTGCCGCAACTTCTTCGGCCCCGAGCTGGTGCACCCGGAGCGGCGCCAGCGGGGAATCGGACGGGCGCTGCTGCTGTCGTCGCTGCACGCGATGCGCGCCGAAGGCTACGCGTACGGGATCATCGGCTGGGCGTCGTCGGTCGACTTCTATCGACGCGCGGTGGGGGCGATCGAGATCGAAGGCTCGGAGCCGGGCATCTATCCGCCGGCGCTGGTCCGTTGATGGCGAAGGCAAGCGCGCGATTTGCTCTAGGCGCCGCGGCGGCGGTCGCCGCGGCGGCCGTGACGTTCTTCGTCGTCCGATGGGCGTCGGCGCCCGAGCCACCGCCGGCGATCATCAAGCCGCCGAGCTTCCCTGTCGCCCCGCAGGCGCACCCGGTGATCCCGCCGTCGGACGAACCCGCCACGAAGCCGGCCCAGCCGTTCTGCGACGTGCGCGATCTGGGCATGGTGGCGATGGCGGTGCGGCAGGCGCAGGTGCAGGCGCTGGACGCGGCGAAGCGCGGCGCGAAGAAGGGGGGCGCGCTCGCGTGTCGGGCGCAGGGGCAGCGGGAGGAAGACGAAGGCAAGCTCGCGCAGGCGGTGAACGATCTCAGCGCGCGGACCGGCGCGTGTGTCGCGCGCGACGCCGAGCTGGACAGCCAGTGGAACCAGCTGGATTCCGCGGTGTTGGCGCTGGGCCGCTGCAACGATTGCACGAATCGGCGCGACGATCGGCTGGTGGGCTGCAAGCGGGTGCTCGAGCTCATCGCGTCCGCAGAGGCTTCGATGAAGAAATGAATGTGTGAAAATCCAACAACCAGCCATCTTGACGGCGTGGAATGGGAAGCCAAATCTCATGAGGCCTGATGGGAGGGTTCCGATGACAGCGGCGCCAGTTGCGGGCGCCTTTGCGGAGTCGGAGGGGCGCGAGGTGGTGTCGTCGGGCCCGGCGCGTCATTGCGTGCAGTTCTACGAGGACGAGACCTTCCTCTACGAGGTGGTGGCCGACTTCCTCGAGACCGGCGTCCAGGCGCGGGAGCCCGCGATCGTCATCGCGACCGAGAGCCACCGCGCCGGATTCTGGAGCGCGCTCAAGGCGCGCAACGTCGACGTCGATCGCGAGAGCGCGGGCGGCAACCTGACGTTGCTGGATGCGGGCGCGACGCTGTCGTTGTTCATGCGCGAGGGCATGCCCGACCGAACGTTGTTTCGCAGCGCCATCGGTCCGGTGATCGACGCAGGCAAGCGCGGCGGCGAGCGCGTGCGCGCGTACGGCGAGATGGTCGACGTGCTGTGGCGCGCGGGCAACTCGCAGGCTGCCCTGCGGCTGGAGGCGCTGTGGAACGAGCTGGCGGAAACCCACGAATTTTCGCTGCTGTGCGCGTACGTGATGGGCAACTTCTATCGGGCGTCGCACCAGGCCGACATCGAGCGAATCTGCGACGTCCACACCCACGTCGGCCCGGCCGAGAGCTACCAGGCGGGCGCCGACGCGGACGACCGGCGGCGCCAGATCGCGGTGCTGCAGCAACGGGCGCGCGCGCTGGAGAACGAGATCGAGGAGCGCCGTAAGCTGGAGATCGCGCTACGCGACGCGCTCGCCGAGCGTCACCGCGCGGAGGCAGCCCTGCTGGACAGCCAGCTGCAGCTGAGCCAGCAGAATGAGCAACTCGCCCGCGTCATCCGGCTGTCCGAGATGTTCGTCGGCGTGTTGGGGCACGACCTGCGCAACCCGCTGTCGGCGATCCTGACAGGCGCGCGCTTGCTGGAGCACCGCGCCGAATCGGACAAGATCGCCGTGCCTACCAGACGCATCCTGTCGAGCGCGGCGCGGATGGCGCGGATGATCGATCAGCTGCTGGATTTCACGCGTATCCGACAGGGGCAGGGGATCCCGATGCGTCGCGGGCCCGTCGATCTGGCGAAGATCTGCGCGCTGGTGCTGGATGAGCTGGAGCGGCCGGGGGCGACCACGCCCACCAGCGTCGAGCTGCTGGGCGATGCTTCCGGGAGCTGGGACGGCGATCGCCTGATGCAGCTGATGTCGAACCTGGTGAGCAACGCGATGGTGCACGGCGCGCAGGGGACGCCGGTCGTCGTCCGCATCGACGGCACCGGGCCGACGGTGCGGCTGGACGTGTGCAACGCGGGCGCGGTGCCCGTGGACGTGTTGCCGTTCCTGTTCCATCCGATGCAGGGCGGCGGCGAGCGCTTGCAGCGCGGACTGGGGCTCGGGCTGGGCCTGTTCATCAGCCGCGAGATCGTGGTCGCCCACGGCGGCACCATCGACGTCACGTCGTCGGAGGCCGACGGCACGCGCGTGACCATCACGCTGCCGCGCGGCTGATCACAGGTATCGGGCGGCGATGTCCGGATCGCAGGCGGCGGCGTCGACCCGGCGCGGGCCGAACTTTCGCCCCAGCAGCGAACCGATGGTCTCGTCGTACGCGACTGTCAGCCACGCGGCGAGCGCGGCGCCGATGCCGACGCGCAGGCGCGACGCGTAGCGGACGAAGCCGCGCACGTCCTTGAACTGGTCCATCGCCATCATCATGGGTGGGTCGTTGACCAGCCCGGGCGGGATCGGCCGCGCCGCCAGCTGGGGGTCGGCTGCGAACGCGGCGATGTCGCGCGGCAGGCGGGCGTGATACGAGCCGTCTTCGACCAGCGACGCCAGCGCGCGCTGATGCGGGTGCGTCCCGGCGACGATCTGCGCCGCCTGCGCCGCCATCGCTTCCACGCCGCCCTCGTGCGCGCGCAGCAGCACCAGATCGTAGACGGGATGGCGGTGAAAGGTCTGCAGCACGTGGTGCACCAGCGCGTCGCGCGGCGAGAACAACCCGATCGGGTCGGCCATCGTCGCCGGGCCCGACATGAAGCGGCGCAGGTTGTGGAACACCCACGGGATCCCCTGGCTGCGATAGAACAGCTTGGTCTCCTCGGCGGCGCTCACCATCATCTGGTCGCGCCCCGCCACCAGGAGCTGGGCGATGGTCGGCTTCGGCGTCGATGTGGCCGAGCGCGCGCAGCCGCTGCAGCCGCCGCCGGATCAGCGCCGGGCGAAAATACGCGACGATCAGCGAGACGAGCTGGCACAGCTTGTCCCAGTTCTGGCGTGCGCCGCCGATCGCGTCGGCGAGCAGCCGCCAGCGCGAACGGCCGAGCCAGGGGGGCGGCGTCGCCCCCTGTGTCTCGGCCATGCCGTGGCCGCCGGCCGTGGCTGCTGCCGCCTCCCGCATCACGATCTCTAGGTTAGCAGCTACACTTCCTGGCCATGCTTTCCGCCGTCGTTGCTGTGGTCGCCATCTTGCTGGCGGCCAACCCCACGCCCGCGCCTGCGCCAGCGGTCAATGTCACTGTTGCCGAGCCGCCCGCCATCATGGAGGCCGTCAAGGCGCCGGGCGCGACGGCCGTGCTGGTCAACGTCTGGGCAACGTGGTGCGAGCCCTGCCGCGAGGAGATGCCCGACCTCGTCCGCTTCTATCGCGAGCACCGGGGCAAGGGGCTGCGGCTGGTGATGGTCTCCGCAGATGACGAGGATCAGACCGCCACCGTTGCGCGCGTGCTCGCGGCCGAGGGCCTGGACGCGAAGGCGTTCATCAAGAGCGGCAGCGACGTGGCGTTCATCGACAGCCTGGACCCGAAGTGGCGCGGGGCGCTGCCCGCGACGTTTCTGTTCGACGGAAAAGGGACCAGGCGCCATTCTTGGCTCGGCCCCGTGACTTACCAATCGCTGCGCAGCCGGGTCGTGGAGCTGCTGTCCCCGGCGGACAAGAAACCACCGAAGAAATGACCAATCGAGGAGGTGCCCGAATGAAGCTCGCCCATTTCGCTGTTGCGCTCGCGATCGCAGCCACGCCCGTCGCCGTTGTCGCTGGTGAGTCGAGCGGCGGTCTGGCGCTGGGGGCGAAGGCGCCGCAGGCGACGACGAAGATGAAGAACGTCGACGGCAAGCAGCTGTCGATCGCCGACGTCGCGGGCAAGTCCGGAACGCTGGTGATCTTCACGTGCAACCACTGCCCGTTCGCCAAGGACTGGGAGACGCGCATCGTCGAGCTCGCCAACAGCTACACCGCGCGCGGCGTCGGCGCCGTGCTGATCAACGCCAACAACCCGGACACGCACCCGGAGGACGGCTACGCCGAGATGCAGACCCGCGCCAAGAGCCGCGGCATGAAGATTCCGTACGTGGTCGACGAGACGTCGGCGGTGGCGAAGGCGTTCGGCGCCAGCGTCACGCCCGAGGCGTTCCTGTTCGACAAGAGCGGCAAGCTCGTCTACCACGGCGCCATCGACGACAACCGCAAGCAGCCCGACAAGGTGCAGGCGCGTTACCTCAAGGACGCGCTCGACGCGGTGCTGGCCGGCAAGGCGCCCCCCGTCGCCGAGACCAAGAGCCTCGGCTGCGGCATCAAGTTCCGCAGCTAGGTTGGTCGCGGCGCCGGCGGGATAGGCGCAATCCAGGGATTTCGGCCCGGGGCGTGTGAGCCGTGGCCGAATGCAGGGGACACCCACGTGTCGGTAACCCCTTCTCTTTCCCTGGAGCGACGCATGGCACGCGCAGTCAGCAACTCGGCAATCGGTCTTGGTTTCGGGCTCGCCGCGCTGGCGGCGCTCGCCTTCACCTCGCAGGGCTGCTCGGAGGACAATCCTTCAAACGGTGCCGGGCAGGCGGGAACGACAGGCCAGGCCGGAACCACGGGCGTCGCAGGGACCACGGGTGCAGCCGGGACGACGGGCGTGGCGGGAACCACGGGCGTCGCAGGCACCACCGGTGCTGCAGGGACGGGAACGACAGGCGCGGCAGGAACGACCGGCGTCGCCGGGACGACGGGCGTGGCGGGAACCACGGGCGCGGCCGGGACGACCGGTTCAGCAGGCAGGGGCGGCACGACGGGAACGGCAGGCGGAGGTGGTGCGACCGGCGCGGGGGGAGCGCCGGCGAACTGTCCGGCGACGATCAATGACAAGTCGACCACCTGCACGTCGGAGGGCCTCGCGTGCCCGAAGACCTGCGGTGTCGAGTCCAAGGGGACGAAGACCTGCACGTGTACGGCGGGCGTGTTCGTGTGCGAGAGCGTCGCGCCGACCTGCCACTACGCGTCGACGGTCGACGTGACCTGCTACAAATTGCCGGCAGCGCCGGTGCCGGCGTGCCCGACGGCCCCCGCGACCATCCACAACGGCACCTGCTCGGCTGCTGCCTGCATGCCGTGCAGCGGATACATGGACAGCAGCATGGCGGCCAAGGTCGGCTACTGCGTCTGCGTCGGCACGCAGTGGAAGTGCGCCAGCGACAAAGAGTGGCCGGTCGTTCCGTAGCCGGAAGCTGGTAGCACCTGTCGCCGCTGGCCCTCGCTCACGGGGGCCAGCCACTCGCGCCGATTGCGGGGCGGCCTGGGTGGGAAAGCGCAACCCGCCGAGGTAAACACGGCGGATGGACGAGACCTGCGGGCATCTGCGAGAAGCGGCGACGCGCAAGACGGGCGTCAAGCCGAGCGCCAAGGGGTGCGAGGACTGCTTGCGCACGGGCGGCGAGTGGATGCACCTGCGGCTGTGCGTGACGTGTGGCCACGTCGGTTGCTGCGATAACTCGCCGAACCGGCACGCGACGAAACACTTCCACGGCTCGAAGCACCCGGTCATCCGATCGTTCGAGCCGGGTGAGGACTGGGGCTACTGCTACCCGGACGAAGCGTTCATCGAGCAGCTGCCGGCGCACGCGGGCGAGGCAGCGACGCAGCACTTCGATCCGCCGTAGCGGTGGCTGCGCGCGCGGGCGGGCGCGAATTGACAACCGGGTGCGCGCAAAGTTCCTACGGAACTGTGCGCAGGACGGCATGTCAGACGTGATGAGGAGGCCGCTTCATCATGCAACCCTTCGACAGCCCGCGTTCACGTCCCCCCCACAATCGCCAGCCGCCGGTTCCGTTCGCCGGTGACGCGGGCGAAGCGACGCCGGCGAACGGCGCGCCGGTCGATGCGCCGCTGGTCGCGTCGCGCATCGTGCTCGCCGCGCCGGCGCTGCTGATCGAGGCGCGCTTCCGCGACGTCACGCTCGCCAGCCGCCTGCTGCGCGCCGATGGGCCGGACCGGTTCGTGATCGGCGACGCGCGCGGCGCCGACGCGCCGGTCAACCCCGCGTACTTGCCGGCGGACCTGTCTGCGTCGGGTCACGCGCTGCTGGAGGCGGAGCCGGCGGCGGGTGGTTTCGCGCTGAACCTGGGACCCGCGATGAGCGCGGAGCTGCTGACGCCGACGCAGCGCTTGTCGCTGCGCCCCGACTTCGGGCGCGCGGAGGCGCCGCTGATGTTGCCGGCGCAGTCGTGCGTGCGCGTCACGTGCGGCGAGGTGGCGTTCGACGTGCAGGCGGCCGACCCGGTGGAGGCGATGCCGCGGCCGTGGCTGGCCAGCAACTGGCAGGAGCCGGCGCGTTACCTCGCGGGTGTGGCGCTCGCGTTCATCGTCGTGCTGCTCATGGCGCGCGCCATCCCGGGCGATCCGCGGACGCTGTCGCTCGAGGACCTGGGACTGTCGAAGCGCTACGACGACTTTCGGATCGTGCCGGTGGTCCCGCCGCCGATCGACGTGCCGCCGGCGGCGTTGCCGGGCGGCGGCGGCGCACCCGCAGCGAAGGACATCGAGGGGAAGGCCGGCGACAAGAAGGCGCCGCGCGAGCCGGGACGGCGCGCGTCCCGGGGGGACACGCCGCACGACGCGGCGTCGGTCGCGGCCGCGATCGAGCAGAGCTCGCTGTTGCGTGTGCTCAACGGGCCGCGTTCGGGGGCGGTGGCCGAGGTGTTCGATGACGCGCCCGCGCTGGGCAAGGATGTCCAGAACGTGCTCGGCGACCTGCACAGCGACCATGGTCGCGAGCACGTTCGGCGCCGGGTGGGCTCGGGCAGGTCGGCACGGGTAGGGGCGGCGGCGGGACGGGCGACAAGACGGTCGGACTCGGCGGCCTCGGGACACGATGGGTAACTTCGGTCGCGGCTCCGGCAGCGGGCCCCGCTACGGCGCCAACAAGGGCGGCCTGCTCGGCCCGGCGAATCCCGCGCAGCGCCCGACTTTCATCGGCCGTGCGCGACGGTGCGCGGTTCGCTCGACAAGGAGATCATCCGGCGCATCGTGCGACGCAACATCAACCAGGTTCGCTACTGCTACACGCAGGGCCTGGCGGCGCGTCCGTCGCTGGAGGGGCGCGCGGTCGTGCAGTTCACCATCGCGCCGACCGGCCAGGTGCTCGCATCGGTGCTGCAAAGCTCGACGCTGAACGCGGTCGCCGTCGAATCGTGCGTCGTCAACGCGGTGAAGCGGTGGGAGTTCCCGAAGCCCGAAGGCGGCGGCCTGGTGATCGTGTCCTACCCGTTCCAGTTCAACCGGCCGGGCGAGTGACGTAGGCGCTAGAGCTCGCCGCTCGGCTTGTCGGCCGTCCGCGCGCTGTCCTTGTCCTTCTTGCGCGCGGACGACGAGGCCTTCTTCTTCGCCTTGGCTTCCGCCTTGGCGTCCGCTTTCTTGTCGGCCTTCTTGTCGCTCTTCTTGTCGTCCTTGGCCGCGGCCTCGGCCTTCTTGTCGTCCTTGTCGCCGTCCGCCTTGTCGTCGGCGGGCTTGCCGTTCTCGACGCCGGCGATGTCGTCCTTCAGGCGCGCCAGCTCGCCGCTCTTGGCCTCGACGTCTTTGGCCAGCTGCTTCTTAGCCTCCGTCAGGTCGGCGTTTTCGGTCTGCAGCATCTCGACCTTCTGCTTCATCTCCGTGAACGAGGCTTCGTCCGCGGCCAGCTTGCTGACGGCGGCCTTGGCCTCCGACGTCGCGCGCTGCCGCTCCGTCCACAGCCAGTAGTTCGCTCCGCCCGATGCCAGCAGCAGCAGCACCAGGAGCACGATGGGTGCGGGCGACCGTTGCTTGATGATCGGCTGGCCGTAAGGGTCGAAGCTCATCGCCGCGACAGTCTAGCGCCTAATAACGGTCGGGGCGCCATGCGGCATGTAAAATGCGCTTGTTAATTGCGCGCCGGGCTGGTCGTTGTTCCGGTTATTACGCCGGCCGCGTTGCTCGCGCTGGCGGGCTTGGCGGCGCGAAGGGCTGGCGGGGCCGCGGCGGCAGGGGACGCTGGGGTGCAACCTTGGGCAGTGGCGGCGGCGGTCCGAGGTCCGGTCCCTGGCATGACATCGCCGACAACGCGACTGCGAGCAGCGCGAGCAAGGCAGCGCCAAGCAAACGGGTCCGCATGCGTTGTCCTTCCGTTCGAAGGACAACGATGGGGAGGCGAGGTTCCGGCGCGCGAATCTTTGCGACACCGCGCGCGGAACATCTAGAGTCACGACATGGACGCTGCTGCCCTTCGCGCCTTGCAGGCGCCGCTGAAAGAAAAGTACAAACAGGATCCGGACGCCGCGCTGGTCACGCTGAAGGCGCGCGGCACCATCGATGACGCCACCATCGCGTGCAAGGTCGAGACGGGGAGGGCGCTTGCGGTCGCCGGCCAGCACCCGGCGACCGGCGGCAGCGGCGCCGAGCTCTGCTCGGGCGACATGTTGCTGGAAGCGCTGGTCGGCTGCGCGGGCGTCACGCTGAAGGCGGTCGCGACAGCGCTGGAGATCCCGCTGCGCGCGGCGACCGTGCGCGCGGAGGGCGACCTCGATTTTCGCGGCACGCTGGGCGTCGACCGCGCGGCCCCCGTCGGGTTTCGCGCCATCCGGCTCGCGTTCGATCTGGATACGGACGCGCCGCAGGACAAGATCGACGCGCTACTGAAGCTGACCGAGCGTTACTGCGTCGTCTTGCAGACGCTGCGACAGTCGCCGCAGCTGACGCTCGTGCGCTAGGGCTGCGCCGGCCAGCGTCAGGGGCGCGTGACGACGAAGTTGTCGAAGGCGGCGCGCATGCTGATGGTGCCGACGGCGCCGAAGCCGCTGGCGACGTTGCCGGGATCGAAGGTTCCCATCATCGTGTTGCCCAGGTAGGCGGTCAGCAGGCCCGCGGCGTCGACGCTGATCTTGACGTCGTACCAGGTCCCGATCGCGACGTTGGATGTGAACACGGCGCTCTGGCTCGCCGCGCCGGCCACGACGGCCCGGATCTGCACGCCGTTGGGGACCAGCGCCGCGCAGTAGTAGTTGCTCGAATCCGCGTAGCGGACGCAGACCATCGCCATCTGCCCGCTGCTGCCGGTGGCGATCATCTTCACGCGCGCCGCGGCGCTGGCGGCGCCCGTCCACGGCGCGCCGCTGGCGCCGCTCGCGTGCATCGTTCGCACGGTCGAGCTGGTCGCGCCGTCCTGCCGCAACACCTGGGTGCCGTCGGTCGCGATCATCCAGTCGCCGCTGCTGCCGCCGCTGCGCGACCAGTCGTCGGGCTCGGTGGAGCCCGCGGTCTGATCTTCGAAATTGTCCGAGAACAGCACCGTCGCCGGAACGCCTGTCGCGCCGCCGCGCCCGCCCGGGCCACCCGCAGCGCCGCCGCGCCCGCCTGCGCCCGCCGTTCCCGTCCCGGCCGCGCCACCGCGCCCACCTGCGCCCGTCGTCCCCGTCCCGGCCGCGCCGCCGACGCCCGCCGTCCCCGTCCCGGCCGCGCCGCCGCGCCCGCCTGCGCCCGCCGGACCGGTCCCGGCCGCGCCGCCGCGCCCGCCTGCGCCCGCCGGACCGGTCCCGGCCGCGCCGGCGGCGCCTGACCCGCTTCCGGCGGCACCGGTCGTCGTGCCAGCCGTGCCAGTCACCATCGTGCCGCCAGTTCCTGTCCCGCCGGTGGTGCCGGCCGCTCCCGGCCCGCCCCCCTGGCCGCCCAGGGGCGGCAAGCCAACGCCGCCGTCCAGGAGCCCGCGAAAGAACTCCTCGGGCCCCTGGCAGGCGGCCAGCGCGAGCACCGCTCCGATGCTCACTGCCCCGAGCCGCCGCGTGACGAAAACCATCGCGCAGTGTGGGTGTCTTCGCCGCGCTGCGCTGGCTCATCGCGGGCGCCCGGAAGCGCCAGGCCCGAAGGGGCCAGGAATGCCGGGCTTGGGGCTACGGCTAGGGCTGCGACACCGAAAGCTTGTAGGCCTGCGTGAAGCTGGCCGGCAGCTCGGTCCCGACGCCCACGCCCGCGGGCGGGTTGTCCCAGACCGAAACGCGCACGACGAACTCCTCGGCGGTCACGACCATTGGCGGGTTCACTACCAGCGCGCCCCCACGCACGCCCGACGAGACGCGGGCGACCTCGCTGCCGTCCGGCCGGAACACGAACACGCGCGCCGCCAGGTTGCTGGGGACGTCGTCCAGTCGTATCGCCACGGCGCCGGGCTGCGCCTGGAACCGGTAGTAGTCGTCGTAGGCCGCCGGGTCGTTACTGGCGGCGTGCCGGCCCGCGAACAGGTACGCGGACATCTGCCCACCGTCCGGCACCGCCGCAGCGGCGGTCATCGCGTCGTTGGGCTCGAATGGATCGGGGACCGCCGTGTAGCTGGTGGTCAGCTGGTACGAGTAGGGCGTGCCACCTCCCGCCTCGTCCGTGACGGCGATGCGCGTTTGCTGACCGGCGCCGCTCGCCCAGTAGAACGACAGCGGCGCGCCGGCCGCTTCGGCAACGAACGATCCCAGCTCGGTCGTCCCCATGTCGTCGTAGATCGTCACGCGCACCGTGCCGGACACCTCACCGATCGTCGCCTGAACGTACCCACCGGTGGCGTCGCCGGGCGACTGGATGCTCAGGTAGTCGGCGTCCCCGGTCTCCAGGCAGCCGGTGAACACGGCTCCCATGTCCACGGTGGTGGCACCCTCGGCGTTGTTGTTCGGCTCGCCGTCGCGGAAGCCGCACGCGTTGTCGACGTCCACCGGATCGTCGCCGCCGCCGCAGGCCGCGGCCGACAGCGCCAGCGCCGCCGCTCCCGCCGCCACGATCGCCAGCCGGGTCACGGCGTACCTCCGTCCGCCGGCGTGGTCGCTGGATCCATCGGTGAGCCGGTCGGATCCGTCGGCGTGCCGGTCGGGTCCGTCGGCGCGCGCTGCTCGGCGATCTGGCTGCGGATCGAGGCGTAGCGCTTGTCGGTCCAGTCCTTGATGTACGTCAGGCTCCAGACGAAGCTGTCCGTCGGATACATCTTCGTCGTGTCGTTCATCGCGGCCGAGCCGATCTCATTGAAGATCGCGTCGGCCTGTTCCTTCACCGCTCGCGCGGGTACGCGTTTCATGACTTCCTCCAGCTTGGCCAAGTACGCGTCGTGCAACGTCCCGTCGCGCACCATGCGCGTGAGGATGCAGCGTTCGTAGTTCAGGTAGATGTCGGCGTCGGGCAGGTCGTTGATCGATCCGAACGTGTTGTCCGGATCCCACGGCAAGATGACGAACTTCCCGGTCTGTGGATCGTAGTACTGGTAGTGATCGTCGACCTCGAACGGTCCCGTGAAGCCGTCGGTGTTCGACGCGATCGCGCTGACCGCGAAGTAGGTCAGCAGCATGTCGACATCCATCACATCGCCGATGCGTTCCGGCTCTTCGTTGACCACGCGCAGCGCGTTGACGATCAGCGTGTCCTCCGTCGCCGGATCGGTCATCCCCTTCGGATCCCACGGCAGCGGCACGTACTTCGTGGTGTCGGTGCCCTGGTACGCGTACGGATCGGTGTTGGTCAGCCCGCGCAGGCGGTAGAGCGGACCGTTCGGATCCGCGAAGCGCGACGCGAGCGCTTCCTTCCCCCAGATCTCCTCGATCTCGAAGATGCCGCGCGGCTGGCCGTTGATCCACACCTGAGCCGGCACCTCGCGCGGCGACGGCATCACCTGGCGGTAGAGCCAGTACGCCAGGCGATCGCGGACGATGAACGGATCGTCCCACGAGCCGCTGACCTTGATCTCGTCGAAGCCGCCCATCCGCTTGCCCTTGTCGAAGCCCGCAAACTCGACGCGCATCGACATCTTCTGGTTGCCGGGGACGCGCGATGATTCGCCGGAGGGCCGGATGCCGACGTTGCCCATGACGACGCCGTTGAAGGAGAACGTCGCGCTACGCAGCTCATCCCCGCGCGTGTCCTGGATGATCGACGTGAAGTCCTCGTCTGACATCCACAGCCGGACCTCGTGAATCTTCCCTTCCTCGAAGAAGTTCACGGCCGATTGCTCCGCGACTGGACTCTCCGGGGGCACCACGTTGGGTTCCACTTTCGGTGGCGGCGTGATCATCACGTCGCCGTCGTCCGAGGACTGCCAGACCTCGCACCCCGCCAGCGCCAACATCGCCGTCGCCACCACCGCCACCGCCAGCCACGCCGTCGCCCCCTGGTCTTTTCTCGCCACCATTGCCTATCCCCCGCGGCATGCCCGAGTTCGGCCGCGAGCTTGTTGCATGGCAAGACCCGGGCCGATCCCGGAGCCGCGTTCTCCGACGTTTTCCTGGATAGGCTGGTTACCGTCCGGGAACGGCGCTTCCGAAAACGCTACGCCAGCTCAGGGGCAGATGGGGAACTGGGCGCTGGTCGTCTGTTCGTTCTGCATGGCCGCCACGGGGTGGAACCAGTAGTTGTCGGTGCCCCGCGTCAGATCGACCGTCGCCCCGTTGCTGGTCGGGCGTACGGCTGCTGTCAATCAGTGTGCTCACGTGCCCGCGTACCACTCGTAGCCCTGGTCGCTCCAGTAGCCGCCGTTGCGTTCTGCCAGGAACACGACGCGCGTCAGGTACTTCGTCGATTTGTAGCCGAGCTTCACCGGCGAATAGACGCGCGCGGGCGCGCCGAACTCCGGTGACAGCAGCCTGCCGTCCTGGCCGTAGACGATCAGCGTCTGCGGGTGCAGCGCGCTGTCGAGGTCCCAGCTCTCGTGGTAGCCGTCGTCGAACGACTGGAAGTCGACGTAGCGCGCGTCGGGCGACAGGCCGGCGAGGCGCGCGAGATCGCCGACGCGCACGCCGGCACGCACCGCGACCGCGGACCAGCCTTCGACGCAGAAGTGCTCCAGGCGCAGCTCGGTGCGCGGCAGCGCGGTCAGCTCGTCCAGCGTGAGGCGCAGCGGGCGTGCGACCAGGCCGCCGACCTCGAGCCGCCACGTTCCGCGCGCCGCTTCGTCCCACACGGGGACCTCGGGCGAGATGAAGTAGCCGGGGAAATCGGCGCCCGCGGCGCGCGCGCCCGCGGGGGCCGTGTTCATCGCGCGGTGGCGATAGAGCGCGCGTTCGACGCGTTCGTTCCAGCGGTCGGCGGCGCGCAGGACGCGCCCCGATCCGGGCGGACCTTTCCAGTCGCAGCCGCCGAGCGCCGACATCAGCGCCGCCGATCCGAACGCGCCGAACGCCAGGAAATCGCGCCGGTCGACGCCGAGCTTCTCCGCGATGTGGCGGCGCGGTAGCCAGAGACGGCGGCTCATGGCTGGGCCTTTGATTCAGGCGGCGCCGGCGGCACTGCGGCGCGCAGGTTGACGAACGGGCGCGCGTTGCGCCGCTCCGGCGACTTCGCTTCGTTGTAGCGCCCCGTGATCATCGCGCGCAGCGAATACGGATCGACGGCGAACACCATGAACACGTGGACGAACGACACGGCGACCAGCGTCGTCATCGCCAGGAAGTGCCAGTAGCGCGCCCATACGAAGCCGCCCAGCAGCCACGTCAGCGGCGCGAGCTGCACCGGCTTCCAGATCGCCAGCCCCGACAGCACCGACGCGACGGCGATGAACGGCAACGAAAAATACGTCAGCCGCTGGAGCGCGTTGTGTTTCCCCTGGCGCGGGTGGTCGCGGCGCGCGGCGACGTAGAACTTCACCATCTCGATCGCGTCGCGGACGATGCCGCGCCTCGGGACCAGGTCGCGCCACTCGCCGTGCAGGTAGACGAAGCCCAGATAGACGAGGCCGTTGACGACGAGCACCCACATCATCGCGAAGTGCCAGTGGCGCGCCCCGGCGAGCCAGCCGCCGAACGTCAGCCAGTCGGGGATCCTGTGGCCCTCGAACGGGTAACAGCAGAACGTCTCGCCCCGGCGCGCGAACGCGGGGTACGCGTTGAAGATGCGCAGGCCGCTGCCGATCATCACCAGCAGCGCGATCGCGTTCACCCAGTGGGTGATGCGGACGATCAGGTGGTGGCGTCGCTTGACGTTGTCCATGGCGGCGAACGGATGGTGTCTCGTCCCAGGTGTGCGCCTGGGACGAGACGGGCGCAACCCGTGTCTCCTACTTCCCCATCTCGCCCTTCTTCTTGTCCATGTCGCCCTTGTCCATGTCGCCCTTCTTCTTCCCCTTCTTCATCTCGCCACCCTTGTCGCCCATCTGGTCCTTCTTCATGTCATCGCCGGCGTGGGCGATGGTCCACGACGACGGCACGGCAACGGCCAGCATCACAAACAACACGCGTACGATCTTCATGTCTGTCTCCTTGTCGGGGGTTGGGTCCAACGCTCTGGTTGGGCATACGCCCGCCGGCCGAGGTGGTTACGGCGATGGAGATCGTGGCTAGCTTGTAGGGCGGAGGCGCAAACATGGGCCTGGAGACAATTCTGCTCTGGATAGTGATCGGCCTCATCGCTGGCTGGCTGGCGTCGGCTGTGGTGGGTGGTGGCTTCGGCCTCATCGGCGACATCGTCGTCGGCGTGGTCGGTGCATTCGTGGGCGGGTTCGTATTTCGCGCCCTGCACATCAGCACGCCGTTCGGGGGCATAGCCGGCACGATCTTCGTCGCGTTCATCGGCGCGGTGGTGCTGCTGCTCTTGCTGCGCTTGATACGCTCTGCGTCGACCCGACGCTTGTAGCGCGTTTCGCGTGAGCTGATTTCGGCCGGGGGCCCACCTAGAGTGGGTAGGGTGGTCTCCGTGCCTCGTAGCCAAGCTCCGCTTCGCCTCGTCCCGCTGGGCGAGCAGACGTCGTTTCTCGACGACGTCTACCGGCGTTATTGCCGGTACGTTGGCGCCGTGGTGCTGCGGCTGGACGGGCGGCAGACGGAAGTGGATGACATCGTTCAGGAAGTCTTCGTGGAGGCGGCGCGCGGCGTGGGGCGACTGCGCGATCCCGAAGCGGTGAAGGGGTGGCTGGCGACCATCACGGTGCGTGTCGTCCGACACCGCCTGCGCGCACGGCGGCTGCGGCGTTTCCTGGGCCTGGACGCGCAGGCGGACTACGGCGGGCTCGTCGATCCGTCGGCGTCGCCGCTGGACAAGTTGCTGGTGCGCGCCGTGTACCGCGTGCTGGACGAGCTGCCTGTCGACGACCGGCTGGCGTTCAGCCTGCACCACATCGAGGGCGAGAAGCTGGACGTCGTCGCGCGCCTGTGTCGCTGCTCGGTCGCGACCGCCAAGCGGCGCATCGCCCGCGCGCAGCAGGCGATCGAAGAACGCATGGGTGACGGGCATGGCTGAATCGCATTCGGACGACCTCATGCGGCGGATCGCGCGCGTCGGCGCGGACATCGATCCGGGGCTGAGCGATCGCGACGTCGACCGCCTGGTCGAGGGGGCGCGCGTGCGGCGGCGGCGGCGGACGGTCGCGCGGGTGGCCATGGGCACGGTCGCGGCTGGTGTCGCGGCGGTCGCGGCGGTGGTGGTGATGCACGGGCGGCAGGCGCCGGCGGTTGACGTGGCAGGGGGCGTCGCCGCGCCGGTGCCGGGGACCGTTGCGGCGGTGCCTGCTCAGCTGCGGCTCGCCGACGGATCGGTGGCGACGCCACTGGATCAGGCGAGCGCGCTCGCGGTTCGCGAGGACGCGCCGAAGCGCGTGGCGATCGAGCTCGCGCGCGGGCGCGGCCACTTCGACGTCGCGCCGCGACCGGAGCGGCTGTTCGCGGTGCACGCGGGCGACGTGACGATCACGGTGATCGGGACGGCGTTCACGGTCGAGCGCGTCGCGGATCGGATCGGCGTCAGCGTCGAGCGGGGGAAGGTGCAGGTCGACTGGGGCGTGGGATCGCGACGGCTCGCGGCGGGGGAGAGCGGGTGGTTTCCGCCGCTGGCGATCGACTCCCGCGCCGTCCTGCGTCTCCGTCGGCGTCGCGTGTTCGCGAGCGCGCGCGTCAGCGCTGTTGCGCGGCACGGCATCCGCGCCCGAGCCGCGCGAAGCAGGCCATGCCCGCGGTTGTCGAGACGGCGGAGTCCTTGCTCGCGGCGGCGGATGCGGCGCGGTTGCAGGGGAGGGCGCAGGAGGGGGCGGCGCTGTTGCGCCGGATCCTGAACAACCACCGCTCGGACCCGCGGGCGCCGCTGGCGGCGTTCACGCTCGGGCGCGTGCTGCTGATGGAGCTCGGGCAACCGCGCCAGGCCGCGGCGGCGTTCGCCGACGCGCGTGCGCTCGCGCCTGGCGGGCCGTTCGCCGAGGACGCGCTGGCGCGTGAGGTGGAAGCGTGGGCCAAGGCGGGGACCAGACGAAGGCGCGCGCGCGCGCCCGCGACTACCTGCGTTCCTACCCGAGCGGTCTCCGCGCCCCCGCGGTGCGCGCGCTCGGCGGCGGCGAGTGAGCGCGCTGACACGGTCGCGCGGGGTGCGGGCGGCGCGGCTCGCGGCCGCGCTCGTGATGCTCGCCGGTGCGCCGGCGTACGCGGCGCGCGGGACCGTCGCGCTGGACACGGCGGCTTGCCCGGCGATCTCCGGAGGCGGCGATCCGTCGCATCGTCGGCATCGAGATCGGCGATCTGCTGGCGGCGCCGGGCGACGCGCCTGCGCCGGGCGGCAACCGGCTGGCGATGATCTGCGACGGCGGGGCGGCGCGGCTCGAGGCGCGCGGCGCGGGCAGCGACCAGCTGGTCGAGCGGGTGTTGCGGCTGGCGGATTTCCCGGGCGACGCGGCGCCGCGCGCGCTGGCGCTCGCGGGCGTCGAGATGCTGGCGGCGCTGGATCCGGCAGTGCGCGAGCGCATCCAGATCCGGCAGTCGCCCGCCGCGCCGCCGACACCACCGCCGCCGCCGCCCGCGCCCCGGTCGGCGTCCGCCGTGCACGCGGATAGCTCCGTCGCTTCCGTCGGCATCGCGGTCTCCGCCGTGCGTCGCGACTTCCTCGGCGCGGGCAACGTCGGCGGCTGGGGAGGTCGCGTCGATGTCGATCGTGGGCTCGGCGATCTGTTCATGCTCGGCGCCGACGTCGAGGTCACCGGCGCGCGCACGACGGTGACGCTGGGCGAAGCGAGCGCGCTGCTCGTGTCGGCGGGCGCGTTCGGCGGCCTGCGCGCGGCGGGCGCGCGCGTCGCCGGCTCGCTGTCGCTGGGCGCCCGCTTCGGGCTCGCGTCGCTGGACGGCACGCCCGCCGGCGGCTCGGGCGCGACCGGTGGCAGCGCGCTGCGCCCGTGGTGGGGGCCGGCGCTGGCCGCGCGCGGCTGGCTGCGGGCCGGCGCGGTGGGGTTCCTCGCCACGATTGAAGGTGGGCTGGCGGTCCGCGGCGCCCAGGGGCTCGCCGACGGCTCGACGATCCTGGCCGTCGACGGCGGCTGGCTGGTGGCGGGGATCGGCGTACGATTTTGAACGGTGGCGTGAGCCGATTTGCGGCGGCCTCCCACCAAGAGAACATGACGACGAACAAAGCTTGGCTTGGTCTGGTGGGCGCGGTGCTTGTCTTCGCGGCGTGCGACAGCTCGAAGGATTCGCTGCTGACGACCAGCGGCAAGGGCGGCAACTCCAACGCTGGTGCCGGCGGTGGCGCGGCGGGGGCGGGAGGCACCGCGTCCGGCGGCGCGGGCGGCGCGCTTTCTTGCGCGCAGCAGACGTGCGCGCGTCCCTACACCTGTATCAACCAGTGCGGCGGTCCGATCATCTCCAACAATTGCTGCATGTGCCAGGCGCCCGCGTTCGACAACTTCCAGAACTGGGCGTGTGGAGGCTCGGGCGGCGGCGGCGCGGCCGGCGGCGCGGGTGGGGCGGCGGGCAGCGGGCCGGGCGGCAGCGGCGGTGCGGGCACCACCGGTAGCGCCGGTCGCGGAGGCGCCGGTGGTGGCGTGGCGTGGCGGCGCCCGGAGGCCGCGGCGGCAGTAGCGGCGTGGGCGGGAGCGCATCGGGGGGGACCGGCGGCAACGTCGACGGCGGCACCGACGCCTTCAACTGCGCAATGGCGTCGTGCGCGCGTCCCTACACCTGCATCACCGCGTGCGGCGGTCCGATCATCTCCAACAACTGCTGCCAGTGCCAAGCGCCGGCGTTCGACGACTTCATGGGCATGGCGTGCGGCGATGGCGGCTCGGGCGCGATCAGCTACGTCGGCTGCCGCTACATCGGCGGAGTAAATCGCATCGTCGTCGCAAAGCGCGACACCAGCCGCAACCTGTGTGTCAACGTCGTGCTCGGCTCGCCGCAGACAGCGCCCGCCGGTTTGATGCTGCCGCCGAGCTACGGCCTGGAATCCGCGTCGGTGGGGCCGGCGTCCGCGTGTCCGACGCGCACCGTGCAGCCCACCGTGGGAGGACCCGTGACGGGAACGGTCGAGGACCTGACCACAACGTCGACCAGCCCACAGTTCGTGAACGTCGACCTCATCGTGACCTTGCCGGGCGTCGACGAGGCGATCATCGTGAACCGCCTCGATGTCTCTGGCGGCTGCCTCTAGGAGTTCCGCCTTGGGACTGGTGGGGAGTCGGCGTAAGATCTTGAATGTGACGTGAGCCGATTTGTGGCGACCTGCCATCAAGAGGGCATGACGACGAACACAGCGTGGCTGGGCCTGATGGGCGCAGCGGTTGTCTTGGCGGCGTGCGGCAGCTCGTTACAGCCGACGGGCAGCGGCAACGGCGGCAGCGCCGGCGGCGTCGACGGCGGCAGCGATGCGCGGCTTTGCGACCAGGTCCAGTGCGCGCGTCCCTACGTCTGCAAGCGGGCGTGCGGCTCCCCCGCCGTATACACGGGCTGCTGCATGTGCGAGGCGCCGCTGTTCGACGACTTCAACGGCATGGCGTGCGGCGACGGCGGCACCAGCGCGGTGAGCTATCACGGCTGCCATTACATCGGCGGCCTCGATCGCATCGTCGTCGCCAAGCGCGACACCAGCCGCGACATGTGCGTCAACGTCGTGCTGGTCGCGCCGCAGGCGCCGCCCGCCGGGCTCATGCTGCCGCTGAACTACGGCCTCGAATACGTATCGGTGGGCCCGGCGTCTGCGTGCCCGACGCTCACCCCGCAGCCCACGCAGGGCGGGCCGGTGACGGGCTTTGTCGACACCTCGGGCAGTCCGCCGATCCCCCCGCCGTTCCTCAACGTCGACCTCATCGTGACGTTGCCAGGCGCTGACGAGGCGATCATCACGAGCCCCCTCAACATCTCGACGATGTGCAACCAGTAGCGACCGTGGGTTGACCCCGTGAGCGACGACGCCGTCATCCGTCCCATCGGCCACGTTCGGTCATCGCTGACGGCGCGCGCCCAGGCGCCGCGCCAGGGCGACGAGGGCGCGCCCGACGCCTGGCTGGAGCTGGACGACGCCGTCGCGACCGGGCTGGACGGCCTCGCGGTCGGCGACGAGGTCATCGTGCTGACCTGGTTCCACCAGTCGCGGCGCGACGTGCTGAAGCTGCATCCGCGCGGCGATCCGTCGCTGCCGGTGAGCGGCGTGTTCACGACCCGGTCGCCCGATCGGCCCAACCCGATCGGCCTGCACCGCGTGCGCGTCAAGGAGGTGGCGGGCAACCGGCTCAAGGTCGGCCCTCTCGAAGCGATCGACGGCACGCCGATCGTCGACATCAAGCCGGTGCTCACTGTCGCTGACGGCTGACGACGGCGGCCGGGCGAAAGCTCAGCCATGATACGATGCACGCGTGAAACGCATTGCCTCACGCACTTATCCGCTCGTTCTGCTCACTCTCTTCCCCGTCTTCACAGCGACCGTCGCCGGCTGCGGCGGTGGCGGCGCGGCAGCGAAGCCGAAGCCGACCACCGAAAAGGGGATGTTCGATGCGCTCGCGTCGACACCGCGGTGACGCCGCGGACGTACACCGACCGGCAAGGCGCGACGCGCACGCTGGCCAGCAGCTACAACCCGCTGGGCCGCGGCGTCCGCGCGATGCAGCCGATCCCGGAGATCTACCTGGCAGGGCGCGGCATCGGCGGCAACACCGTCAATCAGATGCTGCTCGACGATCTGAAGAACCGGCCGATCACGGCGACCGCCCCGCCCGCGCCGCTGTCGTTGATGGACCAGACAGAGGGGTGGCTGCAGAACGACCTGACCGCGTCGCTGGCGGCGGATCTGAACGGGGACGGGATCGAAGAAGTCGTCAACGTCTACTTCATTGAAGCGTCGAAGCAGCTGCACGCCAACGTCGTGCGCTGCACCGACGGGTGCACGGGCAACGGCGGCAGCTTCACCAACGTCAAGGACACCCAGCTCGTCGTCCAGGACCCGGACGCAAAGCCGCCCAGCCGGCCGTGGTTCAAACACGGCATCGCCGCCGCGGACGTCAACGGCGACGGCAAGCAGGGAATCGTCGTCGCCAACTTCGGCGGCGTCCACGTCTGCGCCGCCGGCGCTGACTTCTCGTTTTCGTGCGCCACCAAGGTGGTCAACCCGTCGACGCACATGAGCATCGCGCGCGGGCGCTTCAACGACGATCCGGAGCGGACCAACGACAGCGTCGTCGTCGCGTTCGGGAACACGGCCGGCACGCTGGCAAGCGTCGCCGTCTACGACGGCACGCCCGACGCGTTCGCCGCCAACGCGTTCACGGGCGACGACCGCGATCCGATTCCGCTGTCGATCCTGTTCGCCGACCAGACCGCGGTGTGGACGTATTCGGAGGCGTACGTGGCGGCGGGGAACATCGACCGCGACGGGCCTGACGAGATTGTCCTCGCCGGGCGGCGTGTCGGGACCATCCAGCACGATCTCTTCCTCCTCGACGACAAGCAGACGTCGTTCCGGACGTTCAAGACCTTCCGCTACTTCCTGGCACGGACGGCGGTCAGGCCATCATCTGCACGCCACCGGGCTCGTTCATCTGCACGGAGAACCACGACAACAACCGCTTCCGCCCCGCGCTGGAGGTGTTCACCAAGCGCACGCAGCCGCACCTTGAGAAGGCGATCTACGCCGGCACCGACATCATCGATGGGCTCGACAAGGTGCTGGTGTCGTCGACCGCGACGCTGCCATCGGCACCGACATCACCAACGGCGTCACGCCCACGTTGATGGGCTACCGGGAGTACGGCGGCGGTCCGTGGAACCACGGTCCCAACGACGTCGTCATCGGCGACGTCGACGGCAGCGGGCGCGGCACGATGATCGCGGTGTGGGACAAGACCAACGAGGACATCGGCAACGACACCGAGTTCACGTCGGCGACGCTGGCCAAGGTGGCGTGGGATCCGGGCACGGCCAAGTGGCCGCGGTGGACCAACTTCGTCACCACGACCAGCGGCAGCGCGCTGAAGAGATTGCAGTCCCCGACTGCGCGCTCATGCGGGGGCTGACGCTGGTCAACGTCGACCGCGACAGCCCGGTGGTCCAGTACCAGAACCAGCACGAGGTCCTGTTCGGCATGCCGCGCGTCCTGGTGCTGCGGCGCCGCCGTTCCACAAGGGGGTCAACGAGGACAGCTCGGAGACCAGCATCTCGTTCGGCACCGGCGTCGGCTACGAGACCGAGAGTACGATTGGCGTCAGTACGGGATTTTCGATCGGCTACGAGGCGCCCAGCCTGTTCGGCTGACGACGGCGTCGTGGAAGCTGAGCTTCGGCGCGGCCATGGACTGGATTGTCGAGCAGCGTCGACATGTCACAGACCGAGACGTGGACGACCAGCACCGACGACGCCGTCGTGTTCACGGTGATTCCATTCGACGTCTACTACTACAAGGTCGTCAGCTCGCCCGATCCCGCCGACATCAACAAGACGGTGTCGATCAACGTGCCGCGCAAGCTGTCGACGTACAAGGTGCCGGTCGATTTCTTGGTACAACGACAGCATCCTCGACGGGCCGAAGATTGATGCCACGCTGCTCGGCCACACCGTGGGTGACCCCGCCAGCTACCCGACCGCTAACGCCTGCGCGACCGCGCCGGGGGGCGGCAGCTTCGGCGAGACCGTGTTCGTGGTCGACGGCCAGAGCTGGTGCTTCGCGAGCGCGGTGCTGCTGCACGTCGGCGTCGGCAGCGGCTCCGTCGGCTTCGAGATCGCGCGAACCATGGCGTCGGCCGAGGGGACCAGCACCGACCTGAGCGTCGACTTCGAGACCGAGGTCGGCGCCGGCGGCTTCACGTTCGGCGCGTCGGTCGGCTTCCACTGGGGTTACGGCTACTCGTTGAACACGAGCAAGAGCTACAGCTTCGCGGGGCAGGTCGGCGACATGCCCAACACGAGCCGCGGCTACGAGTTCGGCTTGATGCCCACCGGGCGTCATCGCCGGCCGCACCGACTATCCGGTGTTCGTGGTCGACGGCGTCGGGCGCCGAGCGTCGACTGGCCGCTCCCGCGCGCCTTCGGCGCGTAGCGACTAGCGCTCAGTAGTCTCGCAGCCGGCGGCGCGCGGCGCGACCAGGCCGGCGGCGAAGATGCCCGCGATCATCGCCGCGACGAAGGCGAACGCCGTGCGCGCGCCGAAGCCGAGCGACGCGATCGCGGGGCCCGGGCAGTAGCCGGACAGACCCCAGCCGACGCCGAAGATCGCGGCGCCGACCAGCAGCGACCGGTCGATACGGTTGTTCCGCGGCGGCACAACCGCGCGCCGCCTGCGCGCCCGAGCAGCGCCAGCAGCGACGCGTACACGACGACGGCGCCGCCCATCACGGCGATGAGCTGCGGGTTCCAGGCGCCGGCGAAATCGAGGAAGCCGATCACCTTGCGCGGATCGGTCATCCCCGACACCACCAGCCCGGCGCCGAACAGCACGCCGGCGGCGGCCGTCGCGACCACACGGCCGCTCACGGCGCGCCCCCCGCGCCGAGGAAGCGGCCGGCTATCGCGACGGTCGCGGCGCCGGTTGCAATGAAGGTCGCGGTCGCGACCAGTGAAGCCAGGGACCCGCGCGACACGCCGCACAGGCCGTGTCCGGACGTGCAGCCGCCGCCGACGCGCGTGCCGAAACCGACCAGCACGCCGGCCACGACCAGGACGGGCAGCGGGTACGGGCTGGCTGACGCGGACGCCGGGGACGACAACAACGTCGCGACCAGTCCGGCGGCGACCAGGCCCGCAAGGAACGCGAGCCGTTCGTTGCGCACCTGACGTTCGCGCAGCGCGCCCGCCAAGATGCCGCTCACGCCCGCGACACGACCGGTCGCGAACCAGTACAGCGCGGCCGCGAGCCCGATGAGCGCGCCACCTGCAAGCCCCGTCAGCATTGCCATCGCGGCATCATCTATTCGGTTGTGGGGTCACGCGCAAGTAGGGTTTGATCTCGGTCCAGCCCCTGGGAAACCTCAGCGCCAGCTGAGCCGGATCCTTCAGCGCCGGTACGATGATGCACGTCGTCGCCGTCCTTCCAGTTGACCGGCGTCGCGACGCTGTAATTCGCGGTCAGCTGCAGCGAATCGATGACGCGCAGGATCTCGTCGAAGTTGCGGCCGGTGCTGGCCGGATAGGTGATCATCAGCTTGACCTTTTTGTCCGGCCCGATGACGAACACCGAACGCACCGTGAACGTCTCGCTCGCGTTCGGGTGGATCATGTCGTAGAGGTCGGCGACCTTGCGGTCGGGGTCGGCGATCATCGGGAAGTTGACCGTCGCTGCCCTGCGTTTCCTCGATGTCGCTTGGCCCAGCCGCTGTGCGAATCGAGCGGGTCGACGCTCAGCGCCGATCACCTTGACGTTGCGTTTGTCGAATTCGCGGCTTCAGCTTCGCGCCGCCTGCCCAGCTCGGTCGTGCACACCGGCGTGTAGTCCTTCGGGTGCGAGAACAGAACGCCCCAGCTGTCGCCGAGCCATTCGTGGAATTTGATGCGCCCCACGGACGAGTCCTGTTCGAAGTCGGGGGCGATGCTGCCGATGTGAAGGGCCATGGTCGTGCTCCCTTTGTTGCTTGCCGGTGCCCGTCACTATACAGGAGGCAAGTCCTGTATGCTAGACAGAAGCGCGGCGGCGCTTACCGGTCGCGGCGGTGCGGCCAGCGCGGCCGTTGCGGCGGGGATCCTTGAAACGTCAGGACCGGTCGCCCGCTGGGAACCGCATCGGGGATGAGCCGGCACAGCTTCTCGGGCAGCGCGTCCGGGTCGAGGAGCCCGCTGCTCACGAACTCCACCAGATCGTCGACCTCGCGCGGCGACAGCTCCAGCTTGCCGAGCGCGACGATGCGCGGACCCGAGCCGCTGCAACACCGGCTCGATGGGCCCCAGGCGTTCGGTGAGATCCGCCGCAGACGGGCGCCCCGCGGGTCGTACGTGCGCGCCTGCTGCTCGGTGTTTAGGTGGTAGGCGATCGCGTCGCGCAGCCGCGTGAAGGCGCCGTTGTGGAAGAACGCCGGCTGCAGCGCGACGTTGCGGAGCGGCGGCGTCCTGAACGCGTAGCGATTGACCGGATCGGCCGTCAGCTCCTCGCGTCCGAAATCTTCGTCGTGACCGGGGCCGCTCACTCCCAGATCCCCGCTCGTCGGCGAAGTTGCGGGGATCGCCCCCGGCCGCAGCCCGAACCCGGCGGGGGCCCACCCCCGGCAATGTCGCGACGTCGCGCACTGGAAGTCGCTGAACAGCTCGTTCGATTCGCCGGCCACCGCGTGGCACTGAAC
>CAVSOL010000023.1:0-192526 GCA_963729535.1 uncultured Pseudomonadota bacterium | reverse complement strand
GTCGTCGTCGCGATACTGATGTCGCTCAGCAAGGGGCTGGCTGACGCCATGAACGCGATGGGGACGTCCATCGAACACACCTTGGCCGGTGTGCTCGGCCCGGGTGGATACCAGATCCTCGGCCTGGCCTTCTTCGCCGCGATGGCGGGGATCCTGTGGCGCGTCGCCCGGCGCCCACAGAGTAGGCGGGAAGCGTCTGCGCGGCTGGCATGATTCGAACATGCTACCCCCGGCTTCGTAGGCCGGTGCTCTATCCAGATGAGCTACAGCCGCAAACGTAGCGACACGTATGCCGT
Source organism: uncultured Pseudomonadota bacterium (assembly GCA_963729535.1). GTDB lineage: Bacteria > Myxococcota_A > Polyangia > Fen-1088 > Fen-1088 > JADGRB01. The sequence continues at coordinate 192,230 of CAVSOL010000023.1, read as the reverse complement.
GACGCCGCGCGCGCGTCAAGGGTGATGTCGCTGAAGGAGCGAGTTGCGGAGAGGGAGGGATTCGAACCCTCGATACAGCTTTTGGGCCGTATAACGGTTTAGCAAACCGCCGCCTTCGGCCTCTCGGCCACCTCTCCAGGATTCGGGGCCGACCATAGTCGACCCCGACCACCGCTGCAAGGGAGGAGGAGGAGGGATTCGAACCCCCGGCGCTTTCGCGCTACGGTTTTCAAGACCGTCGCCTTCGACCACTCGGCCACTCCTCCGGCGGCGCGCCATATACCCGCTTCCGCGGTCGGCCCACAGCACTGGCGCGTTGCCTATCAAGACGCCCGACGGGGATTCGCCGAGGACACCCGCAGCACCGGCACCCCCCGCCCGCGTGCGCCGTCGGGTCGGGCGCCTGGCTGGCTTTCCCGAGCACGGCGACCTGGTCGCCTTCCCTCAGTACCACCTCGCGATAGCGGGCCGCGTGGCGTGCGGGGAGCGCCAGAGACAGAAGCGGCTCGAGGAGATTGGCGTCGTGGTAGCGCAAATCCATCCCGACGGCGAGAAACCTGCGCAGGTTCTCCACGGGTACTGCGCCAGGCCGCTCCCGCGGCTGCGGCGGCTCGTGTCGCCTTCAGGTCCGACGCGGTCCAGGACTGCCTGTCATAGCGCATCTCGACGACCGCGACGTTGCCGTCGTCGACGAGCACGCTCTCCGACGACGCCACCGCGATGTCATCCGACCACTGCAACGGGCCGCGCCAGACCTGCACGACCGTCCGGAACCAGACGCAGGCCGCGCCCGCGAGCGGCGAACGTAGGAGCGCGCCGTTCGCGCGCAACCTGCCGACCACCTTCACCACCCGCCCCGGCGCGACGCGCGCGATCGGCGTCCTCTCATGCGAGAAGAAACTGTGGCCCACGACCGCCTGCCGGCCAGCCGACGCTAGTGTTCGCTGAGGCCGGGGACCGGGAACGGGTAGGCGCTGGTGTTCGGGCTGGAGCCCGGCTGTTCGGACTCGGACGCCGGCGACTCGGACTCCGGCTTGTCCGGCGTCTCCTCGCGCGCCGACGGCGGCGGCACGGCGCTGGCGACGGGCATGCGCGACGGTTCCTCGCGCCGATCGCGTTGCTCGCGGCGCTCGACCGGCTGGCGCCAGTCGACCGCCACCGACGGCTCGTTCAGGAATTCGTCCGGCTCGGGCAGCACCAGCGCGTTCCGCAGCACCTCGTCCATGTGCTCGACCGGCACCACCTGCAGCGACTTGAGCACCCGCTTGGGGATGTCGCGCAGGTCCTTGGCGTTCTCCTTCGGCATGATCACGGTCGTGATCCCCGAGCGGTGGGCGGCCAGGATCTTCTCCTTGAGCCCGCCGATCGCCAGCACGCGGCCGCGCAGCGTGATCTCGCCGGTCATCGCCACGTCCTTGCGCACCGGCATGCGCAGCAGCGCCGACACCAGCCCGGTGCACATCGTGATGCCGGCCGACGGCCCGTCCTTGGGGATCGCCCCCTCGGGCAGGTGAACGTGGATGTCGGCGCGGCTGTAGAAGTCGCGCTCCAGCCCCAGCGACGGCGCGCGCGAGCGCACGTAGCTGATCGCCGCCTGCGCCGACTCCTGCATGACGTCGCCGAGCTTGCCGGTCAGCACCAGCTTGCCCTTGCCCGCGACGATCGACACCTCGGTCGCCAGCAGATCGCCGCCGTGCATCGTGACCGCCAGGCCGTTGACCAGGCCGATCTCGTCTTGCCCCTCCTGGCGTCCGTAGCGGAACCGGTGCGGGCCCAGGTAGCGCGGCAGCCGCTTGGACGTGATCCGCCAGCCGGTGCCACTGCCGTCGCTGAGCGTGCGCACGGGCGCCTTCTTGGCGACGACGTCGCGCGCGATCTTGCGGCACACGGTCGCGATCTCGCGCTCCAGGTTGCGGACGCCCGCTTCCTTCGTGTAGTAGTGGATGACGTCGCGGACGGTGTCCTCGGGGAAGTCGACCTCGACGTCGTCGATGCCGTTGTCGCGCTTCTGCTTGGGGATCAGGTAGCGCTCGGCGATCGAGACCTTCTCGAACTCCGTGTAGCCGGGGAGCTGGATGATCTCCATGCGGTCCTGCAGCGGGATCGGGATCCCCTGCAGGTAGTTGGCCGTCGTGATGAACATGACGTCCGACAGGTCGTAGTCGAGATCCAGGTAGTGATCGTTGAACGTCGCGTTCTGCTCGGGGTCCAGCACCTCCAGCAGCGCCGCCGACGGGTCGCCGCGGAAGTCGGTCGACATCTTGTCGATCTCGTCGAGCAGGAACACCGGGTTCTGCGTCCCGGCCTTCTTCAGCGACTGGATGATCTTGCCGGGCAGCGCGCCGATGTACGTGCGCCGGTGGCCGCGGATCTCCGCCTCGTCACGCACGCCGCCCAGCGACAGGCGCACGAAGTTGCGTCCGGTCGCCTTCGCGATTGAACGCGCCAGCGACGTCTTGCCGACGCCCGGCGGGCCCACCAGGCACAGGATCGGGCCCTTGAGCTTCTTGACCAGCGCCTGCACGGCCAGGTACTCGAGGATGCGCTCCTTGACCTTCTTGAGGCCGTAGTGGTCCTCGTCGAGGATGCGCTCGGCGTCGACGACGTCCAGCTTCTCCTCGGTCTTCTCGCCCCACGGCAGCGCCAGCACCCAGTCGAGGTAGTTGCGCACCACCGCCGCCTCGGCGGACATCGGCGCCATCATGCGCAGCTTCTTGAGCTCCTTCTTGACCTTGGCCAGCGCCTCCTTCGACAGGTTCTTCTGCTTGGCGCGGTCTTCGAGCTCGGTCATCTCGTTCTTGAACTCGTCGCGATCGCCCAGCTCCTTCTGGATCGCCTGCATCTGCTCGTTGAGGTAGTACTCCTTCTGCGTCTTCTCCATCTGCTTCTTGACGCGTGTCCGGATCTTCCTCTCGACCTGCAGGATCTCGATCTCCGCCTTGATCAGCTCGTAGAGCCGCGCGAGGCGCTTCGACGGCGAGTCCATCTCCAGCACCGACTGCTTGTCGGCGAGCTTCAACTGCAGCTGCCCCACCATCGTGTCGGCGAGCTGTCCAGGATCCTCGATCGTCTGCACCGAGATCAGGATCTCGGGGGCGATGCGCTTATTGAGCTTCACGTACGTCTCGAACGTCGCGTGAACCTCGCGCACCAGCGCGTCGAGCTCGACGGAGCGTTCCTGCGCGTCAGGAATCTCCTCGATTTCGACCATGAAGAAGCCGTCGGTCTGCGTGAAGCGCCGCACGGCCGCGCGCCGCTTCCCTTCGACCAGCACCTTCACGGTGCCGTCGGGGAGCCGCAGCAGCTGGATGATTGTCCCGATCGTCCCGATCGTGAAGATGTCTTCAGGGATCGGTTCGTTCGTCTTCGCCTTGCGCTGCGCGGAGAGGAAGATCTCCTTGTAGCCGCCCTTCCCCATCGCTTCTTCGAGGGCGCTGATCGATTTCTCGCGCCCTACGAATAGCGGCACCACCATGTGCGGGAATACAACGATGTCCCGCAACGGTAGTAGTGGTACCCGGCGCGGCCCCCTCTTCTCGTCGTGGCGGTCGGACATCCGATTCCGAATCGTAGCAACTGCGCGGGACGGAATCCAAATATTGACTAAGGTCCAGCTTCGATAACGTCCAGCGACGGCGACACGGCACCGGCGTTGTCGACTCGCGTCTTCCGGCTCAGGCGACTCCTGCAACCGCACCAGGATGCTGTCGGACATCCGCTGGCGGCGTTGCCTGGCATGGGCTCGGTGGCCGTCGGCGGCATCGGCACATAGACCTGCGGGCTGTCGCCGCCGGCGGACAGCGCGGTCACCGTCACCAGCGACAGGCCCCCCAGGCCCAGCGCGATCGTCCAGAACAACATCGCCCCGACGAACAAGAGGGGCAACCAAGCAACCCAGGTGGCTGAGCCAGCCGAGTGACGCGACGTGGACATCGAAAACCTCCGCTGCGATTGCGACTATCCGAACTCGATTCTGCTGGACCCTACGAAGCCTTTTCGGCCGTTCCCTTCTGATACATGAGGATGGGCTGCTGGCCCTTCTGGATGGTCTCCTCGTTGATCACCACCTCGCGGATGGGGGCGCCCGCGGTGGGAACCTCGAACATGATGTCCAGCATCGCCTGCTCGAGGATGGCGCGCAGCCCGCGCGCCCCGGACTTGTGCTTCTGCGCGTCGAGCGCGACGGCCTGCAGCGCGCCCTTGGTGAATCGCAGCTTGACGCCGTCCATCTCGAACAGCTTCTGGTACTGCCGCACCAGCGCGTTCTTGGGCTTGGTCAGGATGTCGATCAGCGCCACCTCGTCCAGCTCGTGCAGCGGCGCGATCACGGGCAGGCGGCCGACGAACTCGGGGATCATGCCGTACTTGAGCAGGTCCTCCGGCTGCACCTCGCGCAGCAGGTCCCACACGCGCCGTTCCTTCTTCGACTGAATCTTGGCGCCGAAGCCGATCTGCCGCTGGCCGATGCGCTGCTCGATGATGTCTTCCAGCCCGACGAACGCGCCGCCGCAGATGAACAGGATGTGGGTGGTGTCGACCTGCAGGAACTCCTGCTGCGGGTGCTTGCGTCCCCCCTTGGGCGGAACGTTGCACACCGTACCTTCCAGGATCTTGAGCAGCGCCTGCTGTACGCCCTCGCCCGACACGTCGCGCGTGATGCTCGGGTTTTCGCCCTTGCGCGCGATCTTGTCGATCTCGTCGATGTAGACGATCCCGCGCTGCGCCTTCTCGATGTCGTGGTCGGCGTTCTGCAGCAGGTTGACGATGATGTTCTCGACGTCTTCGCCGACGTAGCCGGCCTCGGTCAGGTTCGTGGCGTCGGCGATGGCGAACGGCACGTTGAGGATCTTGGCCAGCGTCTGCGCCAGCAGCGTCTTGCCGCAGCCGGTGGGGCCGAGCAGCAGGATGTTCGACTTGCCCAGCTCGACGTCTTCCGACCCGACCTTGGCGTCGATGCGCTTGTAGTGGTTGTGGATCGCGACCGCGAGGATCTTCTTCGCGCGCTCCTGGCCGATCACGTAGTCGTCGAGGACGTTCTTGATCTCGGCCGGCTTGGGCACCGGCGCCAGGCCGAAGCTCTCCGACTCCTTCTCGATCTCCTCGGCGATGATGTCGTTGCAGAGGCCGATGCACTCGTCACAGATGTAGACGGTGGGCCCAGCAATCAGCTTCTTGACCTCCTTCTGGCTCTTCCCGCAGAAAGAGCACGAGAGGTTCCCGTGATCGTCGCGCTTACGCTCGGTCGGCACTACGAAAAGGGTAGCATAGGAGCGCCGCCCGCGGCGCAACCCACTGCTCGTTGACGTCTACCGGACCGCCTACTTGACCGGTACGGCCTGCTTCTGGACCAACACGTCGTCGACCAGGCCGTATTCCTTGGCCTCGATCGCGCTCATGAAGTAGTCGCGCTCGGTATCCGACTTGATGCGCTCGATCGGCTGCCCGGTGTGCTTGACCAGCAGCTCGTTCAGCTTGTCGCGCGTCCGCAGGATCTCCTTGGCGTGGATGTCGATGTCGGTCGCCTGTCCCGAGAAGCCGCCCAGCGGCTGGTGGATCAGGATGCGCGCGTGCGGCAGCGAGTAGCGCTTGCCCTTGGTCCCGGCGGCGAGCAGGAACGCCCCCATCGAAGCCGCCTGCCCCATGCAGAAGGTCGCCACGTCGGGGCGCACGTACTGCATGGTGTCGTAGATCGCCATCCCTGCCGTCACCATCCCGCCCGGGGAGTTGATGTACAGCATGATGTCCTTGTCGGGATCTTCGCTCTCGAGGAACAGCAGCTGCGCGATGACGATGTTCGCGACCTGATCATCGACCGCCGTGCCCAGGAAGATGATGCGGTCCTTGAGCAGGCGCGAAAAGATGTCCCAGCCGCGCTCGCCCCGGTGGGTCTGCTCGATGACCGTCGGGATGATGAAGTTGCGAATCGCAGGCGGGGGATCGAGCTCGCTCATGGTTTCGGTTCCTTTTTGGCGCTTTTCTTGGGCGCCTGCTGCGCTTCTCGCTTCGCCTGTTCAGGCGTGACGATCAGCGAAGGCGCTTCTTCGTCGGTGATCTTAGCCTGGGCGATCAGCATATCAAGCGCCTTCTGTTCGCGGATCTGGTTCTCGACCTGGTGGATGCGGTGGTCCTTCTCCAGCTCGGCGCGCAGCTGCTTCGGGTTCTCGTTGCGCGCCACGGCCAGCTCCGCGATGCGCTTCTGCAGGTCGGCGTCGGTGACCGTGAGGCCTTCGCGCTCGGCGATCGCCTGGACCAGGATCGAGCCGCGGGCCTCCTCTTCCGCCTCGGCGCGCATCTCGACGCGCATCTTCGCGTCGTCGACGCTCTCGACGTCGACGCCCATCATCATCAGCTGCTGCTTGGCGCGGTTGACGATCGCCTGCGCGTAGCGGTCGATCAGCGCCGGCGCGACGGGGAACTCGTTGCGCTTGACCAGCTCCTTGACCAGCGCGCGCGTCATCTCGCCCTTGATGCGCTGCTGGTCGGCCTCCAGCAACTTCTCGCGTACCTTGGCGCGCAGGCCGTCGAGCGTCTCCGCCTCGCCGGTGTCCTTGGCCATCTCGTCGTCCAGCGACGGCACCTTCTTCTCGCGCGCTTCCTTGATCGTCACGTGCAGGTGCACGTGGCCGCCGGCCATCTCGGCGGGCACGCCCTCCGTCGGCAACGTGTAGTCGACCTCGACGTCGCCGCCGATCGCCTTGCCGCGCAGCCGGCTGGGCAACCCGGGCAGCGGCCCTTCGGCGTCATTCTCGAGATCGATCGCCACCTGGCGGCGCTTCAGCTTGTGATCGCCGACCTTGCCGGACAGCTCGACGAGCACGAGGTCCGTGTCGCCGGTCTCCTGCCGCCCCTCGACCGGCTTGTATTCGGTCAGCCGCCGGCGGTAGCCCTCCAGCGCCTCGGTGACCGCTTCGTCGGTCACCTTTGCCGGGCGCCGCGACACGGGCAGGCCCGTGTAGTCCTTCGGCGTGACCTGCGAGCGAACCTCGACGCGCGCGCTGAACTTGAACGGCGCCCCCGACTTGATCTCCAGCTCGTCCACCGTCGGCGGCGCGACCGGCTGGATCTGGTTCTCGCGGATCGCCTGCCCTAGCGAAAATTCGACCAGATCGCGCGCTACCTCTTCCTCGACCTGCCGCTTGTACATTTTCTCGAGCAGCGCACGCGGCACCTTGCCGGGCCGGAAGCCGGGCAGACGCACGCCACGCCGGAGTGCGTCGTACGCCTTGTCGAGCTTGGGGAGCACGTCTGCCCAGGGCAGCTCGAACTCGACGCGTTTCTCGACAGGAGAAAGATCCTCAATCGTTATTTGCATGACACGTGCATGGCCGGGGTGGCGCTTCTCTTACCTTCGGGACAGCCCGGGCGCAAGCCACCCTGACCCTTAAGGTGCAGACGGGCTTGCACCTGGGACAGGCTTTCGTCAGCATATGCCCCGAAATGGGTTTGGCAGGGTTCACGTTAGCTGATCGTCTGGGGGCGAAAACCTCTCCGTGTTCGGTGCCTGGGTGCACCCGAACGTGGATTTCATTGGCATCCGCAAAAGGCGCGAAGCTCGGCGGGCGCGGCGCGGCCGATCCAGCCAACCCGGCGACGTCGATGTGCGATCCCTGCCGTGAAACATACGGCAAGGCGAAGGACGCGCAGCGCGCGTGCGATCGCGCAGGGATGCAGCGGCACGTGGACCTGGACGGTGGCGCAGCAGATGGAAGCGTTCGCGACCAAGCGGCCGCCGCCCATCGCGCTGTGCGCGGACTGCGACGCGCGGCTGGCGTCGCTCGCCGATAAGGAGAGCCCGTGCATCGTTCCGGGCTGCACACGCACGTCCGTGTTTTCACGGCGCGCGCAGCTGATCGCGGGCGCGCCCGACATCGAGCCGCCTGTGCCGGAGCTCCGCTGCGCGCAGTGCGAGGGCGTGTTTCGCAAGCTGAAGGATCGTCCCGTCCGCTGCGGCATCAACGGCTGCGACAAGAAATGGCAGTGGCCGGCCGAGGAGCAGATCGAGGCGTACGCCAAGGGTCTGCCGAACGAGCCGCCGCGCCGGATGTGCGACAAGTGCCAGGCTGACTTCGGCGCGATCTCCGATCGCCAGGTGCGTTGCCGGACAGGCGGCTGCAAGAAGACGTGGACCTGGGTGCGCGGCGATCAGCTGGATGCGTGCGTGGCGGGCAAGCCGACGCCCAAGGCGCCGCACCGCATGTGCGACGACTGCATCGCGATCTACCGAAACCTGCAGGACGTCGAGAGACCCTGCCGGCGGGCCGGCTGCAAGGGCGTGTGGCTCGACAAGCGCGGCGGCCAGCTGGCGCGCGCGGTGCGCGGAAAGACCGGCGACCCGTATCCGCAGTACTGCGACGACTGCGCCAAGAACATCGTCGAGCTCGATGACCGGCAGGTGCCGTGCAAGACGGACAACTGCACCGGCACGTGGACGTGGGCGAAGGCCCAGCAGCTGGCCGCGGGCGTGCGGCCCGAGCTCAGGGAAGACGCGCCGCAACCCGCGCCGGCAGACGCGGCTCCCGTCGAAGCACAGGCCCATGAGCAGGTGGGCGACGCGCACGAAGCAACCGACGTCGCGGCGGCGGCGGCGCCCGAGCCCGCGGCGCCCAGGCAGGGCCAAGGCAAGGACGGAAGGAAGGGGAAGAAGAAGCGCCGGCGCGAGATCCGGCCGCCCGAGCGGCGCTGCCAGGACTGCAGCGACTTCCTCAAGGACAAGAAGACGCTGGAGCTGCCGTGCAAACAATGCGCGACGCCGATCTACTGGCCTCCGGAGAGCCAGCTGCAGACGCACCTGGGTGCGTGGGCCGAGCCCTCACTATGCGGCGCGTGCAAGCGCGACGCGATGGAGGCGGCACGCACCGCGGAGCGCGAGGCGCTGCGGCAGGGGCACCCCACACCCGTGATGCCGGACGCGCCGACCCCGGCTGACGCGGCCACCTCCGCCGAGCCACCGCCGTCCGATCAGGAGCAGCCTCAGTCGAACTAGCCGCTCCCGCGCGAAGCGCGGGAGTGCGGCTACCTGACGGCGCGAGCGACTAGACGGAGACGGACGCCGCCAGCGCACGCGCCAGCGGATAGTCCGCGGGCAACAGATCCAGCGCCGGAAGCTCCGCGAGCGGCACCCACGCCACCTCACCGACCTGGACGGGACGTGGCGCACCGGCGGTGATGCGCCCTTCGTAGACCAGCATGTAGAGATCGAAGTCGGGATACGCGTGGAAGACGACCTCGTGAATGCCGCCGACCTCGAGGTCACAGCCGAGCTCCTCGCGGACCTCGCGCACCAGCGCCGCGTGCGGGTGCTCGCCGGGCTCGACCTTGCCGCCCGGAAACTCCCACAGCAAGGGCATGGGTTGGTCGGCGCGCCGCCGCGACATCAGCACCTTGCCCGCATCGCGCACCAGCGCCGCGACGACCAGTGTCCGCTTGCGCGCCGCCTGCATCGATCAGAGAGCGGCGCGCGGTGGCGGCCGCCCGCCATCCGTGGCGACCGTATCGACCAGCGCCAGCAGCTCCTCGACGCGGAACGGCTTCTGAATGACCGCCGTCACCGCCTTCTCGAGGAACCGGCGCGCGTCGGCTGAAAACGCGCCGCCCGTCACGAACACGAAGCGCTCGGCGAGCCCCGGGAAGCGCTCGCGCACGGCGGCGTGCAGCTCCATCCCGGACATCTCCGGCATCTGCAGGTCGCACAGCACGACGTCGAAGCCGCTGTCGCTCTCCAGCGTGCGCAGCGCCTCCTGGCCGCCGAGGGCGGTCACCAGATCGTGGCCGTCGGACAGCATGCGCCGGTACGCCTTGAGCAGCAGCACCTCGTCGTCGACCGCCAGGATGCGGCGGCGGGAGAACTGGCGCGTCGGGGTCACCTCGGGCACCGGCTGGGGAGCGGCGGTCGCTCCCGGCTCCGCCGCCGGGATGCGGACGCGGAACGTCGCGCCTTGCGCCGGGCCGTGTCTCCACCGTGATGTCGCCGCCCAGGCCGCGCACGATGCCGAGCGAGATCGGCAGCCCCAGCCCCGTGCCCATGCCGCGCGGTTTGGTCGTGAAGAACGACTCGAAGATGCGCGGCATGACCTCGGTCGGGATGCCGGGGCCGTTGTCGATCACCTCGACGACCACGTGGTCGCGATCGTCGAAGCTGCGCACGCGCAGCAGGTTGCGCTTGGGATCGGCTTCGTCCATCGCCTGAACGGCGTTCGAGATCAGGTTCAGGAACACCTGCCCCAGGCGCGGCACGCTGGCGCGCACGAGCTGCTTCGCGCGCAGGTCGTGCTCGACGCGCGCGCGGTACCTGATCTCGTTGCGCAGCATGGTCAGCGCCGATTCGACCGCCGTGTTCACGTTCAGCGGCACGCTGACGTCTTCGTCGACGTGCGAAAACGATCCCAGGTCGCGGACGATGCGCTGAATGCGCGCCATCCCCTCCTTCGATTCCTGCAGGATGGCGCTGGCCTCGAACAGCAGGTTCGAAAGCGCCGAGCGCACCTCGCCGGCCTCGGGGAGCTCGCGCAGCTTGTCTTCGATGAGGCGCATGCTGCCGGTCAGCGCCTCGATGTTCGCGAGCACGAATGCGGCCGGGTTGTTGACCTCGTGCGCGACGCCCGCGGCCAGCATGCCGATCGACGCCAGCTTCTCCGCCTGCAGGCGGCCGATCTCGCGCTCGCGTTCGTCGGTCGCGTCGCGGACGTAGACCACGGCGCCGCGGCCGGTCAGCGGGTACGCGCGCACGGCGAACACGCGTCCGTCCTGCTGCACCGTGCGATCGGCGGTCGCGCTCGCGGCTGACCGCGTCCTTCGCCGTCGCCTGCAGCTCGGGGCCCAGGCGGCTGTCGTAAAGGCGTTCGCCCATCGCGTTCGCGACCTTGAGCGCACCGTCCGGCGAGATCAGGCAGACCGCGTCTTCGAAGACGTCGAACGTCTCGCGCAACACGTCGCCGCTCGACGACGGACGCGTCGCGAACGCCGCCTGCAGCTCGTTCGGCGTGACGAGGACGTGCGTGTGCCCCGCCTCGGCGGCGCGCACCAGCGCCGCGGTCACCGACGGCACGGCTTCGAGGTCCTGCTCGCGGCAGCCGAGCGCGGTCGCCGCCGCGCGTGGGCCACGCCCCTGATCATCGACGAACAAGATTCGCGCCACGGTTCCTCTCGTCACCAGGCAGCCGGAGGCTCGGATGTGGTCCCCGTCGCGGGCGCGTCGGCGCCCACAAGACGCGCGACCATGGTGCGCAGCTCGTTCGGCTGCACCGGCTTCGCCACGTACTCGTCGCAGCCGGCGGCCAGGATGCGTTCGCGGTCGCCCTTCATCGCCTGCGCGGTCAGCGCGATGATCGGCACGCGCTCGCCGCCCGGCAGCGCGCGGATCGCGCCCGTGGCCTGCAGGCCGGACATCCCCGGTAGCTGCATATCCATGATCACCAGATCGGGTAGCTGGCGGCGGCACTGCGCGATGGCCTGCCGGCCGTTGCTCGCGGTGGCGATGTCCAGCGACAGCGGTGCGAGGATCTGACGCAAGGTGAACAGGTTGTCCTCGTTGTCCTCGACGATCAAGACCAATGCTCGCCCACCATTGCCTACTCGGGGAACGCGGCCGCCGTCGCCGTCACCGTCGGACGCCCTGCCCTCCGACCGGGCTGGCCGGGGCGCGGGGATGGACTGCTCGGGCGCGGCGCCGGTGGAGCGCGGCAATGTCAGCGTGAATCGGGAGCCTTTGCCCGCGATGCTGGTGACGGAGACGTCGCCGCCCATGAGTCGCGCCAGCCGCCGTGCAATGGCGAGGCCAAGCCCGGTGCCACCCTGGCGGCGCGCCAGCGTCTGGTCGACCTGCACGAACTCGTGAAAGATCCTGTCCAGCTGAGTCTCCGGAATCCCTATACCGGTGTCCGTGACCTGGATAGCGAGGGCGCCCGGGCGCACGTCGACGCCGACCTGGACGGTGCCGGCATCGGTGAACTTGATCGCGTTGCCGACGAGGTTGGTGAGGATCTGGCGGACACGATCGACGTCGCTCCTCACGATCGGAAGCTGTTCGGGGATCTTCAGCGTCAGGTCCAATCCCTTGGCGGTGGCGAGCGGCGCCAGCGCGGCGCCGATGTCGCGCACGTGCGGCGCGACATCGACGTCCTGCGCGTCCATCTCCATGTGGCCGGCTTCGATGCGCGACAAATCGAGGATGTCGTTGAGCAGCCGCAGCAGGTTCTGCCCGTTGCGTTCGATGACCTCCAGGTAGTCGCGCTGGTCCGTCGTCAGCGGCCCCGCGGTGCGGTCGCGCAGCAGCACCGTCAGCGCGAGCACCGAATTGAGCGGCGTCCGGATCTCGTGGCTCATGTTGGCGATGAACGCGCTCTTGAGCCGGTCGGCCTCCTCGGCGCGGCGCGACTTGTCCTCCAGCTCGTGGCGGGCGGCCTCGAGCTCGCTCGTCCGTTCGCGCACCCGCGATTCCAGCGTCGCCTTCGACTGCGCCAGGGCGTCGGCGAGTCGCCTCAGCGGAACGGTGACCTGCCGCCCCGCGAGCTCTGCGAGCCCCAGCGCCGCCAGAGCGCCCGCGCCCAGCGACAGGATCAGGCAGCCGCGCACGCTGGTGCGCAGACTCGCCGCGACCGCGGTCGGCAGCCCGGCCAGGTGCTGGTCGACGATGATCGCCGTCGCCAGCATGCCGGCGATGAGCGGCAGCAACACCGCGACCAGGAAGTACATCCCCAGCCGCCGCCGGGTGGATGCGGTCCCCGCGGTCACCATGAGCGATTCCCTATCCGCGTCCGCAACCTCGGCATGGCGAGCCCTCCCCCAGGGTTAATTTTAGTGTCCGCCCCCCGCAATACCGAATCAAGACGACGAAGAACGGTTGCCGCTCAAGGGTCGCCCAGGGGCACCGATGAGCTGAGGAAAGTATGCAGAGCAGCCGCCCCACCTCAGCCGTACGCGTCGAAGACCTCGAGCGCCTCAACCAGAGCCTGGAGGCGATGCTCGACGAGCGGGCGTCGAACCTGCTGGATGTCCTGGTGAACGCGCTGCATGTGCGCGGGTCGGAGACGCCGGCGCACTCGCGACGCGTCGGCCGGTACGCCCGCCGGTTGGCGCAGGAGCTCGGCATCCGCGGCCGCGAGCTGGACGACATCGAACGCGGCGCGACGCTGCACGACATCGGCAACATCGGGGTGCGCGACGCCGTGCTGCTCAAGAAGGGGGCGCTCGACGACGCTGAATGGGTCGAGATGCGGCGGCACCCGACGCTGGGCTACGAAATCCTGGCCGGCATCGGCTTCCTCGCGCGCGCGCGCATGATCCCGCTGCACCACCAGGAGCGTCACGACGGCAGCGGCTATCCGCAGCGCCTCCGCGGCAACGAGATCTGCATCGGCGCCCGCGTGTTCGCGGTCGTCGACACCTACGACGCCATCACCAGTGACCGGCCGTACCGCAAGTGCCGCACGTACGAGGTCGCGCGCGCCGAGATCGTCAAGTGCGCGGGGAGCCAGTTCGATCCCGACGTCGTGCAGGCGTGGCTGCGCATCCCGCAGGCCGAGTGGGACGCGATCCGCGAAACCGTCGACGTGCCCCGATAGGGCACCACGGCGGGCTCAGGTCGTGGCGCTGGGCGCGGGGGCGACGTCGTCGCGGCGGTCGACCAGCAGGTTGCCGAGCGCGTCGCGCAGCAACGGATGGCGGAAGGTGTAGCCCGTCTCCAGCGTCCGAACCGGCATCGCGCGCACGCTGGCCAGCATCACCTCGTCGACCAGCGCCCCGAACATCATGCGCAGCGCGAACAGCGGCGCCTTCAGCACCGTCGGGCGGCCCAGCACCTCGCCGACCGCGCGCGTGAACTCGGCGTTGGTCACCGGCTCCGGCGCGACCATGTTCAGCGCCCCCGCCACCGACTCGTGCGAGATGGCGTGGCGGATCAGGCCGACGTGGTCTTCGATGTGAATCCACGGCATCCACTGCTTGCCGGTGCCGATGCGCCCGCCCAGGCCGGCGCGAAACGGCGGCAGGATCTTGCGCAGCATCCCCCCCTGCCTGGACAGCACGACGCCGCTTCGCAGCAGCACCACGCGCATCCCCGCCTCGCTCGCCTTGAGCGCCTCCCCCTCCCAGTCGCGCGCCAGCTGGGCGAAGAAGCTGCTGCCCCCCTCGGTGGACTCGGTGACGATCTGGTCGCCGCGGTTGCCGTAGTAGTGGATGCCGGACGCGGAGATCAGCAGCCGCGGCTTGTGCGCCAGCCCGCGCAACGTGTCGACCAGGGCGCGCGTCCCCACGACGCGGCTGTCGCGCATGCGTTTCCTGCGCTTTTCGTTCCAGCGGCCGTCGATCGGCTCGCCCGACAGGTTGACGACGGCTTCCACGCCTGCGAATGCCGCCTCCGGCGGCGGCCCATGCGTGGCGTCCCACGCGTACAGCGTGGCGTGCGGCAACCGTTCGGCGGCGCGCACGGTGTCCCTGACCAGAGCGGAGACAGGTATCCCGTCTCGCGCCAATGACGCGGCCAACGAGGTCCCTACGAGACCCGTGGCGCCTACTATCGCCACGCCTGCCGGCATCAACGAACTATGGCATCAATCTTGGCCGCCAGGATGAAATCGTTCTCGGACAGCCCGCGGACGGCGTGCGTCCACAAGGTGACGTCGACGCGGTTGTAGTGGACGGCGAAGTCGGGATGGTGCCCCTCTTCCTCCGCCAGGGCGGCCATCTTGTCGACGAAGGCCATCGCCGCCAGGAAATCCACGAACTCGAAGCGCTTGGTGATGCGCGCCTGGCCCCCCTCGGGCGCCAGCTTCCAGCCCTGTATTCTGGCCCAGGAGCTTGTTCGTCGCCGCCTCGTCCAGCGGCGGCGTCCCACCTTCGCACGGCACGCATCGTTTTTCTGTTAGCTCCATGTTGACCCCCCTCAGGCGCTGGAACTTGAATGGATCGCGCGGTTTTGGCAGGTTGTCCACCAGGATTGATGTCGTCCGCGGTCACACGGGGTATTTTGGTCACTGTTGAGAGCCAGTACATACCCGAGCGCTCATCCGTTTCGGGGCGGCAGTTCGCGTTCGCATACACGGTGAACATCGCGAACCGGGGCGCGGAGACCGCGCAGCTGGTGAGCCGGCACTGGATCATCACCGACAACGAAGGTGAGGTGCAGGAGGTTCGCGGCGAAGGCGTCGTCGGCGCGCAGCCTGTATTGCGGCCCGGTGAGGAGTTCGAATACACGAGCTGGTGCGTGATCGCGACGTCGTCCGGATCGATGCGCGGCAGCTACCAGATGGTCACGCCCCAGGGCGATCGTTTCGACGCCGACATCGCGCCATTCAAGCTGTCGCTGCCCGAACGCCCGAACTAGTTAGAGGACGGGGGCCCTCTCCCCAACCCTCCCGCGATGAGCTCGCACGGCGAAGCCGCGCTTCGCTCGACGCGATCGCTCACACTGTCACGACCGTGATCGTGTTCGTCGGCGCGCGCTTGCCGACGGGCGCCCCGAGCGCCACCACGACCCGGTCGCCGGCCTCGACCATCCGCAGATCCACCAGGGCGCGGGTCACGTGCTCGATCAGCGTCGTGGCGTCGGGGCCGGCGGGCAACGCGAGCAGCCGCGGCACGACGCCCCAGTACAGCGCCAGCGGTCGCAGGCTCTCCTCCTCGCTGGCGAAGGCGACGATCGGCACCCCGGGCCGCGCCTTCGAGATCAGGCGCGGCGTGCCGCCGCTCTCCGTGAACGCGACCAGCACGCGCGCGCCGACCTCGCGCGCGACGTTGACGGCGGCGTGGGCGATCGCCTCGCGCGTGGTCCGCCCCGGCTCCGACGGTGGCGGCGCGTAGAACCGGCTCGCCTCCGCCTCCTCGATGATGCGCGCCATCATCGCGCACGCCTCGCGCGCGTGTTTGCCGATGGCGGTCTCCGCCGACAGCATCAACGCGTCGGCGCCCTCGAACACCGCCGACGCCACGTCGCTGGCCTCGGCGCGCGTCGGCCGCGACGATTCGACCATCGACTGCAACATCTCGGTCGCGACGATGACCGGCCGCTGCTGCAGCCGGCACGTGCCGATGATCTCCTTCTGCGCGACGGGGACGCGCTCGGGCGACAGCTCGACGCCCAGATCGCCGCGCGCGACCATGACCGCGTCCGCGGCCGCGACGACGTCCCACAGGTTGTCCAGCGCCTCGGGCGTCTCGATCTTCGCGACGATGGGCGTCGGCCGTCCGGCGGCCTCACACGCCGCGCGCAACGCCAGCAGATCGTCGGCGCGCTTGACGAACGACAGCGCGACGTAGTCGACGCCCAGCGCCAGCCCGTGCGCCAGGTCGACGCGGTCCTTGTCGGTCAGCGCCGGCAGCCGCACCCGCCGGGACGGCAGGTGCACCCCCATGCGATCGCGCGGCGCGCCCGCCTGCACCACGGTCGCGAGCACGCGATCGCCCGCCGTGCGCTCGACGCGCAGCACGATGCGGCCGTCGTCGATGCGCACCACGTCGCCCGCGTGCAGATCGGACGCCAGCCCGGCGTAGCCGATCGCGATCGCGTCGTCCGAGCCGTGCGCCCCCTCGACGAGCGCGATGGTCTGGCCCGCGGACAGCGTCGGGGGTCCCCCCCGCCCTGTTCTGATCTTGGGCCCCGACAGGTCCTGCAAGACGGCCAGCGGCTTGCCGTGCGCCCGCGCCTGCGCGCGCACCGTGGCGGCCCGGCGGGCGTGCTCGTCGTGTGTCCCATGTGAGAAATTGAGGCGCGCGACGTCCATTCCCGCGTCGACAAGCGCACTTATGGCCTGGACGCTGTCGGTGGCCGGCCCCAAGGTACAAACAATCTTGGCGTGGCGCAGACCCATGCGAGGTGGCATCTTAGAACTGAACGGGGAGGAATCCATGGAGAGCCTGGTGTCGCGCGACAAGTCCGAAGCCAAGAAAAAGGGCATGTACGCCGCCGCAGCATGGGGGGGCACCGTGGTGCTGGGAGTCGCCGCCAGCCCGGTGCTCTGGATCCCGGCCGCCGCCGGCGCCGGCTACCTCACCTGGAAGTGGTTCGTCTACCGCGCGAAGCGCGGGTTGCGGTTTTAACGGTAGTCGCGGCAAGGGGCAGCCGCCGCAGGCGGCGTTCCAGCGCGAACATCACGGTCGCTTCGGGCTTTCGTTTGTGGTCGTGCCCGAACAGGTGGCAGAGACCGTGAACCGCCAGGCGTTCCAGCTCGGCGCCCAGGCGCGCGGGCCCGCCGCGGCGGCGCGCGGTCTCGACGGAGATGACGATGTCGCCCAGCGCCACGCCGTCCCCCGCCGGGTCCGCTTCGCCGCGCAGCTCCTGCAGGTGAAAGCTGAGCACGTCGGTGGCGCGGTCGTGGCTGCGATACGTGCGGTTCAAGGTGCGGATCTCGGCGTCGTCCGTGAACACCAGCGTCGCCGACGACCGCCCCCGGCCCAGCGCCCGCAGCGCGGCGCGCACGCGCGCGGTGACGCGCCGGCGATGCTGCGCATCCAGCAGGCGCCCGGCGCGCCCACGCACCAGCGTCGCGACCGGCAAGGCTAGATGACCCGCTTGTAGACTTCGCCTTCGACGAAGATGCGAAACAGCTCGGCGTCGCACTTGCCCGCGCGCACCTCGCTGTCGATGATCGACAGCGCGCGCTCGATGGGCACCGCCTTCTTGTAGGGGCGGTCCGACGCGGTCAGCGCGTCGAAGATGTCGGCGATGGTCATGATCCGCGATTCCACGGGGATATCGTCCCCGGGCAACCGCCTGGGATAGCCGCTGCCGTTCATGTATTCGTGGTGGGCGCCTGCGATGCGCGGGACGTCGGCGTAGCGACGGCCCCACGGGATCTCCTTCAGGAACTTCGTCGTGTGCACGACGTGACGTTCGATCTCCACGCGTTCGACCTCGGTCAGGCTGCCGCGCCGCACCTGCAACGCCGCGACCTCCTCGGGCTCCAGGTACGGACGCAGCTCGCCGCCCGGCGCCATGTAGATCAGCCGGGCGATCTCGACCAGCCGCTCGAACCCGCCCTGGTCCAGCACCGTCGGTTCATTGACCCGCAACACGAACGACAGCGCCTCGTCGAGCTCGTCCATCTTGCGTCCCAGCTCGGCGTCGATGTCAGCGAACCGCTTGGGCAGGTCCGCCTTCACCAGCTCCAGCGCCACGCGCAGCTTGCGCTCGACGTGTTCGGCCTCCAGCGCCTTCTTGATGTACGCGAAGCGCAGCCTGATGACGCGCAGGTCCTCCTCGTACAGCTTCTTGGCCTTGACCAGCACCTTCTCGCGCACGCCGACCTTGCCGAAGTCGTGCAGCACGCCGGCGTATTCCAGCTGCTGCAGCTGCGCCTGAGTGAACGTGACGTCCGCAAACGGCCCGCTCGACACGCCGTCGACCTTCGTCGCCAGCGCGACCGACATCGTCGCGACCCGGCGCGAATGCCCGGACGTCGTCGGATCGCGCGATTCGATCGCGACCACGGCGGCGTCGACGAAGCCGTCGAACATCTTGCGAATCTCGTCGTAGAGCAGCGCGTTCTCCAGCGAGATGCCCGCCTGTGCCGCCCACGCCAGCGCCAGCTCTTCGGCGCGCTCGTCGAACGGGATGACGTTGTCGTCGTCGGCGCCGTCAGCCGCCAGCTGGCGCTGTGGGTCGCGCTTCTTGTTGATCAGCTGGACGACGCCGATGACCTCGCTCATCGCGGACAGCATCGGCACCGTCAGCATCGAGATGGCGCGATAGCCGGTCTTCTCGTCGAAGCTCTTGTTGTGGCGCAGCGTCGGCATGCTCGTCGTGCTGCGCAGCTGCGTCAGGTCCGCGATGTTGATCGGCGCCTTGTTGAGCACCGCCTGTCCGACGATCGATTTGTCGTCGACCGGGAGCGTGAACTCCTTGAAGTCGATCTTGATCGAATCGTTCTGCGACAGCATGAAGTGGAGCATCTTGCGGGGCGCCGGCTTGTACTCCGCCTCGCTCCCCCCCTCCTCCTCGATGACGTAGACGCTGCCCGCGTCCGCGCCGGTGACCTGGCGGCAGCTCGTCAGGATGACCGCCAGCAGCTTCTTGATGTCGCGCTCGGACGACATCGCCCGCGCGGTGGCGACCATCTCGGCCAGCGCCGCCGAGTCCGATGCCGCCAGCTGGGTCACGACGGCAAGATTACACCATCACCTGCCGCGGTCGGGCTTGGCGACGTCGTAGGCCTTGATGATCTCCTGCACCAGGGGATGGCGCACGACGTCGACCTCGGTGAAGTAGCGAAACGCGATGCCGGGGATGTTGGACAGCAGGTTGATGGCGTCGTTCAGCCCCGAACGGCGGTTGTCGGGCAGGTCGATCTGCGTCACGTCACCGGTGATCACCGCCTTCGACTCGAAGCCGAGGCGGGTCAGGAACATCTTCATCTGCTCGCTGGTCGTGTTCTGCGCTTCGTCCAGGATGACGAAGGCGTCGTTCAGCGTCCGGCCACGCATGAATGCGATCGGCGCGACTTCGATCAGGCCGCGCGCCAGCAGCTGGTCGGCCTTTTCGAAGTCCATCATGTCGTGGAGCGCGTCGTACAGCGGGCGCAGGTACGGCGACACCTTTTCTTCCATGCTGCCGGGGAGGAACCCCAGACGCTCGCCGGCCTCGACCGCCGGGCGGGTCAGGATGATGCGCTTGACCTGCTTCTCCATCAGCGCGCGGATGGCCAGCGCCATCGCCAGGTAGGTCTTGCCGGTGCCGGCCGGGCCGACGCCGAACACGATGTCGTGGGCGCGGATCGCGTCGACGTAGCGCTTCTGCGCGAGGCCCTTGGGCGCGATCGGCCGCGCGCGGCCGGCGACGAGGATCGTGTCCTGGAAGACGTCGCGCAGGTCGACGTTGGCGTCGGCGCGCAGCGCGATGGCGGCGCGGCCGATGTCCTCGGGGCTGATCGGCGCGCCGGCGCGCGCCATCCGGTACAGCTGTTCGACCAGGCGGCGCGCGACGCCGACGTTGTCGCCGGGACCGACGAGGGTCAGATCGTTGCCGCGCGCGTGCAGGTGCACGCCCGTCTCGCGTTCGATCAGCTTGAGGTTGGCGTTGCGTTCGCCGTACAGGGCCAGCGCGACCCGGTTGTCCTCGAGGGTCAACCGCTCCGTCACCGCGTCGGCACTGTCGGCCGGGGTTGGCGCCGGCATCGGTTTATCGGACAAGGTTGATCGAGATAGCACGCGGCCCGGTGCCGTTCAACGACGGCAGCTTGGGCTATGCTGCGCACGCCTTGGCTAACGACAATCCGACCGCGAAGCTGCCCGACCTGACACCCCTGCCGGGCAAACAAACAGGCGCCGAGGTGAGCAAGCTGGTCGGGCTGATGCAGCGGCTGCTGGCGCCCGACGGCTGTCCGTGGGACCGCGAGCAGACGCTGGCGACGCTGGTCCCTTACCTGGTCGAGGAGACCTACGAGGTGGTCGACGCGCTGGCCGGCGGCAACGTCGACGACCACCGCGAGGAGCTGGGCGACCTGCTGCTGCAGGTCATCTTTCAGTCGGAGCTGCGCTTCACCGAGGGGAAGTTCGGCATCGACGACGTCGCGCGCGGCATCGTCGCCAAGCTGGTGCGCCGCCACCCGCACGTGTTCGGTGACACGGTCGCCAAGGACGCGGACGCCGTGCTCGCCAACTGGGCGAAGCTCAAGGCGGCAGAGAAGGCCGAGAAGGGGAAACACGGCGCGCTGGACGGCATCCCGGCGAGCGCGCCCGCGCTGCTGCGCGCGACCCGCGCCGGCGAAAAGGCGGGCGCGGTCGGGTTCGACTGGACCGACGCCGACGGCCCGCGCGCCAAGGTGGATGAGGAGCTGGCGGAGCTGGACGAGGCCCGCCGCGACGGCGATCGCGGCGCCATGCAGCGCGAGCTGGGCGACACGCTGTTCGCGCTCACCAACCTGGCGCGCAGGCTGGGGCTGGACGCCGAGCAGGCGCTGCGCGACTCGACCGATCGGTTCGCATCGCGGTTTCGTCACGTGGAGCTGGCGCTCGCGGCCGAGGGACGCGCGATCTCCGACGCCGGCCCCGAGGAGCAGGATCGACTGTGGCGGGCCGCCAAACGTGCGGAAGGTGAGAAGAAAGAGTTAAAGTAGCGGCCCGATGCCCACCAAGCCCGCCGAGCCCTTCGACTGGATGGAGCCGCGCAGGAACGCCGACCGCGCCAAGATCGAGAAATCGCGGCGCGAGACGATGTACCGCACGGAGCTCGAAGATCGGGCGGCGCTGCTGCAGCGCCTCGGCTACGGCCGCGACCGGACGCGCGCGCGGCTGGCGGCGAACCTGGCGTGGGACTTCCAGGACGGCAAGAGCCCGCTGGACGCCGCGGCGCTGGACGCGATCGTCGACAAGATCTTCAACGGAAAATCCGAACCGGCACCCGGACGTGCCGCTCCCCGCGCCAAAGGAGGACCTCGATGACCAAGGGACAGACACTACTCGCCGCTGGCCGCCGGTTCCTGGCGGCCGCCGGCTGCGGCATCGACGAGCAGGTGCACAACGCCGCGCTCAAGGATCGCGACGCGCAGAAGCAGAAGCTCGCGGAGACCAACGACGCGCTGGAGAAGGAACGCGCGCAGCACAGGGCCGACGTCGACGCGCGTGACGCGCGCGTGCTGGTGCTGACCAAGAAGCTCGAGTCGCTGGGCCAGGACGTGTCGCGGCTGGAGACCGAGCGCGGCACCCTGGGCGGCGAGCTGGAATCGGCGAAGAAGCGCATGGACGAGCTGCGCAAGGCGCAGGTGCAGGCGGAGGCGCGCGCGGCGCAGTTCCGCAAGCTGGTGACGCAGTTCAAGACGCTGACCGATGCGGGCAAGCTGCAGGTCGAGATCCGCGAGAACCGGATGATCGTCCGCCTGGGCGACAAGATCCTCTTCGATCCGGGCAAGACCGACCTCAAGCCCGAGGGCAAAGAGGCGCTCACGCAGGTGACGACGGTGCTCAAGGAGCTGCAGAACCGCAACTTCCAGATCGCGGGTCACACGGACAACGCGCCGATGAAGAGCGCGAAGTTCCGTTCCAACTGGGACCTGTCGACGGCGCGCGCCGTCGAGGTGTTGAACTACATGGTCGGCGCGGGCATGGAGCCGAAGCGCGTGTCGGCGGCCGGCTACGCCGACACGTCGCCGGTCGCGACCAACGACACGCCCGAGAACAAGGCGAAGAACCGCCGCATCGAGATCACGCTGGTGCCGAACCTGGACGATCTGCCGCCGATCGACGAGGCGCTGAAGGACCCGAAGGAAACCGCGGCCGCGGCGCCCTAGCGCTACTCCAGCAGGCGCTGGACTTCAGGGGTGTAGCGCGCGCCGTCGGCGTGCAGGATCAGCGGCGGTTCGATCACGAGCGGACGGCGCCCTGCCCGCTCTGCCTCGACGAGCACGCGCGACGCGGGCTCGCCTTCGTGCGGGTGCACCGTGCGCAGCCGGCACGGGATGAGCTCGCGGGCGCGCAGCTCCGCCAGCAGATCGACGGCGCGCTCGGCCGGGAAGACGACGGCGACCCGGCCGCCCGGACGGACGGCGCGCGCCGCGCACTCGACCCACTCCGGCAACGCGAGCGCGATCTCCTGGTGCGCCAGCGCGCGTTCGTCGTCGGGTGGCCGTCGGCTGCCGGTCAGCGTCCGATAGGGCGGATTGGTCGCGACCAGATCGAACCGGGCAGCGCCCAGGCGATCGCGCAGCGCCCGCACGTCACCGGTGACGATCTCCAGGCGCTGCTGCCAACCGTTGTCGTCGCGGCCGCGCTCGGCCAGCGCCGCCAGCCGCGGCTGCAGCTCGACGCCAACGCCGGCGGCCGATGGATCGCGCGCCAGCAACAGGAACGACAGCGCGCCGGTGCCGCAGCCGATGTCGAGAAAACGTCCGTGGGGCGGACGGAGAAACCCCTCGAGCAGCACGGGATCCAGGCTCATGCGCGCGCCGCGCGCTGGCTGGAAGATCCGGACGCGGCCCGCCCGCAACGTGTCGGACGTGATGTCTTCGCCGTCGACCGGCTGCGGGCTCACCGCGCCGACCGCGACGCGGTCCCGTCGAGGCGATACATGACGAGCCCGGTCGCGAGCTTGGGGAGGAAATACGTCGACTTCTGCGGCAACAGGCAGCCGGCCTCGCACGCCTTCAGCACCTCGTCCACCTTGGTGGGGTTCATGAAGAACGCCGCCTGGACTTCACCCGCCGCCAGGCGCGCCAGCGCTTCCTCCGTGTCGTGCGTGTAAGTCAGGAACGACTGATTGGCCATGGCGGCCGCGTCGATCGCCAGGATCGGGCCCAGGATGATGCCGTGGAGCACGGTGACGTCCAGGCGTCGCAGCGCGGGCGGACCCAGCGCCGACAGATCGAGGATCGATTTCAACGTCAGCCACAACGTCTTCGACCGCCCCGGCGCGCGCACCGCGAACGCGACGCGGTTGCCGGAGCCTTCGCGCGCCAGCCGGTCGTCGAGCTCGGTGGCCGTGGTCTCCTCGCCCTCCGCGATGTCGAACGCGGCGGCAGCCGCGGCGCGCAGCCCGTCGAACTCGAAATCGGGCAGGTTGCTGATCATGCGGTGGGTCGGCAACACCAGCAGGCCGGGATCCTCCGCGCGCGCCAGGAACATCATCGCGTAGTCGGACGCGGCGGCGCCGGCCGGCATGTCCAGCGACCGCAGCTCGGGCGCCATGGTCAGCATGGTCTCGTAGCGGTGGTGACCGTCCGCGATCAGGATCTGCTTTTCGCGCAGCACGCGTTGAAGCTCAGCCGTGGCGGCGGAGGCGTCCAGCACCCACAGGCGATGGCGGACGCCATCGTTCGTCGTCGTGTCGACCGCGGGGATGCCCGACGCCGCCGCGTCGATCACCGCCCCCGCCGCGCCTTCGCCGTCGCGGTACAGGCCAAAGATGGGCGAGATCTGCGTGCGCGTCGCGCGCACCAGGCGCCGCCGGTCTTCCTTCGGGGCCGACAGCGTGCGCTCGTGCGGCAGCACCACGCGCCGCTCGAACGGCTCCAGGCGAACCGCCGCGAAGAACCCGCGGCGCGCGTATTCATGGCCTGCGAAGCGAAACTGCTGCTCGTAGACGTAAAACGCGTCGCGGCCCTCGGGCCGGAGGATGCCTTCCGCGGTCCACGACGCCAGCAGCCGGGCGGCCGTCGTGTAGCGCGCGTCGTCATTGCCGCGCGGAAGCTCCAGGCGCACCACGTTCTCCGGGTGCCGCCCTTCGAGCCCCAGGTGTTGCTCCTCGGAGATGACGTCGTACGGCGGGCAGAGCACGGCCCCGATGTCGCCGATGCGGTCCGGTGAGTAGCGGAGCCCCGCAAATGGCGCAATGTCAGCCATGATCGTACCTAACCCTTATCACGTGGCGGCGTTTCCAGGATCGATGTCTATCGCGCCGCGGCGCAGAATCTCCAGTTTTTCACCGCGCACGCGCACGAGAGTGCTCGGCGCGCCGCCCGGCGTCGCGCCCGCGTACAGCACGCGGCACCGCCCGGCGAAGATCTCGTCGACCGCTTCCGGCGTCGTCGCGGGCGGCTCGCCTGCGCGGTTGGCGCTGGTCGTCGTCAGCGGGTTACCCAACCCCGACACCAGCGCCTGCGCGGTCGGGTGCGACGAATGGCGGACAGCGATGCACCCGTCGGAGACCAGCGCCGCCGGAACACCTTCGCGCGCGGCAAGCACCAGCGTCAGCGCGCCGGGCCAGTGGCGTCGCATCAGCTCGCGGGCGAGCGGCGGCGGCGGCAGGCATACGCGCTCCAGCATGTCGACGCCGTCGACCAGCACCGAGATCGCCTTTTCGTCGCGCCCCTTGAGCTGGCGCAGCCGCGCCAGCGCCAGCTCGTCGAACGCGTCGACGCCCAGGCCGTAGAACGTCTCTGTCGGATAGGCGACGACGTCGCCCCGACGCAGCGCCGAGACCGCGAACGCGATCTCGTCCGCCAGGTCGCTCACGCCTGCTTCTGTCCGGCGCGGACCTCGGCGTCGCTGTCGAGCACCTTCTTCCGGCGGGCGGCCCGCTCGGCCTCGACGCGCCCGGCCAGCGCCGCATCACCGAGCGCGATGATCTGCGCCGCGAGCAGGCCGGCGTTTTCGGAGCCGCCGACCGCGACCGTCGCCACCGGCATACCCGGCGGCATCTGCACCGTCGACAGCAGCGAATCCAGGCCGCCCAGGCTGCCGGCGTTGATCGGCACGCCGATCACCGGGCGCGTCGTGTGCGCCGCGACCGCGCCCGCCAGGTGGGCTGCGCCGCCCGCGCCGCAGATGAACGCCTTGGCGCCCCGCCCCACCGCCTCCTTCACGAACGCCGCCGCCTCGGCCGGCGTTCGGTGCGCCGATAACACGCGCACCTCGACGGCCAGGCCCAGCGCCTTCAGCACCTTTGCGGCCGGCTGCATGGTCTCCAGATCCGACTTCGAACCCATCATGATCGCCACGTCGATCGCCTGTGTCTCGCTCATGTCCTGCCTCGCATGCCGATGTCTCGGCGGAAGTGTTTACCCTCGAACGTGATTTCTTCGACCGCTCCGTAGGCCCGCGCGCGCGCCGCCGCCAGGTCGGCGCCGTAGGCGGTCACGCCCAGCACGCGCCCGCCGGCCGTCACCAGCCGCCCGTCGCCGTCGCGCCGCGTGCCCGCGTGAAACACGACCAGGTCGGAGGTGCTCGCGGGCAGCCCGGTGATGTCGTCACCCAGCCGCGGCGTTCCCGGATAACCGCCGGCGGCCATCGCGACGCAGACCGCGACGCCTGGCCGCGCGCGCGGCACGCCCGCCGGCATCGCGCCCGCGGCGGCGCCCGCCAGCCACGGCACCAGGTCGCCGTCCATGCGCATGAGCACGGACTGAGTCTCCGGATCACCGAAGCGGCAATTCCACTCGATCACCATCGGGCCGCGATCGGGCGTCAGCATGAACCCGCCGTAGAGCAGCCCGCGAAATGGCCGCCCCATGTCGGTCAACGCGCGCACCGTCGGGACGAACAGCGTCTCCAACATCTGCTGCGCCAGCGTGTCATCGACCAGCGTCGACGGAGACACCGTCCCCATGCCGCCCGTGTTCGGTCCGACGTCGCCGTCGCCGACCGCCTTGTGATCCTCCGACGACGCGAGCAGCGCCAGCCGCGTGCCGTCGCAGATCGCCATCATCGTGACCTCGCGTCCCGACAGACGCTCCTCGATGACGACCTGCGCGCCCGCGTCGCCGAACGCGCGCGCCTCCAGCATGCCGCGCGCTGCGGCCTTCGCCTCGTCCTTCGTCGCCGCCACGACGACGCCCTTGCCGGCGGCGAGACCATCGGCCTTGACGACGACGAGTCCCGGCTGCGCGTCGATGAACGCTGCGGCGGCGTCGGCGTCCGTGAACGTGCCGAACGCGGCGGTCGGAACGCCGGCCTCGCGCATCAGGCGCTTGGCGAACGCCTTCGACCCCTCGATCTCGGCGGCGGCGCGCGACGGTCCGAAGAACGGCAAGTTCGCGGCGCGCATCGCGTCGCCCAGGCCGGCGCACAGCGGGACCTCCGGACCACATACCACCAGGTCAACGCGTTCGGCGACCGCGGCCGCCACCAGCTCGGCGGTGGCGTCGCTGGACACGGGAATGCACCTGACCTTTGGCTCGGCCGCGATACCGGGGTTGCCCGGCGCCACGACAATCTCGCGACACAGCGGGCTCTGCCCGATCTTCCAGACGAGCGCGTGTTCGCGTCCGCCCGAGCCTACGACGAGGATCCGCATGTGATCGCGCCCGACCTAGTGCCTGAAGTGCCTCTCGCCCGTCAGCACCATCGCCATGCCGTGCTCGTCGGCGGCGGCGATGGATTCGGCGTCGCGCATCGAGCCGCCCGGCTGGATGACGGC
Source organism: uncultured Pseudomonadota bacterium (assembly GCA_963729535.1). Lineage (GTDB taxonomy): Bacteria > Myxococcota_A > Polyangia > Fen-1088 > Fen-1088 > JADGRB01. Next base: position 165,454 of record CAVSOL010000023.1, on the reverse strand, counting down.
GGCCGCGCCTGCCTTGGCGGCCTCGTCGACACCGTCGCGGAACGGAAAGAACGCGTCCGACGCGACGACGCAGCCGGCCAGCGGCGCGCGCGCCTTGGACACGGCGATGCGCACCGAATCGACGCGCGACATCTGGCCGGCGCCGATGCCCAGCGTGCGCCCGCCGGCCGCGAACACGATCGCGTTCGACTTCACGTGTTTGCAGACGCGCCACGCGAAATCGAGATCGCGCAGCTCGGCGGCCGTCGGCTGGCGCGCCGACACGACGCGCGCGTCGGCGGCGGCCGCAGTCTCGCGATCGCGGGTCTGAACCAGGAAGCCGCCCGCCACGCTGCGAACCTCGACCGCGCCCGGCGGCTCGACGACGATGTCGGACACGAGCAGCCGCAGGTTCTTGCTGGCCGCCAGCACCGACAGCGCCTCGGGCGCGAACGCTGGCGCGATCACGCACTCGAGGAACGTCTCCTTGATCTCACGCGCCAGCTCGCCGTCGACGGGGCGATTGACCGCGACGATGCCGCCGAACGCGGACACCGGATCGGTCTCGCGCGCCCGCCGGTAGGCGTCGGCGATGCTCTGCTCCGACGTCGCGGCACCGCACGGGTTGTTGTGCTTGACGATCGTCGCCGCGGGCACGGCGAACTCGGCGCAGATGCGCAGCGCCGCGTCCAGGTCCAGCAGGTTGTTGTAGGACAGCTCCTTGCCCTGCAGCACCTTCGCGCGCGCCAGCGACGGGCCGGTCGCGCCCTCAATCTCGTAGAACGCCGCCTTCTGGTGTGGGTTCTCGCCGTAACGCAGCGCCCGCGCCAGCCGGCCGCCGAAGTACAGCGACTCGGAGACATCCGCCGGCGCGGCGTCGATGGCGCCGAACCGTCCCAGGTGCGACGCGATGGCGCCGTCGTACGCCGCGGTGTGGGCAAACGCCTTGCGCGCCAGCCGGAAGCGCGTCGCCGCCGAGATCTCGCCGGCGGCGTCGATCTCGGCCAGCACGCTGTCGTAGTCCGCCGGATCGACGAGCACCGCGGTGCGCTCGTGGTTCTTCGCGGCCGAGCGGATCATCGCCGGGCCGCCGATGTCGATGTTCTCGATCACCTCGTCGAACGCCGCGCCGCGCGCCACCGTCTCGCGGAACGGATACAGGTTCACGACCACCAGATCGATCGGGACGATGCCGGCGGCCTGCATCTCTGCGCGGTGCGCCGGCGTCGGGCGGCCGAGGATGCCGCCATGGATGCGCGGGTGCAGCGTCTTGACCCGACCGTCCAGGATCTCGGGCGCGCCCGTGAAGTCGCCGACCTCGCGCACCGGAACGCCGGCGGCGGCGAGCGCCTTGGCGGTGCCGCCCGTCGACAGGATCTCCAGACCGGCGGCTGACAGCCGGCGGCCCAGCTCGACGATGCCGGTCTTATCGGAGACTGAAATTAGCGCGCGTGCGATCTTGGCGATTGGCACGGGGCGTTTCTATCACCCACGATGCGAACCCTCAAAGGGTTCCATGCCTGCCGCGACGAGCTCGCGCGCAAGGCGTCAGGTGAGGCCGGCGCGGTCGCGAAGATCCGAGATCTCGCTCTTGCTCAGATCGCGCCAGCCGCCCATCTCCAGCCCCTCGAACGACAGCCCACCCAGCCGGACGCGCGAGATCTTCAGCAGCGAATGCCGGATGACTTCACCCGCCGCCTTGAGCGCGCGCGGCCGCGATTCCGCCACCACCATCTCGATCCAGGTGTTCTTTTCGGTCGCCTTCAACCGGTCGACGGAGGCCGGCTTGATGGGCCGCCCCTCGAAGCGCCAGCCGTGCCGCAACCGCTCGGCGTCGTCCTCACCGACCAGCCCCTGCAGCTTGAGGTGATACGTCATCACCACCTTGCCGCGTTTCAGCATCGCCTCCGCCAGCGCGCCGTCGCTGGTCAGCAGCACGACGCCCTCCGACGGGAAGTCGAGCGGCGCCACCACCTGCAGCCCGGGTTCGGGCTCCTTGATGTAGCGTCCCAGCGTCGGGCGCGGCCCGGTCGGTGCCAGCGTCGACAGGCAGGCGCGCGGTTTGAGCAGCAAGCGATAGATGGGGTCCTCGACCACCACCCGGCGGCCGTTGACCTCGACGCGGTCCTTTGAACCGACGTTGCTGCCCAGCGTCGTCACGGCGGCGCCGTTGACCTTCACGGCGCCTGAAGCGATCAGCGCTTCGGCTTTGCGGCGGGATGAGACCCCCGCCTGAGCGAGAAACTTTTGAAGACGCATGGGGATCCTGGCGGCGACCGTCAGTCAGTCGCTGCCGGCGTTGCCGACGTCGTGCCCGCGCCCGAGTCGTCGGGCTGGTTCTGTCCGGGCTCGTTGATCTCGGCCGCCTTTGCCGCGGCCGCGGCCGCGCGTTCCAGCTCCGACAGCAGCTCGTCGTCCTCGTCGGGATCCAGCTCGCGGCGCGGTGCCGGCGCCGGCGTCGCGGGCGCGTCGCCGGCTGGGGCGGCGGCAGCCGCCGCGTCCCCCGACGGCGGCGCCTCGGCGTCGACCTTCGCCATCTCGGCCGCGCCGAGCTCGTGGAACTCGCGCAGCGTGGGCAGCTCGCTCAGATCGGTCAGGCTGAAGACGCGCAGGAACTCGGGCGTCGTCCCGTACAGGATCGGCCGCCCGACCTCTTCCTTCTTGCCGATCATGCGCACCAGGTTGCGATCGAGCAGCGTCTTCAACACCGGACCGCAGTCGACGCCCCGGATGTCGTCGATCTCGGGACGCGTGATCGGCTGCCGGTAGGCCACGATCGATAGCGTCTCCAGCATCGCCCGCGTCAGCCGCTGCGGCCGCCCGGTGATCAGACGCGACACCCACGCCGCGTTGTCGGTGTGGGTTCTCAGCTGCCATCCCCCGGCGACGGATGCCACCTGGATGCCGCTCTGCTCGTCGCTGCGGCGCGTACGCAGCGCCTCCAGCGCCGCGGTCACCTTGCCGGTGTCCCGCTCGCCGACCAGGCGCTTCAACTCCGTCACGGTCAGCGGCCGATCGCTCGCGAACAGCAGGCTCTCGAGCACGCTCTCCAGCCGGCCCGGCGTCGCGGCCGGCGACTCCAGCGCTGCTTCGCTTTCTACCTCGGCCGCGGTCGACGCCGCCGCCAGCGCAGCCAGCTCGGACGCCGCCGCTTCCGTCGTCGGACCGTCCCACTCGTCGGGCGACGCCCCCTCCGGCACCACGTTCCCACCGACCTCCGTATCTGGTCCCTCTTCGAACGCCGGGACCCCGACGTTCGGCTGCGTCGTGTCCTCGATGGAATCGCCGGCCTCGTCGGCCAGCGGAGCCGCATCGGGGGCCGTGGCTTCGGCGGCCGTGGCTTCGGCCACCGTAGCCTCGGGGGCCGTGGCTTCGGCGGCCACCGTCGCGTCGGCGTTCTTCTTACTGCGCTTCTTCATGCTTCTCCTCGTGGTCGGGCCCCTCGGACTGGTCGGGTTCGCCTGCGACCGAAGTTATCGCCGCGCTGCGCGCCGAGTCGAGCGTCGTGCCGGCCACCTGGGTGATGAACAGCGTCTCGTCGGTGGGCGACTGCAACACGCGCACCGCCTTGAGGCGCGCAAGCTCCAGGATCGCGAGCAGCGTCACCACGACCTGGTGGCGCAGCTCCACCTCGGGCAACGTCATGTCGAAGCACGCGTCGAACCGGAACGAGCCGCCGCCCGCCTCCAGCTTGTCGCATAGCTGGTTGATGCGTTGACCGATCGACATCCGATCGACGAGGACATCGTGCGTCGACGGCTTGCCGCCCGTCTTCTCCAGGATCTTCGCGAACAGCTCGATCAGCTTCCAGACCGAATGTTCGCCCATGGCGCGCTCGCCCGCCTCGCTCTTGTCGATCGGCGCGCCGCGCCCGAACACCGTGCGCCCCTCGATCGGCCGACCGCCCAGCTTCTCGGCGGCGTCCTTGTACTTCTGGTACTCGAGCAATCGCCGGATCAGCTCCTCGCGAGGGTCCAGCTCGGGCGTGCCTTCTTCGTCGGTCGTGTCGAGCACCTCCGGCGTCGGCACCAGCTCGCGCGACTTGAGGTAGGCCAGCGTCGCCGCCATCACCAGGTAGTCGGCCGCCACGTCGACGGACATCGACTCCATCATCTCCAGGTGCTGCAGGTACTTCTCTGTGATGAACGCGATCGGGATGTTGACGATATCCAGCTCGTGCGTCTTGCAGAGGTGCAGCAGCAGGTCCAGCGGCCCTTCGAACTCGGGCAGCGTGACGTGGTACGCCGTGCCGTTCGTGTCGCTGCTCAAGTCGCCACCATTCGCAGCAAGCCGATCGCCCACGCCTCGGCGAGGCGGGCCGCCGGGGACATGATGACGCTCAGGCCGGGCAGCTTGAGCGTGGGCGCCAACAGCAGGACCAACAGGATCAGAGTGCCATAACGCCGGTTCCACTCGATGAATGGTTCCATCGACCGCGGCAGCAGTCCCGCCAGCACGGTCGCGCCGTCGAGCGGCCCGAGCGGCAGCAGGTTGAAGAACATCAGCATCACGTTCAGGAACAGGCCGAAGCGGAGGATCCCCTTCAATACGTCGAATGACGCGCCTGCCTTACCCGCGACGATGACGACGACCGAAACCAGCACCGCCAGCAGCAGGTTCATCATCGGCCCCGCCAGCGCCACCAGCATGCTGCCGGTGCGCTGCGACAGCTTGCGCGTGTAGTTGTTCGGGCTGGTCATCACCGGCTTGCCCCAGGCGATGAGCGGGGTGCCGGGCATCAACGCCCCCGCCAGCGGCAGCACGATGGTCCCCAGTGCATCGATGTGCGATAGCGGCGACAGCGTCAGCCGCCCCTGCATGCGCGGCAGCCGGTCGCCCAGCTTGTCGGCGACAAAGGCGTGTCCGAACTCGTGTACGGACACCGCCGCCACGAACGCGATCAAATACATGAGCGCGTCGCGGACCTGATCCACGCCAAGGTCTAGCACCGCCCGGGAGACTACCGGATCGGCCCCCCGGTTTCACTCATTCGCGGCGGTCGCCGACGATCTGTCCTCGCACATCCGGGGAATTCCTCCAGGCCGCCAACCACGCCAGCTCGACCGCCAAGCGCCGGACGTCGATCCAGGCGTCACGGGCCGTGATAGTACGGGCCGTCGACGATGACCGAGCTGCCCATCGACGCGTGCCTGCCAGCGATCGCAGCCGCGGTCAGCGCGCGCGGCGCCGCGGTCATCGAGGCGCCCCCCGGCGCCGGCAAGACGACGCGCGTCCCGCGCATGCTGCTGGACGTGCTGTCCGCCGACCGCGGCGAGATCTGGGTGCTCGAGCCGCGGCGGCTGCCGGCACGGCTGGCCGCGACGCGCGTCGCCTCCGAGCTGGGCGAGCGCGTCGGCGACACTGTCGGCTACGCTGTCCGCTTCGACGAGGCCGGCGGCCCGAAGACGCGCCTGCGCTTCATCACCGAGGGGTTGTTCGTGCGCCGCATGCTCGCCGACCCGCGGCTGCGCGGCGTGGCGGCGGTCGTGCTCGACGAGCTGCACGAGCGCCACGTCGCCACCGATGTCGCGCTGGCCTGGCTGCGGCGGCTGCGCGAGCGTGAACGGCGCGACCTGGCGGTGGTCGCGATGTCGGCGACCATCGACGCCGATCCGATCGGCGACTTCCTCGGCGCCGATATCGTGCGCAGCGAGGGGCGGATGTTCGACGTCGCGATCGAATACGCCGCGGCCGACGACGATCGGCCGCTGGCCACCCAGGTCGCGGGAGCGGTCCGCCGCGTGTTGCGCGACGAGCCCGACGGCGACGTGCTGGTGTTTCTCCCCGGCGCCGGCGACATCCGCCGCGCGCAGGCGGCGATCGCCGAGCTGCCCGGCGCCGCCGCCCTGGCCGTGCTGCCGCTGCACGGCGAGATGCCGCTGGAGGAGCAGGCGCGCGCCGTGCGCCCCGGCGACCGGCGCAAGGTCATCCTGTCGACCAACGTCGCGGAGATCGTCGATCACGATCGACGGCGTGGTCGCCGTGATCGATTCGGGCCTGGCGCGCATCGCGACGCACTCGCCGTGGACCGGGCTGCCGTCGCTGGTCGTCGCGAAGATCAGCCAGGCGTCCGCCACGCAGCGCGCCGGCCGCGCCGGCCGCACGCGCCCCGGGCGCGCGCTGCGCCTCTACACGCGCCACGACTTCGAGCAGCGCCCGCGGCAGGCGCTGCCCGAGATCGCGCGCGCCGATCTCGCCGACACGTTGCTCGTCCTGGCGGCGCTCGGCGTCGGCGATCCCGACGCGCTCGCGTGGCTCGAACCGCCGCCGGCCGCGGCGTGGGGCGCGGCGCGCGAGCTGCTGTCGCGGCTGGGCGCCGTCGACGCCGGCGGCGGCCTGACCGACGTCGGCCGCCGCATGTCGCGCCTGCCGGTCCACCCGCGGCTGGCGCGGCTGGTCGTCGAGGGCGAGGCGCGCGACTGCCGTGCGGCGGCGTGCCTCGCCGCCGCGCTGATCTCCGAGCGCGACATCCGCGCCGGCACGCGCGCGTCGTTCGCCGGCCGGACCGCGCGGGTCCGGCAACGATCGCGGCGCCGAGATTGTCGACCTCGTCGACCTGTTCCGCGAGGCGCGAGGCCGAGCGGTTCCGCCCCGACATCCTGCGCCGGCTGGAGCTCGACCGCCGCGCCACGGAAGAGGTCGATCGCGTTCGCCGCCAGTTGGCTGGGGCAGCGGTGGCGGCGCGCGCGCCGGCGCCGGGCCGCTGGATGCCGGCGCGACGCAGGCGCTGCGCCTGGCGGTGCTGGCGGCCTTCCCCGACCGGGTGGCCCGCCGGCGCGAGGACAAGGCGCGCGCCGTCGTGCTGGCGGCCGGAGGCGCGGCCGAGCTCGGCTTCGAGGCGTCGGGCGACTGGCTGGTCACCGTCGATGTCGAGGAGCGCGACGCCGGACGCGGCGGCCCGCCGAAGGCGCCGCGCTCGAACGCGACCGTGGTGCGGCTGGGCTCGGTCATCGAGCCCGAATGGCTGCTCGACCTCTATCCCGATCGCGTCAGCGACGTCGACCGGCGCGCGTTCAACCCCGTCACCGAGCGCGTCGAACGAACCACGGGCCTCGCGTACGGCGCGCTGATGCTGGACGAGACCGTGGCGCCCGCCCCGGCCGACGACGAGACCGCGCGCCTGCTCGCGGACGCGCTGCTGGCGCGCGGCCTGGACCGCCTGCCCGGCGGCGACTCCATGCGCGAGCTGCTGTGCCGCATCGGCTTCGCGCGCGAAGCGATGCCCGAGGCGCCGCTGCCGCCGCTGGCGGCGGACGACGTCGCCGGCCTGGTCCGCGCCGCCTGCGTCGGCCGCATCAGCGCCCGCGAGCTGGACGATCCCGCCGCGATCGTCCTGGCGACGCTGCCCCACGACGCGCGGCGCGCGCTCGACACGGCCGCCCCCGAACGCATCACGCTGGCCGGCGGCCGCACCGTCGCCGTCCACTACGATCCGACGACGCCGCCGTGGATCGAGTCGCGCCTGCAGGACTTCTTCGGGACACGCACCGTGCCCGCGGTCGCCGCCGGCCGCGTCCCGCTCACCGTGCACCTGCTGGCGCCCAACGGCCGCGCCGTGCAGGTGACGCGCGATCTCGCCAGCTTCTGGACGCAGCACTACCCCGCCCTGCGCCGCGAGCTCGGACGCCGTTACCCGAAACACGCCTGGCCCGAAGACGGCGCCACCGCCCGCCCGCCGCCTCCCCCTGCCGCCGCGCCGCCCTCGCTGACGCGCACAGCCGCGCCTATACTCGTCGACGTGACTCTCCCACTGGTGCCGCGTCGCGCGGCTCATGAAGCGCGCCGTGCCCGCCTGGCAGCGCGCCTGGGCAACCGCCCTGCCCTCATCGCCGCCGGCGTGCCGCGCCCGCGCAACTACGCCGCCAACCTCTACCCGTATCGGGCCAGCAGTCACTTCCTGTACCTGTTCGGCGTTCCGCTGCGCGGCGCGGTGGCGATCTATGACGGCAGCGCGTTCACGCTCTACCTGCCGCCGCCGCACCCCGACCAGGCGCTGTGGGAAGGGCCGCCGCCGACGTTCGACGAGGTGAGCGAGGCGGTCGGCTGCCCGGTGCGCCCGCTGGATCGGCTGCCCGCCAGCGTCCGCGGCCGCGCGGTCGCGACGCTGCCCGCGCCCGACGTCGAGACCTGCCTGGAGCAGAGCCGCCTGCTCCAGCGCGACATCCGGCGTGGCGTCGTCGACGTCCTCGACGCGCCGCTGGCCGACGCGATCATCGAGCTGCGCCTGCACCATGATGAAGCGGCGCAGGACGAGCTCCGCCTGGCCGCCGATGCCACGGCGGCCGCGCACGCCGCCGGCATGCGCGCGACCCGCCCCGGGCTGACCGCGGCCCACGTCCGCGCCGCGATGGAGGCGACGCTGACCGCGCGTGGGATGACCTGCGCCTATCCGTCGATCGTCACGCCGCACGGCGAGATCCTGCACAGCGAACGTCACGACGCGCTCCTCGCGGACGGCGATCTGCTGCTGGCGGACGTCGGCGCCGAAACCCCGGGCGGCTGGGCGGGCGACGTCACCCGCACCTGGCCCGCGTCCGGGAAATACTCGTCCACGCAGCGCGAGATCTATGAAGTGGTGCTCGCGGCGCAGAAACAGGCCATCGCCGCGGTCACGCCCGGCAGCCGCTACCTGAACGTTCACGTGCTCGCGTGCCAGGCGCTGGCAGCCGGCCTGGTCGACCTCGGCATCTTGCGCGGCAACCCGATCGAGCTGGCCGCTGATGGCGTGGTGGCGCTGCTCTTCCCGCACGGCGTCGGCCATCTGCTGGGCCTGGACGTCCACGACATGGAGGACCTGGGTGACCGCGCCGGCTACGCCCCCGGCCGCGAGCGCGCCAAGACCTTCGGCCTGCGCTCGCTGCGCCTGGATCGGGATCTGGCCCCGGGCATGGCGGTGACGATCGAGCCCGGCTTCTACGTGAACCCCGCGATCCTGGGCGACGCCACGCTGACGCGCGTGGCGCGTGACCGTCTCGATCGCGGTCGGCTGGAACAGTTCGCCGACGTCCGTGGCATTCGCATCGAGGACGACGTCCTGGTTACTCCGGACGGTCGCCAGGTGTTGACGGAAGCGATCCCAAAGTCGATCGCTGCCGTCGAAGCGGCCATGGCCGGCTAGCCCCGCTGCCGGCCCGTCAGTTCGACGGACCAGGCGGGTCGGTCTCGGGTGGCGGTTCCGTCTGCGGCGGCATCGTCCGGTCGCCCGACGCGGGTGCCTGCTCCGGCAGCGGCGCCGTCACCGGCGGATCCGCCCAGGGATCCTCCTGACGCGTGGTGGGCCGCGGCCGTGGCGCGGCCGGCTGCTCGACCCAGGGATCGTTCCAGCGCTCCGCGGGAGCGGCGCCAGCGGCTTCGGCTTCAGGCGCAGCGGGTGCGGGATCGGTCCCCTCGCCGCTCGGCCAGGACAGCGATGTCGCCGCTGGGCGATCTGCCCCCGGCGCCGGATCGGCTGCAGGTGGCGGGTCGATCGTGGGTTGCCCGGGATGCGGATCGGCAGGTTGCGAATTCGGCGCTGGCCGCGAATCGGCGCGCTGCGAATCTGTCTCGGGCACGATCATCGGCCCGGGTCGTGTGGCCCGCGCTGGCGCGGGCTTCGCCCCGGGCTCCAAGTCTGTTTGCGTCTGCGGTCGCGGCTCCGCCACCTGCGGCACCCTCACCGCGTCCGCATCGTTGCGAACAGGCTTGGGTTTCGGACCGCGACACTTCTCGCGTGGCGTCCGCTCGCGCCGCCGCCGCGGGCTGACTTTTCGGATCGAACTTTGGCGGGTCAGTCGGCTTCCTCTGGTAGTCCGCCGAGTGAGTTCTCACGTAGTCCGCCGATTGACTCGAATCCGGTGGAGGACTCACGCTCGACAACGGTGACGGCGACGGCGGTGAGCTCGCCGACGGTGCGGCGGACTCGCTCTGTGCGCGCGCGGGACTCGCGCTCCCTACACAGATCGCGGTGATGTAAACGGCGTACCCGAGACACCTATTGGAATAACGGCACCACATCTCGTTACAAAGCTAGGGGCCAGCCAGCACAGCGGGTAGCCCTTGCAAGGGCAGCAGTCGTTGGCAGATTCGCAAGGAGGCCGGCGGACGTGGACAAATCCTCAGCGCAGACCTTGTCGGGATTGATCCGCGACCTTCAGGCTGAGATTCGCCGCTCCCCGAGACGCGCGCATTTGCACGAGCTGGCGCGGCGACGAATCGAGGCGCCGCACGAGATCATCGATTGGGCAAAGCGCGACCGTCGCTGGTCGTTCATGCTCGCCGAGATCATGAACGAACCTGTCGCAATGCCTCGCGAGCTCGCTGCGCGATTGTTAGTCGCAATCGTTGATGAGCTCGAGCAAGAACGTGAATCATTCGGGGATACCACTGATACGAGTGGAAGCGCGGAAATCGCGCTCCGGCTACACGCTGAATAGCGCTGATTTGTTTCCAGAATGTCGATGAAATTGGGCTGATTTTCAGCCCCAATTTCTTGCGTCGACCTCCGAACGCGCCGTATATCATTTACCCATGAAGACCACCGGGCGGAAAACAGTGAAAACGGGGAAGGTTTCGGCACCCATGGTGAAGGCGGCGTCGACTTCAAAGGCGGCGGCGGTCACGATGATGTCCGAGCCAACGCGCGAACAGATCGCGGCACGCGCATTCGAGCTCTACCTTGCTCGCGGCAGCCTCGACGGCTACCACGAGGAAGACTGGTTGCTCGCTGAAGCCGAGCTCCGGCGCAACTAGACGCGGCTGAGTACGAGGCACGCGTTCGTGCCTCCGAAGCCGAAGCTGTTCGACAGCGCGTGCTGAACTCGCAGCTCGCGCGCCGTGTTCGGCACGTAGTCGAGGTCGCACTCGGGGTCGGGCGTCGTGTAGTTGATCGTCGGCGGCACAACGCCCCGCGAAACCACCAGCGCGCAGATCGCCGTCTCGACGCCACCAGCCGCGCCGAGCATGTGCCCGGTCATCGACTTCGTGGAGCTGACCATCAGCTTGCGGGCCGCGTCGCCGAACACCTTCTTGATCGCCATGGTCTCGGCGATGTCGCCGACCTTGGTCGACGTTCCGTGCGCGTTGATGTAGCCGATATCTTCCTTGGCTAGCTTCGCGTCCTTGAGCGCCAGCCGCATGCAGCGCTGCGCGCCCTCGCCCTCCGGCGCCGGCGAAGTGATGTGGTGCGCGTCGGCGTTGAGCGCATAGCCGCGGACCTCGGCGTAGATCTTCGCGCCGCGCGCCTTGGCGTGCTCCATCTCTTCCAGCACCACGACGCCCGAGCCTTCCGCGATGACGAAGCCGTCACGGTCGACGTCGAACGGCCGCGACGCCTTCTGCGGGTCAGAGTTGCGCGTCGACAACGCGCGCATGCTGTTGAAGCCGCCGACGCCCAGCGGAGACACGGTGGCTTCGGTGCCGCCGCAGATCATCGCGTCGGCATCGCCGCGCTCGATGACGCGTGACGCGTCGCCGATGGCGTGGGCGCCCGTCGAGCACGCCGACACCTGCGACAGGTTGGGCCCCTTGGCGCCGAACCGGATCGAGATCTGCCCGGACGCCAGGTTCACGATGATCATCGGCACGAAGAACGGCGAGATGCCGTGGCGGGGGCCCTTCTCCCACAGCGTCTTGCACGTCGCTTCGATCGTCGCGACGCCGCCCAGGCCGGCGCCGACGAAGCAGCCGACCCGCTCAGCGAACTCGCCTTTGATCTCCAGACCCGAGTCGTGGATCGCGAGCGAGCCGGCAGCGATGGCGTATTGCAGGAAGAGGTCGAGCGACTTCACATCGCGCGACGTCATCCAGCGCGTGGGATCGAACCCCTTGACCTCGCCCGCGAAGTGCGTGGCAAAGGCCGAATGGTCGAAGTGCGTGATCGGACCGATGCCTGACTTGCCTGCGAGCAATCCCTGCCAGGTCTCCTCAGTGCCGACCGCGATCGGCGTGACGAGCCCTATTCCGGTGACGACGACCCTTCGTCCCATTCGTTGACTTGCCTCCGTGATGGGCGCCTCGCCTTATTTGGCGTGCGCTTTGATGTAGTTGATCGCGTCCCCGACGGTCTTGATTTTCTCGGTGTCCTCGTCGGGAATCTCGACCTTGAACTGCTCTTCGAGCGCCAGCACCAGCTCCACCACCGCCAGGGAGTCAGCCTTCAGATCGTCGGCGAACGACGCTTCCAGCTTCACCTTGTCGGGAGCAACTTCTAGCTGCTCGATGATGATCTTTTTGACCTTGTCTTCGATTTCGTCGGCCATGGATTTCGTCCTCTCGATGCGTTTGTTTCCGTTTAGGGCGCGTAACCTTACATGAAAAGTCCGCCGTTGACGCGCAAGACTTGCCCCGTGATGTACGCGGCGGCCGGCCCCGCCAGAAAGGCGACAGCGGCGGCAACGTCTTCGGGTTTACCGATGCGGCCCAGCGGAATGCTCTTGAGCAATTCGACGCGGCGCGCTTCCGGCAACTCGTTCGCCGTCATGTCCGTATCGATGTAACCCGGCGACACGGCGTTCACCGTGACGCCGCGCGACGCGTATTCGCGCGCCAGCGTCTTCGTCAGGCCGATGATGGCGGCCTTCGACGCGACGTAAGGCGCCTGCCCGACGGAGCCGATCTCGCCGGTGATCGACGTGATGTTGATGATGCGCCCTGCGTCGCGCGCCTTGAGCAACGTGCGCAGCGCCGCCCGACAGCAATGAAACGTGCCATTCAGGTTGACGTCGATTGATCGCTTCCAGTCCGCGTCTTTGGCGCCCAGGACCAGCGTGTTGATCGCGATGCCCGCGTTGTTCACCAGGATGTGCAGTCCGCCTTCGGCGGCCGATGACCTCCTTGAACGCGGCGTCGACCGCCGCCGCATCGGCGACATCGAAACGTTTGGTCACGGCGCTGCCACCGGCGGCGCCGACCGCAGCCGCCGCCTCGTTGGCGGCCGCCTCGTTCGCCGTGTAGTTGACGATGACCTTCGCGCCAAGCCGCCCGAGCCCGATCGCGATCGCGCGCCCGATGCCGCGCGAGCCACCCGTAACCAGCGCAACCTTGCCTTCCAATATTCGCAACATGGCCTGATCACTCATTGCGACGACGTCTCCCTCGCCTGCGCGAACGCGGCGATGCTGTCCGGATCACCCGCCGCGTGGATAGCGAGCGCCGGCGCGATCCGGCGCACCAGCCCACCGAGCACGTTGCCCGCGCCGATCTCGACCACTGTGTCCACGCCAAGCCCGGCGAGACACTGCACCGATTCTTCCCAGCGCACGGGCGCCGTCACCTGACGCGCCAGCAGACCGCGCACGCGCGCCGCCTCCTGATTGGGGGCCGCCTCGACGTTGCTGACGACCGGGACCTCCGGGTCGTTGACCGCCACGCGTTCGAGCTCCGGCGCCAGGCGCTCCGCCGCGGGCTGCATCAACGCGCAGTGGAACGGCGCGCTGACCGACAGCGGGATGGCGCGCTTGGCGCCGCGGGCCTTCGCCGCCGCGCACGCGCGATCCACCGCCTGCTTGTGGCCGGCGATCACCACCTGGCCACCACCATTCAGATTGGCCGGGCTGACGACGTCATCGCCAGCGGCGTCACGACACAGCGGCCGCCACGTCTTCGGCGGACAGGCCCAGGATCGCCGCCATGGCGCCGACACCCGCCGGCACCGCGTCCTGCATGAACTCGCCCCGCATCCGCACCAGGCGCGCGGCGTCCGCCAGCGACAGCGCGCCCGCCGCGACCAGCGCGCTGTATTCGCCCAGCGAGTGCCCAGCCACCACGCGCGGCCGCACGTCCGAGCGCGCCGCCAGCACGCGCAACGCCGCCACGCTGGTGGCCAGGATCGCGGGCTGCGCGTTCGCCGTCAGCGTCAGCTCCGCCTCCGGCCCTTCGAAGCACAGCTTCGACAGCGGGTAGCCGAGCACGTCATCGACCTCCGCGAACACGGCGCGCGCCTCGGGAAAGTTGTCGTGCAGCGCACGGCCCATCCCGACCTTCTGCGAACCCTGCCCCGGAAACAGAAATGCGGCTTCCACGGTCACCACCTGACCGCCGCGGACGCCCACGCCAGACCGCCGCCGAGCGCCGTGAACAGCAGGATGTCGCCGTCCCGGATCTTCCCCTGCTCGATGGCCTCGTCCAGCGCCGTCGGCAGCGACGCCGACGACGTGTTGCCGTAGCGATCGACGTTGATGAAGAACCGATCCATGCCGATGCCGACGCGATCGGAGACGCCCTCCAGAATACGCAGGTTGGCCTGATGGCCGATCACCCACGCGACGTCGCCCGCGGTCAGGCCGTTCGCCTCCAGCGCCGTCTTCGCGCTGGCTGTCATGTTGCGCACGGCGTGTTTGTAGACCTCGCGCCCGTTCATGTGCACCAGGTGGCGCTTGGCCGCGATCGCTTCCGGAGTGATCGGCTCGCGGCTGCCGCCAGCCTGCTGCAGCAGCACCTCGGTCAGCGACCCGTCGGCGAACAGGTGGGTCGACAGCAGGCCGCGGCGGCCGCCCTCGTCGGCCGTCATCAGCACGGCGCCCGCGCCGTCGCCGAACAGCACGCACGTCGAGCGGTCCGTCCAGTCGACGATGCGTGACAGCACCTCGACGCCCACGACCAGGATGTTCTTGAACTGACCGGCGCGGATGAACGCGTCGGCGATCGAGATGCCGTACAGGAACCCGGCGCACGCGGCCGACAGATCGAAGGCGCAGCCGCCGGAACGCGCGCCCAGCTTCTTCTGCACGAAGGTCGCCGTCGACGGGAACGGACAGTCGCCGGTGACGGTGCCGACGATGATGCAGTCGACATCCTGAGGCGAAACGCCGGCCGCCTGGCACGCCTTGCGCCCCGCGTCGGTCGCCAGGTCGCTGGCCGCCAGCGACGGATCCAGAATGTGCCGCTGGCGAATCCCGGTGCGCTCCGCGATCCAGGCGTCCGACGTCTCGACCATCGTCGACAGCTCGTCGTTGGTCAGCACCCTGGGCGGCACGGAGCGTCCCGTGCCGGCGATACGACTGCGCCTCACGACGCGGCCCCTGCCGTGGACGGCGCAGGCGCAAGCGGCGCGCCGTCCCAGAAGCCAGCGTACTTCGCCACCGCGGCCGTCAGCTCCTTGCCGAGGCCGATCTGCGCGAAACGATCCGCGACATAAACTGCGTTCTTCATCGCCATCGCGTTCGACCCGCCGTGGCAGATCAGCGCCACGCCGTCGACGCCCAGCAGCGGCGCGCCGCCGTGCTCGGCGTAATCGGTGCGCCGCTTCAGCCGGCGCAGCGCACCCTTCATCAGCGCGGCGCCCAGCTTCGCCAGCGGCCCCGAGCGCGACACCTCCTCGCGAACCATGTCGTAGAAGACCTCCGCGGCGCCCTCGACGCTCTTGAGCACGACGTTGCCCGTGAACCCGTCGGTCACGACGACGTCGACCTCGCCCCTGAAGATGTCGCGGCCTTCGACGTAGCCAACGTACTTGAAGCTGCCGCCGTCCGGCGGCTCGGCGCGAACCAGCAGCTGGTGCGCGTCGCGCGTCAGCGGCGTCCCCTTGTGATCTTCGGAGCCGTTCGACAGCAGGCCGACCTTCGGGCGCGCCTTGCCGTGCAGGAGGCGCGCGTACACGGAGCCGAGCACGGCGAACTGCGCCAGCACCGCGGGCTTCGGATCGATGTTCGCCCCCATGTCGAGCAGCGCGCACTCACCGGCGCTCGTCGGAAACGTCGTGACGATCGCGGGCCGCTCGACGCCCGGCAGGCGGCCGAGCACGAACAGGCCACACGCCATCATCGCGCCGGAGTTACCCGCCGACACGACCGCGTCCGCCTCGCCCGTCTTGACCAGATCGAAGCAGACGCGCATCGACGACTGCTTCTTCTGCTTGACGGCCATGGACGGCGGGTCGTGCATGGTGATGACGTCGGGCGCGTGGCGCACCTCGATGCCATCCTTGGGCGTGGCACCCAGGGCGGCGAGATCCGAGCGCAGACGAGTTTCGTCGCCCACGACGACGACCTTGACGCCGCGCGCACGAACCGCCGCCAGCACGCCTTCCAGCTCGACGCGGGGCGCGGCGTCGGATCCCATTGCGTCGACGGCGATTCGGGGCATGGGGAGCGGAGGCCGTAACTAGGCCTGCTCCTCCTCCTTCGGCGCAATGATCAAGCGGTCCCGGTAGTACCCGCAGCCCGCGCACATCCGGTGCGTCAGCTTCGGCTCACCGCAACGCGGGCAAGGGACAAAGTTCGGCACCGGCTTCTTCATGACCTGCGCGCGGCGGATTGCTGAACGTGATTTGGACTGTTTTCGCTTCGGGACGGCCATCGTACGTACCTTTCTCTTATCGGGCTTTCTATCAGAGCTTGATCTTGGCGAGCGCGGCCAAGCTACCGGTCGCGCTCGGCGGGGTGGTGGTCGCGTGCGCGCAGGCGACGACGTTGCGGTTGCTGCCGCAAAGCGGGCAAAGGCCTTTGCAACCCTCGTGGCACAGCGGATTGAACGGAATCGAGAGCACCAGCTCGTCACGAACCTGGTCCGAAAGATCCAGCTCGCCGCCGGTGAACGTCACCAGCCCGACTTCGTCCTCGTCTTCCTGGGGGACGTCTTCCTTCCCGGCGAACACGTAGGTGATGACGATCGGCAGATCAACATGCACGCGCGCCGGCTCGAGGCAGCGCGCGCAGGTCGCTTCCAGGTCACCGCGCAGGTCGGCGCGGAGCAGGTAGTCGTCGCCTGTCGGGGTGATCGAGCCCCGCAAACTGAGCCCCGCCGGAGCAGGGCGCGCATCGATATCGGGGCACGAAGCAGCCAACCATTCGGCGCTGACCGCGACGTTCACGGGCACCCCGTCGACGCCTATCTCATTGATTTTAAACCGCATTTTCCACAGACGGCGGCTTGCCGGCGTCGGAAGCGTGTAACTATAGAGGGCGCCCCCGCCGAGTCAAGCTTAAGGGTTTCGGGGGGTTTGAGCAGTGCGTCGTTACTTGGAAGCGGAGCCGGCTGCGGCGCCGCCGCCAAATAGCAGCAACGACTTCAAGTCTTCATCGTTGAACTTCAACATGGCGCCCAGGAACCAATCGAACCCGCCGCCGGCGCCGGCCGGCGCACGTACGTAGTTGGCGAGATCGTCGGCGCCGCCGACGAGGTACAAGCTGCGCTGCCAGATCGCGTATGCGATCAGGCCTTTGACCCGCGGGTACTGGTTGACCTTCGCGTCGAACACGTCGACCGAAAGCACCAGCCTGTCGTCGAGCAAGACAAGGTCGCCACCGACGCCGCCCGTCGACTCTTTGATGCCGAAGCGGCCCACTACGTTGCCGACGCGCTTGCCGAACTGCAGCGAGAAGCGCAGCTGCTCGGAGATGGTGACCCGCGTCTCCGACTCGATACCCCTGGTCGAGCTGTCGGAGATCGTCGTCGTGCGCGATCGGTAGCCGCGCGGGTCCTCGACCAGCTCGATGAGATAGAACTTGTCGGGCCGGGGCATGAGCTGGATCGACAGGTAGTTCTTGAACGTGCTCGACAGGAAGTTGTACTCGCTGCGCAGCCCGACGATGGTCTGCAGCTTGGTGATGCTGCGGATGAAGCCGCCGGCGTCTTCCGTGATCTCCTCGACGTTGCGCGCGATGGTGTCGTCGGCCAGCAACTTCCCGACCGTGCCGTCGCCCTTCACGAGACGGTCGGTCACCGTCTCCATGTTCTGCATGGTCTTGTCGAGGTTGGTGATCGTCGTCTGCAGCTTGTCGAGCGACGTCCGCATGGCGCCGCCGGTGTCCTTGACCGTACCCTCGGTCGTGCCGACCAGCGTCTTGATCGACTCGGTGATCTCGCGGACGTTCTTCAGCGAAAGCTTGATGTCCTCCGCCTCGGTCGTGGTGATGTTGTCGATGGTCCCCGCGATGTGGTCGACGCGGCCGAGCAGGCTCTCGAGAACGACCGAGTTCCGCTTGATCAGCTCGTTGACGTTGGTCGCGATGTCGGGGAGCGTCCCCCCCGTCAGCTTGCGCACGTCCTCCAGGATGTCGCGCAGAATGGGCAGCAACGTCCCGACGCTGTTCATCATGTCGCCGAAGGCGACCGGCTCCATCACCTTCAGGATCTGGTCACCGTCCTTGAGCACGCGCGCATCTTGCGGCTCGCCGTTGACCATCTTCTTCGGAAGGCCGTGATCGATCTCGAGGTAGTACTCGCCCAGCAGCGACGCCGACTTCTTCATCACGACCGCGGTTTCGTACATCGTGACGCCGGGCGTGATCCGGACCCAGATCTTGGCCTTCTGCGTCGTCGGGTCGAGCTCGCGCTTCTCGATCTGCCCGACCGAAATGCCGGCGGTCTGCACGCGCGACTTCTCGAACAGACCGGACGCGTCGTTGAACAGCGCGTAGACCTTGATGCCGTCTTTCGACAGCGTCCTCTCGCCGACCATGCGCACGAGGAAATACGTGAGCACGATCATCACGAGCACCAGCGCGCCTACCGTTAGCGACGCCCAGCTGCGCCTCATGCCTGCCCGTTCTCTTGGGGCGCGACCAGCCCCGAGGTCTCGACGAACTCGCGCAGCGCCGGATGCCGGCTGGCCAGCACCTCCGGCGGCGTGCCGTTGACGACGATGGTCCCGTTATAGAGCATCGAGATTCGATCGCCGATGCGAAACGTCGACATCATGTCGTGCGAGATCACGACCGAAGTCACGCCGAACTCGTCGGCGGTTCGGCGAATCATCTCGTCGACGTTCTTGGTCGCGACCGGGTCCAGACCCGTGGTCGGCTCGTCGTAGAGCAGGATCTCGGGGCGATCGATGAGCGCGCGCGCCAGACCAACGCGCTTGCGCTGGCCGCCCGACAGCTCCGGCGGGACCTTCTGCTCGATGCCGGCGACGTTGGCCAGGTCCAGACGCCGCAACAGATCCCGGACCCGCTCCATGATCTCATCGCGCGACAACTTGTAGCGCTCGATCAGCGGGAACGCGATGTTCTCGACGACATTCATCGAATCGAACAGCGCCGCGTACTGGAACACCATGCCGAACTTCCGGCGCAGGCGACCCATCTCGCGGTCGTTGAACGGCACGACATCCTCGCCGTCGACCCAGATCTGCCCGGCGTCCGGGCGCAACAGGCCCATGAGGTGCTTCATCAGCACCGATTTCCCCTGCCCCGAGCCGCCGATGATGATGTTCGTCCGCCCGCGTTCGATGTCGAGATCGATACCGCGAAGCACATGCTGCACCCCGAAGGTCTTGTGCAACCCGCGTACCCGGATCTGCCAGCGCTCGTCGCGAACTGCGAGCGCCGGCGCCCCCGGCTGAGTCGCTGTGGGCGCGGCGGCGATGGGTGGCGATGCAGGAGGCTGATTCACGATTTGCCCGGCCACAAGATGTGGAAGGCGTCGATGAGGAAGTAGTCGGAGATCAGGATGGACACCGAACCCGCGACGACGGCGCGCGTCGTGGCCAGCCCGACTTCCTTGGCTCCGCCGCGGACATTGAACCCCTGGAAACATGCCGCGACCGACAACGTCACGCCGAACACCGCGGCCTTGCTGCAACCGATGATGTAGTCCTTTGGGTCGGTCCAGAACCTGAACTGCTCGATGAACTGACCGAGATCGATGTTCTCGAGATAGATCGCGAACAGGTAAGCGCCGATCAGCCCGACGACGTTGAACACCATCGTCATGATCGGCATGATCAACACCGTCGCGATCACGCGCGGCGTGACCAGGTACTGGATCGGATCGACGGCGAACGTGGTGAGCGCGTCGATCTGCTCGGTTATGCGCATGGAGCCGAGCTCGGTGGCCATCCCCGACCCGGCGCGCGCCGTGATCATCAGGCCCGTGAACACCGGCGCCAGCTCCTGGGCCAGCGAGATGCCGACCGTCGCGCCCACGAACCGCTCCTGCTGGAACATGCGCAGCGCGGTGATCGCCTGCTGCGCGGACACGGCGCCGGAGAAGAACCCGACCAGGCCGACGATCCACAGTGACCCGACGCCAATGAAGTTCATCTGCTCGAGGAACAGGCGGAGGCGGAAAGGCCGATAACCGAGCCCGCGCAGCGCCTGACCGAGCATGATCGCGTGGTCGCCGAAGTAACTGAGAAGGCCCCTTGCCGGCGCCGCGACCACATCGAGCACGGCGCGCATCCGGCGCTCGGCCGCGGAAGGATTCGGGGCGCTGTCAGCCGAATCGGCTTCGTTCATGGACGGGTGACCGGGGCGTCGCGCAGGATGCGCGGCACACGCTTGGAGATGCCGCACAAGATCTCGTAGTTGATCGTCCCGGCCCAGCCAGCGACATCATCGACCGTGATCTGTTCGCCGCCGTCGCGGCCAATGAGCGTGACCGCCGACCCGACGCCCGCCTCGCTCGCCGGCACATCGGTGACGTCAATCATCAACATGTCCATGCAGACCGCGCCGACGATCGGAACGCGCCGTCCCGCGACCAGCGTCGACGCGCCCCGAACATGGCGCGGATACCCGTCTGCATAACCGAGCGGCAGCGTCGCGATCCGCGACGGGCGCGTCGCGCGCCATTGCCCACCGTAGCTCACCGACGTCCCGACCCCAATGTCGTGTACCGCCATGATGCGCGTCGTGAGGCGCAACGCGGGTTCCAGCCCGGCCAGGGCGACATCGCGCGAAGGCATGGCGCCGTACAGGGCCAGCCCGGGCCGCACCGCCGATAACCGAGCGCGTGGAAAACGAACCGCGGCGGCGCTATTGGCGGCGTGGTGCGCCAGCTCGGTGAAACCTTCCCGCGCCGCCAGTTGCATGCAACCTTCAAACGCCGTCAACTGGTCCTCGGTGGCGACGACGTCCGGCAGATCGGCCGACGCGAAGTGCGTGCACAGCCCGGCCAGTCGCAACGCCGTCAGCTCCTTCACCCGCGCCAGCACACCCGGCAGCTCGCCGACGCCGACGCCGAGTCGGCTCATACCGGTGTCGACCTTGACGTGCACGTCCACGCGGCGGCCCCGCCTGCCGGCCGCCGCCGCGAACCGCTCCAGATCGCCAACGTCGTAGGCAACGGGTGTCAACCTCTCTGCCAGCACCTCGTCCTGGTGCCGGTTGTAGTAGGCACCCAATACGAATATCGGCGCGCGTATCCCGGCAGCCCGCAGCTCCAATCCCTCTTCGACCAGCGACACAGCCAGGGCGTTGCACAGCGGCTCCAACGCGCGCGCGACCGGAACGGCACCGTGGCCGTAGGCGTCCGCCTTGACCACCGCGAACACCGCCACCGAGGGCCCAATCGCCTGGCGGAAGCGGAGCAGGTTCCGCTGCACGGCGCCCAGATCGATCTCGGCGACCGTGGGACGGATGGTGGTGCGGATGTCTACTTCGGCAAACGGGACGAGTGTCCCCTCCGCCGCAGTCCCCGCGACTCTGGGCTTGCTGGCCAAACCCTGCAAAGTTTCGCCTGCGTATGGCGCAGCGTCAATTTTAACTAGAGGGGACGGTGACTTAAGGCGTCTTAAGAGTTGCCCTCGAGCAGGCGCTTGCTGACCAGCAGCGTCCGGCCGCGCGGCGTGAGCAGCCCCTGGCGGACCAGGTCGGAGACCGTGCGCGACACCGTTTCACGGCAGGCGCCGATCTGGTTCGCCAGCTCCTGCTGGGTCGGCCGGTTGCGGATGAGCAAACCTTCCACACCTGGCGCCCCATCCTGGTGCCCGAGCGCGACCAGGCGGGCGACCACTCGTTCCTGAACGCCGGCCAGCGCAATGCCGGTGGCCAGTTGTTTCGAGCGATCGAGGCGCGCGCAAAGCTCTCCGGTCAGCGCCAGCAACACGTCAGGCGCCGCCCGCAAGAATGCAAGCAACGCTTCGCGTGGCAGCACCAGCAGCGTCGAGCTCTCGGCCGCTTCCCAGTCGTGTGTCAGCGGGGAATCGGGCGCCAGGACCGCATCGGCGATCAATTCGCCGCTGCGAAACACCTCCACGGAGATTTCCCGTCCGTTGGCGGCGCGGCAAACGGAGCGGATACGTCCGCGCACCACCAGGATCGCGGCGTCCAGCCGGGTTCCCTGGGCGCCAATTGACGTGCCCCGCCCGATCGGGCGAATCGTCGCCTGTCGGGACAGCGCCCGGAGGGCATCGAGGGATGCGCTCCTGAGCACCGCGCAGGCCTTGAGTGCTTCCAAGGCCGGGCCGTCAGCTGCCGGTTTGACGTGGCGGTCGTACGGGTCGAAGTCGATCGTTGCGGTCGCGATGGCCATGTATGCCTCCTAAGCGAGGTGACCAATCGCAACCGCGGTGCCAATTCAAGGGCCGCGAAATCGCTGCGGTTTTCGCACCCCACCCGAGGACACCCATGACTTCCGTGTCACAGGCGCCACAGTCATCCGTGAAAAAACCTGCGCAGCTGGCGGCGTGGGCGAAAACCAGCCGGAACCCTAGGCGGTTTTCCGCCGGGCGTGCACGCGCTATTTGGCTTGCTTCTTGAGCTTCTTGGCGCGGCGCGCTTCGCGGTATTTCTTGATCGCGGCTTTGGGGAGGTCTTTGTGTTTGGCGCAGACCATTCCGAAAACAGGAGCCGCGCGATTGCCACAACCAGGAACGGGACAAAGCTGAATCGGACCTTTGCGGCGCTTGCGAATGACGACACCACCACGAAGTACGGCGCCCGGACGGCCGTCGAGCGCGCTCAACGCCGCTTCGCGCGCGCGTGAGACGACTTCCTGTTCGATCATCGACGACAGCTTGTCGACGAATTGTTGAACGACTTCCTGAAGATCGGACCGTCTGGACATCATGTTCCCCCTGTTTTGCGGCGGAGAGTAGCTGCAAACGTTTGGAGTGGCAACGCTTGATTCTGTCAATGTGCGTGTCAGAAACGACGTCACATGAGTCGATTCCTTATCTTCATTGCGGTGGCTCTGGCTCTGCTGGCCGGGATTCATTACTACCTTTGGGCGCGCCTGATCCGCGACCCGCAATTGCCGCCACCGTGGAACGGTGTGCTCACGCTGGTGCTGGCGCTGCTGGCCGTCGGCACGCCGACGGCGATGGTCCTCGGACGCGTCGTCGGCCGCGACCGCCCCGGCCTGCAGTCCGCGCTGTTGTGGCCGGCGTACATCTGGATAGGGACGATGTTTCTGCTTTTCGCAGCCGTGTTCGCGGCGGACGCCGCGCGCGTGGTCGTTGCCATTGCGCGCCGGATTGTGGGCGGCGACAACATCAGATCCCGATCGCCGCACGTTCATCGCGCGGTTGTCTGCGACGGCAATCGCCGTCTTGGTGGCGGGCCTCGGCGGTGCCGCGGTCCGCTCGG
This sequence comes from uncultured Pseudomonadota bacterium, assembly GCA_963729535.1. Classification (GTDB taxonomy): domain Bacteria; phylum Myxococcota_A; class Polyangia; order Fen-1088; family Fen-1088; genus JADGRB01. Next base: position 142,250 of record CAVSOL010000023.1, on the reverse strand, counting down.
CGTTGCGCTCAGTAGAGGTCCGGCGGATTCGCGTCCGGCTGGATCGACTGCCGCTCGGACAACACGGGTTCACGATGGTGCAGCTGACCGACGTGCACGTCGGTCCGACGATCGGACACGCGTTCATCGACGACATCGTCCGCCGCACCAACGCCCTGCAACCGGACCTCATCGCGATCACGGGCGACCTGGTCGACGGCAGCGTGGAACAGTTGCGCGACGCGGTCGCTCCGCTGGCCCGCTTGCGCGCGCGCCACGGCGTCTACTTCGTCACCGGGAATCACGAATATTTCTCCGGCGCCGCACCTTGGCTCAATGAGCTTGGGCGTTTGGGCATTCGCGTGCTTCGAAACGAACGCGTTTCAATTGGCGAAGGAGAAGCAAGCTTCGATCTCGGGGGCATTGACGATCATTCGGCCGCTCGACATGGCGGATTGGAGCCAGCGGCTGCCGTTTCACAGGCGCTTTCCGGGCGCGATCCGAAGCGCGAGCTGGTCTTGCTGGCGCACCAGCCGCGCTCGTTGCTGGAGGCCGCGCGCTTCGGTGTCGGGCTACAGCTGTCCGGTCACACGCACGGCGGACAGATATGGCCGTTCAAATACCTGGTTCGCCTGCAGCAGCCGTTCGTGGAAGGCCTGCACCGCAGCGGCGATGCTCAGATCTACGTCAGCCGCGGCACGGGGTACTGGGGCCCGCCGATGCGACTGGGCGCGCCCGCCGAGATCACGCATGTGACGCTGGAAAGCGGGGCCGCGGAGATCGTCGTCTAGCGGCAACTGTCCGGCGGCTAGTTGGCCGCCGTCGTCGTGCCCGACGGCAGCTCCGCCACCGACAGGGGCACCGCGCGCGGCGTCCCGGAGCGAATGAAGCCGACGACCAGCTGGGCGCCGACCTCCTGCGTGGAGATGACCTCGGCCAGCTCCGCTGGTGTGGGGACGTCACGGTTGTTGATCGACGTGATGACGTCGCCGAGGCGCAGGCCGGCACGCGCGGCCGGCGCGCCGTTCCAGATCCGGCTGACCAGGGCGCCGCGTGGCGGCAACTCGAACTCGCCACCGCCCCATTTGCGGCGCTCTACCGGGTCCAGCTCGCGCACGTCGCGCAGCGATACGCCGATGTACGGGTGCGGTGCGCGTCCGTACTTGATGAGCGCCTGGGCGGTCCGCCGCACGCGGTTGATGGGAACCGCGTAGCCGTAGCTGCCGCCCGGCCCCGCGCTGATCAGCGCCGCCAGCCCGACCACCTCGCCGTCGAGGTTCACGAGCGGCCCGCCCGAGTTGCCTGGATTCACCTTGGCGTCCGTCTGCAGATAAGACCGCGTGCCCCCGCCATCCGTACCGGCGACCGGCGCCCGTCCGCTGATGATGCCGGCGGTTATCGTCTGCTCGAGGCCGAGCGGGCTCCCGACGGCCAGCACCCATTCGCCGATCTCGGACACGTCCGAGTCGCCGAACCGCGCGGCGACGAGATCGCGCGGCACGGTGCGCAGGCGGACGACCGCGACGTCGCTGGCAGGGTCGCGGCCGACGGGATCCGCGGGCAGCCGGCGGCCATCGACGAAGACGATATCGATGCGCAGCGGGGCCTTGCCGTCCAGCACATGGTTGCTGGTGACGATGTGGCCGCGCGTGTCGATGACGATGCCGGACGCCGTGCCTTCTTCGCGCGCGGTCGAAACCTCGATGCGAACCACAGACGGCCCGATGGCGCGAGCAACGTCGGCGAACGCGCGCGACAGATTGCGCGCCTCCTTCGGCGCCTCCATATGCGGCGTCACGCGACCGCTATCCGCGCGCGGCGCGGTAGCCACGACTGCGACCAAAATCCCCGCGACCAACATCCCCGCCATCCTCATCGGCTTCCCTCAGTGCAAAAGGTAAGCCGCGATCGCCGGTCTCAAAGGTCCGTCCGGGAGACTCCTTATTCCCGTCGGCGTCGCGTCGAGCGCGGGCGGGGTCTACCCGCCGGCGCTCGACGCCGGTAGCGGAGGAGCGCTACTTAACGGTTACGAAGCGGGTACCGGAGGCCCCACGAACGCGCAGCAGGTGGCCGTTCTTCTGCGGCGTGCGCAGCACCGATACGGCTTCCTCTGACGACCCGACAGCCCGGCGATCGACCTCGACGATCACATCACCCGGCTTAAGGCCGGCGCGCTCCGCGGGGCTGCCCGCGACGACGTCGGTCACCACCGCGCCCTTGGTCCCGCGCTCCATTCCCAGCGAGCTCGCGACGTCGGGGGTCAGCGTCTGCAATCCAAGGCCGACCTTGCCTTGCTGGCCCTGAGCCTCGCCTGCTTGCCGCTGATCCTCGTCGGGAAGCTCAGCCAGAGCGACCTGCGTCTGCGCGGGCTTTCCGTCGCGGACGAAGTGCAGCGTCACCTTGGCGCCGATGTTCTGGTTCGACACGTAGTCGACGACATCGCCCGCGCCTTTGATCTGCTGATTGTTGACGTTGGTGATGACGTCGCCGGGACGGATGCCCGCCTTGCCCGCCGGCCCACCCGGCGTCAGCTCGGCGACGAACGCGCCCTGCGGCGGCGGCGCCTTGCCCAGCTTCGCCTTCTGTCCGTCGTCCAGATCCTTCACGTCAGTCAGCAGCAGGCCCAGGTACGGGTAGCGCATGCGGCCGTCCTTGACCAGGACCTGCGCCACGCGCCGGACCTCGTTGACGGGGATCGCGAATCCGTAGGCGCCACCGGCGCCCACCTGAATGAGAGTGTTGACGCCGACGACCTCGCCCTCGAGGTTCACGAGCGGCCCGCCCGAGTTGCCGGGATTGATCTTGGCGTCGGTCTGGATGTAGCCGCGAACGCGCTTGCCGGACATCTGCACGTGCCGGCCCGGACGCCCCTTGCCGCTGATGATGCCGGCGGTCACCGTCTGCTCCAGGCCGAGCGGGCTGCCGACCGCGACGACCCATTCGCCGACATCGAGCTTGTCGGAGTCACCGAGGCGGGCGACGACGAGATTGCTCGGCGGCTTCTCGAGGCGAACGACGGCGACGTCCGTCTGCGCGTCCTTGCCGACGACCTGCGCCTGGTACTCCTTGCCGTCGTTCATGGTGACGGTAACCTTCGTCGCACCCTGGACGACGTGGCGGTTCGTGATGATGTCTCCGTTGGTGCCGATGATGAAGCCGGAGCCGACTCCGCGCGCGGGGCCGGGTTCGGGCATGCCGCCCCCCGGGCCGTCGAAGAAGTGCCGGAAGAACGGCGGCACATCCTCGTCGTCGCCGCCGGGGCCGTTGGGCGCCGGCATCCGGCGGCGCTGGCGATCGGGACCGCCGCCCGCACCGCGCGCGACCTCGACCTCGATGCGCACGACCGATGGGCCCAGGGCCTTGGCGACGTTGGAGAACGCGCGCGACAGCGCGCGCGCTTCGTTGGGCGCCTCGGTCTTGGGGGTGACGGCCGGGTTGGCCGCGGCCGCAGGCGCGACCAGGTTCGGGAAGTTGTGGGCGAGCCCGGACCCGGCGGCCACGCCGAACGCGACGGCGACAAACAGCACACGCATGCGAACCCGAGTCATGAAATGTTTCCTTTGTATCGAGTTGGATTCACTGTCAAGCGGGCGGGATGCCCGCAACTGGCTGGATAACCGGCGGGAGCCCATGAAAAATTCCATAATGAGCACCTCATCATGAGCTGGTTTCAGCGGTTGCGCGAGGCGCCGGTCACGGTTGCGCTGATCGCGGTCAACCTGATCGTCTTCGTAGTGATGGTCGTGACGTCACGACGAATCATCACATTCGACAGCGACACGCTGCTGCGGACCGGCGCGATGTACTTCGAGCCCGGGGCACCGGGTGCGTCGCCCTGGCGCTGGCTGACGGCCGCGTTCATCCACGTGAACCTCCTGCACATCGTCATGAACATGTGGGTGCTGGGGCAGATCGGCATCATCTCGGAGCGCGCGCTGGGACGCGGGCTGTTCGCGGTCAGCTACGTCATCACAGGCATGCTGGGCAACGTCGTGTCGGGCACGCTTGCCGCAGCGCGCGAGACGCCCCTCGTCTCGGCTGGTGCGTCGGGCGCGATCATGGGGCTCATCGGCATGGCGGCTGCGTTCGCTTGGTTGTCGGGACAACGGGCGGTCGCCAAGGCGCTGGCCATCAACGTCCTGTTCGTGCTCGGCGTCGGACTGTCGCTGACGTTCAGCGGCCGGCCGATGGTCGACAACGCCGCGCACATCGGCGGACTGGTGGCCGGCGTCGGCCTCGGGGTGGCGCGCTTCCGCATGCCGCGACCGCTGCCCACCTGGCTGGACCGCGGCCTGATCGTCTGGGTGTTGCTGCTCTCCGCGCTCGCGTTTGCGGTCGTCGCGCTGGGCGGCGCCGCGCGCGACGTCAACGTGGTTTGACGAACTGCAAGGCGAAGCGGTCGCTCGAGCCGCGCCGTTCGCCCGCCGTGCGCGGCGACGGGTTCCAGTCGCGCTTGTCGGCGGGATTGCGCAGGAAGTCCCCCACGGCCTGCAGCCGAAAACCGGCGCGTTCGATCTCCGCGACGACGAAGGCTTCGTCGATCCTGTGCAACGTCTGCACGTCGGCGGTGCCGCTGCCCGCGCGCGCGGAGTGATCGACGATGTAGTAGAAGCCGCCGGGACGAAGCGCGGCGAAGATCGCGCGGTTCATGCGGTCGCGGTCGGCGCCCATCCAGACGGTGTCGTGATAGAAGAGCACGTTGTAGACGGCGTCCAGGTTGCGCGCCTCCGACGGGAACGGGTCGTCCAGCTCGCGGTCGACGCGGACCACCTTTCGCATCCCCGAGCCCTTGAGGCGTTCCGACCACGGCAGCGCCGCGAATTTTCCGAGCACGAGGCGGTTGTTCTGTGCGAACACGCGGCCCGAGTCACCGACCGCGCGCGCGACCAGCTCGGTGGTGTAGCCGCCGCCGGCGCCGATCTCGCCGAAGGTCATGCCGGGCGAGACCTCGAAGAACGCCAGCAACTCGTCGGCGTGGCGGCCGGCGTCCAGCACACGATCGGCGGCCGGTCGGTTCGACTCGAACACCACGCGCCGGATGTACGGTGTCACGCCCGGATTCGTGATGTGCTGCACCGTGGGCGGGCGCGCCGCCTGGGGCGGCTTGTTGCGCGCGCAACCGAGCCCGACAACAAATAAGGCGACTACGCACGCCAGCAGCTCGCCAGAACGAGTCATCATCGGGTAGTCATCCGTGGGGAAGTCTGCGCACTTTCGCCCTCGCTGTCGAGAGTCGGGGGCGCCACGATCCTTCAGTCAAAACTTGCATCCGCCGTACCGTTAACGTGTCAATGGTTCGCATGCGTGCGCAATCGATTCGGGCACTGATGATCGCGAGCGTGACGGCGTTGGCGGCGTGCGGCGGGGTGACCGCCAACAGCGACGGCGGGCCACCAACCGTGCAACAAGCATGCAGCGCATTTGCGGACACGCTGTGCACCCGCCTCGACGACTGCGCGTCGTTCATCTTCAAGATCTTCTATGGGACGGCGACCACCTGCCGCGAGCGGGTGGAGCTGAGCTGCACGAAAGATCTCGAGGTTCCCGACACGACCCAGACGACCACCGACATGGCCGCGTGCGCGGCCGCCGCGAACACCGCCACGTGCGACGATCTTCTGGCCGACAATTTTCCCGAGCCGTGCAGGATCAAGCCGGGCCCGCGGCGCGACGGCGAAGGCTGCGGCTCCAGCTGGCAGTGCATGAGCACGCACTGTGAGAAGACAGGCGACTGCGGAACGTGCGCGCCGCGCCAGGCGGTGAACGGTGCGTGCACCGTCAAGGGCGGCTGCACGATGGGCCTCGAGTGCACCAACGGCAAGTGCGTCACCCCGAGCCCGCTCGGTGGCCCGTGCGACGCGAACACGCCGTGCCGTGGCGGCCACCTGTACTGCAACACCAACGTGTGCGCCATGCGGCTGGGCGCCGGTAGCCCGTGCGCCGGCAACGCCGATGCGTGCGACTTTGGCTCGGGCATCGGCTGCAACAACTTGAGCGCCACGCCGACGTGCCAGACCGTCGCCGCGGCGCAAGGGGGCCAGCCGTGCGGGCTCGTCAACGGCACGCTGACCATCTGCCAGCTGATCAACGAGTGCGCGGGCGTGACCCTCACGCAGCCGGGCGCGTGTGTGGCTCCGTCGCAGGACGGCACCGCGTGCAGCATGGGCCACAACTGCCTGCCGCCCGCGAACTGCGTCGGCGGCACCTGCCGGCTGCCCAGCGCCGGCTCCTGTGTCAGGTAGCGCGGGAGCTGCCTCCTCCTCAGATCATCGGTAGTTCGTCGGCGGCGCGAACGGGGAAGGAGGCGTCGATCTCGGCGACGTCGGCGGGCGTGAGCGCCAGATCCAGGGCGCCGGCGTTGTCGTCAGCGTGCGCGGGAGTCGACGCCTTCGGGATCGTGAACAGCGGCGGCTCGCGGGCGAGAAACGCCAGCGCCACCTGACGGGGTGTCGCGCGGTGGCGCGCGGCGACCGCGGCCAGCGCGCGGCCCGCGGCGCTGGACGGTTGCGGGAAGCGGCCGTGGCCGAACGGGCTGTAGCCGACGACCGCGATGTCGTGGCGGCGGCAGTAGGCAACCAGCTCCGTCTCGATGTGGCGTTGCCGCAGGTGGTAGAGCACCTGGTTGCAGGCGATGGGCGCACGGCGGAGCAGACCACGCGCCTCCTCCAGATCGTCGACGTCGAAGTTCGACACGCCGAGCGCGCGGATCTTCCCCTGCTCGACCAGCTGCTCCATCGCGGCCAGCGTCTCGACCAGCGGGATGTGGCCGCGCCAGTGCAGGAGGTAAACGTCCAGGTAGTCGGTGCCCAGCCGGCGCAGGCTCTGCTCGCACGCGCGCACGGTCCCGGCACGGCTGGCGTTCTGAGGCAGCACCTTGCTGACCAGGAAGAGGTCGCCGCGCGGGATTCCCTTGATGGCCTGCGCGACGAGCTCCTCCGCGCTACCGCTGCCGTACATCTCGGCGGTGTCGATGTGCGTGAGGCCGCGGGCGATGCCGGCGCGCAACGCGGCGATCTCGTCGGCCGCGTCGCCCGCCTCGGCCATCTGCCACGTCCCCTGCCCCACGATGGGAACCTCCACCGGCATCGGTCCAAAGCGCCGTCTCGGCATGCGTTACATTGGGTTCATGGCCATCGAAAGTGTCAATCCTGCGACCGGCGAGAGCCTGCGCGCCTTCGATGCTCTGGCGCCATCCGCCGTCGAAGCGAAGCTGGCCGCGGCGGCGCGGGCGTTTCCCGCCTGGAGCCGCCGCCCCATCGCCGAGCGTACCGCGGTGCTCGAGCGTGCGGCCGACATCCTGGAAGCCGAGGCACAGACGTTCGCCGGCACCATGACCGCCGAGATGGGAAAGCTCATCGGCGCCGCGGTCGAAGAGGCGAAGAAGTGCGCCGGCGGTTGCCGCTACTACGCGTCGCAGGCCGACGACGTTCCTGCGTCCGGAGGTTATCGCCGAAGCGCCCGACGGGCGCGACGAGGTCCAGTTCCAACCGCTGGGGGCCGTGCTGGCCGTGATGCCGTGGAACTTTCCGTTCTGGCAGGTGATCCGCTTCGCGGCGCCGGCGCTGGCCGCCGGCAACGTCGGGTTGCTCAAGCACGCGTCGAACGTTCCGCAGTGCGCGCTGGCGCTGGAGGATCTGTTCCGGCGCGCCGGCGCGCCCGACGGCGTGTTCCAGACCTTGCTGGTGGGCGCCGACCGCGTCGGCGCCATCGTCGCCGACCATCGCATCGCGGCCGCGACCGTGACCGGCAGCGAGGGCGCGGGCAGCGACGTCGCCGCGGTGGCGGGCAAACACGTGAAGAAGACGGTGCTGGAGCTGGGCGGCAGCGACGCGTTCATCGTGCTGGCCAGCGCCGACCTGCCGCGCGCGATCGAGACGGCGGTGAAGGCGCGCATCGTCAACAACGGACAATCGTGCATCGCCGCCAAACGTTTCATCGTCGCCGACGCGGTGTACGACCGGTTCGCGCGCGAGATGGCGGCGGCGATGGCGGCGCTGAAGGTGGGCGACCCGGCGCGGCCGGACACGCAGCTGGGACCGCTGGCCTTGCCGGCGATCCGGCGCACCGTGGCCGAGCAGGTCGAGCGGTCGGTGGCGGCGGGGGCGCGGGTGCTGACGGGCGGCCGTCCGCTCGACGGACCGGGGAACTTCTACGCGCCGACGGTGCTGGCCGACGTTCCGCCCTATGCGCCGGCGGCGGTCGAAGAGGTGTTCGGGCCGGTGGCGGCGCTGTTCCGCGTCGCCGGCATCGACGACGCGATCGCGCTGGCCAACTCCAGCGCGTTCGGCCTGGGCGCGGCGGCGTGGACGCGCGAGCGCGCGGAGGCCGAACGGCTGGCGCGCGAGCTCCAGGCCGGGAGCGTGTTCATCAACGGCATGGTCGCGTCCGACGCGCGGCTGCCGTTCGGCGGCATCAAGCGTTCGGGCTACGGCCGCGAGCTGGGTGTGTGGGGGCTGCGCGAGTTCGTCAACGTCAAGACGGTGAGGATGACGGGGCTGCCTTAGCGGCGTCGGGTCGTCGCGTCTGGATCGTGGCCTTCCAGGCGGTCGAGGCGCGCGATCTCGGGGACGCGCCAGGCGGCGATCAGCGTGACCGCGATGGTGATCGCGCCGCCGATGACGACCGCCGGCACGGCGCCGACCGCCCACGCGGCGAGGCCGGACTCGAAAGCGCCCAGCTCGTTGGATGAACCGATGAAGATCTGGTTCACGGCCGATACGCGGCCGAGCATCGTCGACGGCACCATCACCTGCATCAGCGTCGCGCGGAAGTAGACGCTCAGCATGTCGGCTGCGCCGCTGGCCGCGAGCAGCCCGATCGACAGCAGGAACGACCGCGACAGCCCGAAGCCGATCGTGAACACGCCGAACAGCACGACCGCGTACAGGAACGTCCGTCCCACGCGTCGCGGCGGCGGGCGCAGCGCGATGGCCACCGACATCAGCACGGCACCGATCGCCGGTGCGGCGCGCAGCGCCCCCAGGCCTTGCGGACCCACGTGCAGCACATCGTCGGCGAACACCGGCAGGATCGCGGTGACGCCGCCGAACAGGACGGCGAACAGGTCCAGCGTGATGGCTCCCATGAACAGCCGCCGCTGGCGCAGGAACTTGAGACCTTCGAGGACGCTGGCCACGACCGCTTCGCTGCGGGCGGCAATCGGGCGGGCGGCGACGCGGATGCGCAGCACCGTCAGGACCGCCATCGCCATCAACACGGCGGACACAGCGTACGAGCGGGTCGGGCCAATCCAGGCGTAGAGCAGCCCGCCCAGCGCCGGACCGATGACAGCGGCCACCTGCCATATGCCGGTGCGCCAGGCGACCGCGCTGGGGAACAACGCGCGCGGCACCAGATCGGCGCCCAGCGCGCTGCGCGCCGGCAGCAGAAAGCTGCGCGCGACGCCGCACACCGCGATCACGACATAGACCGCCAGCTGCACCACCAGGCCCGACCGCCCGCGCCCGATCAGCAGCGCGCTGACGGCGCCCAGCGCCAGGGCACAGGCGAACAGGACGACCAGCGCCTGCAGCGCCACGCGCCGGCGGTCGCGCACGTCGGCGATGTGCCCGGCGTAGAGCGAGCAGAGCACGAACGGCGCCGCTTCGGCCAGGCCGACCATCGCCAGCGTCAGCGGGTTGTGTGTCAGCGCGTAGAGCTGCCAGCCGACGACGACCCCCTGGATCTGCGCCGACATCGCCATCGTCAAGACGCTGGCGACGAACCAGCGAAAATTCAGTATGCGGAGCGGGGCGTAAGGATCGTGGGGGGCTCCGACGGGTGATGCGGGCGACATCTGACCCTAGATTAGGGTAAAAGGCCGGAACCCATCGACGAGGAGACGCGTTGACGCTCGGAAAAAACTTTCGCCTGCCGACGGACGTAAAGCCCAAGACTTACGACGTTGACCTGCGGCTGGCGCTGGACGCGGATCGGTTCGAGGGACAGCTGGCGATGGAGGTCGAGCTTGGCGCGGCCCGTCGGGCGCTGGTGGTTCACGGCGTCGGCCTGGAGGTGACATCAGCCGCGGCTGACGTCGGCGGCCGCGAGATCACGGCGCAGGCGACGGCGGACGCCGTCAGTGAAACCCTGACTCTGACGTTCGCCGAGGAGCTCCCCGCCGGCGGCGTCGTCGTGCGCATCGCTTACCGCGGTGCGTTCAGCCCCGGGCTGCGCGGGCTGTATCGCGCCGGCAGCATCGCCGTGACGCAGTTCGAGGCGGCGGACGCGCGCCGCGTGTTCCCGTGCTTCGACGAGCCGGCGTTCAAGGCCGTGTGGCGGTTGCGCGTGTCGGGCGTCCCCAACCAGGCGATCGCGATCTCGAACGGCGTCGTCACGCGCGACGAGAATGACGGGCGCGGCGGCCGGCTCGTCACCTTCGCGGCGACGCCGCCGCTGTCGTCGTACCTGGTAGCGGTCATCGTCGGCCCGCTGGCGCCAAGCGCCGTGACGATGGCGCGCGAAGTTTCGATCTGTACGTGGACGACGCCCGAAAAGCAGCAGCTGACGGCGTTTCCGCAGGACGTCGCGGCCGCGGTGCTGCCGCGCCTGGAGGACTACTTCGGCTTGCCGTATCCGTTCGGCAAGCTGGACCAGATCGGCGTCCCCGACTTCGAGGCGGGGGCGATGGAGAACGCGGGCGCTGTCGACGTTCCGCGAGGTGGCGCTGCTGGCCGATCCGGCGACCGCGCCGCTGGCCGTGCAGAAGCGGGTCGCGGAGGTGATCACACACGAGCTGGCGCACCAGTGGTTCGGCAACCTGGTGACGATGGTGTGGTGGGACGACCTGTGGCTGAACGAGGCGTTCGCCACCTGGATGGCCTACAAGATCGTCGACGCCTGGCGCCCGTCGTGGCGGATCTGGATGGACTTCGAGGCGGGCAAGGGCGCGGCGCTGGCGCTGGACGCGCTGGTGTCCGCGCATCCGATCCGCGCCGACGTCGCCAACGCCGAGGAGGCCGGCGAATCGTTCGACGCCATCACGTACGAAAAAGGCGGCGCCGTGCTGCGCATGCTGGAGGGGTTCCTGGGCGAGGACCGCTTCCGCGATGGCATCCGCCTGTACATGCGACGCCACCGGGAATCGAACGCGACCGCGAACGATCTGTGGGGCGCGCTGGGCGAAGCTTCGGGGCAGCCGATCATCGAGATGGCGGACGGCTGGATCCGGCAGACGGGGTATCCGCTCATCGACCTGGCGCTGGGGGTGGAGGCGGGAGCGGCCGCGACGGCGACCGTCACCCTGCGCCAGCGGCGGTTCTTCGCCGACCCGGACGCGCCGGCGGCGGCGCCGCAGCTCCGCGGGGACGCGCTGGATGGTGCCGGTGGTGCTGCGCTTCCGGGACGCGGCAGGGATCAAGGAGCAGCCGGTGCTGTTTCGCGCCGACTCGGAGACCGTGCCGCTGGCGGCGGAAGGCGCCGTGGCGTGGTGCATCGGCAACGCGGAGTCGCGCGGGTTCTACCGGACGGCGTACGACGACGCGACGCTGGCGCGGCTGCTGGGCGCGGTCGGCGACCTGCGGCCCGCCGAGCGCATCGCGCTCATCTCCGATCAGTGGGCGCTGGTGCGGGCGGGGCTGGCGCCGATCGAACGCTTCTGCGACCTGGTGGTCAGCCTGCGCGAAGAAGAGGACCACGTCGTGCTGGACGAGGTGGTCAGCCGGCTGGCGCTGATCGAGCACCGCTTCCTGGCCGACGGCGACCGCGCTCTGTTCGGCGCGTTCGTCCGCGAGCTGTACGGCGCGCGCGCGATGGGGCTGGGATGGGCGCCGAAGCACGGCGAGGACGACGAGACCCGGCTGCGCCGGGCGGTGCTGGTGCGCGCGCTCGCGCTCATCGCGCGTGATCCGGACGCGTCCGCCGAGGCGGCGAAGCGCTTCCCACCGGCGGTCGGGCCGGCGGACGTCGATCCGAACCTGCTCGACGTGGTCGTCACCGCGGCGGCGCGCACGGCGGACGTGGCGCGCTTCGAAGACCTGCGGTCACGGGCGCGGACGGAGACCGATCCGGCGGCCAAGCGCCGCTATCTGCACGCGCTGGCGCGCGTCGAGGACGCGGGGCTGACCGCGCGCGCCGTCGACCTGTCGCTGAGCGAAGACGTGCCGATGCAGGATTTTTCGTCGTTCGTCGGCGTGCTGCTGGCCAACCGCGAGACGCGCGAGGCGGCGTTCGCGATGATCAACGACCGCTGGCAGGAGACGCGCGCCAAGGCCGATTCGCCGATGATCCTGCGGCGGCTGGTCGAATCGCTGGCCACGCTGCCCGAACGCCGCCACCTGGAAGCGGTGCGCGCGTTCCTGGACAAGCACCCGATCGACGGCGCGCGCCAGGCCATCGCGCAGACGCTGGAGCGGATGCAGATGGACGTCGCGCTGCGCGAGCGCATCCTGCCGCGCATCGGCGCCTGGCTACGCGCGCGCGGGTAGCGGGAGCTAAAACGCGAGCCGGCAGCTGACGCCGGGCGACGCCAGGTTCGGCGCGCACGACAGCCGCGCGGTGCGGGTGTCCGCGGCGGCGGGGGCGGACAGGAACAGCAACGCCGATGTTCCTCCGAGGATCGCCGCCGCGCCGTAGCCGATCATGGCGTACAGGCGCGCGCGCTCTGCTGACTCGTAGATGGTGCTGCACCCGGCTGGCTCCGCGCATCCTGTCGGCGTCTTCAAAACAGCCCGTCGTCGGTCGTTGAAGTCGCTGGTTCTTACCTGCCAGAGAATCGTCTCGACGATCCCGCCGGCGAGCGCGGCGAAGGCGACGACCGCCGTTCCCCAGCCGAACTGACGGCGAAGGCTGCTGCCGTCGTTCGACGACGGTTCGGCTGTCAGCGTCGGTGGCTGCGTCGATGATCCGGGCGCTGGCTCGAGCGGCGTCGGGACCGCAGAGGCGCGGGCCTCGGATGCGATGGGTTCGACCGTCGGCGCCGGCGGTGTCGGCACCGGCGTCGGCGCTGCGACGGTCTGCGCTTCGAGATCCAGGCGAACCACGACTTCGTCGCCGCCGCGCACGGTGATTTCCCGTTCGACGGACTTTCTGCCGGGCGCGACCGCCGTGACGCGAGCGATACCCTCCGGCACGCGGACCGCCTTGCTCACCGGCAGGCGGCCCACCGACTGCTCGTTGACCTTCACTTCGGCCCCTTCCGTCCCCTGCAGTCGAACGCCGCCCACGTGTGTACGAACGTTCGCGAGCACCTGTTCCAGGACGCTGCGATTTTCCCTGGCCTCGATCCAGGGCGAATCGTGGCGATCCAGCGCCTCGCCCAGGTGGCGCTCGGCCTCGACCCAGCGGCGCAATGACGACTCCGCGAGCCCGCGCTGCGCCAGCGCGCGCGCCGACGGCGTGATGGCGCTGGCGCGCTCGAAGAGCTCCAGCGCTTCGATGTGGTTGCCGCGCCGCCGCTGCTCGACGCCCTTGCGGATGAGCGCCTCCGCTTCGTCGCCGGGCGAAGCCGACGCCGGGTCGACGACGACGCTCGCGACGGCAGCGCAGATGAGCAAAGCGATGATTGTCCGCATCTTGGATCTCCAGCAGATCAGGGCATGATCGGGACGCCGTCCGGTGTGTATTCGAGCGCCGGCCGCTGCTTGTTGCGGCGGCGATGCTTGTCGACGCGCGGCGGTGGCGCCGCGGGCGGGGCCTTCGGCTCGATCGCGGCCGGCTTCGGTGGCGGCGCGACAGCGGCCGGCGGAGGGGGCGCGGGCGCCGCCGGCGCGGGCGCCACGGGCGCCGGTGCCACCGCGGGCGTGGGCACGGACGCCGCCGGCGGCGCCGGGACAGCCGGCGCGACGACGCTGGCCGGCTCGGCGCTCTGTCGCCGGTCCATGATCAGCCAGCCCGCAGCCGCCACGGCGAGACCCACGCCGATCACCAACACGACCACACCCCGCCTTCCGCGGCCGCTGCGCGTCCCCGTCAGGGGCACCGACATCGAAATCGGCGCCGACATCGGCATCGGCGCCGTCATCGCCGCTTTCACCGGCGCCGCGCCAGCCGGTGCCATCGTCGCCGTGGGCGCGAGCGCGAACGCATCTGGCGCTCGCCCGCCCCTGCCCTCGCCCATCGCGCGCGCCATCGCCTCCACCATCGGCACGCCGTGCGTCGACGCCTTCGGCGGCGGGCTCGCAGGATTGAAGTAATACGAGCGCCATTGCTGGCGCACCTCCGGGCTGGCGAACTCCCAGAGCTGCTGGCCGAGCGCGTGCATCGATTCGAATCGATCCGCCGGCGCCGTGCGCATCGCGCGGAGGATGACCGCCTCGAGCTTCGCAGGCAGGTCAGGACGGTGCGCGCGCGGCGGGGTGAACTGTCCGACGTCGATCGCGCGCAGCAGGCTCAGGTCGCCGTGATCCTGATAGGGGAGCAGCTTCGTGAGACAGACGTAGAGCACGACGCCGACCGCGTATTGATCGGTCTGCGGCAGCGCCTTGCCGTCGATCTGCTCAGGCGACAGAAACTGCGGCGTCCCGAGGATCTGCCCTTCCTGGGTGAGCTCGCCCGCCGCGGGCGCCTTCGAAACCCCGAAGTCCAGGATCTTGACCTCGCGTCCGCTGTCGGTGTCGCACAAGAAAATGTTCGACGGCTTGAGGTCGCGGTGGATGATGCCGACGTCATGACAGGCGCGAACCGCCGCACACACGCTGAGCATGACGTCGACCACCTCGGCGACGGGGAGGAAGTCCTGGCGTTGCTCGACCAGCGTGCCCAGGTCCTGGCCCTTGAGGAGCTCCATCGCGAGGTAGGGCGTGCCATCGTCCGCGAATCCGAAATCGAACACGCGCACGACGTTGCGGTGTTCGACCTTGGACGCCGCCAGCGCCTCGCGCATGAAGCGGCGCCGCGCCTCTTCACTCGAACGCGCGCTCAGGCGACTGGTGCGCAGCGTCTTGAGCGCGACCGTCCGCCCCAGCTTCGTGTCGAGCGCCCGGTAGATGGCGCCCATCCCCCCCTCGCCGATGAGCTCGGAGATCTCGTAACGATCGATCCGATCGCCCGCTGCAAATGTCGATTGCAAACCCACTGTGGCGTTTCCGGCGTTCCGCGCGCCATCATTGCGTTTCCATGCCCGCCGTCAACTCGCATCGACAGGCGCGCTGAAAACCGGCGATGAAGGTCGCGGTCGTCACGCCGGGGGGCTTCAGCCCCGACGGGCGATACGACGTCATCCCGGCGCTGCTGGCGCTGACGGCAGAGCTGGCCCGGCGTGACGACGTTCACGTGTTCGCGTTCGGCGGGCCCGGCGGGGTGGTGCGTTACCCGGCGGGGGGCGCCAGCGTCCACCTGCTGGGCGAGCCCGTCCGCGGTCAAGCGCCGCCCGGGCCCGGCGAGCGCGCCCGGCGCCTGCTCCGGGATGGGGCCGAGCTATGGCGGGAGTTGCGGCTGGCGGGGGCGGCCGGCCGCTTCGATGTCGTCCACGCGCTGTGGGCGACCGATGCGGGCGCGCTGGCGTGCCTGTTCGGGCGCGTGCTGCGCGTGCCCGTCGTGGTCAGCGTCGGTGGCGGCGAAGCGGTCTGGCTGGCGGACATCGGCTACGGCGGCGCCGGCACGCGGGTTGGGCGCGCGCGCACGGCCGCCGTCTTGCGCGCCGCCGCGGCCGTGACCATCGGCAGCGACACCGCGCGCGCCCTGCTTCCGCGCCACGCGCGCGAGCGCGCCCAGGTGGTTCCGCTGGGGATCGACGTCGATCGCATGGCGGCGCCGCCCGCGCGCGCGCCCGGTCCCCCGTGGCGACTGCTCCATGTCGGCAGCGTCAATCGCGTCAAGGACCACCGGACGCTGCTGGCGGCGTTCGCGCAGGTCGCCGCCCGTCACGGCGACGTCACGCTCGACTGCGCGGGTGAAGACACGCTGGGCGGCGACATCCAGGCGCACGCGCGGGCGCTGGGCGTCGACGCGCGCGTCCGCTTCCGCGGCTTCGTGCCCAACGACGAGCTCGCGGCGCTGTACCGCGCGGCGCACCTGCACGTCGTGTCGTCCCGCTACGAGAGCCAGTCCGTCGCCGTGCTCGAGGCCGCGGCGGCGGGCCTGCCGACGGTGGGGACCGCCGTCGGGCTCCTGCCCACGCTGGCGCCGGCAGCGGCGCTGACGGTTCCACCCGGTGACGCAACGGCGCTAGCGGATGCCGTCACGGGCCTGCTGGCAGACGAACCCGCCCGCCTGGCGATGGGGGCGCGGGCGCAGGCGTTCGCGCGGGCCCACGATGCGCGCGCCACCGCGGGCGCGTTCGAAGCCATCTACAGCGGCGTCGCCCGGCGATAACATCACCTCACGTCCATGGCCGCGGAGCCGGTGAACAAGTTCGTCGAAGACTATCGGCGCGTGCGCCTGGCGGAGGGCTACGCGTCGACGGATCCGGCGTTCGCGCGGCGGCTGCCGTTTCGCGACACGACCGGCAGGAACGCCGCCGCGTGGCGGCTGCGCGCCCTGCACTACCTGCTGATCCGCGGCGGGCTGGCGCTGGCGCCCGGCGTGCGGCGCGTGCTCGACGTCGGCGCCGGCAACGGCTGGCTGGCGCGGCGCCTGGCGGGCTCGTTCGCGGTCACGGCGCTGGACGTCGACGCGAGCGACACCGGTCTCGCGGCGCTCGACGATCGCCGCGTGGCGCGCGTGCGCGGCGACCTGCAGGCGCTGCCGCTGGCCGCCGGCAGCTTCGACGCCGTGGTCGTGGCGGCCGCCCTCCACTACGCCGTCGACCAGGCGGCAGCGCTTGCCGAGCTGGCGCGCGTGCTTCGCCCGCGCGGCGTCATTGTCATCGCGGATTCGCCTGTCTACGCCAGCGCCGCCGCGCGGGATGCCGCCTGGCGCCGCTCGCGCGACTACTACGCCGCGGCGGGCGCCGCGCACCTGGCGGACCGCTACCGCGGCCTGGTGCGCGACGAGCTGGCGCGCGCCGGACTGTTCCGCTTCATCACCGTCGCCACCGGCCTGCCGTCCTTGACCGCGGCGTTCGATCGATTGCGGTCGCGCTGGAGCGGCCGCGAGCCCGGCGCCCGCCTGCCGGTGCTGTTCGGCTGGAAGCGGTGACGCCTCAGTCGCCTGCCTTGCGCTCGAAGTACTGCAGGTCGATGTAGATGGCGGCCGCGAGCACGAGAGCCCGCTCGCTTTCGCCCAGCTCCGGGTCCAGCAACTCGACCGCGAAGTTGTCCTTGTCCATCAACACCTCGGTCAGCAGGCCGGACCATTTCTTCGACACGCGTGCGACCTCTCGCCCGCTGGCGACCGCGACGAACGGGAACGTCCACATGCGCCAGAATGGTGACGCGACCTGCATGATGACCCGCCCGTTCGCGTCTTCGACGTCGAAGCGCTTGGTCAGGATCGAGAACCGGCGCTGGATGGCGCCCAGCAACCGGCCGCCACCGTCGAGCACCTCCAGCCGCTGGAAGAACCAGCGAAACGGATGGTTCGCCGTCAGGAACGCCTGCCGGTCAGGCGAAAAGAATTTGATCTGAAACGTGCGCCAGTGCCCCAGAAACTGGCGGAACAAGAACCCCGCGATGCCCTTCTGCTGCTCAGCCGCGAACGCCAGCGCCCCGCCCGACTCGCTCGCGATCTCGTACTTGTTGCGCGTCTCGAACCCAAACAGCTCAGCCAGCTCACGCCGCTGGCGAACGATCAACCGCTGGTGATGTCGCAGCGAAACCACCATCGTGCCTGCGCTCGTCGCGCGTTCCAGTCCGTCGCTCATCGTGCGCTCGCTCCTGAGCCAAGCATACGTCGAGTAGTGATTTTTCGTCGTCTGCCCCGGTCTGAGCGATGATGTAATCTCCGCACCCGCTCATGAGCCACCCGACGAACACCCATCTTAGCCGCTCGGAAGACGGTCGCGCGCGCGACGCCGGCATCGCGCGGCCGGCCGGCCTCGTCGTGTCGGCCGTGATCGCGGCTGGCGTGTTCATCGCCGGCCAGCAACTGTTTCCGCTTCGCAAGCCCCAGCCCGCGCCCGTGAGCGTCGCGCCACCGGCGCCCTCCCCCGTGACGCCGCCGGCCGAGCCAACGCCGCCGCCCACGCCCGCGCCGCAACCGCCGGTGATCGACGCGAACGCGGGTGATGTCGCCGTGGCCGCGAAGACCGACGAGGCAGCGCCCACGCAGAAGGCTGCAGCCACGAAAGAGCCCGAGGCGGAGCCCGATGCGGCGGCAGGAGCAGAGAGCGCGGCAACGACAGCAGCGGGCAAGGCACTGCAGCAGGACAAAGACCTCGCGCGAGAAGCGTGGCGGCGCAATCGTCCCGACGTCACCTCGGCCGCGAACAAAACCTCCGTGCTGATTCCGATCAAGGGATCGAGCAAGGGCTCGAGCTCGAAGGTGTTGCGCAAGACGCGCACGGTTGTGGTGACGCTGCCAAAGGCCGTCGCAATGATCACGATGCGCGTCTACAACCTGAAACACCCGGTTTTCCACAGGGTGTGGATAGATCAGGACGAAGCCAACGCGAAGCCGGAAGACGGCAGCAAGCTGCGGATCATCCTGGGCCAGACGTACGATCCGCAGATCGAGATCACGGATGATTTCGTGCGCGTCAGCGTTCGACGCGTCGAGCCCAAGGACGAACCGGCCGAGCCCAAGCGCCGCGACAAACCGAGCGAGAAGTCGCACAACGAGAGCGAAGAACTCGCTCCCGCCGTCGAACGAGACTGAGCGCGCGACGCGTATCGCGTCGTTTGCCAATCGTCGGCAACGTTACGTTCGCGGCAAGTAGACAGCGTCTACCGACGTTGGAATTCCTCGCGAATTTCATTACGCCCTCGACAAACATCGCGCGCTTCGTGTAAGGGAACGCCTTACGACTAAGGCAACGCCCTACGAAGGAGCCCGTGTTTCGAACGCGTTAACGTCACGCTGCTTTTGTGCGCACGAGAACCCTCCGAAGTTCGGAGATGAATCGCGTGCGTGACCGAATACCGAAATTTCACCGACTAGGGGCGTTTAGTCGTGGATTTCGGGGATACCACGTAGCCATAGTTCGCACGCATTCTGCTACTAAGGAATGGCACGTAGGTCACTAACCTAGTGCCGCAAATTCAGCGCGCCGATTCAGGTGCGCATCAACCCACGAAACAGGAGAACGAACATGAAGACCAAGACGACGAAGACCTCGGGCCTCAAGGTGACGGCGAACGTGAAGGCTGCTGGCTTGAACTCGAACCACAACCACGGGGTCTGCGGGTCAAGGCGGGACTCAAGGCTGGTACCACGCCGATGCGGCCGAACCACACGCCGATCGCGCTGGCCTCAATAGCTCTCTGCATCCGCTCGCCTGCAGCCGCCGCGCAGCGGTACGTGGTTCTATTCGCGGGCGCGTAGCCGCTGAGCGACTAACGTTGAGTCCGTGCGTTATGCGCTCGCCAACGATTCGACCTCATCGACTTTTGCCGGGGCGCTTGCCTTCTGGAAATCGTCAGCCGCCTGGTCCGCCAATGCACTGGCACGAGCAGCGATCGCGGTTGGCTGACCACAGCGCCCGGGCAAGCGCAAACGTCGTCTCTGCTCGTCGCGATGGTTCGGTTTCCTGGGCCATTCGGATCTTGAATGCTCGCTCCAGTGGCACAAGTGCGCTCGTCGGCATTGCCCTCTGCGAGATAGCTGACCCCAATCCCAGTCAGCGCATATCCGAGGTTGAGATTGTTCGCTGCCAAGCTCGCGCTCCCAAATCACGCGAGGCCTTCTCGAACGATTGCCGAGCCTCTTGGTACCGACCGAGCGCGTTCAGTACCTCGCCGCGATTGCTGAGACTCATCGCGAGATCCGGATGGCCGCGCCCAAGCGTCCGTTCGAGAGCGCGATCGATCGATCGAGATGCGTGAGAGCCTCCTGACTCTGTCCCAAGCGCTTGGAAGAACAGTCCGATATTTGCTTCAGACAAGCCGACGTCGGGATGATCGCGCCCGAGCGCCTTCTCCTTGAGAGCCAGACTTTGCTGCAGAGAGCGTAAGGCTGCTTCTGACGTTGCCCTCCAGGTGGTAAACACATCCGATGTCGTTCAGAAGCCACGCATGGAGGAGCTCGTGGCCACCCAGTCGCTGAAGCACGGTCTTTGCGGCGTCGCCCACCGTTACGCTTCGGCGAAACGGCCTTGTCCATAGCCCACAACGAAAACGAGATTCGGTCGCCGCCTGTGCGCGCAGCTCGTCGTGGCGCGAGGCATCCGCGAGCCAAAACGCTTCGACCATCGCCCTGTTCGGCCGCCTGCGAATCATTCGCCTTGCGTCGACATCGGCCCCTGAGCTAAGCGTCTCCGCCACCAGCGGCTGGTAGCCGAGCGCCCGCGCATCGGCCATGAGCTTGGGCACGTCGTTGAGTCGTCGTCCTTCCATCTGCCGGCATCGAAGCTTGCCTTCAGATCGCCAGCCGGTTGCGCAACTCGTTGACGCGTGCCTCGTACGGCGGGATCCTCGGGAGGCCGAACGACGGCGCGCAGCAGTGGCACGTCAGAGCAACGGTCGAGCGAGCCGAGGGCGTTCGCTGCGCTGACCGCGTTCTCGACGACTTCGCCGGATGCGTTGGCTGAAGACGTCGGTCAGCGCCCGAAGACCGCCGAGCCGCTCCTGCAGACATGACATCCTGCAGGTCCAACACCTCGGCAGATTGTTCCCCGCGAATCTGCGTCGCCTCGCAGGCATCCTTGTACATGCTGGCCCAGTTTTGCGAGTAGTCCGTCAGTGCGCGACTGACGGTGGCGAAGACGTCAGGCGCATAGCTCTTGCCCGTCTGCATGAATGCCTTGCGAATTTGCTCGTGCCGCGCGGGCAGAGGTGCTCCCGGCTGCGGTAGGTCCCAAATTCCCGCCAGCTTCTCCGGACCGCCGCCGCAAATCTGGCCGGCGGTCGACCAAGAGTTGCCGGCCACCTGCGATCACACCGATCAGCATGGCCGCGCCACCAACGGCGAGCGCCCACCGGCGCCGCGACACCGTCGGGTTCTTTCCGAGCGCCGCGATGAGGTCCTCCATCGAGGCCCAGCGGTCTTTCGCGCGCGGCTTGAGGCCGCGCAGCAACACGCGGCGCAGCCACGGCGGCACCTTCGAATTCGCGGGCGCTTCGCGGACGTTGCCCTGCACGACGTTCGCCGTCAGCGAGGACATCGTGTTGCCTTCGAAGGGGCGCTCGCCGTACAGCGCTTCGTACAGGGCGATGCAGAAGCTGAACTGATCGCTGCGCGCATCCGTCGGCGTGCCGAGGAACTGCTCGGGCGCCATGTACGCGGGCGTCCCCATCATCGCGCCCGTGCGTGTCAGGCGCGCCTCGAACATGCCCGACGACGAATGTCCCGCGAGCGGGCGCGGCGCGGCGTCCGACTCCGGCCTGAGCGTCAGCGTCTTGGTGTCCGGGTCGTTCGGCTGCTGCGTCGTGGACGTGACAATCTTCAGCGCGAACGCCGGCGTGGGCCGGGCGGCCGCGGCAGAATCGCCGGCGCCGCTCTTCTCGGCCTGGCGCGCGAGGCCGAAGTCCATGACGCGCACGTGACCGGCGCGATCGATCATCACGTTGTCGGTCTTGAAGTCGCGGTGGACGAGTCCCTTCTCGTGCGCGGCCGCCAGGCCGCTGCCCGCCGCCATGAACACCTTCAGGATCTCCTGCCAGCTGCGCTGCCGCGCCTGCAGCCAGTACGTCACGGTGTTGCCCTCGACGTACTCCATCGCGATGAAGACCTTGTCGTCGAACGTGCCGACGTCGAAGACGACGACGACGTTCGAGTGCGACAGCCGCGCGATCGCCTGCGCCTCGCGCAGCGTGCGGTGCCGCCCCTCGGCCAGCGAGACGCCATTGCCGGGCTTCACGCGCAGCAGCTTCACCGCGACCTTGCGGTCGAGCTCCGGGTCGTACGCCGCGTAGACCTCGCCCATGCCACCGCGCCCGACCAGCGCGAGCACGATGTAGCGGCCGATGGCGGCGCCACGCGTGAGCGTCGCCGGTACTGAATCCGGAATCGGGTGACCCGACGACGCCATCTATCGCATCCCTCGACCGCAGCCGAGATACGACACGTCCGCCCGCGGTGCAACTTGCCTGCGGGTCAAAACAACCGGGAGCTCGAGCTTCGAGCGCATTGACCTCAGTCGTGCCCGCGGCGCGCCACGAGCATTACTGGGCGCGATTATATGCGTAATCGGCAAAACGTGTGCAAGTCGGTAAGGAGGCGCGTCCGGAGCCGGCGTAAGCTGCGCGGGTCGTGAGCGGCGGCTGCCTGGATGAGAGCCTGGTGGTGGCGTTTCTGGGTGGGACGCTGCCGGCCGCGACGCGCGACCAGGCTGAGGCACACATAGCCGCCTGCAGCGCGTGCACCGACCTCGTCACCTGGGCCGCCGCCGACATCGCGGCGACCGCCAGCCGCGCCCCGGGGAGCGAGGGACGGCCGTTCGTGGGCGCGCTGACGCCGGGCTCGCGCGTCGGCCGCTATCAGATCCTCGGAGCCGTCGGGCGCGGTGGCATGGGCGAGGTCTACGCCGCGTATCACCCCGACCTGG
This sequence comes from uncultured Pseudomonadota bacterium, assembly GCA_963729535.1. GTDB lineage: Bacteria > Myxococcota_A > Polyangia > Fen-1088 > Fen-1088 > JADGRB01. The sequence goes on along the minus strand of CAVSOL010000023.1, from coordinate 119,812 downwards.
ATCGGCGCATCGCCCTGAAGGTCGTGCACGAGTCGGGCGCGAGCAGCAGCGAGCGCCGCACACGGTTGTTGCGCGAGGCACGCGCCATCGCCCGGCTGTCGCACCCGAACGTGGTCGCCGTTCACGACGCGGGGACGCTGGGCGACCGCGTGTTCATCGCGATGGAGTTCGTCGACGGCCAGACCGTCGACGAATGGCTGCGGGCGGAACCGCGAACGTGGCAGCAGACCCTGGACGTGTTCATCGCGGCCGGGCGCGGGCTGGCAGCGGCGCACGCCGCCGGCATCATCCACCGCGACTTCAAGCCCCAGAACGTCATGATCGGCAAGGACGGTATCGTGCGCGTGACGGACTTCGGGCTCGCGCGGCTCGTTCACGAGGATGCGGGAGCGCCGCCCATCGACGTCGGAGCAGACGAGCGACCCGCACCCGCCGGAAACATCACGCGCACCGGGGCCGTCATCGGCACGCCCGCGTACATGTCGCCGGAGCAATTCACGGGCGGCGCCATCGACGCTCGCGCGGACCAGTTCAGCTTCTGCGTCGCGCTGAAGGAAGCGCTTCGCGAAATGCCCGGCTGGCTGCGCAGCGTCCTGCTTCGGGGCGCGGCCATCGATCGCGACCAGAGATACCCGTCGATGGCGCAGTTGCTTGCGGCCCTCGAAAGAGGAAGAACCCGACCGCGAAGGCGGGCCACCGTGTCGGCAGCGGCGCTTGCCGTCGTCGTCGTCGCGGCGAGCGGCTGGCGGCTGGCGCGCGGCGAGAGATTCGCCTGTGCCGTGCCGACGGAGCGCACCGCCTCGGCATGGTCTGCGGATGACGCCAGCCATCCGCGCCGCGCAACCATTCACGCGGCGTTCTTGGCCAGCGGACGTCAGAGCGCCGAGCTCAGCTGGCAGCGCCTTTCGGCCACGCTCGATGACTACCTGCGCGCGTGGAACGCGATGTATATGCAGGCATGCGAGGCGACCCACGTGCGGGGCGAGCAATCGGCCGAAGTTCTGGACCTTCGCATGTCGTGCCTCGCCGACAACCTCTACCAGGTGCGCGCGCTGACTGACGCGCTGGCGATGGCGGATGCAGAGGTCGTCGCCAACGCAGTCAGCGCATCAAAAGACCTGACCCCCGTCGCGCGATGCGCCGACGTCGATCTTCTTCGCTCCGCGGTGCCGCTACCCCGGGACGAGCGAACGCTGCGCGAGGTGCAACGCTTGCGGCGCTCGCTGGCGGAGGTAGAGGCGTCGCGCGAGGTGGGCAAAACACAGGATGCGTTTGCAAAGGCAATGCGGCTTCGACCGGAGGTCGATGCGACTGGCTACAAGCCGCTACTCGCCGAGCTTCTCGTGGTCATCGGGATGCTGCAGATCGATGTCTCGCTCGGCGATGCAGAGCGGACGCTCGAACAAGCGCTGTTCACCGCTGAAGCGGCACGCGACGATCTCATTGCGGCCAAGGCCACGACGAGCCTGACGTACGTCGTCGGCTACACGCTGGGCCGGCACCGCGAAGCCGAGCGGTGGGCTGATCTCGCCAACGCCATCCTCGAGCGACTCGGACCTGGTCACGAACGCCTGCGCGGCTGGGCGATGCAGAGCCAGTCCGCGAATGCGTGGGCAATGGGCGATCTCGCGCGCGCGTTGCAACTCGCGGAGCAAGCCGTCGCCCTCAAGGAGCGCGCACTCGGCAAGGACCATCCCGACGTGGCCGTAAGTCTCTATGGACTGGGTCTCATCCTCAAAGACAATGGGCGGCCCGCAGACGGGCTCGAGGTCCTGAATCGGGCGATCGCGATCTTCACCAACTTTGGAGATCCGGCGAGCCGCTGGCTCGCAGACGCGCACGCGAACCGTGGCGAGGTGCTGGGCGCGCTGGGACGCGTCGCGGATGCAGAGGCGGCCTTCCTGCAGGCAATCCAGCTCTACGAGAACCAGGGCCTGACGCCCTGGGATGGGTTCCCGTTCGCGGGCATGGGCGACCTGAAGCTTGGCCAGCGCAGACCGGCAGACGCGATTCCGTTCCTCGAACGCGCGCTCGAAATCCGCAAACGAAACCATGTCCACGAGAGGCTGATCGCGGACGTTCGGTTCTCTCTCGCGCGCGCAATCTGGGATAGCGGCGGCGAGAAGCGCGCCGCCGTTTCGCTCGCGACGGCGGCCCGCGAGGTCTACGCGCGGTACCCGCGACTCAACAAGGAATCGACCGTCGCCGCCTGGCTCGCCGAGCACGACTGGTAAGCGTGCAATACCGAAAACTGCCGTCCATTCACCGCGTTTCCGCAGCGCAATAACGTATTCACGGTTACCTATATGTTCGCGCGAGCTGTGTGACGAGCGCTCTGGTCATATGACTTAGCGCGGACGACAGGCCGTTAGTCAGTCGCCGCTAGTCATATCGCGACCTAGAGATCAGCCATTTGCCTACGGTTTGCCCCTGGCACACCCGCTGCAATTCCGGGAAGTGCTCACGCAAGAAAGGCAGATGAGGAACATGAAGACGATTTCGAAGGCGGGTCTCAAGGTCAAGGCGACGATCAAGGCTGGTGGCTTCAGCGGCAATCACAATCGCCCTGGCCTCAGGGTCAACGCGGGAATCAAGGCCGGCTGACAACAACGTCAGCAATCACAACCGCCCTGGCCTCAAGGTCAACGTGGGAATCAAGGCCGGCGGCTTCAGCGGCAATCACAGCCGCCCCGGCCTTAAGGTCAACGCGGGATCAAGGCTGGCGGCTTCAGCGGCAATCACAACCGCCCCGGCCTCAAGGTCAACGCAGGATCAAGGCCGGCGGCCTCAGCGCCAATCACAGCCGCTCCGGCCTCAAGGTCAACGCGGGAATCAAGGCCGGCGGCCTCAGCGGCAATCACAGCCGCCCCGGCCTCAAGGTCAACGCAGGCATCAAGGCCGGCGGCTTCAGCGGCAATCACAGCCGCCCCGGCCTCAAGGTCAACGCGGGAATCAAGGCCGGCTACAGCTACGTCAGCAATCACAGCCGACGTCTCTTCGTCGCCGTAGAGGCGGCTACGCTCATACTCGATCCGTGGGATCGGAGCCAGTCTTCGATTTCCGCGGCTTTCGTTCCGGTCGCGCGCGGTCTCGTACGCCGAATGCGGCGGCGCTAGCGAATGCGCGGGCCCGCCGGCGATCGGCGCGCGAATCCCACAGAGCTCGCGCGAGAGCGAAGGTGGTCTCGCCACGCTTCGACGGGCGGCTTTGTCCCGCCTCGCGGATCTCGTGGGCACGCTGAAGGGAGGCTCAGGGCTGCCTGAGGATCGCCTTCTGCCAAGTAGGCGATTCCGATTCCAGTGAGAGGGTCTGCGAGGTTCTGGATTATCTGGACCCGAGCTCGCGCTCCCAGATCTGTCTTCGCGCGATTGAAGACAGCCAGTGCATCCTTGTGCCGACCGAGGGAATTGAGTACCTCGCCCTGGTTGCTGAGCTGGACGCGCCAATTCCGGGTGCGCGGCTCCCAATCCGCGCTCCAGGATTCTGATCGAGCTTTCGATATGCCCAGTGCCTCTTGGAAACGGCCCATTTCAGCCAAGGAGATCCCTAGGTTTCCTTCCGACACACCAACGTCAGGATGCTCCGGCCCCAGTGCCTTCTTCTTGTAGCGCACGGCCTCCTGGACAAGCCGCACGGCCTCCTCAAGCTTTCCCTCGTTGTAGTAGACGGCGCCGAGGTCGTTGTAGAGCCAAGCGCGTATGAGGTCGTGGCCACCGAGGCGAGCCAGAAGCGACTCCCCGAGCTTGAACCAACGGTAGGCCTCATCGAACCGACCCAGTTGGTAGCCGACGACATAGACGAGGAACGCCGTCGCCGTCGGCCCGAATCTCGTCGTGCCTCGACGCCTCGGCCATCAGATACGCCTCGAACAGCGCCTTCTCGGCGGCAGCCGCATCGCTCGCCTTGAACGAAATCAGTCCCGTGAGAGATCTAGCGCCTCGGCGATCAACGGCTGATAGCCGAGTGAGCGCGTCTCGGCAACGAGTGTCGGCGCAGCCTCGCGAGCCTGTCCGAAACTTCCCGGCATCGAACCTCGCTTTCAGCTCGGCGAGGCTGCTTCCGTAGCTCGCTCTACCTTCGCGCGCGTCGCCGCGTCCTCCGGCGGCTTGACCACCGCGCGCAACAGCGGCACGTCCGCGCAACTATCCAGCGACGCGAGCGCGTTCGACGCGCTGACCGCGTTCTCGACGACCTCGCCGTTCGCCTCGACGAACACGTCCGTGAGCGCGCGCAGACCGCCGAGGCGTTCGTCGAGGCAGGACATGCGCAGGTCGAGCACCTCTGCGGACTGTTCCTTGCGGACCTCCGTGGCCTCGCAAGTTTCCTTGCGCATGTCGGCCCAGCGTTGCGCGTAGACGGTTAGCGCGCGGCTGGCGGTCGCGTAGACGTCGGCGGCGTAGCTCTTGCCCGTCTTCATGAAGGCTTCGCGGATGCGCGCGTGGCGCGCAGGCTCTGGCTCGCCCTGCCCCGCGCAGCTCCCAAACACCAGCCAGCTTCGCGGGCGCGCCGCCGCACGGCGCCGGGCGATCCGCCAACCCCTGGTTCGCGCCGAAGCCGAGCGCCACCGCGAGCAGCACAGCGCTGCCGACGAACGCGGCGCGCCGGCGCGCCGACCGCCGGGTTCTTCGCCAGCGCGTCCAGCATCTCGGACGTCCCCGGGTAGCGCTCGTCGGGCGAAACGCGCAGGCCGCGCAGCAGGATCTTTCGAATCCACGCCGGGACGTTCGAGTTGGCGGGCGCCTCGCGGATCTTGCCGTTGACGACGTTCGCCGTGAGCGCCATCAGCGTGTTGCCGGCGAACGGGCGCTCGCCGTACAGCGCTTCGTAGAGCGCGATGCAGAAGCTGAACTGATCCGTGCGCGCGTCGGTCGCGATGCCGCGGAACTGCTCGGGCGCCATGTACGCGGGCGTTCCCATCATCGCCCCGGTGCGCGTCAGGCGATGGTCGAACATGCCCGAGTTCGAGTTCTGCAAGTCGTCGGCGCTCGACGGACCCGAGCCGGCTCCATTCAGCACCAGCGTGCTGCCGTCGACGGGCTGCGGCACGCCCGGCTCGCTCATCTTCAGCGCAATCTTCTGCGTCACGACCGTCGAGCTCGACCGTCGCCGCCCGGCACCGGCGTGACCGGTGTCTTGCCCTTTTCCGCGCGCCGACCTCTCGCTGACCTGGCGCGCGAGCCCGAAGTCCATGACGCGCACCTGGCCGTCGCGCCCGACCATCACGTTTTCGGGTTTGAAGTCGCGGTGGACCAGCCCCTTGTCGTGCGCCGCCGCCAGCCCGCGCCCGGCGGCGACGTACACCTTCAGCACCTCCTGCCACGTGCGGCGCTCCACGTGCGCCCAGTAGCCGGCGGTGTTCCCGTCCAGGAACTCCATCGCGATGAAGACCTTCTCTTCGAACGTGCCGACGTCGTAGACGACGACGACGTTCGGGTGCGACAGACGCGCGATCGCCTGCGCCTCGCGCAGCGTCCGCTGCCGTCCCTCCGCCAGCGACACGCCGGCGCCCGGCTTCACGCGCAGCAGCTTGACCGCGACCTTGCGATCCAGCTCCGGATCGTACGCCGCGTACACCTCGCCCATGCCGCCGCGTCCCACCAACCCGAGCACGACGTAGCGGCCAATGCTGGCGCCGCGGACAAGGGTCGCCTGTCCGTGATCGGAAGATGGGGTTTCAGACGACATCTACTGCGGGGGCCCTCCAACATCGGCCGGTCGAAATCGCCGTTTGAGGATATGCGCACACCACATCCCCGCTGTTTCCCGAAGCATTCACCGACTCTCCGTGCGCTCGCCCCTATGCTCCCGTCGTGGGAGCCGTTAACGAGCGTAATTTCACATCTATTTGAAACGCGAGCAACGGGCTGGGCGCCCGAGGATCGCGACCACTGTAAACATTCGAAGCGCGTCCGCAGCGACGGGGCCGACACGGACCTACACCTCTCCGCTCAACGATCGCGCTGGTGGTTATTCCGGCGACAGCAACCGGGAGATGCTGACGTCGAGCTGACTTGCGACGAATCGGATGATCGACGCGATGTCTCCCTGCGAAACCTTGAGCCGTTGTTTCAACGAGCGGTTCACGTCTTCGAGCAAACCTTCCCGTGACTTGGCGAGCGACCGCGACACCGCCTGGCGCGATACGCCCATGCTTCTGCTGATCGCGTCCAGGGTCATGCCGCTGACCAGGAAAAGGCGCAGGATGAGACGCTCGCGATCGGCAAGTGCTGCCAGCGCGTCCTTCACCGCGGCCTCGAGCTCGAGCCGCACCTCCTCGCGGATGATCAGCCGCTCGGGGTCGATGCCGGTGGCCTCGGCGATCGCCTTGCCGCGCAGGCGGCGCTCGCTGCTCTCGGCGCGGCCGAGCGAGATCGCGACGCGGATCGCGACCACGGAGACCCAGTTCTCGAGCGGTCCGTATCCGAGGTACTTGCCGATCGCGGGCGGTGCGCTCGCATCCCCGACCAGCAGATGTTGCCGCACGCGCTGCTCCGCCTCGTCGCGTTCGTCGTGCGCCGCCAGCACGCGCGCCACCGCGCGGCGCATCACCTTGCCGAACCGCGTTTCGAACGCAACCGCCGCGCCCACCGCGCGGCCGCCGCACAGCGCAGGCCAGATAGAGGTCTTCGATTGCCAGCTCTTCTAGCGCCGCGCGCCGCTCTCGCCCCGCTGCTGCCGCCGCCGCCGCACGCGCCAGGCCTGCGGCCAAACGCCGCCTCGGTCACCGCAAGACCGGGATGCGCCGCGCGACCGCGGTCGTACAGGGCCGCCAGCCGCGACGTCAGATCCGCGCAGTCGAGCGTCGCCCGCGCGGCGCCCTCATCCGCATCCGCCACCACCACTTGCTGAAATGCGAGCCCAAGCCCGCCCGCTCCGTCGCCCATCGCCGGCGACTATACGACACGCCCCGCCCCGGCTCAGCTGACGTCTTCGAGCACCCGGTTCAGGATCTCCTTGGCTTGCTCGACGTCGGCGCCAAGGTAGAGCTCCACGCGCGCCAGCGCCTCATCCGCGCGCCGCCGGACATCTTCGTCGGGCACGGCAGGGTCCATCACCTTCTCGCCGGCCATCACTTTCGCCATTTGAACGACCAGCCCATCTCTGTCGAGCATCGCCGCGCCCTCCCAATTTCGAAATATGGGGCCGCGCCCCGACTTCCGTCAGGTGGATCCGACGCTAACTCGGCCAGCGCTGACGCAGCCACCCCTCCACCTCGGCGAGCTTGGTCTTCATGCCGCTGCTGCCCGCCCCCTTCGAGTACCCCTCCTTCGCCTGTTCGGCCAGCGTCCGCGCCCGCCCGCGGTCGCGGTTCGATTCCCACAGCGCCCGCGCCAGGGCAAACCGGGTCTCGGCGCGCCGCGACCAATCTGCCTCCTAGCGCCTCGCGCAATCTGAACGCCCGCTCCAGCGGCGCCAGCGCGCTGCCGGGATCGCCCTCCGCCAGGTAGCTGCTGCCGATGCCGGTCAGCGCGTACGCCAGGTTGCGGTCGTCCAGGCCCAGCTCGCGTTCCCAGATGACGCGCGCCCGCTCGAACGACTGCCGTGCCTCGCGGTGCCGCCCCAGCGCGTCCAGGATCTCGCCGCGGTTGCTCAGCTGCGTGGCCAGTGTCGGGATGCCCGGCGCCCAGCCCGTTCTCCAGCAACGTGATCGATCGGTCGACGTGCGTCAGCGCCTCCTGGTTCAGCGCCAGCTCGGCCAGCGCGATCGCCAGGTTGCCCTCGGAGACGCCGACGTCGGGGTGCTCGCGCCCCAGCGCCTTCTCCTTCAACGCCAGCGCCTCCGTCTGCAGGCGCAGCGCCGCCTGTCGCTCGCCGCGCATGTACAGCACCGAGCCCATGTTGTTGAGCAACCACGCGTGCAGCAGCTCGTGGCCGCCGATCCGCTGTAGCACCGCCTCCGCCGTCTTCGACCACCGCTCTGCCTCTTCGAAGTGCCCCTCCTGAAATCCGAACACGAACACCAGATACGACGCCGCCTCGGCGCGCACTTCGTCGTGCCGCGATCCGTCCGCCGCCCAGAACGATTCCACGAACGCGTGTTCGGCGGCCTTCGAATCGTTCGACTTCAGCAGCGCGATTCCCAACTGCGCCAGCGCCTCCGCGACCAGCGGCAGGTAGCCGATGACGCGCGCCTCGGCCACCAGCCCCGGCATCTGCTGCACGACCTCTTTCCATCGTCCGGCGTCGTAGCGCGCCTTCAGCCCCGCCAGCCGGCGCCGCAGCTCTGCGACGCGCGCCCGCGTCGACGGATCCTCGGGCGGCCGCACGACGGATCGCAACAGCGGCACGTCGGCGCAGCGGTCCAGCGACCCCAGCGCGTTGACGGCGCTCACGGCGTTCTCGACGACGCCGCCGCTCGCCTCGGCGAACAGATCGGTGAGCGCGCGCATGCCGCCCAGCCGCTCCTGCAGGCATGACATCCGCAGGTCCAGCACCTCCGCCGACTGCTCGCCGCGCACCTGGGTCGCCTCGCACGCCTCCTGGTACATGGCCGCCCAGCTCTCGGCGTACGTGTTGAGCGCGCGGTCGACCGTGCTGAACACGTTGGCTCGCGTATCCCTTACCGGTGTGCAAGAACGCGTTCCTGATCCGCGTCTTGCGCGCCAGCGCTGACGGCTGCCCCGGCCGCGCCAGCTCCCACACGCCCGCGAGCTTCGCCGGCCCGCCGCCGCACACCGCGCTGCGATCGGGCAGCACCTGCCGGCCGCCGACGACCAGCACCACCGCCAGCGACGCCGCGAGCCCGGCCGCGACGACCTTGCGCCGCTTCACCGCCGGGTCCTTGGCGAACGCCTCCAGCAGCTCGTTCATCGACGCGAACCGCTCGTTCACCGTCGGGCGCAGGCCGCGCAGCAGGATCCTGCGAATCCACGGCGGCACGTTCGATTCCCCAGGCGGGTCGCGCACCTTCCCCTGAACGACGTTGCTGGTCAGCGCAAACATCGTGTTGCCGCCGAACGGGCGCTGCCCGTAAAGCGCTTCGTACAGCGCGACGCAGAAGCTGAACTGGTCGGTGCGCGCGTCGGTCGCGGCGCCCAGGAACTGCTCCGGCGCCATGTACGCGGGCGTCCCCATCATCGCGCCGGTCCGGGTCAGCTGCACCTCGAACATTCCCGACGACGCGGTCTGCGTCTCCGTCGGCGACAGCCACCGGCCGCTCCGGGAAGCCCGCTGATCACGATCGTGCTGGCGCTGTCGAAATCGATGGCCGCGCCGTTGTCCGCCACCGCGGCGGGTATTCGCTGGGTTGGCGTCGTGCCGCCCTCCGCCGGCGTGACAGGCTTGTCCGCCGCGCGATCGACGGCGGCGGTGACAGCCGCTCTTCTCCGTCACCTGGCGCGCGAGACCGAAGTCCATGACGCGCACCTGGTTGTCGCGTCCGACCATGACGTTGTCGGGCTTGAAGTCGCGGTGAACGAGCCCCTTCTCGTGCGCGGCCGCCAGCCCGCGCCCCGCCGCCAGGAACACCTTCAGGATCTCCTGCCAGCTGCGGTCCGCCGCCTGCAGCCAGTAGGTGGCCGTGTTCCCCTCGACGAACTCCATCGCGATGAACACCTGGTCCTCATAGGTGCCGACGTCGAACACGACGACGACGTTCGGGTGCGACAGGCGCGCGATCGCCTGCGCCTCGCGCAGCGTGCGCTGCCGGCCCTCGGTCAGCGACACGCCGGCGCCCCGCTTGATGCGCAGCAGCTTGACCGCCACCTTGCGATCCAGCTCGGGATCGTACGCGGCATAGACCTCCCCCATGCCGCCGCGGCCGACCAGGCCGAGCACGACGTAACGCCCGATCGTCGCACCGCGAGCTAACGTCGCGACCGCTAGATCCTTGGGGGGTGCGCCAGACGGCATCTACTTAACGCCGCCTCGTCAATCGGCGGATCTGGCACGCCGTTTGAGGAACTAGTAAGTTGATGGGACGCCCAGTGACCCCCCTGGATCTCGACCTGCCCCTGAGCGTTTCGCCGAACATGGTTTCGCCGACGCGGCGGATCATCGAGGCGAAGCTCGGTCCGGCGCTGGACGACGAGGACGCCATCTTCCGGGTGGCGATGACCGCCCACGAGCTGCTCGAAAACGCTGCCAAATACGCCTCCGACGGCAAGGCGCGGCTGGAGGTCTCAGTCCAGCCGCGCGGCGAAGACGCGGTCGTCCGGGTGGTCGTGACCAACAACGCGGCGCGCGAGCACATCGACCAGCTGGGCACCTGCTACGCGGAGATGAACGCCAATCGCGACGCGATGGCCCATTACTTCTCGCTGATGCGGCTTGAACGCCAAGGCCGGCGCCCTCTCCCGCCTGGGACTGGCGCGCGTGCGCGCCGAGGGGGAGATGGACATCGAGATCGACATCCAGGGGGAGACTGTCAAAGTCGTGGCGTCCGGCATCGTCGTGAGGTGAACCAGGGACGCCCCGGACCGTCGAAAACCGGCGGCTGGCGGCCCAGCGGGCCATGTACGGCGCCGGCGGCCACTGTCGGTGAAAAGGCGCTTGTCAAATACATCAGGCGCACCGATACTTGAAGCTCGTCCCCCGCTCCCTTCGACGTTGGAGGTCTCTCGATGCGGTCCCGGTCCCTCGTTAGTGCCGCGCTTGTAGGATTTGTGCTCGGTGCTGGGCTGTTTTCATCAACAGCAAGCGCTGCCGATCCCAAGGGCAAGGCTGCCAAGAAGAAGTCGGATGATCTGGCCGACGACAAGGTGATCGGTAAGCAGCTGCAGTGGGAAGACAGCGTGATGGGCGCCGACGACAAGCGGGGCGAGCTCGACAAGATCGCGCGCGCGCAGGCCATCAACAAGGCCGCCTCCGAGAAGGCCGAGAAGGACAAGGTGGCGCGCGAGGCGCGCGAGGCGAAGGAGAAGGCCGCCGCCGAGAAGGCCGGGCCGCAGACCAGCAAGCGCGGCGGTGAAGTCGCCCTGCCGAAGCTGGACGACGAGGGACCGAGCAAGGGGAGCAGCAAGTCCGGCTCGACGGAGGTTTCGCCCAAGCTGGATACCGCGGCCGCCGCCGCTCCGCCGCCCGCGCTCAAACCGGCCGACGACAAGTTCATCGACAAGCTTCTCAAGGAAGAAGGCGGTGGCAAGAAGAAGAAGACCGTCGCGTCCGACGACAAGGCGCTGATCGACATCCTGTCGACCGAGAAGCCGGGCAAGGCGGCCGCCGGCGCGCCCAAGGCGAAGCGCAAGGATGACGTCGACAGCCTGCTGTCGGACGCCGACAAGCAGCCGTTCATGGGCGAGACGAAGGTCAAGCACGAGACGCCGGAATGGGCGAAGCCCGAAATCCGGTCGACGCCGACGTCGGCGCCGATCGTGCCAATCAAGCAGGCCAAGAAGGACGACGGCGTGATTCGCGTCGTCCAGGGCGCGGCAGGTACGTCGTCGTCCAGTGGCGCCCGCCCCGCGTCAGCGACCGTGTCGACGCGCCCCGCGCCGATGCCGGTTGCTCCGTCGCCTGCCCCCGGTCGCAAGTCCGCGGCGATCAACTCGCGCCCTGGTGAGTGGGCCGACCCGTTCGCCGAGGCTGGGTCGTCGCGCAAAGAGCCGCCGCGCAAGCAGGTGGCAGCCGCCCGCACCCGCCAGGTCAGCGACGATCTCGACGAGGACGTGCGCCCGGCGCGCAAGGCCGCGCCGGCCCCCAGCAAGCGCGAAGCGAGCCGGTCTGGCGACTGGAACGATCCCTTCCAGGACAGCGAGAAGGCGAACAACTCGAAGCGCGGCGCCGCGCCGGCGGGCAAGTCCCGTGGCGGCAAGTCGGCTGACCCCGCCTCGTGGAAGGACCCGTTCACGTCGGCTGAGCCCGCCAAGCCCTCGCGGCCGGTGGCGGGCGCCAGCGCGAAGTCCGCTCACGGGCCGGTGGCGATGCGTGGGCCGGCCCCGGCGGCCAAGACCGCCCCCAAGGTGGCGGTCGCCCGCCGCCCCGCCCCCGCCACCGTGGCGGCGGCGGACGAAGCCCCCAAGGCGCAGGGCCGCTGGGGCATCCTCAAGAAGCGCCACTAGGCAGCACCTGCCGCGCCGGACCGGCGCCAAGCGTCAGAACTTTGGCCACGTAAGTGGCTTTTTTCATTTGTGGCGGTCAGCCACGTTCACGCTCGAGGTCGCGCGGCGCGCTGGCCAGACTGACTGGACCGGCGATGTCGTCGGGCGCTTGTCGGGCAAGGTCCAAGTAGCGCCTACTGAGCCTGCGGCGGGGTTTGCCCCGTCGGAGTGGACAAGCGGAGGGCCATGGGCAATTTGAATCCTGGAGGTTGGGGATGGATAGCGCGTACGACACGAGGATGCCCAGGTCGCACCGGCGGCTGCTGATCGTGCTGGCCCTGGGTACGGTCGTGTTCGCCGGCAGCTTGATCCAGGTCCGGCGGCCCAGCCCGTTCGCGACCGGCGGCGGCTACGGCGTCGGCTGGGGGGCCGAGGGCATGATGTTTGGCGCCTCGTCACGCCCGGGCGCGGCGAAGTAACGGTCGGTCGCGGTCAGGCCGACGGACTCGAAGATCGCCGCGGACGCGGCCGGCAGCGCGACCGCCGCGCCACCGTCCACCTTGGCGCCTAGCTCCAGCGCCGGCAGCGCTGCCGTGGCGAGCGCGAGCCGCCAGCGGCCAGCAGGCAAGCGAACGTCGACCGTCGCGTCCCCGAGGTTGGCCAGGGTCGCGGCCGCCGCGCCGCCCGGATCGCCGCGCAGGATCGCCAGCCACCGACCTGCCTCGTCGCCGTCGACGCGGGTCAGATCCTTGCGTCCGTTCGCCAGCGCGGGCAGCCGGCGGCGCAGCGCGATGAGCGCGCGATAGAACGCCAGCAACTCCGCGTGCGGCGCCGCGTCCCCGGCGCCAGCGCCGGCAATCACCGGCCAGCGTAGCTTGCAGCTCTGGAACGTCGCCTCGGCCTGTGGATCGGACCACGACGCGATGTCCGCGCCTTCGTGCAGCAGATGCAGGTACTCCGCGTGCCGCCCCTTGCGCACCGCCTCGACCAGCGCCGCGATCGCCGTGGCTGATGAAGTAGTCGAACGGCGCCTCCTCACCGTACTCCTCGCCCTGGAACAGCATCGGCAACACGGGCGCCGAGAACAGCACGGCCGCCGCCAGCTTCTGCCGGCCGACGCCCGCGACGTGGCCGATGCGCCGCCCCTGGTACGCGTTCGCGATCTGATCGTGATTCTGGATGAACGACACGAAGCGATCGCCCGCCTCAGCCACCGACGGGGCGCCGTGGCGGCGGCGGCGGTGCGGCGCGTGCTGTCCGTCGTAGACGAAGCCGGACGTGATCGCCTTCGTCACGTCGGCGATTCGCCCGAAGTCGGCGAAGTAGCCACGCTGGTTGCCGGTCACCACGGCGTGCAGCGCGTGATGGAAGTCGTCGCTCCACTGCGCGTCCATCCCCAGGCCGCCAGCGTCCTTCGGACGGATGACGCGCGGATCGTTGAGATCGCTCTCGGCCACCAGCCACGCGTGGCGGCCGGCGCGCGCCGCCTCGGCGTGGAACACGTCGGCGATCTCTTGCAGGATCGGCCGCGCCGAGAAGTCGTGGATCCCCTGGATGGCGTCCAGGCGCAGCCCGTCGACGTGGTACTCCGTCAGCCAGGCGAGCGCGTTGTCGACGAAGAAGCGCCGGACCTCGTCGCTGTCGACGCCGTCGAAGTTCAGCGCATCGCCCCACGGCGTGCGGTAGCGGTCCGTGAAGTACGGCCCGAAGTCGCCCAGGTAGTTCCCCTCGGGCCCGAGGTGGTTGTAGACGACGTCGAGAAACAGCGCGAGGCCGTGCGCGTGACAGGCGTCGACCAGACGCTTGAGCCCGTCGGGCCCGCCGTACGCGGTGTGCGGCGCGTACAGATAGACGCCGTCGTAGCCCCAGTTCCGCTCGCCCGGAAACGCGGCGACCGGCATCAGCTCGACCGCGGTGATGCCGAGGTCGCGCAGATAGGGCAGCCGGGACGCGACGCCGTCGAACGTCCCCTCGGGAGAAAACGTGCCCACGTGCAGCTCGTAGAACACCAGGTCGGCGCGCGCGATCCCGCGCCAGCCGGCGTCGTTCCACGCGTACGCGTCCGGCGCGACGATGCGCGACGGGCCGTGCACGCCCGCCGGCTGATAGCGCGACACCGGGTCCGGCCGCGCGCCCACGTCCGGCAGCAGATAGACGTAGTCGTCGCCGGGGCGCGCGACGCCGGGCGCCGCGCGCGCCGTGAACACGCCGTTCGCGTCGCGCGCCATCGGCAGCTCGGCGCGCGTGCCGGCGCCGGCGTCGAGAATCCGCACCGTCAGCGATGGCCGCCGCGGCGCCCAGACCGAAAATGTGACCGCGCCGTCGTCGCCGACGCTGGCCCCGCGCTCGAGCCGCCAGGTCATGTCGGGGGGGAACATAACGCCGCCCAGCGCGGCGCGCGCGTCAGTCGACGATGATCTCGCAGGGAAAGTTGAACTGGATGTTCTTGGCGTTGGGATCGCGCCACGTGTCGCACGCGCTGCCGAACAGCTCCAGCTGGATGTCGGTCGTCATGTTCCAGCCGTTGGCGCTACCAGGGTCCAGCGGCACGGCCGTGCCTTCGATCAGCACCGACGCCTTGGCCAGCTGACTGAGGTTCGACCTTGACCGGCGTCAGGTCGAAGACGCAGCTCTTGACCCCGGACAGCGCCGTTGCACAGCTGGGTGAGCAGCATGGTCTGATCGGCGGCGCTCGGCTTGAACGGCTTGGTCGGACCCGCCGTCGTGCGAATACGTCCCCACCACCGCGGTCGGTCCGCGCGTGGTCGGGTGACCTGAGGCGGTCAGGTCGGCGCGCCAGGGCATCACGCCCTGGCACTGGTCGAAGATCGCGGTCGTATCGAGGCTGGTCGGCACGGACGCAACGGTCGGCTCGCCCGCGCCGGCGTTCGCGAACGCGTCGAGGACGGCGCCCGGCAGATTGAACTGCGTCGTCTGGAGACCGAAGACAATCGTCCGGATGTTCGCTGCAAACGCCGCCTGCAGCGCGCCGACGGTGGAGTCAGACGCGCAGATCTCGAGCGCGTCGTCGCAGTAGTCCTCCTGCCCGTCGGTGATGAAGATGATGTACTTGTCACCGACGGTGGTATCGGCCATGAGCGCCTTGGTGGCGGCCTCAGATCGCATACATCGCCGGCGACTCGAACTTCTTCCCGCTTCGTCGACGATTCGCTCTCGAGTTCGGCCAGGCGAGGGCATCGTACTTCGCCTTGATGGCGGCCGCGTTGTTCAGCGCCGGCGGGACGTTGTCCGCGAGCGTACCGGTGATTAGCGGGCACATCCCCCCGCGGTTGTTCGACGGATCGGTCCCGAAGATGGTCGTGAACCCGAAGCGCACCTGCGCGTCGAGCTGCGTGATCACCAACTCGATCGCGTCTTTGAGCTGCGTCCACGAGGTGTCCGCCTTGTTCGCGCAGACGTTCTGGGTCGCAGTGAGGCAGTGGAACATGCTGCCCGAACGATCGACCACCAAATAGACCGTGGGGATCTTGGGCTCGAAGGTGAAGTCCTTCATTTGACACGCCCCGGCGTCGGGGTTGACCGTGATCGGTGCCGCCCTGCCCGGCCAGGCCGAAGCTGCCGCCGCGCCCCGCGGTGGCGCTGCCGCCGCTGCCGGCGACGCCGCTGGCGCCGCCGCTGGAACCCGCCGCTCCCGGTCGCGGCCGGCTTGACGCCCGCCGCGCAACCCGCGGCGGCTGTGAGCGCGACCACAAGGCGGCGCGCCGCATATGCGGCTGATCTCCCAGAGCGTGCATGAGCGAATAAGCGAAAGCGAACCATGAGGCCTCCTGCAGAGCTTTTTACGTTACCACAGTCCTTTTTTGTTTATGACGCGGAGATGTCGGTGGCTGGCCCGCTTAGCCCCGTGATACCGTGGACGTTCTATAGGGAATGGCGTTCGCCTCGAAGATATGAAGCATGTTGGGTTGTTAGCGGGGGGCATCGGGGCGGGGGCGCGGGGGGCGCTGCTGGCTGGCTTGGTCGTGCTGGTCGCCGTCACCTCCGGTTGTGGAAAACCCGGGCCGATGCGCGCCGACGCCGACGCCGGGCCGGACGCCGACGGTCGTACCGACGGCGGCACGGTGAACACCGACGTCCGTGTCGACGGCGTCAACGTCGACAGCGGACCCGCCTGCGAGGGCGGCAGCGGCGCGAAGACCAACGGTCAGGCCTGCACGTGCGGGACGGATTGCGCCAGCGGGTTCTGCGTCGAGGGCGTGTGCTGCAACACCGCCTGCACCGAGGGATGCAAGACGTGTTCGGCGCCAGGGAACGCGGGATCGTGCGTCGGCATCGCGGCGGGCGGTAGCCCGCGCAGCGCGACGACCTGCGCCGCCACCGCCGCCAGCACCTGCGGCCTGGACGGCAAGTGCGATGGCGCCGGCAGCTGCCGCAAGCACGTCGTCGGCACGCTCTGCAAGAGCGGCAGCTGCGAAGGCGACGCCGTCGTCGGCTCGTTCGCGTGCGACGGCGCGGGGCGCTGCAAGCCCGGCGCGACGCTCATCTGCGTGCCGTTCTCATGCAACCCGACCACGGGCGCCTGCTTCGACGAGTGCAGCACGAGCGCCCAGTGCGTCAGCGGGCGGCAGTGCGTGGGGGGCAGCTGCGGCGGCCGCATGAAGGGCGCCAAGTGCGACCAGAGCAGCGACTGCGCCAGCGGCTTCTGCACCGACGGCCGCTGCTGCAACGTCGCGTGTGGCGGACCGTGCCTGTCGTGCGCGTTGCCCAACCGCGAGGGGACCTGCTGGCCGGTCGATCAGCGCCAGCCCGATCCCCACGGCCAGTGCCTCAACGCGGGTGAAGCGTCGTGCGGCCAGACCGGGCTGTGTGACGGGCTCGGCGGCTGCGCCAAGTTCCCGCGCGACACGGTCTGCGTCCAGCCCACGTGCGCGGGGAACAAGCGGAACACGCCCGGAACCTGCAACGGCCTCGGCACCTGTCAGGCCGGGGGCATTCAGAACTGCCACCCGTTCCGCTGCGTCGCCGGCGAATGCACGAAGACCTGCGAGACCGACGCGGACTGCGACGAAGGCATCGCCTGCGTCAACCGCACGTGCGGCCCGAAGCAAAACGGACAGGTCGTGCGAAGCCGGGGGCGAATGTGTCTCCGGCTTCTGCGTCGACAACGTCTGCTGCGAAAACGCCTGCACCGGCGCCTGCCGCAGCTGCGCGCTGGCGTCGTCGCCCGGGCGCTGCATGATGGCCGCCAGCGGCAACCCGGATCCGCGCGCGATGTGCGCGGTCCAGGCGGCGTCGACCTGCGGCTTCAACGGCAAGTGCGACGGCAGCGGCGGCTGCCAGAAGCACCCGGTGAACACCGTCTGCGCCGACGAGACGTGCGCGGCGAACGTCTACACGCCCGCGTCGATGTGCAACGCGAACGGGCAGTGCGTGGCGCCCGACGCCCTGCCCTGCCCGCCGTTCACCTGCAACGTCAACAAGTGCTTCAACGCGTGCACCACCAATGAGCAGTGTGTGCCGCCCAACACCTGCATCGACAACTCCTGCGGTCTGAAGGACAACGGCGCGTCGTGCACGGTCACGAACGAGTGCAAGAGCGGATTCTGCGCGCAGGGCGTGTGCTGCGATCAGGACTGCACCGGGGCGTGCAAGTCCTGCATCGCGGGCATGATGGGCGTCTGCTCGAACGTCGCCACCGGCGCGGTCGATCCGGAAGCGCGCTGCGCGGATCAGGGCGCCGCGAGCTGCGGCACCAACGGCCGCTGCGAGGCGGGCGCCTGCCAGCGTTACGCCTCCGGGACGCCTTGCCTCGAGCCCACCTGTCCGTCGGTGAGCAACCTGTTCACCGCGCTTTCGACCTGCAACGGCGCCGGCGCCTGCGTCACGCCGGCCCGCGACCGACTGCTTCCCGTACCAGTGCGGCGGGAACGCGTGCAAGCCGTCGTGCACCGCGGACACCGACTGCAAGGCCCCGGCGGTCTGCACCAACGGCACCTGCGGCCTCAAGCCGCCAGGCGCCGCGTGCTTCGGCCCCCAGGAGTGTCGGTCCGGATTCTGCGAACAAGGCTTCTGCTGCCAGACCGCGTGCACCGGGATCTGCAAGTCGTGCGGGCTCATCGCGTCGCGCGGCACCTGCAGCAACAAAGCCACCGGCGACACCGACGCGCGTTGCTCCGACATGGGCGCCGCGAGCTGCAGCACCGACGGCTTCTGCGACGGCAACGGCGCGTGCCGGCTCTACGACGCCAGCACGTCGTGCGCGGCGCCGTCATGCCCCACGGGCCAGTCGGCGCAGATCACCGGCCGCACCTGCGACGGCCGCGGCGTCTGCCAGGCGGCATCGTCGATCGCCTGCGCGCCGTATGTCTGCAACGGCACCACCGCTTGCAAGGCCGCCTGCACCGGCGACGTCGACTGCCTGCCCGGAAACATCTGCGACCCGCAGACCAACCGCTGCGGCGACAAGAAGCGCCTGGGGCAGGCGTGTACGTCGACCGATCAATGCCTGACCGGCAACTCGTGTGTCGACGGCGTCTGCTGCAGCAGCCCGTCGTGTGGGCTCTGCCAGGCGTGCAACGTCGGCACCAGCGCCGGCAACTGCACCGCCGTCGCGCTGGGCGCCGCCGAACCGCACGCCCTGTGCGCGCCGAATCCGCCCTGCGGCAACACGGGTGCCTGCAACGGCGCCGGCGCCTGCCAGCTGGCCGCCACGACCGTGTCGTGCGGCACGGCGTCGTGCAGCGGGTCGACCTTCACGCCGCTGTCACACTGCAACGGGACCGGCGGCTGCGCCCCGCCGACCGCATCCAGCTGCTCGCCATACCTGTGCAGCGGCGCCGCCTGTCGGACCAATTGCACGGCGGACAGCGACTGCCTGGCCCCGTTCACGTGCCAGGGGACGGCGCCCAACCGCAGCTGCGCGTTGAAACCGAACGGCCTGACGTGCGCGGCCGGCAACCAGTGCATCAGCGGCAACTGCGTCGACGGCGTCTGCTGCGGCAGCGCGAGCTGTCCGACCTGCCAGGCGTGCAACACCGCCAGCAGCCCCGGCATGTGCGCGTTCATGGCGGCGGGCGCCGCGGCGCCGGCCGGACAGTGCCCGGCGTCTCCGCCGTGCGGCAACACCGGTGTCTGCAACGGCGCCGGCGGGTGCCAGCAGGCCGCGTCCACCGTGTCGTGCGGTCTGTCCATGGCGTGCAGCGGGTCGACGTTCCAGCCGGCGTCGTTCTGCTCGGGCAGCGGCACGTGCAGCCAGACCGGAACGACCGGCTGCGGTTCGTACGTGTGCAACACCAACAACACCTGCCGCAACGACTGCACGGCGGACGCGCACTGCGCGAACGCCAGCCTCTACTGCACGGGCAACGCGACCACGCCCGGTAGCTGCGTCGCGAAGAAGGGCCCCGGCGCGCCCTGCGTCGGCGGCAACGAGTGCGGCACCGGCTTCTGCACCGACGGCGTCTGCTGCACGACCAACGGCTGCGCTGGCTGCCAGTCGTGCAGCATCAACGGCGCGGGGACGTGCGCGAACGTGGCCAACGGCACCGCAGATCCGCCCAACTGCGCGGCCAACCCGCCGTGCGGTAACACCGGCGTGTGCGTCAACGGCGCCTGCCAGCAAGCGGCGGTGTCGACGGTGTGCGGCGCCCCGATCTCGTGCAGCGGCACGACGTTCCAGCCGCCGTCGTTCTGTTCGGGTGGCGGCACGTGCAACCAGGCCGCGACCATCGACTGCGGCGCGTACCAGTGCAACACGAACAACTCCTGCCGGTCGACGTGCACCGCCGACACCGACTGCACGAGCGGCAACTACTGCACGGGGAACACGTCGTCGCCCGGAAGCTGCCAGGCGAAGAAGGCGCTCGGCGGTACGTGCGGCGCCGGTAACCAGTGCGTGAGCAACAACTGCGTCGACGGCGTCTGCTGCAGCACGAACGCCTGCACCACCTGCCAGGCATGCAACCTCGCCTCCAGCCCCGGCACGTGCGCGAACGTCGGCGCCGGCGCCGGCGACCCGCACAACCGCTGCGCGCCGAACGGAGCCTGCGGCAACACCGGCGCCTGCAACGGCAGCGGCGGCTGCACGCAGCAGCCGTCCTCCGTTGCCTGTGGCGCGTCCGCGTCGTGCTCGGCGACGACGTACCAGCCGCCGTCATTCTGCAACGGCGGCGGCGCATGCACGCAGGTCGGCACCCAGAGCTGCAACCCGTACGTGTGTGGCGCGGGGAGCTGCCTGTCGCGCTGCAACAGCGACAACGACTGCGTCGCCGGCTACTTCTGCACCGGGCACCAACGGCAGCTGCGTGCTGAAGAGCGGGCTGGGCGCGGCGTGCGGCGGCGGCAACCAGTGCACGAGCGGCAACTGTGTCGACGGCGTCTGTTGCAGCACGAGCAGCTGCTCGACCTGCCAGGCGTGCAGCGTGAACGGCTTCGGCACCTGCGCGAACGTCGGCGCCGGCATCGGCGACCCGCACGGGCGCTGCGCGCCGAACGGCGAGTGCGGCAACACCGGCGTCTGTAACGGCGGAGGGGCCTGCACGCAGCAACCGACCACGGTCATGTGCGGCAGCGCCGTGTCCTGCGGCGGGACGACTTACCAGCCGCCGTCGTTCTGCAGCGGCATGGGCGTCTGCAACCAGATGAGCACGCAGAGCTGCAGTCCGTACGTGTGCGGCACCGGCATGTGCCGTCCGAGCTGCGACAGCGACGGCCAGTGCGTCAACGGCTACTACTGCACCGGACTGGGCGGCAGCTGCCTGCTGAAGAAGTCGCCGGGCGCGTCGTGCGGCCTCGGCAACGAATGTACGACTGGCAGCTGTGTCGACGGCGTTTGCTGCAACAGCAGCGCGTGCAGCACCTGTGAGGCGTGCAACCTCGCCGGCAGCCTGGGTACCTGCGCCACGGTCGGCGACAACACGGCGGAGCCACACGGCCGTTGCTCGAACCCGACGGCGAGCATCTGCGGCAACACGGGGCTGTGCAGCGGCGGCGCCTGCGCACAGCCCGGCAGCAGCACGCAGTGCGGGGGGCCGTCCTGCACCTCGACGTCGCTGTTCCAGCCGACGGCGTCGTGTAACGGCTCCGGCAGCTGCGCCGTCCCGCAAGTGCAGAACTGCTCGCCGTACCTGTGCGGATCGAGCGGCTGTCGAAACTCCTGCTCGGGCGACGGCGACTGCGTCAGCGGCTACTTCTGCGACGGTGGCAGCTGCGCGCTGAAGCGCGGCGTCGGTTCCGGGTGCGCGAATGACGGCCAGTGCACCAACGGCCAGTGCGTCGACAACATCTGCTGCGGCGCCCCGAGTTGTGATCCATGTCAGCGGTGCAACATCGCCGGCAGCGAGGGGACGTGCACGGGCATTGGCCTGAATCAGCCCGATCCGCGCTGCGGTACGCCGGTCGCCAGCAGCTGCGGCAACAACGGCCTGTGCAGCGCCTCCGGCACTTGCCAGCTCTTCGACGTCAACACCGTGTGCAACACGTCGTGCAGCGGCCTCTTGCCGGCAATCTTCACGCGGACGTATTGCAACGGCGCGGGGACGTGCGGCCCCATAACGGCGGACGAGTCGTGCGCGCTGTTGCTGTGCGACAACGTGAACGGCTGCGTTCTCTGAGCCGCTCTACGTCAGCTTGAGCAGCGCCGACAGCGGGCTGTACGGCAGCTTGTGGGCCAGCGCGACCGGCGAGCAGGTCACGTTGCCGGCGTAGCAGTTGACGCCCTTCGCCAGCGCCGGATCGTCGATCACGGCGCCCGCCAGGCCCATATCGGCAAGCTTCTGCGCGTACGCGATGGTGACGTTGGTCAGCGCCCAGGTGCTGGTCTGCGCCACCGCGCCCGGCATGTTGGGGACGCAGTAGTGGACGACGCCGTGCATCTCGTAGGTGGGGTGGTCGTGATTGGTCGGGCGGCAGGTGGCGATGCAGCCCCCCTGATCGACCGCGACGTCGACGACGACGCTGCCCTTCTCCATCGCCGCGATCTGTGCCTCGTCGACCAGCTTGGGCGCCACCGCGCCCGGGACGAGGACCGCGCCGATGACCAGATCGGCGCGGCGCACGGCCTCCTCGATGTTGTACGGATTCGAGTACAGCGTCTCGATGCCGCCGCCGAACACGTCCTCCAGGTAGCCCATCGTCTTCGCGCGCACGTCGAGCACGGTGACGTGGGCGCCCATGCCGATGGCGATGGTGGCGGCGCTACGCCCGACGACGCCGCC
Organism: uncultured Pseudomonadota bacterium; assembly: GCA_963729535.1. Classification (GTDB taxonomy): domain Bacteria; phylum Myxococcota_A; class Polyangia; order Fen-1088; family Fen-1088; genus JADGRB01. The sequence continues at coordinate 97,659 of CAVSOL010000023.1, read as the reverse complement.
GCCGAGGATGACGACGCGGCCGCGCCGCGTGCCGGGAACGCCGCCGAGCAGCACGCCCTTGCCGCCGCGCTCCTTCTCGAGACACGACGCCCCGACCTGCACCGCCATGCGCCCTGCCACCTCGCTCATCGGCCGCAGCAGCGGCAGGTGGCCGTCGGCGGTCTCGATGGTCTCGTACGCGACGGCGGCGACCTTGGCGCGGACGAGCTGGCGCGTCAGCTCCGGCTCGGCCGCGAGGTGCAGATACGTGTAGAGGATCAGGCCGTCGCGAAAGAAGCCGTATTCCGCCGGCAGCGGCTCCTTGACCTTGACCACCATCTCCGCGCCCCACGCGTCGGCCGCGCCGGCGACGATGGTCGCGCCGGCCTGGACGTATTGCTCGTCGGTGATGCCGCTCCCCTCGCCCGCGCCGCGCTCGACCAGCACCTTGTGGCTGTGCGCCACCAGCTGCCGCACGCCCGCCGGGGTCATCCCGACGCGGTACTCGCGCGTCTTTATCTCCTTGGGAACGCCGATGATCATGGCTGCAATGGTAACGCTGAACGCCGAGCTCAGCGTCGGAGATTGCGCAGCAGCAGCTTCAGGTTCTGGAAGTCGATCGGCTTTTCCACGCGCGCGTTCGGCACGCGCTCGAGGAACTCGCGCGCGCGCGCCGTGAAGGCGCCGCCGGTGACGAACACGAGCCGATCGGCCTGATCGGGGACCGAGCGCGCGAGCTCGGCGTACAGGTCCATCCCGGTCATCTCGGGCATCATCAGGTCGCAGAGGATGACGTCGTAGTGGTCGCCGCCGTGAATCCGCTCCAGCGCGCGCCGGCCGTCGCCTACGCAGGTGACCTTGTAGTCCGACGAGAACGCCCGGCGCAGCGCGCCCAGGATCATGGGCTCGTCGTCGACGATCAGCAGCTTCCCGCCCGGCGCCTCCGCCTCGCTGACCGGCCGCGACTCAGCCGCCACCGGCGTCTCGATCGCGACCGGCGGCAGCGTGACGCGGAACGAGCTGCCCCGCCCGACGTCGCTGTCGACGCCGATGTCGCCGCCCAGCGCGCCGAGGATACCGCTGCAGATCCACAACCCCAGCCCCGTCCCCTCGCTCGCCGACTTGGTCGTGAAGAACGGATCGAAGATCTTGTCGCGAATGTCCGCCGGGATGCCGCTGCCCGTGTCACGGATCTCGACGACCGCGTGACCGCGGCCGTCGGTGCGCGTGCTGACCCGGATCTCGTTGCGTTCGGTCTCGCCCTCCGGGATCGCGTGCGCGGCGTTGAGCAGGAGGTTCAGGAACACCTGTCCCAGCCGCGATTCGTTCCCCTCCACCATCGGCGTGTCGCCGTAGTCCTTCACCAGGCGCGCGCGATGGCGGATCTCGTTCCACGCGATGTTGATCGACGAATCCAGCACCCGGCGCAGCGCCACCGGGCCTGACTGTTCCTCGTCGCCGCGCGCGAACACGCGCAGGTCGCGGACGATGTTGCGCACCCGCTCGGCGCCCTGTCGGGCTTCCGCCAGCGCCTCGCCTGCCTCGTCCATCGTGTGCCCGAGATCGCCGGATGATCCCAGGCTGTTCATGCTGGCGCCGCTGCGCGTGATGCGCGACGCGAACGTCGTCATCTGGTGCCGGACGAAGTCGATGTTCGCCACGATGTACGCCAGCGGGTTGTTGATCTCGTGCGCGACACCTGCCGCCAGCGTCCCCACGGCGGCCATGCGCCCGGCGAAGATCAGCTGGTTCTCCATCCGCCGCCGATCGGTCAGGTCGCGGATGTACATGTAGTGGCCCTTGGGCCGGCTCGCGCTGCCGTCGACGACCGGCACCACCGCCAGCTGCATGTCGAACGGGGTTCCGTCCTTGCGCGCGCCGTGGACCTCGCGATCGACCTTGTCCGCCGCCATTCGCAGGTCGGCACGAATCAGGGGACGATCGGCGGCCGACACCGCCACCTCCCAGCTGCGACCGATGATCTCGTCCGGCGTGTAGCCGAAGAACAGGCAGAAGGCGCGGTTCACGGAGACCACCCGGCCGTCCGCGTCGACACGGCAGATCGCTTCGGCCGCGTCTTCCAGCGCGGCGCGCAGCTCTCGCACCTGGTCCTCCAGGCGCGAGACCAACACATCAGAGGTCCTTACGGTGGCCAACAGCACCTCCGGGGGAGAGGGCCCAAGCTCCGGCACGCGCATAGAATATCAAGCGTCAATAAGGCAAGGGAAGTTACTTTTTTTGGTCGCCGCTTTTGCATGGCCCAGGCGGAGCTGTCAAGCAGCGAACCGTTTACATGGAGCCTCCATCCCAGAGCAGCCCCGCGACCAGAAGCCTGTGAGCCGCGGCCAGCGCTAGCTAGCGCTTGAACATGCTCGACGACGAAGACGACCCACGGCTGGGCCATCCGCGACCACCACCACCCAGCAGCTCAGCCGCCCGCTCGCGCACTTTAGGGCTCGGATCGCTCTGCGCAGCCGCCCTGATGAACGGCGTCGCCGGCGCCCCCAGGCTGCGCAGGAAGCCCTGCGATCGATCGTACCCGCGATCGCTGACCAGCGACTTGATCGCCCCCTTGATGAGATCCGGATCCGACTTGAACGTGGGATTCTTGCGTACGGCGATCTGCGCGGCCGCCAGTCCATCCGCCCACCGCCGCGTGTCGAAGTTCGCCATCGCCAGCAGGTAGAGCGCATCGGCGTTGTCGGGCTCCTGGGCGCGCACCTGGTTGAGCAGCGCGATCGCGGCGTCGGTTTGACCGCTGCCGGCGAGCTGTCGCGCCTGCTGCAGGCGCGGGTCTTCCGGGCCGGGCGCCGCCGCCGGGGCGCCTGCGGGGGCCGCGGGCGTGCCATGGCTCGCCGCGCCCCGGGCAGCCGTTGTCCCCTGCGGGTTGATCGTCGCCGCCTCGCCGTTGTGGCGCAAGCCGCGCCCGATCAGCAGCGCGAGCATCGCGACCGCCAGAAACAGCAGGCCGATCCCCGCCAGCCGCCACTGGCGCACCACCTTCGACCCCGTCGCCCCCCCTTCCATGCGCCGGCGCACAGACGACAGTGAATCGACCGTCGTGGCGTCGACGGGTCGGGCCGGCGCTTTCGGCGGCGCCTTGTCGCCGCTCGGCTTGCGCGGCGCCGGCAACGACGGCGGTGGTGACGGCGCCGGCGACGGCGCCGCGGCGGCGTCGCCCACGTGGCCCTGGCCCTCAGGCGTGGCCGCAAGCGCCGCCGCCAGCTCGGCGGCGGACTGGAAGCGATCTGCCGGGCGCTTGGACATCGCCTTGTGCAGCACGGCCTCCAGCGCCGCAGAGTAGCCGGCCTGCGGCGCCGTCGCCCGCAGATAGGGCGCCGGCGCTTCGCGGTGCATCAGGATCACCTCGCCGACGTTTTCGGACTGGAACGGCTTGCGCCCGGCGAACAGCTCGAACAGCAGCACGCCCACCGTGTAAATGTCGGTGCGCGCGTCGATCTCACCGTCCGCGCCCGACTGCTCCGGCGACATGTAGCTGGGCGTGCCCACCGCCATGCCCGCGGTCATCGCCGGTCCGTCGCGCAGCTTCGCGAGACCAAAGTCCAGGATGCGCAGATGCTCCTCCAGCCCGGCCTCGGCGCTCAAGATGAGGTTCTCGGGCTTCAGATCGCGGTGCACGATCTCCTGCGCGTGCGCGTGCGCCAGACCGGCCAGCAGCTGCTGCGCGACGCGCATGGCGTCGACCACCGGCAGCTGCCCTTCCAGCAACCGATCGCGCAACGTCCGCCCGGTCACGAAGTCCATCACCAGATACGGCGAGCCCTCGACGCCGAAGTCGATGACCGACACGCAGTGCGGGTGCAGAAGGCGGCTCATCGCCTTCGCTTCGTTCTCGAACCGAGTGAGGAATGTCTTCTGGGCGGCGATCCACGGATGTAAGAACTTCACTGCTACCGCCCGACCTAGCTGTACACGCTCCCCCTTGTAGACCACCCCCATCGCGCCCGACGCGAGCCGGGAATGGATGAGGTAGCGCCCCTGAAGTACGCTGCCGATGCGGGGATCTGGCGGCGCCGAGACCTCTTCGCTCACCGCGCAAGCGTAACACGCCGGTCCCTGACATCGGGCTTGTTTCACCCCGCATCGGCCTTACTTTCCCGGGGTTCCACATGGCCAGCGTCGCAGCGACTCCGAGCAGCAGCACCCTCGGCGCGAGCGCCACCGCGAACACCGCCGCGGCGGTGCTGCTGGTCGACGACCGCCCGGCGAACCTGGTCGCGCTAGAGGCCACGCTGGCGCCGCTCGGCGTCCGGATGGTGACCGCCGTGTCGGGCGTGGAGGCCCTGCGCCACCTGCTCGCGGAGGAGTTCGCCCTCGTGCTGCTGGACGTGCAGATGCCGGGCATGGACGGCTTCGAAACCGCGTCGCTCATGAAGCGCCACCCGCGCACAGCGCACATCCCGATCATCTTCGTCACGGCGATCCAGCGCGACGCCTCGCACGTGTTCGCGGGATACGAGCGCGGCGGCGTCGACTACATGATGAAGCCGTTCGACCCGACCATCTTGCGGTCGAAGGTGCGGGTGTTCGTCGATCTCTACGTCAAGGAGCGCCAGCTGCGCGAGCAGTCGGCGCTGCTGCACGCGCGCGAATCGAACCTCGAACGCAGCCGCGCCGAGGAGCGCTTCCGCGCCCTGCTCGACGCGATGCCCCTGTGTGTGTGGGCGCTGGGACCCGATGGCATCCCCACCTACGCCAACCGGTCGTGGATTGACTACGCGGGCGCCGAGGCCACCGGCCTGTTCGCGGCCGTGCACGCCGACGACGAGCAGCGCGTGCGCGACGGACTGGCGGTCGCGCTGGCGCGCGGCGAGGCGCTGGAGATCGAATATCGCCTGCGCTCGGCGCACGATGGCCTGTACCGCTGGCACGCCGGGCGGTTCGTCCCGCAGCGCGATCCGGACGGCGTCGTCACGAGCTGGATCGGCACCGCCACCGATATCGAAAACCTCAAGCGCGCCGAAGACGCCTACGCGGAGCTGGCGGTCGCCGAGCGCCACGCGCGCGAAGCCGCCGAGGCGGCCAACCGCGCGAAGGACGAGTTCCTGGCGACGCTGTCGCACGAGCTGCGCACGCCGCTGAACGCGATGGTCGGCTGGGCGCGCATGTTGCGGTCGCGGACATTGCCTCCCGAGAAGGAGCAGAAGGCGCTGGACACCATCGAACGCAACGCGCGCGCGCAGGCGGAGCTGATCGAAGACATCCTCGACGTGTCGCGCATCATCACCGGCAAGCTGCGCATCGAGCTCAACCCGGTCGATCTGCAGGCCATCGTCGACGGCGCCGTCGACGCGGTCCGCCCCGCGTCGGACGCGAAGGCGATCGCGCTCGATCGGCGCATCGGCCCGCTGCCGACGCACTTCGCTGGCGACGCGACCCGGCTGCAGCAGGTGGTGTGGAACCTGCTGTCCAACGCGATCAAGTTCACGCCCGCGGGCGGCCACGTCGAGCTGCACCTCGGGTGCGAAGACGAAGACGTGGTCATCGAGGTGCGCGACTCCGGCTGCGGCATCACACCCGACTTCAAGCCGTTCGTGTTCGATCGCTTTCGACAGCTCGACAGCAGCAGCCGCCGCACGCACGGTGGCCTGGGGCTGGGGCTGGCGATCGTCCGCCACGTCGTCGAGCTGCACGGCGGTACCGTGTCGTGTGACAGCGACGGTGAAGGCAAGGGCGCCGTGTTCCGGGTGCGGCTGCCGAAGCGGGCCCCCGGGCCGGCGGCGGTCGCGGTCGCCCCGGAGACGCGCGTCGCGGGCACGCTGCGCCCGGCGAACGACGAGCTGGTCGATCTGACCGGCATCAAGGTGCTGCTGGTCGACGACGAGCCGGACGCACGCGACCTGCTGACCGAGGTGCTGCAGCAGTGCGGCGCCATCGTCGTGGCGACTCACAGCGCCGACGAGGCGCTGCGGCTGGTGCAGCGCGAACGCCCCGCCGTCCTGCTCAGCGACATCGGCTTGCCCGGCGAAGACGGCTACCGCCTGATCAGCCGCGTGCGCGCGCTACCGGAGGGCTTGGGGGGCGATCTGCCGGCCGCCGCGATCACGGCCTACGCGCGGTCCGACGACGCGGCGCGGGCGCTGCAGGCGGGCTACCAGCGCCACGCGCCCAAGCCGATCCAACCGACCACGCTGGCAGCGCTGGTCGCGGGCCTGGCGCAGATGGGCCGGCTCCCTGCCTCGGGTAACCGTGGCGGCTCGGGTCACTCCGCCGCGTGACTGGTGACCGGCTTGATCTTGCGTGCGTATTTGCCCGCCGCGAACGGCGACTCCGACACGACGCCGCGCTTGACCAGGAACTCGCGCACGACGCGGTTGGCGCGCAGCACCTCGTTGCCGTCGAAGTTGCCATGATGGCCACCGCGAATCGGGACCAGTCGGTTCGGCACGCCGGCGGCGTCCAGCGCGGCGTGCAGCCGCGTCGCCTGCGTGAACGGAACCACAGGGTCGGCGTCCCCGTGCAGGGTCAAGATCGCGGGCGCGCCCTTGTCGACGTAGCGGAGGGGCGACAGCCGTTCTACGAGCTTCGCGTCCGTGGCGCCTGGCCCCAGCCAGCCGACGGCGAAGTCGCGCGGATTGGGGGGCGCCAGCAGCTCGCCCACGTCGACGACGCCGAAGAAGCTGATCACGGCCGCGACGGTCAGAGGCTCGTCGCCGGGGCACAGGCGATCGAAGCCGGCCGACGCCGGCGCCATCGCCGCCATCAACGCCAGGTGGGCCCCGGCGGAGCTCCCCACCAGCACCATCCGCGCCCGATCGAAGCCATATTGCTGCGCATGTCGCACCACCCAGCGCAACGCGCAGCGCGCGTCCTCGACCGCCGCGGGCGCCAGGGCCACCCGCGCCACGCGGTAGTCGACGTTCACGACGGAGAACCCCATGGCCAGGTAGGGCAGGACATCCAGGGCAATTTCGTCCTTGCTGCCGGTCACCCAGCCCCCGCCGTGGAACAGGATCGCGGTCGGCTGCACCCCGGTCGGGCGCCGCGGCACATACAGGTCCAGCTTCCCCTGCCACCCCGCGGTCGAAAGGTAGATGACGTTCGGCTCGACGCGATAACTGGCGGCGATGAGCGCCGCCGTGTCCAGCGCAGCGACGGGCGCCGGCGGCGACGCCGCGTCCGCGACGGGCGCGACAGAGGCGGCCAGCAACGCCACAGCCGCCATGACAAGGATGCGCATACGCGCGGTTGATGTTGAGGTGCCGCAATCCGTTTGACAAGTGCGCGGCGCGACCGGAACAATCCCGACATGGCAGCTGACGGCAAATGTGGCGGCGTACTGGTCGTCGACGACGACCCGGATATCCGCGAGTCGCTGCGCGAGGTGCTCGAGGACGAGGGCTACGACGTGGCGTGCGTCGGCAACGGTCGTGAGGCGCTGGACCACCTCAAGGCCGCCAAGCCGCGCCCGTGCGTCATCCTGCTCGACCTGATGATGCCGGTCATGGACGGCTGGCAGTTCCGCCGCGAACAGAAGGCGGACGCCGACATCGCCGACATCCCCTTGGTGGTGATCACGGCGACGGGGAAGCGGCCGGTGCTGATCGACGCCGCGGAGCTGGTGATGAAACCGCTGGATCTGAGCCAGCTGTTCGCGGCGGTCGAGCGTTACTGCAAGTAGCGGTGATTCAGCAGCGGCGGCTCACATGCCGCCGGTGAACTTCCACTGATCGTTTTCCTGCTCGAGCAGGAAGCGGTGGTAGTCGTTGACGCGCCGGTAGCGATCGCCCGAGTCGGCCGCCAGCTCGAACGAGCCGTCGAGAAAGACTTCGACCTCGGCGCGTTTCCCCTTCACGCGGATGGTGCGGTATTCGATCTCGTAGCGCAGCGACTTGACCCGTTTCAGCTTGTTGGTCAGCACCTGCTTGAGGCCCTCGAAACCGTAGTCGTCGTCCGAGCGCGGCGTCCCGGAGTCCTCGAAGTACTTCGGCGACGCCAGGATCAGCAGCCCCTCGACGTTGTGCTCCATCAGGCGGCGGCGATAGGACTCGACGGTCTCGATGATCTTCTGGTTGTCCTCGTTGCGGAGGATCGTCGTGCCCGGATAGTAGTCGTTGTGCGCGCAGCCAACCGCCGTGGTCAGGAACAACAGCGCTGTCGCCAGCGTGGATCGCGTCGTGGTGCTCATGCGCGGCCGCCGAGAATGCACGAACCATTCCAGAACCGGGCCCCTTGAGGCAAGCGGTTCCGACAGGGGCCCGAAATGCCGGTTCGGCGTTCCGCCGAGCCCGGGCGTGCCAGATTGGCAAAACGACCACATGCCGCGGAGTTGGACGGACTGGCCAGATCTGCGATATTGCCTTTCCTCGCGAGACGGATGAATGGGCGAACCTTCCGAGCACCCCGAACACCCGCGCGAATTTCCGCGCTTCGAAGTGAATGCGTACGTCGACTACACCGGCAACGAGGTGTTGCTGTTCCATCGCATCCAGAACATCTCGATGGGTGGCGTCTGCATCCAGACGACGGGGGTCGAAGAGGTCGGCACGCTGGTCGACCTGGTGCTGAACTTTCCCGAGCTCGACGCCTCCATCGCGGTCACGGGCGAGGTCGTGTGGGCGAACCGCGAGCCGCCGATGGACATGGGCATCCGCTACGTCGACCTTGATGAAGAGCGCAAGGACACCCTGCGCAAGTACATCAACATGGTCCGCAAGTGACGCGCTTCGCGCTTCGCGAGGGGGGCTTCGCCCCCCTCACGGGCTCCCCCCGGTAGGCCGTCGGCGCCGGCGCGGCAAAGCCGCGCCTCCTCGGCGCTTGGACCCGCTCGCTGCGCTCGCTCTGGCGTTGTTGGTCGCCGGAGAACGCTATTGGTCGCCGTCAGAGGTCGAACAGGCCGTCGGCGGCGGCGAGGTGGGCGCGGACGCTGGTGAGGCGATCGAGGTAGCGCTGGAAGTTCTTGCCGGGCGCGGCGCCGGCGTCTCGCTTCAGGTGGACGTCGGTGATGCGTGTGACGGCGAAGCGGCAGGCGGCGAAGCGCAGCTCGGCGCCGAACGCCGCCCGCTCCTCGATGGTCGGCGGACGCGCCGCCGCGTAGCCGTCGATCAGCGCGCGCACGATGTCGGCGCGGAAGCCATCGCGGCCGAAGCCGAACGCCAGCGTGGTCACCGCCAGGTCGTAGGCCAGCCGCCCCCACGACGCCTGCTCGAAATCGATGAGCGCGGTCAGCGCGCCGGCGTCGTCGAACATCACGTTGTCGACGAACAGATCGCCGTGAATGATCCCCATCGCGACGACGTGTGCGGCGCGTTCGGCGGCCAGCTGCGTGAGCTCGGGAGCCAGAACCGCGACCGCGTGGGCCAGCTCGGGCCGCGCCAGCGCCGCCACGCGCGTCAGCCGCGCCGCGATCTCATCGGGCTCGTAGCGGCCGGGGCGGTGGTCGGCGTAGCCGGCGCTCGCCAGGTGCAACCGGGCCAGCGCCGCGCCGACCGCCGCGGCGTGCGCGGGCGTCAGCTCGCGCGCGCGCCAGCGTACGGCCCGCGACCCAGGGGAACAGCGATACGCGCTCACCGCGCCAATCAGCGAACGGCGCCCCGCCCGCGGCCACGCGCGGCGCCGGCGTCGGCACGCCGTGCACGGCCGCGTGCGCGACGATCGCGGCCTCACGGCGCACGTCGTCCTCCGACTTCCCTTCGTTGACCCGCAGGAACAGCAGGCCCGTGTCGGTCTCGACGCGGACGTTGGTGTTGACGGTGCCGACCGCGATGGGCTGGTGGGCGCGGTAGCCGCCGACGCCGAATCCGCGCAGGATGTCCTGCACGTCGCCGGCGCTAAGCGACCTGAACTGCGCCATCTTCCTGCGACGATGCCAGCGTCGATTCGATCGCGCTCAGGAAGCGCGAAAACAGCGCCTCCTCGGCAGCCAGCACCACCTCGAGCCGGCGCCGCCAGTCGGGGAGCGTGCGCTCGAGGTCGGCCGCCATCTCGGCCAGGTGGCGCCCCTCGTCTTTCATGATCGCCGCCACCGAAAAGCCCGCGCCGTGCGCGCGCAGGGTCTCGTCGTACATCGGATAGAAGACCTGCGCCCGCACCTCGACCGCCGCGCTGGTCAGGCGGTAGTTCGCCTCGCCGCGATCGTCCGCCGGCAGATCGCCCAGCGCCTCCTCGGCGCGGTGATCCAGCGCCTGCAGGTAACCCTCCCCCGCATCGCCGGCCAGCGTGGCGCCGTCAGCGAAGGTCGACACCCCGGCGCCGGCGCCCGCCAGCGCCACCGCGGCCTTCTTCAGGCGCAGGGCGTGGACCGCCTCATCCAGGATGTGCTGCAGGCCATCCAGCTCCAGGTGCTCGGAGCGGCGGCTCTTCAGGATCTTGCGGACCCCGACGTATTCCAGCCGCGACAGCGTGTTGATGAAACGAGCGTGCAACCGACCGTGAGGGACGATGCGTTCCAGGAGGTTGCGCGTACGCGCCGCGTTTTCGTGGCGCGCGCAGGAATCGACGTACTCGCGCATTGCAGCCGCGCAGCCTACGCGGACTTGACGACGCGACGCAACCCTTGCTCTAGTCGCAGCGTGGCGGGGTCGGACGTCAAGCAGCTGGTCGAGAAGCACCTATCGCTGGTGCAGGCGATCGCGCGCAAGGTGAAGAAGTCGCTGGGCGCGACCATGGACATCGACGACCTGGTCGGCTACGGGTCGAAGGGCCTGGTCGAGGCGGCGGAGCGCTTCGACGGGCGGCAGGGGGTAGCGTTCTCGACCTTCGCCTACTACCGCATCCGCGGCGCGATGTACGACGGCATCCGGACGATGGGCTGGTACTCGCGCGCCGACTACGCGCGTTACCGCGCCGAGGAGCGCAGCAACGAATACTTGCAGAACCAGGCCGAGCGCGACGGCGCGGCGCGCGCGCAGGCGCCTGATGCCGCGAGCGGCGCCAAGCCCGACCCCGCCGCGGCGCTGGCCGCCGTCGGCGAGATGCTGTCGGGCGTCGCCACCATCCACATCACGTCGCTGGAGGCGGCGGCGACGGTCGCCGACCAGACCTTCGCCGCGCCGGACGCCGCGCTGGATACCGGCCGGCTGTCGCGGCGCGTGCGCGAGGCGATGAAGACGCTGCCCGACAAGGAGCGCCAGCTGATGGAGATGTATTACTTCGGCGACAAGAACCTCGAGCAGGCCGGCGCCGAGATGGGTCTGTCCAAGTCGTGGGCCTGCCGCCTGCACGCGCGCGCGGTCGATCTCCTGCGCCAGGCGATGTCCGACATAGAAGAGATCTGAGAAAGTATCGGAGCAACGCAACCAGACGGGCCGGGCAACCGATGACCCGGCATGCGTGTGGGCCCCTCTTCTGCCGCGACAGCGCCTCCGGCCGTGGAAACGGCTGACAAATTCGAGGGCAAGACACGCACGTTCAAGACGGTGCTCGCAGGCAGGTCAGCGCCAGGCCATGGCGCGCCGCCGCCGCAACCGCCCCCGCCGACGCCGATACCGGCATCGACCGCGGTGCGTGGCGTGCTGGAACGCGCGGTCGCGGCCGAACGAAACCTCGACACGCTGCTGGCGTCTGCGGCGCGCGGCAAGACCTTCTCGCCCGCCGAGCTGCTGGCGTTGCAGGCGACGGTCTTCCGCTATTCGCAGACCGTCGAGATCGTCTCGCGCGTCGCTGACCGGCTGGTGGGTGCCGTCAAGCAGGTGATGGGGACGCAGGTCTGACAGGACGCTTTTAGGGGCCCCCATTCGGTGTTATGACGCCCGCGATGTGGATGCGGTGGCTGGTTCTGTTGACGCTGGCGGCGACGGTGAGCGCGTGCTCCACGAACATCCTGCACGGCGTGGATGAGCGCTCGGCCAACGAGGCGACGGCGGCCCTGGAGCGGGCGGGCATCGGCGCCGAGAAGCTCCCCGACGAAGGCGGCGCGTCGGGCGCGGGCGCGACGTACACGCTGCGGGTCGCCCGCGCGGACGGCACCCGCGCCCTGGACCTGCTGCGCGCCCTGGGCCTGCCGCACGATCGGCGGCGCGGCTTCTCCGAGACCTACGGCCAGCCCAGCCTGATCCCGACGGCATCGGAGGAACGGGCGCGCTACGTCGACGCGCTGGCGGGAGAGATCGAACGCACGCTGGAGAGCGCCGACGGGATCGTGAACGCCCGCGTCCATCTGGTGCTGGAGGAGAGCGACCCGCTGGCCATCGACACCAAGCCACGGCGCGGAGCGCGCGCGGCTGTCCTGCTCAAGGCCCGCCAGGGACGCGCGCCGCTGGCGGAGGGGGACGTCCAGAAGCTGGTCGCGGGGAGCGTCGCGGGGCTGGAACCGGCATCGGTGTCCGTGGTCGTCACCGCCGCATCGGATCCCGGCGAGGCAAGCGCCGGGGCGACGCTCGCCGCGCTGGGGCCGCTGCGCATCACGCCCGGGACGCGTCCGCTGCTGCTGGCGGCGCTGGCGACCGGACTGGCACTGCTCGCGTTGCTCGCGGGGTTACTGCTCGCGACGGCGCGCCGGATCGCCGCGCTCGAGCGCGAGGCGCGGACCAAGGTCACCCCCGAACGGGGCTGATCGCCGCCCTGACATCGATGTCAGGCAGGACGCGCCGCCGGCGCGCCCAAGTCCGCGGGAAGCGCGGGGCTGGGGCGGTGGTCCGAAGCTTGCGTTAACGCGCGCCCATGCGATCACCTGACTTGGGCGCCGGCATCTTCGTGGTTGCTGTGTCACTCGCGCTCGCCAGCTGCGCGGGCTCCGCCGACTCCCCAGGTGGCGGCGGCACCTGGGAGCCGGGCGGCACGGGAACGGCGCCGGGCACAGGAACAAGCACAGGAGTCGGGACAGGCACGGGAACGGGGGCGGCTGGGAGCGGCGACACAGGCACGGCCGGCAGCACCGGCACGGCGGGAACCAGCGGCGGCACGCCGCAGTCCGGCCTGCTCACCGCGGGGACCTGGGACGACAACCTCAACTTCGGCTTCTACAAGGACTACCTGCTGCAGACGGCGCGCACGCAGGCCAACGGGCTGCCGCAGATTCCGCGCGAGAACCGCCTCGAGATCGAGGTCACCGACGCCGCTGGCGCGCCGCTCTCCGGCGCGATGGTCACGGTCACGGACGCGGCCGGCATCAAGCTGCTCGAAGCGCCGACTCGCTCCGACGGCATGCTGTTCTTCCTGCCGGGCACGGTGGGCGCGGAGCTCGGCGCCGGCGTGCGCATCGCGGCGTCGGTCGGCGCCGCGACGGCGGCCACCCAGGCCGTCGTCGGCGACGCGGGCGCGGCGATCCAGCTGCCGAACGTGACCGCCGCGCCGCCCGTGGCGCTCGATCTCGCGCTGGTGATCGACACGACGGGCAGCATGGGCGACGAGATCGACTACTTGAAAGTCGAGGTGCGCGACATCGCCGCGCGCATCGCCGACGACTTCCCCAACGTCGCCCAGCGCTGGGCGCTGATCGTGTATCGCGACGTCGGCGACGCCTACGTCGTGCGTTCCTTCGACTTCGAACCTTCGCTGACCGTGTTCCAGTCAAACCTCGCCGCGCAGTCGGCCGGTGGTGGCGGCGACTACCCGGAGGCCCCGGATCAGGCGCTGGCGAAGCTGACGACGCTGAGCTGGCGGGCGCCCCAGGACTCTGCCGCGCGCATGGCGTTCTGGCTCGCGGACGCGCCCCACCACACCGGTCGTGAGGGGTCGATCGCCAACAGCGTGCTCCTGGCGCAGCGGCTCGGCATCCACATCTACCCGATCGCCGCCAGCGGCGCGGACGACGTGACGGAATACGCGATGCGAACCGCGGCGCAGGTCACCGGCGGTCGCTACCTGTTCCTGACCGACGACTCGGGCATCGGCGGCGCGCACCAGGAGCCGACGATCCCGTGTTACTTCGTCACAGCGCTCAACCGCGCCATGATTCGCATGGCGGCGATGGAGCTGTCAGGGACCAACGTCAGCGTCGCGCCCGCCGATATCATCCGCACCGGCGGCAATCCCAGGGACGGCCGCTGTTCGCTGGCCAGCGGCGTGGAGCTGTTCGCGCTTTAGGCCAGCTTCAGGCCGCCAGCGTCAGGGCGACTTCTCTTCGGACTCTTCTTCTTCGGGGGCACGGGCGGTGGCAGCGCGCTTGGCGCGCGGCGCGAGCAGCTCTGCCTCGGCCGCTTCCTCATCCTCGTCCCCTGACGCCGCCGCTTTGGGAGCCGCTGACGGCGTCTTTGCGACCTTCACCGCCCGCGGCTTGGCCTTCGGGCGCGGCATCTCGGCGAGCGCGGGTGGCGGCGGCGCTGCGATCTGTTCGACGTGAATCCCGCCCGCGCGCGCCGGGGCACCGGGGGCCGGCCTTGCGGGCGCGCGCGCAGGCGCGGGCGCGGCCACCGCTGCGTGTGGCGCTGGAGTCGGGGGCGAAGCCGCGGGCGCGCTGACGGCGACGGGTGCGGCTTCCTCCGCCCCGGGCTTGGTGGCGACGAACAAGACGGCGAGACCGATGCTGAGCACGCTCAAGCAGCCGAGCGCGCCCCAGAACCAGCTCGGCAGCGGGCTACGCGGCGGCTCGTGCACGGCGACGCGCGCCGTGCTGTGACGGACGTGCGGCTGCGGTTGCGTGCTCGGAGCGAGCGCCTGTCGCTGTCTGGGCGCGCTGCCTGTCGGCCGATTGGCCATGGTGGCGAGACACTAGCATGTGCCGGGAGTCGAATCCCGATTCCTGCAGCGGGTTTCTACCCCCCGCCCAGCTTCTTTTTCAGCTCGGCCAGGGCCTCGTCGACCGAGCTCTCGGCGGCCATGGCGTTCAGCTTCCGCTCGGCGGCGGCTGATGCCTCGGTGCGTCCACCCAGGTCCTCGTCCAGGCTCGCCTCGGCCTCGACCGCGTCGATGCGGCCGGCCATGCGGTCGAAGTCGTCGAACGCGGACGTCTTGCCCGACAGCGGGCTACCGCTCTTGTTGGCGCGCGCCTTGGCGCGCAGCGTCCCCTGACGCAGCTTGATGTCCTTGAGGCGAACGTCGAGCGCCTTCAGCGCTTGCGTCAGCTGGTCGACGTACACGCCCTGCTCCTGCAGCGCCTTCTGCGTTTCGGTGCGCTCGGCCTCCTTCTCGGCCTTGCGCAGCAGCGCTTCCTTGGCCAGCGCGTCGTCGCCCGCGCGCACGGCGGTCCCGGCGCGCTTCTCCCAGTCGGCGGCATCACCCTCGAGGTCGGTGACCCGCTTCTGCAGCCGCTTCTCCTCCGCCATGCACTGCGCCACCTCGGTCCGCGCCTGCTTCGCGGAGTCCTCCATGTCGCGAATCATCTGATCGATCTCCTTGGCGGGGTCCTGCATGGAGTCGATCGCGTTGTTGAGGTTCGATTTCACCAGCGATGAGAGGCGGCCGAGGATGCCCATGGCGAAAGGTTAGCGTCGCGGTCACGTACTGTCGACGTGTTAGGTTCCTAGGCGCGATGTTGCTCGCCGATGTCATCGGTCAGGACGCGGCGCGCACGGCGCTGCTGGGCGCGATGGCGCGCGGGCACCTGGCGCACGCGTACCTGTTCGAAGGCCCGCACGGAGTCGGCAAGCGCAGCGCCGCGCTGGGCCTGGCCATGGCGCTCAACTGCGCGGCCGCGCCCGGCCAGGGCTGCGGCAAATGCGAGGTCTGCACCCGGATCGAAGCCGGAATGCACCCGGACGTGCCCAGCTTCGGTCCGACGGGGGCCGCTGGTCAGATCGTCTTCGACACGGCGCAGGCGATCTTGGCGCTGGCCCGCACGCGCCCGCACGAGGCGAACGCGCGCGTGATCATCATCGACGACGCGGACGCGATGAACCCCAGCGCGGCCAACTGCCTGCTCAAGACCCTGGAAGAGCCGCTGGCGCGCAATCACATGGTGCTGTGCACGGCGGCGCCCGATCGCCTGCTGCCGACGATTCGCTCGCGAACGCAGCGGATCCGCTTCCGGTCGATCCCGACGCCCGAGCTGCTGGCGCTTGCGGAACTGCGTGGCGTGCCCCGCGACAAGGCGGAGATCGCGGCCACGCTGGCCGACGGTTCGGCAGCGCGGCTGTTCGCGGCGGCGGCGGAAGAAGACCAGCTGCCGGTGCAAACGCTCGCCGAGCTGCGCGCCGCCGTGGCCACCCAGGGTGTCGGCGCCATCTTCGACTTCGCCGCCGCGGCCGGACAGGCGGGCGAGAAGAACGAGAAGGGCGGGCGCACCGGCAAGGACGATCTGGGGCGCGTGCTTGGCCTGCTCGCGCGCCTGTACCGCGACGCGCTGGCCGTCGCGGCCGGGGCGCCGGAGCTGGCGGTGCTGCGCACGGGCGGCGTCGAAGGTGTCGACGCGCTGGCCCCGCTGGGCGTCGATCGTCTGGGCCGGGCGCTGGCCGCGATCGTCGACGTGCAGGCGTCGCTGACCGCCAACGTCAACCCGACGCTGGCCATCGAGCGGCTGCTGATCGCGCTCAAGAAGCAGCACCGTCCGGCGGCGTAGCGGCGCGGTCGCGCTCGTGGCATCTTCCGCAGCGCCACGAATGTCGCGCTTCTACGTCACCACGCCCATCTACTACGTCAACGCCCTCCCCCACCTCGGGACGTTCTACACGACCGTCGTGGCGGACGCGCTGGCGCGCTACCACCGCGCCCGCCACGGCAAGGACAACGTCTTCTTCCTGACCGGCCTCGACGAGCACGGCCAGAAGATCGAACGCATCGCGCGCGCGCGCGGCATGGAGCCGCAGGCGTACACCGACGAGATCGCGGGCAAGTTCAAGGAGACCTGGAAGAGCGTCGGCATCTCGAACGACGACTTCATCCGCACGACGGAAGCGCGCCACAAGACGGCCGTCGCCGCGATGTGGAAGCGCCTGCAGGACGCCGGCGACATCTACGAAGCCGAATACGACGGCATGTACTGCGTCGGCTGCGAATCGGCCAAGACGGAAGACGAGGTCGTGCTGGAGAACGGGGTGAAGGTCTGCCCGATTCACCAGCGGCCCGTCGAGAACGTGAAGGAGAAGAACTACTTCTTCCGGCTGTCGAAGTACAAGCAGCAGCTGCTCGACTGGTACGACCGCGATCCGTCACCGGTGCAACCGACGTCGCGGCGCAACGAGGTGCGCGCGTTCGTCGCCGGCGAGCTGCGCGACCTGTCGTTCTCGCGGCTGGCCGCGTCGGTGAAGTGGGGGATCCCGGTGCCGGGCGATCCGACCCACGTCGTCTACGTCTGGATCGACGCGCTCACCAACTACCTCACCGTCCTCGGCGGCCCCGACGCGGTGGCGCGCGGCGACGGCAAGGGTGTGTTCTGGCCGGAGTCGCACCACCTCATCGCCAAGGACATCCTGCGCTTTCACGCCGTGTACTGGCCGGCGATGTTGTGGAGCGCGGGGCTGCAGCCGCCCAAGCAGGTCTTCTGCCACGGCTACCTGACCGTGAAGGGGCAGAAGATCTCGAAGTCGCTGCCGGCGACGAAGGTCGACCCGAACGCGATCGCCGGTGAGCTGGGCGCCGATCCGCTGCGCTACTTCGTGCTGCGCGAGTACACGCTGGGCGGCGACGGCGACTTCACGTACGAGGCGCTGTTCCAGCGCTACCAGTCGGACCTCGGCAACGACCTCGGCAACCTGCTCAACCGCACGGCGTCGATGGTGCACAAGTTCATCGGCCCGAAGCTGCTCGCCCGTCCGCGCGCCAACGCGACGGCCTCGCGAGGTGCTGGCGGCGGCGCAGACGGCCTGGGAGGGCTTCGACCCGTCGAGCGCGCTGGAAGCCACGTGGCGGCTGGTCCGCACGCTACAACCAGCGGATCGACGAGGCGAAGCCCTGGGTGCTGCACAAGGACGGCAAGACTCGACGAGCTGGCCGATGTCCTGTCGGACTGCTGCGAGGCGATGCGCTGGGCGGCGCTGATGGTCGCCCCCGCGATGCCAGACACCGCGCGCGAGATCCTGCGCCAGCTGGGTCGCGGCGCCGACGCGGGCACCTGGCCGGCGAAGTGGGGCTGGCCGGGCGGCACGCTCACCCAGCCGACGCCGGTCTTCCCGCGCATCGAGCCCGAGCGCCAGGCGGCGCTCATCGACACGTGGACCGGCGCCACCCAGCAGGCGCCGGCGGCGACGCCGGCGAAGGCGGACGTCAGCATCGACGACTTCGCGAAGCTCGACTTGCGCGTCGCCAAGGTCGTGGCCGCCAAGCGCGTGACGGGCGCCGACAAGCTGCTCGAGCTGACGCTGGACATCGGCGGCGAGCAACGCACGGTCGCGTCGGGCATCGCGCCCACCTACACACCGGAAGAGATGGTCGGAAAGATCGTCATCTACCTCGCCAACCTGGCGCCCCGAAAGATCCGCGGCGTGCTGTCGCAGGGGATGATCCTGGCGGCCGGCGATGCCCAGGTGCTGGCGCTTTCCGGTCTGGACCGAGACGCGCCGCCCGGGACACTAGTTCGATAACGATTTCGCTTGCGTTGATCGCCCCCGGTCGGAGGTAATCAGCAGCCGCAAATGTCCAATCCGCAGAGCGCGAAACCCGTCATCCCCTCCGGCGCCGAGCCGATCGCCGTTCGCGGCGACGGCAAGCTCGACGTCCCCGATCACCCCATCATTCCGTTCATCGAAGGCGACGGAACCGGGCCCGACATCTGGCGCGCCAGCGTGCGCGTGCTGGACGCCGCGGTCGCCAAGGAGTTCGGCGGCAAGAAGAAGATCGCGTGGACCGAGGTCTACGCGGGCGAAAAGGCCAAGACGCTGTTCGACAGCTGGCTGCCCGACGAGACGCTGGAGGCGTTCAAGACCTACCTCGTCGGCATCAAGGGTCCGCTGACGACGCCGGTCGGCGGCGGCATCCGCTCGCTCAACGTCGCCATCCGCCAGATGCTGGACCTCTACGTCTGCCTGCGGCCGGTGCGCTACTTCAAGGGCGTGCCGTCGCCGGTGAAGGCACCCGAGAAGGTCGACATGGTGATCTTCCGCGAGAACACGGAGGACATCTACGCCGGCATCGAGTGGGCCGCCGAGTCGCCCGAGGCCAAGAAGGTCATCGCGTTCCTGCAGAACGAGATGGGCGTGAAGAAGATCCGCTTCCCCGAGACGTCCGGCATCGGCATCAAGCCCGTGTCGCGCGAAGGCTCGGAGCGCCTGATCCGCGCCGCGCTCGACTACGCCATCAAGCACAAGCGCAAGAGCGTCACGCTGGTGCACAAGGGCAACATCATGAAGTTCACCGAGGGCGGCTTCCGCGACTGGGGCTACGCGCTCACCAAGCGCGAGTACGCCGGCCGCGCCATCGGCTGGGACGACTGCGGCGGCAAGCCGCCGGCGGGCCAGGTGCTGGTCAAGGACTCGATCGCCGACATCACGCTGCAGCAGGTGCTGACCCGCCCCGACGAGTTCGAGGTCATCGCGACGCTGAACCTGAACGGCGACTACCTGTCCGACGCGCTGGCGGCGCAGGTGGGCGGCATCGGCATCGCCCCCGGCGGCAACATCAACTACGTCACCGGCCACGCCGTGTTCGAAGCCACGCACGGCACCGCGCCCAAATACGCCAACCTGGACAAGGTGAACCCGGGTTCGGTCATCCTGTCGGGCGTGATGCTGCTCGACCACCTCGGCTGGAACGGGGCGGCGACGCGCATCATCACGGCGCTCGAGAAGACCATCTCCCAGAAGGTCGTCACCTATGATTTCGCGCGCCTGATGGAAGGCGCGAAAGAGGTCGCCTGCTCCGCGTTTGCAGACGCGATCATCGGCAACCTCTGATTCACCAACCCACATCGCACCCCCCGCACGCTAGGAGCTCTCGTATGCCACGCAGGAACAAGATTGCGCTGATCGGCGCCGGCAACATCGGCGGCGAGCTGGCCGCGCTCGCCGCACGTCACGAGCTCGGCGACGTCGTGCTGTTCGACATCCCCGAGAAGGAAGGCGTCGCGAAAGGAAAGGCGCTCGATCTCGAACAGAACGGCACCATCCTCGGACACGACGCGAAGGTCACCGGCACCTCGAACTGGGCCGACTGCGCCGGCTCCGACGTCGTGATCATCACCGCGGGCGTGCCGCGCAAGCCGGGCATGTCGCGCGACGACCTTCTGTCGGTGAACCTGAAGATCATCCGCAACGTCGCCGACAACCTGAAGAAGCACTGCCCGGACGCGTTCGTGATCGTGGTGTCGAACCCGCTCGACGTGATGGTGTACGAGCTGAAGCAGGTCACCGGCTTCGCCGCCAACAAGGTCGTCGGCATGGCCGGCATGCTCGACTCGGCGCGCTTCCAGCTGTTCCTGGCCGAGGCCGCGGGCGTGTCGGTGAAGGACGTGCGCGCGATGGTGCTCGGTGGCCACGGCGACACGATGGTGCCGGTCATCAGCAACTGCACCATCAACGGCATTCCGGTGAAGCAGCTCGTGCCGGCCGACAAGCTGGCTGCGATCGTCGAGCGCACGCGCAACGGCGGCGGCGAGATCGTCAAGCTGATGGGGACCAGTGCCTTCCTGGCGCCGGCGACGGCGGCGATCGCGATGGCGACCGCCTACCTGAAGGATCAGAAGCGGCTGATGGCCTGCGCCGCCTACCTCGACGGCGAGTATGGCTTCAAGGACATGTACCTCGGCGTGCCGATCGTACTCGGCGCCGGCGGCGTCGAGAAGGATCGTCTCGATCGAGCTGACGGCCGAGGAGAAGGCGATGCTGGAAAAGTCGGCCACGGCGGTCCGCGAGGTGATCGAAGCCGGGAAGAAGCTGTAGGCCGACCGTGAAGATCCACGAGTACCAGGCCAAGGAGATCCTCAAGAAGCTCGGCGTCCCGGTCCCCAAGGGACGCCCGGCGTTCAGCCCCGACGAGGCGGAGGCTGCCGCCAAGGCGCTGATCGCCGAGACCGACAACGAGTTCGTCGTCGTCAAGGCGCAGATTCACGCCGGCGGCCGCGGCAAGGGCGGCGGGGTCAAGGTGGTCAAGGGCGCCACCGCGGCGCGCGAGACCTCGCAGAAGATCCTGGGGATGAACCTGGTCACTCACCAGACGGGGCCCGCCGGCAAGATCGTCAAGCGCCTGCTCGTCGAGCAGGCCGTCGACATCGCGCGCGAGCTCTACCTGGGCATCGTCGTCGACCGCGGCGCCGGACGCGTGGTCGTCATGGCGTCGTCCGAGGGCGGCATGGAGATCGAAGAGGTCGCCGCCAAGCAGCCCGAGAAGATCCTCAAGGAGTTCGTCGACCCGGTCGTCGGGCTGGCGGGCTACCAGGCGCGCAACCTGGCCTACGGGCTGGGGCTGCACGGCGCCGCCGCGAAGAACGCCGCCGAGGTGATCCAGCTCGTCTACGGCGCGTTCATGGCGACCGACGCGTCGCTGCTCGAGGTCAACCCGCTGGTCGTGCTGAAGGACGGGCGCGTGCTGGCGCTGGACGCGAAGATGACGTTCGACGACAACGCGCTCTACCGGCAGACCGACCTCGAGCCGCTGCGCGACTTCGACGAGGAAGATCCTGCCGAGACCGAAGCCAAGCGCTACGACCTGTCGTTCATCAAGCTAGAGGGCACCATCGGCTGCATGGTCAACGGCGCCGGGCTGGCGATGTCGACGATGGACACCATCCAGCACTTCGGCGGCCAGCCCGCGAACTTCCTCGACGTCGGCGGCAGCGCCACCGAGGAGCGCGTCACGGCCGCGTTCAAGATCATCACCTCCGATCCGAAGGTACGAGGCATCTTCGTCAACATCTTCGGCGGCATCATGAAGTGCGACACGATCGCGTCGGGCGTCATCGCCGCCGTGAAACAGGTCGGGCTCAAGGTGCCGCTGGTCGTGCGCCTGGAAGGAACTAACGTGGAGCTGGGTAAGAAGATGCTCGCCGAGTCGGGCCTCGCGGTCACGACCGCCGGCGACATGGCCGACGGCGCCCGCAAGGTGGTCGCGCTCGCGGCCGGGAAGGCGGCCTAGTCATGTCCGTCCTCGTCGGGAAAAACACCAAGCTCATCGTCCAGGGGATCACCGGCTCCGCCGGCACGTTCCACGCCAAGCAGATGCGCGAATACGGCACCAACGTCGTCGGCGGCGTCACGCCCGGCAAGGGCGGCCTCGTCCACGAAGGCTTCACCGTGTTCGACACCGTCGCTGACGCGGTCCGCAAGACGGGCGCCAACGCCACCGTCATCTACGTGCCGCCGCCCGGGGCAGCCGACGCCATCCTGGAAGCGGCGCAGGCAGGCATCGAGGTGATCGTCTGCATCACCGAGGGGATTCCCACCCTGGACATGGTGAAGGCGAAGCGCGCGCTGGACGCTTACGCGGGCAAGGTGACGCTCATCGGTCCGAACTGTCCGGGCATCATCACGCCGGGCGAGTGCAAGATCGGCATCATGCCCGGCTACATCCACAAGCCGGGCAAGGTCGGTGTCGTGTCGCGCTCGGGGACGCTGACCTACGAGGCGGCGCACCAGCTCACGACGCTGGGCCTCGGCCAGTCGACGGCGATCGGCATCGGCGGCGACCCGGTCAAGGGGATGGACTTCATCGACTGCCTGGCGCTGTTCGAGCGCGATCCGCAGACCAAGGCTGTCCTGATGATCGGCGAGATCGGCGGGACGTCCGAAGAGGAGGCGGCGCGCTTCGCGAAGGAGAACATGAAGAAGCCGATGGCGGCGTTCATCGCCGGCCAGACAGCGCCGCCCGGCAAGCGCATGGGTCACGCCGGCGCCATCATCAGCGGCGGCAAGGGAACGGCGGCCGAGAAGATCGCCGCGCTGAAGGAAGCTGGCATCGCCATCGCGGCGACGCCGGCGGAGCTCGGCAAGACCGTCGCGACATTCGTTTCTTAAGGAGAGAGAGAAACCATCATGGCCATCGAGAGAACGTTCGGAATCGTCAAACCTGATGCGGTCGAAAAGGGCGCCGTCGGCGGCGTCGTCGACATGATCGAAAAAGCCGGTCTGAAGATCGTCGGCCTGCGCATGCTGCGGATGTCCGACGCGCAGGCGCGCGCCTTCTACGCCGTGCACAAGGAGCGCCCGTTCTTCGGCGACCTGGTGAAGTTCATGACCTCCGGCCCGTGTGTCGTGATGGCGATCGACGGTGAAGAAGCCGTCCGCCGCTACCGCGAGGTGATGGGCCCGACGGATTCGACCAAGGCGCCATCCGGAACCATCCGCAATCGCTTCGGCACCAACATTGAACGCAATGCGGTACACGGCAGCGACGGGCCGGACACCGCCAAGGCCGAGGTTGCCTTCTTTTTCGCGGGTTTGGACCTGGCGTAATAATGCGGGGCGGCGGCGTTAGAGTATTTATCCTTACCGCAAACTAGTTTATAGTCGGGGGCAGCACTACATGCTTCCAGGGTGGCGGACTCTTAGCCTGTTCGGGTCAGTGTGGCTCGCGGTCGTCGGCGTTTCAGGATGCAACGATCGCGTCTGGGATTTCGGCGTCCAGCTGGTCCCACCTGACGGAGGATTCATCGCCGACGCCGGTCGGCCCGACGCCGGCGGCGGCCGCGGCGGCAACTTCGGCTTCGCCGGCCAAGGTGGCCGAGGTGGCCAAGGTGGATCGGCAGGGCGCGGCGGCCAAGGTGGTTCCGCCGGCAGCGCCGGTACCGGCGCCGTCGGCGGCAGCAGCAACGCGTGCAACAACAGCGCGCCCGAGCGGCAGACGGACATCTCGAACTGCGGCACCTGTTTCAAGTCGTGCCTGGTGCCGAACTCGAACCCGGCGTGCGTCGCCGGCCAGTGCCGCAAGACCTGCTTCACCGATTTCTACGACGCCGACGGCAACGAGGCGAACGGCTGCGAGTGCATCCGCACGAACGCCGGCGTCGAGGCCTGTGACGGCCTGGACAATGACTGCGACGGCATGGTCGACGAAGGCTTCGACTTCATGACCGACGAAGCGCACTGCGGCGGCTGCAACGTCCCGTGCTCGATACCGTTCGCGACGTCGAGCTGCAACGGCGGCGTCTGCCAGATGGTCGCCTGCCTCCCCGGCTTCTACGATCGCTCGCCGATCATCCCCGGATGTGAGACGGCGTGCCAGACGACCAACGGTGGCGTCGAGATCTGCGACGGCCAGGACAACGACTGCGACGGCGTCGTCGACGACAGCCCGACGGCGCCGGCGATCACGTGCCGCTCGATGGGCGTGTGCGCAGGCGTCCAGCCCGTATGCAGGGGAACACAGGGCTGGACCTGCACCTACCCGGCGACGCACCAGGACCTCGAGGACTCGACGCGCGGCTGCGACACGCTGGACAATGACTGCGACGGCCGCGTCGACGAGCCGTTCGGCATCGGCACCCCGTGCACGGTCGGCTCGGGCGCGTGCGCCGGCGTCGGCACCTGGGTCTGCGACAACACGATGGCGGGCAACCGCCGCTGCATGGGATCGCCGAAGACGCCGGGGACCGAGGTCTGTAACGGCCTCGACGACGACTGCGACGGCAAGGTCGACGAGCTGGATTCTGCGTCCAACCGCACGACCGACGACAAGCTGATCTACAACTCGGCCCGCAACGTCACGATGTTCGCTTACGAGGCGACGCGCTACGACGCCACCAGCACCAACTACGGCTTCGACTCCACCCGCCGTCCGTGTTCGGTCGCCGGGCGCCTGCCGTGGTCGAACGTGACCAAGGAAGAGGCTCAAGCGGCGTGCGTGCGGATTGGCACGGGCTGGCGCCTGTGCACCACCACCGAGTGGGGGGACGTCTGCAACGGCTCGGGCAACACGACCTTCCCCTACGGCGGGACGTACACCGCCAACCGCTGCAACGGCGCCGACTATACGAAGACGGCCGGTCAGACGACGGTCGCCACCGGCGCGGCGACCATGTGCGTCTCGGACCAGTCGACGGCGGCGAACGACGAGGCGCTGGACCTGAGCGGCAACGTCAAGGAGTGGGTGTTGACCTCGACGACCACGCCCCTGACGTTCGAGCTGCGCGGCGGCGCCTACAACACCCCGAGCTTCACGGTCAATGGTACGACCACCGCGCCCGGCCTGCAGTGCGACGCCGCGACGCCGGCGCCGTCGGTCGCCGTGCGGCTGCCGTCCGTGGGCTTTCGCTGCTGCCTGACGGGAACGTTGCCCAATTGAAGTGCCGGAGGGATGTCGTGCCGCGCATGAGACATAGCTTGTTGGGGCTCGGAGCGGTGGTCGCGGGACTCGCGATCGCACCGGCGGCGCGCGCCCAGTCGCTGCGACCGCACATCATGTTCGTTTTCGACACGTCGGGCTCGATGCTCGACAACGCAAACGGCAATGCGGTCGGCGAGGGGACGAACATTTGCGGCACGTCATCAACGACGAGCCGCCTCTACGGCCTCAAGAGCGGCATCCGGGCCGCGCTCGCGCAGTCGGGCACCGACGAGGCAAACTTTGGCCTGATGTCGTTCCCGACGGTCGTCGTTTCGACCCCCAACACGTCGAACTGGTGCGGCAGCGGCACCCCGCCGCTCTACGGACACTATCGCGCCACGCCCGCGCGAACCGCGATCAGCACGCCCAATCGAACCATGACGGGGAACCACGGGGCGACCGACTACCCGTACGGCTGCCTCCTGACGACGAACTCGACCGAGTCGACGTATGGGACCTGGTTCTCGTCGGCTGCGGCCGAGGTGGTCCGGGTCGGTGTCACGTCGGCGGCGCCGGGCAGCGTGCCGACCGCCGCGCAGTACGATCCCCCGGACGCCAACATCGCTGCCATCTACAAGTGGATCGACAACGTCGAGCTGCCGACCACCAACGCCGCGGTCACCGACCCCGAGCTGCACGGGACCGGCTACACCCCCCTTGGCCGCTCGCTGTTCTACACCCGGATGTACTACGAGAACCTCGTCAAGCCGACCGACCCCAAGGGGAGCTGCCGCCAGAACGTCGTCATCCTGGTGACGGACGGCGCCGAGACCTGCGACGAGACCACGGCGCCCAACAACACGTTCGTGACCACCTCGACCATGAACCCGCCGACCGACCTGTGCACCGGCGGTGGCAACTACAACCCGTTCCACCCGGTCGCCCAGGCCTGCTTGCTGCGCAAGGCCGGGATCAGGGTCTACGTCATCACCGACACCACCACCGGCGCCGCGAATGACACCATCGCGGCGGCAGGCGGCACTGGAACGGCGGTCCGCGTCTCGCTGTCCGATGCCAATGCGGCAGAGACCGCGATCGTCAGCATCATCGCGTCGACCGTCCCCCCGAGCGAGGTGTGCAACGGCGTCGACGACAACTGCAACGGGTTGATCGACGAGGGCGTGTCGAACATGTGCATGGTCGCCATGCCCAACAGCCCGAGCGACCCCGACAACCTGCTGGGCACCGCCGCCCGCCATTGCGCGATCGAGACGTGTAACTGCATCGATGACGACTGCGACGGCACCGTCGACGAAGGCTTCCCGCCCAACGCCTGCGGCCAGCCCTGCGGCTGCGCGCTGCCGCCGGAGCGCTGCGACGGCCTGGACAACGACTGCGACGGCGACATCGACGAAGGCTTCATGGTCGGCGCGTCGTGCATGAACAACGGCGTCGGCATCTGCGCGCGCGGCGGCATCCTGGCCTGCCGCGCCGACCAGAGCGGCACGTTCTGCGACGCGCCCACCGTGCCGCCGCAGACCGAGGTGTGCAACGGCCTCGACGACGACTGCGACGGCATGATCGACGAGGGCACGCTGCCCGGCGTCGGCGAGCGCTGCGGCACCGGCCTGGGGACCTGCGGGTCGGGCACGTTCGTCTGCCAGATGGGCCGCCTGGTGTGCAACGCGACCGGCATGCCGGTGGTCGAGACGTGCAACGGCATCGATGACAACTGCGACGGCGTCATCGACAACGGCACCTTCCCGCAGACCGGCGGCACCTGCGTGTGCCCGGGCCTGACACAGGCGCAGATCGATCAATCGGGCGGCGTGTGCAAGGCCGGCCACCTCATCTGCCGCGGGGCGATGGGCTTCGTGTGCGAAGGCTGCACGCTGCCGACCCCCGAGGTCTGCGACGGCAAGGACAACAACTGCGACGGCATGCCGGACATGATGGCCATGTGCCCGTCGGGCTTCGCGTGCCGCGACGGCGCGTGCATCCTGCAGTGCGTGGGCGGCGAGTTCCCCTGCCCCGCCGGCTACAAGTGCTTCAACGGCTTCTGCGTCCCGCAGCGCTGCGCGGGCGTCAGTTGCCCGTCGGGCGAACGCTGCGACGAGAACACCGGCGCGTGCGTCGACCTGTGCACGGGCGTCAGCTGCTCGTCGCCCAAGATCTGCATCGAGGGCCGCTGCCTGGACTGCAACGACCCGTCGCTGGCGTGCACCGGGACCCAGCTCTGCGTGGGCGGCGTCTGCAAGGACGACAAGTGCCTGAATGTCACCTGCCCGTCGGGCCTGTTCTGCGACGACGGTGCGTGCAAGAGCCTGTGCGTCCCGAACAGCTGCCCGGACGGTCAGCGCTGCGTCGGCGCCGGGACCTGCATGGAGGACAAGTGCTGGAACGTGCCGTGCGTCCCCGGCCAGTTCTGCAACCCGACCAGCGGCAGGTGTGAGCAAGATCGCTGCCCCGCCAACCAGTGCGGCGGTGGCATGACCTGCGTGTCGAGCACGAACACGTGCATCAACGACCCGTGCCTGACGATGCGCTGCCCGGGCGATTGCTACAGCTGCGGCGTCACCAAGGACGGCATCGGCACCTGCTTCATCGACGGCGACAAGTGCAAGGCGGTCAACGTGCAGACCGGCCAGCGCGGCGGCGCGGGCTGCGGCTGCGCGGTCGACGGCGATGGCACGGGGTCAGGCGGCGCGATCGCGCTGTTCTTGGTGCTGGGCCTGGTCGTCGCCCGCCGTCGGCGGCGCGACGCAGAATAAAGTGATCCGCGGCCGCCGGGCCGCGACACTTTGATCCTTGCCAGGCCGGCTGTGCTCTAACATGCTCCACGTCCACCGTCGCTGGGGTGCACGGGTGAGGTCGTGGCCAAACGTCACTGGACGGTGCCAGGAGGCAATCTGTGAAGAACATCCACGTCGAGCGCGCCGGCAAGCGGATCCAGCGCCGCATGTTTTTCAAGGCGCTCGGGGCCGGTCTATCGGTGCCGATCGCGCTGAGGATGGCGCGCGTGTCGCTCGCCTCCCCGCCTGGTCCCAAGAAGCGGTTCTTCCTGTTCTACATGCCGCACGGGGTCGCGCCGGAGCACTACAACCCGCGCTTCATGGACAGCGACCGGACCAACTTCGCGCTCGACCAGACCAACGTCAGCATCCTGAGCCCGCTGCAGCCGTACCGCTCGTACGTCAACGTCTACCAGGGGTTTAAGTATCCGGGCGGCTCGACCCACACCGGCAGCGTCAGCTGCCTGTCGGGCGTCCCGACCGTCGATGCGACGACGCCGCGGACGACGCTCGAGCACGTCATCGCGAAGTCGCTGAACGTCAAGCCGCTGATCCTGGGCGCGTGCTCGCACCAGCCCTTACGGCCTGGATTCGAACGGCATGTTGTTCTGGAACGGTACGGCCGTCGACCCGGAGAAGAACCCGGCCAAAGCCGCCGACAGCCTGTTCGGCGCCGGCATGCCGGTCAACGCCGACGTCGAGCTGCAGAAGCATGTTGCTGACGCTGACCGAAGCTGAGGTCGGCGCGATGCGCACCGAGCTCGCCGGCCTGACCGCCGAGAGCACCAAGCTGCAGCGGCACCTGGAAGCGCTCGCGGCGATCAAGAACGAGACGGGCAGCGGCCAGTCGACGTGTTCGACGCGCCCGACGCTGCCGACGGTGGAGATGGTCCGCAGCATGAGCGCCGGCCAGGTCATCGACCCGAGCGGCGGCAACGACTACTTCTACCAGGAGAAGAACTTCCAGCTCATCATGCAGGCGCAGCTGGAGCTGGTGACACAGGCGCTGATTTGCAACGCGGCGCAGGTCGTCGCGCTGATGCCGATGTATCCGACGGCGGACTTCAACATGAAGTTCACGCAGCCGACCTCGGCCGATCCGGCGTCGGGCTGGGCCCACCACAACGGGCTGTCGCACACGATGTATCAGGCAGCGGCCGGCGCGCAGTACAACTCGCCGATATCGGTCGACAACCTGAACAAGGACACGCGCGCGGCGTTCGCGCGCACGCAGCTGTGGTTCGCGCAGCAACTGGTCAGCAAGGTCGTGCAACCGCTGGCCACCATGGACGATCCGAGCGCGCCCGGGACCAAGGTCCTCGACAACACGATCATCTACTGGATGAGCGAGATCGGCGACGGCCAGGATCACTCGACGGGATCCAAGATCATCTACCCGCAGACCCCCACGTTCCTGCCCCTGGTGACCATCGGTAAGGGCGCGGGCGCGCTGCGCACGCAGCAGATCGTCAAGTTCGACACCGATCGCCCGGCGGGCGAGCTCTACCTCGCCCTGGCGCGCGCGATGGGCGCCGCCAACGCGACGTTCCCCGATGCGCAGCAGCCGGCTCCAGGGGTGCTCGCGTGATGCGGCGCGCGGCATGGTTGCTGTTGTGGCCGCTGCTGGCGACCGGCGTCGCCTGCGCGGGGCGCGCGGGCGGCAGCGATCCGGGCACGGGTGGCACGGGCAACACGGGCAGTGGAGGCACCGGCAACACGGGCACAGGCGGCGGCAGCGGTAACAGCACCGGCGGGGGCGGAGCAATCACCCCCGGCTTCGACCTCGCGTGCACGGCGCCCGCGGTGGGGCGCCCGGTGTTACGCATGCTCAACCGCAGCGAGCTCGAGCGCACGGTCAACGACATCTTCCCGCAAGTGATGGGGCAGTGGACCAACTCGCTCCCCGCGGTCACCGTGTCGGGCTACGGGTTCGACAACGACTCGTCGCTGACCATGGGCACGCAGCTCGCGGCGGCTCTGCGCGACACGGCGAAGTCGGTCGGCACCGCCGTCACGGGGACGGCGCTGGCGCAGATCCTCCCCTGCTCGTCGACGGGGGCCAACCGCACCTGCGCCACGGACTTCATCAACAAGTTCGGCCGGCGGCTGTTCCGGCGGACGGTGACGCAGGCCGAGCGCGATCGCTACCTGGCGTTCTACGACGCGGCGCTGACCAGGTCGGACTTCAAGACGGCGATCAAGTGGATCACCGTCGGCATGATCCAGTCGCCGAACGCGATCTACCGGCGCGAGATCGGCGCCACCAGCGGCAACACGCGCGCGCTGACGCCGCACGAGCTGGCGACCGCGCTCTCGTACACGTACACGGGCACGACGCCCACCGAGGCGCTGCTGACCCAGGCTGACAACGGCACGATCAGCGATCCGGTGGCCACGGCCAAGACGCTGCTGGCGACGGCGCGCGGCAAGGAGACGCTGCAGCACTTCTTCGAGAGCTGGCTCGACTACCCGCGGGCCGCGTCGCAGGAGAAGCAGAACATCGCCGCGTACGCCAACGTCCGCGCCGACATGGTGCAGGAGACGCGCGCGTTCATCGATGACGTCATCATCAAGAAGCCCGGCGGCCTGCGCGAGCTGCTGACGGCGGCGACGACCAACCCGTCGACCGCGCTGGCGCAGTACTACGGCTTCCCCGCGCCGTCGGCGAGCTACGCGACGATCACGCGGCCGGAGGGCCGGGGCATCGGTATCCTGGCGCAGGGATCGGTGATGTCGGCGCGCGCCAAGTCCAACAGCTCGTCACCGACGGAGCGCGGGCTGCTCGTCTACCTGCGACTGCTGTGCGCGACCAAGCCGCAGCTCCCCGACGTCGTGCCGCCCATCCCCGAGCCGGTGCCGGGCCAGGTCACGACCCGCGCGCGCTACGAGATGCAGCACGGCATCGGCGGCTGCGCGTTCTGCCACAAGCGCTTCGACCCGATTGGCTTCGCCTTCGAGCACTTCGACGAGGGCGGCCGCTACCGCGAGAACGAGGGCGGTCTGCCCATCAATTCGGCGGCCGCGGTTCCTGGCCCCAACGACCAGCCCCTGTTCCAGTTCACGGGACAGGAATCGCTGGTCAACGGCCTGGTGCAGCAGCAGATCGTCTACCAGTGCATGTCGGCCTACCTGGCGACGTACGCGTTCGGCACCGGCGACGCCTGCCTGGGGGCGGGGCTGACCGGGAACCTGCAGGCAGGGACGGCCGGCATCGCGGATTCGTACGCGGCCCTGGCCGGCCAGCCGCACTTCTCGACGCGCCAGGCGCAATGATCGCGTGAGCTCGGCGGGGTTCGCCCGCCGAGACGCTCTGCCTGAGGCTTCATAACGCACCACGGCCGCGCTGGAAGCGTGGTTACGGCCGCGCTTTGGCGCGTGTGGCGGCCGCGTGATGTATCCTTCCGCCGCCGTGACCGCCGCCGCCGCCATCACCGACCCCGCGCCCGGGCGCGACATGCGCTCGCTGCTGCCGGACGAGCTGGCGCGGTGGGTCGCGGCGACGGGCGCCCCCGCCTATCGCGTCGAGCAGATCTTCCGCTGGCTGCACAGCCGCGGCATCCAGACGGTCGACGAGATGACCAACGTCCCGCCGACGTTGCGCGCAGCCCTGGAGCGCGAGCACCCGCTGACGCCGCTGACGCAGTCGGCCTTGCAGACGGCGCGCGACGGCACGCGCAAGCTCGGCTTCCGGACGCACGACGGCCGCAACATCGAATCGGTGCTGATCCCCGACGACGATCCGGCGCGCAACAAGCTGACCCTGTGCATCTCGTCGCAGGTCGGCTGCGCGATCGACTGCCAGTTCTGCGCGACCGCGACGCTGGGCTTCGGGCGCAACCTGACGGCCGGCGAGATCGTCGCGCAGGTCTATCGCGCCACGACGCTGGCCGAGCGCCGGCCCACGAACCTGGTGTTCATGGGGATGGGCGAGCCGCTGCACAACTTCGACAACGTCGCGCGCGCGCTGACGCTGCTCGAGCACCAGTGGGGCGCCGCGTTTTCGCCGCGCCGGCTGACGGTGTCGACCGCCGGGCTGGTCCCCGGGATCGAAAAGCTCGGCGCGCTGACCCCCAACCCCAACCTCGCGATCTCGCTCAACGCCACCACCGACGAGGTGCGCGAGCGAATCATGCCGATCAACAAGAAGTGGCCAATCGCCGCGCTGCTGGACGCGGCGCGCCGCTACCCGCTGTCGCACGGCCGCCGCGTGACGTTCGAATACGTGCTGCTGGCCGGGGTCAACGACGCGGACGCCGACGCTGATCGACTGCCGCGCTTGCTCAAGGGCATCCCGTCGAAGGTGAACCTCATCCCCTGGAACCCGTTCCAGGGTCCGAAGTTCGAGCGCCCGTCGGCGGAGCGCATCCGTACGTTCCAGGAGCGGCTACGCGCCGCCGACATGGCCGTCTACATCCGCACGCCGCGCGGCGACGACATCGACGCCGCCTGCGGCCAGCTCGCCGCGCGCGAGCTCGTCAAGATGGGGACCCCCAAGGGGTCCCCAAGCCCCCCGCGACGGGCGCCGTCGGGCAAAGCCCACCGGCCGCCCACGCGATCGATCCCCAGCAATGACCGCGGCCGACGAGCTGGACCAAGCACGCGCGCTGGCCATCGACGCCTGCGGCCGCATCGCGGAATTCTGGGGGTTCACGCGCACCATGGGGCGCGCGTTCGGCCTGCTCTACCTGTCGCGCGATCCGTTGCCGCAGGCCGAGATCCAGTCGCGCCTGGGCATCTCGGCGGGCAGCGCGTCCATGACGCTGGCGGCGCTCGGACGCTGGGGCGTGGTGCACAAGATCTGGGTGCGCGGCCAGCGCCGCGAGCACTACCAGGCCGAGACCGACTTCTGGAAGATGATCTCCGGCGTGCTCAACGAGCGCGAACGCCGCGAGATCAGCGCGGCCGTCGAGGTGGTCGGCCGCGCCGAGGCCGCGGCGCGCGCCGCCGCCGCTTCCGCCGCCCGCTCCACCACCAAGGCGGACGCCGATTTCGTCGTCGAGCGCGTCGTGCGCCTGGGCGACATCTGCCGCAACGGCGAGACCATGCTGGACATGTTGCTCGGGCAGCTGACGCTGGACGTCGGCCGCTTCCGCGACGTCCTCAAGGTCGCCCCGCCCACCCCCTCCCCCGAACCGAAGACCGCGCCGCCCTCCCGCGAGCAGCGCCGCAGACGTTAGTCGCCGCCGGCCTGATTCAGCGCGACGCCCAGTCGGCGCGTGAGCAGATCGCGGCCAGCGACTCGGCCTCGGGCGTGCCGGGCTCGGGAGCGAAGGCGTACTCCCAGCGCACCTCCGGCGGCAGCGACATCAAGATCGACTCGACCCGCCCATCGGTGCGCAGGCCGAACACCGTGCCGCGGTCGTAGAGCAGGTTGAACTCGACGTAGCGGCCGCGGCGCAGGACCTGCCAACGCCGCTCGTGTTCACCCCAGGCGTCGGCGCGGCGGCGTTCGACGATGGGCAGGTAGGCGGCGAGGATCGCGTCGCCGACGTCGCGCACGAACGCGAACATCGCCTCGGCATCGTCCTCGCGCGGAGACGGCGGCGCCGCCGCCTGCTGTCCGGCTGTCGCCTCGGAGCCGGCGCCCACGTAGTCGAAGAAGATGCCGCCCACGCCGCGCGGCTCGTTGCGATGGGGAAGGAAAAAGTAGTCGTCGCACCAGCGCTTGAAGCGCCCGTAGAACGACGGGTCGTGGCGGTCGCAGCAATCGCGCAGCGTCCGGTGAAAGTGGCTGGCGTCTTCCGCCACCACGTAATACGGCGTCAGATCCGTCCCGCCGCCGAACCAGCCGCGATCGCCGCGCTGGATGTGGCGCACGTTGGCGTGCACGGTCGGGATGCGCGGGCTCTTCGGGTGGAAGATCAGCGACACGCCCGTGGCACGGAACGCGTCGCCAGTGCCCGGCAGCGACTTCGCCATCTCCGGGCGCAACGTCCCGTGCACGTCGGAGAACGCGATCCCGGCCTTCTCGAACACAGCACCGTCGCCGAACACGCGCGTGCGACCGCCGCCACCGGTGGGACGTGTCCATGCGTCTTCGCGGAACCCATCTTGCCCGTCGAGCGCCGCGATGGCGGCTGTGAGGCGGTCCTGCAGGTGCAGGAAAAACGTCGGCGGCGCGGTCGTCGAGGCTGGTCGTCATGGTCACGCCTGCCGCGCGCTGTGAGGTTGCTTGAGCGTGGCGATCCGCTGCCCGACGTCGCGGAAGCTGGCGTCGCGCTTGCGCAGGTTCTCGAAGAAGTACAGCGCCTCGCGCCGGTCGCCCAGGCGTTCGAACACCGAGCCCAGCAGGTAATACAGCTCCAACGATTCGGGTGTGGTGATCTGCGGCAAGTTCAACGCCTCCTTGTAACGGCCCACGGCCTCTCCCAGCTCGCCCTTGGCCTCGATGCACTCGCCGATCATCGTCAGCGCGAACACCGCCCGCGGGACGTCGTCGGTCAGCTGCTTGAACTCGGCGATCGCCGCGTCGTAGAGCCCCATCTGCTTGTACGCGATGCCGAGGTCGCCGTGCGTCCCCGGGTCGGCGCGCTCCGACTGGCTCAGCTTGGCGACCGGGCCGCGCGGCGCATCGCCGCCACCGCCGCTAGCCGGGAATCGCGCCGCGCCCTTCGTCCTCCTCGATCTGAGCCGCCGCCGCGGCGTCCAGCGCCGCGCGCTTGTCCACCAGCAGCCGCTCTCCCGGGAAACGCTGGTCCAGCTCGTCGAGCACGCTGCGCGCTTCGTCGTGCAGCGACTGCTGCATGAAGAAGTCGACCTGCTCCAGCTCCTCGTGCAGATCCTCGGCGCGCGCGGCCTCGGGCGGCCGGCGCGGCGACGACCTTCCGGCCCAGCAGCTTCGCGGCCGCCGCGCACGATGGATCGAGCGTGAGCGCGCGCTCCGCCACCACGCCCGCGTCGACCATGTTACCGCCAACGGCGAGCTGTCCCGCCAGCGTCGCCAGCTCGGATGCCGCTTCTGGTCGCCGCCCGAGCTGGTTCAGGATGCCCGCCAGCCGCTCGCGCGCGCCACGATGCGTGGCATCCAGCGCGAACACACGCCGCAGGTGATCGACGGCGCGCTCCATCAGCCCGTACTTCACGAACACGTCGGCCTGCGCCAGCACGCGCCCGACGTCGCTGAGCCCGGACGTCAGCCCCGACCCGACTCCGCCCATCCCCGTCAACCCCGCCAGGCCCGACAGCCCGGAGATGCCCGCCAGCGGGCCCGAATTGTCGCGCGGCATCGTGGCCACGGGCCGGACGCCGCTTGCCGACACCGACGACGGCACCGGCGGCGGCACCGATGACGATCGCGGCTTGACGGCGCTGACCGTGGCGACGCCCCAGCGCGCCGCCAGCTCGCGCGTCTCACCGTCGGTGGCATCCAGCGCCAGCGCGGCGCGCACGGCCGCGTCGCGCTCGTTGATGCGCCCGGCGACGTCGTGCATCTCCGCGAGCTCGCGCCACACCGACAGCGCCTTGGGCGGGTCCAGCTGCGCCATCGCCTCGGCCAGCAGCGTGACGTTGGCCGGATCACGCGGCGAGGCCCTCAGCGGCGCCTGCAACTTGGCCAGCGCCAGGCGCGGATTGCGGCGCGCGATGTAGGCGACCGCCAGCTCGCGCGCGACCGCGAAGTTCTCCGGGCGATGGAACAGCAGTCGCTCCGCGACACGCACGAAGTCGTCGATGCGTCCCTGCGCCTTGACCTGCCCCGCCAGCTGCGTCAGCTCGTGAACCGCCTCGTCGACCGCGCCGATCTGCGACGCGGTCTCCGCCAGCTTGATGCGCGCCGCGATGTTGTCGGGGTGCATGCCCGACGATCTTGCGCAGCGCCGGCAGCGTCGCCGCCGGATCGCCCGCGCGCTGGTGCTCGTCAGCCGCGGCCTCCAGCTCGCGCAGCGCGTCCGCGATCATGCCCTCCTGGCGATAGATGTCGGCGAGACGCTCGCGCACGTGCGGCAGGCCGGGCGTCAGCTTGAGGACGCTGCGGTAGACGGTCATCGCCTTGCGCGGGAACCCCTGCTCCACGTAGATCTCGGCGGTGCGCAGGTAGATGTCGCGCGCCTGCTCCAGCGCGCCCCGGCGCGCGTGGATCTCGGCCATCTTCAGCCAGGTGCGGGTGTCGTTCTCGTCCTCCTGGACGACACGCGCGAACTCCTCAAGCGCGCGCTCTTCTTGGCCGCGCTCAAGAAACTTCTGGGCCGCGGCGAGATGCTTGTCCTTCCTGGTCAGCACCGGCGCCCAAGTCTACATCCTCTCGATGAGGTGCGTATCCATCTTACCTGCGATGTACTCAGGATTTGCCAGCAGGCGCCGGAAGAAGTCGAGGTTGGTCTTGCACCCTTCGACGATGAACTCGGCCAGCGCCCGCCGCAGCCGCGCCAGCGCCGCCGGCCGGGTCTCGGCGTGGACGATCAGCTTGGCCAGCAGCGAGTCGTAGAACGGGGGGACGAAATACTGGCCGTAGATGTGGGTATCGACCCGGACGCCGGGTCCGCCGGGGAGGTTCAGCGCGGTGATTCGCCCGGGCGAAGGGGCAAATGTCACCGGGTCCTCGGCGTTGATGCGCAGCTCGATGGAGTGTCCGCGCGGGCGGATGTCGGAGGCCAGCTTGAGCGGCTCCCCCGCCGCCAGCTTCATCTGCTCGCGTACCAGGTCGATGCCGAACACCTCCTCGGTGACGGTGTGCTCGACCTGGATGCGCGTGTTCATCTCCATGAAGTAGAAGTTCTTGTCCTCGTCGAGCAGGAACTCGTGCGTGCCGACCGTGTGGTAGCCGATGCTCTCCGTCGCCTTGCGCGCGATGCCCAGCAGCTTGGAGCGCCGCTCGTCGTCCAGCGCCACCGACGGCGCCTCCTCGACCAGCTTCTGGTGGCGGCGCTGGATCGAGCACTCGCGTTCGCCCAGGGCGATCGCGCGGCTACCGTCGCCCAGCACCTGGACCTCGATGTGGCGCGGGCGACCGATGAACCGCTCCAGGTACACCGCCGGGTTGCCGAACCCGGCCTGCGCCTCGCTGCGCGCCGCCGCCAGCTGCGCCGACAGCCGCGTCTTGTTCTCGACGATCTTCATGCCGCGCCCGCCGCCGCCCGCCGTCGCCTTGATGATCACCGGCAGCCCGATGCGCTCCACGGCCTCCTCGGCCTGCTCGTCGCTGTCGATGACGCCCGTGCCGGGCAGCGTGGGGACGCCCGCCGCCTCCATCGCCGCCCGCGCCGAGACCTTGTCGCCCATCAGGCGCATCACGTCGGGATTGGGCCCGATCCAGTGCAGCCCGCACTTCTTCACCACCTCGGCGAAGTAGGCGTTTTCAGCGAGGAAGCCGTACCCGGGGTGGACGGCGTCGGCGCGGGTCACCTCGGCGGCGCTGATGATCGCGGGCACCGACAGGTAACTCTGGCGCGCCGGCGGCGGTCCGATGCAGACCTTCTCGTCGGCGAAGCGGACGTGCAGCGAGTCGGTGTCGGCGGTCGAGTGCACCGCGACGGTGCGTATTCCCATGTCCCGGCACGCGCGTATCACCCGCAGCGCAATCTCGCCGCGGTTGGCTATGAGAACCTTTTTGAACACTCGTGGCTTACTTGCTCAAGCGAAACAGGTGCTGCCCGTACTCCACGTGCGCGCCGTTCTGAACGAGGATCTCCTCGATGCGGCCTTCGGACTCCGCCTCGATCTCGTTCATCAGCTTCATCGCTTCGACGATGCAGACCACCTGGCCCTTGCGCACGGACTGCCCGACGTCGACGAACTGCGGCGCCTCCGGCGACGGCGCGCGATAGAACGTGCCGACGAACGGCGAGCTGATGTACACGCCCGCGTCGGGGACCGGTTCGACCGGCGGCGGAGGCGTCAGGGCGATCGGCCGCGGCCCACCCGACACCGGCGCGGCCTCGACCATCCCGCCACCGCCGCGCCGCACACGGATGTGACCGCTGCCGTCGGCCTCGACCTCGGCGAGGTCGAACTCGGCCGCGATGCGCGCCAGCTCGCGCACCGACTCGAAGTCGATGCCGCCTTCGCTGTGCGCGCCGCGTGTGTTGCCGCCGGCGACGACGCTCAGCCCCGCCTTGGTCTTGCTGTCCTTGCTGCCCTTGCTGTCTTTCTTGCTCATAGACGAGCGCGTCCTTTCAAAGGTCCGCGCGCAGCGCCGGCGCGGTGATTCGCATCAAGTACCTGGTCTTGCCGACGCTGCCGGTCGGCAACACGGCGCAGGCGAGGAAGTACTCGGGCGTCAGCACGCGCACGACCAGCATCAACGTCTCGGCGCGAATCGAGAACTCCTCCAGGGCGCCCGCGTCCAGCGACGCCAGCGTGCGGCGCGCCTGCGCGATCTGGTGCGAAAACTCCATGGCCAGCGTCTGGATGTCCGGCAGCGCGCTGTCGTAACCGCTGCGCGCGTAGGTGTCGACGCTGATGCCGTCGAACCCCATGAGGACGGCCGCCACGCAGCCATCGAGCCTGTCGACCAGTTTCCTTATGTTGTCGCGAAACGGACCCGACATAGTGACTGCCGCTTGTAACCGGTAGGCTTTCGGGGGTCAAGCTTTGGCCGCGGCGCGGGCGGTCAGGTGTCGGGCGATGTCGGCGGGGGCGATGTCGACCATCCGGGTTTCCCCCGGGGCCGGACAGAAGACGAAGCGGATCGTGCTCCCGCGGCGTTTCTTGTCGACGGCGATGCCCGCGAGCGCGTCGGACTCCAGCCGCCGCTCGTAGTCGATCGGCAGCCCCAGCGCCGCCAGCAGCGCGCGCGCCCGGTCGGCGAGCGCCGGGGCGCTGATCCCCAGGATGGCGCCCAGGTCCAGCGCCGCCACCATCCCCAGCGCCACCGCCTCGCCGTGCAGCAGGCCATAGCCCGACGCCGCCTCCAGCGCGTGGCCCACCGTGTGGCCGAAGTTCAGGATCGCGCGCCGGCCGGCTTCCGTCTCGTCCGACGACACGACGTCGGCCTTCACCCGCACCGCGCGCGCGATGACCTCCAGCTCCAGCGCCGGCGACAGCGCCGAGCCCGCGCGTTCCAGCACGTCCAGCAGGCCCGCGTCGGCGATGAACCCGCACTTGACCACCTCGGCCAGCCCCGCGACGCGCTCGCGCACGGGGAGCGTCTCCAGGAAGCCGACGTCGGCGACGACGGCCCGCGGCTGGTGAAACGCGCCCACCAGGTTCTTGCCGGCGCCCAGGTCGACGCCGGTCTTGCCGCCCACGGACGCGTCAACCATCGCCAGCAACGTCGTCGGCACGAGTGCGAACGGGATGCCGCGCAGGTAGACCGCGGCGGCGAAGCCGGCGTGATCGGTCGCGGCGCCGCCGCCCAGGCCGACGATCGCCGCGCGCCGATCGTAGGCGTGGGAGGCCAGCCACTCCGCGGTGCGCTCGATCTCCGTCAGGTTCTTGCACGCCTCGCCACCACGCAGCTCCAGCCGCTCGACGCGCGGCAGCCGGCGCCCCAGCGCGGCGATCAGCTCGCGCGCGCGCGGCGAACGTTCGGCGACGGTCGCGTCGACCAGCACCGCCACGCCGGTCGTCTTCGGATCGAACGCCGCCGCGATCGTATCCGCGACCTCGTCCGGCGAGAACGCGCCGATGCCGACGTCGTAGCTGCGATCGCCCAGCGGTACATGGATCTTCGTGGTCATGTCTCCTCTTGCCTCGTGCGAATGCCCCGCAACACCACGTCCGCGATGTCGGCCGGCGTGCGGCCGTCGGTGTCGACGCGGACGTGTGCGCGTTCGTAAAACCCACGGCGGGTATCGAGCAGCGCGCGCGCGGCGCCGACGGGGTCGACCTTGCCGTCGAGCAGCGGCCGCCCGGACGACGCCCCCGCGCGCCGGATCGCCTCCTCCGCCGAGACGGCGAGCGTCACCACGTGCCCGGCTGCCAGCATCGCGGCCAGGTTGTCTTCCCGACAGGCCGCGCCGCCGCCGGTCGCGATGACCACACGCCGCCGGCCCGCCGCCTCTCGCAACGCGTCGCTCTCCCGCCGCCTGAACCCGGCCTCCCCCTCCGCCGCGAAGATATCGGCGACGGGCCGCCCCGCCGCCCGCGTCACCAGGTCGTCCAGGTCGTCGAAGTCCCAGCCCAGGCGCTCCGCAACCAGCTTGCCGATGGTCGTCTTCCCCGAAGCCATGAAGCCGACCAGAAAGATCGGCGCGTCAGCGTCGACGGATGGCGGCATGGCCGCGAACTCTACCGCAAAGTCGCGTGGCTTCTGAAAGGACCCTCCCAGGGTCCTTTCATAAAGATCCAAGTTTTTTGCCCTCTGCCTCGGGCGGGTTTCTACTGGAATCATGAGCGTCGAAGTCGATCGGGCGACCCTGCCGTGTGGCGTGTGTGGAGCAGCCGTGAATGAGCTGCGGCGGGGGCGGTGCTGGGGGTGTTACTCGCGCTGGGCGGAGAACCGCCCGGTCGGTCGCGGGGCGTCGTGCACGGTCTGCATGGAGAAGCGACGCGCGCAGCTGAGGCTGGTCGAGCTCAAGGGGCGCAGCCTCCCGTTCTGCCACGGCTGTGCCGCGATGGTGATGCGCATGCCCGAGGTGCCCGAGAGCGTCGAGGAGCTGCGCTACCTCCTGCGCCGCGAGCGACGCGACGCCGACCGCCGCGACGGCGAAAAGGTCGACCAACGCATCTTCCAGCGCGAGCGCCGCGTGGGCGAGCGACGCGGCCCGGGGCGCGAAGCCTTCGCCGACACCGACCCGTCGATGCGGCTGTCCGAGTTCGAAGAGGTCGTCATCGAGCTGGCGGAAGACGACATGGAAGAGGTCGAGCAGACCCTCGTCCGCGCCAGGCCCGCGCCGCCTGATGCGCCCGGCGCGCAGAACGCCGGCACCTAGCGAAACGGGAGCTCGACCTTCCAGCTCGAGCCTTCGCGGACGGTACTGATCGCCTGGCGGTCGCCGGACGCTGAATAAACCTCGACCTCGGCCTCGGTGCCGTCGCGACGCAGGAGCCGCATCCCGGTCGGCTCCCAGGCGGGCGGCACCCAGCCGACCGTGACCAGAATCCTCCGGGCGCAACATGCGCGTGCCGCCCGTGCGTTGCGCTGACGCCAGCAAGCCGTCGACGCGCGCGCGTGTGCGCGGGCCGAAGCGCGCGTAGACCGCCGCGCGATCGCCGGCGCGCGCCGCGCCGATGAGCGATCGCACCGCCGCCTCCGGGTTCGAGCCGTCGTCGCGTCCGCCACACCCCGGTCCCGCCAGCGCCAGCAACACGGTGAACGCGGGCGCCAGCAGCCGCGTCATGCGGGGGTGCCCGCCAGTCCCAGGCGCGCGCGTACGCGTGCCATGGTCTCGCGCGCCACCGCCCGCGCCGCCGCCCCGCCGCGGGCCAGGACCGCGTCGACGTGCGCCGGGTCGGCGCGCAGGGCGTCCGCCCGCGCGCGGATGCGCGCCAGATCCGCCTTCACGCCTTCGAACAGCATCTTCTTGCAGTCGATGCAGCCGATGCCCGCGGTCGTGCAGCCGACTTGCACCTCGGCCTGCCGTTTGTCGTCGGAGAAGAACTTGTGCAGCGTGTAGATGTTGCACTTGCCGGGCGTGCCCGGGTCGGTGCGCTTGACGCGCGCCGGATCGGTCGCGGCGGTACGAAGCTTGTTCCACACGGCGTCGTCCGTCTCGGCCAGCGCGATCGTGTTGCCCAGGCTCTTCGACATCTTCCCCTGCCCGTCCAGGCCCAGGATCTTCGGCGTCGTCGAGAAGATCGGCTGCGGCTCCGCGAACGTCTCACCGAAACGCGCGTTGAACCGGCGGACGATCTCGCGCGCCAGCTCCAGGTGCTGGCGTTGATCCTCGCCGACCGGGACGCGCGTCGCGCCGTAGAGCAGGATGTCCGCGGCCTGCAGCACTGGATACGTGAACAGGCCTGCGTTGACGTTGTCCGGGTGATGCTCCGACTTGTCCTTGAACTGCGTCATCCGTCCGAGCTCGCCGAACGGCGTCACCGACGCGAGCGCCCATGCCAGCTCGGTGTGCTCGGGAACGGCGGACTGAACGAACAGCGTTGCGCGTTCGGGATCGACGCCGCACGCGAGAAGATCGATCGCCATCGCGCGCGCCCGCGCGGCCATCTCAGCCGGTTCGTACGGCTGAGTGATCGCGTGATAGTCGACGATGCAATAGAAACAGCGGTATTGTTGCTGTAACGCAACCCAGCTGCGAACGGCACCAAGGTAGTTGCCAAGGTGCAGCTCACCCGACGGTTGAATACCGGAGAACACAGTCTCCATTTGTGTTCGTTTGTTTAGCACGCTCGGTCCGAACCTTGCTTTGGTATTGCATTCATGGATACGCTGGATCGTCCAATGCGACAGGAGAAAACGCCGATGAAGAGCCCCTCATTGCTGGCAGGTACCGCATTCGCGCTTGTAGCCGGAGCACTGGCGTCCGGCTGCGTCGTGCGGGCGAGGACCGCACCGGCCCCCGTCGCGGTTAGCGGTGGTGTGTACGTCAGCGGCAACAGCGATTACGCCACAGTGTATCCGAGCAGCTTCGCCCCAGAGCCGATCCCGGAGATCCGGCCGCAGCCCCCCGGATATGGGTATGTGTGGGTGGACGGCTACTGGGACTGGAGCGGCTACGACTGGAGCTGGAGCAGCGGATACTGGGTCCCGCCGCGCGTCGGCTACGCCTACATCGCGCCCCGCTACATCTACCTCGACGGTCGGCCGGTCTACTACCGCGGCTACTGGCAGGGTGACAACGGCTACCGCGAA
Organism: uncultured Pseudomonadota bacterium; assembly: GCA_963729535.1. Taxonomy (GTDB): domain Bacteria; phylum Myxococcota_A; class Polyangia; order Fen-1088; family Fen-1088; genus JADGRB01. The sequence continues at coordinate 55,236 of CAVSOL010000023.1, read as the reverse complement.
TACGGCTACGGTGGTTGGCGGGGTGCACCGCCGGCCGCATGGCGCGCTCAGCCGCAGTACCAGCCAAATGTCTGGCGCGCTCAGCCGGCGCACAACACCTGGCGCGGGACGGCGGTCGCGCCGGCGAGCCCGGCCGCTCCGGCGGGCGGCGGCTGGCGCGGTGGCGCTGCGGCGCCCGCGCCGGCGAGCCCGGCTCCCGGCAGTGGTTGGCGCGCAGGCGCGGCGCCCGCTCCGGCTCCGGCGCCCTCTCCGGGCGCTGGCTGGCGCGCAGGCGGCGCGGCGCCCGCTCCGGCTCCCTCTCCGGGCGCTGGCTGGCGCGCAGGCTCACCAGCACCCGTACCCGCCTCAAACACGACGCCTCCTGGCCCCGCACCGGGTGGCTGGAGGGGTCCGACGCCGGCTCCGGCGCCCGGCGTAGCGCCGCCTGCTCCCGCTCCGGCTCCGAGCACCGGCGGCTGGAGGGGTCCGAGCAGCCCCGCGCCGGCTCCGTCTGGTAATCCACCGCCGGGACACGGTGGCCTGCAGCCGGGCTTCGGCGGCACGCCTCCCGGTCACTCGCCCGGCGGCACGCCGCCCGGCCACATGGGCACGCCGGGGACGCCGAATCCTCCTCGCCTGGGCCATTCGAATCCTCCTGCGCCGCCGCCTTCGTCGCGTCCGCCTGCCATGGGCGGCGGCAGCTCGTTCGGTGGTGGCCAAAGCGCACCTCCGCCCGCCATGGGCGGCGGCAGCTCGTTCGGCGGCGGTCGCCCCGCTCCTCCTCCGCCCAGCATGGGTGGCGGCAGCTCGTTTGGTGGTGGCCGCCCCGCGCCCCCGCCCAGCATGGGCGGCGGTAGCTCGTTCCGCGCCCCCAGCACGGCGTCGCCGGGTGGTGGCCGCCCGTCGCCCTCGCCGGTCAGCGCACCCCGCGCGCCGGCGCCGTCACGCGGCGGCGGCAACTTCAGGAAGTAGCGCTCGCTGCGTTCGCAATCCTGTGAGGGGCGAGCCGCCGCCCTCACAGGATGTACTGCGACAGGTCCTCGTCCTGGAGGATTCCCTCCAGGCGCTCGCGCACGTAGGCGGCGGTGATCGGGATCGTCGTCTGCCCCAGCTCGGGCGCCTCGAACGCCAGATCGTCGAGCACGCGCTCCATGATCGTGTGCAGCCGGCGCGCGCCGATGTTCTCCATCCGCGAGTTCACCAGCGTTGCGATGCGCGCGATCTCGGCGACCGCGTCGGCCCGGATGTCGAGCGTGATCTTCTCCGTCGCGAGCAGCGCCGTGTACTGCTTGGTCAGCGCGTTCTCGGGCTCGGTCAGGATGCGGACGAAGTCCTGATCGGACAGCGACTCCAGCTCGACGCGGATGGGGAACCGCCCCTGCAGCTCCGGGATCAGGTCCTTGGGCTTGGACACGTGGAAGGCGCCGGCCGCGATGAACAGCACGTGATCGGTCTTGAGCGGCCCGTATTTCGTCGACACGGTCGAGCCCTCGACGATCGGCAACAGGTCGCGCTGCACGCCTTCGCGTGACACGTCGGGGCCGTGGCCGCCGCCCGATTCGCGACCGGCGACCTTGTCGATCTCGTCGATGAAGATGATGCCCGCCTGCTCGGCGCGGCGGATGGCGTCCTTCTGCAGCCGCTCGAGGTCGATGAGCTTGGCCGCCTCCTCGTCGGTGAGGACCTCCATCGCCTCGGGGACCGACAGCCGCCGCCGCTTCGTGCGCCGCGCGCCCTGCGGCATCATGTCGCGCAGGTTCAGCACCATCTCTTCCATGCCGGTGCCGGAGAAGACGTCGATGAACGACTGCGGTGCGTCCGACGTGTCGATCTCGACCATCTTTTCGTCGAGCTTCCCGTCGCGCAGCAGCCGGCGCAGGTTCTCGCGCGTGGCGTTATCCGACGGCGGCTCGGGCGCAGGCGGCGCGAGCGTGGGGGGAGCTCCCGGCGGCGACGGCCGCACGCGCGGCGCGGGCGGCAGCAGCACGTCCAGCAGACGCTCCTCGGCGTTCTCCCGCGCGCGCGGGCGCACGCGTTCGCGCTCCTCCTCGCGCAGCATCGACACGGCGGTCTCGGCCAGATCGCGCACCATCGAGTCGACGTCGCGCCCGACGTAGCCGACCTCGGTGAACTTCGACGCCTCGACCTTGATGAACGGCGCGCCCGCCAGCTTCGCCAGCCGGCGCGCGATCTCGGTCTTGCCGACGCCGGTCGGGCCGATGAGCATGATGTTCTTCGGCGCGATCTCGTCGCGCATCGGCGGCGGCACCTGTTGCCGCCGCCAGCGGTTGCGCAGCGCCACCGCGACCGCGCGCTTGGCCGCCTTCTGGCCGACGATGTAGCGGTCCAGCTCCTCGACGATCGCGCGCGGGGTCAGATCCTGCGGCTTGCGGTTCTGTGTCGACAGCGCGGTCGTCATGCTCCCAGCTCCTCGAACACCAGCACGCCGTTGGTGTAGATGCAGATCTCGCCGGCGATGGTGAGCGAGCGCTCCGCGATCTCGCGGGCGGACAGCTGCGTCGCCCCCAGCAGCGCGCGCGCGGCGGACAGCGCGAACGGACCGCCCGAGCCGATCGCCGCGGCCTCCGAGTCGGGTTCGATGACGTCGCCGGTGCCGGACAGCAGCAGGATCTTGTCGCGATCGGCGACCAGCAGCAGCGCCTCCAGCCGCCGCAGCACGCGATCGGTGCGCCAGTCCTTCGCCAGCTCGACGGCGGCACGCGCCAGGTTGCCGCCGAACTCCTTCAGCCGCGACTCGAACTTCTCGAACAACGTGATGCCGTCGGCGGCGCTGCCCGCGAACCCGGCCAGGATCTTGCCGTCGGACAGCCGCCTGATCTTGCGCGCCGTCGCCTTGACCACCGTGTTGCCCATCGTCACCTGGCCGTCACCGCCGATGACGACGTGCCCGTTGCGCCGGACGGCCAGCACGGTCGTCGATCTGATGCGTGGCCGGTTCACGATCGCGCCCGCGGATGCGATTTGTCGTAGACCTTCATGAGGTGATCGATGTCCACGTGTGCGTAACGTTGGGTGGTGCGCAAGCTGGCATGTCCGAGCATCTCCTGAATCGCGCGCAGGTCGGCCCCTTCGCCGAGCAGGTGCGTCGCAAAGCTGTGGCGCAGGGCGTGCGGCGAAATGCGCGGCGTCCCGGTCATCGTGCCGCGCCGGACGAGCAGCCGGCGGACCGCGCGCGGCCCCATGCGCAGGCCGCGGCGGCTGATGAACATCGCCTGGCGTGCCTCGCGCCCCTTGATGTCCGGCAGCCGCTTGCGCCGGTGTGCGCCGTGCACGTCCAGAGCGGCGCGCGCCTTGGCGCCCAGCGGTACGACGCGATCCTTGCGCCCCTTGCCCATGCGCACGCGCACGTAGGCGCGGGCGCCGTCGATCTCGACGTCGTCGACGTCCAGCCCACACGCTTCCGACACGCGCAACCCGGCGCCGTAGATGACCTCGAACAGCGCGCGCTCGAGCGCGAGCTGCGCGGCGTCGGAGTCGGGACGCGGGCCGTCGCCGTCGAGCAGGCGGCCGACGTCTTCCTTGCCCAGGAAGGCGGGCAGCCGCCGCGACCGCTTGGGCGCGCGCAGGGCGGCGACGGGGCTCCCCGAGACCAGGCGCCGGCGCACGGCGAGCCGGAAGAACGCGCGCAGCGACGACAGCTTTCGACCGATGGTCACGGCGTCGTTCGCTCCATGGAGCGACGCAAGGTAGGAGCGGCACACCCCGACGTCAAGCGTCGCGAGCGTCGGGGCGCACCCCAGCGTCGCGCGTGCGTGGCTGACCAGCTCACCCACATCGTGAAGGTACGCGCGGACCGTGTGCGCGGAAGCCCGCTGCTCCGCGGTCAGGTACTGGCGGAAGGCGGCGATGGCTTCATCCATGGCGAAGGATCGTAGCTCAGGCCGACGGTGGGTGCGAATCCGGGGCACGGGCCGAGTAAACTCCCGGCCGTGAGCCTGGCCGTGCCCCCCGCCGACGACCGACGTGCCGTACCCGCATGCGCGCTGTACGGCGACGTGCGGCGGCTGCCAGTACCAGGATCTCCATTACGACGATCAGCTCGCCCTGAAGACGAACGCGGTCCGCGAGCTGTTCGCGGGCATCGGTGGCGGCGGCGATGTCGAGGTCGGCGCGTGCGTCGCCTCCCCTGCCCCGTACGGCTACCGTTCCAAGCTGACGCCGCACTTCGCGCGCCCGCGCCCCGACCGGCCGCGCAACATCGGCTTCCTGCGCGCCGGCCGCCGCGAGACGCTCGACGTCGCCACCTGCCCGATCGCCACGCCTGCGGTCAACGCGCGGCTGGCGGAGCTGCGCGACGAGGTGCTGGCACGCTGGGCGTCCTACCGCAAGGGCGCCACGTTGCTCGTGCGCGAGGCGTCGTCGGGCGTCACCGTCGATCCGCGCGCCGTGATCACCGAAACCGTCGGCGACCTCAGCTTGCAGTTCCTGGCCGGCGACTTCTTCCAGAACAACCCGTTCCTGCTCCCGCGCCTGGTCGCGCACGTCGCGGATGAAGCCGCGGCCGGCGGCGCGCGCTTCCTGGTCGACGCCTATTGCGGCAGTGGCCTGCTCGGCCTGGCCGCTGCGCCGCGGTTCGAGCGCGTGCTGGGCGTCGAGGTCAGCGACAGCGCCGTGAAGTGGGCACGCGCCAACGCCGCCCGCAACGCGCGCACCAACTGCGACTTCATCGCCGCGGACGCCAGCACGGTGTTCGCCGCCGTCCCGTTCGCCGCTGCCGACACGGCGGTCATCGTCGATCCGCCGCGCAAGGGCTGCGGCGACGACTTCTTGCGCCAGCTCGTCGCGTTCGCGCCGCGCACGATCGTCTACGTGTCGTGCAACCCGGAGACGCAGGTGCGCGACATCGCGGTGCTGCGCGCGGCCGGCTACACCTGCGCGCGCGCGCTGCCGTTCGACATGTTCCCGCAAACGCGGCACGTCGAGGTCGTCGCGACGCTGACTAGAACAACGGAGCCTGAGCGGCCAGGCTAGGCGGCCGGGTCGGGCTCGGTCACCGGAGCGGTCAGGCGCACGCACCGGCGCCACCGGCGTCTCGCCGGCGGGTGCGCCTTCACCCTCCTGCGCTTCCGGATCGGCGGTGTAGTCGCAGCCTTCGTTGACGCAGCGGATGCGCGTGCCGGCCTTGCTCACCTTCTGCACGATGAACTTGGCGCCGCACTTCGGGCACGGCTGCGGCATCGGGCGATCCCACGACACGAAGTCGCACTTGGTGCGGGAGTAGTTCGAGCAGCCGAAGAACACCTTGCCGCGCCGCGACCGCTTCTCGGTCAGGTAGCCGCCGCAGTCGGGCTTCGGGCAGTCGATGCCCAGCGACAGCGGGCTGGTGGTCTTGCACTCGGGGTACTTCGAGCAGGCGAGGAACTCGCCGAAGCGGCCGCGCTTGATCAGCATCGGCGCCCCACACGCCGGGCAGGCCTGGTCTGACGGCCGCGTCGTCGACGACCACGGTCAGGGTGCCGTCGGCGTTGCGCTTGAACTCCTTGGTGTTGCGGCAGTCGGGATAGCCGGAGCAGGCCAGGAAGTGGCCGTTGCGCCCCCACTTGATCACCATCGGCTTGCCGCACTTCTCGCAGACCTCGCTGGTCGCCTCCTCCTGACTCTTGAGGTTGCGCATCTCGATCTTGGCTTTTTCGAGATCGAGCTTGAACGGCTTGTAGAACGCCTCGAGCAGCTTGACCCAGTCGGCCGTGCCGTCTTCGACCTGGTCCAGCTGCTCTTCCATCTGCGCGGTGAAGTCGGTGCTGACGATGTCGGGGAAGCTGGTGACCAGCAGCCCGTTGACCATCACGCCGAGCTCCGTCGGGTAGAGCCGCGCTTCCTTCTTCTCGACGTAGCCGCGGTCCTGGATCGTCGACAGGATGGCCGCGTAGGTCGACGGGCGGCCGATGCCCTTCTCCTCGAGCTCCTTGACCAGCGTCGCCTCGGAGAACCGCGGCGGCGGCTGCGTGAAGTGCTGCTCCGGCTTGGTCTCCAGCAGGCGCACTTCGTCGCCTTCCTTGACGTCGGGCAGCTGCGCGCCGGTCTCGTCCTCGTTCGCCGCGTCCTCGACGGTCTCGGCGTACACCTCGAGGAAGCCCGCGAACTTCATCACCTGACCGGTCGCGCGTACCTCGACGCGGCCCGCCGAGATGTCGATCGTCGTCTGGTCGAAGACCGCGGCGACCATCTGGCACGCGACGAAGCGGTTCCAGATCAGCGTGTAGAGGCGCAGCAGATCGTCGGTCTCGCGCTCGTCACGCCCGCCGCCCTTGCCGTTCGCCCACAGCGCGCGCACCATCTCCGGGTCGTACTTGAGCGACGTCGGTCGGATCGCCTCGTGCGCGTCCTGCGCGCCCTTCTTGGTCTTGTAGACGACGGGCTCGGCCGGCAGGTGCGTCGCGCCGTACTTGCCGCCGATGTACGCCCGCACCTCGGTCAGCGCGTCGTCGGACACGCGCGTCGAGTCGGTACGCATATAGGTGATCAGACCGACGGGACCGTCTTCGCCCATCTCGACGCCTTCGTACAGGCGCTGCGCGAGCCCCATCGTCCGCTTGGGCGAGAACCGCAGCTTGCTCGACGCTTCCTGCTGCAGCTTGGACGTGATGAACGGCGGCGGCGGGTTCTTGCGCCGCTCCTTCCGCTCCACCGACGACACGCGCAGGCTGGCGGCGCGCAGGATGTCCACGACCTCCTGCGCCTGCCCCTGGTGAACCATCTCCAGCTTCTTGCCGTCGAGCTTGGTCGCCTTGGTCGTGAACGGCGGCGGGTTGGGTCCTTCGACCATCGCCTCGACCGTCCAGTACTCCTCGGGAACGAACGCCTTGATCTCCGCCTCGCGCTCGACGACCAGCCGCACCGCGACCGACTGCACGCGCCCCGCGGACAGCCCGCGCCGGACCTTGGTCCACAGCACCGGGCTGATCTCGTAGCCGACCAGCCGATCGAGGATGCGGCGCGCCTGCTGCGACTCGAACTTCTTCACGTCCAGCGCCATCGGCCTGGTGATCGCTTCGGTGACCGCCTTCTTCGTGATCTCGTTGAACAGCACGCGCTGGATGTTCGGGTTCGACTCGCGCACCTCTTCGGCGATGTGCCACGCGATCGCCTCGCCCTCGCGATCGGGGTCGGGCGCCAGCAGCACCCTGTCCACCTGCGCGGCGGCGGCCTTGATCTCCGCCAGCACCTTCTTCTTCGTCTCGATGACGACGTATTCGGGCTGGAAGCCGTGCTTGATGTCGATGCCCATCTTCTTGCGCGGCAGATCCTTGACGTGCCCGACCGACGCCTTCACGACGTAGCCGCGGCCGAGGTACTTCTTGATCGTCTTCGCCTTGGCGGGCGACTCGACGATCACCAGCGCGTTGTCGTTGCCGCGCTTCGCCTTCACCGGTGGCAGCACGTCGACGACGGCCGCCTTGGCCTTGGTGACCTTCTCCTTCGTGGCCTTGGCTGCCTTCGGCTTCGCGACCTTCGCTTTCGCGACCTTGGCCTTCGCGACCTTGGCCTGCAGGCGACTTGGCCGCCGCCGGCGCTTTGGCCACCGCTGGCGCTTTGGCCGCCGCGGGCGCTTTGGCCGCCGCTGGTACCTTGGCTGCCACCGCTCGTTTGCTAGTTGCCACGCGTCACCCCTCGTGCCACCCAGGTTCCGGGGGGGCGGCGGCTGATCCAGCCATCCAGCTCGGCTTGGGTGATCAGCCCAAGCGTCTCGGCCAATGAAAGTCCCAGGCGGCGCGCCAGCTCGGGCGCGCGCGCCTCGCCGCCGGACACGAGCGCGTCGACGAGCGGCGCGAGCGCGGGCGGCGTGCTGCGGATCTGTTCGGGCTCGCCCGCCAGCGCACGCAGGAGGTCCTGCTCATCGCTGACCGGGCGGGCGGCGCCGCTGTTGATGAGCCCGTCGGTCCCGGGAGTTCCGGGCACGGCGAGCAGCGGGCGGCCGGCTTCCTGCGCCAGGCGCGCGGTCACCAGCGCGCCGGACGCCAGGTTCGCCTCGACGACCAGCACCGCTTCAGCCAGCGCGACGACGATCCGGTTGCGCGACGGGAAATGCTGACCCCTGGGCGGCGTGCCGGGCGGGTGCTCCGACAGCAGGCCACCGCCGCCGGCGACGATGGCGTCGAACAGCGCGGCGTGACGCTCGGGATAGACGACGTCGACGCCACAGCCGAGCACCGCGAACGTCGGGCTGCCGGCGTCGAGCGCGCCCTGGTGCGCCGCCGCGTCGATTCCGAGCGCGCCGCCCGAGACGACGACGCGTCCGCTGCGCGCCGCTGCCTCGGCCATGGCGCGGGCGCGGCGGCAGCCGGCGCGGGTGGCGGCACGCGAACCGACGATGGAAAGGGCCATGGCACTTTCACCATCGGCAGGAAGCCGGCCGCTGAACCACAAAACTCGCGCGGGCTGATGCATGGCGGCGAGCGCGGCCGGAAAGCCGAGCTCGTTTATAAGGATGCGGGTCGGTGTCTTTGGTGGCGGCTGCACGGACATCCAGGGCCTTGTCGGTAGGCAAATCCCCGGGTTGTGGGCCAGAACACCGCGCATCGTGAGCCGATGCTGATAGCCCCGGTCCCGGCGGCGGTCAAGCGATGACCCCGTCGGTTAAATGATATCAGCTAGTTAGCGAAGCACAGCCTTGCGCCGATCGCCGGCTTGTCGCGAACCAGGGCTAATACCGACCCCGGCCGCGCGCAGGATCCTCGTGTTCCTACCAACCAAGGCACGTGCTCAAGGCACGTGGCGCCATCTGTTCGAGGCGACGACGTGTTTGTAGTTACGGCGCGGCGAGGGAGATGAGGAGCTCGCCGGCGCCGGCCTGCGTGCAGGTGCCGGCGATGTTCTGGCCCTGCAGGCAACTGCACGTCGGCGTCGGACGGCAGGCAGCGGGCACCGCGACGCACCCATATGAGGGTTGGCTGCCGGGCACGCCGCCGATGAAGGAGGAGCAATACTCGGCGTTGGTCTGGCAGCGGAGGCCGGAGGTGCCGCACGCGAAACACGGCGCCGGAAACGACTCCATCCGCTGCCAGCGGCCGCTCGTGCAGCGGAGAATGTTGCAGAACTGACAGGCGTTCGTGCACGACTCGCCGCCGCAGAACATGCCCTCGGTGCTGCACGTGCCATCCAGCGTGGCGGACGCACACGCCTGATTGCCGCCGCCCGCACCGCCGCTGCCACCCCGACCCGCGACACCGCCGCCCGCACCCGCAACGCCGCCGCCCGCACCCGCGACACCGCCGCCCGCACCCGCGACACCGCCGCCACACCCGCAACGCCGCCACCGGCACCACCCGCACCAGCGCCGCCGCCGGCCGCGCCACCAATGCCGGCCGCGTCGGGCGTCTCGCTACCACCGCCACAGGCGGCCATCATGAGCACCAAGATCGCCGTCTTAGTCAGTGCGCGCATGTGACTCCGAAGGTCAGCAAGTGACGTGCCGGCGCTGCTTCCGCAGGTTTGCGCTCTCCGTCGCTGCGGAACGTCTCAAGATTCTGAGAAACACACGCCCGCCGCGTCACGCGACGCCTTCGAGCTCACGCAAGATCCTGTCGCCGCCGCGCGCCAGCAGCCGGCGCGCCAGCTCCGCGCCCATCGCGGCCGCGTCAGCCGCGAGCGCCCGTCACGATCTCCCGGATCATCTCGGACGCATCGGGACGGCCGACGAGGCCGGCGACGCTGAGTCGATCGCCCGACAGCGTCGCGTGCCCGGCGACGGGCGTTCGGCAACCGACGCCGAGTCCCGCGAGCAACGCGCGCTCCGCCGCGGTCGTGATCTCCGCCGTCGGATCGGACAGCGCGCGGCACAACGAAACGACGCGAGCGTCGCCGGCGCGCGCCTCGAGCGCCAGCGCGCCCTGCCCGATCGCGGGCAACATCCGATCCTCGGTCAGGCGTTCGGCGATGCGCGCCGAGAACCCGAGCCGGTCCAGCCCGGCGCACGCGAGCACGGCGGCGTCGACCACGCCTTCGGCCACCTTGCGCAGCCGTGTGTCGACGTTGCCACGCAGGATGTCGACGGTGAGATCGTTGCGCATCGCGCGGATCTGACAGACGCGCCGCAAGCTGGACGTACCGACGCGGCTGCCCGGAGGAAGCTCCGCCAGCTTTGGCGATCCACTTTGTTCGCGGCTGACGATCGCGTCGCGCGGATCGGCGCGCGTCGGCACCGCGACGATCGCCAGCCCGGGCGCCAGCTCGGCGGGCACGTCCTTCATGCTGTGCACGGCGAGATCGACGTCGCCTGCCGTCAGCGCGTCTTCGATCTCCTTGACCCACACGCCCTTGCCGCCGAGATCGATCACCGGCCCCGTCTGCACGCGGTCACCGGCGGTGACCAGGATCTTCTCGCTGACCTCGAGCCCCGGATGTGCGGCGCGCAGCAGGCGCGCCACCTCCGCCGACTGCCAGCGCGCCAGCGCGCTGCCGCGCGTGCCGATGACGATCGCGCCCGGCGACGCGCTCAAGAGCCGGCCGCCTTCTTGCCCACCGCGCGCGACACGTCGTCCTTCACCACGGCCACGGCCGCGTCCTGCACCTCCAGCGCGAACAGCCGCTGCACGGCGACCACCAGCGAGACTCCTTCGTCGGGATCGTCGTCGCGCAGCGCCATCTGCGGCAGGTGGAGGATCTTCTTGGCGAGGCTCTCGGCCAAATCGAGGGCCAGCTTCTTTTCGCGCTCGCCGGCGCCGCCGAACACACGCTGCGCCTCCGCCCGCGCGATGCCGATGATGTGGTCTCGCAACGCCGACACCGTCGGTCCGAGCTGCCGGCTGCGCCAGCGCTTGACGAAGCGGCCGTGCTCCTCGGCGACGAGGGTCTCGGCCTCCTCGGCCTCCTCGGCGCGCTCGGCGCGGTGATCGTTCGCCTGCTTCTGCAGGTCGTCGATGTCGAACAGGTAGATGCCGTCGAGCTTTCCCGCCGCCGGATCGACGTCCCTCGGCACCGCGATGTCGAGCAGGCACAGCGGCTTGCCGCGCCGCAGACGACGCACGTCCTTGATCAAGTCCAGCGTCAGCACCGGCCGCTGCGCGCCCGTCGACGCGATGACGATGTCGGCAGCCGCGAGCGCGCCCGCCAGATCACTCCAGTCGGCGACCGACGCCCCGAACCGCGTCGCCAGCTCCTCGGCGCGCGCCCGCGTCCGATTGGTCACCGTCAGCGTGGCGCCGTGCTGGCGCAGGTTGCGCGCCGCCAGCTCCGACATCTTGCCCGCGCCGACCACCAGCACGTGCCGCTTGGAGAAATCGCTGAACACCGACCGCGCCAGGTCGACGGCGACCGAGCTGACCGACACCGGGTTCTTCGCGATCGCCGTCTCGCGCCGCACGCGCCGCGCGACGCGGAACGCCCCTTCCTCGAAGCAGGCGCGCAGCGTGGCGCCCGCGGTGCCGCAGCGAACAGCGTTGTCGTACGCCTGCTTCACCTGGCCGAGGATCTGCGGCTCGCCGACCACCAGCGAATCCAGGCTGGACGCGACCCGGAACAGGTGGCGCACGGCCGCCGCGTCGCGGTGCTGATAGAGGTGCTCTGCCAGCTCGACCGCGCCGACCGCCGCCCGCCGCGCCAGCACGTCCGCCAGCCCGGCGGCCGCGCGGTCCGCGTCTTCGGACGCGACGTAGAGCTCGACGCGGTTGCAGGTCGACACCATCACCGCCTCGCGCACCCCGGGCAGCGCGGTCAACTCGGCCAGCGCCGCGTCGACCGCCTCGGGCTCGACGGCCAGGCGCTCGCGCACGCCGACCGGCGCCGTCTTGTGAGACACGCCGACGAGCAACAAGTCGATGGATGAGTTGGCCATCCGGTCACGCCACGTAACGCAGGAAGTACGCGCCGATGACCAGCGCCGTGCCGCCGAACCCACCCAGCGTCAGCCACGCCGCGCGCCGGCCGCGCCAACCGGCGCCGATGCGGGCGATCAACAAGATGGCGAACGCTACCCAGGCGCCGACCGCGAACAGGTACTCGGGGCGAAGCGCCTCCGGGTGGTGCACGAGGCCGAGGCGCGCGATCCACAGCGCGCCGGTCACGATGGCCAGCGTGAAGACAGGAAAGCCGATCGAGACGGCTCGGTGCGCCAGGCGATCCAGCGTGTCGAGCGGCGTCCCCTTCTCCATCACGCGATCGAACTTCTTTCGCTTGAGCTGGCGGTCCTGGAAGAGGTAGAGCATCGCGAGCACGGCGGCGAACGCGAACACCGCCACGCCCAGCGTCGACAGCAGGATGTGCGCCTGACCGAGCGAGCCCATGGGCGGCGTCGCGGGCGGCGACGGCGCGATGCGCGCGAGCACCAGCAGCGCCAGCGACGCCGGCACCGCGAACGCGCCGGCCGCCGCCAGTCGATAGCGCAGCGACGCCAGCAGGAAGCCGGCGGCGACCAGGAACGACACGAAAGACATCGCTTCCACCGTCGACGAAATCGGGGTGACCCCCTGGTAGCAACGCACGCCGATGTCGGCCAGGTGCAGGACGACGCCGATGCCGAGCAGGATGCGCGCGGCGTTCTCCACCGACTTGTGCAGCCTGATCAGGTGCGCCAGGTAGAGGATTGACGCGATGGCGTAGGCACCGATTTCGTGCCACGTGAGCGTTGTCGCCACCTCCCAGATTTACCACCGTGCGTGCCGCCACGCGACCAAAGCCTGGAAATCCGTCGGAGTCGCTCTTGGTACCGCTGAGCAGGCATGCTAAAGCAACGCCATGGCCAGCGAGAACATCGTCGAAGTTACGGATGCCAACTTCCAGACCGAGATCCTGCAGTCCAAGGTCCCGGTTCTCGTCGATTTCTGGGCCGCCTGGTGCGCGCCGTGCCGCGCCATCGCCCCCCACGTGGAAGCGCTGGCCAAGGACTACGACGGCAAGCTGCGTGTAGGGAAGTGCGACATCGATTCGAACCCACAGTTCCCGACCCAGTACGACATCCGCAGCATCCCGACGCTGCTCGTGTTCAAGGAGGGGAAGGTCGTTGGCCAGGTCGTCGGCGCTGTCCCCCGCGCCCGCATCGAAGACCTCATCAAGAAGGCGCTGTAGAGCCCTCTCCCGGCGAGCCTCGCCTCAGGCGGCTTGCCCTCTCCCCGGCCCTCTCCCGCAAGCGGCAAGCGGGAGAGGGAGGAAGATCTGGTTAGAGAGTTGATTCGGGGGCGCGCAGTGACGGCGCGTCGGCGCGGATGATCTCGCCGGTGACGGCCTTGCGGCGGATGTTGATGATCGGGTACGAGGGCGGCGGGACGACGGCGACGTTGCGGTCGCGCAAGCCGGCCAGCCAGCTGCGCAGCGACGCGCCCACGCTCCCCTGCCACAGCGACACCCAGCCGACGTAGCCGAAGCCGCACAGGAACAGGCCCAGGAACGGCAGCGACAGGTAGTGGCCGTGGTCGAAGGCGACCGCCATCGCGACGACGAAGTAGGCGGCCATACCCAGCTCGATGAACGGCGTGATCGACTTGGCGGCGCGGTACTTCTTGCCCGACCACTTCTCGAGGCGGCCGCGGATGCCGTGCTTCGGCGTGCGCACGAACTCGGTCTCGTGCCCGAGCAGCGCCTCGATCACGGCGCGCGTCTGGTTGACGCACAGGCCGATGCCGATCGACATCACCAGCGGCAGCCGCGCCAGCACGCGCCACGGGAACTTCGGCTTTTCGTTCGGGTTGCGCAGCAGCGCGATCTCGCGCTGCGACGCCAGGTAGAACGACGCCACCGACAGCGTGGTGCCGAAGAACAGCGGCAGGTCGATCAACACGACCTCGCGCCAGCCGTGGTGCGTGCGCAGCGCCAGGTTCGGCAGCAGCAGCAACGACAGCACCAGCAGCAGCGGGTACGCGAGGTTGTTGGTCAGGTGGAAGAACGCCTCTGACTTCTGCTGCCAGGTGGCGCCCGAACGCAGGATCGTCCCCAGCAGCTTGCGCGCGACCTGCACCGAGCCCTTGGCCCAGCGGAACTGCTGCGACTTGAACGCCGACATCTCGACGGGCAGCTCGGCGGGCGACGCGATGTCCGGCAGGTAGACGAACTTCCAGCCGCGCAGCTGCGCCCGGTACGACAGGTCCATGTCCTCGGTCAACGTGTCGTGCTGCCAGTCGCCGGCGTCGGCGATCGCGGACCGCCGCCAGATGCCGGCCGTGCCGTTGAAGTTGAAGAAGCGCCCCGACCAGTTGCGGCCGGCGTGCTCCATGATGAAGTGGCCGTCGAGCATCAGCGCCTGGACCTCGGTCAGCGACGAGAAGTCGCGGTTGACGTGCTCCCAGCGCGACTGCACGACGGCGACCTTGGGGTCGGAGAAGTGGTCGATGCTGCGTTCGAGCACGTCGGGCGCCGGCACGAAGTCGGCGTCGAAGATCAGGATGAACTCGCCCTTGGCGGTCTGGATGCCGTTCTGCAGCGCGCCCGCCTTGAAGCCGGTGCGGTCGGTGCGGTGGACGTATTCGACGTCGAGATCGGGGAAGCGCACCGCCAGCTCGGCGATCTTCTTCTTGCAGATCTCCTGCGTCTCGTCGGTGCTGTCGTCCAGCACCTGGACCTGGAAGCGGTCGCGCGGGTAACGGATGCCGGCGACGGCGTCGAGCAGCCGTTCGACGACGTACATCTCGTTGTAAAGCGGCAGCTGCACGGTGACGACGGGCAGCTCCGAGAAGCGACCCGCCGGCTTCGGCTTGTGGTCACGGTGCTTGTAGTAGAGCCAGACGAGCGCGGTGCGGTGGAACCCGTAAAACGCCAGCACCAGCAGCACGGCGAGGTAAGTGCCGATGACCAGACCGGAAAATTCCATGGCCGCAGTTTAAAAGGCCAATTGTCACCGGATTGTAATTCGTTGTGTTTTGTTGTGCGCGAATGTAGGTGTTCCGATAACTTACGCCGCTTTTCGCGTCTCTATTTCTCGCCGAGTTTGGCCGCGTAGAGCGTCAGGCAGCCGTTGGCCAAGTAGCGGATTTCAGCGGCCATCGTATCGGTCTCCGGGGCGTCCTGGCAGCGCGCGAGTATCTGTAAAAGCGCGTCGCGGCTGCGACGGAGCTCCATCGCCAGCCAGCGCACGTCCTCATCGGCGGGGTGCGCGCGTTCGATGTCGCGCAGGCGCCACTCGTGCAGCTCCAGGCGGCCGCCGACCCGCCCCTGCCCCATGCAATCGCGGCAAAGCAGCGGGCCCTGGTCGGTGACGACCTCACCCTGGCCGTAACAGGTCGCGCAGGTGTCGGGGGGAGCGGCGGCAGTCATGTGCATCCACCGATAGCGCGGCGCCGGTTTCGTGCGTGTAAATTCGGCGCCGCGGCGGCCGGTTCGGCCAGCAATGCTAGGCCATCGGCTAGAACAGGTACATCAAGCGGACGCGGCCGCTGTACATCGTGTTGGTGAGGTCGGTGAAGACGGCGCCGGGGGAGATGGTCGCCTTCGCGTAGCCAAACACCGCCTTGATGAACAGCCGCTTGGCGACGACGTACTGAAGCGCGCCGAATCCCTGCAGGTGGTCGTAGTAGCCGGCCTTGGTCGTGCCCCTGAAGTCGTAGTCTGCCTTGCGCGTGAAATCCAACCCCGCGCCAGCGATCCAGTCGCCGGTGATCCGGGCGTTCGCGAAGCCGCCGACACTCAGAATGTCGAAGGTGCCCGGGGCGTTCACGTCACCGCTCGCGGTGGTCGCGTCAACGACACCGGCCGACGCATTGAGCCCGAACTCCAGGCGCGGATCGAAGATGAACATGATGCCGCCGCCCAAGCCTTTTTCGAGCCTGGTCGTCAGGCCTCCGTCTCGGTCGCGGTACTTGATGTACTCGGCCGCGAACTTGGCCTTGATCATCCCGAGGTCGAGGATGACCGCCGGTCGCGTGCCCAGGCTGTTCAGGCCGCTGCGGTCCGGCCCCGCCATGCCGAGCAGCTCGAAGCGCAGGAAGCCGAACGGATAGAGGTGGAGGGCGGTATAGCCTGGGCCCGACGGGCGTGTCTCGAACGGAAAGCGAACGAGATAGGGGTTCGCCACGGCGTACATCGTGTCCTCGGCGCCCCGGCGCTCGAGCGTGTTGACGTCGAGGCCCATGCCGAGGTGAAAGACCTCCCACGACTCGAAGCGCCCGAGCTGAATGTCCCAGCGGTTCCAGTGACCGACGCGCACCCAGAGATTGTCCGTCTGCGCCCCCTCGGGCGGCGGCGCGAACTGGTCCTTGATGCCGACGAACTCGACCTGCCCCTGGATGAAGAACGAGCCGCTCGAATACGTCGGCGTCAAGCGCAGGACGGCGCGTCCCTCCTGCAACCAGAACTTCCGGTCCGAACGTCCTCCGCCCGGCTTTTGTATCTGCGTGTACCCAGTGTCGACCCACGTGTAGCCGGAGACACCCACGCCGGTCTTCGGCATGTACGGCCACTGCAACCCGTGGAACGTCAGCCACAGCGAACCGCCCCAGATGCCGCGCGTCGGCGGTCCGAGCGTCAACGACTTGCCGAAAATGCCGCCGTCGCCCGCCTCGGGATAGGCCCCGGCCGGAAGCTGCTCGATCGCAACGCCGGGCTTCCAGTTCGCCGGGACCGACGCCGGCGCGCTGACGTCCTCGGGCGCTGGCGTTGGGGAACCGGACTGCCCAGGGGCGGGCGTTGGCGGGGGCAACGAATGAACGGTGTCGCCTGCTGGCGGCGGGGCAGCAGGTGGCACGTCGTCGGCGGCCCGCGCCGGGCCTACGAACGCGATCGTAGCCGCGAGGATACCGATGAGCTTGGTGAGCGTGAACAGAGGTCGACAGTCGTGACGGTGCATGGGCATCTCAGTCTCCGGAGGGGGCGGCAAGCCGCCCGGCCTCGCTGCTAAGGCACTTGGAACGTGTCGGTGAGAGGAAGATTTGCAGAGTTGGGCCCGACCTTGATCGTGTAGGTCCCTTTCTGAATGGCCCAGCGGTACTGGTTCGGGCTGGCAGCGGTCGTGTCGTAGTACTTCAGGTCCTGAACGCGCACGGGGATGGTGATGCGCTTCGAGCTGGCGCAAGCCGTCTGCGCGTCACCGTAGCGGCAACCCGCCGTCTGCCCGGCGCCATCCAGACCGACCTTGCGGAAGCCTTTCAGCTCCTTGACCGAACGTCGCGGGTTCTCCGTGCTCGGAAACGAGACGAAGACCATCGCCGTCTCTTCACCGCCGCGGGGGCTCGTGTTGGTGATGTCGACCGTCACGTTCACAACGCCGTTTTCGGTGACCGTGCTGCACGGAACGACCAGGTTCGAGTACTGGAACGACGAGTACGACAGCCCGTGCCCAAATGGGTAGAGCGGCGTCACGTTCATCTTGTCGAAGCGACGATAGCCGAGGAAGTAATCCATCTTGGTCGTCCCCTGCTCGGCCTCGTTGAACACCGGGAGCTGGACCAGGCTCTCGTCGGCCGGCCAGGTGATGGGCAGCTTGCCGCTGAAGTTCTCGCTGCCGACCAGCAGCTTGCCCAGCGCCTTGCCGCCTGCCATGCCCGGGTACCAGGCCATGACGACCGCCGGCACGTTGGCCAGCCAGGGCATGGCGACCGCGCTGCCCCCCTC
Organism: uncultured Pseudomonadota bacterium; assembly: GCA_963729535.1. Classification (GTDB taxonomy): domain Bacteria; phylum Myxococcota_A; class Polyangia; order Fen-1088; family Fen-1088; genus JADGRB01. Next base: position 37,764 of record CAVSOL010000023.1, on the reverse strand, counting down.
GACGACGACGACCATCGGCTTGCCGAGCGCCGCGATCGCGTTGACCAGGTTGGTGTTGAGGATGCCGTAGCCCCGACCGTGATCCTTGCCGTCGAGCGACAGGTTCTCGCGGTCGTTGCCGTTGTATTGCTCGCCCTCGTTGTACGGGGTGAGGCCAACGACGACGACGACGAAGTCCGCCGCCATCGCGGCTGTCACGGCCGGCGTCACGTCGCTGCCGCTCGTGGTGGCCGTGGTGACCGTCGCTGTCCCGCCGGTGCAAGACGTGGGGTCGATGGGCTGATTGACCGTGCCACCCACGGCCTGACAGACGCCGGCGAACGGGCTCGACAGACTTCGTCAGATCGATGTTGACGCGGCTCGAGCCGGTATCACCGATGCGAACGCCGTTGGCGAAGTTGATCTTGCCCTTGGCGGTGTCGTCCTGAAAGCAGAACTGGATGCCAGGCAGACCGTTGCCGCTGCAGTACTCCATCGTCGGGCCGACCACGGCGATACGCGTCGGGGCGGCGGCCCCCGTCGGGTTGAGCTTGATCGGCAGGACGTTGGTGTCGTCGGTTGCGGGCGTCTGGCACGCCTTGTCCGACGCCGGACAGTTCTTGAGCAACACCATCGACTTCAGCGCGGCCTCTTCGGCGAGCGCGATGTGGCTGTCGTTGTCGAGGATGTGCCCCTCCGGGATGTCGCTGCCCGGCCGCGGCATCATGACGTACCTGGTGGTCGGCGCCTTGAGGCCGACCCTCCCGGTCCATGACGTGAGCCTTGAAGCGGACCTTTTGCGCGAGCACCCGATCGACCTTCGAGTCGATGACGGACTGAGAGATGCTGCCGCCCGCGCACGAGATCCTCGATGGTCCTGTAGTTGAGCGACCACGGCACTTCGAGATCGAGACCCGCATCCAGCGCCTCGAGCGCGTTTTTCCTTCGCTCGTCGCTGCCGAGGCTGGAGTTATCGAACCCCGGCATCGCCCACCAGTCGCGACAGCACGAGCCCCTTGAACTTGAACTCGTCACGCAGAATCGTCGTGAGCAGGGCTTGCTCTGCGTCGCCTTGATGCCGTTGACCATGTTGTACGCCGCCATGACGCACGACACGCCGCCGTCCTGAATGATCATCTCGAAGTGACGCCCGTAGACCTCGCGCAGCGTCTGCGTGTCGAGCTCCGAGTTGATGCCCGGCCGGTTCCTCTCGATGTTGTTGGCCGCCCAGTGCTTCACACACGCGGCGCCATACTCCTGTACGCCGGCAGCGAGCCCGGTGCCGATGCGGCCGAGCAGGTACGTGTCCTCGCCGTAGGTCTCCTGCGCGCGGCCCCAGAACGGGTGGCGCAGGATGTTCACGCACGGCACCAGCAACATCGAAAAGTTGGCGGCGACCAGCTCGTCGCCCATCGCCATGCCGATCCTGTACTCGAGGCCGACGTCGAACGTGGCGCCGCGCGCAACCGGGGCGGGGAACGCGGTCGACCTGCCGTGATCCTGCTTGTAGGTGCCCGGCTGGTTGCGATTCTGACCTTGCCCGTCCGGCGCATCCAGGTTCAAGCCGCGCGGCCCGTCGCGGTATTGCCATCCTTTGATACGAACACCCGACGCGTTGTCGATATCGTAGCTGCGCTGGATGTCGTGCCATTGCGACGAGCCCTCGCCGGAGAACACGCCACGCAACTGCTCGGCCTTCTCCGTCGTGTTGAGCTGGCCGCGCATCGTCCCCGCCGTGGCGAGATAGCGGGCGTGATCGGCGTCGGAGTAGCCGGGGGACCACGACGGCCGGTAGGTGAGGTCATCGGCGCACGCCATCTTTGCCGGCGCGCCGCCCGCGCCCGCGCTCCCCGGGGGGATGATCACCGCCGCCGGATCCGTGTCGACGGCAGCGGAGCCGCCGCTGCCCACGCTGCCTCCCGTTCCCTGGTTGCCGCTGCCGCCGGATCCCGAAGGCAGATTGCGGCGGGCGCCATGCGAACACGCCGCCGCGAACAGGACACCGATCAGCAAGAGGGACGAGCCGGGGGACCGCGAAGAAGAACTACGCATCGAAAGAAGCTCCTGTCATCTGCTTGCCCTTGTACACCGGATTCAGAACGCGAAAGAAGCGATAAGCGCTCGGCATATGCGAGCGCTTCGCTACTGATTCCCTGAAGTATCCGGAATGATCACAGCGTCGCCGTGATCAACTCACTGCGCGCGACAGCGCGTTACGGATACGACAACCCGTGGTTGTACGGGAACAGCGGATCGTAGGTCGCGTCACCCATGTTGATCGGGATCTGCGCCTGCGTGCGCGGCCAGGTGTGCGGCAGCTTGCCCTTCGGGTTGTAGTCGCCGTACAGGACGTCGGCGACGCCGGCGCCCTCGCTGCCCGGCAGCCACGCGACGATGATCGCGTCCGCGGCCTGCTGGACCGCGTCCGACAAGATCATCGGCCGGCCAACAACGAGGACGAGCACGGTCTTCAGGCCCGCGCTCTTGTAGGCCATCAGCTTGCTGACGTCGGCGGACGGGAGATCCAGATTTGTGGGTCGCGACAGGCAGGACGTTGCCGCCGACCGGCGTCGGGATGTCGCCGCACCCTTCGGAGTACGGCGTCTCGCCGGTGACGACGACGCCCACGGTCGCGCCGGTTCGGTTGGCGCCGTCCGCGGAGTAAAGGACGCGCGTGGCGGCGCCGGAGACCATCTCCATTCCCGCCTTGATGTTGGTCACGCCGGTAAGCGTCGCGTCGGTCACGCCCTGCCAGTTGATCGTCCAGCCGCCGCACTGATTGCCGGCGTGGTCGGCGGTCATCCCGGTCAACGCCACCGTGGCGGTCTTGGCGATCGGCAGCGCGGTGTTGTTGTTCTTCAGCAGCACCATCGATGCGCGAACCGCGCGCCGCGCCACCAGGCGGTGCGCCGCGGACCCGACCTGGCCGGTGAGCGTGCGGTTGACCAGGTTCATCCCCGTGCCGTCGAACACCCCCATCTCGCACTTCACCGTCAGGATGCGCTTGACGGCGTCGTCCAGGCGGGCCGTGCGGGCCCCGGTGATGAGCGGGCGCATGCGACCGAGGAAATACGACGGCGTCACCATGGGAGACGGCGACTCGGCCCAGAACGACGACGTCATGAACATGTCGACGCCCGCGTCCAGGCAGGACCCGCCGGTGACCCCGTCCTGAAAACAGCCGTTGTAGTCGGAGCCGACGAAGCCCTTGAAGCCGAGCTCACCCTTGAGCACGTCGGTCAGCATCGTCTTGTTCTGCGTGCATGCGTACGCCCTGCCAGCTGCTGTAGGAGGCCATCACCGACGCGAGGCCGGCGGCGATCGCCGGCTTGTACGGATCGAGGTGGATGGTCCGCAGCGTGGCCTCGGTGCCCGCGGTGTTGGCGTTGTTCACGCCGTTCGCCGTGCCGCCGTCGCCGACGAAGTGCTTGGCGTTGCCGAGCGCGAGGATGCGGCCGGTTCGCCGCTGCAAGCCGTTGGTGTAGGCCGTGCCCATCGTGGCCGCGAGATCGGACGTCTCGCCGAACGCTTCGTAAGTGCGGCCCCAACGTTCGTCGCGCGCCACGGCGAAGACGGGAGCGAACGGAAAGTCCGCGCCCACGCCCGACGGTCTCGTCGCCCGCGACCTGGGCGACCTCCTCGACCAGCGCGGCATCACGTGTGGCGCCGAGGCCGATGTTGTGCGGAAAGATGGTGGCGCCCCGGACGGGTCCCGCGCCGTGCACGGAATCGAGACCGTAGATCATGGGGATCTTGAGCCGGTGGGCGAATGACGCCCGGCGGTAGTCGTCGATCATGTCGGCCCAGCCCGCGGGGCTGTTGTTCGACGGGGCGGAGCCGCCCTCGCTGTAAACGGAACCGACGCCGTACTGGGTGACCTCGGCGGCGGTGGCGTATTTGCGTTCGACCTGATGGGTCTGCGCGATCTTCTCGTCCAGGGTCATCATGCCGAGCAGGCTGGCCGCCTTGTCGATGCAGGCCTGGCTGGGGAACTGGCGCGTAGGGCCCGTGCCGGCGGTGCCGGTAACGCCCGCGGCGCCGCCGCCGGTGCCCGTGTTGCCTGCGGCGCTGCCGGCGACGCCGGTCATGCCCGCGCCACCAGCAGGGCCACTGCCCGCGACACCCGTCGTGCCGCCGCCCCCTGCGGGAGAGCCGGCGACGCCAGTCGTGCCGCCGCTGCCGCTGCCACCCGTCGTGCTGCCGCCGCTGCCTGATGTGCCCACGGAGCCGCTGGCACCGGAGCCCGAGCTGCCACCAGCACCGGTCGGGTTATCGCTGGATTGCGAGCAGGACGGGCTGCCCAGAACTGCAGGCAGGCCAAGACAGGCGAAAGCCAAGACAACGCGCTTCATTGGGGTCCTCCTAAGCGGATACCGGAACAAGGGGTCGGATTCTAAGCCGATGCAGGCGCGCGGAACAAGAACGGCATCATGGTTCGGCGACGGCGATTCGGCACCAGACTTCACAACTGTATGGTGTTGTAACGCCGGCCTTCTGGGCCAGGATTCTGGCCCTGCGCCCTACTTCGAGCTTGGCGTCGCGCCGACGGGCGCTTGCGCGCCCACGGTCGACGGAACGCCGGGCATGCCGGCGTCGCCGAACAGCAGCGGGCCATGACCAGCCGGCGCGCTTGCGGGCGATCTCGGTCAGCGCGTCGCGCGCCCGCTCGGCGCGCACGCCGGCGCCGGCAGCGGCCCAGCGCGTCAGCATGGCTTCGGCTGCGTCGCGCACCTCGGCCGTGATGTCGAAGACCGCGACCTGGCGCAGGATCGGGACGGCCTCCTCGTCGCCGATCATGTCGAGCGCGGCGAGCAGATTCAGCGCGGCCGGTCGGCGCCGCCGTGTGCATCGCGGTCTCGATCTGCGGGATGGCGGCGCGCTTGAAGGCGGCCAGGCGTTTGGTCGCGGGCGGGACGAGCTGATCGTTGCGACGGATCAGGATGTTGATCTCGTCGCCGATGTCGCGATGCGAGACGGTCTCACACGCGGCGGACGCGGACAGCGCGAGCGTCGCGATGAAGATCAGGACGCGGCGGCTGCTATTACGCATGGCTCTTCAGCTTCGACGTGGGCGGAGCCGTCGCGGCGGCCGTGGCGCGCGACCGACTTGGCGATCGGATCGGCGGGCACGGTGGCAGGTGCCGCGCCGGTGGCCTCGAAGGCTTCGAGATCGGCGAAGAACGCCTCGCCCATCGCCAGCAGCGCGGCGGGCTCGCGCGCGGTCGAGGCACGCTGGCGCAGCGCCGCGCCGCCGCGCAGGCCGCGCGAATACCAGGCCAGCGTCTTGCGCAGCTCATGCTGGCGCATCTTGTCCGGGCTGTGCTCCATCACCAGCGCCGCGTGCCGCCGCCAGACTTGCCGACGCTCCGCGAGCGACGGCGCGCCGGGATCGGCGTCGCCGCGCGCGATCGCGGCCAGCGAGCGGAACAGCCACGGGTTGCCCATCGCGCCGCGGCCGATCATGACCGCGTCGCAGCCGGTCGCGTCGCGCATCCGCTGCCAGGCCGCGACGTCCTTCACGTCGCCGTTGCCGACGACGGGGATGTCGCGCGGCAGCGCGGCGCGCACGGCGGCGATCGGCTCCATGCGCGCGGCGCCCGAGAAGCCCTGCGCGCGCGTGCGGCCGTGAACGGTGATCATCGCCGCGCCCTCGCCGACCAGGCTGCGGGCGAACTCAGCCGCGTTCAGCGAGCTTTCGTCCCAGCCGGCGCGGTGCTTGACGGTCACGGGGATCGCGGCGGGGACGGCGCGCCGAACGGCGCCGACCAGCGCGGCCGCCAGCGCGGGCTCGCGCATCAGCGCCGAGCCGCACGCGCCCGCGGTGACCTTCTTGGCGGGGCAGCCCATGTTGATGTCGACGATGCTGGCGCCGACGTCGACGGCCATGCCGGCGGCGCGGGCGAGCGCGTCGGGCTCGCGGCCGAAGATCTGCACGGCGAAGCGGCGGCCGCCCAAGCTCGGCCACATACGGCTGATCGCCTTGGCGGCGCCGCGCGTGAGCGCCTCAGCCGAAAGGAACTCGGTGAACGTCAGGACAGCGCCCAGCTCTTCGCAGACGGTGCGAAAAGGCAGATCGGTCACCGCCTCCATCGGCGCCAGCAGGGCGCCGGGGGTAAGCTGGATGTCCGCGATGCGCATGGCGACGCAGTGTAGCACTCGCTGGCCGCGATCCTGCTGTTGCAGATATTCGGCGCCGGCTGCAGGAAATCGCCGCCGCCCGGCGCCCGCGGTCGAGCCGCAGGCCGACAAGGTGCTCGCCGACGTCGTCGATCCGTGGACGTGGCCGCGCGCGGCGGGCGCGAGCGATCGCGAGCGCGCGATTGAAGACATCGGGCCCTACGAACGGGCGACCGCGGGCGATGCGTCGTCGCCGCTGGTGAACACGAACGCGCGCTACTGGACGGCGCTGGCGGGCATCGCGTGGGATCGCGACGTCGACATCGCGGTCGACCGCGAGCCGATCGATCTGGACGGCGACGGGCGCGCCGACACGAAGGTCACCCGCCACATCCGCGCGCCGGGCGGCGTGCTGGCGAACCCGGAGCTGTTCGGGCTGACGCGCACGCCGGACGATCCGCGCGGGCGTGTCGGGCGCATCTCGGCGTCGACGGGCGTGCTGGGGCTGCGCGAGGCGCTTCGCCCCGACGGAACGCCGAGCGGCGAGATCGGCATGACCTGCTGGCTGTGTCACGGCAGCAACCACCCGCGCGGCGACGGCAGCGCCGTGCTGGGGCTGCCCGGCAACAGGTTCGACTATGGGTTGTTGCTGGCGACGGCCGCGGTGCTCGACGAGGACAACGCCCCCGCCGCCGCCCACCGGCGCGCGCGCGGCTTCCCCGCCGGGCGCACCGTGCGCGCGCGGCTGCTGCTGGCCGGGCCCGGCCGCCAGGATCTGACCGGCGAGTTCGGCCTCGACGTGACCGTGCCGGGCACCCACTCGACGCGCTACGCGGGCACCGCGCGCGTGCGCCAGGGGATCCGCGGCGTCGTCAACCCGATCAGCGTGCCCGGCATCCTGGCCGCGCCGGGGCTGGCGCTGGAGAACTGGTCCGGATCGGAGGACGCGGCGGCGCCCTGGCTGGAACGGCTGGTGGCGCTGGCGGGACGGCCGGAGGCGGAGACGCGGGCGGCGTTCGCGCTGCCGGCAGGCGATCGCGCGGCGGCGCGGCGCGCGCTGCTGTTCGACCTGCGCAACCTGGGGACGCTGGGGCTGCAGGACGATTCGTTCCCGGGGCTGCTGTGGTCGGACGCGATCTACGGGCGGGCCGAGCTGTCGCGCGCGGCGGCGCTGGCGATCCCGCCGATGTACGCCGCCGCTGCCGTGCGCGGCGTGCTGGCCGGCGAGGCGGCTGTCGGTGGCGTCGCGCCCGGCCGCGCAGCGACGCCGAGCGCATCGCGCGCGGCCGCGCCGATGTTCGCCGAGCGCATCGTCGGCACGATCGCCAACCGGCAGATCTTCAAGCGCGCGCCGCGCCCGTACGCGGCGGCGAAGCTGGACGGCCCGGTGCTGGCGCCGATCGATGCGACGAAGCCGCTCGACGCGAAGCTGGCCGTGCGTTGCGCCGACTGCCACTCGGCGGCGCCGCTGGAACAGATGCGGCCGCTGGCGGACAACCCGCCGCCGATGGGTCGCTGCACGCACTGCCACACGACGCACCTGGGGCTCGCAGGGCGGATAGTGGCTTCAGATCGCCACGCTGCTCGCGGCCAGCAACGTTCGGGCCGGGGCCGGCGGCGGAGGTGGCGTTCTGCGCGGGGTGCCACGCGAGCCACCGCGACTTCGGCCCCGGTCGTGTAGTCGTCGAGCCGGCTGTTCCCGTTCGACGCGGACGGCGACGGCGACGCGCAGGGGAACCCGGCCGCGGATCGGCGCGCCGGCGGCATCGGCACCGAGCCGCTGCTGGCGTTCGACGTGCCGCTCGCCCGAGCGGCCGTTCTCCGTCGAGATTCCGACGATCACCGACCCGTCGCGCCCCGGGCGCGTCGGGCGCGCGCGCGTCGGCATGAGCTGGGTGCGCGCGGCGCCGCTGGTCGCCGTGCGGCGCGACCGCGCCCTACCTGCACAACGGCTCGGTGCCGACGCTGTCGCGCGTTGCTCGAGCCGGCGGCGCGACGGCCGCTGACGCTTCCCGCTCGGCGCGGCGGGCTTCGTGCTCGACACGCGCTTGCCCGGCAACGGCAACGCAGGGGCACGAGTTCGGCACGGCGCTGTCCGCGGCGGACAAGCAGGACCTCATTGCGTTTCTGGAAAGTCTCTGACGTCGGTAGCGATCGCGTCGACGCCGACGTCGGCCGGGCCGGCCGGACAGTCGTCGACGATCTGAAAGTCGTAGGCGAGCCCGATGACGACGGCGCCGCGCGGCGCGCGCCTCGTCGATGACGCCGTCGTAGTAGCCGCCGCCGAAGCCGAGCCGCCGGCCGGCGGCGTCGAACGCGACGCCGGGGACGATGAGCAGCGCGAGGTCGCGCGAGCGCACCTCGGGCGCGTCGCGGCGCTGGCTCGGGAATGCCGAAACGCGCCGGCGCGCAGCACCGCGCCCGGCACTCGACGAGGTGAAACACGCAGCCGCGGCGCCGTGTGGCGTCACGCGCGGCAACGCGATACGCGCGCCACGCGCGCGCACGCAGCGCGAGCGCCGCCGCCGGACTCGATCTCGCCGCGCACGGCGAGGTAGCCAGCGACGACGCGGCCGGCGACCCGCTCGGTGGCCAGCTCGGCGCGCGCGAGCAGCCGCGCGCACGCCGCTGCCGAACGCTCGCGCACGTCGCGGTCGGCCAGCACTTCTCGCCGCGCCCGCATGTCGCGACGGAGGACCCGCTTGCGCTCGTCGAGTCGTCACGACGCGCGTGTCGCGTGCCAGCGCTTCGAGCAGCGACTGGCTCTTGTCTCGGATCTTCTTGCGCAGCTCGCCCGACTGGCGGCGAACGTTGAACAGCTCTTCGGCGATCTGCAGCGCGGTCAGCACCGCGGCCGCCTGGGTGTCGGGCGTGCGCGTGTGCTTCTGCACGTCGCGAATCCGGCTGTCGACGAACGCCGCCACCTGATTTCACCCAGCGATCGTCCTCTTCGGTCTTGAGCGCGTATTTCACGCCTGCGATCTGGACCGTGACCGAACGCTTCATCAGCCGCGCAGCATACCACCGTCGCGAACGCCGGTGCCCCGAGGTGGCTCGCCCGCCGGCTCGCCCGCCGGTTCAGCGGCGGCGGCGCGGCGGTGGCGGTGGTGGCGCGGCGGGCACCGTCGCCGGCGGCAACGACACGGGCGCGCCGGTGAGCACGCCGCCGCTGTAGCTGGTTTCGCCGGTGAGACGGCCCTGCGCTGTCCCACCAGCGCCACATGCCTTCGCGCTCACCCGCGACGTAGAACCCCTCGGCGGCGGGCGCCCCGTTCGGATGCCATTCGCGCGCCGCGCGCTCGCGCACGCCGGCCAGGTATTCGACCTCGCGCGCCAGGCGCCCGTCCTCGTACCAGAAGCGCCACGTCCCGACGCGCAGGCCGTCGCCGTCGTAGTCGCCGGCGACGCGCGGGCGCCCGTTGGGGTAGCGCTCGACGTAGGCGCCGCGGCGGTGCTCGGGCGCCTCGCGCCAGGTGCGCGCGTCGTGCGACGCCAGCTTGATGATGCCGGTGCTGGTCACCCCCAGCGCATCGAGCTCCGCCGGCGACAGGTTGGCGGCCGCGCGGATCGACCGCCTTCGACACCAGCGCGCCGTCGTCCCAGCGATCGGCGCGCCAGTTGCGGCCGTCGTTGAAGCGGTAACGCCAGACGCCGGACACGGTGCCATCGGCGTATTCGCCGGTCGCGAGCTAGAAGCCGTTTTCGTAGTAGCGCGTCTCCGGGCCCTGTCGGACGCCGTCCGGGCGCCGGCAATATTCGCTCTCGCCGCCGCCCGAATAGTAGCGGCGCGCGACGCCTGTCCCCGGCGGACACACCATCCGCGTCGTCGTGGCGCATGCGGTGAGCGCCAGCGCGGCGGCCGTCGGAACCAGGCGACGGAGCACGAGCCGCGCGATCACGCGGCCATATTATCTCGGCTCAGCGTGCCGCGGTCAGGATCCGCGAGATCTCGCGCGGGGCCAGATCGCCGGTGTCGGCGTCACAGGCCTGGCGTTCGGTCGGCTCACCCAGCCAGCTCGCGACCTGCGTCTCGGTGATCAAGTTCGACGCCAGCGCGTGCAGGCGCTTGCCGTCGTCGCGTTCGCGCCGGCAGCGATCGTCGCCGGTCAACACTTGATCACCGTTCGAACAGGTGACGCGCGTGTGAATGCCGCCGTCGCACACCTCATCTTCCGGCGAGGCACCGAGGCCGACACAACCGGCGGTCAGCTGCGCCCGCACGCGCGCGAGCTCGTCGGCCGTCAGCCGCGTCACGATCAGGCCCCCCACCTTCACGCAGCGATGCCCCTCGTAGACCAGCGTGCCGTCCTGGAACAACGCCAGCTCGTAGGCCGCGTCGAACGGCTTCTGCGGCGACCACGGTCCACGCCGCAGGTGGACCAGCGGAACGCGTCCCTGCAGTTGCCGCAATGCCGGTGTGGCCGGTGCATTGTCTGACGTATTGGCAGCGTCGGCGGCCGCACCCTGCCAGCTCGCCACCACGGGGAATGGCCGCGCGGGCGGCGGCTGCCGTACCCCCGCCGCCGGTGACGGCGCGTTTTTCGAGCAACTGACCGCGACGATGCCCACAGCAGCCAGCACAACCGTACGAACCCACCTCATCGCTGTAACCCGCATCCCCGGAGACAATGCACACCGCGCGCCAGCCGCTCCCCTGTTGCGGGTTACGGCCCGCGGGGGCTAATCTGCGCCGGACTTTCCCCATCGGAAGTCAGGGGCCTATAGCTCAGCTGGTAGAGCAGGGGACTTTTAATCCTCTGGTCGCAGGTTCGATCCCTGCTGGGCCCACGCAAGAGATTCCACCGACGCGAGCGCGTCGGCGAGCGGGACACCGGCGCGCCGCAGGCGCTCGAGCATCGCGAGACGGCCGTCGTGCTCGACGCGATCGCGCGCGGCGCGCAGCGCGCTGAGGCGTTCGTCGACGGCCTGCGCGTCGGCCTCCAGCTCGAGGGCCAGCGCCGCGCGCTTGAGCCGCGCCCGCTCGCGCCGGCGGGTGAGCGCGCGCGCCGCCGCTTCGCGCGACTGTGCCGCCTCGAACCGCAGCCGCGCGGTCGTACGCTCGTGTTCGGTCGGCCTGAAACCCGCGTCGCAGCGCACACACTCGCAGTCCCGACGGTGGGTGACCCCGTCGGGCTCCAACCGGGGGAGATGCGCCAGCAGTGACAGTGTCCGGGCCATGTTTGCTACCTGAACGTTACCTATACTTGCGTTCAGTATAAGTCGCCCAGGATGGGATGCAACCTGCAAGATTCCCTTCCGCTATCGCGGACTTAGGTTGAGTAATCAGGAGGCCGCCATGCTGCTCGATCTGACCGAAGACGAAGCGCGCGAGCTCCGCATAGCCCTCGACGCGCAGCTACACGGCTTGCGGGTCGAATACGCGGCGACCGAAGCGCGCCACTTCAAGGCGCGGCTGCGCAAGACGCTGGATAACCTGGAATCGATCAGCGCGCGGCTCGGATCGTTGGAGCTGCAGCAGCACGCTGAAGCGACGCACTAGCCGCTCGGCGCCTCAGGCCGACGACGTGCTCACGCGCCGACGGGCGCGAACGCGACGACGCTGTACGCGATGGTCGTCGTCGCGCCAGGGTTGCGATAGCCGTGTTTCTGGTCGCCGCGGAAAACGACGACGTCGCCCGGTTCCAGCGCGTAGCTCTCGCCGCCCGCGGACAGCTCGATCTGTCCGCGCTCACACGTCAGGTACTCGCGCGTCCCGGCGGTGTGCGGAACGCCGGCCATCGACGCCCGCGGCGGCAACTCCATGCGTTCGATCTCCAGCCCGGCGATGGTTTCGGGGAGCAGCTTGCGCACGCTGACCGGGCCACGCGTCCGGCTGGGGAGCGCGCCGGCGCGGTAGAGGCGGCCGGTGCGGCGCGGCGGCTCGATCAACTCCTCGAGCCGCACCTGCAGCGCGTGCGCGACCTTGATCAGCACGGCCAGCGTCGGGTTGGCGGCGCCCGATTCCAGGTTGGCCCAGGTGGCGCGCGGGATGCCGGCGACGCGGGCGATCTGCTGCTGCGACTGACCCCGCGCCTCGCGCAGCGTCGCGATGTTGCGGCCGAGATTGATCGCCGTCCCGTTCCCGCTGTTGTTGTCATTGCTCGCCACCGGCATGGTCGCCAATAGATCTGACCGCCTGCCAATCTGTTGTCAATACGGTCGATATCTTGTCCAGGCCGGCGTCTTCTCTTCCAGGGACGAAAGGAGAAGCGGGATGAGCAACCAACTGGCAAGAGGACTCGAGGGGCGAAACGTACTGGTGACCGGGGGGAGCCGGGGGCTGGGGCGGGCGCTGGCGCTGGCGGCGGCGCGCGCGGGAGCGCGGGTCGTCGTGGTGGCGCGCGAGCGCGAGCCGCTGGTGCGCGTGGCGGACGACATCCGCGCGGCGGGCGGCGACGCGCACGCGATCGTGGCGGACGTGGGCGAGCGCGACGCGGTCGCGGCGATCGCCGGCCAGGCGGCGGCAGCGGTCGGCGCGATCGATGTGCTGATCAACAACGCCAGCACGCTGGGTCCGGTGCCGCTGCGGCTGCTGCTGGACACCGACTGCGAGGATGTGGAGCGCGCGCTGGCGGTCAACCTCGTCGGCCCGTTCCGGCTGACCAAGGCGGTCGCGGGTCCGATGGTGCTGCGCGGACGCGGGACGATCGTGAACATCACGTCGGACGCCGCGACGGAGGCGTACGAAAAGTGGGGCGCCTACGGCGCTTCGAAGGCGGCGCTGGAGCAGCTCGGGCGGATCTGGGCGGCGGAGCTGGCGGGTACGGGCGTACGCGTGCTGAACGTCGACCCGGGCGAGATGGACACGCGCATGCACGCCGACGCGATGCCCGACGCCGACCGATCGCTGCTGGCTGATCCGGCGCGCGTCGCGACGCGCATCGTCGCGCTGTTGCAGGGCGGCGACGGCGACGGCGGCACGCAGCCACGTTCGGGATCGCGCATCGCGGTCAACGCGAGCGCGGAGGTGTCGCCATGAAACCCGCGACGACATATCCCGACGCGGCGCGACGACGTGCGCTTGCTGGTCATCGATCCCGAGGGCGCGGCGGGCGGCGCGCTGCACGAGACGCGCACCCCTGCCCTGCCCGACTTCCTGGCGCCCGGCGATCTGCTGGTCGTCAACGACGCGGCGACGCTGCCCGCGTCGCTGCGCGGACATGACGACGCCGGGCACGACATCGAGGCGCGGTTGATCGCGGCGCGCGACGGCGGCGCGACGTTCGCCGCCGTGCTGTTCGGCGCCGGCGACTGGCACGCGCGCACCGAAGATCGGCCGCCGCCCCCCGCGCTGCCGGTCGGCGCGCGGCTGCGTTTCGGCGCGCTCGCCGCGGAGATCGCGGCGCGCGACCCGCGCTCGCCGCGGCTGGTGGAGCTGCGCTTCTCCGCGACGGGCGACGAGCTGTGGCACGCGCTGTATCGCGAGGGGCGGCCGGTGCAGTACGCCTACCTCGCGCACGAGCTGCCGCTGTGGGCGGTGCAGACCGTATACGCCGCGCGCCCGTGGGCGTTCGAGATGCCATCGGCGGGACGACCGCTGTCGTGGCAGACGCTGCTGGCGCTGCGACGCAAGGGCGTACGCTGGGCGTCGCTGACCCACGCCGCCGGGTTGAGCTCGACGGGTGATCCGGTGATCGACGCCGCGTTGCCGCTGCCCGAGCGCTACGACATCCCGGCAGCGACCGTGCGCGCCGTGACCGAGACGCGCGCGCGCGGCGGCCGCGTCGTCGCTGTCGGGACGACGGTGGTGCGCGCGCTGGAAGGCGCGGTCGCGGCGGCGCGCGACGGCGTGTTGCAGCCGGGCGGCGGCGAGACCGACCTCGATCATCACGCCCGCGTTCCGCCCGCGTGTCGTCGACGGCATCCTGTCGGGCGCGCACGCCGCGAACGAGAGCCACTTCCGCCTGCTCGCCGCGTTCGCGGGCGCGGACCTGCTCGCGGCCGCGGCGACACACGCCGAGCGCGGCGGCTTCCTGACCCACGAGCTCGGCGACTCGATGCTGGTGCTGCCCGGCGCGCTGGCGATGCGGGAGGGACACGCCAGCGCGCAGAGCCAGCACGCGCGGGCAGCAGACTAAGGATGCACCTCACGCGGCGTGGCGATGGCGATCGGGCGGCCGGCGCGTACCCTGCGCGGACGGCCGGGCTCCCTCGACGCGCCCACCGCGCCGCCGGCCAAGGCGGCGATCAGGCCCATGAGCAGCGCGCCGAACACACCCCAGAACGCCTTGCCCGTGGCGTCGCCGACCTTGAGCGCGCCCGTCTGCGCCTGTTGCGCCGCGGATTGCAGCCGGGCGCCGATCTGTCCCGACGCCTGCTGAACCTGTGCCTGGATGCGGCCGGCGATCTCCTCCGCGTCGGCGCGCGACAGGTTGGTGTGCTGGACCACCGAGGCGACGACCACCTCGCGGTCCAGCCTCCCGTCGCGAACCGCCGTCTGCGCCACATCGCGTGTCGTCGCCTGCAGCTGGGCCGACGTTATCTCCGGCTTGCCCTCGGCGCGCAGGCGTTCATTGATCGGGCCGACCGCGTCGTTGGCGTCGATTCCCAGCCACTTCGCCGCATCGCCGGAACCGGTGGCGGCCGCGCCAATCGCGCCGCCGCCGGCGCTGACCGCTGCCTTGCCGACCGACACCGCGCCGCCGACGACCGCGGTCATCGCGACCCCGATCATCGACGCGCCGATCAACGTCGTCAGCCCCCACATCACCAGCCCGTGCGCGGCGCCCTCGCCGCGCGCATGGATGTTGGCGCCCCGCCCCGCCACCCACCCGCCGACGAACAGCGCGACGAGCGGCGCGATCAGCGCCCACGCGCCGGTGAAGATCCCGGCCGTGCGCGCGCTGCCGGGGTTGCCGGGATTGAGCGTCGACAGCCCGACCGCGAGGCCAAACGCATAGAGGAGAATCCACAGCCCGAGCGCGGTGACGGCACCACCAAAGATGGCGCCCCAGCTCATTCGCGGGCGTTCCACCACTTGCTCGACCACGACATCAGCCATTTGCTTCCTCCTGTCTCTCGAAAGGAAACCTAGCGATGCGCAACGTGCGGGAAAATTCGAGCGGGCGGTTTTCTTCGAGCCCAGGCGATAAAGTTGCGGGCATGAGGTTCGAGGAGTTTTCGGCGGCGGCGCGGAGCGGCCGCGAGCCCCCCGGCCTGACGCCGATCCTGCGCGCCCTGTGGCTGGACGGCAGCGGCGACTGGGACGCTGCCCACCAGCTGGCCGACGACATCGGCGGCACCGACGGCGCCCGCGTGCACGCCTACCTGCACCGCAAGGAAGGCGACCTCAGCAACGCCCGCTACTGGTACCGCCAGGCCAGCCGGCCGCCCTTCGACGGCTCCCTGGATGAAGAGTGGACCGCCCTCGCCCGCGAATTCCTCCGCGACCCCGCCTGATCGCTTGCGCTTTACCTGCCGATCCCTAGACTGAGCGACCTTCAAATCCGTCGGGAGACCCCATCGTCTAGCCCGGCCCAGGACAATGCCCTTTCAAGGCATGAACGCGGGTTCGAATCCCGCTGGGGTCGCACGCAACTGTCCGAACCGACGTCACTTTCGTGGAGTGGCGTCTCGACTTTGCCACGCTGCTGCCACGACGACGCTGAAGTTTCGCGGTCATACGAGGTCCTCGTGGCAAACGGCCCGCTGGGGTCTACGCACGACGGTCGCGGTCAGCCCGAAATCGACCAACTAACGGAGCGCGGTCGCGATCGCCGGCTTGCTCGTCGATGTGACGGGTAGGCATGAGTGCGAGTCCAATCCCTTTGCAGCAGGCGGAGCTGCGCGGTGACGAAGTCATCGCAACATCCGAGTAGCGCCGCCGAGCGCCGTACGTTCGCCCTACCCGTCGAAGCAGTAGGAGCCGTGACTCACGCCGAACGTGAGCTCGCCCGACACCGTGTCCGGGGCGAGGCCACTTTCGGTGGGATAGGCGAAGGTTGCATCCAACTGCAGCCGAAGCGGGCGTACCGCGGTGACCCGCAGCGTACCGCTAGCGACCTGCTGCCGCCGATACGCGTTTTCCATTTCGCATGCGTCCGGCATCGCGCGCGTGCAGGGCGTCGCGGGCACGTGCTGGTACGACAGGCCTGCCGCATCCGCGGGAAACGTGGACCGGGACCCGTCCGCTACGCTCCCAAACGAGCCGCCCGTCGTCGCTGTCACCGTGACGACGGGCAGCACCTGTCCTTCCGACAGCGGGAACGGGATCGACAGGCCCAGACCGTCCTCGGCGGAGTCAACCTGAAGCAAGCCCGTTGCGGGCGTGACGGCGGAAGCGTCGGCAATCGCGGCCTGCCACCAGACGGCGAGCTCCCAACGGTCGAACAGTTCATTCAGCATGAGGCTGCCCATTCGCGGTGTTCCGGCTGGCCCTGCAAGCGCGACGTTGAGGGTGACGGTGTCGTATTCTGTTCCCTCGCAAGGGACGCAGGCGAGGCCACCCGAGCCGGCGGCGAGCAGCGCGATGAGCGGAGCGTGTTTCCACATGCCCGCGAATGATGCACTCGGTGTGCCGTGCTGCAGCTCCCATTCGGCGCGGGCACCAGGCCGAATTGGGCTACCGAGTGACCAAGATCGGACACCGCCATTGGCCAGATCGAGCTCGTCGACACTTACTTCGACGACGAAGGCACCTGCGGGGTTCGAGCGCAACCACATGAAGACCGTCGGCGACGATGGCTGGTTCGTCTACTTCTGGCTGTACGCGCCGCTCCAGCCATTCTTCGACAAGACCTTCAAGCTGCCGGACTTCCAGCGCCTCGACTGGGGAGCGCGATCCGAATCGTTTGCCACGCCCTTGCCACGACCGCCCGGATTCGCGCGGTACGCGGCGGTTCCCAACTCCTCACCGCGGAACATCGACCGACCGACATCACTCACGAAGTTGCGCAAGGCCGCGCCGCGCCTGAAGTTTCGTGAGTGCCTGTCGGCCGGTTCGAATCCCGCTGGGGTCGCTAAAATATGCGACGATTTCGATAGGTTGAGCGAGGCGGATGAATTCCTGGGCCCACTGGGGCCCATTTCGGGGGGCACACCTGCCCTTCTCGCGAAAAGCGCCGAAGGGGCTTCGAGCCCGGGGCCCAGCGACCTTCGAAGAGAACCTGCAATTCCGCGGTGATTCATGCGTCCACGGCGCTGCTGCCTCCCATGCCGCCATCTGCGGCTCCGCCTCGTCCGGCGGTAGCGACCATGGTCTCACCCGTGCCTATGTCCTGGCGGCATCGCCGGCGCCGCCGCGACCGAAGCCACCCGACGAGCCAGGGTCACAAGGAGACCCCTCGGCGCACGACCGCACCTCTATTGCGATAGGGAGTCCAGATTCTTGCCCGCGCAACGCGGCGCATCCCAAGGCGTGGACCACTTTCGTGCGAGTCTGGAACTCATAGGCAGATGGGGTTCTTTCCGCGTGTCCACGGACCAGCACCGAAGAGGTGACGCAATTCAGTTCAAGGCTCAGTCGACGCGACCGCCCGGCGCACGCTTGCGGCTCGTGCCGGAGCGCGACGCGCGCCGGATCGATGCGCGGCCCGCGAAGGACGCGGATTTGGTCCACGCACTCCGCGCGGGCGATCCGGAGGCGCCCGCCGCCTTGTGGGCTCGGTACTCGCCTTCGGTCGGGCGGGTTCTGGCCAAGGCGTTGGGCCCGACGCTCGAGGTCGAAGACCTGACGCAGGAGGTTTTCTTGCGGGTCTTTGGCCGCCTACCGTCGCTTAGGGATCCGTCGGCGCTGCGCGCGTTCGTGCTCGCGGTGGCGATGAACGTCCTCAAGTGGGAGCTGCGACGCCGGTGGATTGGCCGACGGGTGCGCCTGTCGGGGACCGGAAAGCTTCCCGACATCGAGAGCGCGTCAGCCGATGCCGAAGCTCGCCACGCCTTGCAACGCTGCTATCGCATCCTCGACAGCCTCCCCACCAAGGAACGGATGGCGTTCGTGCTCCGTTATATGGAGGGGATGACGATCGACGAGGTGGCGGAGGCCCTTGGCGTCTCGATCAGCACGGCGAAGCGCTGGGTCGGCCGAGGCGCGGCTAAGGTCGGAGAGCAGGTCGCGGGTGACGCCGACCTGTGTTCCTTCTTTGCCGGGCACGGGAAGGAGATCTCACGTGAGCGTTGATCCTGCCGACGATCCAGCGCTGGATCTGACGGCACAACATCTCGCGGATTTCGTTTCGGCCGAGGTCGCGTCGCCCGCCCCAACCACGTCGAGCGAAAAAGCGTTCGTGCGTCGACTGGCGCGCTACCGCCACACGCAACAAAACAGACGGCGGCTCACGCTGGGAGTCGCTGTAGCAGCCGCGCTCGTCGTCGGGCTGGCTGGCTCCAGATTCCGCGAGCAGGCGCCGGCCGCTGCCGTGCTGAGCTACCGGGTGGACAACCAGGATCCGCCGTCCGGCGGGTACCTCGCGCCCCAGACGGCAGAGTCGTTGCTGGCCTTCTCGGAAGGGTCGAAAGTGCAGATGGCGGCGCGGGCGCGTGGGCGCGTCGTCGAGGTGAGCAGCCGCGGCGCGAGGTTCGCTCTCGACGCCGGCCTGGCCTCTGTCGACATCGTCCCGCGCCCTCGCGCGCAGTGGATCTTCGAAGCGGGTCCGTTCAGGGTCAGCGTTCACGGGACGTCGTTCACCATCGCCTGGAACCCCGTCGACGCCGTGTTCGAAGTGCGTCTCGCCAGCGGCGCGATCTCGGTCGCGAGCCCGGTCGCGGGGCCGGAGATCCAGATGCGCGCAGGACAGACGCTGAGAGTCAGCCTGCGTGATCAGTCCAGCACCCTGGGCAACATCGGTAACCTGGGCAACGTCGGAACGATGAGCGGCGGGCCAGAGGTCTCACCGCCGGCCGAGAACGCTCCCGCAGCCGACCTCTTCGAGGCCCCGCGGACGGCGCCGAACGGGCCGGCTGAGCCGCCGCGCTGGTCGCACCGCGGATGGATGAGCGCGCTGTCTCAGAACCGAGTGGCCGACATCCTCGCTGACGCCGATCGCCGTGGTCCGAGGTCGGTGATCGAGCGCGCCGACAGCGAGGATCTCTGGGCGCTGGCCAATGCCGCTCGATATTCGGGCCGGCATGCGCTGGCAGGCCAGGCTCTGAACGCCCATCGACGGCGCTTTCCGTCGTCGGATCGGTCGCGGGAGGCGGCGTTCTTGTTGGGCCGCCTGCACGACGGGGATCCAGATCCGGGTGAGTCCCTCCGATGGTACGATCGCTATCTCGTCGAAGCGCACGATGGTGTGAGTGTTGCTGACGCTCTTGGCCGGAAGATGACACTTCTCGAGCGATCGAATCGGCGCGCGGAAGCGCTGGCCGTCGCACGGGAGTACTTGCGAAGTTCGCCGCGCGGCACCTATGCGAATGCCGCGCGCGCGCTGGTTCGGTCATCGAACGCGGCACCGTGAAGCAAATCGCTCGGCGTCAGCTCGGTCTTGCGCGTCTGGCGGGGGCCACATTCGTGTTGCTGGTCCTCGCGGCGGCGCCCGCGTCGGCCGACACCGTTCCGGGTGCGGACACGGTGATCTTGCTGCAGCCCGCAGCCGCCTCGCCCGCGGTTCGTCGAAGCCTGGCGCGCATCGGTGACGAGCTGTCAGCCGATCGATTCCACGTCGTCCTCGCGGATCCAGACACGGCCGGCGGCCCGGGAGCCGTGATCGATACCGCGAGGCGTGCCGCGGAGGCCGGTACGGCCCTCGTTCTCTTTGGTGATCCAGACACTGGCCAAGCCGAGCTCTGCATCCTGCGGGGAAACGACCGGCACACCGCGATCCGGCGGGCGACGGTCGTCGTCGACGATCCGGAGCGCATGCCGGAGGCACTCGCAAGACGAGCGCTGGAGCTGCTGCGCGCCACCGCGCTGGAGCTTTCGATCGGCATCGAGCCTGCGCCGCGTCCGGAGAAGCCGCGACCCTCCCAAGCTGACGTTCGTCCGACCGACGGCGCGTCCGGGGCGCAATCGGGCAGCGTCACCGTCGACCTGGGCGTCGCGACGTGGGCCAGCATCGACGGACCGCTGCCCGCGGTGGCGCCCGTCGGCCGGGTCGCGCTGCGCCTGTCGGATTGGGCCTGGGCGAGGGTCACGGCGGCCGGCCTGGGAACTCGTCCCAGCCTCGAGACCGAGTACGGATCGGCGACGCTGGCGCAGACCGTCGCCCTGGCCGAAGCCGTGGCGGTGTTCAGAGGCGACAAGCGGCTGCGGCCGTTCGTGAGCGTCGGGGCGGGCGCCGTCAACGTGGCCGTCAGCGGAATGGGCGCGGGGCAGTACGAAGGCCGCGCACCGCAGCGATGGTGCGCGGCGTTCGACGGGGGCGTCGGAATCGCGGTCGCGATTCGGTCCCGCGCAGCGGTGGTAACGGAACTGCACGGCTTGGTGGCCACGCCTCATCCCGTCGTGCGCTTCGCCGATACGCGGGTGGCTACGATCGGCTATCCCTCCGTGATCCTGACACTCGCGCTGCAAGTGACGCCGTGAGGAACCGGTCTGCCCTGCTGGCCGCAGCCCTCGTGCCGATCGCCGGTTGCGGCGATGCGATCCTGGACGCGGTCGGGCTCCCGCCTGAGGTCCTGGCCGACGGCCTGGTCGCACATTGGGCGCTCGACGAGGCAGGCGGCACAACGGCCAGCGACTCCTCGGGAAACGGCCACGACGGCCGGCTCACCGGCGGAACGTGGATCGTCACCGGTGGGCGCTTCGGCGGCGGGCTGCGCCTCATCGCGGGAGACGCGGTCGTCGTTCCAGGGTTCCCGGCTGCGACTTCCAATTGGAGCGTCTCGCTCTGGATCCGGATGTCGGACGAGCAGCTCGCGTTCAACAGCAACGATCCCTTCACGGAAATCCTGAGTACCGAGAACATCGGTTCGGCCGGGTGGCAGATCAACATCGACAAGCGATTGGCCGAACCGCGGTTTGTTTTTTCCTACTGGGCGCCTCCGCTCATGGGCTACGTCGGGACCGAATGCAGCTGTGTGAGCGCCGGTGCGTGGATCCACCTCGCGGCGACCGTCAACATCGACGCGAATCGCATCACGCTCTACCGCGACGGGACGGCCGTGGATCAAGAGACCCGGCCATCCGACATCGTCCCAGGCGATTCGACGCTGCATTTCGGAGGGTGGAACATGGGCGACCGCCTGCTGAGCGGCGACTTGGACGACATCGCCATCTGGCGGCGCGCGCTGACGCCGGAGGACATCACCGCGCTGACGACCCAGTCACCGTCCGCTGTCGCCGCGGCACACTGAGTTGCCGTGCGACTTTCGCTTCGCTCGGGTCCCGCATTCCGTCGAGCAGCCGCCGCGCGACATCGGTCCGCAACGAACTGCTTGAGCCGCCTCCCTTAGAGCCGAAGGTTTCGGCGCCGCCCCGCCCGCGCTCGGCAAAATACGACTGCAGCGATGATCATCGCGGCGGTAAAGAAGCCCGACGCCCTCTCGGACGCCGCTCGCGCCCCGACCGGAGCGAAGGCGCAGGCGCAACCCGCAGTCGAGTCGGCCGCGCCGGGCGAGGCACCACCACCGCCCATTCCGGTGGGTGTTCCATCGCCTCCCGTACCTGCGGAGCCGGTGCCGGTGATCCCACCACTTCCAGCGGGAGCACCGCCCGCGCCAGTCGCGCTCGTGCCGCCCGTTCCGACCGCGCTGCCGCCGGCTCCGGCGAGCCCGCCGCCCGCACCCGTTGCCGTCGTGCCGCCGGCACCAGCGCCGCCGGGGCCGCCTGCCTGCCCGCCTCTACCGCCCCCGCCGCTGCTTCCTCCCCGGCCGGCCGAGCTGCCGCCGCTCCCCGCCGACCCGCCGCCGGCGCCGCCCCGGCCAGCCAAGCCGTCCGCGCCGCCTCGACCACCTGCGCCCGCGACGCCACCGTTCCCTCCACCGCCACCGGCGCCGCCACCGGTGCAGCCCATACTGCGCGTCGTCACTCCCTGCGTAAATCCCGCCTGGTCCGCCAGTTGGGCGAAATTCCAGAAGCTCGGCCTCCAGGTGTTCCGGTCATGTGCGCCTCCCTGGACAATGAACTCCTTGATGATGCTTGCAAGGCCAACGGTTCGCGCATAGCCGCTCACCGTATTGACGTTATTACAGCCATAGGCGCCAACCTCCCCCGATCCACAGGTAAAGAATATCAGCTTCAAATTAGCCTTCGCGAGCGCCCCGCTATTCGGAAACAGTTGGCTTTGCCCCTGGATACCGGGAGCCGGGGAAGAAGGCATGAGATAGTGAAATTTGTCCGCATTCGGAAAGCCGATGTTGATCGTTTGCATCCCACCCATTGATAG
The DNA here is from genome assembly GCA_963729535.1 of uncultured Pseudomonadota bacterium. Taxonomy (GTDB): domain Bacteria; phylum Myxococcota_A; class Polyangia; order Fen-1088; family Fen-1088; genus JADGRB01. The sequence continues at coordinate 15,406 of CAVSOL010000023.1, read as the reverse complement.
GCCGCCCAGAGCTCGGTTATTGGGGTCGGTAGCAACGCAATAATTAGCCTCAACATAGGGAATCAGGTTGTCAATCAGAACGTCTTCGAAGTTCCAGTTGTTGTAGTCATTCCTCGTAAAAACGATGATGAACGGGTCGACCGCTCCCTGGGCGATGAGATTGTCGAGCTGGACGTGGGCATAGAGATCATTGTCGTGCCAACTTGCCTCGCTACCGCCCAACCCATGCATCAGGAACATGTAGGGATATGCCTGGCTTCTTGAATACCCCGGCGGTGTATAGACCCGTGCAGCGTAGTTAGATCCATAGGTAATGTTTGTAACAGTACCCTTCGGATTTGCGGCCACGGCATTGAAGTACCCCGACGGCGGCGTTGTCGGAAGCGTTTGTGCGGACGCGTATGACGGCAGGGAAAGGAGTCCCACAGCAATCAGCGGCCATCGTTTGATCGTGCCCATGAGATCTCCTCCAACGGTAGGTGCGGTCTTCGGTTGTCGATCGCGTTCGGTCATAGGGCGTCCAAGCTCGGCGTCTTCACGACGCCGGAGAACGCGGTGTCCGTGCAGAACTTGCAGCTTGCTCCGACGAACATGTCGTGGCCGGCCTGGTCGCCCATGAAGCGCCAGCGCATCCACCCGATGAGGCCTTCCTGAGCCTTGGCGCTCCCTGCGACGCGATTGTGATCGATGCCGACGAGCGCAGCGCCGAATGCGGGCTGCGTCGATCCGGTCACGGCCGAACTGATCGCGGTCCAATTGAAGGTGGTGTCGGCGTCACCGCCGACGACCCCCCAGGGAGCCTTCAGGTTCCTGACGTTGCCGTTCGATGCGAAGAAGAACGTCGAAGTGATTCGGGCGTTACTTCCGACGGAGATCGCGCCCGCGCCGCCCAGCGAATAGCCGGTCGAGCCGATCTTGGTCGTGTCGATCTTGCCGCAATCGCCGCCGGCCGGATCGTCAGCCAACCGCAGAACGTAGTCGATCGCGGCGTTCATTTGCGCCGCCGTCACCTGCGTTTGTTCGGGCGCAACGACGACGAAGCCGTACGTTGCGAGACGCCCCAGAAACCCCTGCCAGATGTCGACCGTGTTCGTGTAGCCGTTGCCCCAAACGATGATCGGATGCCGGACGCCCCCTTGCCCGTACTTCGCGGCCGCCGGCCGGAACACCGCAACGCGATCCGTGCCGAGAGCGGCGTCGCCGGTGTTGCGCGTGACGAGCGCCGGACCGAAGCCTCCGTCGCGTGCCGTGTAGTCGGAAACTGACGAAAAGCCAGCAGAGCTGCCCGCTCCGCATGTACCACCGCCGGTGCCTGTCACGCCGCCTCCCGCAGACGAGCCGGCCATCCCCGCAGGTGCGCCAGTACCGCTTGTTCCGCCTCGGGCAGCGCTCCCGCCGCCGTTTCCCCCGCTGGCGCCCCCTGTCCCCGTCGTGCCGCCCCGGCCAGCCGTCGTCCCTGCCGCGCCAGCAGCGCCCACGGTGCCTGCGGTGCCCACGGTGCTCGATGTTCCCGCCGCGCCGCTCGTGCCGGCGGCGCCGGTCGTCCCTGCGGCGCCGCTCGCTCCCGCGGCGCCGCTCGTACTGCCGCCGTTGCCATCGCCACCTGATGAACCAGGACCGCACGCAATGAGAAACAGCGGCAATGCCCACACTGAACGGGTTCGGACAAGGATGGGTTGTCGGCGAAACGTCATTCGTGGCTTCATGGGACCTCGATTGCGGTGAACTGCGCTTTCGCAGGTAGTTCCAGTTGCGCGCGGAAGTGGTTCACCACCGCACATCCCGCGAACGAGCTCGGTCAGTCCGCGTCAACGGGACCGCGCTACGGCATCGGATGGCGCTGGAAAAACTCCCACATCATCGGGCTTGCCTTGAAGTCCATGACGCCGTAGGCGGGCCCGCCCCCCGGCCCGCAGTTGCTATCCTCGGGCCAACAATGGCCCATTCCGGTCACCGTGCAGAACACGACTTCGGCGCCCTCGCGACAACCTCCGTACGTCACGCACGTCGTCGAACCCATGTTGTACGTCTCCATGGCCGCGGTGCTGCAACCGTTGCGTGTGACCCAGCCGTTGACGTTCGGTTGAGCGCTCGAGTACCCGATGGTCTTGTCCTCGGTACCGTGCACATAAAAGAGGGAGACCGCGCGCGGCGTCGAACGGCACGATGCACCGCCGGAAACACCGCCCACCGCCGCGAATACGTCGGATGCCTGGCATCCCAAATGCTGGGACATCATCGATCCGTTCGAGATACCGGTCGCATACACCCGCTTCGGATCGATGCACGCGTGGCTCGCGACATCGGCGACGACGGCCTTGAGGAATCCGACATCGTCGGGCGCGGCGGCGCACCCGCTGATGGTGAAGCCAGAGTTCCAGCAGTCGACACCGGCCGGGTACACAACAATGAACCCGTTCTGGTCGGAGACAGCATTCATCTTCGACCAGGAACGAACCATCGCGGGCGTGTTGTGGGCGCCGTGAATCGTCATCACCAGCGGCACGGACGCCGTTCCCGTGTAGCTGGCGGGGATATGGATCTCGTACGAGCGATCGAGTCCACCGAACGTCAGCGCCAGCTTCTGATCGCCGGGCTTCCATCCGCCCGTCGGACATGATCGAGGGGCGCCACCGCCGCCTGTGCCGACGGAGCCGCTCGCTCCCGAGCTGCCGGCGAGACCGCTACTTCCACCCGCGCCGCCTATGCCAGCGCTGGCGCCGGTGCCTCTTCCCGCCTGACCGCTGGTCGATCCGCCAACGCCACTTCCGGCCGTCGCGCCGCCAGCGCCGCCGGTCGCGCCACTACCGCCGCGGCCGGTGGCGCCGCCGCGCCCCCCAGTGGCCCCGGCGGCGCCCGTCGTCCCCGCATTGCCCGTCGCACCAGCGGCGCCCGTGGCACCGGCGGTGCCGGCCCCGTCGTCTCCCGTGCCGCTGCCGCCCGACGAGTCTGGGCCGCAGGCCGCGAGCCAGGATGACGACGCCCAGACGCAGATGGCTAGCAGGCAAACCTGTCGGTCACGCGGGAACGTTGGTCCGTTCATGGAAGCCTCGGTGCGCGGCGAACTGCGCGCTTCGGTAGTGAGTTCCAGTTGGGTCCGAAACTGGTTCACCCGGTCCGCGTTCACGCCGCGCCCGACTGTTCTCAGCGCGTCCCTTCGTTCCTATCGCGCGTCGCGAAGCGCGTGGCGTGCTGCGCTGCTGTGCTCCTGGACGTTCGCGCGACGCGTTTACGCGGGAGTCGTTCGCGGCGAGCAACAAGCGCCCGTTCAGGATCGCGATCGCGACTACATCTGGCCGAAAGCCCCATTCATGGTCACGAGCTTGCCTTGACCGCTAGCAGCGGTTCTTCCGACCGTGGTCTCTCGGCGACTGGCGAGCCGGCCGGCTAGCTCGATCACTTTTGTGCCCGTGGCCGTAATATCGAGGTCGCAATGAGAGGACGCGAGGCAATTTGTATTCTGGGCGCGGCGTGCGCCCTGCTCGCCGGCGCGTGTGGCTCCAGCAAGGGTCAGCCCGACGGCGGCGGAATCGGCGACGGCGGTATGGCGCCGGCGATCGGGCTGACCCCCTGCCGCGATCTGGCTCCGGTCGCGGGCTCGATCGTCGCGGCGGCCAGCAGCCCGCACTTCCTGGTGACGAACCAGCTCGGCTCGTCGGTGATTGCGATCGACGGCTGGCGCGTGCTCCGCACCTTCACCGGACAACGAGGGTACATCTTGGCCGGCGCCATCGCGCCCGACGCGTCCTGGGGCGCGACCATCGGCGACGACCGCGTGCTGCGCATCTGGCGGGCCAGCGACGGGAAGGAGACCGCCCGTCTGGATCTGGAAACGATGCCCACCTCGATCGCCGCCTCGCCGACCGGCGATCGGATCGCGGTCGGAGACGTCGGGGGCATCGTCACGGCGGTCGACCCACAGACTGGCGCGAAGCAGTGGACGGCGGACGCCGCTGCCGGAGCCGTGAACTCTCTGCACTTCGCGCCCGACGGAAAGACGTTGCTGGTCGGCACGCCGGCGGTGTTCCAGTGGCGCGACACCGCCTCGGGCAGTCTCCTTCGTTCGTTTCCTGACCCGCCCGACGGGGGCGCGAGCGCCGACGCCGGAACCGGCACGACGTTCGTGCCCGCGTCCGCACTGTCTGTCGACGGCACGCGCGTCGCCTACGGGATCGGCGACCCGCTGGGGTATTCGAACGTACAGGTCGTGTCCGCGTCCGACGGCACACCGATCGGGCCGGCGATCCCCAACCTCAACCACCTCAATGCGCTCGCGTTCTCCAACGATGGGACGCAACTGGTGGTCTCCAGCCAGCTCGCCGGGACGATCTACGACGTTGCGGGCGTCGCCCCCGCGCGGCAGCTCGTATCCAACACCGGTCTGGGTGGCGTGGCGGTGTCCGCCGACGGCAAGACGCTCGCGGCCGGCACGAACGGCCTGTCCTTCTACAAATTCTCTGATGGGGTGCTGCTGAACAGGTTCGAGCCGATCGGGTTCGGCGGGATGTTCGCGCGGGACGGCCGGCGCCTCGAGATCCCCGGCGGCGGCATCGGTCCAACGCAGATCTGGGACGCTGCGACGGGGACGCGGCTCCGCCAGATCGACCGCCCGACCTCGAACGGAAACCAAGGAACCGTGATCTTCACGCCGTCCGATCAGCTGCTGGTCATATTCAACGGCACCGCCACGACCTGGGACATCGACCAGGGGACGGTCATCTCCACCGTCACGCTGGAGGGGAGCTCCGGGTACGACACAGTCACCGCCGCGCTGCTGACACCGGACGGGCGCACGTTGATCGGCTACAAAGCTTTCGCGATCACGGGGGAGATCCTGTTCTGGGATGCGACCACGGGCGCATTGGTGCGAACGCTGGCCGCTCACGGGACGAACCTGACGGGCCTGGCACTGAACCGGGCCGGCGATGTCCTCGCCAGCGCCGGCTACGAAACACCCGCGGCCACCGGCGACATCGTCCCGGGGATGAACGAGGTCAGGCTCTGGGATGTCGCGCAGGGAACGCGGATCGCCACGCTCGAGGGTCACACCAAGCAGATCAACGACCTGGCATTCTCGCCGGACGGCACCCTGCTCGTCTCGGGAGATCAATACGGGCTGGTGCGGCTGTGGTCGGTTCCGGGCGGCCAGCCGGTGCGCGACCTCGCGACGGGGCCCTTCGGGGTCACCAACGTCGCCGGCTACAACCAGTTCGGCAGCGCGGTCGCCTTCTCGCCCGACGGAACGAGGGTCGCCTCCTCGGGCGTCGACTGGAGGATCACCAACGGGCACACCGGCGTGATCGCGCTCTGGTCGGTCGCCGACGGCAGCCTGGTCGGCAGCCTGCACTCGCTCGCGAACGCGAACCTCGACCACCTCATCTGGTCGCCGGCCGGCGACCTCCTGGCCGCCGGGATGGGCTTGGGAATGCGCGTCTGGTGCCTCGACGAGCTGACGCCGCTCGCGGGCGCCTCGTCCTCCGCGCCGTAGCGACGCGCGCGTCACCTCGGTCTGGCGGCGCACTGAGACGCTCGTCCCGGGCGTCGTTCGACAAGATATAGTCGTGGCTCGTGGTCGGAGATCCGTTCAATTCCGCCGATCCGCTCATCGGGCGGAAGTTGGACGGACGCTACGAGGTGTTGGAGCGCCTCGGCGAGGGCGGCGCGGGGGTTGTCTACCGGGGTCGGCAGACCCACCTCGGCCGATTTGTCGCGATCAAGGTGCTCCACCAGGACACGGCCTCCAGCACGGAGTGGCGCCGCCGTTTCCAGCGGGAGGCGATCGCGTTGTCCGTGCTGGCCCATCCCAACGTCGTTCCGGTCACGGACTTCGGAGTCGACCACGGCGTGCCGTTCCTGGTGATGGAGTTGTTGGAGGGCCAGACGCTGGGGGCTCTGATCAAGGAAGGACCGCTGCCGCTCTGGCGAGCGCTGGAGATCGCCCGCCAGACGTTGCGCGTGCTCGCCTTCTCTCACATGAAGGGAGTCGTCCACGGCGATCTGAAGCCCACCAACGTGTTCCTCCAGGCGCTGCCGGACCAGGCCGACCATGTGAGGCTTCTGGACTTCGGAATGGCGAAGTTTGTCGAGGGCTCGAGCTCGCGAGCCCCGGCCGAGCTGACGCGCGCCGGGTTCATGATCGGAACGCCTGCGTACATGTCCCCCGAACAGGTGAAGGGCGCGCCGACGAATGAGACGACCGATGTGTATGCGGCCGGCCTCGTGTTGTTCGAGCTTCTCGCCGGCCGGCGTCCGTTCGTTGTCGACTCCCCCGACGGCTACTTCACGGCCCACCTCACGGCACCTGTTCCATCGCTAGCGCAGTTGCGGCCCCGGCTTGCGCACGCCTCGTTGTTTCAGGTGGTGGTCGAGCAGGCGATGGCGAAGAAGCCGGCGGAGCGGTTCAAGGACGCGTATGCGATGGCGGTGGCGCTGGAGGACGTCGTTGCTCGGCTGCCCGCTGCGGTCGTCAGCGCCGGGCGCGCTAAAGCGCGACGGAAACCGATGCCTCGCGCGCGCAGCGCGGCGCCGTCGGGCTCGCGTTTCTGGCCGCGCGTCATGCTCCTGGTCACCCTCGCGGTGGGAATCGTAGCCGTGGAGGAATATCTGCGGCACGAAGGCGCGCAGCCGCCCAAGCCGGTGCTCTCTTCGCCGACGCCGCCTTCGCCGCCCCCGCCCTCCCCAGCGCCGTCGCTGCCGTCGCCCGAGCCGGAACCGCCGACTTCACCGCCGGTGAAGGTGCAAGCGCCCGTGGACGCAGAGCCGCCGGAGCGACCGGCGCAATTGCAGATCGACGCGAAGGCCGCCCAAGGTCCACGCGATCCGTGGCGAGAGCCTGTTCCCCGACCTCTCCGACCGATCCGGGACCGGGTCAAGCGCGGCGTGCACCTGTCCAAGCGGGCGCTTGTCCCTGTGTACGAGTTCGCGCGCAAGAATCCCGACGACCCGCGCCCATGGCTACTACTCGGAGCGGCCTACGCACAGGTCGATTGGTTCAGGGACTCGGTCGAACGGTACCTCCGGGCCTACCAGATCGATTCAACCTGTCGCGCCGACCCGCAGATGCTCGCGGACCTGATCAAGGCTGCCGCGCATCCGGTGGCTGGTCGCAGCGCCGCGCGGGCCATCCGCGACATCTACGGCGTCGAGGCGATTCCCGCCCTGGAGCAAGCTCTGGAGCAGCGCCGAGGCGATCGTGAGGCCACCGCACGCCTCACCCGGCTGCGCGAGTCGCTTCCGCACTGAGGTCGCCTACGATAGCGGGCGGCGACTTCGATCGAGTGCGGACAAAAGAGGCCGGTTCAACTACCCAATCCGCTGGGCAGCGCGACCTTCTGGCACAACGCCATCATTGGAGTCTCGATCGCAGTGGCCGCGGTGGCGGACAGGGGTCCACGCGGACTCGAAGGAGCAAGCCGGTCCGCTTGACAATGAACATAGGGCGCGCCCAAGCTTGCCCAGTCTTCGCTCTGGAGCGCACGCTGATGATGGTAAGCAGGTTGTTCCGCGTTTTGGTTCTCGGAGGGATCACTGCCGGTGGCTGTACGTCTGCGCCGACAGGATCCGGACGGAACAATGGCGGGGAGTCGGGCGCCGCAGGCGGGGCGGATGGGCGCGGTGGCCAGCAGGGAACCGCGGGCGCGTCGAGCGGAGGAGCCGGCGCGGGCGGGATTGGCGGCATGTCGGGCGGCGGCGCGGGAACCGGGGGCGCGTCGAGCGGGGGGACGGGTGGGGTCCAGACGGGCGGCACGTCGGGTGCCGGCGCCGCTGGAAGCGGAGCGGGCGGAACGTCGAGCGGGGGGACGGGTGGGGTCCAGACGGGCGGCATGTCGGGGGGCGGCGCCGCTCGGGGCGGGACCGGCGGAACATCGAGCGGGGCCCCGGTGGACGCGGGGGCCGGCGACGCCACGGTCTGCTGCCCTCCGGAGTGCTTTCGCCGCGGTTGCGAGTGCGCCGGCGGGACGTGCTGCTGGCTAGTCGTTCCTATCGAGAAGGTCCCCGGCTGCGCCTTCAGCTGCAATCCGCGCGACTGATCACGGTTTTCGTTGGGGCCGAGGGATGGCGAACCGCGAGTCCGGAGCCGGCGCTGATCCGAACAACCTCGTCGATCTGGCCGGCGAAGAACGCCACCTGCTCGCGGCCATGTGGGCTTATCGCGCGCGCTCCGAAGGAGAAGCGGCGGCGCATTACGAGGACCTGGCGCGTCGACTTCAACGGGACGGCGGTCCGCTCGCCCGATTCGGCGAGCGTATCGAGGCCGCGCGCCGGGACGAGCTCCGCCACCAAGAAATCTGCGCCGCAATGGCCGCTCGCTTCGGCCACATCGCCCGGGGCCCGGAATCACCAAAGACGAGGCGTATCGCTCCCCACGATCTGCACGGGCCGGCGCGGCTGGCTTACGAGGTGGTTGCGTGCTTTTGTGTAACCGAGTCGATCAACGCGACACTGCTCCTTCGATCTGGGGAGCAAGCGCGCGACGACGAAACCCGTCGCGTGCTGCGCGCTCTGCTCGTCGACGAAGTCGACCATAGCCGGATCGGGTGGGCGTATCTTGCGTCGGATTCGGAATGGCGCTGCGAGATCGCCGAGCGACTGCCCGTCATCCTCAAGGCCACGACTCACGACGATGACTTTCTCGTGAGCTCGCCGCGCCCTTCGTCAGCGGCGCTGGTCGCGTACGGACTCTTGTCTCGAGACGGCCTCCGCAGCGTGTTCAGGGAGGCGATGGAGGGCGTCGTCCTCCCCGGTCTCGAACATTGTTCGGTCGATACCGGGGAGGCGAGACGCTGGCTTCAGGCCCTCGTGGGCCGCTGGCAGAGCTGAACGCGGCGGCTTCGAGCCGGCAGTGAGCCGCGCCCACGTGCACCCGCTAGCGAGTCGGTCATTTCGACCGCCGCCGGCAGACGCGTAGGCGCGGCCTTTACCGATCGGTTAGGGCGCCCAGTCTTCGTTGTTCCAGCCAGTCATGCCCGTGAATCCCACGTTCAGGAACGCATGGTTCGGATTGGCATTCATCCAGTTTCGGCCGGTCGTGGTCTTGAGCCAGTTGTCGGCGATCGCGTCGATCAGGCCGTGCCAGGCGTAGAAGAATGGATCCGCGGGAGAGCTGAACGTATCCATGGTTCCGCCAATTGTGACGTGGACAGACCCGTGGAAGAACGACTCCCCGATGATGCGCCCGAGGGTGTCGAGGTCGGGGATGTCGTTCAGTTTGGCGTAGACCGGCCCCACGCCGCCGAGCTGATAGGTCGAGGTCCAAAACCCCACCGCCGGTCCGCCGTTGACCGTCAGGTAAGGCGCCATCCCGACGCTCGAGAGATCGTTCCCGCTGCGAGGGAAGTAGTCCTCGAGCATATGCTCGCCCGACGCCGCGAGCGCATCGTAGGCATCGGGTATAGAGCTCGGCAGCGGCGCGGCCACGTTGATGGGGATCCAGCTTCGATAGCCATTTGCCAAAGCCCAGCCCCGGAATTCGTTCGTCATCGCGCGATGCATTCCCAGGAAAGCTATGCCGGAACCGGGGCCCCGGGTGCCGCCCGAATCGTTGTTGTAGACGTGCCAGTCGTTGTGATGGTGGAGGGTGTCGTGCCCGAACGCGACGAAAAAGTTGTAGTGCGAGGTGGCGTACCTGGTTTGTTCCCAGAAGTTCCAGGTCGACATCGTCGTCGCTGGATCGCAGTTGATGCTCGCGGCTCCCGTCCCGGTTGGGGCGGAGCCCCCGCTGGGGATAAACGCGATCTTGTCGATTTGCAGTCCGTCTTCGCGGTTGCGGACCTCGAGCGTGTGTGGGCCTGCGGTCAGAGAAGCAGTCGCCGTTCCTTGAACCCAGCGCCAGCCGCTTGCGGCGGAGATGTTGTTCATCGTCGTCCAGCCGCCCGAGTCCACGCGGTAGAACCATGAATCGTCGTTGGCGCTGTTGTTGGTATCGACGCGGAAGTAGAAGGTGTAGGTCGACGTCCCCGAGTCGAACGGATAGATGGCGGTGTCCGTGCTGGACGTCGCGCTCCCCGTGTTGTTGCCCTTGCTATAGAGGTAGCCGCCTCCGGTGTAGCCGGTCTTGATGAACCGCTTGAACGGGTACGCCCCCGTGGCGTTCCTCGGGCACTCCGCTTCGAAGTGCAGGGACATCGGGCAGTTGTATGCCTGTCCGCCCATTCCGGTCGGAACGGGATCAAAGGCGTTCAGCAACGCGACCTTGTCGATTTCAATCCCTGGCTCGCGATTGCGGATCTCGATCGTCGATGTCGTGCTACCCCCAGGGATCCCGAAGACGGACGCGGCCTGATACCAGCGCCAGCCGGTCCCGAGGCTGCTGAGGCCGTTCACGGTCTCAAACTCCGATCCATTCACGCTGTAGAAGAACGAGTCAGTACCGGCGTTGCCGTTCGTGTTTACGCGAAAGTAGACGCCGTAGAAGCCGCCCAGCTCAGTCGTGAACTTAAAGACCGCACGGTCCGAACTGCCAGTGGCGGCGGTGCTATTGCCCTGGCTCTTGATGTATCCCGTTCCCGCGTAACCGCCAGTGGTGGTCAGCCTGGTCCCGTATGCCCCCGCAGTCGAGGTTGGACACTCAGCCTCCAGAGACGCGTTGTGCTTGTATTGCGCAAATGCCGTCTTTGTGGACAGCAGGAGCGCCAAACCAACACCCCACCAACTCAAATGTTTGTACACCGTCGCCCTCATTGAACCCTCTTCCTTTCTAGGCCTCGTTTAACTCGGACCGCCGCCAAGCCGAGCGGACGGCCCGACGTTTTTACACAGCCTTGCCGACGGCCGTTCGACAACTTATCGCCGGTCTCGCCGATTGAATTTCGCCTGACAAGAGTGCCAGTCGACCCGCAATAGGAGACAGTCCCACACGACTAACGACACGAAGAGCTGGCCGTTACGGGCGATTCGCTAGCCAGTCAATGACGCCGCGGATTCGTTCGGGCGTCGCGTAACGGCGCTTGTTCCGCTTATCCCCCGAAGGATCGACAAACGAGCTCTCCCCCCAGGAATCAACCGAGCTCGGGCGCGGCGCCGCGATTATCGGGAAATCCATGACCGCCCGTCGCTGCCTTCACGTCACACGAACGAGGAGACCGACAATGGCACGCACGTCGACTGTCGAGGCCAGGCGGGGTTGGTTGCTGCCAGGTGCGACGCTGGCACTGGCGCTGTCGGCTTGTGGCGGACCGCTGTCCGAGGAGACCAGGACGCTGTACTCGTGCTGGTGAGCGCCGTATGGGATTCACGCTGGGGATAGAGACGTCGCCGCGAACGGAGTGCCCGCACACATTTGAAGGACGGCCGCCGGCGTCTCAAGCACCCGGTACCTAGCTTGGCTACTCAGCCCCGAGCGAGGACGATATCGAAGGTGCCACGCTCATAGCTGCCGCTGTCCCCATTCTCGGCAGCGAGCGGGATGATGAGGGAAGACTTGATGAACTGGTCTTTGGCGTTCATGGGATCGCCCTTGAAGTAGAGCTGCGTGACGAGTGTCTTGTATGCGGGAGAACGCACGAGGTAGTGGATGTGGCTCGGTCGCCAGACGTTGGGCGCGATCTGATATCGGCCCGGGTGGATGGTCTCGAACTCGTACGCCCCCGTTTCGCCCGTGACGAGGCGAACGCGATATCGGAAGACGTCGGGTGCGGGCGGACGCCTGGGATCGTCGTTGTCGTAGCGTCCGTGTGTGTTCGCCTGCCAGATGTCGATCGTTGCGCCCGCGAGCGGTGCTCGCGTGTCCGCTCCCCAGACGCGACCGCCCACGAGCAGCGCTGTTCCCGCAGCGAGCGGCGGCGTGACCTTCGCGCGGTACGGCGCGCGTTCGCGGTAGAAGGGGCCCAGGATGTTGTCCTCGGTCGGTGTGAAGTCTCGCTTCGCGACCGGCGGGGCGGTCTTGGCCAGCGGCTTCTCCTTCAGGTAGCCGCCATACGCGCCGAGATCGCCGGACGATTCGGTCGGCGCGGCGCCCGCTCGCAACGTCAACGTCCCGGCGCCGAGCGCTGCGAGGCCCATTGCGCTCCGTTCGAGGAGGTGGCGTCTGGAGAGCTTAGTCACGCGTCAGGATGGCATGAGTGAGCGCGCGGACCATCAAGGCGTCTCGCACTCCATCAATGCAGGAAGGGTACACTCCCTCTCGAGCGGAAGACAACGCGCTCGTCCGAACGCACCGGCTGCCGCTCTACGCCGCCCGCAACGCCACGATTTCCACTGCCACCGCCAGTCTCAAATTGAATCGTGACCCGCTGGGGTCGCCCCTCTTTCGCCCACGTTTGCGCGCTTTCCGGGGTGGTCGCAGAATTGGTCGGCGACCTCGGCCCATGACCCTTTCGGGGTACCAGCTGCGAAACACCGACGGCAGTCGCTGATCAGCGAACATTGAGGCCGCTGTCCGCGGCTATCATGGGCTTCCCAGGAGGGGATCCATGACCAAGCCTGTATTCGCGTTCGTTTGCCTCGCCATCGGTTGCTTCGCCGGTTCCACGTTGCCGGTCGTCACCGCGCAGTCGTTCGCTCCGAATCCAAAGGCGCAGCGATGGGACGGTTACTGTCGAAACTGGAATGCACCGTCGCAGTCGGAGGTCGTCGAGATGCTGAATGGCTTCGTCAAGGAGGCCGGCTCGAACGGCTTCGAGCCGGTGAGCCTGACGGCCGGCAGTAGCGTGAACGCGGGACTGATCTGTTTCAAGAGGCCGTCGGCACAGTGATCCTAGGCGCGGCCCGCAGCGGCGACCTTACAGCCGAGGTGCCCGCAACGGTGAGGCAACCGAATGGCATCGCGACCTGCTCACGCTGGCGCGCCGGAGGGGCGCGGGTTGACGGTAACGGTCTTGTCGGACGTTCCACCAGCAGGAGATGTGGGCCTTGAACTCACCGCCCAAACCCGTTCGCTTTTTTTTCGTTCCGGGCTCGAAGTCGGGACGGTATGGATCGGCGGAAGGCGTGATATCCTCGCGTTTTGTGATGCGCTTTTCGCTTATCTTCGTGCTCCCCTTGGCTCTCGGCTGCGCGACGAGGTATCCGCAGAACTCGGTCACCAAGATGGGGACCCCGCGGCCCGCGCGCGCCGACGATTGCGCGCTGACGCTCGTCACCCAGAGCGACACCTGGCCCGGCGGGAAATACGATGCGTATGAATCGGTCGGCATGGTGAACATTTACGCGAGGTCGACGAACGCCGAGCCGGGCGATCCCGACGTGAAGAAGGAGCTCAAGCCGCGGGCCTGCGCGCTGGGCGGGGAGTTGATTGCCGTCATCAGTTCGACCGGTCTCCACAATCGATACGGCAAGGCGCTCGAAGGCAGGCAGATATCGTTCCAGGTGCTCGCGAAGAAGCAGAGCCAGGAGACGACCTACTGAGACGCTGGATCCCGCTCATCGCCATTGCGCTTCACCTCGGCGGGTGTGACCTGCCGGGCATCGACAACAAGCGCGTCTGCGACGAGAGCGAGAATCCCTGTCAGTGGGACGGTCGATGCAAGCCGGAGCTTTGCAAGAGTCCCTATCCCGCCGCGCCCACCTGCTCGACGACCGTGACGTCGGCCGGCCTCGAGTGGAGCCGGTGCGACAACGGCACTGACATCAGCGCTTATTGCGCCGCCTGCTACGCCCAAGGTCTCACGATCGGTGGTCGCGCAGGCTGGCGCATCCCAACGATCAGCGAGCTCGAGTCGCTCTACGTTTCCAGCGACGTGCTCGTCGGCGTTTGCGGCCTGCAGGCGTACCTCAACATCGACGCGCAATTCGATCTCTCCTGCGCGGTCGTCTGGTCGTCGACGATGACGAACAACGATCCTCTGTACACGCAGATCGTCAACTTCGGGGCCACCGCCACGCACGCGGTCGACCATGTGCAAGGAAGCGATACGGTCTACATGCGCGCGCTGGCCGTCCACTCACCGTAGTTCTGATCGAGCAGCCGAGAAGGTCGTCCGTGGGACGATGCACTGTGACCGGACCCGTCGCAACCGACGAAACCCTACGCGCAACTGTAGATTCGCTCCCAGCCGCCGTCGCGCCAGTCGCGCAGGCTGTGGCGATGGACGTGTCCAGGTGGCATGCCCGGTCGATCAATTGAGTGACAGATCGGCAGCGCTCGATTCGACGTTGGCGCCGGACCGCGGCTCTGCCTGCGGTACGCAGATTGCTCATGGCTCCGAACATGCGACCAATGCCGTTACGACTTCGATATGCAGCGCGCATCGGGTGGGCGGCGCTGTTGGTCGGCTGGAATGCGCGCCTGTACCTGCCGCTTCACGACGGCGGCGCGGCATCTGACGACGTGGGGCGGCAGCTCCGCTTCATCGAACGAGCGCTGGACGCCGGCGCGGCCCGCGAGGCGCAGCGGCACTTCCCGGAAGGGTTCGTGTTCACCTGGGCTTTCTACGGGCTCGTGCAGGCGGAGCGCGGGCTGGCCGCGCCGCCCGGAAGCGCCGTCCGTGCGCACGCGCTGGACGAGGTCCGGCGGGCGCTCGCCGCCGTCGATTCCGACGAGGGCAAGCAACCATTCGAGCCGGAGCTCGACCCGCCCTATGGCGCATTCTACATGGGGTGGACCACCTGGCTGCGCGCGCAGGCGGTCATGCTGGCGGGCGGCGCCGACGCCGCGCCCGATGAAGCGCGGCGCCTCGACGCCGACACGCACGCGATCGCCGCCGCGTTCGCGCGAGCACCGTCGCCGTTTCTCCCGACGTACATGGGTGACGCCTGGCCGGGTGACAACGTCGTCTGCATTGCCGCCCTGCGCGCCCGCGACCACGTGCTGCCGCCCGCCTTCGGAGCGACGATTGATGCGTGGCTGCGCGCCATCAGGACCACGACGGACCCGCGTACCGGCCTCTTGCCGCACGAGGTGAATCCGCGGACTGGACGGATGCTGCAAGGCGCGCGCGCCACGTCGACCGCGCTCCTGCTTGCGGTGTTGCCATCGCTTGACCCGCAGCTCGCGCGCGAGCAGTACCAGCAGTTTCGCCGCCTCTTCGTCGTCTCGCGATTCGGCCTGCCTGCCGTCCTCGAGTACCCCCACGGCACCACCGGCCACGGCGACGAGGACTCCGGCCCGCTCTTCTTGGGCATCTCATTCTCGGCCTCGGCGATGGCGATCGCCGCCGCCCGCGCGAACGGCGACGAGCCGCTCGCCGAGGCGCTGCGCCATGCCGCCGACTTCATCGGTGCCACCCCGTCCCGCCCGGGCGAGAAGCAGTACCTCCTCGGCCTCGTCCCCACCGGCGACGCGATCATCGCCTGGGCGAAGGCGAGGCCGATGCCCGATCGGGCCGCGGACCTCGCGCCGGATGCACCGGCGCCGCGGTACCTGTGGCGACTCCCGGTCCACCTGCTCAGCCTCTTCCTCGCCGCCTGGCCCTGGCGCCGCTCGATCCCGCGCTGGCCGCGCCATATCTGATCACGCGCCGACCGTCTC
>CAVSOL010000022.1:0-188449 GCA_963729535.1 uncultured Pseudomonadota bacterium | reverse complement strand
TCCCGTCGGGGCGGAAGGTGCAACGGCGTTGGCTCGAGAGGGCAACAGGCCTGACATTCTCGTCAGTCGCGCGACAACCAGATTATGGCGACCACGTTCCCCGGACGTCCGACGGATGAAACTGGACGACGACGTGAAACATGGCGGTGCCGACCGGACACTGGAGCGCGTCGACATGAACCAGGGCGGCGCCGACCGGACAGTGGAGCGCGCGCGGGCGGCGCAGGACGCCGCGGTCTCGTCCGCCCGACGGGCGAACCTGGTCGCGGGCGCCCTCTGGTCACGCGGGTTGGTGCCCGAGAGTGAGGCGGAGATGGCGCGGGCGCTGCGAGTCATCCTCGACGCCTGGACGCCGACGGCGAACGGGGCCGACGGTCAGAGCGGCGCCGGGCTGGACGCGCCGGCCGCCGAAGGCGCGCTCGCGGCGCTGGCGCGCGCCGGCTATTCGAACATCGGACGGTTGGAAACGGCGCTGACCGCCGCCAGCGCGGCGCAGACGCCGCCGACAGAAGTCACCTTCAGTCTCATCTCCGGCGAGTGCGAGCGCCTGATCCGGTTCACCGCGCGGGCGCTGCTGACGCCCGAACAGATTCGGCGCCGGCGGCTGGTCGCACGTGTCGGGCTGGCGGGAGCGCTGCTCATCGTCGCGCTGGCGAGCATGCGGCTGTGGCTGACGCCCCACGCGACGGCGTCCGCCGTCTATGGTCCCGGCATGCCCGCGGCGCACGTCATCGACGGTGACGAGGCGACGGAGTGGCTGTTGCGCGACAACGAAGCGGGCTCGGTCGACATCACGTTCCCGGTCCGACGCACGGTGCGCGCGGTGCACATCGTGAACGCGCACAACCGCACCTTCCTCGATCGCGCGGCCCGCGACGTGCGGGTGACGGCGTTCGCCCGACACCAGGTGCTGGGCACGGCGGCCGGCAGCTTCGCCAGTCTGACCGCCGAACGCTCGGTGCTGACCTTGCCGCTGGTCGCCGAAGGGGTCACGCGCCTGCGCGTCGAGGTGCTGTCGTTCTTCGGCGTCGGCGGTGGGGTGGCGGAGGTGGTGGTGAAGTGACGACCGTATGGCGCGACGGCAAGGCGATGTTGGCCGCGGTGCTCAGCGTGGCGCTGTGGATTCCGCTGTGTCACGTCGAGTGGTTCTCGTCGCACGAAGAGGTGTCGTACGTCCTGCGCACCGTCGAGTGGGCCAACGCGGTCCGATTCGGCGACCTGTATCCGCGCCTGTGCCCGGACTTCTACGGCGGCTATGGCTCGGCGATGTTCCTGTTCATGGCGCCGCTGCCGTACGCGACCGCCGGCTTGCTGACGGCGACGGCGTTTGATCCGTTCACGGCGCTCAAGCTCGTGGCCCTGCTTGCGTCGCTGGCCTCCGGGCTGGGCATGTACGCGCTCGTGTTCGGTGAGACGCGGAACCGTCACGCCGCGCTGCTGGCAGCGATGGTGTTCCTCGCGACGCCGTACCGGAACGGCAACCTGTTCGTGCGCGGCGACATCGGCGAGTTCGTCTGCCTCGGGTGGCTGCCGGTCGCGATCGCGCTTTATCGCGCTATCGCGCTCGAGACCTTGCCGGGCCGCGCCCGGTGGTGGGCGGCGGCGGCGGCGATCTGCCACGCGCTCGTGATCATGAGCCACACGATCCTGGGTCTGTGGGGAACGGCGCTCATCGCCGTGGTCGCGGGCGCGTCGGTGGTCGGCCTGGGGCGCCGGGGCATGCCGCGGCGGGCGCTGTTGATGGTCGCGACATTTGTCTGCGCAATCGGGCTGGCGGGCATCTACGTGGTCCCGGCGCTGGCCTACAAGGGCCTCACGAAGACGGCCGACATGGTCGTCGATTGGGGCGATCCGCAAACGCAATGGCTGCTGTTTCGGTCGTTGTTCGAGAACGACGTGCCCGGCACGCGGCTGCCGTCGACGTTCTACCGGATCGGCGCGGTCCTCGTGCTCGCGGTGGTGCTCGTGACCGCCGGGCTGTGGTGCAACCGGCGAACGGCGTGGCCAGCGCTCGGGTGGCTCACCGTCGCGCTCGGCCTGACGGCGCTCACCCTCGAGCCAGCGCAGTGGTTCTGGGCGCCCGATCGCATTCCGCTCGCACGGTACATCCAGTTCCCCTGGCGCTTGTTGGGTCCCGCGGCGCTGATGGCGTGTGTGGCGGCGGGGATCGGGGCCGCGTCAGCGTTCGACCGGCTTTCCTCGGCCCGCAGCGAGCGGATCGCGACCGCGATCGGCGTGACTCTGCTGCTGGCAGTCGCGTGGCCGGACGTGGTGCCGCGCGAGATGAAGATCGGCGGCGTGCCGCGCGACGCAGACACCATCCGTCAGGGGATGTACTCGACGACCGGCCAAGACGAATACCTCCCCGTCACGGCGCCGGGTCGGCCCAAGCAGCCGCGCGACCAGCTGGTGGTGGCGGCCGACGGCATCGTCACCGAAGACGCGCACAGTCTGGGGAGCGTCCACGATCTGGCGCTGCGTGCCGAGAAGGCGGGCGCGGTCGCGACGCTGAGCCTGCACGCGTTTCCAGGCTGGGCGATCGCGACCGACGCGGGCCCCGCCCCGGCGCAGCTCGCCGCGGAGGACAACGGCCTCCTGCGCGTGTCGCTGCCCGTCGCAGGGAGTTACGTGATTCGGGTGTTCTACGGCGTGTCGCGCGCCGAGTGGGTGGGCCGGGCCATGAGCGCGGCCTCGACGCTCGCGCTGGCGCTGTTTCTCGCGCTCAGCGGCCGCAAAGCGGGAAGACGCGCCAGATTCAGGCTCGGCGAAACTGAGGGCTAGCGCTTCGGCATAGCCCCGTTCTGCATGATAGCGTCCGCACCATTCGGCGGTTGCTTCTGACAGCGCCGATCTCGATTCTGAACTGACGTTGGGCGGGCCATGTTGGTGACGAACTAATGCCGGCGTCCCGATGACCTGTTGGCGCAACCGAACCGCCTCGGTGGGGATCCTCGTGGCCGCCTTTTGCGTGCAGGACTGCGGCGATGACGACGCGCCCCTGCGGCTGGCGCTCGAGACCGAACACTTCGTGGTGTTGACCGACGAAGGGGTTCCAGACACGTGCCCGTTACTGGGCGAATGGCTGGAGGGCTACTACCGGGAGTTCGAGTCCTATCTCGGGCTGCGTCGGGGGACGACTCGAAAGCTCACATACGAAATATTCAATCGCACGAACGCCGCGCGCAGCGCCTGCAACGGCGCAGGTCTTGGCTGTTACATCCCGGAAAGCGACACCATCGTGACAGTCGTGATGCTTCACCCTCACGAAATCGCACACGTCTTCGAAACGTTGGTGGGCGGGCCAGGACACAGTCCGCGACTATTTTCCGAGGGGATGGCGACAGCGCTGAGCGGAGCGGGCGGCGGATACACGCGACGCGATCATCGCGTGGATAGCTCGCTGCCCATCGAGGACCTGCTGGAAGATGAGGCGTTCCTGGCATACGCATCCAGCCATGGACCGGGAGATCTCTATGCCGCCGCCGCGGGATTTGTCCGGTACCTCATCGATACACTCGGCAAGACGCGCTTCCTCGAGTTCTTCGGCGCGCTCGACGGCAGGTCGGGGCGGGCGGCCGTCGCGCAGGTTTACCAAGCGGTCGTGGGTGGCTCGTTCGACGACGCTATTGCCGCCTGGCGAGCCAGCCCTCAACCCATAGTCGAGGATCTCCAACTGGTGTCGGCGGGGTGCGCCATCTCACCGCTGTTGAATGTCGGACAAGGCTCAAGCGTTGATCCCGCGTGCGTCCAGCGCGGTTTCACCTTCGATGTTCCGTCCACTGGTCGGCAGGACGTCGTGATCCAGAGCTCGAACGCGCTCGTGCGCTTGCGGTCCTGCGATCACGGTGACCTGATCCCGGGACCGGGACTCCTATTCGCGCCCGCTCGCGGCGACGTGCGTGTCGCTATCGACGGTCCTCCGGGCCGCTACGAAGGAATCGTGAGCGAGGGGATCGCCGAGGTCGCGATTCCGGCGACGACGGTGACTGTGGACCTGGACGGCGCGTGTAGCGCACAGAGAATTCCGGCCGAGATTGGCGGCCCCACCGGCGCAGCCTTTGCCCTGGTTCGACGCTGGGGATCCGCCGAGCAGTCGGTGGCGTTCGATGTCGTTGGGCGAACGTCCGGCTTGCTGGAGATCGACTCTGCATCGGGACATGGTGTCGCCTCCGGCCACCCAGCTCCACGCGTCTTCTTCCTGTGCGAGCAGGCCTGCCCACCGAATCCGGCTGCGGATTGCGCGCGGGATGACATCTTCGAAATCACCGGCGGGATCGATCCGTTGCGCGACGTTTTTCGCACGCCGGTCGTGCCGGGGCAGACGCTACATTTCCAGACTGGGCCTCGCTCAGCTCAGGATTGGTCGTATTCGGTGCGGATTCGCGTCGATTGATCGGCGCTAGCTAGGGTCCGGCGAGGGTGGTCGGCCTGGGCCGTAAACAGAGCGACGCTTGGCGCGCAGGGCGTCGCCGGCCATGCTCTGCGCACGTCATAGGGAGACAGCGATGGTCGTGGCAACAGCGCCGGCAGGTAGTGGCAACGATGGTCTGGGGGCAGTGCTTCAGAACGGAGGCTGCAGTTTTCGGGTGTGGGCACCCTTCGCCGATCGCGTGGAGGTGGGGGGTGACTTCTTCAACGCGGGCAACCTCGTGCCCGTCGTGTGGGAGGAGGTCGCGCTCGCGCGGGATGCACCAGGGAGCCCGTACTGGTCGGTGTTCATCCAGGGTGTCGTCGCGGACTCGCTCTACAAGTTCAAGCTTCGCAACAACGGCATCGGCCCGGGGTCGCATGCGGGCGAGCCCGTCCCCGACTACAAACACGATCCGCACGCGCGCGACGCGGTGTCGTTCAGTGGCAACTCGGTCGTCGTCGATCGCAACTTCGACTGGAGCGGAGACAACTTCCAGATGCCCGGCTGGAACGAGCTGGTCATCTACGAGCTGCACATCGGCACGTTCAACCATCAGCTCGGCCAAGCTGTGGGCACCTTCGAGGAGGCCAAGGGCAAGCTCGAGTACCTGGCGCGTCTAGGTGTGAACGCCATCGAAGTCATGCCGGCGTTCGACTTCGCGACGACAACTTCGATGGGCTACAACACCGCGCTGCCGTTCGCGGTCGACAACGCGTACGGGCGGACGAAGACGATGAAGGAGTTCATCAGGGAGGCGCATCGGCACGGCATCGCCGTCATCCTCGACGTCGTCTACAACCACTGGGGACCGGAGGGTCTTCACGACAGCATCGGCCAGTTCGACGGCTGGTACTTCCCGAACAAGGAGGGCGTGTTCTTCTACGCCGACGATCGCTCCCGGACCGACTTCGGCGAGCGCCCCGACTACGGCCGCGGCGAGGTGCGGACTTACATCCGCGACAACGCCATGATGTTGCTCGACGAGTTCCGCGCCGACGGTCTGCGGCTGGACTCGACCGCCAACATCCGCCGTGTCGATGATGACCAAGGCCCCGACATCGCGGACGGGTTCACGCTGCTCAGGTACCTGGGCGAGGAGAAGCGCAAGGCTTCGCCGTGGAAGATCCTGATCGCGGAGGATCTGCAGAACAACGACGTGCTCACCCGTGATGCCTTGTTCGGCGGCATCGGACTCGACAGCCAGTGGGACCCGGGGTTTAAGGATCGGGTCCGCGGCGTGCTGTTGGCGCCGAACGATGATGCGCGGCGCGCGAGCTCCATCGCCGAGGCGGTGGGCAAGAGCTACAACGGCAGTGGTCCGTTCCAGCGCGTGATTTATACCGAGAGCCATGATGAAGCGAAGGAGCGTCGCATCACGGACCAGGTCGCGCCGGGAGATGCGGAGGGCTGGCTGGCCCGCAAGCTGTCGTCGCTGGGAGCCGCGCTGGTGTTCACGTCGCCGGGGATCCCGATGCTGTTCATGGGCCAGGAGTTCCTGGAGTTTGCGCGCTGGAACGACGGCACCTCCTTCGCGTTCGACTTCGGGCGGATCGGACGCATCCCGGGCTACGTCGACCTGTGGAGCCGTCTCATCAAGCTGCGGCGGAACTTCGACAACAACACGCGCGGGCTGCACGGCGGCAACACCAACGTGTTCTGGGCCAGCGACGCCGACGGGGTCATCGCCTATCACCGGTGGGACCAGGGCGGTCGGGGAGACGACGTCGTGATCGTCGCAAACCTGAAGAACCGCACCTACCCGAGCTACAACATCGGCTTCCCCCGGAGCGGGACCTGGTTCCTGAGGTTCAACTCCGACTTTCGCGGATTCTCGCCGGACTTCGGCGACGTCGGCTACGACACCACCGCCGACGGAGCCGGCAACCAGGGGATGCCGTCCAGTGGCAACGTGGGGCTCGGCCCGTACAGCGTCTGCGTTTACTCGCAGTAGCCGCGGCCCAGAAAATCCCTCCCCTACGGGATGTTCATCGCCTTGTATTCCCACGCGCTGGCGCTGCAGTACGGGCAGCTGGCGCCGACGAGCAAGCCCTTGCCGGTCGCCGTCTGGTCGTCCTTCAGCCACCAGTTGAGCCACGCGAGGTTGATCCTGGTGAAGTCTCCCCCGCGAGCTTGAAACAAGTCGCCCCCGTGCCCGAGGGCCTTGCTGAACCACAGCACCGGCACGTTCAGCTTGCTGATTGCCGTGTAGCCCTCGAGCGCGCCGTCGTAGGCGATGTCATCCGGACCGCCCTCGACGAAAAGCACGGGCGTCTTGACCATGTCGTAGAAGCTCTGGTTTGCGCCCGCCATGCCGCTGCTATTGAGCCCCCAGGTCGACGATGCGCGAATCGGTGACGGTGGCTTGAGACATCAGTCCTCCGCACGAGAATCCGTTGGCGGAGATCTTCGTCGGGGCCGAGGCTCTGGTAGTAGGCGCTGCACGGCTTGCCGTTCTCGGCGATCGCCCAGTCGATGTACGCGATGAGCGGCGCTGCCATCGCTTTGAGGTTCGATCTGTCCTGGGTGCGGTTGCCGGTGCCGTTCGGCGTCCCGTCCGCGACCACGAAGTATCCGTGCGACGCGATCTCGGCCATCGCCGTCGCGTTCGATAGCCCGTCCTTGGAGCACGCGCCCTCGCCCCACACGAAGATCGGGTACTTCTCGGTGCCGCCGAGGTCCGTCGGCCGGAAGATGGTCCCTTCATTGATCCCGGGCGCGGAATTCGTCTCGACGGTGACCCTGTGAGGTCCGCTGCCCGTCGCGCTGGTGCCGGCGGGTTTCGAGGCGGTGCAAGTTCCCGGGTTGGCGCCACCGGCACCGCTGCCCCCGCGTCCCGCCGCGCCAGCCACTCCCCCGGACGCCCCTGCGCCGCCGCTGCCGCCGCGACCGCCGGCCCCGCCAGCGCCACCGCCGGTGTCACCGGATCCACCCGAGCCACCCGATCCACCCGAGCCACCCGATCCACCTCGGCCTCCCGATCCGGTCCCCGCCGCGCCACCGATTCCACTCGAACCACCAACTCCCACGCTCCCGCCGCGACCCGAGGCGCCGGCCCCTGACCCCGCGTCTCCGCTGGTGCCACTCGTTCCCGGTGCGCCACCGGGGCTCCCCGAGCCGCCACCGGCGCCCGCGGCGCCCTGCCCGTTGCTGCCGGCAGCGCTGCAACCGGCGCCGACGACGGCGATGGCGAGCATCCCTGCGAACAGGATCGCTCGCGACGGCGGCTTTGTGATCATGTGAGCGCTCCTCGGCCGGCAGATGGCGTGCAGTTCTTCCCAGACGGCAGTGGCCGAACGCGCGCCCAATGGTCCAACGAACTGACGTGACGTCGGCGGAGGCTGTCGACGGCAGCGAATTTTGAGCCCGGTGTGGTACGGAGGGAGCACTGCCAATGCCGAGGACATCGATGACAGGACGATCCTGCAGGAAGGCGCTGGTAGTTGCGATTCTGGGCCTGGCGAGCGGCGGCTGCGTTGGCGCGGACGGCGCGGGTGGCACGGGCACTGCGGGAACCACCGCGCCGTCGGGCGGCTCCGGCGGCGCGATCGGGGGGCGCGCGGGTGGAGGCGGGAGCTCGGGGGGACCGGCCGCCGGCGCCAGCGGAGGCGCCTCCGCTGGCGCCGGCAACCAGGGAGGCGCGGGCGGAGCCGCGACGGCTGGCACGACGGGCGGCGGTGGCACGTCCCCGTCAGGCGGGACGACGGGCGGCGGAAGTCAGACTGGCGGGACGTCGGGCGTGGCAGGCCAGGCGGGCGGCGCCGGTGGGCGCGCGGGAACGGGCGGCCAGGCTGGACGGGCCGCCGGTGGCGCCGGCGGCCGGGGCGGCGTCGGTGCAAGCGCGGGCGGCGCTTCCGGGGCCGCCGGCCAGCCAAGCGCTGGACGGATCATCGCGTTTGGCACACTGCTCGATCCGCAGGCCGTGATGGCTGGCGCGCAGCAGCTCGCGACATCACTCTCCGCGCCGGGCTCCGCGCAATGGCGCGCGAAGGGAGACCAGCAGCGAACCTATCGCTTCGCCGAGGCCAACACGAATGCGCCGTACCGGCTCTATGTCCCGACCAACTGGGACGGCCAGTCGAAGTTGCCTTTGGTGATGTTCCTGCACGGCGCGGGCAGCGACCAGAACACCTATCTCGATCAGAACAACAAGCAGATGGTGAACCTTGCCCAGCAGCACGGGTACCTGCTGGTCTCGCCCCTCGGTGACAAGGGCGCCTACGGAAACTTCTTGAGGTTGTCTGCCCCGTTCGGCAAGCCGGAGGAAGCGGCCAAGTTGATCGCGCAGATCACGGCGGACAGCGAGCGAACCAATCAGCTCAGTGAGAAGGACGTCATCAACGTGCTGGAGCTGGTTCTCGCCGAATATCCGATCGACCGCGCCTCGATGTTCCTGACCGGACACTCCATGGGAAGCGGCGGCACGTGGTACATCGGCGGCAAGTACCCGGGCTACTGGAAAGGCCTGGCCCCGATGTCCGGACCATTCGTCCAGGAGTCGGGCTATCCGTGGGCCGACCTTCGTCCGATCTATTTCCTGGTGACCGAGGGAACCCAGACGCCCTCCCTGGAGGGAAGCCATGCCGTGCGTGACTGGTTGGATCGAAATGGCTTCATGGCGGAGTACGTGGAAGTGAATGCGGACCACGGCGGGATGGTGAGGCTGGTGCTACCCGGCGTATTCGACTTCTTCGATCGTTCGCGGTTGCCCTGACATAGCTCGCGAGTCGGTCCAGCAGTGTCGGGCGGAGTGGCCTTGATGCACGCCTGACAGAAACCTTTCCTGGTTCGCATTACACGCATTGGATCCGACGTCGCGATGCGTACGTTGGTGAGGCCGCGGCTACCACGCTTCAGGAGGGCGCCTCAGATGCTGGAACCGGGATGTCGCACAAGTTGCGCGAGGCCTTCGATCCTCGTGGTGATGGCCGCGGCGGCCGCGATCGCCGGCGGCTGCCTGCCGGACGTGGGCTCGGACCCCACCCCGACGGCGATGGAGGTCGACCTCACCGCGACGCCGCCGCGCGCGCCGCAACCGACCGCGCTGATCGTCAACCCGCAGACCGGGCTGATAGACTTCAGCCTGGCGGGCACGCCGATTCCCGACGACTGCTCGACGCAACAGGCGCTGACGGAGGCGCAGTGTCAGTTCGATCAGTGGCTGCAAACGCTGAACGGCTTTCCGACGGTGACGCCCGCTTCAGCGCCGGCGAGCGCGCCGCTGGACCCGGCGACGCTCACGCTCGGTGACAACGTCGTCGCGGTGGCCGCGAAGCAAGGCGTCGTCGTGACGGATGTGGCGGTCGGCTTCGATACTGCGTCGTCGTCGCTCACGCTCACGCCGCTGCACGGCTGGACGCTGGGCGAGTTCTACTGGGTCGGCGTTCGAGGCTACGCGAACGGGGTGCGGGACGCCGCCGGCGGCCAGGTCGTTGGATCGCCGACGATGGCCCTGTTGAAGCAGGACGCCCCGCTCACCTGTGACGCCGCCGATCCGACCACCGTCGATCCGCACTGTCCCGCGTTCGAGGTGCTGGCGCAGGGCAGCCCGTCGCCCGAGGCGGCGGCGGCGCAGCTGTTCCAGCTCGAGGCCATCCGGACGGCGTTCATCGCCGGCCACGGCTTCGACGTCATGGCGGCGGCCGGCTTACCCAAGGAAGACATCGCCGTCATGTGGGGCTTCCCGATCCACACCAACTCGGTCCCCGTGCTGGTGCCGAGCGCCGGCGCGGTGCCGCGCGTGATTGCGGCCGATCAGATCCTGGTCGGCGTGCAGGGGCCGGTCGATCCGGCGACAGTGTCCGCGTTCGTCGCGGGCGGGCAGCCCGGGCCGGTCGTCGTGGTGGACCTGAGCGCCCTGGCAGCGGGCGATGCCGCCGCCGCCTTCCCGCCTGTCACCGCCACCTATGTCGCGAATGCGAGCGTCATCGCCATCCACGCGAGCCAACCCTTTCCGGCGGGGCACCAGATCGGACTGTTCTTCACGAACGCGATCCATTCGCCGGACACCGCGCCGCTGGTCGCGTCGCCGGTGTCGGTGTTGCTGACGCTGACGGCGCCGCTCGTCGACGGCGCCGGGCACAGCACCGTGTCGGGTGTCGACGACGACGCCGCCGCCGCGCTCGAGGTCGGACGCGCCGCCCTGTCCTCGCTGTTCGACAGCGCGACGTTCACGCCGCTGACGGGCGTTTCCCGGGCGAATGTCATCTACGCCTACGCCTTCATCCCGATGGTGCAGCCATGACGAAGACCACCCGCATCCTGCTGTCGGCCGCGATCGTCACGGGCTGCGCGCTGACCGCGCGCCCCTGTCTGGCGAGCGGCTTTCTCATTTACGACATCTCCGCCCAGGCGCTCGCGCGCGCATCGGCGGTCAGCGCCGACGCCGAAGAGCCCGCCGCGGTGTGGTTCAACCCCGCGAACCTCGCCTTCATGGGCGGCGTCAGCGCATCGGCGGGCGGTGTGTTCCTGACCAGCAAGTCCAGCTTCTCGCCCGCAGGCGGCGGCGCCCAGACGAACAGCGAGCGCGGCAACTTCTTTCTGCCGTCGGTGTTCGCGAACGGACGGCTCACCGATCGCGTCGCCGTTGGCGTGGGCGCCTACTCCGCCTTCGGCATCGGCATCACCTGGCCCAACGACTGGGTCGGGCGCGAAGCCGCGATCAAGGCGTCGCTCCAGACGTTGAACTTCAATCCCACCGTCGCGGTGCTCGTGCACCCGCGCGTCTCGGTGGCGGCGGGCTTCGACGCCGTCCGCAGCGTGGTCGATTTCACGAACGGTTTGCCGGCGCTGATCGGCGGAGACGTCCGGCTGGCCGGCGGCACCTGGGGCTACGGCTTCAACGTGGCCGGCCTCTACAAGGTCCACCCCGGCCGACTGCACGTCGCGCTCGCGTACCGCAGCCGCGTGAAGCTCGACTTCAATGACGGGCGCGCGAACTTCAGTCCCGCGAACCCCGACTTCGCGCCCGTACTGCCCGACCAGGGTGGGACGGCGTCGATCACGCTGCCCGACATCATCACCGCGGGCATCATGGGACGTCCGCGCGGCGATCTCGCGCTGACCTTCGACGCCAACCTGGTGCTGTGGAGCACCTACGACCGCATCGATATCAATTTCCAGACCGCCCCCGATCGCGCCATCGTGTCGAACGGCCGCAACACCGTCACCCTGCGGGGCGGCGTCGACTGGACGTTCCCCTCCCGCTGGCCGGGCCTGCACCTGCGCGGCGGCCTCATCTACGATCGCAGCGCGATCCCATCGAGCAACCTCGGCCCCGGCTTGCCCGACTCCGATCGAATCGACGTCGCCGTCGGCGCCGGCTACGGCCGCGGCCACTTCCGCGGCGACCTCGGTTATCTCCTTGTCGCCTTCCTGCCCGCCGACGCCACAGGCGGCCAGGAAGGCCCCGTCGGCACGTACAAGACGATGGCCCACCTGCTTGGTCTCACGCTGGCCGCCACCTGGCCGTAAACGACGACACGGCGGATCGCCTCGGTCAAGACGCACCCATGTCACCGGTCCTCACTGACCTGATCGCGCTGCTGGCGCTCGAGAGGATCGAGGAGAATCTGTTCCGCGGGCAGAGTCAGGACCCCGGGTGGGGGACCGTGTTCGGCGGTCAGGTTCTTGGGCAGGCGCTGTCGGCGGCGGTCCAGACCGTTCCGCCCGATCGCCGCGTCCACTCGCTGCACGCCTACTTCCTCCGGCCGGGCGACGTCGCGCGCCCGATCATCTACGACGTCGACCGCATCCGCGACGGCCGGACGTTCACCACGCGGCGGGTGATCGCCATCCAGGGCGGGCGCGCGATCTTCAACCTGTCCTGCTCGTTCCAGGTCGACGAGACCGGCTTCGAGCACCAGGACGCGATGCCCGCCGCGCCCGCGCCCGAGACCCTCCCCACGGAGCACGAGCGCCTGCGGGCCGTGCTCGCGCAGGTGCCCGGCGCCCTGCGCGACAAGCTCCTCGCCGAACGCGCGTTCGAGGTTCGCACCGCCGATCCGATCGACGACAATCTCGTCCAGCCGGCGCCGCGCGCGCCCGAGCGGCTGATGTGGATGCGGGCAGCCGGCGCGTTGCCCGACGATCCGGCGCTGCATGCCTATCTGCTCGCCTACGTGTCCGACTACTCGTTCATGACGACGGCGCTCGCGCCGCACGGGACGTCGTGGCTCAGCCCCACGCTGCAGCTCGCCTCCATCGACCACGTGATGTGGTTCCACCGCCCCTTCCGCTGCGACGACTGGCTGCTTCACGTCATCAGCAGCCCCACCGCCCAGGGCGCGCGGGGCCTGGTTCGTGGGACGGTCTTCACCGGCGACGGCCGCCTCGTCGCCTCGACGGCGCAGGAAGGGCTCATCCGGCCGCGCACATGAGCGCGGCGACCGACGCGCGCCAAATCGCCGCGGCAGCGCTCAAGTTCTGCCGGCTCAAGTCCGATGGGGGGCTGGACGTGTACACCCGAGGACCATCGTGAGACGCCCCGCGAGGCGCGCGAAGCAGGTCAGCCACTTTCGGCGTGAACGCGTCATGGTCGAGGTTCCGTCGGAATCGTCGACCGCCGAGGAGGCCGGAGACGCGGAGGACGTCGAGAAGATCGAGGTCCACGTGCACCTGCATCGTGGCAACAGTTCTGACTCGACCGGCGCGAGACGAAAGCGCCGCCCCTCGCCGCCCATGTTGACGGGCGTCCTCTTCGACTGGAGCGGGCACTACGACAGGATCCTCAAACGTCAGCCGCAGGCGGCTCCCAAGCGCTGGTCGCTCGCGAAGTGTGCGAACTGCGAGGCGATCGTCCCTTCCGCCGCGCGTCACTGCCCTCGCTGCGCAGCTCCTCGATCGCCTCGTATCCTGTCGAGGGTGTTCGCGCTCATCGGCCTGGCCTGCTTCGTGGCCATGTTTGCCGTGGGCAATAGCCTGCTCGGAAGCTCGGTGCCGGAGCACACGCCACCGGCACCGCTCGGAAGCTGGTCCGACAACGAGGAGTACATCGTCGTCGAGGTTCCAGCCGCTCCGCCGTCGCCGTTTGCCGCCACGCCGACTGCTGCGAACGGCCCGGCTTCCCCAGGCCCCCCCCGCGGCGAGGTGACGCCCTGATTGTCCGCCCGCGCGGCGCTGGCTAGTATTCGCCGCAGGATGATGTCGGAGCAGCCGCCGCTGTCGCTCGCAACCGTCGTGTCCGCGGGTACGAACCAGGTCCACTCGCGCGTCGGCGACGATCTCGTCATCCTCGACCTCGACCGCTCCCTGTACTATGCGCTCGATCCGGTCGGCGCCCGCGTCTTCGAGCTGCTCCAGCAGCCGACGCGTCTCGATGTCATCGCCGACACGATCGTCGCGGAGTTCGAGGTCGACGCGCCCACCGCCCGCCGGGATCTTCTCGCGCTGGTCGACACGCTGGTCGAGCAGAAGCTCGTCGAGGCCCGCGCGAACGGTGCTGTCTAGGCTCGCGCGGCTGGACGGGCGCCGGCGGGCGCTGGTCGCGTGGGCATGCGGTTGGGTTCTGATCTCGAAGGCCGCGCTGGCAATACCGGGCGGCTCCCTCGCGAAGTGGCAGCGGTGGCTGGATCGGCTTGCGGCGAAGCTGCCGGCGGCGCCCCCGTGCACGCCTCGCGAAGCTGCATGGGCGATCACGGCAGCCGCGCGTCGTGTCCCGGGGACCCGGTGCCTGGCGTGGTCGCTCGCGCTGCGCGGGCTGCTCGCTCAGGCGGGGATCACGGGCGAGCTGCGCATCGGAGTGGGCGCCGCTGGATCGGGCAAGATCACGGCGCACGCGTGGGTCGACGCCGCCGGTGAAAGCTGGAGCTGGGGCGACCTAGAGGGCTTCAGCGTGTTGCGACCGCGCGCGGCGGGATCGTGAGCGGTATCGCTGCGCTGTTCGCGCGTGGCGGCGTTCCCGCCGACGCCGCATTGCTCGCCCGCCTCATCGCCAGGCAACGCTTCCGCGGTCCCGACGGACGAGGGCTCGTGGCTGCGAGGCTCAGTCGGGCTCGGTCACACGCAGCACAAGACGACGCTCGAGGCAGAGCGCGAGGTGTCGCCGACGAGCCTCGAGGATCGGTTGTTCATCACCGCCGACGCGCGCATCGACGCGCGCGACGAGCTCTGCGCACGGCTGCGCGACTGCGGCCGCGATCTCCCCGTCGACCTGCCAGACCCCGAGCTCGTCTTGCACGCGTACGACGCGTGGGGGGAAGGCTGCCTGCAGCACCTGCTCGGCGACTTCAGCTTCGCGCTGTGGGACGCGCCTCGACGCAAGCTGTTCTGCGCGGTCGACGCGCTCGGGACGCGCGCGTTCTACTACGCCGATCGCGGAGGCTCGTTCGTCGGCAGCAACACCCTCGCCTGCGTCCGGCTGCACGACGAGGTCAGCGACGAGCTCGACGAGCGCGCCGTCGGCGACTTCATCCTTCTGGGCGGCTACGAGGATCGCGCCCTGACCATCTACGCGGACATCAAGCGGATTCCGCCCGGGCATTTCTTGGTCGTCACCGATGACGGCGCACGTCTGACGCGCTACTTCGACTGGCCCGATCCGGTGGACGCACGCGCGCCGTCCCCCGACGACTGCCTGGAGGACTTTCGAGCGCTCCTGGCCCGCGCCGTGCGCGACAGGCTACGGACGCCGAACGTGGCCGTGTTGATGAGCGGCGGCGTGGATTCTTCGCTCGTGGCGCTGACCGCGAAGCGCCAGCTCGAAGGGCAGTTCGCGACACCGGAGCTCCGGGCCTACTGCACCGTCTACGATCACTTGATTCCAGACGACGAACGCCGCCATGCGGGGCTGGTCGCGAACAGCCTGTCGATACCGATCGATTTTCAGGCCATGGACGACGGCGCGCTGTTCGACTGGGTGGGACGGCTGTCGCCCGCCGAGCCGTTCGCGGACATCGTCATCGGACCCTTCCTGGACCAGCTGGCGCGCCTCGCAAGCCGTTCTGCCGTGGTCCTGACGGGCTGGGACGGCGACACGTTGC
Source organism: uncultured Pseudomonadota bacterium (assembly GCA_963729535.1). Lineage (GTDB taxonomy): Bacteria > Myxococcota_A > Polyangia > Fen-1088 > Fen-1088 > JADGRB01. The sequence continues at coordinate 173,062 of CAVSOL010000022.1, read as the reverse complement.
TGATGGCGGCGGTTCGCCTGCACTGGAAGGAGCGGCTGGCGCGAGGCGAAATGGGCGCGCTCGTGCGCGAGCTGCTTTGGTACGTGATCACGCAGCGCGCGTTGCCTCCCATCGGCGTGCGCACCGCTCTCGCCGGCCGACAGCGCGCGGTCGCGCAGCGGCGTCGTCCGAGCTGGCTGCGCGAGGAATTCTGGCAGCGCGCCGGCCTCGAACGCCGCTGGTCTTCCGCGACGCTCCCCGCCGCGCCGACGCGGTCGCGCGAGCCCAGCCTGCGCGCGTTCGCGGGGCGCGCCTGGGCGCCGCTGTTCGACGGGCACGATCCGGGCTACCTCGGCCGTCCGATCGACTTTCGCCATCCTCTGCTCGATCTGCGTCTCATCCGTTTCGCGATGACGCTGCCGGCGATCCCGTGGTGTGCGAACAAACATCTGCTGCGACGGTGTCTCGACGAGCTTCCCGGCGCCATCCGACGGCGGCCGAAGACACCGCTGACCCGCGATCCGGTCGTGGAGCTGATCCGCCGTCGAGGTCCTGACGCCGTACGCGTGCCCCGATCGACGGAGACACTGGCGCCGCTCGTCGACCTGCTCGCGGCACGGACGGCGCTCGGCCGAACCTCGGACTCCGTCGACGATCCGTGGATTCCGCTGCGCGCCCTGGCTCTGGGAACCTGGCTGGAGCAGCGGGATGCCGGCCAGGCGACCGCGTCCCACGTCCACCTGGCGTGTTAGGCTCGGCGCGCATGAGCGACAAGGCGGATGTCGAGCCGAAGGCACGCTCCGAGAGCCTCGCGCCGCAAGCCCTACCGAGCGCCGAGGCTCGAACGGCTCGGGACACTGACCGAGATCACCGCTTCAATCGGAAGCAGCAGCATGAAGAACGACCACGGCTCGCCCGGGGGCCCGCGCAAGACGAGCTAGACGTGCCGGCGGACGCGGGTGTGCATTCGACCTACGGGCATGGGTGCGCGGTGGACTTCGACTGGTCGTGGTGTCCGCCCGCGCGGGCGGGACAGCCGATCGATCTTCGCATCACACTGGGTGGGCTCGGACGCTTCGAGGACGCCCGCGCCCCCTGGGTGGCCTACCGCCAGCGCCCGGCCGCGGATCCGGCCGCGCCCCCGCTGGTGCGCGTGGGCCGCGGCGCCGACGGCCACCTCCGCGTCATGTACTGCGACGGCGCCGAGTTCGTCATCGATGCGACCGCGTCCGAGATTTTCGGGATCTCTCGCAGCGCGCTGACGCTGGACGATCTTCTCGTCTACCTGCAGGGCCCGATCCTGGGGTTCGTGTTGCGGCTGCGAGGCGTGACCTGCCTGCACGCCAGCGCTGCAAGCTTGGACGGGCGCGCGTTCGCCATCATCGGCGCCGGCGGCGTGGGCAAGTCGACCAGCGCTGCGATCCTGGCGCGCATGGGCCTGCCGGTGCTCACCGACGACGTGCTCGCCCTCGTCGACCGCGGCAAGGCCTTCGAGGTGCAGCCGGGGCTGCCGCGCGTGTTGTTATGGTCCGAATCGGTGCGCGCGCTGTTCGGCGATCCCGAGGCGCTGCCCCGAATCGTCGGCACGTGGGACAAGCGCTATCTCGATCTGACGCTGCCCGGATACCAGTTCGCCGCAGCAGGCCACGCCGCTCGCCGCGCTCTATGTGCTGGGCGAGCGGCTCGCGCCCGAGGCGCCGACGCGGATCACGGAGCTGCGCGGCGCGGAGGCGATGCCGTACCTCCTCGCCAACACCTACGCGAACGATTTCCTCGACGCCGGCCAGCGCGCCCGCGAGCTCGAGGTCCTCTGCCGGCTCGGCAGCCATGTCCCGGTCCGACTGGTACGTGCGCCGGAGGATCGCGACAAGGCAACCGACGTCTGCGAGGCGATACTGGCGGACTTTCGCGACACGCTCTGACCATGTTCAACCTGAGCGATTTCGGAAGCATGATCGGCGACGGCAGCCGTCTCGCCGCGCACGCGGAGGCGCTGGCGCGGGTGGTGACGCCGGCCTCGGTCGTGCTCGACATCGGCGCGGGAACGGGAATCATGTCGCTGCTCGCGTGCAAGGCGGGCGCGCGTCGCGTCTATGCCGTCGAACCGTCGGAGGCGGTCTCCATCTTGGCCGACAGCGCGCGCGACAATGGCTTCGCCGACCGCATCGTCGTGCTCCAGCAGCGCTCGACCGAGGTCACGCTGCCCGAGCCGGCCGACGTGATCGTGTCCGATCTGAGGGGCGTGCTGCCGCCCTACGCCACGCACTTCTCGGACATTCTCGATGCGCGTCGGCGCTTGCTCGCCCCGGCGGGGCGGCTGTTGCCGATGCGCGACAGCTTGTGGGCCGAGGTGATCTCCGCTGCCGACGCGTTCGAGCGCCGGCGGCGAATCTGGCAAAGCGCGCCGCACGGTCTCGATCTGCGCGCTGCTCTGCCCTACGTGGACAATGAGCTCGACAAATATCGGGCGCGGCCCGACCAGGCGCTGTGCGAGCCGATGCAGTGGGCGGTGCTCGATTACCCGACGCTCACCGACCTGGCGGTGCGGGGCGCCGGCAGCTTCACGATCACGCGCGCCGGTGTCGGACACGGACTGCTGGTCTGGTTCGATACGGTGCTCGTCGAGGGCGTCGGCTACTCGAGCGCGCCCGGCGCGCCGGAGGGGATCTACGGGCAGATGTTTTTTTCGTGGCCCGAGGCGGTGGCGCTACAGGTCGGCGATCGCGTCGGCTTCGAGCTGCGCGCGGATCCGATCGGCGCGGACTACCTGTGGACGTGGACGACGGAGATCGGCACGACGCGCTTCCGACAGTCGACCTTCAAGAGTTTCCCGCCCTCCCGGGACTCGCTACGCAAGCGGGCATCGACGTTCGCGCCCACGTTGTCCGCCGCGGGGGCCGAGGCGCTGCAGGTGCTCGAGGGTATGCGGGCGGGCCGCACCATCGGGCAGATCGCCGAGCAACTGCTCGCCGCACACCCCACCCGCTTCCGTTCGCTCGATCATGCGCACGGCTTCGTGGCCGAGCTGGCGCAGCGCTACGGGGAATAGCGTTGCCTGACCTGGTGACTGGCGGCGCTGACGGTGACAGCTCCGAAGAGCGCGTGCCGTGGCTGATCGCGAAGGGTGTGGCACGGGGCGTGGCGTTGCTCGTCGCGTACACGATCTGCGGGACGCTGGTGAGCTGGGTCGCGTTCGGCTTCGTCGCCGGCGATCTGTGGCGCGGCATGGGCGGGCTGCCGATCGCGCGCGCGGGCGGCGCCGGCGCGGTGCTGGCCCTGGTGGTCATGTTGGCCCTACCGCAGACCTGGGTGTCGCTGGCCTATGTCGTCGGGCTGCCCGCGCTGTACTTCGTGCTCGGGCAAAAGGCGGCACTGGTGGTAGCCGCGTCGCGCGTGGCCCGCGGGCGCTCGCGCCGCCTGTCGCGCTGGCTCGCGCAGAAGAGCTTTCCCGCGTGTGAACGCCTGGCGCGCATCCCCGGCGCCGTCAGCGTCAAGTCCGCGACGCGGACCCTGCTCGACAAGAGCGAGCGCGACGACCCCGGCCAGCCGCCATCGTTCGCGGCGCGCTGGTTCCTGAGCAAGCTCGTGCGCACCCTGCGTGTCGCCGAGATCTGTGCCACCGCGGGGTTCCTCGAACAGACGCGGAACGCGCCCGCCGAAGCACAGGGAACACTCGACGACTTCATCGACACGCGCCTGGTCGCGCTCACCCGGGGCAACCGCTGGACGCCGTTCCTGATCGTCGCCGCGGTCACGATCGTCGTGACGTTGCTCCACCCGTTCTGGGTTGGCCACGTCCGGCTCGACCTCAAGGTCTGACTCTACGGACCGGTCACGATCGTGCCGGTGACGCCGACCGCGAAGACCCGTCCCTCCGGCAGCGGTGACGCCCACACCCCCTGAAGGCGCGGCGTTGCCGCAGGGATCGCTTCGACGGTCCACCCCAGACCATCCCAGAACAGCACCGTTCCCAGCTGCGTTCCGCTCCCGGCGGCCCATCCCGCGGCGAACACGCGACTGCTCGCCGTGCCCGAGATCGCGAGCAACTGGCCGCTGAGGCCGGTGGTCAGGTTGGTCCAGCTTGGGCCCCCGGTCCACCGCTGAACGTTCTGTGCAAAGGTGATGAACAGGGTGTTCGTGTTGTCGGCCCACAGCGCGCCCGTCTGGCTGTTGAGCGCCGTGCTGCCGATGGCGGTCGCCGTTTTTGCGACGCTGTCGATGCGAAACACCTGGGCGTGCGCCGTGGCCACGATGTCGGTCGGCGAAAACACGCGGATCCCGCACTGACTCTGGTTCTGGAAGAACTGCGCGGTCGTCGTCAGGATCAACGTCGCCACGCCGTTGGTGACGCGGTAGAGCGACGCCTGGTCGCTGCCCACGACGCGGCCCCACACGAACGCGTCGTTGTCGGCGTAGGCGGCCACGCAGGCTGCATAGTTTTGGCCGGCGAGCGTGATGCGTCCGATGAAGCTCCAGCTCGTGCCGTCGAAACGGATGACGCTCGTTCCGCTGCCGGTGGAGGTCGGCGTGCCGACCGCAAAGACGTTGTTGTCGCCGGTGCCGCTCAGCGACGCCAGCGTGTCGTTCTGTACCTCCGTTGGGGTCGGCCGGGCTTGCCAGCGGATGCCGTCGTAATAGAGCGCCGTGCCTCGTTGACCGACCGCCCACACCGAGCTCGCGCTGGTGCCCCACACGCTGGTCAGGCTCTGGTTGGAGTTGCTGGTCATCGCCGTCCAACCGGACCGATTGCACGCGCCGTTGGCGCAGCCGGCGGGACAGCTGACGTAGCGGACCGTGTAGCTGCACGCACCGGCCGTGCACCGGCCGACGCGGTCGTGCACGGCCGCCGTGCTCGCGTCTCGACAGGTGTCGGGCTCGGGCGTGTTGCACAGCTTGGGGACGCCGCTGCACACGCCCCCGCCGCATGTGTCTCCGTCGGTGCAAGCGTCGCCGTCGTTGCACGAGGCCTGGTTCGGGGGGTAGCTGCAGCTCCCCTGGCTACACGTGCCGGCGGAGCCGTAACAGGCGGAAGGCGGCGTGTTGCACGTGACGTTGGCGCAGGGATCGGTCTGGCAGGCGTTGTTGGCGCAACCGCCCGTCCCGCAGGTGATCGTCTGCTGCATGTAGACGCAACGCCCGCCGCTGCAGACGCCGGGATTGTCGTAGGTCTGCAGGCGCGTGGCGTCGAGGCAGACCGGAGCGCGCGGCGTCGTGCAGACCATCGGCGTCCCCGTGCACGCGCCCGCGCTGCAGGTGTCGTTGACCGTGCAGGAGTTCCCGTCGTCGCAGTCGGCCCCCGTGATGAAGTCGTATTCGCATCGTCCCTGCACGCACGTGCCGGTCAACGCGTGGCATGTGGTGGGCGGCGTGTTGCAGGGACCGCAGGCGCTGGTTCCCGCGCCGCCACCGCCGCTCGCACCACCGCCGGCATTGCCGCCGCCACCCGAGCCCGCGGCGCCCTGGCCGCCGATGCCCGCGCTTCCACCTGCACCGCCGCCGCTCGTTCCCGATGCACCGGCTGTCCCCGCTGCGCCGCTCGTTCCTGCAGCGCCGCCGCGTCGCCGATGCACCACCGCCTGTCCCCGTCACGCCGCCTCATTCCTGAAGCGCCGCCGACACCGGAAACGCCGCCCGTTCCCGAAGTGCCGCACCGCCCGTCCCCGTCACGCCGCCGTTCGCCGATGCCGCCCGTCCCCGAAGCACCGCCCCTCCTGCCGCGACAGCGCCTGTCCCCGAAGTGCCGCCCCTCCCTGCCGCGCCACCCCTACCGGACTGACCCGCTGACGATCCTCCATGACCGCGGTCTGCGGCGCTGTCGCTCCCGCAGCCCAGTAGCGCGACGCCGGTAAACGAAAGCACGAGCAACCAGATCGTCGGCGATAAGCGCATCATGAAGCCCCCGATCGTCCCTAAACGCACGGAGGCCGTCAATAACAGCGATCGCAAAATGCCGATCGCGCCGTGACGCGACGTAGCTCCTCCACAAGCTCTACGGTGCGCCGCCGCCTCTTAGCGCAGCACGGTCAGCTTGGCGTAGCCCCACCGCATCGAGGGCGGCTCAGCGCAGCTCGACGGTCGACAGGCGGCCGATGTCCTTGCCGCTCACGACCTTCACCACAACCGAGTGCCGGCCGGAGATTCCGCCGGCACGGATCGGGACCGTCTGCTCCCGCTCGATGCCGTCGCTCGGTGCCACGTCGAATGCGCCGAGACGCCGGGTTCCGTCCAGCCAGACCTCGAGGCGACCGCGGCTCCGCGCGGCGATGTCGATGCCGAGCTGCGAGATCGAACCGCGCCGAGCGCCGAAATCGACGAGATCGAAGCGAGCCTCACCGCCGCGGCCGAGCCCCTCCAGCCCCTCGTCGTGCCGGACCAGATTGCGCACGTCGTCGGCGTTCCCGGCCTCGATCTTGTTTCGCAGGTAGACGGTGATCGGGTACGGCCAGACGCGCCCCCCGGGATCGCGACAGCTCGCGGCCGCGCAGCGTCGGGTTCCGTCCGACAGCTCCGTGCACGTCATCTCGCAGACATCCTCGCAGCGCCCGGCGCTGCGCAACGCCATCAACCCGTTGCAGCTCTCGGGGCTGACCGCGCAGAAGCGCTTCACCTGCGGCGCCTTGTCGGCATCGCGTCCGCTGCAGGCGTAAACCTCGCCCGAAAATAGGTTGCCGAAGAACGCGCCCTCCTGGTGGGGGAAGGCGACATCCGACTCGCTGGGTCGGAAGGCCTGGTCGAGCGCCGGCGCTGCGCTCAGCAGGCTCAACTTGACGTGCTGGCCCGTCCGGTTGCTGAGCGCACCGAGGCAAGCCGACACCTTCTCCTGGCAGTCGGCGCCGCAGGTGCCTTTGAGCCACTCGGGCGCAAGCCCGAGGCCGCCAGGGAACCGACGCGGCTTGCCGCTGTCCGGGTCGGTCGCATCCAGCACCTGCGAAGCTGGGAGCGCGCAGCGCGCGGTGTACTTCAGGAGCATCGCCTTCAGCTCGTCGCGCGCCGATCCCGATCCGACACCGAGGCCGTTCCAGACCGCCGCGCGCGGAGCGCTGTCGGTCTGGGGAGCGATGCTGCGCGGCGAGCCGCCGCCGAGAGAGACCAGCGCCACCGCGGCGCTGGTCGAGAGCAGGATGGCAATTCTCGACGACATCGCGTCGCGCCTACTTCTGGGCCGCCACCGACGCCGACAGCGGGGCGCGGGGATCGATCCCGACCATCAGCCAGACGTTGCTCGATTCGGACGGATCGACGCAGGCGAGGCCGTTCGCGAGCGACAGGCCGTTCGGCGAGCATCAGGCCGTTCGAGATCGACAGGCCGTTCGGCGACATCAGGCCGTTCGAGATCGACAGGCCGTTCGGCGACATCAGACCGTTCGAGAGCGACAGGCCGTTCGAGAGCGACAGGCCGTTCGACGAGCGCACAGGCCGTTCGAGAGCGTCACCGTCGCCAAGGCCGTTCACCGTCGCCAGGCCGTTCACCGTCGCCAGGCCGTTCACCGTCGCCAGGCCGTTCACCGTCGCCAGGCCATTCACCGTCGCCAGGCCGTTCACCGTCGCCAGGCCATTCGCGCCGCTCAGGCCGTTTGCAGCGGTCAGCCCGTTCCCGCTGTTCAGGCCATTCGCCGCATTCAGGCCGGCTTCGCTGCGGCCCGCGAGCAGGGTCAGCGCCATCATGATGGCGGCGGCGACAAAGCCCTTACGAATGCTGCTGTGCTTCTTCATGTGCGAATCCTTTCGGTGGTTGGTGGTGGGGGACCCGCCCCCTTCCACCCCGGGGATGCGCCATGTCGCTCTCTGTCCGCGTTTTTCTCCGCCTCGCGCGTTTTTTTTGGCGGACGTCCTCGCGGCGCCGCGCTGACGACAAAGAAACGCTCTACTTACAAGCGGTTACCGGGACAGGCCGACCGCCGGGGGCGACCAAGCCGAGATCGGACACGCGGTTCCCGGGAATAGCGACGCGACATGAATCGCTATTGGAATCACTTTGTCGCGGCGGCAGCGCTCGCACTCGGACTACTCGCTGCCGCACCAGCCCAAGCGGCTTCGCTGACCATGGTGCCCCGCACCACCTGGGGGGCGACCGGCGTACCGAGCTACATGCAGATGTACATCTATGTGCCGGACAGGGTCGCGACCAAGCCGCCCATCTACATCTCGTGCCACTCCTGCGGCTCGACGGCCACCGGGCAGATCGGCAACATCCCGATGGCCAAGGCGCAGGCCGACGCGCAGGGCTTCATCCTCATCCTCCCCGACAACCCGGGTAACAACTGCTGGGCCGTGGGGACGACGCAGGGCCTGACGCACGACGGCGGCGGCGACACGCACGCCCTGGCGCAGATGATCCAGTACGTGCTCAGGCAGTACAACGCCGACCCCGCCCGCGTCTACATCATGGGGGGCTCGGGGGGCGCGATGTATGTGCAAGCCATGCTGGCCACTTACCCCAACCTCATCAGGGCCGGCTCGGCGCGAGCGGGCGTTGCGGCGGGATGCTGGGCGGATGGCTACGCCAGCAGCAATCAGTGGAGCAACAACTGCGCGGGCGGCAACACGAACAAGACGGCGCAGCAGTGGGGCGACCTGGTTCGGAACATGTACCCGGGCTACACCGGACACCGACCGCGCATTCAGCTCTTTCACGGCGACGCTGACACGACGATCAACTACAGGAACATGACCGAGGCCATCGAGGAGTGGACGAACGTCCACGGGCTGAGCATGACCCCCACCTCGATGGACACCGGGTACATGGCCGCGGGCGCGAAGTTCAACCGCCAGTTCTGGAAGAACTCTTGCGGCCAGACGGTCATCGAAGCCTGGACAGCGCCGGGCGCCAGCCACTCCATGACGTACGAAGAAGCCGAGATGCTCAAGTTCTTCGGTCTCAACGCGGCCGGCGTCGCCGATCCGGAGATGGATTGCGGTACGAGCGGCACGGGCGGGACGGGCGGCGCGACCGGAACGGGCGGCACGACCGGCGCCGCCGGAACTTCGGGCGGCGGTGGACGCGGCGGCAGCACGGGCACCGGTGGCGCGGGCGCGACCGGCGGCACGACGGGCAACGCCGGCACCACGGGCACCGCTGGCACAACGGGCACCGCCGGCACCACGGGCGCTGCTGGCACGACGGGCACCGCCGGCACCACGGGCACCGCTGGCACAACGGGCGTCGCTGGCACCACCGGCAACGCCGGCACGACGGGCGCTGCTGGCACGACGGGCACCGCCGGCACGACGGGCACCGCCGGCACGACGGGCACCGCTGGCACAACGGGCGTCGCTGGCACCACCGGGACGGGCGGCTCGATGGATCCACCGGGCGACACGTCGCCTGGCGGGTGCGCGTGCACGGTCGACAGCGGCGGCTCCGGTTCCCCGATGGCGCTGCTCGTGGCCGGCGCCCTCGCGCTCGTCTTCCGTCGCCGCCGGCGCGCTCAGCGACAGCTGTAGTCGCGTCGCAATCGCGGACGCCGGGCGGGTGAGCTCGTCGCGTCCGCGAGCGAAGCGAGAGCCGTGGTTAGAATCGTGCCGTGACCGGCTGCTGCGCACGCGCGACCTACGACAAGTTCTTCGACGAACGGCAGGCGCGCAAGGACGCGAAGGACTACCGGCGCAAGGGGCTCGATCCCGCGGCGCGATGGATAGTGGGCGTGGCGCGCGCCCAGGGGCTCGAAGGGGCGACCGCGCTGGAAGCGGGCGGCGGCGTGGGCGCGCTCCAGATCGAGCTGCTCAAGGCCGGCGCGGCTGGTTCGACGATCGTGGAGATGTCGAGCGGATACGACGACGAAGCGACCCGGCTCGCGCGCGAAGCCGGCGTCGAGCCGCGCATCCACCGCCGCATCGGGAACTTTTCGTCGACGGACGTCGAGCCCGCCGACATCGTCGTCCTGCATCGGGTCGTCTGCTGCTATCCGGACTACCGGGAGCTGCTCGGAGCGGCGGCCGACCGCACGCGCCGGCTGCTCGTGTTCACGCATCCGCCGGGTAACATTGTCGGCCGGATGTTCGTCGCCGTGGCGAACGCCTGGATGCGGCTCACCGGCAACACGCTGCGCGTCTTCGCCCATCCGCCTGCCGCGCTGGCCGACGCCGTCCGCGGTCACGGGCTCGAGCTCGCCGCCCAGCGGACGCGCGGGCTGTGGCGTGGCGTGGCCTTCGTCCGACGATCGGGCCCACCCGGCGTTTAGCCGGGCGTATCGACGTCCTCAGAGCACGTCGATGCGGTGATCGCGCGTCTCGCGGATGAACACCATGCCGACGACGAACGTGATCGCGGAGACGATGACCGGATACCAGAGACCCGCGTAGATGTTGCCACGGGACGTGACCAGCGCCGCCGCGACCAGGGGCAACATGCCGCCGAACCAGCCGTTGCCGATGTGGTACGGCAGCGACATCGACGTGTACCGGATGCGCGCCGGGAACAGCTCGACCAGGAACGCCGCGATCGGTCCGTAGACCATCGTCACGAAGATGACCTGGATCAGGACCAGCAGGATCAGCACCGGCATGTTGACGTCGGCCGGGTTCGGCTTCGCCGGATAACCGAGCGCGCTCAGCGTCGCGGCCAGCTTCGGCTCGTCGACGCCGACGATCGTCGACACCATTGATGGTGGTGATCGGCTTGGCGCCTTCGGCGCCCTCGATGCTCTCGAATGACAGGCTGCGCTTCGCGAGCAGATCCTGCGCCCTGTCGCAATCGGTGAAGACCGTCTTCGGGTGCGGGAACAGGTGCACCCGGCAGTCGCTCGCCGTCACCGTGATCTTCGTGGCCGACGTGAAGCGCTCGAGCCCGGGGTTCGCGGCCTGCGTCATCGCCTTGTAGATCGGGAAGTAGCTCAGCGCGCCGAGCAGGCAGCCGGCCATCATGATCTTCTTGCGGCCGATCTTGTCGGACAGCCAGCCGAAGAAGATGAACAGCCCCGTGCCGAGCGCGAGCGCCGTCCCCACGACCAGGTACCCCGTCTTCCAGTCGAGCTTCAGCGTCGTGGTCAGGAAGAACAGCGCGTAGAACTGGCCCGTGTACCAGACGACGCCCTGGCCGGCGGCCGCGCCGAACAGCGCGACCAGCGCGATCTTCGCGTTCGGCCACTTGCCGAAGCTGTCCCGGATCGGCTGCTTGCTCCCCTTCCCCTCCGACTTCATCTTCAGGAAGATCGGCGACTCGTTCAGCTTCAGCCGGATGTAGATGGAGATCCCCAGCAGGACGAGCGACAGCAGGAACGGGATCCGCCACCCCCACTCGTTGAACGACTTCGCGTCCATGTTCGCGCGGCAGATGTAGATCGTGACGAGCGAGACGAAGAAGCCGATCGTCGCGGTGGTCTGAATCCAGCTCGTGTGCAGGCCGCGCTTCGCATCAGGCGCGTGCTCGGCGACGTAGGTCGCCGCGCCGCCGTATTCGCCGCCGAGCGCCAGCCCCTGCGCCAGCCGCAGCAGCATGAGGAGGACCGGTGACAGGAAGCCCACCTTTTCGTATGTCGGCAACACGCCGACAGCCGCCGTCGACAGGCCCATCACCAGGATGGTGACCAGGAAGGTGTACTTGCGTCCCACCAGATCGCCGATGCGCCCGAACACCAGCGCGCCGAACGGCCGCACCAGGAAGCCCGCCGCGTAGCTGACGAAGCTGCCCAGCATCGCCGCCGTCTCGTTCGTCTTCGGGAAGAACAGCGTCGCGAAGAACGGCGCCAGCGTGGCGTAGAGGTAGAAGTCGTACCACTCGAAGACGGTCCCCAGCGACGATGCGAAGATGACCTTGCGGACGCCCCGCGCGTCCATGCCGGGTGCGGCAGGCGCTGGTCCGTCGGCGGTGTACTTTCAGCGAGCTAGCGAGGTTGTCCAAGCCGCCACCCTAGTACACGTACACTTGCCACTGCACGTTGATCTGATTGTAGTCCGCAGGGGACGGGTTGCGGTGCACGCGGAGGAAGAACACCTTGATGCTCGAGTTGTGTCCGTAAGGCCAGAACGCCAGCCCGCCGCCGTAGCGATCCTCGCTCGGCACCGCGGGGTCGGGCATCGGCGTGTAGGAGACGAGGCGTTCGAAGTGCGCGATGGGGCTGAGCATGAGCGGACCGATGAGGTAGCCCATCTCGCCCATGTACGCCCTCTGCTTGGTGAGCGTGATGAAGGTGCCGCCGTCCCACTGCGCGACGTTGCCCTGCGCGGTGAAGACGCCGGGGCCGACGGGTAGGTCGACGAGGAAGTCGCCGCCGAACGACTTGTACGTGTCCTGGAAATCGTAGAAGCCGCCGAACGACACGATCTTCTTCCTGCCCAGATACGTGCCTTGATAGAAGTACCCGGGCTCGGCGTCGAGCAGGTTGATCTGCAGGCGCACCGCCACGCGGAACATGTTGATGCCGCCGACCGTGGCCGGATTCGGGGCGGCCGCCGGAACCGCGCCGCTCCGGTGTCCCTGGAACAAGCCGACGCGGACGTCGATGTGGCCGTTCCACAGCGAGCCCGCGCAGCCTGGACGCCCGCGTCTCGCCCCTGCGGGCTTTGCCCGCTGCTGCCGAACCGGTCAGAGACGCTGAAGAAGTTACGGCGGAAGCTGTTGGTGAAGTAGTCCGGGCCGTAGAGCTTCGCCGCGCTCTCGAGGCTGTTGTGCGAGGTCGGCGGCAACATGAACCCGGCGTCGAACTTGAACACCTCCCCGAAGGGCTTGTAGGTCACGAAGGCGTCCTGGATGTTCATACCCGGAGAGTTCTTGTCGAACGCCATCGTGCCGACGGGGTCCAGCTTGAACAGGTCCGGCCAGTCCGTCTGCATGAAGAACTCGAGGGTCTTGAAGATCGTTCCGCCGACCATGAAGCGCATGCGCCGCAGGAACAGGTTCTTCGTCGTCAGGATGGCGTCCGGTGAGCCCGCCATCTCGAATTGCGGTTGAAGGAGGATGCCGAACTGGATGCTGGCGTTCGGATTCTCGATGCGCAGCAGGCTCGGCTCCGGCGCGAAACCGACGTACGGCCCCGCGTCCGGCGCCGCTGGCGGCGGCGCTGGCGGCAGAGGCGGCGTCGTCTCGACAGCGTCGGCCGGCGCCTCGGCTTCGGCCGACTTTTCCGGCTTGGCCGACTTGGCCGGCTTGGCCTTGTCGTCGGCGAATTCGTCGCCGGAGTCCGGCGTCTGCGCGAATGCGCGCAGACCCGGAAGCAACAGCGCGACGACGGTGAATGCGGCTAGGTGGTTGCTCCGGCTGCTGAGCAACTTCATCGCGCGCTTGCCGAGCGCTTCGTCCGTCGTCGGCGAAGGACGACGACAGCGAGGAGGCCTGCCATGGCGAAGACGCTCGTCGCGCCCGGCGCGTTGCTAACGTCGCAAGCGCATCCGGGCATCATGGGCATCTGGCCAGTGGTCCCGGCTGATCCGCTCCCCGTGTCTCCGGCCGACACCGGTCGGGTTGATGCCCCCGCCAGCGCCGGTGGTGCCAGCCTCGCCGCTGCCGCTGGTTCCGGCGACGCCGGTGGAGTTGTCTCCGCCCGATCCCGTGGTGCCGGCCTGACCGGGTCCGATGCTTCCGCCGGCGCCGGTTGAGTTGTCACCGCCGCTGCCCGTCGTTCCGGCGTTGCCGGTCGTTCCCGCGCCGCCGGTCGTTGCACCGCTGCCGGCGCTGCCGGTCGTCCCGCCACGCCCGCCGCTTCCGGTGGTTCCCGCCGCGCCCGTGGTCCCGCCGCTGCCGCCGGCGCCCGTGGCGCCGCCCGCGCCGCCGGCGCCCGTGGTACCGCAACCCGCGGCCTGCGGATCGGTCGCCGTGAACGTCGCCTGATCGAGATTGAAGAACGGCAGGGTGTACTGGCCGTTCATGTTCGCGTCCGGGCCGTGCGGTCCGTTGGGCTGATCAAACGCGTCGAGGACCGTGATCCCGCAGGAGTCTTTCCATTGCCTGCGGTTGTAGTTCTTGCCGCCGATCGACACGGTCCCCGTCGTTGACGGGGTCGCAGCCAGTCCCAGGACGTTGGTCCACTGGTCGACGGCCTCGGTGTAGTTGGCGTAGTTGATGATGGTGTCCGCCGACCCGTGCCAGAGCTGGATGCGGGGGCGGAATCCGGTGTACCCGGGGTACATGGCGCGAGCCTGATTCCCCCACTCCATCGGGGTCTTGAGGACCTGGCCGCCCGCACACGCCGAGCTCCACTGACCGTCGGTCATGTTGCCCACGGACCAGCAGCCTGCCGGAACGCCCGCGAACTCGGCGCCTCCCTTGAACACCTCGGGATAGACCGCGAGCAGCGCCTGCGTCACCATGGCGCCGGACGACGCTCCCATCACGTAGACGCGGTTGGCGTTCGCGCTCTTCTGGGCGATCGCGTACTTGACCTGTCGACGATGGCCTTCGTATCGTTGTTGGCCGCGTTGTGCGTCAGGGACGGCGTTGTCGCCACGTCCCAGCAATTTCGTGACGTCTGCGGAACGACGAGGAGGATCTTCTTCTGGTCGGCTTGCGAGACGATGCCTCCCGACTGCGCCTGCCCGAAGATGCCCTGCGCGTTTCCGCTGCAGTAGTGGACGAGCACGAGGACCGGCGCGTTCGCCGGAAGGTTATCGGGCACGTACCAGTACATCGAGACCCAGCTCGGCTCGGCGCCCACCTGCCAACCGGAGGGGACCTGCGCCAACGAAGCGGCGCTTGCCGGCGCGCTGGCGAGCAGGCCCGCGCAGAGCGCCACGGGCGCGGCAAACCGCCATGCAAGCCGCGAAGCGAGTCTGCGAAAGCCGTTCTTAAATTGACGCATTGGTCCTCCGGGGGGTCGTTAGAGCTGCCACAGTAATTCCCGGGCCGGTACCGATTGATCTGTCGGGCCAGGTTGGTGCAGCGGGCGCAAGATATCGCAAATATTCGTAAAATCCGGTTGATGTGGTTAGCAAATGTGGCGTGTCTGTTAGCAAATGTGGCGCGCCGTCCTGATTGAGATCCGCGACCTCCATTTGCGCGAAGATTGCGCGCGATCAATCGACCTCAGGGCGGGAATTGATCAGGTGGACCCTGGCGCCCTACGCCAGCGGCATGCCGAGAGGACCCCATGCCATCAAGAAGCAGCCTGTTCGCGCCCTTCAGCATGGCAATCCTGGCCGGAGGTCTTCTGGTCGGTTGCGCCGGAGGTGAACCCGCCTCGCAAGGCGAGGCCGGAAATAACGGTGGCGGCGGCACCACCGGCGTAGCGGGCACGTCCGGCGGCGCGGGGACGACCGGGCAAAGCGGCACCACCGGCGGCGCGGGTACCACCGGGGTGGCGGGGAGCGGCGGCACAGGCACCACGGGAGTGGCGGGCACGACCGGTGCCGCGGGCACGACTGGCAGTGGCGCCCGCGGAGGCACGACAGGCAACGCCGGCACCACAGGTAACGCCGGCACCACAGGCAATGCCGGCACCACAGGCAACGCCGGCACCACAGGCAACGCCGGCACGACGGGAACGGGCGATCCCGGCACCTGCGGCAAGGAGGACTGCGGGACGTCGTGCACGATCCCAGCGATGCCGGCTTTCTCGGCCCTCCCGTCGATCACCTCGCTGCCTGACCCGTTCAAGATGACGTCCGGCACGGCGATCACCCGCAAGAGCGAATGGCAGTGCCGCCGCTCCGAGATCGCCGCGCAGTTCCAGAATTACGAGACGGGGAACAAGAACACGAAGGCCCCCGGCGCCGTGACCGGCACCTTCTCCGGCTCGATGCTCACCGTCAACGTGGGCGGACAGTCGTTCAGCGTCACCATCGCCAACAAGCCGAGCGGAGCAGGTCCCCACCCCCTCTTGATCAGCATCGGCAGCAGCCCGGTCGCGGGGATCGTCACCCCGCTGGGCGTCGCCAGCGTGTCGTTCCCGTTCTCGACGATCGCAAACGAGGGAACCGGACGTGGTCTGTTCACGACGGTGACCGGATCGACCGACAACCCCGGATCGCTGATCGGCTGGGCGTGGGGCGTCAGTCGTCTCATCGACGCGATCGAAGCGACGCCCGAGGCGGGCATCGATCCCAAGCGAATCGCCGTCACCGGTTGCTCGCGCTACGGCAAAGGCGCCTTGATGGTCGGCGCCTTCGATGAGCGCATTGCCCTGGTGCTTCCGGAGGAAGGTGGATCGGGCGGATCGGCGTCCTGGCGCGTCGCCTATGCGGAAGACGCCACCGCCGGCGGAACCACGAGCAGCCACAAGGTCCAGACGCTGGACCACGCCTACGGCGAGCAGCACTGGTTCGGCGGCGCGCTGATGCAGTTCGGCAGCCCGACCAACGTGAACAAGCTGCCGGTGGACCACCACGAGCTCCTCGGCATGGTCGCCCCGCGCGGCCTGCTAGTGCTCGACAGCGCCAACGCGGCGGAGTGGCTCGGTGTCCACGCCAGCGTGACGTCCGGAACCGCCGCCCGGACGATCTACACGGCGCTCGGCGTCCAGGACAACATGGGCTACACCAACAGCCAGGATTCACACTGCTCCGCGCTGGACAGCACCGAGACGGCGGCCGTTCAGGCCTTCGTGCGGCGGTTCCTGCTCAACCAGACGACCCAGCAGACCAAGGTCTGGAACGTCCAGAAGACCGCCTTCGGCACCCGCAGCACGCCGCTCGACCCGGCGAAGTGGTATCCCTGGACGGTGCCGACGCTGAACTAGGACCGCCGGCGCCCAGGGCCAAAGCCAGCGAGCTTGCGGCCGCCGTGACGCGGTGTTGTCGTTCGCCCGCAGCGTCCGGCATCGGGTGATCCGGGGACGCGATTGCGGGAATTGGTGAGGTCGCGTGAGAAATCAAACCAGGCATTTACCGGAGGCCGCCGTGGGTAATAGAAGACTAGGTAGCGTAATTTTGGCGAGCGCGCTGTTCGCTTGGAGCTGCGGCGGAAGCGGCGGCACGACCGGACAGGCTGGCTCAGGCGGCCCCGCGGGCTCCGGCAGCGGAAATGCTGGAACGACCGGTGCGGCCGGCACGACCGGCGCGGCCGGCACCGGCAACACGACCGGCGCGGCCGGCACGACCGGCGCGGCCGGCACCGGCAACACGACCGGCGCGGCCGGCACGACCGGCGCGGCCGGCACCGGCAACACGACGGGAAACGCGGGCACGACGGGCGCCGCGGGCACGACCGGCGCGGCCGGCAGCGGCGCGGCGGGTCGAGGCGGTGCCGCGGGCACCGGTACGGCGGGGACCACCGGCGTTGCGGGCACGACTGGCACGGGTGGAAGCACGCCCGCTGGCGTGGCCGTCAAGCTGGATGCGACCCGTCAGACCATCCAGGGGTTCGGCATCAACACGGCTTTGATGCCGGACAACAAGACCGTCCCGGTAGACAAGCTCTTCGGTACCACGGCAGCCGACGCGATCGGCTTGTCCATCCTTCGCGTCGGCATGAATTCGAACGGCACCCTCACGGGGAAGTACGTCTCCGAAGCGAAGAGCATGGGTGCGAAGGTCATCGGGTCGACCTGGAGCCCGCCCGCGAACTGCAAGAGCAACGGCAACACGCAGCAGGGTGGGTACTTGCTCGAGAGCTGCTACGACTCATGGTCGACGACGATCGCCAACTTCGCGCAGCAGCAGGGGCTGTACGCCATGTCGATCGGGAACGAGTCCGACTTTGCGTCGTGCAAGTCCGTCGGACCGCCCTGCACCGACGACTACGATACGACGACGTACACGGCCAAACAGATGGTGGCTTGGGTCAAGGTGGCTGGACCGAAGCTCAAGGCCAAGAACGTCAAGGTCATCGCGCCCGAAGCATCAGAATGGATCCACGCCTGGAGCAACCTATCGGCGACGGGCTCGCTGGTTTCCAGCCATCCGCACAGCTCCGATCCGCTGAAGTGTGGCTGCTACTCGAACACCATTGGCCCCGACACCGCTTGCGCTCAAACCTGCCGCGACGGCAATGGCTACGACTACGGCCACTGGCTGTGGAAGGATCAGGACGGCGTGGGACGCCTTCGACATCTTCGGCGTGCACGAGTACGACTCGCAGATCGCGTACGCGTGGCCGGCCGACGTCAACGGTGGCGTGAGAAACAAAGAGGTCTGGCAGACCGAAATGTCCGGCGTGAGGTACTGGCCGGAAGAGGGGCCGTCGACTGACATCGACAACGGTGTCGCGGTCGCCGGGTGGATTCACTCGGCGCTCACGGTCGGCGAGGCTTCGGCCTGGCTCTACTGGTGGTACGAGGCCTACTACCAGAACGACAACGAAGGCTTGGCCCTGACCCAGGGGAGCTCGACCATTGCCAAGCGCTACTTCACGCTCGGCAACTACAGCAAGTTCGTGCGCCCCGGCTACATCGCGGTGGACGTCGTCGGGAACTCCAACGCGAGCGTGCTGCTGTCGGCCTACAAGGGCACGGATGGCACCGTCGTCGTGGTGGCCATCAACAAGGGCACCGCGGCGGTGACCGTGCCGATCGCCATCACGGGCGGGACGGCGCCGGCCTGATGACGCCGACGGTGACGTCGGCGACCGAGAACCTCGTGGCGAAGACGGCGGTCCCGGTGACCGGCGGCAGCTTCACGGCCACGCTCGCCAGCAAGACCGTCACGACGTTCGTCGGCAAGTAACCTAACTGCCACGTTGACTAATAACGAGAACTGACGTCGGCCAAACATCCGTCTTCGCAACTTGGTCTTTGGCGGCGTACTCTTCGCCTGGCGCCGGCGGCAGGCTCCGTAGACAGGCGGCGACCCCGGCACCGCCTGGCAGCGGCGGACCGGCCGGCGCGGCACGGCAGCGGCAACGCGGGCACGACCGGCACGCCGGCACGCGGGCACGACCGGCGCGGCGGGCACGACCGGCGACGCGGGCACGACCGGCGCGGCGGGCACCGGCACGGCGGCAGACCGGCGCGGCGGCAGCACCGGCATCGCGGGCACGACCGGCGCGGCAGGCAGCCGGCAACGCGGGCACGACCGGCGCGGCAGGCACGACCGGCGGTGCGGGCACGACCGGTACGCGGGCGCGGCGGCGCGGCGGGCAGCGGCGGCGCGGCGGCACGCGGCCGCGGGCGGCAGCGGCGGCGGCGCGACGGTGACGAACGTGCTCGTGACCTCTGCCTCGGGCTCGGGCAACTACTGGAAGACCGGGCACGTTGACCGAGACCACGACCGGAACCGCGACCGTCACGGTCAACGACACCTCGGTCTCACGCAGAAGTGGGAAGGCTTTGGCGGCTCCTTCAACGAGATGGGCTGGAGCTCCCTGACCTCGCCCGCCATGCAGACGCAGGCCCTGAACCTGCTGTTCAGCGCCACGGAGGGCGCCAACTTCGCGTGGGGACGCATCCCCATGGGCGCAAGCGACTACGCCCTCATCCGCTACACCAACGACGACACGGCGGCGCCACCGACCCGGCCGCCGAACAGCGCGAGGCAGCAACCGTCCCCCGGCGGACACGGCCACCAGCATGTTCTCGCTCGCCCGGGACGGCATGTACCTGATCCCGTACATCAAGGCGGCGCAGGCGGTGAAGCCCGGCATCCGGTTCTGGGCCAGCCCGTGGACGCCTCCGGTGTGGATGAAGACCGGCTACAAGACCGACAACGGCAGCGGCGGAACCGCGGTCGAAGCCGTCGTACTTCGACGGCGGCAACATGGTCAGACAACACGGCGAACCTCGACGGCGTACGCCCAGATACTTCACGAAGTTCGTCAATGGCTACAAGGGCATGGGCATCAACATCGAGGTCGTCTCCCCCCAGAACGAGCCCGGCTACGACCAGAACTACCCGTCGTGCCTGTGGGACAGCGCCACCTACGTGACCTTCATCAAGAGCTACCTGGGCCCGGCCATGATGCCGCTCGGCGTCAAGGTCATGCTCGGCACGATGTCGAATGCCGGTGACGCCAACAGGAACGACATCAACATCGCGACCGCCGTGCTGGCCGATGCCACCGCGAAGAGCTTCGTCTCGGTCGCCGGCGTGCAGTGGGGCGTGCTCGAGAGGGTGAACATGCGGCCAGTCGTTCGGGGGCCTGCCCATCTGGGCCACCGAGCACAAGTGCGGCAACTACCCGTGGAATCCCAGCACGGGCTGCGGCGAGACGACCTCGTCCTGCCCCGCCTACAACATGTCGATGGCCCCCAACGACCACGCCTACGGCGTGGAGAGCTGGATCTACCTCCGAAACGCGATCAACAAGGGCAAGGTCACGGCCTACAACGCCTGGAACATGGTGCTCAACCGGAGCGGCCTGGGCAACGACATGTCCCGTCGACTGGGGACAGAACGCCCTCCTGGTAGCCGACGGGGGCACTGTCACGGCGACCCCGACCTACTACGTCTTCCGCCACCTGGCGCAGTACGTGGTCCCGGACGCACAGGTGGTCAGCACGACCGGCGGCGACGCCGTCGCGTTCAAGAACCCGGACGGCAGCCTCGTGGTCGCGGCGTACAACAGCGGCGCCGCGAACAGCAACTACGTGGTCTCGATCGGCGGCAAGCGCTTCCAGTTCGCCATGCCGGGCAACGGTTGGGCGACCGTGAGGTACAAGCCGTAGCCGACCGTCTAGACGCAGCGTCCGATAAAGATCGCCCAGCCCAACCGGCTGGGCGATTTTGTTTTTGGGGCAGTCTGCCGATTGGCTCGGCGATTTGTCTGGTGAACACCAAAACAACGCCTAGACTCCCGCTCCCGCTGCCGAACCTGGCTCGCGGGGGCTACCAAGAGACCGTACGCATGGAGGATACCGTCGAAAACGAATCGGACGACAACGAGGACGTGGACGCCATTCCAGCAGCCCCGCGCCGCGGCGCTGCCAAGAAGGGCGCGCCCTCGCAGAAACAAAACGAGCGCAAGAAGCGCGAGCTGATCGCGATCGGCAAGGCCAAGGGCTTCCTGACCTATGCCGAGGTCAGCGCGCACATGCCTGAGGGCATCGTCGCACCCGATCAGATGGACGAATGGCTGGCTGCGCTCACCGACGAGGGCATCGAGATCGTCGAGCCCACGTCGAAGGCCAAGGCCGTCAAGAAGGGCGCTGGCGAGGCCGCGCCTGAAGACGACGAAGACGCCGAGGCCGAGGTCGAGGCCGACGCCGAGGTCGAGGTCGAGGTCGAGGCCAAGGAAGAGGAAGACGCTGACGGTAATGCCCCGACCAGCGATCCCGTGCGGACGTACCTGCGCAAGATGGGGTCGATCACGCTGCTCACGCGCGAGGGCGAGGTCGAGATCGCCAAGCGCATCGAGGAAGGCGATCGGCGCGTGCTGCAGGTCGTGTTGAAGTCCTCGGTCGCCATCGAGGAGATCCTCAGCCTGGGCGACAAGCTGCGTCAGAAAGAGATCCGCGTCAAAGAGGTCGTCAGGGACGTCGACGACGAGGATCCCGAATTCGACGAGCAATGGCACGTCGAACGTGTCTGCAAGGTCATCGACAAGGTCCGTCGGCTATGGAAAGCCGACGCGGGGTCGAACAAGAAGAAGCAGGACATCCTGGACGCCCTGCAGGAGATGCGACTCCACAAGAAGCAGATCGGCAAGATTGTCGTCATGCTCAAGGAGTTCGTCGAGCGCGTCGAGCAGGCGCATCGAGAGATCGCTGCCCGCGAAGCCAAGCTGGGTCTGTCTTCGAAGGATTTCCTCAAGACGCTGCGCGAGATCCGCTCGTCGCCGCTGAGACAGAGGGCGGTCGCCAAGAAACTGGGCCTGCGCCCCGACGAGATCGAGGAGTCGGCGCAGGTCATCGCGACGGCGCGGAAGAAGATCAAGAAGGTCGAGGAGGAGGCCAAGCTGGGCGAGGCCGTCCTGCGCGACACCGTCGTCGAGATCCTTCACGGCGAGCGCATGGCGGACAAGGCCAAGGCGAAGCTGATCGAGGCCAACCTGCGCCTGGTGGTGTCGATCGGGAAGAAGTACACGAACCGCGGCCTGCAGTTCCTGGACCTCATCCAGGAAGGCAACATCGGGCTCATGAAGGCCGTCGACAAGTTCGACTACAAGCGTGGCTACAAGTTCTCCACGTACGCGACGTGGTGGATCCGCCAGGCCATCACGCGCGCCATCGCCGACCAGTCGCGGACGATCCGCATTCCCGTCCACATGATCGAGACGATGAACAAGCTGGTGCGCACGACGCGCGTGCTGGTGCAGCAACTGGGACGCGAGCCGTCGCCCGAGGAGATCGCGGAGCAGATGGAGCTTCCCGCGGACAAGGTCAGAAAAGTCCTGAAGCTCGCGAAGGAGCCGCTGTCGCTGGATACGCCCATCGGCGAGGAAGAGGACTCGCACCTCGGCGACTTCATCGAGGACAAGAGCATCATCTCGCCCTCCGACGCGGTGATCTCCCTGGACCTGGCCGAGCAGACGCGGAAGGTGCTGTCGACGTTGACGCCGCGCGAGGAGAAGGTGCTGCGCATGCGCTTCGGCATCGGCGAGAACTCCGATCACACGCTGGAGGAGGTCGGTCAGGACTTCGACGTCACCCGCGAGCGCATCCGGCAGATCGAGGCCAAGGCGCTACGTAAGCTCGGCCATCCTTCGCGCAGCGGGCGGCTCAAGTCGTTCATGAAGAACTGACGGCCGGTCGGCACGCCCGCAAATAGCTGAAACTGTCGCCGTCAGGCGACGCCGGCGAGGCGACGGTTCAGCTCGCCGTCCGCGACCATGACGGCCAGCTCGCGGTAGCCGCCGATCGGCTGATCGTCGACGAAGATCACCGGGACGGTTCGCCGCCCGTTGGTGCGTTCGATCAGCGTGGTGCGGGCGCGCCGGTCATGCGTGACGTCGATGATGTCGAAGGCGATGCCCTCGCGGCGAAGGAGGTCCTCGGCGCGGCGGCAAAATCCGCAATGTGTCGTCGAGTAGACGACGGACTCTGGACGTGCTCATTCGTGTTGTGCTCCAGCTGCGGGAGCTACAGACGGGGGCGACCGCTGTGGCCACCTCTGGCGCTGCGCCTCCCAGCGCTGTTGTTCAGATGCAGGGCGACGTGCGCGGTTTCGCGCCGACTGCGGCTCAGCTCGATGATGCGGGCCCGACCCGGCGCGTCAGGGGGACCTGCGCGCGAACCCCAGCGCCAGCGGTAGGTCCAGGACCATCGCGTCCGCCAGCACCGTGACCGTCGCGGCGCCAACGCCCAGCACAAAACTGTCGACGTCGACGAAGTCCCTGCCCAGCGCAAAGCGCCCCGTCAGGTCTCGCCCGAAGTGCCAGGCCAGCTTGTCGCCTTCGTCTTCGAGACGCCTGTTCACCAACCCCGTGATTCCGCTGTCGAGTAGACCCGGCACGTTCTTGAGGTCCATCTTCTCCAGCGAAGGCCGAAACAGGAGCCGCCCATCCGCTCCTTCACCGATCACCGTCGGCCGCAACAGGAGCTGCGCTTCGTGAATCGTGAGCATCACCTGCACGCCCGCCAGCTTCCAGCTCAGCTGGCCGGCGACGTCCACCCGCAGCCCTTCCCCCGCGGCAAATTCAACGCTCCGCGCCGGATCGATCCGGATCCAGCGGTCGGCATCGTCGTCATCCAGCCTGACGGTGACCGGCAGCAGCTCGTCGAGCAGCGTTCTGACCGTGGACTCGTCGAGCTGGGCGGTGATGCGCATGGTGCCCCGAGCATACGCCGTCCAGCGACGGTCGGTGGGCCGACGCGATCCTCGAGCGATCGCGCCTCGCGCCTGTTAGCCTCCGCGCCGGCATGATCGCGACGACCTCTCTCGCCAAGGAATATGGCGCCCGCACGCTGTTCGCCGACGTCTCACTGCAGCTCAACGCCGGCAGCCGCTACGGTCTGGTGGGAGCCAACGGCTCAGGCAAGAGCACGTTCATGCGGCTGCTCGCCGGCGACGAGGCGGCGTCCGAGGGGACGGTGACGCTGCTCAAGCGGGCGCGCGTCGGCGTGCTGCGCCAGGATCGTTTCCTCGACGACGCGGAGATCATCCTCGACCTCGCGATGCGCGGCGACGCGGTGGTGTGGAACGCGCTCACCGAACAGCGGCGCATCGCCGACAGCGGCGACCACGCCGAGGCCGCCCGGATGGCCGACCTGGAGGACCAGATCGCCGCGCACGACGGCTACACGCTGGAGGGGCGATCGGCCGAGGTGCTCGAGGGGCTGGGGATCCCGACGGCGGTTCACCGCGCGCCGCTGGGCACGCTGTCGGGCGGGTTCAAGCTGCGCGTGCTGCTGGCGCAGGTGCTGGTCGGCGGCGTCGACATCCTGCTGCTCGACGAGCCGACAAACCACCTCGACATCCTGACCATCCGCTGGCTCGAGCGGTTCCTGGCCGACTACGCCGGCTGTGCGGTGATCATCTCGCACGACCAGCGTTTCCTGGACAACGTCACCAGCCACACGCTGGACGTCGACTACGGCACCATCACGCTGCTCACCGGCGGCTATTCGAAGGCGATGGTCGAGAAGGCGGCGGCACGCGCCCGCAAGGAGACGTCGGTCGCGCGCGCCGAGGACGAGATCGCGCGCAAGCGCGCCTTCGTCGAACGCTTCGGCGCCAAGAACACCAAGGCCACCCAGGCGCAGAGCCGACTCAAGCAGATCGAGCGCATCGAGGTCGAGGAGCTGGCGGCGACGTCGCGCCGCGCCCCGGCGCTGCGCTTCGTCCCCGAGCGCCCGAGCGGCCGCGAGGTGCTGGAGCTGGCCGGCGTCAGCAAGTCGTACGGCGACAACCACGTGCTGGCGAACGTGTCGCTGACCGTGCGGCGCGGCGAGCGCGTCGGCATCATCGGCCCCAACGGCCTCGGCAAGTCCACGCTGCTGAAGATTGCGGTGGAGCACCTGGCGGCCGATGCAGGACGCGTCCGCTGGGGCCACGAGGTGCGCCCCGGCTACTTCCCGCAGGACCACCGCGAGGTGCTTACCGACGGCGAGACCACGCCGCTGGCGATCCTCGAGGAGGCGTGCCCGGGCGAGAGCCCGACGTTCATCCGCGGTCAGCTGGGGCGCGTGCTGTTTTCAGGTGAGGAGGCGGCGAAGAAGGTCCGCCTGCTGTCGGGGGGCGAGTGCGCGCGTCTGATCTTCGCGCTGCTGTCGGTCGCGAAGCCGAACGTGCTCATCCTCGACGAGCCGACCAACCACCTCGACCTCGAGACCATCCACGCCGTCGTCGATGCGCTCAAGCAATACACCGGGACGCTGATCTTCGTGTCGCACGATCGCTGGTTCGTCTCCGAGCTGGCGACGCGGATCATCGAGCTGACGCCGGCGGGCCCGAACGACTTCCCCGGCACCTACGCCGAGTACCTGGCCCGCCTGGGAGACGATCACCTCGACGGCGACGCGGTCGTGCTCAAGGCCAAGAGCGCACGCGCCACCGCAGAGGCGTCGGCGCCGGGCGGCGACAGCAAGAGCGCCGCGTCCGCCGTGTCGTGGGAGGAGCAGAAGCGCCGGCGCAACCGCCTCGCACAGCTCCCCAAGCTGCGCGACAAGGTGATGGCCGCGATCGAGGCCGCGGAGGCGCGCAAGAAGGCGATCCACGATCGCTACGCCGATCCGAGCTTCTATACCCAGACCAGCCACGACGACATCGACGCGCTCGGCGAGGAGCTGGCGGCGCTGGGACCGAAGGTCGACGCGCTGATGACGGAGTGGGAGGGGCTCGAGCGCGAGATCGCCGAAGCGGATTCGCAGTAAGGTCCCGGTCGAACAATGGCGTTATCGGCGACCGTCTACCACTTCCAGATCGAGCTGTCGGACGTCGACCGCGGCGTCTACGAGTCGCTCGATCTGCGCGTGGCGCGCCACCCCTCCGAGTCGACGCCCTACCTGCTGACGCGCGTGATCGCCTACGCGCTGCTGTTCGAGGAAGGCATCGCGTTCTCGAAGGGGCTGTCCACCACGGAGGAGCCCCCGCTGTGGGTGAAAGATCTGCAGGGCAACGTGCGCGTCTGGGTCGAGCTCGGCACGCCATCCGCCGACCGCCTGCACAAGGTCAGCAAAGCCTCGCCGCGTGTGGTGGTGTTCACCCAGCACGATCCGCGGCTGTTGATCCGCGAAGCCCAGAGCCGCCCCATCCACAAGGCCGAGCAGATCGAGGTCTACGCGCTCGACGCCGCGTTCCTGGATCGGCTGGGGGCGCTCACCGACCGCAACGCGCGCTGGACGTTGCTGCGCAACGACGGCCTGGTCTACGTCACCGTCGGTGACGAGACCGTATCGGGCGCGATCACGCGCCACTCGCTGGTCGAAGCCGCCGACTGACCGGCCGCACTTTCCATCCATAACCCTATCGGTGGTTGGTGATAGGGTTGACGGGTGCGGTTGGGGAGCAGAGCGGTCGCAGTGGTCGGGGTTGTTGCCGCACTCGCACTCTCGGGTGAGCGCGAGGCGGCGGCTTACGTGCAGTTCCGGACCGCCTCAGGCATCGCCATGACCTGGCGGCCGGCGTGTTTCCCGCTGACGCTCGTGGTCCATCCGGGCACGTTTTCTCAGATGACCAACGCGGAGATTGTCGCCGCGGTGACGGCGGCCGCCGGCGCCTGGAGCCGCAACGCGAACGCTTGCACCTTCCTGAGCTTCCAGGTGCAGTTGGTGAGCGGCCCGGCGCCCCACGCCACGCTCGATGGCAAGAATACGATCATCTTCCGCAGCGAAAGCTGGTGCCCTCTCGAGGCGACCGGTCGTTGCAGTACCGCCGGCTTTTACGATCCGGCTGCACCGGCGCTGACGACGGTCTACACGTCGACCACTACCGGCGAGATTCGCGAAGCCGACATCGAGATCAACGCTTTTCATTTCACATGGACGGACCGTGTCGCCCATCAGGATCTCACCGGCCGGCGGTTCGATCTCCAGAACGCCATGACTCAGCAGATCGGGCACTTGCTGGGATTCGCCTGGGCCTGCGTAGCCAATCCGACCAACCAGACGGTGCGGCCGACCGACCACACGGGGCAGCCGGCTGTCGACTGCGCATCAGCTCCCGACTCGCTCCGCTCGGCCACCCTGTACCCCGTCGATTCGGCCAACGACATCGAGCGACGCACGCTCGCGGCCGACGATCAGGCGGCCTTGTGCGCGACCTACCCAGCCGCGGCCACGGTCTGCCCGCCGGACGGCGGGCAGGCGTGCACGTGTCCGGCGCCGCCGACTGGCGCGGATGGGGGGCAGGACGCCGCCGGAACCCTCGACGCCGCGGTGGCTGACGCCGGCGACGCACCTGACTCGGGTGGCGCCAGCGTCGATGATGGCTGCTCGTGCGCCGCCGGCCACCCCAACTTCGGCCCATCCGGCACGGGATTGGTACTGGCGGGAGCCGCGCTCGTCGCCATCACGCGGCGTCGTCGCGGCGGACGCCGATGAGGACGGCCTTCGTTGGCGCTTGTCTCGCGCTGGCGTCGGCGGGCGTTGTGGCCAGCGCAGCGTTACACGGCTGTAGTTCCACCGGCTCCGGCGAGCCGGTGCCTCTGATGGGGCGCTGGGAGATGGTGCAGACGGTGGACGGCGCCGTGGCCGGCGTGACCACGATGGTGTTCGAAGGGTCCGGGGCGCTTCGTCTCGAGGTCGCGGCGACCTCGTCTGGACTTCGAAACGGCGGTCAATGGTCCGCGAACAGCGGGAACCTGACCCTGACGTTTGATCGGTGCGAGACGCTCGATGCCGCTGGCACGGCGACCGTCGCGACCTGCCAGGCGCCCAACGTGGCGGCGACCTACGAAATTTCGAACGCCACGCTGACGCTGATGACTCCGGTCCCAGGGACCGGTCAGAGCGTCACGACGGTGTTCCAACGCAAATGACGCACGCCGCCCCCGCTTCCCCCGTTCGCGGCTAACTCCGCGTTTTCTCGTCGGGTGCCATCCCGAGCAATTTTTCGTGATCGGAAAGGGGGGGGAACCCGCATTAGGCGCGAACGGGGAAGGTGTGCCCCGGGCCCGTACCGATTGGATCAAGGAGCTTTCATGCGCAACGCTGCCCCCCTCCTGGCCGCATTGGGCCTCATTGTCGTCGCCGGTGGTGGGTGTGGCGGGGGTGATGGCGGCGGTAGTCCGGGTCAGGCGGGCACGACCGGCGCCGCCGGCACGACCGGCGCGGCAGGCACGACCGGCGTCGCCGGCACGACGGGTGCGGCAGGCACGACGGGCGCCGCCGGCACGACCGGCGCGGCGGGCACGACTGGCGTTGCGGGGACCAGCGGAGCGGCGGGCACGACCGGCGCGGCCGGCACGACGGGCGCGGCCGGGCGCGGCGGAACGACAGGCGCCGCGGGCAGCGTCGGCACCGCGGGAACGACTGGCGGTGCGGGCCGTGGCGGGACGACGGGCGCCGCCGGCACGACCGGCGCCGCAGGCACGACCGGCACCGCGGGCACGACCGGCACCGCGGGAGCCGGCGGCTCGACGGGCAACGATCTGTTCGTGGGCCCGAACGGCAACGACAGCAACGCCGGCACGCAGGCCGCGCCGTTCAAGACGCTGACCGCGGCGCACACGCGCGCGGCCGCGGGCACGACGATCTGGCTCTTGCCCGGGACGAACGCGCTGACGCCGACGCAGCAGCTGACCAAGAGCGGCACCGCCGCCGCGCCGATCCGGATCCAGGGCATGGCCGGGGGCACGCGCCCGGTGCTGGATTTCTCGGCCCAGCCCTTCGGCGAGCGTGGCATCGAGGTGCGCGGCAACTACTGGGTGCTGCGCGGGTTCGAGGTCAAGAACGCCGGTGACAACTGCATCGCGGTCGACGGCTCGTACAACGTCTTCGATCTGCTGGTCATCCACGGCTGTCAGGACACGGGCCTGCAGATCACCGCGTCCTCGTCGGAGGCGACCAACAACGCCAAGGCCGCGTACAACCAGGTCATCAACTGCGACTCGTACGAAAACATCGATCAGCCGACCAGCGGCGAAAACGCCGACGGGTTCGCGGCCAAGCTGCGCATCGGTCCGGGCAACGTCTTCCGCGGCTGCCGCGCCTGGAACAACGCCGACGACGGCTGGGACTTCTTCGCGTCCGACGACGTGGTCACCATCGAAAACAGCTGGGCGTTCTTGAACGGCAAGGTTGTCAGCGGAAGCGCCACGGCCGGCGACGGCAACGGCTTCAAGCTCGGCGGCGCGCCGAACGGCGCCGGGCAAGGCGGCGCGGTTCACATCGTCACGAGCTCCTACGCGTTCGACAACCGCACGTGCGGCTTCGTCCGCAACAACAACCCGGAGGTACCGATGCTCAGCGGCTGCGGCGCCAACGCGAACGGCACCGCCTTCTGCCAGCTCACCACCAGCGCGCAAAAGACGATCACGATGACCGGCGCGCAGGGCAAGGCCGCCGTCCGCAACGCTGACGGCAGCCTGCCCGCCATCCAGTAGCTGCGCGCGGAGGGTCGCGTGGCTATATTGGGCCGAGATGGCGACCGTTGCGCTGACCGGAGAGAACTTCCAGGAGCACGTCGAGAAGCCCGGGATCCTGATCATCGACTGGTGGGCGCCGTGGTGCGGTCCGTGTCGAACGTTCGGGCCCATCTATGACAAGGCCTCCGACCGCCATGCCGACGCCGTGTTCGGCAAGATCAACACCGAAGACCAACCCGAGCTCGCCGGCACGTTCGGCATCCAGTCGATCCCGACGCTGATGGTGTTTCGTGATCAGATCCTGGTGTTCGCGCGCCCGGGCATGATTCCCGGCGAGGCCCTCGACGAGCTCATCGGCAAGGTGAAGGCGCTGGACATGGACGACGTGCGCCGGCAGCTCGCCGCGGACGAAGCTTCACACACGCACGATGAGCCGGGCGAGCCGGGCGACCCTGGCGATCAGACCGAAAAACCCTGAGCGTCGAAGACGCCTTCGAACAGCGGCGAGCTGAGGTAGCGCTCGCCCGAGTCGGGCAGCACGGTGACGATGGTCTTGCCTTCGTTTTCCCGGCGCTTGGCGATGCGCACGGCGACGGCCACGGCGGCGCCACAGGAGATGCCGGCGAGGATGCCTTCCTCACGCGCCAGACGGCGGGCGTACGCGATCGCCTCCTCGTTGCTGACCTGTTCGATGACATCGACGAGCGACAGGTCGACGACGTCGGGCACGAAGCCGGCGCCGATGCCCTGGATCTTGTGCGGCCCCGGTTGTAGCGGCGCGCCGGCGCGCGTCTGGGTGAGGACGGGGCTGGCCTCCGGCTCGACCGCCACCGAGACGATAGGCTTGCCGCGCGTGTGCTTGATGTAGCGGGACACGCCGGTGATGGTTCCGCCGGTCCCGACGCCCGAGACGAAGATGTCGATGGCGCCGCTGGTGTCGTCCCAGATCTCGGGGCCCGTGGTCGTCTCGTGAATGCGCGGGTTCGCGGGATTCTTGAACTGCTGCAGCAGCACGTAACGCTCCGGCGCCGACGCCGCGATCGCCTCGGCCTTGGCGACCGCCCCGTTCATCCCGCGCGCGCCATCGGTGAGGACCAAGCTGCGCGCCGTAGGCGGCGAGCAGCTTGCGGCGCTCGATGCTCATGGTCTCGGGCATCGTCAGCGTCAGCGGGTAGCCGCGGGCGGCCGCGACGAAGGCGAGCGCGATGCCCGTGTTGCCGCTGGTGGGCTCGATCAGCTCCTTGCCCGCGGTCAGCACGCCCCGCTTCTCGGCGTCCCACACCATCGCGGCGCCGATCCGGCACTTCACCGAATACGCGGGGTTGCGTCCCTCGATCTTCGCGAGGACGGTCGCGGGCGCGCCGTCGGTGATGCGATTGAGGCGCACCAGCGGCGTGCGGCCGATGGTGAGCGCGTTGTCGACGAACCAGCGAGGGGCATCGGACTTGGCTTGCGTCATGGCGTTTCTCCCGCTGCGGTCAGATGCCGCTGCCGTCGCTGAAGTTGATGCCGCAGTATTCGGGGGCCGGTTCGTTCAGCGCCCGCAGGTGGCGCCACCTGCCGGCGCGTGCGTTCTCGCCCGGCTGAACGGGCGTCGTGCACGGGTAGCAGCCGATGCTCGGATAACCCGCGTCGTGCAGCGGGTGAAGCAGCAGGCAGTGCTCAGAAATGTACGAGCTGATGTCGTCGCCGCTCCAGTCGTAAAGCGGCGACAGCTGGTAGCCGCCCGTGCGGCGATCTTCGCTGAACGGTTTGAGGTTGGCCCGCCTGCCGCCCTCCGCCCGGCGCAGGCCGTTGACCAGCGCGGGCGCGCGCTTGGTCTCCAGGTGAGCGAGCAACGGGGCTTCCTTGCGCATGCGACAGCATTCGGGCTGGCCGGCGATGGTGGCGAACAGCTTGCCCCCGTGAAGCGTCTCCTGCTCCTCGATCGTCGACGCCGGGTAGAGCGTCACGACGTTCAATCGGTAACGCCGCATGTACTCGTCCCGCATCTTCAAGGTCTCGAAGAAGTGGTAGCCGGTGTCGACGAACAGCACCTCGTTGGTGAGGCCGAGCCGATGGAAGAGGTGCATCAGCACCACCGCCGTCTTCTGCATGCTCGACAGCAGCACGACGTTGTCGGACAGCGTGTCGACCGCCCAGCGAATCCGGTCGAACGCGCTCAAAGGTTCCAGCGCCGCATTCGCCGCAGCGCAATCGATCCGCGTGTCGTGTGTCATAGCTGCCGTTTTCACCAGGGCGCCCGTCTGCAAATCAAGCAAGTTTGTCTATTATACTGGACAGGAGTCGGTCGTCAACAGGCTTCGCGAGCGCGAGCCACCGTGTACAACTGGCGGGTGAAACCCGCGCGCGACGCTCCCCTGCCTCGCATCCGCATCGGCGTCTCGGCCTGCCTGCTCGGGTCCAAGGTTCGCTTCGACGGCCAGCACAAACGCGACGCGTTCCTCGCCGACGAGCTGGGACCGTTGGTCGAGTGGGTATCGGTCTGCCCCGAGGTCGAGGTGGGGATGGGCGTTCCGCGCGAGGCTGTCCGACTGGTCGCCGCCAGCCCCGAACGCGAACCACGCATGCTGGGCCTCCACACGGGCGCCGACTGGACGTCGCGCATGAATCGCTTCGCCGCCTCGCGCGTCCGCGCGCTCGCTGGCGAGCAGCTGTGCGGATTCGTCCTCAAATCCAAGTCGCCGAGCTGCGGCATGGAGCGGGTCAAGGTCTACGCCGACGCCGAGGCGCGAACGCCGCTCCATGCGCGCGCCTCCGGCCTGTTCGCGACGGCCCTCGCGCGCGCGTTCCCCAACCTCCCCATCGAGGAGGAGGGCCGACTCCACGATAGTCGGCTACGCGAAAACTTCCTCGAGCGGGTGTTCGCCTACGCCCGCCTGCGCGAGCTGTGGAGCAGCCGCTGGACGCTGCGCGGCCTGATCGACTTTCACTCCGCCCACAAGATGGCGTTGCTCGCCCACTCCACCGAGGGCTACCGCGCGCTCGGCCGCCTGGTCGCGCGCGCAAAGACGCTCGGCCGCGCCGAGCTGCGCGATCGCTACGAGGCCGGGTTCATGGCCACGCTCATCAAGCTGACCACGCCGGGCCGCCACGCGAACGTGCTGATGCACCTGGTCGGCCACCTGAAAGACCAGCTCGACCCCGGCGATAAGCAGGAGCTGCTCGGCTTGATCGAGGAGCAACGCCAAGGGCGGTTGCCGCTGGTCGTCCCGCTCGCGCTGCTCGCCCACCACGCGCGCCGCCACGGCGCGAGCTACCTGCTTGGCCAGACCTATCTGAGCTTCGGATCGTCTTCCTGGCGTTCGCTGGCGGGCGCCGGCACCTGATCGCCGGCGGGGGCGGAGCGCAGGTGGCGCGGCAGGCCGCGCAGCCAGGCTTCCACCGGTTGAACCAGCTTTGCCGGCAAGTACGGCCGGGCGAAGTACGCGCCGCCGCCGAGCACGATGGCCACCGCCACGGTGCGGATGACGGTTCGCCGCACCCAGCGGCGGACGCGCGCGATGCGTGTCGGCGCCGCGTACGCCGCCTCGGACTCGAGCAGATCGGGCGGCGGGGAATGGTGGCGGGTGGCGGCCTCGGGCGGCGGTGTCGCGCCCCGCTCCTTGCGGGTGAGCGCGTCCCGCGACTCGGCCCGCGCGGGCGGATCCTGCATCGTATCGACCGGAGAGAGGAGACGTCCTCCAGCTCGAAGTCTCGGCTGGCCAGCTCGATCGTGTTGTGGCCCGCCTCGGCCAGCTCGGCCGGCGTCTTCTCGCCGTCCTTGGCGCTCAGGGTCTCGAGCCAGCGCTTGAGCGCAGCCGGTCCGGTCTGCTGACCGAGCTTCGCCAGGATGGCGTCGAGCTTGTCCGCCATCTGCTCGGCGCTCTGCCAGCGGCGCGCCCGATCGGCGCGCAGGGCGCGGGCGATGAAGCGCTCGACGTCCGGGTTGAAGTCCTTCACCACCGTCGACGGCTTCGGGTAGCGGGCCTTGCGCACCTTCATCAACACGTCGAAATCGGTGTCGCCCTCGAACGGCTTGCGGCCGGTGGTCAGCAGATACAGCAGGGTTCCCACCGCGAACAGATCCGAGCGCGCGTCGAGCTCGGCGCCGATCGACTGCTCGGGCGACATGTACGCGAACTTCCCCTTGATCACCCCGGTGGCCGATTTCTCGCGCCGGTTGACCGCCTTGGCGATGCCGAAGTCGGCCAGCTTGACCTCGCCTTCGCGGCTGAGCAGCACGTTCTGGGGCGTGACGTCGCGGTGAACGATGCCCAGCGGCTGGCCGTTGCGCTTGCGCGTGTGCACGTAGGCCAGGCCCCGGCACAGCGCCCCGACGATGTAGAGCGCCAGCGGCAGCGGCAGCTTCAGCTTCGCCTTCTGCGCGCGCCGGCGCACCTGCTCCAGGCTCCAGCCGTCGACGAACTCCAGCACCAGGAAGAACTCGTCGCCCGATTTGCCGAGGTCCAGCACCTGCACCAGGTTGCTGTGATTCAGCGTCGACGCGATGTGCGCCTCGTCGATCAGCATGCGGACGAAGCCCGGATCCGCCGCCAGCGCCGGCAGGATGCGCTTGAGCACGACCTGCTTCTGGAAGCCCTCGGCCCCGGCCTGCAGCGCGAGATAGATCTCCGCCATCCCGCCGTGGGCGATCTTGTTGACCAGCCGGTAGCGGACCGCCCGCGGCATCCGCGACAGAATACCCGCTCGCCGTCGCCGAAGCTCTAGTCGCTCGCGGAGCGGACCAGTCGCGGGCACGCAGCCAGCCAGCGTGCACATGTCCGGGGCGCACATCATCTTGTCGGCCACGCTGCACATTCCAACGCCGTCGCAGTACCAGTGCGTGTAGCTCATGCCCTCGCACGTCAGGTTGCACGCGCGTGCCAGCCGGCCGTAGACCTGGCAGTTGCCCGCGCCGTTGCAGCGGCCGTTGGTGCCGCAGCTCATGGCGCCCTGGTCAGCGCACATGCCCATCGGATCGAGTGCTGCCCGCCGGGAGGTTGGCGCACGTCCCCTCGCTGCCGCTGACGCCGCAGCTCTGGCACGACGGGCACGACGTCGAGCCGCAGCAGAACCCGTCGACGCAGTTACCGGTCGCGCACTGGCCGTCGCTCATGCAGCTCGCGCCCATGCGCCAGCTTGCCCACGCAGGCACCGCCGCTGCAGAACGAACCGGCGGCGCACTGATCGTTGTTCGAGCAGCCGCCGAGGCAGCTCGATTCGCCGCAGGCATACGGGCTGCAGCTCTGTGGTCGCCGGCCTGGGCGCACGCCCCCGAGCCGTTGCAGTGCGACACCGGCTGGTACGTCGACCCGAGCACGACACGGCCGCGCCGCAGACCAGCGTGGCCGCGCCCTGCTGGCAGCCGCCGCTGCCGTTGCAGGCGCCCGTGTTGCCGCATGGCGGATTGGCCGCGCACTGCCCCGACGGCGCCGTGACGCCCGGCAGCGATGTTGGCGCACGTCCCGAGGCTGCCCGCGAGGTTGCACGCCCTGCAGGTGCCGCAGCTGGCGGCGTTGCAGCAGACGCCGTCGACGCAGTTGCCGCTGGTGCATTCGCCGCCGCCGTTGCACGCCTCGCCCGGCCCTTGCTTGGCGACGCAGCTGGTGCCGTTGCAGTAGTAGCCGCTGACGCAGTCTTCGTCGCCGTTGCAGCTCGTGAGGCACGCCGACGCGCCGCAGACGTAGGGTGCAGCTCTCCGTCGCGGCCGGCGCGCAGGTGCCCGCGCCGTTGCAGTGCGACACCGGCTGGTACGTCGTCCCCGTGCACGACGCGGCCCCGCAGGTCGTCGTGCTCGGCTGCTGCGCGCAGGCGCCGCTGCCGTTGCAAAGGCCGGTGTTGCCGCACGCGCCGTTCGACCCGCACGTGCCGTGAGGGTCGGGCATACCCGACGTGACGTTCGCGCAGGTGCCGGCGCCGTTCAGGTTGCACGCCTTGCACGCCCCGCAGCTCGCGACGTTGCAGCACACACCGTCGACGCAGTTGCCGCTGCCGCACTGGCTGGCCGACGTGCAGGCCATGCCGTGCCCGGTCTGGCTGATGCAGGTGTTGCCGCTGCAGAAGTAGCCGCTGGCGCAGTCGCCATTGCCCGCGCAGCTCGTGTGGCAGCTCGACCCGCCGCAGACGTACGCGCCGCAGCTCTGCGCCGCGGGCTGGGTGCACGCGCCCGAGCCGTTGCAGTGTGACGCCGGCTGGTACGTCGAGCCCGTGCACGACGCCCCGGCACCGCACGACGCGCTGGACGCGCGCCAGCTGGCAGCCACCCGCGCCGTTGCAGGCGCCGGTGTTGCCGCACGGCGGAGCCGCCGCGCACTGTCCCGCCGGCGCGGCGCCGCCGGCCGGGATGTCGGTGCACGTCCCGACGCTGCCCGCCAGGTTGCAGGCGGCGCACGTCCCGCACGACGCGGCGTTGCAGCAGACACCGTCGGTGCAGAAGTCGCTGCTGCACTCGTGGCCGGCGCCGCAGCTCGTGCCGGGCGCCTTCTTCGTCGACGCAGGTCCCGGGCGCGGTGCCGGCGCCCGTGCAGTAGAGCGTGCTGCTCGCGCAGTGCGCGTCCGACGTGCAGCTCGTGCGGCAGGTGTTGTTGGTGTTGCAGACGTACGCGCCGCAGGTCGCCGCGGCGGTCTGGGTGCACGTGCCGGCGCCCGAGCAGAACGAAGCCGGCTGGACCATCGACCCGCTGCACGACGCCGCCAGGCCGCACGACACGCTGGCCGCGGCCAGCTGGCAGCCGCCCGCGCCGTTGCAGGCGCCCGTGTTGCCGCACGGCGGAGCCGCCGCGCACTGGCCCGACGGAGCGGCGGTGCCGGCGGGGATGTCGGCACACGCCCCGACGTTGCCGGTGAGGTTGCACGCCTGGCACGTCCCGCAGCTCGGGCTGCCGCAGCAGACGCCGTCGACGCAGTTGCCGCTGATGCACTGGTTGGCGGCCGCGCACTGCACGCCGCTCGGCTTCAGCGCGCAGCTCCGGCTGGGCGCCGTCCCCTGGCAGGTGAACGGCGCCACGCAGTCGCCGTCCGCCGTGCAGGTCGTGCGGCAGGCCGCGCCGCCGCACGCGTACGGCGAGCAGCTGCCCGTGGTCGCGGGCGCGCACGTGCCGGTGCCCGTGCAGTGTGACAGCGCCGTGAACGTCGAGCCCGAGCACGACGCCGTTCCGCACGACACGGTGGCCGCCGCGTGCAGACAGACCCCGGCGCCGTTGCAGGCGCCCGTGTTGCCGCACGGCGGGCTCGCCGGACACCCACCGCGCGGTTCGGCCGTGCCCATCGCCACCGGCGCGCAGTTGCCGGCGCTGGTGCCCACGTTGCACGCCTGGCACAGCCCGCACGACGTGCTGCTGCAGCAGACGCCGTCGACGCAGGTGTTGCCGGTCAAGCACTGGTCGGTCGTCGTGCACGCCTGGCCGAGCCGGAGCTTGTTGCCGCAGCGGTTGGTCTGCTTGTCGCAGATCGACGGCGCCAGACAGTCGCTGTCGACCGTGCACGCCGCCCGACACGCCGTCGTGCCGTTGCAGACATACGGGCGCGCACGCGATGCTGGCCGCCGGCAGGCAGGTCCCGCGGCCATCGCACGTCCGGCCCGTGACCAGCGTCGACTGGTTGGCCGGGCACGATAGGCGCCGCGCACGACGTGCTGGCGTCGTAGCGGTGGCAGGCGCCGTTGCCGTCGCACAGACCGTCGGTGCCGCAGCTCGCCGGTCCCATGTCGGCGCAGCGCGTGTCGGTGTCGCCGGGCGCCTTGTTGGTGCACGTGCCGCGCGACGCGGTGAGCGCGCAGGATTTGCACACGCCGGTGCAGCTCGTCTGGCAGCAGACGCCCTGCTCGCAGAAGCCGCTCAGGCACTCCTGGGCGCCCGAAGCAGGTCGCGCCCGGCGGCTTGAGGCCACACGTGCCATTGACGCAAGTCGCAGGCGGCTTGCACTGGGAGTCGGCCGTGCACGACGCCCTGCACGCGTTCGTGTCGCACCTGAACGGGAAGCAGTCGGTCACGGCCGGCGTCACGCACGCCCCGGAGCCGTTGCACGTCGACAGCGCCGTGAACTGGTCCGTCGTCGTCGGGCAGGTCGCGCCGAGGCACGGCGTCCCCGAGGCGTAGCGCTGGCACGCGCCGGCCTGCGCAGCGGCCGTTCGTGCCGCAGCTGGCAGCGCCCTGATCCGGGCAGCGTCCCTGAGGATCGACCGTGCCCGTGGCGATGTTCGAGCAGACGCCGAGCACGCCGGCGACGCAGGACTTGCACGCCGCGGTGCACGCCTGGTCACAGCAGACGCCCTGCGCGCAGAACCCGCTCTTGCACTCGTCCTTGGTCGTGCACGACGCGCCGTTGGTCTTGAGCCCGCACGAGTTCTTCTCGCAGACGTTGGGCGCCAGGCACTGCGTGGTGGTGGTGCACCCGGTGAAGCACTTGTTCGCGTTGCAGGTGTACGGCGCGCAGGGCAGGGCGTCGGGCGCCACGCACTGGCCGCTGGCGTTGCACATCGAGGCGG
This sequence comes from uncultured Pseudomonadota bacterium, assembly GCA_963729535.1. Taxonomy (GTDB): domain Bacteria; phylum Myxococcota_A; class Polyangia; order Fen-1088; family Fen-1088; genus JADGRB01. The sequence continues at coordinate 135,410 of CAVSOL010000022.1, read as the reverse complement.
GCGTGTAGACGCTGGAGACGCAGGTCTCGTCGGCGCAGACGGTGTTGACCGCGTACTTCTGGCAGGCGCCGCTGCCGTCACACTTGCCGTTGGTGCCGCAGGTCGACGGCGACTGCACCGCGCACACCGCGCGCGGGTCCGGGTTGCCGGCGACCACCGGCATGCAATAGCCCGGCGACGACGCCAGCGCGCAGCTCCAGCACGCGCCGGCGCAGGCGCTCTCGCAGCACAGGCCGTCGACGCAGAAGCCCGACAAGCACTCGTTCCCCTTGCCGCACAGCTGACCGTCGCGCTTCGGACCACAGGTGCCGTTGAGGCACGCGATGCCGTCGTCGCAATCGTCGTCGGTCTTGCAGCTCGTCTTGCACGCGCCACTGGCGCAAGCGAACGGATGGCAGGTCTCGAGCCCGGGCGCGCTGCAAACGCCGAGGCCGTTGCACGTTCCGGGCGTGTTGAGCTTGTTCCCGGAGCAGCTCGCGACCGTGCACGGTGTGTCGCGCGCGAACCTGGCACAGCCACCGACGCCGTCGCACAGCCCGGTCTGACCGCACGACGCCGCGCCCGCGCTGCGGCAGATGCCGTTCGGATCGGGCGCTCCCTGATCGACGGGCCAGCAGGTCCCTTCGCGGTTGGGGAGGGCGCACGACAGGCAGGGTCCGTCGCAGGCGGCGTTACAGCAGACACCGTTGGCGCAGAAACCGCTGACACAGTCCGCGCCCTTCGTGCACTTCGCCCCCTTCATGCGGCGGCCGCAGCTCCCCGTCTCGTCGCATTGCCGTCCGCTCACGCACTGGGCGTTCGACGTGCACTTATCGAAGCAGGACCCCGTCGCTCGGGTTACATGACGACGGCACGCAGATGACGGTCGCGCCCGGCTTGCAGCGGCCCATGCCGTCGCACGAATGCATGCCCACCACCGCGTCACCTTCACAGGTCCCCGGCTTGCACATCGTCCCCGCGGCGTGTTTTCGGCAACCACCCGCGCCGTCGCATGTGCCGTCCAGACCGCAGCTGGCGGCGGCAGCGGCGACGCAGGCGCTGGCGGTGCGCGGCTTGCCGCCCGGCTCGATGCCGACGCATGTGCCCCCTGATTCTCCGCCGTGCAGGTCATGCAGCCCTGGGTGCAGGCGGTGTTGCAGCAGACGCCGTCGACGCAGAAGCCGCTCGCGCAGTCGGCGGCGCAGGCACAGGCCTGGCCGTTGATTTTGCCGCTCCCCGCCTCGCAGGTGCCCGCGTCCGCGTCGGCGCGGTCGGGGCGGACGTCGGTGTCGGTTCCGCCCTCGACACCGCCTTCGATCATCGCCGTGCCACCGTCCCCGCGCGGCTTGTCGGACTTGCAGCCGACGGCAACGAAGAGGAGCGCGGCGATCCCGGCGAGCAGCCCGGCTCGACTGAGCCACCCGACACCGACCGATAAGATACTGAATATATTTACTTCTTTTGCCACCAACCCCACGTCCTTTTTCGAAATTCCACGCTAGCACGGCGGGCACAGCGACATCTACCGACATGTGCACCGTAAACAACAATAGGTTGGCTGACGGTCGGGGCCAGCCCCGATCAGACGTTGGCAACGCGTGCGGCCATGGCCGCGCGCTGTCCGCCGCCGTGCCTAGTGCGCCCCGGCGTCGTCGCGCAGGGCCTGCTCGACGGTCTGGGCGAGGGTGTCCATGCCGTACGGTTTGCCCAGCCAGGTCAGGCCCTTGCGGACCGCCAGCTCGGCGCGCTCGGTCGGCGCGTGACCGCTGACGACGACGACCTTCTGTGCGGGGAACAGACGCCGGATCTGCTCGATGACCTGCAGGCCGTCGAGGACCTCACCCAGCAACATGTCCATGATCACCAGATCGAACGGGCTGCGCCCCGTGGCGGCCGCGCCGGTGAACAGCTCGTAGGCGCGCAGGCCGCTCTCCATGACCTCGACCTGGTAGCCGAGGCGGCCCAGCACACGTCGTCCGGTGCGTAGCAGCATCGGCTCGTCATCGACGATGAGGATGCGCGCGTTTCCCCGAGGCGCGGTCAGCACGGGCTCTGTGCGCTCCACGCCGTCCGCGATGGGGAAGTACAGGGTGATGGTGGTGCCCACGGAAGGCGTGCTGACGACGTCGATGAAGCCGTCGTGTTCCTTGACGACACCGTGGACGATCGCAAGCCCCAGGCCGGACCCCGACGTCTCCTTCGCGCGCTTCTTGGTGAAGAACGGCTCGAAGACCCGGCCGAGCTCGTGCGGCTCGATGCCGCAGCCGTTGTCGGAGACGGACAGCGTCGCGTACTGACCTGCCGGAACGATTTCATAGCCCGCGCGTGGCTCGACGACGTCGACCTGGGCACTCTTGACGACGACCTCGCCCGTCGCGGCGATGGCCTCGATCGCGTTGCGAATCAGGTTGTCGACGGCTCTCGCCAGCTGCGACTCCGAACCGCGGACGACGAGCGACGCCGAGCTGAGGTCCGCGCTCATCTTGACGCGCGGCGTGTCATCTTCGACGAAGCGAAGAGAGCTGTTGGCCCAGCACGACTTGATCACGCGGTTGATATCGAGGTTTTCCTTGGCCGTCCTGCCCTGGCGGCCGAGCGTGAGCAGGTCCTTGATGGTCTGGACGGCGCGGAGCGAGGCGACCTTGATGGCTTCGACGTCGGCGCGCAGCTCGCGAACCGACTCCTGGTTGCCCTGAATCTCCCAGAGCTGCGCGAGGATGACGTCCGGCAGCGCGATCAGCGGTCCGAGCGCGTTGTTGAGATCGTGCGCGACACCGCCCGCGAGCACGCTCAACGCCTCCATGCGTTTCGTCGCGGCCGCGCGTTCCTGCACGCTGCGTTCGTGCAGCATGCTGGTCTGCACGAGCTCCTCGCGCAAGCGGATGCTCTTGAGCGCGGCGGCTATCTCATTGCGGAACGCCGCGTAGGCGTTGACCCCATCGGAATGGTTGAAGGCGATGACGCCGAGGAGCTGACCCTCGAACGCCAGCGGGAAGATGAGGAAGCTCTCCCTCGTGTCGTTCGTCAGCGCGCCCGGCGGGAGCAGCTGGCTCGCGGGGTACTCGACGTTGTCGCTGTCCTGCAGCTCGCCGTCTCGCAGGTACATCACTGACCGCAACACATTCTTGGCCGCGCCTGTCACGCACGCGAGATACGCGTTGCGGACACCGGCGCTGGGCAACCCCTTGACGAGCGCGTCGCGCAGCGACGCCAGATCGAAGGCGATCGACGCCTGCTCGCCGACGCCGAGCAGGCGCAGGTAGTTTTCGTCGAGCAGCAAGCGGTGCTGCATCTGGCTGGTCGTGTTGGACAGCGCGACCAGGTTCAGCCCATCGAACAGCACGCGTTCGACTTGCAGGTTCGACCACCCGCGCAGCTCATCGCGCAGGTAGCAGATCGCGCTGTGAAGCATGCGCTGCCGCCCGCTGTCCGTGCCGGCATCGTCGAGCAGGGCGACGATCGCGTCGTGGAACGCCTCGCGCTTGCCTGCTATCTCCGCGCGAAGCCCGTCGAGCAGTCGCGTCGCCGCCGCACCGCCACTCGACAGGCCGGTACCAAGCAGCCCGGCCAGCACGGGCCACAACATCGCCAGGCTATCGACCACGGCGCCCATACCGGTGGATTCGGTCAGGGGCAGGGCCTGCGAATCCAGTCGGTACGCTCCGTAGCCGCACCCGCAGGATTGGCGGCGGACGAACCGCGCCGCGACCTCGGTGCGCGCAGGCACCACGCGGCCTGCCAGCTGCGCCTCGATCGCGTGCACCGCCCAGTCCGCGACCTGGTCGAACGGCTGCGCGACGGTCGTCAACGGCGGGTTGCCCAGGCGCGCCAGCATGAGGTCGTCGAAGCCGGTCACGGGAATGTCCTGGGGGACGCGCAGGCCGTGTTTGCGCAGGACATCGACGGCGCCGGTCGCCATCTCGTCGTTCGCCGCCACGACGCCGTCGATGGTCACGTCGCGCGCGAGGATCTCCTCCATGGCGACCTTGGCCGAGTTGGTGCGGAAATGGCCGCGCGCGATCAGGGCTGGATCGAACGCGATGCCATGGCGTGACAGCACCGTCTGATAGGCCTCGAGACGGACCTTGGCTTCCGGGTTCTCCGGGGTTCCCTCGAGAAACGCGATCTTGCGGCGGCCGTGATCGCGGACGAGGTGCTCGACCACCGCTTCCATGCCCGGGCGGTTGTCGAGCACCAGGCTCGGGACGCCGGGCAGCTCGATGCCGATGCTGCAAATCCTCGCGTGAGTGAACCGCTCGACCAGCCTGGCCACGCCGCTCGGGCCACAGTAGGTCGACAGCAGCGACGACACGACGATGATGCCGTCGACGGAGTCGGTGCGAAGCAGGTCGTAGATGGCGTTGTCGGCGGCGTCCAGCGGTTGCGGGGCTTCGACCGGACCGCCATAGACGAGCAGCAGGTGATGGCCGGCATCGCGGCACTTCGCATGGATGGCGTCGCGCAGCTGCGCCTCGTAGCCACCGCTGAAGGAGTTCAGGTGATCGAGCAGCACCGCTATGCGGAGCCGATGCGGCGCTTTGCCATCTGGATCGAAGCTCAAGGTCGGAAGGTGATCATCGACAGATCACCGCCGAACTTGCGACACGATGCTGGCGCGCCAGCGAACCATTTCCCGTGTGGTTCAGCTAGGTTGGGACGACACTTCTATCCGTCTGTCTCCGGCCGAGCCAGCCGCCTGCCCGGCGGCTGACGGTCAATGGATGAATTTTGCCAGCAAGCCGATCACCAGCACCGTGGACGCCACCGCTGCAAAGGCGCGCATCACGTGACGTCGCTGCCGGTCCTTCTCCACCCTCGCCAGCACCTTCTCGAGAATCCGGTCCCGTCGCTCTGCGTTCCACTCCGACTCATCCGGCTTGCGGGCCAAGTCAATCAACGCCGCCATCACGTTCGACCACCCTTCGCCTCGTCCCCAAGCGTTCCCGAGCTCCACGATCGTTCTCCTTCCGTCTGACTACGTCGTTAACTTAATCATTACCGACGCAGCGTTTCAGACGCGTTTCGATCGCGTGAGAACGGTGTAGCTTTCGCGCTTTTCGCGCGGCCCGGAGGCCGCTAGAGCTGTGCGCGGACGAAGTCGACCAGGGCGGCGCTGCCGACCGCGACCGAGATGCCGGCCGGGACCTTGATCGCCTTCCACTCGATGGACCAGGGCAGGTTCCCCGACGCGGCGATCTGCGTGTACGGACCCTGGACTTCGAATTCCAGGAAGCCGGCGCCGGGGTAGATGTCGATCTCGCCTTCGCCAGCGGGCTGGGCGCTGGCCGGTTGGTCGACGAACTTCTTCAGGAACAGGTTGCCGTTCAGGACGTAGGCGGTCCAGCCGCCGCTGCCGTCGGCGTACAGCTTGTCGCCGTCCGGGCTGGTGGCGGTCTTGGGCGCGTCGTCGAACCAGACGATCCCGGACGACTGCGTGATGGTCAGCGGTCCGCGCGTGACCGACGAGCCCGCGGGGAAAAACACGATGCCGCCCCTCGGCACGCGACTGACCTCCCAGGGCGCGGCCTTGATCGTCTTGGTCGCGTTGATCGTGTACGCGATCTTGATCCAGCCCGACGTGTCGGCCGCGTAGTCCTTGCGCATGCTGACGCCGATCGACGTGTCGGTCGGACCGTTCAGCACGACGTGGGTGCCGGAGATGTCGCCGGTGTACATGGCGCTGTCGATCATCACCGGCGGCGGCCACAACTGCGGCGTCCAGTCGCTGCGCGGGCTGGTCCAGAACACGGAGCCCCAGGTGGTCGGATCGGTCCCCGACGGGACGATGAGGTGGGTGCCGCCGAGCGACAGCGTCGCCACGCGCGCGCCCGCGGCCGCGTCGATCTCGAGCACGACGTCGCCGGTCGCGAACCGGTATCGGTTCCCCGTCTTGGTCGGCGTCACGGGGCCGGCCACGCCGCCGTCGGGTGAGGCGCCTGCCGCGCCGCCACGACCGCCCGTGCCGCCACCACCCGCGCCGCCACGACCGGCCGTACCGCCGCCTGCGCCCGCACCACCGGACGCCCCCGCCGTGCCCACGGTGCCCCCGCCTCCAGCCTGACCGGCCGTGCCGGTCGTGCCCGCCGACGATCCTCCGCTGCCGCTGCCGCCCGAGCCCGCCGCCGAGGCGCCCGCCACACCGGCGCCGCCACCGCCGCTGCCCGCCGTCGACGTCGCGCCGCCGGCGCCGGCGCTGGACGCGCCGCCCGACGAACCCGCGCTCGCCCCCGCTTGTCCGGTGCCGCCTGTTCCGCCTGCTCCGGTCCCCCCCCTCCGGAGGAGCACGACATACCCAGTAGACCGGCCACGGCCAGGCTCACCAACCCACGGTTTGAACGCATCCCGAATGATTTCCCGCTCGAAGCGAAACTGATCACTCGGGTACTGAGCCTTCCCCGGGTCCTGGTGGCATCTCTGGTAGCGCGGGAGCAGCTGGACTCATCCGCTGCAGGGCGTCAGGAGCGACCAGGGCATGGGCAAGAGCTTCAACCGTAGGGTGCTCCTTCGTGGTCTCGGCGGAGCTGTCGTCGCAGCGCCGTTCCTGAGCTCGGTCGCCGAGCGGGCGGCAAAGACGCAGGGGCTGCCGCCGCCGTCGGCTCCCAAGCGATTGATCGTCATGTACACGTTCCACGGCTGCCTGACCAACCGATGGTTCCCGGCGAGGTCGCATGGGCCACTGAGCAAGGCCGACTACATGGCGATGCCCACGCTCGCGCCAATGGCGCCTTACGCGGACAAGCTGCTCATGGTGCGCGGCATCCGCGCCATGAACGAGTGGAGCTTCGAGGGGACGCTCGGGCAGAAAAACGACGCCCACACGAACGCCAATGGATCGATGTTCACGTGCCACCCGCTGACCCCCAACGCCACGGAGTCATCGGCGAGCAACACCGGGAAGTTCGACGCCAAGCCGACCGGCCGATCGCTCGATCACGTCTGCGCCGAGCAGGTCAACCCGAGCGGTGGCCCGCCGCTGTTCATCCAGATCGGCGGCGTCCAGGGCAGCGCCACCAACAACATGGTCGTCATCTCGTACGACCAGCCCGGGCAGATCTTTCCCGGCGTCGGGTCGCCGGTGTCCATCTTCACGTCGCTCACGAACCTGTTGGGCGCGGGCCCGATCTCGCCTGACACGTACGCCGTGGCCCGCCGCCGGGGCGTCATCGACTGCGTGCGCGAGGATCTGAACAACCTGCGTCGGGTCAACATGAGCAGCTCGGACAGAAAGAAGCTCGATGCCTGGGCCGACCTTCTTCAGCAGACCGGCAACACGATCGTGCCGGCGCAATGCAACGCCGACACCGCGAGCAAGCTGGGGCTGACGGCGGAATCCGTCGCGGCGACCACCGGCGACCTGTCGAAGGTCGCGCCGGTCATGATGGATCTCGCGGTGCTCAGCGCGATCTGTGACACGAACCGCGTGATCTTCATGAAGATGCCCGCGATTCGCCAACTTCAAGTTCCTGGGCGTCACCAGCGACGGCGCGGGCCTCGCGCAACGCACGGGCAATGCCCTCATGGGCGGTACGTGCGTCGCGAACGCGATCGAGATGATTCACACGATCGACAAGTGGTACGCGCAGCAGTTCGCGTACCTCGTCGGCAGGCTCGACAGCGTCATGGAAGGCGACCGCAAGCTGCTCGATAACACCGCGACCGTCTGGTTGAACGAACATTCGGACGGCAACGCCCACAACCTCAACAACCTGCCCATCCTCCAGGCGGGGAGCTGCGGCGACTACTTCAAGGTCGGCCAGGCGGTGAACGTCGAGGGCGGCAAGACCGACATGACGCCCGGAAACAGCGACAAGGATTGCGTGGATGGCCAGACGCCGTTCGCCTTGCTGGACTCCTGGGGAACCCCGCCCGACATCGCCACGCAGCCGATCAACAAGTACTTCTGCAACCTGATGAACGCGATCGGCGTCAAGGCCGGCGCGGACGGCTTCCCGGCCAAGGGCGGCACCGAACCCGTCACCAGGTACGGCAAGTACGACGACACCAAGCTGTTCAGCACCCCGACGGCCCCCGCGGAGATCAAGAGCCCGGGCGAGTACGCGGACCTTCGCGCGAGCTAGCGAGCCGGCCTGGGCGTGGCTTCGAACGACAGGCCGACCGAGGCGCCCAGCCAGAAGCGACCTGTCGAGCCGATCGTGCCGAGCGGATCGACGTCGAGCTGGTACGCGCGCGGGAAGATCTCGGCGTGCAGGTCGATGAACGGGGCCAGGCGTGGCGTCGCGAGGAACCGCAGCTCGCACGCGAGCCGGACGCCAGCGTCCAGGCGCGTCGACTGCGAGGCGCCGGCGAGCGCCTCGCCACGCAGCGTGAGCGGCACCAGCGCCGCGCCCACCGCGCCCGCGACCGCCAGCCGCTGCGACAGTCCGCGCCGCGCCGTCAGCGCGACGCTCAACGGAAAGCGCTGCTGGCGGACGGTGACGGACGACAACGTGCTGTCGGTCGGGGCGAGGATGCCGGCGGTCGCCACGACGCCCAGCCACCGCCAGCCGACGGTCACCCGCGCCTCGAAGCCGAACGCGGCGCTGGTCTCGGCGGACGGACCGCCGTCGAAGCGCGCGGCGGCGGCGACGTCGATCCATCGCTCCGACGCGCGCGCGGGCGCCGCCTCCGTCGCGGTGACCGAGCACCTGCTGGGTGGCGGCGTCCCGGCACGCCGGGCGCGGGGGCGGGCGGAACGACGGGCGGATTGAGCGCGAGCGCGATGAACACCGCCGCCGCGCGTGCCCGCTCGTCGCAGTCTCGCGCCGGGTCGCCGTACTGCCGGGTCTGTCCCAGCGCCGTGACCGAGAAGCGATCGCCCTCGTCGCTCACCTTCGCGACGCCCGCGAGGTCGCGCTTGCCGTCGTTGCCCAGGGCCGACGCGAGCGCCGCCGTCACCGCGTCGGCGCTGGGACACGCGCCGGTCACGGCGACGGCCGGGGTCGACGACGCCGCGGCGATCAGGCCGAGCAACAGGGTTGGGCTCATGCGACCACGGCCGTGCTCACGGATTTCTGTCCGGCGCGCATCGAGCGCCGGCGTATCGTAGCGATGGTTTGCGGGCCCGCCCCTCGTTCTGCCCGATGCTCGCTGCCTGCGTCGCGCTCGGCGCCACGGCATGCGGCCGACACGTCTACCTTGGTAACGCCGGAGACGCGGCGCACCGGGATTCTCTGGCAAGCCACGTTCGAGACCGGCGATCTGTCGGAGTGGCTGGCGGACGGCAACGGCGGCATCTACATGGACAACCTCGCCGACCCGCCGGCCGCGAGCCAGGACCAGGCGCACCGCGGCACGTACAGCGGCGTCGCGACATTCGCGCCGATGACGGTGACGTCTTTCAGCTACCTGTTTCGCGAGCAACCGAGCCCTCCCGAGGCGTACTACGGCGCCTGGTTCTTCATTCCCTCGTCCGTGCAGGTCGGATCCTGGCTGAGCCTGCACCATTTCGGCTACCACCGGACAGCCGGCGTGCCGGAAACCACGCCGCTGTGGGACTTCAACGTCTACCCGGGCCCCGACGGCAACCTGATCGCGCACCTCTACGACTCGACGGCCGTGGCGAACACGGACCAGACCAACCCGATCCCGGTGCCGGTGGCGAGGTGGGTTCACTTCGAGATCTTCTACCGGAAGGCGGCGGACGCGACGGGGCGCATCACGATCTGGCAGGACGGCGTCCAGATCCTCGACCACGCCAACGTGGTGACCGCTCCGACGGCCTGGGTGCAGTGGGACGTCGGCGGCGGGTCGAACGACATCGCGCCGTCACCGGCGACGGTCTATTTCGACGACGCGACGATCAGTTTGACGCGCGTAGGTGTGGGACAATGAACCCTCGCGGGATGGCGGCGCCGCGTCGCGCCGACTGAAGGTTTCGGCCCGGCATTCCCATCTGTCAGGAAGATTGGATCAGATGCCCCTTCGACCAGCACCTTCCGAGAACGCAGGGCGAGCGCCCGCACCTGGCGGTGGTCGCCGGCGGCGGCGGCGACACCTCTTCGCGGCGCGACGACCGCGACGCGCGCTTCCGCGACATCTACGATCGCTGGTTCGACGACGTCGTCCGGTGGCTCTACGCGCTCGGCATGCCGAGCTCCGACACCGAGGATCTGGCGCAGGAGATCTTCCTGGTGGTGCGGCGCAAGCTCCATCACTTCGACGGCGGCAACCTGGCGGGCTGGCTGTACCGGATCGCGCAGCTCACCGTCCGCGATCACCGGCGGCGGGCCTGGTTCAAGAACCTCGTGCTGCGGCGCCGGAACGTCGACCTCGCCCGGGTGGAGATGACGACCCCCGGTCCGGAGGCCCGTTACGACGACGCCCAGAGGCGTCGGCAAGTTTCAGACGCTGGTGGGGGGAATGAGCGAGAAGCTGCGCACGACGTTCGTGCTGTTCGAGATCGAGGGCTATTCGGGCGAGGAGATCGCGCACATTCAGGACGTGCCGCTGGGGACGGTGTGGACGCGGCTGCACCACGCGCGCAAGGAGTTCTGGAAGCTGCTCAACAAGCAGCGCGCGGACGAGGAGCGGGCGCGATGAACCGGCTGCGCGACATGGACACCGACGAGCCCGCGTTCCGGCGCGGCGTGGAGGTGCTGCGCGAGACGCCTGCCGCCCCGCAAATCCCGGAGATGAAGCAGCGGGTGTGGCGTTCGATCCGGCGCGCGTCGGCGACGCCGACGACGCGTGGCTTTCGGACGCTGGTCCTCAAGCTGGCGATGGTTGTGATCGTCTGCCTCGGGCGCGGGAACGGCGGGCGCCGTGATCACCCGCCGCTGGATCGTTCCGGCGCTCGACGACGTGCCGTCGGCGACGCCGCCATCGACGCCGCTGCCTGCGCGCGCCGAGAAGGTGAGCCCGGTCCCGCCGGTCGCGACCGCCGCTGCCACGGCCACCGAGACGGTGGACGAGCGCCGAATCTCGAAACCCCCACCACGCAGCGCGCCGAAGAAGCCCGCCAGCCCGCTGCCCAGCGCGGCGGCGGTCGCGCGCGAGCGGACGGAAGTGCTCGACGCGCTGGTCGCGCTGCGCCGCGAACACGACGCGGTCCGCGCCGGCGCGCTGCTCACCCGCTATCTGGCGGCTCATCCGCACGGCGCGCTGCGCGAGGAGGCCCTCGTTCTGGCCATCGAGGCGGCGGACGCGCGAAATGACGCAGCCGGCGCCCAGCAGCTGGCGCGGACCTATCAGACCGAGTTCCCGGCGGGCCGCTTCCTGACCTTCGCCCGCAGCCACACCGGGGTTCGCCCTAGATGGGAACCCTCGAAGGGTTCCCAAACCCTCCCGCGATGAGCTCCGACCGGCAAAGCCGGTCTACGCTCTACGCGCTCCGCCACTGAAGGTATTCGGGGCCCGCTCCCATTCCAGGCAATGACCTTGCGGCCATTGCTTCGAATCACTGCAGCCCTCGCGATCGCCATGGTCGTGGGCTGTGCGGAAGGCGATCCCGTGGATGAAACCGGCGCTGCGGGCAGCTCGGCTGCCGGCGCGGGCGGAACGACCGGCGCCGCGGGCGTCACGGGCGCCGCCGGCACCACGGGCGTCGCGGGCACTACCGGTGTCGCGGGCACGACGGGCGTCGCGGGCACCACCGGGGCCGCCGGCACGACGGGCGTCGCGGGCACCACGGGAGTCGCAGGGACGACGGGCGTCGCGGGCGCCGGGGGCGTGACCGGTGTCGCGGGCGGCGCAGGATCGTCCGGCAGCGCCGGCGCGGGCGGCAGCACCAGCGGCAACGCCGGACGCGGCGGCACCACCGGCGGGGCGGGGCGCGGCGGAATGGGCGGCGGCACCGCGGGGGCGAGCGGCGGCGCCGGCGGCGGCTCGGGCGCTTACAACCCCTGCCCCACCAACGGCGACCCGTGCCGGATCCTGCCGGTCGGCGATTCGATCACCTTCGGCATCAATCAGGAAGGTGCGTGGCGCATCGAGCTGTTCAACAAGGCGGTGATGGCGCAACAGAAGATCACCTATACGGGCACGCTGCAGAACGGGCCCACGACCGTCGCCGGCATGCCCTTCCCGAGGCGGTACGAGGCGACGAGCGGGATCACCATCGACGGCATCTCGAACCAGATCACCAGCAAGAACACGCTGAACATGCCGTGCGACATGATCCTCGTGCACATCGGCACCAATGACATGTACGGCAGCAATCCGGGTGGTGCGCCCCAGCGCCTCGGCACGCTGCTCGACAAGCTGATCGCCGGCATGCCCAACGCGCTGATCGTGGTGGCGAAGATCATCCCCTTCCCCGGCGGAGCCTCGGCAACGATGACGTACAACAACGCCATCCCCGGCATCGTCAAGACGCGCGCCGACGCCGGCAAGCACGTCATCGTCGTCGACCTGTGGACCGGCTTCCCGTCGAGCGGCCTGAGCAGCGACCAGGTCCACCCCAACGTGTCGGGCTACGCCTGGATGGGCGACAAATTCTACGACGCGGTCGGCGCGCTGTTCCCGAAGTAACACCGCGGCGAGCGCCGTCGGCGGCGACATCCGGGAAGCTGGCGCGCGCAGACTGCCACTGTCGATTGGCGTGATTAGTTTCGCGGCCGACCCGACAAGGAGGCAGCCGATGAAGACTTCCCGCGCCACGTTCGCGTTCGTCCTGCTCGCCACGGCCCCCGCCTTCGCTGCTGACGCGGCGAAGAAGGCCGACACGCACGCCATGTCCGTCAACGCCGCCGAGATCAAATGGGGCCCGGCGCCGCCCGACCTCCCCAAGGGCGCCGAGCTGGCGGTGCTGCACGGCGATCCGTCGAAGAAGGCGCCGTTCACGCTGCGCCTCAAGATGCCGGCCGGCTACAAGATCCCGCCGCACTGGCACAGCAACGACGAGCAGCTGACGATCCTGTCCGGCGCCTTCCTGCTGCACATGGGCGACACGATGGACGCCCCGGCGACCAGCCTCGCCGCGGGCGGATTCCATTTCCTGCCCGGGAAGATGCACCACGCGGCCGAAACGAAGGCCGAGACGATCGTGCAGCTCGACGGCGTGGGGCCGTTCGACATCCACTACCTGAACCCGGCGGACAATCCCAACAAGGCAGCAGGCGCCGCGAAAAAATAGGCGCGCGCGCGGCGCGGCTCGTGTCGATCCGCGCTCTCCTCGTTCGTCGCCAGTTCAGAGAGGAGAGCAACCATGAGAAAGCTCATCGTTTCGGAGTTCATCACGCTCGACGGGGTCATCCAGGCGCCTGGCGGCGCGGACGAGGATCGCGACAACGGCTTCGCGCACGGCGGCTGGACCGTGCCCTACTGGCACGACGACATCGGCGGCAGCTTCGTGTCGATCATGAAGGACGCCGATGCCTTGCTGCTCGGGCGCCGCACGTACGTCACGCACGCGGACGCGTTCGAGCCGATGCCGGTCGGGGATCCGTTCGGCGACCTGATGAACGCGCCGGCGAAATACGTCGTGTCGAAGACGCTCGTCAATCCGAAGTGGCGCAACACGACGATCATCCGCGACGCCGACGTGGCGGCAGCCGTGCGCGCCCTCAAGGCGCAGCCCGGCAAGAACATCCTCACCGACGGCAGCAGTCAGCTCGTCCACACGCTGCTGGCGAATGACCTGGTCGACGAGCTGCACCTGCTGCTGTATCCCGTCACCGTCGGCGGCGGAAAGCGCCTGTTCACCGACGGCGGTGCGCTCGCCCGCTTCACGCTGACCAGGACGACGCCCTATCCGAGCGGCGTCGTCGGTCTCCACTACACGCGTCAGCGGACCTGAACGGTCTCAGTCAGCGAACGGGTCGACCCACGCCTTCTTCGCGGGCGGCGGCGCAAATGGATCGGGCACGGTGCCTGCGGCTGCCGCGTCGACCTTCGCCGGCGCGGTGGGACGCGCGCGCCGGACGGGCGTCTGCACTGCCATCGGCGCCTTGCGAACCAGCGACGGGCGCGCCGCGGGTGCGGCAGGCACAGGCTCGGACGGCTCCGCAGCCACCACCTCGCTCGGCGGCGATGGCGGCTCGGCGGCGGGCGCCTCGACGGCCAGCGGGTCGACCACCGGGGCCTGCGCTGGCACCGGCGCGGGAGCGGACACCACCGGAGCGGTGGCCACTGGCGCGGATACTGCCGGCGCGGGCGCGGTGACTGCCGGCGCGGATATCGGAGCAGCCGGGTTCGGCCGCAACATCACGGCGACTGCAGCGCCGGTGAACAGCAGAGCCGCGCCCAGCGTCGCCAGCCCCCACAGCGACACCGTGACGGTGCGACGCGGTTTGCCCACGATCAATTCGTCTCCCGTCGCCGTCGTCTCGAATGCGCTCTCGAACAACGACCTCGCCGTCATGTCGTCCGGTGGCACCACGACGATCTCGCCGAGGCGAGCCGTCTTCGACACGGGCATCGAGCGGACCACGACCGCGTTGTCGTCACCTGATGACAGCGCGACTGCCGGGGTCATTCGGAACCAACTCTTGCCCACGTGAACTACGTCATCCATCGCGAGTCCCTCCGCGAGTCCCTCGACATCCCCACGCGCCGCCACACTTCCTTCGTTCCACATCGTTTCACCTCGTCCCCTTTCCTCGTCCGATCTACTCCCAACTTTCGCCGGGAGCGAAAAAACACGCACCTTACTCGCGAAAACCGTCCAAATGAAACTGCGAGTTGACCGAGATGAAACGCTCGCGTCAGAAACTCGACCGTAGCGGCGCAGGAATTTCCAGACTCCGGGATCGCCTTGACTACGGCTGGGCTTGGGCTAGATCGCCTCACCACATCGGAGGCCCCCACGTGCACTACTTCCTCGTCGTTCGACAGATGATGCGCTCGCTCAGAGTGCTCGACTCGATTCTCGACAAGGCGTCCAAGTACGCCGAGGCGCGGAAGTTCGACGTCAACAACTTCTGCTCGGCGCGTCTGTTCCCGGACATGTTGCCGTTCGTCGCGCAGATCCGCATCGCGTGCGACACCGCCAAGGCGACCGCCGCCAACCTGTCCGGCAAGGAAGTTCCACGTCACGAGGACAACGAGACGACGTTCGCGGAGCTGCGCGCCCGCATCGCCAAGTGTGTCGCCGTGCTCGAGACGTTCACCGCCGACGACTTCGCGCGCACGACCGCGACGACGATGGTGCGGCTACCCAACAAGCCCGGCAAGGCGATCGCCGCCGACGAGTACCTGTTCGCGCGCCAGATCCCGAACTTCTACTTCCACGTCGTCACCGCCTACGACCTGCTTCGCCACGGCGGCGTCGAGGTCGGCAAGAACGACTTCTACGGCGCGCTCGACTTCGTCGACGCGTGACGCGGCGGCGGCCGATCGGGCGAGCTAGTAGCCGACGCGGTTGGTGTACGTGAACAGGCCGGTGCCGTAGCTGCCGCCCCACTGGTAGCCGTAGCGGCGCTCGGCCTCGATGTCCATGATGTCGTACTGCTTGCCGGCGCCCGGCGGGTTTTCGCTGGGGAGCCGGCCGCTGAAGAAGCCGGTGTCCTGGGCCAGGTCGTAGAACCGGTACCACATCGTGCTGCCCGCCCTGGCCTGGATGGGGTTGTAGCTGTCGTCGGTGTTGCCCGACGGGCGGTCGATGTACGCGGTGTTCGCGACCT
Organism: uncultured Pseudomonadota bacterium; assembly: GCA_963729535.1. Classification (GTDB taxonomy): domain Bacteria; phylum Myxococcota_A; class Polyangia; order Fen-1088; family Fen-1088; genus JADGRB01. The sequence continues at coordinate 119,871 of CAVSOL010000022.1, read as the reverse complement.
TGACGGCGTCGCTCTTGTACCAGGCGATGGCGGCTTGCGCGGCCGCCTTGATCTCCGGCGTCTGCGGCTGCGACATCAGGAACGCGATGACGCCGACGGATTCCTTGCCGCTCTTCGACGGCAGCTCGTACGAGCGCGCGCCCCGCGGTTCGTAAGTCGTGGGGTCGTGCTGCGCGCACCACACGGTCTTCACCCCCGCCTGCGTGATCTGCGACGTCAAGATGTAGTCGATGGCCTTGCTGATCGCGGTCGTGATTCGGGCGACCTGATCATCGGTGACGAGGTCGCCGCCAAGCGGCGCCTTCCTCATCTTCGCGTAGTCCAGCATCGCCAGCGCGCGCACCATCGCGTCGTCGTTGTAGGTGACGTAGTTCGAATACGTGGTGCCGGTGCGCGCCGGGTAGACCTGCGGGAACCCGCCCGACGGCAGCTGCATCTTCAGCAAGAACTCCAGCGCCTTGCGCGCGGCGTCCCGGTATTTGACCTCGGTGCTGCGACGGTAAACGTCGCCCAGGAACATCGCCTGGGTGATCGTCGCGCCGTTGTCGATGGTGCCGAGCTCGATGTTGTTCGCGCCGCGCCAATCGGAGCGCGCGGCGGTTCCGTTCCAGGGCGCCGCATAGACGCTCTTGTCGTGTTTGTAGAAGCCGCCTTCGGGCAGCTGCCATGTGATCATGTTGTCGGCGAGCGTCTTGTCCGCCGTCAGCCGGGCGGCGTCGGTCGCGCCCGCGCTCAGCCATTCGGGGTACGTGACCAGGATGCCGAACAGCGGGTTGCCGGTTTGATCGAGCATGATCGGGCCGCCCGAGCCGGCGGCGCCGGAGTTCCCGGCTGTGCCTGACGTACCGGCAGTCGCTGTCGTGCCGGCCGCGCTCCCCGCGGCGCCTGTCGCCCCCGCGCCACCGGTGCCGGCCGCGCCGCTGCCAGCCGCGCCCGTCGTCCCGGCGCCCCCGGACGATCCCGCCTGGCCGCTGCCGCTGCCGGCTGTGCCGCTCGGGTGGATGCTTGGCTCATTGGCCCCGCCGCAGGCGCCCAGGAGCAGGCAGGCGAGCACGCCGACGGCGGACCCCCGTGATTCTATTGACGTTCTGCGCGCGGTCCGGGGACGGTGAACCATTGGCGGGGCCTCCAGCGTCGGGTGCGGCATGGGCCGCTCCGAGGTTAGTGTCGTGTGCCCCGGCCGATCGCTCACGGCAATCGACATGGTGCGGTAGCGCTATCCTTCCAGCGCCCGTGCGCGTCCAGCTGCTGTCCGACATTCACTTCGAGTTCGACGACGACGGAGGCGAGGCGTTCGCGCGCAGCGTGCAGGTCGCCGGGGACGTGCTGGTGCTGGCCGGCGATGTGCTCCCGCTGCGGTCGCGCGCCGCGATCACGCAGGTGTTCGCCTGGTTCTGCGCGCGGTTTCCGCACGTCGTCTTCGTGCCGGGCAACCACGAGTACTACAGAACGTCGCCCGTGGAGGCGGACGCGCTGCTGGCCGAATGCGCGGCGGCGCTGCCCAACCTGCACGTGCTCAACCCGGGCGTCGCGGTGATCGACGGACAGCGCTTCGTCGGCGCGACGTTGTGGTTCCCCGAGACGCCGGACGAGCCGAAGTACCGCGGCTACCTGACCGACTTCAGGTTGATTCGCGACTTCCTCCCGTGGGTCCATGACGCGCACGCCGCGCAGCTCGCGTTCCTGCGCGCGAACGTGCGCGACGGCGACGTGGTCATCACGCATCACCTGCCCCACCAGACGAGCACGCCGTCCTTCTTCGTCGGGTCGCCGCTCAACCGCTTCTTCGTCGCCGACGACGCCGCGGAGCTGGTGGCGGGCGCGGGCGCGCGGCTGTGGCTGCACGGCCACACGCACGCGCCGTGCGATTACGTCGTCGGCAACACGCGCGTCGTCTGCAACCCGCGGGGCTACCCGCACGAGCGGCGCAAGCCGCCCGTCGATCTGGGGCTGGCGATCGAGCTGGCGCGACCCTAGGGTGCTAGCGTTGGGCGCTCGGAGGGCAGGATGACGCGCGGGTGCGTGTGCATGTGCGTGTGGATGCTGGCGCTGGTGACCGGGGCCATCGCGGCGTGCGACGGTGGCGCCGCCCCGGAACCGCAAGATGCGATGCTCCGGCTCGAGGCCGCTTGCGCCCAGTACGCCGCGATCAGTTGCCTGAAGAACTTGCAGTGCGCTCCTCCGGCACAGCCCGACTGTGAGTCGCAAGCGGCCGCCGACTGCGTGTCGTCGGTCATCGAACATGGCACGTTCTGCGCGGCAAGCGCGGCCGAGGCGATCGAGGGCTGCGCGCCGGTGCTGGAGGCGATGACCTGCGACGACTACTGCGATCAGACGTCCACGGGATCGCTGCGCTGCTCCGCGCCTTGCTTGTGGATCTGCTCCCCGTCGTGAAGCCCAGCGGCAGCTTCCACGTCTGGTTCTAGGCGGTCACTTCGACGCGGGCACGGCCGCGGGCGCGCCCGCGAGCGCGTCGATGATTCCCGCCGCCATCGGCTTCGCTTGCATGTCGGTGTTGAACGGCAACGGATAGTGCGGGCCGGGGCCGCGCATCGCGCCCCAGCGCGGGCTGTTGAGCCATGAGTCGTTGTCCGTGACGCCCCAGAACGTGATGCCCGTGCATTTGTCGACGGCGACGCAGGCCGCGACGATGTCGCGGGTGATCTCGCGCTGGCGCTGCAGCTTCTGGTCGATGTCGCCGGAGATCGCGCCCACGGGCACGTCCATCTCCGTGATCTCGATGGCGAGCCCGAGCGCCGCGTAGCGCTCGAAGTTGCGCTGCAGCTGCTCGGCGGTCGGCCAGCCGCGCGGGTCGACGTGCATCTGGAAGCCGATGCCGGCAATGGGCACGCCGGCCTGCTTCAGCCGCTTGCACAGCGCGTACGCCGCCTCCCCCTTCGCGCTGCTGGGGTCTTCAATCTCGTAGTCGTTGTAGAACAGCTCCGCCTGCGGGTCGGCCGCGTGCGCCAGCCGGAACGCTTCGTCGATGAAGTTGGGACCCAGCACCGCAAACGGCGAGTCGGGGCGCAGCTCGCCGGTCGGGCCGTCGGCGAGCGCCTCGTTGACCACGTCCCACTGCCCGATCTTCCCCTTCCAGTGGCCGGCCACGTTCTGGATGTGCCGGGTCATCGCGGCGCGCAACCCGTCGGCGCGCAGCCCCTTCGCCCACAGCGGGAGCTGCGAATGCCAGACCAGCGTGTGGCCGCGCATGCGGATGGCGTTTTCGGCGGCGAAGGCCACCAGCCGATCCCCGGCGGCGAAGTCGAACACGCCGGGCTGCGGCTCCACCGCTTCCCACTTCATCTCGTTCTCGGGCGTCAGCGAATCGAACTCGCGCACGACCAGCGCCCGCGCCTTCGCGTACGCCAGGTGGTGGCTCATCATCGCGGTCCCGATGCGCCGGTGGGCCGCCGCGCCCGCCTCGCGCAGCGGCCGCAAGCTCGACGCGGGGATCAAGTTGCCGCCCACCGCGGCGGCGCCGCCGCCGACTCCGCGGTCATGAATGATGCACCCCGCAACGGCGCTCGCGATGCGGGCAAAGCAAATTAGAAACCCAGGGCTGGTGCGCATGGCGCAGCAGCGTCGCACACAAGGCCGCCGCCTCGTCGGGAAACTGGTGTTCATGACTTCGCATCGTCTTGCGCCGTTGGGTCGCGCGCCGTTGGTCGTGTTTGTCGGGGGTAGTCCCGTCGACGGTCGCCCTCAACTGTACTTCACCGTCGGCGATCCCCTGATACCCGTCGGTGTTCGTCTTGACGGGATGGGTTTCGGTGGGCACCAAGCAACATCGTGATCGCGCCTCGAGTGACCGGCTGTCCGACGATGGGCGCGGTCGTCGGCGCGTTGCTGCTGCTCATCGCGCCGACCGCCCGCGCGTTCAGCATCGACACCGTGGCCACGCGGGGCTGTCACGAGGAGATGACGGCCGCCGCCCTGCGCGTCGTCCGCGCCGAGCTCCCGTCCGCCGCGCCGCTCGCCCCTGATCGCAACGAGCAGGCGCTGATTCGCGACCTCGCGTTCGAGGCGCCCGTCGACCTGATGGACCTCGGCGGCACGAGCCTGCTGATTGGCGTGCGTGACCCCGACCTGGAAGGAAACGACGGCAACGACCTCTCCCGGCTCGCGCTGGTGCACGGCGATCCGCAGGCACAACGAAACCATTGTCTCCACGGCGATTCGCCGGAGCCTGGGGGATCACCCGAGGCGCTGCGCGAGTGCCGCGCGTTGATTCTCGAACGCCTGGAGCAAGCGCTCGACGGCCTCGACGACATGGGTCGGCCGGATCCCGCGCGGCGAACGTCGCTGGCCGTCTACCTCGGCGTGCGCCACAGGGTGGATGCGTCGCTGCCCACGTTCTACGTCCGCATCGGACAGGCGATTCACACCATCCAGGACAGCTTCGCTCATACCTACCGCACGCCCGATGACGAGCACATCACGGCCGTGGTCAACTGGCTCGACCAGGTCGGCGGCAACTTCAACGAGGTCACGGACGGCCCACCGCACTCGACGGAGCTCGATCGCTGCGACGATCCCGACGACATGCGCCGCGCACGCACGGGAGCTGGCGACCGAGTCCGCGACGGCGGTGCTGCGCATCTCGCTCGATCCCGCGCGGGACCGCGCCGGCAAGATCGACGCCGTATCCGATCTGCTCGACCAGTGGCTCAGCTACGCGCCAGGCTGCAGCGCCGCCGACCGCTGGTGCGATGCGCCCGAACGCGCCTTCAGCAGCAACGGACTGCTGGGAGGCTGCCACGTCGGCGCGCCAGGTCCCGGGGCGGCCGCGGGGCGGGCGCCGCGCTGGCGCTCGTCGGGCTTGCGCTGGTGCGCGCGCGCAGGCGTCGCCGCACCGGCGTGCTGCTGGTGCTGCTTGGCATCGTGGCCTCGACCGGCAGCGCCCGCGCTGAGACGGCGGTGACCGCCCAGAGCGCAGCGGCCACGGCGGCCGCGAACGTGCCCCCACCGCGCGTCACCCCGGTCCCCGAGCCCGGACCAGAGAACCGAAAGCAGCCGGCGCTGGGCGCGTACATCGGCGCAGGCGGCTCGCTCAGCGATCCCGCGCTGGCCGCGACGCTGGGTGTCCGGTTCCGCGCCCGCGCGCACCTGACCTTGGGGCTCGACATCGAGTGGAACCCCTGGTTCGCCCTCAACGGCGAGGAGCGGTTTCGGACCGGGGCGCTGAACGTGTTCGGAACCGTCATCGTCCGCATACCGCTCGCCTACCAGGAGTTCAACCTGCGCGTCACGACCAGCGCCGGCGCCGTCGCGAACCTTGATCGATCTCTACGGCGTTCCGCAGGGGAGCATCGGCCTCTACGTCGCGACCTACCCGCTTGGCATCGAATGGAAGGCCTCGCGCTCCTTCTATGTCGTCATCAACCCGCTCGGCTTCGCCGCGTCGATCCCGCAGCTACGCGGCATCCCGTTCTGGTACCCGCAGTACCGAGCGTCGATCGGCCTCGAGTTCTATGCGGGCTGAGGGGATGTATCGAATGAGGATGACCATGACCATGACGACGAAGCGCTGGCTCGCCACCCTGGTCGTTGTGCTGTCGATCTGCGGTTCCACCACGGCGGCGCGAGCCGACGAATCGCGGTCAGCCTACCGCCTGTCTTTCGAGCTGGATGCCCCCTTGCTGTTGCTGTCGGGCGGTGTGGCGGCGGCCTTCCTGTTCATGGACGAGACCGGTCCACCCGCGTGCGCGCCGCTGTGCGACCGCGCCAACGTCAACCCGATCGACCGTCACTTCGCGGGCACCTACTCCGAGAGCTGGACCCGTGTCGGCGACATCACGACGGCGTCGCTCCTGGTCCTGGTTCCGGCCGGCCTGCTCATCGGCGAGCCGTCTCGCGCCGGCTTCAAGGACCTGGTCGTCGTCGCCGAGGCGGTGCTGCTGACCTCCGCGCTACAGGTCACCACGAGCTACGCGGTCAATCGTCCCCGCCCGCGCGTCTACGGCGAGGAGGCCCCGCTCGACGAGCGCAACGACGCCAACGCGGGCCGGTCGTTCTTCAGCGGGCACGTCGCCAACTGCCTGGCCGCGACGATAGTGGCCAGCACGGCCCTGCGGCGCACCGGCCACCCGACCCTGGCGTGGGCGGTGCTGGTCGTCGGCGCGGCGGGCTCGGCGCTCGTCGGCGTCGCGCGCGTCGAGGGTGGCGGTCACTTCCCCAGCGACGTCGTCATCGGCTACGCCTTCGGCGCCGGTGTCGGCATCGCCCTCCCCGCGCTGCACGACCGCCAGCTCCAGGCGGCGCCACTCGCGTTGCCCGGGGCCGCCGGCGTCAGCGTCGCTGGCAGGTTCTGAGCGCGGCGGCACCGCGTCAATCGCCCCGGCGCGAGATTTCGACGAGAAACTTTCCCCAGTCCGCGGCTCTGACCGCACTTCCTCTCCCCCATAGGGCCGTTGGTCGCGAACTGGAGGATTGGATGCGAATGAAGGTGTCCGGATTGCGGGTATTGCTCGCGGGGGTGCTCGTTGTCTCGGCATCGCGCTGTCATGACGGGAGCGGCGACGGCGCAGGCGGCGACGGTGTCGTCGGCCCGGCGCCCGCAACGGCGCCGGAAGCGCAGGATCTCGCTCAACGCACGTCGGCGCTGGCGACCAGGCCGACCACCGCGCCGCCACCCCCAGCCTCGACGGGACCGGGGGGCGCGGTGCCCGGCACCGGCTGGGTCGGGCACGACGGCGCGTACCATTACCGGATCCCAATTGAGGTGCCGCCCGGGCGCGCGGGCATGGCGCCGTCGCTCGCCATCAACTATTCGAGCACGGGCGGCAACGGACCGCTCGGCGTCGGCTTCAGCCTGGAAGGCACCTCCAGCATCACCCGCTGCGAAAGGGTGACGGCGGCCGGCGGCGACCGCGACCTCATTCGCTTCAACCTCGGACGACGTGTATTGCCTCGACGGGCAGCGCCTCGTCTCGGTGTCGGGCACCGACGGCGACGTCGGCGCTGCGTACCGCACCGAGATCGACAACTTCACCCGCGTCAGGATCGCGGCGAAGAACGGCACCCAGATCACGCGATGGACCGCCGAGACCAAAGACGGCCGCACGCTGACCTACGAGCCGCTCGCCGACACGGTGGGAACGCACTGGCACCGAACCCTGGACGCAGCGCCAGCCCGTCAACGCCGACGGCACGGCGAACGGCGCGCCCACCACGATGCACATACGTCTGGCCGCTCATCAAGCAGGTACGATCGCTCCGGCAACGGCATGCGCTACGGCTACGTGCGTTCCAGCGGCGCGACCAACGACGGCGGCGGCGACGTGCCGCTGCTGTCGCAGATCGACTACACGACGTGCGAAACGACGCCGTGCGACTTCCCCGATTCGGCGCGGCCCCGGCGCGTCGTCCTCGTCCTACGAGGCCCGGCCCGCCGAGGACAAGCTCGAGCGCTGGGTCAACGGCGTCGTCGTGCGCACCAACGTACGGCTCCGCTCGATCCGCACGCTGGTTCAGGCCGACGGCGGCCAGTGGTGGCCGCAGCGTTACTACAACCTCGAGTACTGGAGCGACTACGCAGGACCCGAACAACCATCGCGTCACCAAGCGAAGCCTGGTTCAGCGCGTGTTCCTCTGCGAAGGCATCCCCGGCGGCGGGCCGAACCCGGTTGTCTGCGTCGTCACCGACATTCGAATGGCAGTCGCGCGCGCAGCACCAGCCTGCGCTTCCAAGGCGTCGAGACCGGCTTCGACTACAGGGCCTTCGTCGGCGCGACGGCCAACGGCACGTCGCCGCAGATGGAGTTCGTCGTCTTCGACGCCAACGGCGACGGCAACGACGACATCCTGGTGCACGAGCCGAACCAGGCCGCGAACACCACCACGGGCGTGTTCCCGGCCAACACCACCTACAAGGAGCGGCTGCTGCTCGCCGACGGCGGCGGCCAGTTCAAGTCCGCGGTCGACGTGAACTGGAGCGCGGGCGCGTGCAAGTCGCTCACCCACCTCGGCATGGCGCTCCCCGTCGATCTCGACGCCAACGGCACGACCGAGCTGGTGATCGAGTGCCGTAACTACGGCGTCCTGGCGTGGGACCCCACCGCCGGCACGCTGGTCGAGGTCAACGTCCCGGGCATCACCGACCTATCGCAGCCCGACGCGCCACCCGCGCCCGCCACCTTCCGCGGCCACGAGGGCTACATCAAGTTCGCCGACCTGAGCGGCGACGGGCTGCCCGACCTCATCACCACCGGTCCCGCCGCCGACGGCAGCGAGCCCCACAGCCGCTGGTAGCGGCAGACGGCGCAGGCACGTCGGCGTCGCCGTCCTGGGCGCCGCAGGTCTCATACCTGACAAAAAGTACGACACGACGTGCGCGTGGCAGGCCCGGTGCCCTCGAACGCGACCAAGCTGGTGCCGCAGGTGACGACCGTGCTCGATCTGGACGGCGACGGGCACCAGGAGCTGATCCAGGTGGACTGGAACTCCGCGATGCGCAGCTACGAGGATCCACCGGACAGCGTCAACGACTGGGCGCACGCGTACCGCTTCCAGGACTTCGCCAACAACGTGAAGTGGGAGAAGAGGTTCGACACCCTCGGCAGCGCGAGCGAGCCGATATCCGGCACGACGAACTGGGGCACGGCGACCTACACCGGTACGGGCACTGACGGGCAATTCGCTCTGGTACTTCGCCGACGTCAACGGCGACGGCCTCAAGGACGCCGCTCTACCTCACCGCCGCCTCGCCGAGCGCCGACATGGTCGATGCGCATCAACACCGGCGAAGGGTTCCTTCCACCCGTCGCGCTCGACACCAGCCGCTGCCGGCCCAACTGGGTCGGGCCCGAAGGGGAGCGACAGCAACTTGCTGATCGCCGACATGAACGGCGACGGGCGCGACGACCTGATCAAGCTCTCGGGCGCCACCCACCTCGCCACGCCCAACTGGACCGGGTCACGCCGGCACGCGCGACCCCATCCAGGTCTGCTACTCGAACGGCGCCGGCTTCGACGCGCCGATCAACCTGCCGATCCCCGACCAGGCGCTACCGCCTGTTCGACGACAAGGACGAGTTCGTCTATTCCACACGGCAGCGGCTCCGTACCCGGCCGAGCGCTTCAACGATGACCCAGATCGGGGACTTCAACGGCGACGGCATCGCCGACCTCGTCGACTTCATCGCCGGCGTCACGGCCGGCGTGGTCCAGCAGGGTTATCGCGAGCCGCACGGTGACGCTGCTCGATCCCGACGCGATCCGCGGCGGCGTCGATCTCGTCACGAAGGTCAGCGACGCGCGCGGCATCCGCCAGCAGGTGACCTACGACACGCTCTCGGCCGGCACCCGCGCGCGCTGCGGAACGACGCCAACATCCCCGCCGGGCTGCGCGACACGCACGTTCCGAGCGCCGGGCGGCTACCCGACGGCGTCGATGCAAAAGGGCGCCGCGGTGCGCAGGCTCGTCGACGAGCGGCCACGCCACGCCGGGCCGCTAGTCGTACACGTTGCACCTCTACGAGGGCGCCCGCACCGACATCACCGGGCGCGGCTCTCTCGGCTTCACCCGTCACCATCACCATCGACCAGACCACCGGCGACGTCACCGAATACGAGCTTCACGCATGAGCACGTTCTCGGGCGACGGCCAACTACTACCAGTACCCGCTCGCGCATGCGCCCGACCTCGGTGCAGACGCGCGCCGCGCTTCACCGCGACCACCGAGATCGCAGCTGCCGATACGACGACGCTCGCCGCGGCCACCGGCGTGGTGCGCAGCGCCAGGCGACGGAGCGTGTCGGAGATCTACGCAGGGCCACCCGCTCCGGCTCGAGCACGTCTATCAGAACGACTATCAGCGCAAGCGCGACACCGGCGGGAGCAGGCCGCTCACCGACACCAGGCAGCCTACACCTTCCGCGAGCTCGCCTACGACGACTGGGGCAACGTCACCAACGCGTTCACCGAGACGCGTCGAGGACGTCGATCCCGCGTTCGTCCGCGCGCTACACGCGCACCGTCACCACGCCAGTTCGACAACACCATCAACGACACCACCTGGCGCTTGGGCGAGGCGCGCCGGGTCGTCGAGACCACTACGGCCGAGCGATCCCGTACGTCAACGTCGGCCAGCGTGAGCGACACGCGCACGTGACCGAGTTCTGCTACGACGCGCAAAGGTCGCCTCGCGTGGATCGTCCGCGAACCCAACACCAGCACGTCGACGCCGCAGGGCACGAACGGCGAGCTGATCATGACTCGACTACACGCGCAACAACGCCGGCCAGGTGACGGCCGTCGCGCCGCTACTCGCCGACCGGGCGACTGCTGCGCACGCCGACGACAACTGCGCATCGGGCCAGGGTGCACGTACGCCACGTGCGGAGCGGTCAATGCAGTGCTGTGCCACGCGATCGATAGCGTTCGGCTACGACGTCGTCGGGGACCTTCGTCGAGAGCTTCACCAACGCGCTCGGCCAGATCGCGCTGGGTGCTCTACGACTCGACCACCCTGCTGCCTTATCTTCTCCGCCGACGAAAACGGCGTCAAGACCGTCATCACGCCGCGACAGCTTCGGCCGCGTGCGCGCAGTACGACCGACAGCGCACGACGACGGCGTCGACGACCATCACCTACGCGCACGACGACAGCCACACGGCGAGCCGTTCGACATCGTCCGCACCAGCGAGGCCAGCGGGGGCAGAGCTCGGTGTTCATCGACCGCTTCGGGCGCACGCGCTACCGCAGCTGGTCGACCTTCAGCGGCGGCAGCGGCGTCTGCGCGACTGTCAGTACGACGCCGCTCGGCAACATCACCCGCGACGCGCTACGCAGAGCTCCACCTCGACCGAAGGCGACGGTCTCGGCAGACGGTTCAGTCGATCCAGGGCGCGATCGCGGCGGGACGCGTGACCGCGCAGGCGGCCTACGACCGCGCCGGGCCGGCTGGTGTCGTCGACGCGCGGCACCACCGAACGCAGCACGTTTTCGTATCCGGCGCTACGGCGAGACCGCGATCGTCGACGGCGAGGGTCTCTCGTCGATGCACCGTGGTCGACTCCGCCGGCCGCGTCGTGGTGCGCAAGCAGGGCACGACACAACATCCTCTACCGCTACAAGGGCGACGGCCCGCTCGCGTCGATCACCGGCACCGGCAACCACATCGAACGCTTCTACTTCGACAAGCTCGGGCGGCAGACGCGTGGACCACCGGCATCGTCGGCGGCAGCAGCATGGAGCGCCTCAGCGCCGTCACCTACGACGCCTTCGACCGCATGACCGCCTTCAGCCGCGACGGCGTCGCCATCACTCAGAGCTACGACGCGCTCGACCGCGTCGTCAGCCGCGCCTCGGGCAACGAGGGGCGCAGACCTACCAGTGGGGCACCGCGCCGGCGACGTCGGGCGCCTCAAGCGCGCCTACCACAACGACTCCAGCCACGACATCGTAACACCTTCAACTCCGCTCGGCCAGCTCACGCGAGCGGCGAGAGAAGTTCGCCAGCAGCACCACGTCGCTGTCGTTCGGCTACGAATACGACACGGTCGGCCGGCTGTACCAGCATGCGCTATCCCGAAGCCGCCAGCTCGGGCGACGTCTCGGCCGCGACCCACACCAGCCGCGGCGGTCCGACGGTGCAATACAACTACCAGAACGGCCAGCTCCTCTCGCTCACCGAGGTCGCCACCGGCAACCCGATCTTGTGGCGCGCCGACACCCGCCACGTGCTCGGCATGGTCACCGCGGCCACCTACGGCTCGCCCAGCGACCACCAACCGTCTCACCGCGACCTGGGGCTACAACGCCAATACGCTCCGTCTGCGAGAGCCACGACGTCGGCCGCATCACGCTCGGGACCGGTGCCGGCGCAGACCTTCACCTACTTCGACAACGGACAAGCTCGAGACCGCGCACGCTCGAGCGGCCATCAACGAGCGCTACACCTACGCCGGGCGCGCTCGGCTTCCTCGACGACCTACCACCGCGACGACGGCGCCGGACAGAAGCTCGTCGACGCCACGTTCAGCTACGACGACAACGGCATCACGGGGATCGACACCACCGCGTCCAACGTCTCCCGCGACTGGGGGCCACCGACGACGAGACGATGACGCCGCTGCGCGCCGGACTACACGTACCAGCTCGCCGAGCACCAGATCGGCTCCACCCCCGAGCGCGCTCACGCTCTACGACGCCGCTGGCCGCGTCCACAGGGTCAACGAACACGAGCGCGACTTGCACGACCAGCAGCCAGTGCCCGTCCGGGCTCCACCTGCGCAGCTCGGAGCCTGCGTACGCACCGCGGCGCTACGATCGCTGGAACTCGTTCAACCTGCCGACCGAGGTCAAGGACTTCGGCCCCGACCTGACCCGCACGTTCGGCGTACGACGCCTTCGGCAACCGCGTGCGCAAGACCCAGGACGCCAACAACCAGGTGCTCTACCTCGGCAAGCTCTACGAGCAACGCAACCTGACCGCGCTCGGCGCGCAGCGAATCGGTCTACCGCCTCTACACCGATGTCGGCGTCGTCGCCGAGCTGGTGCATCCGTGGGGCGGCACCAGCCGCACGACGCGCTACCTGTTCACCGACCACCAGGGATCGATCGCCTACAGCGTCGTCAACCGCGCGTCGACGCAGCTCGGCTTCTTCCCCTACGGCAAGCGCATGAACACGACGCCGGCGCAGAACTTCTCGCAGCTCGGCTACACCGGGCACTACCAGGACGACGACCTGAACCTGATCAACATGCGCGGACGCATCTACGACGTGTCCATGCACCGCTTCCTCACGTCGCGACGCCGTCTCCGACGGGCCGATGCAGGTGTTCGGCACGAACGCCTACGCGTACGTCATGCACGACCCGTCAACTTCGTGGACCCGACCGGCTTCCAGACCGCGCCCTACCAGGGTCAGAGCTCGACCGACTGCCGCTCCGCGGGTGACTGCGCGACACGCATGGCGAACGAGACGATGTGGATGACGCCGGACCCGCTCATCGGCCAGCGGCCGCCGCAATACACGAACCACCAGATACCGCCGACGCCGTCGTCGCCTACGTCACCGCCGCAGACGCAGGACTCGACGCAGCAATCTGGCAGCCAGCGCAACCCGCGCAGCCACCGGCGGGATGCCCGGCTTACACTACGCCTCTCAGCAGGCGATGAAGGCCAGTAACGAGCACCTCAGCGACAGCATCGATTTCACCGCGGCCTTGGCTCGACTGCCCCAGTCGTACGCGTACACCGAGCGCCGCTTCATCGGCAACAGGGCCGACAGCGTGACTCCGGAGCAGGTGATCGCAGCGCTCACCAGATTCGAACAGCTACTTTCCGTTCAGCTCGTCCCGTCGACCACCGCAACCAGTACGGCATCCAGATCAACAGGGTCTATGACCTGCAGGACGCGCGCGTCCTGTTCTGTGACAACGAACTCTACGGGGTCGAACGACCACCACCTCGTTCGCCTTCCTGACGCTGAAGGCACTCGACCCCCCAACCATCAGTCTCCACGTTCAGAACGGCGCGGTCTACCCCAACACGAGCACGCCCCCCACCCGATCGTCAACTCGATCGTTCAGTACCTCGCCCCAGCAACACCTGGACGTCAGGCCTCCAACCTCCCTCCATGACAGCGCCCAGCCCATCCGCTATCCCGATGGGCACCGTACTGACGCCCCCCCGCGCTAGACTTCGCCGCTGCCGTGATCACTTCAGGGTCGCTCATCGGGTTGGCGCTGGCCGTCGCCGCGGCCGGCGCCGGCGAAGGCGCCGAGCTGATCGGTACGCCCGCACCGGAGTGGGACGCGACGGAGTGGATCGGCTCGCCGCCGCTGAAGCTGTCGGCGCTGCGCGGCAAGGTCGTCCTGGTCCGGTGGTTCATGTCGACCGATTGTCCGTATTGCGCGGCGTCGGCGCCGGCGCTCAACCAGCTCCACGCGGACTACGCCCAGCGTGGTCTGGTCGTCATCGGCATGTACCATCACAAGCGGTCCGAACCGCTCACGCCCGAAGCGGTGCGCGGCTGGGCGCGCGACTTTGGCTTCCGCTTCCCGGTGGCGATCGACCGCGACTGGAAGACGCTGGATCGGTGGTGGCTGGGCGGGAAGAAGCGCGCGTTCACGAGCGTGAGCTTCCTCATCGATCGTCGCGGCATCATCCGGCACATCCACCCGGGCGGCCGCCTGGCGCCGGGCGAGCGCGACTACGCGCTGATGCGGGCCAAGATCGACGAGCTGCTCTAGCCGCGTCAGTCGCCGGCGTTCAGGCGGCGCAGGGCGGCGGTGCCGACGACGAACAGCGTGCACGCCGACGCCGCCAGGATGTTGTCGCGCAATGACGGATGGAAGACGAGGATGAAGCCGCGCCCCTTGATCAGCGCGGCGAAGCTCGACACGCACAGCGGCATCACGTAGAGGCGCGCGATCTGCCAGCGTTCGAGCCGCACGCGCGTGTGCCCCGCCCGCGCGGTGCTGAGATAGAGCGCCGTGCCGACGATCGCGCTGATGCCCAGCGAGCTGAGCCACAGCGCCGGGTTCGCGTCGAAGTAGCGCGCCAGCACGAACAGGTACCAGATGAGGTAACACCACAACACGTGTTGCGAGACGCGCAGGTTGGCGAAGTAGCGCAGCAGCGCGCGGCCGAGATGCACGCGCCGCTTCGAAGCCAATGCGGCGCTTGCTTCCACGCCCGCACACTAACAGGCGCGATTGCGCCCGGTTGTTTCCACTTCGACAAGAAACGCCGCTGCGTCAGCGCAGCGGGATGACGAGCGTCGTGATCGAATAGGCGGGGGCGCTGACCGTGAAGCTCCAGTCCTGCACCGGGATCGCCGCCAGCGACGCCAGATTCTCGGTTCGCGACGTTCGGTACACGGCGGTCTGGGCGCCGACGCTGGCGAGCGCGGTGAGATCGAACGTGTAGCTCCTGGCGGCGGTGGTGCTGTCGTTGACGATCACGACGGCCAGCGTCGCTCCGTCGCCGGACACGAACGCCACCATGCCGGCCGTGGCGACGGCCAGCATCGTGGCGCCGGGACGGATGAAGCGGCTGAAGTTCGCGTGCATGTAGAACCGCTTGAGCGGCGTCCACGACTGCTGGTTGTCGTTGAGGCCGATGCTCGCCCAGTTCTGCGATGGGTCGCCGACCTGCCAGTCGAGCCAGGCCTCCGGCTGCAGGTCGCGCAGGTCGGTGACGATCCGCGCGGCCATGAACAGCGCCGCCTCGGTGTTGTCGGCGAGCGTGACGCTGAGCGGCCCCGACTCGGACTGCCACAGGCGCTTGGCCTTCATCGTCGCCAGCCCGCGCAGGTTCGCGCGCGAGCTCGCGCTCGCCGAGTAGCTGTGGCCGTTCATCTGCGACATGGTGGCGAGCGTCGCGGCGTCGTACGTGCGCATGACGTTGTACGCGTCGTCCAGGCTGTTCTCGTCCGACGCGCCCACGGTGGTCCCGGTGAGGCCCTTGGCCGTCAGGCTCGCGCCCACCGCCTTGATGATCTGCATCTGATTGGTGCCGCTGAAGTGGCAGCCTTCCTGGCCGCCGTTTGCGGTCCACCAGTTCGCGTTCGGTTCGTTGAGCGGCTCGAGCGTGCGGAACGTGATGCCGAACGAGTCCTTGTAGTGCTTCACCACCTCCGTCAGGTAGTCGGCGAACGCGTTGTAGGAATCGTCCTTGAGGTTGTTCGAGCCGTCCGTGTTCCCGGACGCGCAGCCGCTCTTCGTCATCCAGTACGGCGGCGAGTTGGAGAACGCTTCGAGGATGGCGTTCGCGTTGCGCTCGACGATCCGGCGCAAGATGTTGGTCTGGTTCGCGTCGGCGTCCCAGTTCCAGGTCCCCGACGCGTTCTGGAAGCCGGGCATCTCGCGCCACTGACCCATGTGCTCGTGCGCCGGGTTCTCGCCGCCGCCGATGTTGTAGCGGAAGATGTTGTAGCCGAGCCCGGTCGTCGGATCGGTGACGGCATCGACGACGGCGTTGCGGGCGGTCGCGCTCCAGCCGCCGACGCGGTTCGCCCACCAGCACAGGCTGGTCCCCCAGCCCTCGAAGGTCTGGCGGCGCGCCGCCGGATCGATCTTCACCAGCGTGGCGCCGGGCGCCGGCATGACGGGCATGCGCGGCGCGTCCGTCGTCCCTCCGTCGGTGACGCCGGAGCCGCCCGCCCCCCGCGCCACCACGACCACCGACGCCCGCCGCGACCACCGGCGCCGCGCCCGCACCGCGACCGCGACGCCGCCGCCCGGACGCGCCGCCGCTGCCCGCCGCTCCCACCCCGCCGCGCGCTGCCTGCCTGGCCCGCGGTGCCCGTGCTCCCCGCGGGTCCGGCCATCCCGGCGGTCCCGCTCGCGCCGGCGCCACCGGCTGCCCCGGCACCGCCGTTTCCGGCGGTTCCACCACCGGTCCCGCCACGGCCCGCTGCGCCGCTGCGCCGCCGCCGCTGACCTGGCCGCCGCTACAGCCGTGCGCCGTCAGCAGCAGGGCGGCGACGAGGCACGCCCGATTCCGGCCGGGACCGCTCGAGACCAACATCGATTCCCCGCGACCATTTTCGGTCAGCGGGCGCTTTTGTCACGACAATTTACGATCTGTGCAGACGAGGACCAGCGACAGGCAATGGAAGCCGCGGTCGGAGCTGAGCGAGACGACGGTGCGCAGCACCTCGATGGCGGGATTGGCTGCGATCCACGCGGTCACGCGCTCGCCCAGAACCTCGCGGTCCCGCGCCTTGGTCGCGGAGAAAACCTTGAACGAGCTGATAGCGCCCTGCGTCGCACGTTCGCCCTGCCCGCGGGTACCGGTCGAGGCGGTTTTCACAACTCCGTCCTTGGCTGCGGGGAGATCGAGTATCGTTGCGGCCGAAACGCGGGGGGGAGGAGGTGACACTGGTTGGTACCTAGCGGCGACGATAGGTAAGGCAATGCCTTAGGGGAACGGATCGAAATGCGACAATCGATGCCCAATTTGCGTCAGTCGGCCAGCGCGACCGCGAGCGCAAACACGCTCGCAGCCAACCCCACCGTATCGAGCGAGTACCTTCGACTGCTCGCCCTGGGGGCGGAGGGCCGCGGGCTGAACCTGACGCCGATCTTCGCGTCGTCCGGCATCGACCCGACCGTATTGCACCGGCGCGGCGCCCGCGTCGGCCTGCGCGCGGTCGATCGGGTGTGGAGTCAGCTCGCGTCGCGTATCGATGACCCGCTGTTCGGGCTCCGGCTGATCGACACCATCCCGTTCGGCGCGGGCGATCTCATGGACTACGTCATCCGCACCAGCGCCAACGTCGGCGCAGCGCTGCAGAATACGCTGCGCTGTGCGCCGCTGCTGAGCACCGCCGACCATCTGCAGCTCGTCGTCGTCGGGCAACCAGGCGAGCATGCGGATCCACACCGTGCGCGACCAGCCGCAGCCGATCGAGCTGATCGTGAGCATGTTCGCGGAGCGGGCGCGCGGCCACTTCGGGTCATCCTGGTCGCTCAAGCAGGTGTCGTTCGCGCACGAGGCGCTCGGTCCGCATGAGGCCTACGACCGCGTCTTCCAGGTGCCGGTCCGCTTCGGCATGCCGTTCACCGAGGCGGTATTCGAGCGGGAGCTGCTCGACATGCCGATGGAAGCGTCCGACCCGCGCCTGAACGCGATCCTGACGGCGCAGGCGGACGAGCTGCTGGCGACGGTTCCCCGGTCGACGACGCCGGCATCCCTCGTCGAGACCATCGAGCAAGCGCTGACCAGCGGCCTGAACATCGGCGACTTCACGCTGAGCGGGCTCGCGGACCATCTGGGGCTGGGCGCGCGGACCCTGCAGCGGCGGCTGCGCGCCGAGGGGCTGACGCACCGGAGCCTGGTCCGCAGGCTGCGGCACGAGATGGCGGTGCGATCGCTGGCCACGCCCGTCACGCAGAACCAGATCGCGCGCACCCTCGGCTATTCGGGCACGGGCGCGTTCCAGCGGGCTTTCAAGGCGTGGTCCGGCGTGTCACCCGCGAAGTTGCGCCGCAAGCGCAGGCGCGCGCAGAACGGCCGCGTGAGCGCCAACGGCAACGGCACGGCGAGAAACACCGCACGCACCGCTCGTCCGCTCAAGGGCACGTCACCGCATACTGCGGGCCGTCGTCCACGGCGCTGACGCTGCCGTTCGCCGGCACCATCACCTGGACGGTCGTCGCGCTCCGGTTGCCGGCGCCGTCGCGCACGGCGAGCGCGATCGTGTAGACGCGGCCGTTGCCGCCGCCCTGGCGCTCCATGCGCAGCTTGGTCGACCGGCAGTCGGCGGCGATGACGATGTCGTCTTCGGTGTGTCCGTCGCCGCCGCCGCGGCCGCGGCCATTGGAACGTCCGCGGGCGTCCTCGGGCTCGTCGCTGGTCACCTGGGTGATGACGGCGTCGGCGAGGCCCAGCGTGGCGTCGCAGCTGTCGGTCACGCGCGACACGACGTCGGCGATCGTGAACGTCCGGCGTTCGTGGTTGGCCGGCAGCAGCACGACGGTGCGGCCGTCGGTGGGCACGCGACGCCCGTTGATGCGGATCGTGCCGCCGTCGAGGTCGATGTCGTGGTCGTCGTGGCGGTAGCCGCCCGCACGAGTGACGCGATGACCGGTGGCCGTTGATCGTGATCGTCTGATCCTCGACGACGATCTTCAGGTGCGGGCCCAGGATGGTCAGGTCGATGACGTCGATCGCGGGCGCGGTGGTGTCGGCGACCGTCACCATCCGCGACGCCATGCCGGTGTTGCCGGACGGGTCGGTGGCGACGTACGTGATGCCATAGGCGCCGGGCATGTTGACGTCGACGGCGCCGGTCGCGACGGCCGCGAGCGGCGCCGGCGCAGCTGTCGGTCGCGGTCGCGCCGGGGTCCATGAACGCGGTCGCGCACTCGACGGCGGCGGGGTTCGCGCCCACCACGCTGACCACGGGGGCGATCGTGTCGGTGACGTGCACCGTGCGGGTGACGGGCGTCGCGTGGCCGCCGGCCTGGTCGACGGCGTCGTAGCGGATCGCGTACGTCGCGACCTGGCTGACGTCGACGGTGCCCGTGGTGGTCACCGCGACCGGCCCTTCACAGGCGTCCGTGGCCGTGGCCCCCGGATCGACGAACGACGTGGCGCATTCGACGGTGGTGTCGAGCGGGCCGGCGGCGGTGATCACGGGGACGGAGTTGGAAACCGAAACCGCCGCCGAGGCCGCGTTGTTCGGCGCCGGATTGGGATCGGCGGTCGTCGACGTCACGTTCGCCGACGCGGCGATCGCCAGCCCGTTGGCTGCGGCGCAGTCGGCCATCGATACCGTGAGCGTGAACGTCGCCGACGCGCCCGCGGGCAGCGTCGCGATCGTGCACTGCACGGGGCCGATGCCGCCCGTGGGGGGCGCGGCGCACGACCAGCCGGCGGGCACCACGAGCGACTGCAGCACCGTGTGCGCCGGGACGGCCGTGGTCAGTGACACGGCCGCGGCCGGCAGGTCGTCGTCCGTCGGCTTGAACGACGCGGTGTCGGTGTCGGCGTTGTTGGTGACCGTGATCGTGTAGGTCACCCCCTGCCCCGCGGCGACCGTCGTGGGCGCCGCGGTCATCGTCGTCGACAGATCGGCGCCCGGGAGCTGCAGCGGGTCGACGATGGCCCAGTAGGCGTGCTTCTTCTTGAACGAGACGTCGAACAGCAACGGTCCGTCGACGCGGCCGGACGACGTCAACCAGGTCTGGTCGTCGGCCTTGCCCCAGAACGTGACCGACTTGATCTTCCCCTGTAGCTGCTTGAACGCCTGGAAGAACGTCAGATTGCGATACCCCTGGCGCACGAACCGCTCGGGCGGAATGTTCGTGTAGTCGGCGACCGGGGTGCTGAACGACCCGCTGTAGACGCTGATGTCGAGCTCCGTGACCGAGTTGTCGACGCCCAGCGCGTGGATGGTGTCGATCGCGTTGACCACGGCCTGGCCCGACGGGAAGTCGACGTTGTTGTGCATCTGGTGGCCGACGCCGTCGATCGGCACACCCCGGCTCTTCATGCCGCTGACCAGCGCGGCGATGAACGCCAGCTTGGTCGTGTCGGTGGTGCTGAAGTCGTTGTAGTAGAGCTTGGCGGCGGGGGCCGCCTCGCGCGCGGTCTGGAACGCGATGTCGATGAACTCCGGGCCCGATGATGTTGAACCACGGGCTGCGGCGGAAGCCGTCCGCCTGCGACGGATCGATCGCCTCGTTGACCACGTCCCAGACCGGGACGTCGGCCCCGAAGTGCATCATCACCGTGCGGATGTGGTCCTGCATCCGCTGGATCAGCAGCGTCCGGTTCTCCGGCGTCGGCGTCATCGGGTTGCCGCTGGCGTCGTTGAACACCCAGGCGGGCGTCTGCGCGTGCCAGACCAGAGTGTGGCCGCGCACCTGCATGTTGTTGGCCTTGGCGAACGCCACCTGCGCGTCCGCGGCGGCGAAGGTGAAGTTGCCGGCGCTCGGCTGCAGCGCGTCCCACTTCATGTCGTTCTCAGACGTGACGCTGTTGAAGTGCTTGGTCAGCAGGACCGCCGATTCGCCCGTCAGATCGGCCGCGCGCACGGCCGCGCCGACCGGGAACTGATCCGGCGAGCGTCTGATACACCGACGGGATGTCAGTCTCGGCGACCGCCGGCGGAAGGAAGGTGATCTTGAAGTCGTCGATGTAGAACGACTGCGCCCCGCTGGCCGACTCCACGTAGAGCGTCAGCTGCGAGTTCGCCAGCGTCTGGTCGAAGGTCGCGGCCATCATCACCCAGTCGTCGCTGGTCACGGTCGTGTTGTTGACCACCGTGTGGAACGTCGTCGTGAAGGTGCCGAGCCTGCGCTCCAGGCTGACGCGTAGCTGCGTGCTCGCCTCGCCCGGCGCCAGCTTCGCCCACAGCTCGACGCGGTAGCGCGAGCCGTTGAACATCACGTTGCTGACGTTGAACGCCGGCCCGCGGAACGTCGCCGTCCGGTTGGTGGTCAGCAGGCTGCGCGTGCCGCCGTGCGCATCGGCCGTCGTGTTGGTCACGACCTCGACGCCGGTGCGCGAGAACCACCCCTCGGCCGCGCCGCTCTCGAACGAGCTCGACGCGCCGAGCGTGTTCGCAGGCGGCCCCGCCGGCGGCGCGAGCTGAACGATGCTGAAGCTGTCGATGTAGTACGACGCGGTCGCCGACGTCGCCTCGACGTAGAGCAGCAGGCCGGTGACGTCGGTGGTGAACGTGTAGAGCCCGGTCATCGTCACCCAGGCCGCGTCGGTGACGTTGGTGTTCTGGGCGATGGTGTCGAACGCCTGCGCGCCGCCGGGCAGCGTGCGCTGCATCGTGACCCGGAGCGTGGTCGCGGCCTCGCCGGTGACGAGGCGTCCGGACACGGTCACGCCGTAGGTCGCGCCTTTGGCGAGCTGGCCGGTGAGCGGCAAGCTGGGACCCATGAACCCCGCGGTGCGGCCGGTGGTCTTCAGGCTGCGCGTGCCGGCGAACGCCTGCTCCGTGGTGTTGGTGAGCGTGACGCCGCCGCGCGGGATCCAGCCCTGCTGCGTGCCGTCCTCGAAGTCACTGGCGAGCGGCGCCGGCGCGGTCTCCGTGATCGAAAACGCGTCGATGTAATACGACGTGGTGGCGCCCGTGGCCTCGACATAGAGCAGGAGGCCGGTCACGTCGGTCGAGAACGAGTACGTTCCGGTCAGCGTCACCCAGCCGCCGTCGGTCACGTTGGTGTTCTGCGCGATGGTGTCGAACGCCTGCGAGCCGCCGACCAGCGTGCGCTGCATCGTGACCCGGATGGTCGTCGGCGCCTCGCCGGCCACCAGCCGCACCGACACGCCGACCTGATGAGTCGCCCCCTTCACCAGCTGGCCGGTGAGGTTCAGGCTGGGACCCATGAATCCCGCGGTGCGGCCGGTGGTCTTCAGGCTGCGCGTGCCGGCGAACGCCTGCTCCGTGGTGTTGGTGAGCGTGACACCGCCGCGCGGGATCCAGCCCTGCAGCGTGCCGTCCTCGAAACCGTTTTGAATGGGAGCGGTCAGCGCCGAGGTGACCTGCGCGATGTCCTCCGCCTCCGCCGGCCCTGATTCGTTGGCGCAGCCTCCGAGCCGCGACGACCACACACAATGACCACAACCCAACGAGCCCGGTACGTTTGCTCATTTAGCGCTTCCTTCCCAACAGAGCCCAGCTAGGACAACGAATGTTTGGTCAAATAATTCGTGCCCGAGATAACTTTACCACTAGCGAGTACTCAGATCATTGTGTTCGGTTGAACACTCGTTCGTTGATAACGGCTCAATGCATTGTCTCGATGCAGTGGCCCGGCGCATTGGCCTGGCGCATTGCGTCCCGCTGCACATGCGCACGCGGCGCACGTTGCAGTTGCGCACGCCACACACGTGTGCACACGTGTGCACGCGCTGCCCACGGCGCACACGTCAACTCACCCAGGCCCTACATACTCGCTCGCGATCCGCGTCACGCTGGCGCCTCCACATCTTTGCTGCGCCTCCGGTCTCGCCGCGGTCCACGTCCCGGCCGAAGGTCGCCTCCGCTATGTGCGGCATTGAAGCAACGCTTCGATTCACCACCAGGGCCGCACATGACTTTTTTCCGGCGCGCAGCTTGCGGCTCGACATCAAACCAAGCTGCGCGCCGGAAAAAAGTTTCAAGCGGAAGAAGCGCCCGGGGACAAGGCAGCGCGGGGCGCGCGCGAGTCTGACGCGAGGTGGGTCTCGCCCCAGGGCCGAGGGCCGAGGGGTTGGAGGCCAGGGGGCCGAGGGCCACGGGGTTGAGGCCCCAGGGCCGAGGGCCACGGGGTCGAGGGGCCAGCGGCGGTTGGGCAGGGGCCGAGGGCCCGGGGTTTTAGGGGGCCAGGGGGCGCCGCGCCCGTGGGTTTAGGGGGCGCGGGCCCGGAGTGTGGCCGGCGGGGCGCGAGGTCTCAGGGAGAAGCGATTGTCACAGACGCGTCGTCCACGAACAGCTCGGGGCACTCCACCCCGCCGCTGCCGCAGGCCGTCCCGTCGTGCTGCACGTACACGGCCGCCAGCAACAGCTTGCAGCCGACGGGCGCGTTGGCGGGCGGGAACACCGCCGTGCCGGTCAATTGCGTCCAGGTGTTCGGCGCGACGTCCGGCACGGTCGCGATCGCGGGCGGCAAGACCGCTGAACCGCCCACACACGTGTAGGTGGGCTGCAGCATCAGTGTGCGCGGCAGCGTGCCGGCGTGCTGTACCCAGAACGAGATGTTGTAGCGCGCCGCGCCGGTGGGCAGCGCATACCTCGGTCCGGCGGCGGGGATCGACCGACTGCTTTGACGCAGGCTCTTGGTGCCGCCGTGGGCAACCGTGCTGCTGATCGCCAGCGTCGACGACCCGGCGCTCAGGCTCCACCCGTCGGTGAACCCGGCCTCGAAGTTGGGGTTGCCGATCAGGTTGTGCCCGTCGGTGACGGTGACGACGACGTCGTCGAGAAACAGCGGCGGCTTCGCGCTCGTCATGTCGTCGTACTGATTGAGGTAGACCGTCGACGCTCTGATCAGGCCGGGCGCCGCCCCTGTCGGCAGGCAATCGACGCCGGACGGCGACTGCGACGTGTCGATGGTGGCGCTGAACATCGTCCAGACTCCCATGGGCATCGGGACGCCGAAACCGGAGGGCTGAACGGTGTGGTAGTAGCCCGGGTTGATGTTGACCGCGCAGAACAGCCGCACCTGCAACAGACCGTCGATGCTGACGAGGTCATTCTGCATGCCCCAGCCGGTGATGTTGTACTTGCCGGCTCCGGTCGGCAGGTTGTAGCCGGGGCCCTGGTAATACATGCTGCGGTTCGACACCGAGACCGAGTACTGGCCGGTGTGCGCGACGCCGCCGGCGGCGACCGAGCTGACGGCGAGCGCGCCGGCGCCGCCGAAGACGGACCACCCGGTGAGGCTGCCGCTCTCGAGGTCGCCGTTGCTGACCACGTTCGGGGTCGTCACGCAGATGCCGGCGCTGCAGAAGGCGCCCGGAACACATGCGCTGTCCGCCGTGCAACTGGTGCCGCACATGCTGTTCGCGCAGCGGAATCCGTTGCAGCTCAGCGGGGTGTTCGGCACGCAGGCGCCGTTTCCGTTGCAGATGCGCGACGGGATGACGGAGGCGTTGGTGCTATCGCACGCGGCCGCCGAGTCGCACACCAGGCCGGCAGCGTGGACGCGACAAGCGCCCGCGCCGTTGCAGGCACCGGTGGTGCCGCACGTCGACACCACTTGTGGCGTGCACTCGTCGCGCGGATCGCTGCCGTTGTCGGCCGGCACGCACCTGCCCTTGGTAGCGGCAGCGTCGCACGTCATGCACGTCCCCGTGCACGCCTGATCGCAGCAGACCTTGTCGGCGCAGTACGAGCTCATGCAATCCCCGCCGGTGTTGCACGTCGATCCCAGCGCGCCTGACCCCACCGCGCGATCGGTGCCGGCGTCGACGTTGCCGGTGCCGCCCGTCGCGCTCGTGCCACCGGCGCCGCCTCGCCCACCGCCACCACCGGCGACGCCCGCGCCGCCGCCACCGCTACCACCGTCGCTCGAGCCGCCACCGCCCGCGATACCGGTGTCCCCCCCGCCACCGTCGCCCGCGCCGCCCAACCGCCACCGCCGCTGCCGCCCGGCCGCCGCCGCCCGGCGCCGAGCCGTCACGCGGCATGAACGCCTGCTCGCCGCTGCAGCCCGCGGCGGCCAGCAGGGCGATCGACGCCAACGCCACCACGCCCGTCGACAACGACGAGCGCGCGACGCGTGCGCCGCGATCGTTACGGTGCAAGCGTGATGGAAACATCGTCGACGAAAAGGTCAGGGCACTCGTTCCCACCCCCGCACGATGCGCCTTCCGTCTGCAGGTAAAGGCCTGCTGAGACCAGCCTGCAACCGGCCGGCGCCCCCGCGGGCGGGAAGGTGACGGTGCCGGAGAGCTGGTTCCACGCGTTGCCGCCGGCCTGGATCGCGGTAGCGACGGGCGCCGGGAACGTCGAGTCGGTATCGCCCAGGCACCGATACGTCGGCTGCAGGATCAGGTCGTGCGGCAGGCCACCGTTGTGCAGGGAGTGGAACGTGACGTTGTACTTCGCTGCCCCGAGCGGCAGGCCCCAGTGCGGGCCGTTGTACTGTGCGGCCCGCCCGGTGTGCGCCAGGCTGCGCGCGCCCGACCTGAAGGCGGCGGTGCTCGTCGCCAGCGTGCCGGCGCCGTTGTTCTGCCAACCGGCGGTGACCGTATCGACCTCGAAGTTGGGGTTACCGACCAGGTTGTGCCCGTCGGTGATGCTGATGACAACGCCGTCGAGGAACAGGTTGGGCGTGGCGACGGGGGTGCCCGTCTCGGTCTGGTTGAGGTAGAGGAGCGCTTCCCTGACCGCACCCGGGGTGGCGGCGTTGGGCTGGCACGCGGGGTTCGCCCCCAGGTCCACCGTCCCGGTGAACTCCCTCCACGTACCCTGCGCCAGCGCGAAGCCCCACTCCCCGATCGTCGGGAAGTCCTGGAAGGAGGTGCCGCACCTGAGCGCGACCTGCAACGCCACCTTCTGCGTGGGGTTCTCATTCTGCATGGCCCAGGCCCTGATCGCGATCTGCCCCGCTCCCGTCGGCAACCGGTAGCCCGGCCCATTGTAGTTCGCCGTGCGGCCCGTGCCGGCGACGCTGAACAATCCCGCCTGCGCGAGCGGCGCGTTCTGCAGGGTCAGGTTACCTCCGTTCGTCGCCCAGCCGGTGGTCGTCCCGTATTCGAGGTCGCCGTTACCCGCCAGGTTCACCGGCGGCGACGCGAAGCACGCGGTCGCGCTGCAGAAGCCGCCGCAGTCGGCGTCGACGGTGCAAGTGGTCCGGCAGACCGGGGCGGCCGTGTCGCACTTGTACGAGCCGCACGACGTGGTCGCGCCGGCGTTGCACACGCCCGCTCCGCTGCACGTGGATGCGGCGGTCACCGACGCGCCGGCGCACGTTGCCGCCAGGCAGACGGTGCCGGCGGCCCAGTTGCGGCACGCGCCGCCCCCGTCGCAGAAGCCGTCGTTGCCGCACGTCGATTGCGACGTCACCGAGCACAGGCCGCGCGGGTTGCTCCCGTTACCCGCGGGCGTGCACGTCCCGATGCTGCCGACCTGCGCGCAGGTATTGCAGGCGCCGGTCGCAGGCGGTGTTGCAGCACACGCCGTCGACGCAGTTGCCGCTCGCGCACACGCTGCCGGTGGTGCACGCCGTGCCGTTCGTCTCCTTCGGCACGCACGAGCCCGCCATGCATTGATTGCCGGCGGTGCAGTCGCTCTCCTGGGTGCACGACGTCGCGCACGACGTGGCGCCGCACATGTACTCGCCGCATGACGCGTTGGTGACGGTCTGGCAGACGCCCGCGCCGTCGCACGTCCGGGCGGGCGTGAACGTCGACACCGTGCACGACTGGCCAACGCAAGTGGTGCCAGCCAGCCAGCGGCGGCAGGCGCCCGCGCCGTCACACGTACCGTCGAACCCGCAGCTCAGCGTCGACTCCTGCATGCATTCATTGCCGGGGTCGGTGCCGGCGGTGACCGGCCGGCACTGGCCGTCGGCCGCGCCCGTCATCGCCGCCGCGCACGCGCTGCAGCTGCCGGTGCACGCCGTCTCACAGCACACGCCGTCGACGCAGCTGCCGCTGGCGCACTCGGAGCCCGCGGCGCACACGGTGCCGTTGGTCTTCGGCGCGACGCACGTGGTGCCGACACAGGCGCTCCCCGGGGCGCAGTCTGCGACCGACGTGCACGACGTCTTGCACGTCGTGGTGCCGCACGCGTACGCGCCGCACGACGTCGTGCTGGCCGTCTGGCACGTGCCCGCTCCGTCGCAGGTCCTGGCGGGCGTGTGCGTCGTGCCGCTGCACGATGCGGTGCCGCAGCTGGTGCCCGCCGCCCACCGGCGGCACGCGCCTAGCCCGTCGCACATGCCGTCGCGCCCGCAGCTGTCGGACGCCTCGGGATTGCAGTCGTTGTCGGGATCGCTGCCGCCAGGGATCGTGCGGCAGATGCCGTTGGGCTGGCTGGTCTTGCTGTTCGCGCACGCGACGCAGGGGCCGACGCACGCGGATTCGCAGCAGAAGCCGTCGACGCAGAACAGGCTCGCGCACTCGCCTGACCCGGCGCACGCGGCGCCGTTGGCCTTCGCCGGGACGCACGAGCCGGACGAGCAGAGATTGCCGCTCGAGCAGTCGCCGCTCACGGTACATGTCGTCTTGCACGTCGTCGCGTCACAGGCGTAGGCCCCGCACGACGACGTGGTGGCCGCGTTGCACGTACCGTTTCCGTTGCAGTTCGCCGCGGCGGTGGCCGTCGTTCCCGAACACGTCGCAGCCGCGCACTGAGTCGCGGCGGTGTACACGCGACAGGCGCCGGCGCCGTTGCACATGCCGTCGGTTCCGCAGGTGGTGGCCGCCTGCTGCGTGCATTCACTGTCGGGATCGGTGCCGTCGCTGACGGGACGGCACAGGCCGCTGGCCAGGCCGGTCTTCGCGTTCGAGCAAGCCATGCAGCCATTGGTGCACGCGGATTCGCAGCACACGCCGTCGGTGCAGAAGCCGCTCATGCAGTCCGAGGCCATCACACACGCGGCGCCGTTGGCGGCGCCTGCCGGTGTGTCGCCACCGTCGACGGGTCCGCCGTCGCCGGCGTCCGTCACACCCCCGGCGCCCGCGTCGCCGGCCCCACCACCCGCGCCCGCGGCGCCGGCTGCGCCCGCCGCGCCGGCTGCGCCCGCCGCGCCTGCCGCGCCCGCAGCACCGGCCGCGCCTGCCGCACCAGCTGCACCCGCCGTCGCCCCCGCGCCACTTGCTCCGCCCCTGCCGGCTGCGCCGGCTGCGCCCGCCGCTCCTCCGCCGCCGATGCCGGCAACGCCGGTCGTCCCGGCGACGCCCGTCGTCCCGCCGACGCCTGTCGTTCCGCCCGCGCCGCCTCTGCCGCTCGCGCCGCCTCTGCCGGCCGCGCCACCTCTGCCGCCCGCCGGCTTATCGACGCCGCCGTCAGTGGGCGAACCACCCTCGTCACCACAGGCCGCCATCCCGACGATGGAGGCCAGGGCCAGAATTTGGACACCACGCGGAAACGAGGAACGATTGGCCATGGATGTCATTGTCTTCCTCCGCAACGGCGGCAGCTACCCGCTTTTACAATCCATATCAAAACAATTTGCTGTTTCCTTTTAACGCCCCAGCAATGCGTCGAGCACGCCCGCATGAGCGGGCTTCGGAACGTAGTCGTCGTCGAACAACAAGGGTCGCGGAACAGCGCACGTCTGTCCATTACGCCACGAGTACTTGTCTGAGACGCCCCACACCGTCACCGCCTTGCAACGGCTCTGGGCAACACATGCGGCGACAATGTCGTGAAACCTCCTGCTTTGGGCGTCCAGGTCGCCTGTGCACAACGGAACGTCCATCTCACTGATGACAACGTCGAGGCCCAGCGCCCCCAGGCGTTGCATGTTGGCGGCAACATCGGCGGCGGGTGGCGAGTCGGCCGGACCCGTGTGCATTTGCAGGCCGACGCCGTGAATGGGGACGCCGCGCGCGAGCATCCCCTGCACCATGTTGTAGATGGCGTCCGACTTCGGCCCCAGGCCGTCGGCGCCGTAGTCGTTGTAATAGAGGCGCGCGTCGGGGTCCGCGGCGTGGGCGGCGTTGAATGCCTCGTCAATGAAGCCCGCGCCCAGATATTGCGAGAACACCGAGATGCGCAGCGCGTGCCCGCTCTCGGTCCAGGCTTCATTGACGACGTCCCACGCGATGACCTTGCCGCGGTAGTGCGAGACCACCTGCGTGATGTGATTGATCATCACCTCGCGTAGCTCGGCGGTGTCCGTGATGGCCGAGACCCAGTCCGGCAGCTGCGAGTGCCAGACCAGCGTGTGCCCCTTCACCTTCATGCCAGCCTCGGCCGCAAATCCGACGACGGCGTCGCCACGATCGAACGTGAACGTGTTCCGCGTCGCCTCCGTGGCGTCCCACTTCATTTCATTTTCGGGTGTCGCGTAGTTGAAGTGGGTCGCGGCGGTCCGGGTGTAGTCGGGCTCGGACAGGCGCGCGGCCCCGAGCGCCACGCCTATCAGTCGGTCGCTCTGCGCCGCGCCGTACTTGAGCGTCGTCGTCGGATCGACGCCGGTGCCTCCGTCGCCCGGATCGACGCCGGCGTCGGTCTCGCCACCTGCGTCCATCGCGGCGCGCCACCTGCCGCCGCTGCCGCCATCACCACCACCGACGCCGCCCTGCCCCGACGGCCGCCGCATCACCTCCGCTGCCGCCGCCATCCCCGACGGCTGAGGGATTTTGACCGCAGGCGAGCGCGCTCCAGGTCAACAGGCTGACCAGCGTTGGCAACGCCCGCGCGGCGCCACCCTGCGGGGTAGGCGTCGACAGTCGTTGCCAAATACCGCGGCTGAACATGCTCATGCCGGACATCGAATATCGACCGACGGAACGAGGGGCTTTATCTTCGCAGAGTCGCTCGTTGCCTCGAACGTGTGTTTTTGCCTACACAACCGGGGCAGCGCGTATGCGATACCCGTCGTTGAATCCCGGCTCTCGCAGCCACTAGAATCTGGTCAGCGGTGACTGCCAATGTGGCGATAGGTACGTTGCTGGGCGACACGTATCGCATCGTGCGCCGCATCGGCAGCGGCGGCATGGGCGAGGTCTATGAGGCCACGCACGAGCGCCTGGCGCATCGCTACGCGGTGAAGTTCTTGCACCCCGGCGTGCGCGAACATCCCGAGGCGCTACGTCGCTTCATGCGCGAGGCGCAGGTCACGTCACGCCTCCGCCACCCCGGTATCGTGTCCGTCGTCGACTTCAACACGCTGCCGAGCGGCGTGGCCTACCTGGTGATGGAGTATCTGGAGGGGGAGCCGCTCGGGAAGATCCTCGCGCGCAGCCGGGCCGATGCCGGTGTCGCGGGTCGTCGACATCACCGATCAGCTGAGCTCGGCGCTGACCGCCGCGCACCTGCAGGGCGTCGTTCACCGCGACATGCACCCGCAGAACGTGTTCGTCATGCAGGGCTCGGGCGGGCAGAGCGAGCGCATCAAGATTCTCGATTTCGGCATCTCGAAGATCGCCTCCGTGTCGCAGAAGATCACCGGCATGGCGGCGGTGATGGGAACGCCGCAGTACATGTCCCCCGAGCAGGCCGAGGGGAAGACCGATGAGCTCGACGCCGCGTCGGATCAGTTCTCGCTGGCAGCGATGGTGTACGAGCTGCTGACTGGCCGCGCGGCGTTCTCAGGCAATACGCTCGCGTCGGTTGCGTACCAGGTCGTGCACGCGACGGTGGCCCCGCTGCACAGCTTCCGTCCCGAGCTGCCGCGCGAGCTGGAGAACGTCGTGGCGCGCGGCATGGCCAAGAAGAAGCAGGACCGATTCCCGTCGGTGTCGGAGTTCGCCGTCCACCTGCGGTGGACCGCCTCGCTGCCCGGCAGCCCGGTGCCACCGAAGGCGACCCTCGACGAAAACGACGCGACCCCGGTCGCCGCGGACATCGAAGAGACGACCGCTGTCTCCGCGCTGCCGTCGGGGATGGCGGCCGTCCTGCGGCAGACCACCGGCGGGGTTGGCGAGCCGCATCGAGCTGGCCGATCACAAGCCGCACACGCCGACGCCGGCGCGAGCGGCGACGCCGGCGGCGGCGCCGAACACGACGCTCGGCCAGCAGAACGGCGAGTCGGCCGCGCCGGCGCACGCCGAGCCGGACGTCGCCGTCGTGCCTGCACGATCCTGGCGCCGCGTCGGGATCGGCGTGGCGGCGGGCGTGATCGCCTTCGCCGTTGTCATCACCATCGGCCTCGCCGCGCGCTCGCGCAAAGCGCCGTCGGGCGACGCGACCGCCACCGCTCCGAGCGCGCCGACACCGCCTGGCCCTCCGGCGTCGCCACAGCCGCCCGAAGGCGAGCCGCCGGCGGCAGCCGCTCGGCCTGCTGCCACGCCGGCCGCGGACACACCATCGCCGGCCGAGGCCGCGCCGCCCGGCGATCCCGCCGCCGACCGAAAGTCGGCGGCGCGGGGGCGGTCACGCGTCGCCGGCGCCAGCAAGGCAGCCGTCCCGCCGGACGGTGAGACGCGGGCCGCGCCGTCGCAAGGCGATCAGCAGGGCGCAAAGTGCTCGATCACGATCGGCTCGTATCCGTGGTCCGAGCTGTGGGTCGACGGCGCCGACACCGGCCAGCAGACGCCCGTCGTCGCGCTGCCACTGTCCTGCGGTCCCCACCGGCTGGAATTGAAGCGGCGCGATCTCAAGATCGCGCAGGTCGAGAACGTGATGCTGAACGAGGGGCGCGAGTTCAAGCGCCACTACGAGCTGCGCGGCGCCGGCATCGACGACTGACCTGCGTCGCGCAGCGGCGCGCGGCGGCGCAACGTGCAGCGTTGAAGGTGCGGACGGGTCGGTGCGGCCCCCACACACCTTATCCCTTGCCCGCGAACCCGTAGCTCTTCACACGAGATCGTCCTACGATAATGAGCGTGGGAGTTGAGAATCAGTCGTCTCCCCAGCCCGCCGCGAAGCAATTCGGAAAGTACTACCTTCTAGAACGAATCGGCGCTGGCGGGATGGCGGAGGTGTTCCGCGCGGTCGCGATGGGGCCCGAAGGCTTCCAGCGCCCGCTCGTGATCAAGCGGATGCTCCCGCATCTGTCGCAGGATCGCGCGTTCGTCGAGATGTTCATCGACGAGGCCAAGCTGTGCGGCCTGCTCTCGCATCCGAACCTCGTCCAGATCTTCGAGTTCGGCTCCGTCGAAGAGAGCTTCTTCATCGCGATGGAGCACGTGCAGGGCGAGACGCTGCTGGCCGTGGAGGTGAAGCTCGCGCAAGCCGGCCGTCTGGCGCCGGTCGGCGCCAGCCTCGAGATCGTGCGCCAGGTCTGCCTCGGGCTGCACTACGCGCATTCGCTGCAGTCGTCGACCGGACAGCCGCTGGGGATCGTTCACCGCGACGTCTCGCCCGCGAACCTGATGCTGTCGTTTCACGGCGGCGTGAAGATCCTCGACTTTGGCATCGCGCGCGTCGCCGAAGGATTGCGCGAGACGCGCACGCAAGCCGGAACCATGAAGGGGAAGGTTTCGTACATGTCCCCGGAGCAGATCCGGATGGAGCCCATCGACGGCCGCTCCGACGTCTTCGCCGTCGGCATCGTGTTGCACGAGCTGCTGACCGGTCGGCGCCTGTTCCGCTCCACCAACGAATACACGCGCGCGCGCATGGTGCTCGAATCGGAGATAGCGCTGCCGTCGACGGTGAACCCGGCGGTGCCGGCCGCCGTCGACGGCATCGTGATGCACGCGCTCGAACGCAACCCGCAGGCTCGCTATCAGGACGCGGCCGAGATGGCCGACAATCTGGAGAAGGCGCTGTTCGAGATGCGGGTGTCGCCGCACGAACCGCGCAAGCTGCTCGCGTCGCTGTTCCCGCACGGACCATCGCGCAGCGGCGAGGTCAACTTGCCGTCGACGCTGACGCCATGGTCTTCGGGCGGCGTCAGCCCGTCGCCGTCGCTGCCCGGCATCGGGACAGCCCGGCAAGAGATCGCGACCAGCGCAGTCGTCCCGTCGGGCGTCACCGTCGCCGGCAAGCGCCGCGGGCGGCGCAGCTGGATCGCGCTGCTGGGAGTCTGCGCCGCGGTCGCGGCCGCCGTGGTCGTGTTCCCTCACTGGAAGGTTCCCCCGCCCGAGATGAATGTGGCGCCTGCGACCGCGCAGCCCGGAGCGGCGGTGGCTCCGCAGCCCACGCCGCCGACGACGCCGCCCGCGCCCGCCGCGAAGCAGATGGTGCGCGTCTCGCTCGACTCGAGCCCGCAAGACGCGCAGGTGACCCGGGAGGAGTCGGGCGAGGTGGTGGGCCGAACGCCGATCACGATCGAGCTGCCGCAGGGGAGCGACGTCATCTCGTTCGTGTTCGAGAAGCCGGGCCACGTGCCGGCCAACTACAAGGTCATCCCCGACCTCGACAAGTCGGTGCGCGCCGAGCTGGCCGCCGAGCCGGTTGCCGCAGCCGAAACCTGCGCCGCCGGCAACCCGGCCGCCGCACGGGCGCAAGCGCCACGAAACGTCGCCGGGCGCGCCCGCGGCGCAGGCCGCCGCCGTGCCGCAGGCGCGTGACTGCTCGCTGTCGGTCGCGTCCTTCCCGTGGAGCGAGCTGTGGATCGACGGCAAGGACACGGGGCAGCGCACGCCCGTCGTGCGTTTCCCGGTCACGTGCGGCGAGCACAAGATCGGCCTGCGGCGGCGCGACCTCAAGATCGATCGCAGCGAGCAGGTGACGCTGACGCCGGAGCGCGAGCTCAAACGCCACTTCGACTTCAGCGACCAGTACGTCGAGTGACTTGATCGCCGGCGTCAGAGCTGGAAGGCGACGCCGACGTTCAGGTCCGCGTTGGCGGTGAACTTGGGCGCCCCGATCAGGCCGCCGATCTCGGCGACGATCCCGACGACGTCCGAGACGCGATAGCGAAACCCAAAGCCCGGCCCGAACAGCGCCGGGCCGCCGAGCACGGTGTCCACGCACGGCTCGTTGCCCGTGGCGCCGCACGTCGTTGCGCCGGTGACCTTCGCGACGTGGCGGATGCTGCCGCCGCCCGCCGACAGCGACAGATACGGCTGAAACGCGCTGTCCGGTTCGGCGAAGAACCACGTCGCCTTGAGCAGGCCCGCGAACGCGCCCTTGGCCGGCGAGCAGACGCCGTCGTCTCCACACTCGTTTTGATCGGGGTTCGGAACTTGATACGGCGTCGCGCCGGTCACCATCTGCAGGCGCGCCTGCAGGCCGATCATCAGGTGGTCGGTGACCAGGTAGCCGACCTCGGGCGCCACCTGCCCTGAATGCGTCCACGCGACGCCGGACGAGGCCATGCTGGCGCGTGTCGCTTCGCCTGTCCCGCTCGCCAGGCCGAGGCCGGTGCCGCCCAGCAGCGCGAAGTGGAACCGCCGCGGCTCGGCGCGCGCGGGGCTCGGGCTCGGGCTCGTCGTCACCGCTTCGGCCGGCGCGGCGGACGCCAGCGCGACGACCATTGGATCGGCGGCGGTGCCGCGCGCGACCAGCACCGAGCCATTGGCACGCCGGGCCTCGATGAAATACGCCACCTGCGGCCCCGTCGTCGCCGACGCGGGAATGCTCCCCTCGAAGGCGCCCGTCGCGCCTTTGCGCAGGGGCAGGTCCGTGAACGAGGGCGCCGTCGCCGCCCGGTAGCGCAGCACCACGACGCGTCGACTCCAGATCTTTGTCGGGCACCACGGTGATCGCCACCGGTTGCCCCGCCTGTCCCGTACGCACGGGCGAGTGGACCAGCGCCTTGTCCGGCGGCAGATCGTCGGCGCCGCTGTTCGCGAGCCCCGCGATCGCCTCGTCGAAGGCCGCCTGAATGTCGGGGTTCGCCAGCCCGGGGCTCAACCGAACCTCGGGCTGGATCTGCAGCGCCTTGCGGAAGTATTTGACCGCTTGCTCGCGCTGCTTGAACCCGCCCAGCGTCACGATCCCCAGCGTCACGAAGGTCCGCGCGCGGATCGGGTGCTGCGTCAGCCCGGCGGTCTCCGACAGATTCAGCGCCTCGTTCAGAAATCCCACCGCGGTGTCGAACTCGAGGCGGTGGTACGACTCGACGGCCTTGCGATTGAGCAGCGTGATCTTGCCGACCGCCGCGCCATCTCCGTCTTGCGCCAGCGCAAGCGGCGTCACGAGCGTCGCCGCCAGCGTAGCCGCCAGCATCGTGCAGGCACGCGCTGATCCAAGCCGCGTCCTCGCCGCATAACCGAGGGGCCTCACCCTTCTACAGTAACGCTGAACGACATCGCGCGCACAGCTCAGAAACTACACGCACACTGGCGGCGCAAAACCCACAGCCGGCTAGCGGGCGGCGCCCGGCGTGGTTATCCACTCCGCATGGCCAGCGTGGCCCAGACGATCGTCGACACCCTGATCGCCGCCAAGGTGCGGCGGATCTACGGCGTGGTCGGGGATTCGTTGAACGCGCTGACCGACGCCCTCCGCCGCTCGAAGGCGATCGAATGGATCGGCGTCCGTCACGAGGAGGTGGCGGCGTTCGCCGCGGGGGCGGACGCGCACGTGACGGGCGAGCTGGCGGTGTGCGCGGGCAGCTGTGGGCCGGGCAATATGCACCTCATCAACGGCCTCTACGACTGCCACCGCAGCCGCCTGCCGGTGCTGGCGATCGCCGCCCAGATTCCCAGCGCGGAGCTTGGCACAGGCTATTTCCAGGAGACCCGCCCCGACATCCTGTTCAAGGACTGCAGTCACTTTTGCGAACCGGTGACGCAGCCGGCGCAGATCCGGCGGCTGCTGCCGATCGCCATGCGCACGGCGCTGGGCCGGCGGGGCGTGTCGGTGTTGACGATCTCCGGCGACGTCGCGCTGCGCGAGGTCGACGACGACGGACCGTTGCTGCAGGCCCATGGCGCGTTCCCGACGACCGACCGCGGCGCCGAGCTGCGGCCGGCCGACGGCGAGCTCGCGAAGCTGGCGGCGCTGCTGACCGAAGACGGAAACAACGTCACCATCCTGGCCGGGGCAGGCTGCGCCGGCGCCCACGACGAGCTGGTCGCGACGGCGGCGGCGCTGGAGGCGCCCATCGTCCACGCGCTGCGCGGCAAGGAGCACGTCGAATACGACAACCCGTACGACACCGGCATGACCGGCCTGCTCGGCTTCGCGTCGGGCTACTACGCGATCATGGACTGCAACGTGCTGCTGATGCTGGGGACCGACTTCCCGTATCCGCAGTTCTATCCGCGCAAGGCGCTGGTCGCGCAGGTCGACGTGCGCCCCGAAAACCTGGGACGCCGCGGGCCGCTGCACCTGGGCCTGGTCGGCGACGTGCGCGCGACGCTGGCCGCGCTGCGCCCGCTCATCGACGGCAGGCGAAAGTCGAACCGCAAGCACCTGGACAACGCGCTCGCCCACTACGGCAAGGCGCGGCGCGCGCTGGACCAGCTCGCGACAGGCGAGCCGGGGAAGAAGCCGATCCACCCGCAGTACCTCACGCGCGTCGTCGACGGGCTCGCGGCCGACGACGCGATCTTCACGTGCGACGTGGGGCTGCCGACGCTGTGGGCCGCCCGCTACCTGACCATGAACGGCCGGCGGCGCCTGCTGGGATCGTTCAACCACGGCAGCATGGCCAGCGCGATGCCGCAGGCCATCGGCGCGCAGGTGGCCTTCCCCGACCGGCAAGTCATCTCGCTGTCCGGGGACGGCGGCTTCAGCATGTTGCTCGGCGACCTGCTCACCATCCGCCAGCGGCGGCTGCCGGTGAAGATCGTCGTCTTCAACAACGGCGCCTTCGGTTTCGTCGAGCTGGAGATGAAGGCCGCCGGGCTGCTCGAATACGGCACCACGCTCGACAACCCGAGCTTCGCGGACATGGCGCGCGCCATGGGCCTCCACGGCGCGCGCGTCGAAGATCCCGGCGAGCTCGAAGGCGCGCTGGCGGCGGCGCTGGCGCACCCCGGCCCCGCCGTGATCGACGTGGTCGTGAACCGCCAGGAGCTGGCCACGCCCCCGACGATCACCGCCGAGCAGGCCAAGGGCTTCACGCTGTACATGCTGAAGGCCGTGCTGAGCGGGCGCGGCGACGAGGTCCTCGACCTGGCGAAGACCAATCTCTGGCGCTGACGCCGTCAGGGGAGCTCGATGGTCAGCCGTCCGTCCGGACCCACGGTGATCGGGTAGACGTCGACGTTGCAGTCGCCGTTCTGCGCCTGACCTGTCGCGAGATCGAATCGCCGTTCGTGCAGCGGGCAGACCAGCGTGCCGCTGCCCACCAGGCCGTCCGCCAGCGGGCCGCCGCGGTGGGGACAGTCCGCCTGCGTCGCGTAGACGCAGCCGTCGCGTCCGCGGAACACCGCCACCCGGCGCCCGCCGACCTGGAAGTTGCGCCCCTGCCCCGGTGGGATCTGGTCGACCGGGCCCAGCTCGTGGCGCATGGCCGTCGCGCTCACCCCAGCACCGGCAGCGACGTTCGGAACTGGTTCGTCGTCGCCGGCGCGTCGCGCTCCTGCCAGGGATCGCGCAACGCCGCGTCGACCGATTCCTGCAGGACGCGATCGAGATCGGCGCAGATGTGTTCGCTGTCGTCGACGACGACCGCCCGGATGCGTTCGATCCCCAGGCGCTCGACGAACGTGTAGCTGCGCTCCTTGTACTTCGCGTGCTCGCGGTAGTACTGGATGAAGCGCCCGCTGACCCGCAGCACGTCGTCGTGGCTGTCGACGACGCACAGCAGGTCGCCCTTGCGGACGTGCGCGCCGGCGGCGCCGCCGACGTAGATCTCCCACTTGCCCCCCTCGACCGCCACCGCGCCCACGTCTTTGACCAGCGCCTCCGAGCAGTTTCGCGGGCAGCCCGCGGTCGCCAGCTTCAACTTCCCCGGGCTCTCGAGCCCGCGGAACCGCCGTTCGATCTTCAGCGCCAGGTCCATGCTGTCGCCCAGCCCGTAGCGACAGTAGTCGACGCCGATGCAGCTCTTGCACGTCCGGTAGCTCTTCGCCCACGCGTATCCCGCCGGCATCCCCAGGTCGCGCCAGATGCCGGGGAGATCCTCCTTCTTGACCCCGACGAGGTCGATCCGCTGCCCACCGGTCAGCTTGATCAGCGGCACCCGATACTTGTCGGCGGCGTCGGCGACCCGCCGCAGCTCGTCCGAGCTGCACACGCCGCCCGGCATCTCCGGCACGACGGAGAACGTCCCGTCCTTCTGGATGTTGGCGTGGACGCGGTCGTTGATGAAGCGCGCGTCGCGCTCCTCGGCGTGCGCGCCTTTCCAGACGACGGCCAGCAGCGACGCGAGCGCCGGCTTGCTGCCCGGGTCTTCTTTCCCGCCGGCGAGCGCCGCGAACACCGACGACACCGACGTCAGCCCGCGCGCGCGAATCTCGCGCGCCAGCTCCTGCTTGGCGAGCGGGATGGTCGGCACGTAGTAGTGGACGCTGGGATCGTCGTCGGCCTGACCGCCGCAGAACCAGGTCACCAGCTCGTTGACCAGCGGCTTGCACGAGCCACATCCCATGCCCGCCCGGGTCGCCTCCATCACCAGCTTGGGCGATCGCCGCCCCGCCGCGACGCAGGCGCCGATCGCCCCCTTCGACACGCCGTTGCAGTTGCACACCTGCGCGTCGACGGGCATCTCGTCGAGCGTCACCTTCTTGCCCGGCGTGCCGATGTCGAACAGCATCGACAGCCGCTCGTCGGGCAGCGGCGTGTTCTTGTCGAACGCCTGGGTCAGGTACGCGACCTTGTCCAGATCGCCGAGCAGGATGGCGCCCACCAGCCGGCCGTTGCGGATGACGAGCTTCTTGTAGCGCCCGCGCTTGGGCTCGGAGAACAACACCACCTCGTCTCCGGCCTCGGCGGGCTCGGGCGCGCCCATCGACGCCGAGATCGACGCCCATCACCTTGAGCTTGGTCGCGAGCTTCGACCCCAGGTAAGCCGCGTCCGGGTTGCGCCCGGTGATGTGGTCGGCCAGCACCTTGGCCTGCTCCCACAGCGGCGCCACCAGCCCGTACGTCACGCCGCGGTGCTGCGCGCATTCGCCGACGACGTAGACGTCGAAGTCGTCGGGCGATCGCATGTGGTTGTCGACGACGATGCCGCGTTCGACGGGCAGCCCACATTCCCTGGCCAGCGACACGTTGGGCTGAATCCCGGCGGAGATCACCACCATGTCGCAGTCCAGCGTGCTGCCGTCCTTGAGCGCCAGGCCGGTGACCGCGCCGTCGCCCAGGATCTCCGCCGTGATCTTCCCGAGGTGCAGCGTCACGCCCATCGCCTCCATCGACGCGCCGAGCATGGCGCCCGCCGCGGCATCGAGCTGCAGGTTCATGAGATGGCTCGCCAGATGGATGACGTGCACCTCGCAGCCGTGGGTGAGCAGGCCGCGCGCGGCCTCGAGGCCCAGCAGGCCGCCGCCGATGACGACCGCCTTCCTGGCCTGCCCGCCGCCGCCATCATCGCGTGGCAGTCGTCCAGCGTCCTGAACGTGAACACGCCGGGGCGCAGGTTGCCGGTGACGTCCAGCGCGCCCTTGATGGGCGGGATGAACGGCCGGCTGCCGGTGGCGACGATCAGCTTGTCGTACGGTTCGACGATGCCGCGCTCGCCGTAGACGTGCCTGATCTGGCGATTGATCCGGAAGGCGCGCACGCCGGCGTGCAGGCGGATGCCGTTCGCCTCGTACCAGGCGAGGCTGTTGAGGAAGATCTCGCTCGCGTCCTGAGCGCCGCTGACGACGTTCGACAGCAGGATGCGGTTGTAGTTGCCGTACGGCTCGTCGCCGAACATGACGATGTCGTAGGCGTCGCCGCCGCCGCGGGCGATGATCTCCTCGACGGTGCGGGCGCCCGCCATTCCGTTCCCGATCACCACCAGGCGTTGCTTCGGCATGTGACGTGTCTCCGCTACGCGATCTCGAACAACCCCACGTCCAGGATGACGACCCCGCTGACGCCCTTCGGCGCCGACACCGTGATCTCGAGCCGGCTCTCCGGGAACACGTCCTCGGTCATCGCCAGCGGGACGTGCATGCCCTGCTTGGCGCCGACCGGGAAGTGGCGCATGACCTTGCCGTCGCGGAGCAGGCTCAGGCAGATGAGCTCGTTCGCCGAGTTGCCGGCGCGCAAGTAGATGACCTGCGTGCGCGCGTCGGGCGGGACCTTGTAGACCGCCGCCGGCGCGAGCGAAGCCGGGTTGGTGAGCCCGGCGCCTTCGAAACCGAACACGCCCTGTATGAAGATGGGTTTGGGGTACATGACGTCACTCCGTCTTTGCCGCGGTGGCTTGGTAGAGGTCGAGGGCCCCGTTGGCGATGAACATCATCCGCGTCCGGATCGGCGTCTCGTCGAGATCGTCGGCCAGCGCCAGCAGCTCGGTCAGCGCGCCGCGAGCCCGGCGCAGCTCGAACACCAGCCAGCGCACGTCCATCGACGCCTCGTCGTTGCGCGCGCCCAGGGCGCGCTCGACCTCGCGCACGCGCCACTCGATCAGCGTCGCGGGGGTGGCCAGCGTTCCGCTGCCGCCACAATCGGGACAGGTGGTCAGCCCCGCGTCGGTGGGCACCTGCCCTTCGCCGTAACAGGTCTCGCAGCTCTTCCCCACGCCATCCGACATCGCAAATCAGCTTTGCACACGCAGCGTCCACCGGCGGCGATCGCGCTCGCGAGTCCGCGAACAATTAACGCGCGCTTGGAGATCATGAAATCATCTGTGGCGCGCAGCGCGGACCTGCGGCTAGTTTGGGTCATGGGTCTTCTCGACGAGCCGGGCCTCGATCGCGTGCTCGCCGCGGGCTGCACGAAGTGCGGCGCGCGCAAGCTGACGTTCACGAGCTACCTCGACGGGCTGTTACCGATCCTGGGCGGCGAGCCCGTCGGCAAGCTGGTCTGGGTCTACGACGGCGAGAAGTTCGTCGACGGCGTGTACGAGGTCGCGTGCGCCGACTGCAAGCACGTCGTGTTCGCGGCCGACGTCTGCCCGCGCTGCAACCAAACCGGCGGCCTGAAGCGCGCGCTGGAGACGCCGAACCGCTGGCCCGTGCCGGCCGCGTGCCCGTCGTGCGACGGCGAAGAGCTGCGCTACGTCGCCTTCCTCCCGGCGCGCGTCACCTACGAGGGCGTGCGCGCCGACAAGCCACGCACCAGCGTCGAGCTGCACGAAAATGGTTTCCACGGTTACCGCGCCGACTGCCGCGATTGCGGCACGGTGGCGGAACGTACCGACGCTTGCCCAATTTGCGAGGCGCCGGCGCCACTGCGCGCCCGTCCCGGGTAAAAGCGCCGGAATCGGGTCGAACAATACCGGCGGGGACGCGGGCAATTTGCTGATCTGGAACGGGTTCTGTGCCACGATTCGCCGCCATGCAGGAAGACCGCGCGCTGCTGAAGAGTTGGCGCGAGGGCGATGGAAAAGCGGGCGAAGAACTGTTTCGCCGGCACTTCGCTGACGTCTTCCGTTTCTTCGACAGCAAGGTGAGCGAGCACGCCGAGGAGCTGACGCAGCAGACGTTCGTCGCCTGCCTCAAGTCGTCCGAGGGCCTGAGCCGCGAGCCGAACTTTCGCTGCTTCCTGTTCGCGATCGCGTGGACGGCGCTGCAGCGCCACCTGAGCGGCGAGCTGAACAACGAGCCGGTCGATTTCGCGGTGTCGTCGCTCAACGACATCACCGGGCGCATCGCATCACCGAGCAGCCAGCTCCACCGCGCTCAGCAGAGCCAGTTCGTCCACCAGGCGCTGGCGCGGCTTCCGGCGAAGCAGCAGATCCTGCTCGAGTACTGCTACTGGCACAACCTGGACGACGCCGCGCTGGCCGAGATCTTCGGCGTCGACGCGGAGACCATCCCCGACCTGCTGCTGCGCGCGCGCAACGCCCTGCGCGCGGAGCTCACCGGGACGTCGCCGGGATTGCAGACGGCCGAGAGCGCCGACGCGCTCACCAACTCATTGCTGCAGCACGAAGACGAGGACCGTGGTGGCGTGGACAGTGTCGACGAGAAAGGGAAATCCCGATGACGAACCGAAACCGCAGCATCGCCCTACTTAGTTTTGCGATCGGAGTTGGTGTCGTGGTGCTTGGCAACGCGGATGCGCGCGCGGGCTTGTGCCCTTACTGCGCCAACTCGGCCACCGTCGGCGATGGAATCGTGTTCGACGAGCTGAACGTCAACATAGGCGTCAGGCGACCGGGCGGGCCCGCAATCGTGAAGGCGACGCTCGACGGAAAGCCGGTCACGCTGCAGGTGAAGCGTCACTTCCTGACCGCCGTTGAAGGGGGCAAGACCTACGAAGGCCAACAGCTGATAGGCCTGTTGATGGAGCTGGAAGTGCCCGATGGCAGGGCCTACGAGGTCAAGCTGGTGGACGCGTATGGTTGCCGTTCGGACCAGACGTCGAAGCCTGCTGATCCGACGACGAAGGCTGCTGACGCGAAGTTGAAGGCCTATGACGCGAAGTCAAAGGCTCCTGACCCGAAGGTCGAAGCCTGCCGATCAGAAATCGACGTTGTGCGTCCCCAACCCATTCTGGGTCGGTCCGAGGAGGATGTCCCTCACTTCTTCTTCAGGGTGCGAAAGCTCCGACAGCGACGCGTCGCGGTCGCGGGTGCTGCCGCCGCGGCGGCCAAGAAACCTGCCGGCAAGCCGGACAAACCCTGCCAACCCTGCAAACTCGACACCTGCCAGCCCTGCAACCGGGACTATGTGCCGCCATTCGAGGATCGTCTTCCGGAGACGGAGTACAAGCTCGAAGTCTGCCAGGCCAAGTATCTAGAGAAGGCCGAGAAGGCCCTGACGCCGAAGGAGTCGTGGGAGGGCGTCGAGAAAGAGGCGATCACCTTCGAAGGCGATCACTACGACGCCGAGCACAAGCGGGTGGGGAGGACGCGGTTCGAGCAGGGATGGTTCAACTTCGCGTGTGCAGGTACTGCTGTCGCCAAGATGCACATGCTT
Organism: uncultured Pseudomonadota bacterium; assembly: GCA_963729535.1. Classification (GTDB taxonomy): domain Bacteria; phylum Myxococcota_A; class Polyangia; order Fen-1088; family Fen-1088; genus JADGRB01. The sequence continues at coordinate 77,483 of CAVSOL010000022.1, read as the reverse complement.
CGCCACACGCGTGCCGGCAGCATCACGCCCAGCGGCCCGCCGAGGAATACGTCGCTGAGGCAACGAACCGCGATGCTGAAGGCGATCACCGCCGACTATTGCGGTGACGGCACGGCCTGGACAGCCGACGGCACGCCGCTGCAATGGACGGATTCCAACCTTTGGTTTCCCAAGCCGAACCTCAACCTCGAGGAGCTCGAGCAGGCTGGCCTCATCGAGGCCGTCTGGGGGCCCGATGGCGCCATGTGCTTGAACCATCCGAGGCGGCAAACGAAGGTGCCCGGCCTCGTCTACGTACCGCCTCCCCCCGGCAGCCCCCCCGCCTGCACCGCACCGGCAGTCACACGCGCCGAGGTCCGCGCGGCGTGCCAGGGCATGGGCAACATGTACATGAAGTCGCCGGCGGCGCCGACGGCTCCGCTCAGGCCCGCCATTCCGTTCTGTGACGAAGACTGGATTAAGCGGTGGCGGCTGATGAATGGGCCCTCCCGCCCTCACGTCGTCACCGTGAACATGGCCGACAACGACGCGGTCTACTGCGACCTACCGTGATGCCTGGTGTTGCGGGCCTGATCGCTAGCCGGTCCAGCTCGTCAATCTCCGCCGGCAATCCGCCCGCTTGGCGGAGCCACGCCGCCGCAGGTGCGGCGTGGCCCGCGATCTCGCGCGGCGACGCGTGTGCGGCCGAAAGGATCTTGGCGAGCTCGGCGCGCGCGCGGCCCAATCGGCGATCCACATCCGGACACGGGTTCTTGTGGCTGATGTCGACCAGCTGCCGGACCGCGACGTCGAGTGACCGGCGCGCCTCCCGGAGGCGACCGGCCGCCTCATCCGCCCGGGCACTTCCCAGCACGAGATCCGCGCGCTCGAGTCGATCCCACCAAGGCTCGGCCTCGCGGGCGGGCAACGCTCGCAACGCCGCCGCGAATTCGCGTGACGCGTCGGCGGCGTTTCCCTGCCAGAAGTGGAGGTAGGGGAGCACCGCTGGCAAATCCACGTCGCGCGTCACCTCGATGGACGCGGCCGACTGCATCGCCTCAGCGGCGCCCGCCCGGTCATTCAGCTCCCCGCGCAGGTAGCCGACCTCCGACCAGCAGCGCTTTGCGAACACGGGGTAGTGCGCCTCGAGCTTCGGGCACGTCGTTGCGAGAATGTCGATGGCCGCGCCAAATCGGACCGAATATCCGCCGCGATACCAGCGCGCCAATGACGTATCCGGATGGTCGTCACCCAGCGCCTTGGCTCGCTGCGCGATCCCTTCGGCAAGCAACTGGTCTCGGCGCACCGGATCGTCGGTGATCATCCCGAGGTTGACGCGGATTACGAGCAACTCGGCCGCTCCAGGACCGGAGACTCCTTCGGCCTCACGCGCCGCGCGCTCGAACGCCACGCGGGCGCGATCGCGCCGGTCGAGCGCCGTCTCGACCGAGCCGACGTTGTTGTAGAGCAGCGCGCGCGCGAAACGAGACACAGATCGGTATCCGGCTGCGGCCTCGACGACATCCAGGCCGGACAGCGACTCGACGCCCCCGACCGACGTGCCCTGCGCCCACGCACGGCGCGCCCACGCCTCCACCGCCAGCGTCTGATCTCCCGCTTGAAAGGCCAGCGTGTACGCCTCGGTGAGCGGAGCGACGGCGCCCATGCGTTCGTCGGTGGACATCGTCGCGTGTCCCGCCAGCAGCAACGCCTCCGCGAGCAGCGGCGCATAGCCGAGCGTGCGGGCCTCCTTCACCATCTGCTCTGCGACGGCGCGCGTCTGGAGATAGCGCCCCGCGCTCAGCTGCACCCGCGCGCCTGCCAGCCGCGCGCGAATCTCGGCGACGCGCGGTGCGATCGCCGTCGCCGGCGGCTCGACATTGGTGAGCAGCGAGTCGAGATCCTCGCAGGCAGCGGGATCGGGCAGCGCGCGCGCCGCGAGCACCAGGCCGGGCAGCGCGCTGGCGTCCGCGGTCTGAACCAGCTCCGCCATCGACGTCATCGCCGCGCGATCGCGCTCGAGGCACGCCATCCGGCGATCGAGCAGCGCGCCCGACTGCACGCCCTGCTGGTGGGCCAGGCAGGCGTTCCGGTACCCCGCCGCCCACCGCGTCTGGTGATCCTGCAGCTGCGTCTCCAGGCGCGGCTGCACGGACCGCCCGTAGTCGCCGAGGCCGCCGATGCGCGCGAGCGCCGCTTCACGCCCGCTGCTTCCCCACACCTCGGCGATGCGCGCCTCGCCGCCGCGACAGGCGTCAGCGCGCGCCGTCAGCGTCGAGCGCCCGGCGACGAACGCCGCGACACCGGCGGCGGCCAGCGCGGCGCCCGCGAACCATCGCTGCCGCACGCGCGCCGGATCGCGCGCCAGCGCCTTGAGCAGCTCGGTCATCGACGGGAAGCGATCGGTTGGATACGGCGTGGCGCCGCGATCGATCACCGCCTGCAGCCAGCGCGGTGTGCCGCCCGGGCATTCCTTCAGCGCCTCCCCCAGCGCCGTGCAGAATCCGTACTGGTCCGCGGCGGCCGTGATCTCGCCGCCCACCACCTGCTCGGGGGACATGTATTTCGGCGTCCCGGCCCCCGCCCTCTGCAGCGTGTGCGGGCGGTCGGGATCGGTCGCCTCGCACGCGAGGCCGAAGTCGACGACGCGCACGCGCCCGTCGGTCCCCATGATCGCGTTCTCCGGCTTGAAGTCGCGATGCACGAGCCCCGCCGCGTGCGCGGCCGCGAGCGCCTCGCCCGCCTGGCGGTACGCCTTGACGATCTCGCGCACCGTCCGCCCGCTCACCCACCGCCCCAGCGTCCGCCCGAGCACCAGCTCCATCACGATGTAGAGGTGCTCGCCCGCGAAGCCGACGTCGTAGATGGGAACGACGTTGGGATGTGAAAGCCGCGCCAGCGCCTTCCCCTCGGCGAGCGCGCTTGCGCTGTTGCGCCCTGGCGCCACGTGGACCAGCTTCACCGCGACGGTTCGATCGAGCTGCGGATCGTGGGCCGCATAGATGACGCCCATGCCGCCGGCGCCAAGGCGGTTGAGCAGCTGGAAGCGGCCGACGCCGCTCATCTCTGACGAACCGAACAGCTCGGCGGCGATGCGTCCCTGCGCGATCATCAGACCGGGCGGATCCTCGGGCCGCGCATCCAGAAGCACGGTCCCGATCGAGATCTGGTTAGGACGATCCCGGCTCATCCGCCGCCTACTATATGCCGGCGGCCAACGGCCGCCGGGCTGCTTGCCGGATCGCGCTGTTTACGGCGTGTTGAGCGTCGCCCAGCCGCGCGCCGGGATGCTGAAGCGCGCGAGCTGGCCGCTGCGGACCTGGACGGTCACCGTGCGCGCCGAGCTCATGCTGTTGTACATGACGGCGACGATGCTGTTGTCGGGGTTCTTCCACACCAGCGCGTCGTTGAAGCCGCCGCTGCTGCCGATCCGCTTCGCGCCCACGTCGACGAACTGCGACAGGTGGCGGAAGACGTAATAGGTCGGCGTGATGTTCAGCCGCTTCGCCCCGACGTCGACGGCCAGCAGTGCGTTCTGGTTCCACGGGCGCACCATGTCCAGGTTCTTGCCGACGGTGTCGAGCACCATGTTCCAGGCGCTGTACGCGGTCACGCCTCTGCCGATCCAGTCCTTGAGATAGCCCCAGCTCTCCTCGCCGTACGCGTGATCGTTGGGCGCGCGCGTCGCGTTGTAGCCGCCTTCCCACGGGTAGTTGCCGCACTTGTGCTCCGACTGCCAGACGGGCAACCCGTACATGGAGATGAAGCTGCCTACCCTGCCGTTCGTGGCCCACTGCATGCCGAAGCCCTTGACGTACGTCTTCGCGCCCGCGTCGGCCATGACGGCCTGGGCGATGCCGGGGTCGACGGAGTCATTCGACAGCGTCCCCATCCAGATCTGGGCCGTGACCCCGCGCTGCGTGAACGTCGGCCCCATGTACGTCTTGATGAAGGTCGCCATCTGCGATCCCGTCCATCCGCACGACGGGTAGTCCTGCTGATAGCCGGGCTCGTTCTGCGGGTGGACCGCGGAGACCTTGATGCCCTCCTTGCCGTACTCCTCGACGTACTTGGCCAGGTAGAGCGCGAACGCCTGCAACGTCTGCGCGTCGTTCTTCATGTTGCCGCGGTCGAAGGCGTTGTTGTCCTTCATCCACGGCGGCGGCGTCCACGGGCTGCCCCAGAACTTGATGGTCGGCTTCACCACCAGCGCCGCCTGGATGTACGGGATGAGCCGCATCTTGTCGCGGTTCAGCGAGAAGCTGTTCATCGCGTAGTCGCCAGCGGTGTCGTTGAGCGTGTAGCGGTTGACGCCGTAGTCGCTCGCCCCGATCGGCAGGCGTCCCAGCGCGAAGTTCGCCCCCTCGGTCGCGCTGAACAGCAGCCGGATCGCGCGGTCTCGCTCGGCCTGATCGAGCGCCATCAGGGCGACCCAGCCGGCCTCGTTGAACGTGCCGCCGAAGCCTTCCCACGTCTGATACGTGGTGGCTTCGTTGATGGTCATGTCGGCGGTGCCGCTGGTCAGGTCCATGACCGTCCCGGTCTGCCAGGACGTGTTGGCGGCCATGCCGGTGGTGATCAGCCTCGGCTCGGCCGTCCCGGTGCTGCCGCCCGGAGCCGCCGTGCCGGCCGCGCCCCCGCGCCCGCCCGCGGCCGCCGCGCCGCCGCCGGCGCCCGCCGGGCCGCTGCCGCCTCGGCCGGCCGCGCCGTTCGTGCCCGCCGTCCCGGCTGAGCTTCCCGCCTGACCAGAGCCCGCAACGCCGGTTGTCCCGGCAACGCCCGTCGTCCCCGCAACGCCCGTCGTCCCGGCGACCCCGGTCGTCCCGGCGACGCCCGTCGTCCCGGCGACGCCCGTCGTCCCCGCGGACCCGGTTGTCCCGGCGCCCCCCGTCGTTCCCGCGACGCCGGTCGTTCCCGCGGCGCCGGTCGTCCCCCCCTGACCTGACGGCGTGCCAGAGTCCGGGCTACCGCAGGCGGCCGCAAAAATTGTGAGCGAGATTCCTGCGAGCCATGGCCGTGCGCTGATCATTGCCTTCGTATTCCCGTAGGGGGTCAGCGTGATCCCCTATCACCGCGTCACGACTCGGTTCGCGTGTGAATCAGTGCGTCAACAGAGTTTCGACGGAGATACGAACCGCGGACACTAACGTCAGGTGGCAGATTCAGCAGAACGGTCCCCGGGGGCGCCCGACGACCGGACGTGGGACGACCTCGAGCAGGGGTTCTTCGCGTCCGCCCCCCCTGACGTCCCCGAGCCGCCGCCCGAGCCGGCGCGCTTCGACGACCTTTTCCCGCCGGAGCCGCCGCGGCCCGACAGGCTCGCCGCGGTGCGACGCACGGTGGCCGCCGCCGCCGCGGCGACGCGCGTGTCGACGAGACACGCCGTCGTCGCCGCCGCCACGGTGACACGCGCCTCGACGAGACGCGCCGTCGTCGCCGCCGCGACGGTGACACGCGCGTCGACGAAGCGCGCGGTCGCGCACCTGCGCGGGCACGCGTTGCCGGCGCTCGCCCGGGCGCGCCGCGCCGCGGCCGGTCGATTCGCCGCGGCCGGTCGATTCAGGGGGGTGCTGTGGTCGTGGCGACCGGATGGGCGCAGCCTCGCCATCGCCCTCACGATCGCGGTGGTGGTCGGGCTGTCGGGCGGGGTCATCGCGGCGCGCGGCGCCAGCCCGCCAGCGCGCGTGCTCGCGGCTGCCCCGTCTGCGCCTCCAGTCGGACCAACCGGTCCCGCCAGCGCCGTTGGCGTGGTGGCGCCGCGCGCGGTCGCCACCGCGCCGTCGCCGCCCCCACCAACGGCGGCCGCCGCCGAGGCGCCGCCACCCGCGCCGCCCGCCGTCCAGCCGCCGCCCGCCCCCGCAAGCGATCCCGTCGTCGAACCGGCGGTGGAGCGACCGGTGGTCGCCAAGCACCCGCGCCCTCGTCAGCGGAGCAGCGCGCGTCGCCACTCCGCGCGAAACGACGTGATGGTACCCACCTTCATGTCGTCGGCGCAGCGCCCGCCCAGCTCCGGCCGCCAGTAGCCGTCGGGGCGAAAGAAACGCGTGTGGTAGGTAGGGGCGATGCCCCGCCTGATCCTTCACGGCAACGACACCTGGTCCAGCCCGTACGTGCTGTCCTGTTTCGTCGCGCTCACCGAGAAGCAGCTGCCGTTCGACATGCAACACGTGGCGTTGCACGACCGCGCGCAGCGATCGCCGGCGTACGTGCAGACGTCGTTCACGGCGCGCGTGCCGGCGCTGGTCGACGGTGACTTCTCGCTGTCGGAGTCGAGCGCCATCATCGAATACCTGGAGGACAAGTGGCCGCCGCCCGCGCACGCCGCGCTGCTGCCGCAGGACACGCGCCAGCGCGCGCGGGCGCGCCAGATCATGGCGTGGGTGCGCAGCGACCTGATGCCCATCCGCGACGAGCGCTCCGCCGAATACGTGTTCTATCCGCACGACACGCTGCCGCCCTTTGCGCCGCTGTCACGCGCGGCGCTGCACGCGGTCGACAAGCTGGTCAGCTTCGCAGAGCGCGTCGTGCCCGCGGACGGCGGACCGTTGTTCGGCGCGTGGTGCATCGCCGACACCGATCTCGCGATGATGCTGCAGCGGCTGGTGAAGACCGGCGAGCCGTTGCCCGACCGCCTGCGCGCGTTCGCCGAGCGCGAATGGCGGCGCCCGTCGGTGCAGGCCTACGCGAACGCGAGCCGCCCGCCGCATCGCCCGGCATCGATCTGACGAGCGCGGTCGGCGATCATCCCCCGCGTGTATCGATCACCATCGCGTCCAGATCAGCGCTGAGCAAGCAGCGCTCCTCGGTGTTCAGGTCGGTGAGCAGCGAGTCGGTGAACTCGCGGACACTTTCGACCAGGCGGATCGGCGACGGGCTGTCCGGGTCCAGCGCCGATATCGCCGCCTCCAGCGTCGCGCGCTGTTTCTCGTGACCCTCGACCACCTGCGCCTGCAACATCGGTCCGTAGCCGATCACGTCGCGTAACGCGGCGGCCAGGATTCGTTCTTCGAAGTCCATGTGCGCTTCGCACGCCTCGAACAGCTCGCGCGCGTGTATGCGCAGCGGCTCGAAGCCCTGTTCGTACCGCGACGCGCTCTCCGCCGCGTGAATCGTCTCCGTCACCAACCCCCGCAGCTCGTCGTGACAGGAAAGGATCGCGGCGCGCGCGTCACTCGAAGACAGCGGTTCCTGTGTCGTCGTTCTCATGTCCCCACCTCGCGGACATGATCTTGGCGACCGCGCGCGAACATGTCAGCGCCTGATCGCGCCGTTTACGGAAGTAATTCGGTCGCGAAACGATTCCTTGACCACCGTCGGCCGCAGCGGATTTGATGGCTCCGTGCCAGCCACCAACATCGCCACCGACGTTCAGGGCGTGCTCGCGTTTCTCGAGCGCAAAGGGAGCAAGAAGAACGTCGACGGGATGGCCCGCTACGGGATCGTCGCGAAGAAGGTCTTCGGCGTATCGGTCGGAACCCTGCGCGCGCACGGCAAACGCATCGGCAAGAACCACGAGCTCGCGGCGGCGCTGTGGACCACCGGCTGGTACGAGGCGCGTATGCTCGCCGCCTTCGTCGACGATCCGGCGCGCGTCACCGTCGCGCAGATGGATCGCTGGTGCCGCGACTTCGACAACTGGGCGATCTGCGACACGATCTGCTTCCACCTGTTCGACCGCACGCCGCACGCGTGGGCGAAGGTCAGCGCCTGGGCCGTCAGCCGCGAAGAGTTCGTCAAGCGCGCGGCGTTCGCGCTGCTCGCCAGCCTCAGCGTCCATGACAAGAGCGCCCCCGACGCGCACTACGTCCGCGGCCTGAAGCTGATCGAACGCGCCGCCACCGACGACCGCAACTTCGTCAAGAAGGCGGTCAACTGGGCGCTGCGCACGATCGGCAAGCGCAACCCCGCGCTCAACGCCGCGGCTGTGGTGGTGTCGCGCCGCCTCGCGGACTCCGCGAACGCGGCGGCGCGCTGGGTCGGCAAGGACGCCCTGCGCGAGCTCACCACCAGCCCCGCCGTGCTCCGGCGGCTGGCGAAGCAGCAAGCCGCGCGCTGACGCCGCGCCCGCGCTCAGCCTTCGGCGGCCTGCTGCAAGCCGCGGATGTCGAGCTTCACCATCTTCATCATCGCCTGCATGACCCGATCCGCCTTCTGCCGATCCTTGTCGCCCAGCAGCGGGCCCAGGATGGACGGGACGATCTGCCACGACACCCCGAACCGGTCGACGAGCCAGCCGCACTGAACCTCCTTGCCGCCGGCGGTCAGCTTCTGCCAGTAGCCGTCGATCTCCTCCTGTGTCTCGCAGCTGACGAACAGCGACATGCCTTGCGTGAAGGTGAATGACGGGCCGCCGTTGAGCAGCATCAGGTTCTGCCCGTCGAGCGAGATCGTCGCGGTCAGCAGGGTCCCCTTGGGACCGGGGCCTGCGTCGCCGTAGTACGTGGAGCTGACGATCTTCGAGTTCTTGAACACGGACGTGTACAGCTTCGCGGCGTCTTCGGCCTGGTGGTTGAACGTCAGAAACGTAGTGATCTTGGGCATGTCGCTTCTCCTGATGGGCGTTGCACGTTGGTTGCAGCGTTGATTGGTTTCTGCCTTCACCCCAAAGTCGGAGCGGCCACGTCCGTTTCGACATGCGCGGCGTTTTTTCTTCTTTTATATTCCCGGGCCCCACATGCAAATCGGCGCCAAGAAAGCGGTCACTTTCCACTACAGCCTTCGCGACGACGAAGGCACGGTCCTGGACAGCTCCGAAGGGGGCGATCCGCTGACGTACCTGCACGGCGAGGGGAACATCGTCCCCGGGCTGGAGAAGGCGCTGGAGGGAAAGACGGCGGGCGACGAGGTGAAGGCCGTCGTGTCGCCCGAGGAAGGCTACGGCGAGCGCGAGGACGGCAACATCCGCAACGTCCCCCGGCGCCGGTTGCCCGAAGGGAAGATCGAGCCCGGGATGCAGCTACGCCTGCAGACCGACCAGGGGCAGCTCATGGCGCTGGTCACGGCGGTGAAGGGCGACTACGTCACCATCGACACCAACCACCCGCTGGCCGGCATGACGCTGCACTTCGAGGTCAAGGTGACCGAGGTGCGCGACGCGACGGCCGAAGAGCTGGAGCACGGGCACGTGCACGGGCCCGGCGGGCATCACTAGCGTCCGCGCCGCCCAGTCAGTGCTCGGCGGCCGTGTGCTCGACCACGACGCTCTTCGCGGGCGCCGTGCGCGCGCGCGGCCATTGTGACCGCGCGTCGAAGAACCATTCCGCGCGGTCCCGGCCCGCTTCCAGCAACTGCTCGATGATCGCGCTGCCGCGATCGATCTTCGACGGGTAGTCGAGGTCTTCGCCGTCCATCTCGACGAGCCGCACCTTGATGCGCTTGTAGCGGGCGGCCAGCGATTCGTGCTTGTCGATCAACCGGTTGATGGTCTCGACGAAGAACAGCTCCTGCCCCAGCGACAGATTGCCGGCCAGCTCGTTCCGGCGATCGACGATCTCGCGCATGCTGCGCGGCTCGCGCTCGCGGCGCTGGGGATTGATCTGGACGACCCAGATCTCGTCGGGCCGTTCGTCGAGATCGGTGAACTCGCGCACCGGCGGATTGGTGGCGAACAGACCGTCCCAGTACAGGTGCCCGTCGGCGGCGTGGACGGCGCGGAACAGCGGCGGCACCGCCGCCGACGCGATGACGTCTTCGGTGGTCAGGGTCTCGCCCTGGAAGATCACGCGATCGCCTTCGAGCACGTCGGTGGCGCCGATGAGCAGCTTCGGGCCGGGCGCGGCGCGCGCGATCGGCGACCAGGTGCGCGAGGTCCAGGTGCGCGCCCAGCAGCGCCTGCAGCCGTGGCGCGGCGGGCGGCTCGTAGGCATACGGGCTGACCTCGAAGGTGATGGGCGCACGCGCCATCGTCACCGCCCAGAAGTTGCCGATGGCGTCGAGCAGATCGTGAACCTCCAGGTCGCGCCAGAACGCGAGCAGGCGTTGCGCCGCCTCCTCGGGGCCGCTCGCGACCAGGCCGCGCCAGACCAGCGCGGCGCACACCGCGCCGCCGGACGTGCCGCTGAGCGCGACCAGTCGGAACCGCTCGCGCTGCTCGGGAGCGAGCAGGCGCTGCAGCACGCCAGCGGCGAAGGCGGCATGGCTGCCTCCCCCCTGACAGGCGATGGCGACTTTCGGGGCGGTGGCGATCCCGACTGTATGGGGCCGCGCCGCCGCGCTGGCAATGGCGCGTTACCCCGATCGTGCAGCGGGCGTATCATCTGGCTCAGGTGCCACCACCAACGCCCGCCGCGGTACGCGCCCACCTCGACGACGTGATCGCCGAGATGCGCAAGGTCGGCATCTGGGATACGGCCGCGCCTCGGTCGCACGACGGCCCGATCGGGGCGTTCGGCCAGGGCGCCGGGATGGCGTTCGAGCAGTGGCTGCGGCACGTCTTCGTCCCGCGGGTGGAAGAGACGCTGGCGGCGGGCGGACCCTGGCCGTCGGCGAGCGCCGTCGCCGCGCAAGCGACGCGCGAATGGAAGATGTGGAGCGAATGGCCCGAGGCGGATGGGCTGATCGCGTCGCTCGAGCGCTTCGACGCGCTGTTCGGCAGCCCCGCGCCGAACTGATCTCCTATACTTCGCGACCGCATGTCCGAAACCCCAGCAATCTCCGATCGCGCTGACGGCGCGCCCGTTCGTGCCGCGCTGCTCGCCATCCAGGTCCCCGACGTCGACGACGCCGCGTTCGCCGCGTCGATCGCGGAGCTCGGCCGGCTGGGGCGAACGCTGGGGGTCGAGGTGGTCGCCACGATGACCCAGCGGCGCCGCACGCTCGACCCCGGGACGGTGGTGGGCAGCGGCAAGCTCGAAGAGCTGAAGGCGATGACCATCGACGCGGTGCTGGTCGACCACGACATCACCCCGTCGCAGGCGCGCAACCTGGAGAACGCGACCGGCATGGAGGTCCTGGACCGCACGGCCGTCATCCTGGAGATCTTTCGCCGGCACGCGCGCTCGCGCGTCGCCAAGGCGCAGGTCGAGATCGTGCGACTGCAGTACCTGGTGCCGCGCCTGCGCGAGCAGGGCAAGGGGCAGGACCGGCAGCGCGGCGGCATCGGCGGCAAAGGCGCGGGCGAATCCAGCCTGGAGCTGGACCGGCGCAAGATCCGCGATCGCATCGCCGAGCTGACGCGCGATCTGGCGGCGCTGGCGTCGGAGGCGCAGACGCAGCGGGCGCGCCGGCGCGACATGTGCCGCGTCGCGCTGGTCGGCTACACCAACGCGGGCAAGTCGACGCTGATGCGCGCGCTGACCGGCAGCGAGGTGTACGTCGCCGACAAGCTGTTCGCGACGCTGGACACCACGGTGCGGCCGCTGCACCCGGAGACGCGGCCGCGCGTGCTGGTGTCGGACACGGTCGGGTTCATCGACAAGCTGCCGCACGGCCTGGTGGCGTCGTTCAAGAGCACGCTGGACGAGGCGCTGGAGGCCGGCCTGCTCGCGCAGGTGGTGGACGCGTCGGACGCGAACTTCGAACGCCAGCTGGCGGTGACGACCGAGGTGCTGGCCGACATCGGCGCGACGGACGTGCCGCGCCTGCTGGTGTTCAACAAGATCGATCGCGTCGGCGATGCGGACGCCGAGGCGAAGGCGACGGCGGCGCTGCTGGAACGCTGGCCCGAAGCCGTGGTCATGTCGGCGCGCCGCCCCGCCGACGTCGCCCGCCTGCGTGACCGGCTGACCGCATTCTTCAAGCGCGACCTGGTCGAGGGGGACGTGCGCGTCCCCTACGACCGGCAGCAGCTGCGCGGTGAGATCTTCGCCGCGTGTGAGGTCCTGGGCGAACGCTACAACGACGACGGCGTCATCTTCCGCGTGCGCGCCCACCCTGACCTGCTCGAGCGCCTGCAGGCGGCGTGACCAGCCGGGCCTGTCGGATCTTCAACAGGTAGCGGTGGGACCAGCGGCACCAGCGGCGAGCCGCTGTCCCGCTCCTCGCCCGGCTGCCCCCTGCAGCGTCCACACTGCGCCCGACAGCGCGCTCGGCTCGCTCGGCGTGTTCGCTCTGCTGGGCGGCTTGCTGGCCGTGTTGCGCCACCGTTCGTGACCGCGTTGCGCCGCGCGCGCCGGTAACCGCCCCAACCCACTGGCACCGGCCTTGCTCATAGCAGCGTCCGTGCTCGAACGGACGTCATTCCCCGCGGCGCTGCGACTCGCCCTGTGCGCTCTGGTTCTCACCGTCGGCGGTTGCTCGTACGTGTTCGTCGACGGGCCGCCCAAGAACCACGCGCAGATGCCGTACTTCCAGTGCAGCTCCAGCAAGGCCTGGCCGGTCCTCGACAGCGTGCTCGCTGCCTCGCTGGCCATCGGCACCGGCGGCGCGATCGCCGATGGGGGCTCGTCGTCAAGACACCACCGGGGCTGTCATCGTGGCCGCCGAGGCTGCGGCGTTCGCGCTCTCGGCCCTCGGCGGCTTCCAAAAGGTCGAGGCGTGCCAGGAGGCGGTCGGTCAGCTCATCGCCCGCGCCGGGTCCGCGCCGCAATACGCCGCGGCGCCCAGCTTCCGCGCCCCACCCCCCGATCCCTGGGTCAACCCGCCGCCCGGCCTGTTCGCGCCGCGGCTGACCGCGCCGCCGCCGCGCCGCCCCCGCCCGCGCCCGAGGATGCGGACGAGCCGGACGCGACCACGACCGAAACGCCCGACTCCGCGCCCGCGCGTCCGCTCCCCTCGATCCCCGCTCCCGCCGTCGATCCGGAGACACCGCGATGATGAAAAGTGACCGCAGCCGCGCGCGAGCCCTGACACAGATGTCCGACCGAGAAACCCATACGAGGTGTGACATGACCCTGGCGACCCACGCTGCCCACGCTCCCCACGCTGGACGTATCTCCGCGCTGCTCGCGATTCTCATCGCGTCAGGGGCTGCCCCTGCCTGGGGGGCAGTGGGGGCGCGCGCCGTCGCGCTGTTGCCTCCCTCGGGCGACAATGTCGCGGTTTCGATCCTCGATAGCTCGCGGGAGATCCTCAAGGACCACCTTCAGCGCACCGGCGCCTACACCGTGCTGGAACCCGCGGTCGCCGCCAGCCGCGCCGCGAGCCAACCGCCGCGCAGGCCGCCGAACACGCGCGGGCGGTCGGCGCGGAGCAGGCGATCGTCGTGCGCATCACGCACGTCGGGTCGTCGGCGCGCGTCCGTCTCACGGCCTACTGGGCACACACGGCGCAGGTCGCCTACTGGGACAGCATCGTCGTCACCGGCGGCCCCGATGAGCTGGACACCGCGCTCGAGCGTCTCACACACGCCATGCACACCGGACGTCCGGTGCGCGACAGCGCGGAGCTCGAGACCGTCACCGCGAAGGAGGGCCAGGCCCTCAACCGCCGCAACGCCAGCCGCAGCTTCGGCGTTCACATCTTCACGCTGCTGCCGTTCAACGCCGCCGGCGGCGCGACGAACGTCGTCCCCGCGGGTGGCCTGTACTGGCTCTACGACGCGCGCTCGTGGATGGCGGATATCGCGTTCGATATCGGCGGCCAGGGAGACCGTTCGTATTACGGCATGGCGATCGGCGGCTACTATCCGCTGTCGCGCGAGGACTTCACGCCGTACATCGGCGCGATGCTTCGCTGGGCATACATGAACCTCGGCGGGCAGGGCTCGAGCGGTATCGTCGTGCAGCCGACGGCGGGCGTGCTGCTGGGCCGGCTGTCGTCGACGCAGCTTCGCGCGGAGGTTGGCTACTTCGTCAACACCTTCGCGGAGACCGAGGGCAGCGCCACCGTCGCGCCCGTGGGACAGCTCGCGCCCGCGGGCCAGGGCCCCCGCGCGTTCGTGAGCCACGGCTTCGTGCTCAGCGTCGGCATCGGCTTCTAAGCCCGCGTCCACCCTCGCGGTGGACCGTGAATGTCCCCACCGGACACTTGGGGGGGACCATGGGCAGAGGGCCTCGGGTAGCTGTTGGGCTGATTGCGTTTTCGTTGCTGGCAGGCTGCGCCGGCGTCGCCAACAAGCCATCCCCGGGCGGACCCGACGGGGGCGGTGCCGTCGATGCGCCTGCGGGGGTCGACGCGCCCGCCGTGGTCGACGTGCGGCCCGCGATCGACGTCGTCATCATCCAGCCCGTCGACGGGCCGGTGTGCACGCCGGTGTCGTGCACGCCGCCGGGCGGACAGTATTGCGGCCAGATCGGCGACGGCTGCGGGCGCGCGAAGGACTGCGGCGCGTGCCCCGGCGCCGGCCAGATGTGCACGGACAACGTCTGCGTCGAGGGGCCGACGTGCACGCGCGGCACGTGCATGGGTGCGGGCGGCGCGCGCTATTGCGGCCGGGTCGGCACCGGCTGCGGCGACGCGCTGGACTGCGGCGCGTGCGCGGCGGGCAACACGTGCAGCGCCGACGGCGTCTGCGTCCCCGCGAGCTGCACGCCCGCGGGCTGCGACATCCCCGGCGGCGCCGGCAAGTACTGCGGCAGGATCGGCGACGGCTGCGGGCGAACCATCGACTGCACGTGCACGGCGCCGCTGACCTGCGCCGGCACCGGCATCCCCAACGTGTGCGGCGATCCGACGCTGCGTGCCGATCACGTGCAACCCGACGGGCGGCGGCCAGTACTGCGGGCAGATCGGCAACGGCTGCGGCAGGGCGCTCGACTGCCCGGCGACCTGCCCCGGCGGCGTGGCCTGCCCGGCGAACCACGCCTGCCCGGGCGGCGGCGGCGGCGCGTGCAGCGGCCTGCAGTGCCAGATCATGCGCGACAACTGCCCGATGGCGTCGCCGACGACGCTGACCGGCGTGGTCTACGATCCCGCGGGGAAGAACCCGCTCTACAACATCCTGGTCTACGTCCCGAACACGGCGCTGTCGCCGATCACGTCGGGCGCCGCGTGCGACAAGTGCGATTCGTACGTGTCGGGGCAGCCGATCGCGGTCGCGCTCACCGACGCGCAGGGGCGGTTCTCGCTCAAGGGCGTCCCGTCGGGGGCGAACATCCCGATCGTCATGCAGACCGGCAAGTGGCGCCGGCAGATCACGATCCCCAGCGTCACCGCCTGCACGTCGACGGCGCTGACCGACAAGAACCAGACCCGCATGCCGCGCAACAAGAGCGAAGGCAACATCCCGCTCATCGCCATCGCCACCGGCCACTCCGACGCGGTCGAGTGCCTGTTCCGCAAGGTCGGCATCGACGAGGCCGAGTTCACCAACGACTCCGGCACGGGGCGCATCACCTGTTCCAGGGCTACCAGGCGTCGCCGACGATCATGACCGGCGGCACGAGCTCCGCGCTGCGCAGCGCCGATCATGCTGTGGGCGAACGTCAACAGCATGAAGAAGTACGACGTCGTGCTGATGGCGTGCGAGGGGAACGACGAACCAGTCCGAGGGGCGCACGACGGCCGCAGTACCAGGCGGTGCGCGGCTACGCCGACATGGGCGGCCGCATCTTCGGCTCGCACTACCACAACAACTGGATCCGCTCGGAGGACGGCGAGCCGAACGCCGGGCTATCCGCAGGTCGTGCGGTTCGCGTCGGGCGGCCACCAGCTGCCCCGAGCCGCACACGCTGATGATCGACACGTCGTTCCCGAAGGGGGTGGCGTTCCGCGACTGGCTGGTCGCCGTCGGCGCGTCGACCGACGCCCGGGCAGATCGTCGATCAACGACGGCGAGCACACCGTCGACTCGGTGATCGCCGGGCGTCGCCCAGCAGTGGATCTACGGCACCGACCCGGGGCGCAACCCGGCCACGGTCGTCGAGTACTTCTCGTTCACGACGCCGGTCGGCAGCGCCAACGTCTGCGGCCGCATGGTGTTCAGCGACGTCCACGTGTCGCAGGGCGGCGGCGATCTGGGCGACGATCCGTTCCCCGGCCGCTGCGGCATCGTCGCTGGACATGTCGCCGCAGGAGAAGGCGCTGGAGTTCATGATCTTCGATCTGTCGTCGTGCGCGCAGATCGAGACCGGCACGCCGGTGCCGCCGCCGATCCCGCCGCCGGGCTCCGTGCCGCCGCCCGGCGTCACGCCGGCGCCACCGGCGCCGCCACCGCCGCCGCCGCCACCGCCACCGCCGCCGGTGCAGTAGCGCCCGGCGCGCCGGAGCTCAGGGCGCCGCCATCGGGCGCGGCGGAGCGTCAGCGAGAACGCGATCGTCCCGTCGTTGCACCCGCTGTCGCCGCCGCCGCGGATGGGCGCCTCCACGCTCGCCGGATGCGACGGCGTCCGCGGGGTCGAACACCTCGCGACCGTAGACGCCCTTCATCGGGATGGCGCGCCATGCCCGCGCAATCGATCCGGTCGGCGGTGCGCGGAAGGGCGTAGGCGGACACCGTGACGGTGCCGGCGGGGGCGCAGCCGAAATCGAAGGTCTTCACCTGGATGCGACGGTCCTGATCCTGGGGGACGCAGAACACCGTCCGCTCGTCGCGGAGCTCGCCCACGGTCGGCACCGTGGTCGACGACGAACAGCTGCCCCGGCGCATCGGCGGAGAACAGTTCCTGGACCTCCACCGGCGCGGTCACCGTGCCCTCGAGATCGACGCCGTGTTCACACGCCGCCGCCCCCAGAAGAACCGTCGCGAGGAGAAGTCGCTTCGTCATGCAACGGGACTGAGCAAATCGAGTGCCATGCCCGATCGTCGCGCGGAACTTGCGCCCTGCCGAACCGCGCCGCGACATTGCTGTCGCGGGTGGCGCGCTATCAACGCATTTCGAGCAGGCGGCGGCTGGCGCGGTCGAGCACCAGCAGGTCGCCGTCCGTATCCAGCGCCAGGCCCGAGATGTCGATCGTCGTGTCGGCGAGCTGCTTGCGCAGCGACGGAGCCACGCCCGCGCCGGCCATCTCGTAGATCTGGCTGCCCTGTCCCAGCAGCAGGCGCGCGCCGTCGACGGCGACCATACCGCCCGCGACGAACGACAGGCTCGGCATCGATTGCACCGCGATCGGCTGCCCGCCGCCGTCAGAGAAGATGAACAGCTCGGAGCCCACGACCTCGCCCGTATCCAGGCGGGTCGTCCGCGGCTGCGCGAACAGCTGCAGGGTGTCGTGGTTGAACGCGACCGATTCGGTGCGCTCCTTAACCTCGATGCCGGCGTTGCGCAGCTCTGGCTGACGCTGGGCGGACCGACCGGATCGATGGTGCTGGGGTCGACGGCGGGGAGGTAGCAGAAGTAGCTGCTGAAGGTCTGATTGTGGACGTCGATCATGAAGCCGTCGTTCTCGGCGGGCACCGCGAACCGCTCTCCTCCCAGCGCGACGACGTCGGTCAACTCGATGCCACGTCGGCGCCGCGAAGACCAGCGTCGCCCGCGACCCCTCGAGCAGGTAGAGGCCGGAGACGCGATCGAGCACGTAGCGTCCTGCCTTCCGGCGACACCGTCACGCCCACCACGTCCGCGTTCGCGGGACAGCATCGCCGCCAGGTTGATCTGCGACTTGAAGTCGCTGTCGGTGCTCGGGTTCGGCGACGGCTCCGAAGCGCCGCAGGCACCCAGCGCCAGCAACCCCGCAACCGCGATCCACCTGTGAGCTCGGACGCATCGTTCGTCCTCCAGGCAATAGCGTCTCAGATCTAGTCGCGTGTCATGCGCGCGAAATGGGTCATCTATCTTGGCTCCGATTAGACGCAGAATGTCGGGGTTTGGCGGAGGTCGCCCCCCGATGAAGCCACGAACCCTCGTCTTTCAGCGCCGTTGGTCTGAGCCTCGCCCTGGCGCCGGTGGCGTTACGGGCGGCCCCCGAGATGAAGCGCGTCGCCGAGGTCGCGCCCGAGGACGGCGTCATCCACGAAGCGTTCGGCTTCGCCGACGGCGGCGCGCGGCTGGCGTACGCCAGGACCGACGCCCAGGGAAAGACGTACCTGCACGTCGGCCCGCCCGGCGGCAAGACGTCGGCGACCGACATCAGCTCGTTCACGCACGAGCCCGAGAAGATCCTGTTCGTGAGCGGGCACTGGTTCGTCGTCGCCAACGAAGGCTCGAGCCGGCGGGCCGTGGTCGTCGGACCGACGGGGCGGATCGCGAACCAGGTCGGCGCGTTCGGCGATTGCTTCGTCGCCAACCTTCAACGGCAAGACGTTCGCCACCGTGACCGACAGGGGCGAAACCGCTGCCGGCCACGCCTACACCATCGCCGCCTACCGGCCGAACGGCGCGCCGGCGGGCAGCAAGCTGGTCACCATCGGGCCCAACGGCACGATGGCTGGAACCGACGGGCTGGTGTTCGTCGCGTTCAGCGGCGGCTACCTGCAGGCGCTGGTGAAGAAGGCCGGGCGCTACAACGCCAAGGCCGACGTGCGCGGCGGCACCGACATCGCCGTTCTGGACGTCCTGTCGGGCAAGACCGGGCCCGCGAAGAAGGTGACGGACCTGCGCGCGTTTCTGACCCTGGCCGACAAGCGCGGCGAGAAGCCCGGCCTGGAGGCGTTCGTCCGCGTCGACGACGAGGCGGGCGGGCTGGAGCTGGTCGGCCCGGGAGACAAGCTGCGCCCGCTGGCGCTGCCGACGAAGTTCTCGCTCTACGAGGCGGCGTCGCTGAAGCAGCAGCCGTCGGCCGGGCAGCTGTTCTTCTCGCTCACCGTCGATCCGCTGAACCCCGATCAGGTGGCGGCGCAGAAGAAGGGGACGCGCGTGCTGCACCTGTTCGAAGCCGGGCTCGGCCCGGCGAAGGCGACGCTGCTCGGCCAGGTGCCGCTAGACGACGACACGCAGAGCTATTCGTGGGCGGCGGGCGGCAACAAGCTGGCGATCCTCAAGCGCGCCCGCGCCAGCGGCCGCAACGAGATCGTCATCTACGCGCGCTAGTCGACACGGACCACGGCGACCTCGGAGGTCTGGCGCGTGGAGTCCACGTCGACGGTCAGATAGTGGCGGCCGATGCCGTCCAGCCGCTGCGGGATCGCGCCGCCGCCGCCCGAGATGTAGGCCGGGATGCCCGCGTTGGCGAACGCGTAGAACGAGTGCACGTGGCCGTAGAACGTGACGTCGACCTTCCCGGACGCGAACAGCGACAGCAGCTTGTTGGCCTCCAGCCGGCTGGCGAAGGCGCCGTTGCGCGTGCCGGCCGGATCGAGCGGCGGGATGTGCGCGAACGTGAAGTGGACGCGATCGATGCCGGCGACCAGCCAGTCCGCGAGCCACTCGTACGCCAGCGGCGCGACCGTCGCGCTGGCGGTGTCGAGCAGCGTGAATTGCGTGTTCCGGTAGACGAAGCTGAACGTGCCGCGTCCGAAGTTGTCGTGGAACAGATCGTCGCGCACGCCGAGCTCGTGGTTGCCCAGCGTCGCGTAGACCGGACACGGCGCGCCGCCGTCGATGTTGACCTTGAAAGCGATCGAGCTCCGCTTTGCTACCGCCTTCCGTGAGATCGCCGGTGATGATCGCGAAGCGGAGGCCGGGGTCCGCGGCCATGCGCCGGTAGATGTCCTGCGACGCGATCGATCGCCGACTGGACGTCGGCGAACACGGCGAAGCGCCACGGGCCGGCGGTGTCGGCGTCGGCCGGCGCGATGCGCAAGCGTGATCGTGCCGCCGGCGGCGGGCGGCGTGACGCGCCAGCGCTTCTCGTGCGGATGACTGTCGAACCCGGGATGGCCTCGATGCCGACGCCCGTCGCCGGCACGACAGCGACCATCACGGCATCGTCGAGCGACGTTGCCCGCGATGACCTCGATCGGCGGGCCGCCGGCGGCGACATCGAGATCGAAGCTGACGTCCGGGGCTTGCAGCCACAGGTCGAACCCGCCTTGAGCTGAGGCTGCTCCGCGTGCGCGAGGCCGCCGTGAACGCGCAACGACGATGCCGGACGCGCTGGCCTGGCCGATGCGCGCGTCGCGCTGCGCGCGGGCGTCGGCGACGTCGATGCAGCCGCCGCCCGACGCCAGCAACGCGATCAGCGCCAGCGGCGCCATCACGCCACCTGTGGCCATGCTTTTCACAGCTGCACCCTGCCGTAACGGTACACGAGGGACAGCCCGCGCGACCCAGGCCGCGCCCACCTGGACCTCGGCGCGCGCGCCCCACCGGTTGGTGACGAAGGCGCGCCCGTCCAGGCCGAAGTGTCCGAGCGGCCCGCTGCCGAGGCCCGGCATCTTGAAGCCCGCCCGCGAAGTCGTCGTGCCGGTGATCGTAGAAGATGCGCGCCTCGCCCCAGCGATCGGCGCGCCGCCCCGCGTACAGACCGAAGGCGAAGCGCGCGAGCAACATCGTGTTCGCCTCCGTCGTCGCGGCCGCCGGGTAGTGATAGCCGCCGATGCCGACACCGGCGCTCCCCTCGACGAACGCGCCCGTCAGCGACGGCGCGTAACGGCGCAGGTCGTAGCGTCCATCGGCGCGCAGCTCGCCCGTCGTCATGTCGAACGCCGCCAGCAGCGGACCGGCGGGATCGTCGCGGTAACGGTGATGAATCACCTTCGCGACCAGATCGAAGTACGACCCGTCGGTCGCCGGGACGGCGGCCTGCGCCCGCGCGCGGCCCGACGAAACGAAACGCGGCCTCCGCCTCCAACCTGTTGTTGCTGCCGCCGTCGACCGCGAACCACGCCGCCGGCGACACGCGCCAGCGTCCGAACCGGACATCGAGCGCCGGCGCCAGGAACGTGTTGCCCTCCAGCGTCGGGTCACCGACGTAGCGCGTGCCGAAGCTCGCCTCGACGGACGGCAACACGAGCAGCGGCAACCCGACGCCGCCCGGCGGCGCGATGACGCCGTACACATCGGCGAGCCACGACGTCGCGAACAGGCCGCCGCCCGCGGCGGTCGTCCAGATGATCGGTTCGACGGTCCGGTCCGACGCGCCCGTCACCGCCAGCGCGGCGACACCCGCGACCAGCAAGCCGACGCCCAGCGCCTCGGCGCGTAACAGCCGCCACGCGGTGGGGCGGTCGCCCGCCGCGAAGTGGCCGCTGCCGTGCAACAGGACGCCCGGGACGACGGCGGCGGCGACCGGCAGCGGGCCGCGCTGGGGCACGGGCACGGGCGACGGCACGTCAGCGACGACGAGGGCCAGGACAAGCGAGGCGGCGGTGACCACGCAGCAGGTAAGATACGCTGCGCGGTCCGGAATCCGCGCGAGCTTCTCGCCTCCGGCGTGCGCCTCAGCCCGGCTGTCTGAGCGGCACCAGACACGTTGGAGAAGGGCCGTTCGTACTCGACGGCATCACGTCTGCGCCGGTACGCCTTGACTGAACGCCCAGGTTGCCCACCTTCGTCAAAAGGATGGCTGAATCATGACGGCGGAGAGCAGCGAGCTTCAATACATCCTCGAGTCCGTCCAGCGGCTGGGGACGGAGGTAGAGCAAGCAGAGCCCGGGGCTCCGGAGTTGGCCGTGGTCGTGGCAGAAGTCGGCGACCTTCAGCGTCGGCTCGAGCGCGTCCGGAGCGTGATGGGGCCTCTCGTACCGGACGCGAACCGCGAGCCGGACGTCGACGAACGAGCGGCCGCCAACCTGGAGCGAGCCCTATCCAGCCTTCGCCGTGCGGCCGAGGCGCGACAATCGGTAGGCTAGCGGTCGCCTCCAGCGCGGGTCCGGGAGTCGCGCGCCAGATTACGGCGATGCGGCGCGCACGTGCGCCTCGACGATCTCGTGGACGAAGCGGAGCTTGGCGATGGCCGTGTCGGTCAACACGAACGGATAGCAGTCGGGCATGCCGAAGCTGCGGTTCATGCTGTTGAGCGCGCCGGTCAGCGGGATCCACGCCTTCATCAGTCGTCGAACGCGTGCAGGTTGACGCGGTTCGCGCGCAGCGGCGGCTCGGGCTCGGCGCCCGCCGGCACCGGGCGCAGCGACATGCCGTAGGCGCGCGCGGTCTCCAGGCCGTCGAGCATGTGCAGGTAGTGCGCCCAGGTCTCGGCCCAGTCCTCCCACGGGTGCATCGACGCGTAGGCGCTGACGTAGCGCTCCCACCAGCCGGCCGGCGGGCCGGCCGCGTAGTGGCGGTCGCGCGCCTGATCGTAGTCCTGCTGTTCGTCGCCGAACCGCTCGCGGAACGCGTCCATGCGCGGGCTGCCCTCGACCAGCCGTTCCCAGTAGTAGTGGCCGCTCTCGTGGCGAAAGTGACCGAGCAGGGTGCGGTAGGTCTCGCCCAGCTGCTCGCGGATCTTCTCGCGAAACGGATCGTCCGCCTCGGCGATGTTGATGGTGATGAGCCCGTCGCTGTGCCCGGTGAACACCGGCCCGGCGCTGGTGCTGTCGGCGAGGAAATCGAACGCCAGCCCGCCGTCCGGATTTTCGGCCTTGGTCTCGACGGGCAGGCCCAGTCCCAGCAACGTGTACAGCAGGCGCCGCTTGGCGATCTCCATGCGGTGCCAGGCCTCCTTGGCGTCCGCGCTGTCCAGGTTGGGGATGGTGTGGTTCAGCCGGCAGGCGCGGCAGTACTCGTCGCCGTCGTCGGCGGGGACGGCCCAGTTGCAGACGGCGTGCTCCGTCGAGTTGCGGCACGGGCGGTAGCGACCCTCGGCCGCCGACAGCGTGCGCCAGACGACGGCCCCGTCCGGCGCCTCCGCGGCTTCCGCCTCGACGGCAGCGACGACGCCCCGGTCGGGCAGAAACGCCAGCGTGCGACTGCAACGCGTGCAGCGGACGCTCTCGAAGTAGACCACCTGCTCGCAGCCGTCGCAGCGGAAGATTCATGGACTACATGAACATCTTTCGTGCTTCGACTACGCGAGCCTGCACCACGATCGATTCAGGGAATACTCCCGGTTGGTGGTGCCGGTTCACCCGTTCGGCGCCTCGTCGCGACGGGCCGCGACCGCGGTCATCGTCAGCGTCGCCAACGACCCAGTAGCTATAAGGGCGTCTGTACGCGCCGGCGAGCGCGGTACACGGTGGCCCGCGCGCCGAGCGACGGCGACGACCATCCCGTCGGGCGCGGTCAATGTGACCAACAACGACTACGTACGGCGGCGCGTACTACAGAAGACCGGCGACAGCTACAACGTCGTCGCGCCGCAAGCCGGCACGGTCGTCGAGACCTGCCCGAGGGCGGCGAAGAGGTCACCATCGGCGATCAGAAGTACGTGAAGTTCGGCGAGACGTACTACCAGCCGATCGAAAAGGACGGCAAGCCGATGTACGAGGTCGTCGAGGTGAAGTGACGCCGGCGCTTCAGGCGTGGCCCGCGGCCGGCGCCCGATGCTGAGGACCTGCCGGCAGCGGCGCGTGCTCGCCGCGTTTCCGGCGCGCTTGGTCAGCTCCTGGTAGACCGCCACCAGCACGAAGCTGCACAGCACGTACGCCAGGACCACCGGGATGAACTCTTTTCCGCGGGGCGCCGCGGCCACCAGCAACAACGCCAGCGCGGGGAAGCGCATGGCGCTGAACGCCACCAGCATGCCGCGTGTCTCCGGCTCCTTGCGGCCGGCGATGTGACCCACGGCGATCTCGCCGCCACGATGCCGAGGCACAGCAGCCAGGTTGTCCCGAGGCCGAGCAGCTGGTGCCGGGTCTTGATCAGCGCGAGCACGACGAGGGCCAGCAGCACGACCGTCACCACGATGCCTGCGACCTTGGCGAACGGCGCCACCACCTTCGGGAACAAGCGCCCGGCCACCAGGCCCAGGACCATGGGGATGAATGCCTTGAGCAACACCACCCCCGCCACCTGTCCGACGCCCAGCTCCACCGTGTGGTGGAAGATCGCGCCATGCACCGCCACCGCGAGCGGCAGGTAGACCAGCGCCAGCGCAAGCAAAGTCAGGTTGAGCCCGACCTCGTACGCGACCACCTCCTGGTGCGCCCGGGCCTGCTTGAACGCGGCCGGCGGCCCGATGCCGATCGAGATGACCGCGATGGTCAACGCAGCCTTGACGACGTCCGGCGTGCCGAGCACCTCCATGGACAGCACGACGCCCACGGGAACCACGAGCAGGATGATCACCAGCGATCGCAGCAACAACCGCGGATGTTTCGTCAGCCACAGTGGATCTGCCTTCGCGGCCATCAGCCCGGTGGCAAACGACGCCACGGGGATCACGATGCCGAGGACTAGCTTGAGTATGTCGCGGATATCTTCATGCACGTTTCACGTCCAGGAAGAAGGGTGGTGACCGCGCGGGCGCCTCGTGAGGTCGGCAATGCCCGTAAAAAGTCGACGCACCGGGTTGAACAGGCCGATGCGCGGTGCTACCCGCTACAAGACGGGAGTTTTGATGGTGAGCTCGAGCCAGGCGGAACCGCAGCTGCGTCCACGCGGCGCAGTGTCTCCCTGGATGCCCCGGCGCGAATGGCTGAGGCCGCTGCGTCGCGCGGTGGCCGCGGCGCGCGCGACTGCGTGCCGCGCGATCGAACGCGGGCTGCACATCGGCGTGTCGCCCGGCATGTCCGTCCGCGCGGAGAAGCGCATCTGGCTGTGCAACACGTTCGCGTTCGGCGGCACCATCATCATGGCGAGCTGGGCCGCCCTCGAAGCGCTGTTCGGGGACAGCAGCGCCCTGCCCTGGGAGATCGGTTTCACGACCGGCTTCCTCGGCGTGCTGGCGCTGAACGCGCGCGGCGCGCACCGCGCCTCTCGCCTGCTGCTCGTCGGCACCGCGAACCTTTGCATCTTCGCGGGCGCGATCCTGTTCAGCGACGCCGCGGGCGGCACGCTGCCGTTCTTCGCCATGGCGGCGATCCCTCTGCTGCTGTTCGGTCGCGGCGAGTGGCTGCTGGCGACGCTGGGCGCCGTGTTCCCCGCGCTGCTGTTCGCCGTGTGCGAGAGCGGCATCGCCAGGGACTTGCTCGTCATCAATCCGCACCCCGCCCCGTGGTGGTACTTCGCCGCGAACGCCGCGACGACGTTCGCGCTGGCGTTCCTGGTGCCGTTTTCCCTGTTCCGCTCGAACGTCCGGGCGGAGGCTGCGCTCGAGCGCAGCGGGCAGGAGAAGCTCAAACGCCTGCTCGACGCCGACCTCATCGGCGTCGTGCGCGGGCGCCTGTCCGGCCGCATCGAGGACGCCAATGACACGTTCTTGTCCCTGCTGGGCTACACGCGCGCGGATCTCGCCGCGCGCAGCCCTCGATCTGAAAATGATCGCGCCGCTGGATCCGTTCCAGATGGAGTCGCCGCGGCGCGGCCCGACGTCGGTCTACGAGCTCACCTGCCGCCGCAAGGACGGCACGATGGTGTCGGTGCTGGTCGGTGTCGCGCTGCTGGACGAAAGCAACGACGAGGTGGTCGGGTTCGTCCTGGATCTCACCGCGCAGAAGAGCCTCGAGAGCCCAGCGCACCATGCTGCACGACAGCCGGGAAGCGCTGCGGCTGCGCGATCTGTTCAACTCGATCGCCTCGCACGAGCTCAAGACGCCGCTCACCGCGCTGCTGCTCAGCCTGCAGCTGCTCAGTCACAAGCTGGAGCGGGAAGCGCCCGGCAACGCGTCGCTGCGCACGCAGGTCGCGCGCTGCGAGACGGCCGCGACGCGCATGGGAGATCTCATCGACGCGCTGCTGGATGTCGCCTACATCCACCGCGGCCGGCTGACTCTCAACGTGCACGAGATGGACGTCGTCGAGGCCGTGCGCCGCGTGGCGAGCGGGTTCGAGATCGGCAAAAACGGCGGGCCGTGCACGATCTCCGTGTGCGCCGAGGGCTCGGTGACCGCGCAGCTCGATTCGATGCGCTTCGACCAGATCGTCACCAACCTGGTGTCGAACGCCGTGAAATACGGCGCCGGCAAGCCGATCGAGATCCGTGTGCGTCACGATCGCGAGGCGAACATCGCGCACCTCGAGGTCATCGACGCCGGCCCCGGCATCGATCCCTGCATGCGCGACAAGATCTTCGAGCCGTTTCAGCGCGCCACGGCCATGGAGCCCATCCCGGGCCTCGGCCTGGGCCTCTACGTGGTCAAGTTGATCGTCGACGGCCACGGCGGACGGATCGCCGTCGACAGCGAGCTGGGCCACGGGACGCGGTTCATCGTCGACCTGCCGTGCGCCGGCGCGGCTCAGCCGGTGCTGCACTAGCGCTAGCACGCGGCGCCGAAGCGCTGCCGTCCGCGCAGTTTCCGCGGGCGCGTTGATTTCGCTCGGCCATACTGGTGGCCGAGTTTGCGAGCTCGGAATTTCAGGCTCGCCCGCGGTGGTGGACTTCCGTCAGGCGGGACGGCGATCGGTGAGGACGACCGGAGCATCGGCGCGACCGGCGCATCGGCGCGCGGCTGCGGCTGGTCGATGACGCGCTGACCGACGCGATCGCGCGCGGTGTCAGCCATCTCAACGCCGAGGACGTGGAGCTCGGCGGGCGCGTGGTGACGCTGCGCGGGCGGCCGCACGTGAACTTCGGCCTGTGTTCGTACCTGGGCCTGGAGACCGACCCGCGCCTCAAGGACGGGGCGTGCGACGCGGTGGCGCGTTACGGCGTCCAGTTCGCGTCGTCGCGCGCCTACGTGTCGTGCCCGCCCTACGCCGAGCTCGAACACCTGCTGCGCACGATGTTCGGTGCGCCCGTGGTCATCGCGCAGACGACCACGCTGGCGCACTTCGCGGCCCTGCCGGTGCTGATCGGCGGCGAAGACGCCGTCGTGTGCGACCAGCTGGTGCACAACAGCGTGCAGTCGGTGTTGCCGACGCTCAGGGCGGCCGGGACGACCTGCCGGTTCGTCCGCCACAACCGCATCGATCGCCTGGACTAGCCTGGTGCGCACGCTGGCCGCAGCGCCATCGCCGCGTCTGGTATCTCGCCGACGGCGTCTACAGCATGCACGGCGACATGGCGCCGTTTGCCGCGCTACGCGAGCTGCAGGCGCGGCATGAACGCCTGTCGCTGTATATCGACGACGCGCACGGCGTCAGCTGGGCGGGCAAACACGGGCGCGGCACCGCGCTGGGCGACGGGCCGCCGCTGCAACGCACGGTGTGGTCGCGTCGCTGGCGAAGGCGTTCTCGGCGGGCGGCGCCGCCATGGTGTTCCCCGACGCGGAGACCGCCCGCCTGGTCCGCACCTGCGGCAGCACGATGATCTTCTCCGGGCCGTTGCAGCCCGCGCTGCTCGGCGCCGGCATCGCGTCCGCGCGCGTCCACCTGTCGAACGAGCTCGCCGATCGTCAGGCCGCGCTCATGGCGCGCATCCGGCTGTTCAACCAGCTGGCCGGCGCGCGCGGCATCCCGCTGGCCACGTCAGCCGCGACGCCGATCCGCTTCGTCGACATCGGCGACACCGACGCCACCTACCGGCTGGCCGCCGACCTGATGCGCGACGGCTTCTTCGTCAACACCGCCGCGTTCCCGGCGGTGTCGCAGGCCAAGGGCGGGCTGCGCATCGCGCTGACCCTCCACCACACCGCTGACGACATCCGCGGCCTTATCGACGCGATCGCCGGGAGGCTGTGACAGGTCTCTGACCGCCGGCGTCACATTTGTGGATTTGGCCTTTAAGTTCCCCGGGGGACCGCCCGATTCACATCCGGAGGCTCTGCATGGCGTGGCGAGCAAAACCTGAAGGATCCGCGACCAACCGGGACGCGATCGAGAACATCATCGGGCGGTCGTGCGTCATCCGCGGCGACCTGACCGCTGACGGCGCGTTCCGCATCGATGGCACGATCGAAGGCTCCGTCGAATCGAACGGCGCGCTCGTCATCGGCGAGAGCGGCGTCGTGCGCGGCGGCGTGCGCGGCACTGACATCGTGATAGCCGGGGCCGTGCAGGGTGACGTGACCTGCTCCGGCCACCTCGAGATCCTGGCCAAGGGCAAGATCGAGGGAGACATCGCGGCGAAGAGCATGCGCATCGAGACCGGTGGCGTGTTCTGCGGCAACAGCCGGATGGGCGGGCAGACGTCGAACGGCGCGGACAACGTGCCGGGCGCGATCCCGGTATCGCGCGATCTGAGCTCCGCCGCGTAGCAAATGGCGCGTCGGTCCACCGACCCGTCCATCGATCTCAATCGAATTCTCGCAGACCGGCGCAAGCAGCCGCCCAAGGCGCGCTGGCGCGTGATGATCGCCAGCGATCCGAGCCGCCCGGTGCGCACGTTCACGTTGCCGCGCCTGCTGCCGGCGCTGGCGTCGGTGTTCGCGATCCTGCTGGTCGTGGCGACGGTGCTGCTGGCGTCCGGGGTGTGGAAGCTGTCGGGATCGCTGGGCGCGCTGGAGCGCCGCGCGCGCGCGATGATGCAGGCCGCGGACAGCGTCGCGCTGGCCGCGAACGACGGCGCACCCAGCGGCGATCCCGCGGCGCTGGCGTCGGTGAGCATCGGCAAGGTGGCGAGCGGCGGCATCGGCAAGTTCACCATCGAATCCGCGAACAACGGCGAGACGATCGAGATACGCATCAACCTGGCCACGGGCGAGGTCGAGCCCGCCGGCTACGTCCGGCTGCGCCACCTCATGCGCTGCCTGCGGACCGGCGCCGAGACGCCGATCGATCCGCGTCTCATCGACCTGCTGTACCGCATCGCGCTGCGGACGAAGCAGAAGATCGTCCTGGTGTCGGGCTTCCGCGCGCCGATGTTCTCGCTGGCGACGCTCAGCTATCACACGCGCGGCATGGCGGCCGACATCCGCATCCCCGGCATGACGCCGCTGATGGCGCGCGATCTCGCCGAATCGATGGGCGTCCACGGCCTGGGCTACTACCCGGTGTCCGGCTTCATCCACGTCGACGTGCGCGACGACAAGTCGCGCTGGACCGACTTCGGCCAGGACCGGTCCGACGGCGAGGGCAAGGAGCACGGCGCCTCCCACAGCGACGACGCCAACGGCGGCTAGAATCCGGATCCGGTCCCCTCGCCCCGCGAAGCGGGGAGAGGGCCAGGGAGAGGGGCCGCCACCCCGATCACGGCTTCGGGAGGTTGACGCAGCCGGCGTTCTCCGCGCGCAGCGGGGCGAACACTGCGGGGTCGGGCTTCTGCTTCAGCGCGCGCAGCGTGGCGCGGTACTCGCCCGCCGCGCGGCACGCGTCGCCGTGCCCGGACAGCGCGTGCCGCAGCCGCGCGCCGGCGACGTCGAGCTTGCCGTCCAGGCGGGCACGCAGCCCCTCGACGAACGCGCGCACCGGATCGTCGCCCGCCGCGTGGGCGGGGCTCCCCGCGTCGCGATGCAGGCGCGCGAGCTCCGCCGAGATCGGCGTCGTGCGCGCGCGCCCCGGCCCCCAGCTCATCCAGCGCAGCCGACAGCGCACCGACGCCGCCCGCCGTCAGGCTGGCGCGCGCCGCCAGCAGCCGCACCTCGGAGCCCGCGGGCCGCGCGCCTGCCGGGAGCGCGCCCGCGCGGCCGCGCCCGAGCGACACCGCCGCGTCGGCCCACGCCAGCGCGGGCGCGCCTGCCGCCATCGACTTCCGCGCCCGGTCCGCCAGCGCCGCTCCGCGATCGACCGCACCAAGCTGGGCGAGCGCCAGCGCGATCCGCGCCAGCAGCCGCGGCTCGTCGGGCGCCAGGGCGGCGGCGGCCTCCGCCAGCGTCCGCGCCTCGACACGCGATCCGCCCCGGCGCGCGCGCAGGGCGCGGGCCAGCGTGCAGCGCGCGACCAGCGCCGGGGGAATCCAGCGCTCCGCCGGACAGGCGGTCAGCAGCGGCCCGGTCTCCGCCATGTCCAGCGCCGCCTCGGCTTCGTTCAGCATCAGCCCAACGCGAATGTCCTTGGTCGCGTGCGCGAGCACGGCCTGCAGCGTCCCGCGCGCTGCCTTGGCGTCGCCGAGGTCCAGCTCGACCTCCGCCCAGGCGACGCGGGCCGCCGAGAAGCCCGGCGCCCGGATGATCGCGGCCTCGAACGCGCGCGCTGAACCCGTCAGGTCGCCGTTGCGCGCCCGCGCCCGCCCCAGCGCGTACAGCGGGTGCGGCAGCTCGGTGTCACCGGCGGCCGCGGCCCCCTCGGCAGCCAGGCGACTGGCCGCCTCGCGATCACCGGCGTGCAAGCGGTCGAGCGCCCGCGCCGCCCCCGCGATCACCGACGCGGCGTCAGGGGGCGCGGTTGGGCTGACGCGCGCCAGGGCGTCAGCCGTCTCGCGCGACGTGTCCATGCCGTAGTCTGCCGCCAGCGTCGCGTTGGTGAACGCCAGCCCGGCGGCGGCGTCGCGATTGCGCGGGTTGGTGAACGCCAGGTGGCGTCCCACCGCCTGCGCGCGCCCCAGATCGACGACGCCGCCACGTTCGATGTCGGCGGTCAGATCCGCCAGCATGTTCTCGGCGCCCGCGTGGCTCTTCCGGTCCAGAAGCAGCCAGACGGCCACCCCCGCGACAGCGACGAAGGCCACGACCCAGGCTGAGCCTCGCATCCTACATGTTGATATCGGCAAACAGGCGCCCGGTCCAAAGCCGGGCCCCGCCGAAAAACCTAGGGCTCTTCGTGCCGGGGCAGCACCCAGGATATGCCCCGGTTGCGGATGTCGCCCTTGCCGGTGGCCAGCACCAGCTCCGACCGACGAGCCGTCGCTACGGATTGAACGGGTAGCGGTATGGCACACTGCCGCCCATGGACGAACGGCTCGCGTGGGCGATCGCCGCGTACATGTCGAACCCCGAGGCCAGCGACGCGGACGTGGCCGACCTGCTGGAGCGCAACGGCGTCCCGCGCGGCGTGGCGACGCGGGCGGTGGCGTTCCTGCCGCTGGCGTTCGGCCGCCGCCTGCTGCGCGGGCTGATCGCGATCCCCGATGCGTTCGTCGTCGACGGGCGTGAGGTGCCGCTGGCGAGCGAACCGCTGTACGCCATGGCCGAAGCGCTGGCCGAACGCGCGGGCCGCGAGCACATCGAACGCATCGGCCTGCGCAGCGGCGAGTTCAACGCCGTCAACCAGGCGCTGAACGCGGGGAGCAAGCCCGAGGATCTGGAGCTGGGCGCGCCATACCTGACGTTCGACGGTCCGGTCACGGGTGGCGCGACCGCCGCCAGCGTCCTGTCGGAGCTGCTGGCGTCGCACGGCAGCACGCTGGCGTGTGAAGCGCGCGTCTTCCCGCGCATGCTCACGTCCGCGGGCGCGCAGGGGCAGATCGACGTGGTGGTGTCTGCCCCCGCGCTGGGCGAGCGGCGGATCATCGAGTCGTTCGCGGCGTACGCCGGCACGCTGGCCGAGGCGCGCAGCGCCGCGATGGACAGGTTCGCGCGCGGGTCGCTGCACGCGCTGCTGGCGACGCTGGACGATGCCCGGCACGGCGGCGATCAGGTCGAGTGGGAGACGTGGGGCGACTTCCGCGTCTGCCACGGGGCGCTGCTGCGCCAGTGGTCGAGCGAGACGCCCGTCGACTTCGCGCCCTTCCTCGACGACATCAAGAAGCGGCTGCTGGCGGCGTCGCTGTCGCGCGACGTGCACTGGTACCGCACGTTCGTGTCGGTCGGACCGAACGGCGTCGACGGGTACGACGCGCTGCTCGACAACGACGAGTGGGCGCCCGGGCGTCGACGCGGTGACCAGCTGGCCGTGGCCGCGCGCCGAGGCGCTGTACGGGCTGCGGCAGTTCTTCGTGATGGTGCCGGCTACTTGAGGTAGGCGGCGAGCGGTATCGACTGGCTGCGCAGCGCGCCGGCCATCAGCCCCGCGATCTCGACCGCGCCCGACGACGACAGGTGCGTGTGGTCGTCGCAGAAGAAGTCGCCGACGGGCCCGGTGGTCGTCGCGCTGACGTCGCCGCCGGGGATCGGACAGAACGCGTGCTGGTTGTAGAGCGCGACGCTGAGCGCGTGGAGATCGATCACGGGCACGTCGTATTGCGTCCCCGCCTCCTGCGTCGCGGTCACGAACGCGCCGCGGCTGCCGCGCGCGGTGCTGCCGCTGCACGAGATCGAGCTGAGCGGCGTGACGAAGATCGGATGCGCGCCGCGATCCTTCGCCGCCTGCGCCATCATGCCGTAGGAGATCTTGAACGCGTTGAGCCCGACGTGCCGATCGCAGGTCGCCGAGCTGTCGTTGATGCCGAACTGGATGAACAGGTAGTCGCCGGTCTTCATCCCGCTCATCGCGTTCAGCATCGCCTGCCAGCGCGCCTGCAGGACCGGATCGCCGCTGGTGTCGAGATCGAGGGCGCACTCGCCGGTGCTGTCCATGACCGTCTGGACGCTGTACAGCCACGTGCGCACGCTGCGGCCGCCGACGGCGCTGTTCCTGACCGTGACGCCGGGACCGAACAGCGTCGGGAACGGTCCGCCCCAGCCGATGGGACACGGGCTGCTGCCGTTCGCCACCGTCGAGTCGCCGGCGATCCAGACGCTGACCGCGGGGAGCGCGCCGCCCGCGCCACCGCGACCCGCCGCGCCGCCCGCCGCGCCGCCGCGGCCACCGTTGCCTGCGCCGCCGGTTGCGCCGCCACGACCGCCGCTGCCTGCCGAGGCACCCGCCGCGCCGCCCCGCCCGCCGCTGCCAGCCGAGGCGCCGGCTGCGCCGCCCGATGCGCCGCCGCGACCACCAGCACCGGCAGCGCC
Organism: uncultured Pseudomonadota bacterium; assembly: GCA_963729535.1. GTDB lineage: Bacteria > Myxococcota_A > Polyangia > Fen-1088 > Fen-1088 > JADGRB01. The sequence continues at coordinate 45,187 of CAVSOL010000022.1, read as the reverse complement.
GCCCGCCGCGCCGCCGCGACCGCCGACGGCTCCGCCGGCAGTGCCACCGACGGCGCTCCCGCCGGCACCTGCGTTGCTGCCTCCCCCGTCACCGCCTGCGCCCGCGATCGCGCTGCCGCCTGCGCCCGCCGGTCCACCACCGCCCGCGGCGCCGGCGACGCCGGCCGATCCGCTGGCGCCCGCCCCTGCATCCGCGCCTGATCCGACACCCGGGTCGCCTTCCTGACACGCGAGCTGCGTGACCGCGGCGAAGACCAGCAAGCTAGCGAGACGACCTCCAGGCAAACGCATCGCGTGATTGATGTCCGACGGTGCGCGCGCCTTCACGGGAAGAAGCATGAAGGCAGCCTCGCGGCGCCACACTCAACGCCGTGCGACGACTCGCGCCTATCTTCGGCTTGCTGGCCTGCAGCGTCTTCGCATATGCCTGCGACGGCGGTGGTGATTCGACGGGCACCGGTGGTAGTGGCGCTGGCGTCGCCGGAAGCGGCGCGGCGGGCACGACCGGCGCTGCCGGCGCGGCGGGTGCCGCCGGCGTCACGGGCGCGGCGCGGCGCAGGCGCCGCCGGCAACGCCGGCCGAGGCGGCGCGGCAGGTGGTGCAGCCGGAGTTGCGGGCAGTGGCGCCGCTGGATCAGGTGGAGTCAGTACAGGCGGTCGTGGCGGTGCAGCGGGTAGTCCGGCTGGCACCGGCGGCCGCGGCGGCGCGGCGGGCGGCGCAGCCGGCGGCGGTTCTGCCGGCAGCGGCGGTCGTGGCGGCGCGGCCGGCGGCGGTTCGGCTGGCAGCGGCGGTCGTGGCGGCGCGGCCGGCGGCGGCGCGGCGGGTCGCGGCGGCGCGAGCGGATCGGGTGGGATGGCGAACGTCGCGATCTACGTCGCCGGCGACTCGACCGTGCAGACGTACACCGGCAGCACGATTCACCAGGGCGGCTGGGGGCAGTTCCTCGACGACTACTTCACCACGCAGGTGACGGTGAACAACCGCGCCATCGGCGGCCGCACGTCGCGCCGATTCATCGAAGAGGGGCGGCTGACGACCATCCTGTCGACGATCCGCGCGGGCGACTACCTGTTCGTCCAGTTCGGGACCAACGACAGCAACCGGACCGCCACGTACGACGACGGCGAACCCTACTACCTGGCGCCCGACACCGACTTCAAGACGTGGATGCAGATGTACATCGACGCCGCCAAGAGCAAGAACGCGATCCCGGTGCTGGTGACGCCGCCGCCGCGCAACTCGTGCCGCACCGACGGCGTGTCGTTCAACTACTCGTTCACCACCTACGCCACGGCGATGAAGGAGCTCGGCCAGAGCAACAACGTCGCGGTCGTCGACCTGGGCGCCGCGGCGGTCACCTACCTCAACGGCAAGACCGACTGTGACTGGGCGAGCGCGAACTTCTTCCTGGTCCGCGCCGACGGCACCGTCGACGGGACGCACTTTCAGGAGATGGGCGCGAACATCCTCGCCAGCCTGGTCGCCGACGGCGTCGTCACCCTCGCCCTCCCCCTCGCCGCCTATCGTCGCTGACGGCGCCTCGCCGCAATCAGCTTTCCGCCAAGTCCGCGTCGCAACCACCGGCGGTGCGCCATGGGTGCAACATGCGCGGAATCAAGTCGGGTGCGGTCGCGGCGCCACAGCCGGGTGTTCTTCCACCCGCAGCGGCCCGCCCGCGCGCCGCCAGCCGACGCGCGCCATCCAGGTCTCTGGTGGGGCCGTGGCCGGCGCGACGTCAGTGGCCACAGGGGCGTGATGCCACCCCGAAAAGTGCGGACCCGAGCTGCGCGGATCGACGCACGCGGGGGCGCGGAGGTGCTTTCGGAAGTTGAGTAGCACGTAGATCATGCTCGCCCGCATGTGCCGAGGCGTCGTCAGCGGTCGGGCGTGATACCGGTCGCCGACGACCTTCCCTTTGCGGCCGAGGGCGCGGTTGACCGCGAGCGCCAACCGGATCGCGAGCCCGTGCACGCCACCGCGCGCCCGGCGCGCCTCATCCCCCTCGACGATGAAATGCCCGTGGTCCTGCTGGATCGAAAAGTGGATCACCCGAAAGCGATCGACCGATGCCCGCGCGATGGCGCGCCGGAGCGCGCCGAACACCCGCGCCGATCGAAGTGACGGCAACCCAGGCGTTGCCCGGATCGTGACCTGCACGGGACAGCGGGGGTCGATCTTGGGCCGGGTGGCGTGGGGCATCGAAGGTCGCCCCCGCGGCTTTCGCCCCGCCCCCTTGCGGGGCCCGCCCCAGGTCCTGGCCACCGCGAGCGGCAGCCGCATCTGCCGACTTCGTCCCCGCTTGATTCCGCGCATGTTCCGTTGTCGGCGCAGGCGGCATCGGGGTGCGTGGCCGTGGCCGTGGTCCACTTGAATCAGCGGATGTCCTTCACGAGGCGACATCGATTCGAACGCGCGCGTGCGCAAACCGGACGCGCGCGTGGACTTCGGGGCGCGCGCGTGGACTCCGGGGCGCGTGCGTGGACTCCGGGAAGACGAACCGTGAGGGCGGCGGCCTACGCGGCCAACCCGTCGACGTCGCGGTGATAGGACAGCGCCGCGGCCCGCCGCGCGCGCGGCGCGAGGCCGAGGCGCAGTGAGCGAATCACCGCGCCGGCGCCGTCGGCGACGTGGATCAAGCTCAGCACCACGGCGCCGGCGAGCCAGCGCCCGCCCCGCACCGCCGGCTGTCCTTGCCTGCGCAAGGCGACTAGACCGCACAGCCAGCGCGCGGCCAGCACGGCGACGGCGGACGGCAGGCCCAGGCGCGCGAGCCAGCGCGCGCGGGCGGGCAGATACGCCGCGCCCAGGTACGGCGCCAGCTCGGCGGCGTCGGCGCCGCGCAGCAGGCGAAGCCGCAGCAGCTCGCCGATCGTATCGGGCAGGCGGTGGACCGTGTGGGCGGCGGCGACGTAGCGAACAGCGATCCTCCGCTCCTGCAGCGCCAGCCCCATCACCTGGCAGCTGCCCCGGTAGAATGCGTGCGCGCCAAAGCCGATGTCGCCGAGGACAGCGCGCCGAAACGCCACGTTGTTCGCGTAGAAGTTCCGCGTGCAGCCGTCGCCGAGCGGGCTGCCGAAGTACATGAAGTCGACCGCGGTCGCGGCCGCGCCGAACAGACCGTCGCGGTAGCTGGTGCGGCCCGCCGCGACCGCGACCGCTTCGCCGCCCGCGCCCGCGAACGGTGCCAGCAGCTTGTCCAGCCAGTCGACTGCCGGCCAGCAGTCGGCGTCGGCGAACACCACCACATCGGAGGTGGTGGCGCGAAACCCCGCATCCTTCGCCGCGTAGTAGTCGGCGCCGGCCGGCAGCGCCACGAACGTGAGCCGGCGGCCCGCCGCGCGCTCGAGCCGCGCCCACGCCTCGCGCGGCAGACCGGCGTGCGTGACGATCACTTCATCCAGCGACGCGAGCGGCCGCGTCTGCGCGCGCAGCCGATCGAGCAGGGGCTCCAGCGTCAGCGCGACGTCGATCGCGTCGGCGCCGCCGCCGTGCAGGTTGTTGGTCTCCAGAACCAGGGCTGTCGTCGGTGGCGTGTGCATGTGTCTCCCTTTCCGCCTGCTCGGCGAGCGACGCGAATACGTCGCCCCAGAGCCGGCCAATCCGGGCGTGTTCGCCGCTGACCGCGGCGTCGTCGCGCGCCCGCGGCGCGCGCGCGAGGGTGGCGATGGCATCGCCGAGCGGCGCCCCTGCCGTCACGCTGACGGCGGCGAACGCCGTGCCTGCCTCGCGTCCGGTCGCCAGGTTCAGCGCCTGCTCGGGCTGATCGCCGACCAGCGCGAGCAGCGGCACGGCGCACAGCCGCGCCTGTTCCATCGCCGCCGCGCCCGCCCCGGAGACGAACAGATCGCTCGCCGCCACCACGTCGCTGAACGCCGCATCACACGCGCGCCAACCCGGCCGCCCCGCCCATGGCTCGGAGACGCCGTAGTGCCGGAAGCCCGCCGCGGCGAGCGCGGCCTCCAGTCGGGCGGCGATGGCCGGATCTCGAAAGTGCGGGTTGAGGTAGATCGCCGCGAAGCGCTCGCCCGGGGCGAGCCCCAGCGCGCGGCGCACCGACGCGCGCGCGCGCTGCGGCGGCCGCACCAGCGGCGGCAAGCGGAAGCGTGTCGGCGCGAGCGCGACGCCCGCGCGATCGGCGGCGGCCAGCGAGTGCTCGACGCAGCCGAAGGCGCGGGCGCGCAGCGCTTCGAGCAGCCCGCGATAGCCGGCGCTCGCCCACGCCGGCAGCCGCCCGTCGAAGTGGCTGACGGCGGCCCGCCACAGACCGTCGCCGTGCAGGTGAACGACGCGCGCGCCCCACCCGCCGCCCAGCCCCGCCAGCAGCAGCGCCGCCGGATGCAGCGAATCGTTGATCACCAGCAGCGCGCCCCGGCTGAGCCGCCGCAACATCGCCACGTCGCGTCCCAGCCGCCAGGGCGACGCGATGTACGCCGCCAGCCGGCGATCGGTCCTGGCGGCGAGCATGTGATGCTGGCCGTCGAACGCGACCTCGAACCCGCCGGGCAACACCGTGGCGTGCGTCCCCAGGCCGGCGAGGAAGTCGCGCCCCGCCTCGGACGTCGTGACGATGTCGACGGCGATGCCGCGGTCCGCGACCAGTCGCCGCAGCAGGTGGGCGCGCATCAGGTGGCCGCGCCCGTCGGCGACCGCGAGGTGAACGATGCGAGCGTGTCGTGCAGCCATAGCCAGCCTCCCCAGATGAGCAACCCGACGGCGCCTGCGACGCCGAGCCTGCGTTCGATGCGATCGATGCGCGCCACCAGCGCGCACAGCTCCGGCCGCTCGCCGTCGGCCAGCAGGCGATCGAGCGCCGCGCGGCAAGCGCGCGCGTGGCGGCGCTCGTCCGCGAGCACCGCGCGCAGCACGGGCAGCAACGCGGCGTCGGGGTGCGCTCGCTCCAGCACGTCGACGTGCCTCGCGAACACGCGCACGCCCATCACCTCCATCCGCCACGCCACCGCCAGCGCCGGCACGACCGGCCCCGCCCCGAAGCGAGGCGCGGCGGCTTCGATCACCCTGTGTAGCGCCCGCAGCTTGCCGCGGCTGACGACGTCGAAGCCGCTGGCGCCATCGCCGGCGTCGTCACCGCCCAGCGCGCGCAGGCGCTCGGCGAACAGCGCCGCATGCCGCCGCTCCTCGTCGCGGTGGCGATCGAGCCACCTGCGGAGCCAGCGCGGCGCCGACACCAACATTGGCTCCCACGGCGCCGCCCGCTCCGCGTGCCGCTCCGCCTCCAGATAGAGCCGCACCAGCACCGCCTCGCCGCCGCGGCTGCGGTGAAGCAGCCGCAGCGCCGGCCGCTTCGTCGCCTCCAGCATCCAGTCGCGCACGCTCGCCACGACCCCAGAGATAGCGGCGTGGGGTGAACACCCGACGGCCGGGCGGTGAAACGGCCATGGAACACGTGTGAATACCCCGTGGCAGCAAGGGGTTGCGGTTTCGGTCACGAATCAGGGCATGACCGGACAATAAAAGGGGGTGAGGCGTAAAGCACCGCTGCTACTGGCCATCGCCGCGTCCTGGTCCTGCGCCGGCGGGGTCGTCGACACCGACCGGACGGATTCGGGCCCGGCGGGCGCGGGCGGCACCGGCGCCGCGGGCACGGCAGGCGGCGTGGGCGCCGGCGGCAACGGCGTCGCGGGCGCCAGCGGCACGACGGGCGCCGCGGGCCTGACGGGTACAGCGGGCACGACCGGGGCCGCGGGCCTGTCGGGAGCGGCGGGCACCGCCGGGAGCGGCGCTGCCGGAAACGGCGGTGGCGCGGCGCGGCAGGCTCGGGGGTTCTGCGGGTACGACCGGCGCGGCCGGGCGCGGCGGATCCGGCGGCGGCGCGAGCGGGCGCGGCGGATCCGGCGGCGCCGCTGCTGGAGCCGCCGGGGCCGCGGGCCGCGGAGGAAGCGCGGGCGGCGCCGCCGGCGCGGGCGGCGCGCCGATGCCGGCGGCCGTCGTGTTCACTCCGAACATCCGCCTCAACGACGACACCGGCAGCGGCCGCCAGAGCGAGGTCGCGCTGGCGACGGGCCCCGGCGGGCTCGCGCTCGCGGGCTGGATGGACGAGCGCTCGACGCGCGTGTGCGCGTTCTCGTTCTCCACCAACGGCGGCATGACCTGGAGCCGCAACGTCTCGATCCCCAACGCCACCGGCATGTTCGTCGGCGATCCGGCGGTGGCGATCGACGGCGGCGGCACGATGTACGCCGTCTGCCAGGAATACCTGAACGTCGGCACGACCGGGAACATCCGCATGATGACGTCGACGGACAAAGGCGTCGACGTGGTCCGCCATCCGCAGTATCCAGGCCGCGCCCGACAAGCCGTGGGCCGCCGGCGGCACCACCGAAGGCACCGTGTTCGTGTCGTGGCTGGGCAATGCGGCCGGCATCAAGCGCTCGGTCGATCGCGGCCTGACGTGGGGACCGACGCAGTCGCTCGGCAACATCATTCACGGCACCGCCATCACGACGTCGACCACCGGCCTCGTGCACGTCCCCTACAACCTCGATTCGAACCGCAATCAGCTCCGCTACCTGCGCAGCCGCACCAACGGCGACAGCTGGGACGCCACGCGCGATCTCGTCGCCGACATGGGCGTGTTCTGCTTCAGCTGCAATCCGCGCCAGCACCCGATCGTCGGCGCCGGCGCCGACCCCACCGGCCGCGTCGTCGCCATCACCTGGGCCAGCCGCATGCCCGGCGGCCAGGCGGACGACGACGTGTGGCTGCTGTACTCCAGCAACGGCGGCGACACCTGGACGCAACCGATCCGCGTCAACGACAACACGAACGCGTCCCGGCAGTTCGAATCGTGGGTCGCCGTCGACAACTACGGCCGCGTCCACGTCGCGTGGACCGACTACCGCAACGGCGGCCAGAACGAAACCTGGTACGCGCGCTCCGCCGACCCGACGCGCGGGTTCGAACCGAACCTGCAGGTGACCGACGGGCGGGGCAGCGGCAACACCGACTTCCTCGGCGACTACAAGGGCATCGCCGTCTCCGGACCGGACGTGCTGGTGGTCTGGCACGACACCCGGCGCGACAGCGGCGACATCTACTTCTCGCGGGCACCGGGGGCCGCGGGACCGTGACCAGCGAGCACGCCATGGCGATAACGTTTCATCTCAATCACGGTCGCAGGCGCTGCTCGCCGCGACGGGGATCGGGACGCGCGCGCGCCGACGAGCCGGTCGCGGATCTGGCCGCGGAACAGACGGAGACCATCGTCGAGCGTAGCGCCGCCGACGGCCAGTACCTGCCGCTCACGCTCGCGCCGTCGGTCGGCTCCGTCGCCGCGGTGGCGACGGGATACGGCGGTTACGACGCCGCGCGGAGCTCGGCGGTGATGGTCACGTACGCCGACGTTCACGTGTGGGGCCCGATCGCCGTGCGCGGCGGCGCGGAGCTGAGCGACACCGTGCACCGGTTGCGGCCGTCGGTCGGCGCCCGCCTGCAGCTGCTGTCGCAGGCACGCCACGGCGTCGACGGGGCCGTCGCGGTCATGTACCGCGCCGAGGGGTTCAACGAGCCCGAAGGCGAGATCGAAACCGTGCTGGCGGTGGGCAGGCGGGTGGGCAGGACAATGCTGATCGGCAACGTCGCCTACGGCCAGGATCCCGAAGCACGCGAGCGCGACGGCGAGCTGCGCGCCGCGGTGCTCGTCCGCGTCGGCCAGCGTGCCGACCTTGGCATGGACGCGCGCTGGCGGTTCGATCTAGGCTCCGACACCGCCAAGCTGATGGCGTCGCATGAGCCCACTTACGACGTCGACATCGGGCCGGTCGCCGCGCTGCCGCTCGGGCCGGTCGCGTTGATCGCGCACGCCGGCGTGTCCGCGTTCCGCCGCGTCGGCGAGAACGTCAGGGTCGGCGCCGTCGCGCTGGGCGGTGTCGGCGCGTCGTTTTGACGGCCACGATCGCCGCTGTCGCGCTGGCGCTGGCGCTGGCGGCGACCGACGCGCGCCCCCCACAACCGCCCGCTCGCCTCCCCGAAGACCCGGCGAAGGGCGCAGCGGCGACGGCCCAGTGGCGGGCACACATGGCCCACGAGGAGCGCGAGCGCAAGCTGCACTACGACCGCGACCGGATGAAAGATCATCGCGCGGTGCTGCGTTTCCTGGTGACGACGCGCGCGCGTTACGAACGCGCGACCAGCAAGGCCGCGGTGCTGGCGATCCAGGCGCGGCTGCCGCCCGCGATCGAAAAAGTGCGCCGGCGCATCACCCGCATCGATCACTGGCGGGTGAACTCCAACCTGCTCGGCGACTACGACGTGATGCTCGCGGCGCTGGCCGACACGTACCCGGCGGCGCGCATCACTTTCCTCGACGGGGATCGCGCGCCGCTGCTGGCGCTGCGCGCGGACTTCGATCGCCGGCTGAAGGCGATGAACACTGGCTGGAGGAAGCGGCCGAGTCGGAAGACGAGTAGCGCCGCGCCGGCACCCACCGTGTTAGCGTCGGGGACCGTAAGTCGGAAAACCCCAATGCCAGCGCGGGAAAAACGGCAGAAGAAGCAGCCCGTTCGTCGCGACGCGCAGGGGCGGGCGCACCTGGTCGTTCATCGCGACGACCTGGGCCGGGCACTGGGGCTGTCGCTGTCCGAGCCGCTGTTCAACGACCAGTGGCAGAACGACGTCGCGGTCGCCGCCGCCAACACCGCGCACGCGTTCCTGGCCGACGGGCACACGCTGGAGCAGGCGGTGGCGCTGGGCCGCAACGCGATGGCCGGCACGTCGAAGCTCGCCGACGGCGCGCTCGCCCTGTCGCCCGACCGCGCGCCCGCCTGCCACTCCGGCTGCGCGCACTGCTGCTACCAGGCCGTCGGCGTCTCCGCGCCCGAGGTGTTCGCGATCCACGCGCACCTCATCGCGACGCGCACGCCCGCCGAGCTCGACGCCGTCGTCGCCCGCGTCCGCGACGCCGACGACCGGACGCGCGGCCTGACCCCCGCCGAGCGGCTGTCGCCGCACAACCCCTGCCCGTTCCTGGTCGACGAGCGCTGCTCGATCTACGACGTGCGCCCCCTCGCCTGCCGCGGCACCAACTCGCTGGACGCGGACGCGTGCGCGCGCGCCCTGCGCGACGACGACGCGCGCGCGCAGTTCCTCGCCGGCAAGCTCACCATCCCGTGTTTCCTGGAGCCGATTCGCGCCTTCCACGCCATCGCCGCCGGCGTGCAGCTGGCGCTCGACGAGCTCCACGGGCTGGAGGTGCTGCCCCTCGAGCTCACCGCGGCGATGCGCATCATGATCGACGACCCGGACGCGACGCCGCAGCGCTGGCTGGGAGGGCAAGACCCCTTCCAGGCAGCCCGCGGCGGCGACGCCACCGACGACCCGCGAATCCGGAACCTGAGCGGAAAGAGGGGCGGCTAGCCAGCCGAGCAGCGCGCCGAGCTCGCCAGGGTTGGTGATGCCCTTGTTGACGTCGTTCGTGTCCATCGTGCCGAACGTCGTCATCGGGGTCCAGCCCGGCAACCGGCGGCCGAGCGCGTTCATCAGCGTCACGTGCAGCTTGTTCAGCGGCACGTTGCCGGTGTTGGTGCCGGTGCCGAAGCCGATGTCGGTGCCGCTGACGCAGCTCGCTTCGCTGTTGCCCGTCTTGAGCTCCCTCGTGTCGAGGTTGATCGACTGACCTTGCTTGAGGTAGCCGCCCCCGCTGCCGGCGATGACGATCGGCAGGTTGTTGTTGTTGTGGGCGTTGCCGTCCGCCAGCTCGGGCAGCCACATGACCATCGAGTTGTCGAGCATGGTCCGGTCGCCCTCCTTGATGCTGTCGATCAGGTGGACCAGCTTCGAGTAGCGCCCCGTGTACCAGGTGTCGATCTGGTGGAGCATGTCGATGACGCCCGTGACGCACGCGCCGCCGACCGCCGCGCTGCCGTTGCGGTGCGACAGCCCGTGGTGGTCGAACTCGTGGGTCATGCCGTCCCACGTGAACTTCGCGAAGCCCGGCCACTGCAGGATCATCACGCGGTTGGCGTCGCACATCATCGTCAGCGCGATGAGGTTGATCATCATGTCGCCGCCCTTGGTGAACGCCGTCGCGGCGTCACGTCCGGCGGCGCCGTTCACGGTCGTCGTGTCGACGCCCAGCGCGGTCGCGTTGGCGGCGGTACACGCCGCGCTGACCACGGTCTTCTCGGTGTCGCGCAGCAGCGCCATCCACGCGTTCAGCGACTGCTTGTCGGCCGCGCTCATGTTCATGCTCGACAACGTCTGCAGATCACCCCGGACGCAGTCGAGGATGCTGTTCCCCTGCGTGACCATGTAGTCGGCCGCGCTCCCGCTACCGGTGAACAGGCCCGTCAGCTTGCTGTAGACGTTCTTGGGGTTGGTCTCGGGCGAAAACGGCGTCTGCGCCGCCTTGTACGAGACGATGCCCTTGACGTTGGCGAACGCGTTGCCGACCGACAGGACGAGCGGCGGGCTCCGGCTTTCAGGCGTCGAGCCCGGGTTGACCATCGCCGCGACCGTGTGGTCCAGCGAAGGCCCGGTCGCCCAGTGGCTACCGGCCGGATCGATCGGCGCGCCCGTGAGCTTCGAACCCATGCCCTGATCGTGCGGATCGAAGTAGCCGTTGATCGTGCCGCGCGGGAACATCGCCAGGCCGCGCGGGAACAGCAGCTTGTGGGCGAGGTCGCCCAGCGGCGCCAGCGTCTTGCCGGTCAGCGCCGCCGCATCGATGACGCCGTTTTCGACGGCAGGGAACCAGCGATTCGTGATGCACCCGTTGTTGGTATAGAAAATCACCAACCGCTGGGGCCCCGTCGCTGTGTCCGCCGCCCGCGCCGCGCGCGGGGCCAGCGAGCTCAGGAACGGCGCCGCAAGGGACGCGCCGGCCACACCTTTGAGGAAGTGTCTTCGCTTCACGGCAGCTCCTTCGCCCGATAACGGAACGTCTGGCTTTGAGTGAGGTCAGCTATCAGGTTGACGATCGAGTAGGTCGAGCTGGGCGTTCCCATCTTCTGAGCGATGTCGTTCACCGTGCACGCGTCCTGGTCGGTGGGCACGCGTTCGTACGCGTACTGCACCCACTTCTGCGCGTAGCAGCGCTGCGCGTCCGGCGAGGAGGCGATCTTCTCCATCAGGTCGGCCGCGTTCGAGACCGCCACCTTGCCGGCGCCGATCTGCACCTCGGCCGCCGTGTTGATGGCCGCGTTCGTCCCCTTCTCCGCCGTCTGCCAGGCGCCGATGGCGTTGTAGTTCTCCATCGTGAACCCGGTCGGGTTGATCAGCGTGTGGTGGCACGCCATGCACATCGCGTCCGCGGTCTGCGCGTCGACGCGCTCGCGGTTCGTCGCGCCCGTCGTCGGCAGCGGCGTGCTGAGGAACGCGTTGTCCGGCATCGGGATGGCCGTGCACAGCACCTCCTTCTGGATGAAGGCGCCACGCAGAATCGGCGATGACCGGTCGTACAACGAATACGCGGTCAGGAAGCCGGCGCGCGTGAACACGCCCGGCCGCTGCGCCGGATCCAGGTTGGTCTGCGTCAGCGTCGACGTGAACGTCCCGGTGACACCGTAGATCGGCGCCAGCTGGTTGTTGACGAAGCCGACCGGCGTCGTCAGCAGGTCACGGAACGTGCCGCTGCCCTTGTCGAAGGTGATGTACTCGAACAGTCGCGATGTCTCCGCCGACAGCGTCGGGACCAGCCCCGCGCTGAACTGCGTGAACGACGGGTCGCGCGTGATGTCGACCCAGCGCGTCCCCTCGCCCATGTGCGCGTACTGCTGGTGGAAGGTGCTCACCATCGCGCGCGCCCGCGGGTCCATCAGCATGCGGGTCGCCTGGGTCAGGATTCCCGACGACGTGTTCAGGCTGCCGTTGCCGGCCGCCGTCATCAGCGGCTCGTCCGGCATGCCCTGCCACAACATGTACGACAGGCGCGACGCGACCTCGTAGCCGCTGAGCACGAAGTTCGCGCCCTCTTTCGTCGCCTCCGACGTCTCGGCCTTGGTGATGAACGACGGCGCCATCAGCATCGCCTTGAGCACCACCTGCATCGCCTGATCGAACGTGCCACCCGCCGTGAGCGTCGCCCGGTTGGTGAACAGAGTGGTGAAGCGCGTGACCTCGGCCGCGGTCAGCGGCCGTCGGAAGGCCTTGCGGCCGAACGTCTCGATGACCGTCTTGGCGCACGCCGCGCCCATGTCCGCCGTCGCCGGTGTGCAGGTGATGTACCTGGCCTTCGCGGTGGCGTTGGCCATGACCGCCACGGACACCGCGTCGGCCGCCATCTTGAACCCGTCCCACGCGCGCTGGTCGACGCTGCCGCGCGTATCCGGCGCGAGCATCGACGACGGCTGCATGTCGATGTTGAACAGCTCCTTGACCGTGTTGTCGTACTGCACGCGCGACAGACGCGGCAGCTGCGTCGTCGCCGGCACACCCACCACACACGTCTTGGAAGGCGTCGGGGTGATCCCGTTGCCGCCCGTCCCCGTCGTGTTGCCGGTGCCGGTGCCCAAGGAGTTACCCGCGCCGGTGTTGTTACCCGCGCCGGTGCTGCTCCCTGCCCCGGTGCTCTGTCCCGGAGCGCCGATTGATCCGTTACAGCCCGCAAGGAGTGCAGCTCCGACAATTAACGTCTTCTTCCAGGTAGTCATGCACTCACCTCGTCGGGGGTGTTACGCGCCCTAACTAACCACTGTCATTACGCACAGTTGGTGACGCTGGGGGGTGTTTCGGAGGCCAGCGGAATCGCTCGGTCTTGGCTGTCGGAGATCCTGGAAAAACTGCCCGATCCTGACGGCAGGCACAGCCTCCGATGTAGGAGCAGTAGCAGTTACTCGGTGAACCAGCTCACTCTGGGCTCACCATTGTTGGCAAATAAGAACGGCGCAATCAGCGCGCCGCGTTGCCTGGATGTGTGGCTTTGTGGTTCTTGCAGCTTTGTGTGGGCAACTCAGAAAGTCGGGCCTAGTCTCTTCCGCCAAATCGAGCCTTGGGGGGTTGGGAAATGGGGACCCGCACGAACGTAGGGATCGCTGGGCTGGTGATGTTGTTCGTCGCGCGGGGCAGCGCGTGGGCCGCCGAGCCGACCACGAAGGAGATGAACACGCCGCGCGCCAAGCGGGTGCTGGCGCTGTTCGACTTCGGCAAGGACGCGCCCGCGAACGTCGTCTGGGACGCGACCATCCGCGCGACCCTGGACGCCGCCGCATCGCAGCCGCGCATCGAGTACTACGCCGAGTTCTTCGATGCGTCGCGCTTCATCGACGCCGAGCACAGCGCGGTCATGCACGACTATCTGCGCCGCAAGTACGCCGGCAAGACGATCGACGTGATCATCGCGATGGATCTCACCAGCCGATTCCTGGTCGGGCCCGGACGCGATCTGTTCGCCGACGTCCCTGTGGTGCACACCGTCGCGGCAGGTACACACCCGGCGGCCACCAGCGACGATCCGCGGCTGGTGGGCATCCGCGGCGTGTTCGACGCGCGACGCACGCTGGAGACCGCGCTCGCCTTTCACCCGACGGCCGGCGAGGTGATGATCGTCTGTGCCACCGCCGAGCGCGACGAATTCCTCGCGTCCGAGCTGCGCCGCCAGCTGACGGGGATGGAAGCGAGGGTCAAGCTCACCTACCTGGTCGATCTGCCGCTGGCGGATACGCTGGCCCGGACGAAGAGCCTGGGCACGCGCGGGCTGGTGCTGTTCGTCGTCTCTTATGATCCGAACGACAAGGTGTACGCTGAGCGCTCACCGCGAGACGTCGCCAGCGAGATCGCGCGCGTGTCCGGCGCGCCGGTGTACGGGCTCTACAGCTCGTACCTGCACGACGGCGTCGTCGGCGGCTACGTCTACAGCCTCGAGGCGGCGGCGGCGGTAGCGACGCGGACGGCGCTGCGCGTTCTCGCCGGCGAGCCGCCGAGCGACATCGCGCCGATCTACGCGCCCATCGTGCCGATGTTCGACTGGCGGGAGCTGCAGCGCTGGCACATCGACGAGGCGCGGCTGCCGCCAGGGAGCCAGGTCCTGTTCAGGCGTGTCAGCGCCTGGCAGACGTACCGCACGTACCTCGTCGTGGGCGGCGCGATGATGGTCGTGGAGATGGCGCTCATCGCGCTGCTGCTGCTGCAGCGCCGCGGCCGGCGGCAGGCGCTGCGCGCCGTTGAACGATCGCACGCCGAGCTGGTGCAGCGGATCGCCGAACGCGAGCGCGCCGAGCAAGAGCTGCGCGAGAACAACCAGCAGCTGGCGCGGGCGCAAGACGTCGATCGCCGCAAGGACGAATTCCTCGCGACGCTGGGACACGAGCTGCGCAACCCGCTGGCGCCGATCTCGATCGCGGTCGCGATCATGCGCGAGCGCCCCGACGACAACGCGAGCGTGATCTGGGCGCGCGAGATGATCGGGCGCCAGGTCGCGCAGCTGTCGCGGCTGGTCGACGATCTGCTGGACGTTTCGCGCATCACGCTCGGCAAGGTCGAGCTGCGCCAGGAACCGCTGGATCTGACGACCCTGGCCGAGCACGCGCTGGAGGCGAGCCGCCCGCAGTTCGCCGAGCAGAACCACGAGGTGCACGTCGAGATTCCGGCTGATGAGCCGATCGTGGTGCGTGGCGACGCCATCCGCCTGACGCAGGTGATCGCGAACCTGCTCAACAACGCCTGCAAATACACGATCGCCCCGGGCCGGATCGACCTGCGCGTCGCGCGCGAAGGCGCGGACGCCGTCGTCACCGTGATCGACAACGGCGTCGGCATCCCGCCCGACATGATCGAACGCGTCTTCGATCCGTTCATGCAGGTGGCGAGCACGCGCGAGCAGGCCCACGGCGGCCTGGGCATCGGCCTGACGCTGGTCAAGCGCATCGTCGAGATGCACGGCGGCTCTGTGCGCGCGACCAGCGACGGCGAAGGCCGCGGCAGCGCGTTCGTGGTCCGCCTGCCGGCGCTGGCCCAGCTGAGCGTGGCCGTGCACAGCGACGCCGGAGCGGCATCGGCGCGGGACGCGGGGACGCCGGTCGCGCGCCGCATCCTCGTCGTCGACGACAACGTCGACGCGGCCGAGAGCCTGCGGCGCGCGCTGGCGCTGCAGCGCCACGACGTCGACGTCGTTCACGACGGGCTCGCCGCGGTGGAGGCGGCCGAGCGGCTGGAACCCGACGTGGTCCTGCTGGACATCGATCTGCCGCGGCTGGATGGGCTGGAGGTGGCGCGCCAGCTACGCGCGCGCTGGATTCCGGACCGCGGCCGGCGCCCGCTGCTGGTCGCGACGACGGGGCTCGGCCGCGATGTGGACCGCGAGCGGACGAGGCAGGCGGGCTTCGACCATCACCTGGTCAAGCCGATCGATCTGACGTCGCTGGAATCGCTGCTGGCGACGCGACCGAGCTGAGGCTCGGGGCTGTCCCTGGCAGCGTGCTGGACGCTCAGGCAACCGACCTTAGCTTCCTAGATGGGGGGAAGCAGTATGGTGATCAGGGAGTCGATTCTGGAGTCGAGGTTGGCGTCGAACTGGGGGTGGGTCGTCGCCCGCGGCGCCGCCGGGATCGCCTTCGGTGTCCTGGCGCTGGCCTGGCCGGGCGCGACGTTCAAGTCCCTGCTCATGCTGTTCGCGGTGTTCGTGTTCTTCGAGGGCATCGCCAACGTCATCAGCGCGATGGCCCGCGGGCGCGCCGACGAGCCGATGTGGGGGACGTTGTTGCTCGAGGGACTGCTCAGCATCAGCCTGGCGGTTCTGGCGGTGCTGGCGCCGGCACGCATGGCGATAGCGATCGTGTGGACGATCGGCTTCTGGGCGCTCATCACGGGTGGGCTGCGCATCGGCACGTCGATCAGGCTGCGCAAGCTGCTCGACCAGGAATGGCTGATGGCGCTGTCAGGTATCGCGGCGATCGGGTTCGGGCTTCTGCTGCTGTTCCGGCCCATGGTGGGCGCGGTGGCGATGGTGTGGTGGCTGGGCGCGTACGAGATCGCGTTCGGCATGATGATGCTCGCCGTCGGCTTGCGGCTGCGCAGCGAGCTGCACCACTACGACCGGGGCAGGCGGCCGCGCATCGGCGGCCACGCGCATCAGTCAGCTTGAAGCCAGGGCGCTACGTGCGTGGCGCGCGGTACATACGCGCGATGCGGTCCGCGACGGCGGGGTAGCGCGCGGCCAGCTCGGTGCCCTCCGCCAGCTCGAAGTCGGCGAAGTCGAAGCCGGGGGCGACGGTGCAGCCGACGAGACAGAACGGCGCGCCCGCGGCCAGCTCGGTGCCGAACCACGTGCCCGCGGGGATCACGACCTGCGGGCGCTCGCCCGCCGCCAGGTCCGTCCCCAGGCGCTGCACGTCGGAGCTGCCGTCGGGATGCAGGCGCAGGATGTCCAGCGGGCCGCCCTCGTAGAGGTGAAAGACTTCGTCGGACAGCAACCGGTGCAGGTACGTCGCCGGCGCGTCGTCGGTGACGAGGAAATAGATCGCCGTGCTCGCGGCGCGCGTGGCGGGGTGACTGGCGGCGGTCACGGTCACGGGCGCGCGGTAGCTCTCGACGAAGAAGCCGCGCTCGGGGTGCGGGGCCAGGTCCAGGCGGGCGATGATGTCGGCGGCGCGCGGGTGCATGGCGGTCAGCGCGGACATCCTAGCGCGGCCCGCCGAAGTTGCGTCCTGCGCTCAGCGCCGGCGCCGGCGCCGCGCCACCCGCAGCACGAACGCGCCCAGCAACGTCGCGAGCCAGATCTTGCCGACGCCGGCGCCACCGACCTGACAGCCGCAGCCATCAGACATGCTGATCGGGTCCATCCGCTGCTCGTTGGGATACCTGGCGTTGTTGGCCGCCACGGCGGCCAGGATCGCGCTCGTGTTGTCGATGACGCGCATCCCTTCGCCCGACTCCGCGCGCTCCCACGCCACCTCGAGCGCCGGCAGGTTCGTCGTGTTGACCACGTTGATGGGCGCCCACTGACAGCTGGTCGCCTTCGAGCCGGCGCGCACCCACGCCAGCTGGCCGTCCGGCAGCTCCAGGCGCACGGGCGCGTTGCACGCCATGTACTCCGAGTTGCCGCACATCGTGCGGAGGATCGCCGTGTGTACGTTCGAGACGTCGCCCAGGCCCTGGGTCTCGAAGAAGAACGGATCCTTCTTCATCTCGTCGGGTGAGATGAACGTGTTGAGCCGGGTCAGATACGGGATGCGCGTCGATCATCATCTGCGCATCGACGCGCGGCTTGATGATCGACGTCTCGATCGCGGTGGTCAGCCCCGCCAGGTCGAAGGGCGGGAACGCGAACTGGCTCCAGTACATGCTGAGGTTGCCGTAGAACTGCGACTCGGTGATGCCCATCGCCTTCACCGTGTCGGGCATCGGGATGTACTTCGCCAGCAGCGGCAGCATCAGCGTGTCGTTGGCCAGACCCAGCGCCTGCACCTGCGCCACGTACGCAGGCGGCGTCATCGCCGCGCGCAGCGCCGCGACGTTGAACTGCCCGGGCGCGTAGACCGCCGCGGCCACGATGCTCGACGTTCCCGCGTATTCGGTCACGAACGCGTTGCCGCCCGCTTCGTTGGCGGCCTGGCTGACGAGCCCCGACGCGCCGAAGTAGTTGCCGCCACCGGTCGCCCAGTCGAGGCGCATCTCGTCGATCTTCATCTCGTAGAAGCCGCGCGGCGCGACGCGCTCCTTGCCCAGCACCCACACCAGCACCGGCATGTCCGGGTTGGCGGCGATCGCGGTCAAGCGCAGCGGCACGCACGCCTCGACGCCCTTGAACGTCAGCACGATCGGCTGGATCGATCGCACGCCGACGCCGTTGAGCAGCTTGAGCGCGACGAAGTGCTTGTTCTCGCGCACGTAGTCGTCGATCAGACCCACCGCCTGGTCGCTGACGATGTAACCGTTGTCGGTCAGCCACATGCGCAGCGCGACGGAATCGTCCGACTTGATGACGGCCGCGTCGAACGGTCCGACCGCCCCCTGGAAATTGACCGTGACGCCGCCGCCGCTGGTCCCGCCGCGAGCCCGTCGTGCCCGCCGCACCGGTAGCAAATCCACCCCCGCTATTACCCGTGCCGGTCACGCCGGTGATCGGCTCCGGGATGCACGTGCCCGAGACCTCCGTGTTCGCCTGGAAAACCGGCTGCGTCGCGTTGGCCAGCACCGAAAACAGCCGGTCGGTCCCGGTCGACAGCTCTGGCGCCGCGTCGACCGGCACCACCCACGAGAACTTCGCGGCGTCGCCCGTGTAGAGGATCTGGATGTGGGCCTGCAGGGTGGGCGCGCCGCCCGCGGGATCATTCGTGATCGAGAAGACGACGTTTTCACCGTTCTGCGCGACCGGCAGCGGCGCGAACGGATCGGGCGGCGGAGCGTTGCAGAACAAGCCGCCGCAGGCCTGCGCCTCGCCGCGCATGCCGAGCAGCACGAAGGCTGCAAGGCCCGCGAGCATGACCGCAACCACCACCCGCTTGCCGGTGAACGTCGTATCGGTGCCAGCGTGTCGCATCGTTATCTCCTCGCGCGGCGGCGTCGCGCCACCAGCAGCGCAAACGCGCCGAGCAGCGTCGTCAGGCCGATGCCGCCGGCGTTGTCGCCGCCGACGTGACAGCCGCAGCCGCCGCCGTCGGTGGCGGCCGGGCCCATCGTGCCACCCGTGCCGGTCACCGTCGTCCCGCCGGTGCCCAGCGGACCTGCCATGCCAGCGATCCCGCCGCCCTCACCACCAACGCCGGTGACAGAGCCGCCAGCGCCAGCGATGCCGGTGACCGCGTTGCCACCGGTGCCCGAACCACCAGTGACAAAACCACCACCGCTGCCGCCGGTGAGACCGATGCCACCGGCGCCGCCACGGCCGCCCGAGCCACCGACCGCGCCAGCGCCGCCGCGGCCACCCGCGCCACCGCCACCCACGCCACCGCTGCCGACGCTGCCCGCCGGGATCGGAAACCGCATCTGCTCGGCGACAAACTTGGCGTTATTGGTCGCGATGCCGGCGGCGATCATCGCCGTGTTGTCGATGACCCGCACCCCCTCGCCGATGTCCTCGCGCTCCCACGCGACCTCGGCGGCCGGCAAGCTCTGCAGGCCGACGACATCGACGCTGGTTCGCCCCGGCAAGTCGTCGCCTTCGAGCCAGCCCGCACCCACGCCATCCGCCCGTCGGGCAGCTCCAGGCGCATGGGGCGCGTTGCAGGCCATGTACTCCATGTCACCGCACATCGTGCGGAGCACCGCGGTGTGCACGTTGGACACGTCGGTCAGGTCCTTGGCCTCGAAGAAGAACGGATCCTTGTCCATCTCGTCGGGCGAGATGAAGGTGTTGAGCCGCGTCAGATACGGATGTGCGTCGATCATCATCTGCGCGTCGATGCGCGGCTTGATGATCGACGTCTCGATCGCGGTGGTCAGGCCCGCCAGGTCGTAGGGCGGGAACGCGAACTGCGTTCCAGTAGAAGCTGATGTTGCTGTAGAACTGTCGCGTCGGTGACGCCCATCGCCTTCACCGCGTCGGGCATCGGGATGTACTTCGCGAGCAGCGGCAGCATCAGCGTGTCGTTGGCGAGGCCCATCGAGGTCAGCGCCGACACGTAGGTGGGCGGCGTCATCGCCGCCCGCAGCGTCGCCAGGTTGAACTGACCGTTCATGTAGACCTGCGCGCGCGCGATCGTCGACGGGCCCGCGTATTCGGTCACGAACGCGTTGCCGCCCGCCTCGTTGGCGGCCAGGCTGACCAGCCCGTTGGCGCCGAAGTAGTTGCTGCCGCGCGCTCAGCCAGTTGATGCGCATCTCGTCGATCTTGATCTCGTAGAAGCCGCGCGGCGCGACGCGCTCGTCGCCCAGCACCCAGACCAGCACCGGCATGTCCGGGTTGGCGGCGATCGCGGTCAGGCGCAGCGGCACGCACGCCTCCGACGCCCTGGAACGTCAGCACGATCGGCTGGATCGATCGCACGCCGACGCCGTTGAGCAGCTTGAGCGCGACGAAGTACTTGTTCTCGCGTGACGTAGGCGTCGATCAGCCCGACCGCCTGCGTCGCTGACGACGTAGCCGTTGTCGGTGAGCCACTTGCTTGCAGCGCCACCGAATCGTCCGACTTGATGACCGCGGCGTCGAACGGTCCGACCGCGCCCTGGAAGCTGACCGTGACGCCGCCGCCGCCGCCGGCGCCGCCGGCGCCGGTGCTCCCGGCCGAACCTGTACTACCGAAGGCGCCGCCTGCGCCGCGCCGCGCCGCCGGAACCGGCATGCGAGATACAGGTGCCCGACGTCTGGTTGGTCGCCTGGAAGCGCGGCTGCGTCACGTTCGGCCAGCGCCGTGAACAGCCGGTCGCGTTCCGGTCGACAGCGTCGGCATCGCGTCGACGGGCACCACCCAGGAGAACTTCGCGGCGTCGCCCGTGTAGAGGATCTGGATGTGCGCCTGCAGGGTGGGCGCGCCGCCAGCCGGATCCTTCGTGATCGAGAAGACGATGTTCTCGCCGTTCTGCGCGACCGGCAGCGGCGTCGAACGGATTCGCCGGCGGGGCGTTGCAGAACAGGCCGCCGCAGGCGCTGCGCCTCGCCGCGCATCCCCAGCAACATGAAGCCAGCCAGCCCCGACAGCATGGCGGCGACGATCAGCCGCTTGCTCGTGATCAGCTTGCGTCCTGCGTGTGTATCGCATCGATGTCTCCTGTGGTCAGCGCTGCATCAGCGGTAGACGACGCGAATCCTGTGGTTGTGCGTGTCGGCGACGTAAACCTCGCCCCGGCGCCCCACCTCGACGCCCGTACGGGCGATCGAGCTGCGAAGCGGTGGCGAGCCCGTCCGTCGCCCGAGAAACCGCGCTCGCCGCATCGGCCGGCGAACGTCGAGATGATCCCGTCGGGCGTCACGACGCGGACGCAGCTGTTGTCGGTGTCCGCGATGTAGACGCGGCCGTCGGCGCCGACCGCGACGTCGGCCAGCCGGCCGAGCTGCGCGTCGGTCGCCGGGCCGCCGTCGCCGGCGAAGCCCCATGTCCCGTTGCCGGCGAAGGTCGTGATCGTCCCCGCCGGATCGATGCGGCGCAGGCGGAAGTTGTCGGTGTCCGCGACGTAGATGCTGCCGTCGGCGCGCCAGCGCGATGCGCCCGCCCGGCGACGCCGACTGGCCGATCGGGAAGTGGAAGCCGGCCGCGGTCGCCGGGCCGCCGTCGTTCAGCACGACAAGGATTCGGGGTTGATCGAGTCGGCGCAGTGGCCGATGCCGGCGATCGTCGTGATGACGTCGGTCGTGCGATCGACCTTGCGGATCATCTGGTTCGCCTGGTCGGCGATCAGCAGGTTGCCGGCGCGGTCGAAGACGACACGCGACCGGCAGGTCCAGCGTCGCGACCTCGGCCGGCCCACCGTTGCCGGCGAAGCCGCGCTTGCCGTTGCCGCACATGTCGATGATCGTCGCCGGTCGCCATGTCGGCGCGCTTGATGCGGCTGTTGTGCCAGGCGGCGATGACGAGCTCGTCGGGCGGCCCCAGCGGATCGAACGTGACGTTGGTCGGGTGGTTGAGACGGTTGGTCGACGGATCGTCCGACGACGGGCCGAGCTCGCCGATGCCGGCGACGATGCGCATGCGGCCGTCGGCCTCGACGACGCGGACGCGGTGGTTGTTCCAGTCGACGACGTAGAGGCGGCCGTCGGGGCCGAACGTCGTGTCCTGGGGGAGGTAGAGGCGGGTCTCGCGCGCCGGGCAGCAGGTCGGCGCCGTCGCCGGCGATGCCGGTCCCGGCCAGGGTGCAGATGCTGCCCGGGGCTGCACAGCGGGGCCGGTGACCCTGGCGACGACGCGTCCGTCGGGGACGTCGGGGTGGAGGTCAACGGGGGAGCGGACGAACGCGCGAGATCGTCGCCGCAGGCAGGGGCCAGCGTAGCGGCGCAGAGCAGTGCGGCTACAGATCGGGCGGACATCGCGGGGGCTGCAAGAGCAACGCCCGTGCCGTGAGGAAAATCAAGCTATGGCTGTCCAGGCCACGTCCGGGCGCGACATTCGATGCCTCCGCCATGACAGGAAAGTCATGGTTGAAGCCCCGGCGGCCGAAGCGCGTCGAGCGTAGGCGGGCTTTGCCCGCCGGAGCTCATCGCGGGAGGGTTTGGGAACCCTCGAGGGTTCCCATCTAAACAGACAGGTTGGGGAGCGGGCCGGTCGCGCCGGTCGAATCGCCGAACGACGTCAGGTCGGTCGCGCCCATCGCCTGCCCGATCGACACCAGCATCTGGTTGTTGTCGCGGCGGTTGCTGCTGTAGTCGAGCAGCCGGCCCGCGCGGATCTTGCCGCCCGCGCTGCCCGCGAGCACGTACGGCATCATCATCAGATCGTGCTGCGTCGACTCGCCGATCTCGGTCGCCCACAGCACGATGCTGTTGTCGAGCAGGCTGCGATCGCCTTCCTTGATCGCGTCCATCTTCCCCAGCAGGTACGCAAACTGCTGCTGGTACCAGATCTGGATCTTGTTGTACGCGTCGTAGTTGGCGCCGCTCGACGCGAAGTCGTGCGAGATGACGTGGTGGTTGCCGCTGAGGTTCAGGAAGCTGAACAGGTGCTCGCTCTCTGAATACGACCACTGGAACGTGATGATGCGCGTCTGGTCGCACGCCAGCGCCGCGACGGCCAGGTCCATCTGGATCTGGCCCGCGCGCAGGTAGAGATCGTCGTTCTTGATATCGACCTCCTGCAACGTCGGCTTCGTGCACATGTTGCCCGGCGGCGTCACGGTGCCGGTCATGCCGACCAGCCGCTTCTCGACGTCGCGCATCGACGTCTGGTAGGCGTCCAGCCTTATCTTGTCCTTGGCGCCGACCAGGCTCTTGATGCGATTGGTCTCGTTGAACGTCAGATCGAAGACGCTCTTGCGCTGCGCCCACAGCCGCGTCAGCGCCGGGTCCGTCGTCCCGGGCGTGCCGGTCGACATGCCGAACAGCGCCGCGAACACGTCCTTCGGATCCTCGCGCGGCGGGATCGGCTGATCGGCCCCCGAATAGGAGATGCGCGCCCGCACCTCGGTGTCGCGCACGTGCACGCCGAGCTGCATGCTGGGAAACGTCGTCGGCGGCGCCAGCTTGGTCGCCAGGTATTGATCCAGCGACTGGCCGCTGCCCCAGCCCGACGTCGTGTTGCCGAAGCTCTTGAACTGCGTCCCCGACTTCAGCGGCCGCGCGGTCAACATGCCGCCCGTGCCGCGCGCGTGCTCGGAGCCCAGGGTGCCGCCCAGCGCGCCGTTCTGCAGCGACGGGTTCAGCTTGATCCCCTTGAGGAAGGTCAGCTTGCTCTTGTACGGCCCGAGATCGGGCGTGAACGTGTTGAAGTTGAAGTTGGTCTCGGTGCCCGTCGGCCAGAACAGGCTGTTGCGCGTGCCGTTCGGCGTCGCGAACGTGACGAAGCGGATCGGCGGCGCCGTCTGCGCCCAGGCGCGGGTCGTTTCCAGCAACGGGATGGCCGCGGTTGCCGCGAGGCCACCGCGAAGCAGGTTTCGTCGGGTGAAGCGAAGCGGCGAATTCGGATAGCCGGGTTTCAACTCATCACCTCCGCGTCACTACATAAGGGGAGCGCGATACCAGAAGGCATCGGTCTGGGTCATGGCCACAACCAACTCCACCAGGTCACCGCCCGACGCCGCAAACGCATCCTGCAGCGTGGTCAGCGAGCAGCCGTCCGGCTGCTCCTCGGCGCGCCCGGCCGAGAACCGGAACCACTGCGTGGCCAGGCAGTCGCGCACCTGGTCGCTGGCGGCCAGCTTGTTCGCCAGCTCCGGGACGCCGGTGAACTTGCCGTTCAGGGCCGCATCGCGCGAGCCGATGACCTCGCCGCGACAGATCGATCGTGACGCCGTTTTCGGTCGTCCGGAACCGGCCGATGGCGTCGAAGCCTTCGAACGCGAGCCCGATCGGATCCATCAGCGAGTGACAGCTGTTGCAGCTGGCGGCCGCGGTCAGGTGGGCGGCGAAGCGCTCGCGCGCGGTCTTGCCCGAACCGACCTCGGGGACCGAGATGTCGATGTCCATCGGCGGCATCGGCGGCGGCTGGCACATCATGTTCGAGCGCACGAACTTGCCGCGCAGAACCGGCGACGTCTGATCGGGGTGCGCCTGCGCCGACAGGAACCCGGCCTGCGTCAGCACGCCGGACCGCCCCTGGTTCGCGGGCAGCGTGACCATCTTGGGGACCGTGGCGCTGTTGGCCGGCGCCGTCACGCCGTAGATCGGCGCCAGCGCCGACGTCACGAACGTCGTCGGTGACGTCAGCAGCGTCGCCAGCTTGTGGTCGCCCGTCCACATCACGTATTCGACGAACGCCGGCGTCTCCAGGCGCATCCCCTCGCGCGCGGCGTCCGTGAACGCCGGGAACGCCGTCGAGCTCTTCGACGTGATGTCCAGCCGGCTGGTGCCCAGCCACTGCTTGTAGAAGTCGGTGACCGCGACGCGCGCCTTCGGGTCGGCGAGCATGGTGCGCGCGCGGGCGGCGACCGTCTCGCGACTGGACAGCTCGCCGCGCCCGGCGGCGTCCAGCAACGCATCGTCGGGCCCGGCCGCCCAGATCAGGTACGACAGCCGCGTCGCCATCTCGTACTGGCTGAGCGGCACCATCGTGGTGGCGGAACTGGCGGGCGCCGTGGTCTCCAGGCGGTAGAGGAAGTGCGACGACTGGAGCGCGGCGCGGATCATCACCTCGATCCCCTCCGCGTAGCTGCCGCCCGTGCGGCCGGCGGTGTACGCGGCCATCAGCAGCGTCCGGTCCTCGGCGGTCACCGGGCGGCGGAACGCGCGGCGGCCGAAGCTGTTGGCGAAGTCCGTCGCGCACGCGTCTTCGCCGCGGCTGGTGGTGTTGCAGTTGCTGGTCAGCGCGGCCAGGTTCTGCACCGCCGCCTTGGCCAGCGCCTCGGACACCAGCACGTATTTCTCCGCGTGCAGCGGCGACACGGTCAGCACGCCGGCGTTGTTGCTGTAGCCGTCGGTGACCTCATCGGCGGGGAGATCGTTCACCGGGGTCACGTCCACGTTCAGGAGGCTCCTGGCCGTGTTCGCATATTCGAATCGGGTGAGCCGGCGCAGCGGCGTCGGGGTGATCGCCGTGGTCGGGCAAGTCGCCAGCGTGCCGGTGGTGCCGGCCGTGCCCGTCGTGGTGACGCCGCCCGCTCCGGTGTTGCCGGTGCCGGTGACCGTGGTGTTGCCGCTACCGCCAGCGCCGGTGGTCATGCTCCCGGCCGCGCCCGTGGTCGGGGGGGCTTGTCGCCGACAGTGCCCGTGCAGCCGGCCGCCAGCGCCAGGGCGAGAAGCGAGCTGATCTTAAGAGTGGGCCGCATGAAAGACCTCCGTCGGCAGCCGTGCGTCATGTTCGACGCGGTGCATGGCTCCGCCTGCTCTGTACCATTCCCGGCCTTTGGCGAACGGATCTTGAAGGGCGATGTGGGGAGGCATGCCACGCATCAGATCAGTAGCGGTAGACGGGAGAACCAGCGCATTAAATCGGCAGTCAAATCCTAGAAGTCGCCGCCTTGAAGACCCAGCGCCCCGCCTCGCGCCGGAAGCCCGCTGCGCGAAACACCGACGAATGCCCGCGGTGCGTGGACGAGATGCCGGCCGTGTCGTGGGGATAACCTTCGATGATGACCGCGCCCTGGGCGACCGCGTAGCCCACGCCGCCGCGCAGGAGGGCCACCGATAGGCCGCGGCCGCGGTGGCCGCGCTGGATGAAGAAGCACAGCACGGTCCAGGTCGGCGTGGTCGCCGGAGTCCGGCGCGGCATCGTCCGCGAGCGCACGAGCTTGACGTAGGTCTCCCGGGGCGCGATCGAGCACCAGCCGACGGCAGCGCCACCGTCGTACGCGAGCACGCCGACCGGCGTTCCCGCTGAGACGAGATCGCACAGCGCCACGCGCTTCGCGTCGGCGGTCATCTCGTGCGCACGGGCGTAGCGGTAAGGGCCGCACCAGCAGTAGTGCGGCGCGCCGCGGGCCGAAAACAGGCGCGCCATGTCGTCCCAGGTCTCGGCCGTCACGGGCCTGACGTCGATCTTCCCGGGACGCGCCACGGTCCTCGAATCTAGCTCAGAACCCTCAAAGGGTTCCGAACCTCCCGCGATGAGCTCCGACCGGCAAAGCCGGTCTACGCTCTACGCGCCCCTACCGCAGTCCAGGATGAGCCCCGTCCGGTCCGTGAGACAGATGACGGCCTTCGGCAGCAATAATGTTACAGTCGCGTGATGACGTCGCTTCGGCGCGCCTTGTTGTTGGCGTCGGCGGTGATGGTGTGGCAAGGCTGCTCGCTCAACGATTCCGGACTTACGTCCGACGGTGGTCCGCCTAACGACGCGGGCACCGGCGGTCTCAGGACCGACGGGCCCGTCGCTGGCATGGGCGGCAGCGCCGCGGGCGGCCGTGGCGGCGCGGGCGGCAGCGCCAGCGGTGTCGCCGGTAGCGTCGCGGGCACGAGCGGTTCCACGGGCGGCAACGTCGCGGGCGCCGGTGGCGCCGCGGGGAGCAGCGTCGCGGGCGCGGGCGGCGGCGTCGCCGGAGCGGGCGGCAGCGTCACCGGCGTGGCCGGCAGCGTCGCGGGCGCCGCGGGCTCCGTTGCAGGCGCGGGCGGCTCAGTTGGTGGCGCGGGCGCCGGTGTCGGCGGCAGCGTCGCCGGAGCCGGTGGCCAAGGGATGGCAGGCGCCGGCGGCACCGCGGGCGGCGTCAGCGGCGTGGGTGGCAGCGTCGCCGGCATGGGCGGCAGCGTCGCCGGCATGGGTGGCCGTGGCGGCGCAGGCATGGCTGGCCGCGGCGGCGCCGGCGGCAGGGGCGGCGTTGGCGGTCGTGCCTGCATGGGTTACCCGACCAACGCACGGGCGTTCATACCGCCGACCGACAACCGCGTGCACTGCTACTGGACGCACGGGAACATGCAGAGCTTCAGCCAGGCGCGACAGACATGCTCCAACGAGGACGGCCACCTGGTCAGCATCCTGTCCGAGGAAGAAAATCTGTTCGTCGTCAGCATCGCGCAGTTCTCGCCCATGTACTCCGACACGTGGATCGGCGCGACCGACGGCAGACAGGGCAGCGACGCGAGGGGCCCCGGAAACTACACGTGGGTGACCGGCGAGACCTGGAACTTCGATGCCTGGGGCACCGGGGAGCCGGACGGCGCCTGCGATCAGCCTTGCTCGGGCATGAACTGCTCCTGCGATCACCGTGGCACGCTGGTCAGCGACGGCACGTGGTCCGATCGCTACGAGTCGACCACGCGCGGCTTCGTCTGCGAAGCGACACCTTAGTCGTCAATCGTCAGGTCAGCCCGATTTGAACGTGTCGTAGAGATCGGCGCGCGGGGCGATGCGGGCTTCCAGCGCGCGTTGCTCGGCGTCGGACATCGGCTCGCGCGTCGCGGCCGCGAGGTTCGCGCGCACCTCTTCGACGCTCGAGCAGCCGACGATCACGGTGTCGGCGTGCGCTGCCGCGTAGCGCAGCAGCTCCGCGGCCGGCACCTCGCGCACCAGCCGCCCCGCCGCCAGCGCCTTCATGCCGACGACGCCCATGCCCCGCGCGCGCGCCTCGGCGACCACGGTCGGGATGAACGGTTGCGCGCGCGGATCGGCGGGGTTGATCGCGACCAGCACGCTGTCGAAGGGAAACCGGCGCATCGCCTCGACCAGCACGCGCGGATCGTGGTGCCCGGTCAGCCCGATGAAACGGACGCGCCCGTCGGCCTTGGCCGCGGCGGCCGCCTCCAGCGCGCCACCGCGACCGCAGATGACGTCGATGTCACGCATTTCGCGCAGGTCGTGCATCTGCCACAGGTCCAGCCGGTCGGTGCCCAGGCGGCGCAGCGAATCGTCGAGCAGGCGCAGCGCCCGATCGCGCGTGCGCTCGTGCGTCTTCGACGCGAGGAAGACGGCGTCGCGCGCGCCGGCGCCGGCGGCGCGGAACGCCTCGCCGTAGTAGTCCTGGCTCTGCTGGTACGCGGGCGCGGTGTCGCAGTAGCGCACGCCCAGGCGCAGCGCCTCCAGGATCACCGGCACCGCCTCGGCCGCGCGCCCGGTGGTGCGCAACACGCCTTCACCGCCGAGCGATACGGCCAGGACGCGGGCGCCGGTCGCGCCCAGTGCCCTCGTCTGCTCGCCCGGCATGCACCTCTAATATAGTCCTCCCCCATGTCGCGCCGCACGCCGTCGCTGACCGTCGAGCTGTGGCCCGACGGCGTCCCCGGCCGCCTGCCCGACGCGCCGCCGGAGCGCAACGACGACGGCCTCGTCTACGACGTCAGCGTACCGACGCTGGCGGTGTTCGCGCCGCCCGCGGGGACGGGCAACGGCACGGCGGCGATCGTCTGCCCGGGCGGCGGCTACGTCTGCCTCGCCGTCGACAAGGAAGGCGCGGAGGCGACGCGCTGGCTGACGTCGCTCGGCGTGACCGCGGTGGTGCTCAAGTATCGCGTGGCGCCTCATCGCCATCCGGCGCCGCTCACCGACGTGTTGCAGGCGGTGCGCGTCGTCCGAGCGCGGGCGCGCGAGCTCGGCGTCGATCCGGACCGTATCGGCATCGTCGGGGCGTCGGCGGGCGGCCACCTGGCCGCCAGCGCGGCGACGATGTTCGACGCGCCCGAGGGCAAGACCGGCGCGGCGCTGGACGCGGTCAGCGCGCGGCCGGACTTCGTCGTCTTGCTCTATCCGGTGATCACGATGGCCGATCCGCACGCGCACGCCGGCTCGCGGCGCGCGCTGCTCGGCGACAAGCCGTCAGCCGATCTGCCGGCGCGCCTGTCGCTCGAGACGCGCGGTGACGGCGGCGACGTCCCCGGCGTTCATCATGCATACCGCGGAGGACGCTTCGGTTCCGATCGAAAACTCGATCCTGTTCTATCGCGCGCTGCGCGCCGCCGGCGTCCCCGCCGAGATGCACCTCTACGAAAGAGGCGCGCACGGCTTCGGCTGGCAAGCCGGGCTCGGTCCGACGTCGGCGTGGCCGGGGCGCTGCGAGGACTGGCTACGGTCTCACGGCTGGCTGCCGGGCGTCGGGGTCGGCGGCCGCGCGGGCACGGCTGACGGCGGGCCCAGCGACGTCAGCACGAACAGCATCAAGTAGGTGACGGCGAACAGCGCCGCCATCATGAACGTCAGACCGACGGTGCGCGGGTGCGACAGCGGGTTCATGAATCGATCGGCGAGATCGGCCAGCAGCTCGCCGGGACGCGCGACCACGTCCCAGCTGTTCCAGCGCTGGTAGCGTCCCAGGTAGACGCCGAAACCGGACAGCCCGGCCACGCTGGCGACGAACAGCCATCCGGCAGCGGCGCCGCGCCGGCGGGCTACCAGCCCGTGAACAAGCCACAGCGACAGGAAGGCGAGGCACAGGCCCACCAACCCGAACGCGAACACCATGATGGCGTCGTACCAGATCGGCACACCGCTGCGCTCGCGGAGGTGCAGGAGGTCCGTGACCATGTAAGGAGCGTTGGGAAAGAACAGCAGCCAGACGGCGCCGATGCCCCAGGTGACGACCGGCGACCTGTGACCGAGCGCGGCGCGGCGCGCGAGCACCAGCGACAGCAGCAGCGGAACCCAGGCCAGCACCAGATTCCAGCCCATGAAAAGGTAGTAGCCGCGGTGACTGTAAAGCGCGCGAGCGACCGTCAGCGTGCCGCAGAACGCCGACGCGACGGCGAGCACCAGCACCACCACCTTCAACCGGTTGTCGCCACCGCCGAGCGCCATTCGCCGGGTGATTCTATTTGATGAAATCGCGCGGTGCCCGGGCTCTCACGATCACCATGCGGCGCACCGGCATCATTGCTTTGGTTGTCACGGGGTTACTGGCGGTCTCTGGAGCGCGCGCCGCGGCGAGCTGTCGGGTGACCAACACCACCAAGTACGCGTTCACGGTCTCGTCGGGTAACACGTCGAACCAGCGCGTCGGCGCGAACACGACCACGACCATCGCCGCCGGCAAGATTCAGGGGAAGAGCGACGAGGGGCGGACAATCAGCGGCGTGTGCAAGGACGGCGGCGACCTGGTGATCCAGGAGAAGAACGGCGTGCCGCTGCTCATGCCCCGGAAGCGGTAGCGGCGGGCGTGGTCGTCGACTCGCGGTAGATGCCTGCCGCGGCCAGTAGCGGGATCAGCGTCAGGAAGATGCCGCCCAGCGCGGCCGGGCGCGACGATTCCTTCAGGCCGGTCACCAGCAAGCGCGCCATCTGCCCATCGGGTGCGCGCGCCGGATCCTCCAGATAGGCGAACACGGCGGCGACGTCGGTGACCGTGGCGTGGGTGACAGCGACGACCAGCGTCACCCACAACACGGCGATGAAGCGGAGGCAGTACCGCTCGGGGCGGATGGCGTAGCGGGTTGCGCTGGCCAGCCCCACCAGCCCCAGGATGAGCACGGGCCACATCCCCCACCCGCCCTCGCGCATGAACTCGACGAAGCTGAACGTTGCCATCGGTGTCTCCTTTTCATGAGGGAGAACGCTGCGCAGCCCGCCGGCGTGACCGCGAGGACGCGTTTTTTTCCTGTCACAAAGCCAGTCCGCGGAGCGTTACTCATGATGTGGCAGGCGCGGACGCCGACCTGGTCGACCGACTGCGGCGGTCTGACCGTGCGGCGTTTCGCGAGCTCTACGCGCGTTATGCGCAGCCGACGTTCGCGTTCCTGATGCGGCTGGCGCGCCGGCGTGACGCCGCCGAGGATCTGCAGCAGGAGACGTGGCTGGCCGTCGCGCGGCACGCGGCGCGGCTGGCAGCCCGACAGCGACCTGGGCGCGTGGATCTTCACGGTGGCGCGCAACCAGTTCCGGTCTTGGCGCAGGCGCGCGCCCGAGCCCACCGCCGACGAGGCGGTCGCCGAGCTCGCAGCGGCGCCCCACGCCGGGGCGAGCGATGTCGACCTCGAGCGCGCGCTGGCCGCGCTGCCCGAGATGCATCGCGAGATCCTTCTGCTCGTCGGCGTCGAGGGGCTGTCCACCGATCGCGCGGCGCAGGTGCTCGCCATCCGTCCCGACGCCGCCCGCCAGCGGCTGGCGCGGGCACGCGCCGCGCTGGCCGAAGCGCTGCGCGCCGCCGACGCCGACTCCGAGCCACAAAGAGGTGCCTCATGACCCCATCAGAATCCTCCCGACGACCCTCTGCTGCAACGCTTGCGGCGCTTACCGCGCGTCGCGCCCGACGACGTCGCAGCGGCGCGCACGCTGGCGGCCGCCGAAGCAGCGCTGCGTCCCGCGCCGACGGCCGCACCGGCGACGGCGACCGCGCGCCTGATGCGCTGGGCGATGCCGCTCGCGCTCGCGGCGTGGGGCGCGCTTTACACGTGGGGCGCGCTCGGCGAGCTCGGCCGCCTCTACCCCGCAAGCGCCGGCCCGCAACCGCTTGCCGTCGCAGATTGGAACGCGTGCATCGATGCCGCGACAGAAACCTTGGACCGCTGGTAGCCGAAAGCGGCGGCCCGCGACGGTTTGCAGCCGCCGCGGGCCCCACGTTTCAACGACCGGCCCTAGTTCATGTTCAACGCCATGAGCAGGACCAGCGACACGACAACGACGACGACGATCATCACGCCGCCCTTGCCCCGCGGCTTCGGCCCGCTGTCTTGCTTCGACGTTTCATCGGACATGGTTTCATCGGACATGGGTATCTCCTGAGTAGATGGTTTGGCGCGCACGCGCGGCACACCGGCGGCGCGCGCGCACACGGACTCTCTCGAACGACTGTCGGGCGCTACGCGGCGGGTGGCCCGCGACAGGATCGAGGCGCCGACGGCGGCGCGACCGGCGCGTGTGCCGGCGTCCGCGACGCGGCCTCGCTGGACACGAGGCGCATCCACACGACAAGACTCACCGGCGCGTGCGGCGGCAGCTTTCCCCAGCTCGGCGTCGGCGGCGACGGGTCGCGCCCGACCAGCCGCGACGCCGTGTGACCCGCCGCGACGACCCGCGCCCACCCGGTCGCAGCGTCGGCGATCGGATCGCCGCCGGCGTCCGCGACACGCGCGCGCGCCGGGCTGACGACCGCCGCGAGCAGCGCGCCGCAAAGCGCGGCTATGGCAATCGGGCTGCGCATCACCTGTGCAGTTCTAGCAGCCGGACGGTCAGTTTTCGACGGCGGTGCGCAGGGCCGTGCGCATCTCGTCGCTCGGGTCCAGCCGCGCCGCCTCGCGTTCGATCGCGCGCGCCTCGTCACCTCGGCCGGCGGCGCGCAGCGCGGAAAACAGCAGCGCGGCGTTCTCGCGAAAGCGAACCGACATCATCGCGCTGACCTGGGTCATCACCTCGGGGTCGACCCAGTCGGGCACGGGGACATTCATCAGCTCGTGCTCGCGCACGAGCTCGGCCACCGGATCGGCGTAGACGCGCCCGATGTCGGCCCAGCGCTTGTGCCGCGTCAGCAGCGGGATCAACCGCTGCGCGACCTTCTCGATGATCGGGGCCGCGGCGGCGCCGCCCTTGACCGCGTCGAACCACACGAGCGTCGCGTCTTGCTCGCCCAGGACCTCGTTCAGCACCACCCAGTCGAGACGCGGCCCCGCCCCTGTCGGGTCGGCGTCGGCGATGGCGCCGGCGCGATCGCGGACCTCGGTGAAGCGCAGGCGCGCGGGCGGATGCGCGCCCACCAGGCGTTCGATGCTCGACGCCATGAACGACACGCGCACGCCGGACATGCCGGGCTCGACCTTGGCGATGTTGTCCCACAGCCAGAGGTAGTGCGCCGCCGCTTCGTCGAGCTTGCCCGCGTTCAGCAGCCGATCGGCGAGGTCCAGACGTCCTTCCATGTCGCGTTCCGGGTCCGCCAGCGCGCCGCGCGCCCGGTCCACATCCGTCTCGCCGCGCTCGAGCGCGGTGAACCAGGCGAGCAGCGCCTGCGGGTTGCGGAACCCGACGACGCGATCCTTCTCTTGCCCCGCCTTGAACGCGATGACGGTCGGCATCGCGCGCACCTCCAGCTTGTGCGCCAGCGCCTGATGTTCGTCGACGTCGATCTGGATCGCGATGCCGTGCGACTCCAGCCACGCTGCGACGCCGGCGTCGGGCCACGTCCGCTGATCCATGGTCTTGCACGGCCCGCACCACACCGCGGTCGCGTCGACGATCAGCCACGCATCGGCGGCCTGCGCCTGCTGCATCGCCTCCTCGAACGTCGCCGCTCGAAACACGGCAGGTCGGCCGCTGCTGGTCATGCTCGCAACCTCCTCCAATCAATCATCCACACGGAGCCACGTTTGATCCAGTGCAGCGGCCGGCGCGCTTCGGCTCGCGTCGCGATCGACAGATGGTAGAGGTGATCGATGCGCCAGAAGAAGCCACGCGTGTGGTAGCTCTGGGGCAGCTTGAGGCGTGCGATGTCCAGGTGATGGCAGAACTCGTGCAGCAGCGTGTTGAGCAGCGCCTTCGGGCTCGACACCTTGGCGCGGATCGCGGTCCGCATCCAGACGCGGATCCGTTGCGTCGCGGGCGTGTAGTCGCCGAACAGCTGGTACGTGCAGACGCCGGCCGTGACCTTGTGCGGGCGCACGCCCAGCACGCGCAGCGACGGCACCGGCAGCTTGTAGAAGTCGGCCAGCGCCGCCAGCAACGCGTCGCCCGCGCGCTGCACGGGGGCCGCCTCGCCCGCCGCCATCGAATTGGCCAGCGCGCGCGCCAGCGCTTGCACTGTCTCGGGCGGCGGCAGCGGCATGGTCGCTAGCGCGTCGCTGCGATCGTATTCGCGCCGGCGCGCCTCCCCTCGTGGTAGCGGGTCCGTGATCACTTCGGGCGCAGTCTAGCCGCTTCGAATCCGGGTGCCATCGCCCGATATCTACAGCGGCAGCGCGGTGCGCGAGCGGTGACGTTCGTGCCGCCGCGCCAGGCGGGCGAGCGGGTAGCCGAGCAGGAAGTAGAGGGCCGCGCACAGCGCGCCCGGGACCAGCCAGCCGCGGTTGTCGACGGCGGTGATGGTCAGGCGCTTCGTCAGCTCGACGACGGTGATCACCGACACCAGCGAGCTGTCCTTGAGCAGCGAGATGAAGTCGTTGGTGACGCCCGGCGTGGCGATGCGCAGCGCCTGCGGCAAGATCACGTGCCGCAGCACCGCCCGCCGCGGCAGGCCCATCGCCAGCGCCGCCTCCCACTGGCGCGCCGGGATCGCCAGGATGGCGCCGCGGTAGACCTCGGCTTCGTAGGCCGCGTAGTTCAGGCCCAGGCCCAGGATCGCGGCGCCGAACGGCCCCAGCGCGATGACGTCGGCCAGGCCGTAATACAGAAGATAGAGCTGCAGCAGCACGGGCGTGCCGCGCACGACCTCGACGTACACGGTCGCGAGCGCGCGCAGCGCGCCGCGGCTGCGCAGGCGCGCGACGGCGAGCGCGAGACCCAGCGGCGCCGCCAGCGCCATGGCCGTCAGCGAGATCAGCAGCGTCACCAGCGCCCCCTGCAGGAACAGCAGCAGCTGCCGCGGCGACAGCGGCGCGGCGGTCGTCGGCGCCGCCTGCGCCGGTGGCGGCGCAACGGCCAGCGCCCGCTGGCGCGCGCTGTCGAGCTGCCAGCGCGCGAGCACCTGCCGCCACGCGCCCGACGCGATCAGGTCCGCCAGCGCGCGATCGATCGCCGCCGCCAGCTCGCGATCGGCCGCGCGCATGGCGATGGCGTAGCGTCCGTCGGCGACGTCGCCGACGACGACCAGCGACGGGTGCCGGCGGATGTAACGCGCGACGATGATGTCGTCCAGCAGCACGGCGTCGATGCGGTTGTGCGCGAGGTCGAAGAACGGCTCGTCGACGCCTTCGTACGGGACCGCGTTCGCGCCGGCGCGCGACGCCAGCGACCACGCCAGGCTGTTCGCCAGCGTGCCGACGCGCAGCCCGGCGATCGACGCGAGGTCGCGGACGCGCGTGTCGCCGCGGCGCGCGACGAGCTGCTCGGTGAACAGGTAATACGGGCGCGAGAACGCGACGCGCGCCGCCAGCGCCGGCGTGACCTCGATGCCGTTCATCGCGACGTCGAACGTCCCCCGCTCCAGCGATGGGATCAGCGTCGACCAGTCGTTCTGCACGAAGCGCGCGCGCACGCCGAGCGCCCGCGCGAGCGCGTCCGCCAGGTCGACCTCGAAGCCGACCAGCGCGCCGCCGCGCGCCGGGTCCTCGTAGACGAACGGCTCGCCGCCCTGCTCGTCGGCGCCCCAGGTCAGCTCGCCGCGCGCGCGGATGCGATCCAGCGCCGACTCGGTCGCGGACGCCGCCGCGCAGCCGCCGGTGGCGACGGCGAGCGCGGCTAACAGGACGCGGTTCATTTGTGGCGTTAGTATGCACGCGTCGAACGTAGCGCGGCTTCGCCGCGCTCAGTTGATCGCGGGGGGTTCGGGACCCTTTGAGGGTCCCGAGCTAGGATGCCGGAATGAGCACGGGCAAAACGGCACTGGTGACCGGGGCATCGTCGGGGCTGGGCCTGGAGCTGGCCCGGCTTTTCGCGCGCGACGGCCACGACCTGGTCGTCGTCGCCCGGCGGCGCGACCACCTGGAGGCGCTGGCGACCCGCCTCGCCGCCGATCACGGCGTCGCGGCGCGCATCATCGCCGAGGACCTGGCCGACCCGATCGCGCCGCGTGCGCATCGTCGAGGAGCTGAAGGGCGCGGCGCATCCACGTCGATTTCCTGGTCAACTGCGCCGGCTTTGGCACCAACGGCCCGTTCGCGACGAGCGACCTCGGGCGCGAGCTGGCGATGCTGCAGGTCAACACCGCGGCGCTGATGCACCTGACCGGACTGCTGCTGCCCGGGATGATCGCGCGCCGGAGCGGCCGCATCCTGAACCTCGGTTCGACCGCGGGCTTTCAGCCCGGACCGAACATGGCCATCTACTACGCGAGCAAGGCGTTCGTGAACTCGTTCACGGAGGCGCTGGCGTACGAGCTGCGCGGCACCGGCGTGACCGCGACGGTGAGCTGCCCGGGCGCCACGGCGACCGAGTTCAGCGCCGTCGCCGGGACATCGGAATCGCGGCTGTTCCACCTCGGGGCGATGACCGCCGAGGCCGTGGCGGCGCACGCCTACCGCGCGATGATGGCGGGCAAGGTGATGTCGCTGCCCGGCTGGCGCGCCAAGCTGGGGCTGCACCTGCTGCGCTTCGGAACGCGTGCCCAGGCGCGCAGCGTGGCCGCGCGCATGAACCAGATCATGCCCGCGGCGTCGTCGCCGCCGCCCGCCATCAGCGACCGAACGTCATCCCAAAGCTGAGCGTCGATTCGCCCGACCCGCGCGGGAAGCGGAAGTCGCGCGCGGCGCGCACCATGCAGTTCTCGACGTCGCTGCCGCCTTGCAAGGTCGATGTCACGATCTCGCCGACGGTGACAAAGCCGCGTTCGTTGATCGTGAACTTGAACGTCACGCGACCTTTGAGGTCCGGCTTCTTGGCGCGCTCCTGGTCGTAGCAAGCGCGCAGCTTGGCGCTGACGCCGCGGACCGCCTGGTCGGCTTCCGCCTTGGCCATCGGCCCATCCACCTTGACGCCGCCCTGGCCACCGCCGCCGATCGGCGCGGCGGCGGCTGGTTTTTTTCCGCCGCGCCGGGGCTCACCGGCGTCGCGACCGCCGTCGACGACATCGACGGCGGCGTCCCGGACCACGGGTGCTGGCGGCGGAGGTGGCGGCGGCTGCGGCGCGGCTTCCGGCGGCGGCGGCGGCGGCGGCTCCGAACGAGAGCAGGCCACTACGCCGAGCAGGATGGTAAGGGCTCCGACGCTGAACCAGGTCCGGCGGGTTTCCAGGAGCATGCCCGCATCCTACGTCAGTGGTGAGGCGACCACGCGGGCGGTCTGGCGTGGCTCGCGCGCCGTCGCCGGCTGGTCTCCTCGGCGAACGCGGCGCGGGCCGCGGCGTCGGCCCCGGGTTGTCAGGTCCACCCCCTGCGGGTTCGCCGCCACTGCCCTTCCGGTCGAGCCGATAGTGCGCACATTCCGCAGATATGGCGCTCAACAGCAGCGCCCTGATCCGGGTAATGGCGGTTACATTGCTGGCAGCGTGCGCGTCACAGCAAAAGCAGACCGCCCCCGTCGTACGCGACCTGGAGATCTCGGGTAACAACCAGATCCCGTCGCGCAAGATCGAGAAGAAGATCCTGACCAGCGACACGGGCTGGTGGCCGTTCGCGCGCAAGCACCGTTACGACCCGGTCACCTGGCAGGCCGACCTCCAGCGCATCGAGCGC
The DNA here is from genome assembly GCA_963729535.1 of uncultured Pseudomonadota bacterium. GTDB lineage: Bacteria > Myxococcota_A > Polyangia > Fen-1088 > Fen-1088 > JADGRB01. The sequence goes on along the minus strand of CAVSOL010000022.1, from coordinate 8,106 downwards.
TTCTACATCGCGAACGGCTTCTACCAGGCCGACGTCGTCAAGGACGAGGTCGTACCGAAACCGCCCGACGGGGTCGACCTGAAGGTCCAGATCAGCGAAGGCAAGCCGACGCACATCGGCAAGCTCGACGTCCGGGGGCTGGACGCCTTGCCCGCGGCGGATCGCGACGCGGCGCTGGACGATCTGCCGCTGGCGCCGGGGGACGTGTTCCGCGAGGTCGACTGGGCCGAGGCGAAGAAGCAGGTGGTCGCGCGGCTACGTAACCGCGGTTACGCCAAGGTGGAGGTCGACGGGCGCGCGCTGGTCGACGTCAACACCCAGCAGGCGAACCTGGCGCTGATCGTCGACACCGGACGCGCCTACACGTTCGGCGACATCAACGTCGACGGCACGCCCGGCGGCCAGGTCGCGCCGGTCATCGTCTGGGAGCAGGTCCGGCTGGCGATCCGCGACGGCCTCCCGTTCAGCGACGACGCGCTGGTCGAGGCCGAGCGGCGCGTGTTCTCGGTGGGCGTGTTCGCGACCGCGCGGGTCACCGCTGGTGAGCCCGACGCGACGACGGGGCGCATCCCGGTCAAGGTGATGGTGCGCGAGGCGCCTTTCCGTACGCTGAGCCTGGGCGGCGGCGCCCGCTTCGACGCGATCAGGAACGAAGTCCGTCTGATCAGCGAATGGACGAACCGCAACTTCCTCGGCGGCACGCGCAGGCTGACGGCGCACGCCGAGGCGGGCTGGGCGTTCATCCCCAGCGCCTACGCGGCGATCAGCAACGACCTGGACACGGCGGCGCGCAACGGGCCGATCGCGCGCCTGCGCCTGGAGTTCGAGCAGCCGCGTTTCCTGGGGCGTCCGTCGCTGCGCGAGCGCAACGCCGTGGAGTTCAGCCACACGCTGGAGCAGGCGTATATCGCGACCAGCGCCCGCTTCATGACCGGCGTCGTCTGGCAGGCGCTGTCGACGCTGTCGGTATTTCCTTCCTACCGCCTGGAGACCGACTACTTGCAGGGGCCGCCGCTGAGCGGCGCCGCGGCCTCGCCGCTGGTGCTCGGCTGCGAGAGCACCGACGACAAGTGTCTCGTCTGGCTGTCGTACCTCGACGCCCTGTTCGCCTGGGATCGGCGCGACAACTCGCTCGAGCCGCGCAACGGCACCTACGTCAGCCTGTCGTTGCAGTCGGGCGGCGGGCCGCTGGGCGGCAACTTCGACTACGTGCGCGTGTTGCCCGACGTGCGCGGCTACGTCAGCTTCGGCGACGATGACGAGCTGACGCTATCGGCGCGGGTGCGCGTCGGCGAGCTCGCACCGTGGAGCGGCAACCCTGACGACAGCGCGGTCGTCACGCGTTTCTACGCCGGCGGCGGCGTGTCGATGCGCGGCTTCGCCGATCGGCGGCTGTCGCCGCTGTTGCTCGCGCCGCCGCCCGGCGGCAACCCCAACGTGTTCATCACGATGCCGATCGGCGGCAACGGGCTGTTCGACGGCAGCTTCGAGGCGCGTTACAGCATCATCCCCTGGATCCGCCTCGCCGCGTTCGTCGACGTCGGCCAGGTCACCCACGACCGGCTGGTGTTCGCGGACCTTGGCCACATGTTGTGGGCGGTCGGCGTCGGCGTACGCATCCTGACGCCCATCGGCCCGATCCGCCTCGATATCGCGCGCCGGCTTCCCTATGGGCGCCTGCCGACGCTGTATGAGGTCAATGCGATGACCGGCGCCATCGCCCCGGTCGACTACACGGCCAACAACAGCTGCTTCGGGCTGGGCGGTACGGACGTGATCACGCCCGTGCCGGACACCCAGTGCGCGCTGCACATCTCGATCGGTGAGGCGTTCTGATGCCGACCACCTCACGGCGAGTCCTGCGCATCATCGGGCGCGTGGCGCTGTGCACGGTGGCGATCGTCGCGCTCGTCATCGGTGCCAGCTGGTCGCTGCTGCAGACCAAGCGCGGCAGCGAGGCGCTTCGCCGTTTTGCGCTGCCGCGCGTGAACGCCACGCTCGCCGGCAGCGTCGGCGTGGAGCGGCTGTCCTTCGGCGGCAATCGCCTGACGCTGGACGAGGTGGTGCTGCGCGATCCCGACGGGCACGTCGTGGCGCACGTCGAACAGATCGACGTGACCGTCGCGCTGTCGCAGCTCGTGCGCAGGCACGTCGACGTGCGGACGCTGGCGATCCGCCGGCCCGAGCTCACGCTGGTCCAGGACGCGCGCGGCCTCAACCTGACGCGCGCGCTGGCGCCGCGGCGAGCCCGCCCGCCGGCGCCCGCGGCCGCCCCGCCGGGCCGCGGCGAGCGTGGCATGGCGATCTCGGTGCGCGCGCTGTCGATCACCGGCGGCGCCGTCGACTTTCGCGCGGCGCAGCCCGGCGCCGACCGCCACGTCCTCGTCGACGACATCGGCGTGCGCGCCGCCATGACCGTCGCCGGCGACGACGTGACGGCCAACGCGTCCGTGACCGCGCGTGGCGGCCAGGTGGACGTCAGCGGCCGGCTCGACACGGCGGCGATGCGCGGGCATGTGCGGGTCGACGCGCGGTTGCCGGGCGCCCGGCTGACCGCGGACGGCGGCATCGACGGCGACGCCATCAGCGGCCAGGCCGTGGTCGACGCCACCGATCTCGCCACGCTGGCGCGCCGCTTGAGGCTCGACGACAAGACGCCACCGGCCGCGATCGCCGGCAAGGGGCAGGTCAACGTCGTCGTCACCGGCACGCGCACGGCGCCGGCAGTGCGCATGACGGCGCGCTTTCCTTCGCTGCGCGCCGGAGACACGCGGGTGCGGCAGCTCGCCGCCAGCGTGGTCATCCCGGACGTGCGCACCCCCGAGGCGATCGACGCCGACGTGACCGCGCCGTCCGCCACGATCGGCGACCGCGACCTGCGTTCCATCGCCGTCTCCGTGCGCGCGATCGGCGACCGGTTGCACGCGCGCGCCGCCATCGCCGAGCCGTATCCCCTGCGCGTCGACATCGCGGGCCGCAGACAGCGCGACCGGGTGATGACCATCGACACGCTGTCGATCCGCCACCCCGAGGCGAAGTGGTCGCTGGTCCGTCCCGCGCGCATCAGCCTGGGCGACGCGCCCAGCGTGACCGGCCTGGCGCTCGCCGCCGATCGCCAGCGCATCACCATCGACGCGCGGCTGGGGGACAAGCAACGGCGCGCCCGCGTGGAGATTCAGCGCTTCGATCTCGCCCGCCTGCCGCGCGTGCTGGTGCCAGCGTCGCTGGGCCTCGGGGGGACCATCGACGCGGACGTCGCCCTGCGCGACGTCGCCGGCGGCGGCGGCGCGCCGCGCATCGACGCCAAGGCGTCGCTGACCGGCGGCCGCATCCGCGGTCACCGCGACCTGTCGCTGGCGCTGTCGGCGACGGTCGTCGGCGGCCGCGCGCGTGGCCGGCTGGACGCGCGCGCCCTGGCGACCGCGGTCAACGCTCGCTTCGATCTCCCGGCTGACGTCGCCCGCCTCCGCGGCGGCCGCGCGCCCGTGAGGCTGGACGTCGACGTCGCGGACATCGACCTCGCCCGGCTCGCGGCCACCATCTCCGAGACGACGGGGAAACCCCTCGGCGCCCGCGTCCAGGGCCGGGCGCGGCTGTCCGTGCGCCTGAGCGGAACCGGACAGCGCCCCCAGCTGACGGTCGCGGCCGCCGCGGTGAAGTTGCGCGCCGACGATCACGCCATCGGCGACGTCACGCTGGACGTCGCCGGCGACGGCGCGCGCCCGATCACCGTCAAGCTGACCAGCGCCGCCCCCACCCACACCCGCGTCGACATCACCACGCCGCTTTCGCTGCGCGACATCGTGCACCGCCCGCCGGCCGGCGCCGCGATCATGCGCGTGCCCTTCGAAGTTCGCGGCGACGTCGAACGCCTGCCGCTCGCCGCGCTGGCGCGGCTGGCAGGGTATCCGGATCCCGTCGGCGGCACGCTGTCGTCACACGTCGAGCTGCGCGGACCCGCGGCGAATCCCACCGGAACGGTGACGTTCGACGTCGCCGGCGCGACCAGCGGCCGATTCCCGCCGACCGAAGCGCGCATCGAGCTGGAGGTGAAGCAGCGGGCCTGCGAGGCGCGCGTCCGTATCACGCGCAAGGCGCGTCCGCTGCTCGCCTTGCAGGCGAGCCTCGAGCTACCCGTGGCCGCGGCGCGCGATCCCGCGGCCCTGGCGGCGGCGCCGCTGCGCGTCCGCGCCGTCGTCGGTCCGCTGGCGATGCAGCGTCTCGGGCTGCCCCCCGAGACCGATCGCGCCCCGCCGCGCGCCTTCAACGGGCGCCTGCACGCCGACGTCAGCATCGACGGAACGCTGCGCGCGCCAACCGGCGTCGTTCATGTCCAGGTCGACGACGTGCGGCTGGACAAGACGTTCGTGGGTTACGCCCGCGTCGAGGCGTCGTACGCCGACCGCCAGGCCAAGCTCGACGCGCGCCTGACGACGCAGAACGGCGGCACCCTGCACGCGACGTCCGCGACGAAGATCGACCTCGGGTACCCCGGCGTGACCCGCCCGCTGGATGTCCGCCAGCTTCCGCTGGACGTGCGCGTCGACGCCAAGGACTTTGACCTGCACGGGTTCTCGGGAGCGACGGACGATCTGCGCACCGTTGCCGGCCTGCTGACGGCGTCGGCGACCGTGACCGGCACCGTCGCCGATCCCAAGATCGCGGGACGCGTCGACTGGCGCGACGGCGTCGTCGCCATCACCGGTTTCGGCCAGTACGAACGCATTCACCTGGCGCTGCACGGCGACGCCAACCGCGTCGTCGTCGATGAGCTGGTGGCGTCGAGCGGCGCCGGCAAGGCGCGCATCACGGGTGACGGTACCCGCTCGGCCGCGGGCAAGGGCTACGAGATCGCGCTGCAGTCCGACCTGCAACGTTTCCCGATCTACAAGCAGGGGCAGCCGCTGGCCAACGTGTCGCTGGAGTCGAAGGTCAAGGGGCGCGTGGCGCCGTTCGACACCCGTGTGTCGCTCGACATCGCGGACGCACGCGTCGAGCTGGCGGAGGCAGAGCGCAAGAGCCTGCAGCGGCTGGAGGCTCCGGAGGACGTCGTGCTCGTCAAGGGCGACCAACCCCTCAACCGCGCCCAGGAGAAGAAGCTGCGCGCGCTGACCGGCGTCCCCGCCGACGATGTGCAGCCGGCCGCAGGCCAGCCGCCGGCGCCCAGCCTGCGCATGAAGGTGAACGCGCCGCGCAAGTTGTGGGTCAGCGGCAAGGACGCCAACCTGGAGCTCGGTCTCGCGCCCGACTTCCGCGTCCAGGTCAACGACCGCACGCGTGTCTTCGGCCAGGTCATCGTCCATCGCGGCCGCATCGACGTGTTCGGGCGGCGCTTCGATCTGAAGGCGGATTCGACGCTGACCTGGAGCGGCCGGCCCGATCGCCCGGAGGTCAACGTCCGCGCGGAACACGTCAATGAGACCGAAAACGTCACGGTGCTGCTGACGGCGAAGGGCCCCCTCGACAAGCTGACCGTAACCGTTTCGTCGCCAAACCGACCCGAGCTGAGTGAGTCGCAGCTCTATACCCTGCTCATCACAGGGAAGTTGCAGCTCGGCGCCGGGACATCCGGCTCGTCGTCGGCGTCGGCGCAGGCCATGTCGCTGCTCGGAGGGCTGGTGGCGTCGCAGCTACAGAAAACGCTCGCGGGCAAGCTGCCGCTCGACGTGTTGACCATCGACGCCGGCAAGGAAGGCATCAGGGGGACCAGGCTGGAAGCCGGGCGTTACGTCACCGACAAGCTCTACGTCGGCTACGTCGGCCGGATCGGCGCCGATCCGACCCGCTATCAGAACCGTAACGCGGTCCACCTCGAATATCAGCTGACGTCGCGCTGGGAGATCGCGGCTGAATACGGCGACGTGGGCACGGGCACGGCGGATCTGATGTGGAAAAAGAACTACTAGCTCGGTAGAAGAGCCATGCATCCCCATGCCGCGCATTCTCGTCGTCGAAGATGAAAAGGACCTGCAGGAGGTACTGGGTTACAACCTCCGCCAGGCGGGCCACGCCGTCACCATCGTCGGCACCGGCAGGGAAGCGCTGGCCGCGATCACGGAGCGCTTGCCGGATCTCTTGCTGCTCGATCTCATGTTGCCCGACGTCTCGGGCATCGAGATCTGCCGCCGGCTGAAGGGCGACGCCGCGACACGCGACCTGCCCATCGTGATGGTGACCGCGAAGGGTGAGGAGGTCGACCGTGTCGTCGGCTTCGAGCTGGGGGCCGACGACTACGTCGTCAAGCCGTACAGCCTGCGCGAGCTGCTGCTGCGCATCGACGCCGTGTTGCGCCGGATGACGCCCGCCGCCGCCGCGGGCTCGCGCGGCGCGCTCGTGTTCGGACGCCTGCGCGTCGATCGCGATGCGCACCGTGTCTGGGTCGACGACGAGGAGATCACGCTGACCGCGCTGGAGCTGCGCCTGCTGTCGACGCTGCTCGAGCGCCGCGGCCGCGTCCAGTCGCGTCCGGCGCTGCTCGACGACGTGTGGGGGATGACCGGCGAGGTCACGACGCGCACCGTCGACACACACGTCAAACGCCTGCGCGAAAAGCTGGGGAGCGCCGGACCCTACATCGAGACCGTCCGCGGCGTCGGGTACCGGTTCACGCCAGCGCCCGACCACGTCACGGCGATCGGCGCCGAAGACCGCAACGACGACAGCGACGGCAACGACGACGAGCCATGAAGCTGAGCATCCGCCGCAAGCTGTTCGCGGCGTCGCTCGCGCTGGTCGTCATGTCGTTGCTGGCCGCCGAGCTGCTTCTGCGCCCGGCGATGGAATCGATCCTGATCGATGGCGTCCGCGACGAGATCTTCGTCCGCCTGGCGCTGGTCGAACACACGGCGCAGACCAGGCTCGCATCGGCCGGCGTGAATCCGGCGGCGTGGGACGCGCTGGCCGACGAGCTCGCGCCTCACGCGCAGGCGCGGGTGACGTTCATCAATGCCACCGGCACCGTCATCGGCGACTCCGATGTCACGGCGACCGATCTCGCCGGTGTCGAGAACCACCGCGACCGGCCCGAGGTCGCCGCGGCGCTGGCCGGCAGGAGGGAGTCGTCCACCCGCTACAGCAACACGGTCAAGACGCGGTTCATGTACGCCGCTGAGCCGATGCGGCTAGCGGACGGCACGCGCGGCGTGGCGCGGCTGGCGATGCCGCTGGACCGGGTCGCGGCCACGCTCGCGGGACCGCGCCGCGTGCTGTGGGCGTCGCTGCTCATCGCGCTCCTGATCGCGCTCGCCGCCTCGACCGCGGCGGCGCAGGTGCTGACGCGCGCGTTGCGGCGGATGACCGATGCCGCGCGGCGGATGGCCGCCGGCGATCTGGAGATCCGCTTGCGACCGACGGGCAGCGACGAGCTGGCCGTGCTGGGCGGCGCGCTCGATGGCATGGCCGCGAGCCTCGCGACGACGATGGCCACGCTGCGCAGCGAACGCGACCTGCTGGGCCTGATCCTGGAATCGATGCAGGAGGGGCTGCTGGTGCTCGACCAGCAGAGCCGCATGCTGCTGGTCAACCGCGCCCTGCGCGACACGCTCAACATCCCGGCCGACGCGGAGGGGCGCGCGGCGCTGGAGCTGATTCGCAACGCCGACCTGCAGACCATCCTCGAACGCGCGCAGGCGGGGCACGGGCCGATCACCGGTGAGATCGAGACGACGGGCGTCAAGCCGCGCCGCCTGCTCGTCCACGCCGCGTCGCTGCCGATGGTCGCCGGCAAACGCCAGGGCCTGCTGGCGGTGTTCGTCGACGTCACCGAGACCCGCCGGCTGGAGACCCTGCGCAAGGACTTCGTCGCCAACGTGTCGCACGAGCTGCGCACGCCGATCACGGCCGTACGGTCGGCGGTCGACACGTTACGCCTGACGCTGTCGCGCGATCCGGCCGCGAGCGAACGCTTCATCGACATCATCGATCGCAACGCCCAGCGCCTGGGCGCGCTGGTCGAAGACCTGCTGGACCTGTCGAAGATCGAATCGAAGGAGTTTCGCCCCGAGACAAAGCCGGTGTCGCTGCGCCTCGTGTCCGACCAGGTGCTGGCGATGCTGCGCGCGCGCATCGAGGAGAAGCGCCTGGTCGTCTCCAACAGCATCTCGTCCG
>CAVSOL010000021.1:0-16914 GCA_963729535.1 uncultured Pseudomonadota bacterium | reverse complement strand
CGAGAACAGCGGCGCAGCCGGCGCGGCGGGGGGCCAGCCAACGTCCCAAAGGCGCGGCCGGCGACGGACATAGAATTCGGATGGCGCAAGGTTAAGGCAGTTGAAGAGGTGCAAGGCCGTCGGGTACCATTTGGACGTCGTGCACCGTTTCGCGACGGTTCTGGCCGCGTCGGCCCTGCTGCTGGCCGCCGCCCCTGCGTGCCGCCGCAAGCCGCCGGCAGCGGCGGCCCCACCCTTCGCCGCGCCGGCCCCGGCCCAGCCCGCGGCGCCCGCGCCGTCCCCGACGCCGCCGAGGATACGCGCAAGGCGATCGGCCACGTGGTCATCATAAGCGAGACGGCCTGCGCCCGACGCGCTCACGGGAGTGAAGCCGCCGGTGCACGAGGAGATCTTCAAGCGCGCCGCGTTTTCGCTCAAGGCGCAAACCATCCGCGCGCGTCGACGCTGCCGTCGCACGCGGCGATGCTCTCCGGCTTCGACGTCAAGGAGCACGGGCTGTTCTGGAACTCGTGGAAGCCGGAGCGCGGCTTCATCCAGGTGCCGACGTGTTCGACGTCGCGGAGAAGGACGGCGCAGGACGGCGGCGTTTGTGGGCAAGCAGAAGCTGGCGCACATCGCGACCCCGGCTCCGTGGACAAGTTTTCGCGGCCCGGCTACTTCTTGAAGAAGGTCGTGGAGGAAGCGGCGCGCTACTTCGTCAGAAGAAGCCCCAGATCGAGTTCATCCACTTCTCCGACCCTGACGACCTCGGACACTCGGCCGGCTGGATGTCGAACCCGCAGCTGGAAGGTCCGCGCGATGGACAAGTGCCTGGGTACCCTGCTGGACGCCGTCGCGAAGGCGGGGATGGTCGCGAGACGCTGTTCATCATCTCGGCTGACCACGGCGGCCACGGCCACGATCACTCCGGAAAGATCAAAGAGGACCGCCTCATCCCGTGGATCGCCTGGGGACGGGGCATCCGCGCGGGCCATCGCATCAAGAGCGCCATGAGCACCACCGACACGGCGGTGACCGCGCTGTGGGCTCTCGGCTACCCCATCCCGAGGGCGCGGGAAAGCCCGTCCTCGAGGCGTTCGAGCCCGAGGAGCCGGGTAGTAGCCGGGTCCTAGCAGTCCCAAGGCTCGCGCGAGCGGAGCGCGGCTTCGCCGCGCGGATCTCATCGCTCTTCGAGAAAAAATTGATTGCGAGTTGACGAGGGACCAGTTGGTCCAGGTTTCGTCGGCGCCGTTGGTGTTGTCGCGGGCGCCGGTCACCGTCGCCTCGATGTCGAACGCCAGTTCCACCCCTGAATCAGCTCGTCGTCGATGCCCGCCATCGCGGCGCCGCCCCAGTCGAGGGTGTCGGAATTGTACGCGCCGGCGTGGTTGCTCTCGACGACCTGCGCGATGCCGAAGCCGGCCTTCAGAACAGACGCTGGCTGACGAACACCTGCAGCGCGCCCAGGTTCGCCGTCTGCGAGACCGCCGATCCCTGGCGGCTGACGAGCGCGCCCTCGACGTCCCACAGCAGCTCGAGCCCCGGACGCAGGCCAAACCCCACGGGAGCGTCTAGGCCATGCCGCCGTCGGTCGTGTTCTGACCGGTGACCGCGTCCCTGAGCCCCAGCCCGCCGAAGCCGATGCCGCCACCGAGCGTGAACGGGCCATCGAGCACCTGGCGCGGAGACCCCGGCGGGTACTGATAGTAGTCGTTGGGCGGCGGGTATGTCCGAGGGCGCGCCGTACGCGGGGGGAGCCCGTTCGGCGGGGGAGCGCCGTATGTCGGGCCTGGTCCGTAGTACGGCCGCTGCTGCGCGCCGGGCTGTTGCGCGTAGGCGCCGGCGCGCGGGCCGGCGGTTTGTAGCCAGGTGGCGGCGAATAGGCGGGCGGGGATGCTCAGCCGCAGCGGTGCCGACATCCGGCAATGTCCCGACTGTTGCGCATGCGCCGCAGCGGTGTGAACCAGGGAACAGTGACTACGAGAATGACTTTTTTCGTCATGACCCTCTGCGGACGGCGCGACGGCCGCCCATTGGTCTGAGTTGGAGGTGATTTGTGGGCGCCAAATCACCCGTCAGAGCGCCCACAATCGCCACGAACCGAAACTGACGATGATCAGCGTCGGAGGGCTCGCGTCGGAGTTTTTTTTTTTTTTTTTTTTTTTTTTTGGTCAGACTCGGCGCCGCGGCGGCTCGCCGGGCGACAGCGCGGGCGATTCCTTCGGCGCGAGCCGACGCACGCGCCCGAGCGCAGCATCCGGGCCCGACAGCTTCTTGATCATCACCGGTACGCGCGTCCCCGATCGCAGCGTGCGGCGCTGCGGCGGATCGCGCCCCGACTGCGAACGCGCCGTCGGATCGAGACGCCGCGACAACCGGCCGACGACCTCGATCGCTTCGCCCGGCAATTCTGTATCTCCGCTGCCCACACTTCACGGCTGTCGAGCCGCAGGCGCGTCAAGAACGGATGCTCGAGCTCAAGCAGCGTCGTGTTGTGAAACTGAACGCGCTCCTCGGGCGGGAAGCCGTCGATCAACATGCCGCCGGCGACCTCGATCCAGATCGGTTCGTCGGTGCCGTCGTCGAGCAAGAAGTCGAACGCCGCCTCGTGGAAGAAGCTGCGCGCCAGCCACGCCCCCTTGCGAAACCGCGCCAGCGACCAGACAGCCGCGCGCCCGTCGAGCGCCGACGCCGCCGTGCGGCGCGCGATGACGATGCCGCGCACCGCGACCGAGCGGCTGTCGGGAATGGCGCGCAGGTCCGCGATGCGAACCAGCCGCCGCCGGGCCACCAGCCCGTGCAGCCGGTTCGCCAGCCGTACGCCGATCGGCCCCCACACCGTCGACAGGGTCGCCGCCGCGCCGGCGGCCGCTGCCGCGACGCTGAGGTCGTTCGCGGCGAGCGCGGCCATGCCCCACGCCGCCAGCGCCGCCGCCGATGACGACAGCGCTCCCGTCGCCAGCCGCACGCCGCGCGGAAACGAGATCCAGCGCGCGATCGCGCCGCCGGTGCGCACCAGCGCCACGTTGTCGTCGTCGTCGCTGCCCGGGCCGCTACGCCCGAATCCCTGCGCGACGCGCGCGATCGCGGCATCCAGGCGCGCCCCGATCCAGCCGCTCAACCCGCCGCGCGTTGACTCTCGCCGTACCGGGCGGGTCGCCGTGCTCGACCATCCCACTCGCTGAGCGATTCGTCTTCGGTGACGGTGAGGTCGCGTTCGGACATCTCGGACCTTATTGATAACTCTGAGTTCAATTCTCACACGGCGAAGGCCCTACTGCATGCTCATCGACAACTTGCGGGCGAAACCTGACGATCTTTGGGAACCCTAGGGTTCCCGGACTCCCCACCCTCCCTTCCCCCACCCTCCCGCGACGAGCTCCGACCGGCAAAGCCGGTCTGCGCTCCACGCGCGACTCTCCTCCCTCGACATTCGACGTCACGCGTGGCGTTTCGAGATACAATTGCGCCGCTCGATGGTAGACGCAGATGGCTCGCGCCAGCCGCTGGAGGTCCTCCGGAATGCCGCGCGCGGTGGGCAGGAGCGTTTCCTCGTCGCGCTCGCAGACCCCGTCGAGCGACCGCGCATCGTCGGGGCGCTGACCAGCGAGGGCTTCGTCCTCGAGGTCGAGTCCGTGCCCGAAGGGCTGGCACGGCTCGCCGACGAGTCGTTCGATCTGGCGATCCTGGATCTGCCCGATGCCGAGCTGCAGGCGCAGGCAGACACCGGGATGCGCGCGGGCCGCGATCCGCTGGCCGCGTGGCGCGAGCTGCGGCCGTTCACGGATCTGGTGCTGATCGGCGACGGCGACCCGGTGCGCGCCGGGCAGGCGTTCGCCCGCGAGGTGGCGGCGGTGCTGCCGCGGCCGCTGCCCGAGGTCGACGCGCTGCTGCGCGCGCACGTCAAGCGTCTGGCGGGATTTCGGCGCGCCCGCACGCGCGGCCTGCTGGTGCTGAATGCCCACAGCGGTATCCGGGACGAGCTGGCGGTTTCGGAGCCGGAGCTCGGCGCGACGCTGGACGCGCTGGCCAAGGAAGCGCGGCGCGATCCGACCATCATCGTGCTCGGCGACGCCGAGCTGGCCGAGGCCGCCGGCACGCAACGCGAGGTCGCCAACCCGGACGTCACCGTCGTCGGCCTGGGCGTGCGCGACAACCCCGACATCCGGCTGAGCGAGGCGCGTGCGCGCACCGCGGGCGCGGCGCTGGTGGTGGTCGACGACGCGCCGACCGCCGATCGGCTGGCGAGCGCCATCTACGGCGGCGCGCGGGCGTATTTGCCGCGTTCGGCGCTGGAGTTGCTGGGGCGCATCGCGGCCGCGACCGCGGCGCGCCGTCACGGCGAGGCGCTGGGGATGAAGATTGTCGAGGCGCTGGCCAAGCACGGCATCCTGGCGGGCGCCGAGCGGGTGCGGCCACCGAGCCCGCAGCGCGACGTCGACATGCAGCTCATCGCCGACGCTTCGACGCCGAAGCCGCACGGCGCGGTCGTGCCGACCGGGCACGAGGTGCTGGTGGTCGACGACGAGACCGTCGTGCTGACCGTGTTGCGCGAGGCGCTGCGCCGCGGGGGCTACCGGGTGACCACCGCCGCTTCGGCGGAGGAGGCCATCGACCTCATGCACAAGCGGCGCTTCGACCTGGTGCTGACCGACAAGAACCTGCCGGGCGCTTCGGGGCTGGACGTGCTGCGCGCCGCGCGCAATTTGAACCCGGCGCCTGCCATCGTGCTCATCACCGGCTACAGCTCGTTCGATTCGGCGGTCGAAGCGCTGGACATCGGCGCGCACGACTACATCGAGAAGCCGATCCGCGACGTCGAGGATCTGCGGTTTCGCATCCGGCGGGCGCTGTCGCGCCGCGACGAGCAGCTGTCGCGGCCCAAGCCGACGCGCACGGGCGGCCGCGCGGGCCGCGTACTGCTCGTCGAGGTCGAAGGCACGCGTCGCCAGCTGCTGGCGGAGTACCTGGGCAAGGCGCACCACGTCACCGCGGCGAAGGACGGCGACGAGGCGCTGGAGCTGCTGAAGCACACCCACTTCGATCTGGTGCTGGCCGATCGCCACCTGCCCGGTGGCTCGGGGCTGCGGGTGATCGAACATGCGCAGCGGCTGTTGCCACACTGCGCCTCCGTGCTCTACACGGCGTACCCGTCTTACGATTCTGTGCAGGAAGCGTTCGCGGTCGGTGTCGACGCGTATCTGGTGCGGCCGAACGACGATCTGAAGAAGCTGGGTGAAAAGGTTGCGGAAGCGCTGGGTGGACGCGGTGGAATCCTGTTAGGTTGATGCACGTAGCAGGTAGTAGGTAGAATAGGTAGAAGGACCCCCGAAGCCCATGCGTATCGCCTTCACGCACAACCTTCGTCTCACCGACAGCGAAGACGAAGCTGAGTTCGACAGCGCGGAGACCGTCGAAGGAATCGCGGCTGCTCTGCGCGCAGGCGGCCACGAGATCGAGAAGGTCGAGGTCACCGGGCCGGCGTCGCGGCTGGCGGAGCGCATCGAGGCGTTCAACCCGGATCTGATCTTCAACACCGCCGAGGGGCGCCGCGGGCGCGCGCGCGAGGCGTTCTACCCGGCGCTGTTCGACGAGCTGGGCGTGCCGTACACGGGCTCGGACGCGTACGTGCTGACGCTGACGCTGGACAAGTGGCTGACCAAGCTGGTGCTGGCGCAGCGCGGGATCGATACGCCGCGCGGGCGGCTGGTCACGCCCGACGAATACCGCCGCACGCGCGATCCCGGGACGCTGGGGCTGGCGCTGCCGGTGATCGTCAAGCCGAACTACGAGGGATCGTCGAAGGGCATCGCGGATGACGCGGTCGTGCGCGACGCGCGCATGCTGGCCGAGGTGCTGCCGGCGGCGCTGCGCGCCTACCCGAGCGGCGTGCTGGTCGAGGAGTTCGTGCCCGGGACCGACGTGACGGTGCCGCTGCTCGAGGGGCGCGGTGACGAAGGCGTGCTGCTGCCCGTCGACTACCTGGTCGACCCGGCGGCCAAGAGCCGCTTCAACCTCTACGACTACCGGCTGAAGTCGGCCGAGTCGAACAAGGTCTCGGTGCGTTGCCCGCCGGATCTGCCGCGCGACGTCGTGTCGCGGCTGCGCGCGATATCGAAGATGGCGGTGCGCGCGCTGGGCATCCGCGACCTCGGGCGCATCGACTTCCGCGTCGGCGAGGACGGGCGGCTGTACCTGCTGGAGGTCAACGCGCTGCCGTCGCTGGAGCGCGGCGCCAGCCTGTACGCCGCGTCGGCGCGCGAGGGGCTGGACTACGCCGAGACGCTGCACGCGATCGTCGAGAGCGCGGCGCGGCGCCAGGGGCTGGTGGTGAAGCCGGGCGCGCGCAAGCGGCGGCCGGCGGATCCGCTGCGCATCGGCTTCACGTTCAACGTCAAGCGCGTCGACCCCAAGGCGGGCAACGACTCCGAGGCGGAGTACGACGCGCCCGAGACCATCGACTCCATCCGCGACGCGCTGGCGGAGCACGGCCACGTGACGCTGTTCGAAGCCACCGCCGAGCTGCCGCGGCAGCTGATGCAGACGCCGGTCGACCTGGTGTTCAACATCGCCGAGGGTGTCGCGGGCCGCAACCGCGAGGCGGCGGTGCCGGCGCTGTGCGAGCTGATGGGCATCCCCTACACCGGCTCGGACGCGGCCACGCTGTCGATCGCGCTCGACAAGGCGCTGTCGAAGCGCGTGCTGCTGCAGCACGGCATCCTGACCGCGGAGTTCCAGGTCATGGAGACGGGGCGCGAGCGGCTGTCGTCGAAGCTGAAGTTCCCGCTCATCGTCAAGCCGAACCAGGAAGGGTCGTCGAAGGGTGTCAGCGCGTCGGCGTCGGTGGTCGACGACGAGGAGGGCCTGCGCGCGGTGGTGCGCGAGCTCATCGATCGCTACCGCCAGCCGGCGCTGATCGAGGTCTACATCCCCGGCCGCGAGTTCACGGTCGGCCTGCTCGGCGATCGCCGGCCGCGCGTGCTGCCGCCGATGGAGATCCTGTTCAAGGACAAGTCCAACGAGCGGCCGGTCTACGACTTCCAGATCAAGCAGGAATGGGAGAAACACGTCAGCTACCAGTGCCCCGCGCACCTGACGCCGGCCGAGCTGAAGGCGATCGAACGCGTGTGCCGCGAAACCTTCGCGGCGCTCGATTGCCGCGACGTCGCGCGCATCGACCTGCGCGTCACGCCGAAGGGTGACATCTACGTCATCGAGGTGAACCCGCTGCCCGGGCTGACGCCCGGTTATTCGGACCTGTGCCTGATCGCCGCGGCGGCGGGCATCGAATACCCGGCGCTGATCGGCGAGATCCTGGAAGGCGGGCTCAAGCGGCTTCGCGAGAAGCGCCGCGAGGCGAAGAGCGAGGCCGCGGCCGCGGCGGGCGCCAGGAGCGGGGCCGGCAACGGCAGCGCCAACGCCGGCGCCAACGGCAACGGTAATGGAGGCGGCAACAGCGGCGGTGGCAACGGCGCCGAGAAGACGCCCGGGCCGGCCGTCCCCGCCAGTGGCGAGGGCACCGTCCACCGGCGGCGCCCGCAAGCTCGGAATGAGGCAGCGGCTCCGCGAGCTCGGCTTCACCATCGGACACTTTCCCGGTCGGGCAGTGGAACGCGATCACCGACGTCGAGGGCGTGAAGGTCGGCCACACGACGGTGATCATCGGTGACGGACCGCTGGAGGTGGGCAAGGGGCCGGTGCGCACCGGCGTCACCGCCGTCATTCCGCAGGACAACGTGTTCGACAACCGCGTGCTGGCCGGCGGCTTCGTGCTCAACGGCGCCGGCGAGGTGTCGGGGCTGACGCAGGTCCAGGAGTGGGGCCTGCTGGAGACGCCCATCCTGCTGACCAACACGATGGCGGTCGGCAAGGTGTCGGACGCCGCGGTCAAGTGGATGACGCGCAAGTGGCCGGGCATCGGCGGCGAGGACGACGTCGTCATCCCGCTGGTCGGCGAGTGCGACGATTCGTGGCTGAACGACGCCGTCGGTCGCCACGTCCGTTCGGAGCACGTCTACCGCGCCATCGAACAGGCGGCGGGCGGCAAGGTCGCCGAAGGCTCGGTCGGCGCCGGCACGGGCCTCATCACCTGCGACTTCAAGGCCGGCATCGGCACCAGCTCGCGGCGCGTGCGGCATCCACGGGGACGAATACGTCGTCGGCATCCTGGTGCAGTCGAACTTCGGCGTCATGCGCTCGCTGCGCGTCGACGGCGCGCCCGTGGGCGAGGTGCTGGAGCCGCTGTTCGGGACGGCGCGGCGCGAAAAGAACGCCGGGTCGATCATCACCATCGTCGCGACCGACGCGCCGCTGCTGTCGTCGCAGCTGGTGCGGCTGTGCAAGCGCGCGGCGCTGGGCATCGGCCGCATCGGATCGTTCGCGGCGCACGGCTCGGGCGAGATCATCGTCGGGTTCTCGACGTCGAACGTCGTGCCGCGGCAGGCGTCGAAGATGAAGGCGGCGCTCGAGGTGCTGCTGGACGAGGCCTGCGACCCGCTCTACGAAGCGGTGGTCGAGTGCACGGAGGAGGCGATCGTCAACTCGCTGTGCATGGCGGACGAGATGCGCGGCCAGTCGGGGCACGTGGCGCCTGCGCTGCCGCTCGATCGGCTGTCGGAGATTTTGCGGCACTATAGTCAGGCCTTCGCCACCTCCCACGGCAGGTAGGCAAGGCAGACAGGCGCACAGGTAGGTAGGGACCCCAGCCGATGCGCATCTGTTTCGTCGTCGCCGACGTTCGCGACCAGCAACCGACGTACGCCGGCGTCTACCTGGCGCTGGCAGCGCACCGGCGCGGCCACGACGTGCGTTTCGTGTCGGTCGATGATCTGTCGTTCCTGGACGACAACAACATCCTGGCGACGACGACGCGCGTCCGCGCCGGCGACTACGCCACCACGACGGAGTACGCGCACGCGCTGGCGTCGGAGGAGGCGGTCGTCGAGGAAGAGACGCTGGGAAGCTTCGACGTCGTGTTCCTGCGCTACAACCCGATCCGCGAGGGGGAGAACCGCCCGGGCGCGCCGCTCATCGACTTCGGCTGGCGGCTGCGGCTGGCGGGTACGCTGGTCGTCAACGATCCGGAGGGGCTGCGTCGCGCCGGCAGCCGCATGTACCTGGGCGATTTCCCGGCGGACGTCCGCACGCGGATGCTGGTGTCGCGATTGAAGACCAGGCTCAAGGCGTTCCTGAAGGCGCTGGACGCCCCGGCGGTGCTCAAGCCGCTGGCGCCGCGCGGCGGTGAGCACGTCTTCTACCTGCGACGGCGGCAGGTCTCGAACCTGAACCAGATCATCGCGGCGGTGACCAAAGACGGTTACGCGCTGGCGCAGGAGTACCTGCCCGAGGCCGAGCAGGGCGAAAAGCGCCTGTTGCTGCTCAACGCGGAGCCGATCCGCATCGGGGACCGCGTCGCCATCTATCGGCGGCGCGCGGTCAGCGCGGCCAACGGCGGGGCCAGCACGCGATCGTCCGTACGCGGCAAGGCGACGTTCGGCCCGGTCGAGGCGCGCATCTGCGACATCCTGCGTCCCAAGCTGCTGGCTGACGGGCTGACCTTCGTCGCCGTCGACATCGTCGGTGACCGCATCCTGGAGCTGAACGTGTTCACGCCGGGCGGCATCCACGCGGTGCACGAGCTGTACGGCATGGATGTGGGCGACATCGTCATCGCCGACCTGGAGCGGCGCGTCCGGCTGCGGGCCGCCTACCGGACCACCTTCGATCCCGAAGCCGCGGACGTCGTTTTAACCGTGTAAAATAGGGGGTCCGGACGTAAATGGCCGACCACGACCCCCCGAACCGCTCCGGCAGCCCGCTCCGAACGCGGACTGAAGAGCTGTCGATCCCGACGCCGGTCGTGCCGCCCGGCCCGATCTTCACGCTGTCAGCGGAGGAGATCGCGCGCTTCTTCGTGCGCGCGCGCCGCGACCAGGACACCGAACACTGGGACGTGCGGCTCGACGCCACGCTGCGCGAGATTCTCGAACGCGCCAACGACTTCGTTCCGTCGGAGGCGGGCGGCATCCTGCTCGATGACCCGCGCGCGAAGCTGGCGGGCTCGCCGGCGCCGCGGCTGACGTACATCGCGGCGTTCGGCTCGGGCGTCGAGACGGTGGTCGGCCGGCGCATCCCCAGTGACCGCGGCTTCGCGGGGCGCGTGTATTCGACCGGGCGGCCGCGCAGACCGACCACCTGGAGTCGGACGATCCGATGCACGGCATCACCCCCGACACCGGCCCCATCCGATCGCTGGTGGCCGTGCCGATCGTCGTCGGCGAATCGATCTGCGGTGTGCTCCAGCTGGCGAACCGGCGCTCGGGCGGGTCGTACACGCCGCGCGACAAGGAGCTGCTGCGCATCTTCGCCGCGTACATGTCGTCGTCGATCCAGAACGCGCTGGACGCGATCCGCGCGCGCGCGCAGGCGCGCATCGACGACCTGACCGGTCTGGCGAACAGCCGCTACTTCCACACCCGGCTGGAAGAAGAGATCGCGCGCGCCGACCGCGAAGGGACCGACCTGGCGATGGTGTTCATCGACCTCGATCGCTTCAAGGAGGTGAACGACCGCTTCGGCCACCTCGCGGGCAGCTGGACGCTGCAGAAGGTCGGCAAGCTGCTGGCGCAGCAGGCGCCGGCGGCGGCCCTGGTCGCGCGCTACGGCGGCGACGAGTTCGTCGTGATCTTGCCGGGCGCCGATCTGAAGCGCGCGACGCAGACGGCGGAGACGCTGCGGCTGACGATCGAGGACGCCGAGCTGTTCGAGCACGCCGGCGGCGGCACGCGCCACACGCCGCTGCTGCGCATCACGGCGTCGCTGGGCGTGTCGTCCTACCGCGACCACCTGGCACCGGGCGGCTCGCAGCGCCTGCGCGAGAGCACGCTGCTGCGCCTGGCCGATTCGGCGATGTACCGCGCCAAGGCCAGCGGCCGGAACCGCGTCGAGATCGCCGACGCGGAAGACTAGTGGCTCCGCGCCGCAGGCGCGGTTTGCGACTACATCGAGAACAGTAGCCGCACACCCGCGCTTCGCGCGGGAGCGGCTTGTCGCCTAGCCGCGCATCATCATCCCGCGGACGTGGTGCAGTCGCAATTTGGTCAGCGTTGCGTGGCCGTCGCGAGTGTCTAGCTTGGGGTCAGGAGGAGGATGAAAATGACGGGTGAAAACGAGAAAGTCGTCGACACGCTCAACACCTTCTTGCGCGGCGAGCTGTCAGCCGTGGAGACCTATCGGCAAGCGCTCGACAAGCTGAACAACAGCGCATCGCGGACGCTGCTCCTCGATTGCCACATCTCGCACGAGCAGCGCGTGGAGAAGCTGCAGCAGCGGGTCGCCAAGCTGGGCGGACAGCCGTCCAACAACTCTGGACCGTGGGGGGCGTTCGCCAAGCTGATCGAGGGCGGCGCCAAGATCTTCGGCGAAAAGGCGGCGATCTCGGCGCTCGAAGAGGGCGAGGATCACGGGCTCAAGCTTTACCGTGACGAGGTCGGCAAGCTGGACCAGGAATCACGCCGGCTGGTCGAAACCGACCTGTTGCCCGCACAGGAGCGCACGCACCGCACGATGAGCACGATCAAACACGCGATGCACTGACAGCGGGCTGACGCGGGCGACGTCAGGGCTTTGGCTTTGCCTTGTCCTGTGCGTCGCCCCGCAGCCGCGCGAGCCGTTCGGCGATGGCGCGTTCCTGGCCGGAGTCGGAGGGCTCGTAGTAGCGGTGGCCGCGGAGGGCGTCGGGCAGATAGTCCTCGCGCACGTAGTGACCTTCGAAGTCGTGCGGGTACTGGTAGCCGGCGCCGTAGCCCAGCTCCTTGGTGAGCTTGGTCGACGCGTTGCGGATGTGCTTGGGGACGGGCAGCGCGCCGTGCGCGTCGACGTCGCGCCTTGGCCGCCGCGTACGTCGTGATCGTCGTGTTCGACTTGGGCGCGGTCGCGCAGGTAGATCGCCGCCTGGGTCATCGGGATGATCCCCTCGGGCAGGCCGAGAAGCGGAACGCCTCGACGCGCGGCGACCGCCACCATCAGCGCGCGCGGATCGGCGTTGCCGATGTCCTCGCTGGCGAAGATCACCATGCGCCGCAGCACGAACAGCGGGTCCTCGCCCGCCTCGAGCATGCGCACCATCCAGTAGACGCGCGGCGTCGGGATCGCTGCCGCGCATGGACTTGATGAACGCGCTGACGACGTTGTAGTGCTCTTCGCCGGCCTTGTCGTACAGCAGCGTGCGCTTCTGCAGCGCCTCCTCGATGATCGGCGGTCGTCACCAGCTTGCGCCCCGGCCGGCGTCGGGCGCGGCGACCGCCGCCGCCGCCTCCAGCGTCGCAGCGCGCGCCGCGCGTCGCCCCGCGCCTCGCGCGCCACCAGATCGCGGACGTCGTCCGGCACGCCCAGCGGCTGCGCGCCCGAGGCCGCGCTCGCGTCGGCGAGCGCGCGCTCGAGGACGGCGCGCAGCTCCGCCTCCGACAGCGCGCGCAGCACCACGACCTCGCGCGCGACAGCAGCGCCGCGTTGACCTCGAACGACGGGTTCTCGGTGGTCGCGCCGATCAGCATGACCGTGCCGGCCTCGACGTGGGGCAGCAGCGCGTCCTGCTGCGCCTTGTTGAAGCGGTGGATCTCGTCGATGAACAGCACCGTGCGCTCGCCGCGCTGGTCGCGGTGCGTCGCCGCCTCCGCGACCGCCTCGCGCAGCTCCTTCACGCCCGACAGCACCGCCGACAGCGTCACGAAGCGCGCGCCCGCCTCCGTCGCCATCACCCGCGCCAGCGTGGTCTTGCCGGTGCCCGGCGGCCCCCACAGGATCAGCGACGGCAGCTCCTTCGCCTCCAGCGCCCGCCGCAGCAGCTTCCCCGGCCCGAGCAGCTGCTCCTGCCCGACGAACTCGGCCAGCGACGTCGGCCGCATCCGCTCCGCCAGCGGCTGCCCTCGCCGATCCTTCGCCGCCGCGCGCGCGAACAGGTCCACGGGCGCAGTCTAGCTCGCGAGCCGGGCTGCGCTACGACGCGCAGCCGCGCCTGCGGCGCGAGCGTCCAGCTCGGCGGACGCGGCCTCGACGGCCGCGCCCCCTCCCTGCTCGGCAATCCGTCTCCAGCGAGCCGCGCCTTGAGGCAGACGACGCCGCAACCGGCCGAGCAGCTGGCACAGCTCGGCCGACAGGCGGGCGCGTTCCTGCTCGGCGGCGTGCCGGCGCTCCAGCGCCGCCTCCAGGTCCCGTCGACGTGGCGGCCAGCGCCACCGGTCCGCGCCCGGCGCCCCGGCCGCCCGCTCCAACCGCGCCAGCGTCTGCATCAGCTCGCCCTCGGTCTGCCCCTTCCAGCGCCCGGTCCAGATCGTTGAGGCGCCCCGCCAGCCGGCGCAGGCCCTCGAGCAGCGCGGGCGCCGCCGCGGTCGTTCGCCCGCAGCAGATCTCCCCTCGCTGGAGGGGCCCGCGAAACGACGGGGGAGCAACTCCGCCCGTTGACGCAGAGCCGGTAGAGCTCGGCGGCGACGTCGGCGAGCAGCAAGGCGGACGTCGGGGGCGCGAACCGCGGGACCGGTGCCGGCGGCGGCGCCAGGAGACGATCCGCCGCGAGGCATCGCCGCGATCTGCGCGCGTAGTCGAAAACGTCCCCCTTCTGCTTCCGCAGCCGCGCTTCCGCATCGCGTCCTGTGCGAAAGACCGAACGAGATGCCGCGATTCCGACGCCCTCCGCGATAGTAACAGACATCCGAAAGTAAGCCGAGCAGGGACCGAGGCACGAGACCGCCACCTGTGGGAACAACTCTTCTCTTAGCGTTCCCTTACCGAACCGCTTGGCACGGCCGAAGCGGACGACGCGCCGCCCGCGCGAACTCTCAGGCCGCTGCGTTCCGGAACAGCCTTCGAGCGCCCGCGCGGTCGTCTCGTCGAGGTGGCTGAACAGCACGCCGGCAATTCGGTAGCCGGCCTTCTAGCTCCTCTCCGAGTACAGGCGCGGCGTCACCGGTGAGGAAGTGCAGCGGCACGCGCCAGCGGTTGGCAAGCGGGTCCAGCAGGCGCAGCAGCTTCTCGGTCACTGTCGGGTCGTCCTCCAGCCTGTCGAGCACCAGCCGCCAGCCCCGCCGTTTGTGCGCGGGCCGCAGCGCCTGCCACCGCACGGAGGCAGCGGGGCACGTCGACCGGACGCGACGCGCCGCAGCCGGAGCAGGTGGTCCTGCCACGCGGCGCAGCCGTCGGGGCAGCCGAAAGGCGCGCCGCCTCCTCGCCCGACGCGGGGCGACCGGCCGGCGAAGAGGCGAGCAGCCCCCGAGCAATCGTCCACATGGCCGGCCGGCGCCGGTCGGCGCCGAGCGTCGGCGCTCGCCCGCCCCGCCGCGACACGGTGAGCGTCTCGGCCCGCGACCACGGCAGCCGGCCGGTCAGCATCTCGTACAGCACCACGCCGAGCGCGTAGAGATCGGAGCGCGGATCCGCGCGGCCGCGCATGAACATCTCCGGCGCGACGTATTCCGGCGTCCCCCAGGTCAGGCTGGCGCCGGTGACGCTGGCCAGCGAGACCACGCGCGCGTTGCCGAAGTCGCCCAGCTTCGCGCCCCGTCGCGTCGACGAACATGTTCTCCGGCTTCACGTCGCGGTGGATGACGCCGCGCGCGTGGGCGTGGTCGAGCGCGCGCGCCAGCGCGATCGAAGATCGGGCACGCGCCGCTCGAGCGCCAGCCTTCCCTCGCGATCGAGCCGCGCGCGGAGCGTCTCGCCCGCCACCAGCTCCATCACCAGGAACGGGACGCCGTCCTCTTCGCCGGCGTCGAGCACGCGCGACGATGCCCGGGTGATCGAGCGCGCGCGCCAGCTCCGCCTCGCGGAGGAAGCGCCGGCGCAGCGCCGGATCGGCGGCGAACTGCGGGCGGAGCTGCTTGAGCGGCGACGTCGGGGCCCGCCGCGCGATCACGCGCGCGCGGTGAACCAGCGACGTTCCGCCGCCGCCCAGCGGCTCCACGACGCGGTAGCGGCCCGCGACGAGGCGGTCACCGTGCGCTCCCGAGCAGCGCGCCGACCTCCTGCTCGGCGTCGACCGCGCGCGCGGAGCTCCTCGATCTCCCGCGAGCCGGGTCGAGCTCGTCCGGCGTCGCAGCCGCGTTCGCGCGCGGCGAGCGCCAGGCACAGCCGTCGAGCCGGCTGGCCACGCGCAGCAGCTCGGCCCGGAGCACGACCCCGACCTTCTCCTCGCGCCGCAGCTCGTCGAGCGCGGCCCGGCGATCTCGGCACCGAGGCGTCGAGCGCCGCCGCTGCTCCAGCGCGGCGAGCGCCGTCGCCGGCCAGGGCCGCCCGCTCGGCCAGCGCCGCCGCCAGCTCGCCCGCCCGGCGCGTGAATCTGCGCGAGCCGCTCGAGGATGTGGGCCAGCAGGCGGCGGTCCTGCCGGCTGCGAGCCGCGGAGACGGCGCAGCCGGCGAGCGCGGTCGGCTCGTCGGGCGACGGGCCGGCGGTGACGACGAAGGATCGGGCGGCCCGAGGCGCGGCACCACGCAAGCGCGCCACGATCCCGCACAGCGCAACGCAGGAGACAAGACCAGCATGCCCCAGGTGCCCGCGGAGCTAGCGCCGAGGTTGGAGCACCATCAACGAAGACGGCCCGGCCCCCCCGCGTACCGCGCCGTCATCTGCCACGCAGCTTCTCCGCACGGCATCGCGGGCGCCGGCGCCCGGCCGTCTCGACGTGCGCCTCGAAGCCGATGGCCTGCAGCCGCTGCGATCAGCGCGCAGGCCGTCTGCCGGGGTGATGTCCCCGGCGACGTAGAAGGGAACCGCGGCGCGCGGCGCGACGCGCCGATCCCCGACCGCGGCGGAGCTCGTCGAGAGGTGGTAGAGCGCGACGTGCCGCGGGCATCAATCTTGTCGCCGGTCCCGGGGCCGTCACCAGCACGTCGACGCCGCCGCGCTGGGACGAGGCGGAGCAGCGCCGCCCCGCAGTCGGCGCAGAACACCCGCCGCTCGACCAGCCAGCCGCCGCAGCGCCGGCAGGCGCGCGCGCGCCGTCGCGCGGGGACGCGGGGCGCCAGCGCGGCCGCCGGCGCGCGGGCGTTCGCGACAGCGCGCGCCGCAAGATCCTCGGCGGTGGCGAAGCGGTCCAGCGGGTCCTTGGCCAGCGCCCGGGCAATCGCGCTCGTCGACGCGCCGGCGCTCCGGCGCCAGCGTGCCGGCGCGCGGCGCCTCGACGTCGACGTGCTGCCGCATCGCTGGTAGGGCGAGTCGCCGTAGAACGGCAGCCGCCCGGTCGCCGCCTCGAACAGCACGACCCCCAGGCTGTAGATGTCGCTGCGCGGGTCGGCGTGACCGTCGGTCACCACCTCGGGCGCCATGTACTCGGGCGTCCCAGCACGGCGTTCGCGGTGGTGAGCCCGGCCAGCTCGGCCGTGCGCGCCAGCCCGAAGTCGCAGAGCCGCGAGTCCAGCTGCGGCGCCCGGGCCGACGCACGTTCGACGGCTTCACGTCGCGGTGGACGACGCCGGCACGGTGCGCGGCCGCCAGCGCGCCGCACAGCTGCGCCGCCAGCGCGCGGAGCTCGTCGTCGCCGTCAGCCGCTCTTGCGCGCCAGCCGGTCGGCGAGATCGCCGCCGGGTGATAGCTCCATGACCAGGAACAGGTCGCCGTCGCTCTCGACGACGTCGCGGATCGCCAGCACGTGCGGGTGGGCAATCCGGCGGACAATACTCGCGCCTGAACCGCTCGACGACGACGTGGCTCTCGCGCAGGTGCGGGTAAAGGATCTTTAGCGCCACCACCTCGCCGGTCCGTTCGTCGCGCGCGCGACCACCTCGGCAATCGCGCCCCGCCCGATCGGTCCGAGCACACGATATCGGCCCGCCAGCAGCTGGGGCAAAGCCGATTGCCACGCGCCCGCCATCGCAGCCGATCATGCCGCGGTATGGCTTAACTAGAAGGGGACGGGTGTGGGTGTTAGGGTCTGACGACCCCCA
>CAVSOL010000020.1:0-184125 GCA_963729535.1 uncultured Pseudomonadota bacterium | reverse complement strand
GCCAGTACTCGCCGCACGAGTGTTCGTCGTCCCTTGATTCGTCATCCTGGCTGGCGCGCGCGCCGGCCTTGCGGGGCTGCTGGGGCGGGATCCACGCTTTGATGGTCTCGAGGGCGACGACGGCGAGCTGGCGCCCACGCCGATCCCGCCCCACCGGCCAGATCTCCGTCGCGCAACAGTCCTTCTTGCGGCAGCGCTGGCCCTCGAGGCGCTTCGCGGCGGCCCGCTGCTCGGGCGTCGCGGTCGCGCCCGCCTGCGCGCCCTCTCCGCCCCCGGCGGCGCCGGCGCGTCCCGCGTCCGCTTTCGCGCCGACAGGCGGGCGCGCGGGGGTGGTGGCCGCGTCGGCCCGCCCACCTGTTTGGGTCTCGGAGACGCTCGGGACAGACCCAGCCCGACAGGCGCCGGCGCCCGCGACGACCAGGGCGCCGACCCAGACGGCGTTGCTCCCAGCCCGGACTCCCATCTGTGTATCAATACCCGAGCCCACGCGGCAGCGGAACCGGGCCTCTGTTCACCCCTACTTCCGTGCCCACCCGCGCGGGCCGCGCCTCCGACGCATGACGACGATGGTCGCCAGGAGACATCGGCAGGCTGGCGAGTTGCCCTGCACCTGCACCGCCTCCGAGGTCGCACGAACACCCGTGCCCATCCGAGTCGCCGCCGGCGCCTCCGCTGCCGCCCGCTGCATCCGCAGCGTCGGATTGGCCATCCGAAGCTCCGTCTGGCATCGGGCCATCGCTTCCGACTTTGACATCCACGGAAGCATCGGTCGGCCGCCCTTGGCGCCGGAGCCGCTGACGCCGCCTGCGCCCGTGACGCCGCCGCCTCCACCCGAGGCACCGACGCCACCTGTGCCCGCGGCGCCGCCGGCGGCTCGCCCGAGCCGGTGTTGCCGCGTCGGTGGCGCCAGCCGTGACGGTGAGGTGCCCGGTCGTGCTCTCGGTTCGTAGGCTCAGTGCGTCGTCGCGAACAATGGTCGTGGGGTCGGTGTTTTCGAGAACCAATGAATGGCTACCCACGGCGACGGCGCAGCCATCCAGCGTGTAGGTCTCGGCAGTGCCGACCTGGGCGCCATCCAGTTTCCACGCTTGCGTGAGCGTGGCGGGCGACGTCTTCGGCCCCGTGTAGGCGAACACCTGGCTGGACCCCTGTGCCACGGAAACCAACGGGCTCGATGGAGACGTGGTTTCGATGCGCCTCACGCTGTCCCAGATTTGCTCAATCCAGGCCTCGGAGCACACCTCGCAGTCGGGGACGAACAACGAGCGCATCGTGCAGTTGAGCCTGGGACGGTAGATCCCCGTCGATGAGTATTTCGCTCCCTCGAATGCACCCACGACCGACGCGTTCTCGTCCGTTGCCGGTGTCGGCAGCGGGGTGCTGGGCTGCACCCACGCGCTCCACTTCAGCATGTCGCGCTGGTAGAGGCTCGTCACATTGGGCTCGCTGCAGTCGGGCAACGGGCACGTTTCAACGCGGCCTTCCTCGTACTCGTCGGCCAGGCCAGCGAAGCTGTGACCCAGCTCGTGGATGGCGATGTACGGACCGGTGCTGTCCCTGGAGAACGTGGCGTAGCTACCTCCCGCTCCCCCGTACTTGGTATCGTTCACCGAGATCAGCACCATGTCCCGACTGAACGTGTACTCGGGTGCATCGGTGGCAAGAACCTGAGTCAGCAGGTTGTAGTCGAGGCAGAGCAGTCGGTCGATACCGCCGCAGTTGAAATATGAATCGAAGACCGTGGTGCACACGGGCTGCAGCGCCCCGTTGCGCGCCCCCGAGCAGCTGGACGTGCTGTAGATGACGACGACGTTGATGAATGGCTTGTAGGGCGCCAAGAACGGTTGCGCAAAGAGCAGGTCCGAAGCCTTGACCGCTTCGGCCCTGAGCGTCGCGGTCTCGCTGGACGTATAGCCGTCACCGAGAATGAACAGGTTGATCCGGTTGCTCGCCTGCCCCGAGTCGACCAGCGTCTCCCTGTCGAACGCGAGCGAGGCGGTGGAATAAAGCAGGCATCCCAGCGCGATGGCAACGGCGGCTTTGCCACCACGGCGATCGAAGAAGGTCACGGGGTCACCTCCGTCACGTCCCGGAGCTCGATGCTGCCGATCGGGGGCGCAACGCCACGCGCTGAGCCGGCCTCGTTCCGCGGCGCATAGAAGTCGACCCGCTCCGTGCCCATCGGTACGTCGATGAGGAAGTACGTGGCCTCCGGCAACTCTCCCGGGTGGCGTTGCCATTGGCCGGTCCGGGGATCGGCGGTCTCGACGGTTGAGACGCGAACGTCAGGAATTTGATCGGAATGCAAAGTCTGATCGCCGCTTCGAGCCACCCATTGAATAGCGTTCGCGCTCGGACCTGAGCGGCGCTGTCGAACGGTGTTGCGGGAGCGGTAGAGGCGTACGCCCCTGAATGTCGGGCGCTCGTAGACCGCCTGCAGCCTGAAGTGGGTCTCGCGGGGCGTCGCGTCGCCAGGCGTGGGCGGATCAGGGGTCTGCGCGGAGGTTCGAAGGGAGTTGTCCTTCGGCTCACAAGCAAACAGGACCTGGGTGACCAGGAGAACGCGAAGGAGCGACACGCATCGTTGGTTCATGGCTGACAACTTGCTGGCGAACTGTTGGCGACCGGATCTGTCCATTTTTGCGGGAGGACCCGACGTGGCGCGGAAAGGGAGCCACGCTGACCTCCTTCATGAGATCTGGCGGCGTTGGTCGCCTGCCGCTATTGGGACTAGCGCTGCTTTGCTGTCAGGGCCGCGCGCTAGACGCGCTCAGGCCGGTTCCCTCGCGACGCGGAAGCTGTCGTTCGTTACCAGTCGACGCGAACGTCGTCGTAGTGGACGGCGGTCGTTCCGGTCGTCCGCGTCACTCCGAAGGTGATGGGCGAAGGAGGCCCGCGCCAATCTGCTCCGTCTTCGATCGCGCGGGTGACGGGCAGGCCTCCGTTGATGCCGGCGCCGTATGTCCTCGATTCGAGGTCGACGAACGTGGTGACGGCGACCCACGTGTCGTCGGGAAGGGCTCCGATCTCCGACATGCCGCTGTCGTTGCCGAGCTGCAGGCGCGCGCCGTTGGCATAAAGCACGAAGCCGTTTCCGATGCCGAGCTGCATGACGAAGACCGTCGCCGCCGTCGGATTGTCGCGCGAGATGCGGAGCGCGAAGTCCGCCTGGAAACGATTCGCTGCCGCCTTCGGGCTGACGAAGAGGCCGAAGTTCGTGATGTTCGGGTAACTGCCCTCGTACTCCAGGCGCATCGAGCTCGGCGGAGACACAGACTCTGTCTGCACGACCCACTCGCCAATAGCTCCGAAAGCCAGGACGTCGGCGTTGTCGACGACACACTCCGGTTCGGGGCCGTCGAACGTGCAGCAGTACTTGGCCGTGCACGGCGACGTGCCACCGCCTCCGTCGCTGCTCGAGCTCGGTGACGGCCCGCCCCCGCAGCTCGCCACCACGAGTCCAGCAGCTACAATGATGACCGCGCGCATGGTTCGGCGCGCAGCGCTAGCGCGTCAGCCCCCGCACTGCGGCTGGGCTGATCGTCCTCGAATCGACGCCGTGCCGAGGATGCTGGCACCGAGGGCCTGAAGTTGCGTCCTCACCATCGCCTGGCTGGTGGGGGACGTCGGGGAAAACGTGGGGATCGATAGCGCGTACACCACGTACTCATAAACGTTGCCGCACGCGCCCGAGCCGAAGTATCCGTCGCCTTGGCCGATGCTGCACTGCTGCGAGCCGGCGGGGACAGGCGGCGTCGCGTCGGTCTTGTCGACGTTTTCTGCCAGCATGGTCACGCTCGCCGGGATGTTCCAGAGCACCCAGTGAGCCATACCGTTCGTCAGATCCTGCATCAGGATCACGAAGCTCATCGTTCCGGCAGGCGCGCCGGTCCAGCTCATCGGCGGCGAGACGTTGTCGCCGAAGCTGGTGTATTTCACGGGGAAAGTCGCGCACGCCGACGCCATGGTCATTGGGCCGCATCCCGGCTGGTTGGCAAATGCGGTGCTGGTGAGCATGAAGGCGCTCGCGCCCCCGGTGCCACCGGCGGCGCCGCCACCGGCGCCGGCGGTGCCGCCACCACCGCCGCCGCGGCCCGCCGAGCCCGCGGCGCCACCACCACTGCCGCCGCGGCCCGCCGAGCCCGCGGCGCCACTGCTGCTGCCGCCGCTGCCGCCCGACCCAGCGGAGCCGACGCTGCCGCCCGACCCAGCGGAGCCGCTGCTGCCGCTCGACCCAGCGGAGCCGACGCTGCCGCCCGACCCAGCGGAGCCGACGCTGCCGCCCGACCCAGCGGAGCCGACGCTGCCGCCGGTCCCCGCCCCGCCGCTAGCACCCGCTGTGGCGTTGCCGCCGCCACCGGTCCCCGAGCCACCACCGGCACCGCCCATGCCGCCGTCATCGCCCGAGCTACAGCCGCCAGCGGCAAGAGCCGCGAACAGCAAAGGAACAACAACGCCTTGGATTCGCCCTGCGTGCGAGGTCATGGGGCGACCATCGCCCCATCAGCCGATGAGGTCAATCCAACTTCGGACGTGGTGACGCTGGGCCGTCGCGACGCGGCGCGCGCTTTGTTCAGGGCGGGAGGTCGCGGACCAACGAGTCGCGCTGGCGCTGAAACTTGGGGGTGTTCGGGGCGATGCGGATCGCCTTGTCGATCGACGCCTTCGCCTTGGCGTGCTCGCCCACGGCGCTGTGCGCCTTCGACACGGCGGCCAGCGCGTTCGGGTTGACCCACTTGACCTGGTCCGCCGCGGCGAGGTTCCGCTGGAGCTCGGCGCGCGACTGCTGGTCGCCGGGGTTCGCCTCGACCTTGCCCGCCAGGCTGCGCAGTCGGTCGACCTGGTCGAGGCGTTTGCGCAGCTCGCGCACCTCGGGGAGGCTGCCGTTGCTCGCCGGCACGCGCTCCAGGCTGCGCGCGGCCTCGTCCTCGCGGCCGAGATCGAACTGCGCTTGCGCGAGTTTCACAGCGTCCTTCGGCGAATTGGCAACGCGCGGAGCGACGTCCTTGACCTTCTTGTCGAGCGCCTCGCGCAGCTTGTCGTCGGTGGGGTCCTCGGCGAGCTCCCGGGTCAGCTTGTCGAGCGTGAGGGCGCCGTCCTTGTACTGGACCGACTTGATCGTGGGATAGCCGATCATGAGGACCGGCACGAGGAAGAACAGGAGCAGCGGCTTGAGGCTGCGCTGACGGAGGAGCTGGTAGACGAAGGCGAAGACCAGGACGAGGAACAGCACGACGCCCAGCACCAGCAAGACCACCTCGCCCAGATAGAGCCCGTCGGTCACCCCCCTCATCTCCGTCATCGCCGATGTACCACGGACGAAATGTCGCCGGCCAAAGAAATGCCGCCGCGTAAACAGTTGCCAACCTGACGCCCGAACGTCCTCAGAGTGTGCGGCCGCGAGCTACGGCTGCTTGCTGAAGGTGAGCGTCAGCGTGCCCATTTGCCAGCAACCCGCGTCCACCTGCCGGAAGAAGACGATCTGGTCTGCGGTCGCCGTGAAGCGCTCTGCATTATCGGAAGGGGTGAAGAACTGGCCCCGGCAGGCGCCCACCTTGAGCAGCGTGGTGCTCTGGATCGTGTACGTCCAACCTGCGGACTCCGCCGTATCGAAGTCGCTGGTCGGGCCGAAGGTGAAGCGCATGAGCCCTTCGGTCGCGGATGCAGGCACGATCTCCATCACGTCCTGACTCCACATGTTGCAAGGGCCGGTGCTGCCGATGCCGCCGTAGTACTGCATTGCGGTCAGGCGGTACAGGCCGCCGTCGAGGCTGCCGCCCATCGCCGTAGGCGCGGGATCCGCGGTGCGCGGCACGCCGATTCTGTCTGCGTTGCTGTAGCTCAGGAGGGGGCAGAAGGGCAGCTCGCCGGTGCCGGCCGCACCGCCGCCGCGGCCCGAGCTGCCGCCGCCGCCGCTCGAACCAGCCGCGCCGCCGCCGGCGTCGCGGCCGGCCGCGCCGGCGTTGTTCTGGCCGTTACCGTTACCGCCGCACGCGAGCAAACCCACCAGTCCCACACACACGGCGCCGGCCCACCTCGGCATGCGTCGCATTATAGCGATGTTCGGCATCCCGCGACCCGAGGGTAGGACGGAGACGAAGAGCAGCAGCGGAACACTTCGATCGCGTCGCCACAATCATTCGGAACTGCGACCCCAGCGGGTCACTATCCAATTTGAGACTGGCGGTGCCGGTGGATGTCGTTGCGGCGCGGGCGGCGTAGAGAGTCGGGTGGGGTGCGAAGTCACGACCGCTGTGGTTACGGACTCGTCGAGGTCGCCGCGGCGAGAAAGAACGATTCGATCTTCATGGCTTGAGCATTTGCACGAACGCGTCGTGGAGACCGGCGCTGCTTTGGCCAGGCAGGGTTCCACTGGTGTAGCCCGCGATGTAGATGTGGCCGCTGCCATCCACGCTCGCGCTGTAGGCTTCGTTACCGGAGGTCGTCCCGAACGTCCGGGTCGATTGGTCGGTCCCGCTGGCGTCGTACTTCTTCGCAAAGACCCCGGCATTCGGGCTCAGATTGTCCGAGTAGCCCACGACGTAGACGCCGCTGCCAGCGACGCTCACGGACTGTCCAAAGTGGGTGCCGTTCCATCCGAACTGCCGGATCCATTTCTCGGCGCCACCGCTGTCGTACTTCTTCACGAAGACTTCCGTCATCATGTCGATGGGGTTCCGGTTGGGATCGAGGACACCCTCCGTGTAGCCGCCTATGTAGACGCCGCCGCTACCGTCCACGGCCACCGACCGTCCGATGTCCCGGGCGCCCGATCCGAACTGACGGGTCCACAGCTCGGCGCCGCCGCTGTCGTACTTCCTCAAGAACGCGTCCTGGGCCCCCGCGCTGGTCCGCCCCGGGAGGGCGCCACTGGTGTATCCCGCCAGATAGACGTTGCCGCTGCTGTCGACGCACACGGACTGTCCATAGTCGTCCTGGGCCGACCCGAACTGACGGGTCCACAGCTCGGTGCCGCTGCCGTCGTACTTCCTCAAGAACGTGTCCACGCCTGCCGCGCTGCTCTGGCCGGGAAGGATGCCGCTCGTGTACCCGGCGACGTAGACGTCGCCACTGCCGGCCACGGCCACGGACAGGCCGAAGTCATCGGCCGCCGTCCCGAATTGACGGGCCCAGAGAATCGTTGCCGTTGCCGTCGTACTTTCGCACGTGGGCGTCCCTGACCCCCGCCTGGGTTTGGCCCGGCAGCGCGCCGTCGGTCCACCCCGCGACGTACACATTGCCGTCGCCACCGACGCTCACCGAGTACACATAGTCGTTGCCGGTCGACCCGAACTGGCGGGTCCACAGCTCGGTGCCGCCGCCGTCATACTTTCTCAGAAAGGCGTCCCCGGCCCCGGCGCTCAGGCCATCGAACATTCCGCGCGTTTGCCCGGCGACGTAGACGTTGCCGCTGCCGTCGACGGTCACCGCGCGGGCCTCGTCGTTCACCACTGTGCCGAACTGGCGGGTCCACTCCTGCGGCGTGGCCGTGTCGCCAGCGGCGTCAGCTCGGGAGCCGCCCGTGGAGATCGACGAGTCGGGGCCGGCGTCGACGGCCGCCCCGCCGCTGCCGCCGGCCCCGCCGCTGCCTGTTCCCCCGATGGCACCCGTTCCGCCTACGCCGACGACGCCGCCCGTGCCGGCGACGCCGCCTGTGCCGGCCCGGCCACCGCCTGTGCCGGCGACGCCGCCTGTGCCGACGCCGCCGCCTGTGCCGACGCCGCCTGTGCCGGCGACGCCGCCTGTGCCGGCCCGGCCGCCGCCGCCGGCTCCGCCGCCGCTCGCCGCGGCCCCGCCGCTGCCGCCCGGGCCCCCGCCAATCCCGTGCCGCGCACCGCCGCCCCCGCAAGCGGCCGTCGGCGCCGCGAGGAGGACAATCAGGGCAACCGCCTGCTGGTTCAGGGCCCCAGTGCGCATCGAGACAGTTCGACGCATACGTCTCCTGAGAATTGTCGGAGGGTCGTCGGTCTTGTCACCCGCACCTGCGCGTGACGGCGCGCGGCGTCCCGTTGACGGTCGGTGCTGAACCAACGGGAACCTCACGGCGGCCCACAGGGGTCATTCGACAACTTCGCAGTCTCGGCGCCGTAGATCGTCCCCCGTGGCCGCCAGCGGGTCACGGATCGGGACGATGCGGTGGCGCTCGTGGACGACCGAAAGCACGGCGAGCGCTTCGCCAAGATCATTCAGGAACTGCGACCCCAGCGGGGCACTATCCAATTTGAGACTGGCGGTGCCGGTGGAGGTGGTGGCGAAAGGGCGGCGTAATGCCGACAACGCAGTAGTGCCTCTCACCTGGGCGATGCCAAGAGGTTCACATCGAGGCGTTGCCAACGGACTGCTTCACCATCCTCAGTCGCACGAAGGTTCCGTCGGGCTCTGGCTTCGCCTCCCACCAGTAAGCACCGCCGTGTTGCAAGGCGCTGATGTTCTCGTCACCGTCGATCCTTTCCTCTCGATATTTCCCGGCGAGGTTCCCCGAGCTGGCCGTGGCGACGAGCACGAACACGAGCCGGCCATCCATCGCCTTGTAGTCCGGCCGGAAGAAGAACGGGTCACTCCCTTGCGTCCAGGCGAGGAAGAACTGCTCGCCTCGGTGGACGACAACCGGAGGCTCCGAAAACGAATCTCTGTTTGTACTGGAGAACCCCGGGCCGAATCGCCAACCGAGCGCGACACATCCGCCGAGAAGCGGGATGGCTGCCAGAACGAACGCTCGAGCGATGACCTCAACCCGCACGACCGAGATCGTACACCCGCATCCCACTTTCTGACGGGCACCGCTGCCCGATCATCTCAGTCGATTCACCGCCGCTGGCCGCTGCTGGCACGTCGCTCGCTCCGGCGGGTCGGTCGAACTGTTTGCGTCGAAACGCCTGCTCGGTACTCCGTCATGTCGACGAGGGAGGGTTGTTGGCGGATCTTGGTCCAGTACTCGACCCTGGCATCGTCATCGATCTGCACGGTGCCTCCATACAGCTTGTCCGCGCCGTCCTTCCGCGGACCGGATACCCAGTAGCGGTCGCCGTTCTCCTCGTCGATGCAGTTGTATTTGTATCCGCTCTTCGTCTTCAGCAGGTGTCTGCCACGGTAGTGATACATCCGCGAGGTTCTTGAAACCTCGACCCAGCCGATGCGACCGTCGCCGTCGAGCCCACGGTATTTGTTCTCGACGTACATGATCC
This sequence comes from uncultured Pseudomonadota bacterium, assembly GCA_963729535.1. GTDB lineage: Bacteria > Myxococcota_A > Polyangia > Fen-1088 > Fen-1088 > JADGRB01. The sequence continues at coordinate 174,940 of CAVSOL010000020.1, read as the reverse complement.
GTCGCATGGCACGAGGGTACCGTGGCCCAAAGGCGCACGCAGCTGGCGCTCGGGCGCTTCGGCAGAATCATTCATGAAACTGCGACCCCAGCGGGATTCGAACCGGCCGACAGGCACTCACGAAACTTCAGGCGCGGCGCGGCCTTGCGCGAGATTGTGAGTGATGTCGGTCGGTTCGACGTTCCGCGTAACGGAACGTGGCGCCGCCATGAACCTCTGCGTTCCCTCGGTCCGTGGCAAGTGGGTGGCAAAGCAAGCTGGGAGGCAAGTGGGGCACGGCGATTGTACGTGGTAACCTAGGTAAGAACGGAGGTTCTTCTTATGTCCATGGTCAAGACACTGAAGCAGATCGGCAACAGCTACGGCGTCATCATCGACAAGCCCATCCTGGAGATCCTCCACATCACGCCCGAGACGCCTCTCGAGATCACGACCGATGGACAAAGCCTCAATATTCGCCCTGTTCGCCAGCGTAAAAGACCGACGCTGAACGAAAGCCTTGCGGCCGTGAATAAGCGCCACGCTTCCACGCTGAAGAAACTCGCGAAGTGATCGACGACGTCTACTTCCTGACCGTCGAGGAAGTCGTCGCCATCCACGCGGATCAAATCGACCGGTATGGCGGTGACCCCGGTCTACGCGATCGGGGACTTCTCGAGTCGGCGGTGCACGCCGCGCAGAATGTGGCCGCGTACGTCGAGCACTGCGATCTGTGCGACCTCGCGGCGGTGTACATCTTCCACATCGCCGAGAATCAGCCATTCGTCGACGGGAACAAGCGGGCGGCGCTCGCGAGCGGGCTCGTGTTCCTGCATCAGAACGACATCGCTCTCGAGGATCCCGACGAGCGTCTCTATGACGTGATGATCAGCGTTGCAACAAAGGCGATCGGTAAGCCGGAGATCGCGACCACGCTCCGTTCGTTGGCCGCGCCCGTTTCGCCCTGACCGCGGCGGCGGAGCCTATTGGCTAAAGGTTGGTGGCCGGTGTCGCGGCAACCACCCGGCAGCCGCTGACGAGAGTGGTCTCGTCCTGTGTCGGCTCACATCGGACGTCCGCCCCGAGGTAGGACGCGCGTTTGCCGCAACCACTGGCGCCGAAGCTTGCGCGATCGATCTTCGTGACTGTCAGCTGCTCCCGAGGGCAATCCAGATCGAACGCAGCTTGCTTGCCCACCTTCTCCGTCATGATCTGGTCATAGCGCACGCCGGTTACTGCGCAGGCGGACGAGAGAACAAGCATCAAGACAAGCAGCGACTTCATCAGTGGTTGTAGCGTAGATGATGGGCTGGGCGCAGTAAAGTCGACGCCTGCGGCGGTCAGGACCGCCGAGCAGCGTTGCGATGAAGTGATCAGTAAGTCGGAGATCGCGACGCTCCGTTCGTTGGTCGCGCCGGCTTCGGGCTGACCGCCACGGTCGCGCGAAGACCCCAGCGGGGCGTTTGCCACGAGGTCCTCGTATTGCCGCGATATTCCAGCGTCGTCGGTGGCAATAGCGTGGCAAGGCCGAGACGTCACTCGACGAAAGTGACGTCGGTCCGGACGGTTACGTGCGACCCCAGCGGGATTCGAACCCGCGTCTAGAACTTCACGTCGACCGCCGCGCCCTCATAGCGGGTCGTCTTGTCGGCCTTGGGCGTGAACGAGAAGCCGACGGGCTTGTCCTTCGACACCATGACGACGTCGAAGGTGCGCGCCGGCAGCATGCCGGGGAACGTGCCCTCGCGCTTGCCGATGGTGAGAGTGCGCGTGGCGTCGTTCCAGCGGATGGGGATGCGGGCGAAGGCGCCCTTCTCGTAGCCGTAGGTGAGGCCGTCGTCGTCGTACAGCGTGAAGTCGCCGTTCGCGCCCGCGTAGACCCAGAGCGTGATCGGGTCGGCGGGCTTCTCGTCGGTGTACATGACCTCGGGGCCAGTCGGGACGATGGAGCCCGCTTTGACGTGGACGGGCATGGTCTCGTACGGCGCGGGCACGTCGATGGTCTGGCCGGCCGCCGCGCCGGCGCCGCTCCAGAAGTCGTACCAGCCGCCGGGGGCCGCCGGCAGGTAGACGGCGCGGCTGCGCGCCTTGTACGTGGTCACCGGGCTGACGAGGAACGCCGGGCCGAACATGAACTCATCGCTGACGTCGCGCGCCTTGGCGTCGCCGCGGAAGTCCATGACCAGCGGCCGCAACAGCGTTCCGCCCTGGTGCGTGGCGGCGCCCGCGAGCGCGTAGAGATACGGCAGCAAGCGGTAGCGGACGCGGTCGTACTTCAGATGCGTCTTGTACGCGGCGTGCGATTCGCCGCCCATCTCCCACATCTCGCGGAACGGCGCTTCGCCATGGGCGCGCAGCAGCGGCACGAAAGTCCCGAACTGGAACCAGCGGGTGTTCAGCTCGCGCCACTCCTCGGCGTCTTCCTTGGTCGGCTTCTTCGCCGCGAAGCGCGGCGGTACGGAGAAGCCGCCGATGTCCATCGTCCACCACGGGATCCCCGACACCGAGATGCCGAGCCCCGCCGGGATCTGCTGGCGCATCGCCGTCCACGTCGACGTGATGTCGCCCGACCAGACCGCGGCGCCGTAGTGCTGCTGGCCGGCGAACGCCGAGCGCGTGAGGATGAAGACGCGCTGGTCAGGGGCCGCCGCGCGCTGCCCTTCGTAGACGGTCTTGCTGTTGGGCAGCGAGTAGGCGTTGAGCATGCGCGGGCCGGAGCCGAGCGCGGTCGGGTGCATGTAGTTGCGCTGCCCGTCGAGCGTGGGCGTCGGCAGCAGATCCGGCTCGGGCGCGTCCAGCCACCACGCGTCCACCTTGCGGCGGAACAGCTCGCGGTTCATCTGCTCCCAGAACAGGGCGCCCGCCGCCGGATTGAACGCGTCGTAGAACGTGTACGGGTAGCCGCCGTCCTTGCCGACCCAGTCGCGCAGCCCCTCGGACAGGTTGCGCTGGAACAGGAAGCCCTGCGTGCGCATCGCCTCGAAGTTCTTCGTGCCGGGATAGAACTTGCCCCACACGGAGATCATCACGCGCGCGTGCTTGTCGTGAATGGCGCGGATCCACTTGTCCGGATCGGGGAAGCGCACGGGGTCGAACTCGTGTGAGCCCCAGCTGTCTTCCTTCCAGTAGAACCAGTCCTGCACGATGTTGTCGAACGGGATGCCGCGCTTGCGGAAGCCATCGACGACGTCGAGGCTCGCCTTCGCCGTCTCGTAGCGCTGGCGGCTTTGCCACAGGCCCAGCGCCCAGCGCGGGATCATCGGCGCCGGGCCGGTGACGCGCCGGTAGCCGCCGACGACCTGGTCCAGCTCGGGACCGTAGACGAAGTAATAGTCGATGCCGTCACCGACCTCCGACCACAGCGACGTCGGCGCAGGCGACGCGGACGGCGCGGGCGGCTTCCACAGCAGCTGCACCGTCTCCATGCCCTGGTCCTTGCTCCACTCGAGCTTGATCTTGTGGCGGCGCCTCGCCTCCAGCCGCACCTTGGCGACGTCTTTCCACGGTAGCCAGCCCTGGCGCCAGTGGTTGATGACCAGCTTGTCGTCGATCCACAGCTTGATGCCGGCGTTCGAGAAGGTCTGGAACGTGTAGTCGCCGGTGATGTCGGGCTCGAGCTCGCCCGTCCAGCGCACGCTGACGTGTTTGCCCTCGGGCAGGCCGGCGAAGATCAGCGTATTGGGCTTCTTCTCCTTGCTCGACAGCGCGATGTCGATGACGCGATCGACGCGCTCGCCCACCAGCTTGTCGAAGTTGGCGCCGGTGTAGTACGCCCCGGTGAGGCCGCCGCGCTTGCCGCGGGCGTCGTAGAGGCGCTCGGCCGGGATCGGCGCCAGCTCGCGCAGATCGCCGAAGCGCGTGAACGACGTGTTGTCCCACAGGACGCCCCAGCCGCGGCTCGAGACCAGGAACGGGATGACGATGGTGCCGTTGTGCTGCCAGAGATCGAGGTCGTGGCCCTTGATGTTGAGCAGGCCGAGGTGGTTCTCACCCAGCCCGTACAGCGCCTCGCCGGCGTCGGCGACCCATTCCTGGCGCACGTGCTGCGTGTTCTCGCCCGCGACGATCGCGGGCATGAGCGTGCGGCCGCCGTCCTTCTCTTCGAGGATCGGCGCGCCCGTCGTCGCGTCGAGGAACGACACGCGGCCGGTCGCCAGGTCGACGCGCGCGCGCAGCTTCGCGGTCGACAGCGTCGCCGTGGTGGCGTCCTGCGTGAGGTCCCACTTGGCGCCGTCGCAACGCTTCGGCGCCGCCGCCAGGCTCTTGCGTGCGAAGAAGCTCTGGTCCTTGGCATATGCGACGCGGATGACATCGCTCGCGCAGACCTCGAGCTTCAACCAGGCATCGCCAATGCGGACGACAAGACCGTCAGCCGCGCGTTGAACGCTGACGGGCGCCGAGGTGGGCGTGGTGGAAACCGGCTGGCCCGGGGTCCCCGGCCCCGCGCATCCGGCAACGACGACAAACAGCATGAGGAACTTCGCGACTCTGCGCACGGGGCCTCCTGGAAAGGGCCGCGATAGTACACCGCACACCGTCATGATCCATCGTGGAGTCCCGGAAGCGGACGGCCGGTCGCCCGTCGACTACCGACTGCCAGTCACTCGGGTGAGACGCACGCGTTACGCGTCGCCGGGTGGTCGGGCGGGGTGACCTCGACCCGCGGCTCGGTCGCGCCCGAGGCATCCACGATCACCGAGGACGCGAGCAGGAAGCGGCCGTAGCCGTCGCGACCGCAGGCGGTCAGGCGCGTGGTGGGCTCTGGATCGCTCACGCGCCGCTCGCTCACCTTGACCGGCGCGAACTGGAAGCGCCCCTCGGGATCCGTCCACGCCTCGGCGCGACGCGGACAGCCGGCGATCCGCTGCGTGCCGTCGGTGGTGCAAACGACCACGGTGGCTCCCGGCACCGGGTGGCCGCTGCCGTCGACGATTCGCCCCGAGAACGCGCCGCGGTACCGCGTGTGCCGGACGCAGCCGGCGGACAGCCCGACGGTGGCGGTCACCAAGACCGCCACCAGGCACGCCCAGGGCGGTACGAGCTTCACGCTGTATTCAATGCCCGATCGGGCCCGAATCGATCACGGCTTCGCATCGGTGGAAGTGGTCGTACACTGCGCGCCGTCATGCTCGATCGTGGACTCCGGTTTTTGTCGCTCGCCGCGTCGCTGGCTGTGTCGGCTTGCATGCGGCCGCCGATGCCGCCCGCGGCCCCCCCGCGCCGCGCGCCGAGCAAGCCGCTCGAGCAGCTCCAGCGCGACTTCGTCGAGCTGCGCTTCGGCATGTTCATCCACTTCGGCATCCTCACGTACACCGGGTCGTGGTCGAAGCCGAACCTCGACATCAAGCTGTTCAACCCGACGGGCCTCGATCCCGGGCAGTGGGCCGACGCCGCGGTCGCCGCCAAGATGAAGTACGGCGTGCTGACGACGCGCCATCACGACGGCTTCGCGTTGTGGCCCAGCAGCGCCGGCACCTTCAACGTCGCGCACATCCCGTGGCGCAACGGCAAGGGCGACGTCGTGCGCGAATACGTCGACGCGTTCCGCAGCCGCGGCCTCCTGCCTGGCCTTTACTACTCGATCTGGGACACGACCGAAGGCGTCGCCGCCGGGCAGATGACCGACGCCAAGCTGGCGTACGTCAAGACGCAGCTCACCGAGCTGCTCACCAACTACGGCCCGATCCCCGTCCTGGTGATGGACGGATGGTCGTGGCAGATGGGGCACAACGAGATCGCGTACGAGGACATCCGCGCGCTGGTGAAGTCGCTGCAGCCGGACTGCCTGATCACCGACCACGCGCACCTGGCCGATCCGTGGGACGTCGACATCATCAGCTTCGAGGAGCCGCGGGGCGGGTGGTCGCCGGCCGGCAACATCTACCCGGGCGCGCAAGGCCAGAAGATCAACGCCAGCGGCGGCAACGACTGGTTCTGGGCGCCTGACATCGGTGACCTGATGACGACGGCGGACGTCGTCACTCGTCACCTGCAGGACCTGGAACCGAAGTGGACCAACTTCCTGCTCAACTGCCCGCCCAACAGGAACGGGACGCTGGACGCCGCGATCGTCGCGCGGCTGCGCGAGGTGGGCGCGGCGTGGACGCCAAACAGCGCGCGCCCTCCCCTGCCCGTCCAGGGCCCACAGAACGACCGGCCGTACACGCCAGTGTCCGCCACGGCGACCAGCGGCGACCCGAGCGCCGCGATCGACGGCAAGAACGACACCGACTTCATCAGCATGTGGAAACCCACCGGCGCGCTGCCGCAGTCGCTCACGCTGGATCTCGGGCGCGTGCAGCCCGACGTCGGCTTCGTCGGCAGCGTGCCGTACTACCGCAAGGAGAAGAGCAGCAAGGACGGCAACGTCACCTCGTACCGGATCTCCACCAGCATCGACGGCACCACCTTCACCGAGGCGGCCACCGGAACCTGGGCCGCCGACGGCAGAATGAAGGCCGTCGCCTTCGCCCCCACGCCCGCCCGCTTCGTCCGCTTCGAAGTCCTCGCCGCCAACGGCCCCCCCGCCATCACCGAGCTCACCCTCGGCGGGCGCCCCTAGGAGATCCATGCGCATGAACTCAACCAGCGACACACTGAAGCCGTTTGCCCTCACCCCGCGTAGCGGGGAGAGGGTCAGGGAGAGGGGCCCGCTCCTGGTTGTCCTCGCTCTCCTCGCATTCCCCGCGATCGCGCAGGCCGCGGATCGGCCGCTGCCCAAGTTGGTGCGCAAGGACGGGCGCCACGCCTTGCTGGTCGACGGCGCGCCGTTTCTCGTGCTCGGGGCGCAGGTGAACAACTCCAGCGCGTGGCCGGGCGTACTGCCGCAGGTGTGGCCGGCGATCAAGGCCATCCACGCCAACACCGTCGAGATGCCCGTCTACTGGGAGCAGTTCGAGCCCAAGCCCGGCGTCTTCGACTACTCGGTCGTCGATACGCTCATCACCCAGTCCCGCAAGAACGACGTTCGCCTGATCTTGTTGTGGTTCGGGACGTGGAAGAACGGCGGCCCTCACTACATGCCGCTGTGGATGAAGCAGGAGCCCGCGAAGTATCCGCGCATGATCGGCACGAACGGACGCACCGTGGGCTCGGCGTCGCCGTTCTCGCGCGACACGCTGGAAGCGGACAAGCGCGCGTTCGTCGCGCTGATGCGCCACCTCAAGAAGTTCGACGCGCAGCGCACCGTGATCATGGTGCAGGTCGAGAACGAGCCCGGCACCTGGGGCGCGATCCGCGACTACTCGCCGGCGGCGATCAAGGCCTTCGAAAGCCCGGTGCCGGCGCCCGTGCTCGCGGCGATGAACAAGAAGCCTGCCAGCCCGACCGCTGCCTGGAAGGACGTGTTCGGCAAGGACGCGGACGAATTCTTCCACGCGTGGGGCGTGGCCGCGTTCATCGGCGAGGTCGCCGCGGCGGGCAAGGCGGAGTACGCGCTGCCGCTGTACGCGAACGCCGCGCTCCGCGATCCGATCGCGCCCGGGCCGGCGGGCAGCTACGAGAGCGGCGGCCCCACCGACAACGTGCTGCCGATCTGGAGAGCCGCGGCCCCCGCGCTCGACATCCTGGCGCCCGACATCTACATGAACGACTACGCCAAGGTTCAGCGCATCCTGGAGCTCTACGGGCGCCCCGACAACCCGCTGTTCATTCCCGAGATCTCCAACGCGCCCGAGTACGCGCGCTTCTTCTTCATGGCGCTGGGCCAGCAGGCGATCGGCTTCGCGCCGTTCGGCATCGACTACACGGGCTACGTGAACTTCCCGCTCGGCGCGAAGAAGTGGAACGACGAGACGCTGGCGCCGTTCGCGATGAACTACCGGCTGGTCGGCCCGATGATGCGCGAGCTCGCGCAGTGGAGCTTCGACGGCAAGGTCAAAGGCGTCGCCGAGAAGAAAGGCACGCCGGCGCAGACGCTGGAGCTCGGCGCGTGGAAGGCCATCGTGTCGTACGGGTTGCCCCAGTTCGGCTTCGGCGACAAGCCGCCCGGCAACCCGGAGCCCATCGGCCGCGCGCTGATCGTCCAGCTCGGCGACGGCGAGTTCCTGGTCACCGGCTTTCACAGCCGCGTCGACTTCCAGATCGGCGGCGCGGCGGCGTCCGCGGCCGCCAAGCAGCGCCAGTACCTGCGCGTCGAAGAAGGCAGCTACGACAAAGGCAAGTGGAAGCCGCTGCGCATCTGGAACGGCGACCAGACCGACTGGGGCCTCAACTTCACCTCGGCCCCGCAGATCCTGCGCGTGACGCTGGGGACGTACTAGGTCACGTCTTCGCCGCCCTCAGCCCCCACCGGTCTGCCGAGTCGTAGCCCTTATCGCGTTATCCAACGTCGCACCGTGCCCCGACTCACACGCGCGCCGCGCAAGTACGCGATCCGTCTGATCGCGCTACCCGTCCCTGTTGCAGGGATAACGGGTATCCTTGCAGGTGAATACTAGTTCGGCAGACGACGGATGAAGTGGTTCAAGTCTCTTCTCGTTGGGGTTGCCGCTCTCGCCCTGCTCGGCGGGGGCATCCTCTGGTGGTTCACGCGTGAAGAGCTCTCGACGCGAGTCGTCTGTACGAACGGCCAAGTCTGCACGGAATACTTTTCGCTGAAGGACGGCCTTCCCGTTCGCTCAACCTGTCCCAGCGAAGGCGGCGAGAAGTATTCTCTCAGCGCGGAGTGCATTCGAACGGGAAGCTCGTGCAGCTGCCGCTGACCATCGGACTCCCGCACGACGAGCTGCCGAACCGGCCGTTGCAGCAGCCGAACGCCACACGCGTCCGTACGTAGGTAACTCGTGCCGCGACGCCGCGGGCTGCGCCCGCGGCTCCTCGCGCCCGTGGTACGATCGAACGCGACCTTGGCGTTCGCTGCTGAACGGCAGGTCGTTATCCAGTCCGAGGAGACTCATGGGTGCTTGGGGAACTGGGACCTTCGAAAACGACACGGCGTGCGATTGGGCCGGTGACCTTGAGAGTGCTACGGACGTGTCTCCGGTTATGGAAACCCTTGTTCGGGTGATCGAGGTTGGCGACGACTACTTGGACGCGCATGCGAGCTGCGAAGCGCTTGCTGCGTGCGAGGTCGTCGCGAGACTGAAGGGAAACTGGGGCGTTCGTGACGCTTACACGGAGACACTGGACGCTTGGGTTCGCGAGCACGCGACAACACCTTCAGTAGAATTGATCTCGCGAGCTCTGGCCGCGATCGATCGGGTCGTAAGAGCGCCTTCTGAGTTGCTAGAGCTTTGGGACGAGTCGGACGATGACGTAAAGGATCGCTGGCACGCAGCAGTTGCGGACCTCAGGACCCGGGTGGCTGGATAACATGGCGTTGCAGCGGACGATCGCCCTTCCTCGCTCCGCTCGGGCGGACGCTCGCCGCTGAACGCCACGATCGTTGGGCAGACGAACGGATGCCGACCTTGAATGGGAAGCGGATAGTGCTCGGGCTCATCGTGGCACTCGTCAGCTGCCGCGGGCGGCAGCCACAGCCGGCAACGCAACCGGACCCTCCCGAGGTGGATCTGTCAGCGGCGACCTCGGCGGATCGTGAGGCGGCCGAGTGCGCTCTCGGAATCCTGAAGAGGCAGCGCCTCCTCGGTGAGCGACCGCTTATTTCTCAGATCGTTGCGAACTCCCCCCAGCGATGGACGGTTCAGTTCCTAGCGCGTGGCCAAGAGCGCGGCAAAGTGGAGGTCACGGTCTCCGTCGCACCGTGCACGTCGGAGAGGGTTCTCGTCTTTCAATGAGTGCGCTGCCCAACAAGCCGTTGCAGTCGGACGGGCGCATCGGTCGCTGCGCTCCCTCTTGCGCCCGCCGCTGAACGGCAGGATCGTTGGGCAGACGTGTGTGACGCTGGAATCGTTCGGAGGCCCTTGAGGTACTGGTTGTGCGCTGCAATCGCGATGGCTGTAGGGGCACTCGCGTGCGGGTCCGAGACGCACTGTGATCCTAGCTACCCAGTCGTCGACTTGGAGGTCCCAGGAGGTCAGCAGTCGATCTCTTCGTATCAGTTGTCGGGCGCGTGTGGCGGCAGCGGGACGCCTGCAGACTGTGACGGATTCACTTGCTCCGCGGTGAGCTGCCCCTGTCACATCTTCGTCCCGATAACGATGCAGACCCTAGCCTCCACATCCACCACGACCGCCTGTCACATCGAGGTGGTCTCTGCTGAAGGCAGTGTGTTCGCGATCGACATCGATACGGTCGACCGCTCCGATGAATGCATCAGCTGGTCGCTGGTCGATCCACGGCAGCGGACAATCAGCGTTCAGTTCCCCGGCGACTAGAGCAAGGGAGTGGGAGACTCACCTGTGGAGCAACCGGGAACATCCTTTACAGGTGTCCGGGGACATCGTTGACACTCGTCCGAGCGGAACGAAGCGCCGCTGACGCCGGGGACGGCGCGGGTCGAGCGCAGTGCGCATGGTGGGCATCGCCTCAGCTTGCCGACGCCCGCGTTGCTTCCTCGCGCAGCATTGCGAACAGGTCGGTGACGCCAGGATCGCAGCCCTGCTGCGTGAGCAGGGCCGTGATCTGTCCGCGATGATGGGTCTGGTGGTTGAAGACATGTGCGACCGCCCACCAGAGCGGAGACTCGTGCTTCTGGCCGCGGCGCATGTACACGAGCGGCGCGGCGAGCTGTTCGTGGGTGAGCCCGGAGACCCAGGCCGATAGCTCGTCGTCGGTGAGCACTCGCTCCCGGCGGAGGTCGTCGAAGTCGACGTAAAGCTCCTGGTCGAGCGAACGGATGCCTCCAGGGCCCAGAAACTCGCCCGGGACGGCTACGCCCTTGAAGCGTCCGAGCCAGACTCTGTCGGCGAGCAAGAGGTGGTTGAACGTGCCGTGGATCGACTTGAAGAACGCGCCCACGTCGCGCTTGCGTGCTTCGTCGCTCAACGTGGCGGCAAGCGCGTAGAGCTTGTCATTCATCCAGCGGTTGTAGCGAGCGGAGGCGCCCAGCCATTCGGGACTCATCATCATGGCAACTGTAGGACGGGCATTTGCTGTTGCCAACGGCAGGTGCTCTTGGATGCGGGCCTGCGCAAGAGTGCCGCCCAACTCGGCGTTGCACCTGCCGGGGCTTCGCCCCGTTGGCGTCGGGCTCTACTTCACGTTCACTTCGGGCACGACCGGCGGCGTCACGTCCTTGAGCGCATACGGGCTGGTGGCGGCGCGCACGATCGCCTCCATCACCTTGGGGCGGAACACGCCGTTCGCCTCGCGGTCGATCACCGCGAAGCTGTCCTTGCCGCTGTTTCGGCCGCCGTTGTCCCAGTAGACCGGCACGATGCCGCGATCGACGGCCGCCTTGGTGACGTATTCGACGTAGTAGCGCTGATAGTCGTCGTAGCCGTCCTGATAGACGGCGCCGTATTCGCCGAGGATCACCGGCACGCCCTGGTCGATGTAGCGTGCCTTGAGCTTGTCGAACTGGGTGACGACGAAGTCCTCCTGACCCCAGTCGTCCCGGTCGCGCGCGCCCACGCCCCAGGTGTGCGTCTTCGCCTCCAGCGTGAACAGGTAGGGATCGTAGTAGTGCACCGACAGGCTGAGCCTGCCCTTCGTCGGGTCGGTCGGCAGCTTGAAGCCTTCGAGCGTCTGGTTGATGTTGGTGTTGTAGCCGGGGACCAGCAGGTGGCGCCGGGCGTTGTTGCCGCCGGACGCGCGCACGACGTCGACGAACTTCTGATTCAGGTCGTTGATGGCGGTGTAGTGGCGCGGATCGGGCTTGCCGTAGCCGTCGTGGATCTCGTTCATCGATTCGAAGATCAGCTCCTCGCCGTGGTTGGCGAAGTGCTTGGCGATCTGCGTCCACACCGCGACGAACTGCGCCTGCACCTTGGCGTTGTTTTCGGCCGTCGTGTTGCCGGCGGCGTCTTTCAGCGCCAGCCACCCGACGCCCTTCCATCCGTCGGCGCCGTCGTGGTGCACGTTGATGATGCAGTAGAGCCCGGCGGCGCGCGCATGGCCGACGACCTCCGCCACCCGTTCGAGCCAGGTCGGCTCGATGACGTAGCCCGGCTCGCCGCCCAGGTGCGGCGTCCAGGTGACGGGAACGCGGACAAGCTTGAAGCCTGCCTTCGCGACCGCGGTGAACAGCTCCGCCGTCGCGGCGGGATTGCCCCACTTGGTCTCACCGTCGGGCACGTCCAGGCTGTTGCCGAGATTCCAGCCCGGGCGCAGCGTTGCCATCAGCTCCGGCGACGAGCGGCTGAAATCACCCAGGCTCACGGGGGCGGCGCCGGGCGCCGTCTTGGGTGGCGCAGCGGCGGCGTTCTTGGTTCCAGGGTAGCCAGGCGGCGTGAGACAGGACGTCGACAGCAGCGCGAGGCCAAGGCCAAAGCCAAGGTAAAGACAGGAAGAGAGCTTCACGGCACGCCTATACTACGGGCCCATGAGCTTCGGTATCTCTCCTAACCTGCTGCTGGCGCTTGTCGTATCGGCCGGTTGCGCGTCGACGGGCGGCGGCGCTGTCCGTGTCATGTCCGGGCTGCCGGCGCCCGCGGGCGCCGCGAACGTTTCGCGCCCGGCGGGCGCGCCTGGCAACCTGAAGGTGCTCGACTGGGCCGGCTTCAAGTCAGCGGTCAGCTACACCTTCGACGACGGCCAGCCGTCGCACATCGAGCACTACGCAGCGCTGCAGGCCACTGGCGTGCCGATGACGTTCTTCATCAACGCCACGGGGACCGATGCGCCGGGCTTCGTGTCGACGTTCTCGCGCGCCGCGCGCGACGGACACGAGATCGGCAACCACACGGCGAATCACTGCCACGCCGACGCCGACGGCACGCTCTACAAGACGGACGCCAGCAACCAGCGGACCGCTTGCCCCGGAGCCAGCGCCATCGCCGAGCTAGACGCGTGCACGGCGTTCATCACGTCGACGCTCGGCGTGCGCCGCGTGTGGACGGCGGCCTCGCCGTTCGGTGACGTCGGCTTCAACGGCGCCGCCGCCCAGCGCTTCTTCCTGAACCGCGGCGTGCAAGACGGCAGCGTCGGCGCCGGCGCGGCCGACGACACCGATCCGTTCCACCTCCCGATGTGGGGGCCGGCCGAAAACGACACGGTCGACAAGTTCAACGCCGCCGTCGACGAGGCACACGCCGCGGGCCGGTGGGTCATCATGCTCCTGCACAGCATCGCGCCGACGACGGAGCGCTGGTACGCCACCGTCGACCTGTCGGCGATCACGGGCAGCATCGCGCACACCAAATCCCTCGGCGATGTCTGGATCGATACGATGGCGAACGTCGGAGCGTACTGGCGCGCCCAGAAGATGTTCGCCGCCGTGACGCCGACGATCACCGGCAACACGCGCACATGGACCTGGACCCTGCCCCGCTACTTCCCGCCCGGGAAGTTCCTGCGCGTCCGGGTCGACGGCGGCACGCTGTCCCAGGACGGCAAGCCGCTGGCCTGGGACAGCCACGGCTACTACGAGATCGCGCTCGACGCCCGCTCGCTGACGCTGTCGCCCTGAGCTAGGGCGACGGCGGCTCTTCACGTTGCGCATCGCCTCGGCCAGATCGGGGCTCGCGGCGTAGGGCGCGTTGCGAGAGATGTCGTTGCCGGTGTCCCAGAACACGGGGACCATCTTTCTCGCCAGCGCCGCGTTGGCCACGGCCGACAGCCAGCGAACGCGCGACGCGGGATCCTTCTTGTGGCTGACGCCGTACTCCCCGATGAAGGCCGGGATGTCGTTGCGCGTGCAGAAGTCCTTCATCTTGTCGAACAGCTGATCCAGCTGCTTCACGTCGTCGGGGTTCCCCAGGTCGGCATCATCTTCCCCCAGTCGGCGTCTTCGGTCAGACCGCAGAACTGGTACGGCGTGTAGTAGTGCACCGAGATGAACAGCTTGCCGGGGACGGTGTCCACCGGCAGCTTGTAGGCTGGCGCGCAGGTCTTCTCGAAGTCGGTGCTGTAGCCGGCGACGATCAGCAAGCGCCTGGCGTTGTTGCCGCCCGTCTTGCGCACGGTGTCGATGAAGATCTGGTTCACGCGCGTCAGCGTCGCGTAGGCCTTGGCGGTGGAGCCTTCGTTGCTGAAGTTCGTCTCTTCGTTGAGCGACTCGAAGATGAGCTTCTCGTTCCTGCCCGCGAAGTAGGTCGCGATCTGTTGCCAGTACGACCGGAACTTCCTGTCCGCGTCGGGGCTGAACGTGGCGTGCGTCTTGGGGAACTTTTCCTTCGGTCCTGAATCGATCCAGCCCCCGTCCCAGTGGATGTTGACGACGCAGAACATGCCGGCGCCGGTGATCCAGTCGACGACCTCGCTGACCCGGCGGAACTTGTCCGCCTCGATGCGCTCGTCGAAGGCATAGGTGTCCCACGCCACCGGCAGGCGCACGGTCTTGAACCCCATGCGCGCCAGGCTGTCGACGAACTCCTTGGTGATGGGCGGATTTCCCCAGCCGGTCTCCCAGGTGGTGGTGTTCTCGAGCGTGTTGCCGATGTTGACGCCCGGGCTCATCACGGCGGCCGCGCCCCAGGCGGTCAGCTCCGTCATCGTCTCCGGCGCGCGCGGCGCCGGCGCGCCTCCTCCGGCGGCAGCGGTGTTCGACGGCCTGAGCCCCGGCGGCGTCAGGCACGCCAGGGGCTGAGCGATGCAGACGACGGCCGTCAGCCGTATCAGTGGCGTCAGGTTCATTCGCGCGCCTCGTAGTCGAACCAGTCGAACGCGGCGGGCGTGGCGCCGCCCGGCGCCAGCGCGTACATGCCCACGTACGTGCCGATGAAGCCGGCGGCGACCTCCGACGACAGGAAGCGCGGCTCGGCGGCGTCGAGCTTCTGCAGGCGGTCGGGCGACGGTCCCCACGAGAACGTGTAGCGGGCTGCTTCGGCGTCGATCTGCAGGATCAGCGGTTCCTTCCCGGCGGCCGGCGCGGACGCGGTCACGGTGGACACGTGCGCGCCGATGGTCTGGCGCACGAACACCTCGCGACCTGCGCCGCTGCGGCGCACGCCGAATTCGTAGCGATGTCGCGGCGCCCGATACAGCACCAGCCCCGCCTCGTCCTTGTCGCGCGCGGGCGCGAAGTCGATGCGCGCGGCGAAACGCGCGCGCAGGTGCTGCTGGCGGCGGCCGACGAACGTCGGCGACACGCCCTTGTCCTGGTCGAGCGACACCGCCGTCCCGTGCAGCGTCAGCCACCCGCGCCGCTCGGTGATGCGCGTAGCTGGCGCGCACCGGGATTGCGCAGGAAGTTCCACGCCGGGCCCGAGCGGCGCGTCGAAGTCGTCGCGCACCGGCACCGCGGCAGGCGTCGCGCTCGCCGGCAGCGCACTGACGCGCATGTCGGGCCTGATCGGCTTGCCGTCATTCACCACCGGCCAGCCCTGCGCGTCCCAGCGCACCGGCGCCAGGAAGGTCTCGCGTCCCAGGTGGTGCCAGTAGTGCCCACCCTGCGGGCGGATGCCGAGCAGCACCATCCACCAGTTTCCCTTGCCGTCGTCGACCAGGTCGGCGTGGCCCGTGCGCCTGGATCGGCTGGCTGAACTCGGTGTCGCGGTGGGTGAGGATCGGGTTGCGCGGGCATGGCTCGAACGGCCCCCACGGCGAGCTCGCGCGCGCGATCGTCACCATGTGGCCGTACTCCGTGCCGCCCTCGGAGATCAGCAGGTAGTAGCGCCCCCCGATCTTGTAGAGGTGCGGCCCCTCCGGGTAGCGGCCGCCCGTCCCCTTCCACACCAGGCGTGGCCGCGGCGTCAGCAGCTTTCCCGTCGCGATGTCGATCTGCGACTGGTAGATGCCCGACGGGCTGCCGGTCGACGTCAGGTACACCTTGCCGTCGTCGTCGAAGAACAGGCTCGGATCGATGCCGTGCTGACTCGCGCCGATCCACACCGGCTCCGACCACGGCCCCGCGGGATCCTTGGCGGTGACGAAGAAGTTCCCGCGGTGCGAGGAGTTGGTCGTGACCATGTAATACGTGCCCGCGTGAAAGCGGATCGTCGGCGCCCAGATACCGCCCGACGGCCCGGCGGTCGCCAGCGGCAGCTGCGAATCGCGCGTGAGCACGTGCCCGAGCGGCTCCCAGCTCACCAGGTCGCGGCTGCGGTGAATCGGCACGCCCGGGAACATCTCGAACGAGCTGTTCACGAGATAGAACCACTCCCCCACCCGCACGACGCTGGGATCGGGATGGAACCCCGGCAGCACCGGGTTGCGATAAGCGACGCCTGGCGGGACAGCGGCGGGCGCCTGCGCGATCGCCGGCGCGGCCCCTGCCATCGCCAGGGCGACGACGGATGCAACCGCAGCGATCACCGCAACAGAGCGCTGTTTCGCTCGAAGCGATCGGAACACCCGAACCGTTTGCCCTCGCCCCGCGAAGCGGGGAGAGGGGAAGGGAGAGGGGCCGCGTCCTATTGCGGCGCCGTTCCCCTCACCCGCCGGCCTGCGGCCGGCGACCTCTCCCCGCTTTCGCGGGGCGAGGTGAAGATCGGCCGATCTCATCGTCATCTAAATCAACTCTAGCGAGCCTTCGGATCGCCATAGAACGTTCCGCGGCCGTGGGTGCCGACGTAGACGCGGCCGAACTTCTTTGGATCGCCGGTGATGTGCAGGACCAGGCCCCACTGGTGTTGATCGTCGTTGATGCGCAGCCAGGTGACGCCGCCATCTGTCGACCGGAAGAAGCCACGCTGCCCCTGCACGTTGCCGATCAGGTAGAGCGCGGCGGCCTTGCCGTCGCCCTTGGCGCCCGGCGCCGCCTTGCCGAAGCCGAAGCCGTGGATCTGCTCGACGGCGGGGACGCGAACGAAGTCCTTCCCCGCCGGCGCGTGGTAGAGGCCGTCGTACGCCGCCAGCCACAGATCGCCCTGCTTGCCCGGCGTGGCGTAGATGCGATCCTGGCCGCCGCGATCGTCGCCGCGATCGCTGCGGTTATCATTGCCGCTGCCGCCGCGCTTGGGCAGTCCGCCCGGCAACACCAGCGGCCGCTCGGTGAAGTGCGCCGCGCCGTCGACGCTCTCGAACAGCTTGCCGTCGAATAGCGCGATGCCATAGAAGCGCTTCGGGTTCACGCGGTCGGCGACGACGCGCGTGTCCTTGGGCAACCCAGCGCAAGCGGTCCACGTCGCGCCCTTGTCGGACGTGACGTACGGGACCTGGTCCTGCGGCGTCCACACCCACGTGCCACCGTTGGCGGACACGGCGATGTGTCCCGCGCTGGCCTTGGCGTCGGGCACGGCCGCCGGTTCCTTCCACGTCTTGCCGCCGTCCAGCGAGTAGCCGATCGCGCCGCCGTCGTTGCGCCCGCGGCCGACGCGGACGATCACGTTCGGGTTCAGCTCGCCGCCGCTGACGTCGTGGGTGTTGCCCAGAAACGGCGGCGTGGGATTACCCTCGGGCGCGGGCTTGTCGAGATCCCGGTGCACGAAGCCCGAGTAGTCGCCCACCGCGGTGACCACGTGCGCGCCCTTGGTCGGGCTGTACAACGCCAGCGCCACCGTCTCCTCGATCGCCCGGGCTCATCACCTGCCAGTGCGTGGGCTGATTCTTGTCGAGGTTCGTCAGGTCGAACGTCTCCCAGCCGCCGTAGCCGGTGGTGAACATCGCGTGATCCGGATTCGACGGATCGATCTCGACGTCGAACAGCCAGTGGATGGGCGTGTCCTTCACATACGGCGCGAGCGCGTAGTCGTGGACGCCGCCGCTCTCGAACACGCGTTTCCACGTCGCGCCGCCGTCGATGCTGCGAAACACCTCTTCACCCTTTGGGGCGATAGAACGAGCTCGCGATCAACACCTTGGGGTTGCTCGCGTCCACCGACACGGCGGCGTAGCCGAACTTGCGCTCCTGGTCCGGCTTGTCGGGCGTGATGTTGGTCCACGCGCCGGTGCGCGTGTCCAGCTTCCACACCGCGCCGTCCACCATCTGCATGGGGCCGGGATCGGTGCCGTAGGTGATGAACAGGTTTCCGTCGGAGGCCAGCACCGCGTGATTGGGTCGGTACTTCGTCGGCTGCCCCGCAACGACCTTCCACGTGTTGCCGCCGTCGGTGCTGCGGTACAGACCGGGCTTGCCCATGACCGACACGCCGGCGAACAGCGTCTGGCTGGCGTTACCCTTGCGTGCCGCTCCTGGGATCGAAGACGACGAAGACGATCGTGCTGCGGCCGCCGCCGCTCCAGGCGGGCAGCTTGGCTTCCTCGGGCGGCAGCTGCAGCACGTCGGCGGGGAAGGTCGTCACCTTGGTCCACGTCACCGCGCCGTCCGCGCTCTTCCACAGACCGCTCTTGCGCGTGCCGAGGAACAGGATGCGGCCGTCGTTGGGATCGACGGCCATGCGCTCGCCGTTGCCGCGCCCCGCCTCGTTGCCGCCGAACTTGATCGGGACGTTGGTGCGCTGGAACGTCCGGCCCTGATCCGACGAGCGCAGGATGGCGCCGTCTGGAACGTCCTTGGCCGTGTACGTGCCGCACGCCAGATAGACCTTGCTGGGATCCGACGGGTCGACGGCGATGCTCTCGACGCCCATCAGGTTCAGGTCGGCGTACGGGACCCAGTCGAGCATCGGCTCCCAGCGCCGGGTCTGCGGGTTCCGCCGGTAGGCGCCCCCCATGTCCGTGCGGGCGTAGAGGACGTCCTTGGCCGTGGGATGGAAGACGAACCCGTCGACGAAACCGCCGCCGACGATCTGCACGCTCTTCCACGTGTACGGGACCGAAGCAGGCTCGGCCGCCGCCGCGACCACGGACAGCGTCGACAGCGCAGCGATGCAGGCTACAGCGCCAGGTATCTTCATCGTGGTCCGCAACAGACCACGGATGACACGGCTTCGGCAACAGCCCGAACGAAGTCACCCTCGCCCCGCGCTTCGCGGGGGCGAGGGTTCACGACCGCTTACTTGCCGACCTTCACGGCGATCGTGCGCGGCTTCGCCTCGTCGCGCTTCGGCAGCGTGATCTCCAGGACGCCGTCGACGTAGCGCGCGTCGGTGCGTGCGGTGTCGACGCCGATCGGCAGCGAGAACGAACGCGCGACCTTGCCGTACGAACGCTCGGCGCGGTGATACGTCTCGCCCGCGGCCTCGGCGGCCGGCTTGCGCTCGGCCTCGATCGTCAACACGTCGTTCTCGACCTTGAGCGCGATCTCCTCGCTCTTGTAGCCCGGCAGATCGACGCGCACGACGATCGCGTCCTTCGTCTCGACGACGTCCGCGGGGGGCGCGAAGCTGACACCGGCCCAACCCAGCGCCGGCAGCGCCAGGTCAGCCCAGACCTTCGCGGCCGGATCCGACGAAACCGCTCTCCCGTTGACCGGGTTGAACCTGCTGATCAGCTCGAACATGACAGTTTCCTCCTTGGAAATTCGGGTGTTGCCGCGGACCACCTGGCCTCGCGTCTCGACCCTTCAAGGAAGCACGGCGCTGGCAGCGTCAAGCATGCCGCGCGCGTCGAGTGCAGCGCGGCTTCGCCGCGCGGAGCTCATCGCGGGAGGTTCGGGACCCTTTGAGGGTCCCGAGTCAGATCGTCGTCAGTCCTGCTCGGCGCCGAGCCAGTCGGTGCGCACGTCGGGGCCGAGCTCATCGATGATCTGCGCGCGGAAACGCTTCTTGAGCTGATCGGCGATCTGGCCCATCCGCTGCTTCGACACACCGAAGCGCGTGCCCAGCTCGCCCAGCGACACGGGCTCGTCGGCGGCCAGGTGCTCCTGCCACACCGCGCGCTCGCGATCGTCCGCCAGACGATCGCGGAAGCCGGCGACGAAGTGTTGCATCGCGGTCGCGAGCTCCGCCTTCGCGGCCTCCGCTTCCGGCGATTGCTCGGCGCTGGCGATGCGCTCCGACAGCGGGTACGCCTCCTCGCCGCCCGCGCTCTCCTTCACCATCGGATCGAACGACACCTCGCGCGACTCCAGGTGCCGGCGCACCTCGTCCAGATCCTTCTCGTCGACGTCGAGCTTCGCCGCCAGCAGCTTCGGCGTCACGTCGATCCCGGCCGCCAGCAACTTCTGTCGCTCCTTCTCCAGGCGGAAGAACAGCTTGCGCCCGGCGCGCGTGTTGCCGACGTGGATGAGGCGCGAGTTCGTCATCAGGAACTTCAGCACGTAGGCGCGGATCCAGTACGCCGCGTAGGTGCCGAACTTCGGGCCGAGCTTGGGCTCCCAGCGCTTCACCGCCTCCATGAGCCCGACGCTCCCCTCCTGAAACAGGTCCAGGATGTTGGCCCACGCGCGCCGGTACTGATACGCGATGGCGATGACCAGCCGCAGGTTGTGCACGACCAGCGTGCGCGCCGCGTTCATGTCGCCGCGCTCGCGCACGGCTGTGCCCAGCGCCCGCTCCTCCTGATCGGACAGACGCTTGTAGCGGCGCGCCTCCGACAGGAAGCGCTCGACCGGATCGCGCGGCGGCGCAAGCCCCCCGCCGCCACGCGCGCCACGCGCGCCCGCGCGGGCCAGCGCCCGCGAGCGTGGCTCGGCTTCGCCGTCGCCGTCGCCGTCGCCGTCGGCCTCAGCCGGTATCTCGGCCAGCGTGTCTGTCTCCACCTCGTGGTCGCCGGGCTCGGCGTCGTTCTGTTCGCGTTCCACAGCCATGGTCGTCGCTTGCGGCTGATAATATGACGCGAATCTGGCCATGTGGTGGCTGAGCCTCGGTTCCTTGCTCCTGCCGGCTCGTCGGCGCGCTGCGCTGCTGTGCCTGCTCGCGTGCGGCGTGGCCGCGACCGGCGCCTGCCGCCGAGGCAAAAGTGATAAGGCGGGCAAGCCAGCGGCGGACGCGACGCCCACGGCTGCAGCGACCGCCCCGGCGCCGACGCCGCCCGCGCCTACGCCGCCGCGCGGCAAGCAGATCACGATCGCCTACGCGTCCAACCTGCTCGCCGAATACGAGCCGTGCGGCTGCCCGGTGCACCCGCTGGGCGGCATCGCGCGGCGCGCGACCCAGATCGACCGCGCGCGCAGCGAAGCCGACGCGGTCCTGGTGCTGGACGCGGGCGACCTGTTCCTCCCCCCGCGCGAAGGCTTTCACGACGGCAAGACGCCCGACCCCGGCGAGGTCGAGCGCCGCGGCCGCCTGCTGGCCGCCTCTTACCGGCGCATGGGAACCACGGCGCTGACCCCGGGCGAGCGAGATCTGGCGATCGGGCTGCCGCTGCTGCGCCGGCTGGCGAAGGCCGGCGGCATCCCGATCGTGTCGGCGAACCTGTTCGGCCGCGACGGCAAGCGGCTGTTCGACGCCGACCGCATCGTCGACGCCGCCGGAACCAAGATCGGCATCTTCGGCGTCTCGGCGACCGACGATCGCGCGCCGTGGCAAGCGGCGGGCATCGACGCCCGCGACCCGGCCGCCGCCGCCCGCGACGCCGTCGCGTCCCTGCGCGCGCGCGGCGCGGCGCTGGTGATCGCGCTGGTGCACGTCGGCCAGGCCGCGGAGTCGCGCAAGCTGCTGGAGGCCGTCCCCGGCATCGACTGGGCGGTGATAGGCCACAGCGGCATGAACCTGGAGATCCCCGAGGTGGCTGGCGGCGCGCGCATGCTGGAAGCGATGATCAACGGCAAGCACCTGGGCCGCCTGGACTTGCACGTCGTGCAGAACAGCCTGGCGTTCGTCGATCGCGGCGAGCGCGCGATGGTCGAGACCATGCTGGCCGATCACCGGCGGCAGCTCACCGACTACGACCAGCGCCTGGGCGAGACCGATCCCGCCGCGATGCGCGACTACTACGCGGACAGGCGCAAGCAGATCGGCCAGGCGATCGCGCGCGAGACCGAGCTGCTCAAGCGCCTGCCGGCGACGATCACCGGCAGCTGGTTCGAGAACCGGATCATCCCGCTCGACGCGGAGACACCCGACCAGACCGGCGTCGCCGTCCTGGTCGACGGCTACAACCGCGAGACCGCCCGGCGCGCGGCGGCGGGCAAGCCGGCCGGGCTCGGGCACGCGACGGAGCGGCACGGCGCCCCCGCGGCCGCCACGCCCGCCGCCGGGGCCGACGCCGCACCGAGCTACCTCGGCTCCAGCGCCTGCGGGGCCTGCCACGCGCCCGCGCTCGCGTTCTGGAAGACGACCAAACACGCGCGCGCGCTGTCGGCACTGGCCCGCGTCGGGCGCGACCGCGATCCGTCGTGTGTCGGCTGCCACGTCACGGGGTACCTGCAGGGGGGCTGGACGCTGGCGTCAAAACCGCCGCAGCCCACCCTGGCCGGGATCGGCTGCGAGGCGTGCCACGGGCCCGGGCGGGCTCACGTCGAGGCGGCCGACAAGCGGAAGTCGACCACCCGCGCGGTCCCCGAGGCCGTCTGCCGGGGCTGCCACACCACGGACATGACCAACGGGGAGTTCGACTTCCGCAAGTTCACGACCGCCATCGTGGGCCCCGGGCACGGGGCGCCGGCCCCGCAGGGCAAGGCCCTGGCGCCCGGTGCGTCGCCTCCACTATAGTGGCGCGCAGACGATGAACCGCCCCCTTGCCCTGGCGCTCGTGCTGCTCGCAACCCCGGCCGCCGCCGCGGACGTGGCCAAGACGGCCGAGAAGGCCACCGAGCCGACCGGCAACTACGAAACGCTCGGGCAAGGCGCCGTGCGGACGCAGGACGTCGCCACGCTGCTGTCATCGTTCGTCGAACGCTGCACCGGCGAGAAGCGCGACCTCGATCGCGCGCGCTGCCGCGCGACGACCGCGTACCTGCGCCGGTCGCTGCCGAAGCGCACGTTCGCGTTCGTGACCGACGATCCGACGGTCATCTCCGTGTCCGACTACGACGCCGCGGTGAAGGGCTACCACGTCGCGCTCGCGGGCTGCGTCGCCTGCACCAATCCGATCGCGGTCGGGCGTTCGGGCGAGCCGCGGCTGGTGACGGTCAAGGTCCCCGACAAGGACGCGGAGACGCTGACCAAGGCCGTGTCGCTGTCGCGTAACACGTTCGGATTCGACAGCCTGGTGGAAGCCAAGCAATGGCTGGACAGCGAGCGGCCGTTCCTGCGCGCCGAGTTCCTGTTCCAGCCCGACGCCGGCAGCACCGAGTGGACGTTCGCCGGCAAGAGCGGCGTCGCGCTGAAGCTGCTCGGCGCGCGCGTCTACAACCGCTGCACCGGCGACGTGCTGGTGTCGAAGCCGCCGTCGACCGGCATCGCCGACCGCCCCGCCCCGGGCCACGAAGACGCGACCTGCGCCGGCGCGAAGTCCCTCGTGGCGCGATCGAGCAACGCGGCCTCCGCGCCCGAAGATCTGCCGCCGCAGCTGAGCAAGACGCTGATCGCCGACGCGATGTCGAAGATCCGACCGCGCGTCTTCGCCTGCTACAAGAAGTTCCAGTCGCCCGGGACGCTGGAGATCACCTACCTCGTCGCCGGCAATGGCACCGTGCAGTCGGTCGTCGTCGGCGCCGCTTACGCCGGCACGCCAACCGGCCAGTGCGTGATGGACGTGGCGAAGGACGCGCGCTTCCCGGCGTTCAAGCTGGACCAGCAGAAGTTCACGTACCCGTTCTTCCTGCGCCAGTAGGTGCGGTCGCCAGCGACGTCGCGACCGCGGACGGGGCAACGGCGCCAGCGCCCCGCCCTGCCACCGGCAGCTCGAACCAGAACAGCGACCCTTCGCCCAGCCGCGACGTGACCCCGTAACGACCGTCGTGTCCGTCGACCAGGCGGCGCACGGTCGCCAGGCCCAGCCCCAGTCCCGGCTCGCGGGTGCCGGTGCCGCGCACGTAGGGATCGAAGGCATCCGGCAGCAGCTGCGGAGACAGCCCCGGACCGCTGTCCTCGACCTCGAAGCGGACGCGGTCGTTGCGGGCCATGATGCGGACGCGGATCTGCCGGCGCGGGCGATCGCCCATGTGCTTGATCGCGTTGCGCACCAGGTTCGACAGCAGGCTCGCCAGCACGCCGCTGGCGCAGCGGACGGGCGGTAGCTGGGGCGGCTGTTCGACGTCGACCGCGATCTGCCGCGCCTGCGCCACGGGGCGCAGCTCTTCGATGACGCCGTCGACCACCTCGGTCACCGTCGACGCCGCGCGCAGGTCCGGCCGCGCGCCCGCCTGCGCGAACGCCAGCAGGTCGTCGATGAGACGGCGCGCGCGCTCCAGGCTGCGCCGCGCGCGGTCCATGATCGCCACGCGTCGTTCGGCGCCCGCGGGCGTGGCCGCGACGCGCTCGGCGGCGGTCAGCGACATCTCGGCGGCGGAGATCGGGTTCAACAGGTCATGCGCGACGCGCCCGGCGAAGCCCTCCAGCTCCTCCAGGCGCCGGCGCCGCAGGGACTCCTGACGCGTGATCGTCCGCAACGCCAGCAGCGCCAGCGCCACCGCGAGCGCGACGCTGACGCCGTCCAGCGCCAGCACCCACAACGTCCTGGTGTGGCGCTCGCCTTCGATCGCCTGCGCCACCTCGCGCACGTGCTGCGCGTTCAGCGTGATGGCGGCGATGATCGCGTCCGCTTCGTCGTCGATCGCGTCCGGCAGCTCATCGACCAGCAGGTGCTGCGCGGCGGCCTGCCGTCCGGCGGCGGTCGCCTCGACGATGCGGCCGGCGAGCACGTCGACGTCGGTGAGCTCCAGCTCGATGCGCGCCCACAGCTCGCGTTCGTTCGGTAAGGCGGGTATCGCGAAGTAGGACTGCAGATGCTCGCGCAGCCGATCGCGCACCTCCTTGAGCTGCGCCACGGACGTCGTCCGCCCGGTCGACGCCTGCAGCACGTGCGTGCTCAGCAGGCGCTGCAGATCGCGCAGCTCGGCGCGCGCGGCCGCCAGATGCATGATGCTGGGTGATTCGTTGTTGGCGATCTCGGTCGTCAGCGCGTGTGTACGGCCTGCACGGTACTCTGCATAACCGCTGCCGCCCAGGAACGCGCCCACGACGACCGCCAGGGTGACGATGACGACCCACTTGGAGCTGACTTGTGACTCCGCCATGCGCGTCTCCGCGAAACAGGACCCGCCAAAGTTAGATTTGGCGATATCCGCTCTTCGTCAAACAGATGCGCGGCGCGATTTCTTCCTGCGGCCGCTGCTCGCGGCGGCCGAGCTCTGCGGGCGGCGCCACAAGATCAGGGCCGCCAGGCCGCTCAGACACAGGAAGCCGAACAGATCCCCGATGTACCGGTAGAGTCCGCCGCCCGGCAACATCGCCAGATCGACGAGCAACGTCTTGGGTGTCGGCGGCGGCGATCTCCGCGGGGTCGACCGACTGGGTCTCCGCCACGACCCGCCCGGCGGCGTCGATGTGCGCCGACACGCCCGTGTTGACGGCGCGAATCATCTCCAGGCGGTGCTCGACCGATCGAAATACGGCCAGCGCCAGGTGTTGATACGGTTCGGCCGTGCGCCCGAACCAGGCGTCGTTCGTGATGTTGATGAACGCGTTGGGGTCCAGCTTCGCGACGCGGCGGGCGAAGCTGGGCAGGATGTCCTCGTAACAGATGAGCGGTCCCAACCGGTAACTGTGGCCGCCGACGTCGAGCGGGAACCACGCGGGCTCATTGCCGCGGCTGAAGTTCGACGCCTCCGGGAACAGGTCGGTGAACCACGGGATCGTGTCGTAGAACGGGATGTATTCGCCGAACAGCATCAGGAACACCTTGTCGTAGGTGCCGGTGATGTCGCCCGCGCCGTTCATCATCAGTGCAGTGTTGTAGGGATAGCGGTCGCGGCGCTGGCTGCCCTTGAGCGGGTTGACCGTCACCGCGCCAAACAGGGTCGGCGTCTCGAAGCCGCGGCGCACGCGGCGCACGTCATCGATGGGAAAGTCGCGCGCGAATGCCTGGGGTGCGCGCGGCAGCGCGTACGGATACGACGATTCGGGCCACACCATGAGCTCGGCGCCGGCGCGCGCGAGCGTGGCGGATTCACGCTGGTGAGTGGCCAGCAAGCGCGCGAATTCGCTCGGCTCCCACTTCTCCAGGATGCCGATGTTCGCCTGCACGACGCCGGTCTTGACCTTGGGCGCGGCGGCGCGGCGCGTGTCCGCCTGGTGCATGCGCAGCACGCCGTAGCCGACGTCGAGCACGGTCAGCGCCGCGACGATGGCGACGCTGCGGCCCGCGACGCGCCAGCCGCGGTCGCGCGCGCGGTACGCGTCCAGCAACGCGCCGCTGGCCGCGATGAGCAGCGCTGTGACGCCGACCGGGCCCGTGATGTCGGCGATCTGGATCAGCGCCGGCACGAACGCGACCGAGATCGCGAGGTAATACGGGAACATCTGCGGCACCACCAGCTCGATGGCGACCATCACCAGCGGCGCCAGCACGGCCAGCGGCAGCGGCCGCGCGCGATCGTGCAGGCGACGGACGCCCCACGAGAACAGCCCGAACGCCAGCCCCTGGTAGACGACCAGCAGCCCAACGATGGGCAACGCCTCCCACGCCGGCATGTGGCCGAATTTCTCGAGCAGGCCGGTCATCCAGTAGAACGCGACCGCGTGCGCGACCGAGCCGCTCAGCCACCCGTACAGGAAGGCGCGCCTGGGGGTCGGCGCCTCCAGCGCGACCCAGAGCTGCGGCACCAGCGCCACCCACATCAGCGGCCAGACGCCGAACGTCGGCACCGCCAGAAACAGCATCACCGCCGACAGCAGCGACAGTCCGAAGCGGATGGCCACGGGGCGCATTTCCGCAGTCATATCGCACTTCGCCGCAGTTCGTGGAAGACCGGGGTGCGGGGCCCCGACCGGCGATCACTTCACGTCGTAACGGAGCAGGCGGACCTCGAGGGGGCCGTTCCACAGGCGGTGGGTGACCTCGGGCTTGCGGCGCATCTCGCGCGTCCACTGCGGATTGCCCGACAGCACGATGACGCGCCAGCCGGTCAGGCGATCGAAGACGCGCGCCATCGATCGATACAGGGCGGCCAGCGCTTCGGGCTTCAGCCGCTCGCCGTAGGGGGGATTGGTGGCCAGCGTCGCGGCGGGCCAGCGCGGCTGCAGCGACGTGACGTCGGCGCGCTCGAACGTGATGGCGTCGTCGACGCTGGCCGCGGACGCGTTCTGCTGCGCGGCGGCCACGGCGGCCGGGTCGGTGTCGGCGCAGACGAT
Organism: uncultured Pseudomonadota bacterium; assembly: GCA_963729535.1. Lineage (GTDB taxonomy): Bacteria > Myxococcota_A > Polyangia > Fen-1088 > Fen-1088 > JADGRB01. The sequence continues at coordinate 147,998 of CAVSOL010000020.1, read as the reverse complement.
CGGCGGCAGCGGCGCGCGCTGGGCGGCGATCGCGTCCTCTTCGGCCGCGGCGCGCATGCGCTCCCACGTGGCGCGCAGCTCGGGCGACAGCGCCGGCCAGCGTTCGAAGCCGAAGCGGCGCCGCAGGCCGGGCGCGATGCCGCGCGCCGCCAGCGCGTGCTCGATCGCCAGCGTGCCCGAGCCCGCCATGGGGTCCAAGAACGGTAGCTGGAACGGCAGGTCGCCCCACGCGCCGCCCAGCGCGAGCACCGACGCCGCCAGCGTCTCCTTCAGCGGCGCGTCGACCATCGCGACGCGGTAGCCGCGCCGGTGCAGCGCCTCGCCCGCCAGATCCAGGTAGAGCCCACCCTTCCCCGCCGCCAGGTGCAGCACGATGCCGACGTCGGGAGCCTTGGTGTCCACGTCGGGGCGCTCGCCGAACGCGTCGCGCAGCACGTCGACCACCGCGTCCTTGACCTTCAGCGCCGCGAATCCCGAGTGCGTCAGCCCCGGCGTGTCGCGCACGCTGCCGTGCACCGACAGCGTGCTCTTGCCGGTCAACCAGTCGCTCCAGCGGACGGCGCGCGCGCGGTCGTACAGGCTCTGGCCGTCGTGCGCTTCGATGTCGGTCAGCTGCAACAGCACGCGCACGGCAGTGCGCGCGTACAGGCAGACGCGCATCCCCATCTCCAGCGGCCCTTCGAACCTGACGCCGCCCTGGTCCCCCTTGGCGCCGGCGATGCGCATCGCCGCGATCTCGCGCCGCAGGGCACCCTCGGTGCCGCGCGCGGCCGTGACGAAGAAACGAAACTTGTCGGGCAAGGCGCGCGTACTCTACTGCTTGTCGGGGTCGCTGAAGAGGCTGGTCCGTTTGCCGGTCTGGTTGTAGCGCCAGGCGTAGTACAGCCCCGCGAACGCGGACAGCGGCGCGGCGATTCCCACCAGCGGCATCAACAGGAATCCGGGGAGCAGCGCGCCGGCGGCGGCGAACACGATGGCGCCGGGGATGGCTTCCTTCAGCGGCGCCGCGTACAGCCAGCCCACCGGCCCGAGGAGCAGCGACAGCACCCCCGACGCGGCCAGCGACTTCTCGGAGCCGCGTCCGCCGCGCGCGAGGCCGCCGCCCGCCGACACGCGCGCCAGCGCCGCCGTCACTTCACCGACGCCGGTGCCGGCGCGCCCGCGGCCGACCTCGCCCGTCAGCCGCTCCAGGCGCTCCAGCTCGGCGACCGTCGCCGGGCCGTTCGGCGCGCGCTCGGCGCCGCGCACGGCCCAGATCATCTCGCCGTCGTCGGCCACGTCGGCGTCCAGCAACCCGTTGGTCGTCATCGCCTCGAGCCAGCGCCGGACCTTGGCCCCGGGCGCGCCGGTCAGGTGCTGCACGTGCGCGACGGTCAGCGGGATGCGGGATCGCATCCAGATCTCCAGCACGCGGCTCTCGAACTTGTCCTGATTCATGCCGGTCCGGCCAAGTCTACACCGCGCGCCAGCGTGTCAACCCGCGCCGGCCGAGCCGGTCGGTCAGGCTAGTGCGCCGACGTGCGGTCCGCGCCGTCGAGCCGCGCCTGCGCCCACTGCCGGCGGGACAGCAGCGCGTGGTAGGCGCCGTCGAGCTCGCCCGTCCAGTGACTGAGCTCCTTGTCGGCGGCGACCAGGTCGCGCTCGGCCGCGGCGCGATCGACGTCGCTCGCGCGCTGCGCCTGGTCGACCAGCACGAGCACGCGGTCGAGCCCCAGCTGCGTTCGATCATCGGCCTGCGGCATCGGCGCCACCTGCAAGAAGCCCTCGCCGACCACGATCAGGCCAGTCGCGGTCCTTGGCCTTGTACCAGATCACGCCGGGCTTCAGCGCCGACATGAGCGGCACGTGGCCCGGCAGCACGCCGAACTCGCCCAGCTCGCCGGGCGCGGTCACCTCGTCGACGTCGGTGTCGACGATGGCGCCGCGCGGCGTGGTCACGGACAGCTTCATTGCGTTACGCGGCCTCCTTGGCCAGCCGCTCCGCGTAGGCGCGCACGTCGTCGAGCCCGCCCTGCATGTAGAACGCGCGCTCGGGGATGTCGTCGCACTTGCCGTCGACGATCTCCTTGAAGCTGCGCACCGTGTCCTTGACCTCGACGTACTTGCCGGGCGTGCCCGTGAACGTCTCGGCGACGAAGAACGGCTGCGACAGGAACTTCTGGATCTTGCGCGCGCGCGACACCGTCAGCTTGTCGTCCTCCGACAGCTCGTCCATGCCGAGGATGGCGATGATGTCGACTGCAGCTCCTTGTACTTCTGCAGGATCTTCTGCACGGCGCGCGCCGTCGCGTAGTGCTCGGCGCCGACGACCGCGGGCGAAAGGATGGTCGACGTCGAGTCGAGCGGATCGACGGCCGGGTAGATGCCGAGCTCGGAGATGCTGCGCGACAGCACCGTGGTCGCGTCCAGGTGGGCGAACGCGGTCGCCGGCGCCGGGTCGGTGAGGTCGTCGGCGGGGACGTAGATGGCCTGCACCGACGTGATCGACCCCTTGTTGGTCGACGTGATGCGCTCCTGCAGCTCGCCCATCTCCGTGGCCAGCGTCGGCTGGTAACCGACGGCGGACGGGATGCGGCCGAGGAGCGCCGACACCTCGGAGCCCGCCTGCGTGAAGCGGAAGATGTTGTCGATGAACAGCAGCACGTCCTGGCCCTCTTCGTCGCGGAAGTATTCGGCGACGGTGAGCGCCGACAGCGCGACGCGCGCGCGGGCGCCCGGCGGCTCGTTCATCTGGCCGTAGACCAGCGCCGTCTTCGAAAGCACGCTGTTGCCGTCGGACAGCTTCGACTCCGACATCTCGTTGTAGAGGTCGCGCCCCTCGCGGGTGCGCTCGCCGACGCCGCCGAACACGGAGAAGCCGCCGTGCTTCTTGGCGACGTTGTTGATCAGCTCCAGCATGGTGACGGTCTTGCCGACGCCGGCGCCGCCGAACAGGCCGATCTTGCCGCCGCGGCGGTAGGGGGCCAGCAGGTCGATGACCTTGATGCCGGTCTCGAACATCTCGACGCGCACCGACTGGTCGACGAAGCGCGGCGCCGCGCGGTGGATCGGCATCGACTTCTTGGCGCCGATCGCGCCGCGCTCGTCGACGGGCAGGCCGACGACGTTCATGATCCGGCCCAGCACCTCGCGCCCGACGGGCACCAGGATGGGCTTGCCGGTGTTCTCGACCGGCATGCCGCGGACCAGGCCGTCGGTCGTGTCCATGGCGATGGTGCGGACGTTGTGCTCGCCCAGGTGCTGCGCGACCTCGACCACCAGGTTGCCGGGCTCGTTGCTGATCGACGGGTTCGAGATGCGAAGCGCCGTGTTGATCTCGGGCAGCGACCCGCCGGAGAACTCGACGTCGACGACCGGCCCGATGACCTGAACGACCCTGCCCTGACTCGTGCTCGCAACTGTGCTCATTTGTCCTTTTCCTTGTCCTTAACCCGTCAGCCCTTCAGGGCCTCGGCGCCGCCGACGATCTCCATCAGCTCCTTGGTGATCGCCGCCTGCCGTGCGCGGTTGTACTGCAACGAGAGTGACGAAATCATTTCCTTGGCGTTGGTCGTGGCGTTGTCCATCGCCGTCATGCGCGCGCCGAACTCCGACGCCATCGATTCCAGCAGGCCGCGGTAGAGCTGCGACTGAACGTAGGCTGGCAGCAGCGCGTCCAGCAGCTTGGCCTTCGACGGTTCGTAGAGGAAGTCGATGGCGCCCGCCGCCGGCGCGTTGCCGGTGCGCGCCGGCAGGTCAACAGGGGTCACCGGCAACAGCGGCGCCAGGACGATGCGCTGCTGCACCGCGGACTTGAACTCGTTGTAGACGAGGAACACCGCGTCGGTCTCGCCGTGCTCGAACGCGTGCGTCACGATGTGCGCCAGCTCGCGCGCCGTCGCGCCCGCGGTCTCGGAGGTCATGCCGGTCAGCTCGTGGCCGATGACGGCCTTGCGGCGCCGGTAGAAATCGCGGCCCTTCTTGCCCACGATCTGCAGCTTGAGCTCCTTCATCGGCGGCGTGGCGCCCTGGCGCTCGGCGGTGAACCGCGCCACGGCGCGGAACACGTTGGCGTTGAAGCCGCCCGCCAGGCCGCGGTCGGACGTCAGCGTCACCAGCATGACCCGCTCGGGCGTGCGCACGTCCAGCAGCGGATGCGACTCGGCACCCGCGCGCAGCGCGACCTCGCCGACGGCGTCCGCCACCGCGTTGGCGTACGGGCGCGCCGCGACGATCGCGTCCTGCGCGCGGCGCAGGCGCGCCGCCGACACCAGCTTCATCGCGCGCGTGATCTTCTGCGTCGATTTGACCGACGCGATCCGGACGCGGATCTCCTTGAGCGTAGGCAATCAGGCCCCCTGCACGTCCGGCGCAAACTCTTTGCTGAACTCGCCGAGCACCGACTTCATGCGCGCCGTCAGCGAATTCCACGCGTCCTTGCTCTTGTCGTTGCCCTTGGTCCGCACGTCGGCCCACAGCTCCGGGTGGCGGGCGTCGACGAACGCGTACAGCTCGCGCTCGTAGCGCCCCAGCACGTCGATGGCCAGGGTGTCGGTGAAGCCGTTGGTGACCGCGAACAGGATGAACACCTGCTTCTCGACGGACAGCGGCGCGTATTGCCCCTGCTTGAGCAGCTCGGCCATGCGCGCGCCGCGCGCCAGCTGCTGCTGGGTCGCCTTGTCCAGGTCCGAGCCGAACTGCGCGAACGCCGCCAGCTCGCGGTACTGCGCCAGCTCGAGGCGCAGCTTGCCGGCGACGCTCTTCATGGCCTTGATCTGCGCGGCGCCGCCGACGCGGCTGACCGAGATGCCGACGTTGACGGCCGGGCGCAGGCCCGAGAAGAACAGGTCGCTCTCCAGGAAGATCTGCCCGTCGGTGATCGAGATGACGTTGGTCGGGATGTACGCCGACACGTCACCGGCCTGCGTCTCGATGATCGGCAGCGCGGTCAGCGACCCGGCGCCTTCCTTGTCGGACAGCTTGGCGGCGCGCTCCAGCAAGCGAGAGTGCAGGTAGAAGACGTCGCCCGGGTACGCCTCGCGGCCCGGCGGGCGGCGCAGCAGCAGCGACAGCTGGCGGTAGGCGACCGCCTGCTTCGACAGATCGTCGTAGACGATGAGCGCGTGGCCGCCGCTGTCGCGGAAGTACTCCGCCATCGTGACGCCGGTGTACGGCGCGAGGAACTGCAGCGGCGCCGACTCGGACGCGGTCGCCGCGATCACGGTCGTGTACTCCATGGCGCCGGTCTCGCGCAGCTTGTCGACGACCGGCGCGACCGTCGACTGCTTCTGGCCGATGGCGACGTAGAAGCAGAACATGTTCTGCCCCTTCTGATTGATGATGGCGTCGACCGCGACCGCGGTCTTGCCGGTCTGGCGGTCGCCGATGATCAGCTCGCGCTGGCCGCGGCCGATCGGGATCATCGAGTCGATCGCCTTGATGCCGGTCTGCATCGGCTCGTGCACGGCCTTGCGCGCGATGATGCCGGGCGCCTTGACCTCGATCTTGCGGATCTCGGTCGTGGCGATCGGCCCCTTGCCGTCGATGGGCACGCCCAGCGCGTTGACGACGCGGCCGATCAGCGCGTCGCCGACGGGGACCTGCGCGATCTTGCCCGTGCGCTTGACGGTGTCGCCCTCTTTGACCTCTTCGAAGTTACCCAGCAGCGCGACGCCGACGTTGTCCTCTTCCAGGTTCAGCACCAGGCCGACGACGCCGCCGTGGCCGAACTCGAGCAGCTCGCCCGCCATCGCCGAGTCCAGGCCGTACACGCGCGCGATGCCGTCGCCGGCCTCGAGCACGGTGCCCGTCTCGCTGACGGCGACCTTCTTGTCGAAGCCTTCGATTTCCTTGCGGATGATCTGGCTGATTTCTTCGGCGCGGATTTGCATGGCGAGTTCTTTCTTCTTTGGCTGCTTGGCTTGCTAGTTGAGGAGCTTGGTCCGGAGGTCCTCGAGCTGCGTGCGAACGCTGCCGTCGAGCACCAGGTCACCGACACGCGCGACCAGGCCGCCGATCAGCTCGGGATCGACGGCGGTCTCCATCACGACCTTCTTGCCGGTGCGCTGCTCCAGCGAGCGGCGCACGCGGTCGAGGGCCACCTGCGTCAGCGGCTCGGCCGACGTCACCCGCGCGCGCACGCGGCCGACGTGCTCGTCGGCCATCGCCTGGTACGCGCGCGCGATGGCGGGCAGCAGGACGATGCGGCTGCGATCGAGCAGCAGCAGCACGAAGCGCTGCACCTCGGGCGTCGGCGCGACGCGGGGCAAGATCTGCTCCAGCACGGCGCGCTTCTGATCGGGCTTGAACACCGGGTTCTCCAGCGTCTGGCGCAGCTCGGCCGACTCCGCCCACACGGCGACGAACTCGTCCAGCTCGCGACCCAGCTCCTCGAACCGGCCGGCGTCGACGCCGATGCCGAACAGGGCGCGCGCGTAGCGGCGCGCGACGGATCCGCCGACGGCGGCCATCAGACCGCGCTCCGGGGGATGGCCGGTGTGGCGGGCGCGGGCGTCGGCGTCGGGGAGACGTGCGCGCCGTTGCCGGCGACGTCAGCGACGAAGGTGTCGACCAGCCGCTGCTGGTCACCGGCGCCGAAGTTGGCGCGCACGACCTTCTCGGCCGCATCGACAGCCGCGCGCGCGGCCTCGCGGCGGAGCTGGACCTCCGCCTCCTTGACCTGCTGGTCGATCATGAACGTCGCCTCTTCGCGAATGCGGCGGGCGCGGTCCTCGGCGGCGGCGATCATGCGCGCCTTCTCGGCCTCCGCCTCCTGCTTGACGCCCGAGACGATGTCCGCGATCTCGTGCTCCAGCGCGGCCAGCCGCTTCTCCTGCTTCTCCAGGCGGGCCTGCGCCGCGGCGCGCACCTCGGCGGCGGCCGCCAGCTCGGACTTCAGCTGCTCGTGACGCGCCAGCAGCGCCTTGCTGACCGGCTTGCGCCCGGCGAAGTAAAGGATGGCGATCAGCGCCGCGAAGTTGAAGAACTGCGCCGCCAGCCTGCCGCCGTCGAGCGCGGGCGCGCCGTGTTCACCAGCGGCGTGTTCGCCCGCGGCGGCGTGCTCACCACCCGCTGCGGCGTGGTCGCCCGGGGTCGGATCGCTGTGACCCTGGGCCGCGGCGGCGTGCTGAACCTCGTGCTCATCGGCGAACACGGGCGCGGACACCGCGAACAGGCCCGCGAAGACCAGCGTCGCCGCGATCCTCACGACGCCACCTCGCGGCCCAGAATCTTGCGCGCCGCCGCCATCGCGACGTCTCCCGCCTGCGCGTTGAGCTTCGCCCGCTCACCGGCGAGGGTGCCCTCGAGCCGCTTGCGGGCGTCGGCCAGCGTGCGATTGGCGGCCGCGTTGGCCTCGGCCAGCAGCGTCTGCTCGCGCGCCTGCGCTTCGGCGCGCGCCACCGTCCGCTCGCCCGCCCCGGCGCGCCGCGCCTCGGCCAGCGCCGCCTCGGCGCGCGTCAGCCGCTGCTGCGCATCGGCATCCATCTTCGTCGCCTCCTCGCGGTAGCCCTCGACGCGCGCCACGCGCTCGCCGCGCACGCGCAGGTAAGGGCGCCACATGAAGCGCCACAAGATCAGCGCCAGCACCACGAAAATTCCGAACTGAACGAACACCGTCCCGTCGATGTCGATGAGCTGTGGCTCGTGCGACTCGGGTGCGGCGGAAAGTAGCAATGCAAACGCAGATTTCATGCCCAGAAGCCCGCGGCTCGTTTACCGAATCGACGGGTCTTCGTCAATGGGAAGCCTTCTTCTTTTAGGCGATGGTTTCCGGACGCGCAGGGCGGTCGTCTCCAGCACTACCCCGATGCCCGCGCCACCAGCACTGCCCCCGATGCCAGCCCCCCGCCGGCCGCACCGCCCGTCCGCCCGGTGGCCGGCACCGGAGCCAGTCGCTCGATCGTCCGGATTCTGAATGAAGGAGGCTATTCTTGGCCGAGATGTTACTGGGCGCACACGAGTCGGTAGCCGGCGGTGCCTGGAACGCCATCGCGCGCGGGCGCGCGGACGGCTGCGAAGCGCTGCAGATCTTCGCCCGGCCGTCGTCGCAGTGGCGGGCCAAGCCGCTCGATCGCGACGAGGTGTCGATGTTCCGCAGCGAGCACGCCACGGTGGCGTGGCCGGTCATGTCGCACGCCTCGTATCTCATCAACATATGCGCCACCGACCCCGTGACCCTGAAGCGCAGCCGCGACGCGCTGCAAGACGAGATGCTGCGCGCCGAGGAGCTGGGCATCGACTATGTCGTGCTGCACCCGGGGGCGCACATGGGCGCCGGGCGCGAGCTGGGCATCGAAACCGCCGCGGCGTCGCTGTCCGACCTGCACGACCGGACGCGTGGCGTCCGCGTCCGCCTGCTGCTGGAGATCACCGCCGGTCAGGGGAGCTGCCTCGGCTGCCGGTTCGACGATATCGCCTACATCTTCGATGCGGCGCGCGGCGCCGACACGCTCGGCGTCTGCTTCGACACCTGCCACGCGCACGCGTCCGGGATGGATCTCAGCACCGAAGAGGGCTACGAGCGCGTGTTCGACGGATTCGCGCGCACGATCGGCCTCGACCGCCTGCGCGCGTTTCACCTCAACGATTCCAAGACGCCGGCCGGCAGCCACGTCGATCGCCACGCCGAGATCGGCGACGGCTACCTGGGCCTGCTGCCGTTCTGGCGGCTGGTCAACGACGCGCGCTTCGCGACGACGCCCGGCGGTGCTGGAGACGCCGTCCGGCGCCGACAAGCTCCCGTCGTTCGCGCGCAACCTCGCCCGCCTGCGCGCGCTGATCGGCGCCCCCCGCCCTCCGGGCCCGCCCAAGTCCCAGGCGCTGCCCGACAAGATCGACCCGCGCCAGGGCCGCCTGTTCGCCTGACACCAACAACGTCTCTCGATTCGGACCTGACGGATCGATGCTCGCGCGCCGTAGATGATCGCGACGGCTACTCGATGCCGTGCTTCTTGAGGGCGGCGGGCAGGCGGGTCATCAGGAGCGGGCCCATCTTGGCGCCCATCTCGCCGGACAGCGCGGGCAGCATGCGCGCGACCTTCTTGCCGGTCGGCGTCGCGTAGAACGCGGCGATGTCGTCGATCTCCTTCTTCGTGAAGTGCTTCGCGTAGATCTCGCCGGTCCACGTCAACAGATCATCGTAGGGCAGCGCTTCCTTGACCGCCGCCTTCATCCCCTTCTGCTGCTTGGGGGACATGGTCCCGCCGCCCGCCTGCTTCATGCTGGCCGACATCTGCTGGTACATCTGATCCAGCACGGCGTCGTACGCCTCGGGCGGCATGATCTGCCGCATCAACGCGATCGTCGCCGTCTTGGTGTCTTTCTCTTTCTCTGCATCGCCGGCGACGGCAGTGGCGGAGACGATCGAGATCGCGAGGAGGATGGTCAGGCTTGGCCGCATGACGGCGACCGTATGCCTTTTCGCCCCTGCGGTCTATCGGGGCTGGCGACGGGCCGTCCCCAGGATCACCGCCGCGACCGCCGCGATGATCATCGCCGCCGCCGCCACCGTCCGCGGGCCGATCGCCTCGCCCGCGAGCGCGGCACCCAGCGCCACCGCGATCACCGGGTTGACGAACGCCGACGTCGACGAGCGCGTCGGCCCCTCGTGCTTCAACAGAGTAGAGGTAGGAGCCGAAGCCCGCCAGGCTGCCGAACACCACCAGGTAGCCCAGCGCCGCCCAGCCGCCCGGCGTGATCGCGGCGAAGTGGAAGCCATGGAAGTCGCCGTGCGCCGCCGCCGCGATCGCCAGCAGCGGGCTGGCGACCACCATCTGCATCGCCGCCGACAGCGCGACCGATCTGGGCAACGGCAGGCGATGGGCGATCAACGACCCGATGCACCAGCTCAGGCTGGCGCCGACCAGCGCCACGCGCCCCGCCAGCAACGCGCGCTCGCCGCCCATGACGGCGGCGCCACCGCCGCCGCCGATCAGCACGCCCACACCGGCCAGCCCGACGGCCACGCCGACGGCGACCAGCGGCCGCGGCGCCGGCGCGCGCCGCGCGATCCACGGCAGGACCACGGTCCACATCGGGCCCGTGGCCACGATCAGCGCCGCCTCCCCCGACGGGACCCACTGCTGGGCCCAGCACACGGTGCCGATGCCGCCGCCCAGCATCAGGCCGCCCGCGACCCCGGCCGCCGCCCACGCGCGCCATCCGGGCGCGGGCGCGCCGCGCGCGCGCAGCACCAGGTACAGCCCGACGCCCGCGATCGCGAAACGCACGCTCGCGAACAACAACGGCGGCCACGTCGCGACGCCGATGCGGATCGCCAGGTAGGTCGATCCCAGGATGACGTACAGCGTGGCGTATGCCACCAGCAGCGCGAGCTTCGATGGCGCCGCCGGCGCGGCAGCCGCGCTGCCGTCAGTCAATCCTTGTCGTCCCGTCTCCATGCCGACAGCTGCGTCGCCGACAGGTCCAGCTCCGACGACGACCGCCGCGCCGCCCGCGTCATCCGCCGCCACCGCCGCCGCGATCGCCGCCAGCTCCGCGGTCTCGTCGTCCGCGGCCGCCGGCGCCAGCTCCGCCTTGTGGCGTTCGATGAAGCCGGTGTCGTAGTCGCCGGCGATGAACGCCGGGTGGCGCATCACCTGACGGTGGAACGGCAGGTTCGTTCGGATGCCGCCCACGTGGTATTCGCCCAGCGCGCGCCGCATGCGCGCGACCGCCGCCGCGCGCGTGTCAGCCCACACGCACAGCTTCGAGATCATCGGATCGTAGTGCACCGAGATCACGCTGCCCGCGGTCACGCCCGAATCGTCGCGCACGCCCGGCCCCGACGGCACGCGCAGCGACGTGATCGTCCCCGGCGACGGCAGGAACTTCACCGGGTCCTCCGCGTACACGCGGCATTCGATCGCCGCCCCGCGCCGCGGGATCGCCGCCTGCGCCAGCGGCAACGGCTCGCCCTGCGCGACCGCCAGCTGCCAGTGCACGAGGTCGACGCCGGTGACCAGCTCCGTCACCGGGTGCTCGACCTGCAGCCTCGTGTTCATCTCCAGGAAGTAGAAGCTCTTCGCCGCCGCGTCGAACAACATCTCGATCGTCCCCGCGCCGACGTAGCCGACCGAACGCGCCGCGCGCACCGCGACCTCGCCCATGTGCGCCCGCGTGTCGTCGTCCAGCGCCGGCGACGGCGATTCCTCGATCACCTTCTGGTTGCGCCGCTGGATCGAGCAGTCGCGCTCGTACAGATGCACGGCGCCGCCGTGCTCGTCGCCGAACACCTGAATCTCGATGTGGCGCGGCCGCACGATCGCCTTCTCCAGATAGACCGTGTCGTCGCCGAACGCGCCCTTGGCCTCGCGCTGCGCGCCCGCCAGCGCCGCTTCGAGCTTGTCCTCGCTATCGACCAGGCGCATGCCGCGCCCGCCGCCACCCGCCGCCGCCTTCAGCATCACCGGATAGCCGATGCGCGCCGCCGCCGCCTTCGCGGCCGCCGCGGTCGCGAAGCCGCGCCCGTCCGGCCCGTTGTCGCCGGGCACCACCGGCACGCCGGCCGCCTGCATCAGCGCGCGCGCCGCGGTCTTGCCGCCCATGGCGCGGATCGCCGACGGCGGCGGCCCGATGAACGTCGCGCCCGCCGCCGCCACCGCCTCCGCGAACTCGGCGTTCTCGGACAGGAAGCCGTAGCCGGGATGGACGGCGTCGGCGCCCGTGCGGCGTATCGCGTCCACGATCTTCTCGGCGCGCAGGTAACTCTCGCGCGCCGGCGGTGGGCCGATGGCGACGGCCTCGTCGGCCAGGCGCACGTGCAGCGCCGCCGTGTCGGCGTCCGAGTGCACCGCGACCGTGCGCAGATCCAGCTCGCGGCAGGCGCGGATCACGCGGCACGCGATCTCGCCGCGGTTGGCGATCAGGACCTTCGTTATCCGCCGCGCCGGCATCGCCGTCAGTACCCCGCCGGGCCGCTCGGGCTGCGCGGCTCGGCGGCGGCCTCGATGCCCGCGTCCGTGCGCACCAGCGCGTTCACGGTTCCGATGTGCGGAAACTCTTTCACCTTGTGCCCCCACTTCTTGAGCGAGTCGATCGCGTCCGGCGCGACATCCGGCTCGACCGCGAGCACCTCCGGGAACCATTGATGATGGATGCGCGGCGCCGCCACCGCGGCCTGCGCGTCCATCTTGAAGTCGACGACGTTGGTCAGCACCTGCGCCACGGCGGTGATGATCGTCGGGCCGCCGGCCGCGCCGACGACGACGCGCACCTTGCCGCCCGCGTCCAGCGCGATCGTCGGCGTCATCGACGACAGCGGCCGCTTGCGCGGCGCGATCGCATTCTGCTCGTTACCGATCAGGCCGAACGCGTTGGGCACGCCCGGCTCCAGCGAGAAGTCGTCCATCTGATCGTTGAGCAGGATGCCGGTCTTGCCCGCGACCAGCTCGGCGCCAAACCCCAGGTTGACGGTCGTGGTCAGCGCCACCGCGTTGCCGTCGCCGTCGATCACCGACAGGTGCGCGGTCCCCGCGTCCTTGCGCGGCGCGGGCGGCGGCCCCAGCGTCCCGTACGCGTCGCGCGGCAACACCCCGCCCGCCTTGATGCGACGGGCGAGCTCGGCGTGATAGGCGCTGCTGCCCAGGTGCGCGACGTCGATGGGGACGAAGTCCGGATCGCCCAGGTAGCGCGCCCGGTCGGCGAAGCTGTGCTTGAACGCTTCGGCCAGCACGTGCAGATCCACGGCCGCGCCGCGCACATCGCGCGTCCGCCCGGCGGGGTAGCGCGCCGCCAGGATGCCCAGCGTCTCGACCAGCGCGATGCCGCCCGACGACGGCGGCGGCATCGACACCACGCGCAGGCCGCGGTAGTCGACCGCCAGCGGCGTCCGCTCGGTCACCGTGTAGCCGGCCAGGTCCTCCGCGGTCATCACGCCGCCGGCGGCGCGCACCGCCTTGACGATCTCGGCCGCGATCTCCCCTTTGTAAAACGCATCCGGCCCCGCCCGCAGCTTGCCGAGCGTGCGTGCCAGATCGGGCCGCCGCCAGGTGTCGCCAGCCGCCAGCTTCTTGCCGCCGAACACCTCCAGAAACTTCGCGTCGGGGGCCCCCGCCCTGGGCTTCGTCGCCAGGCCCGCGAGATCGCGCGCCAGCCGCCACGACACCGGGAAACCGCGCGCCGCCAGCTTCTGCGCCGGATCGACGCAGCGGCCGAACGGCTGCGCGCCCCAGCGCTTGACCATCTCGCCGAGCCCGCGCACCTCGCCGGGGACGGCGACGGCCAGGCCGCCGCGCTTCGACAGCTCCGCATCCACCTTGCCGTCCTTGACGTAGCTGGCCGGGGTGATGGCGGCCGGCGCCCGTTCGCGAAAGTCGAGCGCGTAGGTCTTGTTCTGCTTGGCGATGTGAACGATCGCGAAGCCGCCGCCGCCGATGCCCGACGATTCGGGGTGCACGACGCCCAGCGCGAGCGCAGTGGCACAGGCGGCATCGACAGCGTTGCCCCCGGCCTTGAGCACGGCGAGGCCGGCAGCCGACGCCGCCGGATGATCGGACGCCACCGCCGCTCGCGGCGCCAGCAGCGGGGGCGGGGTCGCCGCGACCGCCACGGTCGCGCTGCCCAGAAGGACGGCGGCGGCGGTGGCGATGCGGTAGCAGGACACGAAACGCAGCGGAGTGATTTCTTGAGATAATCGGGGATAATCAGCGTCTTGGAAAGAGCGATCGGGTAAAGTCGATCGTCACATCCTGATCATGGCCGAGCCCAACGACAAAGAGCTTCGCGGACCGGTAAACCTCCGTATCAAGTTTCGCAGCGCCAGCCTCCAGCAGTTCATCGAGCGCTACGGTGTGGACGTCAGTCGCGGCGGCATCTTCATCCGCACGCGCGAACCCCTCCCCGTCGGTACGCGCCTGAAGCTCGACTTCCAGCTGGTCGACGCCGCGCCGCTGTTTCAGGGGGATGGGACCGTTGTCTGGATCCGGGAATACGACCCCGGCAAGACCGGCGTGACACCGGGGATGGGCGTGCGCTTCGATCGCCTGACGCCCGAGAGCCAGCCGACGCTGGACAAGATTCTCGATGAGAAGATGCGCCTGCAGCAGACGGGCGTTGCGCCCGGCGGGACAGCGACCGCGGGCGCGGGCCTGGCCGTGCGCCGGCCCTCGGGCGTGATCACGACGCTGGACGCGCGGGTCCCTCCTAAATCGCGCGCCGCCACCGCCCGCTGCGGTCGAGGTCAAGATGGACTCCCCCGCCGTGGGCGCGGCCCCGGCGACCACCATGCCGGCGTCGCGCTCGGGTCCGGTGACCAGCAGCGGTGGCGGGATCTTCAGCCGGCCACGGACGACCGCCGGCTTATCGACGCTTCGATCCGCGCCTGTGCCGTCTGCCCTGTTCGAGGCGCCGACGGCGGCCGATATCGACAAGGCTCTGCTCGCGCTGGAAGAGAAGGGACCGACGCCGTCGATGCCGGCGCCGCCGCCGCCACCACCGGTAGCGGTCGCGCCCGCCACCAACGTCGGCGACGACGAGCCGACGAAGGTGTTCGACGTCGCGGCGCAAGAATTCGCGGTGCACGAGGCGGTCACGGGACAGACCAGCGCATTGCGCGACTCGGCCGTGCCTGTCGCCACCGACGGCACCGGCGACGATCTGACCGCCAAGCGCGAGGTCGAGCCGTCCGAGCCGGTGCCTGCAATCGGGCAGTCGGCGCCGATGATGGGGTCGCTCGACGCCCCGCTGGCCGCGCACCTCGACGGCTCGGCGCCGCTGGCGGCGCCCGCCGCGACGACCGGCAGGCGTGACACGCCCGCATCGGCGGCGGCAGCCGCGGCAGCAGCGGCGGCGGCGGTCCCCATGAAGATCGTGGTGGACCAGCCGGGCCGCTCGATCGAAAGCGGCCGCTTCCGCAGCGACGCCAAGTACCGGCGCTCCAGCCGCAAGAGCGGCAAGATCGTCGTCGCCGTGCTGCTGGCGGGCGTGGCAGCGGCGGGCGTCGTGTTCGGCAAGCGCGAGTACGACAAGCGCAAGGCGGCCGCGATAGCGACGGCACCCGCGCCCGCCGAGATCGCGGCTCCCGTTCCGCCGCCTCCGCCGCCGCCGGCTCCCGACAACACCGGCGCCGCTCCGAGCCCGCCGGCGCCGCCGGCCGAAGCCAAGCCTGAAACACCGACGGTCGCTGCCCCGGCGAAGACGCCGGAGACGGCGACCGCGCCGCCCAAGCCAGACAAGGGGAAGGGCGACAAGGCGGCCGGCGAAAAGTCCGCGGAAGAGCGGCCGACGAAGTCGGGCCGCAGGAAGAGCGCCGCCTCGGCCGAGGCGGCGGCGGTGCCGTCGCCCGACAAGACGGACAAACCGGCGGCAACGCCGCCGGCGGGTGAGAAGGCTCCGGCCGAGGCAGCGGCGGCGGGAGGCGCGGCCGCGGAAGCCCCGAAGACGGCCGAAGCAGCGCCAGCGGAGAAGCCGGTCCTGAAGATCACGTCGTCGCCGACGGGCGCCGAGGTCGTGATCGACGGCAGCAGCGTGGGCACGACGCCGTATTCGAGCAAGGACGTCGACCCGACGGCCGCACACGCCATCACCGTGCGCAAGGACGGCTTCGAAGCGCACGAGCGGATGATCAGCGGCTCCGACTGGACGAAGGCGCGCAGCGGCGCGCAGTCGCTGAAGATGAACATCAAGTTGAAGCGCACGGGACCGTCGGAAGCCGCTCCGCCCAAGGACGAAGGCAAGGCGAGCGACGTCGAGGTTCTGACCCCCTCCGAGCCGTGACTTGAGCCGGGCGGCGGTGGCGTGGTCGGTGATCGCGCTGCTGGGCGCCTGCCAGCGCGCGCAGCCGGTAGCGGTGGGGGTCGCGACCGCTGACGCCGCCCGCGCGGCGGTAGCGAGCACCGCTGCCGATGCGGGGCGGCCCGACGCCGCGTCAGCGTCCGCCGCGGTGCCAGCGCCAGCGAAGCCGGCTGCACGGCGGTTTCGCCGCATCGACGTCCACACGCATATCGGGCCGGACGGCATCGCGCGCGCCGAGAAGCTGATGAACGAATGGGGGATCGACGGGGTGGTGAACCTGTCGGGCATGTACCCCGGCCCGCCGCGCCAGATGCTCGAGACGCAGCTGGCGGCCGCGGCGACGGGCCACGGGCGCATCGCCGTGTTCATGTCGCCCGACTTTCGGATGGTGCGCGCGCGCAAGGACTACGGCGCTGCGATGGCCGCATCGCTGACCGAGGCGAAACGGCTGGGCGCGATCGGCCTCAAGATCACCAAGGGGCTGGGCCTCGGGTTTCCGGCGCCCGACGGCCGCGGCCTGCTGGCCATCGACGACCGCGGCCTGGATCCGCTGTGGAAGCGCGCCGGCGAGCTGGGCATGCCGGTCGCCATCCACATCGGCGATCCGAAGGCGTTCTGGAAGCCGCCGACACCCGACAACGAACGCTGGGACGAGCTGCGCGCCCACCCCGAGTGGTCGTTCCACGGCCCCGGCATCCCCGCCTGGCAGGAGCTGTACGACGCGTTCGAACGCCTGGTCGCGCGCCACAAGAAGACGACGTTCATCGGCGTCCACTTCGGCAACGACCCGGAGGACCCGACGAACGTCGCGCGCATGCTGGACCGCTACCCGAACTTCTTCATCGACACCGCCGCGCGCGTCCCCGAGATCGGCCGCCACCCGCAGGACAAGATGCGCCGCTTCTTCACCAAGTATCAGGACCGCGTGCTGTTCGGCACCGACACCGGCATCGGCCCTGCCGACGAGGACATGATGTTCGGGTCGACCGGCCCCGAGCCGCCGACGCGCGCCGACGAGGTGCGGTTCTTCACGTCGACGTGGCGCTACTTCGAGACACCCGACCGCCAGTTCGAGAGCCCGACGCCGATCCAGGGACGCTGGAAGATCGACGGCGTGGGTCTGCCCGATGCGGTGCTGCGCAAGATCTACTTCGACAACGCCGCGCGCGTGCTGCGCTGGCGCCCGCCCGGCAACTGAGTCGGACTGGAACGTCCGCCCGCGGCCTGTCAGCGAAGCTGCATACGCGCGGCGAGATCGCGCAGCAGGCCGAGCGCGTTGCGCCAGGCGAGCGCGCTCTGGGCAGCGTCTTCGAGCTCGCCGGTCTCGACGACACGGACGCGGGTCCCGTCAGCTGCCGCGTCCAAGCTGATCTCGACCAGTGGACCGGGCGCCGTGAGCCATCGGAACGAAAACGATCTCGGCGGCACCACGGCTTCCACGACGGCGGCGAAGTCACCGTGTTCATCCCAGCGCAGCGCCATCGCACCGCCGGGACGAAGATCGATCTCGGCGCCCCCGAACGCGTACCACACGCGAAAGTGTCGCGATTCCGTCACCAGCGGCCACACCTCGTCAGGGGCCGCGGCAATCACGATCTCCTCGCTCACCTGCGCCGGCATGTCGGCAGGCTACACCCGTGGCGGGCGCTGGTGCAGGCGAGAGCACCTTGTGCGACCTCGACGCACCGTCGGTGCCGATGATCGCGCCGCCGGCTGAATAGGCCGCCGCGAGCGCGCGTCCCTGGGATATTCTGATCTCGGACGGCGCCCACAACCTGTCTCACAGATGGCCGCAGTCCTCGCGCCTCGCGCGCGCCCTAGCTTCGAAGGTCCCAACGCTGGACAAGGAGGCTTCATGAACCGCCGTTCGTTTGCGCAGGTGTTTTCGCTGGCCCTGACAGTTGTCCCGTTGCTCGGCGCATGCACGATCCGCATGCGTCACAACCCGCCCGGCCACGCGGCCCAGCCCGTGGCAGCGCAGCCGGTTCAGCCGGCGCAGCCCGCCCCTCCCCCGCCGCCTCCGGGCGGTGGCTGGCGGGCGGATGCGCCTCGCCGCCGCCGCCACCGCCCGCGCAGCCAGTCGCCGCACCAATGCCGCCGCCTCCGCCGCCGGCGCGCGCGGTGGCCACGCCGCCGCCTCCTCCGCCACCCGCGCACGTGCCACCCGGACAGATCCGCCGCGAGCAGGTGCACGAGCGGAACGAACAGCGCAAAGCCGAACACCAGGCCGACAAGGCCGAAGCGCAAGGACGACAAAGCCGAGCGCATGGCCGACAAGGCCGAGCGCAAAGAAGAACGCAAAGAGGACAAGGCCGAGCGAAAGGCCGAGCAGATGGCCGACAAGGCCGAGCGCAAGGAGGACAAGGCCGAGCGCAAAGAAGAACGTAAAGAGGACAAGGCCGAGCGCAAAGCCGAGCACCTGGCCGACAAGATCGACCGCAAGGAAGACAAGGCCGAGCGCAAGCTGGACAAGAAGGGCGACGACCACGGGCGAGGCAAGGGCAAGAAGTAACGGCCACCGTCAGCGTGTCGCGCGCCTGCCGGCGCGACACGCCGGCGCGCCTCGCTGACGCGAGGTCAGGAAATCTGCCGCAGCGAGGCCAGCGACTCGGCGGCCTGAGAGGCGGCGCGCGCCTTCGCGTCCGAGAGGTCGGGATCGGGACGCGCGCCCCGGGCGAGCGTCTCGAGGGCGGCGATCGCGCGCGGGTCGGTGGTGCGGCTGTCGCCCAGCGCCCACGCCGCGTCGTAGCGCACCCAGCCTTTCGGGTCGGACATGCCGCGCAGGAAGACATCGAACACGCGCGGGTCGTCCCACGCTTCCATGCGCCGAAGCGCGCCGAAGGCGACGCGCCGCGCGTGCATGTTCGCGTCCTGCGACAGGGCGAGCAGGCTTGGGATGACGGCGCGGCGCGGCTGCTCGGACAGCTTCACGCCGAGCTGGATCTCGTCGATCGGCATCACGATGCCGGTGATCATCCCCAGCGCCCGCGCGTCGGCGCACAGGCGCGCGATCTTCGCGGCGAGCTGGTGCTTGGGGGGCCTCGACTTCGCCTTCGCACTCCCCCTGCGCTTCGCCTTCGGCCGGACCTTTACCTTTGCCCTCGGCTTTGCCGTCGACCGGGCCTTCAACTTCGCCTTCGACTTCGCCTTCGCCTTCTTGGGCCTTGGCTTCGCCTTCGCCCGGGCCTTCGACTTCGACGTTCGCCCTGCTCTTCTTCTTCGTCGCCTTCGGGCTCATGCCACCAGGCTACACCCGCCCCCGGTGTTCGTGCAGGCGGGCGCCGAGCCACGCGCACGGCAGCGCGCTGGCCGCGAGCCCGATCGGATACCAAGCCGGTCCCGCGTCCCACATCGCCACCGCCCCCGCGATGCTCAGCACCAGACCGATCGCGCCCAGCACCAGCGCGTGCCGCATCGGCCGATCGGGCGCCAGCCGCGCTGTCAGGTAACTGCCCGCGACGTCGAACACGAACCGGTACGCGAACGCGAACAGGAACAGCGCGCTGGACATGGGAGGGGCTCCCACGGGCGGAAACACGCCGATCGCGTGCATGACCGCGTCGGTCACGGACGTGACCGCGAAGATCGCGACCAGGCCCGCCAGCACGGCACCGATGCGGCGCAAGATGCGACGGCCGCCGCGCGAGTGGATGGTCTCCGGGATGCTGCGGACCGACTGAAACGTTTCGGCGTTGCTCATGGCTCTCCTCCTGGTTCGAAGCGCCGTGATTGGCGCCGTCACCCCTGAGTCGGAGCCGCCTCGCCTGTCTCGACATCCGCCAGCCGCGCCGCCTGGATGAGCAGATAATTTCTTTCGGCGATGCTCGCCGTGCCGGCCGCCGCGCGCCGATAACAGGTGATGGCGCCCGCGCGATCGCCCGCGCGCTCCAGCAGGTGGCCGCGCACGGAATCCAGGCGGTGGTGGTCCTTCATGCGCGGGTCGGCGTCGACCTCGTCCAGCCGCGCGAGCCCGGCCGCCGGCCCGTCGACCATCGCGGTCGCGATGGCGCGGTTCAGCGCCACCATCGGGTTGTCGGTCATGCGCATCAGCACACCGTAGAGCGCCAGGATCTGCGGCCAGTCGGTCTCGCCGGCGGTCGCCGCCTCGTCGTGCACCGCCGCGATCGCCGCCTGCAGCTGGTACGGCCCCACCTGCCCCTTCACCAGCGTCGTGGTCACCAGCTCCACCCCCTCGGCGATCGCGTCGCGGTCCCACAGCGTCCTGTCCTGCTGATCGAGCGGGACGATCTCGCCCGCCAGCCCCGTGCGCGCCGCGCGCCGCGCGTCGGTCAGCAGCATCAGCGCCAGCAACCCCGCGACCTCCGTGTGATCGGGCACCAGCCGGCGCAACAGGCGTGTCAGCCGCATCGCCTCACCCGACAGATCGGTCCTGACGACGTCCGCACCCGAGCTCGCGGCGTAGCCCTCGCTGAACATCAGGTAGAGCACGTGCATCACGCTCCCCAGCCGCGCCGCCAGCTCGTCGCCGGCCGGCATCGCGAACGCCACCCCCGACGCCTTGACGGTCGCCTTGGCGCGGCTGATCCGCTGCGCCATCGTCGCCTCCGGCACCAGGAACGCCTTGGCGATCTCGGCGGTCGTCATGCCGCCGATCGCGCGCAAGGTCAGCGCGATCGCGGACGCCGGCGACAGCGCCGGATGGCACGACATGAACAGCAGGTCGAGCGTGTCGTCGCGCTCGGTCGCGCCGTCGGTGTCGGCGGCCAGCGCGATCTGCTCCTCGGGCGGCACCATGCTGACCACCAGCGCTTCGCGGTGGCGGCGGGCGGCCTCGGCGCGCACGTGATCGGTGATGCGCCGGGACGCGACGTGGATCAGCCAGGCGCGCGGGTTGTCGGGGATGCCTTCGCGCGGCCACTGCGCCGCCGCCGCGATGAACGCCTCCTGGACCGCGTCTTCGCACGCCGCGAAGTCGCGGTACCGCCGCACGATGACACCCAGCACCTGCGGCGCGGCGTCGCGCAGAAGATGCTGGGTGCGCGTGTCCAGCGCCGGGAGCATCAGAGCGCGTCAGGAGGCGGCGCGCTCATCACCTGGCGCACTTCGATCGCCATGTTCAGCGGCTTGCCCGCCTTGCCGGGCGCGGCCGACGCCTCGGCGGCGATCTGGTAGGCGCGCTCCGGGCTGTCGACGTCGATGATCCAGTAGCCGACCAGGAACTCCTTCGACTCCGGGAACACGCCGTCGGTGATCGGCTTGCCGTCGTCGCCGGCGCGCACCCGCTTGGCCTGATCGGGGCCGGCCAGGCCCTCGGCCGCGACCAGCTCGCCCGCAGCGCCCAGCTTCGTGACGAACGACATCATGAACTGGATGTGGCGAGAGATGTCCTCTTTCGGCCAGCTCATCATCGCGTACGGACCTTTGCCGGGGTGGTTCATCATCAGCAGGTATTTCATCGTCGTCTCCTTGTGCGCGGACTGGCGGCTGCCCGTCGCCTGGGGTGCCTTTGTTCCTTAGTCGGAACCGCTTGGCCGCTCTCGACATGTCATCGTATGTTTTTCACCGTCGTTCAAATGCCCGGAAACACTGACGTCGTCAGCGCGACGCTGGCCCAGCGAACGTTCCTGACGTTCCCGGGCTGCGAAACCTACCTGCTCTATATCCAGGGCTTCCCGCTGCGCGAGTTCTCCTCGTTCGAGGTCATCGACGACGACCGCGCCTGGCAGCGGATGGAGGACGAGCTGCTCCGCCCGGTGGCCGACACGGCCGCGGCGCGCGACTTCGGCCTGCTCACCGACAGCTTCGTCTGGCGCGCGTCGGCCGACTACGTCGCGCGGCTGGGCGCGCCCGGCGTCGCCGCCGTCAACCAGCGCGCGGTCGGCCGGGTGCGCGACTTCATCGCCCGCTGGCGCGCGGGCAGCGACGCCGCGCGCGCGTGCCCCGTGATCCTCACCGGCGACATCGGACCGCGCGGCGACGGCTACACCGCGACCGGCACGGTGTCGATCGGCGCCGCGTACGACTATCACGCCCAGCAGGTCGACGCGCTGGCGCGCGCCGGCGTCGATCTGCTGGTGCCGCTGACCATGACCAGCCTGCCCGAGACGCTGGGCATCCTGCGCGCCGCCGAGATCGCGAAGCTGCCGGTGCTGGTGTCGCCGACCATCGAGCCCGACGGCAAGCTGCCCGACGGCACGCCGCTGGGCGAGTTCGTCGCCACCGTCGACGACGCGACCCACGGCTACCCGCTGGCCTTCATGGTCAACTGCGTGCACCCCAGCCACCTGGCGCCCGTGCTGCGCGCCGCCGCGCAGCGCGACGAGCCGTGGCTGACGCGCTTCCGCGGCCTGCGCGCCAACGCGTCGGCGCAGACACACGCCGAGCTGGACGCCGCCACGGCGCTGGATCGCGGCGATCCCGCCGCCCTCGGCCGCGGTCTGGCCGAGCTGCAAGGCGACCACGGGCTCACGATCGTGGGTGGCTGCTGCGGGACGGACGCCGAGCACCTCGCGTGCATCGCGTCCGCCTGCCGGTGAGCACGCTCAAGCAGTTCTTCTCGCCGGCGCTGGTGCGGCGGCTGGCGGACGACGTGGCGCGCGCGTATCCCGCGTTCGCACGGCGCGCGTTCGTCGCCCGCGCGTGCGCGGGGCTGGCGGCGCTGGAGCTGCTCGATCGCGGCAAGCACATCTCGCGCGCGCTGGCGCGCCACCTGCCGCCCGCCTACCCGGCGGCGATCGACGTGCTGCTGGCGTCGCTCGGCCCCGAACACGCGACCGACGAGCTGCTCGGCGTGGGCATCGCGCCGTTTTTCTATCTGCCGCACACGATGTTCGTCGCCGAGCACGGCCTCGATCACTTCGATGTGTCGATGCGCGCGCAATACGAGCTCACCAAGCGTTTCAGCGCCGAAGCGAGCATCCGGCCGTACATCGCGCGCGATCCGGAGCGCACCTTCGCCGTCCTCCACCGCTGGACGGCGGACGGCAACGCGCATGTCCGCCGCCTGGTGTCCGAGGGGACGCGCCTGCGGCTGCCGTGGGCGGCGCGCGTCGCCTGGCTGGACGCGCATCCGCGAGCGGGTGCTGGACCTGCTGGAGCTGCTCAAGGACGACGCGACGACGCTGGTGCGCCGGAGCGTCGCGAACAACCTCAACGACCTGGGCAAGCTGCACCCCGATCTGCTGCGGCGCACGTGCGCCCGCTGGCTGGACGGCGCCTCCGCCGAGCGCCGCGCGCTGGTGGAGCACGCGCTGCGCAGCGCCGTGAAGCGCGGCGATACGGCCGCGCTTCGGCTGCTCGGCTACGGCGGCAAGCCGGCGGTCGCGGTCGAGGACGTCCGCTTCGCCCCGGCGCGCGTCGCGATCGGCGGCCGCGTGGCGATGTCGCTGGCGCTCCGCAGCACGTCGCGCCAGCCGCAGTCCCTGCTGGTCGACGTCGCCGTGCACTTCGTCAAGGCGCGCGGGCAGGCCGCGCCCAAGGTGTTCAAGCTGAAGCGCATCACGCTGGCCCCGCGGCAGAAGGTGACGCTGGCGACCGCGTTTTCACTCGCCGTCCACACGACGCGCGTCCCCCGCCCCGGCAAACACACCGTCGACGTGCTCGTCAACGGGCAAGCGATGTCAGCCGGCGCGTTTCATGTGACCCGACCGACGCACGCTGCTTGACTGCCGGGTTCGGGTCTACATAATGGCACACCCTATTCCGGAGTAGCTCAGTGGCAGAGCAGGCGGCTGTTAACCGCCGGGTCGGGGGTTCGAAACCCTCCTCCGGAGCATCAAAGGCCCAGGGGCCTGCGCGTTTACTTGGCGGGCGCGCTTCTAGTCGGCGCGCCTGCTGCTCGCCCGCCGGGCCTTCGGCTTGGTCTTGCTCTGGCTCTTGCCCTGGAGATTGAGCGCCACCGCGGCGCGGATGAGAGCCTTCAAGGCCGCCTCGTTGACCTTCTCGCCTTCGTGGATGTCGATGGCGCGCCTGACATTCCCCTCGAGGCTGGAGTTGAACAGACCTGCAGGGTCCTTCAACGCAGCTCCCTTGGCGAACGTCATCTTGACGACCGTTCTTGTACGTCTCTCCCGTGCAGACGATGCCGGCGTGGGAAAAGATGGGCGTCCCCATCCACTTCCACTCCTCGACGATCTCGGGGTCTGCCTCGTGGATGATCTTGCGCACCTTCGCGAGCATCTTCCCGCGCCAGTCCCCCAGCTCCCTGATCCTCTCGTCGATCAAGGCAGAGGCAGATTCCACCGCGACGGGCTTCTTCATGCTGCGCCCAGCGTAGGCGTGGCCTGCAGGCGGCGCCAGAAGAAGTACGACAGCCCCCAGAGCACGCCGGTGCCCGCCGCCCAGCCCCACGCCTCCGGGCCATCGCCGACCGCGAAGTGGGCGATGAGCGCCGAGGCGATGTCGATGGCGAAGCCGGCGTAGGCCCACTCCTTGAGCCGCGCCGGCACCGGCGCGAGCAGCAGCACCACGCCGAGGAGCTTGGCCACACGACAGCTCCACCCGGAAGTAGGCGGGGAAGCCGAGGTGGGTGAACGCCTCCGCCACCTGCGGCAGGCGCAGCTGCGCGTAGGCGGTGAAGCCCATCTGCAGGCAGAAGAGCGCGGTGACGATCCAGTAGACGATGGTCGTGGCTTTGGAGCTGGTCTTGGCGGCGACGAGCGCCGGCTTCTGCAGCGTCGATTCCATGGTCGTCCTCCTGGCTACGTCCAGCCGGGGCTCTCGACGCCGAACTGCTTTGCGTACTCGGCGGTCAATCGCTGCCAGCCGCCGAACTTCATGGCCTCGGGGCCGACCATGCGTCCAATCGGCTCGCCCGCGAGGAGCCGATCGAGGACGTCGAAGCAGATGTGCCAGCCCGCGGCGCCCCACGAGATGAAGCGGCGATCGATGTTGTGCCAGAGCGTGAGGCGCGTGCCGCTGCCGAGCGGCTCGAGCTCCCAGCGCATGTCGCCGCCGCCCCAGCTGTACTCGAGCAGCCTTCGGCGCCTCGGCCCGCTTCACGGTGCGTCTCGGAGACCTGCGGCGTCGGCGCCCCGACCGTCGTGAGCTTCACCGGCCCCACGGCGGCCAGGCTCCGATCGGCGTCGAACGGCGCCCATTCGCGACAGCTGCGCCGGATCGGTCAGCGCCTGCCACACCATCGCCGGCGGATGGCGGAGCTCGCGGACGAGAACGAGCGTCCACTTCTCGCCGTCCTTCTGGACCTCGGCGCCGGTGAGCGCGCGCCACACCTTCGCCGGCGAATGACGCAGATCGAACTCGAATGACAGCGATTCGCCCTGCGATGGCGCGGTCTTGTCGATGGGTTCATTCGTCCATCTTCTCCAGCAGTCGTTCCAGGCGTTCGACGTGTGTCGTCCAGAACGCGCGGTAGTGCGCGATCCAGTCGATGAGCGGCTTTATCCCGCGCGGCTGCACCCGGTAGTAGACGCAGCGCCCGTCGCGCCGGGCGTTCACCAGACCAGCATCTTTCAATGAGGCGAGGTGCTGCGAGACCGCCGGCTGCGAGATGTCGAAGCGCGCGGTGAGCTCCTTCACCGCGGCTTCACCTCGCGTGAGCGACTCGAAGATCGCCCGGCGGCTGGGGTCGGCCAGCGCCTGGAAGATCTTGTTTTCAGCCGCCGCCACGCTCTGCATGCCTAATCAATAAGCCTACGCTTATTGATTGTCAAGCGCGCGGTTCGGGCAAGCAAGGCCGATCGACGTCCGTCATGACTTCCGCTGAGTTTCCAGATGCGCTGGTCATGAGCGCGCTCGATGCCGCAGACTGCAAGGCCGTGCGCGCTCGCATCGACACGTTCTTCGCGGGGGAGCTCGTCGAGGCGAAGCTCACCGTGCGCGGCACGGCGGACGTGCTCGCCAAGCTTCGCGCACGCCTGGGTGTTCGATGAGGTTGTGGTCGCTGCATCCGAAGCACCTCGATGCGCGGGGGCTGGTGGCGTTGTGGCGGGAGGGGCTGCTCGCCCGCGCCGTGCTGCGCGGCGAGACAGCCGGCTATCGCCATCATCCGCAGCTGGAACGCTTCCGCCGCCGCGCCGATCCGCTAGCGGCCATCGACACCTACCTGCAGCAGGTGTGGCGGGAAGCCGACGCTCGTGGCTACCACTTCGACGCGACTAAGATCGGCCCCGCGTCGCGCCTCGGCCGCCAGGCTGTTCGCCGCGGACAGATCGCGCACGAATGGCAACACCTGCTCGCCAAGCTGCGCCAGCGGGACCGGCCGCGCTGGCGTCGCCAGCGGCGCGCCGCGCCCGACTGCCACCCTTGCTTCCGCGTCGTCCCGGGTGGCGTCGAGCCCTGGGAGCGGACGGTGCCGCCGTCCCGCGCAGCAGCCGGTGGGCGATCTCCCGGATCGGCGCCGCCGCGTCGGCGGGCTCGATCAGCGTGAACTCGACGCCCGCGTTCAGGATCAACGCGGCCACCGCGTCGTAGCTGCCGGCGCCGATGGTCAGCGTGCACCGATCCTTGCCGTCGGGTTCCACCAGGCCCACCCACGGCGGAATCCGCGTCGCGACCTCGCGCGCGCTTCCCGCCAGCCCCAGCCGCACCTGGTGGCGGTACGGCGACGCGGCGATCGAGCGCGACACGAGCGTGGTCAGATCCTCGGGAGGCTCGCGCGGGACGAAGCGGCTGCCGTGCGTGACGCCCGCCGCCGGGTCGATGCGATCGACGCGGAACGTGCGCCAGTCGGCGCGCTGCGTGTCCCACGCCGCCAGGTACCAGACGCGCCCCGTGTGAACCAGGCGCATCGGCTCGACGTCGCGCGCGCTCCCCTGCTTGCTCCGATCCAGGTAGGCGAACCTCACGCGCACGTGATCCCGGCACGCCGCCGCCAGCGCCGTCAGCGTCCTGGGATCGACGGCGGCCTGCCCGGTGGCCAGCGACACCGTGACGGCCTGCAACGCCCCCAGGCGGCGGCGCAGCCGCGCCGGCAGCAGCTGGTCCAGCTTGACCAGCACGCGCAGCGCGACGTCCTGCAGGTTCGCGACGCTGCTGGCGGCAGCGCTCAGCGCGACGGCGACGGCCACCGCCTCGGCGTCGTCGAGCAGCAGCGGCGGCGTCGCCGAGCCCGCGCCCAGCCGGTAGCCGCCGCCCGGCCCCGCTGACGCCTCGATGACGTAGCCCAGGTCGCGCAGACGGTCGACGTCGCGGCGGACGGTGCGCACGTCCACCTCGAGCCGCTCGGCCAGCTCGGCGCCTGCCCACTCGCGGCGCGCCTGCAGCATGGCGAGCAGCCGCAGCACCCGCGCCGACGTCTTGAGCATGGAGACAGCATCGATCCTATCGAGGACAGATCCTGTCCGCAATGCCGGGTAGGTTCAGGGCATGGCAAAACAGACATTCCGAGGGAGCTGCAAGTGTGGCCGCATCAAGTTCGAGGCCGACGTCGACCTGGCCGAGGGGACCAGGAAGTGCAACTGCACCAGCTGCTGGAAGCGCCGGTGGTGGAGCGCCGCGGTCAAGCCGGACGCGTTCCGCTCCGTCGCGGGCGAGACCGAGCTCAGCGAATATCGCCCCGGCCAGGCGACAGGGCACCGCGGCTTCTGCAAGCACTGCGGCGTCATCCCGTACGGCTGGGTCGACGCCGCGGAGTGGAACGACGGCGCCTACGTCTCGATCAACGTCGCCTGCCTGGACGATCTGGATCCGGCGGCGCTGGTCGCCGCGCCCATCCAGTACATGGACGGGCGCGCCGACAACTGGTGGGTCGCGCCCGCCGAGACGCGCCACCTGTGAACGCGACGTGATTTTTCGTTGACCGCAGACCTGAACATCAGTACAGTAGTCGCCATGTTCACGGCGAATGTGGGGGCGGAGGTGGCGGCGGAAGCGGAGACGGCGGCGGGCGATCTGGCAGGCGAGGTCACACGGCTGGCGGGAGAGATCGAAACCGCCACGCACAAGCTGCTGGCGTGTATACGGCGGTTCGAGGAATCCGAAGCGTGGCTGGAGCAAGGCGCCGGAAGCTGCGCGCACTGGCTGGCGTGGCGTATCGGTTGGGACCTCATCACGGCGTGGGAGAAGGTCCGCGTCGCGCGCGCGCTGGGCAGGCTGCCGGCGATCGACGCCGCGTTCGCGTCGGGCGAGCTGTCGTACGCCAAGGTCCGGGCGCTGACGCGCGTGGCGACGCGCGACAACGACCGGCGCCTGCTCGATATCGCGCGCGAAGCCACCGCCGCCGAGCTGGAGCAGGTCTGCCGCCGCTTGCGAAGTGGCATTGTCGAGACCGCGGGCCGCCGGTCGGGCGAAGACCGGCGCGGCGTTCGCGCGCGCCCGACGGCCACGGGTCTGGTCCGCGTCGAAGCGACGCTGCACGAGAGCGAGGCGATGTTCGTCATGGAGGCGATCGAACGGGCGCGTGGCGATGGGCCGCGCGCGGACGGCCTCGTGCGGCTGGCCTCCGGAGATCGCGCCGCGCCCGTCACGCCCGCCGAGACGCGACACCCGTGACCGCGGCGGCGGCCTCACGTGTCAGATCGACGAGCCTGGCGATCAGCTCCGAGGACGCGATCGGCTTGACGTAGTGGTCGTCGCAGCCGGCCGCCAGGCACGCGGCCCGCTGCTCGGGCGCCGGGTTCGCGGTCAGCGCCAGGATCGGACGGCGGAATCCGGCGGCGCGCAGCCGCCGCGTCGCGGCCAGCCCGTCGACGACCGGCATGCGCACGTCCATCAACACCATGGCGAAGTCTCCGTCGAGCGCCCTCGCCACCGCCTCCTCGCCGTCCGCCGCGCGTCCCACGCTGGCGCCCGCCGCTTCGAGCAGCTGGCACAGCGTGTCGCGGACGGCATCTTCGTCGTCGGCGACGAGCACGCGCAGACCTTCGAGCGAACGCGCCCGGCTGCACGCGCCCGGCGCCTGGCTCGCCGCAGCCGACGCCGGCGTCCCCGGCTCGCCGGGACGCGCAGGGGGATCGTGACCCGGAAGGTCGACCCCACGCCTTCGGTGCTCGCGAGCAGGTCGAGGGTGCCTCCCAGGCTCTCCGCCAGCCGCCTCGCCAGCGCGAGCCCGAGCCCCGCACCCCCGAGCTCCCGCGCGGCGGTGCGATCGACCTGAAAGAAGGGCTCGAAGATCCGGGCGTGCATGTCGGCCGGGATGCCGATGCCCGAATCCTGGACATCGATCGCAACCCTGGCGTCCGCGACCCGTCCGCGACCCTGGTGTCGACGCGCCGGATGCGCACGACGATCTCGCCGCCGGAGCTGAACTTTATCGAGTTCGCGACGAGGTTGACGATCACCTGGCGCAGGTGCTGCGCGGAGGTCATCACGACGTCCGGGGCGCCGGGCTCGCGCGCCAGGCACAACGCGATGCCTTTGCGATCGGCCAGCGGTTGCAGGGTGGTCAGCGCGTCGCGGACGGTGGCGATGACTTCGGTGGCCTCCGCGGGGGGCGGCGCGGCCTCCTCCAGGCGCGACAGATCCAGGATCGCTTCGGTGGTACGCAGCAGTTCCCTGGCGCTGCGGTGGATGCCGGACAGAAAGCTCTCGAGCTGGTCGACGGACACCTGTGACGGATCCTTGACGAGCTCCGCCAGCCAGACGATCACGGCGAGCGGCGTCCGCAGCTCGTGGCTCGCCGCGCGCAGGAACGCCGACTTCGCCGCGTTCGCGGCCTCCGCCTCCGCCCGGGCGCGGCGAAGGTTGGCGGTGACGAACCCGAGCTCGCCGACCAGAACGTTCACGCCGTAGCAGATCGCGTCCAGCTCGTCTTGCGCCGGCGAGATCGGCAGCTGGCATTCCAGGTCGCCGCTGATCATCGCCTCGAGGGCGCGCGCGATGTCGCCCAGGCGGTCGCGGACGCCGCCCTGCTCGACGCCGGTCACTTTCTTGCGCGTAGCCATGTCAGCGCCTTGGGCTCATCCGAGAAGATCCGCGCCGGGATGCCCGGCCGCGCGACCTTGAGATAGAAGTTGCCCATCATCTGACCGACCGGTGATCCGCGCACCAGCAGCCCGAACGCAGCGAACGACGAGTCCAGCTGCTCGCCCGTGTAGTAGTGGCGCACCTCCGGCAGCCAGCGGGCGGGCGACCCGGATGTCCACCAGCAGCGGCTTCTTGTCGGGCTCGGCGAGCCGCGCGCAGGCGGCGAGGTTCTCCTGGGCGTCCGCCAGCGTCTGGAGCTCGACCGCCGATGCGCGCCACGACGATGCAATCCTCCAACAGCTCGATGCGAGCCGTTCTTGTCTCCACCATCCCCACGCCCGGCCATCGTACATACCTTTGAGCCATGCCCTCCACGAAAAACGAGGTCGTTGTCACCGGAACCGGCGCGGGTTACGCGCAGGCAGATCGTCGCCGGCAAACATCACCTGGTCTCGGACGAGCCCGAGGCCAGCGGCGGGACGGACATGGGCCCGGGGCCCTATGAATTGCTGCTGGCGGCGCTCGGGTCGTGCACGTCGATGACCGTCGCCATGTACGCCCGCCGAAAACACTGGCCGCTCGAGACCATTCGCGTACGCCTGCGGCACAGCAAGGTCCACGCGACCGACTGCGCCGACTGCGACACCCAGGTGGCCAAGCTGGATCGCATCGAGCGCGACATCGAGCTCGTCGGCGCGCTGGACGACGAGCAGCGCGCCCGCCTGATGGAGATCGCCGACAAGTGCCCCGTGCACCGCACGCTGACCTCCGACATCGACATCCAGACCCGCCTGGTGGGAATGGGCGCGTGAGCCGATCGCGGCGCGGGCCAGCTCAACCCACGGCGTCGCTGCAGCGTTGCAGGCGCTTGCCGAGGAAGCGGCGCTCGGCGTCGTTGCGCGCGAGCGCCAGCGCCGCCATGAAGTGCTCGCGCGCGGCGGCGCGGTTGCCCCGGCGTAGCTCCAGCTCGCCGGCCGCCGCCGGATAGAACGGATACGCGGCCAGCCGCTCGCTGTCGGCGATGGCCGCCAGCGCCTGCAAGCCGCTGTCGGCGCCGTCGCGCTGGCCGATGGCGATCGCGCGGTTGAGCGCCACGACCGGCGACGGCGCCATCGCCATCAGCCGGTCGTACAGCGACACGATCACGCGCCAGTCGGTGTCCGCCAGCGTGCGCGCCGCGGCGTGCGTCGCCGCGATGCCGGCTTCGATGTGGTACTCGGACAGCTCGCTGCCGGCCGCCGACTGCTGCAGCAGCGTCAGCCCTTCGTTGACCAGCCGCCCATCCCAGCGCGAGCGGTCCTGATCGACCAGCCCGGCGAGATCGCCGTCCGCGTCGACGCGCGCCGGCAGCCGCGCCGCGTGCAGGCACATCAGCGCCGCCAGCGCGCTGGTGACCGGCGTCGCCGCCGGCGGGTGCTCGCGCAGCAGCGCCGTCAGGCGCATCGCCTCGTCGCACAGGGGGACGCGCACGGCAGCCTCCGCCGACGCGCCGTGATAGCCCTCGCTGAACAGCAGATACAGGGCGCGCCGCACGGTCGCCAGCCGCACCGCGAAGTCGGCGTCGCCCAGGTCGAACAGCCGCTTGGCCCCCGCCAGCACCTTCTTGCCGCGCGAGATCCGCTTCTCGATCGCCGCGCGCCCGGTCAAGAACGCGCTGGCGATCTCGCCGGCGCCGAAGCCGCACAGGATGTTGAGGATCAGCGCGAGCTGCGCCTCCTCCGCCAGCTGCGGGTGGCAACACGAAAACATCATGCGCAGTTGCTCGTCGCGCATCGTGTGTGCCGCAAACGCCTCGTGGACCAGCGGCGCCAGCGTCCATTCGGTCTCCAGCAGCCGCCCCATCTCGGGCGCGAACCTGCGCGCCGTGCGCTCGCGCCGGATGACGTCCAGCGCGCGGTTCTTGGCGGTGGCCATCAACCACGCTGACGGATTTTCGGGCACGCCGGACACCTTCCACACGTCCAGCGCGCGCATGAACGCGTCCTGCACGACGTCCTCGGCCAGCGCCAGGTTGTGGACGCCGAAGATTCGCGTCAGCGCGGGGACCATCCGCCCCGCCTCGCGACGGAAGAAGTGTTCGTCCAGCTCCAGCGTCATCCTGCCCGCGCGTAGCGCAGGATAACGTTGCCCGAGGGAAATCGCCTGGCTTCCAGCAGCTCCAGCGCCGCGGTCCGGCTCAATCCCCCCAGCAGCGGCTGGCCGCTGCCGAGCAACACCGGGTTGACGATGAGCTGGTATTCGTCGATGAGGCCGTGCCGGGTCAGCTGCGTCACGATCGATCCGCTGCCGAAGATGATCATGTCCTTGCCCGGCTGACGCTTCATCGCCTCGATGGCGCGCGGATCGATCTCGCGTTGCAGGCGCGAGTTCTTCCACGTGCACATGCGTCCTTCAGCGTCGTCGAGAACACCAGCTTGGTCATGTCGGTGAGGGCGCGCGCGAACGCGTGCAGCTCCGGCGAAGACCCGCCCGGGCCGTGAGGGTCGACCGGCGCGGGCGAGTCCAGCACGTGCGGCCAGAACGACGCGAACTGCTCGTACGTCCGCCGCCCCAGGATGACCGTGTCCGTGCCGGGAATTCCGCTCGCGCCGTGCCGGTCGACCTCCTCGTCGCGCACGATCCAGTCCAGGTTGCCGTCCGCCGCGGCGAAGAAGCCGTCGGCGGACACCCGATTGAACATCACGATTCGTCGCATCGCGACCTCCTCTCCCGGTTCACCTCACATGATGTTGCGCACGGGACGGATCTCGACCGACCCGTGCTTGCCGCTCAGCATCGGGCACCCGGCCGACAGCTCGACCGCCTGGTCCAGATCACGCGCGGTGATGATGGTGTAGCCGAGGACGAGGTCCTTGGCTTCGGCGAAGGGGCCGTCGGTGATGACGCGCTTGGCGCCCGCGCGGACGACCTTGCCGGCGAGATCCAGCGGCTGGCCCATGTCCTTGATGTGACCCTTCGCCTCGAGCTCGCGCATCCAGCCCAGCCACGCCTGCATCCTCTGCTGCGCCATCTCCGGCGTCCCCATGTTCTCGACCTGCTCCGCTTCGGTGGTGCGATACAGAAAAATGAAGTCGCTCATGGTCGTTCTCCTCGTCTTCGTTCGTGTTCGGCGCCACCGCGGCGCCTTCTGACCTTGAAACGTTCGGCGCCGGGGCAGCTCCGGACATTTTTCTTTGGGTCGACCCCCGAACGCGACCATGCTGCAGCCCGGCATGGAGCAGCGTCTGACACCAGACCTGCTAGCTCGGGCGGTCAGGGGCCGGCGAAGGACGGGGTCGCCGGCTCCGGCGCGCCGTAGTAGCGCGCGACCGTGCGCAGGAACTCGTCGATGTCGAACGGCTTCGGCAACACGTCGTCGGCCCCCAGCTCGTGGCTGCGGGCCCGGACGTGTTCAGCGGCGGTGACGACGACGATGGGCAGCGTCCGCCCGTAACGGGCGCGCAGCTCGCGCGCGCACTGCCAGCCGTCCATGACCGGCATCAGCACGTCCAGCAGCACCAGCCCGGGAAGCTGCTTGGCCGCCGCCTCCAGCGCCTCGCGGCCGTTGCCGGCGCAGCGGGCGGCGTAGCCTGCCTCGCGCAGCGCCAGCAGCATCACGTCGGACAGGTCGGGATCGTCTTCGACAATCAGCACATCGGCGGACATCATGGCGACGCCTCCATGGAGACGGGGAGACGGATGTAGGCGGTCGCCTCCGGACCCGACCTCTCCGCGCGCAGAGCGCCGCCGTGCGCCTCGACGATGGTCTCGACGACGGATCGGCCGATGCCCAGGTTGTCGTATTCTTCGTCGGCGGCGTACTGCCCCTCCTCGATGGGCAGCGCCCGATAGCCGATGGCGATCTCAGCGTCATCTCCCTGCTGCGTCACCCGCACCGTGACGGGTGTTCCCGCCACCGATCCCCGCTGCGCCTCCTCGATCACGTTTCGCAGCACCAGCGCCAGCCGCTCCGGATCCGCGAGCACGCGCGGTGACGCCGCAACCTCGGCATGGACGTCATTGTGCCGCCCGTCGGAGGCCATCTCGCGCGCGACCTGCGCGACCAGCGGCGCCAGCTCGACCTCGTCGAACTGCAGCCGCAAGGTCCGCGATCGCGCCCGCGACAGCACCAGCATGTTCTGCACCATCCGGTCGATGCGGTTGCACTGGCGGATGATCGCAGGCATCCCGTCGTCCGCGTGTTCGACCCGCGGCTTGCGCGACATCAGCTGCGCGTTTGCCTTGATGATGGCGACCGGCGTCTTGAGCGCGTGCGCCGCGGCTGCGAAGAACTGATCGCGCAGCTGCTCCAGGTTCTCCGAATCGGTGATGTCGTGCATCACGCTGACGACCATCTCGGCCGTCGTGGCCGCCCGGATGCGGACGCCGGCAGCGACGACCGAGATCACCAACTCGTGGCCGTGCGGCGGGTGAACCAGCGCCTTGTATCTCAGCGGGCCCCCCTCATCGAACACGCGCTGCGAGGCGAACCGTTCGGGCGGCACCAACGCGCCGTTCGGGTACGAGATGCGAAACCGCCGGGAGAACACCGGCGCCGACATGCCGATCAGCTCGGCCGCGCTGTCGCACTTCAACATGCGCGCCGCGGCGGGATTCGCGTACGCGACGTGCCGGTCTCGGCCCAGCAACAGGACGCCGTCGGCGATGCTATCGACGACCGCCATCATCGCGGCGCGCGCGCGCACGATGCGGGCGGCGCTGCGGTGGACGAGCAGGTAGATGACGACCGAGGAGAACAGCACGAACAGCCATCCCTTGGCGGTCTCGAAGCGCCCGATGAGCGTGGGATTGGCGGTCAGCGAATACAGCAGGATGTCGGTCAGCAACACCCACGCAACGCCCGCCGCGGCGAACGCGGCGGCGATGCCCAGCGCGACCCGCCGCTCGGACATCCCCTTACCCCCATGCTCGGCCAGAGCCGACCACATCGCTTCCATTTGTTCGCCGGACGACCAGGAAAATGTGGCCCCGGTTACCAGCCGGGCAAGTCGGTGGATCCCGTAACGACGCGCGCGCGTCGACGGTGGGCGCGCGTCAGGCGTCGGTGGCGACGGCGGCGCGCACGAGGTTGCGGCCGCCTTCCTTGGCGGCGTACAGCGCGGCGTCGGCGCGCTGGAACAGCATCCGCATGTCCTGGCCGCGCACGAACTCCGCCAGCCCGATCGACACGGTCACGTCCACCGACGCTTCGCCCACGGTCACCGGCCCCGCCGCTACCGACGCGCGCAGCCGCTCGGCGACGCTGCGGGCCGAGTCCATGTCCGTCTCCGGGAACACGACCACGAACTCCTCGCCGCCGTAGCGGCCGAACACGTCGTTGGCGCGCAACGTCTGCTGGCAGCGGCTGGCGATGGCGCGCAGCACCTCGTCACCCACCTGGTGGCCGTGGGTGTCGTTGATCGCCTTGAAGTGATCGGCGTCCATCATCGCCACCGTCAACGGCCGCGAATGCCGCTGCGCGCGTTCCAGCTCCTTGCGCAGGAGGTCCTCGACGTGGCGGCGGTTGAAGATGCCGGTCAGCGCGTCGTGGCTGGCCAGCACGCGCATCTCCTCGTGCGCCTGGCGCTGCGCGGTGACGTCGACGATCGCCGCCACGCAGCGCGTCGTCGCCGCCGAAACGCAGCCGCTGGCCGGACAGGTGCGCCCAGAACGTCCGGCCGTTGGTGGCGCGCATCTCGGCCTCGAAGTCATCCACCCGCCCGGTCCGCATGACCTCGCCCAGGTAGCGGGCGCGCTCGTCCAGGTTCACCCAGTGGTCGGGCGGGTTGCGTCCCTCGATCGCGTGCAGCGGCACCTCGAACATCGCCGCCGCGCGGCGGTTGGCCAGCACGATCTTGCTGTCGGCGATCCGGGTCACCACCATCGCGACCGGCGAGAAGTCGACGAGCGCGCGCAGGTTGGACTCGCTCTCCGCCAGCTCGCGCGTGCGGTCGACGACCTTGCTGGCGATCGCGTCGCGCTCGACGCGCAGCGCCTCCTCGGCGCGGTGCCAGGCGGAGGTCTCCAGGACCAGCGCCACGAAATCGGCGAACGTGCCCGCCAGCAGCTCCTCGGCCAGCTGCCAGCGGCGCGCCGTCTTCGTGTGCTCGTGACAGACGACGCCGACCATCTTGCCGCGCAGGAACACGGGCGCGTCGAGCATCGCGCGGATGCCGAGCGGCTGCAGGTATCCCTTGCGAAACTCGCTGGTGCGCAGGTCGGTGCGCGCGTCGTGCGCGCGGATCGCGCGCTCGGTCTGCAACGCCGCGAAGTAGCGCGGCACGTCGGCGGCGCGGATGCGCGTGCCGGCGCTGTGCCGCCCCTGCGAGCGCTCGTAGAGATCGATGCACTCGATGGCGCAGCCGCCGTCGACCAGCTCCCAGACGCTGGAGCGTTCGACCCCCAGCACCTGTGACGCGGTCTCGGTGATCTGCCTGACGGCGCGGCGGATGTCCCCCTCCCCCAGCGCCTGCGAGTGCATCAGATCCGCCAGCGCCTTGCGGCGCGCGTAGATCGCCCCTTCGATGTCGCGCGGCTCGCGCTTGGCCACGGCAGGCTTGCTCACCGCGCGCTTGCTCACCGCGCGTTTGCTGACCGGGCGGCTCGCCGCCGGGCGCTTCACCGCCATGCGTTTGGCCGCCGGGCGCCCAGTCGCCTTGGTGGTCCCCCGTTTCTTCACGCCGCTGGCATGAAACTATCACGGGGCGGGCAGCCGGCGCGCGAGGAAGCCGGCCGCCGTCAGCAATCTGACCCGGGGTGCCGTACGATGGCGGGAGCAGCCGTGAACATCGTCATCCCCGGCGGTAGCGGACAGGTCGGACAGCTCCTGCGGCGCGCGATGAGCGCCGCCGGCCACACCGTCGTGATCGTCAGTCGCGGCGGCGGCGGCGATGACCGCGTCGCGTGGGACGGGCGCACGCTGGGCGCGTGGGCGGACGCCATCGACGGCGCGGACGCGGTCATCAACCTGGCCGGGCGCAGCGTCAACTGCCGCTACACGAAGGCCAACCTCGACGCGATGATGAGCTCGCGCGTCGATTCGACGCGCGTCGTGGGTCAGGCGATCGCGCGCGCGACTCGGCCGCCGCGCGTCTGGCTGCAGATGAGCACGGCGACCATCTATGCGCATCGCTTCGACGCGCCCAACGACGAGGCGACCGGCATCATCGGCGGCGACGAGCCCGACGCGCCCGCGTACTGGCGCACCAGCATCGACATCGCGACAGCGTGGGAGACCGCGCTCGCCGAGGCACCGGCGCCGCGCACGCGCAAGGTCGCGCTGCGTTCGGCGATGGTCATGAGCCCCGATCGCGGCGGCATCTTCGACGTGCTGCTCGGGCTGACGCGCCGCGGGCTGGGCGGCAGCATCGCCGGCGGGCGGCAGTGGATGTCGTGGATCCACGAACGCGACTTCGTGCGCGCCATCCAGATGCTGATCGACCGCGACGACGTTTCGGGCGCGGTGAACCTGGCGGCGCCGAATCCGCTGCCGCAGCGCGAGTTCATGGCTGCGCTGCGCGCGGCGTGCGGGGTGCGCATCGGTCTGCCGGCGACCAGGTGGATGGCCGAGATCGGGGCGTTCCTTCTGCGGACGGACACGGAGCTGCCATTCAAGAGCCGGCGCGTCGTGCCGGGGCGGCTACTGGCGGCGGGATTCGAGTTCGAATGGCCCGACTGGCCGGCGGCTGCCCGCGATCTCGTGACGCGGTGGGGTGCGGGTCGCTGATCGGCGCGGGGCCATGGCAAGAGCCATGGCAAGAGCCATGGTAAGAAGAGTTGTCGATCTTATGCGGTTCGGTCGATTGGCTTTGCTTGTCGGGCTCGTGGCTTGCGTTGTGGGCGCACTGTACGTCGCGGCCCCCGCGACGCCAGCGGCGGCGGCGCCCAAGGCCAAGGCCGCCGCCGCGTCCGAAGAGCAGCGCGCGGCGCGACGCATCGATGCGCTGGTCGCCGCGGGCGATATCGGCCGGGCGCGCGATTTGGCTGAAGGTTTCCTGCGCCGCTACCCTTATAGCGGCGACCGCCTACACATCGAGACGCTGACGGGAGTTCGCCCGCGGCCTCCCATACCCGGCGAATGACGCGAGGAGAGCTCATGAATCGTGGCCACGCCCAGCTATCGCTGGTGTTCTCGTTCGGCCTGCTGATGGCGGCGTGCGCCAACCCCGACGTCATCGAGGACGACGGCGGAAGCACCGGGGTTGGTGGCGGCATCGCGGGCGCGGGCGGTCCGGCGGGCGCGGGTGGTCTGGCGGGCGCCGGTGGTCCGGCGGGCGCCGGTGGACGCGGCGGCAGCACCGGCACAGCCGGCACGAGTGGTCCTGCGGGCGCGGGCGGTCCGGCCGGTGCGGGCGGTCCGGCGGGCACCGGTGGACGCGGCGGCAGCGCCGGCATGGCCGGCGCAGGTGGTCCCGCGGGCGCGGGCGGTCCGGCAGGCGCGGGTGGACGCGGCGGCAACGCCGGCGGTGGCGTGGCGGGCGCGGCCGGACGTGGCGGCGGCGCGGGCACCGGCGTGGCGGGAACCGGCTCGGCGGGAACCGGCTCGGCAGGCACCGGCTCGGCGGGAACTGGCTCGGGCCCGCCGGCGGCGTGCGCGTTCGCCAGCGGATTGAACGCGGCGTGGGTCAACTTCGCCAACGACGTCCCCAACCCGAACACGACCGCATTCACGACGATGTTCCGCAACACCCAGATGGCGGGCGGGCGCATCGTGCGCTGGTGGTTCCACACCAACGGCACCGTCACGCCCGGCTACAACAGCGGCGGCATGGCCAATCCGCTGTCGCAGGCGGCGATCACGGGGCTGACCAACCTGCTCAACCTGGCCAACACCAACGGCGTGAAGCTGGTCATCAGCTTGTGGTCGTTCGACATGTTGCAGGGCGGCCAGAACATCTCGACCACGCTGCGCAACAACAACCGCAACCTCCTGATGATGGACGCCAACCGGCAGGCGTACATCGACAACGTGCTCACGCCGATGGTGAACGCGGTCAAGGGGAACCCGGGCCTCTACTCGTGGGAGATCTTCAACGAGCCGGAAGGCATGACGTCGGAGCACGGGTGGACCGGGGACAACGGCGGCATGGAGGTCGACCGGATGTACATCTACCGGACGATCAACTGGCTGGCGGCGGCGATCCACACCGCCGACCCGCAGGCGCGCGTGACCAGCGGCGCGTGGACGTTCCAGGTGTCCAGCACGCGCAACTTCTCGGGCGGCGGTCACTTCTATTCGAACAGCTCGCTGGTGGCCGCCGGCGGCAAGGCGAACGGCACCATGGACTTCTACGAGGTCCACTACTACGAGGCCAACGGTGCGCAGTTCTCGCCGTTTCTGGACGGCAGGACTCCGACGTACTGGGGGCTGAACGACAAGCGGCTCGTGATGGGCGAGTTCTACGCGCGCGACACCGACGGGGTCGCGAAGAACAACCTCTTCACGCGGCTTTACGACAGCGGTTACAACGGCGCCTGGGGCTGGCAATACACGGACGGCGACGCGCTGGTCGCCTGGCCATCGATGCAGGCGCCGATGCTGGCGGTCTACAACGCGCACATGACCGAGGTCGGCAATTGCCGCTAGCAGCGCTGATGCCGACGCCGGCGCGACGCCTCCCGAGGCTGACCGGTGCCCAAGGCGCGGTTCATCGCCGTGGCGGCGATCGTCTTGCTCGCGATCGCGGCCGCCTTCGTCGTGTGGCGGGGCGGCTCGGACGCGACCCGCGACCCCGCCACGACCCCGGCGATCGCGCCGGCGGCGGCGGCGCCGGCAGCGCCGCCCCCTGCCCCGCCGTCCGAGTTGAAGCCGCCACCTCCTCCGCCTCCGCCGCCCGCCCCGGCCCCGGCGGCGCGCGGCGAGGCCGTCGCGGCGCCGGCAGCGCCCAGGGTGCCTGCGCCTCCCGCCGACATCGTCGCGTCAATCGCGAAGCTGGACGAATCCGTCGTGATGGCGCGCGTGCGTGAAGCGGCGCAAGCCGATCCCGAGCTGGCCATCCAGCTCGCGCGCGCCGCCAACCTGCGCTTCCCCGACACCGCCCTCGCCCCCGAGCGGCACTCGATCATCATCCACGCGCTCGCCGGGCAGGGGAAGGCCGGCAAGGCACGCGGCGAGGCGGAGTACGCCGTCAACCACTACCCGGACGGCCCGTGGGTGCGTGAGATCGAAGGCTTCACGGGCGCGCACCGCCACCGCAACCTGCGCGTCAACGACGCCGGCGTCCTCGAAGCGTACTGACCTTCCGCGAGTAAGTTGCGAGTGTTGCCCCGACTGACGACTTCTGGTTGACTGCGCCGCATGAGAAGTCTTGGCCTGGTTTTATCGGCGTTTCTCTTGCTCGCGGCGTGCGCGAAAGATCCCGACTACGGTACCGGCGCGGCAGGTAGCAACGGCGGTCCGGGCGGCATCAGCGGTAACGCCGGCAGCGGCGGCAACGCCGGCGACGGCAATGGCGGCAGTGGCGGAGTGGATTGACCGGCTACACGCCGCCCACGCTGACCATCACGCACCCGAACCCGATCGTGTCCCGCGGCGCGCAGGTGTTTGCGATGCCCGACAGCGGCACCGCGTCGATCGTCGACGGCAAGTACCACGCCGGCGGCTGGATCGCCGGCAAGCCGACCGATGCGGCCCCTGCCTGGGTGGCGATCAAGCTGACCGCCACCCCGACGCGCGTCCTCGTCAGCTGGGACGACGCCGGCACCTACGACTACAAGACGCCGACTGACAAGTCCGTCTACGGCCAGCCCGCCGCCTACTCCATCCAGGTGTCCGCCGATTCGACCAACGGCGCCGACGGCACCTGGACCACCGTCGTGACGTCGGTGACCAACGCCGTGCGCACGCGCGGGCACGCCTTCGATTTCACGGGCAAGTCGTGGATCAAGATGATCGTGACCGCGACGCCGTCGAACGCCGCCGGAAACGTCACCATCGGCGAGATCGACGTTCACGACATCTCGGCGGCCGGAACCGGGCTGCCCGAGGACACGTGGTTCTTCATGGGCGACAGCATCACCGCGTTCGCCTACGACCGCCGCGCCGCCAACCAGCCCAGCTTCGCCGAGCTGGTGCACACCGCGGCCCCCGCGTACATGCCGGCGATGATCAACGGCGGCATCGGCAGCGAGCTGACCAGCCACGGGCTCGCGCGGCTGGACGAGATGCTGGCGCTGAACCCCGACTACCGGTTCTTCGCCATCACCTACGGCACCAACGATTCGTGGGGCAACAAGACCGACACGGCGGCGTACCGCGCGAACCTGCAGGCGATGATCACCAAGCTCAAGGCCGCGGGGCGCGAGCCCGTGCTGTCGCACATCCCGTACTCTCCCGATGGCAACCACAACACGCTGGACGTGTTCAACACCGTGATCGACGAGCTGACGCAGCAGAACGGGCTGCAGATCGGGCCCGATCTCACCGCGTGGTTCAAGGCCCATCCCGATCAATTCACGGACAAGGTGCACCCGAACTACGACGGCCAGAAGGCGATGAACAAGCTCTGGGCGGACGCGATGCACCACCTGTATCCGTAGGCCGCGCGCAAGGAACCACGATGCGCGCCCAGCTTGTCTTGGTCCCCGCGCTGCTGCTCGCGGCGTGCGCCGCCGATCCCAACTACGAGGACCCGCTGACGCCGATCGATCCTGGCCCGGTCGATTGGCCGCGCGGCCTGCATGTCGTCGGCAACCAGATCCACGACCACGCCGGGACTCCCGTCGTGCTCCACGGCATCAACCGCTCGGGCAGTGAGTACGCGTGCATCAACAACATCGGCTTCTCCGACGGCCCGTCGAACGAGTCGTCGGTGTCGGCGATCAAGTCGTGGCGCAACGTCAACGCCGTGCGCATCCCGCTCAACGAGACGTGCTGGCTGGGGATCAACGGCGTCAGCGAACGGTTCTCGGGCGAGAGACTACAAGGCTGGCGATCAAGGCCTACGTCACGACTGCTGCACAAGTACGATCTGATCCCGATCCTGGAGCTGCACTGGGTGGGGCCGGGCACGACGGTGGCCAACCGTCTGCAGCCGCTGCCCGACGCCGATCACGCGCTGGCGTTCTGGGCTGACGTCGCGGCGACGTTCCGCGACGACGACGCCGTCGTGTTCGAGGCGTTCAACGAACCGTTCCCGGATCGCAACCGCGACACCGACGCCGGCTGGCTGTGCTGGCGCGACGGCTGCGTCGCCAACCTGTCGGTGCCGTCCGGCGCCGCGGCGTCGACGTATCAGGCGGCCGGCATGCAGTCGATCGTCACCGCCATCCGCGACGCCGGCTCGAGCCACGTCATCCTGCTGGGCGGCCTGCAGTACTCCAACGCCCTGTCGCAGTGGCTGACGTACAAGCCGACCGATCCGCTGAACAACCTGGGCGCGGCGTGGCACGTCTACAACTTCAACGCCTGCGTCGCCGACACGTGCTGGAACGCGGCGCCCGCCGGCGTCGCGGCGATGGTGCCGCTGGTGGTGACCGAGTTCGGCCAGAACGATTGCAGCGGCGGCTTCGTCACATCGCTGATGACGTGGCTCGACGGCAAGAACAGCGGCTACCTCGCGTGGTCGTGGAACGCGTACGGCGTGTGCGAGGCGGCGACGCCGCCGGATCACAACTCGGGCCAACCGTGGTCGCTGATCACCAGCTTCTACACGGGCGTCGCCAACGGGGGCTACGCCCAGGCCGTTCACGATCACATCGCGAACCTGCAGTAGAGAGAGCGGGCTCGTCACGGGCGCAGCAGGCGCACGATCGCTTGCGTCTCGTGCTGAGCGACGACGTCGGCGGTCGTGCTGCCCGTGGCGATGACGGCGTTTGTATCCCAGTCGAGGCCCTCCATCGTGATGACCACCGGACCCGCAAAGGTCGGGTCGACCGTCAGCGACATGGCGAACGGGAACACGAACGGCCCGGGCCGATCGCCCGCGTCGCCGAGGTACGGCGACGTGAAGCGGCTGCTCACCATGCGCGTCGGGTCGTCGGCGCGCGCGATGCGGACCTGCATCAACAGCACCGGCGGCGCGGCGGCGTCGACCTCGATGACGATCAGCACCGACGTCGACTCCTTGGCGCAGGCACTCGCACACAGCGCGGAAGCCAGCGCCGCCGCCGCTAGCGTGTCGAGCCGCAACCGAGACATGCGAATATCCCTACCACGGAGAAGCACGATGACTAGAACGCTCGCTTGCGCTTTGCTGACCGTCGCGACGCTGGCGTCCGCTGCCTGCGGCGGCGACATGACGACGCCCCCCGACACGACGACGCGGATGTACGAGGCCGACGACGCGAACATCCAGTACACGGGGCGCATCGACTTCACCAACCCGAAGCAGCCGAAGTTCGCGCTCGCCGCGACGTACATGACGGTGAGGTTCAAGGGCATCGGCGTGTCGGTGCTGCTGAAGGACGAGCACCGCTACGGCAAGTGGCGCAACTACTACGACGCGATTGTCGACGGCATGGTGGTGAAGAAGATCAGGCCCGAAGAC
Source organism: uncultured Pseudomonadota bacterium (assembly GCA_963729535.1). GTDB lineage: Bacteria > Myxococcota_A > Polyangia > Fen-1088 > Fen-1088 > JADGRB01. The sequence continues at coordinate 104,997 of CAVSOL010000020.1, read as the reverse complement.
GACGCCGCGCTGGTCAAATACGAGGTCGCCACCGGCCTGACTTACGGCGAGCACGAGCTGGTCGTCGTCAAGCGCACCGAGCCCAACGTCGGCAACGGCTTCTTCTTCGGCGTCGAGGTCGCGGGCGAGCTGCTGCCGCCGCCGGCGCGGCCGACGCGCAGGCTGCTGTTCTTCGGCGATTCGATCACGGCCGGCTCCGGCGTCGAGGTGCCCGACGGCGACCCGGGCTGCAGCGCCGATGAGTGGGGCCAGCCGGTCGAGAACGCGGACCGCGCCTACGGTCCCGAGGCCGCGCGCCAGCTGGACGCCGAGTACCAGGTGCTGGGCGTGTCGGGCATCGGCCTCGTCCGCAACTACAGCAGCAACACGGCGAACGATCTGCGGCCGATGCCCATGGTGTGGAATCTGCAGCTCCCGCAGGTGACCAACAGCCCGCTGTGGCCGGTGGCGAACGACAACCCGGACGCGATCGTCGTCGCGCTGGGGACGAACGACTTTTCGCCGGGTGACAACCCCGCCAGCAGCCCGCGCCCCAAGATGGAGGTCGCGACGTTCGTCGCCGCGTACACCCAGTTCGTCGATGCGTTGCGCGCCGCCTACGGCAGCGGGCCCCACATCTTCGCCATCTCGAGCTCGATGCTGAGCGACGGCTGGCCCGACACGACCTACCGGTCGCTGAGCGATCAGAAGGATGCGCTGGCCATGCTCGAAGCCCACTACGCCGCGGCGGGCGACACCAAGGTGCACAAGCTCTACGTGTCGAAGCAGGGCGGCGGCTGCGGCACGCACCCGAACGTCGCGGGGCAGGCGGCGACGGCGGGCGAGCTGGCCACGTACGTCAAGACCGTCATGATGTGGTGACGGCGCTGGGCTGGTAGCCGTCCTGCCCTAGCCCTTACAAACGAACGCGATGTCGTCGATGAAGAAGTCGTATTCGCCGCCCGACGCCTTCGCCTCGAAGTGGATGGCGTAGATCTTCGCTGAATTGATGTGCGGCCGGCGCGGCATGCCCCAGAACGGCTCCTGCACCATGTCCTTGAACGGCAACACGAAGCGCTGCCACTCCTCGCCGACGCTGATCGTGTAGCCGTAGTCGTTGTAACAGTCGCTGCACACCTGGCCGTCGGGATCGGTGTTCCCGTCCGGGATCTTGATCGCCAGCTTGTTGATCGAAGTGGCTGTCCGCTTGGCAAAGAAGGTGATGCCGACGAACTCGGACGCGTTGAGCGGCTCCTTTGGGTCCATGAAGTTCAAACCCATTGCCGCGTAGACAATCGTCGCGCCGGCCAGCTTCCCTTTCATCTCGGCGGCGAACTTCGATTCGTGGCCGCCCTCCACCATCGTGAACGTCCCGCCCTGATCGCCGGGCACCGGCCACACCGTCGAGCCCTTGGTGTCGGCGTACGTGTACCAGTAACCGCCGCGCTCACCGACGACGGTGATCTGGTTGTTGTTGTCTTCCATGTCGTCGATGACGCCTTCGGGACCGCACTCCTTCATCGGCACCTGACCGGGAGGCGCGACCTTCGCGCCCGGCAGCGGAACGCAACCCGCGGCGACGGAGGCGGCACAGGCAACGGTCAACACCAAACCAAGCCCGTCTCGGTTAGTCATTGGCGGCGTTGATATCTGGGTTCGTAACAGTGGTCAAGGACGTGCGCAGGATCTGAGACAACGCGCGCAGGATCTGAGACGCGCGGGGTTAGGCAAGAAACCTTCCACCGTTCCCATATCCCGGTGTATGTGTTTTTCGCTCGAAGCAGGACCCACCCCTAAGCAAGGACGGACTATCGATGAGGCGTAACTTGCGCGTTGTGACTGTCTTGTCGTTGGCACTCTTGGTTCCTGCCGGCGCCGCGCGCGCGCAAACCAAGGGAGCGGCCGGCGCGCCCGGCACCGCCGCGCCATTGCCCGCGGCTCCCGCGCCAGCCCCCGCTGCTGCACCCGCGCCCGCCGCACCCGCGCCCGCCGCCGCGCCTGCGCCGGCACCCGCACCTGCGCCTGCTCCAGCACCCGCTGCCTGCTCCCGCCCCGCCGCCGCCGCCCGCCAAGCTCAATCTCACAGCGACGCCGCCGGCGGAAAAGCCTGCCGCGACCACGGCGCAAAGCGGGACGCTGTCGCCCAACATGCCGACGATCAGCGGCGACAGCCGCATCTCTCCCAAGCAGGCCGAGACGCTCACCGCCACGACCGCCGGCGCTGCCGACGAGTGGAAGTTCGAGTTCCACGGCTACTTCCGCGCGCCCCTCAAGGTCAGCTTCGGCCCGCCGAGCCCCACGGCGCTGCCCAGCACGTACTCTATGAAGCCCGACCTGCCCCCCGGCAGCTACGTGCCGCCGTACCCGCCGGGCGCGGCGCCTCCCGTCCCCGGCACGCAGTGGCACAGCCCGACGCGCCTCCCCGGCTCGCTCTATACGACCTGGGAGTTCACCAACACCGTCCACGGCCCGTGGACGCAGCTCAACTTCAGCTACGGCAACTCGCGCGCGCAGGCGACCGTCATCATCGACAGCTACTCGGTCACCGACGGCGGCTATCGCCACCTGCAGGCGCAGCAGGGGATCGACCAGGCGTTCCTGACGCTGAACTTCCCCGAGGCGCTCGGCGACCTCGGCACGCTGACCTGGAACATCGGGACATTTCAGAATCGATACGGCACCGCCGGCAAGTACGACGGCGGCATGTACGAGACCTACCTGTTCGGCCGCACGCACATGAGCGGTTCGACGCTGACCGCGAACCTGACCAACCTGGACTCGGCAGGCGACTGGCGCTCACGCTGGAGCACGGCGTCGGCGCCAAGATCGAGATCGTCCCGTTCCTCAACAACCAGAACTACCAGATCTTCACCAACGTCCCGTCGGGACCAACGAACGGCCAGCGTTACCTGGCCGACCGCGACGCCGAATATCTGCCCTACGCCGGCACCGTGCCGCAGGGCTCGACGTTCGTGCACCACGCGCACGCCATCGCGAAGTACACGAAGATGTGGACGTTCGGCGCGCACTACATCTACACGTGGACGCCCGACGACAACTGGCACCCGATCAACTCGGTGCAGCCGAACGCCAGCAACCTGGTGCCGCGCGCGCTCGGCCCCATCCAGGGGAGCATGGCGATCACCGGCCTCGAGGCGCGGCTCAGGGGCGGCGTCTACGGCGACGGCTACCTCGGCTGGTCGCACATCGACGCGCGCAACATCAACGCGCTGGCCGACGCGGTCGAGGTCGTCCACTCGTACGGCGGCTACCAGTTCAAGCAGAACTACTTCGGCCGGACGTTCACCCCCCACACCGGCGTCTACAACGGCCCGCAGAACGAGACCGGCACCGTCGACAACATCAGCTTCCAGTATCAGTTCAGCTTCGGCGCGCTCGCCCGCTACCCCGAGGACTGGTGGGGCGACGGCCCCGACCTGGTGATGTCGGTGTTCGGCATGCTGTCGATCGTCGACAGCAAGGCGCCGCCGATCGCGCTCGAAAACGGCGTGGACCCCGTCGCGTGGGACATGAGCACCAAGAAGCTCAAGTGGGGCGCCGACGCGCTCTACACTGCCCTCTACTGGCTCGGGTTCAACGCGCGCTTCGACTACGTGCAGCCGGACCTCGACGCCGCGTACTCGCGGACGCCCGGCAACCCGGGCGGCAGCGACCTCAACTTCGGCGCGCTCACCACCCGCCTCATCTTCCGCACGGCGTTCGTGACCCACGAGACCGTGCAGCTGCAGTACGCGCGCTACTTCCTGGGCGACGCCGCCTACCCTGCCTATCCCTATGCGTGGGTGGCGCGCGCCGACTCGCACATGGTCGGTCTGTTCGCATCGATGTGGTGGTAGCTCCAGAACGAAAGGCCACACTATGAAGACTCACATCTTCGCTTTCGCGCTCTCTGGTCCCGGCGCTGGCCCTGGCGGTCGCCGGTTGCTTCGGCTCCGACCCGAACATGAACTCGCAGATCGCCAATCCCGATGCCAGCAGCACGGGCGGCAGCAGCGGCGGCGGCTCGATCGATCCCGCCAAGCCGATCGTCGGCATGCCGGTCGCGACGTTCGACACCGGCCTGCAGAGCTACATCGTCGACCCGTACCACGACACGGGCCAGACGAACCTGGCCGACCCCGCCGTCATCGGACAACGGCCCGGCATGGAGATGCCGATGTTGTCGTTCGATTCTGGCGACGGGCAGCCCTAGCCCCGGCTGCGTCAAGATCGTCGCGCCCTATTTCGGCGCCAGCCAGTTCGTCCAGCTCGAGGCGATGAGCTTCGGCACCTCCAACACGCGCAACTGGACGGGTGGCAAGCTGCACGTGCGCATCCAGGTGACCCAGGGGATGTTCACCGGCGGCGCGCAGATGTACGTCAAGACCGGCAGCGCGTACGTCTTCGGCGGCACGTACATCAACTTCCCCGCCGGCAGCGGCTGGAAGGAGCTCACGATGGACCTGACCGACCCGATGACGCGCGGGATGAGCGGTACCTACGACCCGGCGGAGGTCATCACCCTCGGCGTCCAGCTCAACACCGGCATGGCCGGCACCAACGCGGGCCCGGTGACGTTCCTCATCGACAGCTTCTCCATCGACCTGCCCGCGGGCGGCAGCGGTGGCAGCGGGGTGGCAGCGGCGGCCGTGGCGGCAGCGGCGGCAGCACGGGCGCCGGCGGCGCGAGCGGCGGCGGCGCGGGTGGCACGAGCGGCACTGGCGGCTCGGGCTCGGGCGGCAGCACCGTCGACGCCAGCGCCGGCGGCTGAGCGCCGTCCCGCGCAAGACGCCGCGACGCCGCCGTCGTCGAACCCGACGCGGCGGCATCGCAGCGCTCTTATCAGGTCAGGCTAGTTGCACCACCCTTTGAGGAAGTGCAGGTGGCCGCAGGGGCTGTCGCCGAGCGCGTGGATCGTCTGCCAGCTCCACCCGATGTTGTCGAAGAACCACTGCTCGACCTTACGCGGAAGGATCGCGTAGTCGTAGAAGTAGTGCGGGGCCGGGTACGGCGAGCCGGTTATGTAGGCGCGAATCCGCCCGCTGTTGGTAAAGTCACCCTCCATCTGCTTCCACTTGAAGCGATCGTTGCCTTCGACGGTCTTGTGCGCCCAGCCCCAGTTGGTCTGGCATTCGCGGCTGCAACCCCAGTTGCAGTAGTTGTTGAGAAACCACTGCGCGCCCCAGGCGTCGTTGAACAGATCGCCGCTGCACGTGATCGCAGCGCTGCGAACAGTCGCGAGCTCGCCGGAGGACGAGATCGGCGCCGCCGTCGGGGCCAGAGCCGGCACGGGCTCGTTTTCGCCCGGCGTCGCCAGCTGCGGCTCGACGGGCGGCGTCGCCATGATGAGGCGGGCGTCGGCCATGCGCCGGTCAGCTACGAGCAGGGACTTCGGAACCTCGGCGTCCGGCCGGATGGTCCGGAACACGTCGGCCAGCGGCATCCTCTGGTCGACGCGATCGAGCAGCGCCGTGGCCTCGGCCGGCATCGACTCGCGGACGCCGACCTTGCCGTCGCCGAAGTCGTAGAACTGGACGAAGTGATCGGGGCCGGCGTTGATCGCGTGCAGGAGCTGGCCGGCGATCATGCCGTTCGGGGGCGGCGTGGCGTCGCCCGTGTTGTCTTCGTCAGCGCATCCCGCTCCGATCAGCGACAACGACGCCGCCATCAGCGCGGCGGTCATCGATGTTCTTCGCCGGTTCGTCTCCACCATCCATTTGTCGTTGCACATACGAGGCCTCACTTTCACGACGGTTAACTGCCTTGGGTCGGCACATCCCGATCCCACTGCCGGCGCTTCGCAAGACCCGAGCCACCAGTTGCCATAACCGGACTCACGGAGATGGTTACGCTCAACGCAGCGTATTCACGGCGCAAACCACGTCACTGATACGCGCGTACCGCCGCGACGCCGTGGTCGTGTGAGGTTTCCCGCACACAGGACCAGCAGGCCGTGCGGAGGTCTTTACACGTGAGCTTCGCGAAGGGCTATTCCAGCTCGCCGGTGGCGCACTTCGTCGGCAACGGCCTCGCCGGCTTCGTGCAAAAGCCGTACAAGGCGGACCTGTTTCTCGGGAAGATCCGCGACATCTTGCACGGGTCGGCCTGAGACGCGCGTGGAGCGCCATTGCGCCTGCCGTCGGCCCTACTTCTTCTTCGCCCCGCCCTTCGCGGCGTTCGGCCCGACCTTCTCGTCGAGGTACGCCGCGACCCAGAACAACGGCGCGTTCCAGTTGATGGTGACCTCGTTGGCGGACCACGCCTCGCCGTTGTCCATGAAGCACTTCTGCGGCGCGCAGCCCTGTAGCCCGGCCGACTGCATGTAGGGATCTTCGAAGGCGGAGTTCGGGCCGCCCGACAGGATGCCCGGCGGTGGCGGCGGGTACTTGGGGTTCGCCTGGAAACACCACAAGCGGTGGTACGGGTTCTCCAGCGGGCGGTCGCCGTAGCCGGTGACGTAGCTCTGATCGGAGGCGTTGCGCCCGAGCACGTAGTCCATGCCCATGACGACGCCGTTCAGGTACTTGCCGTCCTTCGTGAGGTCGTGCGCCAGCGCGATGACGAGCGCGTTGTTGACGACGAACGAATTGGACCCCCACGGGTAACCGTTCTTCGGCACGCCGAACGGCAGCCGATAGCCCTGCTTCTGGATCAGCTCCATGTAGCCGTCGGCCGCGGCGACGATGTTCTTGCGGATCGCGTCGACGACGTCCTTGCCGATTGGGTTGGGCACGATCGCCAGCGAGATCGATCCCAGCGCGTGCGTGTCCCCCCACGTCATCGACGTGCGCATGCCGGGGTTATCGCTCCAGTCGGCGGTCACCTTCTTGAAGTCGTCCGCCTTGACGACGGACTCCTTGTACTCGGGCTTCTTCGTCGTCACGAACAGCTCGGCGGCCGCCCAGTAGAAGTCGTCCTTGAGGTTCTTGTCGTCGTACGGCCCGCCGCCGTCGCCGAAGTTGGGCGCGATGATCGCCGGGTTCGCCTTCGCCGCCACCCACGCCCGCTCCGCCGCTGTCAGGCATTTCGCCGCGAATGCCTTGTCGATCGTCTGCCAGATGCGCGCGCACTGCGCGCCGTTCGCGGCCAGGTTCAGCGTCGCCGCCGTGCTGGGCGGCTGCAGGAAGCGCGGCATCGGATCTTCGTGCGGCCCCAGCGACAGCTGCGTCCACTTCGCGTCGTGGATCTTGTGGTGCGCCATCCCGGCCAGCTTCTCCCCTTCGGGCACCTGCATCTTGAGCTCGAACTCCAGCTCCCAGCGCGCCTCGTCCAGCAGGTCGGGGACCTTGTTCTTGTTCTCGGGGATGTTGACCTTGCCGTCGGCGAAGTCGGCCGTGCTGCCGAACGCCTGCGCGCGCTCCCAGTAGTTGAGCAGCGTCCACACCGAGATGCCGGCGTTGACCACGTATTTGCCGTGATCGCCGGCGTCGTACCAGCCGCCGCTGACGTCCAGCGAGTAGCTGCAGCCGCTGCCCGTCGCGCACGGCACGACGTTGTCGCCGTAGTTGGGCTTGACGCCGATGTGGCCCGCCGGGTGCGCCCACTTCGGGTCCCCCGCGTACGGCATCTCGATCGCGATGCCGCTGCGCTGCTGGTAGAAAAACGCGAGCGCGTCGTACTTGAGCTTGGTGTAGATGTCGTCGCGGATGTCGAACGGGTGGCTGACGTCGTTGCCGACCTTCAGCGTGTAACCGCTCCCCTTCACGGCGTACGCCGTGAAGTCGGCGATCGACACCTGATCGCCCGACGCGGCGTCGGCGCCGAACGGGATGGTCGTGCCGTTCGCCACCACCTGCCCCTTGTCGTTGACCAGCTGCCAGCCCACCGCGTCCGGACGTTTGACCGTCGCGATCTTGGCCAGCGCCGGCGCGTAGCCGACCTGGTTGACCAGGATGCCGGGCACGGGCGGCGGCACCGGCTCCGGCTTCTCGACGTATTGCGGATCGTCGACGCGCACGTCGTCGAGGCAGACGGTGAACGGCACCGGCGTCAGCCGCGACAGCTGGCCGCCCATGTGGAACGCCATCTCGACGCTGGGGTCGTCGGGCGCCTGCATCGTGAACGTGCCCGAATACGCCTGCTGCTTGTCGCTGACCGGGAACAGCAACTTCCAGAACTCCTTGAACGGCGGGCCGGCCTGACCCAGCTTCAAGTAGACGCGCGTCGGCTGCGACGACCGCATCTTGAACTGCACCGTGTACGTGTGCCCCTTCTCCAGCTTGATGTGCTGGTGGCGGAGCTGCGCGTCCCAGCGGTTGGGGCCGCGGTTCTTGACCTCCATGCACAGCTCGCCCTTGTCGACGAACGTGCGCCCCGCGGCCGGCTTCGACAGCTCGCCGTTCCAAGGCAACGAGCGCGCGCCGCGCGCGAAGTCGCCGTTGTAGACCACGTTGTGGCCGGTGAGCGGCGGCGGCGCGGCCTCCAGCGGCATCGCGGGGCCGGCGCCGGACGCGCGCGTGGCCTGCGGCCCTGGGTGCTTGCACGACAACGCGGGGAGCAACGCCAGCAATGCCGAGAAACCAAGGGGGCCAAGCGTCTTTCGCATTTGCCACGGCAGAACATCACAGCCTGGTTGCCTGACACAAGAGGCCTCGGTTATTCGACCGTAGGCGTGCTCACGTCGAATGCGGCGCCGCCGCCCGGCGCGCCACCTCGCCCGGCAAAGTGTGATATGCCGCGAGGCCTCGGATGTTTGCCCGCCTGGTCGTCGCGCTCGCTTTCCTATCCACGCTCTCCACCCTCACGTGCGCCGGCCCGAAAGGCGCGCGACGTTACCCGCGGCGGTCGCCGGGCTGCGCGCTGAAGATTTTTCACACGCCCATGCCCGAGGCCGTGATCTGGGACGACATCGGCCCCCTCGAAGTCGGCTGCTATCTCGACGAGGGCGAGTCCATCTGCTTGAGCCGCCTGCGCACTGAAGCGTGCAAGATGGGTGGCGACATGATCTACGCCGTCCCGAAGCGCGCCTTCCGCCCGACGGAGCGCGCCATGGTGTATCGCGGCGTGGTCGCGCACTCGCGCGAGATGCCCAAGGAGAAGGAGGCCGACGACAAACCTGCCGAGGCGCAGGCTGTCGACGCCGGCTCGGGAGGCCCGATCGTGCCGCTAGCTCCCGCCGCCGGCTCGGGAGGCCCGATCGTGCCGCTGCCACCTGCCACCGAGGGCGTGGGTGCCCCGCCGGCCGACGGCGGCGCCGACGGCCCAACCTGAACGAAGGAGGCTGCCAATGTGGCGTAGCATCAGTCTCGGTGCGATGGCCCAGGCGCTGACCGCGATCGCCGCAGCGCTCGTGCGCCCATGCGGCGTCACCCGCGCCTGCGCCTGCGCCCACTTCCGCGGCCGTCGCCGCCGCCGAGCAGCACCGCGACGAATGGCGCCGATCTAGACTGCGCATCTACATGGACGACTTCGGCGAGCTCAAACGCTTCCGCGCCGCGAACGCCAAGTTGATCGAAGAACAGGGCGCGCCGGGCGCGAACGAGCAGCGCGTCGTGTTCTTCGGCGATTCGATCACCGAAGCGTGGCCGCTGGCCAAGTACTTTCCCGGCAAGCCCTACGTCAATCGCGGCATCGGCGGCCAGACGACGTCGCAGCTGCTGGTACGTTTTCGCCAGGATGTCGTCAGCCTGCGGCCCGCCGCCGTGGTCATCCTGGCCGGCACCAACGACATCGCCGGCAACACCGGCCCGATGTCGCTCGAGGACATCCAGGCCAACTACGCCACGCTGGCCGAGCTGGCGCGCGTGCACGGCATCCGCGTCGTCTTCTCGTCGGTGATCCCGGTGCACAACTACACCCCCGCGTCCGAGCTGACGTTCCCGCTGCGCCCGCCCGAAAAGATCGCCGCGCTCAACAAGTGGCTCGCCGCCTACTGCGCCGCCAACGGCTGCACCTATCTCGACTACGCCGCCGCGATGGCCGACGAACACGGCTTGCTCAAGCGCGACCTCGCGGCCGACGGCCTGCACCCGACCCCCGCCGGCTTCGCCGTCATGGCGCCGCTGGCCGAGCAAGCCATCGCGCGCGCGCTCCTTCGTTAGGACTTATCATCCGCCCCATGCGTAGGCTGGCACTCGTATTCACGACCGCGATGGTCGCCGCCTGCGGCGGCGGAGCCAGCGACCCGCCCGGCGAGATCGACGACGACTTCCCGTTGCCGCTCGCGGCCGGCCTGTCGCCGACGCCGCCCATGGGGTGGAACAGCTGGAACAAGTTCGCGTGCAACATCAACGCGACGTTCGTGAAGGGGATCGCCGACGCGATGGTGGGCAGCGGCATGAAGGACGCCGGCTACCAGTACATCAACATCGACGACTGCTGGTCGGTCGAGGGCGCCGCGCGCGCCGCCGATGGCTCGCTGCAGCCGGATGCGGTGCGGTTTCCCCAGGGCATCACCGCCGTCGCCGACTACGTGCACGGGCTGGGGCTGAAGCTCGGCATCTACGGCGACCGCGGCACCGAGACGTGCGGCCACCGCGCCGGCTCCGAAGGCTTCGAGATGAAAGACGCGATGACGTTCGCGTCGTGGGGCGTCGACTACGTCAAGTGGGACAACTGCGCCGCCAAGCCCGAGGTGATCCAGCAGCAGTACCAGTTGATGCGCGACGAGATGGACGCCTCGGGGCGGCCGATGGTGTTCAGCGTCTGCGCGTGGTCGTTCTACGAGTGGGCGATCCGCGCCGGTCACCTGCAGCGGACGACGACCGACATCCGCGACACGTGGCTCCCCGCCGCCGGCTCGACCGACACCGGATCGATCATGACCAGCCTGAAGACCAACCGCGGGCTGGCCGCGTACGGCGGCCCGAACCACTGGAACGATCCCGACATGCTGGAGGTCGGCAACAGCGACAACGGCATCGGCCCGGTCACCACCACCGAATACCAGAGCCACTTCAGCCTGTGGGCGATCGCCGCCGCGCCGCTCATCGCCGGCAACGACCTGCGCAACATGACCGACGCGAGCAAGGCGATCCTGACCAACACCGAGATCATCGCCATCAACCAGGACGCGCTGGGGCTGCAGGGCGTGCAGCTGCGCGACGCGGAGCAGTCGGTGTGGACCAAGCCGCTGAACGAGAACGGCGCGCGCGCCGTCGTGCTGTTCAACGAAGGCGCCGCCGCCGCGGACATCACCGTGACGTTCACCGACATCGGCCTGGCAGGGGGCAGCGCCAAGGTGCGCGACCTGCAGGCACACGCCGACCTCGGCACGTTCAGAAACAGCTACACTGCCAGCGTGCCGTCGCACGGGACCGCAACATTGAAGATCGTCGGCTCGGAGCCGCCGCGCCCCAAGGGGACGATGTTCCTGTCCGAGCTGACGCCAATCTACGCGGCCAACGGTCTCGGTCCCGTCGAACGCGACCTGTCCAACGGCGGCGCCGATCCCGGCGACGGCGTGCCGATCAAGATCGGCGGCACCACGTATACCAAGGGGCTGGGGATGTCGGCGCCATCGGCGGTGATCTACCGGCTGGGCGGCAAGTGCAGCCGGTTCACGGCCGCAGTCGGACTGGACGGGACGTCCACAGGTGGCGCCGGTACGGTGCGCTTCCAGGCGTTCGCCGACGGCGACATGTTGTTCGACAGCGCGACGATGACCGGCACGGCGTCGATGCCCGTCGACGTCAGCCTGGTCGGCAGGCGGCGTCTCAAGCTGCTGGTGACGAACGCAGAGGATGGCTCGGCGCTGGATCGCGCCAGCTGGGGGGACGCAAAGGTCGAGTGCGAGCCTTAGCCGAGATCGTCTGGCTGACATCACTGGCGCTGTGGGGCACGCCCCCGGCGGCCTCGCCCGCGGTTCATCGCCTGTCGTCGCCGAACGGCCGCATCGCGGTCGCCGTACGCGCCGCGCCCGATTTGACCTACGACTTGGCGTTCGACGGCAAGCCGCTGATGGCGGGGGCGACGCTGGCGCTGGACGTCGACCATGTCCGCCTGGGCGCGGGCGCGCGCATCACGGGCGGCAGGCGCCAGAGCGTCGATCGCAAGCTGGCGCCGCCGGTCCGCCTCAAGGCCGAGTCGCTGACCGAGAAGTACAACGAGCTGCGCCTCGATTGCGCGGGTGGCTACGCGGTCGTGTTCCGCGCCTACGACGAGGGGATGGCGTACCGGTTCGAGACGGCGCTGCCCGCCGCGCAGGTCAAGGTCTACGGCGAAGACGCCGTGTTTCCGTTCGCGCCCGAGACCGCCGCGTTCTTCCCCAATGAAGGCAAGACGTTCCTGTCGCACAACGAGCGGACCTACGGCCGCGTGCGGCTCGCCGACATTCCCGCCGGCGATCTCGCGACGCTGCCCGTGGTCGTCGACAGCGTCGTCGGCCCGAAGGTCGCGATCGCCGAGGCGGACGTCGAGAGTTACCCCGGGCTGTGGCTGCGGGCCACGGGCAGCGCGACGATCACCGCGGCCTTCCCGCCGTTCCCGCTCGAGGAGAAGGCGGTCAAGGATCGCGACATCAAGGTGGTCCGCGCCGCCGACTACATCGCGGTCACCACCGGGGCGCGCGCCTATCCCTGGCGCCTGCTCGCCGTCGCGGCCACCGACGCGGAGCTGGTGACGAACTCGCTCGTCTACCTGCTGCAGCGGCCGTCGCAGATCGCGGACACGTCGTGGATCAAACCAGGCAAGGTCGCGTGGGACTGGTGGAACGACCGCAACCTCGCCGGCGTGCCGTTCAAGCCGGGGATGAACACCGACACCTACAAGTTCTTCATCGATTTCGCGGCGCGCTTCGGCATCGAATACGTGATCCTCGACGAGGGCTGGTACAAGACCGGCGATCTGCTGCAGGTGACAGCCTGGCCTCGACATGCCCCAGCTGCTCGCCTACGCGCGCGCCAAGAACGTCGGCATCATCCTGTGGGCGGTGTGGAAGACGCTGGCCGATCAGCTCGAGCCGGCGCTGGCGCAGTTCGAACGCTGGGGGATCAAGGGGCTGAAGGTCGACTTCATGCAGCGCGACGACCAGCCGGTCATCGATTTCTACCACCGCATCGCGCGCGAGACCGCGCAGCGCAAGATGCTGGTCGACTTCCACGGCGGCCAGCGCCCCGCGCTGATGACGCGGACGTGGCCCAACATCATCTCGACCGAGGGGGTCATGGGGCTCGAGCACGTGAAGTGGAGCAACGGCCCTGACCCCGAGCACGACGTGACGTTGCCGTTCACGCGCATGTTCATCGGACCGATGGACTACACGCCGGGGGCGATGCTCAACGCCGACCAGAAGACCTTCAAGGTCAACTTCAAGCGCCCCATGAGCCTGGGGACGCGCTGCCACCAGCTGGCGATGTACGCCGTGTACGAGAGCCCGCTGCAGATGCTGGCTGACTCGCCGACCAACTACCTGGCCGAGGCGGAGACGATGGAGTTTCTGCGCGGCTTCCCGACGACGTGGGACGAGACCCGCGTGCTCGACGGACGCATCGGCGACTACATCGTGGTCGCGCGCCGGCGCGGGATGGACTGGTTCGTGGGCGCGATGACCGACTGGGCGCCGCGCGAGCTGGACGTCGACCTTTCGTTCCTGACCGGCGGACGCTGGAACATGGTCGCCTTCGCTGACGGGCCGGACGCCGACCGCGTCGCGAGCAGCTACCAGCGCATCGAGCGACGAGGTCGGCAAGGCGACCAAGCTCAAGATCAAGCTGGCGCCCGGCGGCGGCTGGGTGGCGCGCCTCACCGCGGCCGCGCCTGCGCCCGTCACTCCCGACGCCGGCGCCGCGCGCGAAACCAGCGAAGCCATGACGAGGCACCCGGCCAGCGCCAGCGGGTTCGCCGCCGCGCCGCCGGTCTGACAGCCGCAGCCGCCCGCTCGCCCGTCGGCAGATCCACCGCCACCGTCGGCCGCCGCGGACGCGTCGCGGCCGCCGGCAACGCCGCCCGAAGCGGCGCCGCCCCGCCCACCCGGCAGCCCCCGCCGCGCCGCCAGCCGCGCCACCGGCCGAACCTGCGGTGCCAGCAGCGCCTCCGCCCGCGGCGCCAGCCGCGCCGCCGCCGCCCGCGTCCCGCATCGGCCACGCCAGCGTCCGAGCTCACGCTGCCACCGGCGCCGCCGGCGATGCCAGCAGCGCCCGTGGTCCCAGCCGCACCCGCAGCGCCCGTCGTGCCAGCGCACCCGCAGCGCCTGTCGTGCCCGCGGCGCCCGCGGTGCCAGCGGCACCTGCCGGGCCCGCGGTGCCAGCAGCACCTGCCGCCCCCGCCGCTCCGCCGGCGCCCGTCGTTCCCGCCGCGCCGCCTCCGCGCCCGCCGCCGTCGGCGCCCGCTCTGGCTCCGGCTGCGCCGCCCGCGCCACTCACCGCGCCCGCCGCTCCGCCTGAGCCTCCGCCTACGCCTGCCGCGCCCCCCGCACCGGCCGCTCCGCTCGCGCCACCCGAAGAACCACCGCCGCCGCCCCCACCGGTCGCTCCGCCCACACCGCCACCGCCGCCGGCGCCACCGCGCCCACCCACCCCCGTCGGGCAGCTCGGGATGATGCCGCCGCTGCCGCCCGTACCACCGCCCGCCGCGAGCAGCGTCGTGATCCTGTTGCCGACCATCTGCAGCGCCGGCGTGAAGTTGTCCTCGCAGATCGACGACACGAAGCCGTTCGAACCGAACGCGTTCGCCCACGCCGACAGCCGGATGGCGGGATCCGCGAAGCTGGTGTCCGCCGCGACACACGAATGCGTGACCTCCGGCCAGGGACCGGTGTCCGACGTGCTCGGGTTCTTCCAGTGAACCTCGTAAGGCGTGGTTGGGCCCGTGATCGCCGCGACGACGATCTCCTTGTCGGGAGCGGCCTTGAGCGCCCTGATCCGCGCCACGTATTCGGCGACCGGTGTCAGCAGGCCCCCGCACTCCGCCGGCGTGCAGCCGGTCAGCGACACCGTGTCGGTGATCTGCCCGCTGGGCGCGATGCGCGGCGGCCGCGCGCCGTTGCAGACATGGCCGAACTCGTTGCAGCGGAAGTTCGCCGGCGGCCCCAGCTGGGACGCCAGCAGCAAGTTCTGGCGTCGTATCGAACAGCGGCACGCCGGCCTGCGCCGAGCAGTCGTCCTCGTTCGTCACCAGGATGATCGCGAGCAGCGCATCCGACCTCAGGAAGCCGGCGTTCTCCGCCGGCGCCGGCAAGCCGTCGGCGCCCAGCGCCCGCGCCACCGAGGCGAGCTGGTGCTCGAACCCGCAGCCGGACTCGCCCAGCGCAGCGATGCACGTGAACACATCGCTGAGGTCGCCCGTGTAGTTCTTCTGTCCGCCGACGTTGGAGATGAACGTCGCGCCGGGGGCCAGCGTCGTGTTGGTGCACGAGCCGCGCGGCGTCCACTGAAAGATCCCGGCGTTACCGAGCCCGCTGCACCCCGAGATGCTGCCGTCGCCCGCGCCCATGTCCGTCGAGATCACGGCGATGTGAACGTTGGGCAGACCGTCCGGCATCGTCTCCAGCACCTCGATGAACCTGGGGAAGTTCGCTTCCAGCTTGGCCTGCGACAGCCGCATCGACGCCGACGTGTCGACGACGAACAGCACGTCGAGGTTGCGGCTCGCGATGATCGGCGAGGTCGTCGTGGCCTGGTCAGGCACAGGCGCGCACGCCACCAGCCCCGCCGCCAACACCAACACTGTTCCAACACGTCCCCAGGCCACACATCCCATGCGCACCATGATGCCCCAGCGGCGCAAATTTCGCGTTTGATCCCGATCACACCGCCGTCGGCGACTCCGGAGCTACGACGTGACGGCCGTGCCGGTGATGCGCGGCGACCACTCCGCGATCAGCTTCAGCGTCGTGTCCTTGTCGTAGACGCTGTACCAGCCCTGCTCCTCGTGGGGCGGATCGCCGGTGAACGGGTCGCCCGGCTTCCAGAACTGTCCGGGGCGCGGCGGCCGCACGTCTCCCGCCCACGCCCACGGCATGATGCCCGCCATCGGCGACGTCGCCAGCAGCGACTGCACCTGCGCGTAAACCTCCTGAAAGTACTTGTCGCGCAGCGTGGTCGGCGACGCAGGGTCGAAGCTGCCACCGTCGCGCGGGAAGCCGAACTCCTCGAGCAGGATCGGCTTGCCCAGCTTGGCCGCCGCGGCCGCGTGGTCGGCGACGTACTTCTTCGCCCGCTCCAGCGCCTTCGGATAGTTGGCCTCCAGCGTCTCCTTCTTCACCCAGCCCCAGTTCATCGCCCACATGTGGAAGCAGATGAAGTCGATCGCAGCGCTGGCGTGATCCTTGACGACGTCCATGCCCGCGTAGACGGGCGACGCCGTCTGCCCCTCGCTGCCGGTGGTCACCAGCTGCCCGGGCGCCAGCGACTTGATCAGGCGCGCGCTGCCGTCGATCCAGGCGTGATACTGCGGGATGCTGGTCATGCCGCGCGGCTCGTTCGCCAGCTCCCAGATCACCGCCGGGTTCTTTGCCAGCTGCGGCACCATGTAGCGGATGAACGCGTCGTACGCGGCCTTGGCCTTGTCGTTCTTGTAGAAGCTGCCGATGTACTTCTGGAAGCGGTCCCAGCTGCCGCCCGGATGCGGCGGCGGATACGGGATCGTCCCCTGCCCCGCCCACGCCAGGTACTGGGCGAAGCCGCCCGACCACTGCCAGAAGTTGCTGAGCATGAAGATGCCGTAGAGGCCGCGCCGCTTCAGCTCCTCGGCAACGCGCAGCACCCCCGCGACGCCCGCCGGATCGTATTGCCCCATCGCCGGCTGGATCGTCGGGACGATCCGGAACGGCTCCGTGTCCGGCCCTTCGGTCGCCGCCGTCGTCCGGATCATGTTGATGCCGGCGGCCTGCAGCCCGTCCAGGTCGCGGCGCACCTGGTCCCAGCCGGCCTGATTGCCGTCGCGCGCCAGCGTCGTCGCCGCCCAGTAGTTGAAGCCGCTGATGAACATCGGCTTGCCGTCCTTGACGAAGCGCGTGCCGCGCACCTCCAGCCCGCCCGGCAGCTGCTCGCGCGGCGTCGCCAGCGGCGCGGCCGCCGCGCCACCGTGGGCGCACGACTGCAGCAAGAGCCCGCCCGTCGCGACCGCGGCGCCCTGCAGAAGGTCTCGTCTCGTAATCGCGTCGGAACCCGACGAGCTTCGCTTGGCGGGTTCCATCGCGGGAGGCCTGGAACCCTTTGAGGGTTCCAGAACCGAATCCTTTTGCATGCGTGGCGTTGTCGCATGGCGCAGCAGGTCGTTCAAGCGCTTGCGCGCGGGCGACGAGCGCGGGAGCCTCGCGGCATGAAGCGACTCCTGCTGTTGGCGTCAGCCGCGATCGTCCTCGCAACGTCCCCTGCGCGCGCCGACGGCATGGCGCCCCTCGGCGTCAGCTGGTACGGCTGGAAGGGCGACTACCGCGGCTTTGCCAAGAAGCTCGAGACGTTCAAGGCCGTCGGTTTTCAGATCGTGTCGTTCGTCCCCAACTACGCCTACGTCGGGCTCGACAAGATCGACCTCACCGCAGGCCCGGACGTGACGGAGCTCGGCACCGCCGTCGAGGCCGCGCTGCGCGCCGGCTTCACCGTCGTGCTCAAACCGCACCTGGAGCCGCCCGCGTACCAGCCGGGGTTCGATCCCTTCAAGTCGGACAACCACAGCTGGCGCGTGATGTGCCCCTTGGCGCGGCTTCTTCGACGTCGACCCGATGAGCCCCGCCTATCGCGACGGCGTCGTGTTCGCGGGGCTGCGCATGCTCAAGACCGTGTTCGACGCCGCGGGCACCGCGGCGCGGCCGATCCGCTTCGAGATTGGCGCCGAGCTGATGAACTCGGTCGTCTACATGCCCGAACGCTGGGTCGAGCTGCTCGCCGCCGCCAAGAAGGAACGCGCCCGCCTGGGTCTGGACGGCAAGGTGCTGCTGTCCCACAACTTCACCCACCACATCGAGATCGCGGACGACTTCGTGGCGCGCATGACGCCGCCGCGCAGGAAGGCGCTGGCCAAGTACGTGCGTGGCCTGGATACGCTGGCGCTGTCGCAATACATGGACCTGGGCGCGGGGATGCCGCTGTCCGATCGCGGCGTGCGGCTGCCCAGCGCCGAGGAGATCGCGCTGGCGTTGCTCGGCCACGAGAAGGCGTTCAAGGACAACATCCTGATCGGCGCGCTCGGCCTCAAGCCCAAGGAGATCCCGCCGCTGCACATCGGCGAGTTCGGCATCGGCCGCGGCGGCCTCCGCCACCCCAACCTGTGGTCGGGCGCCGCGACGCCCGCCGAGGAGAAGCAGCTGGCGCGCGAGATCGCGCGCGGCCACGAAGGTTTCCTGCGTTACCTGGCGCTGCCCGAGGGGCGCACGGTCGCGCAGCGGCGTCCTGTGGGTCACCGGCGCACGCTACGACGTGTTCGGCTGGGAGAACCCCAAGTTCGCCAACCCCGAGGCCGCCGCCGCGATCAAGGGTGCCCTCCACGCCGCCGCCCCGCCGCCGTCCGTCGCCGCCGCCGCCGCCGCAACCGGCCAAGTAGAGTCCGGGGCTCTACCGACGAACGGCCGTCGGTCGCATCCCTAGATTTGTGCAACAGGCAGTCGATGTCCCGGGGCTCCGTGCTGATTCTCGACGACGACGACGACCTGCGCGCCGCGCTCGGGGAGACGCTGGAGGCGATCTTCGGACGGCCGTGGGTCGGCGCGGGTTCCGTCGACGAGCTTCGCGCGCTCGAGGCCAGGCTGAGCGCGTGCGACCTGGCCATCCTGGACATCAACCTCGGCCGCGGAAAGCCGAGCGGCCTCGACGCGCTCGACTGGCTGAAGAAGGTGGGCTTCCCCGGCCGCATCACGTTTCTGACCGGACATGCGCGCTCGCATCCGCTGGTCGACAAGGCGTGCCACGATCAGACGGCTCGCGTGTATGAAAAGCCACTCACGCTCGCGGCGCTCGGGCAGCTGGTGCAGGGGGCGCCCCCCTGACACCGAAGGTGATCGAAGGGAAGAGGTCGTGGCGAATCGCGATCACCTCCTCGATCCTGAATATCGTCGGCATGCCGCTCGACGCGGCGTTCTGGTGGACGGCCTACCGGACGGCGCCCGCGTGGCACTTCGCATCGATCGGCGTCAGCAGCGCGTTGCTCGTGCTCCTGATCGCGACGCGCCACACGCGGCGCATCGCCGGGCTCAGCTCCGCCGCCTTCGTGGCGAACAACGCGACCATCGTCGTGGCGCTGTGGCACGACGCCGCCATGGGCGCCCTGGCCGCGGCGCCGTGGGTGCCGTTCCAGCCACACAAGCTCGGCGCGCTGGCGGTCGCGTTGCTCGCCCCGCCGCGCATCTGGAGCGGCGCCCTGTCAGTCGCGCTGTTCGTCGGCTCCGCGGTGCTGCAGTGGATGATGCTGGCCCCGGAACTGAAGGCCCGCGCACCCGCCGAACCGTGGGCCATCCTGGCGTTCGGAACCTTCGCGGCCGGGATCTACGCCTACCGCATCTACACGTGGCGGAAGGAGCAGCGCCTGGCTGACGCGCTGGCCGAGGCGAGGATCTCGGAGCGGCTATCGCGAATCGTGCTCGCCCTGCAGGATCTGGCCAACACGCCGCTGCAGACGCTGGAGCTCACGAGCGCGCTGCTCGCCCGTCACGGCGCCGCGCCGCCCCTCATCGAGCGGATGCAACGCGCGCTCGCTCGCCTGCGCGATCTCAACCGCATCATGGCCCACTACTCGCCGACGCGCTCCGTGTGGCAAGGCCCGGCGTCGCTGGATTCCCGGTCGGTGATCCGGCGCGACGAGAACATCCCTCACGACAGGCTGGCCGACGAGGCGATAGGACCCCCACCCGGCGCCGGGTGAGGGTCGGTCCTGGGCGAGCAGCCGGCTACGCCGGGTCGGCGCAGACGTTGTTGACGCAGGTCTGGCCCGTCGCGCACGGGGTGCACGCCGACGTGCAGTTCGCGCCCGTCGTGTTCGTGTCGGCAGACGCAGTTCGTTCCGGCACATGTGGAAGCCCGCGTTGCACGCGTAGACACACGCGGTCCCGTTGCACGTCGCGGTGGCGTTCGCGCGCGCCGCGCAGGTCACGCAGTTCGCGCCGCAAGCGGCGACGGTGGTGTTGGCCACGCAGGTCGGCGACGCGGTGCCCACCCCCAGCGGGCAGAAGCCCGGCGTGTTGCAGACGACACGGCAGGCCAGGCTGCCGCCGGTTTGGCTGTCACATACGGCCATCCCGTTGGCGGGCGGGGTCGGGCACGCCGTGCACGACGTGCCGCAAGAGCTCAGGCTGAGTGTTTGACACACACGGCCCGCTGCCGGCCGGGCAGCGATGGAACCCCGGCTTGCACGCGGTGGTGCACTGATTCGCCGTACACACCGCGGCGGCGTTGGGATCCGAGGGCGCTGCACACGTGGAACACGCCGCCGACGTCCCGCACTGCAGTGTGCTGTCGTTGGGGAAACAACCGCTCGCCCCCGGGCAGACGTGCGTGCCCGGACCGCAGTCGGGGCCGCAGACGCCCGCCACGCACGCCGTACCCGCGGCGCAAGGCGTGCAGTCGAGGCCGTCGCGCATTCCGCAGGTGGCCGACGCGTTGTTGTCGACGCAGACGCCGTTACAGAGGTGCCAGCCAGCGTCGCAGTCTTGAACACACGTCCCTGCCGCGTTGCAACTCACGCTGCCGTTGTCCGCCGGCGGCGTGCACACCGTGCAACTGTTGCCGCACGAGTTGACGTTGGTGCTGCCGTTGACGACGCAGGTCGTCGACGCACCGCTGCCGCACGGGTGATAACCGTTGTTGCAGTCGACACCACAGCTGGCGCCGTTGCACACCGGACCGCCGTTGGGAGGATCGACGCACGCGGTGCAGCCGGTCGCGGTGCAACCGGACGCGACGGTGTTGTTCGCCACACACGACGTCGGCAATGTAGCCGGGCAGCCATGGAAACCGGTGGCACACGTCACGCTGCACGTGGTCCCGCTGCACACGGCCGTGGCGTTGGCCCCACCCGCCGCACACGCGGTGCAACCGTTGGCCGTGCAGCCCGAAGCCACGCTGTTGTTGGCGACGCACGTCGCGTTCGCTCCGTTGCCGCACAGGTGAAAGCCCGTGTTGCATGCGCGCACGCACGCGCCCGCGGCGCTACAGGCGACGGTGCCGTTGGCGGGCGCCGTGCACACGAGGCAGTTGTTCCCGCACGACGTGATGGCTGTGCTGCCGTTGATCACGCAGGTCGTGTTCGCGCCCGTGCCGCACTCGTGATACCCGGTGGTGCAGTTGACGCCGCACGCGAGCGGGTTGCCGTTGCAGGTCGCGGTACCGTTGGCCGGCACCGTACAAGGCGTACACGCTGCCGTCGTTGCCGTCGTTCCGCACGACAACGTGCTGGTGTTCAGCAGGCACATGTTCCCGCAACGGTGATAGCCGGTCATGCAATTGACCGTGCACGTGCCGTTCGTGCACGCTGCCGTGCCGTTGCCGCCGACAGGAGCCGGGCAGGTGGTGGCGGTCGTACAGGCCACTCCACCGCCGGTGCCTCCGACGCCGCCGCTGCCGCCAGGCCCCGCTGTGCCCGCCGTGCCAGCCGTTCCGCCGCCAGCGCTGCCGCCGCGCCCTGCCGCGCCTGCCACGCCGGTCGTTCCGCCGCCGCCACCGCCGCCGCGACCTGCCGCGCCCGCGACGCCGGTCGTTCCGCCGCCGCCGGTAGCACCGCTGCCGCCGGCAGCGCCGCTGCCCCCGAGCCCCGCCGTGCCGCCTGCCCCGCCCACTGCCCCGCCGCCTGCGCCCGCGGCGCCCTGGCCGCTGCCGCCGCCCATGCCCGCTGGTCCGCCGCCCATGCCCGCCGGTCCGCCGCCGCCGCTGCCGCCGCGACCCGCGCTACCGACGGTACCGCCACGGCCGCCACGGCCACCTTCGCCGGTGGCGTCCACGCCAGCGTCTTGGGTGGTGCCGTCACCGCCGCAGCCGGCCCAGCTCACAACAACGGCCAGCAACAGGCCACACCGGAACAAAGGACCTCGCGACATCGACAACCTCTTCACCCAAAGCGGCCCACCCGAACGTTCCGGGAGCACACAACGAAACATTTCGAATGAAAGTTCCGCTTGACCGACGTACCGCGACGACGATCGCATAGTCAAGTGACTTGGTCGGGGAATACTGGCTCAGAATGTTTACGACAATGCCGCCGGCCGTCCTCGACGGTGATTGCAACGTTGCCGTTTTGAAATTGGATGGCGAATTTTGTAACGGCCATGGCCATTGCCGCGATCACAACGACCGATCGTGATGTTTGACACGCTCAGTACGTCGTCGTGTAGCCCGTCGCGTCGGCCAAGGGCCCGACCGCGGTCTTGTCCGTCGACCAGCTCAGAGCCCGTCGACCAGCTCACGGCGGCGCTGCTGGCGCCGTGACCGCCCAGCCCATCGCACCCGCGTAGCCGTTGCCGTACCAACTCTCCAGTATCTGGGGCGCGGGAGTCAGGCCACACCCACCAGCAGATGGCGTCGACGCCGTGCGCGTCGCATGTCGGCGCTGATATCAGGCGCTGATCGTGTCGATCTCGAACACGGCCTGGCCCAACGTGAGCATGCCGTCCTGGAGGATCTCCCGTGGTGAACTGGATGCCGATCTGAACGATCTGCGACGGATCGAACACGCGGGGCGGGGTCTCGTTGTTGCTGACGGTGCTGGTGTCGAGCGTGATCTGCGTCCACGTCCCCAGTACCAGGCTCGACGAGTTGACGAACGGCGCCGACACGTAGACGTAGGCTGTTCGGCGCGGTCAGACCGCTCGAGACGTGGAACTGGATGCCGCCGGTCGGGAACGTGCCCGACACCAGGCGGATGCGCGCGCGCACGATGTTGTGGCCGCCGGTCATGAAGTCGACCGGGGTCGCGACGTTGACCTGCGGATCGACGTACTCCTTGAATCCGGAGAACGTCACGGTGAGCTTCAGGCATCCGGGCGAAGGATCGCCGCAGGCGCCGGACCATTCGAGCGTCGGGACCATGCCGCCGTCCAGGCTGACGCCGGAATCGGGATCGCTCGCCGCGCCGAGGTTCTTGTAGTTCGCGTCGACGTACGTGCTGAGCGTCCACATTTCCTTGTCGGTGTCGAAGGTGTCCGCGTAGCGCGGTACGACCGCGCCGCCGGCGCCGCCGGCGCCGCCGCCGCTGCCGCCGCTGCCCGTGGCGTCGCTGTCGCCGCAGCCGACGTTGGAAGACACGACACCGGCCACGCCGCAGCCGATCAAGGACGCCACAACCAGCCACCGCATGCCGGAAAATTTCATGATCTCAGTCTCCTGGGACTTTGTTAGGGCGCATTACATACGCATGTTCCTGGCCGTGTCAAACGTGTTAAAGACGCTTGCATCGTGCCCCCTGAGCCATCGCTTACGTCCACACGGCGTACGTTCCTGGGCGCCGCCGCCGCCGGCCTGACCCCGCTCGCTTGCCGCGTGCCGAAGCCGGGCGCGACGCCGCTACCGAACCTGGCGGAGGTCCCCGCCGCGCGCCAGGCCGGCGTGCCGTCCCCCGACGTCGAGGCGCTGCTGGCGCAGATGACGCTGGACGAGAAGATCGGCCAGATGACCCAGGCCGACAAGAACGCGCATGACCTGAAGGACGGCAAGGATATCCACGACCTGTTCCTGGGCTCCGTGCTGTCGGGCGCCGATTCGCTGCCCAAGCCCAACGAGCCCGCGACCTGGGTCGACATGTACGATCGCTACCAGAGCCAGGCGCTGTCGACGCGGCTCGGCATCCCGCTGCTCTACGGCGTCGACGCGGTCCACGGCCACGGCGCGGTCAAGGGCGCGACGATCTTCCCGCACCACATCGGCCTGGGCTGCTCGCGCAGCCCGGAGCTGGTCGAGACCGTCTCGCGCGTCACGGCGCGCGAGATTGCCGGCACCGGCATCGACTGGAACTTCGCGCCGTGCATCGCGGTCGCGCGCGACGAGCGCTGGGGGCGCACGTACGAGAGCTTCAGCGAAAACAGCGAGCTGGTCGCCACCCTGGGCGCCGCCGCCGTGCGCGGCTTCGAGAACGCACCCGACGGCACCGCGGTCCTGGCGTGCGCCAAGCACTACCTGGGCGACGGCGGCACGATGGAAGGCAAGGACCGCGGCGACACGCGCATCTCGGAGGAAGATCTGATGCGCATCCACATGCCCGGCTACGTCGCCGCGATCAAGGCGGGCGTGGGCAGCGTGATGGTGTCGTTCTCGAGCTGGAACGGCCAGCCGATGCACGGCAACAAGCGCCTCATCACCGACGTGCTCAAGGGACAGATGGGGTTCGGCGGCTTCGTCGTCACCGACTGGGCGGCCATCGACCTGATGGACCCCGACTACACCAAGGACATCGAGGTCTCGATCAACGCCGGCATCGACATGGTGATGGTGCCGAACAAGTACCGCGACTTCATCGCGCGCCTCAAGGAGCTGGTCGCGGCGGGGCGCGTGCCGATGGCGCGCATCGACGACGCCGTCCGCCGCATCCTGAAGCAGAAGGTCCGCTTCAAGCTGTGGGAGAAGCCGTACACCGATCGCGGCGTTGACCGCGGAGATCGGCTCGCGCGAAGCACCGCGACGTCGCGCGCGACGCCGTCCGCAAGAGCCTGGTCGTGCTGAAGAACGAAAAGGCCACGCTGCCGCTGAAGAAGGAGGCGCGCGTTCACGTGTGCGGCCTGCGCGCCGACAACATGGGCGTGCAGTGCGGCGGCTGGTCGGTCGGCTGGCGCGGGCGGCGCGGCGCGATCACGCCGGGGACGACCATCCGCCAGGCGATCGAGAAGGTCGTGGGCGCGGCCAACATCACGTATTCGGAGAACGCGGCCGGCGCCGACAAGGCCGACGTCGTCGTCGCGGTGGTCGGCGAAGATCCCTACGCCGAGGGGAGCGGCGATCGCGCCAAGCTGGAGCTCGGCGCGCAGGACCTGGCGCTGCTCGCGGCCGCCAAGCAGGCGGGCAAGCCGCTGGTCGTCGTGCTGATCAGCGGACGGCCGCTGATCCTGGGCGACGTGCTGACGGCGGCCGACGCGTTCGTCGCCGCGTGGCTGCCCGGGACCGAGGGCGACGGCGTCGCCGACGTGCTCTACGGTGCCTTCAAGCCGACGGGCAAGCTATCCTTCTCCTGGCCGAAGGAAATGTCGCAGATCCCGATCAACGACGGCGACCGCGCGCGCCGCGCCGCTGTTCCCGTACGGGTTCGGTCTGAGCTGGTGAGCTGGAAAGCGCTGGCGATTGCGACCGTGACTGCGGTGACCGCCTCCGCTTCTGCATCCGCCTCCGCCGCGCCGACCGGGCGCGAGCTCAACTCCGGCTGGAGCTTCCGCAAGGTCGCGCACGCCGGAAAGCCGGACGAGGCGTGGTTGCCCGCGACGGTTCCGGGCTGCGTCCACACCGACCTGCTCGCGGCCGGCAAGATCGGCGATCCGTTCTTCCGCCTGAACGAGAAGGACCAGCAGTGGATCGAAAACGAGGCGTGGGAGTACCGCACCACCGTCGCCGTCGACGCCGCGACGCTGGCGCGCGACCGCGTCGAGCTGGTGTTCGCCGGGCTCGACACCTACGCCGACGTGTCGGTCAACGGCGTGTCCGTGCTGACGGCCGACAACATGTTCCGCAGCTGGCGCGCCGACGTGAAGTCGCGCCTCAAGGCCGGCGACAACGTGATCGTCGTGCGCTTCGCGTCACCGATCGCCAAGGTCAAGCCCGCCTACGACGCCCTCGGCTACAAGCTCCCGGCCGCCAACGACCAGGCCAAGGAGATGGTCAGCATGTGGACGCGCAAGGCGCCGTACCACTATGGCTGGGACTGGGGCCCGCGCTTCGTCACCGCCGGCATCTGGCGGCCGGTGACGCTCGAAGCGTGGGACGTCGCGCGCCTGGACGACGTGCAGATCTTCCAGACCAAGCTCGACGCCGGCGCCGCTGATCTCGGCGTCGTCGCGCGCGTCGTCGCCGCCCGCCCCGGCCGCGCGCGCGTGACGATCGCCGTCGCGGGCGGTCCGGTGCTGGGCGAAGCCAACACGACGCTGATCGCCGGCGCCAACGATCTCAAGCTGGGGGCGCGCATCATCAAGCCCGAGCTGTGGTGGCCCGCCGGCCTCGGCGCGCAGAAGCTGTACACGCTGGAGGCGAAGCTGACCGTCGACGGCGCGCCGCGCGGCGAGCGCCGCACGCGCATCGGCCTGCGCACGGTCGAAGTGGTCCACGAGCGCGACAAGACCAAGGCAAGGACGGCAAGTCGTTCTTCGTCAAGGTCAACGGCGCGCCCGTGTTCATGAAGGGGGCGAACTGGATCCCCGCCGACAGCTTCGTCACGCGCATGACCACCGACCGTTATCGCTTCCTGCTGCAGTCAGCGGTCGACGCGAACATGAACATGCTGCGCGTGTGGGGCGGCGGCATCTACGAGGACGATCGCTTCTACGATCTCGCCGACGAGCTCGGGCTGCTGGTCTGGCAGGACTTCATGTTCGCCTGCAGCATGTACCCGGGCGACGAAGCGTTCGTGGCCAACGTCCGCCAGGAGGCGATCGAAAACGTGCGCCGCCTGCGCAACCACCCCAGCCTGACGTTGTGGGCGGGCAACAACGAGAACGAGGCCGCCTGGAAGCAGTGGGGCTGGCAGACGAAGTTCGCGCTCAACAAGAAGGCGCAGGACCGCATCTGGGCCGACTACAAGCGGATGTTCAACGACGTCCTGCCCGGCGTCATCGCCGCCGAAGATCCGGGGCGCTTCTACACGCGCAGCTCGCCCAGCGCCAACGACGAGAAGATCCCGCCCAACAAGCGCGGCTTCGGCGACATGCACTACTGGGGCGTGTGGCACGCCGAGAACCCGTACGAGGCCTACGCCGACAACATCTCGCGCTTCATGAGCGAATACGGCTTCCAGTCGTTCCCCGACCTGACGTCGGTCGCGCGCTACACGACGCGCGACACCGACTGGAACATCGAGAGCCCGGTGATGCTGTCGCACCAGCGCCACCCGCGCGGCAACCCGCTGATCCGCACGTACATGGACCGCGACTTCCGCAAGCCGAAGGACTTCGCGTCGTTCCTGTACGTCGGGCAGGTGCTGCAGGGGATCGTCATCAAGTACGCGGCCGAGTCGCACCGGCGCGCGATGGGCCACAACTGGGGCAGCCTGTACTGGCAGCTCGACGACTGCTGGCCGGTCGCGTCGTGGTCGGGCATCGACTACTACGGGCGCTGGAAGGCGCTGCACTACTTCGCGCGCCGCTTCTTCGCGCCGGTGCTGCCCAGCCCGGTCATCGACAAGGGCGTGGTATCGGTGTGGGGGATCTCCGACCGGCGCGCCGACGCGCCCGCGCGGCTGACGGCGCGGCTGGTCGATTTCTCGGGCCGCGAGCTGGCGCGCCGCGAGCAGGCGATCGTGCTGGCCGCCAACGCGGCGAAGCCGTACCTGACGTTCCCGGAGGCGGAGATCCTGAAGGGGGCCGATCCGGCGCGCGTGGTCCTGGTCACCGAGCTGGCGCTCGCCGACGCCGGGGCCCCCGCGGGCGCGCGCCCGCCGCGCAACCTGCTCTACTTCAAGAAGACGAAGGACCTGCAGCTTCCCAAGCCGGAGGTGAAGCTCGCGGTCGCCGACGCCGGCGGCGGCGGGTTCTCCGTCAGCGTCACGGCGAAGCAGCTGGCGCGCAACGTGTTCCTCACCAGCGGCGCCGTCGACGGCACGTTCGACGACAACTACTTCGACGTATTGCCCGGCGAGACGATCACCGTCACGTTCAAGCCGCGCGCCGCGACCACCGCGGGCCAGGTCCAGGCCGCGCTGTCGGCGACCTCGATCGCCGACACCTTCTAGCCGCTCCCACGCGAGGCGCGGGGGCGGTCGCGCGAGCTTCGTCATGCTCAACATCTACGTGGGCATCGAACGCGCCGCGCGCGCCTTTCACGAAAACGACGACGCGGCAGGCGCGCTCGCCGGACTGCGGCGGCTGCTGGCGGCGGTGGACGACTACAACGAAGAGATCGCCGACGCCGACATCGCGTCGGATCGCGCGCTGCTCGTGCAGTTCATCGCGGTCATCGAACGAAATGGCATCCCGCGCGTCGAGCAGCCGCCGCGCGCAAACCCCTGGCCGGCGGATTGAGAGATGGGACGGATGTGAATCGCGCGGCGCCTTGCGCCGTCTCGTAGTAGAAAACATCCGTTCCACCCCCCAAACCCAGGAGGAATTCCATGAAGACCATTCTCGCATCGTTCCTCGCGCTCGCGTTCCTCGCGGCCACCCCGGCGTTCGCCGGCGACAAGCCGGCCGGCGACAAGTCGGAGAAGAAGGAAGGCGACAAGAAAGAGGGCGACAAGAAGGAAGGCGACAAGGAGGAGGCTGGCGGCGGCGGCGGCTGGTAAGCCGTTCCGCTCCCACCCTCAGAGCGATCGCAGGAACGCCAGCAGCGCCGCGCGCTGGTCGGCCGAGAAGGCCGGCGGGCGCGTGGCGTTGGCCGGCGCATGCACGGCATCGGCGTCGGGATGGGTGCGCTGCAGGACGTCTTCCAGCGTCCGCGCGCTACCGTCGCTGAAATACGGCGCCGCCTCCCACACGCCGCGCAGCGACGGCGGGTTGTTGCCCCCCTCCCCCAGCACCGGCGTACCGACCGCGTGCAGCCGCGGGCTGGTCAGGGCGACCCCGCCCGCGAGCAGCGCGGCCTCGAGCTCCCGCGCCGGAACCGCGCCGCCCGCCGCCGAATCGCGCACGAGCTGGTGACAGCCGGCGCACCCGTCGCGGAACAGCGCCAGGCCGCGCCGCTGTTCGGCGGTCAGCGCGCGCCTGCCGGGCGCCACGAACGGTGACGGCTCGGGCGGGATGCGCGCCATGTACGCCGCCAGCCCCGCCCGCACGTCCGCCGGCGGCAGCACCACCTGCGTCCAGCCGTCACCCTCACCTCCGCGCGCGCGCACGCGCAGCGTGACCGGATACTTGTCGAACCGCTCGGCGTCGCGCTCGCGCCCCTGCGCGTGCGTCGCGACGATGTTGTC
This sequence comes from uncultured Pseudomonadota bacterium, assembly GCA_963729535.1. Classification (GTDB taxonomy): domain Bacteria; phylum Myxococcota_A; class Polyangia; order Fen-1088; family Fen-1088; genus JADGRB01. The sequence continues at coordinate 76,122 of CAVSOL010000020.1, read as the reverse complement.
GGCGAACGCGTCGATGGTGGCCGGCTCGCCGATCGACAGGTACGGCGCCGTCGTGCCGAGGCCCCGGCACGTCTTGGTCATCGAGAAGAACCGATCGCGCTTCGCGGGATGCCGCCGGCCGTCGATGTGGCCGTCGTCGTGGCAGGCGGCGCACGTGTACAGCGACTGCGCGCCGTCGGCGACGTTGTTCGGCACCAGCGCGCGGCTGTAGAACATCAGCTCGCCGTGTTCGGCGGGCGTCGTGCGCTCGCCGCGGCCGACGTTCAGGCTCGCGTACGACTTCCCGCCCGCGACGAACGTGAGCGTGTCGCTCAGCCGATCGGCGGTGACGAAGCGACCGGCGGTGAGCGCCGCAACCGCCGACGGGTTTGCCCCCACGCCCACCACCTCGCCGACCGCTATGCGATTGGGCGCCGCGATCAGCAGGTTGTCGCTACCCGCGCCGGTGATCGCGATCGTGCCGCGCGGATCCCACGCCAGGCCCGCCAGCTCGATGACCGGCACCGCCCGTTCGCCCAGATTGACGAACGCGCGCTTCCCCGGGCCGGCGATCGTCGAACGGCAGCTCGCCTGCGCGCAGCGGCCGCGCCGGCAACACGATGACGCCGCTGTCCAGACCCTCGACCGGCCCGCGCGCGCGCGTCAGCGGCCGATCCTCGTGGGTCAGCAGCAACAGCACGTGCTGGCCTGCGATCGCGGCGCGACGATCATGTCGAGCACAGGCGCGTCGGTCGCGGATGGTCTGCAGCGCGGCGCCCAGCCGGCCGTCGTCCGCGATCTCGTGCACCGTGACCGTGTGGTCGATGAAGTTGCTGACCAGCAGCAGCGGCAAGCGCCCGCCCCACCTGCGCCACGATGCGCACCGCGCGCGGCGACAGCCCGGTCGGCAACGTCTGCAACACGCCGCCCGTGGCGAGCGAGACGACCTTGACGCCGCCGCTCGCCGGCGACGCCACGTACGCGACCATCCCGTCCGCGCGCCACCGCCAGCCCGCGCGCGCCGGTCTCAGCGCCGGCGGCGATGTCACGCACGCGCCAGCCGCCGCCCGCGCCCGCCTGCAGCCGCCGCAAGCCCGCGTCGAAACGACACGCCACCAGCGCGCCCCCGCGCGGCATCGCGACGACCGCCTCCGGAAAGCTGCAGACGCGCGGCCGCGCCAGCAGCCGCGGCTCGGCGCCCGCCGGCCCGGGGTCGACTATCGCGATCTCGTCGCTGGTCGACAGCGCGACGTACAGCAGCCCGTCGTCGCTGTTGAAGGCGAGCGCGCGCGGCCGCGCGTGCCCGTCACGATACGACGCCGTGTCGACCGCGCCTCGCGCCCTGCGAGGCCACCACCAGGGCGACGAGGATCGCCCTCGCCGCGGCGATCATGCCGCACGCACCACCGCGACGTGTTCGACCGGCGGCTTGCGCTGGCGCCAGGTCGTCCACGCCGTCTCGATCAGCTCGCGCACGTCGCGCGCCCGCCCCGCGAACACGGAGTCCGCGAGCGAAAATGCGTCGCGCTCCAGCAGCACGCGGTGCTCGGCCACCAGCGCGCGCACGGCGTCGCGGTCGGCCTTGGACCCGAACCAGCGCGGGTGCCGCTCCGAAGTCGCGGCCGCGCAATCGAGGTCGTGAATCTGCCCCAGGATCTCGCCGAGCCGCTCCAGCTTGGGCGCCAGCATATCGGCCAGCTCGGGCACCGCGCGCGAGATGATCTTGAGCTGGTTCGACAGCACCTTGACCTGCTTGCGCCAGTCGTGGAACCGCTCGGGGGTCGGATCGTCGCGCACGATGGTCATCGCGCGCCGGGCGTGCTTGTAGGTCGCCACGATGCCCTTCGCGACGGCGTGGCGGCCGCGCGCGACGCGCCACGGCCCCGTCTGCCGCGCCAGCCGGCGCAGCGCGCGCGCCGTCTTCTTGAGATCGCGCTCGACCGCCTTCGGCTTCAGCTTCCGGCGCAGCTGCTCGCCCACGTCGCGAACCCGCTCGAGCAGCCCGACGGGCAGCTCGTGCGCGAGCCGCGCGGCCAGGATGCGAAACGTGTGCGCCTGAACGACCAGGTCGCGCGGCCGCGCCAGCCGCCGCCCGTTGTCGCGCAGCAGGCGGTCCTCCGTGCGCGCGCCGCCTGCGACCGCCGCCCTTCCTGATCAGCGCCAGCGCCGCCCGCGACCGCTTGAGCCGGGTGCGCACCTCGTGCACCCGCTCCTCCTGCGGTCGGTTCTTGTCGCCGGCCACCTTCACCGCGCCGCGCAGCTGCGCGCGCACGATGCGGCGCAGCCCCTTTTCAACCCGCTCCTTGCGTTTGATCCGGTAGGCCATACCGACCGTGGAGTCTGGCACGGTTCGCGCCGGTATGCCGCGCTTCGCGCGGAGCGACTCAGTCGACGACGATCGGGATGTTGAAGTTCTCCCAGGCGGGCGTCGTGTTCAGCCGGTTCTGCGGCTGATTCCACAAATAGATCGCCGGGAACGTCGCGATCGAGACTTCGTCCGCGACCACCGCCGTGATGTACAGCTGCGACACCTGAACGATCTTCGTCGATCCCCCCGACGACGTCGTGACCGGCGGTATCCCGTAGCGGTTCGACGAGAAGATCATCCAGTAGTAGGTCTTGTTGCCGACCGTGGCGCGCGTCGGCGACCACTTCGGCCAGTGGTTGTTCATCCCCGGGCTGACCCTACCCGAGCAGCTCGGCGGATCGTTCGCGGCCAGCCGCTGTGCCTGGGCGCCGCTCTGGAACGGCACCACCCAGATCTCGGCCTTGGGGTTGGCGAACATCTCCTCCCCGGAGGGAACGCGCGTGAACGCGATCAGGCGATCGTCCGGCGAAAACGCCGGGTAGTACTCCTCGGCGCCCGGCGTCGATGCGCCCGCGACCGGCGTCGCCGCGCCGCCCGCCTTGTTGCCGAACGGCACCTGATACAGGTCGGCGGCCCCCTTGTAGAGGCGGCCGTCCTGCGTGCCGCAGCCGTTCTGCACCCCCGGGTTCGGGCACGCGACCGAAACGTAGACGATGGTGTTGCCGTCGCGGCTCCAGGTCGGGAACGCGGCCGCCTTCGTGTCGGCCGTCGGCGCCCTGTAATCGAAGGGCGCCAGGTAGTCGAACGCCACGCCACGCGTCGGGTTGACCTGGCCGTTGGTCGTCGTCGTCGCTGTCGATTGCAGGTCGACCCACGCCAGCCGCCCGGGCTGCCAGTTCGGCGACCCCTGCCCCCACGGCGTGGTGATGTCCTGCACCTGCGTCGCCATGACCGCGAGCTTCTCGCTCGACGACCACCGCGCCGGCGAAAACGTCATCGGCCCGTTCCACGGATACTGCACGAACGTCTTCGGACGACGTCGGGCAGTTGTTCCAGTCCGTACACGTCGGGCTGCCCTCGAATCCCGGCAACGCGTTGCCGGTGATACCGGGCTTGACCCCCGCGAACGCCGCGCCCCACGGCCAAGCGTCTACGAACGCGACGTAGTCGCCGTCGGGCGTTCCCGTGTGGCAGCCGATGCAGTGCGAAGCGTTGGTCTTGCCGTCCTGCAACGTCGTCTTCTGCTTCACGTCGGTGATCTTCAGCGTCTCGACCGTGCTCTCGTCACCGACGGTGAAGCCGAGCAACATCGAATCGTTGACGATCGCCGATCGGGTCATGTTCTCGACCATCTTGCCGGCGGCGGCGGGGTCCGCCGCCCAGAACACCATGCTGCCCCCAGCCCCGACCGGCGCGATCTGGAACTTGACCGTCGTCGTCGCGCCCGCGGGCGTCTGCACGGTCACCGTGACGTCTTCCTCGACGACGTGCCGCGCCAGCCCCATCCAGATGTCCTTGGGCATCGCCCAGCTCTCACCGCTCGTGTAGGCGACCAGATCGTTGAGCCTGTTTGTCCGCGTGAAAGGTGATCTTCAGAACGCCCGTTGACCCCGGCACGCGCACGCGCGGTCGCAGCCAGTTGTTCGGGAACAACGTTCCGTTCTCGGGCTCGGTAACGCAGGGCCCCGCGGCGCCCGTCGGAGCCCCGAACATTCCCGCGACGTCGCGCGACACGCCAACGTCGAACCGCGGCTCGAGGGGGAAGTCGGTGCACTTCCCGTTGCAGCTCTCGGGAATGATTGACGTCCCGGCTGCGCCGGTTACCGGCCAGTTGCCGAATCCGCCCACCCCAGACCCGCTCCCCGCGGCGCCTGCCGCGCCGGTGCTCTGGGCCTGCTTCACGCCGGCGCAACCCGCCAGCGCCCCAACGACCGCAATGACAGTAAGCAATGAATAAGCGCGATCGGTCACAACGGACTCCTTCGAAAAAGAATTGCATTGTAGCAGGGTTGGGCCATCGCCTTACACAAAGACGACATGTCCTCACCTGTCGTTTCCTGTGGTCGAAGAACTGCTTTTATCCGCCAAGAATGGGCCTTGGCGTTTACGAAGCTTGACCCACATTTCCGGAGCTGCTGGACTTGGAGGTGCAAAAATGGCCGCTGGTAGGCGCGTCGATCTGGGTCGGAGGGAAATGGGTGGGGGGCCCCACCCGACCCCTCCGCGCCTCCTGCGATGAGCTCCGGCGGGCAAAGCCCTCCGTCGCGGCACGCGAACCTGGGTCCAACCGGGTCCGACGGCGCGGTCAAGCGACTGGGTCGCTACCAGATCATTGGGCGTCTGGCGACCGGTGGGATGGCGGAGGTCTACCTCGCGCTGTCAGGCGAGCTGACCGGCTTCCGCACGCTGGTCGTCGTGAAGCGGATCCTGCCGCACCTGGCGTCGAACGGTCAGTTCATCCGCATGTTCCTCGACGAGGCGCGGCTCGCGTCGCTGCTCGATCACCCGAACATCGTCCGCATCATCGAGGTCGGGCACGACGGTGAGGATTACTTCCTCGCGATGGAGCTGGTACAGGGCAAGCCGCTGTCGGCGCTGCTGCGCAAGGCGGCGCGCGAGCACCGCCCGCCCAGCCCGGCGCTGACGTCGTACATCGTCGCGCAGGCCGCCAGCGGGCTGGCGTACGCGCACGCGCTCACCGACGGCGACGGCCGGACGTTGGGAGTGGTGCACCGCGACGTCTCGCCGCAGAACGTCCTGATCTCGTTCGAGGGCGCGGTGAAGCTGATCGACTTCGGCGTCGCGCGCGCGTTCGGGCGCGTCGCGCACACCAACCCGGGCGGCCTCAAGGGCAAGATCGACTACATGTCGCCGGAGCAGGCGTCAGCCGAAGACGTCGACCACCGCGCGGACGTGTTCGCGCTGGGCGTCGTGCTCTGGGAGGCGGCGACCGGCAAGCGGCTGTTCCGGCGCGAGACGGAGCTGGCGACCATGCGCGCCATCGTCGACGACGCGATCCCGCATCCGTCGGAGGTGGCCGAGGTGCCGGAGGAGCTCGACGCGATCATCATGCGGGCGCTGCGCAAGCGGCGTGACGCGCGCTTCGCCAGCGCGCACGAGATGGCGGTCGCCCTCGAGCGGTTCGCGTTCACGCACGACGGGTTCAGCCCGCTGCAGGTCGCCAGCTACACGAAGTCGCTGTTCGCGGCCGAATACCTGCAGTGGCGCAAGACCGCGACCAGCGCGCTGGACCTGGAGGTCGAACCGTCGCAGATCCAGGCGCAGGGCGTGCTGGCCCCCGAGCCCATGACCGCCGGCCCCACCATGGCGCGGCCGGGGGCTTCGTGGACCGACGGGCGCAGCGAGGCGCGCAGCGCCTCGGGACGCAGCCGCAGCTCGCCGAGCAGGCCGCGCGCGCCCGAGCCGCAGTCGCAGGCGTCCAACGCCGGCACCGCGACGAGCCGGCGCGATCGAATCTGGGTCTACGGCGGCCTCGACGCTGCTGGCGTCGGTGATGGTGGCGGGCGCGTGGCTGCTCGCGCGCCCCGCCGAGATGGCGGGGGCGGGCACAGCGCCGGCGCCCGTCGAGGTCGCGACTCCCGCCGCGACTCCGGCTGCGACTTTCGAGCCGCTGCAGCCGGCGACGCCGTCCTGGGTAGCGAGCCCGCGCCGATCCCGACAGCGGCGCCGTCCCAGGTCAATCCGCCGATCGAGGCGACAGCCACGAACGCGGGCCCCGGCGTTCCCACCGCGCCGGTGACTGCCTTGAAGCCGGCGGGGCCCGCCGACCCGTCTTCGTGGAAGGCGCTGTCGCGAACGGGCAAAGGCAAGGCGAGCGCCGCACGGCGTGCCGTGCATCGCGACAAGCCTGCGGCGACGTCGGACGCCGGCGACAAAGCCAAGGACGGCGACGCCGCCCGCCCCGGATCGAAGAAGCCGGATCCGTTCGCCGAATAACTGCGCGGGGTGTGTGGGTGCACACGCGTCGTGGTTGTGGCGCGCGGCAGCCGGGAATTCAGAACAGGGTCGGACGTTTACGTTGTGGTAGACTGAAAAGCACCGACGATGAACGTCGACATTCCGGGCATCAAGGACAGCGAGTTCGAGGCCACGGCGGCGGTGGACGGCCAGTCCCTGGTCATGCGCCTGTGGGGTAACGCGGATCTGCGCGTCAACGGCCCGCTGGGCCCGTTCCTGGACCAGGTCGACGACCAGGCGCGGCGCAACCACATGGGCGAGGTCGTGGCTGACTTCCGCGAGCTCGTGTTCATGAACTCGTCCTGCCTGAAGGAGTTCGTCCGCTGGATCGCCCAGGTCGAGGAGCGCGCCGAGCACTACCGCATCCGCTTCTTGAGCGATCCCGACGCGCAGTGGCAGTCGCGCAGCCTGCAGGCGCTGCGCGCGTTCGCCCCGAACCTCGTCACGATCGAGATCGCGAAGGCCTAGCGCCAACGCCGATCAGGTAGGCGCGCGGCGTTGCCGCCGCCCCGCTGGCGCACCGTCCGCCCCGCGTCGTCGGACTACGGCGGCTCGGTTCCGTAGACCAGGTTGCCCAGGCGGTACACGGTCACCTTGGTCGTGACCGCGAACGACATCGACGCGACGTACGAGTAGTCGTTGGCTTCGTTGTAGTTGCTGAAGTCGTCCTTGCTGAAGCGGGTCTGGATGTTGCCCGTGTTCGCACCCGCGGCGAGGTTCCCTGACGCTGGCGCGAAGCCGACCTGAAGGTAGTAGTCCGCGTTGGTCCGCGCCGGGCTGACGGCGGCGAATGTCAGCGTGATGTTCGCGGCCCCAATGGTGGCGAAGTCGCACCAGGCGGTCTGCGCGATGGCGGTGTCTCTGGTGAACCAGTAGCGCAGCGTCAGCTCCGACAGCGGGACCGGCGTCGTCCCGTTGTTGTACAGCTTGAAGTCCGGCATGACCGCCGCGTTGTTTGGCGACAGCTCGCGCGACGCCAGCTGCACAGAGACCATCGTCGCGGAGCCACACGTCGTCCCCGTGCACACGTAGGTCGGGCCCAAGCAGTCGGCGTTGCTCGCGCAGCTGGTCTTGCACGCGCCCGCGCTGCAGATGTACGGCGCGCAGGGCATGGTCGCCGGCGTCACGCAGGTGCCGCCCGTGTTGCACGTCGACGCCGGCTGGACGTTGGCGGTGTTCGGACAGCTCGCCGGGACGCAGGTGACGCCGGACGCGTAACGCCGGCATGCGCCGCTGCCGTTGCACGCCCCATCGGTGCCGCACATCATCACACCGGAATCGGTGCACTGGTTCAGCGGGTCCTGGCCGGCGGGGACCGAGGTGCACGTGCCGACCGAGCCCGTCAGAGCGCACGACGCGCACGTCCCGGTGCACGCGGTCGTGCAGCACACCCCCTGCTCGCAGAAGTTCGAGTTGCACTCGTTGTCCGCGGCACAGGTCGCGCCGGTCGGCAGCTTGCCGCAGCTCATGCTCACGCAGCTGTTCGGTGCCACGCAGTCGGCCGCGGCGGTCGTGCAGGCGGTCTTGCACGCGGTGGCGCTGGCGCACTGATACGGATCGCACAGCGAGCTGGTGACCGTGCGGCACGCGCCGGCGCCGTCACAGGTGCGCGCTGGAATCAGCGTCGATCCGGTGCAGCTCCCCGCAACACATTGCGTCCCCGCCGCCCAGTAACGGCACGCCCCCGAGCCGTTGCACACACCTTCGAGGCCACACGACGTCGCCACGGTGGCGACACACTGGCTGGCGGCAACCGGCGCGGTTCCGCTGGGCACGTTCGAACAGGTGCCGAGCGCGGTCGACAGCGCGCACGTCTTGCACGTGCCGTTGCACGCGGTGTCGCAGCAACGGCCTTGCGCGCAGAAGCCGGAGTTGCACTCCGCCGCCGCCGTGCACGTCCCGCCGAGCGGCTTGAGCGAACATGTCGTCCCGTTGCAGATGTTCGGCGCCACGCAGTGCGCGTCCATCGAGCAGGTGTTCCTGCAGATGCCCGCCGTCGTGTCGCACTGGAACGCCATGCACGACTGCGTCGTCGCGGCGGCGCAAGCGCCCGCCCCGTCGCAAAGCTGCGGCGGCTTGTACGTCGAACCAGTGCACGACGCGCCCACGCACTGCGTACCCAGCACGTGTTTGCGACACGCGCCCGCGCCGTTGCACGTCCCGTCGTTGCCGCACGTCGACGCCGCGGCGACAGCGCACTGGCCGGCCACGACCGGCGCGGCGCCCGCCGAGACCGGCGAACACGTGCCCGTGCTGCAGGTCATGCACGTGCCCGTGCACGCCGAGTTGCAGCACACCCCCTGCACGCAGAAGCCAGACGCGCAGTCCGAGTTCACCCCCGACGGACACAGACCGCCGATGGGAATCTTGCCGCAGCTCATGGCCACGCACGTGTTGCCCGTGACGCACTCGCTGCTCGTCGCGCATGTCGTCCGGCACGTGGTGCCTGACGTCGCGCACGTGTAAGGCGTACACGAGTTCATGGTCGGCGGCCGGCACACGCCCGCGCCATCGCAGGTCCGCGACGATGACAACGTCGACCCCGTGCAGCTCGGCCCGCCGCAGGCGCGTGCCGGCGGCGTAGCTGCGGCAAGCGCCCGCACCGTTGCACATGCCGTCGGTGCCGCAAGACGTGCTCGCCATCATCGCGCACTGGCTGGCGACCACCGGCGGCTGCCCGGGCGCGATCGGGCTGCAGGTGCCCATCGTCGTCGCCAGATTGCACGCCATGCACGTGCCGGCGCAGCCGGTGTTGCAGCAGACGCCCTGCTGGCAGTAGTTCGATTCACACTCGTTGGCCATCGTGCACGTCGAGCCGTTCGGCTTCTTCGCGCAGATGGTGCCGATGCAGGTGAACCCGGCCGCGCAGTCGGCGGTCGTCGCGCAGCTCGTGCGGCAGGCCGTGGAGGTCGCGTTGCACACGTACGGGCTGCAGTTCTGCAGCATCGGCGTGCCGCAGGCGCCGGCGGCCGTGCAGCGGGCGGCGAGCATCGCCGTGCCGCCCGTGCAGCTGTCGGCGCCGCACACGGTGTTGGCCGGGTAGCGCCGGCAGGCGCCCATGCCATTGCACATGCCGTCCAGACCGCACGTCATCATGGTCTGGTCGTCGCACTGGCCCAGAGGATCCTGGTTGTCGGGCACGTTGCGGCACGTCCCCTCGCTGCCCGCAACCGCGCACGACCGGCATGTCCCCGTGCACGCGGCGGAGCAGCACCTGCCCTGCGCGCAGATGTTCGAGTTGCACTCGGCGTCGGCGCCGCAACCGGCGCCGATCGGCTTCTTGCCGCAGCTGCCGCCGATGCAGGTGTTGGGCGCCAGGCAGTCGGCGTCGGTCGAGCAGTTCGTCCGGCAGGCGCCGTTCGAGCCGCAGACGTAAGGCGTGCACGACTGGCTGGCCGTGCCGCCGCAGGTACCGTCGGCGTAACACGTCCCGGACGCGGTCAGCGTCGAGCCCGTGCAGCCGCCCGTCTGGCAGACGACGCCGGCGCCGAAGCGCGCGCAGGCGCCGGTGCCGTCACACACGCCGGTGCGGCCGCAGACCGCGGCCGTCTCGGTGGGACAGCGCTGGCCCGGATTTGTCCCCGCGGCGGACGGCAGGCAGGTCCCCTCGGCGCCCGGTGACACGCAGCTGAAGCAGGCGTCGTTGCACGCCGTGTTGCAACAGACCCCCTCGGCGCAGAACTCGGACGCACACTCGTTGGCCGTGCCGCACGGCTCGCCGATCTGCTTGAGCGGCCGGTCTTCGCTGCCGCCTGTGGCGTCGCCCGTCACCGGGGCGTCGCCCGTCACGGGGGTGTCTAGGGGCGCGTCCTTGGGCCCTGCGTCGAGTGTCCGGCTCTCGCCGCCACCCCCGCAGCCGGCAACGGCGAGCATGAGCGCCGCGATTACCGGAAACAACCGCTCCCCGCCGACACGCACGCACCCCGGCGCACGAACTTTAGGCAGGGAAGCTACGACCATAGACGAGCCTTTCTCTAAGGGGCGTTTCCTGGTGCGTGCCCGGACTGAGATGTTTCCTTCAAGCCAAGTTCAGGCCCGACCAGGTGAGCAAAGGGCGTCCGTTATCTTACGCTCGCTCGGAAGATGAAATCCACCCCATGAGGAGTCTTTCCAGCTTCCCCACGAACGCTCTTTCCACCTGCGATCGGGGGGATTACGCTCTACGTCGATGAACATCGCCCCGGGACGCGCAGTCGAGCTGGAGTACGAGCTCAAGGTGAAAGGGGGCGACGTACTCGAATCCTCGTCTCGCAGCGGGCCGCTTCGCTATGTCCACGGCAGCGGCAAGATGCTCCCGGGCCTGGAGAAGCGGCTGGATGGTCTCACCCCCGGCGACGAACGTGCGGGCGAGATTCCAGCGCGCGAGGCGTTCGGCACCGAGGAGATGCTGCCGGTGAAGGAGATGCCGCGGAACGCATTTCCACAGGGCGCGACGCTGGAGGCAGGCTCGACGTTCGAAGGCAAAGATCCGGCGCTCGGTTCGCCGGTGCAATTCAAGATCATCTCCATCAGCGGTGACGTCGCGCGGGTCCGCCTGCTGCACCCGCTGGTCGGCCGCGATCTGGAGTATCGCGTCAAGGTGCTCGCCGTGCGCGATCCCAACGTCCGAGGGGTTCCCCCGCCTGTGCCAGGTGTGGTCGAGCTGGACCCGCTCGAGATCCAGGAAGAGATCCAGATCCGTGACGGGGCCCCCCTCCCCGACGACCCGACCGTGACCAGCTTGTATCCGGGGGACCAACACTCCCCGACGGAAAGGAAATGGTCATGGCGAGCACGAGCGAGAAGGGCGAGAGTCGGGGACGGGGTTTCGCAGGGATGGATCCTGAGCGCCAGCGCCAGATTTCGTCTCAGGGCGGGAAAGCGGCTCATCAGAAGGGAACGGCTCACGAGTTCGACTCTGAAGAGGCAAGGGAGGCAGGCCGCAAGGGGGGCATGGTCAGCGGCGGTCGACGCCGCGCTCGCGAGCAAGCTCGGGTGAACCCAACGGAGAAGCCGGAGGAGCGGGAGGATCAGCAGGAAACCCAGCCTACCGAATCCGAGACCAATCAACCGAACGCGTAACTCAACAAGACCGAGTACGCCGCGATCGCGCAGGTCTGGCGTCGCGGCGCTACACTCGGCATGTGGATACGCTCGACCAGTCGGGCCTCGTCGCGCTGGGCGGAACGCTCGACATCGATACGCTCATCCGGGCGTATCGCGCGGGGATTTTCCCGTGGTCGTCGGATCCGGTGATCTCGTGGTGGTCACCGGATCCGCGGGCGATCTTCGATCTCGAGTCCTGGCGTCCGCACCGGAGCACCGCGCGCAGCGCCCGCAGGGCGGGCTGGCAGTTCTCTGTCGATCGCGATTTCGCCGGCGTGATGCGCGCCTGCGCCGAGTCCGGCGATCGGAAAGATTCGACCTGGATCACCGACGACTTCAAGCGCGCCTACGCTGAGCTTCACCAGCGCGGCCTCGCGCACAGCGTGGAGGTCTGGGAGGGCGACGCGCTGGTCGGCGGCCTGTACGGCGTCACCTTCGGCGGCTTCTTCGGCGGCGAATCGATGTTTCACCGCGCCACCGACGCATCGAAGGCAGCGGTTGGACACCTGATCGAACGGCTGCGCGCCGGTGGGTTTTCTCTGTGCGACGCGCAGGTGCCGACGCCGCATCTGGAACGCCTGGGCGCGATCAACATCCCGCGCACCGAGTATCTCGCGCGCCTGCGCCGCGCGTTGTCGCAGACAGCCGCGCTTACTTGATCGGAGGGGGCGTGGGCGCGCGCGGGGGCGGGCGCACGCCGTCGACGCAAACGCGGTTGCGGCCCGAGCGCTTCGCCGCGTAGAGCGCCTCGTCCGCGCGCGACACCAGCTCGACGGGCGATGACACACCCGGCGCCGGCACGCGCGCCACGCCGACGCTGATCGTCACCGGAATCGTGTCGGCGGCGGCGGCGAACGGGTGCGCCTCGACGCTGCTGCGCAGGCGCTCCGCCAGCGCCTCCGCCGCGGTGCCGTCGCTGCCGCGCGCGACGATCGCGAACTCCTCGCCGCCGTAGCGCGCGAAGATGTCTTCCTCGCCGAGCATGCTCATGATCAGCGACGACAGCTGCACCAGCACCTGGTCGCCTGCCTGGTGGCCGTGCACGTCGTTGATGCGCTTGAAGTGATCGATGTCGAGGAACACGAGCCCCAGCGGGGAGTCGTGCCGGACCGCGTACTGAAACTCGCTGTCCAGGCGCTCGCCGAAGTAGCGCTTGTTGTACGCGCGGGTCAGGCCGTCGCGCAGCGCCGACTCGGACATCTGTCGCTGGAACGCCTCGTCCAGGCGATCGTGGTAGCTGAACTTCAGGATGGTGGTCGACCCGAGCAGGATCTTGTCGCCCTCCGCCAGGATGTGCCGGGAGACACGCTGGCCGTTGCAGTAGGTGCCGTTCGTCGAATCCAGATCCTTGAGCACGAACTGGCCGCCGTCGCGCAACAGCGACGCGTGCTCGCGCGAGATGCCGTCGTCCAGCAGCCGCAGATCGACCTTGTCACCGCGCCCGAGGACCACCCGGCCCTTCTCGAGCTTGTACATCTCGCCGACGTTCGAGCCGGCCATCACCACCAGATAGGCATCGGTCGCCTCGCCCTGCCCCTCCGGTGGCGGGACCGGCGAGGTACGCGTCGTATCCTCGAGCGGATTGCCCGCGCGGTCGCGCGCCATTCTGGTAGTTTACAGACCCGCGCGTCGATTGCGCAATTCCGGATCCAATGCAGATCCTGACCGGCACCAGCGGCTTCTCCTACACGGCCTGGCGGGGGACGTTTTATCCCGAGAAGCTGCCGGAGGCTCAGATGCTCGGCTATTACGCAGGACGTCTGGCCGCGGTGGAGATCAACAACACCTTCTACCGGATGCCGACGCCCGAGCAGCTGGAGCGCTGGGCGGCGGAGACACCGGCGGGTTTTCGCTTCGCGCTCAAGAGCCCGCGCCAGATCACCCACATCAAGAAGCTGGCCGACGTCGCTGACAGCGTCGCACGTCTGGCCGCGGCAGCGGCCACGCTGGGGGAGCGGCTGGGGCCGATCCTGTTCCAGCTACCGCCGTTCCTGAAGAAGGATCTCCCCCGTCTGGAGGCGTTCCTGGCGACGCTGCCACCGTCGGTGAAGGCCGCGGTCGAGTTTCGCCACGAGTCGTGGTTCACCGACGACGTCTACGCGGCGCTGAAGGCGCGCAACGCGGCGCTATGCGTCGCTGATTCCGAGGAGCTGTCGACGCCGTTCGAGGCGACCGCGACATGGGGCTACCTGCGGCTGCGGCGCCAGGACTACGACGACGCTGCCCTGGCCGGCTGGGGCGACCGCCTGCGCGGGCAGCCCCTCGGCGACACCTACGTGTTCTTCAAACACGAGGACGAGGGGCGCGGCGCCACCCTGGCGTCGACGTTTGCGAAGCTCATGAGGTAGGCTCGCCTTCAACGGCGAAACTTGGCAACCATCCCACCTGGGACTACACTGGCATACACGTCATGGCGAGAGCGATTGCAGGCGCGACCATCTCCTTCGGCTTGGTCTCCATTCCCGTGAAGCTGTTCGCGGCGACGCAGGCTTCGGCCAGCGTGTCGTTCAACCTGCTTCACAAGAAGTGTTCGACCCGGCTGAAACAGCAATACATCTGCCCGACCGACAACGAGATCGTCAGCCGCGACGACATGGTCAAGGGCTACGAGTTCGCCAAGGACCAGTACGTCACGTTCACGCCCGACGAGCTGAAGTCGCTGGAAGAGAAGGCGACCGGCAGCATCGACATCGCCGAGTTCGTGCCGCTGGCGGCGATCGACCCCGTCTACTTCGATCGCCCCTACTACCTCGGACCGGAAAAAGGCGGCGACAAGGCGTACCTGCTGCTCGCGGAGGCGATGCGAGAGAGCGGACGCGCCGCGCTGGCGCGTTACGCCGCGCGCGGCAAGCAGTACCTGGTGATGCTGCGGCCGTCGACCGACGGGCGCGCGCTGGTGCTGCAGCAGCTGCTCTACGCTGACGAAGTGCGCTCGCTGGCTGACGTGCCGCTGCCCGACGGCGAGGTGCGCGAGGCCGAGTTGAAGCTGGCCAAGCAGCTGATCGACCAGATCGCGCGCGAGACGTTCGACCCGACGCAGTACCGGGACGAGGTGCGCGACCGCATCCAGGCGGACATCGAGCGCAAGGTCCAGGGGCAGGACATCACGGAGGCCGAGCCCGCCGCCGAGCCGGCGCGGGTCATCGACCTGATGGCGGCGCTGAAGGCGAGCCTGGGTAAGGCAAAGACTGATCGCTCCGAGGCGCCGGCCGCCGAAGCCGAGGAGCCCGCTGCCCGCCGCGGCGCGCGCAAGTCCGCCGAGCCCGCCGCCGAACCGAAGCGCGCCCGCAAGCGTTAGCCGGGACGCGTCGAGCGGGGCAGACGACGCCCGCCGGAAAAACTGCGCGCTGCGCGGCCGCTGGTCTATATTCCGCGCGGCGTGAGCGGTTACACGACACAGGACGTGGCCCGCATGATCGGCGTCAGCGCCGGGCGCTTGCGCGCGTATCTGCGCGCCGGCGTGCTGTCGCCCGAACGCGGGACGCGCGGCGAGCTGCGGTTTTCGTTTCAGGATCTGCTGCTGCTGCGGCAAGCGGAGGGGCTGGTCAACCAGCGCATCCCGCCGCACCGCGTGCGCCGCGCGCTCAAGGCGCTGCGCGAGCGGCTGACCGACGACCGCCCGCTGACCGGCGTGTCGCTGGGCGTGGTCGGCCCCGAGGTGGTCGTGCACGAACAGGGCGCGCGCTGGCACGCGGAGTCGGGCCAGGTGTTGTTGCAGTTCGAGCGCACGCAGCCCGGGCTGGGCGAGACGCCGATGGTGGCGCTGCCGACGCGGCCCCCGACACCGGCCGCCGCTGCGCCGGGATCGCCGGGCGACGTCGTGACGCCGACGGTCGAACAGATGTACGAGCTCGGCTGCGATCTGGACGAAGCCGATCCCGAGCGCGCCGAATCGAGCTATCGCCAGGTGCTGGAACAGGCGCCGCACCATGCGGATGCGCACATCAACCTGGGGCGCATCCTGCACGAGCGCGGAGATCTGCTCGCCGCCGAGGAGCACTACCGGCGGGCGCTTGAGGGCCGCCCGAACGACGCGACGGCGAACTTCAACCTCGGCGTCGCGCTGGAAGACGCCGGCCGCCACCGCGAGGCGCTGGAGGCCTACCAGTTCGCGATCGCATCCGACGAACGCAACGCCGACGCGCACTACAACGCGGCCCGGCTGTACGACCTGCTGGGCGATTACGCGTCGGCGCTCCGTCACCTGCGCATCTGCCGCGACCTGGCGCGTAAACAGCGCTGACATCTTGCGCGCGCCACGGCAATGACGCCTTGCCCGACGGGCCAGCCGAAGCTAACTTCTCGCGCAAGCCATTGAGCGTGATCGAGCCTGACCTTTCTTGCCGGTCCATCCTGGTCGTCGATGACGACCCCGATGTGCGCGACGCGATCGCCAGCGTGCTGAGCGACGAAGGCTACGGGGTTACCAGTGTAGGCAACGGGCGCGAGGCGCTGGAGCACCTGCACCACCGCACACGCCCCAGCCTGATCCTGCTGGACATGATGATGCCGGAGATGGACGGCTGGTCGTTCCGCCAGGAGCTGAAGAAGCTGCCCGAGCTGTCGTCGATTCCGATCGTGATCCTGTCGGCGCACGGCAACGTTCGCGACGCCGCCCTCGCCCTGGGGGTCTCCGACTACCTGCGCAAACCGCTGCACCTCGACAGCCTGCTCGAGATCGCCGAGCGCTACTGCCGCCCGATCTTCCTCAATTAGCCGCGCACGCGTCGGGCGCAGGCGGGCTTTGCCCGCCGAAGCCCATCGCGGGAGGTTCGGAGGGAGGGTGGGGCCCCACCCTCCCCTCCGAGCCAGGGTTATTTACAATCGCGCGCGATGCGCCGCGCCCCCCGGGCAACCGCCTTGCTCGCCGGGCTCCTGTTGCTGGCTGTGGGGGGTGGCGCGCCGGCGGCCGACGACGACGCCAGCGACCCGCCGGTCAGCGGGCCGGTCCCCAGGCCGAACTGGTTCACGCTGGAGACGCCGCACTTCGAGCTGCACTTCTATCCGGAGGAGCGCGCGTTCGCCGAACGGTCGGCGCACGTCGCCGAGCGCGCGTATCGCCTGATCACGCGCTACCTCAACTGGAAGCCGAGCGGCCGCATCAGCATCGCGCTGTTCGATCACACGGACACGGCCAACGGCGGCGCGACGTCGGTCCCCTACAACCACATCTACGCGTACGGCGTGCCACCCGACGGGATGGACGAGCTGTCGGACTACGACGACTTCGTCAAGCTGCTGGTCACGCACGAATTCACGCACGTCGTCCACCTGGACACGATCCTCAGCTGGTGTCCGCGGCTGGTGAACACGATCTTCGGCAAGATCTACGCGCCCAACCTGTCGCAGCCGAACTGGTTCATCGAAGGGTTGGCGGTGTTGATGGAGTCGCGGCAGACGACGGCGGGGCGGCTGCGCAGCAGCTTCCAGCACATGCACCTGCGCGTCCCGTTGCTCGAAGGGCGCTTGCTCGGCTTCGATCAGGTCAACGTCGTCGGCGGGCCGCTGCAGTATCCGCGCGGCAGCGTGCCTTACCTGTACGGGGCGGGTCTCCTGCTCTACATCGAGGACCGCTTCGGCCCAGATAAGGTCCGCGAGATCACGCACCGCTACGCGAACGAATGCATCGCCGGCGGCATCAACCGCGTCGCGGCGCAGGCGATCGGGCGCCCCTACACCGACCGTGTCGGCAACGGAGTCTGGGAAGACTGGAAGCGGTCGATATCGCACCGCTACACGCTGGAGATCGAAGAAGCCACGCGGCGCGGCCTGACGGTCGCGCGGCGCCTGACCTACGACCCACCGTCGGCGCGCGGCACACTGGCGCGCCCGATCTTCTTCCGCGACGGCTCGCTGGTGTTCAACCGCGTCAACAACACCCAGGCGCCCGCGTACGTCCGGCTGGACGTCGCCACGGGCAACCAGACCAAGCTCGCGGACGCCTACGGTGGCGGGCCGGCCGCGCCCACCCCGGACGGGCGCGGGCTCGTCTTCCAGCGCGCGAGCTACCTGCCGCTGCCGCAACGCATCGACGCCGGCGCGTACGTCGACTGGACCGACATCTTTCACCTGGATCTGGAGGACGACGTCGTGCGGCCGCTGACCCGCGGCTTTCGCGCCCACGAGCCCGACGTGTCCCCCGATGGATCGCAGGTGGTGTGCGCCGCGAACTTGAACAACCGTGCCCGCCAGCTCGCGATCGTGTCGATCGACGGCGGCGTGCCGCGCGCGCTGACCCCCGGTGTGCCCGGCTACGTCTACACGCCGGCGTTTTCGCCCGACGGGCGCCTGATCGCTTACTCGCGCGTGAAACCGGGTGGCTATCGCGACATTCACGTCTACGACCTGACGTCGGGCAAGGACCGGGCGCTGATGTTCGATCGCGCCATGGACGTCGACCCGCGGTTCTCGCCCGACGGGCGCTTCGTGCTGTTCGCGTCGGACCGCACCGGCATCTACGACGTGTACGCGCACGAGCTGGCCACGGCGCGGCTGTATCAGGTGACCAACCTCGCGACCGGCGCGTTCCAGCCCGTGGTGTCGCCCGATGGCAAGCAGCTGGTCTACACCGGCTTCACCTCGGACGGCTTCGACCTCTACGTCACGTCGTACGATCCGGCGACCTGGCCGCTGGCGCAGCCGTACGGCAACTCCAGACCCGACGATCCACCCGACATCGACAGCGTCGCCGATTCACCCGACGCCGACCGAGCCGGCCCCGAAATCACGCCCGTGATTCAGCGAACGCTCGACTACCGCGCGTGGAAGTACATGTACCCGCGCAGCTGGAGCTTCGCTTACTACTCCGACGGCCTGGGGATGGGGAACGCCGGCTACGTGAAGACGACGATCGCCGATCCCGATCAACCGCCACCAGGTGGCGCTGGAGCTGTTCGCGCCGCTGTCCGGTGAACCATCGGCCCGCATCGACTACGCGTACCTGCGACTGTGGCCGGCGTTCACGTTCAACCTCCGGCGCACCGCGCTTCGCACGGGAGGTCTTGTCGTCGACGGCACCGACACCCTCTACAAGCAGATCGTCATGGGCGGAGCGGCCGCGATCCACCTGCCCGTGCTCAAGACACCGCAGTCGGACGCCAACCTCACGTTCAGCTACGACTACGTCGCCTACGGGCCGGCCGACCCGCTACCGATCACGCTGCCGGGTGAAGGCATCGTGCGCGCGCCCGAGCGCGGACCCGATGCGTTCGTGGGCATGGGGGCCAGCTACTCGAACGTGAAGAGCTGGGGCGTATTCGATCAGCAACCAGACCGGGCGCGCGCTGTCGCTGTCGCTGCGGTTCTCCGACACCGCGCTTGGTGGGCGGTTCACCCGCACCGAGGTGAGCTGGAGCTGGCAGGAGTACCTGACCCCGCCCTGGGCGCGGCTGCACGCCGTCGCGTTGTTGTGGGCGGCGGGCACCGGCATCGGCGACAAGCGCGACGGGTTCTACCTGGGCGGGTTCCCGGACCAGGACATCTTGCGCACGGTGTTTCTGGGGCGCCCCTACTGCTGCGGCTTCCTGCGCGGCTACCCGGCGTTCAGCCTGCGCGGCGAGAGCCAGCAGCTGTTCTCGGCGGAGTACCGGGCGCCCCTGGTCCGCATCGAACGTGGCTACCGCACGTTTCCGCTCTATTTCCGTCAGATGTGGGGCGCGGTGTTCGTCGATTCGGGCAACGCGTACAACGGGCCGTTCCGCCCGGCCGATCTGAAGACCAACGTCGGCGCCGACGTGACGCTGCAGTTCAACGTCGCCTACTACGTGGAATCCCAGATCAAGGTCGGCTACGCGCACGGCTTCTCCGCGCCCGGCGGCGATCAGTGGTTTTTCCTCGCCGCGGGCAGCTTCTAGTTCGGAGCTCCCGATCTTCCTGCTCGATGACTTCCGGAGCTGCTACTCTCCGGGACCGTGACGGCATCGTTCGTAGGCCTGCTGCTCGGGATCGCGATGGGGGCGCGGCACGCGCTCGATCCCGATCACCTGGCGGCGGTGTCCGTGCTGGCTGGCGACGCCCCGGGCGCGCGGCGCGGCGCGCTGCTGGGAGCGATGTGGGGCCTCGGGCATGCGATCGCGCTGCTCGGGACCGGCCTGGTGCTCGCGGCCCTGGCAGCGGATCTCCCGCCGGCGCTGTGCGACGCGTTCGAACTGGTTGTCGCGGTGATGCTGGTCGTCCTCGGCGGTCGCGCCGTGGGGCGCGCGTTCCGCGACGGCGATCGCGGCCCGTCGATGTTGCACGCACACCGCGGCGTCGCGCACCTGCACCCGGGGATGGGCGCGCACGTGCACGTCGCGAAACGCGCGCTCGCGCTTCGGCCGCTGATCGTGGGCATCATTCACGGTCTCGCGGGCAGCGGCGCGCTGACGGCGCTCGTGCTCGCGCGGATGCCGTCGACGCCGATGCGCCTCGCGTACATCGCGCTGTTCGGCATTGGCTCGGTCGTCGGGATGAGCGCGCTCTCCGGCCTGGCCGGTTGGCCGCTGGCGCGGCTGGCACGGCGTCCGTCGGCGGCGCGGCTGCTGTTCGGGACGGTCGGCGCGGCGACAGCCGTGATGGGCCTCGCCTGGGGCTGGCCCGCCATCGATCGCTTGTTCTGATGCGCTTGTTCTGATGCGCCTGTTCTGACGGCCGCTACATCGCGCTGTCGTGCCTGAACTCGTCGCCGAATAGCTGCTGCATCAGCACCGCCGCCTCCCCCTTCGCGCCCGCGATGTGGGGAGCGATCGCAGCCGCGAACTCGGCAGCCGACTGGAAGCGGCCCACGGGATCGACCACCAGCGCGCGCGCGAGCACCGACGTCGACACCGGCGGCAGATTGGCGAGCAACCGCAGGTGCTCGGTCTTCGGACCGGTCGCGGCCTTCATCAGCTGATCGAACGTGCTCTCGCCCGGATACAGCTGTTCGTTGGTCAGCGCGTAGTACATCACCAGCCCCAGCGAGAACAGATCGGAGCGGGCGTCGACGGCCAGCCCGCGCGCCTGCTCGGGCGACATGA
This sequence comes from uncultured Pseudomonadota bacterium, assembly GCA_963729535.1. GTDB lineage: Bacteria > Myxococcota_A > Polyangia > Fen-1088 > Fen-1088 > JADGRB01. The sequence continues at coordinate 55,776 of CAVSOL010000020.1, read as the reverse complement.
ACGATACGTTGCCCTTCACGACGCCGACGTCCGTCTTGGACACGCGCCCCTCGGCCTTGACGATGCCGAAGTCGAACAGCTTCACCTCGCCGCGCGAGGTCACCATGACGTTGCCCGGCGAGATGTCGCGGTGGACGAGCCCGATCGGGTTCCCCACCGCGTCGGTGCGGGAGTGGGCGTAGGCCAGCGCCTCCAGCACCTCGTACACGATGTACAGCGCCAGGCGCTCGGGCAGCGCGCGCCCCGTCCGCTCGACATGACGCTCGAGCAGACGGCCGAGATCGCGCCCGACGATGTACTCCTGCGCCAGGAAGTACTCGTCGTTCACCTTGCCGAAGTCGAACACCGGCACGATGTTCGAGTGCACGAGGCTGGAGCCCAGCTTCGCCTCGTCGATGAACTGCTCCACCGCGGCACGGTTGCGGGCGACGTGCGGGCGCAGCCGCTTGACGACGAACAGGCGCCGGAACCCCTCCGCGCCGTGCAACACGGCGGTGTAGAGCTCGGCCATGCCGCCCTCCCCCAGCCGCTCGAGCAACCGGTAGCGACCGAACGTGCTCGATCCGGTGTCGATGCGCGCCCGCTCCGGAAACGACTCCGCCACCGCTTCGGCGGCGCGCCCCGCGATACCCGCCGACCACGCGGCGACCGCGCCGCTCGCCGGCATCGCGCCGCTCTCGGCCACCTCAGTCGGCCGATGTCCCAGATCGGGGGCCGTCTCGTAAGGCTTGGTCCCGCGCCGCAGGTGGTCGCCTGGGCCGGTCGTCCCTATCCGTGGCGAGCCCATCACCTGCGGGTTCGAAAACCCTGCGCCGTGTGCAGCCGCCGGCTGGTCGTCGGCGCGGCGGCCCGTCCGCCACAGAATCAACGCCGCCAGACCGAGCACGATCGCCGCCACGGACATCATCACCGGCGTCGTGTCCGAGGTCATCGGGCGCGACGACGTGTGCAAGACCCACAGCCACAGCTTCGGCGCCAGCGCCGTCGGCAGCGCCAGCCAGCCGCCGTCGGGATCGCGCACGTTGCCCGCGCTCTCCTTGCCGACCAGCCGCGCCATCGTCGCCTGCAGCGCGGTCGTGCTCCCCGCCACCGAAATCGCCCGCGTCCCGTCGGACAGCAGAACCGGCACGCCCGTGGTCTTCGCCAGATCGCCCGCGTCGAGCGGCTGCGCCAGCATCAGGAACGTCGCGGCGCCCTTCTTGCTCGCTCCCACCGGCACGACAGCCGCGATGATCGCAGCGTCACCGACCAGGACCCCGGAGGCGACGCCGGCCGTCTGCGCGCGCTCGAGCATCCGCCCTTCGGGGAGCGGCAGCTTCTTCTCGCCCTTGTCACTGCGCGCCGCCAGCACGCGGTTCCCCGATCACCAGCGCGGCGCCGCGCGCGCGGAACGGCGCCCACCAATCCTCGCTGTCGAACAGGTCGAGGATGGTGGCGGCGTCGACGCCGTCTTCCAGCGCCGCCTGCAGCTGCGGGATGGCCGCGGCTCCCTTGACCTCGAGCTCCAGGCCCCGCTTCAGTCCGTCGACCGCGGTCTCGACCGTTTGCAGGACCCGCTTGGTCTCTGTCGCGTCCCTATCGACCGACGCGGCCACCGACGCGGCGGCCGACCGCCGCGCGAGCACGGCTCCGCCCGCAGCAGCTACGGCAGCGGCTGCGCACAGGAGCGCGGCGGTTTTTCGGATCGGTGTCATCGATGATCGATGAAAGACCTCATTCTTTGTAGGAGCCGTAAGGCTGTCCCAGCTTGTTCATGTGCGCCTTCGTTCCCTCGAGATCTAAGCGTGAACGTGACCTGCGTGCTGCCCGACGTCACGTCCACCTTCTGCTGGACCGGCTTGGCGTTCGGGGTCCACGCGACGATGCGGCGCGCGCCGACGGGGACGTTCTCCAGCCGGAAGCTGCCGTCGGGCGCGACCTTCGTGTACAGCGGGCCGGGGACGACCAGGATGGCCGCGTTCATCTTCGCGTGGATGTTGCAGAACACCTCCACGACGCCGGGCGTGGTCAGCGTCGCCGAGCGCGCCGGATCGCCGGAGCGATAGCTGCCCAGGTCGAAGCTGTTGCGCCCCGACGTCGAGAACACGCTGTGGAACACGGCGTCCAGGTTGGGAAACGACACGCTGGTCCCCTTCTGGACGACCGCCACCTGCGGAGAGAACTGCTTGTCCTTCTGCTTGATCTCGAGCGTGTGCCCGCGCCCGCCCGAGCCCTTGGCCATGTCGACGTAGACGTAAGCATCTTTCACCGACCCGGAGCGCACCTGGACGTGGCCGCTGACCACCCCCGACCCGCCGCCGCGCTCGCTGGGCGCCTTGGTGACCGCCGCGGTCGTGGCCGGCGCGGCGGGTCCGCCGCTGGCGGCCGGTGGTTGCGGCAGCGCCGGCAGCGTCGACGGCGACACCGAGCCGCCGGACTGCAACAGCCTCAGCAACATGTCGTAGCGCTGCTGCTCGACCTGCATCATCTGGATGATGAGCTGGCGCTGCTCCGCACACCTCCTTCTGCAGGCGGGCAAAGTCGGCTCCCGTCGGCGGTGGCGGCTCTCCCGCCGCGAAGGCGTGGAGCGGCGCGATCGCGATGGCCATCGCAATCCCAAGACGAAGCAACGATTGAAAATTCGCGGGCGCGATTCATGTCCGACCTCTATGTCGATTCAAAACAGCCCAGCCGGGACCCTCGGGCCTCAGTACGTGAGCACCAGCGAGCTCGTCAAAACGTCGTTTGCGATCTGCGGCATGCCCCCGTATTCCCCGTTGTGAAGATACTCCGCTTTCACCGCGACGTGCTCGTTGATCACCGCCTTGGCGCCGGCCACGGCGCGCCACGACTTGGTGATGTAGAGGCGGTCGGTCGCCTCGGTGGCGGCCGGGTTGCCCAGCCAGACCAGCGCATCGCGCAGCTCGCCGCGGGCCCACACGCCGATCAGCGGCGTGACCATCCAGTCGACCTCCAGGTAGGCGCCGTGTTTCAGATCCAGGCCGTACGGGCGGTGATTGGGATCGTAGACGCGATCGAGGCTCTCGCCTTTCGACTTGCCCTGCAGGTATTGCGCTTTGACGTCGACCGGGCCGAAGTGGCCGAGCAGATCGACGCCCGCGAACCACATCAGATCCAGGCTGTCGAGCGCGCGATCCTGCGCGCCGACGGAGCCCGACAGCCCGATCTCCATGTCCAGGATGGCGAGCGGCTTGACCGAAAGCCGGCCGCTGCCGGTCTTGCCGACGTTGCTGTCGATCTCGTCGTAGAAGTGGAACTGCTCGGTCGTCGCCGATCCGTTGGTCAGCGCCGCCGCGATCACGATGCGCTCGTTGTCGCCGAACTTGCTGCGCACCTTGAGGCCCAGCGGCGTTCCCGTCGTGTAGCGCGCCATCAGCGTCGGCGTGATGCCGAAGCGCTGGGGGGCCTTGCGCTCGCGATACTCGATGCCGATGACCGAATCGAACTTGCCGGCGAAGAACGACGTCTTGCCCGCGTCGCCGATCATCCATTCCATCTGCGCCAGATCCAGGTCGATGAAGTCGCCGATGGCGAATTCGCGGCCGGTGCGCGGGATGAAGTTGACGCTGGCGGTGGCGAGCGCGGTCTTGGACACCGCGGCGAGCATCGTCAGGTTCACCTCGTTGACGATGAAGCCGGGCGCGCCGTTCGAATTCACGCTGTCGAAGCGGTCGACGCCTGCGAAGTCGCCCAGGTCCGCGACCTCGCCGCGCGTGTTGATCGCCGGCGACAGGATGTCGCCGTAGAACACCCAGCCGTTGCGGTCGGCGTACTGCGGGAAGACACGCGCTGCCGCCGGGCCGGAGTCCTGCACGATGCCGACGCCGTTGCCGCTCGCGCCGAAGAACCCGAAGTCGATGTAGCCGAGCGCGCTCATCACCGGCCGGCGCAGGGTCGCGATCTGGCGCGTCTGATCCAGGCGCTGCTCCAGGTCCATCATGCGGCCGCGCAGATCTTCGATCTCCGTGCGGAGGTCGAGCGATGGGCGGGGGCGCCTCTTCTTCGTCGGCTTCGGGGGCGTCAGCGGCGGGGGCTGCGGGCGCCGGCGTGGCCTGGGCGCGCGCCACCGAAGCAGCGAGCGCCGGAAACAGCGCCACCGCCGCGAAGACGAAGCGCGTCTTCATTGCGAGTCCGCGTCTGAAACGCCGGCGTCCGGCGGCGAGCCGGCATCGGGTGGCGGAGACGTCGTGCCGGCGTCGGCCACCGGCGGTTTGACGACCTTCATCGGATCCAGCGGCGCGCCCGTCAGCGTCTTGAGGAACTCGACCAGGTCGGCCTGCTCGTCCTCGCGCAGGCCCAGCGCCTTGAGCTGGACGGCGCGCGCCGGCGACTTGTCGAACTGACTCGTGGCGCTGGACGCGCCGCCAACGTTGTAGTGCCAGACCACCTCTTCGAGCGTGCGGTAGTAGCCGTCGTGCATGTAAGGCGGGGTCAGCGCGACGTCGCGCAGGCTGGGCGTGCGCCACGCCCCCTTGAGCGACGTGTCCGTCGGCGGGACGTAGTAGTTGGAGCGCGACGCATCCGACGGGTCGTCGCTCCACATCGAGTCGCGCCGCGTGTTGTTGTAGTTGATGCCGGTCGTTGGCTCGACGCTGGCGGACAGCTTGCAGCAGCCCCGCCCACGCGCCCGACGGCAGGCAGGTCCCCTTCTCGTTGCCCGGCGTGCAATCGCAGCGCGTGTTGCCCGTCGGGCAGTCGGCGACGGTCGGCACGTGGGCACCCACCTGCGGGACGGCGATGTCGTGGAATCCGCCGTCGGAGAACAGCGGCGTGTTGTGGCAGTCGATGCACGCCGCCTTGCCGACGAACAGCCGCGCGCCGCGCTTGGCGGCGGGCGAGATCGCCGTGGAAGCCGAGCCCTCCTCGACGAAGGTATCGAAGGCGGAGTCGCGGCTGATCAGCGTGTATTCGTAGGCCGCGATCGCCTTGGCGAAGTTCACCCAGACCTGGGTGACCGCCAGCTTGTTGTCCGGCGTCATGTTGTCGAACGTCGCCTGCGTGGGCTTGCCGGTCGCCGGGAACTCCGCCTTCGTCGGCTCCGTGGTCCAGGGGTCGCCGAACAGCGCGACGTATTGCTCGCGGTAGTGGGGATCGTCGTGGATCACCCAGAACGTGTTCAGGCGCGTGCCGTTCATCGACACGCCGCTCTCGCTCACCTGCGCGGCCTGCGACCACAGCGAATCGGTGCGGCCGTTCCAGTACAGCAGCGGGTAGTAGGCGGCGTTCACCGTCTGTTCGCTGTTGACGTCGTACCAGCCGGCGCCGATCGAAACCGTGTTGGGCGCCGACGTGAAATCCGAGCCGGCGCGCTTGGGGTCGTGGCAGGTCGCGCACGAGACGTTGATCGGCGACCCCTTCGCGGCGCGCGCGTAGGGAACGTCCTGGCCGAGGGTGTCGACCAAGCGTGGCATTCCCGGAAAACCGGGTATCGAAATAGAACTCCTGGCCAAGCTTGATGGCCGCGTCCCTGCCGATGTAGTCCTTGCCGACGTACATGTTGGACGGATCCGGCGGGGGTTCCGGCAGCGGGGACAGTGTCTTGAGGCGGGCCCATTCCTGGGTCGTCCACTCGCAGCCACCACCCGAGCAAAAGGCGTCGTCGAGCCCCTTGCAGCTCGTGAGCGCGATCGCCGACGACGCAATGATAAGGAAGCCGAAACTCAGAAACCTCGACGGAATCACGTAAGCCGTTGCCTCAAATAACACGCCGCGACGGCTGCGGTCCAGATCGCCTGTGTGACACAACGTTGCCGTCGTCGATGTTTTCGTCTCGTGGACACCACACTCTCAACGGAGTGCGGTCAGGAGGGTTCCCTGGGGAAACTATTTTTTTTGATCATGCCGCGGCCGACGACGGCGTCCAGGCTGGCGGCCAGGATATCCGCCATCTCGGCGATCTCGCCGGCCGTCGCGGTCAGCGGCGGGAAGAGGTACATCGTGTCGCCCAGCGGCCGCAGCAGCGCGCCGCGTCTAACCGCCTCGCGGAACACGTGCCAGCCGGTGCGACGCCGCGGGTCCAGCGCGCTGCCGTCGGGCGCGCGGATGTCGACGGCGGCGACCATGCCGCACGCGCGCACATTGCGCAGGGTAGCGCGCCCGGCGGCGACCGATTCGATCGCCTGCCGCAACCGGGGCGCCAGCGCCGCGACCCGCCCGAGCACGTCTTCCGCCGCGAACACGTCCAGCACCGCCCCCGCGACGGCGACCGCCAGCGCGTTGCCCGTGAACGTGTTCGAGTGCAGGAACGCGCGCCCGTCGCCGTAGTCGGCGTCGAACAGCGCGTAGACGGCGTCGGTGGTCAGCACCGCGGACAGCGGCAACACGCCCGCGGTCAGCCCCTTCGATACCGCGGCGAAGTCAGGCAGCGTGCCCGACAGGTGGCTGGCCAGCATCACGCCCAGCCGTCCCATGCCCGCGGCGATCTCGTCGGCGATCAGGTAGACGCCGCGCGCGTCGGCCCACGCGCGCAGCCGGCGCAGCAGATCGGGGCTGTAGAACAGCATGCCGCCCGCGGCCTGCAGCACCGGCTCGTAGACGACGGCGGCCAGCGTGTCCGCCTCGCGCATCCAGCGCGGCCTCGATCGCCGGCCACTCCGCCGAGGCGTCCATCCAGCGCGGATCGTGTGGACCGGCGCGGTACGGCAGCCCGCGCAGCCGGTGGGCGGAAAAACACAGCGCGCCGTATGGCGCCGCGTACAGCGCCAGATCGCCGACGGACAGCGCGCCGGCGGTCTCGCCGTGGTACGCGTTTTCGAGCGCGGCGAACCGCGTCCGCCCGGCGGCGCCCCGCTGCGCCTGCGCCTGCAACGCCATCTTCAGCGCGATCTCGACGGCGGTGGAGCCGTTGTCCGCCAGGAACACCTTGCCGAAATGTCCGGGCCGCCGCCCGGGCGGCGCGTCTGGCCCCCACGCCGCCGCGGGCAGGCCGTTCGCCGCCGCCAGCAGGCGTTCGCACAGCCGCACCAGCGGCTCGTTGGTCGTGTTGGCGGTGATGACGTGCTCGAACGATTCGAGCTGCGCGCGCAGCGCGGCGGCGAGCCGCGGGTGCCCGTGCCCCAGCGCCTTGCACCACCAGCTGGAGATCGCGTCGAGGATCTCGCGACCGTCCGCCAGGCGGATGCGCGTGCCCGCCGCACCGGCGACGGCCAGCGGCGGCCACTCGTGGTAGTCGCGCATCTGGCTGCACGGGTGCCAGAACACCGCGAGATCACGCGCGATCAGATCATCGCTTGCCGCGTCTTTTCCGGCCTCGTCCACGCCTCACGACTAGCACGGAAGACGTGCAATCTCAGAGTTCCACGAGATCGCGGCTGGCGTGAGCACAAACCCGTTCGAGCCGCCGCGCACCAGTGACCTCGAAGGTGGCTCCGGGCCGGGGGCGCTCGTGCTCTCCGAGGCAGCGCTGCAGGAGCTGTCCGCCAGCGCGGGGTGGGTTCGCTGGTTCGCCCGCTTCACCGCGATCTCGATGGTGGCTGGGATCGTCGAAGCGTTCATCAGCCTGTTCCGGCTCGGGCGGCAAGATCGGCATGGCGGGAGCGTTCATCGGCCTCACCGTCGGCACGGGCATCTCGATCGCGTTCCTCGCCGTGCTGCGCCGCTACGCGGCCGCGGCCGAACGGCTGCGCGCGGGAACTCGACAGGCGGCCGCCGAGGTCGTCTTCGCGCAAACCTCGTATTTCAAGCTCGCCGGCGTGATGACCATCGTCGCGCTCGTGCTCCTCGTGCTGGTGTTCGTCATCGGAATCGCTGCCGGGCTATCAGTGGGGAGCCGGTTGTGATGCCCCCGTTCGACATGGGCGATCCGGCGGCCGTCCCCTACGAGCCCGTGCGTCTGTCGGACGAGACCGTCACCCGCCTGCGCGAGGCGAGCGGCTGGTCGCGCTTCATCGCCATCGCGGGCTTCGTTCTGAGCGGCCTGCTGGCGCTGGCGATGATCGCCCTGGTGGCGGTCCTGCTGTTGGAGCCGGCGCGATTGCTGGGGGTCGGGATGGGAAATGGCGAATTGGTGCTCGTTTTTATCCCCCTGGCGCTACTGCTAGTCGTGACCCTGAGCGGGGCCGCGCTGGTGTGGGGCTACGGAAAGGGCGTCTCGCAGTTCTTCACGCACGGCGAGCCGTCGTTGACTCGCGGGTTCAAGAGCCTTCGCCACTTCCTCACCTTGTCGACAATCCTGATGGCGCTGACCAGCGTGCTCAAGCTGATAACGGTGCTCGGAAAGCTCATGTGACGCGATGACCACCAGAAAACTCGTCGGGGTGACGGTGCTGCTGGCAGCCTGCGGCAGCTCCCCCGGTACGGGGAGCCAGGATGCCGGCGCCGGCGGCATGACGAATGGCGGTGCGGGCGGCGGCGCGGGCACAACGGGCGTGGCGGGGACGACAGGCGCGGCGGGCGGCCGGCGGTTCGGCAAACGCGGGCTCGGGTGGCGCGGGTGCGGTCACGGGAACCGGCGGCGGCAACGCTGGCGCCGGCGGCAACGCGACGGCGGGATCGGGTGGTGGCGCGGCGGGCGCTGCGAGCGCGGGCGCCGGCGGCGCGGCATCGGGTGGCCGCGGCGGCGCGGCGTCGGGTGGCCGTGGCGGCGCGCGGCGGCGGCGGCGCCGCGGGCGCGAGCCTCGGGACGTGGACGATGCTGACGTCGATGCCTCTCGGCGCGCGCCAGGAGCACGGCGTGGCCGCCGCCAACGGGATCGTCTACGTCATCGGCAACTACAACTTCGGCGCCACCACCAACCCGGACGCGCGTCGGTTGGAGGCGTACGACCCCGCCACCGGCATGTGGTCGACGCGCGCGCAGATTCCGTTCGCCGCCGATCATCCCAACGTCGCGGCGGCCAACGGCAAGCTCTACATACTGGGCGCCGTTGGGACGACGCAGAGCGCGGAATACGATCCGGCGACCAACATCTGGACGATGAAACGCAACACCCCGACCCAGCGAGCGGCCTCGGCGGTGGCGGCGATCGGGAACAGGATCTACATCGCTGGCGGCGCGCCGGGAAACAACACCGCGCAGTTCGACGCGAGCGTTCGCGACTTCACCGCGTACGACGTCACGACGGACATGTTCGAGATCCTCGAGCAGATTCCCGGGCCCGGCCGCAACCACGGACCCGGCGCCGTGGTCGACGGCATCTTCTATATCCTCGGCGGTCGTACCGGCGGTCCGACCGAGGGATTGCAGAGCCGCGTCGACGCGTACGATCCGGTGGCGAAGCAGTGGTCGTCGCGCGCCGCGATGCCGCGCGCCCGCGGCGGCTGCTCGGCCGGCGTCGTCAATGGTCAGATCATCGTCGTCGGTGGCGAAGGCAACGCGGTGTCGGCGAACGCGAACCGCGTGTTCCCCGAAACCGACGTCTACGATCCGGTGGCCAACACGTGGCGCACGATGGCGCCGATGCGCACGCCTCGCCACGGCATGGGCGCCGCCGGCGTCGGCGACACGCTCTACGTGCCGGGCGGTGCCACCGCACAGGGCGGTGGCACCGCGGTCGCCATCCTCGAAGCGTTTTCGCTCTGACGGATCACTGCCCGCGCGGTCCGAAGCGGTGGTGGCCACCGCCACCGCCGCGCTTTGCCATCTCTTCCTGTGCTTGCTTGCGCTGCTCGGGCGTCAGCGCCTGCGCCGTCGCGACCATCCCCTGCGTGACCAGCGCGGACATCTTGTCGTGCAGCCCGGTCGCCTGCTGGCGCAGGCGCTCGACCTCCGATGTGTTGATCGTGGGCGCGGTCAGCGCCGCGAGCATCTGCTTGCGCACGGCGTGATGCTGCTGGCGCAGGCCTTTGATCTGCGGCCGCAGCCCGTCCCACGCCGCGCGAATCTGCGCGCGCTGCGCCGGCGTCGCATTGACGTGATCGAGGATCTTCTCGATCCGGCGCCCGTGCATTCCGACATTGCCCGGTCCACCCGGCCCGCCGCCGCCCGCGTCATCCAGCGATTCCGCGCGCACCGCGGCCGCCGAGATGGCGCTGCCCGCCACGATCGCGCCCGCGAGGATGAGCAACGCGCGGCGCGGGCGGCGCGCTCGCGTTGCAATTTGAGTCTGCGACGGTCCAGTTCCGATCTGCATGATCTGTCTCACTTTCTGCGAAGTCTTTGCTTCGCACAGGTCATGACACGAGCGCCGTGCAGCAAGTTATTGCCGCGTCGAGTTGGGAGATCTTTGGGGCCCGTCGCGCGTCGGTAAGCTCATGGAGGCTCGATTCATCATGTTGCGCAACACCCTGACGACTCTGCTCGGAATTGGTTCGCTGCTACTGGTCGCCGATTCGTGCGCCGCATCGCCGCTGCCCGCGGGGCGACCGTTGCGCGATCGCGCGGCCGGCTACGAGCTCACCGTGCTCGTCGACGGCGCTCCGGCGCAGACCTACTACCACGGCGGCGAGAGCTACGTGCTCGGCCAGCTCGGCTCGCGCTACACGCTGCGCGTGTCCAACCACACCGGACGCCGAATGGAAGCGGTGGTGTCGGTCGACGGGCGCGACGCGATCGACGGCAGGCCGGCCGACTTCCGCAACAAGCGTGGCTACCTGGTTCCGCCGTGGGGCTCCGTCGACATCGAAGGCTGGCGCATCTCGCGCGCGCAGGCGGCGGCGTTCCGTTTCTCGTCGGTGCCCGAATCGTACGCGGCGCGCACCGGCAGCGCGCGCGACGTCGGCGTGATTGGCGTGGCCGTGTTCCCGGAGCGGATCCCGCCGCGCGTCTACCGTCCGCGGCCGTACGCGCCGTATTCGTACGACGACCACTATCGCCGCGATCGCGCTACAGCGCCGACGAGGGCGAGTCGGCTCCCGCGCCAAGCGCCAGCGGCGCGCCGGCGCGACGCCGCGCCGTCGTCGCCCCCGCCGCCCGCGTCCGAGCGATCCGAAAGCGGCAAGGCCTACAGCGAGGCGCAGCCCAGCGAGCGCAAGCAGCAGCCGCCCCGGCCTGGGCACCGAATACGGCGAGGCGGTGAGCTCGCGCGTCTACGAGGTCAACTTCGTCCGCGCGAACGCCAGCTATCCGACGGCTGTGCTGGGCGTGCGCTACAACGATCGCAACGGCCTGCTGGCGATGGGCATCCCGGTCGACTCGTATTACGACCAGGCCTGCACCAGCTACGACGGCTACGACGACGGTGATCTGCGCCGTACGGCAGAGCCGTTCCCCGTCACCGACCGGCGCTTCGCCGCTCCCCCTCCCGGATGGCATCGCCCTTGCGGATGGCGCTGAGCCGGGCGAGGATCGCGCGTGGGTGTCCAAAGACGAGGCGGACGAGGTGCTCTTGCTGGCCTACCGCGCAGGGGATGTGCGGGCCTTCGAGCGTCTCGTCGCGCGGCACGAAAAGCCGGTGTGGAATTTCATCCGCCGCTTCGTGCGCGATCCGACGACCGCCGAGGATCTGTTGCAGGAGGTGTTCTTGCGCGTCGTGAAGAGCGCGGACGAATGGCGCGGCTCGGCCAAGTTTTCGACCTGGCTCTACACCATCGCCCGCAACCTCACCGTCGATCACGCCCGGCGGGCCGTCCACCGGGACGCGACGTCGCTCGACGGACCTGAGCGCGCGGACGCCGACACGAGCCTGCACGACAGGATCGCCTCGGTGGCGCCGGCGGCGGACAGCGTGGTCGCGGATCGCCAGACGAAGGCGCGCATCGACGACGCGATCGCGGCGCTGCCCGCCGAGCAGCGCGAGGTGTTCCTGATGCGCGAAGTGATGGAGATGCCGTTCGCGGAGATCGCGACAGCGGTCGGTGCGTCCGAACCTACCGTGAAGAGTCGGATGCGCTACGCGCTTGAGAAACTGCGGGTCGCCCTGGTCGAGCTGGCGACCGATCTGCCGGGCGCGGCGGAATCATCGGGGTCAAGGTAAGGACAAGGACAATGGCGACGAATTGCGAAGACGTCAGCGCGCGGATGGTCGAGCTGCTCTACGGAGAGCTGCCGGCGGACGCGCGTTCGGGCGTGGACGCGCACGTCGCCAGCTGCGCGCGCTGCCGCAGCGAGCTGCAGGGGCTGGAGAAGACCCGCGCCGTCACGCGGCAAGCGCTGGACGAGTCGCCGCCGCCGCGCGCGCGCGCCGAGATCCTGCGCCGCGCGGCGGAGCATCTGGCGGCGCAGCAGCCCGCGGCGGCCGCCGCCGCGGCGGCGCCGATCGTACCCGCCAGCAAGGCCAAGGAGACGAAGGCGGCGGCGCCGGAGCAGACCGGCTGGTGGGATTGGCTCCGCTCGCGCTGGACGCTGCCGTCGCTGGCGACGGTCGGCGCGGTCGCGCTGCTGGTCATCGGCAGCCGCGTGCTGCTCGAGCCCGCCAACGTCGACTACAAGGGGAGCCCGGAGTTCCAGCGCGAGGCGCAGCAGGCAGCCAGGCCCGCGGCGTCCCCGCCGCCTGCCGAGATTGCGCCGCTGCCGACGCCGGCGGCGGAGAAATCGTTCGCTGCCGACAAGGACACTGCGGCGCAACCGCAGGAGGCGGTGGCTGCCGCCGATTCCAAGTCCGAGGGAGAGGTCGCGGGGAACGCCCGCGGCGGCGCCAAACACGCTTCCGCCTCCCGGCGATCGAGTGCGAAGGCGGAGGCGCCCCCGAAGCTCACGACGTCGGTGTCGAAGCCGTCAGCGTCGGGGCCGATGCCCGCCAAGAAGAAGATCGCATCGAGTGATCCCGCGGACGAAGGCCGGTTCGCCCCCCGCCGCCGCCGAAGCCGGTGACCGGGTTCAAGATGGAAGCCGACGACGCGCCGGCGACGCCGAAGCCGGCGGCGCGTCACCGGTCCGCGAGCGCCCCGAGCGGTCGCCGCCGACCTCGATCAGCTACTCGAGGGGGGGAAGTCACCGGCGCCCGCAAAAGGAGGTGGCCTCGGTGCCAGCTCCAGCATTGGTGGATACGGCGTCGGCGGTGGCGGCAAGCCGGTCGAGCGCTCGCTCACAAAGGAGCGCGCCGCCTCGGAGGCGGCCGCGCCGCGCGTCGCGGTGCCGGCAGCAGAGCCGGCCGCGCCGCCGCCCGCCGCCGCCATGCCCCCACCGGCCGCGCCAGCGCCCGCCGGTACGGCGCGAATCCGAGAAGAAGGCGAAGCGCGCGCCAGCTGCCGCCGCAGACGAGGAGTCGGCGTCGGCCGCTGCCGAGAGCCAAGCCCTCGAGCAAGAGCAAGGCGAGCGCCGAGACCGCGGCCGACCGCGCCAACCGGCTGTTCACCGAGGGACGCTGGGCGGAGGCGGCGGCCGCCTACCGCGAGCTGCTGCGCCGCGATCCGAACAACGCCGAAGCGCCGCGCTGGCGCCAGCGCATGGCAGTCGCCGAGGCCGCGCTGGAATCGCGACGCCCCACGGAACCCGCGCGCGCAGCGCCCACCCAGTGAACGCGCCGACTGCGTCGCGCTCGCTAGTTACACGCGGCCGTCGTCAGCGCGTTCACGCACGTGGTGAGCACGCCGCTACCGCCGACCATGTTGAGACACTGCGTGTAGCAGTTGCTGGTGCACGGATAGCTGGCCTCGAGACAGTCGATCATCATCTCGCACTTGGTCTCGAGCGAGGTCTGGTTGTCGAAGCAGGCGCTGCACGGTTGTGCGGGAGGGAACGCGTAGCCCATCAGCTGGATGTCCTCGACGCAGTTGGCGCCGCGTCCGGCGGCGCCGCCCGCCATGCCGCCGCGTCCCGCCGCACCGCCGCGCCCCGCCGCCTCTGCCGGCCGGACCACCACCCGCCATGCCGCCCGGACCGCCAGCGATGCCGCCAGCGGCGCCCCCGCGCCCTGCCGCGCCGCCCGCCATGCCGCCGCGTCCCGCTAGACCGCCGCCGGCCATGCCGCCCGGCCCACCGGCGACACCGCCGGCAGCACCGCCGCGCCCTGCCGCGCCACCCGCCATGCCGCCGCGTCCCGCGGGACCGCCCATGCCGGCCGGACCGCCGACCCCCGCCGGACCACCGGCGCCCGCAGGGCCGCCGGTCCCTGCGGGGCCTCCGACGCCAGCGACGCCCGTCGGGCCGCCGTTGCCAGCGCTTCCGATCGGACCGCCGGTCCCGGCGACGCCCACGCCGCCGCCCGTCGTACCGCCGATGCCCAGCGGGCCGCCCACGCCTGCCGTGTTCATCCCGCCGTCGCGAAAGAACTGATCAGCGCCCTGGCAAGCGGCCAGGCCCAACACACCGGCCAGCGCAAGGTAAGTGAGTACGCGCGGAGACACGGACAGCACGATCAGCGTAACAGAGATCGCGCTCCCTGCCGATGTGGTCAAGCGTCGCGGATGTCGTCCTGGAACGGTGAAAGTGAGTCGTCGCTGACGAGCCACAGGAACATCGACCGGACGGCGATGTATTCGCCCGCCACCAGCTGCGCGAAGTGATGGGGCAGCTCGTCGACGTCGACGCCCTGCCATTCGAACCCCGGCACGCCCTGCGAGCGCGCCACCAGGCTGCCGGTCGCGATCCGGTCTTTGATTCGCCACGTCCTCTTGACGATCATCTTCATGGCGGCCGGGAGCTCTGCCGGCGGCACGACGCCACCAGGTAAGCGGGGCCCGTCCAGCGACGGAGCCGCGCCCTGCCCCATCGCCCACAGCAGCCACGACAGGGCAGCCCAGTCCTGACGTGCGTGGTCGAGCAGCACGGGGACAGCGAGCCCGTCGGTGTCGACCTGCTCGTCGAGCTCGATGCTTTGCGGCTGCCCCGCGTCATCGGGCTCGCAGTCGATTCGTTCGCGCCGCAGAGCGACCGGCCCGTCGGGGAGCAACGCCGACGGATCGGGCGGCATCCACGCAGGCGATACGCCGTCGGGTAGCAGCGCCCGGATCGCGTCGCGCTCACGCGCCAGACGCGTGCCGTAGACGGCGAGCATGTGACGGAGTGAATCCATGGGCTGCGCCGGCTCGACGACGACGTCCACCAGCTCGGGGTCGGGACCGAATTGCTCGCGCGCCGGCCACCAATCGAACGCGCGGAAGATGGTCTTGGCGTATGCGCGCAGCGATTCGGCCGCCTCCGCCGACTCCTGCTCGACGACGGCGGCGTCGGCGCGTGCGGCGGCCTCGTCGCCGCGCTGGAAGTGAAGCAGCGCGCGCGTCAGGTGCGTCATCCGGCGCTCGGGCGCCAGCAGCAGCGACGCCTCGACGAAGTCGACGGCCGCCGCGCCGTGCCCCGGCAGCACCGACGCGAGCCCGCGGAACACCGCCGCGGCGTCGGCGCCGCACACCAGCGCGTCCAGGATCGAGCCCGCCGTCGCATCGGCTGCCTGCGCGATGGCCTCGCCCCACTGCGCCTCACGCTCGGGGGTCAGCGGCACGACGTGCTCCGCGACGGCGCGCACCAGCAAGTCGCGATCGCGCACCGCCACCGCCGCGCGCGCGACGGCGGCCAACCCCTCGCGCACCCGCCGCGCCGCGAACAGCTCACGCGCCAGCACCGACCAGTCGCCCGCTGCCGCGAACGCCGGCGACGTCGACGCCGCGCCGTCGTCGAACGCGACGCCGCGATCGACGGTGCGCAGCGCCGCCCCGTCGGCGTCGGCGAACGTCCACACGTCGACCGCCTGGCCGAGGGCGTAGGCGCCGCGTTCCTGGCGGATGCGCGCGTCGGCGTACGGCACGCTGTCATCGGTCGGCAGCACACGATGGAAGGGTCCATCGCGCCGGTTGTCAGCCGAGAACCGGACCTGCTCGGCGATCCGCCCCGACGGATCGAACCTGCGCACGACGCGCGCGCCGTCGGCCTCGCGTTCAACCTCCTCCGTCAGCGTGCCGTCCTCGCTCCACGTGCGCTCGATGTGGCCGCTGCGCTGCGCCCAGCACCAGCGCGCCTCGTCGAACTGCGCGAGCTCGGGCAGCGACGCCGGCCGCGCCGGACACAGGCGACCATCGGAGAGAATCGCGCGTCCCTCGGCGTCGTAGAACACTTCCAGCAGCATGTCGCCATGGCGGTAGCGGACATCCATGCGCGCCGCTGTCGGGGGGACGCAGCACGAACGCAGGCTCTCGCCGCCCGCGACCTTCGACGTGTAACAGGTGATCGTGCCGTCGAGCATGCCGGCGACGAAGTGGCCTTGGCGCGCGACGTCGCCGTTGGGGTGGTAGACGACGAACGACCCTTCCTGCACGCCGCGCACGAAGCGCGAACGCGAATACAGGGTGCCGTCGCCGCGGTACAGCAGGCGCTCGCCGTCGCGGGCGCCGGCGACGTCGCGGGCGCAGACCTCCCACTTCTCGACCTGGGCGTCCCAGGCGCTGCCCGCGGGGACGGCAGACGGCCGTTCGGGCGGGGGCGGTTCCAGGGCCTCCGAGCCTGAATCAACGCTCGAGTCCACGGTGCTCAGAGGATACCCCAGCCGACGAAAACCGGCTGCCCTACCCACTAATGAGCCAAGGATGTCGCCTCAGCCCACACATACAGGCATGTCTTTCCCTGTCCTGCGCGCCCCGGCGCGGATCGCCGCGCTGGTGTTCCTGCTCTGCATGATCGGCTGCGCGGGCAGCGAGCCATCCGGCGGAAACGCGGGGCAAGCCGGCGCCGCTGCGGGCGTGAGTGGAGGCGCGGGGACCGGCGCGAACACAGGCGCCGCGGGCACGGCCGGCGATTCGGGCGGCGCGGGAACGACCGGCATCGCGGGCGCGGCGGGCGCCGGCGTCGCGGGCGCGGCGGGCTCGGGCGCTGGCGTCGCGGGCGCAGCAGGAACGGGCGGCGCGGGCGGAGCCGGACGGGCTGGCGCGGGCGGAGGCACGGCCGGACGAGGTGGCGCCGGTGGCGGCGCGGCGGGCGCCGCCGGTCGCGGCGGCAGCAGCGGCGCACCGGGCGGTACCACGGCGCGCGGGCGGCCAGCAGGCGTGCCCGGGCGCGACCTACAACTCGGCGCAGCCGCCGGCGATCGTCACGCTGACAGGCAGCCTGGGCACGCACGATCCGATGGTGATCGTATCGGGCTCACGCTACTACCTGTTCAGCACTGGCCGCGGCGTCGGCACGAAGACGTCGACCAACGTGACCAGCTGGCAAGGTGGCGGCGCTGTGTTCAGCTCGAACCCCGCGTGGATCGCCCAGCAGGTGGCGGGCGCCGGCGATCTCTGGGCGCCGGACGTCTCGTATTTCGGCGGCAGCTACCACCTCTACTATTCGGCGTCGACGTTCGGCAGCAACCATTCCTGCATCGGGCACGCGACGCGCGCCGCGCTGGACAGCGGTAGCTGGGCGGATCAGGGCTCGGTCGTCTGCTCGAACGCGAGTGGCAGCAACGACAACTGGAACGCGATCGATCCCAACGTCGTCATCGACGACGCCGGCGTGCCGTGGCTCGCGTTCGGAAGCTTCTGGGGCGGCCTCAAGATGGTGAAGCTCACCGAGGCGGGCGCGCGCGCGGACACGATGCTGTATTCGATCGCGGCGCGGCCGAGCGCGGGCGGCGCGCTGGAGGCGCCGTTCGTGTTCAAGCGCTGCGGCTACTACTACCTGTTCATGTCGTGGGACAAGTGCTGCGACGGCGCCAGCAGCACGTACAACATCCGCGTCGGTCGGTCGACGACGGTGACTGGCCCCTACGTCGACAAGGCAGGAACGCAGCTCATGATGGGCGGCGGCACGCTGCTGGTGCAGGGCGACGCGCGCTGGAAAGGTCCCGGGCACAACGCCGTGTTCGCTTCCGGCAACACGACCTACAACGTGTACCACTCGTACGACGCGAACAATAACGGCGCCTCCATGCTGCGCATCTCCGAGCTGGCATGGGACGCCGACGGCTGGCCCGTCTCCGCCGGTCCCTGAGCCTGACGCGTTCCCGTTGCCGTTCCCGTAGCCGCCCGCCGGTGAGAAGATGGGCGCATGCTGCGTCGCCCCCTTAGCCTGAGCCTCGTCCTGTTGCTCGCTTCCTCGTGCGGTGACTCGACGTCATCCGGCCCCGACGGTTCCGCGGGATCGACGGCGGGCAGCGGCGGCGGCGCTGCCGGCGCCCCTGGCCGCGGCGGCAGCGGTGGCAGAGGGGGCAGCGGTGGCAGTAGTGGCAGTAGTGGCAGTGGATCGACAGGTGGCGGCGCGGGAACAGGCGGCGGCACGGCGGGAAGCGCAGCGGGCGCAAGCGGCAGCGCGGGCCGGGGCGGAACGGGCGGCGGCGCAGCGGGCGGCGGCGGCGCGGTGGGCGCAGCCGGACGCGGCGGCAACGGCGGCATGGCAGGCGCGGCCGGACGCGGCGGCAGCGGCGGCACGGCAGGCGCCGCGGGCGGCGCCGCGGGAACGGGGGTCGGCGCCGCGGGAACGGGCGGCAGCGCCGCCGCGCTCGATCGCTTCGGCATCCGCATGTTGCTCCCGACGCTGCCCGGCGGACAGAGCTGGGTGTCGAAGTGGGACACCGGTAGCGCGCGCACGTTCGGCGGCGTCGACCCCGGCGACAACTGGTTCGACGCAAACCATGGCGACGCCGACTACGCCGTCGACGGCGCCGGCGTGCTCAAGATCAGCGGGTCGGTGCCGCGCATGTACATCCACGATCCCGCGCGCGTCACGCAGTGGCACGACGTCGAGATCACGATGTACTTCCGCCGCGTCGACGACTCCGGCACCGCGTACGGTGGCATGGTCGGCATCGCGCGCAGCAACCACGGCACCATCGGCTCCGAGACGGCGAACCTGTGCGACACCCGCGGCATCGGCGCGCGCATGCGCTACGACGGTCACATCGACTTCGAGAAGGAGACGAGCCACCCGAACTCCTCGGCGATCTCGAACCGCACGCAGTGGTCGGGGGGACTGCCACGCAATGTCTGGATCGGCTACAAGCACCTGGTCTACGACCTGCCCAACGGCGACGTGAAGCAGGAGCTGTGGCTCGACGAGACCGACGGCGTCAACGGCGGCACCTGGGTCAAGCTGATGGAGCACGTCGATACCGGGACCGACTTCGGCGTCGAGCGGCACGCCGTGCGCGAGCGGCATCAACCCGGGGATGAAGCTGACCAAGGCCGAGACGCGCGAGGGCTCGGAGACCGGCAAGCCCAACGTCACCGTCTACTTCCGCAGCGACAACGTCGGCGACCGACGGTCTCTGGTACAAGCGCGGCAGCGTGCGCGAGGTGGTGGCACCATGACGTCGCTGCCGCCGACCCGCCGTCAGGTGATCGGCGCCGCGGCAGGCGCCGGCTTCGCGCTGGCGGTTCGGCCAATCTCCGCCGCGACGATCAGCACGCCGGCCGACGGGCTCGACGCGGGCGACGTGACGATCAAGACGAGCGCCGGTGACATCCCTGGTTACCGGGCCGTCCCGGCGAAGCGAAAGAAGAAGGCGCCGGTCGTGCTGGTGGTCCACGAGATCTTCGGCGTGCACGAACACATCCGCGACGTCTGCCGCCGCCTGGCCAAGCAGGGCTACTTCGCGGTGGCGCCCGAGCTGTTCTTCCGCCAGGGCGACGTTTCGAAGATCACCGACTTCAAGGAGATCCGCAGCAAGGTGGTGTCGAAGGTCCCCGACGCGCAGGTGATGAGCGACCTCGACGCGACGCTGGCGTTCGCCAAGGCGTCGAGTGCGGCTGATGTCTCGCGCGCCGCGATCACCGGCTTCTGCTGGGGCGGGCGCATCACGTGGCTGTACGCGGCGCACGCGAGCGCCACGGCGCTAAAGGCGGGCGTGGCGTGGTACGGCCGGCTCGTCGGCGACAAGGGAGCGATGAACCCACGCCAGCCCATCGATGTCGCCGCGGAGCTGAAGGCGCCGGTGCTGGGCCTGTATGGCGGGCGCGACGACGGCATCCCGCAAGACACCGTCGCGCAGATGCGAACCGCGCTGGCTGCCGGCAGCGCCGCCGCCAAGCGCTCCGAGCTCAAGGTCTATCCCGAAGCCGGCCACGCGTTCTTCGCCGACTACCGCCCGAGCTACCGCGCCGACGACGCCACCGACGGCTGGAACCGAATGCTCACCTGGTTCAAGGCCAACGGCGTGGCTTAGCCGAGCAGCCGGCGCCCCGCTGCCGCAAGGTCGTCGAGGACCGCGTCGGCGGTTTCAAAGCGGCCGCCGACGGTGAGCGATGACGGGATCACCCAGCACGTCAGCCCGGCGGCCTTGGCCGCGCGCAGGCCACGCTCCGAGTCTTCGATGACCAGGCAGCGCTCCGGATCCAGCCGCAGCCGCTCGACCGCGCGCAGGTAGGGATCCGGCTCGGGCTTCGACCGTTCGTAGTCCCCCTTCATCAACACCAGCTCGAAGTGCGGCAGGAGGCCGGTGCGCGCGTGCGTGCGTGCGAACGGCTCCGGCTCCGAGCTGGTGACGATCGCCAGCCGGTAGCGCGCCGCCAGCGCCTGCACGATGTCCGGCGCCCCGGGGATGACGACATCCGCGGCGCCGACTAGCTCGTAGTAGCAGCGGTCGCGCGCCGCACGCAGCGCCTCGATGTCGCCCGCGGTCAGCCCGCGCGCCTCGGCCAGGTGCCAGACTCCAGTCCCCTGGCGCAGGAGGTGCTCGACGTAGGCGTCCTGGTCCAGATCGATGCCTACGCCCGCTAGCGCCTCCTGGTTGGCGCGGAAATACAGGTGCTCGGTGTCGACCAGCACACCGTCGTTGTCGAACAGAATGGCGTCGTACGTGGCTATGGCAGCAACAGCATTTTGCGGACGGTCCGGATGTCGCTCACCAGGTCGACGCGGTAGGCGAGCAGCTGCTTGATGAAGTTGAACGTCGACAGCGCGTTCGAGTAGGCGGCCTGATTGCCCGCCGCTTGCGCATCGTCCACGGCCTTCTTGGCCGTGTGCCAGTTGGGCAGCAAGGAACCATTGGAGAAGCTGCCGTACGACAGCGGGATCGTCCCTGCCGTGCCAGGCGTGCCCGTCAGCACGATCAGCTCGTCGATGATCTCCTTGCCGATGTTGGCGCGCGCGCCACCCGTGTTCGCGGGCGCCCTGTAGATGAGGCCGGTCTCGGGATGCGCGTATTCGGTGACGGTGGTGCCGGGCGCGAACACGAAGTCGTCATCCGCCCCCTTGACGGCGATCGCCAGGAAGTTCTGGAAGTCGAGCGTCGTGTCCCACGTGCTGCCGAGCCGCGACAACGCCAGCGTCAGCGCCCAGTAGCGCACGGTCTTGTTCACCGGCGTGGCGATGTGGACGGCATTTGGCAACATGTACTTCGGCATCGGCGCGTCGACGTCGCCCCACACGCTGAGGTCGACGACCGGCGTCGGCACGTACCGGTTCTCGGCATCGAACGTCGCCGCGTACAGCGATGGGTCGTTGCGGATGACGCCCGACAGCAGCTTGACCACCTCGTCACGGAAGAAGCGGTAGTAGTTGATCGAGAACCGCGCCGCAGAGTCGGCGAAGTCGTCGATGCGGAAGAACCGCGACTCCGTGCTGGTGATCGCCAGCAGCGCCTCGAGCTTCTCGTACAGCGAGCCGGCGCGCGTGATCCGGTAGTAATAGTCGTCCGAGAAGTCGATGTAGAACGGCTTCGCGTCCGGCAGCGACAGCGGCACCGCCTGCTTCCCCGGCAAGCAGACCGTCGTGTCCACCGCCCCCTGGCCGTTGACCGGGACCGTGGCCACCGTCGGGCTGTACGCCGTCGGGCAGTACTGGCCAGGCTCCGGCGTTTGCAAGATGGCCGCCAGCGCGTTCAGCGAATCGATCGACGCCAGGAACAGGTCGACGCCGAAATCGACGTCGATGAAGTCCGAGTAGAAGAAGAAGAACTGGAACGCCTGCGAGTAGCGGTTGAAGTACCGCTCCTCGAGCCGGATCAGGTAGTTGTCGATCTCCCACGTCGTGCGCCCGCGCTTGTACGCGTTGAACACGTAGTAGTTGCGGAACTGATTCGTGACGTTGGCGATGATCTCGCGCTGGTTGGCGCCGAGGTCCCACGTCTTGCAGTCGTAATTGCCCTCGTATTCGTCGCCGCAGAACTTGTACGGCTTCTCCGGGAAGATGCTGATAAAGCCGCCGTTGGTCGCGAGCTTGCTGAACTGGTCGGTCCACAGATCGGCGAACTCCTGGTACCTCAGGATCACGGTCTTGGGCTCGCTGATGTTCGCGACGCCATGCGTCAGCTGCGGAATCTTCGAGTAGTCCGACAGCAGCAGGTCGTTGCGCAGCCGGTTATGGAACTCATACGAGTCCGGGATGAGGTCGATCATCTGCCCGTAGCCGAAGCGAACGGCGGCGCTGTCGTATTTGCCCAGGCCGTGGACGTCGCTGTTGAAGCGCGCGCCGTAGTCCATGACCGACGCGTAGGCGAACTCGGTCAGCTTGTGCTCCGACTCCCACGTCTGCTCCGGGTAGCTCTCGCGCACGCGCCAGTACTCGTCGCTGTAGTTCAGCGCGTCTGTCGACGCCGAGAAGTTGTGGCGCAGACCCACCGTGTGGCCGATCTCGTGGTCGGTGAGGCCGCGGAAGATCAGCGCACGCAGCTTGTTGAACAGCTCGGACTGCGGCATGTTCCCATCGAGCTCCAGCGCCAGACCCAGGATCGCGTCGTCGGCGAACTCGGCCATGTAGACGCAGCCGTGGTTCGCGAACGTCTGGAACCGCGAGCGCCGGGCCTCGGAGGCCTGCTTCGACAGCCACGGCTTGGTCATCGCCTGATCCAGCACGTTGGGCGGCGGGACGTCGCCGGGGCGGTAGCCCTTGATGATGGCGGGCAACACGTCGTCGTTGAACAGCAGCTTCTCGACGCTCGTGCCCTTCAGCGCCGCCAGCGGCTGGTCGTCGATGCCTGCGCCGACCTTGATCAGCCGCTTGTCGCGCGTCGGCCCGAGCGCCTGCGTCCGGGCCTTGACCATGGCGCGCGCGGCGTCGGTCATCTTCTGCCCCTTCCGCATCTGGCTGACCCGCGACGTCTCGGCCAGCACGTCGCTGATGGTCTTGCCCGACAGCAGGTCGTCGGTGTCGAGCTGCCCGTTGGCGGCCCGCACGCTGTCGACCGCGAACTTGGCGTACGTGTCCAGCGCCGCGCCGTAGATGTAGGCGGTCGCCGAGATGATCTCGCCGGTCTCGGGATCCGGCGACGACGGGCCATAGCCCAGCGGGCCCTGCACCTGCGGCCGGTCGACCCAGTGCAGGAACGAGTAGCGCAGGTCGCCGTTGCGCTGCCACACGAACTTCTTCGGGTCGTCGCTGGGCCGCGCCTCGGTGACGACCTCCAGCGCGGTGCACGCCTTCAGCAGGTTCGCCGGCTCGAGCGCGTCGAAGTCCAGCACGCGCCCGGTGTCACGCGCCTCGACCTGCTTGCGCACGTCAGGATTGTCGCTGACGAACTTCATGACGTTCGTCATGTTGCAGCTGTTTTCCTTGAGCTCGATGATGCGCGGCAGCGTCCAGTGCCATCGCCTTGACCGCCGCCAGATCCGGGGTCCGCTGATTCGTCGTCATGCGCAGCGCCGCGACGGTCTCGCGCATCGCGCCGTCCCAGTCATCGATCGTACGCTGGGCCTCGGCGCGCAGCAGCGGCTCGGCCGGGAACTCCGGGTTCATGTAGTAGGTGATGGTCCGCGTCTCGCGCTGCGCGACATCGATCCGGTGCGGGTTGCCGTCGGCGTCCAGGAACGGCTTGCCGTCGGCGGGGTTCTTCTTGATCGTCTCTTTCCAGAGGTTCCAGCGGTTGATGAAGTACTGCCGCCCCTCTTCCGTCGCGCCGATCTGCCGGTCGTAGGTCGGCCGCACCGTGCGGAAGAAGCCGAACTTCGCGAACTGATCCAGCGACGCCTCGGTGCAGTCGTCGCCCGTTGAGCCCGTTCGCCGCCAGCGCCTGCGGCGTGCACGGGATCGTGGCCTGATCGGTGAACGCCATGCGCAGCGGCTTGCCCTGCGTGTCGCGCAGGATCTGGCGGTCGGGGTATGACATCGGCTCGTACTCCGACACCGCCGGCACCGGCATCAGCGAGTTGCGGTAGGCGATCTCCGCCGGACCGCAGCTCCACGGCGAGCCGTCGTCGAACGTGTCGAACAGCCGCAAGCACGCGCTGTACTCCGGCGTGCGCATCTCCTTGGTCACGAAGTCGATGTAGTCGGGGCGGACGATCGGACGATCCGGGTTGAACAGTGGATCGTCGCCCTGACCGGTGTAGTAGCCGGTGCCGATGGTCTGAGCGCCCGGCAGGAACCGTACAGAGGATCGGTCGCCATCTGGTCAGGCGTCCCCTCGGCCAGGTTCTTCGACCAGTCGACGCGCATGAACTTGCGCTCGCTCCACGGCCGGTCGGTGGTGTTCTCGCTGATGACGTTGGTCTCTTCGCCGGTCGCCGGCGTTGTATTCGCGCTTGATGTCGAAGTGACCGGTGATCTTGAAGATCAGGAACGGCGTGTCCTTGTTGTTGGCGCCGCCCGTCGACGGATTCTGCGAGCCCGGCGCGTAGTCGAACGCGCGATAGCCGATGAGCAAGTCGTTCGTCCGGCATCTCGAAGCGGACCTTGTACATGTCGCCCATCAGGCCGTCGAACGAGTACGAGCTCGTCGGCGGCACGGCGACGGTGGTCTTGCGGTAGTAGAACTTTCGCGGCGTGACGCCGTCCGCCTCGAGGAAGATCGCCTTGTCGATCGCGTCTGGCTGCGTGCGATCGACGTCGCCCTGCCCTGCGCACGCCGCCACTCCGACGGCCAACCACGACAGAACGAGCGACGACCGAAACGACCGACCGGTAGTGATGGCGGGGACCATGGCTCCTCCTAGAGAGTTCCGTTGACGCTCACGAACACGTTGGTGTAGTTGTTCGCGTTTGCGCCCGAGAAATCGAAGAACGGAAACCGCGAGTAGCGGTAACGTGAATCGAGAGCGGGTTGAAGGCTCGACAATCCAATCGAGACGCCAATCCGCGGCCGCACCTGGTAGCCCACGCTCAGGATGCCCCAGGTCTGGTCGCTGCGTCCGAGGCTGACGGCGGGGTCGGCGGTCAAGACGTCGCTCGGAAACGCGTACTTGAACGAGTTGATGACGAGCAGGGTTGCGCCCGCCGACCACTTGCCGCGCGCGAGGTTCGCGACGAACGCCTGCTGCAGCGAGAAGTTGGTATTCGCGGGACCGCCACAGCTGATCGCCCTCCGACGCCGCCGGCGTGCCCCCGGAGCTGTTGCCGGACGCAGGGAGCGAACCGGGCGCGCGGCAAGCGCCCATGTCCGCGGGACCGTTGCCGCGAAAATGGCTGGTCTGCACGTACTTCGAGAATATGAAGCCCCACGACACGTTCAGGCTCCACTGCGCGGCGGGATCGGCGGCCTGCCCGAATTCGAACTTTCGGTTCAAGCTCCCCCCGGCGCCGACCGCGAACAGCATGTTCTGATAGCGGCTCTCGGGCGACAACGGCAACACCGTCCGCACCGTGCCGCTGACACGAATCTTCGCGCGCTCGAAGGTGTGGAGATTTTGGGCCGACAGCCAGAACCACGGGTCATAGGCGTAGAACCGCTGTCCGTTTGCGTCGTCGGGCGCCGTCAACTCGGTCACGAGGAAAATCCGCGCGTTGAGCGCCAGCTTGAAACGTGTGCCGAGGTCGTAGGTCGGCCTCGCGTAGAGCGCCAGCGCCGTGTACGGGTTGCGGTACCCGGAGACATAGAACGAACCCGTGCCGACGTAGGTGGACAGCTCGGCGAGCGAGCCGTGAAACTTGCTCTCGCTCTGGGTCGTCGTTGATCGGCGCGTCACTTCCGTGGTTTGCACAGACGACTGCGCGAATGCATAGGTCTGAAAGGCCAGCGACAGACCAACCGCGGCCAACACCACGCGGGTCATGGGGCCGGATGATACCCCATCCAATCGGTGAAAGAGCGGCTTTTGCCGGTATTTTAGGGCTGCGTGAGCCGGAAGTACGTGTCCATGCCAGCATAGCTACAGGGGACGGTTGTCTCGAACAGAGTCCCCGCCACGTCCAGCCTCTGGATGGTGACTGGCGCCGTACCGCTGAGCTCGGCCTGGGGCGCGCCCGCGGCGTTCTTCGTGCCGGTCAGTGTGAACTTGAAGTTGTCACCGGTGGGGGGCTCGAACAGCATCGCCGCCGGCAGCTCGTTCTGCGCCGCATCCAGGTAGGTGAGGCTGATGACGCAGAACGGGGCCTCGCCCAGGATCGGATCGGGATTGGGGACGATGGCGGCCTTGCCGGTGCTGTCGATATCCCAGCTCAGCGTGCAGTTCCCCGACACCTCGACGAGATCCGTCACCACGGCGTGCTCGAAATCCATCTCGCCCCAGATCAGGAAGTTGGTGTTGAACATGCTGAAGTTCGGGTCGGTGCACGCGAGATCGAACCCGCTCGCCCCCGGGTCCAGCGGGTCGGGAATGTCCAACGACTTGATCCAGCGGCCGACGAAGGCGTCAGTCGGTCCACCGCTGCCATTGCCGTTTCCGTCGCTGCCGCAGGAGGCGCCGGTGGTGCAGGCGGCGGCCAGCGCGACCATGGCGAAGGCCGAGCGGTACATCCTCTGTCGTCGAAAACGAGCCTGCATTCGCATGACGCCTTCCTTTCTAATTGCGGTCCTAACTGCGGTTGAGCCTACTCCGTTTCGTTGCTTCTAGAAATGCCCGGCGACCTTCACTTCGGTCTTGATCGATTGCGCGATGAAGCAGCCGTGATGCGCCTTGTGATGTAGCTGGGTCTCCTCCTCGTGGGAGGGGCGCTTGTCGCCGCCGTATGTGATGCGCGGGTTGAGAGTGACCGTCGCCACCCACGAGACGCCTTCCGCGTTCTTCGCCATGTCACCGACCGCCTCGTCGTCGTAGGCGTCGATCTGGAAGCCCGCGACCCGCGCCACGTGCAGGAACGTCAACATGTGGCAACTGGAGATGGCCGCGACGTAGGCCTCTTCGGGATCGACGTTGGCGGGGTTCGACATCGGCGGCCGCACGACCGCCGGAGACGACGACGCCGGCACGGTCAAACCGCCGTCGAAGCTCCAGCTGTGCTCGCGTGAATAACGGCCGGCGGCATAGTCGCTGCCGCCTCCCTTCCAACTGATCGTGGCTTTGTGCTGGGACATCGAATCACCTCGCGTTGTTACTTTGCCCCGGAGATACAACAGGCGGCTGGCCGTGCGGGCGGCACGGCGGTCTTCAACCAGCAACGGGCGCTCGGCCCCTGCACGCCGGGGCGCACGTACGTCCATGCTCGGCACTGCGGCTCGCGCGTGCAGGTGTCGCGACAGATCTCGGCCTTGGCTTCGGCGAGATCGAACTTCCGGTAATCGGAGCCCGGACGGTCGACGCTGGCTTCCCAGGCGCGCGGCGGCGCCTGCGGCGGTGCCGGTGGCGGTGGCGCTGCGCGCCAGGTGCCGCCCCCGGGCGGTGGCGCGGGTGGCGGTGGCGGTGGTGGTGGTGGCGCTGCGCGCCAGGTACCGCCGCCGGGCGGTGGCGGGGGTGGCGGGGGTGGCGGGGGTGGCGGCGCAGCCGTCTTCACGCCCGACAGGCAGCAATCCGACGGCCGGCTCCCCGGCACGCTGTTCTTCAACCAGCAGCGCGCGTTCGGCCCCTGGACGCCCGGGTTGACGTAAGTGAACGCGCGGCACTGCGGTTCGCCCAGGCAGCGGTCACGACAGAGGTCCGGTCGCGGCCCCTGCAGATCGAAGCTGGTGTAGTCCGAGCCGGCGCGATCGATATCGGGCTCCCAGGTCGTGCCGGACCAGCCGGGCGGCGGCGTCGAATGCCAGCGCTGGCGCGCAGGCGGCGGGGGCGGAGGAGGTGGCGGCGGGGGCGGCGCGGCGGTCTTCACGCCCGACAGGCAGCAATCAGCCACCGCGCTGCCCGGTACGCTGTGTTTCAGCCAGCAGCGCGCCTGCTGCCCCTGGTAGCCCGGGTTGACGTAGGTGAACGCGCGGCACTGCGCGTCGGCCATGCAGTAGTCGCGGCACAGCTCGGGACGCGGGCCCGGCAGATCGAAGCTGCGGTAGTCGGAGCCGCCGCGATCGCGGTCAGGCTCCCACGTCGTGCCCGACCAGCCGGGCGGCGGCACCGCTTGCCAGCGAACACGCGCCGGCGCGGGACGCGCGACGACCGGGGGAGGCGGCGGCGACGAGGGCGGAGGAGGTGGCGGGGCGGGCGGCGGCGGCGGCGGCGCGGCGGCGTATTGCTTCACGCCCGACACGCAGCAGGTGTCCGGCGTCGGCGCCGCGACCGCGTTCTTCAACCAGCAGCGCGCGCTGGGCCCCTGCACGCCCGGATTGACGTACGTGAACGCGACGCACGCCGCTTCGTTGGCGCAGGACGTCTGGCACGTCTCGGGACTGGGCGCTGGCAGATCGAAGCTGCGGTAGTCGGAGCCGGCGCGATTCGTGTTCCATTCGAGGCCGGTCGAGGCTGGGTAAGCGGGCCCCTGGTGTCGCCGTGGTGGTGAGCGTGCAGGCGGTGCGCACAGCGCTGTCGCAGCGATGGCCAGGGCCGTGCGCACAACGTGGAACCTCATCGGCGTCCTCCTCGTTTCGTACGGCGGGTTGACTGGATGATTCGACGAGCCGTCGCGACAATATCGTCTTTTCGCTCGTTGCCTCACAAATTCGATGCCCGCGGTGGGCGTTTCACCGTCGGAGGCGCCCGACGATCTCGCCGCGCCGCTCGCCGCGCCGCTCACCGCCGCTCGTGATCACGAGCGGGCATGCGAGGGAATATGTCCAGCCGATGCGCATGTCTCACACGATTGCACGACCGCACGAAGCGCGGCTACTCTCCCCCGCCATGCGAAAAGTCCTTCTCTTACTGGTGCTCACTGCGCCCGTCGCCTGCATCAAGCGCAGCGCGCCGCCCGCGTCGATGGCGGCGCCCGCGACGACTGGCGCCGCGCCGGCGGTGGCCGCCGCGCCGATCGACGACTACACCAAACCGAACCCCGTGCAGGAGGCTGCCAACGCGCGCATCGCCGCGCTGCCGCGCACGGACCTGGTGGGCGCCGCCGGCCTGGGCGGGTTCAAGGTGATGGGCGAGAACACCAAGGCCGTCGAAATGACGACGGTGCCCGTGACCGGGCAGCCGTTCACGGAGGCGGTGCGGCTGGCGGTCAAGGAGCCGTCGACGCACGAGTGGGCAGTGCAGCTGCAGGCGCCGACCGCGGTTCCGGTGACAAACGGCGAGGCGATCCTGGCGACGTTCTACGCGCGCGCCGAGCAGCCGCAGGAAGGCAGCGTCGGCGAGACCTCGTTCCTGTTCGAGCTCGGGCGCTCGCCCTACTCCAAGTCGGTCGACTATCCGATCCAGCTCGGGCCCGAGTGGTCGCGCATCCAGGTCCGCTTCCAGCCCGATCGCAACTTCGCCGCCGGCGAGGCCAACATGATCTTCCGCCTGGGTTACGACCCGCAGACGATCGAGCTCGCCGCCCTCAAGGTCGAGAACTTCGGCAAGGCGATCGGCGTCGGCGGCCTGCCGACCAGCATGACGACCGATCGCAAGCGCGCCAAGGCGCTGGCGGCGGCGGGCAAGCAGGCGCAGGCGGTGGCGGGCCCGGTCGACGCGGGCGAGCTGACGTTCGACATCGACGCGGGCAAGGTGATCCGCGCCATCAGCCCGTACGTCTACGGCATCAACTCGCAGAAGGAAGACGGCGTCGGCGCGACGGTCAAGCGCATGGGCGGCAACCGCCAGACCGCGTACAACTGGGAGAGCAACGCGTCCAACGCCGGCAGCGACTACAACCACCAGAGCGACGAGTGGCCGTGCAGCGTGCTCGGCTTCAAGCGCTGCAGCGAGCCGGGCGCGCAGTTCGTCGAGTTCGCCGAGGAGAACCGCAAGGCGGGCATCGAAACGCTGGCGACGGTGCCGATGATCGACTACGTCACCGCCGACAAGAACAAGTCGGTGAGCGAGCAGGACAAGGCGCCGAGCGCGCGCTGGTTCAAGTCGCTGCCCAAAAAGCCTGCGTCGGCTGGAGCGCTCAGCCTGACCCCGGACGTCAACGACAAGGTCGTCTACCAGGACGAGTTCGTGAACCTCCTGGTGTCGAAGCTGGGCAAGGCGGCGAACGGCGGCATCAAGTTCTACTCGCTCGACAACGAGCCTGCCCTGTGGCCCAGCACGCACCCGCGCGTCCACGGCGAGCGCACGACGTACGCCGAGATGGTCAAGCGGACCGAGGCGACGGCGGCGGAGATCGTGAAGATCGACCCGACGGCGCAGACGCTGGGCGCGGTCGCGTTCGGCTGGTCGGAGTTCATGTCGCTGTCCGACGCGCCCGATGCCAAGGAGCTGGGCGCCAAGTACGGCACGTACCTGGACTTCTTCCTCGCCTCGATGAAGACGGCAGAGACCAAACACAAGCGCCGGCTGGTGCACGTGCTGGACGTCCACTGGTACCCGGAAGCGCGCGGCACCAAGCGCATCACGGAGAAGGACACGTCGCCGAAGACCGTCGCGGCGCGCTTGCAGGCGCCGCGCAGCCTGTGGGACCCGACGTTCACGGAGAAGAGCTGGATCACCGCGCAGTGGGGCAAGCCGATCCGGCTGATCCCGTGGCTGCTCGAGCTGATCGCGGCGCGCTACCCGGGCACCAAGCTGGCGATGACCGAATACAACTTCGGCGCCGGCGACCACATCTCGGGTGGGCTGGCGCAGGCGGAGGTGCTCGGCATCTTCGGCCGCGAGGGCCTCTACCTGGGCAACTACTGGGGCGACGGGCCCGGCAACGGCAACCTGCCGGCGTACATCAAGTCGGCGTTCCGCCTGTACCGCAACTACGACGGCAAGCGCGGCATGTTCGGCGACACCGCGGTCACCGCGACGCCGGCCGACATCGCCAAGGCGTCGGTGTACGCGGCCACCGATTCGAAGAACAAGGGCAAGCTGACGATCCTGGTGATCAACAAAGAGCTGCGGTCGATCTTCACCGGCAAGCTGTCGATCAAGGGGTCGAGCTGCGCCAACGCGCAGGTCTACACGCTGGACGGCAGCAGCCCCGACCTGAAGCCGCAGGCGCCGGTCCCCGTGCAGGCCGGGCAGATCACGTACAAGCTGCCGCCGCTGTCGGCGACGCTGTTCGTCTGCGGCGGCGGCTACCTGGTCGCCAGCAAGGTGCTGGGCGGCCCGCCCGGCGTCGTCGCGGGCAGCGCGCTGCTGGTCGACTACGTCCTGACCATCACGATCTCGATCGCCGCCGGCGCCGACGCCATCTTCAGCTTCCTGCCCGGTCACTGGCACGTGTTCGCGCTGCCGTGCGCGGCCGCGGGCATCGCGCTGCTCACCATCATGAACCTGCGCGGCGTCAAGAGTCCGTCACCACCATCGCGCCCGTGTTCGCCGTGTTCCTGGTGACACATGCCGTGTTGCTGGTCGCGGCGATCGGCGGCCGCATCCCCGACATGCCCGCCGTGGCGCGCGACGTTCACGGCAACGTCTCGGGGACGCTGTCGGCGCTGGGGATGTTCGGGACGCTCAAGCTGTTCATGCACGCGTATTCGCTGGGCGGCGGGACGTACACGGGCATCGAGGCGGTGTCGAACGGCGTCGGCATCATGCGCGAGCCGCGCGTGCAGACCGCCAAGCGAACGATGCTGCTCATGGCGACGTCGCTGGCGATCACCGCGTCCGGACTGCTGCTCGGCTATCTGCTGTGGGACGCGCGCCACGTCCCCGGCAAGACGATGAACGCGGTGCTGCTGGAACGCGTGGCCGGCGGCTGGAGCGTCGGCGGCGTCGCGATCGGCCACGCCTTCGTCGTCGTCGCGCTGGTCAGCGAGGGCGCGCTGCTGTTCGTCGCCGCGCAGGCCGGGTTCGTCGACGGGCCGCGCGTGATGGCGAACATGGCGGTCGACTCGTGGCTGCCGCACCGGTTCTCCGCGCTGTCCGATCGCCTGACGATGCGCAACGGCATCAAGCTGATGGGCGTCGCCGCGCTGGTCGCGCTGCTGTACACGCGCGGCGACGTGTCGAAGCTGGTCGTGATGTACGCGATCAACGTGTTCGTGACGTTTTCGCTGTCCAACGTCGCGATGAGCGTGTTCTGGGTGCGCCGCCGGCGGCACGACCGCAGCTGGGTGCGCCACCTGCCGGCGCACCTGCTCGCGGCCGCGCTGTGCATCACCATCCTCGCCATCACCGTGTCTCAGAAGTTCCTCGACGGCGGCTGGCTGACGCTGCTGATCACCGCTGGCCTGGTCGTCGTTCTGCTTCGGTGTCAAGGGCCACTACCGCGTCGTCAGCGCCGCGCTGCAGAAGCTCGACGCCGACATCCCCTGCCCGCCCGTCGTGACCGAGACCTCGGCGCCACTACCCGCGCCGCGCACGGAGCTCTACGCCTAGCAAGCCGATCGCCGTGCTGCTCGTCGGCGGTTATGGCGGCCTCGGCCGCCACGCGCTGTTGACCCTGCTGCGCATGTTCCCCGCGCACTTCCACGGCGTCGTGTTCGTGTTCGGTCGCCGTCGTTGACTCGGATGTGTTCAAGGGCGCCGAGGAGATCCCGGCGCTCGAGGAGCGCACGCGCCGTCACCTGGCGAACTACGAGCACTTCGCGGCCACGCTCGGCCTGCCCGCGTCCAGCGCCTACGCCGTCGGCACCGAGTCACCTCCACGGCGGAGCCGGGCGCGGTGACGATCGACATCGCCGACCGCGGCCCCGGCGTTCCCGCCGACGTCGGCGCGCGCGTGTTCGACAGGTTCACGCGCGGCCGGCACGCGGGCATTCCGGGCGCGGGGCTGGGGCTCGTCTATCTGCCGCAGCATCGCCGTCGCGCACGCGGGGACGCTGACGCTGTCGGCGCGGCCCGGCGGCGCGCGCAGTTCCGGCTGGTGCTGCCGCTGCCTGAATCGCCCCCCGCCCTGCCCGGCGGCGAGCGCGAGCCCGACGTCAGCGAGAAACGGCGCGCGTCGTGACGACCACCGGCCCCATGGTGCTGGTGATCGAGGACGAGCCGCAGATGCGGCGGTTCCTGCGCGCGTCGCTGACGTCGCACGGCTTCGCGCTGGTCGAAGCGTCGCTGGCGGCGGAAGCGGTGGCGCTGGCGACCAGCCACAACCCCGAGGTCGTGCTGCTGGATCTCGGGCTGCCCGACGAAGACGGCATCGCGCTGCGGTTGATCCGGCGGGCCGGTTGCGGGACACCGCGGCATCGGTGTTTGACGCCAGCCGATCCGTGCTTCAAGTAGAGTTCGACGATGTTCCCTCGACTCCCCAGCTGGCGGATTGGCGCGCTGTTCGGGTTTCCCATCCGCATCCACCTGTCGTTCCTGCTGCTGCTCGGCTTCGTGATGCTGTCGATGGGCGGGCTGGTTGGCCTGGCGGTTGTTGTGATGGTGGCGAGCTCCGTGGTGCTTCACGAGCTCGGCCATGCGCTGGTGGCACGCCACCTGGGCGTACCGGTCGCCGCCATCGGACTCCACTTTTTCGGCGGAGCTGCTGAGCTCAAGGGGCTGGCGCGCCGACCTGGCGACGAGATCGCCATCGCGGTCGCCGGCCCTGCCGTCTCTTTCGCGCTGGCGGGCCTCGGCCATGGGTTGGCCGCGGTCACCGGCGTGCACGCGCTGGCGTGGTTCGGCTGGGTGAACCTCATCCTCGCGACGTTCAACCTGCTGCCCGCGTTCCCGTCCGACGGTGGCCGCATCCTGCGCGCCTGGCTGGCGCGCAAGCACGGGCTCGTGCGCGCCACCGACGTCGCGGTCAAGGTCGGGCGCTACGTCTGCGTGGCGCTCGCGCTGGCGGGCATCTTCTACTTCCACTCGTTCCAGATGGTGCTGGTCGCCATCGTGCTGTGGTCGATCGGCGGCATGGAGCGGCTGTCGGCGCGCATGCAGGGCGACCACGGCGAGTGGAGCGGCAAAGCGCCGACCGGCGTTGAATACCTCCCCCCAGGTGCGTCGCCGCGGCCGAACGACAGCGACGGCGACCTGCCTCCGCGGCCCCCCGTCGTCTTCGTCTGGCGCCGCTAGCGGCAGGTTGACGGGCGGCGCCCCGCCGGTAAGCATCCGGCCGTGACGGTTGCACTGCCGGTAGAGCCCACGGCCCCCGCTCCCCCCGCACGCATCGATTGGCGTGCGCAGCTCAAGCGCTGGACGCCGCTGCTCGCGCTGGCGCTGGGGATCGTGTCGCAGATCTTCGCGCGCCACACGGTCACGTTCGCGCCCAAGGCGCTGGCGTTCCTGGTCGTGGCGTGGGTGCTGGCGGCGGGACTCGGCGCGTGGCTGCCGGAGGCGCGCCCGGACGAACCGCACGCCCGCTGGCGCAACTTGCTGCGCAAGGCCGCCGCCACGGTGTCGGTCAGCCTGTTTCGCAACGTGCTGTTCTTCCTGGTGCCGGTCTGGTTCGCGTCGTCGACGCTGGGGTCCGTGAACATGCTGGCGCCGCTGGCGCTGGCGGGGGTCGCGCTGTTCTCGTGTTTCGAGGACCAGTTCCGCGCGCGCGTGCTGGACAACCAGCGCATGCGGACGCTGTGGTGCTCGGCGGTGCTGTTCGCGGCGCTGGTGCCCGCCGCCGCTGTCGAGATCGCGGCGTCGCCACGGCTGTCGGCCGCGATCGCGGCCGCGCTCGCCTGGGTCGCGTCGACGCTGGCGACGTCGCGGCGGGCGCTGCAGACGCGCTTCCAGCGCATCGAGCTGGTCTCGGCGGCGCTGGTCGCGGCCGGCGTGTGCGCGCTGGCGGCGCCGCTGCTGCCACCGGTCCCCGTCGCGTGCCGTGACACCGCCACAGGCATCGGCTTGCGCAACCGCGACATCGACGGCGAGGCGGATCGTTTTCCCGCCGGCACCAAGCGCGTCTATGCATGGTTCGCCGTCTTCGCGCCGTCCAACTACCGCCAGGGAATCCGGTTCGAGTGGTACCGTGACGGCGAGCGAGCCCAGCAAGTGGTAGCAAAAGATATCGTTGGTGGCCGCGAGCGGGGTTTCAGGACATCCTCTTTTGTGAGCTCGCCCAAGTCGGGCTCGTGGCGTGTAGATTTGCGGACCGATGCTTCACAGCTCATCGCGCGTAAGCGCTTCATCGTCGAGTAGCCAGGTGCCGGCCTCGCCCGATCCAGTCGCGGAGATTCGCGCAGCGTTCGGCAATCAAGCGCCGCTGGGTGCGGATCGCATCTGGCAGAAGGCGTTCGACTACGACCTCGACCACCTGCACCGCCTGGGCGCGCTGCTCCCCGGTGAGTCGGCGGCGCCCGCCGATCTGATCGCGTACGCGATGGACTTCAAGTACGAGCAGATCCAGAAGGATCTGTTCCTGCACGTGTTCCCGTTCTGCCTGCAGGCGTGGCAAGACGACCTCGCGCACCCGTTCGGTCGCTACGAAACCTTCGTCGACGAGCTCTACCCGGCGCTGGTGCGCAGCGCGGTGCTCGACGAGCTGCTGACACCGGCCGAAGCGGCGGCGGTCGCCGCTTTCATGCGCCGCGCCATCCTGGCGGCCATCGATTCGCAGACCGGGCTGTCGTTCAAGGGCAAGCGCGCCGACGCGTACGCGTGGCTGCACGCGTTCACGACGTACGGCGTTCTGTTCCCGGACATCGAGACCTTGTGGTCCGCGTGGTGGTCGGCCGAGACCACCGGACGCGCCATCGCCGCCGCGCAGTACAGCTCGTGCCTGTTCTACGCCGACACGCAGAACCCGGTGTTCGACGCGTGGACGAAGGACGGCGGCGGCGGGCCGCCGTGCCTGTGGCACTACCGCGGCCACCTGCTGGACGCGAACTGGCGTGACGCCAACCTGGGGAGCGCGGCGCAGCGGCTTACCCCCGACGGCGTGCGCGGCGTGCTCGACCGCAGCATCGCGCGTCTGGCAAGCCACCGGCTGCGCGACAAGGTCGCGTCGATTCGTTTCCACCTGGACGCGCGCACGGAGACGCTGGCCCGGCGCTGTCGCGAGCTGCAGCAATTCCTGTCCACGCCCAACGAGGCCGAATACAGCTTTCAGTGGAGCGTCTAGCTCAGTAGCACTGCAGCACCAGCCAGCTCCTGTCGAAGCGGCGCTCGAGCAGGTCCTGCTCGCGGATCCAGTAGTAGATGCGGCCGGCGTCGCCCCACATCATCCCCGCGTGCTCGTCGCTGTCGATCTGGAGTAGCAGGCGCCAATCGTACTGCGACTTCGCCAGCTTCGCCGCGCGGCGGTCCTTGTAACCGCTGCTGTCGCCCGTGTGGATGCCGTTGCTGGTCAGCGCGCACTCGAGCTCCATCGCCCCCTGGATGGTCTGCGCGTGCCCGAGCAACTTGTGGGCGATGTCGCTGCTCGGCGAGGCGAGCTGGTCCTGCACGTCCAGGTAGCTGTCGAGCATGTCGTCATCGGATCCCATCAGCGGGTTGCGTTCGTCCTCCATGGACGGGATATCGACGTAGCTGGCCATGGCAACCGCGCACGGCTGGAAGCGGCCTGCTTCGGGCAGGTCGCGCGGGAGCGCGCGTCGCTCCAGCGCCACGTCGGCCTCGTGGTGCACCAGGCTGCTGCCGCGGTCCTTGGGATCGAAGCCCCAGTTGCGCTGATCGGCGGCGTAGAAGAACCACAGGTGCCCGCGCTTGGGCAGCGGCGCCGTCGACATCACGCGCGCCGCCGCTTCCATGTTCAGCTGCGCCACGAACGCCAGCGGCTTGCCCTTGTAGACGGGCCACTTGAACTTGGCCGGCAGGTCGGGCTCGCCGCCCAGGCGTGACTGGCCGAGCGACAGGTCCGCCTGCGCCACCTTGCGCGACTCCAGGCGGATCGCCGGGCGCACCAACTTCTGCAACGAATCGAGGTGGCGCGCCTCGACGCCGATCTCCTCCAGCTGCGAGCGCCAGGCGTTGCGCGGCGTCTGGTGGCGCGACACCGGAACCGGCTGGCGCGCCTTCGCGGCGGCGGTCTGCACGGCGCCACCATCGGCGCCTGACGCCGCGTCCTGCGTGCGGCAAGCGCCGGCGGCCCCGGCCCAGGCGACGACCAGCAGCGCCCGGAGCGACATCCGCCTCACGCCGCAATGCAATCACGCCCGCGCGCTGGCGCGCAAGCTCGCGCGTGCCTAGATCACCCGGAATGGACGACGTCGTGAACGACGAGTACGAGGAGAAGCGCAGCCTGGCCTGGCGCTGTCTGCGCAAGGGCGTCGTTTTCCTCACGTTCTGCGTGGGGATCGCGGAGGTGGCCAACAGGATGGCGTTCCCAGGACACCACCTGCTCTCGGAAAGCGTGACGATCGCGGGCTGGGTCGCGCTGTGGAAGCCGATCGAGATATTCCTGTACGACCTGCCCGAGATGCGCCGGCAGCAGAAGAAGGCGCAGGCGGCGGTGGCCGCCGCGCGGTAACCGCTCTGGATTTCGTGGTGGCGCGCGACACGAATGTCGCGGCGGCGGGGCTCAGCGTCACGTCCGGCGCGCCCTTCGCCCCGCGGCACGCCTCTTGTATCGTTGGCCGCCATGGTGAGGCACAGGCCGATCGTCCTGGGGTGGCTGCTCCTGCTCTCGCACCTCGCGTGTGGCGGCAAGCCTCTCGAGCCGAATGGTGGCGCGGGTGGCAGTGGCGGAGGCGCTGGGCGCGATGGAGGTGGCGGAGCAATGGGCGAAACCTGCGGATCGAACCCGGGCGGGTGGGATTGCGTCAACGGCTGCGTGACCGGGCACGTTCTGTCGGCCCGTGTTTGCGCTAACGGAGCCTGGATCTGTCCGGCCGGCACCGTCCCCGCTACTGAGTGCGCTGGGACCGGCGACTGTCCTCCAGGAGGCGGCGGTACCTGCACCGACGGCGCGAGCGCGGTCATCTACAGCATGCAGTGCTCGAACGGCGTGTGGTCCTGCCCGGCCGGGACGCTTCCGGTGATTCCCGCCGTCGACGCCGGAGCGCCGGACACGAGCCCCGACGGCACGGCGCCGGTCGCGTGCGCGGGCGATCCGTTCTTTTGCGCGATCGGCACGAGCGGTGGCTGGTGCGGTGACCAGGTCTGGCCCGCGCTCTGCGTGAACGGAGCGTGGATATGTGGCGGTGGACTGATCCCGTTTTCTCAGTGTCGCTGCAGCGGCATCGCCCCGCCTGGCTGCACCTGCGGCGACGCCGGGTTGACCTGTCCGTCCGACGCCGGTACGGACTAGCCGCTCTCACCGGTGTAGGTTTGCGACATGCGCGCAAGCATCGCAGCGGCGCTTATCGCCGCCACGACCGCGGCCGTGTCCTCGGGCGCCGCCGGCGCGAAAGCGCGCGGGCCGACAGCAGATGCGTACATGCCGATCGAGACGTGCGCGGACAAGCTGGCGCCGCCCGTCGACGCGCTGTTGAAGCCGGTGCTGCTGGCGCTGGCGAAGGAGAGGCGCGCGATGCGCGTGCGCGATCCCGCGTACGCGCGTCAGGTGCAGACGCTGCTGCGGTCCAAGCACCCGAGCGCGCTGGAGGCGCAGGTCGCGGCGCTGGCGTATTACCTGGGCGACGAGGTCGGTGAGCAGATGCTGGCGCACGTGCTCGCGCAGGGCACGGCGGCCGACGCCCTGGTCGCGCGCTACAAGACCTGCCGCCCGCCGACGTCGTTCGAGGACAAGCTGGGCGGCATCGAGGTCTCCTCGATCAAGTACACGCTGTTCGACGAAGAGCGGCGCAAGAAACGCTGACCGTCGCGAAGCAGCCGCCGCGCCGGTGACCGGCCGACCGGATCCGCGGCGTGCACCTCGCCGGCGGCGGGCCGGAGCACCCATACTGGACGACCACAGGCACGCCGTGCCCGACCCCGTGTTCGACCTGCTGGTGGCAGTCGGCCGCCACGCGACGCGGCCGCTGACCGTGATCCTCGAGCGCGACGGCGCCTACCCCCCGTTCGACGTCCTGCTCGGTGAGCTGGACCGGGCGCGCGCGGCGCTCGCGCTCGGACGTCAGGCGCGGTCATGAGCCCGGGCTTCGAAGCCTTCCTGGCCCGGCTCTATGTCGACGCGGACCTTCGCGAGGCGTTCCTGGTCGACCCCGAGCGTGTCGCGCGCGCGGCCGCCCTGCCCGCGGACGAGATCGCGGCGCTCGTGGCCATCGACCGCGAGGGCCTGGCGCTCGCCGCGACGAGCTTCGCGCACAAGCGTGCGGCGACCAGGCGCTGACCACCGCCTGACCGCTCGCGGATCGAATGCACACCTTCGTCGGAGGGGGGTGCGTCATGGACAGCACAGCCGACCGAATCGCGGCTGAGCGCCGCGTCCGCGCCAAGCTCGGCTTCATCGGGCACGCCACGACCTACGTGCTGGTGATGGCGCTGCTCGCCGCGATCAACCTGATGACCAACCGCACGTACTTATGGTTCGTCTGGCCGATGATCGGCTGGGGCATCGCCCTCGCCTGGCACGCCATCGGCGTCTTCCTGCTGTCGCAGGGCTCCCACGTCTACGATCGCTGGGTCGATCGCGAGCTGCACCGCCGCACCTAGCCGGCCGTCAATCTTGTGCGAGGACGGGGACGCGAATCCGGACGCTGCTCATGCCGCCGCCGCCAATTGGCTGATCCGGGCTGGCGGCGCGCCGGTCCGATCCTGTCCGAAATCGCTGACGCCCAAGCCGTAGACGTCGTTCAACAACGTGAAGTAGAGATCGCGTAAGGGGCGCTTCTCGAGCACGAGGTGCTGGTCGTTCCTCAACCCTAGGTTGCCGCCGCCGACCAGTGCGACGGGCAACTGATCCGCCTCGTGGTTGCCCGCCTGCATGCAGCCGCCCAAAAAGACGACCGTGTTGTCGAGCACGCTCTTTCCTTGCGCTTCTTTTATGGCGTCGAGCTTGCGACAGAGGTCGGCGACCCGGCCGACGTTCCACCAGGTGATGCTGGCGAAGACGTCTCCGCCTGTGTGCTGAGCGACGTGGTACTCGGGACAGGCACCACCCTTCGGAATTGAGGTTTGGGCGGTGAACGCTCGCTCTTCCACGTGATCGTAGGTGAACTCCGAGCGCTCGTCCTCGAGCATGTACGAGATGACGCGGGTGACGTCGCACTCGAAAGCCAATGCGATGAGGTTGTTCATCGCGTCGGCGTGGGATCCTTTGTCGTACGTCGCGGTGGTCTGGCGGGGGGCAATCGCGGACTGCTGGACACTCGGGAGACGGTCGGCGGTCGCGAGGCCGCAGGCAGCGCCGCCCATTCCCGTCGAAACCCCGACCACGCGCCGTTCGACCGCGCGCACCGAGTCCAGGAACTCATCCATCCGCCGCTGATCGCCCGCCCCCAATCGGGAACGCGTCCTCGTCGCATTTTCCAGGACCGCGTCGAGGACGCTCTTGTTGCGAGCCCGGCGTTTTTGGGCCTCGATGGCGGCGATGCCCGTCGGATCTGGCTGCGGCGCGGCGCCGACG
Organism: uncultured Pseudomonadota bacterium; assembly: GCA_963729535.1. GTDB lineage: Bacteria > Myxococcota_A > Polyangia > Fen-1088 > Fen-1088 > JADGRB01. The sequence continues at coordinate 15,695 of CAVSOL010000020.1, read as the reverse complement.
ATCCGATGGAAGACCTCGAGCGGATCGACGAGCTTGTAGAGCGGCTGGGTGGCGCTCGCCCACGAGACACTGCGGGTGCTGGAGCACGTCTCACCATCGCAGCTGCTGAGCGGAGTGGAGAGGCCGACCTGCAGGGACGCGAGAGCGGTCTTGCCCTTGAACGTCGGATGCTGGGCGACGAGCTGGTCGACTGAAACGCCGTTGGCCTCGTCGAGCCCGAGTTGCTTCCTGACCGCCGCTCCGTCCACGCACGTCAGCCAGGCGCCGCCCAAACGGCCGTGTGACGGCTCGACGTGAGGCGACCCGTCCGGATTGAACACCGACCCGTTCTCCAGATTCGTGACGACGCTGAGCTTCGGCTTGAGAGCCGCGCCGAACGGCTCGAGGATGGAAGAGAGCTGCCACGCGTCGCCGCTCCCGCTGCCCGAGGGTCGCCAAAACTCGTGTGCGCCGTTGGGCAGATAGATCGGCAGAAATCGTCGAGGCAGATCGGCCGACTGCGCGCGCACCCCTCGCCTGTCGAGCGATTCGAGCAAAGGCAACGTGAGCGCGACCCCCGCCCCGCGCAGCAGCGCTCGCCGCGAGACGCCGCGATTGGTTCCCGTCATTTCAGCCCCTCCCCCCGACGAAAACGAAACATCTCACTGGATATGAGCGCCTGAATGAGGCGGCGAACGCTCGCTGTCTCATCAGGGGCGAGCCACGTTGTCAAGGCACGCTGCACGTAAGGCTCATCCCTGCCGGTCAAGGGCCTTCCCAAACCGTAGGTGAGCAGCTTCTTCGCAAGACAGGCGCCGAATCTCGGATCGGTCGAGACGACGTCCGCGAGCCCGTCGAGCCCGCTGAAGGTCAAGCCGCTGGGGTAGGTTGCCGACGACGGCAACGTGACGGTGACGTCGATCGGCATCCCGTCCTCGTAGCTCGCGCGATAACGGCCGATGGCGTTGTACTCCTCGAGCGCCAAGCCGTATGCATCGAACAGCGCGTGGCAGCCGGCGCAGCCAGGCGCCGTGCGATGTCTCTCGAGGCTCTGGCGAACGTTCAGCTGCGCTGAATCGCCGGCGTCCGCTGTATCGCCTTCGAGGTCCGGCACGCCGGGCGGGGGCGGCGGCGGATCCGAACACAGCAGGTTGGCGGCGATCCAACGCCCGCGGCGCGAGGGTGACGTCCGCCTATCGAAGGATGACACCGCCAGAAAGCCGGCAAGGCCGAAGAAGCCCTTGCGACGATCAACATGGTATTCGACGCGCTCGAAGACGCTGGAGTCGGTCGATGTCATGGGTATCTCCCCATAGAAATACGCGAGGGCCGGCGTGACGAAGTTGACGTCTAGCCTTGGGAACTCGAACCAAGATCGGCCGCTCGTGAGGAAGTCGGAGAAATAGAACAGGATCTCCTGGCCCGCGTCCTTCGCGATCTGGGGCGACCACTGAACGTAGTTCGGCGCGACGGGATGCGACAGGACGTCGCGCGCGCCCAGCCATTGGCCCGCAAAATTCGTAACTAGGCGTTGCGAGCGTCGCCGGTCATCGAGCATGCGATCCACGGTGGCGGAGAGCGTGGCCGGCTCCGCGAGCGAACCGTTTGCCGCCGCCGCGAGGAGCGTGTCGTCGGGCGCGCTGCTCCACAGAAAGTAGGACAGACGCGAGGCGAGCTCGAACGGGTCGAGCGGGTGCGGCGCGGTCGATGTAGGCTCGGGATCGACCTCGACGCGGTAGAGGAACTCCGCGCTCGACAGCAGCGCTTGTAGGGTGAGTGTAAACGCGGCGGCCTCATCGTCACCGAGCGCGCGCGCCTCAGCGTAGACGCGCTGGTACGTTTCCGCCTCTTTGGAGTCGAGCGGCCGGCGGAACAGGCGCCGCCCCGCCGCTTCGATGCTGGACGTGGCACACCTTGGGTCGCTCAGCGTGCAGGAGATGAACCGACCGCGGAGCTCTTCGGACGCCATCACCTCGGTCGCGAGATCCCTGGCGGCATTGAGGTAGCGCTCGTACTGGATTTCGTCGACGCCCAAGACCGACGCCTGGTTGTCGAACCCCCCGAGCTCGCCGGCGCGCCAGCTCGCGCTCGCCGGCTGGAGCTTGGTGCCAAGGACGTCTTCAATCGTGGCGTTGTACTCGGTCGAGTTCAGGCGATGAATGTCCTTACGGCCTGGGTCGAGTACCTGCATCGTGCCGCCCGCGCCTGCGCCACCGTCCGACGAGGGTAAAACCTCGGTGCCGGTTCCAGGCCGCGCCCTACAAGCGAACGCGGATGGAAGCAACCAGGCGCCCGCCAGCAACGGTAACCACCATCGTCCGCCCAGCGATCGGTCCATTTTGCCGTCGTTGACCAGCGTCGCGCGGTGATCTCGGGGTCGTGCCATCACCCGCCCGCCGTTCCGCCGTTCACGTCACGGAGTTCGGTCCAGGGTCAGCCCGAGCAGGAAGGCGACCGACAGGTACTGGTCTACCGCGCCGCCCGCGATCAGCGCGTCGCCGCGAATCGAATGCATGTCGTAGAAGTAGCGCCGCACGTCCGCCTGCAAGCGCGCCTCGATGCTCGACGTGAATGCGTATGCGGCGCGAACGCCCGCGTCGACGCCCGCCACGGCGAGGTGGGGGAAGTCTTTGTTGACCGGACCGGCCTGGTTCAGCACGTAGCGGTAGCCCGCTCCCGCGCCGACGGAGAATTCCGGTGTCACCGCCACCCGCGCGTCCACGCCGCCGCGCACGAACTGGTAAGCCGTGTTCGGAATTTCGAGCTGGCTGCGATCCGCGCCGCCACCGCTGACGAACCAGAAGGCGTGCTCCCCACCCGTGACCGCCAGGCCGATCTGTGCGGTGCCGACGGGAATCCGATAACGGATGCCGCCGGAAAACTCGTGCATCGAGGTCGGGAACGTGGCGCCGTTCGGGAAGGTCCCGTCGGCCGAGAGCTGCGACGAGGTCGCGACGGACTGTTCGATGTCGGCGACGATGCCGATGCCCGCGGCGGGGCCGCTCGACGCCAGCGCGATCGGGTAGAAGGCTATGTTCGCGACCACGGCCGGGCCCATCTGCAGCTGGTATTGGCGAAGCCCGGGCGAGACCTGATCGTAGTAGGTCAGGTTGCGAGAGAACCCGCGGGCGCCGACGGCGACCTCGAGCCATCGACCGCCCCCCGCCGCCTCCGCCGGCTCGGCCGTCGCGCTGACCTCGGCGTCGGGGTCGTCGGTGATCCGGGCGCGGCGGCGGCGCGGCCGCTCGGTCTTCGTTTCGCCGTCGCCGTCGCCATCGCGGGCGGCCGCGCTGTCGGTCGCTGCGTCGCCGCCGTCGTCTTCGTCCGGGCCAGCCTGACCTTGCGCCCGGGCCGTGACGCTGCCGGCGTCGTCTTCGTCCGCCTCGTCCGCTGCCGGCGGCTTCGGTGATCGCTTCGCGCCGGGAGAGCCCTTGTCGATTCTGCGCTCGACTTTGTGCGCGCCGCCGCGCCGCTTCTTGGCGTCCGCGTCGACGGGCAGCGAGAAGGAGAGCAGCGCCAACGCCGCCAACGGCAGCCGCAGTCGGATCGAGAGCCGCGCACCGATGATCATTGTCCACCTCCGTCGGTGACGTTGCCGCCCGCGCCACCACGACTCCCCGCGGTGCCGCCGCCACCACGGCCGCCGGCGCTCGCGCCACCACGTCCGCCCGCGCCTGCGCCACCACGTCCGCCCGCACCTGCGCCACCACGTCCGCCCGCGCCTGCGCCGCCGCCGATGCCACCCCGTCCGCCCGGACCGCCCCCCGCGCCGGCCGAACTACCGCCGGCGCCGGACGCGCCCCCGCTGCCGCCGGCGCCGGTCGGGCGCGGGCCCGCCATCACGAGCGCGTTCGCCCAGGTCTGAACGCAAGCGAATTCCTCGGCCGTCAACTTCAGCCCGACTTGCGGCATCAACACGCCGCAAGCCGGAGTCGTGTTCGGGTTCACTTTGTCGATGAATAGCCCCGTCGCCGGCAGGACGTCCGGAACGAGGTAGGGTCCGTTGGCGCCGCACAGGGATGGATTCAGTCCAGCCCCCTTCGGATTGACGCCGACCAGGTGCGTCTGCCAGTCGCTCGAACCCATGTCGAAGTTCGCCGCGGTTCCGTTCGCGTCGTGGCAGCCTGTAGCCGAGCAGGCCTTCGCGACGAACATCGGCGTCGGATCGCAGGCCTGCACGCCCGTTCCGCCGGTTCCCGGGTTACCCGCGCCGGTGCCGGCGCTACCTGTCGCGGTCGGCCACAATGTCGGATCGACGGTGCCCGGACAACCGGCGGCGCTGAGCGCGAGCAGGACGGCGCCGGTTGCGGTGGACCATCGCGGACGTTTGAAGCGGGAACGTTGTTCGCTGATTTCCTGCAAGCGAAAGCTCCTTAGAACACGAGCGTCAAGCCGGTATTGATGAAGTTGATGTTCTGTTTTGGTGAGACGATCGGATCGCCGGCGAGCCCCTGGTACTGGTACCAGGTGTATTGCCCGCGGAAATATTCGATGGCCCACGTGAGCTGCTTGAAGAACGTCTGGTAAAGGCCGATCGAGAAGCCGATCTGCTGCTTGGGAGGAACGATCTGCGAATACGGTTCCATCTCGGCCGGGGTCAGCTTCAGTTGAGACACGCCAGCGCCCCCCGCGATCTTCGTGCCCCCGAACGTGAGCGAGGCCATGCCGGCGAACCCTTGTCCCTTGCGCAAGATGTTGTTCTGGTCGGCGAAAATCGGCGTATTGAAGATCGGAACAATCAAGGTCAGACCCGTGCCTTGGTAGAACGTGCCGCCCAACTGGAGGAACCCCACGGATAGCGACGCGCCAGCCGACACGCCGCTCGCATCCGCAATCTGCCGCATCGGATTGCCGCTCGCGTCCAGCACCGGGTTCCCCAGCGCGTCCCTGATGGGATTGGTGTTGATCAGCCGCTGCCACATCGCTTCCCCGAACAGCTTGAATACGTTGCGCAGGTTGTACGAGATCTGCGCCTCGAGGCGGGGGTACGGCGTGATCTCGTAGCCTCGTTCGCTGTTGACGCTCGGATCGTAGAGCCCGAGCGTCAACTGAAGCCCGGCCAGCGAGGGCGTGTTGTAGAGGACACCCGCGTTGAAAGCAGGAAACAGAACGCCGTGCCCGGCGAAGCCGCAGGCGCCGCCCAAGATGGTGCGGGTCGAGCACGGACTACCCAGGCCGTTCGCGTGAACGATCTCCGCATCCATGAGGATGCCCCCACGGCCGAAAAGCCCGAGCGCGCGCCCTGCCTGTATCGTTCCCCAGGGCGCCTCGAGCCTGAGGTACGCTTCGCGGGCCTCGACGTTCGGGTGCTGGCCCAGCACCGGCTTGCGCTCGTTCGAAGCGCCGACCCAGAGCGCGAACCGGCCGACCAGCCTGTAGCCAGGCGCGGCCTCCCTCACCAAGTTGAACCCGAGCACGTTCTGGACGAACCCGCTCCGGACCCGAACCACCGAGATGTTCCCGCTGCCCGGGTCAGGCGGCTCGAAGATACCCGCGGTCCACTCGGCAACACCGTCAGGCGTCCTGTCGCCTTGCGAGTAGTTGACGAATGTGTTGAGGCGTCCATCGACGGAAACCTCCCAGTCGTTCTGCTTCGCGAGCAGTATCTCCGCCGCGGCATGGCGGTGTACCAGGATCGTCGCCGCCAACGAGACGGCCGGAATGAGGGCGCGAAGCGCGCTATTTGTGCGAGTCACTCAATGATCTCCCAGTTTGCAGGTTGGACGGCGTATCGGAATGCGTGAAGCACGACGACCCAGCGGCCGACCGCCGGATTGAGGCGCGCAAGGCGCGACAATGGCGGACGGCCGAGTCGAAGCGAGGTCTAGTTGCCGCCGGGCAGACGGTGAACCGACCAGAGGATCCCGCGCAGCATGAGCTCCCGGAACTGCGTTTCGGCATAGACGCTCTGGGCGTGGCCCTTGATCGTGTAGAACGACCGGCCGCCCTTGCCGTTCGCGTTCTCCGTCACCCAGACGGCCGGCCGCGGCGTCGTTCCCTTCGAGGAATTCGTCACCGTGACCTTGGCGAGGACCCTCATGCCCGGCACCGCCTCGATGTTGCGGTTCATTACGTACCACTCATCGCTGGTGCTCCACGGGGTCGGCAATCCCTTGAGGATGGGATGGTTGACCTCGCTCGGTTGCCAGTTGATCGTGCCGGGCGTTCGGTCGGGATCGTGGTCGACGAAGTAGCTGCCGTCGATGTTGTCGTGGAACCACGTCCAGCTGGTTCCGCCGCTGGCCTTCTCGAAGTCCGTCGCGGAATGCTGACCCGCCCACGCGCCGCCGTTGTTCCAGTAGTCGACGAAGATCTGCTTCTTTTGAGCCCCGCTCGGCGCGTTGGTGAAGACGGGGCCGGTGGGGTTGTTGGAATAGAACATGTCGTACTTCTTGAGATTGTCAGCGGTGATCTCGGAGAAGTAGTTGGCCGCGGAGGGGCTGCTGGCGATCTGGTCGACCGTCCAGGTGGTGTCCGCCGGCAGACCGGCGATCTTGGCGCGTTCGGGGGCATTGGCCTGGCCGAGGGCCTGCAACATCGTCAAACACGTGGGGATCGAATCGTGCTTGAACTCGAGCGTCGTGGTGAGCATCAGGATCTTGAACGGGCCCTGCCTCATGGTCGTCGCCCCGCCGGTGCCCGCGGTTCCGCCGGCGCCGGTCGTGCCCGCGACGGACGTTCCACCCCGGCCCGTCGCCGCGCTGCCGGCGCTGCCAGCGGCGCCCGTCGTCCCGGCCATGCCGGTCGTTCCGCCCTCGCCCGTCGTGCCGCCCGTGTCCGTGCTCCCGCCCTCACCGGTCGTTCCCGCCGAACCGGATGTCGAGCCCGCCGTGCCGGCGGTCCCGGAGGTGTCGCCGGTCCCCGCCGTCCCCGTCGTTCCGGCGACGCCCGCAGCGCTGGTTCCGGCGGTTCCAGTGTCGTTCCCGGTTCCGGCCGCGCCGGCGGAACCGGTCTTCGGCGGGATACCGGAGCTGCCGTCGTTGCACTGAACCAGCGTCAGCGCCAACATCCCCAGGACTGCGGTCGTAAAATACCTCATTATTCTGCTCTCCTTTCGATCGACACCCATTGCCTCGTGGTCGCCGATCGCTCGATGGCGTCCAGGACGAGCTGGTTCTTGAGCCCGTCTGCGAAGTCCGGCCGCGGCGACTTGCCCTCCGCGATCGCCTTCAAGAAGTCATAGACCGTGTGCGTGAACGAGTGCTCGTACCCGATGATGTGACCGGGCGGCCACCAGGCGTTCACATACGGGTGCTTGCCGTCGGTGACGGAGATGGTCCGAAACCCGCTCGTCGGACCCGATTCGACGTAGAGCTCGAGCTCGTTCATCCGTTCGAGATCCCAGACCAGGCTCCCCTTGGAGCCGTTGATTTCGAAGCGGTTGTAGTTCTTGCGCCCGGGCGCAAAGCGCGAGCCTTCGTAGTAGCCGACCGCGCCGCTCGCGAACTTGACCAGCGCCTGCGCCGAGTCGTCGACGTCGACCGTGCCGCGACGCCGGGGATCCTCGGGCAGCGGCCGTTCGCTGACGAACGTCTTCAGCAGAGCGGAGACCTCCACCGGCTCGCCGACGAGGTGCCGCGACAGATCCATCGTGTGCGACAGGATGTCGCCCAGCGATCCCGACCCGGCGCGCGCCTTCTCCAGCCGCCACACCCGCGGGAACTTGGGATCAACGATCCAGTCCTGGAGGTAGACCCCACGGTAGTGGTGGATGTCGCCGATCTGCCCGTCGTCGATGAGCTGTTTGGCCAGGGCCACCGCCGGGCAGCGACGGTAGTTGTGACAGACCATGTTGACGACGCCGGCCTTCTTGGCGGCGGCATGCATGCGCTCGGCGTCCGCGACGGTGTTGGCGAGCGGCTTCTCGCACAGGATCGCCTTGCCCGATTCGGCAGCGGCGACCGCGATCGGCGCGTGCGAGTCGCCGGGCGTGCAGATGTCGACGACGTCGATGTCCTTGCGCCCGAGCACTTCCTGCCAGCTCGTCGCGTGCTCCTCGAAGCCGAGGCGCGCCGCGGCCTCTTTCACCTTCGCTTCGGTGCGGCCCACGACCACCTTCAGCACCGGCTCGAACGGCGCGTCCTCGAAGAACCGCCCGACCTGGCGCCAGGCGTTCGAATGCGCCCGACCCATGAAGTCGTATCCGATCATCGCGACGTTCAACTTGCGCTTCGCCATCGTCGTCGTCCTCAGGTCCAGTAAGCGACGCGCCCGCGCCCTTGCACGGGGATGTCCTGCGCCGGCAACACCTCGTGGTGGAGCGCGTACATGCAGGCGGCGGCCTCGTCCATCTTGCGGGCGAAGGCGATCGATCCCTTCAGGATCGGCGCGAGCCGTTCCTTGTCCTGGATGCGCGCCCGGGGATATTCGTGCTCGATCACCAGCGCCGTCTTCGCGACGTCTAGCTTCAAGAGCTCACGGGCGGCGAGCTGGTGGTCCAGCCAGTCGACGGTGCGGTTCTGCAGGTATCCGAGCGGATCGTGCTTCGCCGTCCCGGGCAGCTCGTGCTCGCAGAGCACGGTCTGTTTCTTCCAGGCGTTGACCTGATCGGCCGGGCTCGGCGATGGCTTGCCCGTCTTCCGATCGCAGTCGCCGCGCTCTACGGTCTGGCCGCCGTATCCCCAGGCCGCGACGCCCTTGGGATCGATCACCTGACCCTTGACGTGGAAGCCGCCCACGATGAAGTCGTAGCCGGCGTCCTTGAGGTACTGGAAGATCGAACGTGTATCCTGCCCCATCAAGATCGCGTGAGAGGGGTCGTAGTGGACGCGGAACTGGTCGCCGACGCCGTGCCGCTCGCAGATCCGATGCAGGGCGATCCACATCCCCGGGGCGTAGGCGATGTTGTTGTGGAAGTTGTCGCCGACGGTCCAGCCCGGCATCGGGCACTGCTCGACGCGGTACTCGAGCCGGCGCGCCTTCGCCTCCTTGAGCAGCGGGATGAAGACGTCTTCGAAGAAGACGAGGTTCTGATCCATCGACAGCTTCTGATTGCGGCCGACGAAGCCGCAGACCGCGTCCAGGCCCAAGAGCGCGGCGGCGTCCATCATGCGGACGACGAAGTCGTGCTTCTTCCTGCGGACATCGTTGTCGTCGTGGAGGAGGTTGTCGAAGAACGCGATGTCGGTGGCCTCGACACCTGTCGCCTGCATCGCGGACAGCACGCGCTTCGCCCGCGCCTTGTCGAACGGCTTGCGCAGATCGAGCGTGTTCGCGACCGGGTCGAGCATCGCCTCGGGCGGCACGTCGGACTCGGTCGGGTGGAGGGCGGCCGAGATCTGGATGTTCGGGCAGTCGAGCTCGCGGGCAAAAGCCAGCCAGTCCTCGATGGCGCGGTCAGGGTCCTCGTCGCGGATCCGGCGCGGGGTGAGCTCCTGCAACGCGGCGGTGAGGACGCTCATCTTCATGAACTTTGGTTCGAAAGCACGCGCGGTCATGGGCCCTCCTTGCTCTCTGGCGTCTGCTCGAAAAGAACGGCGCGCGCGGGATCGATGCGGGGGTGCACGCTATCGCCCGGGCTCACAGCGGCGCGGCGCGGGACCACGATGTGGACGCGCGACCCGAGCCAATCGACCAGCAACGTCGTCGTCGGACCGGTGTGCTCGACGATACGCACCACCGCTCCCGACGCCGTCTCGCCCCCCAGCAGGGCCACGTTCTCCGGGCGCACGCCGAGCAGGCGCTCGCCGGGGCCGGACGCGTCCGCCCGCAGCAGCGGTGTCCCGTCAGCCGCGCGCCACTGTCCGCCCTCGCGGCGGACCGGGATGAGATTGATCGCGGGCTGCCCCAGCTGTAACGCGACCACCGGCGACACGGGCCGCTCGTAGATCTCGCGTGGCGCACCGGTCTGCAAGACGCGCCCCTCGGACAACACCACGATCCGGTCGGCCATCGACAGCGCCTCCGCCTGATCGTGGGTGACGAACACCATGGGCGTCTTGAGCTCGCGCCGGAGCTCGACCAGCTCGACCCGCAACGACTCGCGCAGCTTGGCGTCGAGGTTGGTGAGCGGCTCGTCCATCAAGAACAGCCGGGGCCGCCGCACGATCGCGCGGCCGATCGCCACGCGCTGCATCTCCCCGCCGGACAGCCGCGACGCCTCGCGATCGAGATAGCGCGTGATGCGGAGCAGATCGGCCGCCCAGGCGATGCGGCTCTGGATCTCCGCTTCGGGGATGTTGCGCCCGGGGGCGCGCAGCGGGAACTCGAGGTTTCGCCGCACCGACCAGCGCGGATAGAGGGAGAAGTTCTGGAACACCAGGGCGACGTCGCGCGCGGCCGGGTCGAGCGCGGTGACGTCTCGGCCCGCCATGGTGATCGTTCCGGCGTCCGGCTGCTCGAGACCGGCGATCGTGCGCAGGAGCGTGGTCTTCCCGGCGCCGGTCGGGCCGAGCACGACGAGGAGTTCGTCGCCGCCCGCGTCGAGTGTGATTCCCCGCAACGCCTCGGTCGCGCCGAGCCGCTTGCGGACGCCGCGCAGGTTCAGAAATGGCGCCGGCGCCGTCGCGGGTGCCGTTGCTGCCGCCCCCGGCGTCTCGTTCGTCGAAGATCCCACGGTCACAGCCGCGCCTCCGTCGCGCCGTCGAAGATCGAGATCTGTGACGGATCGAGGTTGAGCCGCACTTCGGACCCGAGCGCGTACGGCGCCGCCGCGTCGGCGCGCATGACGATTCGACCGCACACGGCCTCGATGTGGACATTTCGCGCGCTGCCGAGGTACTCCTCGGTCACGACCCGGCCGCGGATCGACCCACCCGCGTCCGCATGCACGTGCTCGCAGCGAATTCCGAGCGTCGCGTGGCCGGATGACACGCCCGCCGTCCCGTCGAGCGGAACCTCGACACGAACTTGACCCGCCTCCGAAACGAACAGCGCGCGGCCGCCGGCCCCGGCCACCTCGCCGGGAATGAAGTTCATCCCGGGACTGCCCACGAACGACGCGACGAAGAGGTCGGAGGGGCGATCGTAGACCTCGGCCGGCGTCCCGACCTGGCGAATGCGTCCTCCGTCCATGACGACGATCCGATCGGCGAGGCTCATCGCTTCTTCCTGATCGTGGGTGACGTAGATGGTCGTCACGCCCGACGCGAGTTGCTCGGTGCGAATCAACTCGCGCATCGCGAGCCGCTGATCGGCATCCAGCGTTCCGAGCGGCTCGTCCATGAGATAGACGGCCGGACGGCGAACGATCGCCCGCGCCAGCGACACCTTCTGCTGATCGCCGCCTGCGAGCTGCTTCGGGTAAAGCGGCAGCAGGCGCTCGAGGTCCATCTGCGCGGCGACCGCATCGACACGGGCGCGGACGTCGGCTCTCGCCAGTCCGGCCGCGCGCAGCGGGAACCCGATGTTGTCGCGGACGGTCAGGTGCGGGTAGAGCGCGTAGAACTGGAACACCATGCCGACGTCACGCTGCGAGGGGCGCAGCCGGGTCACGTCTCGACCGGCGAGACGGATGGCGCCGCCGGTCGCCAGCTCCAGGCCGGCGATCATCCGCAAGGTCGTCGTCTTGCCGCAGCCCGAGGGACCGAGGAGCACCACGAGCTCGCCCTGTTCGACGGCGAGGTCGATGCCGTTCACCGCCCGCGTCCCGTCGGGGTAGGTCTTCTCGATCCGTTCGAGCGACAGAAAACTCACGCCGCTCCCTTTCCCCGCTGGCGAGAGGTGTAGACGTGAACCAGCGCGGACAGGAGGGTGATCCAGAGCGCCGGCCTCAGCCTTCCTTCGCGCCAGAACGGCATCACGTAAAGGGCGAGCCCCAGGGCGAGGCCGCCCAGGGCCGCGCGGTCGCACAGGACGATCCAGCGGCTACTGCTTGATCGTCCCAAAGGTCACCCCCCGAAGCAGGTGTTTGCGCACCAGCACCGTGAACAGCACGATCGGCGCCACGAAGATCATCATCCCCGCCGCGATCTGCGGCCACGGCACGCCGTCGATGTTGCCTTGCAGACCGGCGAAGTAGACCGGCACGGTCTTGGCTTCGTAGTTATTGAGCGTCATCGCGAAGCCGAACTCGTTCCAGGACGAGATCAGGCAGAACACCGCCGTCACGGCCATGCCCGTCGCCGCTTGCGGCACGATGACGCGCACGAAGGCGGCGAGGCGCGAGTATCCATCGACCAGCGCCGCCTCTTCGAACGCGCGCGGGATCTCGTCGATGAATCCCTTCATCAGCCAGACCGCGAGCGAGAGATTGAAGCTCGTGTAGAGCAGGATCAGGCCGACGTGCGTGTTCTCGAGCGCGAAGCGCCGGTACATGATCAGGACCGGCACCACCACCGCCAGGGGCGGCAAGAACCGCGTGGACAGAATGAAGAACAGCCAATCCTTCGAACCGGGGATCCGAAAGCGCGAAAAGCCATAGGCGCAGAGCGTCGCCAGACAGACGGCGGCGAGCGTCGACAAGACGCCGATGACGATGCTGTTTCCGAGGTAGTGGTAGAAATCGCGGGGCGTTCCCGCCACGGACTTCGAAAGGCCGCGGTACGCGTCGAAGCTGGCCGCGAACTTGACCGATCCATCGGCGCGCGCGCCTGCCTCGGTCCAGGGGACGAACTTCGCGTTCGCGGTGATCGTGTCCTCGTAGCTCTTGAAAGACGTGAGCGCCAGCCAGCCGAGGGGCAACGTGGCGAGCACGAGGTACGGAACGATCACGAGCGCGCGCGCCAGCTTCATGGCCTAGGCCTGCGCCTTCCCGGTTCGCCGGTTGAGCGTGTCGATGTAGCGCACGAAGACGGTCGCCACCGCGATCACCGCGACCAGGATGACCACTCCGTACGCCGAGCCGAGGCCGACCTTGTAGTCACGAAACACCACCTGGTAGATGCGCGCCGACAGCGTCTGCGTCGCCGCGTCGTTCGGACCGGTGATCGCCATGACGAGGTCGAACTGCTTGAGCGCGTCCGTGGCGCGCAAGAGGACCGCGAGCCCGAGCAGCGGCGCACACATCGGCAGCGTGATCGTCCGGAACACCCGGAAGCGCCCGGCGCGATCGATCTCCGCCGCCTCGTAGATGTACTTCGGGATCGCGTTCAGTCCGGCGAGGGAGATGAGCATCATGAACGGGGTCCACATCCAGACGTCGACCAGCAGGATCGAGACCAGCTTGAGATCGTCGTCGGTGAGCCACTGCGGCTGCGGCAGATGCAGCGCCGAGAGGACCTGATTCAAGACGCCGTAGTGGCCGTTCAGGATCAGGTTCCAGAACAGCGACAGGACGACCGGGCAGAGCATCATCGGAACGAGCAGGACGGTGATGACGACGGGCTTGCCGGGCACGCGGTCCCGGAGCGCCAGCGCCAGCACGAACCCGAGCACGAGCTCGATGGAGACCGAGAGCAACACGAACAGGGCCGTCGTCGTCAGCGCGTTGGCGTACTTCGCCTGGCTGAACAGCACCGTGTAGTTGCGCGCGCCGACCATCTGGACCGCGCCGCCCGAGAGGTCGGCGTTCGTGAAGCTGAGATAGACGTTGAACAGCAGTGGAAACAGATTCATCGCGAGCAGCAGTAAGAGGGCGGGAGTTACGAACGACCACGCGAGTACTCGCGACGCCGTATGCTGCTCGGTGTTGCTGACGCTGTTCTTCATCAACTTTGCTGCTTTGCTACCTGGCAACTATGCAAACGGGGCCGCGGGCCCAACTACGGCGTCTGGCTGAGGATTTTCTCGTGCTCGGCGGCGAGCGTTGCCAGCGCATCCTTCGATGACTTCTTGCCGTCGAGCGCCTCGCCGAGCTGCTGCGCCGTGGACGCGATCAGCTCGTTGTAAACGGGCACGTTCCAGAAGTCCTGCACGATGTCCATCGACTGGGCGAACGCGGCGTTGTATGGGCTCGCCCCCTTGAAGGCGTCGCTCTTCAGGATCGCGGCGTTAGCGGTGAACCCGCCAGGCTTCTTCACCCATTCCCGCTGGGTGGGCTCCTGCAGGAACCAGGCGATGAACTTCTTGGCCAGCTCCTGCTGGGCCGGGGGCGCCTTCATCGAGATCGAGAATCCCTGCCCGCCCAGGCTGGCGTAACGGCGAGAGCCGTTCTTCGGCATTGCGAAGAACCCGACCTTGTCGCCCATCTTCTTGGCGAGGTCCGGGAAGAACGCGAAGTAGTTCATCAGCATCGCCGACGAGCCGTTCACGAACGGCTCCAGCGCCTCGCCGTAACCGAGCTTGCTGCCGCCGGGCGGCGCGTACTTGAGCAGGGCCTTGAAGAAGTCGAGCCCCTTGACCGCGTCGGCCGAATCGAGCGAGCCCTGCACCTTCATCGTCTTCGAATCGCCCCACGCGCCGCCGAAGGCGTAGAGAACCTGCTCGAAGCCCATGACGATGTCGTCGTAGCCGCGACCCGTGACGAGCACGTTGCCGTACCGCTTCTTGTCGGACCGGGTGAAGAACTCGGCGACGTCCTTGAGGTCTTCCCAGGTCTCCGGAACGCCGAGCTCGCGCTTGTACTTCTTCTTGAACGCGGCCTTCTCGGACGGATCATCGAACCAGTCCTTGCGGTAGGCCCACCCCATCGCATCGGTCTCGGCCGGCGCGGCGTAGTAATGCCCGCTGCCGGTCGGGTACTCGGCGAGGTACTTGAGCGCGAGCGGGTGCAGGGCCTTGAGGTCCGCAGCGCTAGGCAGCCAGCCCGTGAGGTCCAGGTAGAGCCCTTTTGTCGCGCCGCGCCCGAGCCATTGGCTGTCGCCGACCACGATGTCAAAGGCGGTGGCCGGCTTACCGAACTCCTGGAACACCTGGTCCTGAAAGCTCGACCAAGGAATCTGGTGGACCTTGACGGTGACGTTCTCCTTGCGGCCGAACTCTTCGGCGAGCGCCTGCAAGCCGTCCGCGGGCGCCCACTGCGCCCACCAGAATCGTCAGCGTCTGCGGAGCCGGCCGCTCGCCGGTCGCGGGCGGCGGCGTCTCGGCCCCTCGTTGCTTCTGGCAGCCGCACGCGGCGAGACACAGCAACGTCGCCGCGGCAACGCCCGATAACCTGACCTTCTTCGTCGCCATCGCTTTCGCCGTCCTCCAGCCGTGCCAGTCTCTCACGGCGTCAACCCGCTGAGCGGGCGCCTGCAAAAGGTCGAGATCGCGCCCTGTTCCCCAAGCTCGAACGGCGTCATCGCTTTCTCCTATCGTTCGCCCCCCTTGGGCCGATCCGAACGTCGTCGCCCCAGCGACCGCGCTCGCGACCGGCGGGGCCCGGCCCGCCTAGATCTGGTTGTGTCCTCCCAACTGGCATTGGGAGGCCGTTATTGTTAAAGAAAGTTGCCGAACGGTGCTGATTCTTGACAGTGATGTCGCGGCGCGTCTGGGGCAGGCCGCTGCGGCACGAAAATGGAGGCCCCGCGCTTTTTCGATACAAAGGCTCGGTTGCTGCGACAGGAAGGAACGATGGGTGTCGCCACCGGCCCGGAAGGAGCGAGAGCGCTGACCTTGGCGGTAGGCGCACTTTCTCACACGAGCCGCGGGTTCGCACGGCAGGCAGGTCGAGGATGGCGACGCCAGTGAACACACTCGTGGGATCAATGTCGTAACAGCGTCTGTTTCTGGGATCGTTTGCATGCCCGTTGCCGGGACATTCAACTAGGAGGTCGATCTTTCCAAGCGACGGAGACGGAACGCCCTCGGAATCGTTCTCAATCAGCGAGACCGCGGCCAATCTAGAAATCGCCCCGCTCGAATTCGCAAAGAAGTTTAACAAAAAGGCGCCTCGTCTCGCAGTTCTCCCTTGAGGA
>CAVSOL010000019.1:0-77870 GCA_963729535.1 uncultured Pseudomonadota bacterium | reverse complement strand
CCAGAGGTGGGCGCTCCCCCACACAATCGTCAGGGGGATGAGTAATGCGCCGGCGGTCAGAGGCGCGCGCCACTGAGGTGAATCGTCCACGGCGGCATGGGCCGCGATTCCCCCCAGCGTCCCCAACAAGGCTGCGCCCACCACCATGCTCACCTCGACGAAATCGGGGTCAGCGTCTGCCATGGCCGCCCAGGCGCCCAGCAGGACACCGACGCTCGCTCCCGCCAGAGCGCCCGCGCCGGTGGCGATGCCGAGGCCCAGGTCGGAGTCACGTTGGGCGTACGTGACCGCCACGGCCCCCAGATATGGCACCGTCGCGCCCAGCCGGATCCACCTGCGCCGGACGCGCTGTCGGTCCTCGCGCCAGCGTGCTTCGGAGCTTGGGTTCGGGGCGCCGCAGATCAGCCCGCGCGCGGCAGACCATGGTTCGTTGGCGACGCAAACGCCTGCCCGCAAGCTGTCGTAACCGACGGCCTGGCGCTCCTCCGCCGCGCGCAGGACGGGCACCAATGATCGCGCATGTCGGGGCCGAGGTCGCCCGGGCGCCCGACTACCGAGAGCAGCGCGCGATCGACGTACCAGCCGTCATCACCCGCGCGGACCGCCCGCCCGAAGGCGGACGCGCGCACCGCCCCGCCACCAGACCAAGTCCCGAGGGTCGCGAAGCAGGCAGCACGCGCTTCGGCGTGTCGTTCGTCTGCGAGCCATTGCGGCACATCGGGCAGGTGCGCGGGATCCTGGACCGCGCACGCCACGACGCGTCCCACGTTCACCCATCCCGGCTCAGGCCGCGCGAGCGCGTCGCGCACGAAGCTCGGGAGACGGCCGGAGTGGTCTCTGCGTACCTCCTCCCGACAGGCTGCGGACGCAAAGGCCAGCGTTGCTCGAGGTTCCTTGTCTTCTCTCTGGAGATAGCCCGTGAGACCCTCGCCGGCGTAGACCTCGGGGGTCACTACACCGTCGGGCATCAGCGTCGCGATATGGGTCAAGAGCGGGCCGCAAGGGTCGTCGGTCTCCGGGAGAGCGTTAGCTGCGTGCAGCGTGGGCGCATAGGCGCTGGTCGCGGCAGCCAGAACCATCGCGTACCAACCACGACCGCGCATTGCGATCCAAGTATCACTCCCCGATCGCCCGACCGCTGTTAATGACGCGGCATCAACCAGACGGCGGCGGATCCATCCTCATGAAGTTGAACGTGCCGGAGCTCGGGTGTTGGCCCGCGGCTGCCGAGTCCTGGTGGGGCGACAGCGTCAGTGTGTTGCCGCGGACGCAGTAGTCCATGAGCCTCGGCGGCGTGCCGGCGCTGACTTCGGTGAGCAGGCCAGCGGCCGTGACGGTGAACGTCCCGGCCTCCGTGACGTCTTCGTGCGCCTGACGCCGCTGACACACGCAACCCGGCTCGCGGCTCATGCAGCCGATGGAGGCGAAATCCGGTTCGGTCGATAACTGCTGTTCCACGTCCGCGCAGGTCTCTCCGGAGGTGAGGCACTCCGTCGGTACGGTGACGTAGATGTCGCCCGACACGGTGCCCGCGAAGCTGTAGGTCATGTCGGCGCGGTAGCTGATGGTGCTTCTCGCCAGGACGATGCCCACCAGCGCTCTGGCCGCCGGGCAGGTTCCGTTCAGCGCTGACGGAGTCGTGCTTTCGCAGCCCGACGTGACCGTCCACGTTCCGACGATGTCGCCGCCGCAGGGAGCGGCGTTCTCGCATGGAGTACTCGAACAGCCGGCGAGCGCCGCCAGCGTGACCGAACCCACTGCACACACCAGCAACAAACTCTGCATGCGGAGACGATTGCCTACGGCCTATCCGTCGCGCAACGGCGCGGATCACGTTGTTCGCGATATTGCGCCGATGCCGTAGAGGCCAGCGTGAGCTGAGTCGCTCGGACTCGTCACCCGGATTCAGAAGCTCCTTGGTAGTCGTGGAACGGTATTCCCGCGGCGTAGCGTTCGACCCGCACCTCCTGCACGCCGTGCATCACCGCCTGACGCGCGTACACACCCGCGATGGGGCAGAGCCGATCGCGCGTGCAGAAGATCACCGCGTCGCCGACGTCGGTCGCGATCGCGCGGACGCGCTTGCGCCTGCCCGGGCGATCGTCGATGAGCGCGAAATCGCCGCCGTCGCCGATCCGCGCGGGCCCCAGGCTGACAGCCATCTGTAACGGGAAGAAGATCGAACCGTAGACGTCGCGGTGAAAACCGTTGAAGCCACCGGGCTCGTAGCGGAGCAGGATCGGCGACGTGCGGCCGTGCCCCGCCGACTGAAAGGTTCGCTCGAACGCGGCATGGGTGGACGGCCAGCGATGCGCATCTCCAACGAGCTCGTTCCATCGGTTCACGATCGGCGCGAGCCGGGCATAGACTTCGCGCCTGAGGTCGACCACGAGCGCGGGAAGGGGCCGCGTGAAGAACCGGTACTCGACGCAGCCGCGGTCGTCGTCGATCCGGACGTCGTGCTCGAACCGCTCGTCCTGGCGGTAGAGCTCGCGGAGCGCGACGCACTCCGCAATCGAGGTGAGCGCGCGCACGCGGGCGAGGCCACGCGCGGCTAGTTCCTCCGCGATCGCGCCCCAGTCGAAGCGCTCCGTCCGCGCGGTGAACACGATGTCTTCCGTGACCGCAGGCGTCTCGGCGAGCTCCGGCTCGCGGGGCGCGCCCGCTGGTGCGATGTCGTCGAGCATGACCTGCGCCTCCGCGTATCCCGGTGACAGTTCGAGCGCGCGCCGCGCCGCACGCTCGGCGCGGCCGGTCATTCCACCCAGCAGGGCGATACGCGCCTGCTCGACCCAGAAGCGCGCGTTCGCTGGGCCGGCGCTCAGCGCGCGCTGGATGAGCTTTTCTGCGAGGTGTAGCTGGCCCGAGGCGGCAGCCTCGATGGCCTGTTCGGCGAGTTTCTCGGCGTGACGCTTCGCGCGTCGACGCTTCTTGGTCGATGGCACGGCAATGCTCCTGAAAAGCAGCCCGAAGGCCGCGGGTTAGGCGTTCCGTCAGAACTGAATCGGACGGCGCTTAACTCAGGAGCGATTGCGTAACTCGCACGCGGGAGCAGGCTAGCGCCGCGCGCGCCTGAGATCAACGGCGACAGGCCGCCGACCGATCTTGTTCGCCGACGGGTGAGCCGTTTCGATCCCGTCGGGGCTCCAGTCTCCGTGGCACCGTCCCGCCCGCGTCGCGCCCCGCCGGAGTTCGACCTCGAAGGCCTGCGAGAAGATCCAGGGCTGCTGGGCGAGCTCGAGCGGCTCGTGGCCCGCTGGTCGGTTACCCCGCCGCTCGAGAAGACGTTCGTATGGCCGGGCACCGTCGACGCGCCGCCCGAATTGCGGGCGTTCTACGCCATAGCGCATCACTGGCCCGCCGCGCGGCTCTACGGTTCGCACGACTTCTTGCGGCCGCTCGGCAACCTCACGCGCGACGGCGGCAGGCTCACCTTCATCACGGAGAGCCGGGGCAATTTCCGCATCGCGGTGGAGCTGGTCGACGGCGCATGGATGCTCTGGGCGTGCACGTTCGGCCAGACCCGGCCCTGGATCCCGATGGATGGCGTGCGCTTGCCGGAGCTGCTGGTGACTTACGGCCTCAAGGAGTTGATGTTCGGCGCGCGCTATCTGACGGCGCACGACGGCGCGATCGAGGACTGCGACGTCGGGGGTGGATTCGTTCCGCTCTGGCGCGGGACCTACGCCTCCGACACGTCATGGACGTTCTTCTGGCATCCCGACGGTGCCATCGCCGGCCGCCTGGGCAACGAGCCGTGGTACTGGTGCGGGCAGACGCGGCGCGGTCGGCTGTGGGAGTACATGGGCGAGCCCGCGCCAAACCTGGCTGCGCTGCCCGCCGAGCGCAGCGACGTCGACGCGTGAACGTCCGGCTCAGACGCCGAGTAGCGCTCGATTCGAGCTTCAGCAGGCGGAAGATGGCGAGCGGCTGATCCCGCACGCCGGTGATCGTGAGCTGGCCTCCGCTGGAGCGCATGCCCTTGTAGAGCGACACCAGCATGCCGACGCCCGAGCTGTCGATGGTGTGCAGCTGGGAGAGGTCGACCTCGAGGTGGCGCGGTTTCCGCGCCAACAGGGCCTGGAGCTCGTCGCGCAGGCCGCGCGTCGTCAGGCTGTCGAGGTCGCCCCCGATGGCGACCCGGACCACCCCTTCGGGAGTCGTGGACACTTGAAACGTCGTCGCCATCTGGGAGCGCTTCAGGATGTCGGCAACCACGCGGTCCGTCAACCGAGCGGCACATCGCAGCGCTAGCTGCGATGCCGGGAGGTAGCGGTACACCGTCAACAACGGCGCCGCCGCGGGCCGGATCTGGTAGCGTTCGGGCGCGGCCCTCTCGGGCGCGCTCGGCGCCCGCCGGGCTTGTGGCATGAGCAACCAGCCTTCCCAGCTACCGCAGTCGACCACGCTCGGCCCGGGCATGTGGCAGCGCGTTCGCGCGCTGGTCGTCGGCCCGCTGCTGGCGGCGGGAACCATCAGCGCGATCGAGATCGCCGACTCCTTCAGCATCCACGTCCCGAACCCGCCCTCGCTGCTGGTCATGATCGTCGTGTTCTCGGCGTTCCTGGGCGGCTGGGCGAGCGGCATGGCGACCCACCTCATCGCCTGCATCTACTTCGCGCTCTACTATTCGGTCACCGGTCATCCCTTTCACTACGTCGGGGACAACCTCTTGCGCGTCATCGGCTACGCGCTGACGACGCCGGTGATGGTGGTCATGGCCGGCATCGCCAAGGGGCGCGCCGATCGGCTGAGCGAGGCGTCGTTGCAGCGCGAACGCGAGCACTCGGCTTCGCTGGTCGCGCTGCTGGAAGAGCGGCAGAAGACCCAGGAGAAGCTGCACCTGGCGATGGAGGCGGCCGAAGCGGCCAACCGCGCCAAGAGCGAGTTTCTTGCCAACGTCAGCCACGAGGTCCGCACGCCGATGAACGGGATCATCGGGCTGACGGCGCTGACGCTGGACACCGACCTCACCCGCGAGCAGCGCGAGAACCTCGACATGGTGAAGGCCTCGGCCGAATCGCTGCTGATGGTCATCAACGACATCCTCGACTTCTCCAAGATCGAGGCGGGTCGGCTCGACCTCGACAGCGGCGCGCTCGACATCGGCGACGTCGTGGCCGACGCGACCAAGGCGCTGGCCTTGCGCGCGCACGAAAAGGGGCTGGAGCTGGGCTATCGGATCGGGCCCCGCGTTCCACGCCGCGTGCTCGGCGACGCGCTCCGGCTACGTCAGATTCTCCTCAACCTGCTGGGCAACGCGATCAAGTTCACCGACAGCGGTGAGGTGTTCGTCTTCGTCGACGTCGACGAGACGCCGGCGCGAGGGGATGGGCCCGGGCTGCAGCTCCACTTCGAGGTGCGCGACACCGGGATGGGCATCCCCAAGGACAAGCAGAGGGTCATCTTCGAGGCCTTCGCCCAGGCCGACGGATCGACGACGCGCAAGTACGAGGGGACCGGCCTCGGTCTCACGATCTCGTCCCGCCTGGTCGAGCTGATGAACGGCCGGTTGTGGGTGGAGAGCGAGGTGGGGAAGGGGAGCAAGTTCCACTTCACGGCGCGGTTCTCGGAACGGGCGGATCTGGCGAGGCTGTCACCGAGCCTCCCGGGAATCGCGCGGGGCGCGCGCGTCCTGGTCGTCGATGACAACCGGACGAGCGGCGGCATCCTCGGCGAGCTGCTGCGCGACTGGACGTTCACGCCGACGGTGGTCAACGGCGGCGCCGCCGCGCTGGAGGCGGCCGCGGGCGCGGCGGCGGCCGGGCGGCCGTTCGATCTCTTGCTGATCGACGCTGCGATGCCGGACACCGACGGGTTCGCGCTGGCTCACGCCCTGCAGCAGAGCGGCTCCCACGCTCCCGTGGTCATGATGCTGACGAGCGCGGGGCGGCGCGGCGCGCTGGCGAGCGATCGCGAGCTGCGCATCACCGGTTACGTGACCAAGCCGATCAAGACCGACGATCTGCTGGCGATGATGGTTCGCTCGATGGGCGCCGAGCTTCGCGACGACGAGGCGCCCCAGCGGCCCGATCCCGCATCCATCTCCCAGGTGCGCCGCCACGCGCTGCGTTTTCTGCTCGCGGAAGACAACGTGATCAACCAGCGGCTGATGCTGCGGCTGCTCGACAAGGTAGGCCATGCCGTCACCGTCGTCCGCAACGGCCGCGCCGCACTCGATGCGCTCGCCACGGGGGCCTATGACATGGTGCTGATGGACATCCAGATGCCCGAGATGGACGGTTTCGAGGTGGCGGCCGTCATCAGGGAGCGCGAGCAGGGCACGGGCAAGCACCTCCCGCTGGTGGCGCTCACCGCGCACGCCATGCGCGGCGACCGCGAGCGCTGCCTTCAGGCCGGCTTCGACGGCTACGTGTCCAAGCCGATCCACTTTCAAGATTTGTTCGACACGATCGATCAGCTGGCGCCCATCGACGCCCCCTCGTCGCTCCCGCCGGGCCGACAGGCGGCGACGGGCGCGCCGGCACCGGCAGCCGCGGGGCCGACGACCGATTCGACGCTGCCGACGCTGGCGTTCGCGGAGGGCGCGGCGCTCGAGAGCACCGGCGGCGATCGCGACCTGCTCCGGGAGCTCATCGCCGTGTTCCTCGAACACGCGCCCGTCTGGATGCGAGAGCTCGGCGATGCCCTCGGGCGAGGGGACGCCGCCGAGGTGCACCGCCTCGCGCACACGATCAAGGGGGCGGTCGACAGCTGCGGCGCCGCGCGCGCGTACGATGCGGCGATGCTGCTGGAACGGATGGGGCGGGGCGGCGAGCTCGGCGGCGCGTCCGCCGCGTACGCGACGCTGGATCGCGAGATCGCACAGGTGCTGCCGGAGCTGGCGGTCTACGCCGGGAAGCCGTCCTGATGGCGGTCGTCCTGGTGGTCGACGACTCCGCCGTGGACCGCGCGCGCGCGGGCGGCCTGCTCAAGAAGGGCGCCGGCCTGGTTCCCATCCACGCGTCGAACGGGCGCGACGCGCTCGCGATGATCGCGGCGGAGAAGCCGGACATCGTCATCACCGATCTGCACATGCCCGAGATGAACGGCCTGGAGCTGGTCGAGGCCATCCGCCGCGACTACCCCGGACTGCCCGTGATCCTGATGACCGCGCACGGCAGCGAGGAGACCGCCATCCAGGCCCTGCGCAAGGGGGCGACCAACTACGTCCCCAAGCGCAACCTGGCCAGGGAGCTCGTCGCCACCGTGCAAGAACGTGCTCGACATAGCGCGCGCGGATCGCGGCGGGCAGCAGTTCCTGCTCCAGACCGAGGCGCGCTACGAGATCGACAACAACCTGCGCGCCATCCCGGCGCTGCTCGAGCAGCTCGAGATCGGCGTCACCCGCATGCACCTGTGCGATCGCACAGGGTGGATGCGGATCGCGG
Source organism: uncultured Pseudomonadota bacterium (assembly GCA_963729535.1). Taxonomy (GTDB): domain Bacteria; phylum Myxococcota_A; class Polyangia; order Fen-1088; family Fen-1088; genus JADGRB01. The sequence goes on along the minus strand of CAVSOL010000019.1, from coordinate 70,479 downwards.
TTGCCCTGCGCGAGGCCGTGGTCAACGCCATCTACCACGGCAACCTGGAGCTCACCTCGCAGCTGCGCGAGGACGACGAGTCCGCGTTCGATCGACTGGCGGAGCAGCGTCTGGCGGAGGGCGCCTTCGCCGGCCGGCGCGTCCACGTGACCGCGCGCGAGACCCGCAACGACGTCACCTACGTGATCCGGGACGAGGGCAGGGGCTTCGACCCGGCCACGCTGCCCGACCCGACCGATCCCGCCAACCTCGAACGCAGCACGGGCCGCGGCCTGTTCTTGATCCGCACCTTCATGGACGAAGTCCGCCACAACGCCATCGGCAACGAGATCACGCTGGTCAAGCGCCGCGATCGCTGACGATTCCCGATCACCCCGGGGAATCCTCGGGCGCCGTAACGCTTTGTATTTAGGGCGATTTCGGTATTCCAGGCCGGGCGAAGAAATCAACCTGGGAGCAGTCGATCTGGGGAGCGATCCGTGGGAATCTGCAGGGACCGGACACGCGTCCACCGACGCTTCCGAAGTCAACTGTCGCCATACCTTTGGAGCAACGATGCTTAAGTCCAAACTGATCTTCGTCGGGTGCTGCCTCTTCACCGCCGTGACCCTTTCCCAGTGCGCTTCGCCAAACACCGGGACACAAGGGGAAGGAGGAACGGGCGGCACGGCGAGCGGCAACGCGGGTACCGGCAGCGGCAGCGCCGGAACGACGGGGGCGGCAGGGAGCTCGACCGGCAACGCAGGCACGACTGGTGGCGGCAACACCACCGGCGCCGCGGGAACCAGCGGTTCTGCGGGCCAAGGCGGTGCGGGCAACGCGACCGGCGCCGCGGGCACGACGGGTAACGGCGGCACGACGGGCGCCGCGGGCACGACAGGCGCCGCGGGCACGACCGGCGCGGCTGGCACGACCGCAGCCGCTGGTCGCGGTGGCACGACCGGAGCGGCGGGCGCCGCGGGCACGACCGGCGCGGCCGGCACCGGCGTTCGAACGGACATGGGCGGCATTCCGCTCGCGAAGCCCGGTGACTCGACGAACGTGTCCCGCAAGTACCTCAACATCGGTGACATGCGCCTCATCAACAACCGGTGGGGCTCCGATGAGATCGGCTGCACGGCCACGACACAGCGGGTGTTCATCAACTCGGACCGGACCATCGGCTGGGAGTTCAACCGACCCGCGTGCGGCCAGGGCGGAATGAAGCCCGACTACCCGGAGGTCGAATTCGGCGTCGGGCCCTTCGGCGCCAACAACGTCCTGCTCACGACGCCGTCGTTCTCGTCGACGACGCTGCTGCCCAAGCAGATCAAGGACATCACGAGCGCGGCCGTCACGATCGATACGATGAACATCACCATGTCGCGGGCGGCCAGTTGGAACACCAACTTCGAGGTGTGGTTCAGCCAGCGGAATCCGCTGACCGATCCGAACCCCGGCGTTTTCGCCGAGATCATGGGGTTCTTTGGCTGGGAGACCGGGCGCTGGCCCTGCGACCAGACCGGCAGCCTGACCTCGGCCAACCAGGGCTACACCCTCTGTCACCAGAGCGACTCGTGGGCGAACGGCCAGTGGCGCTACTACCAGTTCAACCTCAATAGCGGCCCGGCCATGAACTTCAACGGCAAGGTCGACGTCAAGGCGTTCATTGATTGGATCGTGAACCGATATTCTCTGTCGCGGGATCTGTGGCTGACGCGCATCGAGGTGGGCACCGAGATCGGCGACGCCCAGGGATCGGTCAAGATCCGCAACCTCACCTTCGAGATCAACGGAACGTCGAAGTCGATGGAGCTCGCCCCGTAGCCACCGTGGCTACCCTTACCGCCCGTGACTAGCGATGTCCGGGCGGTCCAGTGGCGATCTGGGCGCGGATCTCGGTTAGCTTCGCCGTGAGCTTCGATCTGTTCTCAGTCCCCATGCGCAGCAAGATCTTCTGGCCGGCCGTGGCCGCTTCCAGGGCCGAGTCTTCGTAGAGATAGAGACCTGCGCCGCCGCCCGTCCCGCCGTCTGGTCCGACGACGCGCTTGACGCGAATCGGGCCGGAGACGTTCGGCGTCGCAAGCAGGTTGTCGACCACCGCGACGACCCGATCGTTCAGATATGCGCCCGGATACCCGAGGTCCTCGTACGCGCGCTGCAGCAGCGGATAGAGCCGGACGTACATCGCCACCGCGCGTCCCGTGTCGATGCTGGCGGCGAAGCGTACGAAGGGCGCGTAGCGCTCGGCGTTGTGCGCGCTGGGCACCGTGGCCCCGTCGCGGGTCTCGGTCTCGAAACGACCCGGCGTGCGGTTGACCGGCCAGAGATCTGCCGTCGCGCTGTCGGTGGCCAGGTTGGTCACGGTGGCAACGAAGCGGCGGATGGCGTCTTCGAGTCGAAAGAACGTGGAGACCGACTTCCGCCCCACCAGATCCCCCAGCGCCTTCTTCACATAGCCGTCGGATTGGTCGAGCGATGGCAGCCCGCCTGGCGCCGCGGTGGTCGGGAGCGGATTCCGAATCGCCGGTGCGGGCGGCGGTGGCGGCGCGGGGGGCGGAGCCACGGGGGGAGGCGCCGTGGCCGTGGTCGGGGGCACGGGCGCCGGCCGATGCGCCTGGCGCCACCAGAACACCCCGCCCGCCGCGACCAGCAACACCACCACTCCCACGACGGCGCCGCGGCTCATGCCATGAACGTGCGCCGCGGATGAGCCGCCGTCAATCGGCCCGGTCGCTAGCAGCGCGGAGGGTTGCCGGCCGGGTTGCAGACGCCCAGGTCGCAGCACTGGTCGTCGCGGCAGATGCCGCAAGGAACCACTTGGCCGCAGCTGTTCTGGGCGGACCCACAATTACGGATGCCGCACGCGTCAGCGTTGCTTTGCGAACAACCGCCGGCTCCGCCGGTGCCACCGCGCCCTGCAGCGCCGACTGTGCCGCCCGTGCCGCCGACTGCGCCGCCCGTACCGCTCACTGTCCCGCCCACACCACCGGTGGCGCCGCCGCCCATGCCGCTCGCGCCGGCGATTCCTCCACCGGTTCCAGCCGCGCCGCCGGTCCCGGCCCGCCCGCCCGCGCCGGCGGCTCCACCGGTTCCTGCCCGCCCGCCGGCGCCCGCTGTGCCTCCCGCGGTACCAGCGGCGCCGCCCGCTCCAGAACGGCCGCCACTTGCGCCTCCTGTTCCGGAGCCGCCGCCCGATCCTGCGGCACCGCCCGCGCCGCCGGTCCCTCCGGCTCCCGCCGCACCGCCGGCGGCGCCTCCGGCGCCAGTCGATCCTCCTGAGCCTCCCGTTCCCGCCGCTCCCGCCCCGCCCCCGCTACCTCCTGCGCTCCCGTCGCCGATGGGGATGCAGCTCGCATGCGAAACCACCCGTATCCGCACGACCGCGCTCAATTCGTCCGCCTCGACGTCGCTGGGCATTTCGCTCCCGGCGACTTCGCACGCACCATCGATTACCTTCGCGGCGACCGTGATCGCCCCAGACCAACCAGCGGGAAGGTAGAGGCCCGCCTTGTAAGCGCTGGCGTCGGTCGTGTCGAACCCGGCGTTCGGAAAGTCGGCCTCTCGCAGAGGCGCGGACGTTTCGGCCGCCGAGACGGTCAACCGCAAGACGACGCCTTCGAAGCGCCGGTCACCGGTGACGTCGACCTGGAGGAGCGTGCGCTCGCTGCATCCGGCGGCGCCCCCCAAGACGATGGCGATCGCCAGCAGGCTCGCCCGGTTGACGGCGGTCGTTCTCACGTACCAACCCTAGCAGGCGCTGAAAAAAAACGGCCGCCCGGCACGCCGCCCCGGGGGGAGCGGCGCGCGGAGCGGCCGGAGCTTGCCTTTGCACCCCTCGCGGGGCGCGCAAACACCGATCGGGCTACTAGTACCCGTAGTAGAGGCAGTTGCGCGGGCAGGCCGAGCGCAGCTGCGCTCGGCACTGCAGCACGCAGCTGCTGTCGATCGCCTGCGCGGCGCAGCGGGGCGAGGTCGACGTCGCGCGGTGATGGTGCGCCCCGTGCGCTGCACGCCGAAGCCGGCGCCGGTGGTCGGCGTCGGCGCCGAATTGGAGCCCCAGCCGTACGAGTGCAAGTTCGCCGAACCGATTGATCACGCCGCCTGGCGTGGCGCGCAGCGGTGTTTGTCCCGAACTCGGTGAAGTTGTCGCGGTTGTTGTGAAGAATCGAGGACCCCTGGTGCCGCGTGCTCCTCGGTACGGGTGGGTCGATCCATCCATAAAAAGAGCTTGATGACCGTTTGGGGGGGCGCCCTCCAATCAGTCTCATCATCGTGTCCCACGCCCATGCCCTCCACCCTTCGGAGATAGAAATGCAACGACCTGATCAGACTTCATCGAGTGCCGTATCCATCGGGCGCAGGCTCATGGCCGCGCGGCAGAGCGGCCGGGCGGTGATCCTCCTGGCTGCCCTGGTCGTGGTGGCCGTGGGCTGCGGCGGCAACTCCAAGGGGTCGGGGACTGGGGGCGGCACCGCCACCGGCATTGGTGCTGCTGGTGGTGCTGGTGGCGCCGGTGGTCTGGTGGTGCTGGTGGTGGCGCGGTGGCCGGAACGGGAGGCGGCGGCGCCGTCACCTGCGGCGCGCCGGGTGAGCCCTGCTGCAGCGGCAACGTCTGCGCGGGAGGCGGCTGTTGCGTGCCGACCACGACTGATGGCGGCGGACCGTCGGTCCGGTTGTGCGTGGGGGCTGGCCAGGTCTGCAGCGGCACGGGCGTCAGCGGAACTTGCGCCGCGGGATCCTGCAGCGACGCGGCCGGTGTGGCCTGCGGAGCCGTCGGCCAGACCTGCTGCGGAACCGCTCCCGCAACCGCTGACGCTGGTGGGGTCGACGGTGGACCACCCATGGGCGGCGGCGGCGCGCAGTTCTGCACCGCCAGCGGCGCCCGCTGCACCGATGGGGCCTGTGTGGCCTGCGGCGCCACGGGGCAGGCCTGTTGCCAGGGCGGTCAGAATGCCTGCCAGTCTCCGCTGATCTGCGCCGCGGGTGCCGATGGGGGCGCCAGCACGTGCGCCCCTTGCGGCGGCGCCGGACAACCCTGCTGCGCGAACGAGAGCTGCAATGCCGGGCTGGGTTGCAGCGACCCGCCCGGACAAGACGTGCCATCAATGTGTGACACCTGCGGCGCCAGCGGACAGGCCTGTTGCCCGGGCTCGAACTGTCAGAGCGGAAACGTCTGCACCGGTGCGACCGACGGCGGCGCGGGAAGCTGCAGCACCTGCGGCGGCGCGGGACAGCCCTGCTGTGGCGGCGCGAATTCGTGTCAGACGGGTCTGGGGTGCACCATCGCGGCCGGTGGCGCCGAGCTGTGCGCCGCTTGCGGCGGCTCCGGACAGCCTTGTTGCGGCACCGGCAACGGCACCTGCACCGGCGCCGGCCTCGGCTGCGCTGGTCGCAACAACGCCCAGGATATCCCCGGGATGTGCGCCACCTGCGGCGGCGTCGGGCAGCCGTGCTGTTCCACCGGCGGCCCCGGGGCCGCGGCCGACGGCGGAGCGGCGGTCAGCGCCTGCACGACCGAGCTGTCGTGCATGGTCGCCACTGCCGGCAACCAGTGCGGCACCTGCGGCGGGGCCGGACAGCCCTGCTGCGGTACCGGCAACAATGGCACCTGCACCAGCGGCCTCGCCTGCACCGGTCGCATGAGCAGCATGGGGATGCCCGGGATGTGCGCCATCTGCGGCGGCGCCGGACAGCCGTGCTGTCCCGCCGGCGGTGGCGGGGCCGCGGCCGACGGCGGAGCGGCGGTCAGCGCCTGCACGACCGAGCTGTCGTGCATGGTCGCCACTGCCGGCAACCAGTGCGGCACCTGCGGCGGGGCCGGACAGCCCTGCTGCGGTACCGGCAACAATGGCACCTGCACCAGCGGTCTCGCCTGCACCGGTCGCATGAGCAGCATGGGGATGCCCGGGATGTGCGCCACCTGCGGCGGAGCCGGACAGCCTTGCTGCCCCACCGGCGGCGGCGGCGGCGCTGGTGGAGCGGATGGCGGGGCCGACGGCGGCGCGCCGGCGGTGACCGCGTGCATGACCGCGCTGTCCTGCATGGTCACCGCCACCGGCAACCAGTGCGGCACCTGCGGAGCGGAAGGGCAGCCCTGCTGTGGCACCGGGAACAGCGGTACCTGCGCCACCGGCTTCGGATGTGCGGGCCGAATGAACAGCATGGGGGTGCCTGGCATGTGCGCCACCTGCGGCGCCGCCGGACAGCCCTGCTGCTCCGGAGGAGGCGCCAGCGCTTGTCAGACCGGGCTGTCCTGCTCGGCCATGATGTGCGCGGTCAGCCCCGCCGCTGACGCTGGCGCGATCGACGCCCCCGTCGGTCAATAGGAGACGGGCGGCGATCTCACGCTTCGATCTGCAGCCCGCTACGGGTACTTGAACACGGATGACCAGCGCAGGTTGGTCGGGGTCTGCTCGCCGAGTGGCGGGCTGTCGTCTTCGACCTTGATCACCTCGAACGAAACGATGCGATCCGTGGGGCGGCCGGTGCGCTCGGGGTAGCGCAGGATCCACTCCTGCAATGCCTGGTGGTAGGCGGGCCGATTCGGCAAGTGGTTCTCGTAGCCGTAGAGCAACGCGCTTGGGTTCAGGCCGACGGGGATTTGACGGCCGGGGGCGGGGTGGCACGGGTTGGCCATCGCGTTGAAGGGATCGACCGTGCGTCCGTCGGCGGTCTTCGCCTCCACGATGATGTTGAAATCGCTCATCGGCGCCTCGGGCGCGAACATCGACCAACCCTGGAACATGTTGAGGTACGTGACGGCGGCCGCCATCGCCGGCGAGTTGTGATGGTCGATGACTTTGTGCGCCGCGTAGTTCTCGTCGAGCAGCTGGTTGGCCGCGATGGTGATGAACGCGACGACGGTGACCTCGCGGCCAAACGGGAGCCAGCGCGACAGCTTGTGGGCGACGGGACCGGGAGGCGTTATGCGAACCCGCCGCCCCGGCGTGAGCAACGCCGCCGCGCGTTCGATCGCGCGCGACGTGCGCCCTGCCAGCCGCTCCAGCAGCAGCGTCCGGCCGTGGCGACGCGCCCACCAGCGGGCGAGCGCGTCCCAGTCTTCGCCCGCGAGGAGGTTCGGCGTGAACGCAATCATCGCGGGGACGAAAATTCCGAGGTTCAGACACATGCCGAGGCCGGAGTGCAGCACGACCACCAGCACGGCCGCCAACCGGCGGCAGCGCCGCACATCGAACGGCGCAAGCAGCAGGAGCGGCAACGCCCATTCAATCGCGAGCGTCGTCCACGTCAGCGCGCGCGCCACGCCGGTGGGCATGGCGTGACGGAGCCAGACCGCGAACGGCGTCGCCAGCCGATCGAGGTGGATCGCGTAATGAACCGCGCTCCCCTCCCGCCAGCTCGTCCCCCCCTTGTGGACGGCGTTGAAGAAGTAGATGAACGCCAGCTGGCACAGCAGCGCCATCACCGCGAGCGAGGTGAAGGCCCTCGCGCGGCTGCCTGCGTCGGGCGCTTCGCCCAACGACGGGAGCGGGTCTACGTGATCGCGGCGGGCAAGCACCGCATCGACGGACCAGCGACGGCCGGTGGGCAGGAAGGTGGTCCAGATGCAGAGAAGGCCGAGGACCACGTCGCCTCCGTTGTCGAACAACAACAGGCGCCCGTGCAGGCTCAAGACAGCGATCAGGCTTGCGATCTGGGCTAGGCGCGTCCGGAAGCCGACCATCAGCGCGAGGTAGGCAATCGCGCAGACGACAAACCCTGCGATCGCCTCATGTCGGTACGAGGCCAGGTAGAACAGCGAGACGGCTTTTTCGAACGGCGGCCGCCAGAGCAGCGTGTGATTCGGAATCAGTCCTTCATTTGTGAAAAAGATGTCGAGCTGCGCCGCGCGCTTCGCGAGATCGAGTAGCAGCACCAGCGCAAGCACGATCCGCCCCGCAGCGAGGCTGCGGAGATCTGCGGTCATGTAGATGCGGGCAAAGCGATGGAGGAAGCGATCCGGCACCCAGCTCGACGGTGCATGGTGGATGCCACGGCGAAGTGCCCGTCGTTGCGCCGGTCTCGCTTCGTCGGCGGTGATCCGCCCGTCGCGACCCTGACGAGAATGTCATGCTCGGCGGGTGGTCACGGTGGCGTCGTCGTGGTCGTTGCTTACCGACGCTGTTGCTCATCTCGCTGATGCGAACTACCTCGCGGGCCTTCGCCTCACCTTGGCGGTCCATAGCCGCGGCCGCTATCCCGAGGCGGAAGCCCTGTACCGCCGCGTCCTCGCTCGCATCCGAGCGACGCGACGCCTGCGCCGGGCTCGGCTGGTCGCTGTTCAAGCAGGGCAAACAGCCCGCGGCCCCCGGCGGCCAACATCGCGGTCGATGCTGTCACGGACAGCGCTCTTCGGCGTGGTTGCAGACGGTCTCGCAGTGGCAGTTGGGGTGCGGGGTCCCGAGCGCGACGATCGTCATGCCGCTCGTGACGTGCGAGACGATGTCGTCGACCACGCAGGCGCCGAGCGGGGAGTCGTCCCGTATCTGGACGTCCTCGGCGACCTGCCGGAGGGCATCGAGCCGCAGCGTCGCCAGCTTCGGATTGCGGTAGACCCAAAGACGGCCGCCGACGGTAACCAGGCTTCGCAGGTCGACCTCGACGAGCGCGGTGACGAGGTAGATCCACAGGTCTTCTCCAATGCTGGTCAGGTTCGGCGCGCGCAGGTTCGTGATGCCGCCGCCCTCCGCGAAGACGTCGCCGCCGACAGTCCGCAGCCGCGGCAGGTCGACGACGCCGGCGAAGGCGATGCCGATGACCAACGAGCCGGTGATGTCGCTGTAAGCCTGTGCCGCGGTGGCGTCCGCGGCGTTGTTGATCGTGATCGATCCCTCGAAGACGGTGCCGCCCGCGGGCGCTTCGACGATGCACGGGCCGCCACCGGCGCCTCCGTTGCCGCCCGCGCCGCCTGTGCCGACGGAGCCACCCGCGCCAAGGTCTGTTCCGGCGTCAGCGAGCGACCCGCCGTCGATCGATCCGGGCGCCACGCTCCGCGCATTGCAGCCGCCGCCGATGACAGCGACCGCTGCGGCCGCCAGCGCCAATCTCGACGGGGTCCGACACGCACCCAACACGCGTCGAGAGCTTGCCATGGCTGTCGGCGTTGGTCGACGCGACGGCGCGAGATCACGGCGCCTGCGGCGTGGTTAGCGGCGCATCGCGTTCAGGCGATCTCCAAGCCGAGATCGCTGAAAGGCGGAGGTTTTGGGACAATGTTGCCACTCACCCGACAATACCAAGTCAGTCACCTCGCTCTTGTAACGAGGACAAGGACAAGACGATGTCGCCAAGAATGGGTGCTGTTTCGATCGTTCAGTCCGTTGACCGTGCCCTTCGTCGGTTGAGACCAGCTCTCGGCGGGTTTGTCTTCTGCCTTGCTCTTGGCCTCGGTTGCGGCGGCAAAGGCGAAGACAACTCCCCCGGCGCCGCTGGTTCGCATCAAGGTGGATCGGGAGGCACGACGGGCGCGGCGGGAACGAGCGGCGCGGCGGGCACCACCGGCGCGAGCGGGACGATCGGTTCAGCAGGAACGACAGGCGCGGGCGGCGTGACGAGCTCGGGAGGCACGACGGGCTCGGCGGGAACGATGGGCTCCGCCGGCACGGGACAGGCTGGGACCACCGGCAGTGGCGGATCCGTCGGAGGCGGTAGTGGAAGTGGAAGGGGTGGCGAGTTCGGAGGGCGCGGAGGAGCCGCCGGCTCGGCGGGCCGCGGCGGCTCGGGCACGGCCGGCAACGGGAGTGGGGGCTCAGGCATTGCAGGGTCGAGCGGCGGCGGCGGCGGCGCGATGATGTCCAGCGGTTGCGGCAAGGCGCCCACGCTCAAGAACAGTCCCTCTGCAACGACGTTCACCTACAACATGATCACTAGCGGCGGCATGAGCCGGCAGTACATCCTTCGCTGGCCCGACAATTACGACAACAGCCACCCGTACCGGCTGATTATCGGCCTTCACGGCGCCACGGGTAGCGGGCGCGACGTCGCGCGGACTCCGGCGTACTTCGGGCTCTTCGATCTATCGCAGGGCAGCACGATCTTCATCGCGCCCGACGCTGTCGGCGGACTCTGGAGCGCCGCGCGGGATACCACCTTCATCAGCGACCTCCTCAAGGAGGTCGAGGCCGATCTCTGCATCGACCTGACGCGCGTCGAGCTCGAAGGGTTCAGCCAGGGCGCGGCGATGTCATGGACGCTCGTCTGCGCGCTGCCCGGCACGTTCCGAGCGGCCGTCGGCCATTCGGGCGGCGGCGTGGCCAATCCCACGGCGTGCCAGCCGATCGCGTACATGGGTTCGCTCGGCCTCCAGGAAGGGAACGGACAAAATACCCAAACCGACCAGTTCGCCAGGTTCAATGGGTGCGCGATTACGACGCTGCCGAGAGCGCCCACCGGGGGACACGTGTGCACGGATTACACGGGCTGCCCGGCAGGGAAGCCGGTCCGCTGGTGCTCATATGATGGCGGCCATACCCCGTCGCCGACGGATGCAGGAAAGAGCGCATCGTGGATGCCCTCGGAAGTGTGGCCCTTCCTGAGCCAGTTCTGAGTCGTTGGCGGCCGCTCGTTGGCAGCCGCACCCGGGCAACCGCCCGCTATCAGGGAAGTGGCCGAAATGTCTGCGAGAAGACCAGGGCTCCGACGGCGCGGCCCTGGTCGCTGCCGGCCGTCTTGTCGAAGGCCCAGTGGACGCCCAGGTAGATCCGGCTTTGGCCATTCTCTTCTTCGGCTTGCGATAGAGACGCAAAGCTGCGCGGGATGAGTGGTCGGATGGCGCCGTCGCTCCCCCTCGTCACGCCGTTCCACTCGTCAGAGACGAACGTGAACGCGATGGCGTCAGTGCCGTAGAAGGCACGCAACGTCTGAAACAGGGCGCCGCCAAAGCCTGCGTGTCCAGACGGGTAGGCGGGAAAAGGAGGCGTGAAGTCCGGACCCGCGAGGTTGCTCGCGGGCGCGCCGAAAGGGGTGAAGGTCGGGTCGCCGTGCGTGTCCGGATTGCCGTCCCCAAGCCCACTCGGCCCTGTGCCCGGGTCCGACTCTCGAATGCCGGTGACGGGACGCCAGAAGTCATAAAAATACTTCGACTCCCAGATGGCGATCGCGGCGTCGGCCATGGCGACGTTCACCAGCGCGAACAAGCGCGCGAGGTCCAGCCCCTGCGTGCCGCGTTGCCTGGCGATGGTGACCGTGATCTGGTTGTAGAGGCGTGGCGGCGCGCCCAGGCGCGGCGTGCCGTCGTAGGCCCAGTAGATGCCAACGAAGCCCTGTTCCGCCGTGCGCTCGGTGGGCGTGACGTGGCCATCGCCACCGAGGCGTTGCACCTCGTCGAACGCCTGGGCGTAGGCGCCACTCGTGAGCGCCGGCGGCGGTGGCACCCGAAACTGCTCAGTCGAGGCCAAGGCGAAGGGCCGGACCTGGCCCCAGAACGCACCGAGCGCAATCGGAATGAGACTGATCGGATCTTGCCGCCACTGTCCCGGCGCAGTGCCGGTGATGTATTCGATACCGATCCGCGGCTCGAGGTGGTTCGAGCCGTCGTTGGCGCGCTGGCCGAGGATGGCCGCTGCGGCGGCGTGCCCCAGGGCGACACCGTCCTCGCGTTCAACATGCTTCTTGACGAGTGCCAGGTCCTCGGCGAGAGCGCTGTCAAAGCTCGCGGCCTGCGAAGGAAACAGCACGACGAGGGTGTCGCGGGCCGCCTGCGCCACGGCCGCGTCCGCGGAGATCTTCTTGGGCTTGTTCGCCGCGGGCAAGCCCACGTAGCTCGTGAATCGCCGATCGAGCGCGTTCAAGGCTTCGAACATCGCGACGTGCACGATGGCCATGGCGCGACTCGCACGTGTCGGGCCGAGCTGCTCGCCAAACTGTCGGTCCTCGCCAGCGGCCACGGGCGTGTGGTCGAGGCCGCTGGCGTCATTCGCGATCACGTTCCAGCGTTCGAGCGCCCGCCCGATTTGAGCCGGCGGCTTCTTCGGCTGCGGGGCCGGCGTTGTCGGGATCGCGATCACCCCCAAGTAATCACCCTGGCTGCGGATGCGGATGGCGCTTTGGGCCGGCGAGCTCGCGGGTCGTCCGATGTGAATCGCCAAGGCGGTCAACAACCAGGCTGAAACAATGCGGCGCGTACGATTCGTCGTCCTCGACATGGTCACCCTCCATTCACCGTTCACCACCACACAGGGACCCGGCAGCGAGGGTCGTGGATCTTATTCCGCGTGAGTCAAGCGTCGCTCGCAAGTTGTTTGGTGATAGGCGCCGTGGTGACGGGGCCCGATGGGACTGGCGGCGGCGACCTGAGCCCGACCGGGCTACCGCCGATTTGGCACGCGAACGATGCTGTACGTCGTGTCCGGCGTCGGCGGCGTGGTGAAGCGGGCGTTCACGAGGTAGAGGGCGCCCGCGAAATCGTCGACGGTGGTCGGCACATCCAAACGCGGATCGGTGATGGTGGCGATGATGTCGCCGGACGCCAGCCGGCCGTCGAGCTGGATCACCGCGACCTGGTTCTGGAAATTCTGGACGACGTAGAGGGTGCGGCCGCGCAGGAGGATCCCGTCTCCGTTCAGCACCGTGGCACCTCCGAGGTCGATGAGGCGCGCCGCGCCGGTCGCGGCATCCACGCGGTAGAGCGTCCCGAGGAAGCTGTTCACGATGATCAACGTGTCACCGCCGTCGGCGGCCTCGATGCCGTTCGCGTTGAATTGGCCGGCCACGAGCTGGAAGTCGCCTCCGAGGATGATCTCCTGGACGGCGGCATCCGGCGCGACCGACCCTCCCGGCCCGAGCGGCAGCCGGTAGATGACGGCGCGGGACGAATCCGTGAAATAAGCGGCAGCGTTTGTGACGATCACGTCGTTCACGAAACGCTCGGCCGCCGTGGTGAGCTGAAATACCGCGACGTCAGCTCCGTTCTCCGCGTCGTAGACGTAGGCTGCGCCCGTCGGGCCACCCGCGACGAACAGGAAGTTCGTCCGTCGATCGAGCTTCAGGCCCACCGCCATGCGACCCGGTCGGCCCGGCACCAGCACGTTGCCGGCGCCCGTGCGCAGGTCGGCCCTGAAGATCGCACCCGTCGCTACTGATCCGGAATAGATGGTCGCGCACGGACCGATGGTTATGCCTTCGGGCTGCCACCCATTGGGCAGCGGAATCTCGTCTGCTAGGCCACGCGCCTCGGCGTCCGGGGCCCGAGCGATTCCCGAAAACAGCACGAACGTTGCCAGCGCCAGCAAATCGAGCGTCCTCTTCATGATCTACTCCTCTGTCCACCTCGGGTTGACGAGCAACGCCTCCACGATAAGCATCCGGCCAACGTGAGGCACCGCCAGCGTCTTACGCCGGCAAGTCATGCAATCCGCCGGCAGTTTTACAGACCAGAAGGCGGACGTCTGTCCTGCTGATACGGACACCCCCGGCGAGCGACGCAAGCCGCAGCACTGTCCTGTCGCGCGGGCAGCCCGCCCGCTCGCCGACGATGGTGGCCACCGCCGCCTTGCGCCGCCCGCGTTCGCCTGACATACGAGAGATCGAGGTCAGCAACGCGCAGACGATGCTGCTGACCCAGCTCCGCTGATAGCATGATTCGCGATGGACACTGAAGGCCACAGACGTTCCGACAACTTCGAGGATCGCGGCGCCGGCGGCGGTCGTCACGCCGCGGGCGGGATGCTCCCCGCGCTCTTCGGGGGCCTGCTACGCATGTTGGGCCTGCGCGGGACGCTCATCCTGGTCGCGGTCGTCGGGGGCGTCTACTTGTTCGCGCCCGACGGGATCAAGCAGGCGATCTTCGGCCTGCTATCCGGCGGAGATCCGGCCGCCAGCAATGCGGGACAGCCGGCGGGCGCCAGCGTGTGCGCGGCTTCGCCGGCGCTCGGGAAGGCGTGCGACTTCTCGCGCGTCGTGCTCGCGTCCACGGAAGATGTGTGGGCGGCGTCGTTCGCGAAGGGGGCGCTCCCCAGCTACGGACGCGGCGTCTCGGCGTATCGCAACCCGACGCTGGTCGTCTTCTCTGGTGGCGTCGCAACCGGCGGCTGCGGTACCCCGTCGTCGGCAGTCGGCCCGTTTTACTGTCCGGGCGACCAGAAGCTCTACATCGATCCGAGCTTCTACGACACGATGGCGCGGCGTCTGCGGGCCCCCGGCGATTTCGCGCAGGCGTACGTCATCGCCCACGAGGTCGGCCATCACGTTCAGAACCTTTTCGGAGCGCACAGGGTGAGGGTACCTGGCGAGGATCGAAATCAGACCTCGGTGCGGATCGAGCTGCAGGCCGACTGCCTGGCCGGTGTCTGGGGCCACACGGCGCGCGCCTCGCTGTCGATCAACGACCAGGATCTGCGCGAGGCGCTCGTCGCCGCGCACAACATCGGTGACGACGCCCTCGGCCACCGCAACGAGGCGACCTTCACCCACGGCAGCAGCCAGCAACGGATGCGCTGGTTCAAGCGCGGCTTCGACAGCGGTGACGCCCGCCGCTGCGACACCTTCGCCGTGGCGCCCGGCGCGCTCTGACGCCGCTGCCAAGCGGCCAAGGCTGAGGTTGGGCGGAGCACGGCGCAGGGACCGGCGCGCGCGGCGCGGGTTGATCAGTTTTCCTCTCGGCGCGGGTTGATCAGTTTTCCTCTCGATGTACGCTGCGGCCGGTGGGCGTAGCACCGGCTATGCGTGTGTGGGTATGCGCGGACTCCTTTCTCTGCGAGTAACGGGTGCGCCTGCGGGCGACGCGGCGGCGCCTCGAGGGCAGGCGGTGCGCCGCGCGCTGATCGCGACGGTGCTCGTGTGCGCCGGGTACTACGCGGGCGGCGCGATCGGGATGGGAATGCGGTTGGTGCGGGGCGGGCCTACCGAGATCTGGCTGCCACAAGGGATCCTGCTGGCCGCGCTCCTGACGGCCCCGGTCCGCCGCTGGTGGCTGTACGCCGTGGCGCTGCTGCCGACCCACGTGCACCTGACGGCCGCTCTCAACCCGCACGTGCCGGCAGCGATGATGCTCGTCCAGTTCGCCGGTCAGTTCGCGCAAGGCGCGGTGGCCGCCGCGCTGTTGCGGCCAGTTCTGGGCAGTCCGCCGCGGCTCGACAGCTTGCGCCGCATGGGCGCGTTCATCTTCGGCGGGACGTTCCTGGTGCCGCTTATCGTCCAGGCCCTGGTCGTCGGCGTTTACCTCGCGGGCGGCTTCGTGCATGAGTTCTGGGCCCCGTGGCAGCAGCGGGTGCTGGCGCGGATGTCCGGCGCGGTCATCGTCGCGGTGCCAATTCTTTCCTTCGCGGCCAATGGGTTGGCGGGGATCCGTCGCAGGCCGCGCCGGGTCGCCGAGCTCGTGTTACTGACCGCGTGTTTGAGCGCGGCGCTGCCGTTGCTCTTCGCCTGGAGGCCAGGCCACCCGCCTCATCAGTGGCTGGTCATCGTGCCGTTGCCGTTCCTGCTGTGGTCGGCGGTTCGCTTCGGCCCCGGCGCGCTGGGCTTGCACCTGTTGGGCGTGGTGCTGGTGGCGCTGCTCTGCACGCGGGCCGGTCGCGGCCCGTTCGCCAGCGGCTCGGTCGCCGAGATCATCGTCGCGTTGCAGGGATTTTTCCTGTTCATCTCCGTCCCGCTGATGCTGCTGGCGGCGCTGGTATGGCAGCACGCGCAGGCGGCGGCGAGCCTGCGTCGCAGCCAGGAGCAGTACCGGTCGGTGGTCGAAGATCAGGCCGATGTCATCTGCCGCTTCCTGGCCGATGGCACCTGTACCTTCGTCAACGGCGCGTATTGTCGCCACGTTCAGCGCTCGGCCGATGAGCTGATCGGCCAGAAGCTGTGGCAGCTCCTGCCCGCGGACCAGCGCCCGATCTCGGAGACGTTCCTGGCCGCCATCACGCCCGAGAACTCCGTCGCGTCGATCGAGCACCAGGAGGCCGGTGCGGGGGGCGAGGTGCGCTGGATGGAGTGGACTGGCCGCGGGTTCTTCGACGACAGGGGCCGCGTCGTCGAATTCCAGGCCGTCGGCCACGACATCACCGACCGCAAGCGCGCCGAAGAGGAGCACCGGCGGCTGGTGGCGCAGGCGCGCGTGGCCGAGGCGTTGCGGGAGGTCGATCGCCGCAAGGACGAATTCTTGGCGATGCTGTCCCACGAGCTGCGCAATCCGCTGGCGCCGATCACGATGGCCATCGAGATCATGCAGCTGCGGGAACCGGGCGACGATTTGATCGTGTGGGCGCGCGACGTCATCGCCCGGCAGACCGCGCAGCTGACGCGCTTGGTAGATGACCTGCTGGACATCTCGCGCATCACGCTGGGCAAGATCATCCTGAATCGGTCCGCGCTGGACCTCCGTCCGATCGTCGCGCAGGCGGTCGAGGCCGTGCAGCCGCTGTTCACCGCGCGCCATCACCACCTGACGATCGACGTGTCAGCGGAGCCGTTGCCGATCTGCGGAGACGGCGCGCGGTTGACGCAGATCGTCTCGAACCTGCTCAACAACGCGGCCAGGTTCACCCCCGACGGAGGCCACATAGTGCTGGCGGCGCGGCGGGAGGGCGAGCGCGTCGTCCTGTCCGTGAAGGACGACGGCATCGGCATCCCGCCCGACATGAGCGAGCGCGTGTTCGACATGTTCACGCAGGTCGAGTGGCCCGACCAGCGTAAGCACGAGGGATTGGGCATCGGGCTTGCGCTGGTCAAGCGGCTGGTCGAGATGCACGACGGCGACATCGAGGCGCGCAGCGCGGGGGCGGGCTGCGGCAGCGAGCTGGTCGTACGGCTACCTGTCAGCGAGGACGACCGGACGATCGAGGACGGGGCCGCCGCCGGCGCGCACGACGCCGCGCGCGGACCGCGCCCGGATCGGATCCTGGTCATCGACGACAACGTCGACGCGGCCGACGCCCTGTCGCGTCTGCTGCGGCTTCAGGCCCACGAGGTGCGGGTGGCACACGACGGGCTGGCGGCGCTGGCCGCCGCGCGCGAGATGAACCCCGACGTCGTGTTGCTGGACATCGGCCTACCCAAGCTGGACGGGCTGGAGGTGGCGAGGCGCCTGCGCGCCCGCGCCGACGGTCCGCGCCCCCTGCTGGTGGCCATCACTGGCTTCGGCCAGGCCGAGGACCGCGCGCGCACCACCGCGGCCGGCTTCGATCACCACCTGACCAAGCCTGTCGACCCGAAGCTGTTGCAGACGCTGATGCAGACCGCCCGGGAGGCGCGCGGGTAGGGGGCGTACCGCGCCCCCCGGGGCGCGACGGCTGCGCTTACCGCCGTCGGCCGGGTATGCCGGTCGAGCGGCGGCGCCGGACCCGGGCCGCCGCCAGCACGACGAGCGCCAGCAGCGACGAGACCGTGGTTGGGTCGCCGCTCGTGACCCCGCATTGACAGCCGCTGCTGCTCGATGGCGCCGGTTGCGCATCGGCGCCGGCGTCGGTCGCGGTGCCCCCGGCGCCGCCGCTGCCCGAACCGGCGGCGGCTCCGACGCCTGCGGCGCCGCTGCCGCCGCCACCCACCGTGCCGGCGACGCCACTCGTGCCAGCCGTGCCGCCAACGCCCCCACCACCGCCTCCGCCCATACCGCCGCCGCTGGCGGCCGCGCCGCCCGTCCCGCCGCCGCTGCCCGCACCTCCCCCGCCGCCGGCGTCACCGCCCCGGCCGGCACGACCGCCAGCGCCTGCCCCGCCCGTCCCGGCACCAGCCATGCCCGCTGCTCCGCCCATGCCTCCCGCTCCGCCCATGCCTGCCATTCCGCCCGTGCCTCCCATTCCGCCCGTGCCTGTGATGGGCGGAGCGATACAGCTTCCGGGCATCACGGTGGTCACCGCGCCCGGGCGGTAGGCGCCGATGTCGGGTGTGCCCGATCGCGTCTTCGGGTTGAAGCACTTGGAGACGCCGCCGATGCTCTTGATGTAGTCGATGTCGACGTCGTATTGCCACGTGCTCACGCGCGCGACCTGGCCGACCATGATCGGCGTGCGTTTGACGATGCACTTGGGATCGAGCCCGATGTCGGTCGTGGGCACGCCGTTTCCGCTCGCGCCCCGGCCGGTGAGCATCGTGTCTCCCGATGCGGGAACGAAGCTCGGGTTGGTTCCGGTCGGCGCTGTGAAGAACGTCGGCGAGCCGGTGGTCACGACGTTGTTCGACCACCCCGACGTCGGCTGATTGACGACCGGCTGGGAGCCCGCCGGCGCTTGACCGGTCCCGACGATGACGTTGTTCATGAACGTCACGTCCTGCACCGTGACGCCGCGGTTCGTGAAGTAGAGCTCTCCGGGATTGGTGGGGCCCGTGGCGGCCGATCCGAACTGCGAATTGCGATAGCAGGTGTTGTTGATGAAACGCGTGCCCGAGCTATCCGTCATGCGCAGGCAGGAGCCGGAGTTGCCGAAGGCGAGGTTGTTGACGAAGGTGGCGTTGTTCGACGCCTCATCGACGATGAACCCGCTGCCGTCGGTGCTGCGCTCCGCGTCGGTGTTCTCGAACGATATGTTGCCCTCCACCACGTTGGTACCGGTGGCTTCGAACAACGTCACGCCGCTGGACCACGCGTGCAGCTTGCTGCTGCCGTTGTGTGCCGAGATCGAGTTCTTGAGACGAAATCCCTCCGCGCTGAAAAAGGTGAAGCCGGTGCGCCCGTTCGAGTAGGAGATGCAGTATTCGATGTCCCAGTGACCGTTCGACACCTCGGTCGAATCCACGCCCCCGGCCCAGCCGTTGCCGAAGCCGATATTCCAGCCCCGTGCCACGAGGCCGACGAAGCGGACGTATTGGGCGGTCGTGGAGTGGACGCCGCTGTCCTGAATGTCATCGTTCGGGCCCGCGCCTGAGCCCTCGATGATGGGCGTGGCGCAGTCGTCCGCCTTGAAGGTGATCCAGGCCGACGCCGTCCCGGAGTTGCTGACGTAGAGCGGCGCTTTGTACACGCCGTCCATCAGCACCACGGTGTCGCCCGCGACGGCGGTGGCTGCCGCGCTCGCGAGCGTGCAGGGGTTCGCGCGCGTGTCGCACCCCGTTTCGGCCGTTGCCGTGGGCGATACATACAGCGTGGCGGCGCCGGCGGGCCGCACGAGGACAAGCGCTGCGACGAGCGCCGAACACGAGCAAAGGACGCCTTTCATGGACATCCCGATGAATGCCCCGTGCGCGGCATCCCGATCGCCTCGCCGGGCCAGGGGCAGCGACTATCTCCCGTAGCCGACGGCCTTGACGTTGTGAAGGACGGCAGTCTCGGTGTCGTCGGCGGGAAAGCCCGCGACGATGGCGCCCTCATAGAAGGTGCCCCAGGACGCGTTGCTGTTGTTCGCGTCGACACCAAGGATGACGCCTCCCGCGTTGTGAGTACGCATGGGCATGGATCCCTGGTAGGCCGTGGTCAGCGCGCCGGCCGTGGTCAAATCAGCCATCCGGAGCGCCCAGTGGCCCAAGGCGCTGGTCGAGTCGGTCTTGAGGAAGCCCAGGGCAAACTTCACCGCGAGCGAAGGGTTGTTGGGGTTGGGCGGGGCGGGCAAGGCCGCTGCCGACGTGCCCGGCGACAAATAATCGCCAAACTCCATCATGAACCAGGGGCCGTTGCCGGCGCCAACGGTGTCGAATCCGCGTCCGTAGAACAGGGCGGTCGTGTTGCTGAACAGGAAGGTGGGCGGGCTGTTGCCGAACTCGAAGCAGCAGCCAACGCCCGCATGCGTGCCATCTGCGAGCATGTAGATGCCCTGGGGCTCGAACGCGCGCGGCATGCCGTCCCCGACCCGTGGCAGCCGGTACCCCTGCCTCGGCTCCATGTAGAGTGAGTAGACTTTGTGGCCGCCCACGGTCAGCGATTCCTTGGTCGCGCTGGACTCGAAGTCGTCCATCGCGGCGAAGGGGCCGCCGGCCGGAATGCCGGCCTTCGCGACTGGAAGATGGCTTCCCTTGCCGGACTGGTCGTAGAGCAGCGACACGGTGCAAATCGTGCCGGCACAGACTGCATCCACCGCGGCCGCGTCCGCGAAGCCATGCGTCGTCTGCCCGATGTCGTGCGTCTGGCCACCCGAGCCGGTGTTCTGCTCCGAGCTCCCGCTCCTGATCTGATAGAGGGGCCCGGCGTACGTGCTGAGGAGGCGTCGCACGGTGCTGTAAGCCGCGACACAAGGCTGTCCCGCATCACGGTAGATGTCGCAAGGGCCCTCAGCGTTGACTGTCGCGCCTCCGCTACCCGTGCCACCTGCGCCGCCACGCGCATCGATCCCGCCGCCGCCGCCGGCGCCGGCAACTCCTCCGCCGATCGCTCCGCTGCCACCGACTCCGCCGACCGAAGCTCCTCCTCGCCCAGTGACGCCAGCGGCACCGACGGACCCACCGCGTCCACTGTGATCGCCTCCGCGACCGCCGCCGGCTTCACCTCCGGTGCCGGATCGACCCCCTCCTTCGTCCGGGCCGCTCGACCGGCAGGCGCCGAGGGACGTGAACGCCAGCACAATACAGAAGAGCGCCGAATCGCGAACAAAGTGCGAGCTCATTGTGCTGGGTCGATGATCACGCCTGGCGTGGCGCGCAGTTAATTCTTGTCGTGAACGCGGTGAAGTTGTCGCGGTGTTGGGGAGAATCGAGGGACGCAACCGGTCCCAGGAGATCGCTCGCGCCGGCCTCGCAATTACGACGGGCCGTCACACATCGAGTACGTCCAGTCGATTGCTCGGGATCATCGCCTACCTGATGTGTTCGCCTGTGGAGCCTGTGGAGCTCGGGGGACCACCTCCCGCCCGAAGCACCACAAATAATGTGAGCCGGTATCGGTGAGGGGCGGCATCTGTAGGGCAGAGCGTCGCGGATTCCGACCGTAGGTTCCCGTTGTGAGCCGCCCGCACCCAGCCAGAATCGCTGTGCCTCCAGCAGAAGGGCAGGATGAGATGCAACTGACGCACTCCATTCGCAAGAGTCTTTTGGTCTTGCTGTTCGCCGGCCTGGCCGGCTGCACCGGCAATGCAGGTGCAGGCAGCTCCGGCAGTTCCGGGTCCACCGGCTTGCCGGAATCGCGGGCCCTACCGGATCGGCCGGCACGATCGGGGCGGGCGGCGCCGGTGGTGGGCTGGTGATATCGACGTGCGCGCCCGGCATACCGGTATCGAGTCAGATTCCGCGGCTGACAAGGCTCCAGTACGCGACCGTGATCAATGAGCTGCTCGGCGTCACGCCCGGGGCCGACGTCATGGACCTCATCGCCAACGACTCCACCGGCAGCCTCACCGATGTCTCCTGGAACGGCTACCTGACCGCAGCCGAGAAGATTGCCGCCCAGGTCCTGGGCAACGCCACCAGCAAGGCCAAGTTCATCACCTGCGACGCGGCTGCCGCGACCTGTCTCACCGACACGATCAAGGCGTTCGGCCGCAAGGCGTACCGCCGTCCCTTGACCGACGCCGAGGTCACGAGCTTCATGCGGTTCAACAGCCTGCCCCAGACGCATACGCCCGCCGACGTCACCGAGGCGATCCTCGACGCGTTCCTCGCTTCGCCCACGTTCATCATGGTCCCCGAGCTGGCGGAGACCCCCGAGGGCCAGGCCTTCAAGCTGAACCACTTCGAGGTCGCGGCGAAGCTTTCCCTCCTGCTGTGGAACTCGCATCCCGGACGCCGACCTCAACGCTGCGGCGGACGGCAACCAGCTCGGTACGGCGGACCAGATTGCGACGCAGGCGAAACGCATGCTCGCCGACCCCAAGGCGGCGGGCGTCGCGACGACCTTCCACCACATTTATGCCGACGTCCAGACCGGCTCGCACTGGATCAACGTCAGCGAGCACGACACCACCAAGTTCCCGAGCTTCAAACCCGGCTCCTACAACGCCGCGATGCAGGAGCTCGACGCCTTCTTCGTCGAGCTGGTGAAAGGCGGGGGCACCTTCAAGGATCTCTTCCTGAGCACCACGGCCTTCGTCACGAAGGACACGGCGGGCATCTATGGGCTCAATGCCGCCAGCTATGGCGACGACGCCCACGAAGGTGGCCCTCGACGCGACCAAGCGGCCCGGGTTCCTCACCCGCGTCGCCTTCCTCAGCACGTTCTCTCACTTCGACGCGACCAGCCCCATCCTTCGTGGCGCGTTCATCACCGGGCGCGTCCTCAACGTCCCGACCGGTACCCCGAATCCGGCGTTCCTGAACATCAAACCACCCGCCTGGCAACTACAAGACGAACCGCGAAGCCACCGAGGCGCTCACGGCCCCGGCGGCTTGCGCCGAGTGCCATGCCGGAAAGGTCAATCCGCCGGGCTTCGTGCTCGAGCGGTACGACGCAGTCGGTGGCTGGCAGGACACGGATCCGCTCGGCGGCGCCATCAACTCGACAGCCGACATCACCTTTGACGGAGCCAAGTTCCAGACGATCTCGGCTCCCGCCGACCTGATGACCGGAATCGCGGCATCCCCGAACGCCCAGCGCTTCTACGCCGGGATGTGGGTCAACTTCGCGGCCGGCAGGCCCTCCACTCTGAACGACGCGTGCGTCGTCGATCAATTGGCTACCAACCTCGCCACCACCCCCACGTACTCAATCGCCAGCATGATGGCCGACTTCGCCAAGTCGGACTCCTTCCGCCTGCGCACCGCTGGGAACTGAAGGGAAATCAGACCATGAAAACATTCAATCGCAGAGTGATGCTCCGTGGCCTGGGCGGTGCGGTCGTTGCCGCCCCCTTCCTCCCCTCAGTCGCCGAGCGTGAGGCGAAAGCCCAGGGGATGACCGCAACCGCCCCGAAGCGGCTGATCGTCTTCTATACGCACTACGGCTGCTTGACGACCCGGTGGTTCCCGAAGCTGTCGCATGGCCCGCTGACCACGGCCGACTACATGGCCATGAACACGCTCAAGCCGATGGCGCCTTACGCGAACAAGCTGCTGATGGTTCGCGGCCTCCGGTCCATGAACGAGTGGAGCAACGGCGGCACGCATGGTCAGCAGAACGATCCCCACACGCAGGTCCAGGGCTCGTTCTTCACGTGCCACCCGGTGACCCCGAACGCCGACAGCGGCTTCGACACGTCCGATCCATCGGGCGTCAGCCCGAAGACGGCGGCCAAGCCGACCGGACGGTCGCTGGATCACGTTTGCGCCGAGCAGGTGAACCCCAGCGGCGGGGCTCCGCTTTTCGTCGAGATCGGCGGCGTCAGCGGCAACACCTCGAACACCATGCACATCCTGTCGTGGGACCAGCCCATGCGTCCCTTCCCGGGTGTGACCTCGCCGACTGCGCTCTACAACACCCTCACGGGGCTGTTCGGCGGCAACCCGTCGACGCCGAATGCGGACACCTACAGGGTCGCGAAGCGGCAAGAGCATCATCGATTGCGTCCGCGAGGACCTGAACCGGTACAAGGCCATCAGGATGAGCAGCGCCGACCTGAAGAGGGTCAACGACTGGACGGAGCTCCTGCACTACACGACGACAGGGATGCCCGTCGCAGGCGGCCAGTGCACGATGGACATGGCCACCAACCCGGCCAAGCTCAATCTGACGAGCACACGGCTCACGGAGGCGTCGGCCACCGGTACGAGGATCGACATCGACAAGACCGTGAAGGCTTTCATGGATCTCTCGGTGTTGACGGCGATGTGCGACAACAACCGCGTCATCTTCCTGAAGATGCCCGGCAACTTCATCTATCGGAACCTGGGCCTGACCCTCGAGTCGCACTCCGTGTCCCACCGGACCGGCAACGCCAACCAGGGCGGCGCGTGCGTCAGCAACGCGCTCGAGATGGTTCACACCATCGACAAGTACTACGCGGAGCTGTTCGCCTACTTCGTCGGCCGCCTCGACGCCTTCGGCGAGGGAGAAGGCAAGACGGTGCTCGACAACACCGCCACCGTTTGGTTCCAGGAGATGTCGGATGGCAACAGCCACAACCTCAACAACATGCCGATTCTCCAGGCTGGGAGCTGCGGCGGCTACTTCAAGACCGGGGCGGCCGTCAACCTCGAGGGCGCGAAGACCGACATGACCCAGGGTAGCAGCGACATGGATTGCGTGGACATGGAGTCGCCGTCGAACAAGCTCGACTACGCTGGGGACGCCGCCGAACGTTGCCTCGAAGCCGGTCAACAAGTATTTCTGCAACCTCATGAACGCGATCGGCGTGAAGGCAGGGGCCGACGGATTCCCGGTCAAGGGCGGCACCGCTCCCGTGACGAAGTACGGCAAGTACGACGACACGAAGATGTTCAGGCCGGCGGGACAGCAGCGGTCACGATCGCCAATCCCGGCGAGTACACGGAGCTTCGCGGGTCATAGCGCCGCTCGCCTATCGTTCATGAAGCTGAGCTCTGTCCCCGTCCTCGTGCGAACGTCTGCTCTCCTCGTTGTGCTTGTCGGCCTTGGCGCATGCGCGGGTGACCTCCCGCGAACACAGGTCAGGGTGGGAGCTCGGGTCAGTCTGGCGCCGGTGGCGGCGCGTCCTGCAGCACTGGCGGAACCGGCGGGAGCTCGAGCTTCGCGACCTGGTCTGGCGTGAAGACCGTCATCGGCTTCTATTGCGGCGGAGCGGGCTGCCACAACGAGGGCCAGCCGCCGAACTATCTTCCCAGACAACGACGCGACGCTCTACCGCACGTTGACGGAGTACACGGTCGCGAAGTGTGGAGGGCGCGTCCTGGTCAAGCCATGCGCTCCGGAGGAAAGCGCCTTCTACCGCGCCCAGACAGAACCGCCGATGTGCGAGCTGCTTCCGCGGATGCCCTTCGGTTGCGGTCAAGGGAGCTGTACGTCGCCCGAGGATCTCGAGGACGTTCGCCAGTGGATCGCCAAGGGCGCCCCTATGGACTGAGGCGTTTCGCTGGCTACAGGGCGGCGACGCGCGCGGCGATCCGCGGTTGCTTCGCCCGGCACGCCTCCACGTCCTTCGCGGCACAGCGCGGCTGAGCCCTGCCATAGCCTGCGGCCTTCAGCCGGGGCTCGGCGACGCCCAGGGCGACGAGGCGATCCTTGACTGCCGCCGCGCGCGCGGGGGCCAGTTCCTTGGCGGCGGCCGCGGGCGCCGCGTCGTCGTTGTAGCCCGCGATCTCGAGCTTCACATTCGGATACGCCTTGAGGATCGCCGCGACGTTTTCGAGCTGCTCGCTCGACAGGCCGATGTCGAGGCGAGCGCCGTCGCCCGCGAACCAGACGCGATCGAAGACCAGCCACGATGCCCGGGCGGCGTTGTTTCGGTCGCTGACGACGTTCAGGAGCCGCTGCTTCGATGCCGTCGTTCGCGGCTCTGACCTCGTAGCCCGTCGGCAGGACGCGCGTGAAGAAGACGCCCGCGGCGGCCAGGGCGCGAAACTGGGCGACGCTGCGCTCGAACGGGATGAGATCGTGAGACAGATCGACGACCGATTTCTCGAACTTCTTCATGTCGTCGGCCGAGCTCGCGATCGTCGCCGTGACCTTGTCGACCTGCTGCCCGTCCCCGGAGGCGAAGGCCGCCTCCAGCTCTTTCGAAAGCCACTCGCTCGTGCCACCGACGCCGCCGAGAACCTCCTCGGTCGCGAATAGATTGGAACGAAAGGCAGCCAGGCCCGGCAGGTCATCGGTCGAGCCGAGCCGCTCGAGCCGCTTGCGGATGGCCGCCGTCTCGGCCTGCAGCTTCTGGGCGTCGGCTTTCAACCGTTGCAGGGATTGGCTCGCCGCGACGTATTTCGGATCGGCCTGCGGGCTTCCGTGCTTCTTCTTGGCGCACGCCTGGATCGACATGGCCCCCGAGGTCACGAGCAACGACAAGATCACGACGTTCGAACGGGAGACCACGCGGAAACCTGTACTCGATGGCGGGGGATGAAAGGCACCCCGCTTCTCGGCCCAGCGCTTCCGCCAGGAAGCAGAGCGGCTGCACCATCACCGTGTGACGGCGCGATCCCCGCCTCAGCCGACGCGCTCGGAGATCTCCTCCAGAAACGCAAAATCGTCGTCCGGTCCGGGCGGGCCGGCGGCGTCGACAGGGATCGGCGCGGGACGGCTGGCCTTCGGTGGGGGCGCGGGCGGTATCGTCTTCGGCGGCGGTGTCGCGTACACCGCGCGCGGCTTGGCCATCACGGGCGACGGCGCGGGTGTGACGGCGGGCGTCGGCTTGGGGCCGATGCGCTGACCGATCGGCGTCGGAACGGCCGCGGCGTCCTTCGCCGAATTGCCGAACGTGACCACGGTGGGCTCGTCGTTGTCGTCCTGCGCGGACACGCCCACGATGCGGACGGCCTGGGTGACCACCTCGCGCAGCTGCGCCATCGGGACGCTGTCGACCATCTCGTCGATCAGGTCGCGCGCGTCGCCGCCGGGGCCGGCGAACAGATCCGCATCGGTGAACGGCTTTCCTGCCGCGGCGGCCCGGCGCGCGGCCTTGCGCAGGCCCGTCCTGACGGCCACCGACAGGTGCCGCTCCAGCGTCTCCTCGCCGAGCAGCTCCACAATCTCCGCGTCCGTCAGGATCCCGTGACGCCGGATGCTCCGCAGCTCGGTCGCCATCAACGTGCGCGTGCCCGCGTTGGGCTCCGACTTCCACCAGCCGTCGTTTGACTCGTACGTCCAGATTGATTGTGGGCCCAGATACGTCGCGAGGTCGACCGGGTCCAGGTACTTCATGTACAGGTCGTGTACGGTCAGCGCGCGATCGGCCTCGGCGCGCACGGATCGTTCGGCTTCGGGGAGATCTTCGATGACCAGGAGCTCGATCTGGGACGTGAGCGCGTCGGGCGACAGCCGCCGGAGCAGGGTGGGCGCGCCGCCGGTGATGGCCTTCACCGCCTTGACGCGGAGATCCGGCCGCTGCGCGTATGCGTCCATCACCTCGTGCGGCGTGAAGGCGCTGTAGAAACCCTTCGCGCTTCGCATCAGCGCGCCTGGTGTGTGCAGCGCGCGCAGCACGTCCGCCAGGAATCCGACGCCGGGATGGCGGTCGGCGTACTCCCGTGCCTTCTCCTGTAGGGCGACGTCCGTTTGCTCGTCGCTTGTGTGTTTCAGTGTGCCGGGAATGCGCAGCGTCCGCTGATTCATGCCTCCCTTATCGCCTTGCGCGCGCGACGCTTGAGGGGCCCTCCGATCCCAACGTTTTCCCGGCGCTTTCTCCGCGTCACACTTGCGACGATGCGCGCCCCCACCCGACGACGACACGGCGAACGGCTCACAGACCCCTGCCGTGCAGGCCGAGGTCCTGGGCCGTCCTCGGCAGTCGTCGTCCAACACCAGCAGCGGTATCAGGGCTCGCAGGCGGTGTGGACGATCGGCGCGCTGGCGCCCTCGCCGGAGGTCACGAAGCCTCGGCCGTCGGCGCGGTAGTCGATCGCCTCGCTCTGCGTTTCGTTCGGCATCGCGACCACCCTCGGCGCCTCGGTGAAGGCGGCCTCGAACCCCATGCCAGCGGGGCTGACGAACTCGTACACGCGATCGTACGTGCGCAACAGGAAGCCCGTGCCGCACGGGTGCGCAGCCGCGGCGGACGCCGCCAGCTCGCCGCTCGCCGGCACGGTGAGCGTCGCGATCTTCGTCGCGCGCGCCACCGAGGTCGTCGTCATCGACGGCGGCAAGCGGTAGATGCTGCTCGGCCCCATCGCGGCCACGCGGCCCCCGGAGCTCGGAGCGAGCTTGGTGACGACGTAAACGACACCGTCGGGGCCGATCATCAGGCCCTCGGCGTTGTGGCTGCCATCC
The DNA here is from genome assembly GCA_963729535.1 of uncultured Pseudomonadota bacterium. Taxonomy (GTDB): domain Bacteria; phylum Myxococcota_A; class Polyangia; order Fen-1088; family Fen-1088; genus JADGRB01. Next base: position 42,884 of record CAVSOL010000019.1, on the reverse strand, counting down.
TCGTAGGTGAAACGAAAGCGCTCGAACGGCACGGTCATCGCCGCCTGGCCCGCGCTCGCCGGAACCATGGGCAGCACGAACCGCAGCACGGCGTACTCGCTCCGCTGGACGCTGTTGTCGCCGACGTCGCCGAGATAGACGCACGTCTGCGCGCCGCACGGGCCGATCGCGATGTCCTCGATGTCAGTCGCCGGCGCGCCGTCCAGCGTGATACGCGCGTGCTCGCGGCCCTGCAGATCGAGCGCGTAGACCACGGGGCGATCGTGGTCGTTGTGCGTGAGCACGATGTCCGGTTGCAGGCGGCTCACCGCCACGCCCGACAGCGCGTCCAGCTCGGACGGACCCACCGTCCCGGTTTGCGCTGGTGCCGCGTAGGCGGCGCAGCGACCGCATCCGGTCACGTTGCCGCCCGCGCCTGCACCGCCGGTGGTGGACTGCCCCGCCGCACCCCCGCCGCCGGTGCCGCCACCAGAGGTCGTCGCGCCACCCCGGCCTCCGGTGTCGGAACTGCCGCCGCCGCAGGCCGATGCGACGCTGACCAGCAACGACAGAACCATCGATGCTGACAACCGTCCCAGCACGCTCGCCAGTCTGGCAGAGCGCGGCCACGCTATCCACGACGGATGCGAATCGACGTGAGGGCAACCCCCGACACTTGGTCCGCGCCGTTCCGCGGCTGGTCTCGGCGACGATCGCTCCGTTGCGCCGACGCGGTCCGTGGACACCTTCCGTCGGTGCGGGCGCGATGGCTTGGTCTGGCAGCGCTCTGTGCGGCGACCGCCACCTGCGGGACGTTGCTCAGCGCGAGGTTCGATCACGAGCTCAATGACAAGTACGGGAAGCCGAACCCGGCGACGTTCGACCAGCGTCCGGCGCCCGCGCCCGGCGCCGTCTCGTACGAACGACAGATCCGGCCGCTGTTCGAACGCCGGTGCGTCGTCTGTCACGGCTGCTACGACTCCGCCTGTCAGCTGAAGATGGAGAGCTGGGACGGAATCGCCCGCGGGGCCTCGAAGGAACCGGTCTACAAGGCCCGGCTGCGCACGGCCGAGCTCACGCGGCTGTACCAGGACGCCGGCTCCACGTCGGGCTGGCGCCAGCGTGGCTTCTTCCCCGTGCTGAACGAGCGCGGCCAGACCCGCGACGCGAACCTCGCGGGCAGCCTGCTGTATCAGCTGCTGGCGCAGAAGCGCCGGCACCCGACACCAGCCGGTGGCTTACTGCCGTCGACCTTCCAGCTGGCGCTCGACGCCGAACGAAAATGCCCCCGCCTGGAAGAGCAGCCGGAGTACGAGAAGCAGCAGCCGCTGTGGGGGATGCCCTACGGAATGCCGGCGATCGCCGACGCCGAGTTCGCGCTGATCGAACAGTGGCTGGCCGCCGGCGCACCGGCGGAGCCGCCGCCGCCGTTGCCGGCGGCGGCGCACGATCAGGTCCAGACCTGGGAAGCGTTCTTCAACGGCGACTCGCTGAAACAGCAGCTGGTCGCGCGCTACCTGTTCGAGCACCTGTTCCTGGCCCACCTGCACTTCGAGGGCGATTCCGAGCGACGGTTCTTTCACGTGGTGCGCTCGCGGACGCCGCCCGGCCAGCCCATCGACCGCATCGTCACCCGACGGCCCAATGAACCACCCGGCGTCCAGCGGGTGTATTACCGGCTGCGCGTCGATCCCGAGACGGTCGTGGACAAGACCCACTTGCCCTACGCCCTCGGCGAAGCGCGGATGCGGCGCTGGCGAGAGCTGTTCCTCGAGCCGGCTTACACCGTCGCGTCCTTGCCCTCGTACGACCCCGAGACCATCGCGAACCCCTTCATCGCGTTCCACGAATTGCCGGTGCAGGCCCGGTACCGGTTCCTGCTGGACGACGCGCTCTACCACATCATGACCTTCATCAAGGGGCCGGTGTGCCGGGGACAGGCCGCCCTCAGCGTCATCGAGGATCACTTCTGGATGGTGTTCACCGCTCCAGATTCTCCGGCGAGCCGCACGGCCGAGTTCCTTGAAGCCGAACGCGGGGAGTTGCGCCTGCCGGTGTCGGGGGCGGGCTCCTACTCGCAGCTCCTGCGCTGGCGCCGGTACCTGTCGCGCCAGGAGGCGTATCTGTCGGCCAAGTCCGACTTCCTCGAGCGGCAGCTGGGGCCGGAGGAGAAGGTCGACCTCGGCCTGCTGTGGGATGGCGACGGGGTGAACCCCAGCGCGGCGCTGACCGTGTTCCGCAACAACGACGCGGCCACCGTCCTGCCCGGTCTGGTGGGCCCCCCGCCCAAGACCAGCTGGGTGATGAGCTACCCACTGTTCGAGCGCATCTGTTATCTGCTGGTCGTCGGGTACGACGTCTTTGGCAACGTCGCCTCCCAGCTGGACGCCCGCCTGTACATGGATTTTCTACGCATGGAGGCCGAGTACAATTTCCTGGTCTTCCTGCCGGGGGCGACGCGCGGCGCGCTGGCGGACAGGTGGTACCGGGGCGCCGCCGACGAGGAGCGGAAGTTCGTGTTCGGAAAGGTGGCCCACTTCAACCGCGAACCGGACATCGCCTACCGCACCGCCAATCCGCAAAGCGAGCTCTACGCGCTGCTGAACCAGCGCCTTGCGCCGATCCTCGATCATCGCTTCGACCTGGCCGCGGAAAACGCCGCCGGTGGCGGCCAGGTCCAGCAGGCGCTGCTCCGGCTGTCGCGGGCCCAGGGGCGTGCGGTCAACGTCCTGCCCGAGGTCGCCGTGTTGCGCATCGAAGACCCGGCCGGCAAGCAACCCGTCTGGGTCACGCTGTTCAAGAACGTCGGCTGGGCAAACGTCGCCCATATCTCTGACAAACACGCGCGTCTGCCTGACGAGGACACGCTGACGGTGGTGCCGGTCATCGCCGCGACCTACGCCAATGCGTTTTACCGGGTGAAGGTGGGCGACCTGGACGCGTTCGTCGCGGCCATCACCGACGGCGACGCCGCCCGCGACTACGGGGCGTTCGCCTCTCGCTTCGCCGTCCGTCGCACCGACCCCACGATCTGGCAGTTCAGCGACGACATGCAGGCCGCCTACCGGCGCCAGCAGCCCATCACCAGCGGCATCATCGATCTGGCGCGGCTCGAGAACCGGTAACGTCGCGACAGGCCGACGTCCGTCAGGGGACGATGTAACCGATCTTGTTCGCGCCGTTCTCGGCGAACCAGATGTTGCCGTCGGGGCCGGCGGTCAGTCTCTGCACCAGAGAATACGGCGTCGCAATCGGGTACTCGGTTACCTGGCCCGACGGTGTCACGCGCCCGAGCTTGCCGGCGCTGAGCACGCTGTACCAGATGTTGCCGTCGGGCCCGGCGGTGATGCCGAAGCCGCTGGTTCCCTGCGTGATCATCGGAAACTCGGTGATCTGGCCGGTGGGCGTCATGCGACCGATGCTGAAATTGGTGCTGACGTCGACGAACCAGAGGTTGCCGTCCGCACCGGCTGCGATCGTCATGGGGTTGCTATCCGGGATCGTGTTGGGGAACTCCGTGATCGTTCCCGTGGTGGTCATTTTCGCCACGATGCGCGTGCCGAAACCGCCGGAGTCAACCACCGGAACGTGAGTGAACCAGATGTCGCCCCCCGGCCCGGCCGTCAAGTACCAGGGCGCTTCGACAGGAAACTCGGTGATCTCGCCTGTCGGCGTGATCCGCCCGATTCGATTCGCAGCGATTTCGGCGAACCAGACGTTGCCATCCGCTCCCAGCGTCATGTCGCCCGGCCTGCTGTTCGCGTTCGGCAGGTTGAATTCAGTGATCGTTCCTGCTGGCGTGATTCGCCCGATCTTGTTGCCGGTCGCCTCGGTGAACCAAACGTTGCCATCCGACCCGGGAGTGATTCCGCTGGGCTGGCTCATCGCCGTGGGGACCGGGAATTCTGTGATGACGCCTGCAGGTGTTATCCGTCCGATCTTGTTTCCGTAGTTTTCGGTGAACCAGACGTTGCCGTCAGGGCCCGGCGCGATGTCGAGGGCCATGCTGTTTGCTGTCGGGATCGGAAACTCGACGACCGTGAACTGGGGAGGCCCGTCCTGGCGGAGATCCGCGAATCGCTCTACCTGGTGGTCCGCGCCGGGCTCATCCAACCTCGGCGCATCGATCACGTCCGGACCGCCGTCGTGAGGCGCGGCGTTTCCGCCGCGCGAGCTGCAGCTCATCGCGGCCAATACCGTCCCGAGCGCGACGAGCCAAAGGACTATGTGACCGTTGACGCGCATGCGCTCCACATTGGCACACAGGACGCGGCGCCGACAATTCGCGGGCGCGGCGCGCCTCCGCTCGCGGCCCGCGTCATCGGACCGTGATCGGTCAGGGGATCAGCGTTACATCGTCTACGAAGTAGAGGGGCGTGATACCTGAAGACACGCCGCCACTCTGGCCGAAGCCGAGGTAGATCGTCTGACCCGTCAGCGCGGCGATCGCAGATGCGCTTGCCACGGCGGGGTTGGTGAGATCGAACGTGACGGTCGCGTAGGTCCCTGCCGCGGCAATTGGATTGTCGCTCGTTATTTGCGCGACCAGGCCCCCGGAACCAAGCGTCGTGCTCCACGGCGTGCTGTTGGGGAACGCCGTCGTGCTGGCATACAGGTACGCAGGCTTGAAGGCGGCTGCCGAGTTCAGAGCGTAATAGGTGATCTTCACGCCCTTGTAATTCGAAAGGACGGTCCCGTTCGGCAAGGTGACACTCCCGAACGTGGGCGCCGAGTTGTAGTTCGTGCTCAACACCATGAGCTCGTTGGTGTTGTTGGGATTGACGCCGTTCGGGGCCATCGACGCGAAAGCGGTCGTATCCACGATGCCGGACTTCGCGTTGAAATTGATCACACCGAGTGTCGGGGCTGTGCCCTCGAAGTCTTGCAACGTCGTGGACGTGTCGGTCGCGTCGACGACGCGAATGTTGTCGATGAAGTACGCCGAGCCATTCGGCCCAGACTCTCCCAGCCCCAAGTGCGTGGTGCCGGCGGCGATCAAGGCGATCAAGGACTGCGAGTTCGCGGTGCCTGACGGCGGTGTGGCGGTCAGATCAACGGTGACAGTCGCCCAGGCTCCCTTGTTGCCGATCGGATTGTCTGTCGTTATCGCTGCAATCAAATTGTTGCTTCCAACCGTGGTGGAAAACGGGCTGCTCGACGGGAAGGCGGTGTTGGAGGCGAATAGATAGACGGACTTGAAGGCCGCGTCCGAGTTAGCCGCGTAGTAGTCGAACTGCAACTTCGTATACATCGCGAGGGCGTTCGGCAAAGTGACCTGCACCGTCGGGACCGTGTTGAAGTTGGTGTTCACGACGGCGAGGGCGTTGGTGTGCCCCGTGCCAGCGGCGGCCAGGTCCGTCGGGTTCACGATCCCCCCGACCGCGTTGAAGTTGATTGTACCGGGGGGCAGGGTCGCGTTCGTCGCCGTATTGAAGCTCTGGACGACCACCGGACTCAGCGTGTAGGACGCCGTCGCGACCGCCGAGGTGGAGAACCCGGTCGCGATGGCGATGGCGTTGATCGTCGTCGCCGCGGTGATTGCGATCGGCGTGCTGTACACCGTCGACGACGTCCCGGGCGTCGTGCCGTCAGTCGTGTAACGGATGACCGCCCCGGCGGTCGTCGAGCTGATCGTGACCGTCGTGCCGAGGGCCACGCCTCCCGCCGGTGGGTTGAACGTCGGCGTCGCCACGGACGGCAGGAGGGTGTATGCGGCCGTCACAACCGTCGAATCGGCGAATCCCGTCGCGGTGGCGACAGCGTTGATCGTCGTCGCTGTGGTGATCGCGATGGGCGCGACGTACAACGTCCTCGAGGCAGACGTTTGAGGCGACGTGCCGTCGGTCGTGTAGTAGATCGCGGCGGTTGGCGTGGTCGTGCTGATCGCAACCGTACTCCCCGCGGCGACAATGCCCGCATTCGGCGCAAACACCGGAGTGGCTGCCGGCGTCAGCGTGTAGACCCCCGATGCCACGCCGGAGTTGAGGAAGCCGGATGCGACAGCAATGGCATTGATGGTGGTCGCCGCCGTGATTGCGATGGGCGTGCTGTACACCGACGTCGATCCGCCGGCCGATGTTCCGGGCTGTGTGCCGTCGGTCGTGTAGTAGATCGTCGCGCCAGCGGTCGCCGAGCTGATCGTCACGGTCGTTCCGGAGTTGACCACTCCGGCTGCAGGGCTGAACGTCGGCGTTGCTGCGGCAGTGAGGACCACGATCGTGTAGGCCGCCGACCCGACCGCTGAATTGGCGAAATTCGGCGCGACCGCAATCGCGTTGATGGTGGTGGCCGTAGTGATCGAAACCGGCGCGCTATAGAGCTGCGTCGATCCGCCCGCCGACGTCGCGGGTTGGGTCCCGTCGGTCGTGTAGAAGATCATCGCGTTCGCGGTGGTCGTGCTGATCGTCACCGCAGTGCCAGCTGCGACGGCTCCCGCGAGGGGACTGAACGTCGGAGTGGCGGCCGGAGCCAGGAGCGTGTACGTCGCCGATCCTACCGCCGAGTCGGCGAACCCCGACGCCGTGGCCATGGCTTTGATCGTGACTGCCGCCGTGATGGCAATCGGCGCGGTGTACTGAGTCGACGACGGTCCGGGGTCGGTGCCGTCGGTCGTGTAGCGGATCGTCGCGCCGGCAGTCGTCGTGCTGATGGTGACCGTGGTGCCAGGCAGGACAGCTCCCGCCGCCGGACTGAACGTCGGCGTGGCCGCCGGAGCCAGGATCGTGTACGCGGCCGATGCCACGGCGGAGTCGGTGAAACCTGGCGCCGTGGCGATGGCTTTGATCGTGACTGCGGCCGTGATCGTGATCGGGGCCGTGTACTGTGTCGACGACGGTCCGGGCGCCGTTCCGTCGGTCGTGTAACGGATCGTCGCGCCCGAGGTCGTCGTGCTGATAGTGACCATGGTGCCAGGGAGGACAGCTCCCGGCCCCGGACCGAACGTCGGCGTGGCCGCCGGAGCCAGGATCGTATACGCGGCCGATCCCACGGCGGAGTCAGAGAAGCCTGACGCCGTGGCGATTGCCCTGATCGTGACTGCAGCCGTGATGGCAATCGGCGCGGTGTACTGCGTCGACGACGGTCCGGGGTCCGTTCCGTCGGTCGTGTAACGGATTGTCGCGCCGGAGGTCGTCGTGGTGATCGTGACCATGGTTCCCGACAGGACGGCTCCCGCCGCGGGGCTGAACGTCGGCGTAACGGCGGTCGGGACTACGGTCAGGGTATAGCCTGCTGACCCGACGGGGGAATTGTCATGCCCCGGCGCTGTCGCGACGGCCTTGATCGTGACTGCAGCCGTGATGGCAATCGGCGCCGTGTACTGCGTCGACGACGGTTGGGGGTCCGTTCCGTCGGTGGTGTAGTAGATCGTCGCGCCGGCCGTCGTCGTGCTGATGGTGACCGTGCTTCCGGCAGGGACCGCTCCCGCCTCGGGGCTGAACGTCGGCGTGGCGGCGAGCGGGGTTGGCATCAGGGTATAGGCCGCCGATGCGACCGCGGAATTCGCGAACCCTGACGCCACGGCGATGGCCTTGATCGTGACGGCCGCCGTGATGGCAATCGGCGCCGTGTACTGCATCGACGACGTGTCGGGATCGGTTCCGTTGGTCGTGTAGTAGATCGTCGCAGTTGTCGTCGTCGTGCTGATTGCCACCGCCGTTCCAGAAGCGACCTCCCCGGCCGGGGGATTGAACGACGGCGTCGCCGCCATCCGCACCGTCGAAATCGTGTAGGCCGCCGTCGCGACCATTGACGGATTGAACCCTGACGCCGTCGCGACGGCCTTGACGGTCGTCGCGGCGTTGATGGTTATGGGCGCCGTGTACCTCCTGGTCGTTCCCGTGACAGATGTCTTGGGTGGCGTTCCATCCACCGTGTAGAAGATCGTCGCGTTGGCCGTGGTCGTGCTGATGGTCACCGCCTGCCCGGCGTTGACGGCGCCGGCGCCGGGGCTGAAGGTCGGCATGCGAACGGTTGCGCTGGGCGGACTCGAACCACCGCAAGCGCTGATGGCAACCAACGCGACTACAAAAGCGACCGGCGTGGAAGCCGATGTTCCTCTTCGCGTGCTCATTGTTCATCTCCTACTCGCCGGCTCGAACGCGGCATGTTCACGGGATGGGAGACGCCCGTGGTGAGGCGGTGCCCTGGGGCCCAGCCACGGTATCGACGTGTCGCTGCAACACGTTGAGTTTCGGGACCACGCCGCACCACGCCGAACCGACCGCGTTAGGACGGTGAGCGCCTTTGGGTGCAGGGCGGCAGTCCTGCGACTGTGATGTTCGTCAACCGGGGCGGCGGCTTTAGCTTCAAGCGGCCGCTGGATCGCGGCAAACGACCGCTGTCTGGAACCGTGGTGGATGTCGGACGGGCACGCCGTTCACCGCCATCTCACAAATTCGCCCGGGCGCGGGCGAACGGCCGCGATGGGCCCGCGAGCAAAATGTTACGCTCGGCGGTTTTAGATCGATCGCGATCGGTCATTCCCATTCGTCGGCCAAGGAGCTCATGAACACAGCGCGAAGCACTCGGACGGTAGCCGTTCTGTTGATGTTGGCAGGCTGCTCCAGCGGTGGCGGTGGATCGGCGGGGAGGGGTGGCAGCGATGCGGGGGCGGGCGGACGCGGGGGGCAGGCGGGCGCCGCGAGCGGAGCCGCGGGCAGCGGGCCCGGCGGCGCCTCAGGGAGCATCGGCGGCGGCGGTTCCGGCGGCAGCGCCGGTGTAGCGGGTGTGGGCGGCGGTGGAACGACCGGCAGCGCGGGCGACGGCGGCGGTGGAATCACCGGCACAGCCGGGGGGGCGGCGGCGGCGGGACGGCAGGCGTCGCGGGTACTGGCGGGACAACAGGCATCGCGGGCGCTGGTGGGACGACCGGCGTCGCAGCCGGAAAATCGAGCATCGCGGCGGGGTTCCGCCATACGTGTGCGATCAAGTCCGATGGGACGCTGGCTTGCTGGGGCTACAACAGCAGCGCACAGCTGGGCAGTGGCAACCGCAACAGCTACTGGATGCCCAACACGGTCGCCGGCCTCGCGGGAGTCACGGCGATTGCGACCGGCGCCAACGAAACCTGCGCGATTCACAGCGGCGGCAACCTCTCTTGCTGGGGCAACACCAGCAATACTCTGCCCGTGGCTGTGGCGGGGTTTACCGGCGTCAAAGCGGTTGCATCAGGCGGCGCGCACAAGTGTTTCATCAGCGACACCAACACCGTGTGGTGCTCGGGCAATAACTCTGCGGGGCAGCTGGGCGATGGCAGCACGACACCCAGTGCGACACCAGTGGTTGTGATCGCTGCCGGCAACGGCACAAACCTGACGGCGATTGCGGTGACGGCGGGCCAGTCGCATACCTGTTCGCTGAGCGCCAACGGCAGCGTGTTGTGCTGGGGCGCAATTACCGCAACCAACACCGCCGTGCCGGTGCCGGGTGTCAGCACGGCGGTGGAGCTGGCTGCGGGCGACGGCGCCCCTTGTTTCGTGCTGGCCGACGGCACGGTGCAGTGCTGGTCTGGCCAGAGCGCAGTGCCGCAGACGGTCGCTGGGCTCAGCGGCGTCACTGGGCTCACGATCGGCAGTCAGCACCAATGTGCCATCGTCGCTGCGGGCGGCGTCAAATGCTGGGGTACGGGCTTGATGGGCAACGGCAATGTCAGCGAGACGCAACCGACGCCGCAGCTGGTCCAGGGCCTCAGCGGCGTCATCGCACTGGCGGCCGGCTTTCAGCACACCTGCGCGCTGCGCAGCAACCACGCGTTGATTTGCTGGGGCTCGAACGACGAAGGCCAGCTGGGTACCGGTGATCGCGTCCCGCGGACGACGCCTGAGGCGGTCACGGGTGGCAATATCTTCGGTCCTTGAGGCGCGGCGCCGCGATCACCCTACCTACTTGCCAGGCGTGCCCGTGAGATGCAGCGAGAGCTCGGCGTGTAGGACGTCGCTGCGTTAGGAAAGGGCAGCGGCGGCTCCGCCGCTTCTTGCGAGCAATAGCGGATGACAGGCGCCCCGCGCCTCCGTGCGGAGGCGGACGGGGCGGTCGCGTAGCTACTTCTTCGCGTCGGCCTTGGCCTTGGCCGTGTCCTTGCGGGCCTCGACGCCGGCCTTCTCGGCCTTGTTGCCCGACTTCTCCATCTCCTCGGCGGCCTCGCCGCGCGCCTCGCCTGCCTTCTCGATGGCGTGTCCCTTCTTCTTCATCTTCTTGCCCGCCGCTTCCTGGGCCTCGTTGTCGTTCTTGTCGCCGGCCTCTTGCATGGCCTTGCCCTTCTTCTCCATCTTGGCGCCCTTCGCCTTGTCGGCGTTCGCGGCCTTCTCTTCCGCGTTGCCCTTCTTCTCCATCTTGTTGCCCTCGACCTCGGCGGGGCTGGAGGGGGCGGCGTGCGCGACGGACGCGGCAAGGATGAAGGTGGCGGACAACAGCGTCGTGCGGATCAGCGAACGAATCATGTGAGCTCCTCGGTATGTGAAAGGCCGGTTGATCTCGTCAACCAGCGGGCCGACCCTACGGCAGGCGTAATCCATCGACTATGAGGAAGTTACGCGCGCATCACTCGGGAAATGCGAACGATGGTGCTTGCCATTCCTCATATTCAACGTGACGGGCCACGGCGCACTCTCGGGCGTCGACTCAACGACCTTTGGAGGACCACATGACCCCACGACCGTTCATCCTTCTCTCTCTGCGGTTGTTGCCCGCCCTGTGCGGCGCCACCTCTGACACGGGGACCAGCTCGTGAACCCCGCCATCGGCTACGTCGGCTGGATCATCATCGGCGCGCTCGCGGGGTGGATCGGGAGCAAGTTCATGGGCACTGACGCCAGGCAGGGCGGCCTCGCCAACATCGTCGTCGGCATCATCGGCGCGTTCGTGGGCGGCTTCGTCACCCAGCGGTTCTTCGGCGACAACCTCGGCAACAACGGCCTCATCGCCAGCTTCGGCGTCGCGCTTCTCGGCAGCTGCATCGTGATCTTCGTCTGGAAGGCGCTGTCTCGCGCTCGCGCCTGAGGCCGAGCATGAAGAGCGAATACAAGATTCACCTCGGCACGGGGATTGAAGGTCGGATCGGCCGATGCCGCGCGTCCGTGCGCGCGGCGGTCGGCGCAAACCTTCGAACCATCGCGGTCACCGCGGGCGAGAGTCACGGCCGCGCCCGCGCCCCCTCGAAGAAGGGCCCCTCGATGCGGTTCTACGTCTACGAGGGGTATCGCATCTTCTATCAGCTCGACCCGCGAACCCGGCGCGTCGTCGTGCTGGACTTTGGCGTCGTGCCCGCCGGGTGAGCACGGAGCCTCAGGCGAAGACCTTCTGCCGCGCGGCCTTGACGATTGCCGAGACGGCCGGGTGATTGAGCCGCTGGTCGACGGAGATGGCGTAGAACTGCTGCTGGACGTTCTTGACCCGTCCGACCACCTGGACGTGGTACCGGCGGCGGAACTCGGTCTCGAAGACGGTCGGCGCGGGGAAGAATCCTTGGCCCTCCTCGCCAAACGCATACATGAGGGCGCTGTCGTCGAATTCGCCCACCAGGGTCGGGTGCAGCTTCTCCCGCTCGAGCCACTGATCGATGTTGCGTCGAACCGTCGCGTGGGCGCCCGGCAACAGGCACGGGGCCCCCTCGAGCGAGCGCGGAAAGTTGCGGCGGAGCGCGTTGGCCAGCTTCGTCGTCGCGAGGAAGGTCGTTCCGCACTCGCCGAGCAGGTGGTTGAACGCGTGCGCCCGTAGCCCGGGGCCGATTGGCCTGTCTGCCAGGACGAGATCCAGCTCCTGGCCCGCGAGCTGGCTCATGAAGTCCTCGACGACTTTGTCCTCGCGGCACACGAGATGAACGGGCTTGCCGATGTGAAAGGCTGGCTCGAGGAGGGCTTGCACGAGGGCCTTTGGCAAGACGTCGGCGACGCCGACCGTGAGACGCAGCGGCCGTGACGAGACACGCCCCTTGAGCGAGCCCATGAGCTCCTGCCCCAGCGAGAAGATCTCGTCGGCGTAGCGGAACACCGTTCGCCCGACATGGGTGAGGACGAGGCGCCGTCCCACCCGTTCGAACAGCTTCTCGCCGAGTACCTCCTCGAGCCGGCGGACCTGTCCGCTGATGGTCGGCTGAGCCAGTCGAAGCTCGGCGCTGGCCCGAACGACGCTGCCGTAACGGGCGACCGCCCAGAAGTAGAGAAGGTGATGATAGTTGAGCCACTCCATGGTCAGGCGACCGTACTACGGTTCGAGGAGATGGCTGAAACGAATCATCGATATATGCGATGAGTGCCGGTTGGTCTTCCTTATTGTCGAGGGGAGGAGGTGGACGCACACTGCCTTCCATCATGAGCTTGGAAATCGAGATGACGAAGCGAGGTATTGGCGAGCCGGTCGTGAATCGGATGGCGTGCGCTCCCCGAAACGAACGTGACGCCATGGAACCTATCGAGGACGTCGTGAGCGAAGCCCGCGCCTATCGACTGGCGATTCAAGCTTGGGCGAAGGGCTACGCTGTGGCGCGTCTGCTCACGCCCTCGTGCTCGAAGGTCGACGGTGAGAGCGCCGGGGCGGACCTTGGGCGCTGGTCGCGCCTGTACTTCGCGGCCTCGCGACGCAGCCGGCGTGAAGCGGAGCTCACCAGTGCCCCTCGCGGCGTCGCGGGCGACCTTCGACAAGTGGCTCCCGAGCAATCCCCGTGACGTCGACCGACCCTTCGGTGCCTCCGGAGTCCGGTATCAAGTGGCCCGCTGTTGCGACTCTGAGTTGAGGCCGGAGTCCACATGAGGCTACCGGGCGGTGGAACGCTTCCGTTCAAGGTGTTTCTCGGCCGTCTTTATCGGGCGCAAGACGATCATGCCGCGTTCGATACGGCCGCCCAGCTCAGCTACTACCTGATCCTGTCGCTGTTCCCGTTGCTGTTCGTCCTGGCGGCGTTGCTGGCGTATCTGCCGCTGGGCGACGCCCAAGCGCAGCTCCTGGGCCAGATGCAGTCGCTGATGCCGCCGGCGGCGATGACTCTCGTCCAGGACCGCGTCACGTCGCTGGTCACCACCCAGAGGCCCAGCTTGCTGGGCATCGGCGTGGTCGTGGCGCTGTGGGCGGCTTCCTGCGGTGTCGACTCGGCTCGCAAGGCGCTCAATCTCGCCTACGACGTCAAGGAGTCGCGGCCATTCTGGCGGACGCAGCTGGTCGCGATCGCCGCGACCCTCATATCCTCGCTGTTCATCCTGCTGGTGGTCGGCGTTCTCATTACGGGCAGGTTTGCCGGCCACTGGGTGGCCGCTCATCTGGGGATCGAGCGGGCTTTCAGCATCGGGCTCGGCATCGTGCGCTGGCCGTTGACGGCGGGGCTGATGATGTTGGGGAGCGCGGTCAGCTTTTACCTGCTGCCCGACGTGAAGCAGAAGTTCACCTTCATGCTGCCGGGCGCCATCGTCGGGACGCTGCTTTGGCTGGGCGCGACCTGGATCTTCACCCAATACGTGCGCTACTTCGGCAGCTACGACGTGACGTATGGGTCCATCGCTGGCGTCGTGGTCCTGCTGACCTGGCTCTACATCTCGGGGTTCATCTTCGTGATCGGTGGCGAGATCAACGCGATCCTCGAGCACGCAGCCGTCGTGGGCAAGGAGGAGGGCGCTCGCGACGAGAGCGAAGCCGCTCCCCCTCCGTCACAGCGCCCGAGCTCCGTGCCGCCCGGCGCGGTGAAGACCGCGGCCGTCGCCGAACGCGCGCCGCCCGCCAACTGAATGGCGACCCCGTCGCGGTGTCGCTGGTGAAGTCGTTCTGGGAGCCTTCTCCCGCAGGCGCCTGCTACGGCGGCAACAGCGCGTCGATGATCGCGGTCAGCCACGTGCCCGCCTGCGCGTCGAAGAGATTCATGTTCACGGGGTCTTCCCAGATCGCCCACCCGACGCCCGCACTTTCGCACTGCTCGCGGACCGCCGTTACCAGGCGGACGCGCGAGTCCAGCGCGCCGCCATCCTGCGGTCCCCACTCGCCGTTGTAGACGGCGCGCCCCTGGCTTTGCCGGTAGGCGGTGATCAGCGCGATCTGCGCTGCGACCGTGGCCGGCCCCGAAGGATTGGTGGCGGCGGGCTTCGTGTTGTAATCGATGAACCACTGGTTGGCCCAGGCCGCGTCCTTGGCTGCCTGGACTGGATCGACCGGCGTCGCCGGCGGACCGGGAAAGATCACACCCGTCGTGAGAAATGCCGGCCCAATCCAATCCTGCCCTTGAAACGTGAAGAGCTTCGGCTCGTAGAGGTGGATCGATGCCATGATGTTCGCGTCGTCGGGAAGCGTCAGCGTCGACAGCTTGCTCGGATCCGCCCAGAAGACGGAGTCGACGATCAGCAAGCGCCGCGGGTTAGTCGCGCGGATCGCCTGGATCGCGGGGAGCATGACGTCATTCCAGGTCGTGTCGAGCTGGCCGTTGGGTTCGTTGAGTAGCTCGAACGCGACCGTGTCGGGGCGACTCTGGTAGCGGGCCGCAACTTGCGTCCAGAGCGCCACGAAGCGATCGCGATGCGCCGCGACGTTTGCGGCGAGGTCGTCATAGTGGTGCATGTCCACCACGACGGCCAGATTCGCGGCGGCCGCCTGGTTCAACACCGCGTCGACGCGGCTGAAGAAGGCGGCTTCGATGGTGTAGGGGGACGCGGCCAAGGCATGGCCGCTGAACCGGATCGGGATCCGGACGTGGTCGAAGCCGCGCTGGGCGATGAAAGGGAAGTCCTCGGCCTGAATCGTCCCTCCCCAGTCCCCTTCGTTCGGCGCGTCCAGTCGATTGCCGAGGTTGATGCCCTTCTTGAAGTGAGCGGCGGCGGCAGGTGGAACGCCCAACACGAACGGCTCCGGACCTGTCGTGCCCGAGCACCCGAGCGCGCCGAGAATCACGAACAGGCCGACAGAAGCGAGAATCGAACCGCGACGACCGTGGCTGCAACGCATTTCTTCCATGCCATACACGCCGGGGCATCGAGGCGTCTTCGCATTTTGTGCGCGGCTCCCTCCGACGGCCCCCAGAATGCCGGTTTTAACGGCGCGTGGGCCGCCGCAGATCTCTCATCGAACCGTCGACGGACTTTCGAAGTCCACCGAGGCGATCTGGGCGACGTGCGGGTCGTTGAACTGCATCACTGCCCGGTGCTCCGGGTGCTGTTGGTAGCCGCGCAACGCAGCGACCGACTGAAACTGCATGATCAAGATCAGGTCCCAGCTACGCGCATCATGCAGCTGGTCGCGACCTATCTCGAGACGCTCGATGCCGCCGAGCATCGACGGCAAGGCCAACATTCGCGCGCAGAACGCCTCGACGTGCCCCACGGGCGTCGTCTCTCGATATTTGATCAATACGTAGTGCTGAAGCATCGGCCAGGGTGCGTGCAGAGTTCTAGGCGTTGGACTCTTCAGCGCCACCGACTGGAAGAAGGAATCCGCTTTTCGGCGGCCGACCCTGGCACCCGCCGGGATGGTGGGCGGGGCGGCATTCAGCCGATCCATCCCAAAACCGGCTGCCGCCCTGTAGGTGCTCATGAACCGTTCTCGCTCTTCCGCGGAGATGACGTCGTCGATGTCGTCGAACACCCCCCCGCAGCGCTCGTCGAGCAAGTTGAGCAAGCCGAAGGGACCAGCGCCTCGATTGCGTAAGACCACTTGTGAAATTGGTTCGCACAGCCGTTGGTCGTACGCTCGAAGTGCCGCGGCACCGGCGCCGTGCTCGAGCATCGCGGCACCAAGCACGCGGGCATCGACGATGGCCTGGCTCGCGCCATTGGAGCCCGTGGGATACATGACGTGCGCGGCGTCGCCGAGGAGCGCGGCATTGCCGTCGACCCACGTGGGCAGCGGGTCGCGATCGATCATCGGATACTCGTAGATCTCCTTCGCGCCGCGCAACATCGCGGGCACGTCGAGCCAGTCGTGACTCCAGTCGGCAAAATGGTGCGCGAAGGCGTCGAGCTCGACGCGCTTGCTCCAATCGTCGGCACCCAATCCCTTCGAGTTGTCGACGGTGATTTCGGCAATCCAGTTGATGACGGCGAGGTCGGTCTCGGGATCCGGTTTCGAGATGGGGTAAAACACGACTCGGTGGCGGTGTGTCCCGAAGCCGATGAAGGAGGCGCCCGTACGCATCGGTTTGGCGAGCGTCGTACCCCGCCACATGATCGCTCCGCCCCAGTTGATCTTCTGGCTGGTCGGGGTACATCTGCGCGCGCACGGCAGAGTGCAGGCCGTCGGCAGCGATCAGCAGCGATCCTTCGACCTCGAGACGCTCCCCATCGCTGGTCCGAACCAACGCAGTGACGCCCCTTTCGTGATTCCGATAACCGGTAACGCGATGCCCGGTCCGGATGGCGTGGCTACCGAGGCGCTCGAGAGCCGTCCGATACAGCAGCATCTGCAGGTCCCCTCGATGTGCGGAGTACTGCGGCCACCGATACCCCGCGGCGATGCCACGCAACTCGGAATAGACGTCGTTGCCGTTGAGCCCCACCAAGGCCCACTCCTTGGTCTGCACGCCAATCCGATCCAGCAAGTCCTCCCCGATGCCAAGGTCGTAGAGCTCGCGCACTGCGTTGGGTTGGAGGTTGATCCCGACGCCGAGGGCCTTCAATTCGCCGACGGACTCGAGCACCACACACGGAACTCCAATCTGGTGAAGCGTCAGCGCAACGCTGAGTCCGCCGATCCCCCCACCCGCGATCAACACCGGTGGTTTCTTCTTCAGCAACGATTTCATCCTCACATGCTCCGTGGACAGACCGAACGAGCCCGATCCGAAGGGTGCGCCGAGACGGGACGACATTCGCCGCCACGCTATGGTGGGGACACGCATCTACCAGGAGATCGACCTCCCTTCAACCCACGCCCCACGCCCCACGCCACGGAAATCCGTCGCGCCTTCAGGCGCTGATGACGCAAGTCGACGCGCGCGGGTGACCGGAGTCGTCTCCGTGAGGTCGGACTATCCGGGCGTGGCACCTCCCCTGCGCGCGCGGTGACCATTCAAATCGCCGGAACCTCGTTCGCGAGCTTGCCGCTGCCGAGGAGCACGCCGGCCGGGGTCGCGTCCTGGAGTTCTGCACGCCCGTGGGCAGGTCGCCGGCGATCTGGCGCAGCAGGTCCTCAGGACGCTGCGGAGTACCGTGGCTTTTGAGGTATCCGGGCGCGTGTGGTGGTGGGACGGCGCCGTAGATGGGGCACAGACCTCACGGAATAGCGGGTTGATCACCGCTCGCTGTCGAGCGCGGCCATCAGCGGCGCGGCGTAGCGCGTGCCCGCCACCTCGGCGGCGGGCACCGCCGCCTCGAGGCATGCCAACCTCGTCGGCGCTGAGCGCGACGTCGAGGCCGGCCAGGGCGTCGGCGAGCTGGGCCCGGGTGCGGGCTCCCAGGGTCGGAACGATCGTGACCTTCTGAGCGGCCGCCTTGGCCCGCACCCAGGCGATGGCGAGCTGGGCCGGCTTGACCCCGCGGGCCGCGGCCAGGCGGGCCAGGGCGTCGGCGAGGGCCCGGTTCTTCTCGCCGTTGTCGCCCGTGAAGCGAGGCAGGTGGGCGCGAAAGTCGCTCGCGCCGCCGGGCCGGCTGCCGGTGAGCAGGCCGCGGGACAACACGCCGTAGGCCGTCGTCGCGATGCCGCGCGCGGCGAGCTCCGGGAAGATCGCCCGCTCGGGCGAGCGGCTCACCAGCGAGTACTCGATCTGCAGGTCGCAGATCGGGTGCACCTGCGCGGCCCGGCGGATCGTCTCGACGCCGACCTCCGAGAGGCCGATGTAGCGGACGTAGCCGGCCTTCACCATGTCGGCGATCGCCCCGATCGTCTCCTCGATCGGCACCGCGGGATCGAGGCGCGCCGGACGGTAGATGTCGATGTGGTCGACGCCCAGGCGCGAGAGGCTGTGGGCGAGGAAGTTCTTGGTCGCGGCGGGGCGGGCGTCGTAGCCGAGAAAGGCGCCGTCGGGCCCGCGCAGGCCGCCGAACTTCACGCTGAGCAGGGCCCGGTCGCGGCGGGCCCCGGCCAGCGCCTTGCCGACGAGGAGCTCGTTCCTCCCCATCGAATAGAAGTCACCGGTGTCGATGAGGTTCACTCCGGCGTCGAGCGCCGCGTGGATGGTGGCGATCCCCTCCGCCTCGTCGCCGCCGCCGTAGAAGCTGCGTGCCCCCATCCCCATGCAGCCGAGCGCCAGCGGAAATACCTGGGGGCCTGCGGCCCCGAGCTTCGTCATTGCTTTGGTCGTTGTGGTTTGCATGGGCCAAATCTGGGCCTGGTCCTCACATGAATCCAGTGAATAGGATATATGGGACACATGCGCAGCATTCATGGACGGGATTTCGGGCGCGATCTCGATCTCAACCTGCTGCGGGTCTTCGCGGTGGTGGCGGAGACCGGCGGGATCACCGAGGCGGCCAAGCGCCTCTACCTCACGCAATCGGCGGTCAGCGCGGCGCTGCGGCGGCTGACCACCGCGGTGGGCGCGCCGCTGTTCCTGCGCAGCGGCCGCGGCATCGCGCTCACCAGTCGGGGACGAGCGGCTGCGCGCCGGCCTGGAGGCGCACCTCGGCCCGCTCGTCGAGGCGGCGCTAGCGCCGGCGACGTTCGATCCGACGACGGCCGAGCGCACGCTGCGTCTCGGCCTCTCCGACTCGGCCGAGCTCTGGGGCTTGCCGCCGCTGCTGCGCGTGCTCGAACGCGAGGCCCCGCGCATCCGGATCGTCGCCGTCCCGGTGCAGTTCCGCACCGTCGCCGCCGAGCTGACCTCCGGGCTGGCCGCCGCGATCACCGTCGCCGACGAGCTACCCGCGACGATCCGGCGCGAGCGCCTGTTCTACGGCGGGTTCACCTGCCTCTACGATCCGCGCCACGCGAAGCTGCGGACGCTGAGCGAGGCCGAGTACTTCGCGCGCGACCACGTCATCGTCTCGTACAACGGCGACCTGCGCGGCATCGTCGAGGACGTGATTCGGTAAGAACCGCAAGGTCCGCTGCTCGGTCTCCAGCTTCGCCAACGTCGGCGCGATCGTCGACGGCACGGCGATGCTCGCGACCATCCCCGAGCTGGTCGCGGTGAAGATCCTCGCCGCCCGCCCCCACCTGAAGACAAAGCCGCTGCCGCCCACCATGAAGATCGAGGGCTCGCACGCCGAGCTCTTGTGGCCCGCCGTCACCGACGACGACGAGCCCTGCAAGTTCGTGCGCGCCAAGATCCGCGAGATTGCGAAGACGGTCCAGGGGACGAAGCGACCACCCGTCCGCTGACGAACCCGTGAGAATCGACTCAGAACTGCGTGATGAACTTCCACGCTTCTGGGGCATTCCAGCTCGTCGATTGACCTGGATCCCTCGGCTCCCAGCCGTGAGCGCCATCGAAGACGCAGTAAACGGTCGGATGTCCCGTCGAGCAGTTCTTGTAGATCGTGCATCTGTGCGGTTGGCCGGCGGCCGGGAAGGTCGTGGCCGAGGGCTCCGGTGTGCAGCCGTTGACCGCGGCGAACTCCGCTTGTTTCACTCTCCCGCTACTCGGCATGGGCGTACCGGTGCTGTCTTGGCTAGCCTGCGAGGCATAGTAGGCGATGGGCTTCGTCAGGGTCCCGGTACAAGAGCCGGTGAGGTCAGCCCCCGAGAAGAAGGCGACACCTCGGAACACGTCCGCGCGCGTACACGCGAGGGCCAGCGACATCGCCCCGCCAAAGCTGAATCCCGTCGCGAAGATTCGGGTCTTGTCGATGCAGAGATCTCCTTCGAGCTGCGCGACAATGGCGTCGGTCAGCTCGACGTCGGACTTGCTCCATGATCCGGCCCCATTTGCCGCGTCGGGAGCGGCGAAAATAGTGGTCTTGTTGGTGTCCAAGGTCGCCAGCGTGAAGTAATTCCTGGTCACCACGGACATGGCCGATGCCCCGGACTCGGCGTAGGCGAAGACCAGCCGATAGGCGTGGTTGTTGTCGTAGTTGTCGGGCACGCGCAGGATGTACTTCCGCGACGCACCGCCGAATGTGATGTTGAGGGTTCCATTCTGGAGCGTGCGGGCTTTCCCGCAGCCACCGCTCTGCATGCCGCCGCCAGCGCCGGCCGAACCAGAGCCGCCGCCCGAGCCGCCGTCGCCGGTGCCGCTCGTGCCCCCGCCCATACCACGACCGCCCGACCCCGCCATTGCGCCGCCGCCCGTGCCGGCGGCCCCGGCCATTCCTTCGCCTCCCGAGCCGGAACGGCCACCGCTGCCGGGGCCACCTCCGGTACTGGCAACACCACCGGTTCCGTTGACGCCGCCGCTCCCTGACAAACCGCCGGTGCTCGCGGCACCGCCGCTCCCTGCGGCGCCACCGCTGCCTGTCGCGCCGGCCGTCCCCTGAGCTCCGCCGCTTCCGGAAGGAGACGAGGCCTCGGGGGAGCATCCGCTGCCCAGGAATACGACCACGGCCAAGATCGAATGGACACGGCGCATCGGCATGATGGAGCTCCTTGGTCGCGGGCGGGGGGGAGGGGCACACCTGCACCTCGTTACAGACACACCTGTCCGTGAGGGCAGATCCTTGTGTCGAAAACAGATCCTTTCGCCGCGACGAAGCATTTCTTGTCAGTCAGACGGCGGAACGCGCTCATTTTGCGGCAATTTCGGCTTCGGTCGGGCAATACCGACGAGACATCATCACGCAGGCGTTCGGCGAGGTCATCCTGCTCGCGGGTCTTGTCTCGAAGGGTCGCGGGGCGCTTGTCACGCTGCTCTTCTTCTCGCGCCCCAGCCCGACGATGGACTATAACGACGGCGCGATGCTGGCCTACGGTGGCGTGACCGGGCTCGACCAGGGGTTTGGCGACGGGCCATCTGGGGTTCACCCAACGGCTGCCTCGTCTACTTCTCGCGCATCGTGGGCGCGGTCAACCGCACCCTGCTGCAAGCGACCCGCGGTCGGTAGCTCATGACCGAAGCCGTGAGTGGAGTCGACCGCGCTCCGTTCATCGCAGATGTCCTGCGCGCGTTCGTGGACGGGTTCAACACCAACAGCCTCGACGACGTCATGACGTTCTTCGACGACGACGCCGTCTACGAGCCCGGCGACGGCCGCACCCACCGGGGGCGCGCGGCCATCCGGGAAGCGTTTCGCCCTCAGTTCTCCAACGCCTTCGGGACCATGCGCTTCATCGTCAACGATCAGGTGATCGACGAGGGCGCGCGCAAGGCGACGATCCGCTGGGTGTGCCAGCACGACTTCGCGACGATGAAGCCGGCCGTCAAGCGCTGGCTGTTCAAGGCGATGTTCGGGCGGCGCGCGGGCTGGTACGGCACCGACACGTTCCACTTCGACGAGCGCGGCAAGATCGTTCGCAAGTTCAGCTACGCGAACTACGGCAGGCGCCCCCACGTGCGCCGCGACCTCGGCTAATACGTCACCAAAGGTGCCTCATTGAAATTAGCGACCCCAGCGGGTCACGATTCAATTTGAGACTGGTGGTACCGGTGGAGGTGCTGGCTTGGGGACCGGCACCTTCTGGACGCACCGGATGCCAATCCCGACGTGTTCTTTCCCATTCAACGTGACGAGCGTCCTGCTCTCGTAATCGGTGATGGCACCGCCCATCCCGCTCATGTCGAACTCACCCCGCGCTGGCAGCATCCATTCGTGACCGGTCCCGTCGATGTGCCGATCATGGTTGAGCAATATCCTGTCGAGAAAGACCGCCACAAAGTCTTCGAGGGCCGTGTGGAATTCGAGGTTACGAATGACGACGTCGGCGCCGGGCGGCAGCTTGAACGCTTGGTGGTAGTTCTGCCCAACGAATTCCCACACCGGAGTGTTCGGGCTTTCCCGCCCGAAGAGAATGCTCACGGAGTCCAGGTAGCCCGAGAACGGCTGACGCCCGTCCGTCAGGAGGAAGAGAGCGCGCGCCTCGGGATTCCGTATCCGCATCTCGACTCTGGTGCAGGTATCCCCTTTGCCGCAGCGGTAGGGGTCAGCTGTCACGATATCGACCGAAGGACCTCCTTCGCCGCATTTCGGTCCGTCGAGCTCGATCGGCACGACGCGCCCCATGGGTTCGGCGGCGGCGTGCCGACAACCAGCGCCGCCGGTCACCAGGGAGCTGAGCGCGAGAAGTCCACCTGCCGCAAACCGCACGGACGCCATGCCGAAGACGCTACCACTGGGCAGCCATCTCGGGCTCGTCGGCTGCCAGTGGGGTCCGAGCGTCGTACTTCGTAGGACGCTGGGCCTGTAATAGTCTTGCCACCATGCACGCCAACAATCTGCTCACGGTGGTGGCGCTGGCGGCCTCCATCCTGCTTGTGCTCAAAGTGCCGAGTCGCCTATTCCCTGTGATCGCATTGGTAGCGAGCGCCATCGAAGTGCTGCGCGCGTTCGGCATCCTCAGTCTCAAGGTGCCCGTAATCGGCGCAGCGCTCCTGTTCGGGGGCGCGATGGTGGTGGGCGGTGTCGGCAGCTGGATCAAGTCCTCCGGCAAGGTCGCGGTGACGGCCGCCGTTCTGGTGGCCCTCGTGGGTCTGATGCACGTCCTCGCCCACGTCATGTGACTTGCGGCTCCGCAACACGACCGTTGGACAGAGCCTTCAGATTCGCCCTGTTCGCCAGCGTAAGTGGGCGGCCTGACGACGGCCCAGATCGCGAAGGCGTTTCTCGTGCCCGAGCTCACCATCGTGCGGCGGATCAGCCGCGCCAAAGAAAGCATCAGGACGTCAGGCATCCCGTTCGAGGCGCCTGATGCCGATGAACGCGCGGCGCGCCGGCGATCGGTGCTGCACGTGCTCTACCTCGTCTTCAACGAGGGCTACACGACGAGCGCGGGGTCCGTGTTACTGCGGGCCGACCTTTCGACTGAAGCCATTCGTCTCACGCGCGAGGTTCACACGTTGCTGCCGGACAACGGAGACGTGGCCGGACTGCTCGCGCTCATGTTGCTCATCGACGCGCGCCGCGCGGCACGCACGGGTCCGGGCGGCGAATTGATTCCGCTCGACGAGCAGGATCGAACGCTTTGGGATCGGCAGAGGATCAGCGAAGGGGTGGCGCTTGCCAGCGCGGCGCTGTCGATGGGGCAGTCGGTGAGTATCAGTTGCAAGCCGCGATCGCCGCGGTTCACGACGAAGCGGGGCGCGCCGCGACACAGACTGGCCGCAAATCCTCGCCCTCTACGACATGCTCATGCGCCTTTCGCCGAGTCCCGTCGTGGCCCTCAACCACGCGGTGGCGACGGCGATGGTGAAGGGGCCTCACGCGGGGCTCGCGCTGCTCGCGCTGCTGGAGACCGACGAGCGTCTGCGCGCGAGTCATCGCCTCGATGCCGTGCGCGCTCACCTGCTCGAGCCCGCCGGCGATCACGACGAGGCGGTCGCGCTATTTCGAAGAGCCGCGTCCCGAACGAGCAGCATCCCCGAGCGGAACTACCTGCAATCAGCGCGAGGCGAGGACGAGGACCGGTGACACTGATGATGGGCCACCCGACGCCGTGTCCGAGCCTGGAAAGACGCTCCTGCGGCTGGCGCGTCAATTGCTTTGGCTCGGCGCCGCATGAACCCGCCTCGCCGGAACCCCATTCGAAGCATCTCCCCAGGATGGAGAGCAATCGGCATTGTTGTCTTCGCGCTCTATTCGTCGTGCAGCTCGTCTAAAGGTGACAATCCAGGCGGCCGCGGGGGCGGCGGGATGGCGGGTTCCGGCGGAAGCGGAGGAGCGGGAGGAGCCGCCCCAGCGGGCACAGGGGGCGCGGGCGGTGGTGCGACCGGCGGCTCCGGCGTCGGTGCGACCGGCGGCGCGACCGGCGGTGCGGGGGGGCAGGGCCGGAGCGGATCCGGCGGCGGCGGCGGACAGGCGGGCTCGGCGGTGCTTTCGCGTCCCGTGACGATGAGCGACGTTTCGATGATGTTTCCGCTGGGCACACCGGCCGATTTCTCCACCGGACACCTTCGCGCGGACGCGACGGGAAGCCGGGGGATGCTGTTGCCGAAGGCGGTCTACCAACGCATCCCGATTGCGGGCTCGGGACCCGCGGCGATCGGCGCCGATGGCATGGCGCCCCACGAAAATCTGAGGGTCGTATCAGTTCGTCTGGATCCCTGCTTTGGCGACCTTCACCCGACCGCGACGACGACGACTTGCAAGAACCAGCTGCGTCTCGTCTTTCAGGAGCTCGCCGCGAACGGCTCGACGGTCACGGCGTTCGATTCGGGGGTGCATGCCTTCTACAGCCTCACGCGCGACGAATTGCTAGGCGCGGTCGCCGAGATCGCGCAGCTGCGGGAGGCGGCCGCCATCCCGGGGGCAAGGGGGCCGCTGGCGCCGCATCCGATCATGGCGGCGCAAGGTTTGGGGGGCGCCTTCTCGAAGGCAGTACAGGCGCTCGTCTTGCGGCATGCCGGGGAGACTAACCTCGTCAGGGCCACCGGCATGACTGCCGCCAACGCAGGTTTCAACTGGGAGTTCTTCGGTTTCGAGTTTCCGAACGGGGCCCCAGGCGCCGCCGTGCCCATTGCGATCGCCGGTTTACCGACGAACAGCGCGAGAGAGATCTTCTTCCGGGGGTTCTCCCCCAGCACCTTGGACGGAACGTTCACGCCGAGCCCCAGCGGTCCAGACAATTTCACGGCCCTCGCCAAGGAAGGGACCGTGGCGACCCTCGCGGCCGCGGACAAGGCCAAGATCGCCGCCGCGCTGGTTCACTTCACGAATCCGGCTTTCACGACGCCCGATTCGGTCGACTGCGCCCAGTGCCATACCGCCGACCCCCTCGAGGTCAACATCGCCGCGAAGAAGGCCGGCATCTCGACGGTGGATCACCCCGACGCGTTCAAGCCAGACGTGCGCTGGGTGCTCGAGGCGGAGATGGCACCCACCGACTTCTCGTTCGGCCGCATGGACGCACCCGCCGTCATCGTCCACGCCTTCAGCTACGCGCAGGCAATTCCGACCGTCAGCCGGAGGACCGTCAACGAGACGGCCGCCGTCGTCGCCTTCCTCAACAACAGTTACTTGCGCTCTCCATAGAGCGGCCGGCGCCCGAGACGCGACGCCAAGAAGATCGCGGCCCTCGTCGCGATGCTGGCGCGCGGAGAGACTATTCATCCGAATGCCGCAACCAGGCCGCGAGCTCGAGGCGGCGACACGCTGTCACGGCACTTTGAACTCCGTTGGGCCGGCTTCCCCGTGACCACCGCCTTACGCAGTTCTCCTGCTAGGCAACGAGCGCTTCGCCCGGGCGTAGAGGCACAGCAGCGGCGCGGACAGGATGAGCGTGCCGACACCCCGGAGGAGGAGATTCCCGTCCGGCAGCAGCAGCCCGAAGAAAGCGTTGAAGACAAGAATGGCCAGCGTGAGGCACCACGCGGCGAGAACTGCGACGCCGTCCGCAAGTGAGCTGCGCCCGCCTCCGGAGAAGCAGAACCGGAGAACTTCCCAGGTGCCCGGTGCGGCCATGAGCATGTCCCTACCAAGGGCGGCTGCCACCAGCAACACAGTGCCCGCAACGCTCCGCCCGTGCAGACGGTACGCGGGTCGCCGTCCACCGACCCCATCGGCTCATGGGTCGCGCCTCATGCCTCGCGCTCGACGGATTCGAGGTGAACCGCCTCCAGGTTGTTGCCGCTCGTGTCCAGGACGAAGGCGGCGAAATAGCCATCGCCGTAGTCGGGTCGCAACGCGGGCGGGCCGTTGTCCGTCGCGCCTTGGGCGAGCGCGGCCCGATGGAACGCCTCGACCTGCTCACGGGAGGAGGCCCGGAATGCCAGATGGAGACCGCGGGTATCGGTTGACGCCGGCGTCAGATAGAACGGCGGGCTGCTCGCGTTGCGGAACACGCCTCCGCGAGCGCCATAGTCTCGAAATTGCCAGCCCAGCGGCGCAAGGCAGGCGCCGTAGAAGTTCTTGGCGCGAGCGAGGTCGGAAACCAGAAGCCCGATGTGGTCCATCCACCAGACCATATTTGCTTTCCAGGCGCGTGGCGGGTGGAAGCTCGGCATCCATATCCCGTCGATAGTCGCGCCATCGGTTCGCGTCTTCTATCCGTCAGGCGCTTGAAGACAGCCGTCACGTCGATGACGTCCCGGCCGGCCGCGCACGCCGCGCTCTCGTTCGCGGCGGCTGACCCCGAGTGGGGCGAGGGCTGCGACATCTTCACACCGGCGGCCGAACTCGACGCGAACGGCTGGGTAATTCGTCGGGCGCGCCCATCCGGCGGATAAACGGCGGCAGCTGCGCGAGCGGCCATCCGTTCCTGGATGGCCGACGAGCCGTCGTCCTAGCGTCGCGAATCGCGTTCTGCGCGGCAGGCATGATCCGGACTACAGGGAGACCTCTGAGACGGCTGACCTGCAAAATCGAACTCGGTGGCAGGAGCCAACGCTCGATGTCTGGTCATCCCTGACGACCAACGTCCGTAAGGCGACGCCGTATCCGGTACCGCGCGGGCGGAGGCACTTTCAGACAGTGGGCACGATTGGTTCTGGCGATCGCGGATCCAACTTGTCCTAACGTCATGGGCCCTCCTCGGAACAGCGCGGACGCCCTTCGACGAGCTGAGCCGATTCTCCGCCGAGTGCCCGTCGGAGCCGCACAGTGCAGCTATGTGTGGGTCAACCTGCGCTACGCGGATGGGCTCGGGGTGACGCGCGACCCGCTCGTCGATGCTGCCGTCGCCGAGCGGAATGCGGGCATGGGGTAAGCCATGCCGGGCGCCGCGCGGTCGTGGAGACTCGTCCTGCGCAAGGCGTTCGAGCTCGTCGTCGTTCGCTATGCGTTCGCCTTCGTGATGGTGGCTGCGGCGTTCGGGCTCAGGGAGCTGCTCGAGCCCGTCACCGGGACGGGGGCTCCCTTCGTCCTCTTCTTCGCCGCCGTCACCGTCACCGCCATCTTCGCGGGGCCGGGGCCCGGCATCTGCGCCGCGGTGTTGAGCATCCCGCTCGGAGCGTTCGTGTTCATCGCGCGCGCCAGTTCTACGGAGTCACAGGCGGCGACACAGGCGGCGCTGTTCGCGGTCGACGGGCTCGTCATCGTCTATCTGTCACTAATGGTGACCCGGGCGCGGCGCCGCGCCGAGACATCGGAGGCCCGGCAACGCGATCTCATCGACCTGGCACCCGACGCGTTCTTTCTCGCCGACCTCGACGGTCGCGTCATGGACGTCAACCAGAGTACCTGCGGGATGCTCGGCTATGGGTGTGACGAGCTGATTGGAAAGACAATCGCCGACATCATCCCGCCGGATGACGTGCCCCGTCTGGCGGCGGTGCGCGCCGCGTTGGTCGCGCCTGGGCAGGTGGAAAGAGGGGAGTGGAGGCTGCGGCGAAAGGACGGCACGCTGATCCCGGTCGACGTGAGCGCGAAAAATCTTCCGGGCGGCCGCTGGCAGGCCTTCGCCCGCGACATCTCGGAGGCGCGACGGGGGGCGCGTGAGCGCGAGGAGCTGCTTGGCGCGCGAACAGCTGGCCCGCCGGCAGGCTGAGACAGCCAGTCAGAAGCTGCGCGAATCCGAGGAACGCTTTCGGCTCACCATCGACGAAGCGCCGATCGGTATGGCGCTCGTCGACCTGGATGGGCGCTTCGCGCGCGTCAACGCCGCCCTGTGCGAGATAGTCGGCTACACCGCGCACGAGTTGGAGCGGCTGCGGTTCCAGGACATCACGCACCCCGAAGATCTCGACTCCGACGTGGCGGTCGTGGGGCGCCTCATCCGCGGTGAGATTCCGCGGTATCAACGCGAGAAGCGCTACATCCGGAAGGATGGGAGCGTCGTCACCATCCTGCTCAACACCTCGATGCTCCGCGGGCTCGACGGCGCGCCCCGCTACTTCATCAGTCAGATCGAAGACATAACCGAGCGCAAACGCGCAGGGGAGACTGAGAGAGAGAGTGAACGGCGCCTCCACCTCGCGCTCGAGTCGGCGCAAATGGGCACGTGGGATCTGGATCTGCTCTCCGATACATCTGTTCGGTCGCTCAGGCACGACCAGATATTCGGGTACGCATCGGCCATTCCGACATGGGGAGCGGCCCGGTTCATGGATCACGTGGTTCCCGAGGATCGAGATGTTGCGCGACGAGCATTCGCGATAACGTCCGCGTCCGACGAATTCGAGTTGGATTGCCGAATCCGGTGGCCGGACGAGTCCATACACTGGATCTCACTCAAGGGTCGCGCTTACCGGAACCCAAACGGCGAGCCGGTGAGACTGATGGGCACTGTCGTGGACATCAGCGAGCGCAAGCGCGGGGAGGAAGCGCTCCGGAGGAGCGAACAGGAGTTTCGGTCGTTGGCCGAATCGATGCCCCAGATCGTCTGGGCCACCCGGCCGGACGGGTGGAATATCTACTTCAATCAGCAATGGGTGACCTATACCGGCCTCACCCTGGAGCAGAGCTACGGGGAAGGCTGGATCACTCCCTTCCACCCTGACGATCGACAGCCGGCGTGGGACGCTTGGCAACGTGCCACTCGATACCGCGATACCTACGCGCTCGAATGCCGTCTGCGGCGCGCCGACGGCGTCTACCGGTGGTGGTTGGTCAGAGGCGTGCCACTCCTCGGCGAGAACGGTGAGATCATAAAATGGTTCGGCACCTGCACGGACATCGAGCAGATCAAGGCCGCGGAGCAGCGACTCAAGGAGTCTGAGGCGAAGTTCTCCGGAATCATCTCCATCGCTGCCGACGCGATCATCTCGATCGATGAGCAGCAGCGAATTACCATATTCAACAGGGGCGCGGAGCAGATCTTTGGATACACAGAGGCCGAGGCTGTCGGCGCTCCGCTGGACACTCTGATACCGGCGCGTTTGCGCGAGATTCATCGTTTCGATGTCGAGGCGTTTGTGTCCGGTGATGTGACCGCGCATCGCATGTCGGATCGCGACATCACCCTCGTCGGCGTTCGCAAAAACGGTGAGGAGTTTCCCGCTGAAGCGGCAATCTCGAAGTTGCAACTCGGCGACGACACTCTCCTCACCGTGGCGCTACGAGACATCACGGAGCGCACGCGCGTGGAGAAGGAGCAGCGCTTTCTGGCCGAGGCCGGGGCGGTGTTGTCTGCGTCGCTCGACTATGAGCAGACGCTGGCGACCGTCGCACATCTGGTTGTCCGTGATTTCGCCGATTGGTGCCTGATCGAGGTCGTCGAGGAGCACGAGCCGGGCTGGCAGCGAAGGGTCGTCAGCCGGGATCCCTCCAAGGTCGAGGTGTGCGCGGTGCTGGAGCAGCTGCCGATCGATCGGCAGCGCCCTCATCTCTTTCGGTCCGTCGTCGACACGAAGCAGCCTGTCTTCGTCGAACAGGTCAGCTCCGACTCGCTCGCGTCCGTTGTGCAAGGGCCGGAGCACCTGCGAGCCTTGCACGCCGTGAATCCAACATCGCTGATGGCGGTGCCTCTTTCGAGGCAAGGACAGCTCTTGGGCGTGCTTGCGTTCATCTCCTCCACCCCAGCACGCCGGTACCGGCAGGGCGATCTTCATCTGGCCGAAGCGTTGGCGGAGCGAGCGGCGATCGCAATCGAGAATGCCCGCCTGTACAGGGCTTCAGTCCAGGCAGCCCAGGTTCGTGATCAGGTGCTGGGTTTCGTCGCCCATGACCTTCGAAATCCGCTCGGTGCGATCTCCATGCAAGCGAGTCTGCTTCGGCGCCGCGAAGGAGAACCAGAGCGCCGATCTCGAAAGCCCGCCGACACGATTCAGCGCGCCGCGACCAGAATGAATCATCTCATCCAGGACATCTTGGACGTGTCGCGTATCGAGGGAGGTCATCTTTCCGTTGAACCGGCACGCGCTCCGGCCGGGCAACTTGTCTTCGACTCCGTGGAAGCTCAGGGGCCACTCGCCAGTTCGGCATCCGTTGATCTTCAAGTTGACGTGGCAGCGGGCCTGCCCGATGTCTGGGCCGATCGGGACCGAGTTCTCCAGGTATTCGAAAACCTGATCGGCAACGCTGCCAAGTTCACGAAGCCGGGTGGCCGAATCACGGCAGGAGCGGCGTTGCGCGATCGGGAAGTGCTGTTCTGGGTGGAGGACACTGGCGCCGGGATCGACTTAGAAGAGATGCCACACGTGTTCGATCGGTTCTGGCAAGCGCAGAAGGCCAGGCGCGGCGGGGCAGGGCTCGGACTCCAGATCGTCAAGGGGATCGTCGAGGCTCACGGAGGGCGCATCTGGGTGGAGAGCGAAGTGGGAGTCGGTACGGCGTTCTATTTCACCCTTCCCACAGCCGAAACGGCACAGGCGCAACCGACGCGGTCGGAAATGCACTAAGGCCAGCGGCCCTTTGCTCAGGCACCGGGGCCGCGCGATCTGTCGGTCGTCGGACGGATGTGTCGTGTCGCATTCCCCACGAACCGAACCGGCGTGCATGCCTTGAAAGGACATTGTCCTGGGCTACCGTGGAATCGCTGAGTCGGTTACGTCCTAGGCGCTGACGCGACCATAGAGGTCGCGCTCGTAGCGGTCGGCCAGTGGACCCCTGTCCGCCACCGCGGCCACTGCGATCGAGATTCCAATGATGGCGTTGTGCCAGAAGGTCGCGCTGCCCAGCGAATGGACAGCGAACGCGAGCACGACGACGAGCACGCCGACGGCCGCGGTGACGTATCGCGACCTGAGGCTGTAGCTCGTGAGCGCTGCGAACAGGACCGTGAGCGCGCCGCAGATGGCGGTCGCCGCGAACTGCCCGCGACTCTGGGGCAAGACGAAGGCCGAGGCGAAGAGCCACAGGCCCATCAGGAGATTGAAAATCCGCGCTGTCATGGCGTCCTCCAGGGTTTCCCCTGAGAGAGAAGTTAACGCCGTCAATGACTTGATCGAGTGGGCGTGACCCGCGCATCCGCGGTGGAGCCGCGCAGGCCACGACAGCCAGGCGCGGCTCACTTCACGCTGCGGTCGTTGTGGACGAGATGGTCGCCAGCGTCGAGCTCTGCTCCCCGGTGCCTTGCGAGCATTTCTCCGTGAGCAGGCTTCGAGTGGTCGAAGCCGTCGTCGATCACGTGAACCGCTCCGCGACTCCCGCCGTGACCAAGCCGGCCCATGCAGGATGTCGCGGATCTTCCCGAGAAACAGGTCCGCCGTGTACGGCTGCGGATCAGACCAGGAGGATGAGCAGCACGATCAGCAGGACGAGCGCGGTGCCGCCGATGTAAACGGCGGCGCCACCCTTGAAGTCCTGGAGATCGGGCGCCTGCTTCTCGCGCGCCTGCAGATCCTCGGCTTCGGAGGTCGAACGCTCGGACCGCTCCGTGGTTGTCGGAGCTGCGGCGAGCGCCCGCGTCGATTCGGCCGGCGTGCCGGCTCCGGCCATCGGTGCGGCCAACCCAACAGCAGGGGCAGTCCAGACACCGAGCAACGTCACCACAATCAGTTTTCGCAGCGTATTCATGAGCTCTCCTTTGTGTGTTTGTTTGATTGTCAGGTCGTTCTCTTGGGACGAATGAAGTGCATCACCGCGCTCACGACCGCCGCGAGCACGAGGACGTGGATCGCGAGCCGATGTCACAGGACGCGCCGGCCCTGAATGACGCGGACGATGACCAGTACGACCGCCGCGACGAGCAACACGTGGACGAAGCCGCCCATGGTCACCGAGCTGACCAGTCCGAGCGCCCACAGAACCAGCAAGACGAGAGCGAGTGTCCAAAGCATGTCATTCCTCCTGGTGAATCAAGCGTTCACCGTTCGTGAGACTCGGCCGCGGGCACCGAAGCCGAAATGAACGGAAACACACGGGACCCTCCGTCGCGCCGGTTCCCCCCGGACCGGGCGACGACCGTCCCCCTCCACCACGCTCGACCCTTCCGTCGCATTGCGACGTACCGCCGAGAGCCCCGTGTGTTCCGCCGTTGACTGCATTTTCTGTGGCTGAGCATTTTCAAGCACCGTGCCACGGTGAATGCCCCGAGACTTGGGGAGTTCTCAGCCGGGGAACTCCGGAACCGGTTACATGGCAGGTGCTCGTAGCGTTACGGGCTCGCAACAGCGGTGGCGTCGGCGCGCGGAACCCGTGGGGTCGTCGACGCGGCTCGATCAGATGGACCGTGTCGCGTTTCCTACGCGCAAGACCAATTGGTGCGCGAAGACGCGGCGACCTTGATGGACGCCAGCGCAGTCAAGACGCGAACAGTCGAATGCGCGCCGCGCGTGACCCCGGAGCTCCCTGCGCTTCCTCACGCCCTCTCTCGGCGGTTCGCGGGGAGGGGGCGTTTGTGTTTCGTGCGACAATGGGTGTCCCCGGCGGGGAGGTGTGGAATGCGTCGATCGCTGGCAATCGGCATCGTAGGCGGTTGCGTTTGGCTGCAACTCGCATGTGGCAGCGGCGTTCTGTCGGGCGGCAGTGACGCGGGACCGCGGGTTGGAACCGCGGGTGCCGGCGGCAGGTTCCCGATCCTTGGCACTGGTGGCATTGGTGGCATCGGTGGCGGCGGCGTGTCTTTCGGCGACGGGGGCGATCCATACGCCGCATGCAACCGGCCGACGCCCGTAGTCCCGGTGCCGCCGACCCACGTGCTCGTGCTCGATTCGTCGTCAGCGATGGACGGCCTGCCCTGCACGGGCTGCGGCATCACCGAGTCCAGATGGGCGAACGCCGTCGAGGCGCTCAACGCGACCGTCTCCGTCACGCAGGCGGATGTGCGCTGGGGGCTCGATCTGTTCGGCGATGCCACGAACGCGTGCGGTACGTTCGGCGCTTTCGACGTGAGCCCCGCGCTGGGGGCGGCTTCCTCGATCGAGGCGGCGCTGGGCGCGCGCACGGACGGTGACGGCGGCGTGACCGGTCTCAGCAATCGGCCAACCCGCAGCGCCGTGCTCGCGGCCACCCGGCAGTTGATGTTCCTGTCTGCCCCGGAGCGCAGGCGCAGCTTCATCGTGCTGCTCACGGCGGGCGCGCCGAACTGCGCGCCGGGTGCGACCGATACGATGATTGACGATACGGCCGCGACCGTCGAGGCGATCCGGAATGCCTTCCTGGCGGGCTACGGGACTTTCATCGTCGGGCTCGGCCTGTTCGACGCCGCGACCAACGACAGCCTGCAGCAGATGGCGTCTGCGGGAAACCCGAACGTGACCGGCCCGGTCCCCAACCTGTACACGGCGTTTTCCAGCGCCGATGTGCAGTCGGTGCTGCGCTCGCTCGTCCACTACACGAGCGGCTGCACGTTCGAGGTCCCGCCGCCGCCCAACGAGCTGACGACTCGCTCCTCAATCGACGTCCTCTGGGGCGACTTCGTCTTTCCACGTGACACCACGCATACCAATGGTTGGGACTACACCGATGCAGGGATGGAGGCCTTCCAGTTCTACGGCCCGGCGTGCGACTTGCTCCGAACCGACCGCCTGCAGTTGCCCGTCATCAGGTTCTTCTGCCCGCTGATCTGATTCAGACCCGGCCGCGCGGCAATCGTAGCCGTTGATGCCGACGGGCGTGCCCGCGCTCGTCCAGGCTGCATCGAGATGGTGTAAACTCACGTTTCTATCTTCTGGAGGGCCCTATGTCGTCACCGACGCGTTCGTTGCTCGCGCTGGCTCTGGTCTCGGTCGCCGTGGCGACCGGCTGTGGGGAGTGGAAGACGCTCATCGAGGATGTGCTCGAGCGAGCGAAGGATGGAGGCCAGGGGGGCGCCACCGGCACGGTCGGCGGCACCGGCGCCGCGGGCTCCGGCGACGCCAGCCTCACCTGCGACGCGGTCACGAACGCCGACGGCACGGTCTGCAAGCGCTGCATCGACGCGAGCGGCGTCGTCGTCCGCGAGGACTGCTCGCCTTCCGCCACGGGCGGCGGCGGTACAGGCGCGCCGACGGGCGGCCCGTGCATCAAGATCGAGGACGGTGGCCCGACGAGCTGCAAGGACGCCGCGACCTGGAAGAGGTACGGCACCGAACGCTGCGCGCAGCAGAACCTGGTGCTGAGCGACATCGCGTACGGCGCGGCCTGCGGCGCCAACTTCGAGACCGTGACCTATGTCTGCTGCGGCGGCGGCACCGGCGCCGGTGGCAGCAGCGGCGGCGAGATCGCGTGCGACGCTTACACCAACGCCGCCGGCGCCGTTTGCAAGCGCTGTGTCGACGCGAGCGGGGTGGTGATTAGTGACGATTGCCCGACGCCACCACCGCCGCCCACGGGCGGCACCTGCACCAAGGTCAATGACGGCGGCCCGACCAGCTGCAAGGACGCGGCGACGTGGAAGAACTACGGTGGCGCGACTTGCGCGCGGCTCGGCCTGGCGCTGACCGACATCGCCTACGGTACCGCCTGCGGCGCTAACTTTCAGGACGTCGTCTATGTCTGCTGCGGCACGCTGGCGCCGGGTTGTTCCGTCAACATCGACGCCCTCGGCAACACCTGCCACACCTGCAAGGACGCGGCAGGGGCAGTAACCCACTCCGTGTGCAAGGCCAGCGGCGTCACATGCGAGGAGTCGGCCGGCGCCAACGGCGCTTTGTGCAAGACGTGCAAGTACCCTGACGGCCGGATCTACTCGGCCGAATGCCACGGCGGCACGCCTGGCGGCACCGAGATCTGCGACGTCCGCACCAACGCCGACGGTACGGTGTGCAAGGTCTGCTACCAGCCGGACGGCACCACGATCTCAAGCTGCCCCAACTAGATCGCGGGACGTCACCGTCTCCGCCGGCGGCGCCGGCATGACGACCGTCCCCGCCGCTACCGTTACTAGCGGCGCGACGGGCGGCGGACCGGCACCAGCTTGCCGCTCTTCAGCGTGAAGTGCCGCACGTCCTCGCTGCCGCGATCGTTCTCGTCGTAGGCGCTCCTCGCGTGTCGCACCGACAGGGCCCATTTTCCGTCGTCGAGCTTGACCAGCTCGACGCTCGCCGAGACGTCTCCTTCGATTCCGAGCTCGTAACCGGATAGCGTCAGCGGCGCCAGCCCGCGCCAGTCGGGGCTCTTGCCCGAGACGAGGAACGTGATCTCCCAGGTATGCGGAAGCGCGTTCGCGGTCGGGGCGGCGTCCATGTCCACCTTTTCCGGGTAGATGATCGCGACGATCGACTCCGGCGCGCCGTCGCCGTCCAGATCGGGAAGACAGGCGAGGCGCACCGCGCGCGCCGGCGTGTCGAGGTAGCCGCCGGAAAGATAGTCGTGCGAGCGCCAGCGCGGCTTGAGCGCGGACCAGGTTATCCGCTTCGAAAGCGCCACCAGCGTGTCCTCGTCCGGGCGGTTGGTCAGGACGCCGCGCTCGTTCGCCTCGCAGTCGGGGCGCGACGGCCGTTGCTGGCCTGCGCGCCCGCCGCGCGTCACCAGCGTCTCGAACGTCGAATCGAAGTCGCTGATCAGCTCCTCGGAGCGCTTCGCCTCCAACCGCTTGATCAACTGCAGGTTCGCCTCGTCGACCGCGGACAGCTTCGCCGCCCCCTCCGGCCGAGCCCGATACCAGGGCCGCGCGTCGAAGTACGCGCGGAGCGTCGGGTCCTTGAACGTCCGACCCGCGTGCGCGTATATCGTGTTTCGCATCAGGCGCATGAACGCCGCCGACGTGTTCTGGAAGAACTTCTCGTCGAGCACCTTGTCGTAGTAGTAGGGACGCTGCTCGAGCGGCAGCTTCGAGTAATCCGTCTCCGGCTGGGCCGCGTCACGTCCCTCAGCGCCGATCGCGCCCAGCGTGCCGAGCGTGAACCCGAGCAGGGCCACCGTCGATGCCCCGGGCCGCATCAGCAGATGCTAGCTCAGGGCGGGCGAAGCGGGCGATCCTCGCTGGCCCGCCACCTTCGATACGCCGCCAGCCAACCGCGTTGGCGGCGTTTGTGTCCGGCGCGCGGATTTCACGCGGCCGGGCCAGGGCACGGACGATGCAGCCATCGGGCGCATGGGCGGCAGCAGCTTCGAAGCCAAATGGCCACGCGCGGCGGTCGTCGCGGCCGGCGTGCTGGCACTCGCGCTGGCGTCGACGCTGGCGCCGCGAGCTGCGTCGGCGTGCAGCTGCGTGCAACCGGCCGCGCGGCTGTCCTGGCCGCTGACCGGTGGACACCATCCCAGCATGCTGCCGCTGCTGATCAGCGCCCCCTCCGAGGCCGACATCCACATCGAGGACGGCGCCGGTCGGCAGATCCCGCTGCGCCGGCTCGTCGAGCTGCCGTATCTCGGGCTGTGCGCGATGCCGCAGTTCCTGATCGCCGTCGATGAAGCGCCGGTGGTCCCCGGGCGTTATCGGCTGGTTCGCGGCCCGGACGACGCCGATGACATCGACCTGACCGCCCAGCCGTTGGTCCCCGTCGCGGCCGAGCTCTCCGCGACCCTGTCGGTCGAGTCCCACGAGGCGGTCACGCCGGTCGGCTCGCTGTGCGCCGATCGCAGGATCGACGGGCGACCTTTCTCGCGCACGGCGCACCTGTCCTTTCATTTTTCGGCGCCCGCCGGCGCGGCGCCGGTGTTTGCCATGGCCGTGGTCGACGATCCGCAGACGCCGGGCGGACTCGGCCAGGCCATCATGCTTCGCCCGACTGACCAGACGCCGGGCGCCGGGAGCTTCGACCTACCGCTCGAAGATGGCGCAGACACGTGCGCGACGGTGACGGTGTGGGACGCCGTCGGCGGCGTCGCGCTGATCGACAGGCTGTGCGCGGCGTCGGCGCCCGAGACCCGCACAGTCGGCGTGCGAGCGCTGGTGCCGGCCGACTCGCCGATCACCGATCGCGGCTGCAGCTGCTCGGCGTCGGGACCGGGCGGCAGCCCTCGCGCCGCGCTGCCGATCGCGCTGCTGGCGGTCGCGTTCGCATTGCGTAGAAGCCGGCGCCGCCCTTCGCCGGCCGGGACCGAGCGTCGGCGTCGCGCGTCCTGGTGAGATCCACCGCTGTCGACCCGGGCTGAACGGGCAGGACGACAATCGCCGTTTGGCGCGCGTTCGCGCCTTGAAACAGAAGTCCTGTCAATTTCAGGTTACCTGAAATAGAGTCCAGCCACCATGCGACATGCCCCCCGATCGGACACATCCCGTCATCCGGACAGGCTGCCGAGGATTCTCTCTATTTCCTGCATCATCTTCGTCAGCGTTGCGAGCTGCGGTGACGCAGGCAGCGGTGGATCGACGGGTGGATCGGGTGGCCATGGCGGCTCGGCATCGGCCGGCAGCAGTGGTGCTGGCAGCGGCGGTACAACGAGTACCGGCGGGGCAGGCTCCGGTGGCGCACCCGTAGCCGGCATGGGAGGCGTCGGCGCGGGCGCGGCCGGGGCGACGGGGGCCGGGGGCATGGTCGGCTCCGGCGGCAGCAGCGCCGGCGCGGGCACGACCGGGACGGGCGGTGGTGGAGGAACCGGGGCCGGCGGACGCGCAGGCTCGGGTGGGCGCGGCGGCGCGGGCGGGACCAGCGGGGGCGGCACCGGGGGCAGCAACCCGACCGGCGGCATGGCGGGCGCGGCCGGCACGGGTGGGGCAACGGGCAGGGCCGGCGGCACCGGCAGCGATACGGCAACCCTGGTTCCGGATCCCTCGTGGACCTGCTCGATGCCCGACGGCATTCCGCCGCCCACATCCGGCACGCTCGCGTTCACCGTCGCGCTCACGGTCAGCGCCACCCACGACGTCGGCAACACCCAGTTCGGCCGCCGCCGCCAGCTCGACGTGTCAGGCGGCACGATCACGGGCGACAAATTGAAGGGCACGGTCCTCACCGGCGGCCTCGACTACGAGCTGACGTTGTCGAACGGGGCCATGGAGCTGGAAGAAGTTCTCATCTGGAGGACGAACGACAACGTCTCGATCTTCACGCGCATCTGCGGCGTCGCAGCCGCGGGAGATTCTGTCGTGCGCATCGTCCCCGACATCGAGGCCCCGACCTCGGGCTCGTACGCCTGGCTCAACACCACCAAGCTCGTCGGCACGCGCGTGGTCGACGCCGCTGGCGGCAAGATCACGCTCACTGTCTACGACGTATCCAACGTGGCCGCCGGCGAGCCGAAGGTTCAGCTCAAGGATCCGGCGGGCGTCCCCAACGTGACGTGGAATTGCCTGGTCGCGAACGGCAGCAATGGCCCGACCGTGTTCACCGAGAACGTCACGCTCGGATCGAGCTTCTCTATCAGCAACGCCAAGCGCGGCAGCCGCAACGTCATCCCGATCACCGGGGGAACGACGACCGGCAAGGTGGCCGGCAAGATATTGAACGGCGGCGCGGACTACCAGCTCGCGGGGTCGGGGGGCAGCACGCTGGACGCCAGATACACGCTGGCGCCGAGCAACGGCGAGTTCATCATCGTGCGCAACTGCGGCCCGATAAACGGCCTGATACCGGTGTTCGAGGCGCGCACGGACGGATCCTTCGCGTTTCTCAACACCGGCAAGTTCATCAGCTCCGCCCCGGGCGCCGGGTCGGGCGGGGTGAGCATCACGTTCTACGAGCGCAACTAGCTCGATCTTCGTCGGTGATGACCACCGTCGCCCGGACCGGGCGGCTGACCGCCGAATGGGTCAGGGCGTCACCGCCGCCTGAAAGCCAGATGCGCTTAGCCTCGAGTCGAAGGAGAGCGAGATGCCGTCGCCGTGGTTGCGATTGCCGCAAAGGGCACCTGTCGCCGCCGTGCCCATGCGCGCCGACACCTTGTAGGTCAGCTGATCGGTCGTGCCGTTGAATGTGGCCGCGCTGAACGCGCCGAGGGGGATCTGAACGTCGTTCGCGATTCGCCCGTCCAGCGAGATGCAGCTGTTCTGACCCGAGGTCAGCAGAGTGCCGTTGCGGTAGACCTCGACCTTCACGTCGTAGGGAACCTGGTGGTTCTTGTCTTCGTCGTTCAGCCACAGGTGGTTGCCGGCGAGCGCCGTGAGCGTGCCCGCAAACACCTCGGGGCTGGCCTTCCAGGTTGCGACCGTCACCCATGGGTTGCCGTGTTGGCGGCGCAACGACCCTGACGACTCGACCGAGGGGACGATGCCGTCGGGCTCGTCGTGGTCGAGCGTCAACGCGTGCTGGGACTCGCGGTGCAGGTAGACGGCGATCTGGCACGTCTGCGGCGCCAGCTGGCACACCGTGTTCGACAGCCCAGCGCACACCCGCGTCCCCGTGGCGGTGCAGCCGCCGGCGCTGACCGTACAGAGGCTGCCGACGTCGAACCCCTCGTCGACGGTGCCGTCACAGTCGTTGTCTTCGCCGTCGCACAGCTCGGCCGAAGGTGCTCCCTCGATCGCGTTGCACACCAGCCCGCCGCTCGAGTTGCAGGCGTAGTTGCCGGTGCGGGCGCAGGCTCCGGTGCCGAGCCTGCACAAGTCGCCCTTGCCGGTGTCGTTGTCGATCGTGCCGTCGCAGTCGTTGTCGACCTCGTCGCACAGCTCGACGGCCGGCAGGCCGGGGGTCGCGTCACACTCGACCCCACCGTCGGCGGCGCAAACCTGGCTTCCCCACCGTACGCACTCGCCGACTCCGACCGCGCACGCCGCTCCGCGGCCGGTGTCGTTGTCGATGGTGCCGTCGCAGTCGTTGTCCAGCGCATCGCAGATTTCCGCCGCCGGCGCTCCAGGCACGGCATTGCACACCGTGGTCGTGCCGTCGGCGCTGCACACCTGCAATCCGTCGCGGTTGCAGGCGCCGACGCCTGCGCTGCACGCGGCTCCCTTGGCGGGGAAGCCGTTGTCGTTGGTGCCGTCGCAGTCGTTGTCGAGCTCGTCACAGAGCTCGGCCGAGGGGGTCGATGGAGTCGCCGTGCACACCGTCGCCGTCGGACTCGAGCACACTTTGAGACCCGCCGCGACGCACAGCCCGACTCCGGCCGAGCAGACGTCGCCGACGTCGTAGGTATTGTCGATCGCACCGTCGCAGTCGTTGTCGACGCCGTCGCAGGTCTCGACGTCGCAGGTGCGGGTGCTTGCGGTGATCGCGACCGAAGGGCCCGAGGTCGACAGCGCGAGCACGCGGTAGAAGTACTGCGTGCTCGGGCTCAGCGCCGCGTCCGTGAAGGTCGACGCGCCTGGCGCCGTGATGGCGATGACCGTCGCCGTCGCGAAGTTGTCGGTCGAACGCTCGATCTGAAAGCCGCTCTCCGTCGTCGAGTTCTTCGTCCAGCTCAGGTCGATCTGGGTCGGCGAAACGCCGGTGGCGGTGAGGCCGAGCGGCGCCCCCGGAGCCAACGCGGTCGCCGCGCTGATGAGCTCGAGGCTGAAGCTGAGATCGCTGCTGACGGGGTCCGACTGGTGCACCTCGACCGCGAGCACGTTTTCACCCGCGACGAGCAGCGCCGGGTCGACGGCCTGCGTGAAGAAGGTGGTCTCGCCCATGCCGCAGACCGCGGAGCTCGCGAAGGTGCCGCGGGTGATCGCACCCGCCGGCATGTTGGAGCGGAACACCTCGGTGCCGTTGACGTACACGACCGCTCCGTCATCGCGTTGCAGCCGCAGCGTCAGCGCGGGGTAGGCGGTCGGGTCGACCACGGTGAAGCTGCGGCGCAGGTAGGTGGTGACGTATTTGTCGTCTGACGCCGGGCCGAAGTCGACCACGGTCTCTTCGTCTGCGTCGCCGTAGCCGAGCTCTGCGAGGCCGACCGGCCAGGCCGAGTCGTCGAACGCGGGCGCCGCCCACGACAGCGGTGAGGTGTTGTCATCGAGGTACGCCCACATCGAGGCGACCCTCACCAGCGTGGGGGGAGTGCCGGCCGCGGACACCGCGCTGGCCACGTTGCTGTGCGGGCCGTAGGTGAGCTGCGCGTAGTAGCCGCGTACCCGGTAGAAGTACTCAATCGAGGGGTCGAGCCCAGAGTCGATGAAGGTGCGCGTGACGGGGAGAGTGCCGCTGGGGTTGTCGATGCGGCCGATGCTGGCGAAGCTCGACGTATCTCCGGCCGACCGCTCGAGCTCGAAGCCCTGCTCGATGTTGTCGGGGTCCGTCCAGCTCAGCGAGATCTGGCCGGGCGCCCCGGCCACCGGCGACGCCGTGAGGCCGGTCGGAGCGCCGGGCGGCGGCACCGTCAGGCTGACCGTTACCGGCAGCGAGCTGCCGCGGGCGCCGAGCGCATCGGTCGCCTCGGCGAAGAGCTGCACAGTGCCGGTGCCGAAGAGGCCGGTCAGCGTCACCTCGTACGGTGGCGCCGTCACCGTCGCCACGGGCACCAGGTTCTTGAAGAAGGTGACCTGGCCGATGCCGTCGGCGTCGATCGCGGCGGCCGTGACGGTGAGGGCGCCGTTCACCGCCGCCGCGTTCGAGGCAGGGCTGGTAATGTTGACGGCGGGCCAGGGGTTCGTCGCCGCGCCCTTGAGCACCGTGAACGAGTCGCTGATCGACCCGTTGGCGTTGAGGAACTTCGCGTCGAGGCGATCGCCGTCGACGTCGATGATCAGCGCGCCGAGCTGGCTGAACGACGACACCATCACCGGGTGGTTCAGCGGGCCTGAGCCGACCTGGCCTCCGGTTCCCACCACCGCGTAGATGGTGCCCAGGGTGCCCGACTTGACGTAGGGCCCGTCGACCTCGGGGCGCCCCAACACGGTGCCGTTGGCTTGCGGCACGACGTGGGTCGCGGCGTTGAAGGTGGTCGACGGCGAGTCGGCGAGCGCCAAGGTCCCGTCGGGGTTGAGGCCGCCGTTGTGGCCACTGATGAGGCGCGACCGCTCGTAAGCGTGGCTGTGACCCGAGAGCATCAGGTCGGCGCCGTATTGCTCGAGCCGCGGGAGCACGTACTTGCGGAGCATCGCCGACTCGTAGTCGCCGCTCGAGTCGGAGTTGTGCGTGCCCTTCGTGTACGGCGGCTGGTGCGTGTACGCGATCACCCATCGGCGCGTGTTCGCCGCCAGGTCGGCGCTGAGCCAGGTCAACATGCCCGGCAGCGTGCCCGCCGGAGCCCCTGGCGGCACCGTGTCGGGGTACGTCCGCAGGGCTGCGTTCGATTCGTCCGTCGTGGTCTGGGGGTCGAGGCTGATGAAGTGAACGTTGCCCCAGTTCCACGAGTAGTAGCGCTCGGTACCCGAAGGCACTCCGCCCGCCTCGGCCGCCTTGGGCAGCGTGAAGATGTTGAAGAACGGCGACGCGAGAACCTCCGCCTCGGTGTGCCTCTGGCTGGCCTCGTGGTTGCCGTGGGTGGGCCAGAGGAACATCGAGCGCAAGAGGGTGGGGTAAATCTCGAACAGCTCCGTCTGGTACTCGTCGTCGCGGCCGGTCTCGTAGGCGTTGTCGCCCAGCATGATGAAGACGTCCGTCGGTCGCGCGGCGTGCACCGGCAGGAAGGCATCACGCACCGAGCGCTGCCCGTCGTTGGCGCGGCCCGAGTCGCCGAACGCCCAGATGCGCAGTGGGGGGCTCGACGCAGCCGTCGGATCAGGCGAGGTGCGGAAGAAGTGGTCGGCGTCGTTTCCGGCGAGGGGGCCGTCGGCCGTGCCGACCGAGTAGTAGTAGCGCGTGCCGGGCGTCAGCCCCGTGACGTTGACCTCGTGATCGAAAGGGCTGCCCGCAGCGGCAGCCTCGTCGAAGGTGTCAGTGAAAACGCCAATGCTGGGGCCGATGCGAACGCGGCCGACGTTGGCCGCGTTCGTGCGCCAGCGAATCACGGTGCTCGTGGGCGTGCCCTGCTGGAGAAACGGGCCACGGGTGACGAAAGGAATACCGATGAGCTCGGCGTCGAACGCGACGTCCGAGCTGGTCGCGGACTGCTGGTGCAGCTCGATGGCGATGACGTTGTCGCCGGGCACGAACGCCGCAGGGGCCAGGTTGAACTCATCGACTCCGGTGCCGCTCCAGCTCGCCGTGCCGACGGCAGACGTGGCGACGGTGCTGTAGTCGACGGCGGCGGGTGACGGGGGCAGGTTGGGAGATCGCCCGCGCTCGACGCCGTTGACGTAGACGACCATCGCATCGTCGCGCAGCACGCGCAGGCGAAACGTCGCGAAGCTCGAGAAGTCGGCCGCGGGGACGTTGACGGTCGTACGGAAGTAGTAGCTGAGGAACTTGTTCGAGGGCGGCGTCGTGGGGCAGATCGCGTTCGCCGGATCACAGCGCAGGCGCGTGACTGGCGCCGGGGCCGTGTAGCCCAGAATGG
>CAVSOL010000018.1:0-237859 GCA_963729535.1 uncultured Pseudomonadota bacterium | reverse complement strand
GCCGCCGGCACGTTCACCGCCAACAGCGGCCGTCTGGAAGTCGGCGGCTTCAACAAGACAGGCGGGACGTTCACGCACAGCTCCGGTCAGGTGATGCTGAGCTCTACCGGCAGCCAGACGTTCGCGAGCAACGGCGCGACCTTCAACAACCTGACCATCAACGACGGCCTCGTCGGGTACTGGAAGCTCGACGACACGGGGTCCCCGGCTGTCGATTCCTCGGGATACGGCAACAATCTGACGTGGACGGCCTCGCCGACGAGCTCGAGCAGCGTCCCTTCGCTGTTGTTCACCAACACGGTGAGCACGGCCTTCGTCACCGCCGACCGCGATGCGCTGCTGACGGCGATGCCCAGCACCATGGAGCTCCCGCTTCCGATCACGCTGTCGGCCTGGTACCGAGCCACCGCCATCGATACCAACGCTGGCGACATCATCAGTGGCAAAGACTCCTATGTCCTGCGGCTGACCTCGACCGGCATCGGGCTCGCCAAACACACCGGCGGCGACGTGTGGTCGGAGCTGTCGTCCACGACCTCGGGATACCTCGATGGCAACTGGCACCACGTCGTGGGGGTACTCAATTCGAC
The DNA here is from genome assembly GCA_963729535.1 of uncultured Pseudomonadota bacterium. Classification (GTDB taxonomy): domain Bacteria; phylum Myxococcota_A; class Polyangia; order Fen-1088; family Fen-1088; genus JADGRB01. The sequence continues at coordinate 237,269 of CAVSOL010000018.1, read as the reverse complement.
GGGCGGGATGGCGATCTACTACGACGGCGCCCTCGTCGCCTCCAACACCAACACCGCCGCGGTCAACTACACCAACACGGGCGGGGCAAACCTGGCCATTGGCCGCAACGGCGGTGGCAACACCGGTTGCGACTTCGGCGGCAACATCGATGACGCCCGCATCTACAAGCGAGCGCTGTCGGTGCAGGAGATCAAGTCTCTGTCCCGGGGGGCGCAGCCCGCCACGGGCGTCGCCACGTACACGATGACCGGAGCGCCAATCGTCCTGGGCAACCTCGTGCTCGCGTCGGGGACACTCGCGGGAAGCAGCGCGATCTCGGTCAGGGGAAGCTGGCTCAACTACGGTGGACGGTTGACCAGCACGGGGACGGTCACGCTGACGGGCACATCTGCCACGGGCAGCATCCTCTCGGGCGGGCAGATGTTTTCGGCCCTGACGCTCAATGGAACCGGCGGGACGTATACGTTGGCGGATCGCCTGTGGGTCACCGACGGAACGGTGACGCTGACGGCCGGAACGCTAAACACCGGCTCGTATGTGTCGCACGTCGGGTCGTTCGCGGGGGCCGCTGCGGGGTTTGCACCGGTGACGGGAACCGTCGTACTCGATCCCACGAGCGACAAGACGTTGTCGTTCGGAAGCTTCTACGGCCTGCGCCTGGAGGACGCTTCAGAGGCCAGCCTGGCCGCCTACTGGAAGCTCGACGAAGGCTCGGGCCCGTCGACGCGCGACTGGTCGGGCAGCGGGAACACGGGGACGCTGTCGTCCGGGGCGGCCTGGACGACGTCATCGGGGACCACCAGCTTCGACAACGCCGCAGCGATCACCTTCGATGGCAGCGGCTGGCTACGTGTCGGGGGGCACGACCGGCGTTCCCGCGGCGAACGCGGCCCAGACGATCAGCGTGTGGGCGAACTTCTCGTCGGCGACGGCGACGCAGAGCATGGTCGCGCTGACCGCGACGGGCAGCGCGATCCGCTTGGGCCTGAGCGGGGGCGCCGTGCAGGTGCTGAATTCGGGCGGCACCGTGCTGGCGACCGCGACCGCGCCCAGCGCGGGAGCGTGGCACCACATCGCGTACGTCTACGACCCGTCGCAGGCGACGGCAGCCAACCGCGACAAGATCTACATCGACGGCACGGCGACCACCGGGACGAGCGGGACGCACAACACCGCGACGCCGACGGCGGCGTTCATCGGCGCCACCAGCGCGAGTCGCGAACTTCTTCAACGGCAGGCTCGACGACGTCCGCGATCTACAGCGCCGCGCTGACGCCGACGCAGGTGACGTCAGCTCGCCGCCGGGCGCTACGCCGGCACGGGCGGCTACGCGACGGTCACGCTGGGTGACGAACCTGACCGTGACCAACACCTTCGCGGTGGACGCCGCGAACCTGACGACCAGCTCGTTCACCTTCAACCCGTCGCTGACGACGGCGGCGGCGGCGATCAACGCGGGGACGTACACCGTGGGCAGCGCCGCCCAGACGTTTCCGGGCGGCCTCACCGTTCAGCGGGGCGGCGCGATGACCATGGCGACCAGCGGCGGCAGCGTTCAGATCGCCACGGGCAAGACACTGACGATGGACGGGACGCTGAACGCGTCCAGCACCGGCGCCACGATCAGGAGCGTGTCGGGCACCTACGCGTTCACGGTTGGCTCGACCGCGGGCGCGACGCCGACGCTGAACATCACCGGGCTGGCCGTGCGAAACACCGACGCCAACGGCATGCGCATCAACGCCAACACCGCGCGCGGTGACCACGTTCACGCGCTTCGACAACATCGCGTTCACGGCGGGCACGACCACGGTTCCTCAACATCTACGCGACGTCGCTGTACCTGGCCTCGAGCGGCTGCTCGTTCGGCATCGGCGATGCGGCGGCCGCGCTGCCGACGAACAACGTCACGCTGACCGGCAACGGCACGGCGGACGGCGAGACGCGCGTCGGTGTTCGGCGGCGCGACCTGCCACGCGAACCAGACGACGAACGGCTACTGCAACGACAGCTGGGCGATCGACGACGACGCGAACAACGACGGCGTCGGCGACCCGACGCCGCGCGGCAACGAAGCGGTCGTGCAGTATGTGCGCGGCGCGGGCACCGACACGGCGGGGACGGTCGAAGGATTCCCGACGGCGGCGTTCGACTGGAACACGTTCGCGTATTACTCGACGTACGTGGCGTTCCACGACGTGTCGGGGACGGTGGACCGGGTTTACGTGCGGACGCAGACGGGCGCGGCGGAGTACTCGTGGGACACGCCGAGCGGCGAGCAGATCGTGGGGACGCCGCGGTGGAACACGGGCGTGAACGACGCACTACCTGTACGTGGCGACGGCGTCCGGGAAGGTCTACCGGCTGATCGACAACGGGGCGTCGCTGGTGCAGGACGACAGCGGCAGCTGGGCGGGGGCGGCGAACCCGTTCGACTGCGGGTGCACGATCGTGACGCCGCTGGTCACCAACACGACGAACCTGTACTGGGGCGGCATCAAGACGTCGCCGGTGGGGCAGCGGATCTGGACGATGAGTCAGACGACGCAGGTCCAGCCGATGGGGTCGCCGTTCACTGATCACGCCGACGATCACGAGCGCGGCGCCGGCGCTGTGGACCGACGGCACGACGAACTACCTGTTCATTGGGCTGACGGGGAACCTCATCAAGCTGAACGTCAGCAACCAGACGCTGAACGCGACGAACACGAGCCCGGGGTCGGCGTCGATGGTGGGCCGGATCGCGACGTCGACGACGCGGATATTCGCGGCGGACAGCGGCGGCAACGTGTGGGCCTTCGACCCGAACAACTTCACGGGGACGAACCGCGTGTGGCAATACACCGTGGGCGGGACGGATACGATCCAGGGCTCGCTGCTCACGGACCAGGTGGGTGGCGTGATTCACTTCGGGACGGAGCAGGGGAAGGTCGGCGGCGTGAGCATCACGACGGGAGCGACGCAGACGGGCTACCCGTTCGTGCCCGGGACGACGAGCGACGCGATCCGGTCGCCGCCGCTGTACCTCAACGGCATCCTGCTCGTGGGGACGACGACGGGGAAGCTGTTCATCTACGACCGCAACAACGGCACGACGGGGCCCGCGTTCATCAAGCAGTACTACTTCGGGCCGACGCAGGCGGTGTCAGGCGTCAGCTACGACTCGAACGTGCAGCGCTACATGGTGTCGACGGCAGATCCGACGACGAAGGACGGTCGGATCTATTTCATCGACGCGATAACCGATCCGACGGTGGCGAAGTGACGACATGAAAGACCTCGCGACACATGCCCTGAACCAGCTGCTGCGGCTGTCGGCGTACACGCTGGCGAAGCTGGTGGTGAAGCGGTCGTCGACGCTGTCGCTGCTGCTGATGGTCGCCGGGGCGCTGCTCGCGGCAGCGGGCACGGCGCGCGCGGAGGACTGGCCGGCGCCGGGGCTGGACGCGGGGCACGCGCGGTTCTCGGCGGAGCGCTCGGGGTCGCGGTTCACGGACGGGCGCTGGCTGGTGCGCGGCGGTGGCCGCGTGCTCGCGAGCCCGGTCGTCGCCGACGGCTTCGTCGTCACGGCAGATCTGGACGGCAACGTCCGCGCGCTGCGCGCCGACGACGGACAGCTCGTCTGGCAGAGCGGCGCTGGAGTCGACCGTGCAGGGGACGCCGGCGATCGCGCGCGGTCGGGTGTTCGTGCCGACGGTGGGCAACAAGGTCGTGGCGCTGCGGCTCCTGGACGGCGCGCAGGTCTGGACGCGGGACGTGGGCGGCATGACGCTGTCGTCGCCGACGGCCGTGAACGCCGACCTGGTGGTCGTCGGCGGGATTCCCGGCGAAGACGGTGCTGCGGCTGTCGGGCGCGACGGGCGAGGTCGTCTGGCAGAGCCCGCCGGTGATGGAGCAGTTCAGCAACACGTCGCCGGCGGTGGGCGCGGGGCTGGTGGTCGTCGGCGCGAACGGCGGCCGCTACTACGCCTTCGACGCCGCGACGGGCGCGCTGCGCTGGGAGTACGTCGCCGACGGCCTCGTCCACCTGGCGGCGCCGCTGATTTCAGGCGGCCGCGTCTACATGGCGGGCGGCGATGACAGCCACCGCGTGCACGCGGTCGAGGCGGCGACGGGAGTCGCGGTCGCGGGCTGGCCCATCAGCTGCCGGCGTCCGCGCCCGACATCGCCGGGACCAGCAAGACCCGCCAGCGCGCGGTGTCGTCGATCGCCTCCGTCGCGGGCCTGCTCGTGCTGCAGACGCGGCTCGACGACGCGATGGACACCAACGCCGACGGCGTCGCCGACCGCCACCTGTCGCGCGAGACCGTCGTCGCCATCGACCCGACCAGCGGCGCCATCAGCTGGGAGCGATTCGATCGCGCGCGGCGAGGTGACCGACCAGAACGATGTGCCGAAGTTCTTCGTATGTCCGACGCCCGCGGGCTACGCGAGCGACGGAGGTCCGGCGCTGGTCGCCGCCACCTCGTCGCTCGCGGCCGCGGTCGTCGTGCTTGATGCAGCGTCGGGCAAGGAGCAGAGCCGCGTCGCCGTCGACGGTGCCGCGCTGGCGTCGCCGGTGCTCGCCAACGGCCGCCTGATCACCGTCGCCACCAACGGCTCGGTCGAGGGCCTCGGCTCCACCGCCAACCACGCCCCGTCGGCGCCCATCCTGTCCGGCTACGGCCGGCCGCTCGACGTCACCGACGTGACGCTGCGCTGGCTGCCCGCCGTCGACCCCGACGCCGAGCTCGCCAGCTACGAGATCCGCATCGACACCGACGGCGAGGTGCTCGAGACCTGGCAGCAGCAGCTGTTCGTCGGGCCCGGGACGACGACGCTCGCGATCACGGCGCCGCTGTCGGTCGGCACGGCGTACACCTACGCGGTGCGGGCGCGTGACGGTCGCGGCGCGCTGTCGTCGTGGTCGGCGCCCGAGACCTTCTCCGTCACCGTCAACCCCGCCGTCACCGTCGGCGGCACGCCCGCCACCAACCTGCGCGCCGCCGTCGCTGGCGCCCAGCCCGGCGACGTCATCATGCTCGGCGCTGGCGTCTACACGCTCACCGACACCCTGCGCGTCGGCCCGGGCGTATCGATCCGCGGCGCGGGCGCCGGTCGCACCACGCTCGACGCGAACAAGCTCGGCGTCGGCATCAGCTTCGACCGCGGTGGCCTCGGGCCAACGCTCCGGCCTCGACGGCGTCACCGTCGCCGGCGCCAACACCTGCGTCCAGATCGCCGACGGCACGACCGGCGTCAGCCTGACCCACGTCATCGTCCGCGACTGCCGCGTCGAAGGCGTCGCGGTGCGCGCGGGCGGCGAGGCCGACATCGTCAACGCGACGTTCGCCGGCAACGGCACCGCCGTGCGCGCCATCGGCACCGCCCGCGTCAAGAACAGCCTGTTCACGGACAACGGCGTCGCCGCCGCCGGCGACGCGCCCGCCGCGCTGACCAGCACCTACAACAATCTCTTCGCCAACCAGAAGGACTACGCCGGCGCCGCCGCCGGCACGGGTGACTTCTCGACCACCGTCAGCTTCACCGACTTCGCCGCCCGCGACTTCCGCCTCGCCGGCCCGCAGCGCTCGACCGACAAGGGCGACCCCGCCGACGACGTCGGCGACGAGCCCGCCCCCAACGGCGGCCGCATCAACCTCGGCGCCTTCGGCGGCACCGCCGACGCCGAGCTCACCGCCCCCTCCACAGGCGTCAACGGCTCCTCCACCTCCCGGCGCAGCCCCCACCTCAGACCCCCACCACGTCGCCCCCACCCCCACACCAAAGCCCCCCTCCCAGAACGACGACGACCAGGCCGGCGGCTGCAGCGTCGCTCCCCGCGCCGAGCCCGCCCCGTGGCTCGCCATCACGCTGCTGGCCGCGCTTGCGTTCGCGCGTAGCCGCAGCCGCTCGCCGAAACCCGCGCCAGCGCGCCGCCGCCCGCGGACGCGCGCGTAGCGGCTAGGCGCGGCCGGAGCGCCCGTTGTTGCGCGCTTCGGCCCGCTTCTCGAGCTGATCGAGAAGATCCATCTGCAACAGCGGCGACTGCCCGACGCGCAGCTCTTTGCCGTCGAGCGCGCGGATCTTGTAGTTCCCGAGCAGGCCCGTGACGATGTTGCGCGCCCGCTCCTGGATCTGCTCCTCGCTCACCTCGACGCCGTCGCGCGTCTGCAGCACCCGGATCCCCTCGGCGATGTCTTGCAGCAGCAGGCGCACCGTCGGCTGCGTCGTATTCGTTCTCTGCCGCGTGCGCGCGCGGGCGGCCTCACGTCGCAAGATGGTGACGATCATATGTCGGCCCCGCGGGGGTTCCCAAGCCCAAGCAGATCGCGGGAGCCGATTCCGACGCGGCGCGCAGGGAGCCACCGATGCCGTCGGATCTGGGCGTATCATGCCGCCCATGCGCGGCATGAGGCGGATCACGGCGCCGGGGACCCTGCTGCTTATCGGGGTGCTGGCAACAGGGTGTGAAGATGACGACCCCAATGCAGGTCTGCCGGGCGCGGAAGCCGTGGACCAGTTCGCAGCCGGCATCACCGAAGCGTTCTGCTCCTGGCAGTTCCGCTGTTGCTCGATCCCGGAGCTCGAAATCCTGCAGGGAGGACGATTCACCAATGAGGCGACGTGCGCGCAGTCGGGCGTTGCCGTGGCCGCCAACGATCAGCTGCTATTTGTCAGGACAGCCGTGGGCGAAGGACTGATGACATTCGATTCAGCGAAGGCGGCGGAGTGTCTGGCGGCCTACCGGAACCGCCCGTGCAATCCCCCCAGCGTCACCACCTTTGATCCCTACGGCGGCGGCATGCCCACCGCAGTCTCGCCGACGCCCAATGTCCACGAGTTGCTAGCCGCGTGCCCCGGCTTGCTGGTCGGCCGGATCGCCGATGGCAACCGTTGCGACATGACGGCCGAATGCGCGGCGGGAAGCCGTTGCGTCGCTGGTAGCGGCGCGGGCGGCGCCGCCGGCGGCTACTACGATCCGTACAACCCGCCGTCGCCGCAGCAGTCAGCGACGACGCCGATCGGCGGCTCAGGGATCTGTTCGCGCGCGCAGCAGGTAAACGAGCCGTGCAACGTGTCGAGCGAGTGTGACACGAGCGCCAATCTCGTCTGCCGCACGTCCGACTTCCGCTGCGCACCCCCGCCGGGGCACCTGAAGCAATGCAACTTCAATCCCCTCACGCAAGTGAGCGACGGCAGTCTGTGCGACACGAGCATGGGCCTGGTCTGCGATTTGAATTCGCTGATCTGCCGCAAACCACCGGGCGAAGGCGAGCCATGCGTCTCGCAGGGACTGGCGACCGGGCAATGCTCGACCAGCACCCCACTCGTCTGCGTCACTTTCGGATTCAGCGGCGTCGGCACCTGCAAGCGGCCCGGGGCGCGCGGCGATGCCTGCGGCGCACCGGCGATCGCGCCATGCGGAGCGGGGCTCGCCTGCCGGCCCACCCAGCCCGATGGCATCGGCGTCTGTGGCGATCCGCCGGGTCTGGGCGAGCCGTGCGACTCGACCGGGGCGTGCGCGAGCCCATATATCTGCTCGAGCTACTACGGCAGATGCCAGATGCCGGGTCCGAAACACCTCAGGGAAAGCTGCATGGATCACGCCGAGTGCGCCTCGATGCAGTGCGAGTTCGTAGGCGAAACCTTTCGCATCTGCGTGCCGTCCGGGCGGCCCGTCGTCTGCTCGAGCGGCGCGGTGACCCCCGGCACCGGCACGTTCATCACCCCGTCGCCGACCGACGGCGGTGTCGGCGGTTTGTTCGACCCGTCGATGCCCCCCGCGACGCCGCGATCGTCCCCCGCGACGGCGGCGTCTAGTGCCGCCGGCGGCGGCGGGAGCCGCTCATCTGAGCACGGCGACGCGGGCGCCGAAGATCTGCTCGATGCGCGCGAGCAGATCGTCCGTGGCGGCGACCTTGTAGTCGTCGCCCAGGTCCATCACGGTCTCGCTGCGCTTCGGGATCTCCATGCGCAACAGCGTGCGGCATCCGCCCGTGTGGTTGCGCAGCACCTTCTCCAGCGCCTTGATCTGGTCTTCGCTGACCACGTCGGCGTTGAGCTTGATGTCGAGCAGCGAGCTCTTGTCGGCGCGCACCTTGGCCAGCAGCTTCGCGTCGATGAATACGAGCCGCTCGCGCACCGCGTCGCCCTCGTTCCAGGGCGCCTCCACCATGCCCGTCACCAGCATCGGCTCGTCGCGGACCAGCAGGTCGCGGAACTCTTCCAGCTTGCGGGATTTGACGAAGAACTCGATCTGCCCGGTCTGGTCCTCCAGGCTGAAGTAGGCGATCTTGCCCATGCCGCTCTTCATGGGACGCTCGGTCAAGCCGTTGACGACGCCGGCGAGGATGACCTCCGCGCGCTCCCCCTTCTCCATGCAGTTGGCGCACGTCGCGGTCGTGAACCGGCGGATCTCGCCCCCGTAACGATCCAGCGGGTGGCCGCTGATGTAGAAGCCGAGCGACTCCTTCTCGTTGGCGAGCAGCTCCTTGGGCATCCAGTCGGGGGCGGGCGGGTACTTGTCCTCCCCCATCAGCGTGGCGGCGCTGCCGCTGCTTCCGCCGCCGAGCAACGCGAGCAGGTTGGTCTGGCCGCTGTCGCGGTCGCGCTGCGCCTCGGCTGCGCGCTCGCTGGCCAGGTCGATGGCGGCGAACAGGCGCGCGCGCGTGACGTCGTTCTGCTTGGCCAGGCCGTCGAACGCCCCCGCCTTGACCAGGGCCTCGATCACCTTGCGGTTCACCTTGCGCCCGTCGACGCGCTTGCAGAAGTCGAACAGCGACAGGAACGGGCCGCCCTGCTCGCGCGCGATCTTGACGACCTCGACGGCGCCCTCGCCGACGCCCTTCACGGCGCCCGAGGCCGAAGCGGATCACCTTCTTGGCGGAGCCGTTCTCGCCGACCTTCACCACCGAGAAGTCCGTGTCCGATTCGTTGACGTCGGGGCGCAGCACGGCGATGCCGTTGGCCTTGGCCTCGGCGATGAACTTCACCACCGCGTCGGTGTCGTCCTTGTCGCAGGTGAGCAGCGCCGCGAAGAACTCGACGGGGTAGTAGCGCTTGAGATACGCGGTCTGGTACGTGAGCAGGCCGTAGGCCGCCGAGTGGCTGCGGTTGAAGCCGTAGCCGGCGAACTTCTCCATCAGGTCGAAGACGCGTTCGGCGATCTTGGCGTCGACGCCCTTCTGCTTGGCGCCGTCGAGGAAGCCGGCCTTCTCCTTGGCCATGACCTCGGCCTTCTTCTTCCCCATCGCGCGGCGCAGCAGGTCGGCCTTGCCCAGGCGTGTAGCCGGCCAGCGCCGACGAGATCTGCATGACCTGCTCCTGGTAGACGATGACGCCGTAGGTGTCCTTGAGGATCGGCTCGAGCAGCGGGTGGTCGTATTCGACGCGCTTGCGCCCGTGCTTGCGCTCGATGAAGTCGTCGACCATGCCGCCTTCGAGCGGGCCCGGGCGGTAGAGCGCGCCGGCGGCGACGATGTCCTCGAAGCAGTCGGGCTTCAGCTTCTTCAGCAGCTCGCGGAAGCCCGACGACTCCAGCTGGAACACGCCGGTGACGTCGGCCGCCGAGATCATCTTGTAGACGTCGACGTCGTCCAGCGAGACGTTCTCCAGCTCCAGCGGGGTCTCGTCGCGCGTCGCGCGCTCGCGGTTGACGAGGTCCAGGCAGTTCTGGATGACGGTCAGCGTCTTGAGGCCGAGGAAGTCGAACTTCACCAGCCCCGCCTTCTCGACCTGTCCTTGTCGTACTGGGTGACGATGCCGGTGTCCTCGCCCGCCGGGCGGAAGCAGGGCACGTACTCCCACAGCGGCTTTCGCCGATGACGACGCCGGCGGCGTGCATGCCGGCGTGGCGGTTCAGCCCCTCCAGCCGCTTCGCGTGATCGAGCAGCGTCGCGGTACGTCGGGTTCTCGTCGTACAGCGCCTTGAGCCGCGGCTCCTTCTCGATCGCCTCGGCGATGGGCGGGCTCTTGCCCTGGATCGGCTCGGGCACCAGCTTGGCGACGCGGTCGCCGTCGGCGAACGGCACCGCCATCGCGCGCGCGATGTCGCGCACGCCGCGAGCGCGCCTTGATCTGGTGCATGGTGACGATCTGGCCGACGTTGTCCTTGCCGTACTTGTCGGTGACGTAGTCGATCACCTCGTCGCGCCGGTTCATGCAGAAGTCGATGTCGAAGTCCGGCATGCTGACGCGCTCGGGGTTCAGGAAGCGCTCGAACAGCAGCTTGTTGGCGATGGGATCGATGTCGGTGATGCGCAGTCGTGTACGCGACCAGCGATCCCGCGCCCGAGCCGCGCCCCGGGCCCACCGGGATGCCGTGCTCCTTGGCGTAGCGGATGAAGTCCCAGACGATGAGGAAGTAGCCGGCGAAGTCCATCTTCTGGATGACGCCCAGCTCCAGCACCAGCCGCGCCTCGTACACGTCGCCGTCGATCTTCTCGCCGCGCTTGTACGCCTCGTCGATCCGCCGGCGCAGCCCCTGGCGCGCGATCGTGTCCAGGTACGATCTCGGCGGTCATGCCGTCGGGGACCTGGAACTTGGGCAGGAACGTGTCGCCCAGCTTGAACTCGACGTTGCACAGCTCGCCGAGCATGGCCGCGTTCTCCAGCGCCTCCGGGATGTGCTTGAAGTAGGCGTCCATCTCGGCGGGCGTCTTGACGAAGAACGCGTCGTTGCGGTGGTGCATCCGCTTTTCGTCGTGGATCGTCTTCTTCTGCTGCACGCACATCAGGATCTCGTGCGCACGCGCGTCGTCCTGGTTCAGGTAGTGGCAGTCGTTGGTGGCGATGACGCCGATGCCGGTCTTCTTCGACAGCTCGATGAGGTGGCCGTTGACCGTCTCCTGCTCCTCGAGGCCGTTGGGCTGCAGCTCGAGGAAGAAGTTCCCCTTGCCGAAGATGTCGTCGAACTCGCGCGCCGCGTTCTCCGCCGCCTCGGGCCCGCGGCGCATGATGGTCTGCGCCACCTCGCCGCCCAGGCACGCCGACAGCCCGACCAGCCCCTCGCGAGTGCTTGCGCAGCAGCGCCTTGTCGATGCGCGGGTTGTAATAGAAGCCCTCGAGGTAGCCCATCGAGTTCAGGTACGACAGGTTCTTCCAGCCGACCTTGTTCTTCGCGAGCAGGATCAGGTGGTTCGACTCGGCGCTCGGTCTTGTCGAGCCGGTCGGGCGCGATGTAGGTCTCGCAGCCGAAGATCGGCTTCACGCCGTGGGCCTTGGCGCGCTGGTAGAAGTCGAGCGCGCCGAACAGGTTGCCGTGGTCGGTCATGGCGACCGACTTCATGCCCCGCTCCAGCACCTTGGGAAACAGCTGGTCGAGCCGGATTGCGCCGTCGAGAAGGCTGTACTGCGTGTGCAGATGCAGGTGCGTGAACTCGGGCATGCGCCGGTCAGCTTGTCCCTGCGCGCACGACTGATCCAGCGCAAAAGTATCAACCGTTTCTCCACAGGCAGCGTGGCGCGCGCGGCTCTGCTCGCGCTCGCCAGCGTCGCCGCCGGCTGTGCGGGCGGCGAGCCCGGAACGGTGCCGACCAGCGACCGTGTGCTCACCGGGGCCCCCGCCGGCGGCCTCAAGGTCACCCCGGCTGGAACCGGCATCGTCCGCTTCGTGTTGACCAGCGGCAACGTGCCCATCGCGGGGCAGACCGTCGAGTTCAGGATCTTCGATGACCCGCGCATCGACGGCCTCGAGGCACAGGGGGCGATGCTGACCAGGCTCAGCGCGGTCACCGACGTGTCAGGCACCGCGACCACCGAGGTGCGTGCCGGCGTGTTGACGCGGTTCTACGTCCTCGGCATATCGGGCGGCGCCCAGGATCGGGTCAAGGTCGACGTCGTCGCCGGCCCCGTCGGAAGTGTCGTCGTCGTCCCGTTCTTCGCGCCCGACAGCGTCGCTGCCCGCGACCCTTCCGACACGGGAATCAGCACCATCCACATCCGTTTCTTCGATCGCCATCACTGCCGTGACTACCCGGCGGCGCATGTCCCGAACCCGCCCTATGACGAGCTAGCGCCGGGCGAGACGACGCGCCTCGACAACGTCAGCACGATAGATCCGAGCGCGGTCTACGCTCAGGCATTGGGACCGGAGGGCACCCCCGTCGCTGTCGGCTGCGTCGACGTACCGGGGCCAAGCGTGCCGGCAAACGGTGTGGTCGAGGTTGCGCTACCGATGCACGACGTCGCCCCCGATCCGATAGGCAGCTTCGCGCTGACGTCGGCGTTCGATTTCGAGCCGCCGCTCACGGCCGCGGCGCTCATCGCCGCCCCGTGGCGGAATGTCAGCGACTGCCCCCTCGATCCGGCCGAGCTGCTGCTCGACTGCACCATCGATGCGCTGTCGCCGCCGACGCCAGGCGATGCCCACGACTGCAAGCCGAGCGTCGGCAGCGAAGGACCGCTCGGCGACGCGCTGCGCCTGCGCCGCGGCGACAAGATCCCCGGGACGGACTGTCGCGGGCCGTTTGTCGGCAATGCCGTGAGCCTGGACTCCATCGTGCAGGGCATGTTCGGCTCGCCGAAGCCGGCGCTGATCGCGGCGCTTCCGGCCATCTCGGCGGATGCCGCCCACGTGCTGGACGCCCTCGGCCTGATGTCGACGCTGGACGTGCGCGCGGGCGCGCAGGCCGACCACTATCTGATCACGCACACGCTGACCGACGCGCGGTTTGTCCTGAGTGGTGGCGCCGCCGTCGTGCCGCTGGTGCCGCTGGCGCTTCCCAGCCTCACCGCGAACACCGCCGCGATCACGCGCGACGGCCTGCTCGTCATCGACCGGCATGGGTTCACGCTGCGGCTCGGACGCGTGGCGCGGTCGGGGTTCGGCGCGGCGGCGCTGGCGCCGCGCATGCCGCAGGGCTCACCCGCGACGGCGGGCGGCCTGGTCGCCGCGGTCGTGGCGCTGGCCACCACCAGCGACCGCGCCGTGTCCGGCTGCGCCGCCCTCGACCGCGTGTTGTGCGCGGACGTCGGCGCGGCGCCGGGATGCCTCGCCGCCGCCTGTCCGACCGGTCTCAGCGTCCTGGCCACGCAGCTGGACGCGGCGTTCGACGCGGCGGACGGCGCCGGCCTGGACCTCTACCTATCGGGGTCGACGCCGCTCGTCGACATGAGCGCCGAGGGGTGGGCCGACCTGCTGCCCGGCAAGGAGCCCGGCAAGGACGACCACCCGGCCGGCGTCGCCACCTGGTCCGCTGACGTGCGCACCAGCCTGGGCGTCACGCGCATCGCAACGAGCTTCAAGGGCGTCCGGCAGTAGAGGATGTCAGCCGCGCCCGTCGTTCGCGGGCGCGCGCGGCCAGCGGCGACTGTCCCCCTTCGTGGGCGATGATCTCGTCCCACGCCGCCACCGCATCACGCACGCGCCCCAGCTGCTCCAGCGCCACCGCCCGGTTGGTCATGGTGGTGACGTCACGATCGCCGCGCGCGCGCGCGCGATCGCACAGCTGCAAGGCGTCCGCGGCGCGTCCGGCGCCCAGCGCGATGGCGCCCAGCCACGCCGCCAGCCGCGCTTCGTCCTCGGCGCGCAAGCAGCCGGTCGGCGCGGACAGCGCGGCCGTGTACGCATCGATCGCGCGCACGGACGCGGCGCCGTCGACGTCGAACATCACGTCGCCCAGCCGGCGCTGCCACTCGCACTGCGGAACCGGCGACGCCGCCGGCCGCGTCACCAGCGGCACGGTGGCGGTCCCGTCCTGCGGCGAGAAGCGGAACGTCGCCGGGATCTCGTGGCTGGCGATGATGGCCTGGTAACGCGGCAGCCGTCGCACGAACACGCGCGCGTCGGCCTGCCTGAACACCAGCGCGTAGCGCTCGGGATCCCACCACGCCACGCGGCGATTGATCCCGGCGTAGGCGAGCAGCGCCGTCTCGACGCCGAAGCTGTCCATGGCCGCGGCCCACTCGGCGCGCGTCAGGTCGGCGCGCCCGAGCAGGCGATGAAACTCCGGCGGATAAGCCGGCAGGCGCGGGTCGACGAACACCCGATGGCGCGGGTAGCCGGCGCCGCGTTCGAACAGCAAGTACGACCCGATCTCGAAGTCGTTGTACATGCGGTGGCGCAGGTCGTTGTCGTCGACGAAGGCGATGGCGGCGAGCGGCAGCTCGCGCGTGTCGAGGCCGATGTCCCAGCCGCCGCGCGACACCAGCCGCGGTCCCAGCGTCAGGCCGCCGAGCAGGGCAGCCGCGGCGACGCCGGCCGCCAGCGGATCGGGGACCAGCCTTGGCCAGCGCGCGCGCACCGACGCCGCCAGCGCCGTCGCCGCGGCCGCGACCACCGGCGCCGCGACCAGCGCCAGATCGGCGGCGAACCGGACGGAGACCGCCGCCAGCGCCGCGAACGGGACAACCGGGAGCAGCAGCCGCCATCCGGGACGAAAGCGGGCGCGCGCGAGCGCCGCGACGACGATCGCCGCCGCCACGACGGCGTAGACGACAAGTGCCGGATCGGACAGCCACGTCGGCGAGCGAAACTCGTCGACGGGGTGGAGCGCGGGCAACGTTTGATGCAGCCGCAGGTAGCGGAAGATGCCGGCGCCGATCGGCGTGGCCAGCACCGCCGCGGCGGCCACCAGCGCCGCGATGGTCAGCCGGCGCGCCGCGCCGCCAGCACGATCCAGCGCCGCCCCTGCCGCCGCGAACGCCAGCAGCGCTGGCGCCACGAACGCCCCCGCGTGCAGGTTGGCCCACAACACCACCGACAGCGCGGCGGCGACGATGCCACGCACGGCGGCCTTGCGGCTGACGTCGGCCGCGGCCAGCGCGTCGAGCGCAAACAGCAACGCGACCTCGCCGGCCAGCGAAAACAGGTGCGGGCGTTCGACGAAGCGGTCATGGCCGGCGTAGGCCGCCGCCGCCAGCACCAGCGCCGACGCCACCGGCCCGGCGCCGCGGCGCCGGCCGAGCGCGAACGCGCCGGCGAACACGGCCACGAGCAGCAGCGTCTTCGCGACGACGATCGCCTCGAAGCCGCCGCGCGCGAACAGCGCCGCGACCCCGACCTCGAACAGCCACGCGGTGTCGACGTCGGGATGGTCGGGAAACGTGAACGAATAAAGGTTGCGCCCGGGCAGCGCGTCCCGCGCCAGGATCTCCTCGCCCGCCTTGATGCGGAAGAACAGATCCGACTCGGCCATCGGGCGCAACGACAGCCCGGCGACGAACATCAGCAGCGCGACCAGAGGCGCCGCGCGCGCAGCGGAGCGGAGCACGCCCCAGCTTACAGTGCGGTAAGCTCGCGTGGTGCGACCGACACGACCGGCCCTGATTTGCTTTGCGCTCGTGGTCGCCCTGGCCGGCGCCCGGCCGGCGGACGCGTGCACGACGTTCCTGCTCGAGCGTGGCGCCGCGCGCGTCGTCGGCAAGAGCTACGACTGGCACATGGGCCAGGGTCTGGTGATGGTCAACAAGCGCGGCGTGGCGAAGCAGTCGCTGCCGGGCAAGCCCGGCGACCGCCCCACGCGCTGGGTGTCGCGCCACGCGAGCGTGACGTTCAATCAGTACGGGCGCGAGCTGCCGAACGGCGGCATGAACGACGCGGGGCTGGTCGTCGAGGTCATGTGGCTCGACGACAGCGTCTACGAGAAGGCCGATCAGCGTCCGTCGCTGAACGAGCTGCAGTGGATCCAGTACCACCTGGACAGCCATGGCTCCGTGGCCGAGATGGTGGCGGCGGCGGCGCAGCAGCGCGTGTCACCCCTGTACGCCGCCGTCCACTACCTGGCGTGCGACAAGACAGGAGCGTGCGCGGCGTTCGAATATCTCGGCGGCAAGCTGGTGGTGACGCCCGGGGCCAAGACGCTCACCAACCACAGCTACGCCGAATCCGTCGCCTGGGCGGCGAAGCAACGCGACTTGCCGCGCGGCATGGGATCGCTCGAGCGCTTCGCGCGCGCGTCACGGCAGGTGGTGGCCCCGACAGCGGCCGAGCCGATCGCGGCCGCGTTCGCCATCCTCGACGGCGTCCGCTCGTCGGCCAGCCAGTGGAACATCGTCTACGATCCGGTCCACATGCGCGTGCACTTCCGGACGCGCAGCTCCCCGGCGATCAAGACGCTGGACGCGAGCAAGCTGGATCCATCGTGCGCGCGCGCCGTCACGCTGCTCGACATCGACACCGACGCGGGCGGCGACATCGCGGCGCGCCTGCGCCCGTATGACGAGGCGACCAACCGCAACCTGATCGAGCGCAGCGTCCGCCGCATCCGCAAGCAGCTCCCGCCGGGCTCGGTCGAGGGCCTTGTCGCCTACCCGGCCGCCCTCGCCTGCACCGCCCCCTGACGGCGGCGCGACCTAGCCGAACGCGTCGAGCGCAGCGCGGCTTCGCCGCGCGGAGCTCATCGCGGGAGGTCTGGAACCCTCCCAGGGTTCCAGAATCAAGTGCCCAGTATGAAGCGCTGGCCGCCGCGGACGATGGCCAGCAGCGGCTTCTTCCCGCGCGCGACGGCACGCGCCAGCGCCGCCCGGCTGGCCGTCGTCGTGCCGCCGGGGACGCCCAGCAGATCGCCGCGCGTGATGCCGAGCTGGGCCAGGAACCCGGGCTCGACGACGAGGAAGCGCTCCTTGCTCTCGGCCAGCAGCTGCATGTCGGCCACCGGCAGCTCGGGGTAGAGCTGCTGCAAGGATTCGACGCGCTGGACGATGCTGCGCGACGCATCGACGGGGACCTCGGCGATCACCGTCCGCTGCGGCGGCGTGTACAGGCGCGGCGCGAAGCTGCTGACGGCGCTGGCCAGCGCAGCGTCGACCGCCGCCGCGGGACCCAGCCGCTCGCCGTCCGGCGCCACCTCGGGCTCGCCGGCGGCCCCGGTCTCCACCACGTCCACCGTGCCGATGATGTCCGGCGCGCCCACGTGGCGAACATCGACATGCGCGTAGAAATCGACGACCAGCCGGCGCTGAGCCTGAAACGTGGAGATCGGATTCGCCTGGTTGACGAGGCGGCGCCCGATGCCGACGCTGACCGAAAACGTCAGCGCGTGTGACGCGTCTTCGCCCAGCGCGCCCAGGGCCGCCTGCACGTCGGCCTCGCCGCTGCCGCGCAGCTCGTCGGCGATCACGCCCCGCCCGCCCGTCAGCTCGAGCAGGCTGTCACCGGTCAGGCGCTGGATGCGCGCGCGCTCGCCGCTGCCGCCCCACCCGATCGCGACCGGCAGCGCGACGATCGTGGACACCGCCGGCGCCAGAGCCTCGGCGCCAGGCCGCATCTCGACCGTCGCACCGCACGCCGGCAGCGACGCCATGACAAGGAGCGCGCACCACCACTTCATCCCGGTGATCATCGACGCGCCGCGCGGGTCGCTTTAATCGCTGGCGGCCGTCAAAACAGCAACACCAGCGCGCCGTAGACCTCGAGGGCGCTGTCGTGCACCGCGGTCACGTCAGCCGCCGTGCTGCCGTAGAGCAGGGGGGTGTAGAGGCCGAATGCACGCCTTACCGCCAGCCGCACCCGCAGCTCGCTCGGCTCGCGCGCCGGGGTCAGCGGCAGCTCGACGCGCGCGCCCGTGCACAGCGCGAACCGCGTCCCCGACACCATGCTGCGGCCCTCGCGCTCGAAGGACAGCCCCAGGTCGACGCCGACCGTGCGCATCACGCGCGTCGCGTAGCGCTGGTTGTCGGGGGCCAGCAGCATGCCGACGCGCAGCACGCCCGATGCGTCCAGCGCCAACCGGTCGATCGGGTTGTCGCCGCCGAACCGTCCCGCGGCCTGCGACGCGAACGCCCTCAGCTCGAAGCCCCCCAGCCCGTCGCCGATCCCCAGGCTGGTGAAGAACGCCGGGATCGTGCGCGTGTTTCCATCGGCGAAACCGGCGGCGTCCAGCGTCGCCCCGATGCCGACCGCCGCCGACATGCGCGGGCGCGGGAACGACGGGCGGATCGGCGCCTCCACCACGCCAGCCGGTTCGGGCGCCGTCATCATCGTCTGCGCGACGCCGGCCTCGCTCCACACGACGGCGGCGCACGCGACGAGCAACGCGACCAGGCTGGGGCGGGTCATGTTCCTCGGGGTTTTTAACACGCGCCTGAGGTGCGAGGTATGCTCGGGGTGCGATGCCCGACGATGATTCCAGCACATCCGTACCGGATCAGGGCGTCGCCGACATCATCGTCCAGGCCTTCCGGATGTACCGCGCGCACGCGCGGGCGCTGCTGCTCACGTGCGCGGTGGTGTTCGTGCCCGCGTCGCTGGTCAAGTCGTGCGCGATGGCCGCCATCATGACGCCGACGCGGGCGGCTGAGTCCACCGCGGCGGTGGTCGATTCCGCGCGCGCGACGGAAGCCTCGCGGCGGGCGCTGGCCGACGCCTATGAACATCACGCCGACGCCGAGACCATCGCCCGCCTGCAACGCGAAAACCACCGCCAGCTGGAGGACATGAGCCGCCACGTCGTCGAGGTCGCGCGCGGCGTGCCCGGCGGCTTCACGCTGTTCCTGCTCGGCGTGCTGGCCGCGATCGTCACCGCCTTCCTCTACGGTCTGATCGCGCCGCTGACGAACGCGGCGCTGACCATCGCCGTCGCGGACCGCCTCGGCGGTGGGCTCGCAGGTTGGCTCGAGGTCTGGATATTGTTGCTCGGCCGACTGCGCGAGCTGCTGTCGGCGCTGATCCCGGCGGCGCTGCTGGTCGCCGCGGGGATGATCCTGTGGGTGTTGCCCGGCATGCTCATCGCGTTCCTGTTCGCGTTCGTGCCGCAGATCGTGCTGATCGAGAGGTTGACGGGCAAGGCGGCGCTCGCGCGCAGCATCGCGCTGGTGCGCACCGACTGGCTGCGCGTGGCGCTGCTCATGGCGGTGTTCATCGCGATGACGTGGGCGGCCCGCCTGGTCGCGGACCTGCTGATCCCCGATTCCGCGCAATTCCTGACCCAGCTCCTCGGCGACCTCTTGACGCTGATTCTCATGCCCGTTCCCGTGCTGGGGCTGGTGCTGCTCTACCTCGACATCCGCCGCCGCCGCGACGGCTTCAGCGCCGAGAACCTGCGCGCCGAGCTGGCCGTGCTGCGCGACTAGGGAATGCAGGTCGTGATGGCCGGGTCGTGGCAGCCCTCCCACGACGGGGCGGTCAGCGCGTAGCTGGACAGCACGTCCATGCCCCGCAACGTCATGCCGAACTGCCCCGTCAGCCGGTGCGTGCAGACGATTTCACGCGGGTAACAGATGGCCAGCGATATGCGCGCGACCTCGTAGGAAGTGCCGTTGCTGTCGGTACCCGCGGGCAGGAACCGTGTGTCGTCGATCGCCACGCCGTCGAGCATGACCGGGGCCCCCTTCACGCGCGCCACCGCGACGAGCTGATCGAAGTTCGGCAACACGGCGAACGACAGGTCGGTCAGCCATTTGTCCGCGGACACGGCCAGGGCCAGCGTCGGCTCGCAGTCGATCCCCTGGGCCAGCAGCAGCGCGTCCGAGGCTTTGACGAGAAAATCGCCTCCCGACACGATGAGCTCGGCCACACCGCCTTCACTCAGCGTGAGCTTGTTGTTCGGCGGCAGGCCCTCGACCCCGGGCGGGGCGAAGAACTCGACCGTCGTCATACCCGGGGCTCCCGCGATCATCCGCCACACCGACGCGCCCGGCCTGCCCAACAATGTGTCGCACGTGTTGGCCTGCGGCGGCAGCGCCGCGGCGACGTACCTGTAGCTCCACGAACCGATGGGCGGGATCTGCTCGTGCGCCATGTCAGGTGAGTTGATCCCGGTCGCCTCGACGACGCCGTACGCCGTCGAGACGTTGCCCGAAAACACCGCCACGGGCAGATCGGCCCAGATCTCGAAGCCGCTCAGGTCGTCGTTGTCACCGGCGCTGGACACCTGGAGCACATCGCCGTCATGGAGAACGATCTCCGTCGGCGTTCCCGACGCCATCGTCGAGCGGCTCCGCGTTGATGAGCGCGGCGCGGTTCGGGCCGGCTGTCAGGTGCACGGGGGTGTCGGGACGGGTGCCGACGATCAGCAGGCGCGCGGCGCCGCCCGCGCCACCACCGGCCAGCGCGTCGATGTCGGGCGTCACGCGCTGCGGATACGCGAGCACCCGGTGGTGCCGGCCGAGGACGTTCGCCGGCAACAGCATCGTGCCGCTGGAGCTCAGCGCGTCCTCTTTGCTGTCGTCGCTCTCGATCTGCGCGGCCGTGACGGGCAAGGTGCTGACCAGCCGCAGGCCCGCGCCCGGGCTGACGCCGGCCGCGGTCACCTCTTCGCGCATGATCGACAGGCGCGCCGACTTTCCCGGCGCCACGGCGGTGGAAGCCGACAGGGCCCACTTGGCCGATGCGTCGATGTGCTCCAGCGACACGGTCGCCTCGGCGTCGCCCGGGTTGGTGATCAGGAAGCTCATCGGTTGCTCGGCGTCGCTCGCGACGTTCGCGGCCTGGGCTGTGTAGAAAAAGCAGCCGACGAACGTGTGATGATCGGGCCAGGCGGCGGCGCACACCTCCGACATGCAGCGGCCGGACTCGCAGATCGTGTTGGCCGGACACTGCTCGAGCATGTCGGCGGGGCGGCCATCGACACACGCCCGCACGATCGTCCCGTCGCAAACCGGTTCAGTGCACCGCACCGGTACGATCATCCCGGCGTCGTCCTTCGCTCGCCCGTCTACATCGCCGCACCCGAACAGCGTCGCGCACGCGAGCACGACGACATGAACGCGCGGTAGAAACCGCGTGTGCGATGACCGAGCAGGTTGCGCTACATGCGGATGCAAGGTTGCGCCACTCCGGACAACGTCAGAGCCACGAACTACAACTCAAGCAATACGACAACACGATTGCATTTTCTCGACGAGCAATTAAGGCCAATGCGAAGGAATCGCCGAAAACAATCCTCGAAAAACCTTCATGACTTACCTTGCCAAGCGCAGTGCGCTAGGGCTACGATTTTCGCACCTTGCCGCGTGCCACGCTGGTGGTCCTCGCCCTGGCTCTGAGCCTCTGGAGCGTCTCGCAGGCCCTCGCTGCGCCAGCCGCCGGTAAGCCCCCCGACAATCCGTTCGACGAGCGCGGAGGCAGTCGGACGGCGGTCGCCACCGAAGGCGAAGCCAGCCAAACCGGAAACGACGAGTCCGCCGACGAGCCGAAGCCCGACACTGCGGCGAAAGACGAAGCCGTGTCGTCGGAGCCGGACGTGGCCGAGGGCAAAGACGAAGACGAGGAAGAAGAAGGCGGGCTGCACGCGCTCGCGTGCCTCGAAGGCGACGCGACGGGCGGCCGCCGCAAGGGCGTGCAGCGGCGCGACTTCCTCAAGCGGCACAGTTCGAGGTGGCGGGCCTGGGCGGCTTCTACGCGTCCGACGCGCTGTCGTCGACGTACAGCTACGGCGGCGCCGTCGCGTTCTACCCGTCGGAGGATTTCGGGCTCGAGGTCCTGGTCACGCGGTCGCTGGTCAGGTTCCGCCTCGAGGAACCGTTCAACGCGTTCGACAACCAGCAGCGTTTCCAGCCGGGCGTGGCCTGGCAGGGGATCCTGTCGCTGCTGTGGTCGCCGATCCACGCCAAGTTCAAGTTCACCGAGTCGACGATCATCCACGGCGACATCTTCGCCGTCGCCGGCGCCGGCCGGACGTTCCACGACAGCGTCCTGGGGCTGACGTGGGAAGCAGGCGTCGGTCTCAAGCTCTACTTCTCGCGCTTCGTCACGTTCCGGCTGGACGTCCGTGACTTCCTGCTGCCGCAGGAGGTGCTCGGGCGCGGCCGCACCACCAACAACATCACCATCCTCGCGGGGTTCAGCCTGTGGCTGGGATGACGCTGACGTTGCGGCCCGCGCTCGCGGCGCTGGTGCTGCTGGCGGCGGCGCGGCAGGCGCGCGCCGCGGACGCCACCGAGACCGCCGACACCGAGACGGACAAGACGGACAAGACGGAAAGTCCGACAAGACGCCCGAGCCGGCGCCGCCGCCGAACCCCGAGGGCGGCGACCCGTGCATCGACGAAGACGTGAAGGCGGACCTGTTCGCGAAGCGGCAGCAGCGCACCAGCCGCGACCGGCTGTTCCAGCAGACCAACCGCCACGAGCTGTCGGTGCGAGGGCGGCTACTACTCGTCCGACACCTTCGACGGCGCGCTACATCGTCCACTGGCGTGATCTACTGACGTGCCGATGCCGTACGTTCGGCGTCTTCGCCCTGTCCTACGCGTATCACATGACCGAGGACCTCGCGGTCGAGGCCACGGCGGGCTATCACCCGCCTGACCTCACATGGGCGGGCCCGAGCTGGAGCGCACGTTCGCCGTGCTGCGAGGGCCAGCCGCGCCGCCAGCTGATGTTCGACGCCGACCTCGTGTGGTCGCTCGCGCACGCCAAGCTGCGGCTCGGCGGATCGATCACGCACTTCGACTTCTACGTCGACCGGCGGGGGCGGGGTCGTCGACTCGGCGCTGTCCAGCGACATCGCGGGAAACGGCGGCTTCGGTCTGAAGTTCTTCCTTGGGCGCGCGTTCGGCCTCCGTCTGGACGTGCGCGACCACGTGTTCCGGCAGCAGCTCCTGGCGGAGACACTGCTCGTCAACGACGTCACCGCGACGGTCGGGTTCAGCATCTACCTGCCGATGAAGGAATGACATGCGCCTCTTGACGGTATTCATCGCGACCTCGCTGGCCCTGGTCGGGCGCTGGCGCCACGGGCCACGGCCGCGCCTCGGGCGATGGCGGCCGCTGACCCCCGCGGCGAAGCTGAGCCGCCGCCGGCGAAGACCGCGGCGCCGCCTGCCGCCAAGGGCGCGCCGCCGGCCTCGGGTCCGGTCGACATCGCCAAGCTGCGCGCCGACTACGATCGGCTGCGCGACGCGCTGTTTCGCGCGCGCGCGCGCGCCCAGCTGGTCGAGGAGGGCGTCTACGCGTCGAAGCTGGGGGCGAAGATCCGCTGGAAGGGCGCGCCCGACTTCATCCTGCGGCGCGCCGAGGTGCGCCTGGACGGCGACTCGATCTGGGATTCGGGCGAGAAGCCGCTGGTCGACGAGCTCATCAAGGTGTCGGAGCGCCCGATCAAGCCGGGGACGCACACCGTGATGGTCCGGCTGGAGGTCCGCCCCGGCAAGAAGAGCGAGAAGGAGCACGAGGGGCTCGGCTACGAGTTCGAGCACACCTTCGTGGTCAACGTCCCGGACGGGAAACGCACGACGATCGAGATCACGGCCGACGACGACGGCGACCTGCCGGAATACGAGCCCGAAATCGAGGTCGAGATCGAATCGGAGAAGTAGATGATCGGGCTCGTCGTGCGTATTGATGATGCAGGCAGGTGACGGCGGCGCGCCGCGAAGGCGGCGCGCCGCGGCGCCCGCCGACCCCATGGCGAGCTACCTCGCCGACCTCGAGAAGGCGGGCATGCTCAAGGCAGGACAAGCAGCCGGCGACGCTGGAGCGGCTGAAGACCGAGCTGGCGGCGGCCGAAGACGACCTGGTGACCGGGCAACGCCGAGGTCGCGAGCGTCCGGCTGTTTCGCATCGTCGAGTCGCCGCGCTACGCGAAGTTCGACTACGCCCCCGACTACGCGAACGCCGAGTTCACGCTGGCGCGCGCGCTGATCAAGGCGGGCGGCTACAAGTCGGCCGAGCGCTACCTGCTGCGCGTGCTCGGGCGCGGCACCAAGACGCCGTTCTTCGCCCCCGCCTACCGCGCCATGGTCGACATCGCGCTGGAGACGCGCGAGCAGGCCGCCATCCTGGCCGTGCTCGATCACTTCGAGGCCGACTGGACCGCGCGCGGCGGCACCCTGCCCCGCGACAGCGCGCGGAGCACGCGTACCTGCGCCGCCAAGGTCGCCTACGAGGCGGGCGAGCCGGCGCGCGCCGAGTCGCATGTTCTCCGCCATCGATCGGCAGTCGCGCTTCTACGCGGCGGCGCTCTATTTCCGCGGCCTGATCCAGCGCGCGCCGCGGCCACCTGGCGGCGGCGCGCAACTCGCTGTGCGAGATCGTCGCGCAGGTCGACCAGAGCCGCTTCACCTTCTTCATCGACGGCCGCTACTACGCCATCAAGGACCTGGCCTACCTGGCGCTCGGGCGCATCTCGCACGAGCAGGAGCGCTACGACGACGCGTATTACTTCTACTTCCGCGTTCCCGACGACTCCGAGCAGCTGCCCAACGCGCTGTTCGAGGCGTCGTGGTCGATGTTCCAGAAGGGCGAATACGAGGCCGCGGCCGCGTTCCTGGAGGAGTTCGACCGCTCGTTCAGCAAGACGCCGCTGGCGCCGGACGTGCTGCTGCTGCAGGCGATGATCGATCTCAAGTCGTGCGAGTTCGATCGCGTGCGCGCCACGCTGGACAAGCTGGTCAAGACCTACGCGCCGATGCAGGAGCAGGTCGCCACGCTGCTCAAGGATCCGGGCAAGCGCGCCGCGTTCTACCGCCGGCTGCTCGAGCAAGAAGTCGATCGGCCAGCCGCGCGATCCGATCATCGAGCTGCTGAAGATCGATCCGCGCTTCTACAAGTTCTACGCGGACATCGTCGCGCTCGATCGCGAGGCCGGCCTGCATCCCCGGCCAGATCGCCGTGTGGGACGAGCTGACCGCCCACGAGGCCGGCAGCCCGGGGGGCTCGAACGCCACCGAGGCGGTGCGGCTGGTCAACGACGTCGAGGCGTTGCGGCCGCTCGCGGCCGGCGACCCGCAGATGGAGGAACAGGTCGCGCGACCTCGCGGACGCCGCGCGCCGGGCGGCGCGCCTGGGCAACGTCGGCGGCGGCCGGTTCGCGAAGGAAGCGCAGGACATGCTGGCGCTGGCGGCCGAGGCGCGCAAGCTGCGCGCCGAGCTGGTCGCCGCCACCAGCGCGATCGCCAACCAGGCGCTGGTCGACCTGGACAAGCGGCTGCGCGAGCTGCTGCGCCGGTCGCGCCTCACGCACATCGACGCCGTCATCGGCAAGAAGAAGAAGCTGGAGATCGAGATCGCGAACCTGCGCGAGGGGCGCTATCCCGCCGAGCTGTTCGCCACGCTCCAGCTCGAGGGGTTGATGGGCGACGACGAAGAATACTGGCCGTTCGAAGGTGAGTACTGGTCGGACGAGTACGAGAACTTCAAGTAACAGACTGACGTTCGCGTTTGCGCTGACGCTCGCGTTCGGCTGGTTGCTGGCGCTGCCGGCGACCGCGGACGCGGTCGGGCAAGAAGAAGAAGCCGGCGGCCGAGGACGCAGAGGTCGACGACGAGCCCGAGGTGAAGCTGCCGCCGCTGCTGCTCAAGACGCTGCACGAGAAGGAAGCCGAGGTCACGGCGGCGCGGCGCGAGGCGATCGGCCTCATCGAGAGCTACCTGCGCGACAGCCCGCGCTCCAAGGAGCAGGCCGAGGCGCTGTACAAGCTGGCCGAGCTCTACTGGGAAGAGGCGAAGGCCGTCTACCTGGAGAAGATGGGCGCGTTACCAGGCGGCGGTGACCGCCTGCCACAACGACCGCGCCGACGTGCCCCAAGGTGCCGCGCAAGCCGCCGACGGTCGACCTGGCGCAGGCGCAGGCGGTCTACCTGCGCCTCATCAACCAGTACCCGAAGTTCCGCAAGATCGACACGGTCATCTACCTGTACGCGTTTTCGCTGCGCGACCAGGGCAAGACCGGCGAGTCGATCAAGTACTTCCAGACCATCCTCGACAAGTATCCGCGCTCCCGTTACATCGCCGACGCGTGGATGGCGATCGCCGAGTACCGCTTCTACGAGCAGCAGAACTACAAGAGCTCGCTGGAGGCGTACGAGAAGGTGCTGCAGCACCCGAAGTCGCAGCTCTACGACCTGGCGCTGTTCAAGACCGCGTGGTGCTACTGGAAGCTGGGCGACACCACCAAGTCGGCGATGCGGTTCAAGGACGTGCTCGACCTGGCCAAGAAGAAGGCGGGGCGAACCGAGGAGGAGCAGAAGCGCGCCGCCGAGCTGCAGGGGCAGGCGCTGGACTACCTGGTCGAGCTGTTCACCGAGGACGACACCAAGAGCGCGCACGACGCGTTCGAGTTCCTGGCGCAGATCGGCGGCAAGCAGTACTCGCGCAAGGTGCTGAAGCAGCTGGCCGACACCGTGTTCGACCAGACCCGCTACGAGCGCGCGGTCGAGGCGTACAAGCTGCTCATCGAGCTGGATCCGAACAGCGCCGAGGCGCCCGACTACCACGGCAAGATCGTCGAGTCGTATCAGCTGCTCGGCGACGTGACGACGGCGGTCGCCGAGATGCGCAAGCTCGCCAACAACTACGGCGGGCGCAGCCCGTGGGCCGCGGCGAACAAGGACCGCCCCAAGGCGCTCGAGCACGCGCGCACGCTGGCCGAGGGCCTCATCCGCACGCTGGCCAAGACGATGCACGCCGAGGCGCAGCAGAACGAGAAGACGACCAAGGTCGTCGACAAGGTGCGCTACGCGCGCGCCGCCGAGTCCTACGAGTTCTACCTGGCCAACTTCCCCGACGCGGCGGACGCCACCGAGCTGCGCTACCTGCGCGCCGACATCCTCTACTTCAAGCTCGGCAAGTACGAAGACGCCGGGCGCGAGTACCTGGGCGTCGGCAAGTCGCAGCCGGTGAGCAAGTACCACAAGGACGCGCTGCTGCAGGCGATGGGCGCGTTCGAGAAGGTGCGCAAGCCGGGCAAGCGCGAGATCACCGAGAGCGATCGCCTGTTCGGCGAGGCCGCCGACCTCTACGCGGTGCTTGTTCCCGAAGGACAAGGAGATCGTCACCGTCATCTACAAGAACGGTCAGTTCTTCTTCGACTACGGCGACTACGACGAGGCGGTGAAACGTTTCGGCCTGATCGTCGAGCGCTACCCCGACGATCCCAACGCGGGCGCCGCCGGCGATCGCATCCTGCAGGCGCTGAACAAGGCGAAGAA
This sequence comes from uncultured Pseudomonadota bacterium, assembly GCA_963729535.1. Classification (GTDB taxonomy): domain Bacteria; phylum Myxococcota_A; class Polyangia; order Fen-1088; family Fen-1088; genus JADGRB01. The sequence continues at coordinate 210,476 of CAVSOL010000018.1, read as the reverse complement.
CTACGAGAACATCGAGGCGTGGGCGCGGCGCCTGAAGAAGACCAAGGCGTTCTCGTCGAAGGAGGAGCAGGGCCGGCTGGACAAGCTGATCGTCGGATCGGTGATGAAGTCGGGCGAGAAGTACGCCGCGGAAGGCAAATACGACAAGGCGGCGTCGTTCTACATGCGGGTGCCGCGCGAATACCCGGGCGACGGGCTGGCGCCGAAGGCGCTCAACAACGCGGGCGCGGTGCTCGAGAAGGCGAAGAAGCCGGAAGAGGCGTGCGCGGCGTACAAGGAGCTCGCCGACAAGTATCCGAGCGCCAGCGAAGCGCCCGACGCGTTGTTCACGGCGGCGCGCATCCAGGAGAACGTCGCGTATTACGACAAGGCCGCGGTGTTCTACGAGCAGCTGGCGCACGAAGTATCCGCAGAACCCGCACGCGGCGGACGCGCTGCGCAGCGCGGGCGTCCTGCGCCAGAGCCTGGGCCAGCACGACCGCGCCATCAAGCACTACGGCGAATACGCGCGCCGCTACAAGGATCGCTCGGACGCCAAGACCGTCGCGTTCCAGGCCGCGGTGGTGCGCGAGGATCAGAAGGACTGGCGCGGCGCCGCCGCCAGCTTCGGCGCCTACGCCAAGAGCTACCCCGGCGACGCGCGCAGCGTGGAGGCGCACGCGCGCGAGGCGGACGCGCACCTCAAGGCCGGCAACGAAAACGGCGCCAAGGACGCCGCGCAGAAGGCGCTGTCGGCGTTCGGCGGCGGCGGCAAACACGGCGGCAGGAAGCAGACCGAGAGCGCCGAGGACGCCGAACTACTGGGCGGCGCAGGCGCGCTACGTCCAGGGCGAGCTCGTCTACCGCGACTACGAGAAGCTCAAGATCGCGGGCAAGCCGCGCCAGCTCGCCAAGGTGCTGGAGGAGAAGGCCAAGCGGCTCGAAGAGGCGAAGTCCATCTACCTCGACGTCGTGAACTACAAGTCGCCCGAGTGGGCGACGGCCGGCCTGCTGCGCATCGGCCAGGGATACGAGGCGTACGCGAAGGCGATGCGCAACGCGCCCGTCCCCAAGGACCTCAACGCCGAGGAGAAGCAGCTCTACCGCGACGAGCTCGAGAAGGTGGTCGTCGTGATCGAGGACAAGGCGCTCGACGCGTACAAGTCCAGCTACGCGCGCGCGCTGCAGCTCAACGTCTACAACAAGCACACGCAGAAGATCCGGCAGGCGCTGTCGCGGCTGGCGGAGAACGAGTACCCGAAAGAAGCCGAGCAGCGCCTGTCCACCCGCCCCGGCGAGCCGCGCATCGCGCTCGATCGCATGGAGGAGGTGCGCCGTGATCAATAGCGACGCGAGCGGCGACCGGATCCGGACCCCTCTCCCTAACCCTCTCCCCGCTCCGCGGGGCGAGGGGATCGGATCTGATCTCCCTCTCCCGCTTGCGGGAGAGGGCCGGGGAGAGGGCAAGCTACTCAAGATCGCGCTCGTTGCCCTGCTCGCCGCCGCCGGGTGCGCGCACAAGGCGAAGGCGCCGGGCGCCGCGGCCAATCCGATCGCCCCGGTGATCCTCCCCAAGACCAACGCCGAAGCGCAGGCCGCGTTCGACGAGGGCGTGCGCCTGATGCGCATGGGGCGCAAGCACTACAAGGAGGCGCGCAAGCCGCTGCTGCGCGCCACCGAGCTGGACAGCCGCCTGTTCGAGGCGTGGCACGACCTCGGCGTCATCGAGACCGCGCTCGGCAACTTCGACAAGGCGGTCGAATACTTCGAGCGCGCGCTCAGCGTGCAGCCGGGCGCGCGCAAGACGCTGCTCGCGTACGGCGAGAGCCTGCGGCGCGCGCACCGGCCGAAGAAGGCGGCGTCGGTCTACGGCAAGTGGCTGGATTCGGACCCGAACGACTTCGAGATGCGATCGCGTTACGGCCAGGTGCTGCGCGAGGCGGGCGCGCTCGACGAATCGTTGGAGCAGGCGCGGTTATTGCTCGGCAACGCGGGCGAAAACGTCGCCCACACCGTAGTTGCCTATAACGCTCTCGCCCTCACCTACTATAAAATGGGCAAGTACGACCTTGCCGAGACCGCGCTGAAGAAGGCCTCGGATCTCGACCCTAAGAGTGCTTTCGTCTGGAACAACCTGGGGCTCGTTGCTTTCGAGCGAGGCCATGACCAGGAGGCGTTCTTGGACTTCCAAAAGGCTTCCGAGCTGGATCCGAAGTACGTGCAGGCCCGTCTCAACAAGGCCGTCGTGTACCTGGATTGCGGCGACTACAAGAAGGCGCGCGTCGAGCTGGAACGGGCGGTCGAAATCGACCCGAACGACGCGGAAGCTCAGGTCGCGCTGGGCGTCGCCGCGCGTGGCGAAGGCAAGTTCGATCTCGCGCGCAAGGCCTACGAGCGCGCCCTGGACATCGAGCCCGACTACCCGCCCGCCCTGTACAACCTGGGCGTGCTGTACATGGACTTCGACAAGGTCCCTGCCAAAGCCAAAGACTTCCTGACGCAATACACGCAATCAGTCGGCAACGACGACCCCAAACGAGCGGACGCCGTTGCGCGGTTGAAGGAGCTCAAATGAGCCGTGGTTGCGTCACAATCGCAATTGTTGCGCTACTGGCTGTTGCGCCACATGTTGCGCTCGCCAAACCGGCCAAGCGCGCGGCGCACCCGGCGGCGAAGAAGGCTCCCCGCTCCGTCTACCACCAAGGAACGCGCGCCGTCGGGATCGTCGGCGTCCGGAGCGTCGGCAGGTTCGGCAGGTTCGGCAGGTTCGGATAGCAGCCGCGCGTCGTCGTCGAACGACGGTGACGGCGAATCGTCACAAGGCGGCGGTGAATCGGCCGCGACAACCACCACCGCGCCCGGTGCAGGGAAAGTTAAGAGTAAGACCTACACATTTGGCGCGATGGACGTTGAGGGCAAGCTAAAGACGCCGCAGCTTCTATACTTCCTGAACCGGGTCAGGCTGGAGCTCGACATGTCTGCGCCCGACAAGCGCTCTTTCATGAAAGAGTTACAGCAAAGCGCCGATGACAAGAATCTCTGACTAGCAGGTGACGACCTTGGCATCGCGCCCACTCTCACGCCCCCTCCCGCCGCCGGCCGGTTCCTCCCGGAAGCCGGGCGCACCTGACGCGCCCCACGCGCAGCGACCGCACACGCTGACACCGTTCGCGATGCTGCAGGTCGCGGTGATCTGGCACGGCCAGATCATCGGCTATCGCCTGCTGCGCAAGCGCGGCCGCATCACCGTCGGCCCCAGCAAGCGCGCGACGTTCACGACGCCGCCGCTCGCCGGTCAGAGCAAGTTCGTGCTGATCACGCCGCGCAAGGACAGCTACTCGCTGCGCCTGGCGCCCGAGCTCAAGGGCGATCTGGTGCTGGGCGGCAGCGCGACCGCGATCGCCGACGTCGCGTCCAGCGAGGTCGATCTGGCGCGCGGCGATCGCGCGAAGCTGATGCTCACCGACGGCAGCGGCCTGCGCATCGAGATCCGCTGGGTCGATCCCCCCGACCGCGTCGGCCGCCCGCGCGTCGAGGATCCCGAGATGCTCCGCTACATGATCGGGACCAGCCTGATCCTCGGGATGTTCGCCGCCATCCTGACGTTCATGTGGGAGAAGGAGCCGCCCAGGCCGCCGCTGGCGCTCAGCCCCGAACGCGTCGCGAAGATCGAGGCCCCCGCCGCCATCGAGTTCGAGAAGAAGCAGGTGCGCGAGGCGCAGAAGGCCGAATCGAACAGCAAGGAAAAGGAAGGCCAGACCAAGCGGGCGAAGGACAAGGCCGGCAAGGTCGGCCGGGACGACGCCAAGCAGAAGGACACCGTCATCCCCAAGGGGCGCGAGGACGTCCTGCGCGAGAAGGTGCTCAACACCGGCATCTTCAGCGCTCTCGGCCGTGACAAGGCGCCGGGCTCGGGGCTGTCGAAGCTGTTCGCGCAGAACAACGACGTCGAGCAGGCGATGGCCGGCATGGCGGGCGCCAAGCTCGCCGTCGGGCGCGGCTCCGGCGGCCTCGCCACCAGCGGCTCGGGCAGCGGCGGCGGCGGCACCGGCTTCGGCCACATCTACGGCGCCGGCAACCTGGACACCGGCGGCCGCGGCAACCGCGGCAAGGGGCGCGGTCCCAAGCTGGCCGAGCGCGGCGAACACGAGGTCTCGGTCGGCATGGGCAGCGGCGCCGGCGACACCGACGGCTCGCTGTCGAAGGAACAGATCAACAAGGTCGTGCGCGCCCACCTGGCGGGCGTGAAGTACTGCTACGAGAAGGAGCTGCAGCACAAGGCATCGCTGTCGGGCGGCATCGACATCTTCTGGGTCATCCAGCCCGACGGGACGGTCAGCAAGGCCAGCGTCAAGACCAGCACGATGAACGACACGGCCGTCGAGGGCTGCATCGTCCGGCAGGTCAAGCAGTGGCAATTCCCCAAGGCGCCCGCGCAGACCATCGTCGGGCGTTATCCGTTCATCTTCAAAGGTGGATAGCCGGGATTAGTCGGAGGTAGCTCATGACAGAAAACGAGCGGCGAATAGGCAGCCTCTTCATGCACGGGGCGGTGGCCCTGGTCGCCGGGCTCGCGATGGGCGGCTGCCAGGAGCTGAACACGCCGCTCTACTTCAAGGGCACTGACATCGTCGCCACGGGCGAGCGAAGACACGCCGCCCACCACCGGCCTGTCGCTGCGCTTCCGCGACCCGACCGAGAAGGAGCGCGAGGCGCTGCAGATGCAGGCGGACGCGCTCGGCTACGGCATGGACGTCCCGTGGATATCGCGCGACAAGGTCCACATCGAGCTGCTCTACAAGATCACCAACACCAGCCAGGACGACGGCACGTTCAACGTGCTGGTCGACGGCGCCACCGAGTTCACGAAGTACGACTACCTGATCGTGTCCGACGCGATCGCGATGGGTGACCCGGACGAGGCGGTGTTCTTCCCCCTCATGCAGACGATGCCGCGCATGTTGCCCGCCGGCCAGAGCTTCAGCGGCGTCCTGCGCGAGGACGACTTCGACGAAGGCTCACTGGACATCGATGCGCTCGGACGCTGGCTGGACGCCGACCCGGCGAGCCCCACGTTCGCCGGCGTCCTGATCAACGACTCCGACGTCAACCCGGTCGGCCTGAACCTGGTGCCGCCGAACGTGGTCTTGCCGGCGCTGGTCGAAATCAACGTCATTTTGCAGACTAACGTCGGGATGACGTGCGAATATGTGGTGCGCGTGCGCGACGACGACGACCGCCTGCTGCACAACGATTCGGACTCGCTGTATCAGACGTCGCCGACGCTGTTCCAGCCCGCGGTGATGCCGTAATCACGAACTAGGGGCCATTGCGACTCAGTCTTCCCAAGCTGATGGCAGCAGCGTTGGCGACGTCCTGGTTGCTCGGTAGCGCGCCCGCCCTGGCACAGGTCACGTCGGAGCCGAGCGCGGTGATCTTTCCCGATCCCGCCAAGTTCGCGCGCGGCTTCTTCACCGAGGGTGAGGTCGGCGCTGTCATGTTCTTTGGCCCGGCCGGCAAGACGATCGAGCCCGGGTTCGCGGTCGGCGCCCGCTTCGGCTACGACATCTTCCGCTTCTTCGCGCTGCAGCTGCACGCGCTCGGGTCGACGCACCAGACGAAGGGCGACACCGCGGTTGCGGGGCAGCTGCTGCAGACGTACCAGGGGACAATCGAAGGCAAGCTGACGATCCGCTTCGTGCAGGTGTCGCTGTTCGCCGAAGGCGGCCTTGGCGCCGCGCGCATGTCGACGAACCTGCTCTACGCGCTCGGCCTCGCCCGCTACCGCACCGGGCTCACGGCCGGCGGCGGCGGCGGCGTCGACTACCACTCGCTGTCGCGCCACTTCTCGATCGGCCTGCGCGCCGGCTACTTCGTGCTGTTCGACGTCAGCAGCAGCCAGGACCTGATCACCACCACCTACCTGAGGTACACGTTCTGATGCGCGGCGCGCACGCGGGTCTGCTGCTGGGGGCGCTGGCTGCGGCGCCGTCGCCTGCGAGACCGTCGATCTCGGCCCGCCGCCCGCGGACGTCAACGCCTGCCGCCCCAGTCAGCAGTTCTTCGCTGACGAGATCTGGCCGAACGTCCTGTCGAAGGACTACGACGGCCTGCACTGCACCGACTCCACCTGCCACGGCGGCGGGTCCAACAACTCGCTGCGCCTGCTCATCCCCATCAACCTGACGCCGGCCATCCCGCTGACCATGGAGTGGTTCGACAACTACATCTCGACGACGCAGCAGATGAAGTGCACCAACGTCGCCGCCAGCCTGCTGCTGGAGAAGCCGACGACCATCCAGCCGCATCTCGGCGGCAAGCTGTTCGAGCCCGACGGGGCCGAAGCCACCCTGATCAAGATGTGGATCTCCCAGCCTTGAAGATCGCCGCCGCCGCCTTCCTGATGGTGGTGCTGGTCGCGACGACCGCGCGCGCCGAAGATCAGGCGCTGGTGCGCGTCGTCGCCGAGCAGGCGTCGGTGCGCACGGGCCCGGGGTTCGCCTACCGGGTCATCCACCTGGCCAAGATGGGCGATGTGCTGACCGCGGTCGGGCGCGCGACCAACGACCACTGGTTCCGCGTCGAGCTGCCCGACGGCACCTACGGCTGGATCCTGGGCGCCGAGGTGTTCCCGCTCGACGTCGACACCTCGGCCGCGCATCGCGGCCCGTCGGTGTGGAAGCGGATTGGCAACGCGTTGTTCTCCCCTTCCCCGCTGATGGTGGAAAACGTCAGCTTCGCGTTCTCCGCCGGCATCCTGGGCGGCGACGGCATGTTCCTGTTCCGCCCGTCCGTGTTGCTGGCGCCGCATCTGTCGCTGGAGGCGTTCGTCGGCGAGACCGTCGGCAACCAGCTCGACGTCATCTACACGGGCGGCGGCTTCAACGCCTTCCTGTTCCCGACCTCGCCGGTGACGCCGTTCGTTGGCGCCGCCGCCGGTGGCGCGTTCGGGCGCAACAAGGCTGACCAGTTCGTCTCAGGCGACAGCGAAAAGAAGCTGAACTACTCGCTGGTCAACGTCGGCGGCGGCGCGATCATGTCGCTCAAGAAACGCCTCACCATCCGCGGCGACGTCCGCCACTACGTCATCTTCAACGCCAACCACACCCAACGCGTACAGGAGTACTCAGGTGCACTGGCTGTCTTCTTCTAGAACGCCATTGAAGCTGGCCGCCGTCCTGCTCGCGCTGCTTGCGGGCGGTTGCTCCGTCTCCAAGTGGACGGTGAAGCCGCACCAGCGCGAGCTGCTCGCCGACCGCATCATGCAGCTCGATGCGCAACAACAGGAGCGCATGGCGGAGGAGCACATCCTGTCGAACCGCGAAGGCGCCATCGGCGGCACCGGCACGGCCGGCGGAGGCTGCGGCTGCAATTGAGGTCCGCCGCGACACTGGCCGCCCTGCTCGCGTCCGCCCTCCTGGCGTCCGCGTCTCTGCCCGCCCGCGCGGAGCAGACCGAGGCGTCGTCGCGCATCACGCTGTTCGACGAGCCGTCGACCAAGAATTCGGGCCTCCGCGTCCTCCACCCGCAGGTCGACGCGACCGCGCCGCTCGGTTCGGCGATGCGAATCGCCGCCGGCTACTCGGTCGACATCGTCAGCGGCGCGACGCCCGCCACCTTCGACACGGTGACGAGCGCGACCAAGTTCAGCGATACGCGCCACCTGGTGCGCGGCGGCTTTGGTTTCGAACGCCCCGAGGGCGGCGTCACATTCGGTTACGCCTACGGCTGGGAGAGCGACTACAAGTCGAACGTCCTGTCGGCGACCACGCACCACGATCTCTACGAGCACAACTTCACGCTGGCGCTGGCGTATTCGCACAACTGGGACGACGTCTGCGACAACAACAACCGCGCGGCGCTCGGTCTGCCGCTGGAGCGCACGCCGCTGACGTCGTCCGCCCAATGTTTCACCGGCGCCGACACCGTGGTCACCCACCGGCTGCACATCGACACGCTGGAGCCGTCGCTGTCGTGGACGATGACGCCGCGGCTGGTCGTCCAGGGTGGCGCGACGATCCAGCTCCTCGACGGCTTTCAGTCGAACCCCTACCGCAAGGTGCTGGTCGGAAGCCAGAGCCGCACACCGCAGGAGAACCACCCCGAGTTCCGCCAGCGTTACGCCGGCTTCGCGCGCGTGGCGTACGCGCTGCCCGAGCTGCGCGCGTCGGTGCTGGCGATGCTGCGCGTCTACAACGACAGCTGGGCGCTGCGCGCGCTGACCGGCGACCTGCAGGCGACCAAATACGTCGGCCAGTCGATGCTGATCACCGGACGCGCCCACTACCACGTGCAGAGCGGCGCCAGCTTCTACCGCAACGCGCAGGAGTACCAGATCTTCGGCCCGCCCGGTCAGTACTGGACCGGCGACCGCGAGCTGTCGCCGATGGGCAACTACCTGCTGGGCGGCAAGGTCGCGTTCTTTCGCCGCCCGCAGCAGGAACGATCGTCGTGGTTCGTCGAGATGGAGCTGGGCGCCAAATACGAGATCCTGCTCTACCAGATCGCCTCGATCTACTCGCCCAACTCGGACCGCAAATTCGCGCACATCGTCCAGGGGGCTTTCGCGCTAAGGTTTTCTAAGGGCCCCTCCTGACTCGACGGCACCGCCGGACCGCCACTTCAGCTCATGCTCGCGGCCGGTGTGACCGGATGCAGGCGCCCGGCATCAAAGCACGCGAAGGTCGCCAGCGTGCAAACCACCAGTCAGCAGAAGATGCCGGTCCTGTTCGTCGCGCACGGCTCGCCGCTGCTGCTCGACGACGCGGCCTGGGTGCGCGAGCTCGGCGCGTGGGCCGGCGCCCTCCCCCGCCCCAAGGCGGTCTTGATGCTGTCGGCGCACTGGGTCGACCGGCCGGTGACGCTCGGGGCGGCGACGCGCACCGTGCCGCTCGTCTACGACTTCTATGGTTTCCCGGCGAAGTACTACCAGCAGACGTATCCGGCGCCGCCCGCCCCGGCGCTCGCGGCGCGCGTCAAGCAGCTGCTGCACGCCGACCCTGTGGCTGATGACCCGGCGCGTGGCCTCGACCACGGCGCCTACGTGCCGCTGGTGGCGATGTATCCCGGGGCCGACGTCCCCGTGTTGCAGGCGTCGCTGCCGTCGATGGACCCGACGACGCTGTTTTCGATGGGACGGGCGCTGGCGCCGCTGCGCGATGAAGGCGTGTTGATCGTGGGCAGCGGCTTCCTGACCCATAACCTGCGCACGGTCAGCTTCGACCCCGACGCGCCCACGCCGGCGTGGGCGGCGGACTTCGACGCCTGGGCGGCCGACACGCTCGCCCGCCGCGACGTCGACGCGTTGCTCGACTACCGCGAGCGCGCGCCCGGCGTGCGCCAGGCGCTGCCGACGCACGAGCACTTCGTCCCCGTCATCGTGTCGATGGGCGCCGCGATCGACGACACCAGCGCCACCGCCCGCTTCCCGATCACCGGCTTCGCCTACGGCACCGCGACCAGGCGCTCCGTCCAGCTCGGCTGACGCCCTAGGGGCACTACGGAATGCTGCGGCCCAACTTCGCCGCGAACAGCCGCTCGAGCGCGGTCTCGAGCCCTTCGAGGTCGGGCTTGTAGAACACGGGCGCGTCGATGCTGACGGCCAGCATCGGATCGTTGCTGGCGGTGACCGCCAGGCACGGCAGGTCGCGGTACGGGCTCTGCTTGAGCGTGCGCAGGAACTTGGCGCCCACCCGCCCCTGCATGTCCAGGTCGGCCAGCAGCAGGCCCGGCCGCTCCAGGCGCAGCAGGTTGGCCGCCTCGATCTCGGTCGTGGCGCAACGCACGCCGAACCCCTCGGCCAGCGCCAGCTCCAGCAGCATGTCCTTCACCGCCGGATCGTCGGTGATCGCCAGGACAGACGCCGCCTGCACACCTGCGCCCGCCGTCTTCGGGGGCGTCGGGGCTCGCGATTCGCTTGGCATCGGCGTGGGCAACAAGACAGTCAATTATCCACAGCCCGTGTTTCGGGCGTTTTTCCGACGAATGCTTTCGCCGTTAACTCGCCCCCCCTCGCGAGGCGAGCGCGAGCGCGCGCCGCCGCTAGCGCAGCGATTTGGGGGTCGGGTTGCGGGACAGCGACACCGACGCGCCCGTGAGCGCGTCCGGGCTGACGACCACGTCCAGCTCCGACCCGCTGATGCTGCCATGGCAGCCACCGCAGATCGGATTGAACAGCGCCCGCGGCGGCCCCGGCGTGATGTATTCGCCCACCGAGACCTGGTGCTCCTCGGTCATCGTGAGCACGGGGTTGTCGTTGCCGTCGACGAACTCGAGGATCAGCGGCCGGTTCGCCGGCAAGTAGACCTTGAGCGAATGATCCGACTCGAAGGCGGCCTTCCCGAGCGACATCCGGTTCGTGTAGACCTGCTGCGTCCCCATCAGGCCGCCCGGGTTGGCGCTGGCAGGTGGCATCTCCTCGTAGACCTTGAGCGCGACCGCCTTGTCCATCGCGGCCACGTTGCGGCCGCGGCGCAGGTTCGCGGCCAGCACCGTCGCCAGCATGGGTGCGTCGGGCAGGTGCATGATCGCCGTGGAGTCCGCGTCCGAGAACGTGTGCCCGCCGAACACGAGCTGCGGCACGTTGTTGAACAGCATCGTCTCGGCGCGCTTGTAGCCCAGCGCCGCCTCGACGTACGACAGCGACCCGTCGCTGGCCAGCGGGCGGCGCGCCCCGGTGTGCTCGTTGACCGCGACCAGGTCGAACTTCGGCGTGTCCGACGTCGGGTTCGTGACGTTGGCCGCGTACGACGCCATGATGTCGCCGTTGGGCAGCGAAAACGGCGACCGGTAGACACCGATCGTGCCGTCCTTGCCGGTGGCCGCCGGATCGACGATGACCACCGCGCGCAGGAACGTCACCTCGGTGCGGTCGGCCTGGAACGGCCCGATCGACCGGTTGAACGTCGCCAGCGCTCCGCCCCCGCCGCGCGCGCCCGCGTCCGACATGATGAACACGAAGTTGCGGTCGAGCCCTTCGCGGATCTCCGTCGCCTGCTGGAAGTCCACCGACGGCTGCACGTCCGCCGTGAACGTGTCGGTCGACGTGGCGCGCTGCGCCAGCAGCGGGTGATAGTCGGTCAGGTCCCAGTTAATCCGGCGCCCCGACAGCTGATAGAACTCGGCGGTCGCCTTCTCAGCCGTGAAGCTGACGCGGCCGTCCTGCATGAACGCCGGCCCGATCTCGGAGTTGAGCAGGAACGTCATCTGCTCCGGGGGGTTGGTGAAGTCCAGGTTCGGCCCGACGCGGAACAGGTTGGCGTTGGGCAGGAACGTCTTCAGCGTCAGCGTCCCCGACCGCGTCGACGCGTAGACCAAGCTGCCGTCGGGCGCGAACACGGGGTCGAAGTTGTGGACGCGCACCGGGCCCATCTGGCGGCCCGCGTCGCTGGTCAGCCGCCGGCACGTGCCGCCCGCGACGTCGAGCAGCCACAGGTCCAGGCCACTGGCGGCGCCCTGGCGGGCGGCGAACACCAGCTTGGTGGAGTCGTAGCTCCACTCGGGGCCGCGCACGTCCAGGTCGGCGCCCGGGGTCAGGCCGGAGCACGGTCCGAGCGCGCTGCGGATGTTGGCGACGCCGGTGACCGACCCGTTCGCGTCGACGGTCGCGTCGGCCAGCTTCAGGTCGGCGCCCCCCGCGTGGGTGTCGAAGTGCAGCAGGTCGTCGCCGTTCGGCGGGCGTGACACGAACGCCAGCGGCAAGGTGCTGCCCGCGGTCATCGGCGACACCGCCGCGCCGCGGTCGGCGCGTTCCAGGCGGTGCCACTCCTTGAACACGCAGAAGGCGCGCGTGCTGGTCGCCGCGTCGAACGGCTGCGGGCACGCGGTCTCGATCGGGACGGCATCCTCCAGGATCGCGCCGGCGCGGTGTACGGTGCCGCCCGACGACGCGATGATGTTCTTCTTCACCGCGCGCGACTGCTTGACGTCGGTGGTATCGAGCGCCATGAACTCGTGCAACAGGGCGTCGTAGTTGCGGCGCAGCGCCAGCGGCGCGAACGACCCCTTCGATCCGGAACGGATGCGGAAGTCGTTGAACCCGTCGGGGCTGTGGCACCCCTCGAGCGCGCAGCCGCGCTGCAGCAGCTTGGGCATGACGTGCTCCTCGAAGAACGTCTCGCCCGCGGTCTTGACCAGCGCCCCGCTCGGCGGCGCCGCGCGCACCTCTTCGGCCCAGTCGCGCAGCACCTTCCAGGTGTCGTCGTCGCGCGACTTGAAGAACACGCCGCCGGTGTGGCTGACGCCACCGCCCTGCGGCGACAGCGGCCGCAGCAGGATCTCGCTCTGCTCGACCACCGCCGGCATCAGCGCGACGAAGCCCGCCGCCTGGCCGAAGTTGAACGCCATCTGCTCCGCGTCGCCGCCGCAGGTCAGGTAGAAGTCGGCCTGCGGCGAGCTGTGGCAGGTGCCGAACGCGCACGACTGCTGCAGGATCGGGTGGATGACGTCGACGAACGTCTGGTAGCTGGGCGCCGACGTGTCGGCCATCGGACGGCGGCTCGGCGGCGGCAGATCGTTGTTGCAGCTCCCCACGCCCTGGCGCGCCACCTCGATGGACGCGACGCCGTCGCGGTTGCCGTCGTTGTCCAGCCAGCGCTTGAGCTCGTAGAACGCGTCCGAGTTGGCGGCGATCGGCTTGCCGCCCGCGTGCCGGATCTCGCTCGGGTACAGCTTGTCGCCGTACGGGATCTGCACCGACTCCTCGGGCAGCGCCTTGAGCAGCAGCAGCGGGTGCGGGTAGCTGCCGTAGGTGCGCAGCACGTCGCGCCGCTTCTGAACCGCGGCGAACGACGTCAGATCCAGGTTACCCAGCGCGGTGCCGGTCTCCTGGTCGATGCGATGGCAAGGCGACGTGTTACCGACGCAGAAATTATTCAGCACCGGCTGAACGTGTTGCTCGAAGAAGTGCTGCTCGGGGGGATCTTTGGTCAGGCACCCGGCGGCCAGCACAGCAACGATACCGGCGGCACCCAGGGAGCGACCTTGGCGGGAGGTACGCATGCGGGCTCCTCCTGACGGTATCAGAAAACACAAGGGGCGCGTGGACTTTGAAATCCACGCGCCCCTCATGCCCCAGTCTTTTGACCTCTTTATTTTTCGCTGCGCTGGCCGTTTTCCGCTTCGCTAGCGTGTCAGCTTGGTCAGCGCCGCTCCGGCGAGCGAACGCACCAGCGGGCTGGCGTCGTTGGCGGCCGCGTTCTGCAGCGCCGGCCCCGCCTCGGCTGAGCTGGCGCCCATCGCGCCCAGCGCCCAGGCAGCGCGCTTGCGGACGGTGACCGACTGGTCGTTCTGCAGCGCCGTCACCAGCGCGCTGGTCCCGCTCTTGTCGCGGAACATACCGACCGTGGTCGCCGCCTCGGCGCGCACCGACACGTCCGCATCGGACAGCAGCGGCGCGACCGCGCGGCCGTCGCGGAGACCCGCGATCGACTGCAACGCCCGCAACGCCGCCACCCGCACCTGCGCGTTGTCGGCCCCGAGCGCCGTGGTCAGCGCCGGCACCGACTCCGGACGCGAGATGCGCCCCAGGGCGCGCGCCATGGCCGCGCGCGCTTCACCCGTGTAGACCGGGTTGGCGAGCGCCGCCGACAGCGCGGGGATGGACGAGACGTAGTGGAACTCTCCCAGCACGTCGGCCGCGTTGCGCGCCGCCACCGAATCCGGCTGTGCGAGCCGGTTCAGCATCTCCACCCGCACCTGACGGGCGACACCGCGCCGCGCGAGCCACCACGCGGCGACCTGCCGGATGCGCTGATCCTGGTTGTCGATCAGCGGCTTCACCATGTCGACGCAGGAGACGCAGACCAACCGCTCTGCGCGCTCCAGCTCCGCCTGGATGGCATCGACCGACCCGGACGCGATTGCCGTCCGGACGGCCTGCGGGCTCGACCCCCTGCCAGCGACCGCGGAACCGGCCGCCGCCAGCGAGATGCCCAGGAACGTGACGACTGCGAGCTTCATTGTCTTGTTCTTGTGCATTGTCGTTCTCCGTTACGGGGTGGCCGAGCCGGCGGTGTTCAGGTTCTCCCGGAAGAAGAACTGTCCACCCATGTCGATGTTCATGATGAGCAGACGGTACTCGTCCGCGGTCAGCTCCGGCGCGCCCACCTTCGCGGCGTGAGTGATGGCGCCGCCCGTGCTGCTCCGGTCGGAGAAGGCGCGGACGTTGGCGTCGACCACCGGGTAGCGCTGCATCGGGTTGAGCATCTGGATCACCAGGCTGTTCATCGCCGACGCGGGCTCGACGTACTGCTTCGGCGGTGCCGGCATGTACGTCACGTCCGCGTCGCTCAGGATCTCGCCGAGACCCATCAGCGACAGATACGACGCGGTGAAGTCACCCGTCGCGCGTTCGCCGATGTTCACGGTCACCTTCTGACCGCGAAGGTCGAACACGAACGTCTGCGACATGCCCGTCGCGTTGTCCATGATCGTGTAGCTCGGGTTCGCCGCGCTCGTGGCGTCGCCGTTGTGGCAGCTCGCGCACTTGGCGTCGAGGATGGGCTGGATGGCCAGGTCCCACGGAACGCCGCGCAGCTGCGTGGCCGCGTTGCTGAGCGAGCCGCCCGCCAGCGCGTACGCCGTGGACGACTTGCGCAGCGGCCGCGGCGCCACGAGGTTGACGGCGCCCGCCAGCACGTTCTGCGGGATGCCGGGCGCGAGCGCCGCCGTCTTGGTGCGGTTCTCGTGGCAGCCACCGCAGAAGCGCTGCTCGCCGGCGCGGCCGCTGATCCAGATCGACTCGTTGGCCAGGCTGAGGCCGTGCTTGTCGACGAGCTGGATGTGGAACGGCACGTTGCCGGGGACCACCGCCGCGAACGAGCCGTCGGCCTTCACGTCGACCTCGCCGTACAGCGACTGCCCGTCGAACTCGGTGGTGCCGAACATGTCGACGCCGCCCTCTTCACCCGAGAAGCCCTCGAGCAAGCGGACCTTCACGACGCTGCCCGGCTTCAGGTTGTCCCTGATGTCGCCCAGCGACGAGTCGTACACGTTGAGCGCGCCGATCGTCGTGTCCTGCGCCGACAGCGGCGACACCGGCGTCAGCGGCGAGCCCTGCGGTTCCGGCCGCGCCTTGAGCGGACGGGCCAGGATGTCCCAGTAGTTGAGCGCGTCGTAGATCGGGAAGCGCTGCTGCGAGTTCATGTCGTAGACGTAGACGCCGAACTGCGCGTTGGTGCCCGCGAGCGCCAGCGTCTCCGACTCGACCGGCCCGTCGGCCCACGACACCAGGAAGCGGCCCGGCGCCGACTGGCCCACCGGCTCCGCGTCGTAGTAGCGGCCGACGCCCAGCGAGCTCGGATCCTCGCCACCCGGCACCAGCGGCGTGATGTCGCGCGGCGTCGAGCTCGCCTCGCTGCCGTTGAGGTCGAGCAGCAGCAGCTTGCCCGACTGCAGCGTGCGATCGCGCGACGTCGCGATGGCGACCATCTGGTAGTTGTTGATCTTGGCCGCGGCGTTGTCCGGATCGTCGACCTTGGTGGTCTGGACGTAGCGCGCCTTGAGGTAGCTGTTCGTGGTCGGGCCGCTGCGGACCTCGCCGCCGAACGCCTCACGCATGCCCGTCATGTCGGTGTTCATCATGCGCAGGTGGCCGTCGTTGACCATGCCCATGTGCCGCCACTCGGTGTAGACCACCTGGCCATCGGGCAGCAGCGCCGGCGACACGCGGTGAGACACGTTCCGCGGTCCGAGCACCTGGTTGCTGCCGTCGATGTTGATGGTGCCGACCTGCGCCGTCGTCTGGCGCTCGTACTCGTCGGTGAACTGCGCGGCGCCTTCGTCCGCGACGCTGTCGACGAGGTTGGTCGTGTAGAGCACCTTCCCGCCCGGCAGGTAGATCGGATAGACGTAGTCGTTACCGTCACCCGTCAGCTGCCGCAGCGACGCCGCGCTGCCGTCGACGCTCATCGTGAACAGCTGGTACTGGCCGCTGTCCGGCGTGCGCGCCGAGAACACGATCGAGTCGGCGTTGAAGTTGAGGTCGTACGACATGATGTCGACCTGGTCCACGCAGGTGTCCTGCATGCCCATCGCCACGCAGTGCTCGGCCGTGGGGAACAGGACCGTGAGCTGGCCGTCCGCCGAGGGCGGCTCCAGCTTCACCAGCCGCGCCCCGGGCGAGTAGCTGGTGTAGTCGAACACGTTGCCCTGATCCCCGCGCGGCACGCGCTGCAGGAACAGAATGGCTTGCACGTCGTCGGGCAGGGCGCTGCTATCGGTCTTGTTCCCCGAGCAACCGCTCGCAGCCGGCAGGAAGCCTGCGGCGAGCATTGCCAGCGGACCCAGCGTACCCAGCCCTCGAAGCGTTCCTGCTGTGACCTTTTGTCTCATGTCACGCTCTCCTTCGTAGGCTTGATTACGCAATAAGGGGGCCAGTCCTGTCCAGATTGAAACGCCCGCCGGATGAGGCTTTCAGCGAGAAAACCCCGGGAAAACAGCTACATGTTGCGCAACACCGAAACCACGGCAAATCAAGCCTTCCCGCGATGCCGACCCGGCAAGTATCTGAAATTAAAGCCGAATCATGCCGAGCGCCACGGTTGCGCAACCGCGCGTCCGGACAGCCGTCTGGAGGGCCTGGCGAGCGTTCTCGCCTGCCTCACGAGTGAGCTGATATTCTGTGGCCCGTGGTAGCTGTCGCGACCCATCTCGACAGCGGCAAACGTGTCGGTCGGTATCAACCGATCCGGCGTTTGGCTGTCGGCGGCATGGCGGAGATCTTTCTCGCGCGCCTGCCGGGCGTCGGCATCGAGGGCTTCGAGAAGCTCGTCGTGCTCAAGCGCATCCTGCCGCAGCACGCGCTGGACCCCGAGCTGCTGCGCATGTTCATCGACGAGGCGCGGCTGTCGGCGACGCTGACGCATCCGCACGTCACCGAGGTCTACGACGTCGGCTCGGACGACGACGCACCGTTCTTCGCGATGGAGTACGTGCACGGCGCCAACGTGCGCGAGATGTTGCGCGCGCAGAGCCGCAAGACCGGCAGCGAGGGCGCCGCGCTGCCCCTCGAGCACGCGATCGCGATCGTCGCTGGCGCCGCCGCAGGGCTGCACTACGCCCACGAACGCACCGGCCCGGGCGGCGAGCCGCTGGAGATCGTGCACCGCGACGTCTCGCCGTCGAACGTGCTCGTCTCGTACGACGGCGCGGTCAAGGTCTCGGACTTCGGCATCGCGAAGTGGGCGTACCAGCGGACGCGCACGCAGGAAGGGACGCTGAAGGGGAAGTTCGCGTACATGTCGCCCGAGCAGTGCCGCGCGAAGCCGGTCGACAGGCGCAGCGACGTGTTCGCGCTCGGCTCCATCCTCTATGAGCTGACGACCGGGACTGCGCCGTTTGCGGGCGCGAGCGACCTGGACATCCTGAACCAGATCGCGACCGGGCGGGCCGCGCCGCCGGTGTGGCCCGACGGCGGCGCCGGCTATTCACCAGCGCTGTCGGCGATCGTGATGCGCGCGCTGGCCCCCGATCCCGACGACCGTTACCCCAGCATGCAGGCGCTGCAGGTCGCGCTGGAATCGTACGCGCGCGACGCGGATATCACGCTGTCGGCGATGGCGCTGGCGTCATTCGTCCAGGAGCTGTTCGCCGAGGAGCTGGCGGCGTGGCGCGCGGCGCAACGCGAAGGAAAGTCGCTGGCCGAGCACCTGGCGGCGCGGCCGGCGGCGGCGCCGCTCGGCAACGGCGAGGAGCGCACGGCGACGGACGCGTTCGCGAGCTCGACGCTCAGCCGCCTCGAGCGGCGCTCCCGCTTGCGGCGCTTCGCGGCGGTCGCCGGGTTCGTCGTCGTGTGCGCGGTGGCCGGAGGCGTCGCGACCAAGGCGTGGACGCAGCGCGGAACCGGCGCGCGGGCCGGGACCCGCGGCGTGGAGACGCTGCCGCCCGTCAGCGCCGCGGCCAGCGCGGAAGGGGCGCTGCCACCGACGACGACGCTGCCGCCCGCGGGCGTGGGCGCGGCTGCGATCGCGCCCCTGCCGGTGGCCACCGCGGCGACGAAGACGAAGGCCAAGATCCGGCAAGCGGGCCGGCAAGCGCGCGCGACGCCGGCGGGTGAGGCAAAGGCGCAGCCGGCGACGGCGGATTCGCGTCTGGGCGCGTGGGACCCGGATTCTCCCGTCCCGCCGTAATCCGGAAATTTGGTCAGCGGCCTTTACGATCCGCAACTGAGCCGCTAGTCTTGCTCTGCCCCTTTGGGCCCCCACCTGGGAGGGATCGGACATGCCGTACCGCCCGAACAGCCCGAGGCCGTTTATGTTGTTGCTCGCGCTGGCAATGGCCGGGGCCTGCGCCAGCAGCGGCTGCACCGGTAAGGTCGGCCCTCAGTCCGGAATGGGCGCCGGCAACACGACAGGCGGCGGCAACACCACGGGTGGCGGCAACACGACGGGCGGCGGCAACACCACGGCGCCGGCACAGCACGGGGACCGGCGGAACGGGGAACGTTCCGGGGACAGTCACCGGCGCGAGCTGCGCGGACGTCGGGATGGACAGCGGCGCCGCGGTGATGCGGCGGCTGTCCAACCTCGAATACCAGCTGACGCTCCAGGATCTGTTCCAGCTGACGGCGCCGCCGGCGCTGGACGGCATCCCGCCCGACGTCGACCAGGAGGGCTTCCGCACCTACGCGAACATCCAGACCGTGTCGTCACAACACCTGCGTGCCTACATCGATCGCGCGCACGCGCTGGCCGACACGCTGATGGCGGACGCCACGCGGCGGGCGCGCGTGCTCGGCTGCGAGCCGACCGCGTCGGGCTGCCTGCGCGCGTTCGTCGGCCGCTTCGGCAAGCTGGCCTACCGCCGGCCGCTGGAGACCGCCGAGGTCGACGCCATCGTCAATCGCGCCACGGCCGACGCGCTGGACGCGACCGATCAGTTCCGCTTCGCGATCGAGGTGATGCTGTCGGCGTCGAGCTTCCTGTACCGCGTCGAGGTGGGCAACGGCGCCAGCCCGCTGGCGACGCTCACGCCGCACGAGCTGGCGGCGCGGCTGTCGTTCTCGCTGTGGGGGCGAGGCACCGGACGCGGCGCTGCTGGATCAGGCGGCGGCGGGCGCGCTCGCGACGCCCGAGGGGCTGGCGACGACGACGACGACGATGCTGGCCGACGCGCGCGCCAAGACGTACTACCAGGCGTTCTTCCGGCAGTGGCTCGGGTTCGAGGGGATCGCCGCGCCGCCCAACACGCCGGCCGGGTGGTCGGACGCGCTGATCACCGACATGGTGCGCGAGACCCAGCTGGTCGTCGACGACTTCGCGTGGGGGAAGAAGGACCTGTTCGGCATGCTGACCGCCAGCTACACGCGGCCGACCGCCGCGCTGTCGACGTTCTACGGCCTGCCGACCGCGGCGGCCGACGGCACCGCGCAGCTCCCCGCGGGGCACGCGCGCGCGGGGACCGGCGTGCTCACGCACCCTGCCCTGCTAGCGGCCAAGCGCGACGGCGACCTCATCGCGATGCGCGGCAACTGGCTGCGGCACACGTTCCTGTGCAAGACGCTGAC
This sequence comes from uncultured Pseudomonadota bacterium, assembly GCA_963729535.1. Lineage (GTDB taxonomy): Bacteria > Myxococcota_A > Polyangia > Fen-1088 > Fen-1088 > JADGRB01. The sequence goes on along the minus strand of CAVSOL010000018.1, from coordinate 190,993 downwards.
GATCGATCCGACGGTCGCCGAGATGCTGGGCGAGCTGCTGGTCGGCCTGACGCGCGTCGAGATCGTGAAGAAGCGGAACACGGAGGGGGCCTGCAAGGGCTGCCACGCGCTCATCGATCCGGTCGGCATCGGCTTCGTGAAGTTCGATCACACCGGGCGGTTCGACGCGAACATCGACGGCGCGGAGTACGGCGTCGCGTCCGCGCTGCCCGACGCGGTCGGCAACGCGCCGTTCTCGACGCTCGCCGAGCTGGCGACCAAGCTGCAGGCGATGCCGCAGGTGTCGGCCTGCGTGGCCGCCAAGCTGTTCACGTACACCGAGGGGCGCGAGCCGGTGCGCGCGGACACCTGCGCCGTCGAGGCGGCGTCGAAGTCGTTCGCGAGCGGCGGCAACGACTTCGCCGCAGATGCTGAAGGGATTGGTCACGGAGCCCAGCTTCCGGCTGCGGCGCGCCGCGGGAGCCACACCATGATGATTCCAAGCAAACCGCTGTCGCGACGGACGATGTTGCGCGGCGCCACGGGCGTTGGCATGGCGATACCGTTCCTGGAGGCGATGCGCCCGCGCCGCGCCTACGGGCAGACGGCGGCGGTGAAGCGGTTCATCGCCTTCTTCTACCCGTGCGGCACCGACCCGCGGAAGTGGAACCCGGCGGCCGGGCCGCTGAACGCGACGACGGTGACGGAGTGCCTCCAGGATCTGAAGGGCTTCGCGGCCGAGGGGATCTGGCCGGCGGAGACGGCGCTGCTGTCCGACGTCACGGCCGTGACCGGCATCGATCACTCGGGCGTGTGCACCGACATCCACCTGCCGGCGATGGCGCTGTCGGCGTTCAAGGGCGCGAGTGACCCGACCATCCCGTCGAGCCCTTCGCTCGACCAGTATCTGGCGGACCACCTGCAGGGGACGACGCCGTACCGCAACCTCGCGCTGTCCGCGACCACCAGCACCGACCTCAAGCAGGGAAACATCTCGTTCCGCACGGGCGGGCAGGTGGCCAGCGTGACGCGCGCGCCGCGCGATCTGTTCACCACGCTGTTCCCCGCGGGAATGACGGGCACCGGCGGCGCGACCGCCGAGGAGCGGATGCGCCGGCGGCAGAAGAGCGTGCTCGACTACGTGCTGGCCGACGCGAACCTGCTGAGCGCGAAGCTGGGCGCCGGTGACAAGCAGCGCCTCGGACAATATCTGCAGGCCGTCTCGGAGGTGGAGAAGCAGATCATCACCATCACGCCGACGCCGACGACGTGCACGGCGCCCGCGCAGCCCGCGACGGGCGGCAACTGGCACTCCAAGACGAAGCTGTTCATCGACCTGGCGGTGCTGGCGATGGCCTGCGACAAGACGCGCATCGTGACGATGCAGTACAGCGACAGCTGGGGCGTCAACTACTCCGACTACGCGCTCGGCGCCGGCCAGGAGTCGGTGGGGACGTGGAGCGACCACTTCATCTCGCACAAGCTGGACGACACCGATCGCGCGACCGACCTGGACGGCCTGCCGCGCGCCGACGCCCAGCGCATCGCCGACGCGCGCGTGGTGGCCACGTCGCGGTTCAAGGTGCGGCGGTTCATGTACCTGCTGTCCGCGCTCAAGCGCACGCCGGGCCTCGGCGGCGGATCGCTGCTCGACGAGTCGCTGGTGATGTTCACGTCGGAGAACGGCGACGGCGACAGCCACAGCCGCAAGAACATGCCGATCCTGCTCGCCGGACACGCGGGCGGCTTCCAGACCGGGCGCGTGGTCGCGGCGCCCGACAAGCCGACGGGCGCGCTGCACGCGTCGATCATCAAGCGCCTGGGCATCGACGTGTCGACCTACGGCAGCCCGGCCGGCTCGCCCATCGCGGACCTGTAGTTCCGCGTCGTTATTCCTGGACGTAGTCGCGCGGCGTGTAGAAGCGGGCGCGGAGGCCGAACAGCAGGGCGCCGGCGCCGCCGACCGCGGCGAACAGCCAGAACGACGACGCGGGCGGCAGGCGGGTCAGCGAGATCAGCGACACGAACACGTTGCCGAGCGTGACGGTCAGCAGCCACAGCCCCATGACGGTCGACTTCATCCGGCGCGGCGCCTGCGTGTACGCGAACTCGAGGCCGGTGATCGACACCATCACCTCGCCCATGGTGAGCAGCACGTACGCGGGGAGCTGCCAGCGAATCGACACCACGCCGGGGCCGCGCGTGTCGATGGCGCCCTGGATCAGCGCGATCACCACTGTCGCGAGCGATCCGAGCACCAGGCCCACGGTCATGCGCCGCAGCGGCGTCAGCGGGAAACCGAGGCGCTCGGCGGTCGGGTACAGCAGCCGCTGCGTGTACGGGATCAGGATCATCACCAGCACGGGGTTGGCGGACTGGATCTGCGACGGCAACAGCTTGATGCCCCACAGGGTGAGGTTCATGGTCTCGGCCTGCAGCACCCACGACGACGCCTTCTGATCGAACAGCGCCCAGAACACGCTGACCAGGAAGAACACGCTGGCGATGCGCAGCACGGCGATCGGCCCTTCGACGGCGTCGGCGCCGAAGCGGGCGCGCGCGGCCGCCCAGAACTCGCCCGCTGGCCGGCGGAGCCACGACCACAGCGCGGTGAGCATGATCGCCAGGAAGCCGTCGTCGCGCGCGATCGACTGCCGCCACGCGAACAGCAGCGCGCCCACCACGATGCAGCCTGCCGACAACCCAACGACCAGCGGCCACGGCTTGCCGAGGTGAAGAACAGGTGGCCCACCGCCATGAACAACGCGATCGAGCTGGCGGCGTCCAGCAGGCCCAGCTTGCCGCCGGGCTTGGGCGGCACGTGGATGAACACGTTGCGCCCCATCCAGAACACGACCGCGGACATCACCATCAACACGCCCGGGATGCCGAACGCGACGCGGATGCCCGCGTGCTTCCAGATCCAGGGAATCAGCAGGTAAGCGAAGAAGCTGCCGAAGTTGATGATGAAATAGAACGCCTGATAGATCGTGCGCAGGCGGAACCAGTTGCCGCGGCCGAACTGATCGCCGACGTGCGCGGACACACACGGCTTGATGCCGCCCGAGCCGAGCGCGATGAGCCCGAGGCCCGTCCACACGCCCCACGTCGAATGCGCGCCCAGCGCCAGCGTCACGTTGCCGCTGGCGTAGACCAGCGACAGCCACAGGATGGTGCGGTACTTGCCCAGCAAGCGATCGGAGATGACGGCGCCGATCATCGGCAGCGCGTAGACGGCCGCGACGAACAGGTGAAAGTGTGCCTTGGCGAACGACGCCGGCGCGGAAGCGAAAGCGGGATGGTGAACGTAGAGCTCGCGCGCCAGGTACAGCGTCAGGATCGAGCGCATGCCGTAGAAGCTGAAGCGCTCGCACCCCTCGTTGCCGATGATGTACGGGATGCCGGGAGGCCAACCGGTCGCTGCGTGGTCGGGTGCGCTTCGTGGCACGGCCGACATTGTGCCCGTGAAGTCAACTTTTCGCCCGCGGCGACTTCGGCGACTTAGGATAGCCGGGGCGAAAACTTGCGGCCGCCGGCCACGTCCGGCGTCATGGAAGGCATGAATGCCCGCAAAGGATCGCTGTGGCTGGCGGTGGCGGCCGCGATGTTGGTTCCGTCGAAGGCCAAGGCTCGGGGGCGCGGCGACGCGTCGGCGCGCGCCGCCGCGCGACGACACGCCCGAGCGGCAGACACGGCGGCGCGGTGGCGAGCGCACGCCGCAGACGCTGCGTCCGATCGCTTCGCCGTGCGGCCGCCATGTCGCCGAGGTGATCGGCGGCGCGGTCTACGTCGACGGCCGGCGCGTGCGGACGAAGGACGGCAACGCGTTCATCGTGGCGCCGCCGACCTGGCGTCGCGACGGGCACGCGGTCGCCTGGATCGAACGCAGCGCCGGCGAGGCGCGGCTGGTGGTCCTGCCCGAGGTCACGGAGCGGTTCCAGCCGCTGCCGTGGACGCTGCCGGCGGTGTCGAGCGACGATCGCGTGTTCTGGGCCAGCGCCCGCCAGATCGTCGTCGGCCCGGCGCTGCTCGCGCCGCGCGCGCGCGCCAGCTGGACCGAGTAACGCGCGCGCGTCGTCAGTGCCGGCTCGCCATCCTGGGCGGGACCGAAGGTGCGTGGTCCGTCAACCAGCGATCGCACCTTCGCGGCCTCGTCGGGGATGTGCAGGTGGTCGTAGGCGGCCGCGGCTTCGCGCGCGAGCGCCAGCGCGCGCGGACGCGTCTCGGCGGATTCCCACAGCGCCCGCGCGAGGCCAAACCGCGCCGCCTCTCGCAGAGGAGTCGCATCGTCGCCCAGCAAGCGGAACGCTTCCTCGAATTCTGCGACCGCGTCGCGGGGCCGCCCCGTCGCCAGCGACGCTTCACCCACATTGCTGAGAACGAATCCTTCGTGGAGCTTGGACGTTCCGGCCTTCCGCAAGGTACGGAGCGCGTCGCAGAGCGGTGGAGCGCGCTTCATCATGGCGGTGGAGCGTGTTGAGAGCCTCGGCGCTGTTGGCGAGCGCCATGGCGGCCAGTGGATGCTCGGGGCCACCGACCTTCGCCGCCAGCTGCGCCGCCCGCTGATAGTAGCCGTTGGCCTCTTCGGGCCGCTTGGTGTCGAACACCGTGACGCCCATGTTCATCAGCGCGTTTGCATAGTCGAGGTTGCTCCCGCCCACGTGTCTTTTCCATGAGGCGGAGCGCCAGCTCGAACGTGGCCAACGCCTCGCGTGTGTTGCCTTCCTTGACGTGGACAGTCGCCAGGGCTTCGAGCCGCCAGGTCTCCAGGATCGGATGGTCGTTGCCCATCCTCGTCATGATCGCGCCGGCGATGTCGATCCAGTCCCGAGCCCGGCTGACGTCGCCCATCCGGCCCGCGCGCATTTGCGCCAGCGCGATCGCCGCTTCCGCGGCGACCTCATCGTGGTGTGACGCGAGGGCCAGCATCACAGCCTGTCGGCCGTTCGCAACCAACTCGTCGTGGCCGACGCACGCTGCCCCGGCACGAATCGACGCCGTCAGGCTCTCCGCTTGCAGCGGCTGATAGCCAACGGCATCGGCGTCCGCTATCAGTCGGCGTCTCGCTTCCGCGGCGGCGATGCACTGTCCGGAGTCGTTCAGCGCGGCGGCGCGGGCAAAATCCTTTCGTAGCGCTTCGACGCGGGAACGTATCGCGGGACTGTCCGGTGGGGGCATCACCGCGCGCAGCAGCTTCACGTCGGCGCAGCGGTCCAGCGCCGGGAGCGCGCTCGCCGCGCTGACCGCGTTGGCGATGACCGTCGCATTGGCGGCGGCGAAGACGTCGGTGAGCGCCTTGACCCGGCCGAGGCGGTCGTGAAGGCAGGCCGTGCGCAGATCGAGGACGTCGGCGGACTGCTCGCCGCGCACGTGCGTGGCGGCGCAGCTGTCGCTGTACATGCGCAGCCAATCCGCCGTGTAGCGATCGAGAATCCGTGCCGCGCGCTGCCAGGCATCGGCCGCGCCGTCGACGCCGGTCCCCAGGAAGGCGAGCCGCGTGGCGGCGCGCCGGCCGGACTGATTCTCGCCTTCGACGGCCGGCTCCCACACCCCGGCCAGACGCGCCGGGCCGCCGCGGCACAGCGACTCGGCGGTTCCGGGCCGGCGCGCGGCGACGAATGCGGCGACCACGGCGGCGCCCATCGCGACGCCAGTGAGCCAGCGCCGCCGCTGGCGCGCGGGATCGCGAGACAGAGCCGCGGCCAGCGCCTCCATCGATTCCCAGCGCAGCGCCCGATCGACGCTGAGGCCGCGCAACAGGATGCGCCGCAACCCGGGCGGGACGGCGGTCTTGGCGGGGGCCGGCTGGACGTGTCCCGCGCTCACCGCCGCCATCAAGTCGCCCAGTTTGTCCCCGGCGAACGGATGGACGCCGTAGAGCGCCCGGTAGAGCGCGACGCAGAAGCCGAACTGATCGGTGCGCGCGTCGGTTCGCTCGCGCGCAAACTGTTCGGGCGCCATGTACAGCGGCGTACCGACGAGCTCCCCGGTCCGCGTCAGCGGCAAATCGGCTTGCTCCGAGCGCGCCGCCGGTTCGCTGGAATGGGCTCCCGACTCGATGACCGCGGCGTCGGGTGGCGCGATCTCGCGCGCGAGCCCGAAGTCCATGACCCGCACCGCACCATCGCCGCCGACCATCACGTTCTGCGGCTTGAAGTCGCGGTGGACGAGCCCCGCCGCGTGCGCGGCGCCCAGCCCGCGTCCTGCCGCGCCGAAGACGTCGAGAATCTCCTGCCGCGTGCGCGGCCGCTCGGCGAGCCAGGCTGCCAGCGTCTGTCCCTCGACGTACTCCATCGCAAGAAACACGCGGTCGGCGACGGTTCCTGCTTCGTGAACGACGACGACGTTGGGATGGCGGAGCCTGGCTATCGCCTTTGCCTCGCGCAACAACCGCCCGCTGCTCCTGGCGTCGGCGCCACCGCCGCGACCGTGAAGGATCTTGAGCGCGACCTTGCGATCGAGCCCGGGATCGTACGCGGCGTAGACCTCGCTCATGGCACCGCCGCCGACGAGCCCGAGCACGGTGTAGCGGCCGAACTCGCTGCCGCGCTCGAGCACGTTCGCCGTCGGGACGCCGATGTCTCTGTCGCCTGGCTGGTCACGCTGGCCAGCGCCGGCGCCACCTGGCGCGCCGGCCGGCCTGGCTGCCGACAGCGCGAAGGAGAGCAGGCCGCGGCACTTTGCGCAGTCACGGACGTGACGCTCGACGCGCACGATGTCGTCGTGCGCCAGGCGCGAACCCGCGTCCACGAACGCCGCGATGGTATTTTCGTCGAGACAGCTCATCGGCCGCTGGTGGTTGGCGCCTACGATAGCCGGGCGGATCGAGCCGCCATGCTACACTCGCGCGCGAAACGTGGGGCGGTTGCTCGATGCCTATCTGGCTGCGCGCGGTGCGGAAGGGCGGCCGCAGCAGATGGCGGCGGAGGCGCTGGCGCCCCTCGAGCGCGCCCTGTCATCGATGTGCGCGCGCGGGCGCGTTGCGCACCCGACGCTGAACGTCACGGACGAGGTCTTCGTGGCCCACCTCGCACGCTGCGCCGCGGACGTCGAGGCCGTCGTGGCGGGCGCCCACATTCACGCGGAGGATCTCTTCCTTTGCTGCGCGGCGCTGCTCGGCGACAAGCACGCCGTGCACAAACTGCGCGGCGACCATCGGCCGCGGGCTGATCAATCACCTTCATTCACTCGACAGCTCCCCGACGTTTGTTGAAGAGGTCGAGCAGAACCTCTGGGACGCGGTCCTGATCGGCTCGGCGGGGACACCGAAGCTCGCGTCGTACTCGGGCAAGGGACCGCTCGCCGGCTGGCTGGGCGTCGTCACCCAGCGCACAGCGCTGTCGCTGCTTCGGCACGAGGCCGCAGAGCGCCGCGCGCGCGCCGGCGCCGGCGCCGTGGTTCGAGAGGCGTCGGCGGATCCCGAGCTGGCGTTCGTCAAGGACAGCCTGCGCGAATCGTTTCAGCGGGCGGTCACCCAGGCGATGTTGATCCTCGACGATCGCCAGCGGCTGGTCTACAGCCTGCACGTCGTCGACGGCCTCACGGCCGACCGCATCGCCCAGATGTACGGCGTCGTCCGGTCGACGGTGACGCGCTGGCTGGCGAGCTCGCGCGAGGCGATCATCACCGAGGCGAAACGCATCTTGCGCGACGAGCTCCAGGTCTCCGCCCAGGAGTTCGAATCGCTGGCCCGGCTGCTGGCGAGCCAGCTCGATCTGAGCGTGTCGTACATCTTCACCGCGTCGTGAGTGAACGTCGCGGTGACCTCGTCGCCCGCGTCCGGCTGACCGCGCGCTGGACCCCGTGACGGCGGCTGAGTGACAATACGGTTGATGAGCGTCCGATCCGGGCTCGCGTTCGTCGCTGCTGCTGGCGCTCGCGTGCGGCGGCGGGCAGGACAAGCACGACGCGGCGGTGCCGCCGGTGCGCGTGACCGGCGTGCTCGCGCCGCCGGGGAACCGGGATGTCGACGTGTTGTTCGTCGTCGACGACTCGGCGTCGATGGCGCCGGCGCAGGCCAACCTGGTGGCGGCCTTCCCGATGTTCATGGACACGCTGCGCGCGCTGCCGGGGGGCGCGCCCAGTCTCCACATCGCCGTGGTCTCGTCGGACATGGGCGCGGGCGACGGATCGATTCGAGCGCTGCGCCGGTAACGGCAAGGGCGGACGCTTCCAGTACGCGCCGCGCGGCGCGTGCACGGCGACGAACCTGGAGGCGGGCCAGACCTTCATCTCGGACGCACACGGCGTGGCGAACTACACGGGCAGCATCGAAGACGTGTTCGGTTGCATCGCTCCGCTGGGCGAATCCGGCTGCGGCTTCGAGCAGCCGTTCGCGGCGATCACACGCGCCCTGGGCGCCGACGGAGTGGGAATCCCGCCTGCCGAGAACGCGGGCTTCCTGCGCGACGACGCGCGCCTGGCGATCATCATGTTGACCAACGAGGACGACTGCACGCCGCGCTCGGGCGTCGCGCTGTTCGACACTGCATCCAACGCCACGCTCGCGTCGCCGCTGGGGCCGCCGACCAGCTTCCGCTGCAACGAGTTCGGGCACGTGTGCGGTGGCATGGCGCCGCGACGCCTGGCGCCCAACGGCAACGTCGGCGACATGTTCACGTACGACACCTGTGAGCCCGCCGAAGACGCGGGGATGCTGAGAAACGTCGCGGAGACGGTGGCGCAGATCAAGGCGCTCAAAAATGATGCCTGCCAGCCAGATCGTGATGGCTTCGATCCAGGGGGGGACGGGCCCGTACACAGTGCAATGGCGCGAGCCGTTGCCGCCCGACACGATGCCGTGGCCGGAGATGGCGCACAGCTGCACGGCGCTCGATCTCAGCTTCGCCGATCCCGGCATCCGCACGGCGAACCTGACGTTCAGCTTCGGCGCCAAGGGATTCGTGTTCTCGATCTGCGACTACAACTTCGAGCAGCCGCTGACGCGCTTTGCCCAGGCGATCGGCGGTCTGTTCTCGCCGTCGTGCATCGCCGATCCGATCGCCGATGACCTGACACGGGCCGGCTCGCAGCCGGACTGCAAGGTCACGGCGCACACGACCGACGGCATGGGCAGGATCACCGACAGCACGGTGCCCTCCTGCGACGACAACGGTGGTACCCCGCCGTGCTGGTCGCTGATCGCTGGCGGGCCGCTGTGCGTTGGGCAGGTGCTGCAGGTCGTCCCCGATGCGGCGTCGGCGACCGCCAGGTTCACCTATGACTGCGCGGTGTGTACACCGGGGATCGCGGTCCTGGGCTGCCCGTAAGATTTCCGACCAGATCTGCCCGGCTGGCGACATTAACCAGCCATGCGGATCCCCCGTCTGACAGCGATCGTCGTGCTCTCGTCTGCCGTGGCCGCGTGCGGTAGCGGCGGGGGGCCGGGTACGCCCGGGGCGGGGGGAAACACGGCCGGAACCAGCGGCGGGGCGGGCAACAGCGGTACGTCCGGCGGCGCCGGGACCACAGGCAACGCCGGGACAACGGGCGCAGCCGGGGTCAGCGGCGGCGCGGGCGTTTCCGGCGCGGCGGGCACGACCGGTACCGCCGGTGGCGCGGCGGGTACCAGCGGCACGACGGGCGCGGCTGGCACGACCGGAGCGGCCGGACGGGGCGGCACCTCCGGGGGCGCCGGCGTGGCGGGCGCTGGCGGCGGCGCGACGGGCGCGGGTGGCCGCGGCGGCGGCGCGGCGGGCGCGGGCGGGCGCGGGGGCGCGGCCGGCGCGGGTGCGGGTGGCACGGGCACGGGCGGCGCGGCCGGACCGGTGGTGGCGTTTCCGGGCGCGGAGGGCTACGGCCGCAACGCCAAGGGCGGTCGCGGCGGCGACGTCTGCCACGTGACGACGCTGGCCGATTCCGGCGCGGGCTCGCTGCGCGACTGCGTGTCGACCGGCAACCGCACGGTCGTGTTCGACGTCGGCGGCTGGATCACGCTGACGTCGAACGATCTCGGCATCGCGCAGGCCAACATCACGATCGCGGGGCAGACCGCGCCCGGCGGCGGCATCGGCATCCGCGGCCGCAAGGTCTCGGTCGCCGGCAACAACACGGTCATCCGGTTCCTGCGCGTGCGGCGCGGCATCATGGTGACGACGATCGCAACGACGCGATGACGATCTCGTCGGCGTCCGACAACACCATCGTCGACCACTGCTCGGTGGCGTACGGCACCGACGAGACGCTGTCGATGCCGGGCGACGAAGGCATCGGGCCGCACAACCTGACGTTGCAGTGGTCGATCGTCGCGTGGGGGCTGCAGCGCAACAACCACTCGGCCGGCTCGCTGTTCACGTCGAACCAGACGACCATCCACCACTGCCTGTGGGCGTTCAACAAGACGCGCAACCCGCGCGCCCGCAGCGAGCTGCCCGAGACGCGTGGCATGGGCGGCCCGCTCGACTGGGTCAACAACGTCATCTACGGCTGGAACGCGCCCGATCCGGTCGGCGAATCGATGGGCTGGTCGATCTCACACGACCCGTTCATCCTGGCTGGTACCAGCAACGGCCAGCACCAGGCCAACGCGGTCGGCAACTATTTCATCAGCGCGCGCAGCGCGAGCTACGCGTTCCACAACGGGACGTCGAACTTCAGCCTGTACGTCGCGAACAACATCCTCGACGGCAACGCCAACGGCATGCTGGATTCGTCGAAGACCGGCAACGACATGATCAACGGCTCGCCGACGATCCTGGCGCAGCGGCTGCCGGCGCCGATGGTGACGACCGATCCGGCGCGCACCGCGTACGACCGCGTGCTGGCAGGCGTGGGGGCGACGGTGCCGATGCGCGATCAGGCGGACACGCTGCTGGTGTCACAGGTGCAATCGCAGACCGGGATCCTGATCCAGTCGGAGCAGGATCTGGTGTCGCTGGGCGTCGGCGATTCGGGCTACGGCACGCTGCCGAGCGCGACGCGGCCGGCGGGCTTCGACACCGACCGCGACGGCATGCCCGACGCGTGGGAGACCGCGAACGGCTTGAACCCGAACGACGCCACGGACCGCAACGGCGACGCCGACCGCGACGGCTACACGAACCTCGAGGAGTACCTGAACTCGCTGGTCCCCTAGGGCAGCGTGAGCGCGCCCGCGAACTGCGGCATCGACGGGACCGTGACCGGATCGCCGACGCGGGTCAGCGTGCCGTCGGTGGTGTTGATGCGGAACACGATGACCGTGCTGGTTCCCTGGTTGGCGACCAGCAGGTAGCGGCCGGTCGGGTCGATGCCGAAGTCGCGCGGCGTGCGCACCATGCCGCCGCCCGTCTCGTTGCCGAGGCTGGTCAGCCGGCCGGTGGCGCCGTCGACGCGGAACATCACGAGGCTGTTGTTCGTGCGGTTCGAGCCGTAGACGAAGTTCCCCGTCGGGTGGACGACGATGTGCGCTGACGACGTCTCGGTGACACCGGACGGGACGTTGCTCAGCGTTTGCGGCATCGACAGCAGGCCGGTGGTTGAATCGTAGAGGTACGACGTCGTCGTGCCGTTGAGCTCGTTGATGACGTACGCGTATCGCTGGTTGGGGTGGAAGACCATGTGGCGCGGGCCGGCACCGGTGGCCGCCTGCACGGTCGGCGGCACCGACGCCGCCAGCCGTCCCGTCGCGCTGTCGAACTGGTACTGCGCGATGACGTTGCCCGACCGGCACGGCACGAAGACGTAGCGCCCGGCGGCGTCGCTGATGATCTGGTGCGCCTCGTTCGCGGGGCGCTTCACGTCGACGGGGGCCGCGGCCGCGCCCGCGGCCCCGATGGGCGACACGGTGACGTGGCCGCTATCGAAGTGCGCGGCGAACACCCAGTTGCCCGTGGGATGGACCGACACATGCGTCACCGACGCCATGTAGCTCATGCTGCCGACCATGCCCGCGGTCGAGACGTCGCCGAGGCTGGTGAGCGCGCCGCCCGCGTCGATGCGGAAGCTGGTGATGCGCCCCTGGCCGCCGTTGCCGGCATAAAGGAAACGACTGCTGGGGTTGAACGCGAGGTACGTCGGGCTGGTGCCGCCGGCCGCCGTGCCACGCGACGTCAGCGCGCCGGTGGACAGATCGAGCGCGAGGATCGAGATCGTGCTCGACGAGCCGCTGACGTAGACGACGACTTCGCCGCCCGCGCCCGACGCGCCACCAGCAGCGCCCGCGGTGCCACCCGCCCCGCCGCGCCCGGCCGCGCCAGCAGCGCCCCCGCCCGTGCCGCCGCGCCCGGCAGCGCCAGCAGCACCACCACCAGCGCCGCCGCGTCCGGCCGCGCCGCCGCCGGTTCCCGCCGTCGCGGAGCCGCCGCTGCCGCCGCTACTACCGCCGGTCGAGCTGCCGCCCGCGCCCGCGCTCGCCGCGCCGGCGCCACCGCCGGTTCCGGCCGTCGCCGATCCGCCGCCACCGCCGGCGCCCGCTGGGCCGGATCCGCCGGCGCCCGCCCGACCGTCGTCGCCACCTCCACCACAACCAGTCAGCAGCAACGCGCACAGCAACAACCGCGGCTTAAGCGAAGAAATCATACCTGCGAGTGTAACAGCGCTACCGTCCGCCGCGCTCGACACCCGCGCGCGACGGGCATACGCTGGAGTCATCCGGCGCTGGCGGCCATCGGCACTGTTCGTCCTCGTGGGGCGCGTGCTCGTCCTCGTGGCCGGGACTGCGAGCGCGACGCCCGTCGCCAACGCGGGCTGGGCACGCGGCGTGGTCCCGACCGCCACGGCCGAGGCACCGGGCGCTCCGGCGCCACGTCCACCGCCGGCGCCCGCCGCCGCACCTGCGCCCACCCCCGTTGCACCTGCCCCCGCCACGCCTGCCCCGGCGCCCACCGCGCCAGCCTCCTCAGACGTCGAGGGGCCGATGCGACCCGAGGCGCAGGCGCGCTACGCGCGCGGTCTCGAACGCTTCGGCGCCCACGACTACGCCGGCGCGATCGCCGACTTCGAAGCCGGCTATGCGATCGAGCCGCGGCGTGAGTTCCTGTTCGCCGAGGGGCAGGCGAAGCGGCTCGCGGGCGACTGCAAGGGCGCGGTCGCGCTGTATCAGCGTTTCCTGGCGACGAACCCGTCGTCGGTGCAGGCGAACGCGACGCAGATGGCGCTGGGCCGCTGCGCGCAGCACCTGGCCGATCACCCGGACGTCGTCGTCGTCGAGCCGCCGAAGCCAGTGCCGCTGCCGCCGCCGCCGCCGCCCAAGTGGTGGCTGGATCCGTGGGGGCTGGCCGCGTCGGGCGCTGGCGTCGTCGCGATCGGCGTCGGCGCCGGCTTCATCGCGGCGGCGTATTCGGCGCGCGGCGACGCGCAGACCGCGACCACCCTCGCCGCAGTGGACGAGCGCTGGTCGGCCGCGACGTCCCGTCGCACGGTCGGCGTCGTCGCGCTCGGCGCCGGCAGCATCCTGGTCGCCGCCGGCGCCTATCGCTTTCTGACCCTCAAGCGCGCCGCCGACCGGCGCGACGTGGTCGTGTCCGTGACGCCCGGAGATGGTGGTCGTGGGGGGGACCTTCTAGGTGCGCGGCGCGGCCATCGCGGTGCTCGCGTTCGCGGCCACGGCGTCGGCTTGCCTGGGACAGTCTGACTTCCGCTGCGCGACGAACGTGCAGTGCGGTGACGTCGCGTCCGGCGCGGCCTGCGAAGCCAACGGGCGATGCAGCGTCCCCGATGCGGCCTGCGTGCTGTCCGCGCGGCGCTACGTTCAGCACGCGGGGAGCGATTCCGGCGCGTGCGTCGCGCGATCGTGCGAGACCAATCCGGTCGCGGCGCTGGCCGCCGGTGGCGCGCACGCGTGCTTGCGTCGCCTCGACGGCACCGTGTCGTGCTGGGGCCGCAACGACGACGGCCAGATCGGCGACGGGACGCGAACGCCGCGCGCGCTCGCGACCGCGGTCGCCGGGCTCGACGACGCGAACTCGATCGCGGCGGGCGATCGGCACACGTGCGCGGTGCGCATGGGCGGCTCGGTCGTGTGCTGGGGCGCCGACGACACGGGCCAGATCGGCGACGGCGGCGGCGCGCGACGCCTCACGGCCACGCCGGTCCCTGGGGTGACGGGCGCGCGCGCGGTCGCCGCCGGCGACGGCTTCTCGTGCACGCTGCGCAGCAACGGCTCGGTCATCTGCTGGGGCGCCAACGACGCGGGCCAGATCGGGTCCGGCGCGGCCACCGCGACGGCGCAGCCCCCGACGCCGGTCGTGGGGCTGCCTCCGGACGTGCAGGCGATCGCCGCGCGCGGGCGCCACGCGTGCGCGCTCGACGACGCCGGCGTGGTCTGGTGCTGGGGCGCCAACGACAAGGGGCAGCTCGGCGACGGCACGACTGTCGACAGGCCGACGCCAGTCTCCGTGCCCGGGCTGACGGACGTCATCGCGGTCGCGACCGGACGCGCGCACACGTGCGCGGCGACGCGCAACCGCGGCCTCCGCTGCTGGGGCGACGACGCCGCCGGCCAGATCGCCGGCACCGCGTCGCCGACCGACCCGGTGCCCATCGTCCTGCAAGCGATCGCGGTCGCGACGGGCGATCGCCACAGCTGCGCCGTCGACCGCCCGACGGGTGCGATCTACTGTTTCGGCGCCAACGATCACGGCCAGCTCGGCGCACCGTTGACGGGCGGCCTGCCCACGCGCGTCGGATCGTTCGAGGTCGCGCGCGCGGTCGCCGCCGGCGGCGCGTTCTCGTGCGCGATCACGGCGGACGACGCCGTGTTCTGCTGGGGCGATCACCGCTGGGGGCAGCTGGGCTCGGGTGACGACGTCGTGCACCGGACCCCGGTGCGCGTCGTGGACCTCGCGCCCGCGACCGCGGTCAGCGCTGGCGGCGCGCACACCTGCGCCGTCGCGCCGACGGTCGCGGGCGGCAGGACGCCTGGCATCTGGTGCTGGGGCGCGAACCACGCGGGACAGCTCGGCGATGGCTCGCTGGACGACCACGCGACGCCCGTCGCGACCATCAGGCAGCTCGGCGCGACGGGCATCGCCGCCGGCGGTGAACATTCGTGCGCGATCACCACGGCCAACGACGGCGACATGGAATGCTGGGGCCGTGCGGCCGCCGGCCAGCTCGGCCTGGGTGACACGCCGGCCGCGACGCAGGACAAGCCGTATCCGTCGATGGTGCCGCTGTTCGACGGCGCCGACCCGCGCGTGCAGGTCATCGCGGCCGGCGGCGCCCACACCTGCGTCAAGGCGGTCGCGTCGGCGTCGATTCGCTGCTTCGGCGCCAACGATCACGGGCAGCTCGGCGGCGAGTCGATGCCACCGTACGGGTACGTCGACGCGACGCTGGGCGCGACCCCGGCGACGGCGAGCAATGTGACCGCCGGCGCCGCCCACACCTGCGCGCTGGATACGGACGGCCGTGTCTGGTGCTGGGGGGCCGGGGCCGAAGGTCAGATCGGCGACGGCGCGCGCAGCGATCGGCCCGCGCCGACGTTGCTCGCGCTCGGCGACGGTGTCACCGCGACGCAGGTCGCCGCGGGCGGCGCGCACACCTGCGCGCTGGTCACCGGCGGCAGGGTGCTGTGCTGGGGGCGGGGTGCCGAAGGCCAGGTGGCGAGCGCCGACAAGACCGACGTCCTGGTCCCGACGCCGGTGGCCGACATCGAAGGCGCGCTCGCGATCGTCGCCGGCGGCGCGCACACGTGCGCCATCGCCGCGGATGGCGGCGCGCTGTGCTGGGGCGCGAACGAGCGCGGCCAGCTGGGCAACGGCGGCAGCGTCGACAGCGCAACGCCGGTCGAGGTTACGGGCGCCACCGACGTGGACACGCTGGCGGCGGGCGGTGCGCACACCTGCGCCCTGCGCCGCGACGGAGCGCTGTGGTGCTGGGGCGACGACAGCGTCGGCCAGCTCGGTGACGACGCGATGCTGACCGCCGCCACGCCCCAGCTCGCCCGCATCGCGTGCCCGTGACGTAAACGCTGAGGGGAGCCGCCGCCCCCAACCGGTGCTACTGTCTACCGCGATGGGCGATACCCGAGAGCAGACGCTGACGTCGGTCCAATCGCCGCTGTCCCCGGGTGAGCAGAAGGATCGCGCCGTGCTGCTGATGTCAGGCAACGCGGTCGTGCCCGCGCTGTCGGCGCGCGGCCGGCTGCAGATCGTCGGCGACGAGCTGTACCTCGGCCGCCGCGCGGAAGGCCTCCCCGTGCAGGCCAACGTCGCCGTGCTGGACGACGGCCTGGTGTCGGGGCAACACGCGCGCATCACGCGCGCCTCCGGCGGCTACGACATCGAAGACCTGGGCAGCAAGAACGGCACGTTCGTCGACAACGTCCGCATCGAAGGCCGACTGCGGCTGCGCGACGGCGCGCTGGTGTTCATCGGCAACCACGTCGGCGTGTTCCGGCTGGTGTCGGCGATCGAGCTCGACGCGATCAAGGCCGAGCTGGTGCAGCCGCTGGGGCCGGTGGCGACGGCGTCGCCCGCGCTGGCGGTCGCTTGCGATCGGCTGCGGCGGCTGGCGGCGTCCGAAGGCGAGCTGTTCATCGTCGGAGAGACCGGCGTCGGCAAGGAGGTCTACGCGCGCGCCGTCCACGAGGCCAGCGGCCGCAAGGGGCGGTTCGTCGCCATCAACTGCGCCGCGATCCCGCGCGAGCTGGTCGAGAGCGAGCTGTTCGGCTATCGCGCCGGCGCGCACTCGACCGCGCACCAGGCGAAGGCAGGCCTGATCGAGGAGGCCGAGGGGGGGACGCTGTTCCTCGACGAGATCGGCGAGATGACGCCGGAAGCGCAGATCAAGATCCTGCGTTTTCTGCAGGACCGCGAGCTGACGCCGCTGGGCTCGACGCGGCCGCGGCGCATGGACGTGCGCATCATCGCCGCGACCAACCGCGTGATCGCGGGCGCCGGCAAGTCGTCGGGGCTGCGCGACGATATCGTCGCGCGCCTGGGCGCGGCGCCCATCCACCTGCCGCCGCTGCGCAACCGCATCGAGGACATCGGCGCGCTGACCGGACATTTCCTGGGCGCCGCGCGCGGCGGCGAGGCGCGCTTCGAGCAGCCGGCGTTCAGGGCGATGTCGCTGCACACGTGGCCGCTGAACGTCCGCGAGCTGGAGAAGATCGTCACCACCGCCGCCGTGCTGACCGGCGGCAAGCCGATCGCGCTGCGCGATCTGCCCGACCCGATCGCGCGCGCCATCACCGCGCCCGCCGCGCCGGGCATCCGCGCGCTCGACCGGGCCGTCGCCGACGCCGGCGCAGCTCGAGGAGCTGCTGCGCCGCTACGAGGGCAACGTCGCCGACGTGTCGCGCGAGCTCGGGAAACACCGCGCCGCGGTCTGGCGCTGGATCAAGAAGTTCGGCCTCGGCCCGCACAAGTTCCGCCGCGGCGAGACCGAAACCGAAACCGAAACCGAGTGAGCCGGGCGCGCAATCTGCGCGACACTGTCGTGACATGCGCACGAAGCTCAGCCAGTTTTGTGCGTTGCTGATTGTCGCGGGAGCGGCGAGCGTGCTCGTCGAAGGGCAACAGGAGCGACGCCGGACGGCACCGCCCACCGACACCGGCAGCAGCAGCGACGCCGCGACGGCGTCGGCCACCGATACCGGCAGCAGCAGCGACGCCGCAACGGTGCCGGCTTGCCCGCCCGATGTCACGGCCCCCATTCCGATGGTCGCTTGCACCACCGACCAGGAGCCGATCGACGGGAAGATCAGCGCCGCCCATCGCGTGTAGCTCGAGGCGATGAGCGGCCCGATGACGGTGGTCATCGGCGCCGAGGGCGGCGGCAAGGTTTGTCCTCTGCCGGATTGTTCGGTTCGGCCTTGCGCCGAGCGAGACAGCATCATCCGCCGCTTGGAGGCCGAAAACCTCGCTTCTCAACGCTGTATACGTGAGCTGATCGCCAGCATCGGCGGTGCCGCCGAAGCGACCGCCTTGCTGATAACGCCTTCGCGGCGATGCTGACCTGGGAACAGATTCAGGTCGTCGCCGCCCATCCCCACGTGACCCGCGTCGAGGCCAACATCGGCCACGCCCCCACCTTAGCCGCCGCGCAGCGGGCGACTTCGATCGTGATCTTGTCGTCGGCGCTCGCCACCACCCGCCAGGCGTGGCCGAGGGTCACCACCGGGTGAGTGACGAACTTGCTCCCGACCACGCGTGCCTCGCTGCCGCCCGAGTGAAAGCGTAGCGACAGCAAGACGTCGCCGTAGTTGTCGTGGGTCGCGCCCAGGAAGGTGATCGCGAGGCCCGTCGGCGCGAACGCCGTCTGGCCGCGGGCGACGTCGACGCGCTCGAATACCGTCGGGCGGCAGTCGCGCGCCGGCGACTGCGACCGCGCGCCGCTACCCGCGCACGCAGCCGCGAGCGCCAGAGACGCGCAGCCGATGAGCCACGCCCGCGCCCACACGGCCACTACCGAAGCTTCGCCGCGAGGTCGGCGTGGGGCGCCGGAATGATCTCCGTCGTGTTCACGCGCTCGGCGTCGATCACGCCCACCGCCGCCTCGACGGCCGCCTCGACCTCGGCCAGCGGGCCGGTGACGGTGAAGAACGCCTTGCCGCCGATGCCGCGCCCGAGCTGCATCTCGGTGATGCGCACGCGCGCCGCCTTCACGGCGGCGTCGGCCGCCGCCACGGTCGCCACGACGGTCGTCGTCTCGACGACGCCCAGCGAATCGACGCCGCCCGCCGCGCGCGCGTCACCGGCCAGCGCCGGCCACAGGTCATCGTGCGGCTGCGGCAGGAACAGCCGGTCGACGATGCGATCGCCGGCGACATCGGCGCCGACGCGGAATGATTCCTCGACGGCGGCGACGCTCCCCTCGACCAGCACCAGGAACTTCCCGGGGCTGATCGCGTCGGCGCGCACCAGCAAGACCGGCGCGCGCTTGAGCATGGCGTCCGCGACGCGATGGCCGCGCGCGATCGACGCGAGCTCGATCAGCCCCAGCGCGCGCTCGCCCCCCGGGTTGTCAGACTGTCGTCCGGGCCTGCGGCCATCAAACGATCCGGAAGTATTCCTTCAACGTGCAGCGCCGCTCGCGCGTGAAGTTGCGGACCGTCGTCAGCCCCTCGCCCGTCGGCGACGCGATCGTGAACGACGTGTAGCCCTCGCCGCCGTAGCCGAGCCCGGCGAGGTTCGACGCGTTCTTGACGAAGATCGACGTGTTGATGGTGCGCGCCATCGCGTGCAGGTGGGCGATGTTGCGCGAGTACATCACGGCGGTGTGGCAGAAGCCGTGCTCCACGCGCTTCGCCATCGCGATCGCCTCGGCGGCGTCGGGCGCGCGCACCAGCGGCAACACCGGCATCAGCATCTCGAGCTGCACGAACGGGTGCTTCTCGTCGACCGCCGCGACCAGCAGCCGCAGCTCGTCCCCCGCGTTGACGCCGATCTGGCGCGCGATGACGGCGGCGTTCTTGCCGATGAAGTCCTTGTTCGGGTGGACGCCGTCTTCCCCTGCACCAGCACCACCTTCTCCAGCGCGCGCAGCTGGCGTTCGTTGACGACCAGGCACGCGTTGCGCCCGCAGCCGCTCGGCCAGCGCGTCGGCGATCGACGCGACCGCGACGATCTCCTTCTCCGCCGTGCACAGGATGTTGTTGTCGATCGACGCGCCCAGCACGATGTTGGCCGCCGCGACGTCCAGGTCAGCGGTCTCGTCGACGACGGCGGGCGGATTCCCCGGCCCCGCGGCGATCACCTTCTTGCCGCTCGCCATCGCCGCCTTGACCACGCCCGGCCCGCCGGTGACCACCAGCAGGCGCACGCCCGGGTGACGCATCAGCGTCTCGGCGCTCTCGATCGTCGGCCGTTCGACGCACGCGAGCAGATTCTCGGGCCCGCCCGCCGCGACGATCGCGTCGTTGAAGTTGTGCACCAGGAACGCCGACGTGCGCGCCGCGTACGGGTGGGCGTTGAACACCACCGCGTTGCCGCCCGCCACCATGCCGATGCCGTTGTTGATGATGGTCTCGGTCGGGTTGGTGGTCGGCGTGATCGAGCCGATGACGCCGTAGCTGGCGCGTTCGACCAGCGTCAGCCCGTCGTCGCCCGAATACGCGATCGGCTGCAGCATCTCCGGGCCCGGCGTCTTGTCGGCGCACAGCTGGTTCTTCTTCAGCTTGTCCTCGACGCGGCCGTAGCCGGTCTCGTCGACCGCGAACTTCGCCAGCTGCGGGATCAGCTTGCGCGCCGTCTCGCGCATGACCTCGACCCAGCGCTTGCGCGTGTCCAGCGACGCCGCCTCGTTGGCTTCGTGCGCACGGCGCGCGGCGCGCACGGCGGCCTCGACGTCCGGGAACACGCCGCGCCGGCCGCGCGGGATGTCGGCGTCGCGCCGCCGCGCCGTCGGCGGCTCGGGCGCGGTCGCGCTTCCACATCGGGCTGCGCGTTGACCGCCGCCATCGGCGACTCCGGAACGTCGCCGATGCGCGCCAGCACGCGATCGACGATCTCCTGGATGCGCGTCTCGTCCATGCGCCCTGACGTTACCCGAATTTGCGGGTGGGAACCGCCGCGGTCGATGGTTAACATCGCTCGATGGCGCACGCGCGCGACTTCGTTCACCGGCATCGTCCTCGCGTTCCCGGCGCCTGTGCGTCGCGCCGCCCGCACAGCCAGCGGCGGCGCTCGCCCTCCGCCAGCAGCGCGGCGAGCGTCGCCGCTCGTCGCAGGCGCTGGCGCCTACTTCGTGTTTCGCGTCTCCGCGCTGCAGGAGTGCGATTCGCTTCGCGCCGTCGCGCTCGCGCCGCGGCGCTGCAGGTCGGGAATGGCCGCTTCGATACGTGATAACCGGCGAGCACTCGATCATCTACAGCACCGACCCCGAGGCCGATCATCTGTCGTGGATGATCGTCGACGCGCCGGCGATGTCGCGCCTGCTCGCCACAATCCCGCGCCGGCACCGCATCGGTGCGCGGTCTCGTGCCGGTGCTCGATGTCGCCGGCCAGCGCGCTGCACAGCTGAGGCTGACCCCGAGTGCCGCGACCGCCGCGCCTTCATGCGTCGACGTGCTTGCGTCTGCCAGCCGTGGACGTGGGGCGCGAGCTGGTCTGATCTTCGCCGGCGGTTACGGCGTGGGTCGCCACTTCACCCCTCCGACCGCAACGATCATCACGAGCTGTGGGGCGGGCTTCTTTCTGCCGCGCGCCACGCCATGTTCACACACCGGGGGACAGGCGCGGCCTGACGGCCACCGGCCTCATCAAAGCCTGGCGGTCTGCCGCGTTCGAGGCCTTCGCGGCCTGTTCTGGCGAAGAGCGTCCGCGAGCTGGGGCGCTCCAGCGCCTGACTGACAGCCCCGCGCCTGTTCACATTCTGCTGTGCGACGACGTTCGAGGCGTTCACCGGCGAGATGCGCGCGATGAGGGGGTCGCGTGGCGCGCGACGTTCCGGGCACGTTAAGCTCGCGGGCGTGTTCGCCGACCCGAAGGTGCTGTCCGCTACCATCCACGAAGCGTTGGGGGCTGCTCACGCAGGCGACTCTGTTCCGCTGGCCGCAGCTGCGACGTTCACCAGCCCCGCCCCGACGTGACCTTGCCGCCACGACATGGCTTTCGCCGGCCACCACGCCACGTCTCCATCGACGCGATCAGGGCCGCCTGCTCTCGGGGCCCTGACATCCGCATTCCGATGATGTCGCCCCGTTGCCGGCTCAAATGCGTTATGACGGCAAACGAGAGGGGGGCGACGACCATGACGAGCGGCAGAGGATCCTCGATGTGGGGCAAAGGCGCGCTGATGGGAGCGGCGGCGGTGGCGGTGCTGACGGCGTTGCCGCCATCGGCGGCGGCGGCGGTCAGGCGGGTCCCCGGCAGCTACCCGACGATCCAGGCGGCGGTCGACGCGGCGGGAGCGGGCGACATCATCGACGTCGCGGCCGGGCGCCACTGCGGCGCGCGCGTCGATCGGCAGGTCACGCTGCTCGGCCACGGGCGCGCGACGATCATTGGCTGCGCTGACGGCCCGGCCCTGTCGAACGGCGTGCGCGCGGGCTTCCAGCTCCCGGGCGCCGACGGCACCAGCGGCGCCAGCGGCACGCACATCGAAGGTTTCGTGTTCGACGGGCGCGGTATCTCCGCCGACAACCTGGAACCGCTGGGCGTCGCGATCATCGCGACCTTCGCCAGCCACGTGCGCGTCGAACGCAACGTGATCCTGGGGACCGTCCAGGGCATCACCAACACCGCCGGCGACAGCTGGCTGATCGTCCACAACGTGATTCGCGACCTGAGCGTGTTCGACTGCACCGGCGCGCTGTGCGGCGGCGGCGACGGCATCGTCATCCAGATCGCGCGCGATCCGACGGCCGTGCCGGGCGGCCCCGAGGCCGCCGGCAACCGGCCCAAGGACAACGTCGTCGTCGGCAACGTCATCGAAGGCGCGATCCCTGACGGCTTCGAGGCCTTCGACATGGCCGGCGTGTTCGTGTTCGCCGCCGATCGTACGGTCGTGGCGCGCAACCGCCTGTCGCTGCCCGACAACCCGAACGCCGAAGCGGAGGGGATCGGCGTGCTGGTCGACAACTCGTGCTGCGGCCTGCCGGCGATCGTGCCGGGAGCGCGCAACACGGTCGTCACGTTCAACGACGGCCGCGACAGCCAGCGCGCGGTCGAGATTGACGGCACCGGCGGCGAGAACACGCAGGGGTTGGTGCTGTTCGGAAACGCCGGCACCGTGATGGTCGAGGGCACGGTCGTCGAGGGGCGCACGCCGCGCCACCGTCGATTCGGTCACGCGGGCCGCTTCCGGCACTGTACGCTCCACTAGGTGGACCCGGAGCTCGACGCCCTGCTCGCGCACGCGCGCGCGCTGGTGGGCGTCGAGCTGGGGGCGCTCGCGGACGGGCTGGGCTTGCCGGTCCCCGTCGGGCGCGTGCGCACCAAGGGCTGGTCGGGGCAGGTCATCGAGCAGGAGCTGGGCGCCGTCGTCGGCGGCGCGCGCGGCCCCGACTTCGCCGCGCTGGGCGTCGAGCTCAAGACGGTGCCGGTGACCGCCGCGCTGGTGCCGATCGAATCGACCGCCGTCTGCCAGATCGATCCGATTGCGATTGCCGCCGAGCCCTGGCAGACCAGCTACATCCGCCACAAGCTGGCGCGCGTCCTGTTCGTCGCGCTCGAGGTGGCGCCCGGTGCGCGTTCGGTCGGCGACCGGCGCGTCGCGGCGGTGGGGTTGTGGACGCCGTCGCGCGACGAGGAGGAGACGCTGCGCGCCGACTTCGAGCTGTTCGTACGCGACTACTTCCGCCGCGGCCGCGCCGACGACATCACCGGCCACCTGGGCGTGGCGCTGCAGGTCCGCCCCAAGGGCCGCGACGCCAGCGACCTGCGCGACGGCTACGACGCCGACGGCCGCCCGACGCGCGTCGGCAAGTCCGGCTTCTATCTGCGCCCCGGCGTTCGTCGGCCGCATCCTCGCCGGTTTCAGCGACGGCTGAGCCTGGGCTATTGTCCCCGCGCGAGGAGAATCCCTGACATGAGCAGAGCGTTGCTGGCGCGTTCGGTGATGGTGGTTGCCGCGGGTCTTTGGCTGGTTGGTTGCGGCGGTGACGGCGATGGTGGAACCGATGCGGGTGCGGGACGCGGCGGCAGCACAGGAGCCGCGGGCCGCGGCGGCAGCGGCGGCGGTGCGACAGGCCGTGGCGGCAGCGCCGGCGGTGCGGCGGGCTCGGGCGGCAGTGCCGCGGGCGCGGGCGGCAGCACTGCGGGCGCAGGTGGAAGCACCGCGGGTTCAGGTGGGAGCGCGGGCGGCGCGGCCGGTGCTGCTGGTGCGGCGGCAGGCGCGGCCGGTGCTGCTGGGCGCGGCGGCGGCGGGGGCGCTGCGGGAGCCGGTGGCGCGGCCGGCACGGCCGGGGCCGGCGGTGCGGCCGGTGCTGCTGGGCGCGGCGGTGCAGGCGGCGCGGCGGGCGCTGCTGGTGCGGCAGGTGCCGTAGGTGCGGCGGGTGCGGCGGGTGCGGCGGGTGCGGCGGGCGCGGCAGGTGCCGCAGGGGCTGCTGGAGCCGCCGGCGCTGCCGGCGGAACAGCGGGCGCGGGCGGCAGCGGTGGTGCGGGCGGGGCCCCGGTCGCCATGTGCGGCCGCGTGCTCTGCGACTGCACGTTCATGGGCAAGAATCTCTGGGGCAAGGTTCAGTTCGTCAACGAGACCGGATTCCCCAACTTCAGAGTCCAGAAGATCACCGTGGGCACCCCTGACCTCAAGGTCCAGGCGATCAGCCCGACAGGAATTGCCAACAGCTGCGGCAAGTGGCAGGAGGTCGATGCGACCGGATTCCCCGCCTTCAAGGTGCAGCTCATCACCGTCGGCGCTCCGGACTTCACGATCAAAGACGAGATGTTCCAGCCTGGTCTCGGCTTCGGGCCGAGCAACTAGCTCCTGAGCGCGGCGCGGCCTGGCGGTCCTGCGAGTCCCCGGCGTCCTGCCGAGACACCGTCGCCACCACCCGCGGTTGCTCCGTGGGGCAACATCCGCGCAATCAAGTCAGGTGCGCTCGTGGCGCGACAGCCGGGTGTTCTTCCACCCGCAACGGCCCGCCCGCGCGCCGCCAGCCGATGCACGCCATCCAGGTCTGTGGTGGGGCCGTGGCCGGCGCGACATCAGTGGCCGGCGGGGCGTGATGCCACCCCGAAAAGTGCGGACCCGAGCTCCGCGGATCGACGCACGCGGGGGCGCGGAGGTGCTTACGGAAGTTGAGTAGCACGTAGACCATGCTCGCCCGCATCTGCCGCGGCGACGTGAGCGGTCGGGCATGATACCGGTCGCCGACGACCTTCCCTCTGCGACCGAGCGCGCGGTTGACGGCGAGCGCCAACCGGATGGCGAGCCCGTGCAGGCCGCCGCGGGCGCGGCGCGCCTCATCTCCCTCGACGATGAAGTGCGCGTGGTCCTGCTGGATCGAAAAGTGGATCACCCGAAAGCGATCGACCGATGCCCGCGCGATGGCCCCCCGGAGCGTGCCGAACACCCGCGGTGATCGAAATGACGGCAGCCCGGGCGTTGCCCGGATCGTGATCTGCAGCGGACAGCGGGGATCGATCTTGGGCCGCGTGGTGTGGGGCATCGAAGGTCGCCCCCGCGGCTTTCGCCCTGCCCCCTTTCGAGCCCCGCCCCACGTCTTGGCTACCGCGAGCGGTAGCCGCCATGGTGCTACGCTGCGACGCCGCGGGCTCGGCTTGCATCGCGGCGTGCACAGGTGGCACATCGGCCGGCGCCGGCGTCGCGTCGGTTGCAGCGGGCGCTGGCGGCACAACGGCCGGAGCTGGCGGCGGAGCGGGCGCAGCGGGCGCGGCGGCGCTGCTGGACGCGGCGGCGCAACGTGGTGCTGCGGGCGCGGCGTGTGCAGCGGGCGCCGCAGGCGCCGCGGACGTGGCGGAGCTGGCGGAAGCGCAGGCGCGGCGTGCAGCGGAGGCGCAGGCGGAGCAGCGGCGCGGCGGGAGCCGCCGGCGCGGCTGGCGGATGGGCAGGCGCAGGTCGGCACAGCCGGCGCGGCCGGCGGAACAGCTGGCGCTGCCGGTCGGCGCCTCGTTCCGTTGTGGCGCAGGCGGCGCCCCGGTCGCGATGTGCGGCCGCGTGCTCTTCGACTGCACCTTCCGCGGCATAAACCTGTGGGGCAAGGTTCAGTTCGTCGACGCGATCGGTCTCCCCCAACTTCAAAGTCCGCATCGCGTCACCCTCGGCGCCGGATCTGAAGGTCCAGACCATCAGCCACCCCTCACTCGCCAACAGCTGCGGCAAGTCGCAGGAGGTCACATCTGCGATCAGATTTCCCAACTTCAAGGTCGCAGCTCGTCACCCTCAGCGCTGCGGACTTTGCGATCTCAGCCCGAGACGCTCCAGCCCGGGCCTCGGCTGCGGCTGCCGAGCGACTAATCGTGAGAGAGTCTCCGGCTAGCGGCGCCGGCGCTTGCGGAGCATCAGCAGGCACGCGGCGAGCGCCGCGAGCAAGCCGCCGGCAGGTGTGGCACCGGTGCTGGCGAGCGCGCAGCCACAGCCGCCGCCGCCGCCGAGGTAGCCGCCCCCGCCCGTCGTCGGCGCGTCGATGCCGCCGTCCGTCGTCGTCGGCGCGTCGAGGCTGCCCGCGCCGTCGGTCGTCGCGCCGTCGGTGACGGTGGCGTCGGCGGCCGGCGCATCGGGCGTGCCGGCGTCCGCGACCGGCGCGGCATCCGACGCGTCCGACGCGTCCGGCGCGCCGGCGTCACCATGAATTCCACCGTCGCCGGTGCCGGCGTCGCCACCAGGCACGCCGCCGTCGCCCGGCGGCGGCAGGTCGCAACGTCCGATGTCCTCGTTCGTCGACGAGCAGACCTGGGGCGTCGGGCAGAGGTTGCCGCCGCCGCCACGGCAGCCTGGGACGCAGCGGCTGGCCGTCGTGTCGCAGACGCGGCCCGACGTCACGCCGCCGCAGTCGCTGTCGGCGACGCAGCCGCAGCTGCCGTTCGTCAGGCACTCGTCGCCCGCCAGATCCTGCCGGCACGCGTCGGTGCGGCCGGTGGCGCATTCGACGCAACGCTTGCCGGTCGGGTCGCAGATCAAGGGCGCATCGCAGTCATCGTCGACCAGACACTGCACGCACAGCCCGCCGGCCGGCTCGGTGTCGCAGCGGCGCAGCGGCGCGCTGCAGTCGCCGTCGCTCGCGCAGCCGGCGCCGCGGCACATGCCGATGCCGTTGGTGATCCCCGAGCACGTCTGCCCGGTCGGGCAGCCGTTGCGCGGCGAGACGCCGCAGCCCGGGATGCAGAACCTACCGCCGCCGCACACCAGGCCGGAGTCGGCCGGGCCGCAAGCGCTGTCGCCGCCCGCGCCCGCGCAGCCGCAGATGCCGAGATCGATGAGGCACTGCGGTCGGCTCGCGGAGCACATCGTGACGTTGCCCGTGGTGCACTCGGTGCACGCGCCGGCCAGCGGTCCCGACGGCATGCAGAACGGCCGCTCGGGATCGGGGCAGCTCGGCGCGCCGTCGCCCGTGCAGCCGACACACGTCCGGCTGGTCGCCGAGCAGACCGGCGTCACGCCGCCGCAGTGAGCGTTGACGAGGCAGGCGACGCACACGCCGACGCCGGACGCGACGTCGCACCGGGGCGCCGCCGCCGGGCAGTGCGACACGTCGTCGGCGGTGCACGCGGCGCACGCGCCGGTCGGCAGGCAGATTGGCGTCGAGCCGCCGCACTCGGCGTGCGAGGCGCACGCGCGGCAGACGTTGCTGCCGCCGTCGCACACCGGCGTCGTGCCGCTGCAGTGCGCGTTGCCCAGGCAGGCGACGCACATGCCCGCGCCGACGTTGCAGACCGGTGTCGCGCCGTTGCAGCGGCTGGCGTTCGACGCCGAGCACTGGCCGCAGCCCCCGCCCGGCTGGCATGCCGGCAGCGCGCCGCCGCACTCGGTGTCGGCCGCGCAGCCACGGCAGGTGAGGCTCCCCGTGTCGCAGACGCCGGTGGGCGCGGCGCAGTCGGTGTTGGCGAGGCAGCCGACGCAGCGGCCCGCCGCGGTCTCGCACAGCGGCGTGGCGCCCGAGCACGCGGCCGCGTTCGACGCCGAGCACTGGCCGCACGCGCCGCCCGGCTGGCACGCCGGCGTCGCGCCACCGCACTCGCCGTCGCCCGCGCAAGCGCGGCACACGTGCGTCGCCAGGTTGCAGACAGGTGTCGCGCCGCTGCAGCCCGTGTTCGCGACGCAGCCCACGCAGACGCCCGGGCCGAGGTCGCACGCCGGGGTCGCGCCGGTGCACAGGCTGCTCTCGCTCGCCGAGCACTGGCCACACGCGCCGCTCGCCTGACAGGCCGGCGTCGCGCCGCCGCAGTCGCCGTTGCCCGCGCACGCGCGGCAGCTGTGGGTGGTGCCGTCGCAGATCGGCGTCGCGCCGCCACACTGGGCCGACGACACGCACGCGACGCACGTACCCGTCGGCGCGTGGCACAGCGGCGTGGTCCCCGTGCACGCGGTCGCGTTCCCGGCCGAGCACTGGCCGCACGCGCCGCCCGGCTGGCACGCCGGCGTCGCGCCGCCGCACTCGCCGTCGCCCGCGCAGCCGCGGCAGGAGTGAAATGCCGGATCGCAGACCGGCGTCGCGCCCGAGCAGTCGGTGTCCGCCAGGCAGGCCACGCACACGCCGGTCGGCGCGTGACAGATGGGCGTCGTGCCGCTGCAGCGGCTGGCGTTGCCCGCCGAGCACTGGCCGCACGCGCCGCTCGGCTGGCACGCCGGTAGCGCGCCGTTGGGGCACTCGCTGTCGCCCGCGCACGCCCGGCACAGGTGCGTTGCGAGGTTGCACACCGGCAAGGTGCCGCCGCACTCCGCGTCCGACATGCAGCTGACGCAGGTGCCGCTCGCGACGTTGCACGCCGGCGTCGCGCCCGTGCACCTGATCTTGTTGGTCGCCGAGCAGACGCCACACGCGCCGCCCGGCTGGCACGCCGGCGTCGCGCCGGTGCCGCATTCGTTGTCGACGCTGCACGCGCGGCACGTGTGCGTAGCGCCGTCGCAGACAGGCGTCGCGCCGCCGCACTGCGCGTCGGTCACGCACGGCACGCAGGTGCCGGTCGCGGCGTGACACACGGGCGTCCCGCCCGTGCAGCGCGACGCGTTCGTCGCCGAGCACTGGCCACACGCGCCGCCCGACTGGCAGGCCGGCGTCGCGCCGTTGCCGCACTCGCCGTCGCCCGCGCACGCCCGGCAGGTGTGCGTCGCGACGTTGCACACCGGCGCCGCGCCGCCGCAATCGCTGTCCGCCAGGCACGTCACGCACGTCCCGGCCGTCGTCAAGCACACCGGCGTCGTGCCTGCGCAGCGCGACACGTTGCCCGCCGAGCACTGGCCGCATGCGCCGCTCGGCTGGCAGGCCGGCGTCGCGCCGTTGCCGCACTCGCCGTCGCCCGCGCACGCCCGGCAGGTGTGCGTCGCGACGTTGCACACCGGCGCCGTCCCGCCGCACTGCGCGTTGGTCACGCATGGCACACACGTCGCCGACGCCACGTCGCACGCGGGCGTCGCGCCCGAGCACCGGCTCGCGTTCGTCGCCGAGCAGATGCCGCACGCGCCGCTCGGCTGGCACGCGGGCGTCGCGCCGCCGCAGTCGCCGTCGCCGCCGCACGCCCGGCAGGTGTTCGTCGCCAGGTTGCAGACCGGCGTCGCGCCCCCGCACTGCGCGTTGGAGACGCACGGCACGCAGCTGCCCGACGGCGCGTGGCACACCGGCGTCGCGCCGCCGCACGTGGTGGCGTTGGTCGCCGAGCACTGGCCACACGCGCCGCTCGGCTGGCACGCCGGCGTGCCGCCGCCGCACTCGCCGTCGCCCGCGCACGCGCGGCAGGTGCGGAACGCGGGATCGCAGACCGGCGTCGCGCCCGAGCAGTCGGCGTTCGAAAGACAGCCGACGCACGATCGCCGCCGGCGCGTAACAGACGGGCGTCGCGCCCGTGCAGCGCGACGTGTTGCCGGTCGAACATTCGCCGCACGCGCCGCTCGCCTGGCACGCGGGCGTCGCGCCGCCGCACTCGCCGTCACCCGCGCACGATCGGCAGGTGTTGGTCGCGAGGTTGCACACCGGCGCCGTCCCGCCGCACTGCGCGTTGCTCACGCACGGCACACACGTCGCCGACGCGACGTTGCACACGGGAGTCGCGCCCGAGCACAGCGTCGCGTTGGTCGCCGAGCAGACGCCGCACGCGCCGCCCGCCTGACACGCGGGCGTCGCGCCGCCGCACTCGCTGTCGCCCGCGCACGCCCGGCAGGTGTGCGTCGCCGACGCGCACACCGGCGTCGCCCCGCCGCACTGCGCGTTCGTCAGGCACGGCACGCACGTCCCGGCGGCCGTGTAACACACGGGCGTCGACCCGCCGCACGCGGCGGCGTTGGTCGCCGAGCACTGGCCGCACGCGCCGCCCGGCTGGCACGCCGGCGTCGCGCCGCCGCACTCGCCGTCGCCCGCGCACGCCCGGCAGGTGTGCGTCGCCGTGTTGCACACCGGCGTCGCCCCACCACACTGCGCGTCGGTCAGACACGGCACACACGTGGCGCCGGCCGCGAAGCAGACCGGCGTCGCGCCGGAACACGCGCTGGCGTTGCTCGCCGAGCACTGCCCACACGCGCCGCTCGCCTGGCACGCCGGCGTCGACCCGCCGCAATCACCGTCGCTCGCGCACGCCCGGCAGGCGTGCGTCGCCGTGTTGCACACCGGCAACGTCCCGCCGCACTGCGCGTTGGACACGCACGGCACGCAGGTGCCGCTGGTCGTGAAGCAGACCGGCGTCGCGCCGCCGCACGCGCTGGCGTTGGTCGCCGAGCACTGCCCGCACGCGCCGCTGGCCTGGCACGCCGGCGTCGACCCGCCGCACTCGCCGTCACCGCCGCAGGCGCGGCAAAGATGCGTGCCGCCGTCGCACACCGGCGTCGACCCGCCGCAGTCCGCGTTGGCGACGCAGCGCACGCACGTGCCCGCCGGCGCGAAGCAGACCGGCGTCGCGCCGCCGCACGCGAGCGAGTTCGACGCCGAACACTGGCCACACGCCCCGGTCGGCTGGCACGCGGGCGTCGACCCGCCGCACTCGCTGTCGCCGCCGCAGCCCCGGCACGTCAGCAGCGCCAGATCGCACACCGGCGTCGACCCGCCACAATCCGAGTTGGCGAGGCAGCCGACGCACGCCCTCGTCGCCGTGTTGCACACCGGCGCGGCGGCGCCGCAGTGGTTGTTCGCCAGACACTGCACGCACGTCGCGTTCGACGTGTCGCAGATCGGCGTCGTCCCGCCGCACAGCCCGGGGTTCGTCGCCGAGCACGCGCCGCACGCGCCGCTGGTCTGACAGACGGGCGCGGTCCCCGGGCACTCGGCGTCGGCGCCGCAGCTGCGGCAGCTGTTCGTCGCCAGGTCACAGACCGGCGTCGTGCTGCCACAGTTCGCGTTCGACAGGCAGGTCACGCACCGGCGTGGCGAAACGCTGGTCAGGCACAGCGGCGTCGCGCCGCCGCAGTCGCTGTTCTGGGTGCACAGCTCGACGAACACGGTCGTCGTCTGCGCCCCGGCCTGGCCGGCGTCGCTGTCCGAAAGGTAGTCCTGCGCCGCCGAGCCGAACTGGCCCGCGGCCGTGACCGTCGCCTGGTTCGCGATTGTCCCCAGCACCGTGCCGTCGGGGCGGACGCGAAACACGACCGTCGTCGAAGCGCTCTTGGCCAGCGTGCCGCCGACGGTGGCGTTGGCGCCTGTCCCCAGCCGCACGCGCACGGTGCGCGACGCGGCGATGTATTCGCCCTGGTCGTCGGCGGTCGCGTCGGTCTTGGCGCCCGCGTTGGCGCCGGTGGTGACGCTCAGCGACCCGGGCACGAACGTCAGCCCGCTGGCCAGCACGTCGTTGAGCACGACCTCGGTCGCCGTGTCGAAGCCGGTGTTGATCACCGTGATCGTGTACTCGAGCATGTCGTTGGCCAGCACCGCGCCGCCCGGATGGCTGGTCAGGTTGGCGACGGTCTTGCTGCTGGTCGACAGATCGGGACGCGTGGTCGCCACCGAGGTGACGAAGCCGCCGAGCGCAAACGAATCGTGGTCGGTCGACACGCTCACCGTCGCGCTGGTCTGGCCCTGCGAGACCTTGCTGGTGACGTCGATGACGTCCATGTCGATGCCGCTCATGCTGCTGGCCGTCCCGGTCAGCTGCGGCAGGTCGCCGGCCTTCGACACCGCCGCACCCAGGTACGAACGCGAGCTGTTGAAGAAGTCGGTCGCCGGGTTGATCGCGTCGGAGACGACCGAGCCGTTCCATGACAGCGAGTCGCTGTTGCCGCGCTCGTCGCCGAGGTACGCGATCGCCGCGACCTTGGCGTCGTGACCGAACGTCGGCACCTGAAACCCCGACACGGTCACGCTGACCGCCGGCGTGTGCGCTTCGATGAAGTCGAAGCCGTCGAAGATCGTCAGGTTGCGCGGCGGGTCGCTGGCCAGCCGGTAGAACACGACCATCCACCACGCCGCGTAGCGGGTCTCGTCGTTGATGCCGACGAGGGGCAACGCATCGACGCCGCCGAGCCGGTACGCGCCCACGCCGTTCGCCACCACCAGCGCCGTGACGTCGGCGGTCGACTGGTAGTAGTTGTGCGCGTCGGCGCCGGTGGTCGCGGCGGTGGCGCTGGCGTCGGCGGTGACGCGTCGCCGAAAACGCGCCCGTGCCCGCGCGATCGAGCACGACGCTCGTGTCCGCCGCGGCGCTGGTGCCGGAGGCGCTCCAGTACAGCCGCGCGTACGTGATGGTGGCGCCGGCGGGGATCGCCAGCATCGCCGTCGAGCGCGCGTCCGTCACCGCGATGCCGGTGTTCGCGGCGGCGCTGGCCGAGTCGGCGGACCGCCAGAACACGTCCGGCGTCTCGTCCGACGTCTGGTTGCCGCACGCCCCCACGGTGCCGACGACCGGCGCCGGCGTGCCCGAGCCGCAATCGTGTCCCAGCGTGTTGCCGATGAGGACGAAGTCGCCCGCCTGGTTGGCCTGGTAACGGAGCGTGACCGCGTCCGCCGACGCGCTGGCCGCGACCACCGCACAGGCCCGCCAGCGATCCGAACGAGCTTCATGGTCGTGACTCCGGTCGCCGGCGGATCGCTCACCGGCGCCTCCGGCGCGACGGGGGCCGGATCGGCCGCCGCGGGCTCCGGCAAGGACGGGGCCGGCTCGATCGAGGCCGGCTCGCCGCCCCACGCCGGCTGGCGCGTCGGCGGGCGCCGTCGGTGCCGGCTGCGCGCCCCACCCGGTCGCAAACGTGTACTGAACGCCGGCCAGCATCCTGACCGACGGCGATCCGGCGCCGGCCGTCAGGCCGCGCGCGACGCCGAACGCCGCGCTCCAGCCCTGCGCCACCAGCACCTGGCCGCCGATCAACATCTCGATGGGCGTGGCGGCGTGCGACGCGAACGGGCCGCCCGACAGCGTCGTGCTGCCGTAGATCTCGGGACCGACGAGCACGCGCGGCGTGACCCGCCAGCCGGCCGCCAGCGCGCCCGTGAATTCGCTGCCCGGCGCCAGATTGCAGTGGCAGTCGTCCGTGGGTCGGATGTGGACGCCGAGGCGCGCCGCCCACTCGAGCTGGCCGCGCCCGCCCGCCACCAGCACGCGCGGCCACACGCGGAAGCCGCCGTCGCTGCTGAACGCCTGCGTCTGCCCGGTCGGCAGGAACAGCTGCAGCCCGACCGCGCCCCGGATCGCCCCCGCCGCCAGCCGAAACACGCGCACGTCGCCGCCGACCCGGAGGTCGCCGACGCCGGTGGCCCTGCGGCGCCGCGTACGTCAGCCCGTCGATGTCGGTGGCGCTGCCTGTCTGCCCCAGCGCCAGCGGCAGGCTGAGGTCGAAGCGCGCCCGGTCCCACAACATGACCGCGGCGTCCAGGTGCGAGATCAGCTGCTGTCGGATGAGGGCGCCGGTTTCGCTACCTTGCGGGTCGTACGCGACCAGCGGCTTCCATGCCCAGTTCTGCACCAGCGCCAGCGCGGGGCGCAGATGGCCGTCGAAGCGCAACGACTCGAGCGTTCGCCACTCGCTGCCCGCGCCCGCGGGCTCGAAGCGGTTGTCCGCGAAACCCTGCACGGACTGCGCGCGCGCCTGCGATCCGGTGGCTGCCGCCAGCAAGCTGACGGCGCCCGCGAGTTGCCCCACACGACGCAGGGAGGCGGCGAGCGGGCGCATCTGCCGTCACATCGGCAGCATGCGGCAAAGATGGAGCGCGACCGCTGCCCCGCACCCGTCACCGCTAGTCCTTGGCGATCGCGAGCGTGATGGCTTCGGTCGTCGCGTCGCTGGGCGCGCCGACCGGCCGCCCGCTGTCGGAGAACATCGCCGTCACGACGACCTTGCCGCCGCCCGGCGACACCGTGACCGTGCCGGGCAGCGTCCGCCCTGGCTCGACCATTGGCGTCTCCGCCACCCCGACCGGGAACACCGTGGCCGGGGGCTGCTCGCCGTCGCGCAGCCGGACCTCGATGTGACGGGGCCGCTCGCCGCGAATCACGAATCGCAGCTGGTCACCCGCGCGCAGCACGGTCGCGGGCTCGACGGCGCGCTCGCGGTCGCCGACGCGCGCGTAATAGACCAGCAGCCCGGCGGCCTTGGCGCGCGAAGCGCCGCGCACACCCGCGTACGGGTTGGTCGCCGGATCGGGCACGCGCGGGCGCGCGACCAGAAACGCCACGCCTACCAGCAGCACACCCACGCCCGCGAAGATCAACGGGCGCGATGCCATGATCGGCGTCGCCGCTAGCCCTGCGTGTTGCCCGTGCGGCCGAGCGGCAGGACCTGATCGACGTTCGCGTGCGGACGCGGAATGATGTGGACGGCGACCATCTCGCCGATGCGTTCGGCCGCGCGCTGCCCCGCTTCCGTCGCCGCCTTCACCGCGGCGACGTCGCCGCGCACGATGGCCGTGACGAAACCGCCGCCGATCTTCTCGTAGGCGACGAGCTCGACCTTCGCCGCCTTGACCATGGCGTCGGCCGCCTCGACCATCGCCACGAATCCTTTGGTTTCGATCATTCCGAGCGCGTCAGCCATGGTCCGTACCCTCTCTTTTTTCTTCGTCTATCGATCCACGAACTTTTCGCCGGCGCGGCCGGCCAGCCCTTCGATCGCCGCGATCGCCGCCGCCGCCGCCGCGTCGATCTCCGCCTCCGGCCCGGACAGCCACAGCCGCCCGAACGCGCCGTAAGGCTGGATCTGCACCAGCGAGATGTGCGCCGCCTTCTCCGCCTCGTTGGCGGCGAACGCGACGTAGCCGGCCGGGTCGGTCTCCAGCAGGAACAGCGACTGGCCGGGGAGGATCATCATCCCCTGCGAGTTGCGGTTGATGATCTGCGCCTGGTACGCCTCGATGGCGCGGATGATCTGGTTGGTGACGACCGCCGGCTTGATGCGATCTTCCTCGCGCACCTCCAGGTGGCGCAGGATGGCGGCGCCCGCGTCGCGCACTTCGCCCTGGTCGTCGGCGTGGACCTCCAGCAGGCCGTACGCGCGTTCGACGATCTGCAGCGCCGGCACCACGCGCGTCGCCTTCAGCGCGATGTCGGTGACGCGGTTGATGGCGATGCCGGGCGCGATCTCGACGAACAGCGACGCCTGCCCCGGCACGGGCAGAAACCCGCGCGCGGTCTTCCCCATGAAGCTCGCGAGCTGGGGCTGCAGAGCATCCAGGAACGTGTAACAGCGAAGCGTCGTCGAACCGGCCACCGCCCGGCAAAGGTACAAGCTGGCGACCACAGCAGCAAGCGACGAAAGCGCCTGGGTCTAGCGTCGGATCTCGACGGCGAAGCCGCGCTGCGGGTTTGCCGCCGTCGCGAGCAGATCGCCGCCGACCGCGACGATGCGCCGCGCGCCGATGGCGATGCCGTGGACGCCGAGATTGACCACCTCGTCGGGCATCGGCACGACGTGCGCCGTGCCGTTCGTCAGCCGCGCCGCGTAGCCGAAGAAGCCGCCGAAGTACGGCCCGCCGCCCGTACACGCGACCGCGTTGAGCAAATCGCACGTCGCCGAGCACGACGGGCGCCCACGCGGCGCCGTCGAAGTGCACCATCGTCCCGTTGCCGCCGCCGCCCACGGCGTAGACGTCGTTCGCGCCGCACCCGTGCACGGTCACGTAGCGCTCGGCGCCCGGCGCCGTGTTGTCGCGCACCGGTCCGGCGCCCGTGTCACGCAGCACGACGCCGCGGTCGCCGACGATCCAGACGTCCGACGCGCTCGCGCCCCACACCTTGAAGTACGTGACGTCGTCGCCGACCTCGGCCGGCGAATCGACGGCGTGCCAGCTGCCGCCCGCGGAGCGCATGATGACCCGCCGCGGACCACCGCTCGTGAACGAGCCACCAACCGCCCACAAATCGTCGCCGCTGGCGCCCCAGATGCCGAAGAAGGTCGTACCCGCGGGCGCGCCCACGGCGAGCGGCGTCAGCGTCGTGCCGTCGAAGCGAAACACTTCGCCCGCTTCGCCGGCCAGATACATCTCGTCGTCCGCGACGGCGTGGATCCACCAGACGGCGTGCGCGCCCGGCGTCGGGATCGTCGTCAGCGTCGTGCCGTCCCACCTGAGCAACAACGCCTCGCCGCCGCCGGTCACGCCGCCGGCCAGATACGCGACGCCATCCGATGTCACCGCGGCCGACAGCAACGAGCCCGGCTGCTCGCTGGTGATCGCGCGAAACTCCTCCGGCCCCTGATTGCCCCCGCCACAGCCGAGCAGGGCCACCGTCGCCAGGGCCGTCGAAATGATTCGCACGCAGCGACAATCGTGCACCAGCTCGGCCGCCCGCGCGACTCTCAGATTCCTGAGATGAGGCGCGGCACGGCATGCCAAAACCGTCGCGCGGCCCCCCGGAAACCAGCGGAATCTGTATGCTGGATGGGCTGGTACGGTAGGTGCTTTCGCCATGCCCTGGAGGCTTTCATGACATCTTCAAAACTTGGTCGAAGGTTGGCGGTTGCGGTCGTCCTGGCGCTCCCCCTCCTCGCGGTCGATTCACGCGACGCGAACGCCTGCGGCTGCTTCACCCCGCCCGACCCGTCCGTGCCGATCGTCCAGGCCGGCGAGCGGATCCTCTACGCGATGGAGAACGGCGTCGTCACCGCGCACATCCAGATCCAGTACGCGGGCGACGCGCAGGACTTCGGCTGGCTGTTGCCGCTCCCGTCCGTCCCCGAGATGGAGCTGGGCACCGACGAGCTGTTCGCGGCGCTGACCACCAACACGCAGCCCAAGTACCGCCTCGTGCAGAAGTACGACGGCAACTGCGGCTTCAACCCGACGAGGAGCGTTGGCGCCCAGGCGCCCACCGCCGGGGGCACCGGCTCCGGCGGCAACGGCGGCGCCGACAACGCGGGCAGCCCGCTGGTCATCCAGGCCTCGGTCGGCCCCTACGACTACGCCGTGCTCAAGGCCGACAGCAAGGAGGACATGCTGAAGTGGCTGGCGGACAACCGCTACTTCGTGCCGGCCGGCACCGACCAGACCGTCGGCGCGTACATCCGCCCGGGCGCGTTTTTCCTCGCGCTCAAGCTGCAGTCCGGCAAGTCGGCCGGTGATCTGCAGCCGGTGGTCGTCCGCTATCCCGCGGACCTCCCCATCATCCCGATCGTGCTGACGTCGGTGGCGGCGCAACCCAACATGGGCATCCAGGTCTGGATGCTGGGCGCGGGCCGCGCGATCCCGCGCAACTACTACCACACGGTCATCAACGACATGGCGATCGACTGGAACTCGTCGGGCGCCAACTACAACGACGTCATCATCAAGGCCGTGGGCGAGGCGCCCGAGAAACATTCGTTCGTCACCGAATACGCCGGCGACGCCGCGGTCATGCGCCAGATCCTCAACCGCCCCGGCCGCTTCGGCTCGCAGGCGACGCTGGCCGCGACCACGGACCCGCTGTCGTTCATCCAGTACCTGCAGCAGAACGGCTTCGGGACTCTGCAGAGCGCCAACCAGTTCCAGCCGGTGTTCGGCGTCGTGTTCACCAGCCAGCTGCTCTCGATCCTGGAGCGTTACCTGCCCATCCCCGCCAGCCTGGCGCAGACCCTGACGCAGCAGGGGCAGGCGCCGCTGACAGCGGCCACGTTCTTCCAGAACCTGACCTACTACCAGCAGACTTACCCGAACGACTTCGTCGGCTGGCCCGGCGCCACGTTCAATCCGGCGATGGCCGCGACAGAGATCTTCGACCGCATCGTCAAGCCGACGCTGGACGCGGGCGCGTTGTTCGACAAGTACCCGACGCTGACGCGGCTCTACACCACGCTGTCGCCGCAGGACATGAACAAGGATCCGGCGTTCAGCTTCAACGCGACCCTCCCCGCTGTCTCCAACGTCCACGAAGCGTCGCTGACCTACTACTGCGGCGCGGGTAGCGCGGACCGCACGACCACGCCGGCGTTGCTGATCACCGAGCAGGGGTGGAGCCGCTACTTCGAGAGCGGCACCGGCCCGACGCTGTTGCCGCCGCCCCCGATCGGGCTGGCGGTGCGCCGCCTGGAGGTGCTGCGCGAGGAAGGCGCGCCCGAGGTCGTCACCGACAACCCGCCGTCGGGCGGGGGTTGCGGTTGTTCGCTGGCGCAGACGAACCCGACGGCGACGTTCGCGATGGCCGGCGCGGCGCTGGCGCTCGCGACGATCGCGGGGCTGTCGCGCAGCAGGCGGCGGCGGCCGACGCGTTGACCGCGCGCGCGTGGCTCTCGGCCGCCGTGCTCGCCATGGGTTGCGGCGGCGGCGTCACGCCACCGCCGGATCCGCCGGACGCATCGTCGCCCTACCCCGTCGAGGTGACGCTGGGCGGGGCGAACCCTGACATGAGTGGTTTCACCACGCTGGACGGTGACGTGACGCTGGTTCCCGGTGGACAGGGCGGGTTCCACGTCTGGGTGAAGTACCGCGTGACCGGCGCCGGCGCGGAAAACGTGTTGATCAACTACACCGCGCGCCGGATCAGCGACGGCCGCCTGATCCTGAAGAACAGCAACGTTCTGTGGACGCTGGGGGAGCCCGGCAGCGAAGGCTACTGGGAAACACCGGGCCCGATCCCGGCGTTCATGTGCCCCAGCCCGCTGGGCATCGCCGTGCAGGATCAGCCGCTGGGGTTCGCGTTCGAGGTGCGCGACACGAACGGCGCTCTGCGCGGTGGCGCGACCGCCACGTTTACCCCGCACTGCCCCACCGACGACCAGGCCACGCACTGCGTGGCGATCTGCAACGGGTAACGGCGTCCGATTCGTCGTTAGCCGGCGCGGACGACGACGCCCATCTGCTGGCCGGTGCGATCGCGATCGCGGCGGTACGAATAGAAGCGCGGGCGGTCGCAGTGGGTGCAGTCCGCCGCGGCGTCGATCGCGTCGGGCGCGACGCCGGCGCGTTCCAGCAGCAGCCGGTTCGCCAGCCGCAGATCGATGTGCCACTTGTCGGGCACGCCGCGCGGTGAGACGTGCACGACGCCGGGTCCGGCGGCCGCGTCAGGAGCAGGCGCGCCCGCCAGCGCCGACGCGAACGCCGCGACGACATCGGCGCCGACCTCGAAGCAGCAATGGCCGATCGATGGCCCCAGCGCCACGCGCAGATCGCCGGGGCGCGCGCCGAACCGATCCGCGAGCGCGCGCACCGCCGCCGGCAACACGCCCGCGACCGTGCCGCGCCAGCCGGCGTGCACCGCCGCGACCGCGCCGCTGCGCGGGTCGACGATCAGCGCCGGGACGCAGTCCGCGACGAACACGCCCAGCGCGACGCGCGCGTCGTCGCTGCACAGCGCGTCGGCCTCGATCGCGGCGATCGCCGCAGGGTCGTCGCCGGCGCGCACGACCGCCACCGCGGCGCCGTGCACCTGGCGCGCGACGTAGATCGGCCCGGCGACACCGACGGCGCCGGCCAGCC
Organism: uncultured Pseudomonadota bacterium; assembly: GCA_963729535.1. Classification (GTDB taxonomy): domain Bacteria; phylum Myxococcota_A; class Polyangia; order Fen-1088; family Fen-1088; genus JADGRB01. Next base: position 151,728 of record CAVSOL010000018.1, on the reverse strand, counting down.
GGCGCCGGTTCTCGGCGACGGTCGCCGCGGCGTCGCCCCACTTCGCGCCCAGGTTCAGCGAATCGAACGGCGGCGGGCTGATGCCCCCGGCGCGCGTGGAGAATCCGTGCGCGAACGGCGCCACCAGCAGATCGGAACGCAGCAGCGGCAGACGCCATCCCACGCTGCCCAGGCTGCCGGCGCCGTCCGCGTCGTGGTCATGAACGTGCGTGCGCATGCCCCGTTCGTCCCGTCACTGCCTTCTCAGGCGATCTGCGCAGCGCCGCCAGCGCTGCCTGCATGTCGGGTGGCAGCTCGGACGCCAGCTCCAGCCGCTTGCCCGTCCCCGGATGCACGAACGCCAGCGACCGCGCGTGCAGCGCCTGCCGCCCCAGCGCGTCGGCGATCGCCGCGCACGTCAGGCTCGCGCGCCGGACGCCCGTACGTGCGATCACCCAGCAGCGGGCAGCCGAGCGCCGCCATGTGCACGCGCACCTGGTGCGTGCGGCCGGTCTCCAGGCGCGCCTCGATGCGAGCAGCGCCTTCGAAGCGCTCGATCACGCGCCAGTTGGTGACGGCGCGCTTGCCGGTACGCACGCGGCTGGAGAACTTCTTGCGCTCGTTCGGGTCGCGGCCGTACAGCGTGTCGATGCGCCCTTCCGGGCCGGGCGGCTTGCCGCCGACGAACGCGTCGTACACGCGCTCGACCGTGTGCGCCTTGAACGCGGCCGCGAGCGCGTTCATCGTCACGTCGTCCTTCGCGACGACGAGCAGCCCCGACGTGTCCTTGTCGATGCGGTGCACGATACCGGGGCGCAGCTCGCCGCCGATGCCGCGCAGATCGTGGCAGTGCGCCAGCAGCGCGTTGACCAGCGTCCCCGCCTCGTGCCCGGGCGCCGGATGAACGACCAGGCCGGCTGGCTTGTCGACCACGACCAGCCAGCGATCCTCGTGGACGATCGTCAGCGGCATCTCCTCGGCGGCCACCGACGTCGGCACCACGGCAGGCGGCGTCCAGACGATGACGTCGCCAGCGCGCAGCTTGCGCGACGGCGCGCCGACGGCGCCGTTGACCGTCACGGCGCCCTCGCCGATGTGACGCGCCAGCTGCGACCTCGACACATCACCGATGTGGTGCGCCAGGAACAGGTCTAGCCGCTCGCCGGCACCGTCCGCTGCCACCTCGAACCGCCGTGAGGCGGGTGCTACCAGATCCGAGATCGAACCTGCCCCCGGTCCTTCAGCAACATGTCGACCAGCGCGCGGTCGTAGATGCCCATGGTGAAGATCTCCGCCGTCACGCGGCTCTTGTACAGCGCGCGCCCCTCTTCGATCTCGTCACGCATCACGTCGAACAGCGTGTCCCGTTCGATGCCTTCGACCAGCTTCTTCGCGTGATACAGCGAGAGGTCGGACGCGATCGCGCGCGCCAGCTGCCGCGCACGCTCGGGCCTGTCGATGAGCGCCATGCAGCGAGTCTAACCTATACGTCGTTACAGCGGAATTCGGCCGCCGAGGCTGTCGATGGGCAGCGGCGACGTCAGCCGGATACCGATGCGACCTTCGGGCGTCACGTAGGCGATCTCGCCTTCGACCCGCAGCGGCGCGAGGCCGCGCTGACGCGGCAGCTCCAGCTCGACGTGCTGCCCCGGAAACGCATCCGCCAGGGGGTTCTCCAGCAACAGCCCGTCGTCCGAAACGTTGCGCACGCGGCGCAGGTAACGACCGCTGCCCGAGAGCTCCACCGCATAGAAATCAGCGTTGAATCGCCGACCGGTGCGTCGCTCCTCGACACGCAGAATGTGCTCCGCTGTCATGGTGTGATTTCAAACTACATGTGCGCACTTTGTCCGTCAAGCTCGCACTTATTGGCGCGACGTTCCATTCTGCACGGCCATGCGTCACGCTCAGCCGTGACAGTCAGCGATGGCGCGGGCTTAGGGCACCGGCTACCCTGGACGTCATGCGCCGCTTTCTTCCCATGCTCGTGCTGACCGCCTCCGCCCCCTTCTTCGCCACCACGGCGGCGGACGCGGGCGATGCGCTCTACGAGATCAAGAAGACGGAGCCCAAGGTCGCGGTCGGCGCGACCGGGACCGCGAGCCTGACCATCACCACGAAGGGTGGCTGGCACGTCAACGCCGAGGCGCCGATCTCGGTCGCGGTGACGACCCCCGCGGGGGTGTCGGTGCCGAAGCCGAAGCTGACGCGCGTCGATCTGGCCGCGAGCACCGAGACCACCGCGCGCTTCGACATCGTCCTGTCGGCGATCGAAGCGGGCAAGAAGACGATCAACGCCGAGGCGCGCTTCGTCCTCTGTCAGGAGCAGGCGTGCAAGCCGGTCAAGGAGACCGTCGCGCTGCTCGTCGAGGTCACGCCGGCGGTCGCCGAAAAAGCCGCGCCGAAGAAGCCGAAGGCCAAGTAGCGGCTCAGTCGAAGCCGCGGACGATCTTCTCGACCCGGCGCGACAGCTTCGGGCTGAGGGCGCCGACCACGGTGACCGACAGGCGATCGGGGCGCAGCACGCGCCGCGCGACGTCGCGGATGTCCTCCGGGCGCACGCGCGCGAGAGCGCGCGCCCGTTTCTCCTGCGGCTCCGCGCGCGTGAACAGCTCCGTGCCGCCGAACCACCCGCACAGCCCGTCGAGATCGTCGTACGACGATTCGACGTCGGCGACGAAACGGAGCTTGGCCTTCTCGAGCTCGTCTTCGCCGACCAGCTCGTCGCGGAACCGCCCGAGCATGGCCAGCGTCTCGGTCACCAGCGCCGGCAGCTTCGCGTGCGCGCACGCCGCATCCACTTCCAGCAGCGCGCTGTCATGGTACGAGTGCAGCGAGCCCGCGACCGAATACGCCAGCCCCTTCTGATCGCAGATCTGGTAGTGCAGCCGCGTCGACATCCCGTCGTCGAGCACGCGCACCAGCGCGCGCAGCGCGGAGTATTCGGGATCGGTCTCGGGCAGCGCGTGAAACAGCACGTGCACCTGCGTCTGCGCCGATTCGTTGTGGATGGTGCGGAAGCGCGGGCCGACGCCGTTGGGGCGCGGCGGCGGCGGCGTGCGGCGCGATCCGCGATGGACGCGCGTGAACGCCGCCGACGCTTGCCGCCGCACGTCGCGCGTGTCCAGCGGCCCGGCCACCGCGAGCACCATGTTGGCGGCGCCGTAGAAGCGGCGGAAGTGGGCGCGCACGTCGGCGAGCGAGAAACGGCGGACGTTGCGCATCGGCCCGATGATCGAGAAGCCGAGCGGGTGATCGCCCCACGCGAGCCGCCGCGACTGGTCGTCGACGTTGACGTTGCGCCCGCGATCGTCGAGGTCTTCCAGGATCTCCTCGACGATGATCTTGCGCTCCAGGTCGATGTCGCGGAACGCGGGCGTCGCGAACAGGTCGCCCAGGATGTCCAGGCCGCGCGCCACCTGCTTCGGGTGCAGGCTGATCTGGTAGAGCGAGTAGTCGCGCCCGGTCTCGGCGTACAGCGTGCCGCCCAGCTGCTCGATCGCCAGGTTCAGCGAAAACGAGCTGGGGTAGCGGCCCGAGCCGCGAAACAACATGTGCTCGAGGAAATGTGACAGGCCGTTTGTTTCGGGCCGCTCGTAGCGCGAGCCGGCGCGCACGTAGAGGCAGATCGTCGCCGAGTGCAGGTGCGGCGTCGCAATCGTGAGCAAGCGCAGGCCGTTAGACAGGCGCGCGCGGGCGACGCGATAGGGCGGCTTGCGGAGGATCGGGGCGGCGGCGGCGGTCACGGGGCGAATTTACAAAACATCAATAAATGGGAAAGGAGATCGAAACATCGGTTCGGTATTGTCAGGGCGTTCGATGGGTGCTGGGCGTGGAGGAGGGCAGCGACGGTGTGAGAGATCGGGGGGGCCGGTCTCTCACACCGGGCGCGCCCGGGGTTGCAGAGTGTAGCTGGTTCTTGGCCATCTACACGTACCCTGTCTAGCGGCGCGCTCCAGAGGCGGTATTCTGTCCGCCTTGCTCATGATGGGGCCGGCAGCGCTGCTCCCGCTCGTGCTCACGCTGGTCGGCGCGACGCCGACCGAGGCCGAGCCGGCGTGGCGCGGGCTGGTCGTCGTCCTGGCGCCGGTCGCGGAGGACGCGGTCACACGGAACGCGCTGGCGCGGATCTCGGGCGAGCTGGCGGCGGCGCCGTTCAAGACGATCACGACGCCGATCAACCCCAACGCCGACGTCATGGCGCAGGTCGAGACCGCCGGACAGGATCTGTCGGCGGTGGCGGCGTTCGCGATCGTGCGCGACGCCGAGCCCAGCCCGGATCGCGTCACGATCTGGGTCTCGAACCGGGTCACGCACGCGACCACCATGCACCGCATGCAGGTGCAAGGCGGCGACGTGGATCGCGCGGCCGCGCAGCTGGCGGTCGAGGCGGTCGAGCTGGTGCGGGCCAGCCTGGCCGGGCTGTGGCCGACACCACCCCCCCCTCCCCCGCCTGTCGTCGAGGCGCCCGCGCAGCCGGCCGCCCGAAGCTCGGTGGTGGCGCTGGCCGTCGGCGCCGGCGTCTGGCAGGACACGGGCGGCATGCCGGCGATGCTGGCGCCGTTCGTCGCGATCACGTTCGGGCGCGCGGACGTGCTGGGCGTCAGGGTCGCGGCGAGCGGCCTGGGTACCGGCGTCGATGTATCGGCGACGGGAGGCAGCGGGCGCATCGAGCGCTCGATGGCCAGCATCGGCCTGGTGCGGCTGTTCCGTCCCGAACACGTCGTGCGACCGATCGTGTCCGTCGCGGCGGGCATCCACTACCTGGTCGCGCGTGGCACCAGCATGACGCCGTTCGAGTCGTATGACCGCAGCGCGATTTCGGGGCTCGCGTCGGCGAGCGGAGGCGTGGCTGTGGCGCTGGGACCGCGACTGTCGCTCACCGCCGAGCTGGAGGTGCTGATGCAGTGGCCACCCGACGTCATACGTATCAACCTCACCGACGTCGTGACCTTCGACCGCCCTACCCTCCTTGCCCACGCGGGGTTGCTTGCGAATTTCTGATCGCGTCGCGGCGGCGCTGACGCTGGCGCTGGCCGCCGGTTGCTCGCCGCGCATCTTGGTGGTCGTCGGCACCGATCCGTGCGCCGACGGCGGCACGGTCGGCTGCGTGCCGGACGGGTTGCTCGACGATCTGGTCGGCTACTGGCGGCTGGACGAGACCGCGGGCAGCACCGTCGCGCAGGACTGGTCGACGCGCGGCAACAACGGCACGCTGGTCGACCTGGACCCCGCGAAGGCGTGGGTGAGCGGGCGCGCCGGAGGCGGCCTGGCGGTGGAGGCCGCGGGGTTCGTCAACGTCGAGCCGTCGCTGTCGATCGACTCGATCACCGACGCGGTGACGATCTCGGGCTGGGTCTATCTCGAGGGGACGGTGGTCGACTACGGCGCCGCGGCGTCGCGCGAGATCGGCGACACAATCGACCAGCACTACCACATCTCGATCAACTCGCAGGACCAGCCCACGCTGTTCGTGCAGACGGAGGTCGGGACCGTTCGCCTGGCGAGGTCGCTGCCGGCGCCGCCGGCGCTGCCGCCGCCCACGCGCATGACGTGGGTTCACATCGCCGGCACTTACGACGGCAGCATCGTCCGCCTGTATGTCGACGGCGAGCAGATCGCGAGCCAGGCGATGACGGGGCGCTTCATGCCCGACACGACGCCGTTCCTCCTGGGCGCAAACGGCAACGGCGCCGCGGACGGCCCGAGCGAGCGCTTCCCTGGCCTCATCGACGAGATCATGTTGTACCGCCGCGCCCTGTCCGCGGATGAGATCGCGCAGATCCACGACGGCGTGCTGTTCCCTCCGCGCTTCGCCGATGCGGCTGTCGGCAGCTGAGCCTTGCTGAGCGCCCAGCGCGCACTGGCGCACGGCGTCTACGGTTGAGTCAGTCAGCAGCGGATTGCGCTACAACTCCTGCGATATCATGCCCGGAATGTTCGACCGCCCCTGGATCCTCGACGACCTGCCCGTTGCAGTCTGGGTGGCCGCCGTTCCGGACCGGACGGTCGTCTACACCAACAAGATGTTCGAACGCATCGTGATGGGCGGCGGGTCGGACCAATACAGCCTCATCGATCGAAACGGCGATCCGTATCCGAATGACAGGACCCCGTTCGTGCGCGTGATGACGACGCGCGCGCCGGTGGTGGTCGACGACATCGTCATCAGGCGCGCGGACAGCGACGTCTACATCCGCGCGTTTGGCTCGCCGATCTTCGGCGCGGACGGCGCGCTGACGCACGTGATCGTCGCGTTCCTGGACATCAGCAAGGAAGCCGAGGCCGAGGCCGAACGCCGGCTGATGGAGGAGCGCCTGCTGTTCGCGTGCAACCACGCGCCGATCGCCGTCTGGATGACTGATGCCACAGGCGTCATCACGATGTCGGAGGGGGCGGGACTGGCTTCGCTGGGCGTAAAGTCGCGCGAGCTCATCGGCCAGAACGTGTTCGACATCTATGGCTCGCACCCGACGATCCCCGGCTACATCCGGCGCGCGCTGAACGGCGATTCGTTCTGGTACACGGTGGAGGTCGGCGACGCGGTCTACGAGACCTGGATGAGCCCGGTGCGCGGGCCGACCGGCGAGGTCACCGGCCTCACCGCGCTGTCGAACGATGTCAGCCACGTCCGCAAGCTGCAGAACCAGGCGATCCAGAACGATCGCGTCATCGCGCTTGGAACGCTGGCGGCGTCGGTGGCGCACGAGATCAACAACCCGCTCACGTACGTTCTCGCCAACAGCGACGCGCTGGCCGACGAGGTCGAGTCGCTGAACGCGCTGCTGTCCGACGCGCAGGGGCCGGGGATGGCAGCCGCCCGCGTATCCATCACGCGCATCCGCGAGGCGCTGGCGCCGATCCGCACGGGCACTGGCCGTATCGCCGGCATCACGCGCGATCTGCGCAGCTTCAGCCGCCCGGACGAAAACACGCTCAAGCGCGTCGATCCCCGGACGGTCGTGGAGTCCGTGCTGCGGCTGGTGGCGAAGGAGGTCGAGGCGCGCGCGATGCTGGTGCTGGACCTGCAGGAGACGCCGGCGGTGATCGGCAACGAGGCGCGCCTGGTCCAGGTCGTGTTGAACCTGCTCGTCAACGCGTTCCAGGCGCTGCCGTCGGACAAGCCGTCGCGCAACCAGGTGCACGTCGCGACGCGCGTCGACGAGGGGCGCGTGGTGATCGAGGTCGGCGACAGCGGCCCCGGCGTCCCGGCGCCCTACCGCCAGCTCATCTTCGAACCCTTCTTCTCCACCAAGGAGATCGGCCAGGGGACCGGGCTGGGGCTGTTCGTGTGCCGCAACATCGTCCGCGGCTTCTCGGGAGAGATCGAGGTCGACGAGCGGCCTGGCGGCGGCGCGCTGTTTCGCGTGACGTTCCCGCCGGCGCCCGACGTCACGGCGGCGGCCGACGCGCAGGCGCTGCCCGCCCGCCCCGCGATCCGCGGCGGACACGTCGTGCTCATCGACGACGACGCGATGGTGGCGAAGGCGCTGTCGCTGCAGCTCCGGGAGGCCGGCTACCGGGTCAGCACGTTCGGGGACGGGCAGTCGGCGATGCAGGCGCTGCTGGGCGCGGCCGACGTCGACCTGGTGTTCTGCGATCTGATGATGACCGGCATGACCGGCATCGACCTGGCGGAGTGGCTGACTTCGGCGGCGCCCGAGCTGGCCAACAGGCTGGTGCTGATGACCGGCGGCGCGTTCTCGCCCGCGGCGCGCGACTTCGTGGCGCGCCACCGCGAGCGCACCGTCGAGAAGCCGTTCGACATCGTCGCCGAGGCGCAGCGCCGCCTCGAGCGATGGGCCTGACCCGGCCTCGCCGTCCGCGTTTTCCGTGATCGACAGGGGGGGCGCCGGTCATGACATGGCATGACACTGCGCCTTTCGATCGTGGCCGTGGCCTCGCTGGCCTTGCTGGGCATCTCCGCGTGCGATTCCGGCGACGCTGACCCGACGGGCAGCGCCGGCGACGGCGGGGGCAACGCCGGCGCGGTGGGCAGCGGCGGTAGCGTCGGCAGCGCGGGTACGGTCGGCAGCGCAGGTACGGTTGGCAGCGCAGGTACCGTCGGCAGCGCAGGTACCGTTGGCAGCGCCGGTAGTGTCGGCAGCGCGGGTGCCGTCGGCACCGGCGGCGGCAACGTCGCCGGGAGCGGCGGGGCAGCGGGCGCCGCGGGTGGTGCGGCGGGCCGGGGCGGCGCCGCGGGCGGAACAGCGGGCGCGGCCGGCGGCATGGCCGGTAGCGGCGGCGGCAGCCGGCGGGCGCGGCGGCAACGGCGGCGGAACAGCCGGCGCCGGCACGGCGGGTCGCGGAGGCCAGAGCGGCGGCGGCGCGTCCGGATCGAGCGGCGGCGCTCAAGGCGTCTGCACATCTACCCACGCGAGCACGGCGACACGACCCCAGCTCACCAGCGCCGAGGCCGCGAACTACACGATCGCCAGGTACTTCGCATCGGGCCCCGACACCTGGGATCCGACGGCGGGCCTCGGCGCAGCGAGCTCGTTCACCGCCAACTTCACGGTGGCAGCCGACGGCAGCGGCACGCACACGACCGTTCAGGCGGCGCTGACCGCGGCCGCGTCGGGATCGGCGCGGCGCTACATCCTGGTCAAGCCGGGCACCTATCGCGAGGTCGTCTCGATCTCGGGCTCGACGCCCATCACCCTGTACGGCGCGGACACCGACGCGACCCGCGTCGTCATCGTCAACAACAGGTCCGCGGCCGACGCAGGGGGAACGGGCGCGAGCGCGACGTTCACGACCAAGGCGGCGGGGTTCCAGGTCATGAACCTCACGATCTCGAACGACTTCGCGACGCCCGCGAGCGGCAGCAACATCCAGGCGGTCGCGCTCTACACCACGGGCGACAAGACCGTGCTGCAGAACGTCCGCCTGCACGGCTTCCAGGACACCTTCTACGTCGATTCACCGTCGGCGACGGCGATCGCGCGCGTCTACGTCAAGGACAGCTTCATCGAAGGCGACACCGACTTCATCTTCGGCCGCGCCGTCATGGTCATCGACGGCGGCACCATCCGCTACCTGGCGTCGCGCAAGGGCACCGGCTCGGGCGTGCACTTCGCGCCCAGCACCCACGTCGACAACATGTACGGCTTCCTGGCCATCCGCGTGAACTTCACCGCCGAGTCCGGCGCCCCGTCGAACAAGATCTCCCTCGGCCGCTCCTGGGATCAGAGCAGCACGACGCCGACACCCAACGGCCAGGCCGTCGTCCGCGAATCGGTGCTCGGCGCTCACATCTCGCAGACGGCGCCATGGGCCGCCGCCGCGACCTCGGGCCGGGCGTTCAGCGCCACCGGCAACCGCTTCGACGAGTTTTGCAACAGCGGTCCTGGCTCGGGCCCGTAGCCGTCGCCACTTCTGCTATCGTCCTGCCCGCACAAAACACCCAGGCGGGTAGCTCAGTGGTAGAGCGGGGTCTTTACACGGCCCGGGTCGCAGGTTCAATCCCTGTCCCGCCTACGATTCAGCCGGTTGTCCGGCACCTGCCGGGAGGGTACATAGAGCGCATGTCCCCGAGCCCGAGCACTCCCGACAAGCGCCCGCTCAAAGTCCTGCTGCTCGAGAACGTCCACGCGTCGGCGCACGAACTGTTCGGCGCGGCGGGGTTCGAGGTGGAAGCGCTGACGCACGCGCTGCCGCCCGAGGCGCTGGCCAGCAAGCTCGCGGGATTCGACGTCCTCGGTATCCGCTCGAAGACGCGAGTGACGGCGGCCGTGCTCGCCGAGGCGCCGGTGCTCGCGGTCGGGTGCTTCTGCATCGGCACCAATCAGGTCGACGTCGGCATGGCGAACGCGCGGGGGATTCCGGTGTTCAACGCACCCTTCTCCAATACCCGCAGCGTCGCCGAGCTGATGATCGCGGAGATCATCTCGCTGGCACGGCAGCTCGGCGATCGGTCGCGCGAGGTGCACGAGGGGCGGTGGCGGAAGGTCGCGAGCCAGTGCTACGAGATTCGCGAGAAGGTGCTGGGCATCGTCGGCTACGGGCACATCGGCCGCCAGCTCGGGGTCGTCGCGGAGGGGCTCGGGATGCGGGTGCTTTTCTACGATCACACGCCCAAGCTGGCGATGGGCAACAACATGGCGGTGGCGTCCCTCGCGGAGCTCCTCTCGCGAGCGGACTTCGTCTCGCTGCACGTGCCGGAGACGCCGCAGACGAAGGAGATGGTCGGCGCGAAGGAGCTAGCCCTCATGCGCAAGGGGAGCTACCTGCTCAACGCCAGCCGGGGCTCGGTGGTGGTGATCCCGGCGCTCGCCGCTGCGCTCCGCAGCGGGCACCTGGCGGGGGCCGCGATCGACGTCCACCCGGAGGAGCCGGAGGCCGACGGCGACGGGTTCGCGACGCCGCTGCAGAAGCTGCCCAACGTCATCCTCACCCCGCACATCGGGGGCTCGACCTCGGAGGCGCAGGCCGCGATCGGGCGCGAGGTCGCCTCGGCGCTGACCAAGTTCGTCACCACCGGCTCGACGGCGGGGACGGTCAACTTCCCCGTCGTCGAGGTGGCGCAGCTGGCGGGGACCCGGCGCATCCTCAACGTGCACCGCAACGTGCCGGGCGTCTTGCGCGACATCAACCGGATCGTCTCCGACGCGGACGCCAACATCCGCAGCCAGGCGCTCGCGACCGATCCGAGCATTGGCTACCTGGTGATGGACATCGACCAGGACGTCTCGACCGAGGTCTACGAGGGGATCGCGGGGCTCGAGACCAGCATCCGCACCCGCATCGTGTGACCGCGTTCGGAGCGAAACGCTCAGTCGAAGATCTTGCCCGGATTGAGGATCCCCATCGGGTCGAGCGCCTGCTTCACCGCGCGCAGGATCGCCAGCTCGTCGGGGCTGCGGCTGAACTCCAGGTAGGGCTTCTTGAGCAAGCCGATGCCGTGCTCGGCGGAGATGCTGCCGCCGTGTCGGCGCACGAGCGAGAACATGTCGCGATCGGCGGCCCGGGTGAGGGCGAGGAAGGCCGACTTGTCGAGGCCGTCCGGCTTCATCACGTTGACGTGCAGGTTGCCGTCGCCGATGTGGCCGAACAGGCAGATCTCCCAGCCCGGATAGTCGCGCTCGAATGAGGGCGTCGAGCTCGCCACAGAACGCCTCCAGCGCCGCGACCGGCAGCGCGATGTCGTTCTTGTGGGGGAAGCCGGTGGCGGAGAGGCTCTCGCTGATCCCCTCCCGCAGCGCCCAAAGATCGGCCGCCTGCGCCGCGGACGCGGCGAGGGTCCCGTCGAGGACCAGCTCCTGCTCGACGATCGACGCCATCCAGTCCTCGACGGGCGTCGGGGCCGGGCGCCTCGGCCTCGAGCAGCACGTAGTGGCTCGCCGGGGTGCCAAGCGGCGAGCGCACGCCCCGGTGCCGCTCGAGCCGGTGCCGGCAAGCCTCGGTGAAGAACTCGAACGCCGCGATGGTGAAGGGCGCCCGGCGGGCGGCGCGGAACAACCGGAGGACGCCCGCGAGATCGGGCACCGCGAACAGGAGCACGTCGGTGTGGGCGGGCGGCGCGGTCAGCTTCAGCGTCGCCTCGGTGATGATCCCCAGCGTCCCCTCCGAGCCGATGAACAGCTGTCGCAGATCGAGGCCGGTGTTGTTCTTCTCGAGCGCGCCGTTCGCCTCGAGGACCGCGCCCGAGGCCAGCACCACCTGGAGCCCGAGCACCCACTGCCGGGTCAACCCGTAGCGGATCACGCGGACGCCGCCCGCGTTGGTGGCGATGTTCCCGCCGATCTGGCTCGACCCCTTCGACGCAAAGTCGACCGGCCAGATGAGGCCGTGCGCGCTCACGTGCCGGTGCACCGCCTCGGTCACGGCGCCCGCCTGCACCCGCACCGTCGCCCCCAGCTCGTCGACGGCGTCCATGCGCCGCATGCGCGTCATCGACACCACCAGCTCGCCGCGCGTCGCCATCGCCCCACCGGCGAGGCCCGTCCGTCCCCCCGAGGGGACCACCGGGAACCGGGCGGCGTGGCAGAGCGCCAGCAGCCGCGACACCTCCGCGGTCGTGCGGGGGAACGCGACCGCCGCCGGCGCGGGCGCGTAGACCCGCGTCCAGTCGCGCCCGTACTCCTCGCGCTCCGCCGCGTCCACGGTGAGGAAGTCCGCCGGGAACTCGCGGGCGATCGCGGCGGCGAGATCGGGCGAGAGCTGGGAGGGGAACTCCGGGGGGAACGTCGTCATCCGGCGCCCAGCGTACGGCGCGCAACCGCGCGCGGCAATCGTCGCGGTCAGTCGCGCCGGCGCCAAGTGGCGAGGCCTTGGCGCTCGGCCGGTGCGACCATTGCGGTGAGCTGCTCGTAGCTCAGAACCGCCTTCGGCTGGGCCTACTGACAGCTGCAGTCGAGCGCCAGCGTGTAACTGCCCTCGGCTCCGCTGCTGCCGTCGACCACCAGGTAGCGGGTTTGGTCGTCCGCCGACCGAGATGGACGACGGCGCGGCACCCACATCGCCGGTCTTGGAATGGACGTTGCTACGTGGGTCGCCATGCGAAGAAATGGCAGCTGTCCGGTGTGGCGCCGGCTGGCGGTGTTGTCGGCGTGCGTCCTCGCCTCGGCGTGCGGAGGGTCTGGGCAAGGAGGTGGCGGCGGGGGTGGTGCGGCCGCGACGGGCGGCAGCGCCGGCGGTGGCAGCGCCGCAGGCACGGGAGGAAGCACGGGCAGCGGCGGCGCGGCTGGGACGGGCGGCGGCGCCGGCACTGGCAGCGGCGGGGCGGCGGGAACGGGCGACGGTGGGCGATCAGGGAGCGGTGGCACTGGCGGTGTCGGCGGGCGATCAGGCGCTGGCGGCGGCGGAAGAGGCGGCGCGGCTGGCGCCGTCGCGACGCACATCGGCGGCTGCCCCGCGGCGATCGCGTGCCCGGCGGTGGCGCCGGCCATGGGCGCGTCGTGCGCAATTGGCGATGGCTGCTGCATGTACCAGGGGCCATCGGGAATCTCAGGCGCGCACTGCCAGGCCGGTGCCTGGACCTACGATCCGCGCTGCGACTGTCCTGGCGGGCCCGGGACCGGCGGTGCCTCCGGAAGCGGAGGCAGGGCCGGGATGGGCGGGGCCGGCGGGGGAGCTGTCTTCGGAACGTGCACGGTCAACGACCCCGCGAGCTGCCCGAGCGGCTACCAGTGCGCGTGCGGCGGCCCCGGCCCTGTCGGCGTATGCCAGTGCCACAAGGCGTGCGCCACAGCCGGCGAATGCGGCAGCGGCCTTCGCTGCGGCTGCAGCCCTCCCGTCGCTCCCGCCACCGCCTACTGCGTGGATGACTGCTTCTGCGAGTGCGACTGACGGTCGGCGAGCGTGCTGCCGATCAGGAACGAAGCCTCGGGACCGCCGCGATTGGCCGTCGGATCGCGTGGATCTGTCGCAGGGCTTCAGAAAACTGAGGTCAAGGTTGAGAAACTGGCGGCGCTTCGCGGCATCGTGCGCTGCGGGGACCAGAGGGCTGGAGCCGCCTGAGGTCCCAGAGTTGCTGTGGCTGACGAACGGGTCGCTATGACGCTTGTCTCGCGTTTGCCATGGTCCTGACTGCCTGTGCTCTGGCCGCTTGCGGATCGGTGCAATCCGGCGGTAGCGGCGAACGCGAGCACGATCGGGCCGGCCGGGCCGGGGCGTGGCAAAGACCTGGCGTCATCGGATCACGACCTCGACCGGCATGCGTACGATGATCCCCCGCTTGGTGAGTTTGCGTATTCTGATGACATGCGCTTGACGTGTTGGGGACTGTGCTTCGGGCTCGCAGTGGGATGCGGCGGCGCGGGCAGCGCAGGCTCCGGTTCGGGAGGACAGTCCGCGGCCGCCGGCGTGCACGGGACGGGGGGCATCTCCGGCAAGGGCGGCGCCGCGACAGGCACGTCGGGAACCGGTGGCGGTGCCGCAACCGGAGGCGCCGCAACCGGAGGTGCTTCGCCGATGGGCGGCGCTTCGGGCGGCGGCGGCGCTTCCGCGTTTGCCGGGTACAGCATCGCCACGGCCAGCTTCCTCGACGGAACCTCGACGCACTGGGAACAGGCACGAGACATCGCCTTCGATGCCCAGGGAAACCTGGTCGTCGTCGGGGGCACGTCGTCGTCCGATTTTCCGACGACCGCGGGCACCTACGATCGAACCTATGGCGACGGTACCGCGGGTGTTCACCTGGGCGGTGGTGGCCAGACCGATGTCTTCGTCACGAAGATCAACCCCCAGGGGCAGATCCTCTGGAGCACGTTCGTCGGTGGACACGACTACGATCGCGCCTACGCGGTCGAGATCGCGCGGACCGGCGACATCATCATCGCCGGGCGGGCCGGAGACGGCTTCCCCGTGACCGCGGGGACGATGCAAACGACCTTCGCTGGGGACACGACCTCCAACAGTGAGTACGGCTGGCAAGACGGATTCGTCGCCAGTCTCACCGCCGACGGCAAGACCCTGAATTGGGCAACGTACTTCGGGGACGCGGGTCCCGGTTTCATTCGCGACATCACGCTCGATGCTCAGGATCGGATCCACCTCGCGGCGTCGACGTTCACCAACGTTCCGGCGGTCGCGCCGATGGCCTGGGGTGCGCAGGCCACCCCACGGGGGGTGTGCGACTCGCTCTATGGGGTGCTGTCCGCCGACGGCACGAAGTTGCTGTTCGGCGACTTCATCGGTGGCGCGGACACGGCGACTTACAGTGCCAATCCGTCGGTGCGCGTCGGCCCCGACGGGGACATCTACGTCATGACTTACGACCCGTCCTCGAACGTCGGCGGGATCACCCAGGGGGCCTATCAGCCCGCCAGCGGCGGCGGATTCGACGTCGTGCTGACGCGCTACGCCCCGGACCATTCCGTGAAGTACCGCACTTACTATGGCGGCAGCGGCGACGAGCTGTTGGAAACCCACACGTTGGCCGTCGATGCCGCGGGACGAGCGATCATCTCCGGCGCGACGAAATCGACCAACCTGCCCGTCACCAGCGGCGTGTTTCAAGCGACGAACCGTGGAGGAACCAGCGACGCCTTCGTGGCCATCTTGTCGGCGGATGGCCGAAACCTGGTTGCCGCGACGTACCTGGGCGGCAACGGCGACGAGGAGGTCGAGGGGATCGGCGTCGCCGCGAACGGCGACATCGTCGTCGGCGGCCACAGCTCGTCGACCGATCTCCAGGTGACCGCTGGGGTCTTGAATGCGACTACCGTCGGCACCGATGGCTACGTCGGTCGCCTGACGCCGGACCTCAAGACGCGGCTGTTTCTGCGCTACGTCGGCGGCGCCGGCAGCGACAACCTACGCAGCGTGGCCACCGATGCGAGCGGCAGGGTCGCGTACGCTGGTGTCACGGGCTCGCGAGACCTTCCCCTGGTGAACGCGCAAGACAGCACTCTGAACACCGACACGGGGAGCAGCACCCAGGGCGCCTACTACCTGCTGCTGAACCCGCTCTGATTTGCCGCCGTCGAGGGTGGACGACCCAGATGTGCCCGCCATGGGCACGACGAAGTCCTAGGGAGAGAGCGCCTTGCCACGCCCGCCGGCAAGACCGTCACGACGTTCGTCGGCAAACCTTGGCGCGCGGCCCCCTGCGGATGTGCATCACTGGACGCACTGCGGGCCGGCGACTGGATCGTCGACGCAGCGCTGGTTCGCCCTGCAGATGAACGCGGCGGCGGCGCAGTCCGAGCAGCGCGGGAGATCGTCGCCGTGAAAGTCGACGCAAGTGAAGCCGGGATTGCAGCCCTGCCTCAGGCCGCCATCACTTGGACAGCAGAGATCGCCCTTGCGCCCACACGCTGTGCACGTCCCGCCGAGGAAGCTGCCTCCCGGACAGAAGAGGCCGGGGTCGCAGGTCGCTGGACCACCATCGACGCCGCAGCATGCCCGTCCCTGCGCGCCGCAGTCGCGGGTACCGCCCGCGCCGCCGCTCGTCCCCGCGCCTCCGCTCGTCCCCGCGCCTCCGCTCGTCCCCGCGCCTCCGCTCGGCGCCGCGCAGATTGGCGTTCCGAAGGGGGCGACGCAGAGCCCGTTCAGGCATGTGCCGCCGCCGGCCCCGGGACAGCACGGCTGACCGAGGTTGCCGCAGGTCGATCCGCCGGCGCCTCCCCGTCCGGCATTGCCGCTGCCGCCGCCAGAACCTCCACCGCTGCCGCCGCGCCCGCCGATGCCGCCCGCACCACCTTGCCCCGCATGGCCGCCCGCGCCCCCGACGACGCCACCCGCACCACCCGATCCCGCGCCGCCACCGACTCCGCCGACGGTACCGCCCAGGCCGGCGGCTCCACCACCACTGCCGCTGCCGCCGCGTCCAGCGCCTCCGGTCGACCCGGCGCCGCCACCGCCGCTTCCATCGACAGCCGCGTCCTGTGTGTCACGGCCCTTGCCGCAACCTGCCGCGGCGACCGCGATGAGCGCGACGATGGTGCCGATACGAGTGAGCATGTCGATCCCCTCCAGAGTGTCCCCGGCGCGACCCGCAAGCGACTCTTCCAAAGTCGTTCATCAGGTCTCGCGCTTTCGTGTGTGCTGGCACGGTCGTCATCCTTCCCCGGTGAGCCCGCGCCTCACGGGCTGTGGTTCACGCCGATGGCCAGCTGGTCGCCCACCAGGAGCTCGACGTAGCCCCCAGTGACGGTGGCGGTGCCGCGCGAGTAGCGCATGAGGTACGAGGGCGGGCAGTCGATGCCCGCGCAGACCGCGAACGCGAGCAGCCTGGGCAGCGCGTCCACCATCGCGCGCGGCACCGTCAGCTCGCCCGCGGCGTCGGGCGCGTCGCATTCGATGATGGCCTTGTAGGGCTGGCCATGACCGCCGTTCGACGAGTTGACGATCAGGCGGACGCGCGTTTCGGCTCCCCCGGCGCCGGTGGCAGGCGTCCAGCGCAGCGTGTAGTCCTGGCCCGCGAGGAGATCGATGTGCCCGCCCTGGAGCTGCGCCTGCAACGGCGGCACGCCGGTCGCGCGCGCCGTGAACGCGGGCACGAACCCGCCCGTGGCGTTGAGGGTGATGGCGGCGCCGGGACCGAACAAGTCCGCGGGCGGCGACGACGGGTAGTAGTACCGCCCCAGCGTCGGATCGGGCGTCATGCTGACCGCCAGGTTCAGCCCCGTGACGTTCAGCGTGCCCGCCGAAGCCGCCATGGGCAACGGCGTGCACTGGTTGCGGCCCGTGCATATGCCGCCGGTGCAGTACAAGTCGCACTGCTGGGGCGCGAACGTCCACAGCGAACACGTGCCGTCGTTCATGGCGCGCTGGTGCCACACCGGCGCGCCGGTCGTGTAGAACGTGGCGTCGATGGTGCTGCGCACGATCGGGGTCGTGTCGTCGGAGTAGAAGCGACCCTCGAGGAGCCGCATCTGCCCGTACTTGATGCCGGCGGGCGCGCCACCCGTGCCCGCACCGCCGCCACCCGCGCCGCCCCGTGCCCGCGCCGCCGCCCGCGCCGCCGCCCGCCGCCGACTCCGCCTCTCCCCGCGCCGCCCGTGCCCGCGCCGCCGCCGCCCGCTCCGCCGACTCCGCCTCTCCCCGCGCCGCCCGTGCCCGCGCCGCCGCCGCCCGCTCCGCCGACCCCGCCTCTCCCCGCGCCGCCCGTGCCCGCGCCGCCGCCGCCCGCTCCGCCGCGTACCTGCTCCGCCGGTAGCTCCACCGCCGCCGCCCGTCCCACCCGTGTCGCCACCTGCACCGCCGGTACCCGCGCCACCGCCGGTGCCTGCCGCACCGCCGGTTCCTGCGGCGCCGCCTGCCGCCGCCGCGCCGCCCCTGCCCGCACCGCCGTCGGGACCGGCGCCGCCGCTGTCGCCGCACCCGACCGTGGTGCCTGCCGCGGCCCCGCTCACCACCAGTCCAACAATCAGCGCCCGTACGTTGCTCGTCATCGAGGTCCTGTCCTCCGTTGGTTTCGTCATGGCTGGTGGCCGAGGCCGAAGTCGATCAGCTGACCGACGATCAGCTCGACGCGCACCGCGCGCGCGATTGCTCACTGCGTGCCCTGCCTGTTTGTCGCCGCGGCCCGGGTAGGGGCGCGCCTGCTTGAGCCAGATGACCCGCGCCGCGCCGTCGTCGACCAGCTTCCACTCGACGTCCATGGGGAGCTGGCCGTAGCCGACGGGCGGCGTGAAGAAGCGCGCGAAGTGATCGCGCACGGCCGCGAGCGATCGCCCGAGGTCGAACAGCTCCGCGCGCGTCATCACCGTCTCGCCGGGGCGCACCAGGTTGGACCGCGCGTAGTACGTGGCCGGCTGCCCGTTGTGGAAGTAGTAGTACATGAGCTGATCGGCGACGATCGTCGGGGTCGGCTGCACCACGCTCGCCTCGCCGAGCTGCGCGTTGATGTAGAAGGCGTCCTCGCCGCCCGGCGCCGGGTCGTAGATGTTCGCCGTGACGGCGACACCGTTGGCCGCCTCGTCGCGGTACGACGGGTTCACCAGCACCGCCATCGCCACCTGCCCGTGCTCGATGCCCGCGTAGGCGCGCTCCTCGAACGCGCGGAGGTTCCACACCGACGCCCACACGGTCCTGAGCGCGTCCGCCACCGTGTCCACCGGATCGTGCGCCTGCCCCGCCTTCGAATCGTAGAGGCCCGCGCCGGTGTGCCGCTCGAGATCCTCGGCGTTCGTCGACGACCGGAACTTCATGCGCGTCGCCGGGAAGTCGGCGTCGAGACGTGCCTCCAGCGTCCCGAGGAACGCGGCGTCGACGGGCGCGGCCCGCATGCGCGCCTGGAGGTCGGCGAGGCGCGCCCGCCGCACCTGCCCGTCGCCCGCGAACGCCGGATCGGCGAGCATGGCGGCGATCTCGACATCGAAGCCGTTCTGTTCGAGGAAGCGCCGGTAGTGATGGACGGGGATCGCCAGCGCGTCGCGCACCCGCACGTCGGGCATGGCGGCGGCCAGGTTCCGCAGCTCGCCGTAGTTGGCCGCCTTGCCCCCGACCACGGCCACGTCGTCGTGGCCCACGTCGTCGATGTCGAGGATGGCCGTCACCGAATAGTCGGGCGTCGGGATGCTCGGCGGCCCCGCTCGGTGCGCCTGCCACCACGCCTCGGCGTCGGCCGCCGACACCTCGTCCGCCGACCAGTCGAACGCGCCCACGCGCAGCCGGACCCAGCGGCCGTCCAGCGGCGCCAGCACCGCGCGCGCGTCGCGCAGCCCCATGTTGGGCGTCCCGCGCTGCTGCGACAGGACGTTCACGTGCGACAGCGGCGTCTGGAACTGCGCGGTGATCACGCCGGCCACCGGGCCGATGTCGTTGGGCACGCGATCGAGGACCACGATCTCGCGCGGGCTGACGTACGCACCCGCCTCCAGCGCCGCGGCGTCCAAGAGGCGCAGCTGCGCGTAGGTCTCGCCCAGGTTCAGGGGCTGAAAGCGCGTCCCGGCGTAGATGTCGTCGGTCGACACGCGCGGCACGTCGCCGGGCAGCTCCGTCGCGCGCGCCGCCTGCTCCTCGGACGTCGGGTGAAAGCGCAGGCGCGCGCCGAAGTACGCCGCCCCCGCCAGGCGGCGAAACGCCTGCGCGATGAGGTCGGCCGACGCCGTGTCGTAGGGCGCGATCTCGTACGCCCACACGTCCGGCTCTTCGTAGTGCGTGACCGCCCCCAAGAGGAAACGCCGCTGCGGCAGGAAGTACTCGTCCACGAACGGCATGTCGAGCGGGTGGTCGAGGTAGCGCTGCGCGAACGCCGCGTGCATCGGGTAGGCGGCCGTGTCCATGAAGTAGACCGCGTCGTCGTGCAGCCGATCGATGATCGTCTTCACCGTGCGCGCCCCCGGCAGCGACGCGTCCAGCGGGCGCGCCGCCTGCGCCAGCCACTCGCCCTGGCAGAGCAGCTCCGCGCGCGACGGCAGCGGCGCCGCCTCGCACTGCGGGTCGCCCGGCCCGGCCCCGGAGCCCGCGTCATCGCCGCACGCGCCGAGACCGAGGGCGGCCAACAGCGCGAAGCCAGGGTACAGGCAGACGAGCGGGCGCGGCGTCATCGAAGGTCGGGGCGGTGGCTTTTGCATCATCCGCGCCGCCGCGCGCGCCCCCGCCGTCAAGCGCCGCGCGGGCAAACGCGCGCCGCTCGTCAGATTTCTGAGGACGATCGCGGCGGACGCGAGGCGCCGATGTCTCAGGCGCCAGCGCAATGGACAGTCAACAGACCGCCGGAGCCGGTCTCGCAGATGCCGGAGCAACTCGCGGTCGGAAGGCACGCGCACGAGGGCGTCGCGCCGCATCCTGCCGGGAACGCCAAGCAGGAGTAGGACGCGGCCGTGCTGCCCGGGATGCCGCCGGTCATCGTCCGGCAATACGTGGTCGCGGGGTCGCAGGCGGCGCATGCGGTCGCGCCGCCCGTGCCCCCGGCGCCGCCTCCACCTCCCGCGCCGCCGCACGCGCCCGCGTGATCGAGCTGGGCGCGCGCGCGAGCCCGGTCACAGTCGGTGAGGTACGTTTGCCCGTCGCAGCCACAGACCGGATCGTAGACCGTGAGGCAACCATCCGGCGGCACGATGCAGCGGCCCGTCACCGATCCCGAGCCGCAGCGGTTCGGCGTGTTGTAGTCGCACACCTGACCCGTCGGGCAGGGAATGGAAGTGGAGCCACCGCATGTCGCACCGCCGTCGGTGCCGCCGCCGTCACCGGTCCCCGCGTCGCAGCTGATCTGGAGGCAACCGTCGTTGTTGCCCAAGAACGCGATACTTCCATTCATGCAGCCGTATCCCGAGTAGCAGCAGACATTGCAGCGGCAGGCGTCGTTGTAATTGCACGTCAATGCGCCGCTGCACGCGGTCCCCACCGCGGGGCGCGTTGCGGGACAGCTCGTGAGCGGCGGGCTCCCGCCCGCGCCCGCCTGCCCGCCCGCCGTGCCGCCGCGCCCCGCAGCTCCGCCGCCCTGCCCAGCCGCGCCGCCGCTACCTCCGAGGGTGCCTGCCGTCGCGCCCTGGCCCGCGACGCCGCCGGAACCGCTGACAGCGCCTCCTCTCCCACCGCCTCCCGCGCCGCCCGCGGACGATGTGCCCCCCGCGCCGCCGCGGCCGCCGGCGCCAGTCGAGCCGAGCGGGTGCCCCGAATCGCTACAACCGAAGGCAATCACCGCCAGGAACGCAACAGATGCTCCGCGACAAACGCCGCGCATCGAAGTCATGCCTTTGCTTGTTGCTTGGACGCAAGAAACGGGTCAATCCCTCCGCGACCATCGAGCGCCCTGGCCGTCGCCGTCACGGCCGCCACGCGATACCGAGGCCAAGACTGGGCGCGACGCGACGCTCGGTCAGCACGCGGTGCGCGGCGCCGCTCGCATCGTACAGGTCGTAGTGGACATCCGCAGCCGCGACATCGCAAGCAACCCTGGCGCCGATGACCAAGGTTGGCGCCACCCGCAATGCGACGGCAATCGTGAGGCGTGCCGTGCCCGTCCAGAATGCATCCGCCGCTGCGGGCGCGACGGAGGCCGCGGCGCCGACCGGCGCGAACGAGACGCGCTCGACGCCAAGCCCGGCGCCGGCGCTGAAGGATACGACGCGCGTCCGGCTCTGACCGACGGAGATGCCCAAGCGCAACGAGGCCGCGCTGAGCCGGACGCCGACCGGCTCGGCTGGATGGCTGGCCGGGAGTCGGTATCCTGCCTCGACGGATCCCGCCAACGGGGAGGCGACGCGCCCGATCACGGCAGCGAGCGCCAGCTCGTGGACCGCGGGAATTTCGGGCGCGAGAGCGCGAAGCGACCAGATCGCCCCGAGGTCGAAGGTGAATTGCGGCGCGTGCGGCGCCGCCTCCGCGCGAAGCGCGTTCACCGGCCGGCTCGGCGCTGACCAGTCGGCCACCGCGGCGCGGGCCTCCGTGCGGCTGAGCGTCCGGCTGTCGCGGGCGCGCAGGGCGATCGTCGCGAACCGGAGAATCTGGCCGATCTGCTCGCGCCCCAGCTCGTCGAGGCCGTTCGCGAGCGGGACACGGCGGACGACGAACCTGTCCGAGCGCGCATCTCCCAGCGTGAGCCGCACCTCGCCGCCAGCCCGCAGATCGACGAGGACGCGCACCGCGCCCGCTTGCGGTCCGTCCGAACGAAACACCTCCTCGGGATCGAATCGATCGCGGCACGTCCACACGAGATCCGAGGTCAAGTCCACGAGCTGCCCGGCGACGACCTCGTACAACGAGGAAGGGCATGGCCCGCCGGGCACGACGCTCACCGCCACGCGCTCGAGTCGTGGCGCCGCGGCAACGTCCGCGTCCCGTCCCGCCTGAGAGGGTGCGGCATCGCCGTCGGCGCGAGCCGATCGTTCAAAGGCGGCGGCCAACAGCAGCAAGATGACGAGGCGCGCGGCGCGCGGCCGGCCGACGCTCACCGCCGAAGCTCGTCGAGACGACGGCGGGCGGCCGCCTCGTAGACGAATCCAGGGAATGCGCGCAGCAGCCGCCGCCAGGCATCGATCTCGTCGGCCCGGCGGGCGAGCGCCTCGAGAAGACGGGCTCGACCGAACAGCGCTTCGGGCGCGAGCGCGCCGTCCGGACGACGGGCGAGGTAGCGATCGAACGCCTGCAACGCGGCCTCCCGCTCGCCGACGCGCGAGAGCAGATCGCCCGCGGAGACCCGCGCGACCAGCGCCTGTTCGGAGTCGGGGAAGCGCTGTTCCAACGTGAGGTAGCGATCGATCGCCCCGCGCAGATCGCGCGCGCGGCGTGCCGCGTTGGCGGCGGCGAACAGCTCCGCGGCGGTCGGTTGCGCCGCGCCCGGCGTCACCTCCGGCTGGGCGCTCGCGCGCGTCCGGCGCCGCGGGAGCGTTCGGCTCGTCGCGGGTACCGGCGCGCGGCGAGGCGCTTCAGCGGCGACCGCTTCGATCCCCGCCTCTTCGCGGGCGACCGCTTCGAACGATGGCTCGCTTGCCGGCGCGGGAACAGCCGCCCGGGCCGCGACCGCGGACCCCACGCGTTCCGGTCGTGGAGCGCGCCCAGTTTCCGGCGACGGGGACTGCTGCCGTCGGACCGAGACCCACGCCGCCGCCGCGCCGGCCGCTGCGACGAGCGCCACCGCGGCCGCGGCCGTGAAGACCTTCAGCCGGTGCGGCCTGGAGACCGACCTGCGGCCGGCGACCCGGTCGGCGAGCCGGGCGACCAGCGCATCGTCCTCGGCGCGCGGCCAATCCGGGATTGCGTCAAAAAGCGCGGCGAACGCGCCCGCCGCCTCACAGAGCGGGCAGACGGCGAGATGCGCGTCGAGGGCGCGCTGCTCGACGGCCGAGAGAGCCCCGTGGCGCCTGCGCGCGAGCAAGTCGTCGTGACATCGATTGAGCGGCGCTCTCACGAGCCCACCTCGAGGATCTCGCTCAGCTCGGGGCTGGTTTCGATCCGCTCCCGCAGGACCTGCTTGGCGAGCCGCAGGCGGCTGCGGATCGTTTCCGCCGGCCGGCCGACCGCGGCGGCGATCTCGTCGATCGTGAAGCCCAGCGCGGCGTGAAGCACCAGAGCCTCCGCTTGATTCGCGGGCAGCTCGTCGAGCAGCAGGCCGAGCGCTTCGCGGCGCCCACGCAGTACGACGGCCTCCGCCGGCGACGGTTCGGTCGCCGCGGCGTCGGTGACCGCCGATCCGGAGAAATCGGCCGACCACTGCGCGCGCAGATCCAGTCGACGTCGGTTCGCGAGCGCGGTCAACACCGCCACCCGCCAGGAGAAGTGCAGGACCGTGCACTCCCCCCGAAACGACGGCAGCGCCGCGATCAAAGCCTCCATCGCCTCCTGCGCCACGTCCTCGACATCGGGTGTGTCGCGAACGAGCACCTTGCGAATCGCCCGCAACATCGCCGGGCCGATCGCGGTCAGAAGCGCGCGCATCGCTCGCCGGTCACCGGCGACGATCCGCCGAACGAGGCCGACGTGCGCCGCGTCATCGAGAGGGAGTCCGGCGGAGCTCGAACCGTCCCTTCCACGTTGCGCCAGCGGCAAAAACGGGTCAATCGCTGACGGCAGGCTGTCGGTTACAGCCGGCGGTCCGGTCGCCTGCGACGAACCACGCCTGCGATGCTGAGCACCAACAGCAGCGTCGCCGCTACGCGATACTCGTTCGCCGACGAGATCTCGCACCCACACCCACTGCTGCTCGTGTGCTGGCCAGTCGAGCCCGACTCGCCTCCGCCGCCGCCGGTCCCGGTTGAGCGACCGGCAATACCCCCGGTAGCGCCCGCCCCGCCGTCGTCGCCCGTAATCCCGCCGGCGTTCTCGCCACCGGTGCCGACCTGACCGGCGGTTCCCCCACCGCCGGCTTGGCCCCCAGACCCGCCTCGTGCCGATGCGCCGCCCACTCCGGCCGCCCCCGCGCCGCCAGCTCTGCCACCTCCACCGGCGGTTGCGCCACCGCCGGCCTGGCCCCCAGACCCGCCCCTGGCCGACGCGCCGCCCATTCCGGCCGCCCCGCCGCCGCCACCTGCGCCGGCACCGCCACGTCCTCCCGCACCACCAGGTGCGGAACCGCCCGCACCACCACGTCCGCCGGCGGCTTCGGCGCAGGAGACCGGGTCACCGTTGTCGCAATCGAACTGGACGCCGTTGAATGGGACGACGAGGATCTTGCTTCCGCCCGAATTGACCGCGCTGCTGTTCTTGTCCACATCGGTAACAGCGAAGGTGAAGTGGGTGACGTGACCGTTTTCTTGATAAACGCTCACCCGCTCCATGTTGTGCCATTGATTTACGGTTCCGTCCGTGTACCGGAGCCAGTTCGAGTTCGAATTGGACGGCGACTGGGTCCCTTGGTAGGCGAGGCCGGTGCTCTTCCAGCCGGTGATGCCGTCCTTGGACATGATGTGGTAGCCCCGCTGCACGTGCCAGTAGTTGTAAACGATGTGGTAATACCCGCCGCTATACCAGAGGACCTCGTCCTCGGCGTTGTTGTTGGTGTTGTTCTCGAGGTTTGGCAGGATGCTGTCGGTTTCGACTCTGTAAGTGCCCAAAACCTGGTCGCTGCGCATGATGCAACCGGCGCGCGACGTCGCCCAGAATCGATTGTCCGGGCCGACGGTGAACGTGAAGTTGGAAGTCAGCGTGCCGCATCCAGTGTGTCCGTTGATGTTCGTGGCCATCAAACCGAGCAACGTCCACGGACCGTTCGCCGACGGGGAGCCAAACATCTGGCCGGGCACAATCTCGCCGACGGAGAGTATGTAAGGAGCCGCGCCGGTTGGTGCAATCAGCGCCGTCGTATTGTGTCCCTTGTTGTTACCCGCCTGGTTCTGTCGGTAGCACTCGCCCTGAAACGCATACGGTCCCATGATGTCATCGCTGACGGCTTGCATGGCGATCGAAGCCTGCCACCCCGTTCCACTCGGCCCCTGAGGCCACCCAAACCCGTTGCCGTGCGGCCAATAGCTGGCGTAGACGTGGTATTTGCCGTCTTCTCCTTTGAGAATTTTTCCGTCCCAGTAGTAATTCGTTTGCTGCTGAGGGCCGACCCCTCCGGCGCGCCCGTTATCTTCGAGGCCGTTCGCCGGATCGCGGGGGCCGACCGTCGACGATCCCCAGACCGTCGTGGACAGCTTCCCGACGATTGGCATCGGCCGGAAGTAGTTGATCAGCGGCTGCGGAGCGGCCGAGGCCCCGGCAGACGCCAGCGCCACGACGGCCGTCACGAATGGTCTCAGAAAAGCCGGCGGTCTCATTGCGAAACACCGAAGTACGGCATGCCTTTCTGACTGTCCCTCGGACCGAGAAGTTGTTGCGCAAAGAACGAAAACACGCGCCCGGACCCATCGGGGCCCGGGCGCGCTGTCATGTGCTGCCGCTCGAACGTCCCTCAGCGGGGCAGAGAGATGATGCGCGGTATCTCACCCAGCAGATCCGACGAGAAGGTCCAAGTCGGGGTGGGATTGGTGGCGCCGCCGCCCAGAGCGGTCCACACCGGGTTGATGGCGTCGACGAGCTTGATGGGGTTGGTGGGCGCCGGCCGGGGGCAGATCGGCCGCAAATCGGCCGCCGGCGTCGACGTGAGTGTCCCCCCGAAGCGCCACCAGCCGACCCCCGTGCGTGGGGTGAAGCTGGACGGCGTGTTCAGGATGAACTCGAAGTTGAACGCGCCGTTCAGGCACGCGCTGCGCGTGGCCGCGTTCAACGGGATGTCGATGGAGCGGACAGCCCCCGGCGTCAGGCTGTTGAGCCTCACCTCCCCCATGTAGCTGTTGATGAGGTTGTTGCCCCGGTTGGTGCAGTAGAGCTGGAGATCGACGTTCTGTCCCACGGCTGGCGTCGTCGCCAGCAGCACGTCGGTCCGCAGGGTGGTGCCGGTCTGCGCGAACGCGTTTTTGTAGAGGTTCGGCGTCACCAGCGATGTGTGGCCGGGGCGGGTCATGAGGAACCGGTTGGTGGTGTCGAACTGATGCACGACGGCGTCGTTGAAGCCCTTGAGGATCCAGTCGTCCTTGGAGCCCGGGAACCCGGCGACGGTGGTGTCGAACCGACAGGCCGGATCCCCGCCGTTGGGCGCGCCGCCGAGGTCGACCGGCTGGCAGAAGCACGGTGCCGGGTTGTCCTCGGTGCAGTAGCCCACCGCAGTGATCCCACACGCCGGACGGCCGACGGCCGGAATCGGGCCGCAGGCAGTCGCACGAGCCGTCCTTCATGACGTACGACGCCTCACCTGAAGGGCAGCGCACGGCCTGGCAGATCTTCGCCTGCCACGTGTCGACGTCGAGCGGCCCGGGGCCCCGCAGGAACTGCAGGCACTCCCGGCGCGGCCCGTCGTTGGGACCGAGCGGGTTGGTCAGGCAGTCCTGTTTCAGGCTGTCGGGGGCGTCCGGACACGCGGCGGACGGTGGCAGGATCCCTCGGGATCCCGCCCGCCAGCGCCGCGTATTGCGCGTCCTGCATCTTGCACAGGCAGTGCTGGAGCCGGTCGGCCTTCTGGATCGGCCGTCCCCCCCTGCCCATGCCGGTCTCGTACCAGGCGGTGATGCCGAACTCCGGATTGCACATCTGGTTGTCCGGCGAGGGACAGAAGATGTTGCCCGGAGACGTCGGGGCGCACGTCGGATGCTTCTCCGCCGGCGTGAAGATCTCCTTCGTATCCTTGTAGAGTTCCTGAACGTCGATGTACATCTTCACCACGAACCCGATGACTCGGTTCAAGCCGGCAACGTCCTTGACGATGTCGTTCGTGTCGTCGCCGATCTGGTTGGCGGCGTCCCGCATGGCCTCTTCGCGGCGCCGCTGCTCGGCCTCGTTCACCTGTCGCTCGAGAGCCCTCAACCTGGCCTGCTCCTTCTCCAGCGCCAGCCGCAGCCGCTGCTGCTCGAGCTCCAGCTCGGCTATCCGGCGCTCGTCGGGCGTGCATTCCCCGCGTGGCGTGAAGCAGGCGCCCTCGACATTGACCACGTCGTCGGGCTTTCCGTCCGGCTCCGACGGCGACGGCGCGTCCGCCGCGCGCGGATCATTGCACATGTCCCGCGGCGTGCCGGCCACGTCCGGCGGCGCCAGGCAGCGCATGAACTCCTGCCGAGCCGTGGCCGGGGTACGACCGCCGATTGCGGCGCCGACGCCCAGCGTTCCCGCGACCTGGGTGGCGTCACCCGAGCAGCTTCCCAGCAGCAGCCGCGCAGGATCGACGCCCGCCGGTACCATTCCGTCGTGGACGTAGTTGAGCACCGTCGCAGGAGCGATGTTGCAACGCGCCACCAGCAGGCCGAGGTCCTCCTTGCGGAGCCGACCGAGGAGGTCGGTGATGAAGCCGTCGACGACCGTCCCGGGCGGAAGCATGGGGGTGTAGAGCACCCGCAACGAATCCCAGAGCGAGACGTACGAATCGACGTAGGCCCGCAGCGCCGTCTGAAAGGCGGTGACGGTGCCGCCCGTGGCGCAGATGGCGTTGTACATGTTGTTGACCGCCTGGATGCGGGCGTTGACCGTGGCGGTGGGTCCGCCGGCCTTGATCAGCGATCCCTTGCCGAACGTGAGCAGGGTCTTCTCGAGCTGGGTCGACCGGCACTCGACGGCGACGTTGTAGCCGGTCTTGCGGTTCCACACCTCCTGAACGCGGGTCGCGATCGATCCCGCCGGCGTGTTGATGAGCTCGCTGCGTAGCTCCGCAATCGCGGCGAGCCCGTCGATCGTCGTCATCGGCAGGCCGCGAACGGTGGCGAAGGCCAGCTCCTTCCTCACGTTGCCGGCGACGGCCGGATCATTGAGCTCGGCGCGCGTGGCGATGCGGTAGTCGCGGGTGCCGTTGGCCTTGTAGTTGGGGATGACGTCCTCGAGGACCATGGCCGGGGTCTCGCAGCGGCGCGTGCCGCGGATGTCGGTGGTCCATCGACCGGTTGCGATTCTTCGACCCGAGGAACGTCTTGCCGTTGTTGGCGAGCCGCTCCCAGACGTAGGCGCGAATCTTGGCGCGGCCGCATTCCACCTCCGTCGTGGGCGGTGGCGCTGCGTACGCTATCGTCGTCCCGAGGTTGTAGGTCGTGTGGTAGTTGTTGAGATCGACGAGGTAGGCGCTCTCGCACCCGGTGCCGATATGCGCGTAGTTCGTGTTCGTCTTGAAGGTCCCGCCGCCGGTGAGGGTCTTGTCGGCCGGGGTGGTGACACACTGATCGACGGCGCTGAGAGCGGACTGGACGCTCTCGACGGGCGCCGCAGGATCATCGGCGGCGCAGGCGGCCGCGCCGCACGCCAGGACCGCCAGCAGCACGTGTACGTGCCGGGACGGACGGGACAGAATAATTTCAGGTCTTCTCATGAGTCTCCTCCTTCGGCCGCCGCGGGACGCGACGGCCGCCAGCAGAGGGAGTGCGGCCGAGGGCGGCGGCTGGGGAGAAAATCCGAACGACGCCCCTAAAGTCGGCGAGTTGCCGGCGGGCGGACTTTTTCTCCCCAGTCTCGTCGGCTGCAGGCACTTCTTCCTCATGCAGGCGTCGTGCGCCTGGGCGTTTGGCCAGCTGCGAAGTGCAGCTTGTTCTCACTGCCCACAGGACATCCGCGAGCGATTGAATGGCTTAGACTCGCCGCATGGGACTCTTGACCTTCAGCATCAACGTCACCCTGGACGGCTGCGTCGACCACCAGGAGGGAATCGCCGACGACGAGACACACGCCTTCTTCACCCGCCTCCTGGACGAGGGCGGGGCGATGCTGTGGGGCCGCGTCACCTACGAGATGATGGAGGGCTACTGGCCGGCGGTCGCCCGCGGCGACGAGGAGGCGCCGCCGGCGCTGCGCGAGTGGGCGGTCAAGCTGGAGGCCAAGCCGAAGTACGTGGTGTCGTCGATGCGAAAGGACTTCCGGTGGCCCAACAGCCACCACCTCGCCGGCGACCTGCGCACGAGCGTGCAGAAGCTCAAGGACGCGACCCCGGCCGGCGTGCTCCTCGGTAGCGGCAAGCTCGCGACCGAGCTGGACCGGCTGGATCTGATCGACGAGTACAAGTTCCTCGTCCAGCCCAGGATCGCCGGCCACGGTCCGACCCTGTACCAGAGCGGGCTGCCCAGCACGCGACGGCTCGAGCTGGTCTCGGCGAAGCCACTCCGCTGCGGCGCGGTCGCCATGCACTACCGGCGCGCGCGCTGACTCAGAGCAACGTGGAACGTGGAAGAAGCATGTGGCCGCCTGGCGTGCGAGCGGAGAGACGGCCGCCGCGCCGGCGCTCCGGCTGGCGGCGAGCTTTGGTTATCGAGCTTCAGGGGCAGCTGCCCGGGTCGCAGCTCTGCGGCAGGTTCAGGTAGCCGTAGACGAGGACCCCGGCGGGCCAGGGGTTGCAACCCGGTTCTGAAGGCGAGGGGCCACAGGGGGCGCTGGCCGTTTCGCCGCTGCCGGCGCAGCTGATGCTCTTCCCTTCGACCGAAGTCGTGCCCGTGGCGACGACTCTGCCCGCCGGAATCTTTCCAGGTGACCGCCCCTTCGCATTGGAATTGGCAGGCACAGGTCCACTCCAGCGTGTAGCAGACCGAGCCGTCGGGTTTCCGCACAGTCACCCTGTTCACCTCGTTCGTCGGCATCGGCGGGTCGGTGGTGCAGGCGATCGTCACCTCCCGGGTCAGCCGCGTGCCCGATCCGAAGCAGTAAAGGTAGTCTTCGCCGGCAACCAGACCGCCGCCGCCCCAGGTACATGTGCCGGCGATCGGGCACGCCGCGGCGAACGGCGCGAGGCAAGCCGGGATTGGCGGCAATCCGCCGCCACCAACGCCGCCCCCACCGGCGCCCCCGCGACCACCGACGCCACCGCCTCCGCCGGCGCCCGGCGTTCCCGACGGCGAGCCCCCGCTGCAACCAAGCGCCACCAGCGTCACGATCACCAACACGATCCCTCTCGGCATTGACCCTCCGCGCGACAGCGCTGAACGCGACGGCGTCGATTGTCCTGCCGCTGCTGCGAGCGAGCAAGCCCGGCAGCCGTGGTCATGAAACGTCCTGACGAAGCGCTCGATAAGGTCGGGCGCCCCTCAAGGAAGATCCGTTCGCCGACGAAGGGATGTGGAGCCGATGCGCGCGATTCTTTTTCTCGTCGTGACGGCGATGCTCGGTGGTTGCGGCTCAGGAAACGGTGGCGGCGGCGGGGACAGTGGGGTCGACGGCGGCGCTTCGTGCCCGGAGCCGCGCAGCTGTGTTGTCGCCCAGCTCACCGGCGAACCCCGTCCCACGTCGACCTCGTGCGTGGACGGAGAGCAGCTCCCCGATCGCACCTGCCCGCTCGGGTCGGAGTGCGTATCGGGCACGTGCGCGGCACCTGCGTCCGGAGCCACCTGTTCAGAGGATGACGGCTGCGGCTCCGCCTCGGTCAGCTGCGCGCCATTCATCGTGGCTGCAGGCGCCGCGGAGACGTATTGCGCCGGCGCGCTCGGCACAAAGTTCCGCGCTGAATCGTGCATCTTCGATCGCGAGTGCCGGAGCGGCGTCTGCATTCCGGACCGGGGAACCTGCTTTGGGCGTTGTCCGGCGGTAGGGCAGTCCTGTTCCATTGGAGTGATCTGCCGCGAGGTGGAGATCTCCGTGGAGGGAACACAGGTCACGCTGCCGTCGTGCGTTCGTGAGCCATAGGAGCGCTTCGAGGCGCCACCGTCCGCGGGTAGCTCAGACGCGGAAGCTCGACCGAAAATGATCCGCCGGCGGGCTCATGACAGTCGTTACGTTCTCCAGTTGGAAGGAGGCTTCCATGGCAATTGCCGGACTCATCCTGCTCATTGCCGCCCTCGCGCTG
Source organism: uncultured Pseudomonadota bacterium (assembly GCA_963729535.1). Lineage (GTDB taxonomy): Bacteria > Myxococcota_A > Polyangia > Fen-1088 > Fen-1088 > JADGRB01. Next base: position 120,638 of record CAVSOL010000018.1, on the reverse strand, counting down.
TTCGCGGCCGGCCTGCTCGGCGTCATGCCCGCGGGGCCGCTGCTCGGCAGCTTCATGCTGATCGCGGCCGCGTTCGCGCTCGGCATGGCTGCGTCTGAAGGTGACCGGCTGCATCTCAGGCATCGCCGGGCAAACTGAAGGCGCCGCGGCCACGCCGCCGCGATGACACTACACGCTCGCGTGCGGCGGCGCGCATCAGCAAGAAAGTTGCCATGCCAGCTTGCCTGGCGAAGATCGCCGGCATGGCATCTTCATCGAAGCGGCGGCGGGCGTCCTCGAGCAAAAAGAGCAGCGCCGGTGCGGCGCGGGTGATCGCTGTCAAGCGCACGGACGCGCTTCCCCGCAAAGGCAGCGGACCGATGGGTCGGCCCAAACCGGTCGTCCAGCCGCCGATCGACGCGCCAATGAAACCGCTGGCCAAGGCCGTGGCGGGTTCCAGCAAGAAGGCTCACAAAGTGCAGCCGACGAAAGCCAGCGCCAGCCGCACGAAGCCCACCCGAGCCACTGGCCGCCGCGCGTCCGGCAAGGTGAAAAAGCCCGCTGCGATGGAGGCGGTGAGCGCGCCTGCGGTCGAGCCGGAGATCGTCACAGCGTTGGAACCCGTCGCGGAGACAGTCGGCGCGGCAGAGCCGACCACGACGGCGAACGAAATGTCCGCGATGACGCCTCTGGAGGCACCCGAGGTCGAAGCGCTCACCTTTGAAGAGCTCACCTTCGTCGAGACCGAAGTGGAGATGGAGGTGGAGGCCTCTGCGATCGTAGAGGAGACGGCGATCGTCGAGGTCCCCGTCGCGCTGCCCGTCGAAGCGGTGACCTTTCCGAGCAACGAGATCGGGCAGCTCCCGGTTTCCGGGGAGACGCGCAAGTCGCCGCTGGCCGTGGCGAGCCCCGCCCCTGCGACACCCGCGCGGCACTACGGGAAGCGAGCTCTCGTCCCGGTCGTCTCGCAGCTGCTCTCAACGTTGCTTCGGTGGACCGGCGTTCGGTAGAAAAGACCGCGCCGAGATCTTCGCCCGCGTCGCCACCGGGCTCACGAGGGCAGGCTGCGCCTCACGGCAAACGCGCGTCGTTGCTCCTGAGCACCGTCGCGACAGCGCGATCCCCTGAATGGGGTGTACCATCGACGTAGCTAGAATGAAGCGATGGCTCGCAGGCAAACGGCGGCTCGTGGTATTCGCTCTCGCTGGCTTCGCAACCGCGGATTGTTCGAGCAGCTCCAGCACCGATCGTACTGACGCCGGAGACGACGGCCCAAACCTCGCCGACGCCCGCATCGACGGACCGGGTGAAGCCGCGACGCCGGACGCGGATTCGGGCGTCGACGGTGCGGGCGGTCCGGTGGCTGCGTGTGTCCCAGGGAAGGTGACGGTGCTCGGCGCTCTCGACGATGAACGGGTCGACGGACAGTTCGAGCGCGGAGGGGCGCGCTACCAGACATTGGACCTGCCGTATTCCCTCGTCGTCCAAGGTGCGACGGGTCCCGTGTTGAACATCGAGTTCGACAGCCAACCTATCGAAGGCGGGCCCGCCGTCGTCGCGAGGGGGTTCATCGTCATGCCCACGGGCGGACCGCACGCCGGTGAGACAATCTGTGCCGCTGGCGGTAGCTTCTGGCGGGAGGCTGCCGCCGTCGATGCCGCGCCGTTCGGCCCGTATCATTTCACGCTGACAATGCTGTCAGTCGGACCGACATGCCCAGGAGCCGCGCTGGCCGGAACCCTCACCGGCTGTGCGGACTAGATCGCCACGTCTCATGAAGGTGTCGGGCCGCTGACGCCTGAGAAGCGCGCGGCGCTGGAGGCGCTCGGCATGAAGATCACCTTTTCGATCGCTCACAATCAGGAGGACGCGACTTTGATAACCGGCGAAGCGCGCAACATCGCGCTGATCGAGCTCGCCAAGCTGGCCTTCGTCCTGAAGATCGAAAAATCGAGCGGCCTGCGGCTACGCCACTAGCCGGTTCTCGGTTTGCCGCAATGTCCACGGGCCGAGCCCCGCGGGTGCGCGCGCTAACGCGGCCGCGCCTCATCTGTGGTCTCGGCGGGTGCCGCTTCGGCCGCGGGACCGGGACCACGCTGCGAGCGCGCCGCCGGCGGCTCGGGTGGCAGGTCCTCGCTCGAGCGCCCCAACGAGTCGATGCCGATCACCTTGGCCGGTTCCGAGCGGCGCCGCGGCGTCGGGGGAGATGCGGGAGCTGGAGCCGCCGCCGGCTCCGCCCACGGATCGATCGTACGCTGAGGCGCCGTCGGCCGCGACACGGGGGCGGGAGGCGTCGCGGGCTCCGCCCACGGATCGACCGCGGTCGCGGCCCGTCGAGGTTGCGCGGCCCCAGCGGATGGCACCGTTGAAGCCGCGGGCCGCGGGGATGTCGCGGGCGGCGTCGATTCTGTAGTTCGCGGCGACGCCGACGGTACCGGCCGCGTCGCTGCGTTGGGCTGCGCCGCATTGCTTCGCGGCGCGGGAGCAGCGGGCGGTGTGGCCGTCGTTGTGCGCGCGGCGCGCGCAGCCGGCGTTTTCGCATCGAAGGGCGGCGGCTCGGTTGGCTTTCTGACGTGGTCCGGGGACGGGGTTGAATCGGCTGGACCGCCCGTATTCGCGGGCGGTGAGATCGCGTCCCCGCTTTGTGCGTGAACAGGGGTGACGCCCACCGCGACAAGAATCGCCCCGGCAAAAATGCCCGACCGGAGGCCCACCTGGAGACCGAACACGCGATTGCACATCATCCGCCCATCATGTGTCCGGGAAAATCAGGCGAACAGCCCTTGCCAGCGCCGTGTGCCCGCGCTATGCGGCGGCGCGTCCACCCCTGCGACTCGCCTCGATCTCGAGATCGCGCGAGTGCGGCCTCGACATCCGACGAGGCGGCTCACCTCACGGCGGCCAGTCCGCTCGTTCCGCGTCGAGCATGTCGCGCCGCGCCTCGAGCAAGATCTTTCGTGGCCCGGTTTCGGACGCCGCCGCGACTGCGCGTCTGATGGGCGTCCCTCGCAGGGGGAGGTCCACCTGCGATCGGGCGGTGACAGCGACACCGACCCGCGACGCGCGGTCCGCTCGACCCAGGAGGCAGGTCATGAACCAAGCAATTCGAGGGATTCGCGCTCGACGGAATCGCTCAATCACGCTCGCGATTCCGTTCGCTGCCGCGTTGGTCTTTGGAATCGGCTGCCAGGGCGGCGGCGGGGGTGCCGGCGGCTTGGGTGGGGGCGCGTCAGGCAGGGGCGGGTCGGGGACAGGCGGCGCGCTGGGTGGAACGGGCGGCGACCCATCTGGTAGCGGCGGCACGGCCGGAACAGTTGGCATGACGACCGGTGGCGCGGGAACAGGTGGGACAGCGACCGCTGGATCGGTCGGGACCGGCGGCGGCGCAGCCGGAGCTGGTGGACAGCCGGTCGGCCCAGGCGGCAGCGGCGGAACCGGCAGCGGCGGCCGAGCGGGCGCCGGCGGAACCGGCAGCGGCGGCCGAGCGGGCGCCGGCGGAAGGTCGGACGCTGGCGGCGCCTCGGGCGGGGGCGGGCGACCTGCTGCCGGTGGTGGTGGCGGATCGATGCCGACCATGGGGTGCGGCACCTCGGATTGGCTGAAGACTGGTCGGGCCAGCATCGACGTTTCGGGAACGATGCGGGAGTACATCTTGAGGGTTCCGGACAACTACGACACGAGCCGGCCCCATAAATTGATCTTCGGTTTTCACGCTCGCGGCGGAAACGCGACGCAAGTCGCGGGGAGCGGGAACAACGACTATTACGGCCTCTACGCGCGCGCGGGCGGCAGCGCCATCTTCGTCGCGCCAGAAGGGCTCGATGCCGGTTGGCGGAACGCCGACGGCCGCGACATCACGTTCGTCAAAGCGATGCTGGCGCAGTTCAGCTCGAAGCTGTGCTTCGATCAGCGAAAGATCTTCTCGGTCGGGTTTTCGTTCGGAGGAATGATGTCGGACGCAATCGGATGTGCGATGGCCGACGTCTTCCGCGCGATCGCACCGATGGCGGGTGGTCTTCCGAACGCCGAGCACCCGTACAGCGGCTGCGATCAGGTCAACATGCATCCGATCGCGGTCTGGATGGCCCACGGCGACAACGACACCACGGTGCCGCTCGCGGACGGCAAGGCGGCGCTGGATATCTTCGTCAAGCGGGCCCAGTGTCAATCGCAGACCATGCCCGTGACGCCAAGCCCGTGCGTCTCCTACCAGGGCTGTTTGCCGGACTATCCCATCCACTTTTGCCAGTTCTCCGGCGGCCACGGTGTCCCGAGCTTCGGATCGCAGGCGATCTGGGCTTTCTTCAATCAGTTCTGAGTCGCGCGGGCGTTTCCGCCCAAGCGAGCAGGTTCGATTCCCAGCGCCTCGGAGCTTCACCACCCATGGTGCCCGCGGCTCGAGGATCTATGTTGGATGTTCGTGAATCGGGCAGGGCTGGGGTGGTTGTTGGCGGTGGTGCTTGGCCTATCGTCGATATTGGGCGGAGGCGCGGCCGCGAGCGCCCAGCCGGCGTCCAGATCCGCGGCGCGGCAGCGGCATCGCGCTCGACTGGCAGCCGGCCACCTGGTGGCACACCGCCGAGAGCTGAAGCGATCTCACCATAAGAGGACTCGTCACCCCAAGCGCATCGCACCGGCGCAGCCCGAGCAGAATGCGCCGCCGGAGGTTGCCTTCGTGACCCTCACCACCGCCGCCAAGGGGATCTCGTTTTACGTGGATAGCCGTCGCGTCGGCACCGGGTCGACGGTGCACCAGTCGTTGCCGCCGGGGTACCACCACGTTCAGGCCGTGCATCCGAGCGGCGCCCGCTGGCAGAAGTACCTGACCTTCGAGGCCGGTGATGATCGCCAGTTGATCATCCATTGGTGACAGGCGACGGGAGCGACGCGTCAGGGCACGACTGTCACGCGCACGGCCTCGAACCCGAACCCAGCCGACAGTATGGCGCACAGCGTCTGGCCGGACGGCAGGTCCGGGAAGAGGATGGACGCAATCAGGTCGTGCGGGAAGAGCGAGCCGAACACAGCCTGATAGGCGCGATGGACATCCTCGGGCTGCACACGGCCTCCCAGCTCGCCTCCGGTCAGCTCAACGACGTTCGGCGCGAAGGCGATGCGCGACAACACCAGCGGGAGCACGAAGGCCCTGGCGCTGCCGCCCCCATCGCTCCATGCGCGCAGCTCGATCGCGCCGTCTCCGTTCGCGAGCAGGCGTCCCGCCTGGATGCGCGCGCCGGCAAGCCGCGCAACCGGGCCGTCCTGGCGCAGCTCCTTTCCCACCGCGGATAGGCTGGCCGGATCGATCGGCGATCCGACCCACAGCGCGGCGAACCACTCGACGTCGACGCAGTCGTCGTTGCCGAAGTCGTCCACGCCCGACAGGCGGACGACGATCGGGGAATGACCTTGCGCGTACGATTGGTCGAACAACGCTCCGAAGTCCTCACGCCACAAGCCACCGATGACGTTGTCGATCCCCGCCCGACCGTCCGGTGAGATCCCGTCGGAGACGCGACAGTCATCCGGCGCGGTGCCGTCGCTCGCGCGGCCGTCGAGATCGAAGCCGTGGATCCGCGCGCCCGCGTTCGCGATCTCGATCGTCGCCAGCGAACGAACCAGGTAGGAGAACGCCTCGCCGCCCGCGCAGGCATTGGAGGACGCGCCGCCGACACCACCCGAACCGCCCGCGCCTGGCCCGCCCGGGATCGCGCCCGCCACGCCACCCTGCCCCGCCGTCGTGGTCGCGCCCGTGCCTGCGGCGCCGGCCGACGGCGCCGCGCCGCCCGCTCCCGCGATCATCGCGCCGCCGCTGCCGCCCGCATCGGCCTCGTCCAGCGCGCGCGCGCGACAGGCACCGAGGGCACACGCCGCCACGGCCACCAGTGACCAGACGGTGCGCTGCCTGCCACGACCGGACATTCGCAATCCAATTCCCCCGATGGGGGAACAGGATCGCCCCCACGGACGAATTTTACGAGCAATAGGCCAGGCCTCGCGACAGTAAGGAGTCGTAACCGACACGTGAGGGCCTGATGAGATTTGGACGCTGCGTACCATCATTCGTTGCGGCGGTTGCACTTGCAGTCGCGGTCGGCGGCTGCGTGCCGGATGGTGGTTACGATGGCCAGGGCACCGCGGGCAAGGGAGGGACGAGCGGTGGTGCGGGAAACGGCGGCGGCGGAAGCGGGCCCGCCGGATCCGGCGGTGGGAACGTCGGACCGGGCGGTTCTGCCGGCAGCGTGACCGGCTCGGGCGGGTCGACGGGTGTCGCGGGGACGTCCGGCGGAAGCGGGACGACGGGTGCCGGCGGCGGGGCCGCGGGCGCGGGCGGCACGACCGGCGCCTCGGGCGCGACGGGAGCCGGGGGCGCCGGCCAGGCCGGGCGAGGAGGCGCCGGCGCGGGCGGTGCTGTTTCAGGCAGAGGCGGTGGCGCCGGTTTGGCGGGTAGTGGCGGCGCGGCGGGTAGCGGCGCCGGGGGTAGCGGAGGCTCGGGCGCCACGATGCGGAGCCCTGGATGCGGCAAGGCGCCGACGTTGACCAGCGGGAGCCGCACCATTCAGAGCAGCGGCCAGAGCCGCAGCTACATCCTTCGGATCCCCGACAACTACGACAACAGCCGCCCCTATCGGTTGATCTTCGGGTATCACTGGCGCGGCGGCACGATGCAGGACGTCGACGGCGGCGGGACCAGCGGGGCCGCCTGGTCGTATTACGGGCTAAGGGCGCAGGCGAACAACAGCGCCATCTTCGTCGCGCCGCAGGGCATCGGCAACGGCTGGCCCAATTCCGGCGGCCAGGATTTGAAGTTCACCGACGACATGGTCGCGCTGATCCAGGGCGATCTGTGCGTGGACACGAAGCAGGTCTACGCCTTGGGCTTCAGCTATGGCGGCGGAATGAGCTACGCCATCGCGTGCGCGCGCCCTGCGGTGTTCCGCGCGGTAGCGGTTTACTCGGGCGGCGTTCTCAGCGGCTGCGACGGCGGCACGCAACCTGTCGCTTACCTCGGCATTCACGGTCTCGGCGACGGAACGTTGAACATCTCCGGCGGGCGGTCGATGCGGGACAGGTTCGTCATGAACAACGGCTGCACCGCCCAGAGCCCACCCGAGCCGAGAGCCGGCAGCTTGACTCACACATGCACCACCTACCAGGGCTGCAGGGCCGGATATCCCGTCGAATGGTGTGCCTTCGACGGTGGTCACACGCCCGGCGTCGTGGACGGCGGCGGTGACGACGGCGCCAGGACCTGGACCAAGACCGAGGTCTGGAAGTTCTTCTCGCAGTTCCAGTAGGCGCAGAAAAATGAAACGGGGGGAAGCGCCCGCCGGCGACCAACCTAGGGCGCGACGGGACAGAGAGCCGGAGGGGCGTTCATTTCCTCGCGCATCCGGGCGACGCGCGCGATGAACGCTTTCCTGTCTTTCGGAGGCGGCAGCCACGATTCAGCCTGCGCGCAGGGTCCGATCTGTGCCGATGCCGCATAGACGAGCGCCCGGTTGTCGTCGCCGTCGATTCCGCCGAGCCACGCCTTGATCGCGAGCGCGCGCGCCTCGGACCAGCGCGACTCCGCGAACGCGCGCAACGCGGCGAGGCCGAGCACCTCGGTCCTCCCCGGCGCGAGCGCCCACGCCCGATCGATCGCAGCGAACTGCTCGGCCGCCGTAAGGCCGGGCGTACCCGCGCGCACGACCCAGGTCGCCCAGTTGTCGGGGTGGCTGTCCACCAGCCGCTTCGCGAGCTCCACCCGGCGCGCGCCGCTCGGGTCGGTCCGCGTGAGCGTGAGCAAGATTGCGAGCCGTTCGGCGGGATCGATCTCCAGGGCGCGGGCGAGGTGACGCTGGGCGCGCTCGTAGCGGCCTGCCTGGAACTGTGGCTCGACGAAGGACACCACCATGTAGTCCAGCATCGCGAGCACGGCATGAACGCGAGCGTCGCCCAGCGTCGCCGTCGACACCTCCACGTCCGGGAACGCGACGGACGCCCGCTTGCCCGCCGCCGGCGCGTCGTAGTCGTATTCCTTCACCTCGTAGTTCCAGCGCGTTCGGTCCGGGAAACACGCCATCGCAGCGTTGGGGTCGACGTCCGTCGCGAGGCCCTTCAAGTAACAGCCGAGCTGGCCTGGATAGCGGTTGACCAACATGTGGACCAGCAACCCGGCCTCGATCTCCAGCGCGTAGGCCCCGACGCTGCTTTTCCAGCGCTCGCTGTCGAACAGCGCATCGACCGAGGCGCGAGAACCGTATTCCCTCAGCATCCGCATGTCGTGTTCGCTCCAGATCCCCCATTCGACGACCTGGCGGTCCCGGTCCAGCTCGGCGGTCTGCAGGTACACGGCGATGCCCTCGTTCAGCCAGCGCGGTACGCGCGGCAGCCGCTTCGACAGCACAGCGTGCGCGAGCTCGTGCTTGAGCACCTCCGCGCCGCGATTGGCGTCGATGTCGCCGATCGAGACCGCCGGCGGGAGGAGCGACTGGGCGCTGAAGACGCCGCCCAGTCGCTTGTGGACCGCCTCCCGTTCGCGGTCGTTCTTGAGCGCGATGACCAGCACCGGCTCGGACCCGGCGACATCATCCAACGCGCCGCCGGGCAGTGACTCCAGCGCGTACTCCATCGCAGTCCACGTGTCCTCCAGCATCCGCGCGAGGTTTTCGGCGGGCGCTTTCTCCATATCGGTCGCCAGCGTGAAGTGCGGCGTCTGGACCGATATCCACGGCGAGCCCCCCTCGTCCGGCGCGCGCGGGAACGTCACGCACGCGGCCACGAAGGCGCTCGCGAGCACCGCGAGCTGCGGCCCGCGCTTTGGGTGGCGCCGTGAGCTCAGGGCGAAACCTTCCACAGCTGCTGGAAGCTCTGAAGGTAGATGCTCCCGTCGCTCGCCGCGGCCATCGAGCAAAACATGAAGATCACCGGGTCGTCTTGCATTGCCTTCACCGCGGCAAGCGAGGGCGTCGTCTCAACCAGCGTGGCGGCCGCCGCGTCGGTCGCGCCGTCGGCGAGGTGATAGATGCGGGTCGCGCCCGGAGGGAAGTCGTCGACCACGATGTAGAAACCACCGTTGGGATCGCGCGCCGTGCAGATGTGGGTGACGAAGAATCCCGTGACCTTTGCGACGCCCGAACCATCCACGTTCCCGCGATACAACGGTGAGCCGTTGCAGCCCGGCTGATACAGGAACACGCCTGTTGGCGCCGCGGTCAGATCGTGCAGGGCGCAGTTCTCGGCGTTGTCGAGCAGCGCGTTCGGATAGACCAGCGTCTGGCCCGTCGCCGAGGCCGTGTGCAGACCAGCGACATTGACGACGGCGGCGCGATCCGCGGAGATGACGGAGAGGCGGGCCGCACCAATGCTCGAGACGTCGAGCCAGGGCTGGGCGGCGTGGGGCGATGACGCTCGAACGACGACCGCGACGGCGTTGCCCATGGAGCCGAAGCCGCTCACCACGACGTCGAGCAGTCCGTCGGGCCCCCTGTCGAGGTCGGAGATCCAGCTCGTCACCGTGGGTGGCGCATTTGCCGCCGCCTCTTCGAGGGTCAGATACGTGCTGACGTTCTGGCCGTCGACAAGCCAAACGTTCTCGGTGTCTTCGAAGTAGACGCGGTTCTGCGCGTCTACCGCCATGCCTCCCACGCGCTGCAGGCCCTTCCACGGAGCGTCGTTGACCACCCTCGTCAGCGTGCGATGCCCAGGCCCTGCCTCGCGCCCCCCCTCGACACCGGCATCGACTGGAGCCGCGGGAGCCCCGGAACAACCCAGCTGACCGGCGAGCGCAGGGACGACGACAAGAAGGACGAGGGACCGCAGCATGTCTGTCGACTATACGTGCGCCGCCATTCCTGCGGCGCGCGTCTTGCTGTTACTGATTGACGGGAATGCAGACCCCGACCGAATCAGGCGATCCGCGGCGGCACCACGACATTCTTGTCGGCATCTTGCTCGCCGCGCTGGCCCTGCCCGCCTGCGACACGTTTTTTGGTATGCGCGGGCAGGTCACTGATTGCGCGACGGACGCGCCGCTCGTGGGCGTGGGTATCGACGTGCAGGTCGATCGCGGCTACCAAGACCGCATGGTATCGCTCCCCGACTACGCAATGACCGACGCCGCCGGAAACTACGCCGTCCACCTCAACGAACCGGAGCGTAGCTGGGTCACGCTGACGTTCCACTTCGTCGACTACGAGTCGTTCACGAGCCCTCAGTTCAAGGGTCACGCGTACGACGACGCGCCCTACGACATGTGCCTCACGCCGTCCCTGCCTTTGCTGGAGCGCCTGACAGCCGCGGGCTTTTCTGATGGCGTACCAGCGCTCGTTCGTTAGTCTTCAACGCCATGAAGGCGCTGGCTATGTTCCTGGCGTTGAGTTTTTCTTCCGTCGTGTCGGCACAGCAAAAGCCAACGACGGGTTACGCGCCGGTCAACGGACTCAGGATGTACTACGAAGTCCACGGCAGCGGCGACCCGGTGGTCCTGCTCCACGGGTCGTTCATGACCATCACGAGCAATTGGGCCAACAAACAAGCACCGTGGATCGGTGAGCTCTCGAAGACGCGCCAGGTGATTGCAGTCGAGATGCAGGGCCACGGTCGCACGGCCGACATCAAGCGCGACTTCAGCTACCCGCACCTCGCCGACGACGTCGCCGCGTTGCTCGATTTCCTGAAGGTCAAACAGGCGGACGTCATCGGCTACAGCATGGGCGGCGTCATCGCGTTGCAGCTCGCGATTCGCCACCCGGCGAAAGTCCGGAAGGTGGTCAGCATCTCGGCCGTGTTTCGCCACGACGGTTGGGTGAAGGAGGCGCTCGACGCGTTTCCGAAGATGACGTCGACGATGTTCAAAGGCTCGCCGATCGAATCCGACTACAAGAAGCTCAGCCCGACGCCTGACAAGTTTGACGAGTTCGTCAGGCGCGTGATTTCGATGGACCTCAAACCGTACGACTTCGGCGCCGACAAACTCGCAGCCACGAAATCGCCGATGTTCTTCATCCACGGCGATGCCGACGGCGTACGCCTGGCGCACATCTCGGAAATGTTCCGCCTGAAGGGCCGGGAGATTTTCGGCGACATGCGGCCGCGTTCCGAATCGAGGCTGGCCATACTGCCCGATACGACGCACGTCACGCTGATGGAGAAGGGCAAGACGATCATCCCGATGATCAACGACTTCCTCGACGCGAAGCCCGCGAACTGAGGGCGGAGCGCGCTCACGGCTCACCCCTCTTTCACTAGTTTGTTGCACTAGTTTTTGCGTCGCCGCCCACAAGGACCTACATTACCTACATGCCGGTTTGACGGCATGCGAGGAGGCACCATGGCGTCCAGGAACGAGCGCGTGAAAGAAGGCCGACTGTCCGAACGGCGCCACCGCCGGAGCGGGTGCCTGGCAGATGCGCTGCGGTTGCAGCTGGAAGCCTGCCGCGAGGACGAAGGGCTCGCCGCCATCGTGGTGTCCGACGACCTCGGGTTCTGCGTGGCCCATTCGGGCGGCGACGGCAGCCACGACGAGCTCGCCGCGCGCCTGCCGATGCTCGCCGATCCGGCGCAGCGCCGGTATCTCGACGACGACGACGGCGGGTTTCAACCGCCGCGCGCGGCCCTGGGCGTCACGACGTTCTCGATCGAAGGCGCGAGGCTTCATGCCTGCGTCGTGAAGGAGCCCGACGCCGCCCCAGAGACGAGCGTAGGTGACGCCGAGGTCCTCGCCCGCGTGGCCAGCGGCTTCACCAGGTTGCTCGCCCAGTAATCAGGCCCGCCTACTCCTCGATCACCGACAGGTCGCTGGCGCCGCCGGTCACCTCGATCGCCGACCGTGACCGCGCCGCCTGCGTGGTGGGCATTGAACTCACCTCCACCCCAGGACGCCGCGTCTCGTTCTACATGAGGCTCTACTGTCGCCGACGGATCCTTCCGATGTGGATCGGATCAGCGCATGAGCATCGACAGCACGCGTAAACAGACCAAAGGTTGGGAGATCAACTCCTCGGGCAAGATGGTGAACCTCGCTGCTGACGACGGCATCGTCATCGACGAGGCCGCGCCGATCGCGGAGTCGGCTGCCATGCCGATCACGGATTCGGCTTTCGTGAGAACCGAGCCGCCCCCTGTGCCGAACGACCCGGGGCGTGGGCGACGGAGCACGCTGGATTCCTTCAACGAGGAGATGGCTGTTCTCGATCGTCCGCTCGAGGGCGCGGTCGACGTCGACGAGGCGCCGCCGCCGTCGCGCTGGCGTCGAGTCGGCATCTTCGCGGTCGTCGTCGCGGTGTTGGGTGTGGGCGGCGGCGTGGTGCTGTCGCGCCGACACGCCGGCGTCGAGTCGCGCGCCCAGGCGTCGCAACCGGCGACATCGCCTGGCGCGGCCGTGCCCTCTGTTATCGCCGCGACGGCGACAACAGAGGCGCCCGCGGTCGGGGCTCCCGCTCCCGCCACCGCCGCGGCCGAGGGTTCTGCGACGGAAGAAGACGCTGCCGCGGCGGCTCCGTCGCACGCGGCCTCGGACAAGGTCAAGGCGAAGTCCGGGCACAGCAAGCATTCGCGGTCGACGAGCAGCAAGAGCTCGCACCGCCACTCGACCAAGCGCTCCGTGTCGTCGAAGCACTCAAGCTCGCGACGTCACTGATCCGGACGCAAAGCCCCCGGTCGACCGCGAGCCACTACGTGCGTAGGTTCAGCAGCAGGCCGATCGAACGGATGTCCGTGCGCGAGGTGCCGGCGGCCACCTGACCGAGCAGGTTGTCGAAGCTGAAACGCAGGCCCAGATCGACGTGGCTGTTCACGTTCCCGATCAGACCCAGACCCAGTGGGACCCGGTACGTGTCACCCAGGTCCGACAGCTGGCCGGTGACGCCGGACAGCACCTTGAGGGAAACGGCCGCCGTCGCCTGGAACTGGAGCTCGATCGGGATGAACAGCTGCTCGTTGTAGCTGTCTCGGTTAGCCAGTATCACGCCCACCTGTGGATCGAAGAACAACGCGACCGCATCGGTGAAATGGAACTTACCGGTCACACCGATGGTCCACATGACCCCGGTGGGATCGGCGATCTGGAACAAGAACAGCGACGAGTGCAGCGAAAGGTGGAAATCGCCATAGAGCAGCCCGTACATGAAATCGACGCCGACGTTGTCGTAGACCTTGGGGCAGCTCGGGGTGCCGGTCAGGCAGAGACCGACGCCGGGAAGCGATTGCCAGCCCATCGGCCCGGTGTGCAGGAGGCCGATCTGAACGTTGTCTGTGATTGCATAGAAGAGATCAGGCGCCAGCGACGTCGGCTTGCCGAAGTTGTCCTGGCTGGCGTTGACGAGCAACAACACCCGCGCTGTGAACAGCCCAGCTGGTCCTTGAACGCCCCGTCGAACGGCTACCCTTCCCATCGGCTGTCCGCTGACCGCCGGCACGTCCTCGCTGCCTTCGGTGACTTCCGCGCGGGCGGTGGCTGCCAACGTCAGTAACGTTGAAAATACTGCCGCTGCGTTGATGACAACTCGTCGCATGGTGTCCTTTCGTTTGCGGCCCCCCAAGGGACAAAAGGGGGCGAATGTCGGCGACGCCACGACAAATCGCGCCGGAATCCGCGAATGCTGACTATCTCAGTGACTACGGCGCTGACTGTCTGGCGCCGACAAATGTCTTGAGCCGAGCCCAGTCACCCGACGCCTTGCTGCGGACGGAGGTCACGACACCAGCCGTCTGGTCGGGATTGTCGCGAACCGCACGCCAGGCGAACACGCCGAGAGCTGCCACGGCAATCAGCAGGACAGTGATCAAGAGCGGCGAGCGTCTCCGCGGAATCTTGTCAAAGCCGCTGAACCCCAGCTTGGGCGCAACCAGCGTCGGATCGTCATAAGGCAGGGTCTGGTATCCGGTGGCCTCTAGCTCTTCCCCTTTGCGGAAGAAGGCCATGGTCCTCGATCCGAGGCCCTTCGTCGTGCTCTTGATCTTCGTGAGCAACACGATCCTACGACTCGGCTGTTGCGGAGCAGGTGAGCTGGGGATCATGTGCGCGCCTTGCGATGCCGACGTTTCCGGCATCGGGAAGGTAGTCATCCACGAGAATCGGTCAAGTGCTGATGGATCTTTGCCCAGCAAAAGAGGCCGCAGCGGCCTCAGCCGGCTCAGCCGCCTTTGCGGCCGTTGTAGACGGTGCGGCCGCTGGCGCCGAACTGACGGAACGCCTCCAGCGACTCGTCACGGAGCAGGCCGTCGCGGACGGCGATGCCGCGGCGCCGGAGCTCGCCGGGCCACTCGGGGTGGATAGGCCCCTCATCGAAGCCGGTCAGCGCCTCCATCTCGGGACCGCTGCCGGCGACTGCCGCCGCATGCTCGTCAGTCCTCTGGAGCTGCAAGCCGCGAGCGGGGCGGCCAAGGGCCGAGCTGGGACCGCGGCGATCATTGGAACGGGTCGCGCCAGTCGGAACGGGCGGCGGGCGCGCGGCGCGGAGGCGGTTCGGCTGGCTTGGCGGGCTTCGACGCGGCGGCGGGCTTCGACGCGGCGGCGGGCTTCGACGCGGCGGCGGGCTTTGCGGGCTTGGTGGGAGCGGCCGCGCGCTGCACGCGCGCGGACGTGCGCACGACGAGCCGCTTCTCCCGGCGAAGCGGGCGTTCGATGGGCGGGGGCGTGACGGCTGATTCGGCGGGCGCGATCGCGGGCGCCGCTTCCGTCGTCGGCGGCGCCGCAGGCGCGGCGCTCGCCGGATTCGGAGAGCGCCTCGAGCGCCTTGACGACCGGCGGTTCGGCGGCGGCCTTGCCGCGCGTGTCGACGATCGGCGGCGACGGCGGCGTGCGCAGCTCGGCCTGCCTAAAGCGCAGACCCGCGAACACACCGGCAGCGACGGCTGCGCCTGCCACCAGCAGCCAGGCCGGCCTGGCGCGCCGGCTCTTTCTGGACGACCACGCCCGCAGCGCCGCGTAAGCGGCCGCATCATCGCCGGGCACCGACGGCACCTCGCCGCTGTCGCTCCCGGGATCCGGGGGCGCGCCGCCCCAGCCCGTGAGCCGCGACAGCGGTGGCGGCCGTCCATCGTACTCCGGCTCCGGCAACGGCTCCGCGGGGAATTCCCGCGCCAGCGTCGCCGCCACGCCCCGCTGCTGCCTGTGCAACGCAACTGTCGGCTCGCCGGTGCGGGTGCTGGCGCCGGTGAGCACCGGCAGCGCGGCGGTGATCCGGCGTGGTCCGGGGCCGCCGCCGTGGGTCGCTTGGGCCAAACCTACCGTCGCCTTCCAGCCGGCGTGATCGGCGGGGAAGAGATGCTTGACCTGCGCGACCAGGTCGGCTGGATTGAAGTCGTCCGTCCTGAACGCGTGCCGCTCGAGCAGAAGTGCCATCTCGTGCGCGTCCTGGAATCGATCCTCCGGCTCTCGCTCCAGCGCGGTCATCACGATGCGCTCCAGCCGCGCCGGGATCGGCTGTGGGCCCGACGGCCGCGGAATCGGCTCGTTGCTGATCGCGCGCATGACCGCGAGGTCGGTTTCGCGGCGGAACAGGCGGCGGCCGGACAGCGCCTCCCACAGCACGATGCCCAGTGAGAAGACGTCGGACCGGCGGTCGACCGGGGCGCCGGCGGCCTGCTCGGGCGACATGTACTGGACCTTGCCCTTGAGCCCGCCGACGTGCGTCTGGCTGATGTTGCCGAGCGAGCTGGCGATGCCGAAGTCGATCACCTTCACGGCGCCCTCGAAGGAGACCAGGATGTTCTCGGGCGAGACGTCGCGGTGAACGATGTTCAGCGGATGGCCATCGGCGTCGGTGAGCGCGTGCGCATAGCCCAGGGCAGCCGCCGCCCTGCCGACAATGAAAGCGGCGTGCGCTTGACCGAGCGGGCGCTGGCGACGCAGCGCCTGGCGCAGGATCGACGACAGCGGTTTGCCGGGCACGGCCTCCATGGCAAGGAAGTAGCCGTCCTCGTCGCCGCCCACCTCGATGATGCGCGGGATGGCCGGGTGACCGAGCAGCGCACCGATGCGCGCCTCGTCGAGGAACATGCGCACGAACTGCTCGTTGGCCGACAGGTGCGGCAGGATCCGCTTGACGACGACCAGCGTGCGCAGCCCGGACAGCTCGCCCGACAGGGCAAGGAACGCTTCTGCCATCCCGCCGGTCGCGAGCCGCCCAATCAGCAGATAGCGGCCGATCCGAGTAGGTAGCGGATCGCTACCTAAGTTTTGCCCATTAGAACCAGTAATGGGTAGCACTATTTCTAAGTGTACATGTACGCCACGACGCGGCTCACCTTTCGCCCATTTCGGGTGGGCCGCTGCGCATTTCGGTGGGCCCCTGTATGAGGCACACGTACACGACCCAACGCGCGGGCGTGGCCGCTGCGTCGTCGCGGGCCGCGCGATCGCGCGCCAGCTCCGCTGGCGCCGGCCTGATCAGTCCATCGGCGCGGCGGCGCCGGCCAGGGTCTGACTGATGACCTGAGGATCGACCGCCAGGCCCGTTGCGATTCGCATCAACTCGTCCAGCTCGACGGGCTCGACGACACCGTCGGCGGCGGCGATGATCGTCGCGTGCTGGACGATCTGCACGCGGCCGGCGAAAGGGACCTTGGCTCGCGCGTCTTCCAGCTTGGCGGGCAGCTCGCGCCTCAGGCTGTCGACGTCGTCAGGTACGGGGGCACGCCGCGCGCCGAGCAGCGCCCGCAACGCGCGTGACTCGGCGTCGGAGATGTGGCCGTTGGCGCTCGCCACGCAGACGCCCGCGCAATAGAGCACGCCGCGCATCAACTCCGAGATCTCCGACGGGTCTTCGAGATATGACGGCTCCATCACCGCCAGATCAGCCTCGACCAGGTTTTCGAGCTCCGCTGCCTCGATGCCGTCTTCCGCGCTGCCAATGGCCTGCTTGAAGTCGCGCGAGCGCGAGAACGCCAGCAGCGCCCGGACGCGCACGGGGCTGTACGGGTGGGTGTCGAAACAGTCCAGCGTATCTTCCTCGTGGCGCTCCTCGGCGCACGCCGCCGGAGCGGCCAGCAACGAGTCCACCTGCGACGTGAAGGAGGCCAGGTCGGCGTGTACGACGTCGCTGCCCAGACCGCTGGCGATCTTCAGCAGCGCCTGGGCGCCGGCTTGCACCTCACCGGCGCACACGAGGCCGGCGCGATCGGCGCTGACCTCGGCGGCGCGACACCACAGGTAGAGCTTGAGCTGCACCGAGCGGGTGACGAATTTTCCGCCCACGTCTTCCAGCGTGGCGGTGGTGGGCATCGGGATGGCGAAGTGATCGAACAACGCGTGGCCGATCTCGTGACCGAGCACGAACTTCAGCTCGGCGTCCGAGAAGATCTCCAGCAAGCGCGATCCGAGACCAACCATGATGGGCCCCGATACGTTTGGCGCGCAGAACGCCTGGAACGACGCATCGGGCACGACGTACAGCTCCACCGGCCGGTCGTAGCCCAAGATCTCGCGACAGCTCGCCAGCGCGTCGTGGATCTTGGGGGCGACCGCCCGAGTCAGGCGCAGGCCGCGCGTCAGCAACCGCCGACGCGTCCGCAGCCCGAACCCGCTCGAGCGCTCGTCAATCTTCTTGATGGCGAGCTTGACGCCGTAGTCGACGATCAGCTCGTCGCGCAGCACTCGGTCGCGGGCACACTGGATGTGCGACTGGGCGACGGTCACTTGGTGTATTTCAGTCCGATGATCTCGACCGCTCGCTGGGCCAGGGCGTCGTCGACGTGCAAGATGCGCTGCATGGCTTCCAGCATCTCTTCTTCGGCCTGGTCGACGTCGCCCGACGACATCGCCATGTCGACCGCCAGGATGAACGCCTTCTTCCGCACCGCTTCGCTCTGAATCTCGCCGAGCACCTGCAGCGACGATTTCATGTCGCGGTTGTACTTGTGGACGATCTTGCGGCACGCATCCAGGCACTTGTCGAAGTCGTCGCCGTCCATGTCACGGAACTCGGGCAACGTGTTGGCGAAGTTCCGGATCATTTCGTTTTCGGTGTCCTCGACGGCTCCGTCAGCGCCAGCCATGCACAAGATCGAGTGCAGCAGAAGCACATCGTCCGTCGGTTTCTTCGCAGGCTGCGTCCCCAGAAACTTTCCCAGTAGTCCCATTCGTGTCCCTCCGGTTAAAGGAACACTCAGGGTACGGGCGTCGCTTCGTTGGTGACAAGCAACGTGGCGTGCAATTTTTTGCATCACACACGTGCGGATCTTTTATTTGCGCCAGCACACGGGGATCCAATTGAGCGTCGGCGGGAATGGCTCTGTCGAGAACGCGGTGGTGGACTAGCTCAGGGGAAAGGATCCAGTCATGACAAACGCTCTGGTTACGAACGTTCGACGAATCTCGGTCATTTTGGTTGCAGCGGCGGGGATGAACTGCGGATTACCGGATAACGAGGAATCAACCGAGACGATCCACGCCGCCTTGACGTCGACGGATCCGGTTCCGTGCGCGGCGCGGGCCGCCACCGTGGTTGCGAATACGAGCAACGTCATCATCGGAGGCGGCATGCTCGTCGATTCCTACCAGTCGAGCGTGGGCGCCTACGGCGGAAGCAACGTCGGCAGCGCCGCCGTCGTCCAGGCCGCGACCACCATCTCGAACAACGGGGGCGTCGTCCGGGGAACCCTAAGGCCGAACACGCCCGCGGGCCTCGCCGTCGTGCCTGTTCCCGCGGGTGCGCGGAACCTTCCTCTCGGGTCGACAACCCCCGGTTCGCTCAACATCAACAACGCCGCTCAGAGCATCACGCTCGCCCCCGGGAACTACGTGGCGGCCAATATCAACGTCAACGCGCCCGGGGCAATCAGGATCGCGCCCGCCGGCGAGGTCCGCATCTGGGTGACTGGCAGCCTCAACCCGGGTGGGAACCTGAACGCGAACGGCGCTCCGAAGAACCTCACCATCCTGGTCAACAGCTCCGGATTCGTGAACATCAACCGCGGCGGTGCGTTCTACGGTCTGCTTTACGCGCCGACCTCGGTGGTGAACGTCAACGGCCCCATCTTCGGCACCGTCATCGGCAGGAGCGTCACGCTCAACTCGGGCGCGGCGGTGCATTTCGACCAGAGCTCCACGTGCGCCCCGCCTCAGACGGCGCGGCTCGACCAATCTTTCACCACGCCCTCCGACCTCAGCGCCGGGCTGTACGGCCTGCCCGTGTTCGAGGCCCAGTCGTACACCGCCGGCATCAGTGGAACGTTGCAAGGTGTCGCCGTCGACGTGACCGCCGTTGACCCCGACCTTGGTCGCTCGCATCCAGATCAGAACCGTTTCGGGTGGGATTCCGACCAACGTCGTCCTCGGGCAAGCGCGGGCGAGCGGAGGCGGCAACCTGTCCATCAACACGGTCATCCCGTTTTCGACCCCGATCCCGCAGGTCGCCGGCCAGCAGTACGCCATCCTGGTGGACTATCCGGAGGCACCTCCGTTTGAAAACAGCATCATCGAGGCGGCAGACTGGAATGGCGCGACGGGCAACGCGTATCCGGCGGGGACCCTGTTGTCGACCTTCGACGGCGGCGCGACCTGGCAATCCTACGCGAGCGAAGGATTCGACGTGCACTTCCAGACGTTCGTGATCCCGAACTGATCACGCAGACGGCACTCGGTGTGCGTGGCCGGGTCGATCGGCGCCGCGAGCGGCGCCGATCCGATGGTGGGCGGGCCGCTGCGGCTGACTCAGTTGGCGTGACAGACGCAGGTATCGAGCGACACGGCCGCGGTTTCGATCTCCGGCCACGCAGCAGGGCGGCGTCATCACCGAACGGCATCCGCCTGCGCCACCGTCACGACGATTCAGGCTCAGCCGTACTGTCTGTCCCTTCCAGAGTGGTTGTAGGCTTTTTCTGCCCATGCCACGATGCCTGCCGGGGAGTGTCGTGGCGTCCAATCAGGCTAGCCATAGCGGCGGTCTGTCCGATGAGACGTTTCGTGTGCTGGTCGAGAGGGCGGCAGACGGAATCATCATCGCGACAGACGACGGCCGTTTCGTCGAGGTGAACCCGAGCGGTCACCGCCTGCTTGGCTATGAGCCGGGTGAGCTCGTGGGCAAGACGGCCACCGATGTCCTGCCCTTGCGTGAGCACGCGCGGCTGATCGACGCGCTGGCCGTCATCGGCGCCGGCCAGGTCATGAAGGAGGAGTGGACGTTCCTGCGCAAGGACGGCAGCGAGGTGGAAGCCGAGGTGAGCTCGCAGCGTCTCGCCGACGGGTTGCTCATGGCGGTCGTACGCGACCTCGACCAGCGGCGCAGCTACGAGTTCAAGATCCGTCACTCGGAGGCGCAGCTGCGGTCCATCCTGCTGACTGCGCCCGACGTCATGATGACCGTCGATCGGGCCGGGATGATCAGCTTCATCAACCGCACGCAACCGGGGCTTCGGCCCGAAGATGTGATCGGAACGTGCGCCTTCGACCACGTCCCGCCCGAGGCGCGGGCGCGCGTCGTGGCGGCGGTCGAGAAGGTGTTCTCGACGCGCGAGCTCGACGAATACGAAGTCCTCGGCCCGCCGCTACCGAACAACGCGCGCGAGTGGTGGTCGGTGCGGGCGGGGCCGCTCATCGAGGGTGGTGAGGTCGTCGCCGCCACGCTGTGCGCCACCGACATCGCCGCGCGAAAGCACGCCGAAGAGGTCGAGGCACGCCTGCAGGAGCAGCTCCGGCAATTGCAGAAGCTGGAGAGCATCGGCCGGCTGGCCGGCGGAGTCGCGCACGACTTCAATAACCTGCTGACCTCCATACTGGGATTCATCAATCTTGCCCAGAAGCGGCAGCCGAGCGGTTCGCCGGCGATCGAGTTTCTGGACGACGCCACCGAGGCGGCACGGCGAGGCGCCGCGCTGACGCAGCAACTGCTGGCGTTCGCGCGCAAGCAGATCGTCCACCCGACCGTCGTCGGCATCAACCAGATCATCGAAGGGATGGCGCCGATGCTCCGCCGCCTCGTCGGCGAGAACCTCGAGGTCAAGCTGGAGCTGGCGCACACACCGGACAGGGTCAAGGTCGACGTCGGCAGCCTGGAGCAGGTGATCATGAACTTGGTGGTCAACGCGCGCGACGCCGTCATCGGAGCCGGGCAAGTCACGCTCGCTACCGGCGGCGTGCGCCTGGATTCCGACTACGCGCGCGATCACAACACGACGCCCGGCGAACACGTGTTCTTCGCCGTCACCGACACCGGCTCCGGAATGTCGGATGAGGTGGCGGCGCGCGCGTTCGAGCCGTTCTTCACGACCAAGCCGGTCGGCAAGGGTACCGGGCTCGGTCTCGCGATGTGTGAAGGCATCGTGCGCCAGGCGGGAGGCCACATCACGGTCGACAGCGGACCCGGGCGCGGGTCGACCTTTCGCGTCTTTCTGCCGCTCGCCGCCGATGAACTGCCGGCGCCGGTCACGAGAGCGTCGACGGCCAGCCCGGCCCGCGGACAAGAGACCCTGCTCCTCGTCGAGGATGAGCCGCTGATCTTGCGCATGGCCCAGCGCGTCCTCAGCGACCTCGGCTACACCGTGCTCACCGCGTCCGACGGACACGAAGCGCTCGAGATCCTCGCGCGCCACGCCGGCAACATCCAGCTTTTGATCACGGACCTCGTCATGCCCAAGATGAGCGGCCGGGAGCTGGCGGTGCGGGTGACCGCGCTGCGGCCGGCCATGCGGGTGCTCTACAGCTCAGGCTACGCCGCCGACGCGATCGGCGACGACGGCGTGCTCGGCGAAGGCATCAACTTTCTGGAGAAGCCCTACCTGCCGTCGAAGCTCGCCGCGGTCGTCCGCGCCGTTCTCGACAGTTAGACGCCAGTGCCTACTCGGCGCGCAGGTCGTCGATGATCAGCCCCGCGACAGGCCGCACGGGAAGGCCGGAGCAGGTGCTGCCGCGGACGATCCGCGCGATCACGATCTCGGTGGCTGCGTCGGGCGGCAGCGCGATCTCCGCCGTCATCAGCGGTCCGAGCTGGACCTCGGTCTGGCCGATGATGGCGGATGTCGTCATGCCCGCCGGGGACGTCAGCGCCGTCCCGGCGATCGTACCGCCCGGGCTGGCGATGACGACGGAGGTTCCGCCGAAGCTGTTCGGGTTCACCTCGCGATACGAGAACCGCACCACCGTGTCACCGGGCGCAAGCGGCAACCGCAACGCCAGCTGCGTCTGCTGCAAGACCGTCGCGGGGGTGCTGCTGCCGCCCGTCGCCGGGATATAGAGGCTGCGCGCGCCGGCGATGACGGGGGCGCCCGCGGCGGACATGATCTGCGCGCCGCCGAGGCTCGCGCCCGTCGCTGACTCGAAACCGTCTTCGGCCGCCAGCGGCGGCGCGGCGCGCGTGGTGAAACGAATCTCGCCGCTCGTCGACCCAGTGCGGGCCGCGTTGCCGGCAAAATCGACCACGCCGTCGAGCGCGACGCGATACTGCTCGCCGTAGCGAGGCAGCTTTGGCTGATTGAACGTGATGACGAAGTCTTCGGTGCTCGACGGCACGAAGGCGAAGTCTCCGCTCTGTCCGACCAGCACGGGCCGCGCGTCGGGCGGCAACGGCTCCGTCGCTGTCAACGTGAACGATGAGAACGGGTCGGTGCGGTCGGCAGCGACGCTGGCGGCCCCGAACACCGGCGCTTCCGTGTCGTTGACCGCGGTCAACGACATGCTGGCGGCGAAGGAGTTCCCGACGTCGGTGCCGGATGGCGTCCAGCCCACGCGTCCGGAGGCGATGCCCGCGAGCTCGCCACCCGCGCCCAGGGTCAACGTCAGGCCGTCGTACGTCACGCTCGAAGAGCAGCCTGGAAGGACGATGCTGAAGTTGCCGAGGACGCTGAATCCGGTCGCCGTCAGCTCGAGCGGTCGCGAAGTTGCGCTGCCGCCCGCGCCGACGAACGCGGTCAGGCGGTCGGCGTCGGCCACCACCGTGAACGCGTGGGATTGCGGAGCACCGGTCGGCTGGCTGCCCCCGTCAGCGTGAAGCGTGAGGGTGGAGGTCACGACGAACGAGCGTCGGCCCATGAGCACCGGCGCCCCGGCGTCCATCGCCGGGCCAGTGTCCGGTCCGCTGTCGGGCACCGACGTATCGGGCACCGACGTGTCGGGCGCCGAGGCGTCCGGCGTGCCGGGGTCAGGGCCGGCGTCGAACGGGCTCAGCGTGCCGGTCGAACATCCGCAGGCGATCAGGAGCGGCGTGAGACGGACAAGATGGCGCAGCATGGAGGCCTCACTGCAAGCAGTTGTGAATCGTGGGCCACGTGCCCCCGATCGCGACCTCCGACCATGGTAGCGCCATTTCGTGCGCGGTGGTGCGCCCGGCTGACGCCCGGCCCTGGACGCGGGGTCAGGGTGTGCAGGAGATCACATCGAGAGACACGGAATCGATGAAGAAGTTGGTGTTCTTGTTGACGTCGGTCGTCGCCTGGAAGCCGAACTTGATGGGCCGGCCGGCGAGAGACACCGGCAGGCTGGCGGAGAACCGCGTCCAGGTGCCGGGGAGCGTGGCCATGTTGTCGTTGAATGTGGCCACCGAGGTGTACCGGGACGCCGCGGGATCGTAGGTGTAGACGTCCATGACGTCGAACGCACCCTGCGTGGTCTCCGCGGTGGTGATCGCGTAGTAGAAGCTCAACGTGATCGACGTGGCGCCCGCGGGCACGGTCACGACCTGCGAGAGATCGTCCTGGGCGTTGGCGTAGCCGCCCAGCCACGCCAGGAACGACGGCGTCTGTCCCTTGATGGTCATCAGCGTGCTGTCGTTGGTGATGATGGAGCTCGCCGGCGTCATCTCGTCCCACGCCACGCGACCGGCGTCGAACGCCGGATTGATCAGCAGCTGCACGGGCGGCGAGGTCGTGTCCTGCCAGCCGCCCTGCGCGTCGCAGATCTGCTTCTGACCGTTCGTGCAACGGGTCGCGCCCGGCACGCACGATCCGCTGCACGTACCGCCCGCGCAGACGTACGGGCACGCCTGACCGCTCTGCCACGTGCCGCCGTTGCTGCACGTCTGCGGCACGTTGTTCGCGCACTGGCGAGCGCCGGGCGTGCACGACCCGGCGCACTGGCCGGCGGTGCAAACGTAGGGGCACGACGTGCCGGACTGCCACTCGCCTGCGGAAGTGCAGGTCTGGGGAACGCTGCCGTAGCACCCCATCTGTCCCGGCCGACACACGCCCGAGCAGACGCCCTGGCTGCAGACGAACGGGCACGCCGGCTCGCTCTCCCAGCCGCCGTCGGCGTTGCAAAGCAGAGGCACGCCCGACGAGCCGCACTGGCGGGCTCCCGGCATGCAGACGCCGGTGCAGTCGCCCTGCCGGCAGACGTAGGTGCAAGCGGGCGTCGACTGCCAGAGCCCCTGGGCGTCGCACACCTGCGGGATGTTTCCGACGCACATCTTGGCGTTCGGCGTGCAGACGCCGACGCAGCTGCCGGCGGCGCAGACGTTGCCGCAGGTCGTCCCCCGCTGCCACACGCCGTTGGCGTCGCAGGACAGCGGCGTGTTGCCGTCGCAGCGACGCTCGCCGGGCATGCAGTCGTTTGCGTCCGCCGACGCTCCGTCGAGCGGGCCGCCGTCTTTCTGGACCGACGCGTCCGGGTTGGAGCCGCCGGCAGTCCCGCCCTGGCCTCCTGCCCCACCGCGGCCCGACGCGCCGCCACCGGTTCCGCCGCCGCGGCCGCCCGCCGCGCTGCCGCCGGTTCCACCGCCGCCAGCCGCGCCCGCCGATCCGGACACAGCGCCCGCCCCAGCTGATCCAGAGGTACCGGCCGCGCCCGCCGCTCCGGAGGTGCCTGCCGATCCCACCGCTCCACCGCGGCCGCCGTCTCCACCGTCGCCGGTGTCGCCACCGTCGACGTCGACGGCGCTGATCGATCCGCAGGCGGCCACCAGGAAAAGCAGCGCCACGCCCGTGACGCGCACGACGCTGACCAGACGATCCGTGTTTGGGGAAACCACCCTCAAGACTAGAGAGCCTTGAATCGACCGAGACGGCGCAGATCTAAACGAACAAACTGATGCCGTCGTTGGGCGGCGTCGTAGGCGCAGGTGGCGGCTTTCGCTACCCGACCGGGATCCCTAGTCGGCGCGTGCGCGGCGGCGGGCGGTCACAGGCTGCCCTGCATCACCAGCGGGAACTCGGTGACGTACGCCGCAGGCGCAGCCGGGAAGTCCCACTTCGCGATCGTCTTCTGTAGACACGGCTGCATCACGCGGAAAGCCGCCGGGCCGTTGACGCCGACGCTGTCGACGCGGCCCGACGCGGCGAGCGAGACGCGCACGGTGACCTTGCCGTGCACCAGGCTGTCGTCCTTGACCAGCGCGCGCTGGTAGCAGGCCGCCAGGCCGGGGCGGCCGGCTGCGACGGCGCGTGCGATCGTCGTCTGCTTGCGGGCAGGGGCGGCGTCCTCGTCCTCATCGGCGGATACAGCAACAACCGCCGGCGCCGGCTGGGGTGCGGCTGCCGCGAGCAGCCCCGCGGCGGGCGTGTCGTTGCCGATCGCCGCGGGCGAGTGGCTTGTCTGCCGCCGCGAGAAATTCAGCATCAGCGCGATCGCGACCAGCACGACCGCAAGCGCCGCGACCAGCACCCCGACTGATTTGCGGCCCGGCGCAAATCCGGGCAGGAACGCACCACGGTCCTGGCGAACGTCCGCCATGTTCTTGTGCCCCCTGTGTCGATCCTAGTGGCGCGATTCGCTGCGCCAAGCTCGTGCGGTACCCAGCTCCAGGATGTCGGGGCGACATTGCCCCGGCATGAGCTGGCACTAGCTTGGCGTAGTGCAAAGACTTACGGTGATCGCGTTCGGCGCTGTCCTGGGGGCGGCCGCCGGATGTGGCCAGTCAGCGACCGGGGTGGAGGTTGTGGCTCGCCTGGGACAGCTCGAATACGACGAGCTTCGATTTCAGCTAACGCGGTCGGCGCCGGAGGCCACTAACGGAGGTGTGCCCCAGACCATCGTCGATCCCACAACGAATGGACGATACGTCGGCCCGTTTCGACCTGGCGATCAGAGCGTGATCGTCTACGTCTCGGATGAGCTCGATGGCGCCGCCGTGCATTGTGCGGCCAGCGCGCTGCGCGCGGGCGCGGTCGTGGGCACCGGAGTCGGCGACGTCATGATCGAGCGCAGCAAGATCAAGCAGGTCGAGATCGTCATGGCATCGGCGACGGAGCCTGTGCCGACCGCGGGAACTGGCGGGGCAGCAGGAGCGCCCGCAACGGGAGCCGCCGGGGCAGCAGGGGCGCCGGCAACCGGAGCCGCCGGGGCGGGCGGAGGAGGCAGCGCTGGCGCGCCGAACGGCGGCGCATGCAACATCGGCGCGGAGTGCGTCAGTGGCTTCTGCGCCGACGGCGTGTGTTGCGAATCGGACTGTCGGATGGCGTGCCGTTCGTGCGCGCTGCCGGAGTCGAAGGGGTTGTGCCGGCCCGTGCCCCTCGGCACGCCCGATCCGCGCGGGATGTGCATGGACAAGGGGCCTGCAAGCTGCCAGACGAATGGTCTGTGTGACGTCGCCGGACGCTGCGCCGAATACGCGGCCGGGACGCCGTGCGCGCCCGCCGCCTGTTCAAACATGGACGAGGTCGTACAGGCGCGCGTGTGTGACGGTGCGGGCAAGTGCGAGCCCGAGGTCAAGATGAAGTGCCCGAAGCCATCGCTGTGCACTTCGGGTGTCTGCTCCTAGCATGTCGGCCTCCTCACCAATCATCCTGAGTATTACGTTTTCCAGGTGCACGACCAGGTGACGAGTGATGACCAGCCGGAGTCCGGGCTGATGCGGCCGACGGAGTACGTCGCGGGGGACACGATTGGCGCCTACCGGATCGTGCGTCTGCTCGGTGAAGGGACCACCGGGCGCGTGTTCGAAGTCGAGCACGTTCGCATCGGCCACAGGGCCGCCATGAAGGTCGTCCACAGGGACGCCGTGCTGCCCGGCGTCGTCAGCCGGCTGTTTGCCGAGGCGCGCGCCGTGAACCTGATCGGCCATCCCCACATCGTGGAGATCTCGGACGTCCTCGAACCAAGCGAGGGACAACCCGAGCACGCGCTGGTCATGGAGCTGCTCGACGGCAGGTCGCTGGCCGATTTCGTGTCGAAGCAGCAACCGTTGCCCACGGCGCGCGTCGTGTCGATCGCGGCGCAGGTGTGTGACGCGCTCGCGGCCGTGCACGCTGCCGGCTTCATTCATCGCGACCTGAAGCCCGAAAACGTGTTTCTGGTTCGACGCGATTCGAACCAGGACTTCGTCAAGCTGGTCGATTTTGGGTTGGTCAAGGCCATCCGCCCCGACATCGATTGGGCGCGGGCGACCGTCGACGGTACGTTCCTTGGCTCGCCCGCGTACGCTTCGCCGGAGCAGGCTGCCGGCGGCGCCGTCGATTGGCGGACCGATATCTACGCGCTAGGCATCATGCTGTACGAGCTCGTCACCGGTGCGCTGCCGTTCGAAGGACAGAGCCTGGCCGACCTGCTGCGCAAGCAGGTCAGCGAGCCGCCACCGCGGCTTCCCGCTCACCACCTGGCGACCGATGTCGGGCGCGCCCTCGACGCGATCATCCAGACGTGTCTGGCCAAGGAGCCGTCTGGCCGCGCTCTGTCCGCCGAGCAGCTCGCCGTGATGTTTCGCCAGCTGTCCTCTGGATCCGTCCCGGCAGAAGCCAGGCGCCTGGGTCGCCCGAAACGGGTGGTGCTGCGTGTGCCACGCAACCGAGCCGTGAAGACGCTCTTGCCCATCGCCGTGCTCGGCGCCATCGCGCTGGTCATCGGAACGCACACGATCGCCGCGCGGTCGAAGCCGCGCGCGCAAAGCGCTTCGACGCCGGTCAGCGCCTCCCACGTCGCCGACGCACCGGCGGCGCTCACCGGCACGATCGCCGAGGCGCCCGCCGGCGTCGCGCCCGCGCCGGCGGGCCACGCGGTCTCGCGCAAGCCGCAGTCGGGCACCAATCGCGCGACACGCGCTCGCGAACCCGTCGGCAAGGCCCTGACCCTGGATCCCTATCGATGATCAACGCCTTGACGTTTTTCATCGCGCTGCTCGCGAGTGACGTGGGCGCGCGGCCAGGCCAGGCGCTGTTCGAGCGGGCGCAGGCGAGCTTCAGCCAGGGAAAATTCGACGAGGCGCGCGCCGACTATCAGGCCGCATACGATGTGGAGCCCCTGCCCGCCTTCCTTTTCAACATCGCGCAGTGCTACCGAAACATGGGCGACTACGAGCGCGCCCAGCTGTATTTCCACCGCTACACCGTGCGCGAGCCCCGCGGCCCCAACCGGCCGGCGGCTGAACGCCTCGCCGCCGAGATGAGCAAGCTCGCCGAAGCGCGCCGGCATGAGCTTGCCGCAAATTCGCCGACGGGCGAGCCTGGCGCCGCGCCGTCGGGCGCGGCGGTCACGACACCGCCCCTCACGCCGCCGCCCGACCAGGCTGCCGGCAACCGCCAGACACCCTTGCTCGCCGTCCGCGACAGCGGCCAGCCAGCGCCGGCCTCCTCCCCGCCGATCTATCGACGCGGCTGGTTCTGGGCCGGCGTCGGCGGGGTTGTGCTGCTGGGGGCGGCGGCAGCGGCGCTCACCTTGTCGACCGACCAGCCGCACGGCACGTTGTCGCCGATCGACACGCGAGCGACGGCATCGATGCCCTGACATGGCGGGCGCTCGCGCGGTGCGGCTCCGGCCGCGCGGTGTCGAGCTCGCTCGCCAGCAGGTAGATGTACCGCTCCACGTCGTCAGGCAGGCGGACGTCGACGGATGTGACAAGCGCGGCGCCTGCGGGCAATGGCGCGAACCCGTGCCTACGACCACGCGGTTCCCCGACCGCATGCCGCTTCAACCAGTCCGGAATCTCTTCTTCCTCTTGCTTCTCCGGGATCAGTCGGCTGAGCGCTGCGTCGAGCTGATCGTCCGCAAGGACGAGCGCCAGCCGGACCTTTCGGACCCCGTCGCCGCTGACGCAGACCCGGCTCGCCCACGTTCCGGGCGGCGGATAGATCCGCCCGACTTCGCGCCAGCGATGCGCGTCCTCGGCCTTGAGCAACCACAGCGGCCGCTTGATGGAGCTCGGGACGACGCTCCCCTTGGCGACGAAACACCTCGCGACCGTGGTGTCTGCCGCCGGCGCCTCGATCGCCGCCACGGGCTCCGATTGGAACGATTTCCAGATCAGCGGGGCGACCAGACCGATGACGCCGGCCACCGCGCCCACGATCCCCAGCGTCCCGAGCGCCGGCAGC
Source organism: uncultured Pseudomonadota bacterium (assembly GCA_963729535.1). Classification (GTDB taxonomy): domain Bacteria; phylum Myxococcota_A; class Polyangia; order Fen-1088; family Fen-1088; genus JADGRB01. The sequence continues at coordinate 91,502 of CAVSOL010000018.1, read as the reverse complement.
CTGATCACCGCTCCCCCACACCCGATCGACAATCAGGGAGCGGGCAGGTTCCGCCCGCTGGCTTGCCGATCGCTACGGCGCGATGTTGATCGACCCTCAGGGGCGATGGGCGCAAGTCCCAGTGTGAGCTGCACCGAGGTTGATTTTCGCGAGCCGGGCCGCGTCAGATGCACACGCGTAAGCTCGATCGGTCGCCTGCGCGGATCGATCGGTGTGCGGCCCGAGAACGAACGAATTGTGAGCCACCGTCGAGGCTTGAGGGTGCTGCTACGAAGTGGAGCGCTCCCCGGTGGCCCGGCTCGCGACCGGTGTGGCCCTGCTCGTGGCGGCGCTGGTGCCCTGTCGCAGCCGGGCGGCCACGACCATTCCCGCCGGCGACCTGCCGGAGCAGGTGTGGACGGCCGCGGGTAGCCCGTACACCGTCGAGGGGAATGTGCGAATGCCGGCGCTGACGGTGGAGGCCGGGACGACGGTGCTGGTTGTCCCCACCGCGCCCACGCTGGCGCGCTTCGGGATCAGGGTCGACGGGCCCATCACCGTGAGGGGGACGCCCGAGCAGCCGGTGGAGTTCCGGGCGCAGTCGGGGACGACCGACAGACTCTGGCAGGGCATCCTCGCGACCGGCAACGCGGACGTGACCGACGCCGTGTTCCGACACGCCAGCTTCGGGCTCATGCTGTCAGGTGGAGCTCACGTGATTCGACGATCCCTGTTCGAGCACACGGGAGACGGCATCGACCTGTTCGGGGGAATGGCCACGATTGACAGCGTGCGGATGATCGACGTGGGCAGCGTCGGCGTGTACGCGAGCGGGGGCGTGTCAGAGCTCGTGGTCAGCAACTCGCTGTTCGTGCGAAGCGGTCTCGACGGCATCGCTTGCAACAGGGGGCACTGCCAGATCACGAGCTGCACCTTCGACGACAACCACATCGGCGTATACGGCACGGCGCCGTTCGAGGTCCACAACTCGATCCTGACGAACAACCGTAGGGCGATCGAGTTTGCGCCCGGGAGCACCGCCCCGGCGCAGGTGAAGGTCTTCGCATCCGATCTGTGGGGGAACACCATCGACTTCTTCCCGACCAGTACGCCGGGTCTGTTCGACATCGTTCGCAGTATCGCCGTCGATCCCCAGTACCTGGGCGCGGGCGACTACCGGCTGCGGCCGTCGAGCCCGTGCATCGACGCCGGGATGTCGATCGTCGCCCCCGATCACGACATCGAGCGCGGTCCCCGCCCTCTCGATGGCGACGGGCTGCCCGACGTGGACGGCTCGGAGTTCGACATGGGCGCGTACGAGCACAACCGCTCCAGCGCGACGGCGGGCACCGGCGGCGCGGCAGCAGGGAGCGGCGGTGCCGGTGGCGCGGCGGGCGCGGCCGGTGTGAGCGGAGCCGGCGGCGCGGCGGGCGCAACCGGCGGCGCGGGCCTCGGCGGCACGACCGGCGTCGGCGGAGGCAATGGCGGCGAAGCAGGCGGTGGCGGCACGGCGACAGGCGGCGGATCCGGTGGAGCCGCAGGTGCACAAGCCGGTGGCCGGGGCGGACGCGGCGGGGCCGGCGGCAGCGGCGCGCCGCCGCCGGAAGAGGATGACGGGTGTGGCTGCCGCACTGGCGGCTCGGAGGCGGACCAACATCCCGCCCTGATCATGAGCGCGCTCGCGCTGTCGTTCGCCCTGGTGCGCCGCCCGCGATCCTCCCGGCCCCGACCGCGAAGCTGGTGATCGGGAGCGGGCGATGACGAGATTGGCCGGCTACGGCTTGTAGCTCGGCAGCTCGAGGACGTAGGTGTCCACGCTGCTGCCGCCGCCCCAGTCGCTGCCGAAGGCCGCGCGGGTGCCACTGGGGCTGGGGACGGTGTGCGGCTCGGCCCAGTAACCAAGCACGCCGTTGTCCTTGCCCCAGCTGCGGTGGCGGCCGGCGCGGCAAACCTTGCCGGTGTTCGTGTCGGCGACGACGTTCTCCATGTCGAGCGCGGCCCGCCCGTCGTGGCCGCCGATCGTCGACACGAAGATCCAGCCCGGACGCCGATAGGCCATCCCGGACACATGTGTGGTCGGCGGGTACGGGTAGCCGGTCTTCGGTCCGATGATCACGCGCGATGTCCCGTCGGTCAGCTTGAACGTGACGAGCGAACCGATGTCGCTGTTACCCTTCGGCCCTTGATCGAACACCACACCGTTCCAGGTGTCCTCGCCGGTCGCGAGGCGGCTGAGCGATGAGTGGCCGTACGGCTCGAGGATATCGAGGGTGCGCAGCACGTTCAGGTTCAAGTCGGTGACGCGGCCGCTGTCGCTGAGGAATGCCAGCGTGCCGCTGGGCGCCATCTGGGCGGGGTTCTCGCTCATCGCCTTCCGCCCGAGGACGGTGTTCGACGCGATGTCGTAGATGAAGACCTGATCGCCGCAGGTCAGCCCGAGGCGCCCCGAGTCCCACGACGTGAACAACGGATCGCTGCCGTTGCTGGCGTCGCCGGAGCAGAAGCTGAACGTCGTCACGGTCTCCTTCGTCGACGTCGAGACGTGGTAACGGACGAAGGCCTTGCCGTCGACGTAGAACAAGATGTCGGGATCCGACGTGTGCCAGTAGACCTGCTCCAGGTCGGCCGGGCTGATGGCCAGGCTGCGGATGAATTGATAGGTCTTCCCGTCATAGAGCTCGTGCCGGCCGCCCGACACGCTGTACAGGATCATGAATGACTCGTTCGCGTTCCACGCCGACACCGTCGAGTACATGGGACGAATGGCGGCGCGCTCGCCGCTCCCCGACACGCTGGTGATCCGGCGCATGGCCGTGCCGAACTCCGCGTCGGTTGCGACCTGACCCAGCGCTGGCTTGGCGAGGGTCGTCATGGGATGGGCCGCCTTGTCCTGGATCAGGCCCTGGCACAGATCCACAACCGTGCCCGACCCGCCGGCGCCGGCGCCCGCAACGCCAGACGACGAGCCTGCGGCGCCGCCGCTAGAGCTGGCGCCGCCGCGGCCAGCCGCGCCCGCCATGCCCGCACCGCCGCGCCCACCTGGCGCACCGGCCACGCCCGCGCCACCGCGTCCGCCGACTGCGCCTGCCATGCCCGCACCGCCGCGGCCACCCGCGCCGGCAACGCTTGTACCGCCGCGCCCGCCGGCTGCGCCTGCACCGCCGCGTCCGGCAGCGCCGGCCACGGCCGCGCCGCCACGGCCACCCGGTGCGCCGGCCACGCCCGCGCTTCCGCTACTACCGGTGACGCTTGAGCTGCCGGTGCCGCCCCGTCCCGCAATGCCGGTCGAAGTCTGACCGGCGACTCCGGTCGATTGCGTCGACCCGCCGCGCGCGGACGACGACCCGCCCGCGCCGCTATCGCCGGCAGGGCCATCGATCTCTTCCGTGCGAGCACAGCCGACAAACAACACCGCCGCGACCACCAACCCTCCGCGAACAACACGCGAGACATTTGGGGGCAACATTTCGCGACCGTAACACGCTGGGTATTGAGGCGATCCCCAACAAACGCACACCTCATGCGCAAATCATTTGTTAACAACGTTCATTCAAACGAGCGTAACGAGCTCGAGCGCATGCGTTTCACAGCTCAACAATGGAGCGTGCAGGCATCGAGCGGCGCTCTACGCGAGCAACTTCAGGCGATCTTCAGCCCTCGCGAACGGAGAGGACGTCGCGGGTGCGCGTCGAGATGTCCGCCTGCAAGGCGACAGGGCGCGTCCCAGCGCGCCTGCTGGACAGCCGGAGCTCGCGTGGATCCGTGCGCGGTTCGGCGCTCGAGCTCTGCGATCGCGGAAGGGAGCACGACGATCGCGAGCGGCAGGAAATGACGAAGCTCGCGGATGAAGACGACCGGATAGATGAGCACGACATAAAGGACGCCGGCCAACCTCAGGTCCCTGGCAAAGCTCCCCTTGTCTGCCTTGGACAGCGACCGCAAGCCGACGATCCACAGCGCGTTGTAGAGCAGAACGACCTTCAGGTTGCTCTTCACCGCCAAGACGAACACCGGCCAGTTCGGGTGCAGGATCGGAATATTGAGGAAGATCGTCTCCCACCAGGCCCACTTGGCGATCGGCGCCGGGTAATGCGTGCGGAGGATAACGGTCGGAACCAAGAACGCGACGATGTTGGCCACGACGCTCAGGTTGCTGGCGCCGCCGTGCAGACGCCGTAACGCGACGAGGAGCGGAACGAGCAGCATCGTCTCCTTGGACCACGCCCCGACAAAGGTCATCAGCGCCGCGGCCAGGCAGCGCTGCGTCGCGATCAGATAGACCGCAGCAAACCAGCACGCAAGCATGGCGTAGTCGTTCGTGAAGTAGATCCTGAAGTAGTCGCTGAATCCCACCACAGTCGCGAGGTGATAGAACGCGACGACGCACAACGATCCGACGTCGCTCGCGCTGAGACGGCTGAACATGAACAGCGTGGTCGACGACGCGAAGAGCAGGAGCGTCTTGATGACCGCGTCGACCGCGTGCGGGTCGACACCCGTCAGCCGTTCGCCGGCGTTGACGAGATAGGTGCCGAGCAACCGCCACTGGAACGGGAACTCGGAAGTGCCGGCGAGACGCCTGGCGATACTGCTTCAACGATTCGACGCCGGCGACCACGCCTGTTTCGGCGTCGATCGCGTATACGGAGAGGTAGGTGCAATACACCGTGACGATTGTGAAGCCGGCGATCGTCGCCAGGATCGTCCAGGACAGCCGGCGGTTCGCGACGGCGCTCCGCGGGTCGGTGTCGTCAGTCACGTCGACCGTCGCCGGGGAGAGATGATGCGGAATCTCATGTCGGCTGGTCGCCAACAATGTATCGCGATGCCTGAGCGCTACCAAGAAACTGTAGGAGTCGCTCGATGCAATTGGGTCGCCATCTACGCAGTGATCCCGATCGTCGCCGCGCCGGCGCGTTGCCAGCTTTCGTGGCGGTGTACGTCCCTGACAACACGCTGACCTTGCCGCCCGACGACCAGCCGATCTGGCGATACGTCACGTTCACGAAGATGGTCGCCATGCTGCTGGATCGGGTCCTGCATTTTTCGCGCGCGGATACGTTCCTCGACCGCTTCGAGATCGGCATCCCGGCGCGCGACATGGCGGCAGCGCGGCAATGGACCGCCGCCGCCATCGCCGACGGGACGATTTCCCGGGACGGGTTGATGGCCTATCTCGCGACGATGGCGGACCAACCGCGCGCCTCGTTCGAGCGCATGGCCGTCGACCAGCTCGTCGCCCAGACCATGCGTTACACGAGCCGCGCGCTGTTCGTGAGCTCGTGGCACCTCAATGCCGGCGAGTCGGCCGCGATGTGGGATCTCTACCTGGGCACCGAGCCCGGCGTCGCGATTCAGTCCACGGTCGGTGCCCTGCGGCAGCAGATGGACGCCGGCAGCGGCGCCACCGAGGTGTTCATCGGCGCCGTCGAGTACATCGACTACGCCACCGACAGCTGGGGCGCATTCCGCGCGTTCAACCGCGTCTTCCACAAGCGCAACAGCTTCGAGCACGAGCGCGAGATTCGCGCGGTCATCGTTCGTCCGCGCTACGCCGAGCTGGCCGACCTCGATCTCGAGGCAGTCGACGACGCAGCCCGCAACGGCATCGACGTCCCCATAGTGGTCGACCGCCTTGTGGACCGCCTGTGGGTGTCGCCGCGGGCAGATCAGTGGTTCGCGTCGCTCGTCGAACGGGTCGTGGGCCAGTTCGACATCGACGTCCCGATCGTTCGCTCGCGGCTCTACGACGCCCCCGAGTACTGAGCTCGCCTCTGCGGCCAGCCCCTCAGCCCCGGCGGTCGTCTGGCGGTACCTAAGGAGGAGTGGCCGAGAAGGTCCTCGTGGCGCCGGCGCCGTAGAGGACCGCGCTCGGGGCGAGGCCTTCCTCGGACTGGAGGTCTGGAATCTCGTCGCCGTTCAAGTCACCCACCCGGACGTCCTTCCAGCCCTCCGTCCCGGCGATCCTGTCGGCGGGTGTCTTGAAGGTCCCGTCGCCGTTGCCATAGGAGATGAGCGCGACGCTCACCTCGGTTGAGTCCAGTCCCCACCGCGTCAACAGCGCGACGATGTCGACGTGGCCATCCTTGTCCATGTCGACGAAGGCGCGGGGCTCGGGACGCGCCCGCACGCCCCGCACGACCTCGGTGCTCGTGACCTGGAAGTCGGACTCACCCCGCGACCTGGCGACGATCCATGTCGAGTCGTTGGCAGGCGACTCTGGCCCGGCGACGCCAAGCAGGTCGACGAAGCCGTCGCCGTCGAAGTCACCTCCGCGAACGAAATACTCAGCGTGGCGCAGCGGGCCCAATATCTGGGTCACATCGAACGTTCCGTCCGGCTGCCCTCGAGCGATCGACATCGAGTCCGATCTCGCGCCCGTGAGGAATGGGAACGGCGACGACAAGACGATGTCGTGACGCGAGTCGTGATTGAGATCGATCACGAAAACCGGTCCCGGAGGTCCTGACACCGACAAACCGGTGACAACCTCTGTCGCCTCGTATGCTCCAGCGGCAAGACCCTTCCGGAATATCAGCGACGTGCCGCTCCCGCTCGAGCCGGCCAGGTCGACGCAATCGGGCGTCCCGTCGCCATCGAAATCCGCCAGCCATTTGCATTGAACAGGCGCGGCATCCGCTCCCTGCGAACCCGTCGTCCGACACTGCCCTACGCCGTCTTCTCCCCCATCTACCGGTCCGGACCACGACGCATCCGACTCGCAGGGGAGCGGCCCCGCCTCGGGGGCCACATCCAGCACGCTCGCGTCTGCCCCGGGCGCGCTGCCTGTCTCGGTCACGGACGCGTCCAGCGTCCTGGCGCTGACCGGTGAGCGTCTGGCGCTCGCACGCACCGCCCCCTACGAAGCCGAACGCAATCAAGGCGATGATGCCCGCTCGTCTCATTCGCCCCCCGTCGCAGTCCAGTATACGCCCGCGAAGCGGCCCGGCCGGCGACTTCGGAGCGCAGCACCAGGGGTGGATTTGGTCGGGCCTCGATGGCCAGCCTCTACTCGATGGTGGCGACCGACCTTTACATCCGTCTGTGCGCGGCGGGCGTCATCTCCGACCTGCGGCTGTTCTGAGGCCGCGTCGCCGGACCCGCCCCCGCGCAGCGTGCTCAGAACGTGATCACGACCGACGCAGCCGACCTGGTCTTCGCCGGGCCGTGGTAGACGGCCTCGATGTTGTTGCCGTCGGGATCTCGCACGAAGGCCGCGTAGTACCCGGGATGGTACGGCCGCTCGCCCGGGGGGCCGTTGTCCTTGCCTCCCGCCGCGATTGCGGCGGCGTGGACACGATCGACCGTGGCCCGATCAGACGCCTGAAATGCCAGGTGCGTCGGCCCGGTCGGCCGACCTTGCGCCGCAGGCGAGTCCGTTGACGAAATCACCACATCGTCGGCCCAGAAGAAGCCCGGGCCCTCGCCGCCCACAGGCACTCCCAGCACCGCGAATACGGCCTCGTAGAACCGCCTACTGGCCGCCAGATCACGCACCACCAGCTGCACGTGATCGACGAGGCGTCCGCGATGAAGCGTGTTGGTCTCCATGCGCGAAACGTAATCCCGCCACTGAAAGTTGACTACCCCGTCCCGCGTCGGACAATCGGCGACCGGTGCACGTTGGATCCCCTGTTCGCCACCGAAACGATGGCCGAGCTGTCCGCGCGACAGGGACGCTGCGCGGACGCCATCGCCATCTATCGGCATCTCGTACAAGCCGCCGAGGCGACGTCCAACCAGGCGCCGGATGATGCCGCGCGCATCGAGCGGTGGAAGGCGCGCATCGCGGCGCTGGAAGCCGGCAGCACGGGCGCGGCGGCGCTGGCTCCGCCCGCCACCGCGGCCGCCGTCAAGGCGCCCGCGTCACCCGCGCGTCGCGGCGAGGTCGCGCAGCCGCCGCCGCCCGCGAGCGACCCACTGCGCGCTTCGCTCGTCATTCACGAGCCGGTGCGCTCGGGGCAGTTGATCTACGCCGAGGGACGCGACCTGATCGTGGTCGCGCCCGTGCACTCGGGGGCGCAGCTGCTGGCGGACGGCAACATTCACGTCTATGGCCCGCTCAAGGGGCGTGCGGTGGCGGGTACGCGCGGCGCGCGTGATGCGCAGGTGTTCTGCCTGACGCTGGAGGCGGAGCTGGTCGGCGTCGACTCCGGCTACGTGACCAGCGACGACATTCCGCCCGGCTTGTGGGGCGGTCCCGCGCGCGTCTGCCTGACGCCCGAGGGGATCTGCGCCGTCGTCGCGCTATCTATGGGAAAACGCGCTGTTCCCGCGGTGGCGACCCCCGCGCGCCGCATCCTCTGACGTCACGCGTCCGTCCCAAAAGCGCCTGACCTCGGCGGGCGAGTGATCGAAACACCCCACGGAGGGGATCGTATTTATGCTGTGGCTCGCCTGACGCGCGGACTGGCTATCGGGCTGGCATTCCTGCCGGTCCTCCAGCTTTCGTGTCGCCGTAGCGTGCCTGCCGACCGGGGGATGGGCGGTCGCGCCGGCTCCGCAGGCGCGTCGGGGGGAATCGGGGCAGGCGCCGCCGGCGGCAGCGCGGGCGCTGGCCCGTCCGCGTCAGGCAGTGCGGGCAGCGGCGGCCAACCGACGGGGCCGAGCACGATCAGCCTCGACGGCTCACCGGTCTACGCGCGCGTGCAGCGGCTCACGAACGCGCAATGGGAACGCGCCGTGACCGACGTCCTGCGCTTCGCTTCACCCGCGAACCTGTCGCAGGGCTTCGCAACCCCCACCCTTCCGGACACGGATTTTGCCAACAACGAAAAGCGCCTGTTCGTCGACCGGCAGGCCGCGATCGACCTCGAAGTCGGCGCCGAGGCGGCCGCCGCGATCGCCACCGGCTCCGCTGAAGCGCTGGCCAGGCTCTACCCCGGGACCGATGCGGAGGGCTTCGTGCGGGCGTTGGGCCGGCGCGCTTTCCGCCGCCCGCTGACGCCCGCGGAGGTGACGAAGTACCAGGGCGTCTTCACGCTGGGTGAAAACCTCTATGGCGCGGGCTTCGCAAACGGGGCCGGCCTCGTCATCCGCGCCATGTTGCAGTCACCGAGTTTCCTGTACCGCTCCGAGCTCGGCGCCACGGGTGCGCCGCTCGACGGCTACGAGGTCGCGTCCAAGCTGTCATTCTGGCTGCTCGGCACGACACCGAGCGACGACTTGCTCGACGCTGCCGCCGCTGGCGAGCTCGATTCCGTCGGCGGGGTCGAGCGCGTGGCGCGCGCGATGCTCGAACGGCCCGCGGCCGTCGACATCATGCGCGACTTTCACGGGCAGCTCTACCACCTCGACCGCTACGACGACTTCGCCAGGGAGGGCGTGCCCGCGTCCGTGACAGCGGAGCTCGCCGAGGCGTCGACGCGGTTCTTCGACGACGTCTTCGCGCGGGGCGAGGGGCTGCGGGCGATCCTCACCTCCACGCGCGCCTTCGTCGGACCGGGCCTCGCGTCGAGCTACGGCGTCGACCCGCCTCCGCTCGCTATCGAGGCGAGGGTGCTCGATGCGTCGCGAATTGGCTACTTCATGCAGGTCCCGTTCTTGTTGCTCAACGCGCTCCCTGACGGCCCCGCCACGATCCGCCGTGGTGTCGCCGCTGAGCGACGACGTCTTGTGCGCCGGCGTGCCCGGTCACGACGCGCCGTTTCCGTCGCTCATGGCGCTGGCCCCTGGCCACACCAACCGTGAGCGCGTCGAAGCGTTGACGGAGAGGTGCGGCAGCTGCCACAGCGACTACCTCGACCCACTGGGCTTCGCCTTCGAGGGGTTCGATCGCGCGGGGCGGGCCCGTGATGTCGACAACGGTGTCCCTGTGAATACGACCGGCAGCTATCCATTCGAGGACGGAACGCGGGAATTTGCCGACGCGAGGGAGCTGATGCGCATCATGGCAGACGGCACGCAGGCGCATACGTGCTACGCGAAGATGCTGACCGGCTATGCGCTTCAGCGCGACATCGTCGCGGGGGACCGGCCCCTGCTCGACGATCTCGCCGTGGTGAGCCGCGAGCGATCGCTCAAGGAGATGGTCATCTCGCTGGTGCGGAATCCGGCCTTCCGCCTGCGCCAGGAGGGCACGCCGTGAGCGCGCCGCGATCCACGGCTGGGCGTCGGCGGGTCGGCCGCCGCGCGTTCCTGCGCGGCGCAGCCGGGGCGGCCGTCGCGCTCCCGTTCCTGGAGAGCCTGCCGGAGCGCTCGCCGTGGGCCGCCGACGCGAGGCCCGTGTTCGCGTTCTTCATCTGCGCGGTGGGCGGCGTCTCCCGCGCGCAGTTCTTCCCCGACGCGACGGGCCCGCTGACGCAAGCGGGGCTCGCGGCGGCGGGGAAGGCCACGAGCCAGCTCGCGGCCCACGCCAGCAACCTGCTGCTGCTGTCGGGCGTCAGGTGGCCATTGACTTCGACCACCGGCGATGCCCACGTGAACGGACTTTGCGTGGCGCTCACCGGCAAGGTGCCGCAGGCGGGCATGGCCGCCCAGCTGGCAATGGGCGCGGGCCCATCGGCCGACGCCTACATCGCAGCGAAGGTGCATCCGGGAAAGACGCCGCTATCGCTCTATGCCGGCAATGTGAGGAACGGCTACGCGGCGCAGCGGCTGTCGTTCTCCGGACCGGGACAGCTGCTTCCCGTGATCGACAATCCCTACAACCTCTACCTGGAGCTGATGGGCCTCGCGATGCCCGGCGGCGCCATGACGCCCGAGGCGGAGCAGGCCGCGCGCACGCTGGCCCAGAGCCGCAACAGCATCCACGACCTGGTGCGCGAGGATCTGAGGGATCTCATGCAGCACCCGCGGCTGAGCGCGGCCGATCGGCAACGCCTGCAGCTCCACTTCGATTCGATCCGGGACGTCGAGGTCATCATGACCCGCATGTGCTCGACAGCTGGGGTGGACGTGACCACGCTCGACGCCCTGAAGACCTACAGGTACGACGCGCGTCGCACCGACGAGATCGTGCGGCTTCACATGAGCCTCGTGGCCATGGCGTTCGCGTGCAACCACCGGCGGGCCGCCTCGCTGCAATGGGGCGATCCCTACGACCGCACGATCTACGACGTGCCGGCGAACAGCGAACGCCAGTGGCCGTTCGCCCACATCAGCCACGGCATAATGAGTGATGCCTCCACGGGCAACGACCCGGTCGCCGCGCAGGCGCACGCCGAGATCGACGTCGTGCGCATGCAGACGCTCGCCGCGGGGCTCGACCACTTCAAGGCGCGCGGCCTGACCGATCAGTGTTTCGTGATGTGGACGAACCATTACGCCGAGGGACCGCCGCACGGCTTCAGCAACATCCCCCACATCATCTGGGGCAACGGCGGCGGCTACCTCAAACAGGGCGAGTTTGTCGATGCCGGCGATACGACGAACAACCGCCTGCTCAATACCCTGATCAGCGCCGCCATCCAGACCACGCACGCCATCGAGGAGGATTTTGGCGACGGCCCGCGCGGCATGCTCGACGTCGTGAGAAGCGGGAAATGAGGCGAGCGGCGACCGTGGTTCACGCGCGTCGGTGAGCGCTTGCGACAGCAGCGACGGAGACGAAGCGGTCGACGTCGTAGCGGGCCAGGAACAGAGCGGCGTTTTCGAGCGGCGGGGGAGCAGCGCCGGTCACCGCGTGAATGAAGGTTCGGATCGCGCCGCCGTGAGAGATCACCAGCGTCGCTTCGTCAGCGCGGACGGGCAGGCGCGCGATGTCGGTCAGCGCGGCGACGACCCGCGCCTCGACCGCGTGCTGAGGCTCGGCGTCCGGGGGCGTCGATCGGCGGTCGGCCAGGTATTGCTCCCACGCGACGGGGTGGCGTTCTGCGCACTCGGCGCGCGTGAGCCCCTCGAAGCAGCCGAAGCCGCGCTCGCGCAGGCGCTCGTCGACCGCAAACGTCGGAACGCTGAGCAACTTGGCCACGATCTCCGCGGTCTCGCGGGCGCGCTCGAGATGGCTGGCGTGAACCTGGGCGATACCAAGACCGCGCAGGCGCTCACCGAGCGCCCGCGCCTGTGCCCGGCCGACCTCGGACAGCGGGATGTCGGTGTTGCCTTGCCACCGCCCGACGCGGTTCCACTCGGTCTCGCCGTGACGGGCGACGAACAGCGATTTCACACAGACAGTTTACTTCGGGCCCGCGCCCGCGCGCACCGCCGCCTCGACGGTCGACGCCGCGTCGAGCGTGACCGTGTACGGCGGCGTGAACACGCTGCCGCCGCGCAGGTCGGCCGTCATCCCGCTGGTGTTCGTGAAGATGTTGCCCTCCTGGTGCGCGACGCTCGAGTCGTTCGCGTAGCTGTCCGTCTCCAGCGGATCTGACACGCCGATGAACACGTTGTTCTGGGCCAGGATGTTCGCGTTGACGCCGACGCCGATGCAGTAGTTGTTACCGCTCGACGTCCACAGGTTGTTGTACAGGTGGTTCTGGCCGTAGCGGACGCGCGGCTGCCGCTCGACCACGCGATCCGCCCACCAGTTGTGGTGCCAGGTGACGCGCAGCCGGCCGGCGTCGCCGGGCGAGTTGTCGCTGTTGCCGACCAGGTTCGAGAACTGGTGACCGCCCGAACGCCCGCGGTACCAGAACTTCGTGTACGAGACGGTGACCAGATCGGATCCGTTGGCGATGTCGAGGTTGCCGTCGGAGCCGTCGGAGATGTCGCAGTGGTCGATCCAGACGCGCGACGAGTTGCCGATCTCGAGCGCGTCTTCGCCTGACTCGCAGTCGCCGCCGGCGTCGGTGCAGTTGTTGCCGACGATGCGCAGGTTGCGGACGATGACGTTGGTTCGCGCGCCGATGCCGACGTGCCCCTGGATCGTCGCCGTGCCGCCACACGCGCCGAGCAGCGTCTTGTTCGACGGGACGTTGAAGTTGCCCGACACCGTGCCCGACAGCTGGATCACCGATACCGAGGCGTTGCTGAGCGCGCTCGACAGCGCGCTGGCGGTCGTGACGACCATCGGCGTCGCGTTGCCGCCGCCCGTCGTGCTCCCGCTCTGCGTCGCGAAGCCGGTCACCGTGTTGGTCAGGCAGGCGATGTTGCTGCCACCCGTGCCGGTCGTTCCGGCGGCGCCGGTGGTTCCCGCGCTGCCGCTGCCAGCGCTGCCGCCGCGTCCTGCCGCGCCTGTCGTCCCACCGCTGCCGCCGCGTCCTGCCGCGCCGGCCGCACCTGTCGTCCCGGCTGCGCCCGTCGTTCCACCGCTGCCGCCGCGCCCTGCCGCGCCGGTCGTCCCAGCCGCGCCCGTCACTCCACCGCTGCCGCCGCGTCCCGCCGCACCTGTCGTACCAGCCACGCCCGTCGCTCCACCGCTACCACCGCGTCCCGCCGCACCTGTCGTACCAGCCACGCCCGTCGTTCCGCCGCCGCCCATCACGCCAGCGACGCCACTGGTCCCCGCGCTCCCCGTGCTGCCGCCCCGCCCCGCGCCGCCGGCACTGTTGTTGCCGGCAACCCCCGCCCCCGTATTGCCACCGGTTCCCGAAACCATCCCATCGACGGCATCGCCCGCGCATCCCAGGGTCCCGACGACAGATCCAAGCGCCAGTAACGCGACAAGACGTAGGCTCATCCTCCGTCAGTGTCCTGGCCCGCTCGCTTTGGATCAGACGAGGCGACGCGATGTCTCAGATTTTCGAGACGATCAACGCCGCGCCCGCCGAGGTCGCGCCCCAATCCCCGCGAGATCATTGCTCTCACGTCAGGCACAATGGTTGCTGCGTTCATCCACATGCGCCTGCGTCTGCATCAACTGAGTCTCATCGCACCCGTCCTCTGCTTCGCGGCTTGCGGCAGCGTCGCGGTTACACCCGACGGCGGCGGCGGCAGCACGGGGAGCGCAGGCTCCGGCGGCGGCAGCACGGGCAGCGCAGGTTCCAGCGCCGGCAGCACAGGCAGCGCAGGTTCCAGCGCCGGCACCACGGGGAGCGCGGGTTCCAGCGCCGGCACAACGGGAACGGCCGGCGTGGGTGGTCGCGGCGGCACAACGGGAACGGCAGGCGTAGGTGGTCGCGGCGGCACAACGGGAACGGCAGGCGCCGGCGGCGGCCCGGGAACCGGCGGCAGGGGCGGCGTGGGCGGCGGCTGCGTCCTGGGCGGCGTCACGTACCCGCCCGGGCCGGTGCCGAGCAGCGACAACTGCAACACGTGCACTTGCACCGCCGGCGGTCAGATCGCGTGCACCTTGCGCGTCTGCACGGACGCGGGCGCGCCCGGCACGTGCAACCTGGACGCGACCTACCGCTACGGCGACACGGGCGGACACACGGCCTGGGAAGACCAGGTGACGCTGACGCCGCCGGCCGGATATCGCTACACCCGATCGCCGCGCGCGACCGATCCCATCGACGTCTCCGTGCGCGCCGCCGCTACCGACCTGCGGCCTCGCCAACGCCATCGACGGCGGCGACATCATGCGCGTGATCCTGGATGCCGACGTGCAGGCCGCGCTGTCCAAGCCAGCCGACCCCACCATGCCGCTCATCTTCGGACGCGACAATCGTCCGGTTGACTCCCCCATCTTCCGCTTCAGCCGCGGCGACGGCCGCGAGTTCTTCGTCGGCGGACCGTGTATGACGACCGGCTCGGCCACGAGCTGCAAAGACATCCCGGCCGGCATCGCGCGGCTGGTGACGGAGCTGCTCGCGCTCGACCAGCAGCAGCTCGCCGACCCGAGCTGCGCAGCGTTGCGCTGACGCGAGCTTCTCCCGACGCGACGACAGGCCCGCGCCGCTACGGCACCGCGGCCAGCGGCACCATGCGCTTGACGGCCTTGGCGTCGCCTTTGACGTCGCCGTCGAGGACGGTCACCGGCACGGGCGGCGTCAGCTTGAAGCGGTAGCCCTTGCTCTCGCTCTCGAGGGCCACCTTCTGGCCCTTGTATTGCGAGGTTCCGCACGTAGTCCTCGGGCACGATGCCGTCGCGCACGTGCTCGCGGTGCTTCACGAGGAAGGCCGACAGCCGCAGGGCCAGGTAGTTGTGCAGCCGGTGGCAGCCGTTGCTCTCGCCGCGCTTGACCGATCGGTAGGCGGGCGTGCCGTGCGTCCGGATGCGGAGGTCCATGAGCTGCGGTTCGCCCTTCTCGTTCCGCTCCATGATCTGGTGGTGGACGATCGCCACCAGCCCGTAGGCCGCGCGGTAGCCCGGGCCGATGATCTCCGTCTTCGGCTCGAAGGTGTCGCCACGCTTGACGAGCAGCTTGCGGGTGGGCATGCCCGGCGCCGGGTGCCAGCTCGGCGTGGCCAGCACCTCGGGCCACAGGGCGTCACCCGTGACGGACTCCTTGTACTTGAGCGCCATGGTGCCGTCCTTCTTCTCGATCGTCTTCCAGCCGCCGATGGTGGTCGGCCAGCGGCTCAGGGCCACCTCCTTGTCACCGTTGCGCGCGTACAGCGTCAGCGTCGGGCGGTCGGCGACCGGGGGCTTCCACTTCTTCTTGCCGTCCTTGTCGAGCTGCGGCCGCGCCAGCACCACGTCGCCGCGATCGATCTCCGCGCGGAGCTCCATCTTGGGCCCGTGGTACGGCGGCAGCGGCGGCAGCTTGATCGCGACGGCGTGGGCAGCGGCGCCGGTCCTTTCTTCGCCGCCGTCTTGCGCGCGGGCTTCTTCGCTCCAGCGGGCGGCGCAGGCGGAGCCAGCGTGCTCGCGAGCGCGGCCTCCGGTGACGTCCAGCCCAGCGCCTGGCTGGCCGCGTGCGTGGCCGCGGCGATCAGATCCGGCGCCGCGGTGATCTTGGCCGACGCGTCGGCGGCGGCGGCGCGGCTGCAGCGGGCGCAGCGGCCTGTCCTTGCGCTGCGGGCGCCTGGGCGGTGGCCGCCGCATTGGCTGGCGTCTTTTCCGCCGGCGCGAGCCAGCGGCAGGAACTCGGGGCTGTCGAGCACGCGCCCCTGCACCTGGCCGGCGACGCCCAGCGCCGAGCCGTCCTCGAGCAGCCCGGTCGCGTCGACGACCCGCTCGCGCAGCACGCGCAGCAGCATCCGGAAGTCGTGCTCGCGGCTGTCGCCCATGCAGCACGGTGCGGGTGTCGAGATCGATCTTCGAGTTGTCGGCGAGCATGTGCAGCCGCTGATAGATCTTCAGGCCCTCGGCCGTCCGCCGATCCATCCGGCCGGAGCTCGCCTTGCCGGACAGCAGCTCCTCGCAGCGCAGGTGGGCCTGCATCGCGATCACGGCCCGCTTCTCCGTCGGGGTCAGCGGTCGCGGCGAGAGTGTCCGCCCGGTCGTGAATCATGGGCGTCTCCTTGACCGTCGCGGGGTCGGGGTTCGGGATCTTCTCCGGCTCTTCCGGCGGGATCACGTTCTTGGGCGACAGCTCCTCGAGCACCGCGTCCTTCACCCGGTCGTGGCAGGCGTGGCGCCTCTTGTCCGCGAGCCGTCGCCGCACCAGGTTCAGGCTGGGGAAGATCCCGAACGCCTCGAAGAAACGGTCCTCGCGCGGGCGCGCGTAGTTCTTGCCCGCGCGCATCCGCCCGTTGGCCAGGTCTTGCAGGAACGGCCGCAGCGGCTGCGGCTTCTCGGGCGTCTCCGAGAAGACGAACGGCAGCCAGTCGTCCGAGAGATCGACGACGGTCAGGCCGTCCTTGCGCGCGGCCTCGGGCGTCGTCTGGCCCGCGACGCGCCCTCCGTCGACGACCATGACCTCGGTGATGACCCGCTCCGGCTGCGCCACCAGGACCGCCTTGGGTTTCGGCGCCATTGGCCTTCGCGTCGGCATTGGCCGCCTGCGTCGTCTGTACGCCGCCGGCCAGCAGGCCGGCGAGCGCCAGGGCGGTCGCGCGGGCCCCCGGCGGGCGGCCGATGGGGGAACGTCTCATGACCGTGCTCATCGGGTACTCCTCCAGCAACAGGCAAGACTACACCTTCTGGGTCGTTCAGACGCCGCGGGAATCGAGCGTGTGCGCGACCACCCTACGCACCACCTCGTCGGGATCGTCGCGCAGGCGCGCGATCAACCTGGCGATAGGGCTTGGCCGCCGTTTTCCAGTCGTCGATGGCCAAGACCGTGCGAGTCGACGCACGATGGCATTGCCGTCGGACAGCATGGCCGCCAGCGAATACTACGGGCAGCAGTACGCGGCGACGGCGTTGCCCGCATAGAGGAGAGAACACCGCGCCGGCACCAGCGTCCCCGTGCAGAGGAAGAAGTGCGACAGCGACGCCATCGTGCACTGTGCATCGTTCGCGGCATTCCGGGTGCAGGTTCCGCCGCCGGAGGCGCCACCCGTACCGGCTCCGCCCCCGGCGCCACCATTGCCACCGCGCCCAGCCGTCCCGATGGCGCCACCCGCGCCATCGCCGCCGGCGCCCGTCGTTCCGCCACCACCGCTCCCTGCACTGCCGGCGGCACCACCTGTCCCACCGCCGCCATCGCCGACGGTGTCTTGCCCGCCATCGGTCGACGTGCCGGATCCCGAGCACGCCGCCACGATGAGCGCGACGCCGAGAGACATAGCAACAGCGCGAACCATCGAACGACACGAGTGTGCGCCGGATGCGTGGATCGTGACAAGATCGAAGCCGTGATGCAGCAGGGCAGCGGCAGCACCGGCGGGCAGGTCGTGCACGTGTGCGATCGTCGGCTGTTGCTGGCGGTGTCGTTCGCGCTGGCGGCCGTGCTCGTTGCGGGGCCGGGCACGGCGAGCGCCGCGGACGGCGACATCCGAACGCGCGGTGCCGGTACGCTCACGCAAGAAACGGTCGGCGTGGAGCTGACGCCGATTTCCATCCTACCGAACCCGGGCTCGTCACTGATTCAAGCGGGCCCGGGCGCGGCTCTTCGTCTGTTCCGCCACCGCTGGCCGCATTTCTACGCCATCCCGATCCAGGCCGGCCTTTATGTCGGCCTCGCTGGCGGCTTGACGTTCTTCTCGCACGTTCAGACGGAAGGCGGCGTCATCGTGCCGGGAACCGCGCGCCGCCTGGAGCTTGGGCTGGCCGCCGGTCTCGGCGCTCTCCTGAGAGAGCCCGCCGTGCAGAGCGAGTGCGGAGGCGGCGCGCTTTGGGTGCTCCCAGAGCCCCGCCGGCGGCGCCGGCTGGATGGTTTCGGCCGTCGCCCGCTATCTCATCGTCGACCGTGCGGACCTCGCGACCGGCGTTGCGATCAGGTGGATCCCGCCGCCCGGTCCGCTGAGATCGGACTGGTTCGATCACGGGATGCTCCTGGTCGCGTTCGATTTCGCGTTCGGGCGACCCAGCGACGCGACGACGACCGCGTCGTCGCCTCCCCAGCCGACGCCACCCCCGCCCGTCGACTGACGGTCATCAGACGGGACGGGAATCGAGCGTGTGCGCGACACTTCTGCGCACGGCCTCGTCGGGATCGTCGCGCAGGCGCGCGATCGCCTCGCGATAGGGCTTGGCCGCCGCCTTCCAGTCGCCGATGGCGAGGACCGCGAGCCGACGCACGATCTCATTGCCATCGGACAGCGTGGCCGCCAGCGCCGGCAGCACGGTCTTTCCCACCCTGGCCCCCAACCCACGCTCACCGAGCAGCGAGGCCGCGTGCCAGCGAATCACGGCGTGGGGCGAGGCCAGCCCGCGCAACGCTTCGGGGACGTCCGCCGTCTGCGCCTCGACGTAAGACTTGCCCGGCGCCAGCTCCTCCTCCACGCGCGCCGTGGCTGTCGCAGACGCTCCGTCGAGAAAACGCTCCAGCGGCCGGTAGTCCAGCGGCCTCGGGCGCCCCTGGCAGATCGCCCTGAGCGTCGCCGTGAAACCGTGCCCCACCACGAAGTCGGGTTGGCTCGCCAGCCAATCGTAGTCGCCGAGCATGCCCAGCGCGCTCGCATGCCAGAGGCTCTTGGGCGCCCGCTTGCGCAGCGCCGCCAGGACGTCGGGACGAGACACGCCGATCTTGCCGATGATGATCGCCGCGCTCCAGCCGTGCTTCGGGTGCCCGAGCACGGGCAGCAACGCGTCGAGCGCAGGCTCACCGATCGCGACGAGCTCGTTTCGCGCCGCCTCCTCGCTGACCGCGTCGGGTCGACCGTCGTATCGAACGAGGCGGGTCACGAGAAACGACACCCGCTCCGCCACCGGCAGCGCCACGACTCGCTCGTGTTCGCGTGTACGGGCGACGTCGGGCGCGAAGAACCGGGCGACCAGCGCGGGCGGCATCGTGCGCGCGGCGAAGTCCGGGCCCAGCGCCTCGTCGTTGATGAACAGGACGAAGTCATCCGTCGTCGACAGCAACGACGGCGCTCGGTCGCGCAGTCGGACTGCCACGCGCACCAGGAGCTCGAGGTAACGGGCCTCGACGTCGCGCCAGTGCGCTTGCGTGTCGCGATTGGCTTCGCGGGTCAACGCACGCTCTAGGCGCAGCGCCGGCGCCGGTCTGAGATCGATCTCGGAGAGCTCCCAGTCACCGGGACTCCAGTAGGCGCTCCAGAACCCCTCGGACGCAGGCAAGGCGCCGTCGATGGCGGCCGCCAGGTGTGGCAGCGACAGCAGCCCGTCGAGCTCGCGATACAAGCCATGAAGAGCGACGGCGTAGAACCGGGCCTCGGGACGCGCTCGTCCCACGTCCGCCAGCGCGAGCGCGAGCTCGTCGTGGAGCTCCGCCTCGAATGCTGTCCAATCGAACGGCGACCTCGGGGCCATCGACGGACATCGTATCGCGCCTCCAGAAGTTCTGAGGCGGGCGCGACCGCGCGGCTGACGCCTCACAACCAATCAGCGAACAGGGCGGAGGCGCGGCGGGCCAGGTCGGGAGCGAGGTCGCGATCGGCCCACAGCTCCCTGGTGATCTCGAGGGAACGGGCGCAATCAGCCTGAAAGCTTCGGAGCAGCTTGCTGGCAAGGATCGGCGCGGTGGCGACCAGCGATCCTTCTTCCAGACGATCGAAGCTGAGCTGATCGAAGTTGGTCGAACCGATGACGACCGTGCGACCGTCGACCACCATCGTCTTCGAGTGCATCATCGTCGGCTTGTACTCGAAGATGCGCACGCCGGCCTCGAGCAGGCGCGCGTACGTCGCCCGCTGGGCGGCGCGAACCGGCGGCACGTCGTGCACGGGGCCGGCCGCCAGCACGCGCACGTCGACGCCCTGGCGTCGTTTGCGTATGAGCAGGTCGGCGAGCGGATCGCTGGGCACGAAGTAAGAATTGGCGATCCACAGCTGCCGGCGCGCCGACGCGATCACCAGCGCGGTCATCGCCTCTGCCTCGGATGTGCGGTCCTTGCGCGGCGAGCTGGCCACGAAGGTCGCCGCTGTCGGACCATGTGGCGCCAGTTTCGGATACTCGACCGCAGGCAGCGGCGCGCCCCCCGCCTCCACCCAGCTCTGCTCGAACGCGCGCTGCATCTGGGCCACCACCGGTCCCTCGGCCCGCACGGCCGTGTCGCGCCAGGCGTCGTGGCTCCGGCCGTCTCCCTCCCACACCCGCCACACGCCCCATCCCCCGGTGAGCCCGGACTTGCCGTCCGTCACCTGAATCTTCCGGTGATTGCGTGCCGTCGGCCGCAGATCGTCGCGCATCCCGTAGCGGCGCACCTCGCAGCCGCTGGCCGTGAGCTGCTGTTCGAGGGTGTTTGAAAACTTCAGCGAGCCGAAGGCGTCCACCAGCAGCCGACAGGCCACGCCCGCGCGACGGTTCAACAGCGCGGCGCCGATGCGTTGCGACGGGCCGTCCTCGCCTCGCCAGATGAAAATCACGATGTTCACGCTCAGGCGCGCGCTGCGGATGTCGTTCGCCATGGCGTCGAAGATCTCGCCGTTGTCGATGAGGTCGAGCGCGTTGCCATCGACCATCTCGGCATCGGCGTCGTGCCGCAGTGCTCGCGCCAGGTCGTCGACCTCATCCTTGGGTGGCGGCCGCGTGTGCGAACACGCGACGGCGGCGGCCGCCATCGTGACGACGACCAGGGCAGCCGCCATCCGCGAACAGGGTCTGGGCAGGAACGGCGGGCACGGCTGACTCAAGCATCAGAAAATCTAACCATCAGCCATCGCCTGACACATGTTTGGGGAGTGAGACGAACGGCTGTGCGCGTGACGCTGGCGGGCGCCGGCATCCTGATCACGGCCCTGCTGATTGGCGGTGTGTTCTTCCGCATCGACGCGAGCCCCAGCGTCAGGCTCGTGCCGCGGTTCGCCATGTCCCAATGGCTGGCGGCCCTGCCGTCTCATCTTCCCTGGGTCGTGCCGATGCTGGTGCTTGCGGCCGCGCTGCCGGCCGTGCGGGCATGGTTGTGGGGCGCGACGCTCCGGCGGCCGGTGCCGCGATACGGAACGCGGTTCGTCGCCATCGCGCTGGGCGCGCTGATGAACAACACGGTCCCGGGCCGCCTCGGGCTCCTCGGCAGCGCCTACGTTCTCGCGCGGCGGTCGTCGCGCCCCGTTTCGGAAGCGTTCGGGTCGTTGCTGCTCGCGAAGCTGCTGGAATTCGCGGCCGTCGTCTGTGTGACCGGCGCCCTGCTCGGCGCCGCACACGCCACGGGTTCCGCCCCGCCGGGGTTCGCGCGACCGATGGTCGCGGGTGTCGTCGCCCTGGTCGTGTTCGCCGTCGCCGTCGCGGTCGTGGCCCGCTGGACACCTGCGCGCGTCGCGCCCGTCAACGGCGACGCCGCGTTTCCCACGCGTGGCGGCGCTGGTCATGGGGTTGCGAAGCGGGCTGGACGCCGTCGGATCGGCGCCGCGCCTGGCGGCGGGGTTCGCGATCGGTCTCCTGTCCGTCGCGATCGCCGCACTCGGCTATGGTCTCGCCCTCGCGCACGTGGGGGCGCCCTCGGGTTTGCTCGGCGGCGGCCTCATCCTTGGCGCGATTTCTCTCGGCCAGCTGACGCCGGCGCTGCCGATCGGGCCGGGTCTGCACTACGCGATCGCGGCCTGGGCAGCGCGCGCCCTTGGCGTCGAGGCGGCCGAGGCGGCAGCGCTGGCGGCGCTCTCGCATACAGCGACCGTCGTGGCGCACCTGTCGGTCGGCGCCGTCACGGCGCTGGCGAACCGCCGCGAGCTCGGCACGCTGATTCCGCGACGGCGGTCAGCGCGGCGCGAGCACGATGAAGTACTGGTGGGGCAGTAACTTGGGCTCGGCGACGACGCGCAGGTTGGCCTTCGCGGCGTCGGCCAGGAAGTCCTCGCGCGCGATGCGGTGATCCATCGGCGGGCCGAACGCCGTCTTTTGCTTGTGCCAGTCGACGTTGGCCAGGCGGCCGCCCGGACGCAGCAGGGCGGCCAGGCGGGTGAGGTAGTGCGGCCGATCGGGAAAGTGATGATAGGCGTCGACGATCAGGACGACGTCGCAGCTTCGCGGCGGCAGCAACGGGTCGGTCGCCAGCGCGAGCACCGGCGTGATGTTGCGCAGGCGGGCCTTGTCGATCCGGGTCCGCAGCACGTCCAGGATGCGCGGCTCGACATCGACCGCGAACACGCGGCCACCATCGCCTACTCGCTTGGCGGCACGGAGCGCGAAGTACCCGGGCCCGCTGCCGATGTCGCAGACCGTCTGCCCCGCCTTCAGCTCCAGCGCGTCGAGGACCTGATCCGGCTTCTGCCAGGCCGCGCGATCGGGCGACTCCTGCGCCGCGATGTAGCCGGCGAGGTCCTTCGGGTTCTTGAACCGATCGCGTGCGACATCGTCGTGAGACCAGAACGACACCAGCAACAGCAGCGCGTGCACGTCCCCAACCTACTACCCCGACAGCGAGCTGTCGCTTGACTCCCTGTGCCGATCTTGCGTAGCGACGGGGCTTGTCGCCGCGGGTCAATCGGCTAGGCTGATGTGTCCGCCGGGGAAACTGAAGTTGCGGCTGTCCGAGCGACTGACAGTGATGATGGTGTGGCTGTCCAAGTGGCTGCCGCGCGCAGTGCGCTGGCTTGTGAGGCGGTGGCGGTGGTGGCGCTGGACGTTGCTCCTGCTGGTGCCGCTGATCCTGATCAACGTCTCCGTGTCGTGGTTGGGGCGGTGCTCGGTGTTCCCGCTGTCGCCGTTCTATCTGCGCTACAAGGTCTCCGCGCTGATCGCCTACGCGCTGCACCGCCCGCGCTGCGTGTTCGTCGAGGACGTCCCGCTCGCGCCGCTGCTGGCGCGCGCCGAGGTCCGTCACCGGCTGCCATGCGGGCTGCTGGGCGCCATCGTCCAGGTCGAATCGGGCGGCAGCGCGCACCGGATCTCCTCGGCCGGAGCGATGGGGCCGCTGCAGCTCATTCCGCCCACGGCGCGGCTGCTGGGCGTCAGCGACCCCTTCGATCCGGAGGAGAGCCTGGACGGCGGCGCCCGCTACCTGCACGCGCAGCTCGCCCGGTTTCACAGCGTGCGCCTGGCGGCGGCCGCCTACAACGCCGGTCCGGGCGCGATCCACGGCCGCGCCGTCCCGCGCAACGGCCAGACCGAGATCTACGTCCAGCGCGTGCTGCACGCCTGGAAGCACGAACGGCACGCGCGCTGCGTCCCGCCCCGCCGTCGACACTCAGCCACGCTCATGCCGGTTGAAGCTGGTGCAGCCGCGCGCGACGGCGGCTCGGGTGCGCGCGCCCGAGCAGCGCGACCGCCAGCACGATGACCCACAGCAGGAAGACGGCGATGTTGATTCGCTCCCAGACGCCGATGAGCGGGGTGGGTAGGTTGGCCGACAGGCGCGGGGCGTCCCGGAAGGTCAGAATGCCGAAGGCGGCGAGCACGACGAATGTCGCAATGGAGTAAATCCGAAACGCCCTGCCGAGCGCGGCGCCCGCGAACCCGAGCGCGAGCAGGTAGATGACCTCGGTCGCGACGCCGAACGCGATGTGCATGGTGTCGCGGAAGTCGCCGGCGCCAGCCGCCAGCGCCTCGCGCAGGTGCATCGGCGCGAACGGCCAGGCGACGCCCATCGCGCCGTAGATGACGATGAGGATGCCGGCGACGCGAAGGCGCCGGTTGTGTTCGGCGGCCATCACGACGCCCCAGCCGAACACCGTCACCAGCAACGTGTACGCCATACCCAGCACGACCCACAGCGGCCGCGTCGGCGCGTCGACCGCGGACAGCTCACTCACCACGCGCGACGCCGGAGCATATCCGGGCCACTGCATGGGCACGACGATGTTCATGGCGACGTACAGCAAGGAAGACAGCACGCCGCAGACGAGCCACGCGTCACGCAGCGTCGACGAGCGGAACGGCAACAGCGGCAGGGCCACCCGATGCCCAGCAGGACCGGGAAGCCCCACATCACGTGCAGCCAGTGCAGCTCGCGTAGGATGACGATCTCGACGAAGAACCACACCGCGAGGCCGCCGAGCGCGACGCCCGCGCCCAGCCAGTCCCAGCGACGCCTGCGCAGAACCCCGACGAACGCCGCCACGTTCAACAGCCCGAGGGCGAAGAGGATGAGCCCGGGGATGAGGAAATCACTGAAGGTGCCGTGCATGACACTGACCGGTATGTCCATGTAACGGCCGTCGGGCTTCGCCACCAGCAGCGTGCCGCCGAGGAGGGCGCCGGCGCCCTCGTAGCCGAGGATGGTCAGCAGGGTCACGCGTTGCCACGTTCGTTGGCCGAGCATCGTTCGCACTCCCAAGCCAATTTCGTGCATTTTCGAAGCCAGCCCATGACGCCGTCGTCGCATTGGCGTGCACCGGAAAAGCGCGCAAAAGCTGCGCGCGACGCCGACGCCCATGGACCGATGACGAGCTCGAGCAGGTGAGTACGTCACTCGCCGGGCCGGCAGGCCGATACACTGGGGCCGCCATGCAGCTCGTCATCGCCGAGAAGCCGTCCGTCGCCCGCGATCTCGCGCGCGTGCTGGGCGTCCGCGGCACGGGCAGGCACGCGCTGTCGGACGGCGCGGCGCACGTCATCACCTGGTGCATCGGCCACCTGGTCGAGCTGGAGGAGCCGGCGGCGTACGACCCGCGCTGGAAGGCGTGGCGGCTCGACACGCTGCCGATGATTCCGGGCGCCTTCAAGCTGCGGCCGGTCCCGGGCACGCGCGATCAGCTTCGAGGCGGTGCGCGAGCTGCTGCGCGACCGCCGCTTCACCGAGGTCGTCAACGCCTGCGACGCCGGGCGCGAGGGCGAGCTCATCTTTCGCTACGTCTACGAGCTGGCCGGCAGCCGGCTGCCGATGCGGCGGCTCTGGATCTCGTCGCTGACCGACGAGGCGATCCGGCAGGGGTTCGCGGCGCTGCGGCCGGGCTGCCGAATACGAGGCGCTGGCGAGACGCGGCCCGCTGCCGCTCGGAGGCCGACTGGCTGGTGGGCATGAACGCCACCCGCGCGGTCACGCTGGGGTTTCGCGCGGCGGAAGGCGGCGCCGCGCCGCGGCCCACAGCGTCACGCTCGCCAGAATTCGCCGCTGCCGCCGTCTACTCCATCGGCCGGGTGCAGACGCCGACGCTGGCCATCATCGTGCGGCGCGAGCAGGCGATCCGCGCGTTTCAGCCGCGCGACTACTGGGAGGTGCGCGGCACCTTCGCGTCGACGCGTCGACAGCGGCCAGACGTTCACCGCGCTGTGGACGCTCGCGCTGCCGGACGGCAAGGACAATCCGGTCACGCGCCTCGGCGACCGCGCGCGCTCGCCGACCGGCATCGTCGCCCGCGCGCGCGCGCACGCCGCGGCGTCCGACCCGCTGGGTCCCGTCGTCGAGCAGCTGCGACCAGAAGCGGTCGCGCGAGCCGCCGCCGCTGCTGTTCGATCTGACGTCGCTGCAGCGGACGGCCAACCGCCGCTACGGCTTTTCGGCGACGCGCACGCTGGAGGCCGCCCAGGCGCTGTACGAACGCCACAAGGTCCTGACCTACCCGCGCACCGACTCGCGCCACCTGACGCTCGATCATGGCGGGCGAGCTGCCCAAGCTGTTCCGCGCGCTGGCCGCGCTCCCGGCGTACGCGCCGTTCGCGCAGCCGCTGCTCGACGGGCCGCCCGCGCCGGCCGCGCGTCGCGCCGCGTCTTCGACGACGCCAAGGTGCACGACCACCACGCGATCATCCCGACGGGCAAGGTCCCGGTGACGGCGACGCTGGGACCGGACGAGCAGCGGATCTTCGATCTGGTGGTGCGGCGGTTCCTGGGCGTGTTCCACCCCGACGCCGAGTTCGCGCTCACCGACGTCGGTGATCCGGGTCGGCGACGCCGCGAGACGCGACGCCGCGCGGCGAAGTCGCCGGCCGTCGGGCGACGACGCCGTCGACGACGAGCGACGAATGTCTGACGACGGTGCCGCCGCCGCCCGATCGCTTCGTCGCGCGCGGGCGGGTGCGGCTGGTCGCGGGCTGGCAGGACGTCGCCGGGCTCGACGACCGCCGGGGCGGCGCGCGCGACACACGACGCCCCGAGGGCGACGAAGCGGGCGGCAAGGACAAGGACAGCGACGCGACGCTGCCGCCGCTGACGCAAGGGCAGCGCCTGGACGGGCGCTTCGAGCCCGTCGCGCAAGCAGACCCGCCCGCCGCCCCGCCACACGGAGGCCACGCTGCTGGGCGCGATGGAGTCGGCGGGACGCGACATCGAGGACGAGGAGCTGCGCGCGGCCATGAAGGACACCGGCCTCGGCACGCCGGCGACGCGCGCCGCGACCATCGAGACGCTGGTCCAGCGCACGTTCATCGCGCGCGAGGGCAAGCAGCTCGTCCCCACGCCGACGGGCATCGGGCTCATCGACGCACTGCCGGTGCCGAGCCTGGCCTCGCCCGAGCTGACCGGCGCGTGGGAGGCGCGCCTGGCGCGGATCGCGCGCGGGCAGGAGACGCGAGCCGCGTTCATGGCCGACATCGCCCGCTACGTGAGCGAGGTCGTGGCCGCGATCCGCAACGGCGGGCGCGGTTCGAGCCCGGCGCAGCCGCGACCGCACGGCCGCCGCGCCGACCGCGCGGACCGCGCCGCCGCCGCCGCCATCCGCGCCGGCGCCCGTGCTGTCCGCTGACCTGCCCGCGCTGCAAGCAGGGCAAGCTGATGGCCGGCAAGCGCGGCTGGGGCTGCTCCCGCTGGCGGCGAGGGCTGCGCGTTCGTGATCTGGTTCGAGATCGCCGGCAAGCGGATCACCGACGCCCAGCTTCGCGACCTGGTCGAGAAGGGAAAGACGCGCAAGGGGAAGTGGCCGCGCCCGGGGCAGGCAATGGAGGTGGCCGGGCGCCTGGTGCTGGACGCGAACGCCGCTCGCGAAGGCGGCGCCGCGTACTTTCGAGCCGGCCTGAAACAAGCCCGAGGCAAGCCATTGCCGGCTTCCATCGCCATATTTGTTTCATGACCACGTCGCGCACGAAGCTGGACCAGGGCGCAAGTCCGATCGCCGTGCTGAAGAGCCACGGCCAGGCCATCTGGCTGGACTTCATCCGGCGCAACATGATCGCCAGCGGCGATCTGGCGCGGCTGGTCGACACCGACGGCGTGTCGGGCGTGACGTCGAACCCGACGATCTTCGAAAAGGCGATCGGCGGCAGCGACGACTACGACGCGCAGATCGCCGACATCTGCCGGCGAACGCCCGACCTGCCCGCGCGCGAGGTCTACGACCTGCTCGCCAGCAAGGATATCCAGGACGTCGCCGACATCCTCCGGCCGGTCCACGCTCGGACCAGCGGCGCCGACGGCTACGTCAGCATCGAGGTGTCGCCCGGCGTCGCCAACGACACGCAGGCCACGATCGCCGAGGCACGCCACCTGTGGAACCTGGTCGGGCGGCGCAACCTGATGATCAAGGTGCCGGGCACCGTTGCCGGCGTCCCCGCCGTGCGCGCGCTGACCGCCGAGGGGATCAACGTCAACATCACGCTGCTGTTCGCGCGCGACATGTACGAGGCGGTCGCGCACGCGTTCATCGACGGCCTCGAGGACCGGCTGCGGCAGTCGGGAAGCGGCCAGCGGCTGGACGACATGGCCAGCGTCGCCAGCTTCTTCGTCAGCCGCATCGACACCAGCGTCGACGCGCGGCTCACCGACAAGCTGAAGACCGCCGCCGGTGGCGAGCGCGAGCGGCTCGAGCGGCTGTTCGGCAAGGTCGCCATCGCCAACGCGCGCCTGGCGTATCAGAGCTACAAGCGGATGTTCGCGGGGCCGCGCTGGCAGGCGCTGGCAGCGCGCGGCGCCCGCCCGCAACGCCTGCTGTGGGCGAGCACCAGCGTCAAGAACCCGCGCTACCGCGACGTGATGTACGTCGACGAGCTGATCGGCCCCGACACGGTGAACACGGTGCCGGTCGAGACGCTGGACGCCTACCGCGATCACGGCCGGCCGTCGGCCAGCCTGGAGGCAAGCTTGACCGAGGCCGCGGCGACGCTGGACGACGCTCGAGGCGGTCGGCATCTCGCTGGCGCAGGTGACCGACGAGCTGGTGGCCGACGGCATCCGCAAGTTCCAGGAGCCGTTCGACAAGCTGATGGCCACACTGGAACGGCGCTGCCGCGGCTAGCGGCTGCCGCGCCAGGCGGCGGCGCGCAGCGCGTGATCGTCGAGATCGACGAGCGCGGCGATGTGTTCGATCGTGACGTCGGGCTTCGGGTACGTCGTCACGTCGGGCGCGTGCGCGTAGTGCCCCTGGCGGGGGAAGACGGTGGTCAGGCGCTCGCCCCACGCCTGCTTGACCGCGGTGAGGATCCGGATCTTGTCGTCGACCAGCACGTAGTGGTCGGCCGGGTAGCGTCGCTCGACGTCGTCGAGCTCGAGCTCCTTGTGGATGTAGATGAGCACGCGCCCGGCGACGGCTCGCGACAGGCCGGCGCGTTCGATCTTCAGCGGCTGAAACACGACGTCGCCGTCGGACAGGATGACGGTGGGCCCGAAGCGGCCGGCGTGCGCGACGACGTCCAGCGCGCCGGGGTAGAGCCGCTGCGCGAACGGGTAGTTCACCAGGAACGACGACACGGTCAGCAGGTGAGGATCGCGCGGGTGCGCCTGGCGGTAGCGCTGCAGCGCCCCGAGGATGTCCGAGTAGCCGAGCTCGCTGCGCAGCTGCTCGAAGATCTCGAAAAACTGGTCGGCCCTGCCGAACCCCACCTCGCGCACCAGGTGCTGCCTGAGGTCGACGATGACGCGGTCGTTGTCGAGCAGCGTGTTGTCGACGTCGAACAGGAAGATCATGTCGACGCTGCGTCGTTCATTCGATGGGGGGGTGCCAGCCGCCGGCGTCAGCGGCGAAGCTGAGCGCGTCGGACGGTCCCCACGTGCCGGGTGAATATTCGTGCACCGGCGTGACATCCCCGAGGACGCGCTCGACGACCTCCCAGGCGGCCTCGACGCTGTCCTGGCGGGCGAACAGCGTCCCGTCGCCGACCAGCGCGTCGCCGAGCAACCGATCGTACGGCTCGATGTCGTCGATGTCCTTGTGATGGACGAGGCGCAGCTCGGTGGGCTCTGACACCAGCTGCTCTCCCGGCTTCTTCACCCGCGCCCCCAGCGCGATGATGATGTCGGGGGTCAGGCGAAACCGCAGGTGATTGGTCTCCTCGGTGATGCCTCGCCGCAACGGCGGGCGCTTGAGGTTCACGATCACCTCCGTCGATGACATCGGCAGCCGCTTGCCGGCGCGGATGAAGAACGGCACGCCGTCCCATCGCCACGAGTCGATGCGCAACCGCACCGCGGCGAACGTCTCCACCGTCGAGTCGGCGGCGACTCCCGCCTCCTCGCGGTAGCCGGCGTACTGGCCGCGGACGACGTCTTCGCTGGCCAGCGGCCGGATCGCCCGCAGCACCTTCACCTTTTCATCGCGCACGGAATCCGGATAGCTGGCGAGCGGCGGCTCCATGGCCAGCATCGCCACGACCTCCAGCATGTGGTTCTGGATGACGTCGCGGATCGCGCCGGCCTCCTCGTAGAACCTGCCTCGCCCCTCCACGCCGAAAGTCTCGGCCATCGTGATCTGGACGTTATCGACGTAGCGTGAGTTCCAGATCGGCTCGAGGAACGTGTTCGCGAACCTGAACACCAGCAGGTTCTGCACCGATTCTTTTCCCAGGTAGTGATCGATGCGGAAGATCGCCGGCTCCGCGAACGCGCCGTGGACGGTGTCGTTCAACGCCCGCGCCGACGCCAGATCGCGTCCGAACGGCTTCTCGACGACCAGCCGCGCGTTCTTCGCGCACCCCGACCGCGCCAACCCGTCCACGACAACGCCGAACGCGCTCGGCGGGATGGCGAGGTAATACGTCGGACGCTCCGCGTCTCCCAGCTGGCGGCGGATGGCGCGGTAGGTCGCGGCGTCGGCGTAATCGCCCGAGACGTAGCGCAGGTTCGCCCAGCAGCTTCGCCAGCGCGTCGGCGTCCACCGGCGCCGCCTGTTTGTGCACGCTTTCGGTGACCCGGGCTGCGGAGCTCGTCGGCCGTCCACTTCGAGCGCGCCACGCCGATCACCGGCATGTCCAAACGGCCCCGCCGGCTCATCGCGAGCAGCGCCGGGAAGATCATCTTGTAGGCGAGATCGCCGGTGGCCCCGAACAACACCAGCGCATCGGACGCGGGGCCGCTCACGTCCCCTCCGCCGGGTTGGTCTGCCTCGGGACCGGCCCCGTGATCGCGACCTGCATCTGCCCTACAAGCTGTAGCCGCCAGCGCCGGGCGCCACCGGAAATCGCAACCGCGACGAGGTGCGCGCTGAGCTACAAGGCCGCGCCGGAAGCGCCCGGTGCGCCTGCGCCGCCGCTCGGCATCCCACCCGCGCCCCCCGGGCCGCCGTTGCCGTTGCTCAGCATGTTGCCGGTGAGCGTGAGCATCGTGTTCGCTCGATAGACTGCATAAGAAGGCCCGCCGGCGCCGCCTCCGCCACCGCCGCCGGTGGCACCCATGCTGCCGTCGCCGCCCACGCCGCCCGCGCCCACCTCGTTGATGCATATCTGGCCGCCCGGGCGGCCCATGCCGAACATCCCGCCCAGCCCGCCGGCGCCGCCACCGCCGCCCGCGCCGCCGTTCGCGCTGGCGATGGTGCACGCGACCAGCTGGACACCCGTCGAGTCGACCAGGAACAGCCCGAACGATCCGCCGCCCGCGCTGCCACCGCGCCCGCCACCGCCACCGCAGCCGCCCGAGCCACCGCCGCCGCCGCCGTTGCCCGAGCCGCCGACGCAGAACGTGCAGCCCTGACCACCGCCGCCACCGCCGCCGCCGCCACCGCGGCCGTGTCCTCCGGCGACGCCATTCGCGCCGCCCGCGCCGACCCAGAAGCCGCTCATGATCATCCCGAGCATCCCGCCGGCGCCGGGCATGCCCGCGCTCGCGGCGGCGCCTGCGATGCCTCGGCCGCCCATCACGCCGGGGTCGCCGCCGGGGCCACCGCTGCCTGGCGTGCCGCCGCCGTTCTTGCCGACGATCCCCACCACGCCGCTGTTTGCACCCATGGGACCGCCGGCGCCGCCTCGGCCGCCGCTGACATCGACACCGTCACACATGAGCACGCCGCCCGGACCGCCGGCGCCCGGCCCGGCTGCATCGCACATCCCCGCGCCCCCCGCGGTCGCGTGCGTGCCGTTGGCGCCGGGCATTCCGTCGGGGCCTCTGGTGCCGGCCGCGCCGCGGCCAGCGGCGAGCGTGCTGTTCTTCAGCGTCAGCGCCGTGCAGCGCGCGCAGTACATCGCGTAGCTGGAGCCGCCCGGGGTGAGCGCGTCGCCGGCCTGGATCTTGAGCCGGTCGACGGTGGTGGCGGTCGTGATGTCGACGCCGTCGACGGCGACGACGCGCCCGCCAATCTCGCTGGTCGACGAGATCGTGGCGACGGAGGAGCTGGAACGCTGCCAGTTCATTGGTCTGCGCGTAGCCGCCGTACAGAGAGATGCCGCTGGCGAGCGTCACGCGCCCCTGATAGACGCCCGCCGAGATGTAGACCTCGCGCTTGCCCATCGTCTGCGCCATGGCGATGGCGGCAGTGATGGTCGCCACCGGCATGGCCATGGTTCCCGGGTTCGTGTCGGCGCCGGACGTCGCGACGAAGATCGCCCGCGTGACGTCGCCGTCGATGCCGTCGCAGTTCGTGTCGGTGAACGTGTCGTCCGGCAGATCGGGCGCGGCTTGCACGACGCAGCCGCCGCCGTCGGTCATGGCGCTGGTGTCGGGCGCCGCGTCGTTCCCGGGCGCATCGTTGGCGACGGCGTCGGCGGCGACGACGTCCGTGCGGGCGGCGTCGTTGCCCGCCGCGGAGTCGGGCTCGACGCCACTATCGGCATTCGGCACGGTGATGCTGCCGCACGCGCCTGCCGTGACCAGCAGCGCGACGAGCATCCCGTTGCGAGCCAAGAAACCGACACAGGGACCAGTTACCTGACGCACCGTATTCGAACACACGTATCCGCTGCATCGTGAGATCCGCGCGCGCTCCTGAGCCTCCTGTACAAGACGATGCGCGCGGACACGCGCCGACATTCACCTCCAACAGGGTCCCACGGCGAATAGTGGGGGTGGACATACACGGGCTATGAGGCTCCCTCCCGCGGCGAAATACCTGGCTCTCGGCGTCCTTCTGGCCTGCGGCTGCGCGGGCAGCGAGATCGATCCACCCGCGACGGGCGGGGCTGGGAACGGCGCGTCGGGGACCACGGGCGCCGCGGGCACCGGCACCACCACGGGCGCCGCCGGCACCGGCACCACCGGCGCCGCGGGCACGGGCACCACCGGCGCCGCGGCACCGGCACCACGGGCGCCGCCGGGCACCGGCACCACGGGCGCCGCGGGCGCTACCGGCATGGCTGGCAGGGGCGGCACCACCGGCGCCGCGGGCACCGGCACCACCGGCGCCGCGGGCACGGGCGCGGCGGGACGGGGTGGCGCGACCGGCACCGCCGGCAGGGGCGGCACGACCGGCACCGCCGGCACCACGGGCGCGGCCGGCGGCGGCGTCATCATTCCGAACACGCCGCTCGACTGCGGCGCCATGGGCACGGCGGTCGAGAACCACGGGCCGCCGGCGAACCGCCTGAACTACGTCATCGTCGGCGACGGCTACAGCCAGGCGGAGCTTGCGACCGGCGGCACGCTCGACAAGCACATCCAGGCCATGATCACGAAGCGCTTCAGCGATCCGATCGGGCAGCCGTACCTGCGCTATCGAAACTTCATCAACATCTGCGTGCTTCGCATCCCGTCGACGCCCATCTGCGGTTCGAGCACGTTCGGCTGCTGCGGCAACGACTCGAGCCGACTCGCGAACTGCAACACGTCGGCCGTGACCAACGCGATCAACGCCAACATCCCGGCGAGCTTCATGACCGACTGGCGCTCGGTGATGCTGAACGGCTCGAGCTGGTGGAACTCGGGCGGGACGCTGATGATGTGGTCGGGCGGCAACGCCGACGCGGGCGGCGCCGCGCTTCACGAAGGCGGCCACGGCCACAACCAGCTGTCCGACGAGTACGGCAACTGCGAGCAGAGCCGCGTCAGCCGCGAGGCCGCCTACGGCGTCAACGTCAGCCTCATGAACAACAACAGCGGCGGCAAGTGGGAAGGCTGGATCGGCTACAACCAGACGCCCGGCACGGGGATGCAGGGGTTCTTCGCCTGCGACGGCGGTGGGACGTGGCGGCCCAGCTCGAACTCGATGATGAACAGCCTGTTCGGCACCAACCCGAACACCTCGTACAACCCCGTGTCGCGCGAGAAGATCATCATGGACATCTGGCGCGCCGTGCAGCAGCCGTACGACTCCGTCGAGCCGGCGGCCGGCGCGGTGACGAATCCGGCGATGCTCAAGGTCAACGTCATCGATCCCGCGGTCATCAGCGTCGACTGGACCGTCGACGGCACCGTGACGAAAAACGGCGGTCCGACGCTGAGCGTGTCGGGCCTGGCGCCCGGCTCGCACACGATCAGCGCGCGCGCCTACGACAACGCGGGCATGGACCTCGTGCGGCAGGTGCCCGGGACGACGTTCTACCGCCAGTACTGGGGCGCGGGGGCGATGGGCCACTCCGACAAGACCGTCTCCTGGACGGTCACGATTCAGTAGTAGGCTCGTAGCGTCCTGAAGCGCACGCGGTGGTCGATCCTCATCGCTGTCGCCGTTGCGGCGGCCGTCGGCCTGTGGCTGCTCCTGTCGCCCGCGGACCAGCACGCGGACGCGCCCGACGAACCTGTCGACGACGCGTCACCGCGTGCTGTTGCGCCAGTGCGACTGCCCCTGCCCCGCCGCCGCCGCCACCGAACATCAACATCGCGCCTCGACCTGCGCCCGCGCCGCCCGCGGGTCCGCAAGTCGTCGGCCCCCGCCCCGATGATCCCCACGAGCCCGGCATGGCTCCCCACCCGATGGACCCAGAGCGCGAGCGCCTCCACGCCGAGAATCGCCTGATCCTGCACCTGAACGAAGCGATGTCGTTCCGCGACACCAAGGCAGATGCGCGAGCTGCTGGTCGAATACCGAAAGCTCGATCCCAAGGACGTCGAGGCCAACCAGGCCGGCTACGCGGTCATCATCAACTGCATCGACCAGCCCGGCGAGGCGGCGCTCGCGGCGGCGCACCAGTTCGACGATACGCAACGGCAGTCGCCGCTCCGCCGCTTCGTGCGACGCATCTGCTTCGACAACACCAACTGACCTCGCGCGCCGTCGCGGACGACATGAGGGCGATGCGTGTCGCCCGAGCGCAGAATTGGTTCAAGAATCAGCGGCCCGCGGCATATGGGCCGACTGGCCGATTGCGCATTCGCACGACTTGCGGTCGACTATGGGCGCTGCGCACGAGCGCGTGATGCGCCGAGAGCGATCGCCGCTTCAGCGCGTGGCCAACCGGAGGTATCGACATGACGCACTTCATTCGATCCACGCAAGGTGTGTTGACGATCGCCGTGGCGATCGGGCTCGCGACGGTCGGATGCGGCTCCAGCTCGCCGAGCACGCCGGGAACCGGCGGCTCCACCGGTGGTGGCGCCACGGGTCAGGCCGGAGCTAACGCCACCGGCGGCACGACCGGCACCGCAGGCACGACCGGCGCTGCAGGCACGACCGGCGTCGCGGGCACGACCGGCGCTGCAGGCACGACCGGCGCTGCGGGCACGACCGGCGCCGCAGGCCGCGGCGGCGCCGTGGGCGGCGGCAATACCGATGCGGGCGCGGCGTGTACCGTCGGTGCCTGGCCCGCGGCCGATCCGTCGATGCGGGGCTCGTTTGCGACGGTGACCGAAAACGACGTCGGTCCGGCGGCCGGCGTCGGCACCGACGGCGGCGCGGCGCCGATGTTCACGCTGTTTCGTCCGATGGATCTCAAACAGTCGGGCCTCTGCCACCCCGTGATCACGTGGGGCAACGGCACGGGATCGACGCCCAACCTCTACCGCGGGCTGCTCAACCACCTCGCCTCGCACGGCTTCGTCGTCATCGCGTCCAACAGCCCGCAGGTCGCGCAAGGCAGTCCGCCGCCCATGCTCGCCGGCGTGACCTGGGTGCTCGAACAGAACGCCAATCCCGCCAGCCCGATGTATCAGCGCATCGACACGACCCACATCGGCGGCACCGGGCACTCGCAAGGCGGGTTCGCGACGACGACGGCGGGCGCCGACGCGCGCATCACGACGGTCGCTCCGCTGTGCGGCGCCCAGACGCAGCGCAACCTGCATGGACCCGCGCTGCTGTTCTGCGGCGGCATGGACACGACCGTTCCGTGCAGCAACATCATGAACGCCTACAACGGCATCACG
Source organism: uncultured Pseudomonadota bacterium (assembly GCA_963729535.1). GTDB lineage: Bacteria > Myxococcota_A > Polyangia > Fen-1088 > Fen-1088 > JADGRB01. Next base: position 56,001 of record CAVSOL010000018.1, on the reverse strand, counting down.
AACCAGCCGGTCATGCTCGCCAACTACCTCGCCGCCGATCACGCAAACTGGCTGACGTTCGGCGGCGGCGGCAACACGGTCAAGCCGGTCGAGGTCGTCGTCACCGCGTGGATGCGCGTCCACCTGATGGGCGACACTGCCCTGCGCGGCCGCTTCTACGGCGCGTCGTGCACGCTCTGCCAGGACACCGGCTGGCAGGTGATGCGCAAGATGATGGACCAGTAGACGTCAGTCGCGAAAGATCGCGGCCTGCACCCGTCGGCTCGGAATGGGTGCGGAGCCGGCATCGGCGATACCCCACGCCGCCACTCCGGTGCCGTTCGCTCCAAAGGCGACGGACACGCTCTGGATCGTTTCCGTGCTGCTGGAGACCGCCCCAATCGAATGTGGCGCCGTCCATCCGCTGGCCGGATCGAGCTCGCGCGCTCGGACCACCACTTGTGCGCTGGCCTCATCGTGTTCCACCCAGACGGCAAGAACGCGCCCCCTACCGTCGACAGCGACGTCGGACGCAGCGGGCGGATTCGAGATCGGCGGCGACAGGGCGGTCTCCGGCCCCCAGGCCCCCCCGACAAAACGACGCGCCCGCATGCCGCAACGGCTTGCCGGGCATTGGTTCCACAGCGCGATCGCCTCGCCATTGCGACCGACCGACAGTGTCAGCTGGTCGACGCCGGACCCCGTGTTGAGAGGCATCGGCATCGCCCACGTGCCGCCGACCTCGGAAGCCACCAGGACCCTGTCACCCAACGACCCGTACGGCCCGCGTTGGAAGATGGCGGTGAAGAAGTTGCCCGCGGGATCTGCAGCCACCGCCTCCGAAAAGCCCCACGAATCGCCCGTCAACGGAAGCAGGACGCGGGGTGCACCGACAACACCGACGCCGGTGACGCGATCGTAGGTCATGTCGTTCACCCACACGTCGGTCCCGTCTCTTGCGACGTCGTAGACCGACATGGCAGCGAAGATCTTCAAGCTCTGCCCGCTCTCGGCGATCGCACACCGCGTGCGCTCGCTGGTGGCGCCGCTTGCGGAGAACCTTCGCGCGGCATCCCACCCGCGACCGGCGTCGTATACGCTCAGGTAAGACTCTGACGCTTCGGGTGCAGTGGCGGAGTCCCACCGATTCCACGCGACGACGGCGTGCCCCGAGCCCGTCATCGAGAGATCGCTGAGCTCGTGGACGACGGCGCTGTGGCCGGGTCCGCCTCCCTCGGTGGCCTGGATCTCGTGAGCGACTCCCCAGCCGCCCGGCGAAGTCGAGCCGGCCTCGAATCGGCGGGCAACGATCGCATAGGTCTGGTGTCTCTGCGCGATCACCAGCGCGCCGCCCGCGTCGTCGGCCGCGATCAGCACATTGCCGTTGGGTGCGTCGATGCGGGTGGGCGCTTCCAGAGTGTCGGAGGCCTTCGTGTAGCGCTGCACCCAGGACCCGTCCGATCCTTCAAATGCGATGAAGGCGTCACCGATGCCGGAAACTGCTACGGCCGGGATGCGGCCCTGCGCCACGGCGTCGCCAATGGTCAGCGGCATGCTCCAACCGCTGGCGGGCGCCCCGCCTCTTCCCGCGCCACCGGCCGAACCGGCGGCTCCGCCCGGACCGGCGGCGCCACCAAGCGCCCGCCGCGCCTCCTGTTCCAGCGGCGCCTCCTGTACCCGCCGCGCCTCCTCTTCCAGCGGCAGCGCTTGCAGTACCCGCCGCGCCTCCCGCGCCGGAAGGGCCAAGCTGCCGACCTCCATCACATGCCCCGACCAGCGCACAGGCAAGGCCGCTGAACACAACCATCCAGCCCCGTTTCACAGCCAGATGTGACGGCATCCGCTGTCGACGGCTCACATTTGAGGAAGCCTGCGCCTGCTCCGTGACGCGCGCCATCGCGGTCGCGCGGCGACAACTGCTAGCGTCGCTGACGTGGGTGGGAGCGTCGCGATCGTGGTCACGGGGCTGCTCTGGTGCGCCGATGCGGTGGCGCCGTCAGTCCCCGATCGCATGACGGTCGGAGACGTCGCGCGCGATCTGGAGACGCTGGTCGCGCCAGCGCGGCGCCTCGACCTGCGCTTCGACGTCAGCCTGACGGCGTCGTTGCCCCGTCGAGGCGACCGCGCGGGCATCAGCGTGGAGCTCGCGACCCGCCCCGATCTCTGGTACGCGGTCGGCGTCGCATCCGGAAGCGAGCCCACCGCAGTCGAGGTCGTGTCCTCCGACGGCACCGTCACCAGGACGATCACCATTCAAGACGAAGCGATCGTCTGGTCGGCGCGGGTGTTCAAGAGCATCGGGCCGCTGGTGCTGAGCGGCGGCGTCGTCGACAGCCACGGCGCGCTGGGAATCGAGCTGCGCGGCTGGCGCGATCGCCTGCGCCTGGAGCTGCTGGCGAGCGCCGCCCGTCCGCTGGCGTACCGCCCGCCCAGCCTGCGCGCGGGCGCGAGCCTGCAGTGGCGCTGGCTCTACATCCAGGCCGGCGTGCAAGCGCTGGCCGACCGCGAGCTGCGCGCCGCCTACGTGGGGATGGGCATGCGCTGGAGCGATCCTGATCTACTGCGCAGCCTGGGGTGGCTGGCCCGCCGCTGAGGGTTTGGCGCACCCTTGCGTCCGCGCGGGCGACCCCCAGGTTTCCGGCGCCGTGGTCAATCGTCCACGCACGTGGCGCCGAACGTCGTTGCGCGTCGCCGTGCTTGCGTTCGTGCTGGTGACGGCGCGAGAGCGCGCCGCGTCCGCGTTCGGCCTCGACGGACACGAGATCATCGAGGCTGCGGCCTACAAGCGACTCCTGAGTCTGGATGTCGTACCGCGCACGAGCGTCTCGGGACGCACGCTGCTGGCAACGCTGATCGCCGACGGCGTCCTTTACCAGCCACCTTGCTTCAACCTGGATCCCAGTCGCGGTTGTCGCTTCGGGGGTCGCCTGGATGCGCCGATCGGCTTCTGGCCCGTGCTCGGGTCCGGCACGCTCGACCTCATCATCGATCGCCAGCTCGGGCAGCAGGGCCAGTGCCAGCACTTCATGGCCGAAACCAAGGACGCGCTCACGCCGGTCGACCCGCGCCTCGGCGTGCCCACCGATCTGGTCACGACCGCGTACACCCGCTGCGTGGTCGCCGGTGGCACGGCCTTCGATCGAACCCTGCGCATCCCGCGCCTGGCCAACTGGCGCCTGGGCGGCACCTACGCGCTGATGCACGGAATCGAGGACTCGTTCTCGGGCGCGCACGCGAAGCGGGACGACGACGGGAAGATCATCCATCTGCTTTCGTGGACGTTGATCGACTGGCCGTCGTTCTTCCGGCACGGGCTGTTTTCGTTTCCGCCCGCCTTCCATCACCGCGTCACCGATGACCGCGACGCCGAGTTCATGCGCGCGGATGCGCGGACCGACGCGGGCGCGCGCTGCGACGAGCTGCTCAATCCGTACGCGGTGCCCGAGTCCTGCCTGACCCCGCGCGCGCTGCTGGCGGTGGCCGCGATCGAGGATCTGCTCGTCGCCCTGTATCGGCTGCGCGACCAGGCGAGCCGCGAGGGGCGGATGGCCACGCTGTCGTCACCGAACGACGCGGCGGTCTGGCGTGAATATGTCAGCCGGCACCTGCCCAGCGCCGAGGTGACCGCCGACGTCATGCCAACCGCCCACAATGACGGACGGTCGCGGCCCGATGTCTTCCTGGGTGCGCTGGCGAACGCGCGGCAGGGCGGTTGGGGGGTGGGTCTGTGGGGCGCGGGGCTGGTCATCGGACCCGCGATGCCGTTCGCGCTGACGGTGTCGGCGGGCGCCGGCTACGCGCGCGTCAACGGCGCCGGCGCCCTGGGCGCGACCGCCGGGATGGGGCTGCTGTTACCCCTGGTCCGCCGCTTCGCGATCGGCGCCATGCCGGCGGGCCTCGAAGTCCAGTGCGACACCGGCTTCAACACCTGCGCCGTCGATTCGGTGGCCACGGTCGGCAATGTGCTCGTGCCCCTGTGGCAACACTCCTGGCTGGCGCTCGAAGGGCCGCGCTGGTCGTGGACCGCGCGCGCCTTCGAAGGCACGTGGTTCGGCCTGGCCTTCGGCTGGGCGCACGAGCGCGATCCCGACGAGGACGCGTCGGCGAAGGAAGCCGTCCCGCTCTGGAACCCGCCCCGCACCGACGAGGTCAGCGCCTTTCGACGGTCGCGTGGAACCTTCCTCGCCCACGCGACCGCCAGCGCGGTGTCAGGCCCCGCCAACAACTTCATCGGTGCCGGCCTGGCGTGGCGCATGGACCGCGACCGCTGGAATCAACGGTCCGGCGCGGCCCTCGGCCTCGGCGTCGAGATCGTCCACGGCGTCATCAATCGCACCCCGGACGCAGAGGCGATCTCCATCGCGCCCATGTTCGCCTACTACCTCGTGCCGAATCACCTGGTGGTCACCGCTGTCCCTGCGCTGGTGCAGATGGGCCACGTGTCCCTCGGGCAAGGGTTCGCCGCGGACGTCGCGGGACGTCTCGGCATCGCCGTCGATTTCGGCAAGGTGGAGCTCGCCGTCGACTCACCGCCGCTGTCCTACGTGTCGCGCGAGCGATGGCACACGCTGCCCATCACGTTGAGGCTGGGCTTGCTGTTCGAGTGACGGCCGCTCACAGGCGCATCGCCTCGTTCAGAGTCGGCGCCGCCCGTCAGTCTCGGGAACATTCCACGCCGGCCCGCTCGCATCCGCCTTCCTGACAGGTTTGCTCGCCACCGTCGGCGCGGGTGTACCGCCAGCTTTGCTCGCCGCGGTCGGCGCCGGTGCGGCTTTGCTCGCGACGGTCGCCGTCGCGCCACCGTTGCTGACCACGGAGGGGGCACCGAGCCCCGTCTTCGAGCCGCTCGCCTTTCCCTTCGCGGCGGACTCCGGCGCTCCCGAGAATCCACCCACTGATGCCCCTCCCGATGCGCCGCTCGACGCCCCCCCACCCCCGCCCGACGACATCGACATGTCCGCCATCACCAATCCGCCGCCGCAAACCCCGGTCACGCCCACCGTGAACACCACTGTCAGCGCCAATCGCTTCATGATTGCACCTCCTCGGCCGTCCCGGCCCGTTGCGAAGTCTAACCCCAAGTGCCACCCGACCTGTTGTCTTCCCGGTGCGCAGGGCGTAAGTGAAACGATGTGGACGACGAGACGCGGGCCATCGCGGTGTCACCGCAGCACACGGTGCTGCTGGCGGCGGCGCTGTTCCCGCTGGTCGAGAAGCCGCCGCGGCACGACTTCGTCGTCCGCACGGGCGAGCGCCGCGAAGCCAACGGCCTGCCGCTGATGGCCGCGGAGCTGGTGATCGCGAGCGAGGAGACGCGCAAGCTCCACCCAGCCGCCGCGACCTATCCGCTTCACTTTCGCAAGACCTACTTCCCGGGAAGGCTGCACGAGGATCCGGCCGTCGAGTTCGAGCGACACCTGCGGGCGTCGCAGCTGTGCCGAACGCCGCCGCCCATCGGCCACAGCGCCGACGTGTTCCGCAGCTGCCTGATCCCCGGCCAGTCATTCGCGCGCCTCACGCCGTTCGGGGGCGAACCGCCGGACAACAACATCAGCAAGGCGGAGAAGCTGCCGCTGGTGACCGCGGCCGGGATTGTGGCGGCTCGCCGAGGAGACGCTGGCGCAGCTGCTCGCGCTTCACGACGGCGGCCTCGCGCACGGCGACGCCGAGCTGCACAACATCATCGTCTGCCCCGTCGCCGCTGGAGCCGATCCTGATCGACTTCGAGGCGGCGGTGCGACGGGACGCGATGACCGACGCCGACTGGGAAAAGCGCTGCAAGCTGGATCTCGAGCCGCTGCTCCGCGAGGCCGTGTACTTGCAATGTGCGCTCGGCCGACAGCCGAGCCGCCTGGGAGAGCTGTCGTGGAGTCGCCTGCCCGAGCTGTTTCGATCGCCAGAGCGATTTCAGCGCGCCATCGAGATGCAGGCTGGTCTGTAGCCTCGCCGCGCGCTTGGCCGGGCCGGAAAGAATCTCGAAACGCTGCGCGATACATGCACGACTCGCCGTGTATTTTTTGCCGCGTGCCGTCGGCGAAAAGCGACTCGCGGTTACGAATAGCGTTCCGTTCCGACCCTCGAAGCAGCTAAAAACGATCGTCACACCCTGAACGTGAAACACAAACAGGAGACTCAGCACCATGAGCGGAAACAACGCGCGGCGAGAAGCGATCACGGCGGCAGCGAACTACAAACACGCGGGGCTTCCGCTCGACTACAAGGAGAGCCCCGCGGCGTCGCTGTTCGGCACCAACGTCTTCGGCCTCGCCACGATGAAGGCGCAGCTGCCCAAGGAGGTGTTCAAGTTCGCTGAAGAAGACGATCGAGACGGGCAGCGTCGCTCGATCCCACGCGTCGCCGACGTGGTCGCCGCCGCGATGAAGGACTGGGCGCTGTCGAAGGGCGCGACGCACTACGCGCACGTCTTCTACCCGCTCACCGGCCTGACCGCCGAGAAGCACGACAGCTTCCTGTCGCCCGACGGCGAGGGCGGCGCGATCACCGAGTTCGCGGGCAAGACGCTGGTCCAGGGCGAGCCCGACGCGTCGAGCTTCCCGAACGGCGGCATCCGCGCCACCTTCGAGGCGCGCGGCTACACGGCCTGGGACGTGACCAGCCCCGCCTACCTGCATGGAGACCGCCGAACGGCACCACGCTGTGCATCCCGACCGCGTTCGTGTCGTGGACCGGCGAGGCGCTCGACAAGAAGACGCCGCTGCTGCGCTCGGGCCAGGCGCTCAACACGCAGGCGCCAGCGCATCCTCAAGCTGTTCGGCCACGAGAAGCCGGCGACGGTCGTGTCGTACGCGGGCGCCGAGCAGGAGTACTTCCTGATCGACAAGCACTTCTTCTACGCGCGCCCCGATCTGCTCAACGCCGGCCGCGCGCTGTTCGGCGCCAAGCCGCCCAAGGGCCAGGAGTTCGAGGACCACTACTTCGGCGCCATCCCCGAGCGCGTGCTCGCGTTCATGATGGAGTTCGAGCGCGAGCTGTTCAAGCTGGGCGTGCCGGTCAAGACCCGCCACAACGAGGTCGCGCCCGGACCAGTTCGAGGTCGCGCCGGTGTTCGAGAGCGCCAACATCGCGGCCGATCACCAGCAGCTGGTGATGGTCACGCTGCAAGCAGGTCGCCGAGCGGCACGGCCTGGTCTGCCTGCTGCACGAGAAGCCCTTCGCGGGCGTCAACGGCTCGGGCAAGCACGTCAACTTCTCGTTCGGCAACTCGACGCAGGGCAACCTGCTCGATCCGGGCGACACGCCGCACGAGAACGCGCAGTTCCTGGTGTTCTGCGGCGCCGTGATCCGCGCCGTGCACAAGTACGCGCGGCGCTCCTGCGCGCCGTCATCGCCACCGCCGCCAACGATCACCGCCTGGGCGCCAACGAAGCGCCGCCGGCGATCATCTCGATCTTCCTCGGCGAGCAGCTGACCGACGTGTTCGAGCAGATCAAGCACCGGCGGCGCCAAGTCGTCGAAGATGGGCGGCACGCTGGAGATCGGCGTCGACACGCTGCCGAAGCTGCCGAGCGACGCGGGCGACCGCAACCGCACCAGCCCGTTCGCCTTCACCGGCAACCGCTTCGAGTTCCGCGCCGTCGGCTCGAGCCAGTCGATCGCCGATCCGCTGATCGCGCTCAACACGGCCATCGCCGAGTCGCTGCGACTTCGTCGCGACCAAGCTCGAAGCCGCGGTCGCGAGCGGCAAGAAGCTGAACGCCGCCATCCAGGAGGTGCTGGCGGAGATCATCACAGCAGCACGGCGCGGTCGTCGTTCAACGGCAACGGCTACTCGGCCGAGTGGCACGCCGGAGGCCGAGAAGCGCGGCCTGCCGAACTACAAGACCGCGGTCGACGCGCTGCCGGTGCTGCAGCAGAAGGACGTCGTCGCGCTGTTCGACAAGTACAAGGTGCTGTCGCCGCGCGAGCTGCACAGCCGCTACGAGATCTACCTCGAGCAGTACATCAAGACGGTGAACGTCGAGGCCAAGCTCACCGCCAAGATCGCCAAGACGACCATCCTGCCGGCGGCGCTGCGCTACCAGACGCGAGCTGGCGGAGAACGCCACCGCCGTCAAGGCGGCGGGGTTCACGCCCGACACCAGCGTGCTCAAGCAGGTGACCGAGCTGATCGGCAAGCTACAGGCGGGCCTGGCGGGGCTGGACGGCGGCCACGGGCCATCACGGCGGCGACGGCGTGCTGGCCGAGGCCAAGCACTTCGCCACGGCGGTGCTGCCGGCCATGCTCAAGGTGCGCGAGGCCGCCGACGAGCTCGAGGCCGTGGTCGACGACGACCTGTGGCCGCTGCCGACCTACCAGGAGATGCTGTTCATCAAGTAGGACGCTAGGACGTGTCGTGTGGGGGGCCGGCCGCCTGGCGTCAGGCGTCTCAGGCCCCTCGCGCAATCTGGCCCTCCGCGGCGGGCGCGGAGGGGCTCATCAACCGCGCGCGCACGAGACCGACGTGCTCGCGCAGCACGTAGAGCTGGTCGGCGAATGACGCCGGCGTCTTGAGATCGTTGACCGCCTGCTCGATGTCGTCGAGGCGCTTGCCGATGCGCTGCTGCATCTCGGGCGTCCGCGGGCCCGCCAGCATCTCGCGGTCGAGCGCCATCAGCGCGCCGTACCATCGATAGATGCGCGAGCGCACGCGCCAGCGATAGAGCTGCGGCGCCAGGCGCGTCGCCGGGACCACGACGACCAGCAGCGGCAGCAACACGACCAGCACGCGATCGATCAGGCTGGCGAGCCAGAACGGCAGGCGCTTGTACAGGAACTGACCGCCCGACTTGTAGTAGCGCTCGGCCTCCTCGCTCATCGGGATCTCGTGCTCGATCGCCTTGGGGTATTCGCCCGCGTCGCGGAACATGCCGGACGCGCCGTGAATCTCGCGCGCGGCGGAGATCAGCAGGTCCGACAGGGCGGGGTGCAGATCGGCGCGCGCGATGAGCTCGGCGGGCGTCGACACCAGGTGCAGCGTGCGGCCGGGATGATTCTCGGCGAAGTCCATCGCCCCCTCGGGCAGCGTCAGCTTGTCCAGGTACTCGTACACGCGCGCGTACGCGTCGGCCTGGCGGAAGTCCATGATGTGCACGTCCGGCACGCTGCGCAGCTGCCGCATGACCTCGTTCGTGGCCGTGTCACCCATCAGAAAGGCCGCGTCCACCTGGCCGGCCGCGAGCAGCCGGGCCGCCTCGTCGCCCCCGGCGGGCGACAGCGTCACCGCCCCCTCCATCCGGTTGGCCTTGAGCAACGTCAGCGCGAGCGCGCGCGTCCCGCTGCCTTCCGGTCCGATCGCCAGCCGCTTGCCTTTGAGATCCGTCAGCCGATCGGCCGTCTCCGGCATGCGCTCGAACACCAGCAGCGGCATCGGGAACATCGTGCCCAGCGACACCAGGCCGGTGAGGTCGACACCCTCGTGCAGGCCACCCTGCACGAAGCCGACGTCGACGCCTGACTTGGGATCGACCAGCCGTTTCAGGTTGTCGAGCGACCCCTGCGACGCGACGATCTCCACCTTCACGCCGTGGGCCTCGATGTGTCGCTTGTACTTCTCGGCGTTGACGCGGAAGTTGCTACCCGGCGGCCCGCTGATGATGCGGATGGCGCTGGGCGGCGCCGGCCGCACCAGCTTCACGGCCAGCACGCCGATGGTCAGGACGATCAGCGCCAGCGGCACCGTGACGGTCAGGAAGTCACGGGACGTCGCGGCGCGCAGGCTGAAGCGCGGCTTCATCGACATGGCCAGCGCATCTTAACTTCGATCCCCGTTTCGGCTGGTGAGAGTCTGTTGGACAAAGTAGCCGCAAACTCGCGCTTCGCGCGAGAGCGGCTAGCCGGAACGTCGCTGACCTCAGTCGCGCCGGACCTTGGTAGCTTTCGAGCGGCTGCGACTCGTATGTTTGCGGCGCTGCTTCGCGCGGGCGGGTTTGTCGTCGGCCGCGGCCGACGCCGCGATGGCGGTGGTCTCGCGGCTTGGGGGTAGGGTGTCGGCGCTGGCGAGGGGCGGCGCCGATTGGGCCACCGGCGCGCCCTGAGGCTCGCGCATCTGCCTGGCCAGGTTGGCGGAACGCCGCCCCTCCAGCTCGGTTGCCTCGACGACGGCGCTGCGCAGCGCCTGTAGCTGGGCCTGAAGCTGGCGCACCTCGTTGCGCAGACTCTCCACCTCGCTGGTGTCGGCTGCCGACACAGTTCCATGCAGCAAGAACGTCGTGATGAGGGCGACGACGAAAGCGCTCGAGGTCAGTCTCCGGCGTTGGGTCACGGGCTTCCTCCCTTTCGCCCTCCTGTCTCGACACATTGCTCCGCGCTAGTTGAGTGAGCCGCCGGGCGTGGCCGGCGCGACTCATGGGGTATGCGTAGGGAAACGTGTGTCCTGGCCTCGATCCTGGCGGCGGCCCTGGGCTGCGGTGGTGGCAAAGCGTCCCCGGTCGACGCGGGTGCCACCGACGCGCCAGTCGATCCCGACGCGCCCGACGCGCCCGGCGCCGGCGACGCCCCGGCCGGCAGCGACGCTGTCGATGCCCCACCGGTCGTACCGCTGGAGCACGTCACGTCCGTGTTCCCGCCCAGGGGCGGCACGGGCGTGTGTACGGACGCGCCGCTGCGCCTGTTCTTTGACACGCCGCCGGCGACCGGCGCCGGGGGCTGGGTGCGCGTCTTCAACGCGGACGACCCGACGACGCCGGTCGACAGCTTCGACATCGCGGCGCCGCTGACCTTCCAGGCGATCGGCGGGCGCAACTACTTCTACAAGCCGATCATCATCAGCGGCAACGAGGCCTACATCTATCTGCGCAAGGTGTTGCAGGCGGGCGCGACCTATTACGTCACCATCGACGCGGGCGTGTTCACGATGGGCCTGGGCGGGCCGCCGATCGGCGCCGTCGCGGACTCGACGACGTGGCGGTTCACGGTCAGGAGCGCGGCGACCCCTGCCGGCGCCAGCCTGGTCACGGTCGCCGCCGACGGCACGGGCGCCTTCTGCACCGTGCAGGGCGCGATCGACTACGTCCCGGCCGGCAACACGGCGCCGATCACGATCTCCGTCGCGCCCGGCACCTACCGCGAGATCGTCGAGATCCCGACCAAACACGCGATCACCGTGCAGGGCCAGGATCGCGACGCGTCCGTCATCTCCTACCCCAACAACGCCACCTTGCAGATCCCGCCTGGCTCGACGGCGTCGATGGGGACGAAGTGGCGCGCGATGTTCGGCGTCGACGGCAGCAACGACCTGACCATCGAGAACATCACGCTGTGGAATCCCAGCCCGCAGCTGTCGACCAACGGACAGTCCGAGACCCTGCGCGTCGAGGGGGGCGCGCGGACGATCGTGCGCAACGCGACGATCAGAGGGTTGCAGGACACGCTGCTGATGTCGGGGCAGGTGTACATCGCGAACAGCATCATCGAAGGCAACGTCGACTTCATCTGGGGCAACGGCGCCGTCTACTTCGATCACTCCGAGATCAAGGTCGTCGCGCGCAAGGGCTACAACGTCCAGGCGCGCAACGCGGTCGGCGCGATGGGCTACGTGTTCGTCGACTGCAACCTGACCGCGGATCCGGGCATCACGGGACACGTCCTGGCGCGCACCGACAAGAACAGCATGTTGCCGGCTTCGATGGTCGCGTATCTCGACTGCACGATGGGGCCGCACATCGATCCCGTCGGCTGGTTGATCGACGGCTACCTGCGTCCGGTCGGTGACGCCGGCACCGCGGACGGCGGCGCGACCTTGAACCTCACCAACCTGCGTTTCTGGGAGTACCACAGCGTCGATCCGTCGGGCGCGCCCGTCGACGTCAGCCGGCGCATCCCGGAGTCGAAGCAGCTGTCCGACGCCGAGGCCGCGCTGCTTCGCGACCCCGCCACCTTCTTCGGCGGCTGGAATCCCAAGACCGGCGCCGTGACCGACGGCGGCGCGGTGACAGACGCCGCCGGGACGACGACCGACGCCGGCACGGACTAGCGGATGAGATTCCTGTTGACGCCATTGTGAGTGTTCACTAACTTGGCGTCATGACCACGACGCGCCTGAGCAGCGACGAACGCCGCCTGGCGATCATGTCGGTGGCGGTGCCGCTGTTCGCGACCAAGGGGTTCGACGCGCTCACGACCAAGGAGATCGCCGACGCGGCCGGCGTCTCGGAGGCGCTGCTCTACCGCCACTTCGACAGCAAGCAGGCCCTGTTCCTGGCCGTACAGGACACCTGCGTGGCCGAAGCCGCGGCGGAGGCCCGGCGGCTGGAGACGCTGCCCGACAACACGTCGACGCTGGTGCTGGCGATCTACGTGCTGTGCGCCAAGATCCAGAACTGCCTGCACGCCGCGAAATCGGAGCACAACGAGGTGCCCCGTCTGCTGATGCGCAGCCTGCTGGGCGACGGTGAATTCGCGCGTGGCTTCCTCGCCGAGACGTCGGCGGCCTGGGTGGTGAAGATCGAGAAGTGCGTCAAGGCGGCCATCGCGGCCGGCGACCTGGATGACACGTTCGAGGCCGCATGCCTGGGGGCGTGGTTCGCGCACCACCTGTCGGCGGCGATCAACTTCTACGCCCTGCCGGGGCGCGGAAAAGTCGTCCCCTACCCGATCGACGAGGACGACATTTTCGACAAGTCGGTGATGTTCTGCCTGCGGGGTATGGGGCTGACGGCTGACGCCATCGCCCGCCACTACAACCCCAAGGCGTTCGCCCTGTTGCGGACCAGCGGGAGCTAGACCCGCACCGACCGAGAAGGCATCTGAGCGGAGTTACCTCAACCACAAAAGTAAGTAAGTACACACTTTCATCACCGGCTGAGGCTGGGAGAGGAGCAGAGGACATGCGAAGCGCGACGCGAACGAGACTGGCCGCCGGTGGGGCCGCACTGGTGACGATGGTGGGTCTGTGGGCAGCGGCCCACGCCGGCCCGGCGGAGGACAAGGGCCTCGACATCGCCCGCAAGACCGACAAGGCGAACGACGGCTTCAAGGGCGAGGTGTCGACGATGGAGATGATCCTCATCAACGCCCACGGCGATCGCACGACGCGCAAGCTCACCTCGCGCGGCATCGAGACCGCCAACGACGGTGATCGCTCGCGCATCGAGTTCCAGTGGCCGGCCGACGTCAAGGGGACACGCATGTTGACCTGGACGCATCGCCAGAACGACGACGACCAGTGGCTGTTCCTGCCGGCGGTCAATCGCGTCAAGCGCATCAGCTCGAACAACAAGTCCGGATCGTTCATGGGCAGCGAGTTCGCGTACGAAGACCTCGGCAGCCAGGAGGTCGACAAGTACAAGTACAAGCACCTGGCCGACGAGCCGATCGCGGGCCGGCCGACGTGGAAGGTCGAACGCATCCCCGTCGATGCGCGCAGCGGCTATAGCCGGCAGATCTCGTGGACGGACCAGGAGTACATGAACCCGGTCAAGGTCGAGTACTACGACCGCAAGGGCGAGCTGCTCAAGACCGCGACGTTCTCCGGCTACGCGAAGCTCGGTAAGTGGTGGCGTCCGGGAAAGATCGTGATGGTCAACCACCAGACCAAGAAGGAATCCCACCTGACGTGGAGCGCCCGCAAGCTGGAGGTCACGCTGGCGGACAACGAGTTTCAGAGCGACGGCCTGGATCGCTAGCCGCGGCTCGACACCAGCAACGACACCGCCGAGTCCGCCGTGAAACGCGTCGCAAAGCCGCTCGTGCGCCAGGTCTGCCTGGTGATCGCGCTGGCCCTGCCGTCGCTGGCTGCCGGCGCCGCCGAGCCGACACCGGACGGCGGAGCGCTGGACGGCGGACCAACCGCGCCACCGACGCCACCAGATCCGGCGCCGCCGATCGACGAGGCGCCCGATCCGACGGCGACGACCGCCGACTCCACCGCGCCCGATCCGCCGCCGCCGCCGGGCGACGCGTTGCCGGCGGGCGACACCGTCGAAACCGGCGCGGGCGCGGAGCCGCCGCCCGAGTGGCTGACGATTGGCTCGCGCGGCGAGCTCGGCTTCGAGTCGCGCGCGTTCTGGCCCGACGACACGCCGATCACCTACAACCAGAACGCCGCGATGGTCGGCCGGCTGCACGTTGACGGCGCCGCGTCGCGCGTGACCGGGAAGGTGCGCGTGTTCAGCCGCTTCGACCCGCGCGATCGTGCGCGCAGCGTGTTCATCGCCGAGGAGCTGTGGCTGGAGCTCAAGCTGCCGTACATGCGCCTGCGCGCCGGCTACCAGATGATCAACTGGACGGCGACGGAGGCGTTCCACCCCGCCGACGTCATCAACAGCCGCTACTTCGACAGCGCGATAGAGAACCCCGAGAAGCTGGGCGAGCCGATGGTGTCGCTGCGGGCGGAGATCCCACACGGCAACATCGACGTGATGTTCATGCCGGTGTTCATCGAGCCGGTGTTCCCGACGGCGCGCACCCGCCAGCGCTTCCAGCCGCCCGGGCAGATACTGGCCGAGCCGATCGTGCTGGATCGAGACGGCGACGCCGTCAGCCAGCGGGCGGCTTTTCCCGCGTACCGGTTCGTGCCGCAGGGCGCGCTGCGCGTGCAGCAGACGTGGGGCTCGGCCGACGTCGCCGTGCACGCGCTGACGCACATCGATCGCCTCTACCCGTTCGTCATATTCGATCCCGCCGGCGGCTTCCCCATCCCCGTGTTCATGCCCGTGCTGCAGACCGGCGGCACGTATCAGCAAGCGCTGGGCGCGCTGCTCGTCAAGCTGGAGGCGGCGTACCGCTGGTATCAGCTGCCGTCGCCGAGCCAGGCGCCGCTGGGCCAGCCGATACCGAATCGCGATCACTTCGTCGGCGCCGCGGGGCTGGAGTACAGCTTGCCGCACGCCGCGGGATCGGAGTCGACGCTGCTGCTCGAAGGGCAGCTGTTCGTGCCGCAAGACCGCAACATCCCCTATTACGCCAAGCCGCTGTTTCAGCACGACGTGCTGGTCGGCGTCCGGCACGCGTTCAATGACGAAGCGTCGCGCGCGCTGACCATCGTCGGCATCGTCGACGTCGTGCGGCCGCAGGAGTTCTTCATCAACGCCAGCTACGCGCAGCGCCTGGGCGAGACCTGGAGCCTGCAAGCGGGCGTGCGCATCGTGCGCGTGCCGCCGCGCATTCCTGACTACCCGCAAGGTTTCGAGTGGCTGAACAACAGCCACCACGTCTACGCAAACTTGTACCGCC
The DNA here is from genome assembly GCA_963729535.1 of uncultured Pseudomonadota bacterium. Lineage (GTDB taxonomy): Bacteria > Myxococcota_A > Polyangia > Fen-1088 > Fen-1088 > JADGRB01. Next base: position 40,850 of record CAVSOL010000018.1, on the reverse strand, counting down.
ACTTCTGATAGCCACCCGCAAGGAGCGCCTGCCATGACAACGAAAACACCGCTCGGCGATCGTTTCGCCGGCTTCATCACCCGCCGTCCCGGGCGCGCGTTGCTCCTCGGGCTGGTTTGCTTCGGCGCGATCGCGGCCGGGCTGCCGCGCCTGAAGGCCAACTTCACCCACACCGCGTTCTTCAAGGGCAACGATCCGGCGCTGCTGCGCTTCGAAGCGTTCGAGCGGAAGTTCGGCAACGACGACGCGGTCGTCGTGGTCGTCCACAGCCCGTCGGGGATCTTCGACGTCGAGTCGGCGACGCTGCTGCGCGAGCTGACGGCGCGCATGTGGCAGGTGCCGGAGGTGATCCGCGTCGACTCGCTCGCCAACTTCCAGTGGGTGCACGCCAAGGGTGACGAGATCGAGGTCGAGCCGCTGCTCCCCGACCAGGGACCGCTGACGCCGCAGATCCTGTCGCAGCGGCGCGCGATCGCGCTCGCGCACGAGACCGTCCCCGACTACCTGATCAGCCGGGACGGCAACACGGCGCTGGTCTATGCGCGCATCAAGCCGGCGTTCGACAAGCTGGCCGATCCCGCGGCGATCACCGCCGAGACGCGCAAGCTCGCCGCCGAGTTCAGGCGCGGCGACCACGACATCCACCTGACCGGCAGCCCGATCGTCACCTCAGCGTTCCAGGAGACGTCCAGCCATGACACCGGCATCCTGGTCCCGCTGCTGTTGCTGATGGTGCTGCTGTTCCTGGTCGCGTCGTTCCGGCGCTTCGGCGGCGTCGTCATGCCGCTGACGGTCATCATCGTCAGCGTGATCGCGTCGCTGGCGGTGGGCGCCTGGCTGGGCCTGGAGCTGTCGGTGGTCACCATGACCCTGCCGCAGGTGATGATCGCGGTGTGCGTCTCCGACGCGGTGCACCTGCTGGCGGTGTTCTATCAAGCGCGGCAGCGCGGCCTGGCGCGCAGGGACGCGGCGTATTTCTCGCTGTCGAAGAACTTCGTCGCGACGATCCTGACCAGCGTCACCACCGCCGCCGGTTTCTATTCGTTCGCGACCGCCAAGCTGCCGCCGATCCTGGCGCTGGGTGTGATGGCCGGGACGGGGACGGTGCTGGCGTGGTTCGTGACCTACCTGATCCTGGGCCCGCTGATGGTGAAGTGGCCCGGGCGCGAGCCGGCGGGTGTCGCCAACGACATCACCGGCGAACACGAGACCCTGAAAGCGGCGACGGCGCGGACCACGGGCTACATCGCGGCGATCAAGCGATGGCGGTGGGCGATCATCGGCGGGACCCTCGCGATCTTCGTCGGCGGCACGGCGCTCACGCTGCGCAACAGCGTGAACTCGGACCCGTTCAAGTATTTCCGCAAGGGCTACCCGCTGCGCGTCGCGCAGGACTTCGTGATGACGCGGCTCAACGGCGTCGTGAACTTCGAGTTCGTCGTCGATTCGGGCGTCGAAGACGGCATCAAGGACCCCGCCTTCCTGCGCAAGGTCGAGGAGTTCGAACGCCAGGCGGCTGGCCTGCCCGGCGTGACCAAGGCCGTGTCGGTGGTCGACATCATCCGCCAGACCCACCGCTCGCTGAACGGCGGCGACCAGGCGTTCTACAAGCTGCCCGACAGCCGCGATGCGGTCGCCCAGGAGCTGCTGCTCTACACGATGGGGCTGCCGCAGGGGATGGACGTCAACGATCGCATCTCGGTCAGGAACGACGCCATCCGTGTCACGCTGATCGGCAAGATCACCGAGTCCAACGCGGCGGTCGCCACCGCGGAGCGCCTGGAGCAGATGGCGCGCGACCTGGGCCTCGACGCCAAGGCGACGGGCAAGAACATGCTCTACCAGAGCATGAACGAATCCGTCGTCGTGTCGTTCATCCAGTCGCTGGTGATCGCGTTCGTGCTCATCGGCTTCATCATGCTGGTGTCGTTCCGGTCGTGGAAGCTCGGCCTGCTGTCGATGATCCCCAACGTGTTGCCGCTGGTGATCGGCGGCGCCGTGCTGAAGCTGATCGGACAGCCGCTGGACATCGGCACCGTGCTGGTCGCCAGCGTCTGCCTGGGCATCGCGGTCGACAACACCATCCACATCATGTCCAACTTCACCAGGCATACGCGGCAAGGCGACACGCCCGAGCAGGCGCTGGGCAAGCTGATGGCGCACACGGGGCCGGCGATGATCATCACGACGCTGGTGCTGGTGGCCGGGTTCGGCACGCTGGCGTTCGGCACCTTCATCCCGAACGTGTTCTTCGGCATCATGACGGCGACCATCCTGTCGACCGGCCTGGTGGCGGACATGGTGCTGCTCCCCGCGTTGTTGCTCAGCGTCCGCCACGAAGCGGCCGCCGCCACCACGACCGAGGCCGCGGCCGGCGCCCCGCGCGCGGCGTGACGGGCACGTGCTAGCGGGCGCGTGGAGCGTAGCCCGGCTTTGCCGGGCGGAGCTCATCGCGGGAGGTTCGGAACCCTTTGAGGGTTCTGAGCTAAATAGACGGTTTCTGCCTCCGGTAGTGAGCCTCGAGGCGATCGAGCTCGGCGCGCAACGCCGCCAGGTGCTGCTCGAACCCCCGCTCCGCCTCGGGACGCAGGCGCTCCTGCTCGGCGAGGGCCGCCTGCCGGTCCTCCTCGCGGATCTCGTCGAGGTTGTTGAGGACGACGGCGATGAACAGGTTGACCACCACGAACACGGCCACGATCACGAAGCTGGCGAAGTAGACCCACGCCCAGCTGTTGCCGACCATCACCGCCGCTTGCACCTCGACCCAGCCCTCGAGGGTCAGGATCTGAAACAGGGTCAGCAGGGCCTTGCCCAGTGATCCCCAGTGCCCGGGATCGCGCGCGCTGAACAGGTTGACGCCGATGACCGCGTAGCAGTAGAGCAGCAGACCCAGCAGCATCGACACGTGGCCGAGTGACGGAATCGATCGCGTCATCGTGCCGATGATCAGACGGAGCTTGGGCGACACCGACACCAGCCGCACGACGCGCAGCACGCGCGCGATGCGGGCCACGGTCGTGAACGCGCCGACGCCGGGGACCAGCGACAACGCCACGACCACGAAGTCGAACGCGTTCCAGCCGTCGCGCAGGAACGCTCCCAGCCGAAAGCCGTGCGCGGCGATGCGGATGGCGAGCTCGGCGATGAACAGGACCAGCACCGCGGCGTGGGCCACCGAGAACAGCGGCGCATGGGCGGTCGCGAGCGGGCGGGACGTCTCCAGGCCGACCACGACGGCGTTGGCGATGATGACGACGACGACCGCGGCGTGGAACGCCGCGCTTTCCGAAATTCGTTTGAGCCGGGCAGTCAGGTTCGCGTCGGCCATGCTTTCACCCGACCCCGAACCCTAATCACTGACGTGGACCGCCGCCATCGCTGACAGACTCTTACAATACATGTCAGTCGCCGGTCTCGGCCCCGCAGGACGCGCCGCGCTGATCGCGGCGGCGCTCGCCGCCCAGTTGCCGACCGCGGCCTGCCGCGGCGGCCCCGTCCCCGCGCATACCGCCGCGCCGCCCGTCGTGCCCGCGACGCCCGCACCCCGCGCCGCCACGGCAGCGCCGGCGGCCGACGATGCCATCGTCGCGCGCGGCATCCTGCGCCGCGACGGCGAACGCATCGTCGATGCAGCCGGCCAGCCGGTGCGCTGGCGGGGCGTGGCGTTCGGCAACCAGGTGTGGAGCAACGTCCCGATACCGCTGGCTCACCACGACGAGACCGACTACCAGCGCGTGCGCGCGATCGGGATGAACACGGTGCGCTTCTACATGCACTACCGCACCTTCGAGGACGACCGCGCGCCCGGCGTGTTCAAGCCGGCGGGATGGGACTGGCTGGACCGCAACGTCGCGTGGGCGCGCCGCCACGGCGTCTATCTGATCCTGAACATGCATGTGCCGCCGGGCGGCTATCAATCGAACGCCGAGGGCAAAGGCTTGTGGGAGGGGACCGCCAACCAGGACCGGCTGGCTGCGCTATGGCGCGCGATCGCGCAGCGCTACGCGAACGAACCCATCATCGCCGGCTACGACATCCTGAACGAGCCGGGCGTGCCGACGTCGCGCGCGCAGTGGCAAGCGCTGGCCACGCGGCTGACGGCGGCGATCCGCCAGGTCGACCCGCGCCACATCATCATCGTCGAGCGCGTCAACGCCGTCGGCAAGGAATGGCGAAACGACAGCGAGCTGAACTTCGTCGTCGTCGACGATCCGAACGTCGTCTACACGTTCCATTTCTACGACCCGCTGACCTACACGCATCAGTTCGCGCCCTGGGCCAGCATGGGCGAAGGCGGCGCGTGGCCCGACGACGGCAAGGTGGGCCGGCCCGAATACGCCACGTGGACGACCGTCGCGTCGTTCCCCAGCGCGCGGCTGCCGGCCGGCGACAGCGGCTGGACCCACGCCGAGACCAAGCCGCTCCTCGCCAGCAATCCGCGCGCGCGGGTGGGGCGTATCTCGCTGGTCGGCGATCGACTCGGTGGCGGGCAGGCGGTGTTCGACGATCTCACGGTCACCGAGCGCGACAGGCGCGGCGCCCCGGTGGGCGAAGCCGTGCGCATCGACATGGACAAGCTCGGTGGCTGGGTGTTCTGGTCGAAGGATGGCGGCGGCCGCAAAAGCCGGACGTCAGACGGCCACGATGACCAGGGCGCGCTGACCATCCAGGCCACCACCGGCGAGGCGCACCTCGGCGGCGCGCAACACGAGGTCGTCCTCCATCCCGGGCACTCCTACACCGTCGGCGGCTGGATGCGCGGCGAGCGCGTCCCGGCCGACGCCGTGGTGCAGATCCGCTTCGATCTGATCGACACCGACGGGCCGTTGCAGGGCTGGAACAAGCAACTCCTGCGCACGCTGCTCGACGCCTACGTCGCCTGGGGCCACGCGCACGGCGTGCCGCTGTTCCTGGGCGAGTTCGGCGTCCACCGTCCGTGTTTCGAGGCCGGCCGCGGCGGATTGGCCTGGGTCGCCGACATGCTGGACCTGCTCGACGAGCGCGGCCTGCCGTTCACCTACCACGACTACCACGGCGACAGCTTCGGGCTTTATCGCGGCGGCGGCCGCATCGACCCGACGCGCGCGAACCACGAGCTCATCGATCTCTTCAAGCGCAAGCTCGCGAGTCACCCACAGTGAACGCGCGGTGACGTTTCGCCGACATCCGCCAGAGAAACGCCGCGGGAAGTTTTCTCTATCGTAACGGTCGCGCGCGGGCACCGCGACTACGGTGCCCTCCATGCCGATTTCACGCCGCTCCCTCATCCGTTCAGGTGCTTTCGTCGCTGCCGCCGGTTCGATGGCCAAGGTCATCGCTTCGACGACGCCCGCATGGGCGCGCGGGCCCCGCTCGCGGCCGCCGTTCAAGGGCTACGGCCCGCTGGTCGAGGATCCGAATGGCCTGCTCGACCTGCCGCGTGGCTTCAGCTACCGCGCGTTCTCGCGCGAGGGCGACACGCTGACGGGTGGCGGGATCGTCCCGGCGGCGCATGACGGCATGGCGGCGTTTTCGGCCGGCCCGTGGGGGACCTTCCTGGTCCGCAACCACGAGGTCGGCGTCGACGACGTGGCCGAAGATGGGCGCGCGCCCGTGCCGCACATCCCGGGCGCCACCTACGATCCCGAAGGCACCGGCGGCACCACGACCCTGCTGGTCGGCAACAGCGGGCGCCTGCAGACGCACCGGGCCAGCCTGTCGGGCACCATCACGAACTGCGCCGGCGGGCCAACGCCGTGGGACACCTGGCTGACCTGCGAAGAGGACGACTCGATCCTGAGCAAGCCGCACGGCTACGTGTTCGAGGTCGATCCGTGGTTCGGCGGCAACCCCGCGCCGATCCGCGCCATGGGCCGCTACGAGCACGAAGCGGCGGCCTTCGATCGCCGCGGCAACGTCTTCCTGAGCGAAGACGCCGACGGGCCGCACGGCTGCTTGTACCGGTTCAAGCCGAACAAGCCGCTGCGCGGGCGCGGCAGCCTGCACGCGGGCGGCAGCCTGGCAGCGATGAAGATCGCGGGCGTGGCCACCGACCTGTCGATCGTCCAGACGCCCGGCACGGTTCTGCCGTTCAGCTGGATCGACGTGCCGAACCCCGACCCCGGCGCCAGCGACACGCCCGTGCGCGAGCAGGTGATCGCCGCCGGCGCGACGCCGATCATGAAGGCCGAAGGTCTGTGGACTGGCCTGGACGGCAGCGTGTGGTTCGTGTCCAGCCGCGGTGACGGCCCCAACGCCGAAGACGAAGGCGACCGCAGCGCCGCCGTCCACGCCGGACAGATCTGGCGCATCGATCCCGAGGACAAGACGATCGAGCTGGTGGTGATCTTTCCGGCGGGCTCGCCCTTCGACGGGCCCGACAACATCACGGCTGGCCCACACGGCTTCCTGCTGGCGTGCTCGGACGGCGAGGACGATCAGTGGCTGGTCGGCATCACCGAGGACGGCGGCACGTTCCCGTTCGCGCTCAACGCGAAGGACGACGCGGAGTTCGCGGGCGCGACGTTTTCGCCCGACGGCGACACGCTGTTCGCCAACATCCAGGGCGAGCCGTCGGTCACCTTCGCGATCACCGGGCCCTGGCGCGGCCACCGGCACGACTGACGAACCTGCGCGCGTGGTCATGCCCGCCTCCGCACTGCTGAGCTGACCAGCGCGCCAGGCGTTCCGGAATCGATCCATGTTAGTGTCCAGCGCGAATCGGGATGGCGAATATGTTGGATGTTCCGGCACGGGGAGCCGGAACCCAGGTCGATCGCTACCGCCTGTTGGAGATTCTGGGGACCGGCGGCTCGGCGGTCGTCTACCGTGCGCGCGACGAGGTCTCAGGGAGGATCGTCGCGCTCAAGACGGTCCGCTCGACTGACGAGGCGCTGCTCGCCAGCATCCGCCGCGAGATCTTCGCGCTCGGGCGTCTGATCCATCCGGGCATCGTCAGGATCCTCGACGGCGGGGTCTTCGACGGTCAGCCCTGGTACGCGATGGAGCTGCTCGAGGGCGTGACGTTGTGGGAGTGCACGCAGGGACACCCGGCTCCCGTCACGCGGACCAGCCACCCGGGACTTCATTCGATGCCCGGACCCGCGACGCTCGCCGCGCGCCGGGCGCCGACGCTGGAGGCGCCGTTCACGGCCGAAAACCGGCCGCCGATGCCGCCGGTCATGCCGCTGGGCGGCGACCTCGGCTGGTTCTTGACCCTCATCCGCCGCGTCTGCGAGCCGCTGGCTTACATGCACGGCGAGGGGATCGTCCACCGCGACCTGAAGCCGACCAACGTCTTCGTGCGCGCGGACGGCACGCCCGTGCTGATGGACTTCGGCCTCACGTGGCGCGTTCACGAAGAAGGCGGCCGCGAGGTGGTGTCGGTCGATGCGTCGCGCGCGGGAACGGCGGCGTACATGGCCCCCGAACAGGCGCTGGGCGAGCGCATGGACGCGCGCGCCGATCTGTTCTCGCTCGGATGCATCATCTACGAGGCGCTGACCGGCCGTCTCCCCTATCCGGCGCATTCGATTCGCGATCTCATCGCCACGCACGCGGCCGGCCCGCCCATGCCGCCGTCGCGGCTGGTCGAAAACGTCCCGCGCGGGCTCGACGCGCTGGTGATGGGCTTGCTCGAGAGGTCGCCGCCAGAGCGCATCGGCCACGCCAGCGACGTCGCCGCCGCGCTGGCCGACATGGCCGCCGAAGGCTGGCCCGCGGGCTCGATGCCACGCGCCAAGGCGTACCTGTATCGCCCGCAGGTCGTCGGGCGCGACCCGCTTCTGCAAGAGGCGCTCGGCTACATCGACGAGCTGGCGGCACACCGGGGAGGGTGCGTGCTCGTGGGCGGCGAGAGCGGTATCGGCAAGACCAGCTTCGCGTCGGAGGTGGCGCGCGTCGCAACACTGGCGGGGATGCAGGTGCTCACCGGCGAGTGCAGGACGGTCGGCGTCGCGGGCGGCAAGGGGATGCGCGGGGGCGGCGCGCTGTACCCGTTCGTTCGGCCGCTGCACGCGATCGCAGATCGCTGCGTCGCGGGCGGCAGCGAAGTGACGGAGCGCCTGCTGGGCGAGCGCGCGAAGGTGCTGGCGGAGTGCGACCCGTCCCTGCGCCACCTGCCCGGCGCCGACGGCGGTTCGGCGCCCGCCGAGGTGCCGGGCGATGCGGCGCGCCGCCGGCTGTTCGATGCGCTGGCCGAAACGCTGGCGGCGTTCGTGGCGGACACGCCGACGCTGCTGGTGCTCGACGATCTGCAGTGGGCCGACGATCTGACGCTGGCCTTCCTCGAGTCGCTGTCCGAACGGTATTACGCCACGAACCCGTTGCTCATCCTCGGCACCTATCGCTCCGAGGAGCTCGGGCCCGATCTGGAACGCGTGCTCGCGCTGCCGCACGTCAAGCGGATGGTGCTCGGCCGCCTCGACACGAAGGCCATCGCCGCGATGGCGTCGGACATGTTGGGGCAGAAGCAGGTGGCGGAGAAGCTGGCGAGCTTTCTGACGACGGAATCGTCGGGCAACCCGTTCTTCGCCGCCGAGTACCTGCGGGCGGCCGTCGACGCGAACATGTTGTTCCGCGACGAGCGCGGGCGGTGGAGTCAGACCGGCGGCCGCGCGTTCGAGACGCTGGGGCTGCCGCGCACGCTGGAGGCGCTGGTGACCGCGCGCCTCGACAGCCTGGGCGCCGACACGCGACGGCTGTGCGAGCTGGCGGCTGTGGTCGGGCGCGACGTCGACATCGACGTCTTGCGCCAGCTCGCCACGGAGACCGGCACCGTGGCCGACGAGGGCAAGTTCGACGAGGCGGTGCAGGAGCTGGTCGTGCGCCAGGTGCTGGAGCCCGGCTCTGCGGGATCGCTGCGCTTCGTCCACGACAAGCTGCGCGAGATCGCGTACGCGCGGCTGGACGACGCGCGCCAGCACGAGCTGCATCGCGTGTGCGGCGGCTTCCTCGAGAAGTGGCACCTCGCCGCCGGGACGCTGGATCGCGTGGCCGCCGCGCTGGCCCACCACTTCGAGAAGGCGGGCGTCAACGACAAGGCGGTCAGCTACCTGGACCGCGCCGGCGAAACGGCGCATCGGACGCACGCGAACCAGGAAGCGCTGAAGCTGCTCGAACGCGCCGCCGTGCTGGAGGCGGCCGAGGGACTTGCCAGCAGTCCCGTCGCCCGCGCACGTCGCGGCAGGATGCTGGGGCTGAACGCGCTGGCGCTCGGTGACGTGCGGCGCGCATCCGAGGACCTGATCAAGGCCGCCGCCACCGCAGGCCGCCCGTGGCCAAGCTCGCGTGGCGGGTTGGTCGCCCGGTGCGTGCTGGGGCTTGGCGAGCAGATCGCGTCGCGCTGGTTACCCGACTTCGTCCAGCGCGAGCCGCCTGGCGACGAGCCGCGCGAGCTGCTGCTGGAAGCGGCGCGCGCCTACGAGCGATTGCTGGTCGTGAAGTACTTCGCTACCGGCGACATGGCGGCGGTGGTGCTGTCCGCGCTGACCAACGTGAACCTGGCGGAGCGGGCAGGCGGCGCATCATGCGAGCTGGCGCTGGGTTACGCGACCTTCGCGGCGATGTGTTCGCTGGTTCGGCTGGACGCCGCCGCGATGTCTTACTGCCGTCGCGCCCTCGACGCTGCACGCGCCAGCGGTGACGAGGTCGCCGAGACCTGGGTGCGGATGAACGTCGCGCTCGTCTACCTGCAGACCTGCCGCTGGTCGGAGATGCGGACCATGCTCGATTCGGTGCGCGCGATGGCCACACAGATGGGGTTCTCCCGGCGCTGGGAAGAGGCGACCAGCCAGTACAGCACGGCGTGTCTTCTGGGCGGGCGATTCAACGAGGCGGAGCAGCTGAACGCCGAGCTGCTCGGCTCGATCGAGCGCGCCGATCCGCAAGCGAAGTGCTGGGCGGTGGTCCGCCAGGCAGAGCTTCGTCTCGTCGCCGGCGACCTGGCGGGCGCGCTGGAGTCTGCGCGCGCCGGCGAGGAGCTGTGCCAGCACAACCTCGGCCGCGCCGAGCAGGTGTACGCGCTGGGCCCTGTGATGCTGGCGCGCCTGCGCGCGGGAGACGCGCGCGGGGCGCGCGATGCGGCCGATCGCTGCGCAGAGTGGCTGCGCAAGGGATCAGCGCCGGTCTTCTACAACGTGTTCGCGTGCGCGGCGCTGGTCGAGACGACGCTGGCGTTGCGCGACCAGGCGGCCGACGATGACGAGCGAGCGGCGCTGACGCGCGCGGCGCGCTGGGCGGGCAAGCGGCTGCGCGCGATGGCGCGGCCGATGCTGATCGCCGCGCCGCGCGCGTTGTACTGGCAGGCGATGGAGGCGCTGCGCATCGACGGAAAACGCGAGCGCGCCACCCGCCTGCTGCGCAAGAGCGCCGAACGGGCGCGAGCGCTCGACCTTGCTTACGACCAGGCCGCCGCCGCCGCCGCGCTCGCGGAGCACGGGGCGGTCGGCAAGGATGAAGCGCAGCAACTGGCCGCCGAAGCGGCTGAGCAATTTCGCGGCATGGGCGCCGTCTTCGATGCCGAGCGCGTCGAGCGGCTACGGTCGCGCGTCTCGTAGCCGCGGGCCCCCAGCGCTACGCCGCGCCAACTTTGGTCAGTGCGTCCATGATGTTCTTGAAACGACTCATGAGACCCTTCATGTCGCCGAATACCTCGTCAGGGAGCTTGTCCGTCAGGCGCGTGGTTGCCGCCCGCACGTCGTCACGCCCCTTGTTGATGAAGCGTTCGTCGTAGCCGATGCCCAGCTCCTTGACGAGCAACGTGTCCAGGTTGGACATCGACAGGCCCAGCAGCTCCGCGAAGGGCCTTTCTCCCTTGTAGAGGTCCAACGTGTCCATGGCGTGCTCGACCTTTCGATCGAAATCGATGATGTCAAACAGGTGTGGTAGCCCCATCGTCTGCAGGCGCCGATCGACGCGACGGAAGAAGTCGAGATCCTCCAGCTCGCGGTCTTCGAGGCTGTAAATATCCGGCGGATCGAAGACGCGATACCTGGAAGCGCCGTTGTATTTGGAGTTCACGTAGGTCTCGATCCACAGCGCCGACGCTTTGCGGGTGTCGTCGGTCGCGGCGTCGAGAAAGCCCCGCGCCCCCGCCGGCCTGGCCTTTTCCCCGGGCTTGTCGTCGCTATCGAGCTCGAGCGCCTGGAGAATGGCGTTGACGGCGTGCCGCGCGGACTCATTCGCCGCCTCCATGGTCGTCAGGCGCGTCAGCGTCGCCATGAACGTCCCGCACATCACCCAGCGGTCGAAGTTGAGTGAATACGCGATCTCCCGGCGGCCGACACATCCCGGCGCCTCCGAGTAACCTGGGCGAGGCGCTCCTTCCGAGCTCAGCGAGCCGAGGAACTTGGTGTCGTTGCCCCACGGGCCGATGTTGTGATCGACGTGGACGTATCTGGGCTCGGCCAGCTTGTCCCTGTCGTCGATCCGCTGGCTTGAGCTGATCCCACACCTTGCGCGCGACGTCGAGCCGCCGCCAATCGATCTCGTCTGGCTTCGCGTCTTTGGGGCCTTTCATGGTTTCCCAGAACGAGTCCTTTTCCGGCGCGTCGAAACTGCCGGTGGTGCAGATGTCGACGGAGAGGACGTCGGCGAAGCCTTCCGCGAAGCTGCTGCGCAGGTTCCAGAACTCCGACTGCGAGATGGACGACAGGCCCCAGTCGCTGAACGGAAAGTACATGTGGCCGCGACCGATGCTGGTCTTGGCGTCGAAGAAGAACTGCAGGCCAGTCATGTCCTTGAGGACTCTGTTCTCCTCCAGCTTCTTGCCGAACCCGAGCAGCTTCGCGAAGTCAGGTGCGCGCTCTTTCACGACGTTCGAGCCTACCCGCGCCTCGAACGCTTTCACGAGCGCGTAGGCTCTGCTCGACGTTCAGCGCGAGCACGTAGAAGTCGGGCTGGTGACCCGCGGGGCCACGCTCGTGATCCAGGGGTCGGGTCCCGTCCTCGAAGCTTCGCTCGTCCTCTGACACCGTGAAATCGGGGACCACCTCGCCGCTGCTTTCATCGGCAAACTTGAGCCCGTTGATCCGGCCCTGAAAGAACCGCACCCCCTGCCGTTGCAGGTACCGCCGCCAGGGTTCCAGCCACGCATCGCTGGTCGGCCCGTTCAACGTCCGGTCGACGCGGGTGCCGTCGCCGAGCTCGTCGAGCAGCATTTGAACGGCGATGTTGCCGTAGCTGCGTGCGTCGGCTTCCTTGGCCGAGAAAGCAAGCAGCGCCTGCGCCGCTGACGTGATCTGCTTGATCATCGCCCGCGACAGCTTGGGGTTCGGCACCTCCACTTGTTTCTTGTCCGCGTCGAGCGCCGTGATCTTGAGGAACTGAGCCCACGACATCTCCTGATACTCGGCCTTGCGTCGCTCCGAGCTGGCCATCATGAAGCGAAGCAGGCGTATGAAGATGAACACCGCGTCGCGCTGAGTTCCGCCCAGCCGCTTGACGAAGCGATTGGTGCGATTGCGAAATCCCTCGATGCTGGTCGGGCGCGCGCGATGAAGCTCGACGACCGATCCGCCGGTCGGCGGCGGTGCGCCACAACGGTCGGGCTCTTCGTCGTCGAGAGGCCGCTCCGCCCCAAGCTTGATCATCTCGTCGATGTCGGCTGGCGAGAACCCCATCCCCTGCCGGACCGTCGGCTTGAGATTGTCTAGAACGCTGCGGCCGCTCACCGGATCGTCCGGCGTGAGCGGAATCCGCCTCATCGTGTCTTCGAGGTGATGATAGAAAGTTGGGAAAAAGCGATAGCCGTGTTCCCCCGGCAGGCGTTGCTCTATGACGTCAATCGCCAGCCACGGACCTTTGTAGTTGGCAGGTGGAGCAACGACGGGACCGGTCGTGATCCGTTCCGTTCCGGTGTCGGTGATCGGCACAGGAATCGGAATGCCCGCCGGTTGCTCAGGCGATGCCGCGGTCACGCAACACCCGTTGAGCTCCAGGTCCATGAACCGCCTGACCCACTTGTCCAGCAACCGGCTGGCGGCATCACTACGAGCGGACGGCACCAGACGAAAACACAGGAACTCTCGCTGAAAGGCCAGCCGCACCATCTCCTGGTTTTCCTTCGCCAGGAGATCCTCGGCCTCGGGCACGTGCGCGCCGGATTGGTGGTTTCGAATGATGGCCGCGAGCTTCACCACGTCGGGTTCTTTGACGAGCGTCTTGTAATACGCCTCCGCCTTGTCCGGCTCGATCTGGCGACGGCGCCCGTCATTGCCCCACTCGTCGTATGTGATCGCCCCGATCTTGCAGGCCCTGACGACCATGTCCCACAGCCAGCGATCCTTGTAGCGCTGGCGGGCAAGCCGCAACGGCGCGAGGATTTCGTCTTCAGGCGTGTCTTCTCCGATGAACAGCTGGAGCGTTTCTGGCCTCTCCGACTGGATCCAACGGGCGCGATTGAATGCGAACAACCGCAGCAGCCAGCGAGCGACACTGTTCTGTCGATTGTCCTTGTCGGCCGCGATCGGGATGAGCGCCTCGTGGAGGTCTTCGAGATTGGCGCGAACGCGGGCGGGCTGATTGGCCGCCATGCCACCGACGATCGGGCACCCCGGACGGTAGGGGTCCTCCTTCTGCTCGATGACCTGGACGTAAAACCCGCGCTCGACCAGCTCATGAGCGGCGGTCAGCCCGGCGATGCCGCCGCCGAAGATCGTGACGACGGGGGGATTGAGCGCGTGTTTGGTGGGATGGCGTGGCTCGGGCCCCGGCATCTTGCCGTCCGGGCGCCGGCGACGGCGGCTGCCGTGGTAGCCCTTGTAGTCATCGTCCCCGCCGTGCCGATTCTTTCTCATGTCGTCGTCTCCGTTTTCACCGGGTGTCTGTCAGGTAGCGCGCATACAGGTCGTGCAGCGAGGGGCAGCGCAGGGCCCCGTGTAGCCAGATGTGCAAGGCGTCGAGGAAGATCAGCACCTCGTCGAGCTTCCCCTTCACGGCGAGGCGATCGGCGGCGATCGCCTCTTCGACGGTGAGCTCGCCGTGCAGGAGCGCGTCGAACGCCGGCTCGCCGAGCTGCAGGGCGACCTCCCCCTGCGCAGCTTCGGTGATCGACGGGGCGCCGCCGGCGAGGCAGACGCGCAACGGCTGTTCGTCGCCCAGGCGGATGACGATCGCGAGCGCGCCCAGCGTGTCGCGCAGCGCCGCGAAGTGCGTGGGCGTGTCGGATGCCAGCAAGGCAAACGCGGCGCGCAGGTAGCGCGGGAAGGCGCGGGCGCGCGTCTCAGCCACGCACGAACTCCATCACCGCCGCGCCCTCGAAGTCGAAGCGGTCCGACTGCACGCTGCCGCTGACCGTCGCGCGGCCGCAACTTTCGTTCAGCAACACGAGCTTGAACGGGTCGACGTCGCTGGGCAGCGCGACGCGCGCCTTGGAGTCGGTGCGGAAGTCGATGTGCAACTCGTCGCCGCCGCCGCTGGCGCCGCCCGCGTCCACGCGCACGCTGGCCGGCACGCCGGTGGCGGAGCCGGGGACCAGCAACCGCGCCAGCTTGGGGATCGTCAGCGGCGGCTCGGCGGCACGGTGGATCCCGTTCAGCGTCAGCGCGACCTCGCGGTTCTGGAAGATCCGCGCCAGCTGCTGGCCGCGCCAGACCAGCGCGCCGGTGCTCAGGATGCGGTGGCGACCGCCGTCGGAGATGCGCACGAACACGACGCTCCACGGGACCCGCGCGTCGTCGGGGTGCACGAAGCCCCACTCCCACGACAGGTCGCCGCCCCAGCGAAACGTCCCCCAGTTGTGATCGTGGTAGGCGAGCGCCCGATCCAGCGTCACGCGCCGCCCGCCAACCTGCACCCAGCCGCTCGCCTCCAGCCGCGGAATCACCACCCAGTGAATGACGCCGCCTGGCCCCAGCGAGACGCTGCTGGTGACGGTCGGCATGACCAGCGGGCGAAGCTCGATCGCGGCCGCCAGATCGCCGCCGCCACCGTCCGGGCCCGCCCCCGGATACAGCGAGAGGTGGAACGCGCCGTCGCGCCAGCGAAGCTCGTTGCGACCGAGCTTCACATCCAGGCGCCCCGGTGAGCACACGGCTTCTTGCTCCGCGAACGTCTCGACCGATTACCCCCCTGCCCACGCATCCAGGCGCGCCAGCGCCAGCAAACGGGGCGTGCGCAGCGCCCGCCCGCCCACCTTGGACTCCGAGACGTTCAGGTTGACCAGCAGGTAGCCGTGCTGCGCGCCGGGCAGGCGGACGCAGAAGTGCATCCACTCCTTGTAGGCGCCGTCAGCGCTCGCGGCGCCAGCGATGGGCTGGCGCCAGGCATCGAGCTGGGCGACGGCGCTGGCGATCATCGCAGCAGGCCCGAGCCAGGTGGCGGTCCGGCGGGCGCTGGGGGCGGAGGCGGCGCTGTCGCCGCGGCGGGCGCGCCCTGCTCGGCGAGCGCCAGCGTCGTGCGCAGCCGCTGTCCGACGGCGACCAGCCCGAGCAGGAACGACGTCACCGGCCCGGACGCGGCGCGGCCGCCGTCCGACCGCGGATGCTGGGCCAGCGTGGTCGCGGTGCCGGTCAGGCTGAGCAGGCCCAGCACCATGCCGGCGAACCGGTCGTCGCTGGTGAAGTCCTCTATGCGGTGGTCGAGCACGCTGGGGTTCCTCTAGGGTTTCTTCTAGGGTTCTTGGCCCGACTGGGCCGACTGGGTGAACAGCCGCTCGACCAGCGCCTCGCGACGCGGCGACGCCGCCGCCGCGGCCACCGCGTCGATCAACGCCGACGGCGCGGCGGTGTCGCCCGGCTCCTCGGCGATCCACAGCGTCGCCGATTGCCAGACGATCAACGCGCGCTGCGCCAGCGCCGACCGGCTGATGCGTTCGCTCCACTGCTGGCCTTCTTCGGTCTGCGCGAACAGCTCGCCTTCCTTGACCAGCGACACGAACAGCGCGCGCGCCGCCTCGGTGTGGGTCAGCGCCGCCGCCTGCAGCCGCCGGAGGAAAGCGACGATCGCTTCATCCTGATCGGTGATCGCCAGCTCCGGGATCGCGTCGGACGGCGGCGCGCTCATCGCCGTGGCCCCGCCACGTCCACGTCGGGCAGCGCCGACACCACCAGCCACAGCCTGTCTGCGCCGCCCCGCCACCGGCATTCGACCGGCAGCGTCCTCGGCTCGCCGCCGCCCGCGCCTGCACCGATGCGCGTCTCGACGCGCACGAGCAGCGTCGCACCGGCGTCCAGCGCGCCGCGCTGGGGCTCGAACGTCGTCGGCAACGCGCCGCCGCCGTCCAGCGGCGGGCCGACGACCAGCTCGAACCCGGCGCGCGCGGACGAACGGTTGGTCACCCGGAAGCGCCCGGCCGCGACGCCGCCGGCTGGCCCGACGATGCGCAGCTCCTGCTGCACGGGCGCAGTGGGCAACGCCCGGGCGCCGTTGACCAGGCTGTCGACCAGCTCGCTGGTCACCAGGCGCTCGCCGCGCAGCCGCTGCCCGCGTCGCTCGAAGTGGTCGATGATGCGGCCGCTGCTCGTGTCCGGGCGCCGCGGCGGCGCCTGCTTCTGGCGGTGTAGCGCCACCAGCGCGGCCAGCAAGCTGTCCTCATCCTGCCGGGCGCCCCGTTGGTTATCGAAAGCCATGTTGATGCTGCCTCCCCCTAGCTCGATCGTTCGGTCACGAAGCCAACCAGCTCGTGCAGGAACCGCCGGTGAATCGAATCGGGCGTCGCGGCGAACACGTCGTCCAGCGCCCGCCGCGATCGCTGCGCCCAGCGATCGGCGACCGCGCGCGCGTGACGCAAGCTCGCGCCGCCGTTGCCGGTCACGATCGCGAAGAGGCGCCTCACCGCCGACTCATCGCGCTCGCCGCGCGGCCGCGACAGGATGGCCACCGCCTGCCGCCGCTCGGTGTCGGACACCGTCCGCAACGCGTGCAGCAGCGGCAGCGTGTATTTCCCCTCCCACAGATCGCCGAGCGCGTCCTTGCCGATCTCCGCTTCGGTCCCTTCCAGGCTCAGCAGGTCGTCCTTGATCTGAAACGCGATCCCCAGCGTCAGCGCGAAACGGCCGAGCGCGCTCACCGTCGCGGCCGGCGCCCCCGCGGCCAGCGCACCGACCTGGACAGGCGAGATGAACGAATACCAGCCGGTCTTCTTGTGCACCATGCGCACGTAGTCGCGATCGCGCAGGTCCCAGCGCTTGCCCCGGATCCACGCGAGCTCCAGCATCTGGCCTTCGACCGATTCGCGCGCCATGCGGGCGAACACCTTGAAGATGCGCAGCGCGCCGCCGAGGCCGAGCACCTCGACGTTCTCCAGCAGGGGCTGCAACGCGAGCGCGAGCATGCTGTCGCCGACGTTGACCGCGATCGGCACGCCGTATTTGCGGTGCAGCGTCGGGGCGTGGCGCCGCAGCAGCGAGTCGTCCTCGACGTCGTCGTGGACGAGGAACGCGTTGTGAAACAGCTCGAACGCCGCGGCGGACGGCAGCGCCGCCTCCATGTGTCCGCCGAGCGCGAGGCAGACTCCCATGCACAGCGCCGGCCTCAGCGCCTTCGCCGGCCGCAGCGGGTAATCGAGCATCAGCTCGTAGAGGCCCGCCGTGTGGCGCGCGTCCGCCGGGACCTGCCGTTCAATCTCGCTCAGCGCCAGCTTCCGGCAGTCAGCCAGATAGCTGTCGATGCTGAACGTTGCCGGCTCCTGCGCAATGCGGGGCGCCAAATGCCGTCAACGTAGTCCGAGTGCCTCCGCACTTTCAAGGGCGCGGACCGCGGCTGTTTGTTTACGAACGCGGTGTTTCGGCGGCGTTTCGCCCTGGCGACGGAATCACAGCGCGCGCTGCAGCTGCCCGGCTGGCAACGGAACAGCGGTGACGCGCACCTCGCGGATGCAGCCCGCGAACCAGTACATCAAGTTCTGACGTACGCCGAGAGACATCTTTCCCGGCCCGAACGCGGGGACGGTGACCGCGCCGTTTGCGTCTTCGACGCCGTCCACGTAGTGGCGCATGGTGACGCCGTCGTAGGTGAGCGCGGTCCACGTCCACTGTCCAACCGAATGCAGCTTCGAGGTGTCGGCGAGCGTCCGGCTGGCGGTGCCCGCGAGCAGGAACGTGTCGAGATAGAAGGTGGTCTCGGTCACCCGCGCTTCCAGGGTCGCGCGCGCGGGCCCGGTGGTGGCCTCGATGTGGAGATAGCGAGGTTGATTGAGCGCGCTGGCGGTGACGCCATCAATCCGGACCAGCGCCTCCAGCGTGAAGGCGCCGAGCCCCTCGAGCGGGTGGTCATCGAGGACGACGGCGTCGTCGCCGTCGAAGCACAGGGCGTTGCCATGCGGCGTGGCGGTGACGACGGGACTGCCGAGCACCATGGGGGTCAGGCCGTGGATCGACGTGGTGCTGTCGATCAGCCAGCGCTCCGCCGCGGGCGCCCCACCGCCAGCGCCGGACGCACCGCCACGGCCCGCGGCCCCGCCCGCGCCGGCCACGCCCGTGCCGCCGCCGCCAGTAGACCCGCCAGCACCTGCGCCGCCACCACCGCCGGGCTCGTCACCGCCCCCCGAGCAAGCGGACAGGAACACGAGCAAGATCGGGAGCGCTTTCGAACGCATCATTGGGCCTGGGAGGAGTGTCCTGAGGGAACCGCCTCGGCTCTCTTCCCTGCGCCGTTCTTCGGCCCCAGATCATCCGGTATGAAAGGCACGTACCGTGGAAGTTGCCATTGCGGGGCGGTTCGCTTCGCTTGCGACATCGATCTGCCGTCCAGGCCGCCGGCCGCGTGGAGCCCCGCCGAGCGTTACGCGTGGACGTACAAGTGCAACTGCACCTTCTGCACGAAGACGCGCTACTGGAAGCTGTTCGTGCCCGCCGCGGCATTCCGGTTGGAGGCCGGGGAAGACGCGCTCGGTGACTACCGGTTCGGCTCCAAGATGGTGCAACACCGTTTCTGCAAACGCTGCGGCGTGGCGCCCTTCGGCACCACCGACCTGGACGCGATGGGCGGCGCGTTCCACGCCATCAACATCGGCTGTCTAGACGACGTTCGCCCCGAAGATCTGATGACTCTGCCCGTCCGCTACGAAGACGGACGCCACGACGACTGGGATCGAGAGCCCGCGGAGACGAGACACCTCTAGAAGCGGCGGCTAGGAGCGCTTGATGCAGCGCAGGCCCAGGCCACCTTCGTAGTGCTGGGTCAACGTCCACCCGGGCTGGAGCTGGAGCGGCGTCACCCGATCACCGGTGACGCCGGGCGCCAGCGTACCCGCCTTGATGGTGCCGTCGTTCGCGCGCACCCAGATCGCCAGCGACGAGAAGAAGAAGCCGAGTCCCTGACCGCCGATGGCGTGCAGGCTCCACGTGTCGGCGACCGCGCGGAAGTCGGCGTCGGTGAGTGACGCGAGATCTGCTTCGGTGATCAGGCGCCACGCGGGTCCCATCTCGGTGCCACAGATGTCGACGTCGTCGATGAGCTTGGGGATCCAGTACGGCTTCGATATGTACTGCTGATAGGCGCACAGTCCGACCTGGTCATAGTTGATCGCGAGCTGCGCGGACGACAGGCTGCTGCCGTCGGCGGGGGCGAGCGTGATCGTCGGGTACAGCGGCGCGCAGCGCGGTAGCAGCCAGTCGAACAGCAACGCGGCGGCGTGGGCCATCTCCTTTTCACCGTCGAGCGTGGTCGGAAACGGGCCGGCGAACGCCTCCAGGCGCGGAAGAATCGGAGCCGAGATCTCCACCCGCGCCGGCCCCACCACGACCGCCGGCGCGAACGCGAGCGAGCCGTCGTATTGCAGCGCGGCCGTCGTCGTCGTTGTGGTGCTGCCACCCGTGCCGCTGACGTCCATGCCGCCAGCACCTGCGACACCACCAACAGGGGCGGGTGATCCACCGCTGCCACCGCCGCCGGGCGAGACTGCAGGCGGGTTGCCGCGCGCGGCCCCGGACGGCGGAGCACCAACAGCTCCGGGCGTGCCATTATTCAGCGCCCTGTCGGTTTGACCACACGCCAGGCCCGCGATCGCGAGCACGGCAAACAAAGCTACGGACTGCACCCGCATGAGCCAATTGTCAGGTACCAGCACAACCGCCGCAAGCGGCAAGGCCTCCCCTGCGCCAACGACGCCGCCCCGCGCCAAGTGGCGGGACCTGTTTCCGCTCAAGCGCGCCTTCGGCAGCGATGCCCGCGAAATCATGATGCATCTCGCCCGCAACTACGGGCCGTTCGTGCGGACGCGGCTGCCGATGCACATCTACTTCGTGTCGGGGCCGGCACTGATCGAGGAGATCCTGGTCAAGCAGGCGGCGCATTTTCGCAAGGACCGCGTCACCCGGATGCTCGGGCGCGCCATCGGCGAGGGGTTGGTCGTCAGCGACGGCGAGCCGTGGCGGCGGCAGCGCCGGCTGATGCAGCCCGCGTTTCACCAGGGCGAGCTGCGCTCTTACGGCGGCGTGATGACGGAGCTGTCGCGCGAGGCGGTCGCGTCGTGGCGATCGGGCGAGACGCGCAACGTGCACGAAGACATGATGGCGCTGACGCTGAACATCGTGGCCAAGCTGCTGTTCGGCGCCAACCTGGCCGCGGACGCGCGCGACATCGGCACGACGATCTCGGCGCTGATGGAGGACTTCAGCGGTGACCTCGGGCTGCGCGCGCTGACGCCGTTCGCCAAGTTGCCCACCGCGCGCGGCTTGCGCATCCGCCGCCGCGTCCGCGACCTGGATCGCATCATCTACAAGATGATCGCCGACCGCCGCGCTGCCGCGGACCCCGGGCACGACCTGCTGGGGCTGCTGCTGCGGGCCCGGGACGAGGACGGCAGCCAGATGACCGACCACCAGCTTCGCGACGAGGCGCTGACACTGTTCGTCGCCGGCCATGAGACCACCGCGCTGGTGATGACCTACGCGCTCTACCTGCTGGCTGGGCATCCCGCGCAGCAGGACGCGCTGGCCGGCGAGCTGCGGCAGGTGCTGGCGGGCCGCGACGGTGAGTTCGCCGACGTCGAGCGCCTGAAGCTGACCGAGGCCGTGCTGCTGGAGGCGATGCGGCTCTACCCGCCGGTGTGGAGCATCGGCCGCGAGGCGCTGGTGGACGTCGACATCGGCGGCTACCGGATGCCGAAGGGCTCGACGTTCTTCATCTCGCAGTGGGTGATGCACCGCGATCCGGCGCTGTTCGACAACCCGGAGCAGTTTCAGCCCGAGCGCTGGGCCGGCGACGCCCTGCGCCGCCTGCCGCGCTTCGCCTATTTCCCCTTCGGCGGCGGCCCGCGCATCTGCATCGGCAACCGCTTCGCGATGATGGAAGCGACGTTGATCCTCGCCGTGCTGGCGCAGCGGTTCTCGTTCGCGATGACGCCGGAGACCAAGCTCGACCTGTTCCCCAGCGCGACGCTGCGCCCGCGTTCGCCGGTGCGCCTGCAGATCACAGCGCGGCCGGCGAGCTCATGAAGCGGTCGCTGAAGCTGGGTGCGCTCGCGGTCGCGGGTGCGCTGGCGATCGCCGGTTGTCGCACGCCGTCCGCGGTCAGAGTGATGCGAACACCGACTCCGCGCGCGCGGCTTCGGCGGCGCGTTTCGCGTCGGGCGTGCCCACGGTCAGGGTCATCAGCGTGCCGCGTTTGTGCGTCAGGCGGCGGCCGGGGATGAGACGGTCGAAGGTCTTGCGGGACACATCGACGCCGCGGGCGGCCTGGACGTCGTCGTCGAATTCGCAGACGGAGACGACCAGGCCGGCGGCGGTGCGCGCCAGCGCGCAGTAGCGGGCGCCGAGCGGGCGCGCGAGCACCTGCTTGAGGGTACCGATCGGAACACCAGCGGCCGACAGCGTCGCGGCGACGGTCTCGGCCGAGATGACGCCCGAGGGGCGGCCGGCGGCCTCGCGCGCCAGCCGCTGGTTCAGGCTGAGCGGCCCCTCGCCTGCGGCCGCAACCGGCGCAGGCGGCGCCGCCGACGCCGCGGACGGAGGCGAGGACGGGGCAGGCGGCGCCGGGCGAGTACTGCAGGCCGCGGTCAAAACCAAAGTCAGTGCCATCACGTGCAGCGAACGATTCAGATTCACGACAACCTCCCGGTCACGAGTGAGATTTCAAACGCGCGCTCGACCAGCCAGATGATGGCGACGACGGCCAGGGCGGCCGAGACGCCGGTGATGGTGAACCGCCGGTACGCGACGGTCCGGCGGGCCAGGTAGGCGACGGGCAAGCAGGCGGCGACGATCGCGAGCTGACCCAGCTCGACGCCCAGGTTGAACCCGAGCAGCGACGACACCAGACGTCCGCGCGGCAGGCCGACGTCCGCCAGCACGGACGCGAACCCGAAGCCGTGCAAGAGGCCGAGCGCGAAGGCCACCACCCAGCGATGGCGTCCGAACACGGGCCAGATGTTGTTGACGGCGGCCAGCACCACCGACGCGGCGATGGCGGACTCGGTGAGGCGCGCGGGCATGGCGACCACGTGCAGCGCCGCCAGCGACAGCGTCAGCGAATGCGCGGCGGTGAACGCGGTCACCGTGCGAACGATGTCGCACAGCGCGGGCCGGATCGCCGGGACCGGGGCCCATCCGCCGCCGTAGCGGCGCAGGACCGCCGGCAGCAGCAGCGCCAGCAGGAACAGCACGTGGTCCAGCCCGCCCCAGATGTGGCGCACGCCCTCCGTGATGAAGGAGCCGAACGACGAGCGCGCGGCGGCGGCGCCTGCGTGCCAGCTCAGGGTCCGCCGGTGATCGCGCGCCGTGAGCAGGACCGGGTCGGCGCCGTCGTCGATGCGCACCAGCCCGCGATGCTGCGGATCGGTGTCGAACAGCAGCCGGTAGTCGATGTCCAGCGGGCTGCCCACGCAACCGAGCGCCAGCGGCAGCGAAGCGTAAGCGCCGTCGCTGTGGTGGGTCATGGCCAGCGCGTCGCTGGTCGCGAGCGCGCAGGCGCCGGCGGGCGTGCTCAGCTGCAAGCGGCCGAGCGCGTAGGCGGTGACATCCGCCTGCCGCGCGCGCAGCTCACCCCAGGTGACGCGGCCATCACCGTCGGCATCGATCACGAGGACGTCGTCGAGATCGCGGATAGCGATGTCCCATCGCCCGGACCCGCCGTCGGAGCCGGGCGACAGGACGAGGATGCTGTCGCTCGGCTTGTGGGCGCGGGCGGGGCGGGCGAGCCCGAGCATGAGGCCGAGGCCGAAGACGAGCGCCGACATGACCGCCAGCGGAGGTTGGCGTCCGTTCATGGCAGCCCCCGCAGCGAGGCGGCGAGGGCGCGCAGGAGCGGCCACTCGCAGCCGGTTTCGGCGAGCCACGTCACAACGGGAGCCGCGGCGGCCGGCTCTCCGGCGGCGAGCGCGGCCTCGAGCAGGATGCGCGCATCGGCGGGCTCGTTCTGGACCCGCCAGTTCTGCTGCGCGAGACGCAAGGCGCGCGCGGGATCGCGCGCAGCCACCAGCGCGAACCGCGCCTCCTCGCGCTGGTGGACGGAATCGCCGCGCAGGCGCGCAGCTTCGAAGCGCGCCGCCATGTCGCGCACGCCTGGATCGCTGGCGGGATCCGCGCCCTGCGCCACGCGCGCGAGCACGCGCCGCAAAAGCAGACCGTCGTCGCCGTCTCGTCCTGCAACCAGCGTCGCCGCCTCCGCCGCGCGACCGTCATCGAGGACCAGATCCGCGAGCGCGGCGCGCGCGGCGCCGTCGTCCGGCGCGCGCGTCACCAGCCGCCGCAGGCGCGCCTCGGCCGCCGGCGCGTCGCCCGACCACAGCTCCAGATCCGCTAGCGCCGCCTCGGCCCACGCCGCCTCCGCGGGCTCACGCGCAAAGCGTAGTTCACCGGCGAGCGCCGCGGCGGCGCTGCGCGCATGGCCGGTGACGCCGAGGAGCGGAGCCCGGCACGCCGCGACCACCAGCGGCGACGCCAGCGCTTCGAGGCGCGCGCAGCTCGCCAGCCCGTCGCGATATCGTCCACGCACGCCGAGCACCACCGCGCGCGTCAGCCATGCCTGCGGATCGTTCGGGGCGACGGCCACCAGCCGATCCAGATCGGCCAGCGCCGGCTCGAACTCGTGACGCGACTGCCGGATCGTGGCTCGCAGCAACAGCGCTTCGGCGGGCGGCGTCGGCTCGTCCCACCAGGCGCCAGCGCCGCCTCGGCGCGGCCGAGGAATCGTGGATCGCCGCCGCTGCGCGCCGCCGCGATCAGCATCCGCGCCAGGCGCGACGCCGTGTCCAGATCGCGCGGGCGCGCGTCCAGCGCCCGGCGCAGGCGGGCGCGCTCCGCGGCGGCCGGCTCGCGGGCGCGCGCGGGCACCTGCGCCACGACCTCGTCATCGGCGATCGTGCTGGCCGACCGCGCGCCCGTCTGCCCGCGGCCGCGCGCTCGCCACGCCCACCGCGACCACCGCCAGCGCGCAGACCACCAAACCGCCCGCCGCCACCCGCTCGCGCTTGTGCACGTCGATCATCACGACAGCAGGAAGATGATGCCGGCGCCCACGCGCCAGCGGTTGTTGTCGGCGGTGTTGCGGTAGTCCTCGAACGCGGGCAGCGACGTCGTCCCGAAAAGCAGCACGCGACCACCGGGGCCCCACACCACGGTGGGGTGCAGGTAGAGCCCGGCGCCACCGCTGTCCAGCGCCAGCTGCGCCGTTCTCTGTGCTGCGCCCGTAGATCTCGTACGACACCCCGAGCTGCAGGCTCACCAGCCGCTCGCGCTCCGGATCGTCGAACGGCGTGTAGGCCATGCCGCCGCCCAGAAACAGGTTGTAGCCGGCGCGCGCGCCGGCGGGGTCGCGGCCGTGGCCCCGGTAGAAGCCGTAGCCGTTCCACGACAGCGGCCCGCGCTCGATGCCGGCCGTCGCCGCCACCATGCCGTCGAGCGGGCCACGAAACGCGGCGTGGTCCACCGATCCCGTGGGCACCTCCACCGCCGCCATCCCCATCAGGTAGTTGCCGTCCTTGCCGAAGCGTTCCTGCAGGCCGGTCAGGTCCAGGCGATAGCGCACGCCCAGGATCGCGTCCTCGAGCCCGCGGCGCGAGCCGTCACCGCCGTCCAGCGCGTCGATGCTGGACATCGGCAGCGCGAAGCTCACCGACAGCGGAACGGAGCGAAACGGCGTCACCCCCGCCGACAGCAACATCGTCGACTCCTGCGTGCGCGCGCCCGCCGTGCCGAGCTGCCGCGAGAACGTTTGCACGCTCGCGTAGCTGGGGGCAGACAGCACCAGCGACGACTGCGGCCCGAAGATGGCCTCGTGGTGCGCGCGCGCCGGCGCCGCTAGCGCCGCAGTGGATATCACGAGAGCGATGAGCGTCGGTTTCATGTTCCTGCACGCCGATACACGCGACGCGCCTGTTTGGATCCGAAGCAGATCCGTTTTCGATTTCGGCGTGTATCGCAGTCGTGATCCGGCGTGGACGCCGGTGACGACAAGGAGATCAAAATGCGAATGCGATCGAATTACGGATTACGGGTGGGAGTGGGCGCGGCGACGGCGCTGGCACTGGCGCTGGCCCCGATGGGGGCGGTGCTGGCGTCGAGCCATCGCGAGGCGCCGTTCATCACCGAGCACCCCAAGGTCGACGGAACCGACTTCTACCTCTTCAATAGTTACGAGACCGGGCGGCAGGACTTCGTCACGGTGATCGCCAACTACTTGCCGCTGCAGGACGCCTACGGCGGGCCCAACTACTTCACGCTGGATCCCGAGGCCCTCTATCAGATCCACCTCGACAACACCGGCGACGCCCGCGAGGACCTGACGTTCACGTTGCAGGTCAACAACGACCTGGCCAACAACGGCAAGGGTCTGGCCGTTCCCGCCGGCAACAAGATGACGGCGGTGCCGCTGCGCAACATCGGCGTCGTCTCGGCGGCTGACACGTCGGCGCTCAACGAAGTCGAGACGTACACGCTCAAGGTGACGAAGGGGAATCGCTACTTCGGCCAGTCGGCGTTCGTCACCAACGCGGACAACGGCAGCCGGACGTTCAAGAAGCCGCTGGACTATGTCGGGACCAAGACGTTCGGCGCGGCGCCCGCGTACGCCAACTACGCGCGCACGCACGTCTACAACATCACCATCCCGGACTGCAGCGTGCCGGGACGGATGTTCGTCGGGCAGCGCAAGGAGCCGTTCGCGGTCAACCTGGGGACCATCTTCGACCTGGTCAACGCGCCCGCCGCCGTCGTCGTCGGCGGCAACACCGCCGCCGGCCGGAACCTGGTGCCCAGCACGATCGACAGCAAGAACATCACGACCTTCGCGCTGGAGCTGCCCAAGGCCTGCATCCAGAGCAAGGACGCGAGCGGCAAACCCCGCGACGTGGTGGCCGGCTGGACCACGGCCAGCGCGCGCCAGGCGTGGATCCTCAACGCCTTCAAGCCCACGCACAAGTTGCCGGTGTTGAAGGTCGGGCCGTTCGTCCAGGTGTCGCGCCTGGGTATGCCGCTGGTCAACGAGGTGGTCATCGGTCTGCCCGACAAGAACCGCTTCAACGGCAGCGAGCCCAGGGACGACGGTCAGTTCGCCGACTACGTCACCAACCCGAGCCTCCCCGAGCTGCTCGAGATCTTGTTCGGGTCCGCCGGCGTCGTCGCGCCCAACCAGTTCCCGCGCACCGATCTGGTGGCGGCGTTCCTGACCGGCGTCATGGGCGTCAACGCCAACGGCTCGACCGCCGAGATGACCCGACTCAACACCGCCATCGCCGCGACACCGAAGGGCATGCAGAGCGATCTCGGCGCCGCGCTGTGCTTCGTCAACGGCGTGCTGACGCTGACCAACCCAGGCTGCGACCCGGCGGGGTTCCCCAACGGCCGCCGCCCGGGCGACGACGTCGTCGACATCGAGCTGCGCGTGGCGATGGGCTACCTGCTGCCCGCCGACGTGGCCCCCTCGGGCCAGCTCGGCTTCACCGACGCCACCGGTCAGAACGACGGCCAGTTCGACGCCATGTTCCCGTACCTGACGACGCCGAACGCGGGTGCCCAGTGAACCCGCTACGAAGCATCGCCCTGGCCGCCGTCGTGATGGTGGCCGCCGTCGGCTGCAGCAACGACAAGCCGCCGCAGAATGGGAGCGGCGGCATCGGCGGCGTCGGCGTCACCGGCAACGGCGGTAGCGGTGGCGGTGTCGCCAGCAACACCATCAAGCTGGAAACCTGGATGGACGGCATCGCCAAGAACGCGGAGGCCGACGTGAACGCCATGCCGGACAACGTCCTGTTCACGGTGACGGACAAGCAACCTGTCTCCGCCGCCGAGGCGGCGGCGGTCACGCCCGAAGCCGGCAAGCTGACGGTCGTCTACGACGACGACCCGGCGGCGCTGCGGTTCCTGTTCGAGGCGGATCCGCGGTTCCAGGCGCAGTAGCATCGGCAGGGGTGCTGGCTGGCCAGCTGACGCCAGCACCCCTTTCGTCTCAGCGTGTGCTGATCTATTGCGCTGAAGCGACGCCTGCTGCGACGGCCATTCGGTGACCTTCGCGCACGAGTAGACGCTCTGTCCGGTGTCGGGATTCGGGACGCAGATGCAGTACCCGACATGCGGCGCGCCGCCCGAGTCCAGGTAGCCAGTCTCGGTGCTCGAGCCGCAGGGCCGACAAGGGTCGAGCTGGCAAGCGGTCGTCGCACCTCGGCTCGGCGGAGTGTCCCATCGGACAAGCGATCGGGTAGAGTTTCGTGATGAGCGGCTCGAAGGAACCCACGGGTGAGGTCGACTCCGGGGCACCGGATGTAACGCTCATCGACGCGATGTTGGCGCTCACTCCCGAGCAGCGCCTGCGACAGAACGATCGAATGCTGAGAACCATTCAGGAACTGAATGATGGCTTCGCCGCCCGCCGACCTGACGACCCTGCTCTCCCGACTGGCCGCGAGCGGCGTTGAATTCGTGCTCGTCGGCGGCTTGGCCGCCGTCGCGCAGGGGGCTCCGCTCACGACCCAGGACGTCGACATCGTCCACCAGCGCACGGCGGGGAACGTGGAGACTCTGCTCGGATTCTTGGCGACGGTGCACGCGCGCTACCGAGGCCATTCGGGCGCGGCCCTGCCCCCTTCGGCCAGCGCCCTGCTTGGTGGCGGACACAACTTGCTCATGACGGATCTCGGTCCACTCGACGTGCTCGGCGCCATCGAAGGCGGCCGCGGATACGACGAGTTGTTGCCGGCTACGATCTCGGTCGCAGTGGTCGGGCACCCCGTGAAGGTCCTTGGGCTGGGCATGCTCGCTGAGTTGAAGCGAGGCTCGGCCTCGAACAAGGACAAGCTCACCCTGCTCATCCTGGAAGAGACCCTGCGCCGACAGCCTGACAAGTAGTCGAGCTGCGAGTCCTACGTTCAGCGACCGAGGAACGTGGCGATGCGGTCGATGGCCCAGGGGGGAGCTCGCCGGCGCGTAGCGGGGGCATTCGATCGGGGGACGTGCGCGGCAAGGTGATGCGGTCGAGGATGTGCGACGCGGTGGCGGCGTCGAGGCTGTCGAGCGCGGTGGCGTCGAAGCGGCGGCGGGCCAGGCGCGCGTCGGTGTTCGCGGCGTGGCAACGGGCGCACATCTTCTGCAGCATCGCCGGGGCGGTGTCGGCCTCGTCGGGGAGGAAGCCGATCGCGCGCGCGACGTCGGGGGCGATGAGGTCGGCTGTCTTCGTGAACGCGTCGCCGCCCGTGGCGACGAACGCGTCGAAGTCACCGGCCACCGATGCCCGTAGCGACGGCTCCAGGACGTCGGGGTCGAAGTACGGGACCGGGAACCCGCGCGCGTGGACGCGGTCGCGGTGGCGATGCCACGCGCCGCCTGCGCTGTCGGCGCGCCCGTGTTGCAGCCGGTCGCAGAGGATGTCCTGCGACGGAAACGGATCCGGCTCGGAGAACGGGCAGTCGGGTGGCACGCAGGGGACGTCGCCGGGCCCGTCGGCGTAGCCGGCGGCGTAGAACAGGAACGACGACAGGTCGTAGCCGCTCTGCGCCGCGATCAGATCGGCGACGGCGACGCCGCCGTGCTGGCCGGTGGGCCCATCCAGCTGGCGCAGCAGGTCGGCGCCGTCGGCGGCGATTGTCCCGTCGACGAGCGTCGTCGCTCCCGTGTCGTCGGTGCAGGCGGTCGGCGGCGACACGCCACGAAAATCACCCCAGTGCATCCACGGTCCGTCCGCCTGCCGCATCAGCAGGCGGCGCGGCGCGCCGGGGCCGTCGGGGCGGTGGCACGAGGTGCAATCGAGCGGCGTGTCCTCGAGATCGCGATCGGCATACAGCGTCCAGCCGGTCCAGCCGGTCTCGATGCGTTCGGTGAGCAGATCGCGCGGCGTGCAGTCGCGGCACGCCGGCTGGAAGGCCAGCAGGTAGAAATTGAAGTCGTTCGCCGTCGCGTCGTACGCCGACCAGCTCCACGAAGGGCTCGCCGCGCGAGAACGCCACCGCCGCGGTCTGGTTTGCGTCGAGCGGCGAATAGCGATGGAAGACGACGGTGCGTGGGTTCAGCGCGGAGATGGTCCGCGCCGACAGTCCCAGCGAATGCGTCGTCACCGCTGCCAGGCTGTCGGTGCCGGGAACGAGACCGAGCGTGCGGTAGAGATCGGCCAGCCCGCCCAGCGCGGGAGCGGGCGACTGGCAGAGAGCGCGCGCGATGGGATCGGCGGCGCCGCGGCCGCAGACGGCGGCGGTCTGCGCACGACCCGTGCCGACGCGGCCGAGCCACACCCGCTCGACGTCACCCGGTGACGCGCCGAGTGGGGACGGCGGCCCGATCGTCACCGCAGCCGCCGACGCCGGCGGCTGATCAACACCGCCGCGCCGAGCATCGCGCGGGCGCGCGATCGCAGGCCCGCCACGGCGAGCACGCCGAGCAAGGCGAGCAAACCGCCGAGCGACGAGCGACGCTCGGCGGCCGCGCAGCCGCAGCCGGCGTCGGCGGCGTCACCTCCGCGGCATCGGCCGTGATCGAGATGTCCGCGCAGTGGTGATAAAAGCAGACGCCGTTGCCGCCCACCTCGGCGGACATGAACTCCAGGACCTGCAGCGTGCAATGCGTGCACGTGACGTCGTCGGGCAGCGTGACCTGGAACGACTGCGGACCGTCGAGCGGGTCGACGTGCGGCAACACGCCGTCGGCCAGCACGGGGAACACGGGAGGGTCCTGGATCGCCAGCGCTTCACACGTGCCCGGCGGGGTCGGCGTCGGATCGGCGGGAAGACCGCCCTGCCCCGTCGCCGACAGCACGACGCGGTAGTGACCCGGGGTGATACGTCGTCTCGTTGATCGTGACGGTGATGGTCTGCCCGGCGTGAAACGGCGTCACCACGCCCGTCGGCACGGCCGCCGTCTGGGGATCGGCCTGGCCGCACGGCGCGGTCTTCTGCGGCTGGCCCTGCCGGTCCTGCTCGGCCCAGCTGAGCGGCGCGTCCAGCACGAAGTGCGCCCGCGCGACGGCAGGCGTCAAGATGACGACCGCGCCCGCCGCGACGGCGGCGGCGATGCGAGCTTTCCGCATGGGCGAGCGATCCCCTCACCAAACGGAATGTCCGGCCGCCCCGCCCTCCGCGGTAAAGTGATCGTGTGCTGCGATGAAGGTGTTTCCGGCCATCGTTCTCGCGGTCGCGGTGGGGTGCTCGGGATCTAGCGGCGGCCCCGGCGCGGGTGGGCGCGGCGGCAAGGCGGCGTCATGACGGCCGGCGCGGGCGGTGGCGCCGGAACGGGCGGTGGCGCCGGCTCCAGCGTCGCGGGCGCGGGCGGCGCCGGACGGGCGGGCGCCGGCACGGGCGTCGCGGGCGCGGGTGGTGGCGCGGGCAGCGCCGGCGGTGCGGGAAGTGGCGGCGGCGCCGGAACCGGCGGCAGCGCAGGTACGGGCGGCCGCGCCGGAACAGGTGGCGGCAGCGCAGGTACGGGCGGCCGCGCCGGAACAGGTGGCGGCGCAGGTACAGGCGGCCGCGCCGGAACCGGCGGCGGCGCTCAAGCGGGCGCCGCGGGCTCGTCGACCGGCGCCTGGTCGCCGCTGTCCGTCATGGCGGTCGTCAATCCCAAGGACCACGGCGCCGTCGGTGACGGTGTCGCCGATGATCTCACCGCGCTCGAGGCGGCGGTGACCGCGCTTCCGGCCGCGGGCGGCATCGTCTACCTGCCCGAAGCGGCGACGTTCAAGAAGACGAACCTCCTGGTCGTGACCAAGTCGCACGTGAAGTTCTGGGCGCCCAATCGCCAGGCCGAGCTGTTCCAGAGCGTCGCCGGCCAGCGGCGGCGCCAGGCGATCCTGTGCCGCAGCAACGCGGGCTGCGGGTTCTTCGGCCTCGCCCTGCGCTCCGACGCGGCCGCGCGCTTCGACGCCCTCGAGGACAACCAGATCGCCGCCGATCACGCGTCGCTGGTCGAGGTCGTCGGCTGCGACATCCGCAGCTCGGCGGCCGTCGGCGTGTTTCTCTACGGCTCGACCGAAAGCTACGTCGAAGGCAACTACGTCCACCACACCTGGGCCGATCACATCCATCACACCAACGGCGCCCGGCAGTCGTGGGTGTGGAACAACTTCATCTTCAACGACGCAGGTCAGCAAGGGCGACGACGGCGTCGCGTGCGTGACCTACGGCCCGACCAGCACGCGCTGCGCGGACATGGAGTGGTGGCGCAACACGATCCTCGGCACCGGCTGGGGACGCGGCTACGCGGTCATCGGCGGCGACGACATCAACATCCACCACAACTGGGCGATCGGCGTCGCCGGCGCCGGGCTGATCGTCGCGTCCGAGCCCGCGTACGACAGCGCCAGCAGCGCGCGCATCGTGCTGGCGAACAACTACGTCTATCGCAGCGCCCACACCATCGGCCATCCCGGCATCCTGATCAGCGGGCAGAACACCGCGGCGGGGCCGCTCGACACCATCACGCTGACCAACAACGTCGCCGCCGAGACCGTCACCGGCACGGCGTATCGCGCCGAAGGCGCCTACACGAACGTCACCAACACCGGGCTCGCGACCACCGCGGCCGCCCTCCCGTCGCCCATCCCGACGATGGCCGACATCCGCATCGCGGACACGTCAGTCCTGCGCACGCGCGACGTCTCGCACGTCGGCGCCGCCTTCCGCCCGGGCCTGTACCGCATTCACGTGCGCCGCGCGCCGTCGGGCACCGGCTTCCAGCAGCGCTTCGAATACGTCGTCAAAGGCCCCCCGGACGCGGTCACCGCCTTCATCGACGAGCAGACCGCCGCCGGCGCGGTGCTGTCGGAGCAGCGCACCGTGGGCCCCGTCGTCTACGCGCTGCTGCTGACGCCCGCCCCCGTCACCGCGCCCGCCGCGCTGACCGCCGTCACGTTTCGCGAGCTGCGCGCCGGCGATCGCGCCGGCGATCTGTCGTGGCTGTGGCAGCGCGTCGATACCGGCGCGTACTGACGGCGAGCGCCGGCGGTTCAGCTACGCCAGCCGCCGCCCAGCGCCTTGATGAGCAGCACGCTGGCGAGCAGGCGGCGGCGCTGGATGTCGACTGCCGTGCGCTTGGCGTTCAGCGCCGCGCTCTGCGCGACGATGACCTCCAGGTAGGTGACGACGCCGCCCTTGTAGCGGTTGGTCGACAGCGTGACCGCGCGGTCCGCCGCCGCCACCGCCGTCGCCTGGGCCGTCGCCTCTTGCTCCAGGATGCGCAGCGACGCCAGCGCGTCCTCGACCTCCTGCAGGGCGGTCAGCACGGTCCCGCGGTAGCTGGCCACGACCTCGTCGTAGCCCGCGCGCGCCTGGTCGGTGAGCGCCCGCCGCCGCCCGCCGTCGAAGATCGGTGCCCATCGCCGACGCGCCCGACGGCAAAGAACAGGCTGGGCACGGAGAACAGGTTGGACAGCAGCGCGCTCTGCACACCGCCCGACGCGTTCAGGCTCAGCGCCGGGAAGTACGCCGCCTGCGCCACGCCGATGCGCGCGTTGGCGGACGCCATGCGCCGCTCGGCGGCGGCGACGTCCGGGCGCCGCTCCAGCAGGTCCGACGGCAGCCCGGTGGCCGGGATGACGGGCGGCTCCAGCGGCGCCGTCACCGCCGCCAGCGCGAAGCTCGACGGCGGCCGGCCGATGAGCACGGCGATCGCGTGTTCGGTCTGCGCCCGCGACACGCGCACGTCGATCGCCTGCGCGCGCGTCACCTCGAGCTGCGTCTCCGCCTGCGCCACGTCGAGCGCCGACGTGACGCCGCCGCGGTGGCGGTTCTGCGTCAGCACCAGCGCCTGCTCGAACGCCTGCACCGACGAATCGAGGAGCTGCGCCTCGGCGTCCAGGCTGCGCAGCGACAGGTAGTTCGTCGCCAGCTCGGCCTGCAGCGTCAGCCGCACCGCCGCCAGATCCGCCTGCCGATGCCTGCGCGTCCGCGCGCGCCGCCTCGACGCTGCGGCGGACGCGCCCCCACACGTCGACCTCGTACGACACGTCGGCCGGGATGATGATGTCGGTGTAGTTGATCTTGGCGCCCGGGATGAACAGCGCGCGGTTCTGCGACACGCGCGTCTGCGTCACCCCGACGCCGGCCGAGGTCGTCAGCGTCGGGAAGTAGTCGGCGCGCGCGACGCCCACCTGCGCGCGCGCCTGCGCCAGCTGCGCCACCGCCGCCCGCAGGCTCTGGTTGTCGACGTCGACCAGCGCCTCCAGCTCGTCGAGCCGGGCATCGCGATACAGCTTCCACCACGGGCCGCGCGTCGCCGTGTCCAGCGGCTGCGCCGTCTTCCAGCCGGGCGCCGCTTCCTTGAAGGCGACGGGGACGGGCGCCGGCGGACGGTGAGTACGACGGCCCGACCGCGCAGCCCGCCGCCAGCACCAGCAACGCGAGCGGCCTGCTCGTCACGGCGCCGGCGCGCTCCCCGCCCCGTCCGGCCCGGCCGCGACCCGCACCTGCTGCCCCTGCGTCAGCGAATCGGACGGGTTGAGCACCACCGCCTCGTCGCCCTTCAGCCCCGCGACCACCTCGACCTCCGTGCCCAGATCGCGGCCGACGGTGACCGGCTTCAGCGCCACGCGGCGATCGGCGGCGACCACCGCCACGCGCATGCCCTCCGCGCCGAACATCAGCGTCCCCGCCGGCAGCAGCAGCGACGGCGCCGGGTTCGGCAGCTTGAAGCGGATCTGCGCGTACGCGCCCGGCAGCAACACGCCGGTCGGGTTGTCGACGCGCAGCTCGACGAGCAGCGTCCGCGTCGCGGGATCGATCGCGCCGGCGGTGCGCACCAGCGTGCCGGGAAACTGTCGGTCCGGGTACTGCGCGACGGTCAGCTCCGCCACCAGGCCGACGCTGCGCCGACGGGATGAACGCCTCCGGCAGGTTGACGTAGACGCGCAGCCGCTCCGGCTGCGCCAGGTGGAACAGCTCCGTCGCGTGGCGCCCGCGTCGATCAGCGCGCCGACGTCCGTGTTGCGCGCGGTCACGACGCCGCTGAACGGCGCGTAGATCTTCTTGAACGACTGCAGATCCTCCAGCCGCTTGACGTTGGCCTCGCGACGACCGGACCAGCGCCCGTCTTCGCCGCCAGATCGCCGGCGGCGTTGTCCGCCTCCTGCTTCGACACCGAATCGGTCTTCAGCAGCTCTTCGAAGCGCGTCGCCGTGATCTGCGACAGCTTCAGGTTGGCCTCGACGGTGGCCAGATCCGCGCGCGCCTGGCGGAGCTGCTGATCGACCTCCGGCGTGTCGATCTCCGCCAGCAGGTCGCCCGCCGCGACGCGCGCGCCGATGTCGAACCGCCAGCGCTTGAGGTATCCGGTCGTGCGCGCGAAGATCGCCGCTTCGACGTAGGCGCGCACGCTGGCGGGCAGGACCAGATCGCGCACCGCCGGCGCGCGCTTGGGCTGGATGCACGGCGACGGTCGGGATCGCCATCTGCGCGGTCTCGCGCTCCAGCCGTGCGCGCGCGCGCACGCGCGGCAGCGCCGCCGATCAGCGCCAGCGCGATCAGCACGACAGCGACACGCACGATCAGCACCGCCATCCGCCAGCGGCCGGCGAGCTTGCCGGTCATGACGCGCTCGCCGCCGGGCGCGGCCCCGGCCGCCGGTGCAGCAGGCTGAAGAACACGGGGACGAACAGCAGCGTCGCGACCGTCGCCAGCGCCAGGCCGCCGATCACCGCGCGCCCCAGCGGCGCGTTCTGCTCGCCGCCCTCGCCCAGCCCGACCGCCATCGGCAACATGCCGAAGATCATCGCCAGCGCCGTCATCAGCACCGGACGGCAGCGCGTGAACGCCCGCCTCCAGCGCGGCGGCGCCCGGATCGAGGCCGGCGTTCATGCGTTCCTTGGCGAACGCGACCACCAGGATGCTGTTGGCGGTGGCGACGCCCATGCACATGATCGCGCCGGTCAGCGCCGGGACGCTGATCGTCGTGTGGGTCACGAACAGCATCCAGGCGATGCCGGCCAGCGCGGCGGGCAGCGCGGAGATGATGATGAACGGGTCCTTCCACGACTGGAAGTTGACGACGATGAGCAGGTAGACGAGCACGATCGCGAACGCGAGCCCGCTCAGCAGCGACACGTACGACGCGCGCATGGTCTGGATCTGCCCGCGCACGATGATGCGCGAGCCGCGCGGCAGGTCGGGCTGGACGTCCTTGACGATGCGATCGATCTCCGCCGCCACGCCGCCCAGATCGCGACCGTGCACGGAGCCGTAGATGTCGATCACCGGCTGGATGTCGTAGTGCGACACCAGCGACGTCCCCGCGCCGCGATCGATCGAGCCCACGCTGGCCAGCAGGCTGGCGTTGCTGCTGCCCGCGCCGGTGAGCGGGATGTTCTCCAGGCTGCCGCAGGTCGGTCGAGCCGGTATTGCGGCGTCTGCGTGGCGATCGGGTAGCTGACGCCGTTCTGCGGGCTCAGCCAGAACGTCGGCGAGGTCTGGAAGCTGCCGCTCAGCGAGATCAGCACGCTGCTGGCGACGTCGCGCTGGGTGAGGCCGACCTGATTCGCCTTGGTGCGGTCGACGGCGATGTGCAGCTGCGGCTGGTCGATCGGCTGCTGGATGCGCAGGTCGACGGCGCCGGGCACGGCCCGCAGCCGGGACAGCAGCTTCTGCGGCGACGACGCGGTTGCCGGTCTGGTTCTGGCCGGTGACCTGGATGTCGATCGGCGCCGGCAACCCGAAGTTGAGGATCTGGCTGGTGATGTCCGACGCCAGGAACGAGAACGTCACGCCCGGAAACTTGTCGGCCAGCTTCAGCCGCAGATCGTGGACGACGGCGGCGGTCTTGCCGGTGCTCGCCAGCGTCACCAGGATGTCCGCGTCGGCGGGGCCGGTCGGCGCCGAGTTGCTGTACGACAGGTTGATGCCGCTGTAGGGGAGCCCGATGTTGTCGATGACGTCCTTGACGTCGCCGGGCGGGATCTCCTGGCGGATGAACTGCTCGACCTGGTCGCACAGGCGCGCGGTCTCTTCGATGCGCGTGCCGGTGCGCGCGCGCAGGTGCAGCGTGAACTGTCCGCTGTCGACCGACGGGAAGAAGTCCTGGCCCAGCCAGGGGACGAGCAGCGCGATCGAGGCGGTGCACGCGCCGAGGAAGACGAGCAAGAACAGCGCGCGCCGGCGCAGGCAGCGCTCGAGCAGCCCGCGATAGCTGGTGCGAAAGCGTTCGAAGCCGTGCTCGAAGCCGTGTTGCAGGCGGATGAGCGGGTTGCGCGACGGCGGGCGCTTCGCCTCCGTCGTCGTACCGCCGTCGCCCGCGTGCTCGCCGCCGGCGCGCAGCAGGTACTTGGCCATCGTCGGCACCAGCGTGCGCGACAGGATGTAGGAGGCGAGCATCGCGAAGATGACCGCCTCGGCCAGCGGCACGAACAGGTAGCGCGCGACGCCGGTCAGCAGGAACATCGGCACGAACACGATGCAGATGGCCAGCGTCGACACCAGCGCGGGCAGCGCGATCTGGGCGGCGCCCGTGATGATCGCCTCCTCGTGGTCGCTGCCCGACGCCAGCGTGCGGTTGATGTTCTCGATGGTGACCGTCGCGTCGTCGACCAGGATGCCGACCGCCAGCGCCAGCCCGCCGAGCGTCATGATGTTGATGGTCTCGCCGAGCGCGCTCAGCGCCGCGATCGACGCCAGGATCGACAGCGGGATCGACACCGCGATGATGAGCGTGCTGCGCCAGCTGCCGAGGAACAGCAGGATCATCAGGCCGGTCAGGCAGGCGGCGATCGACGCCTCCTTGAGCACGCCGTTGATCGACGCGCGCACGAAGAACGACTGATCGGCCAGCGGGCGGATCTCCAGCTCGGGCGGCACCGTCGTCTTGATGAACGGCAACATCGTCCTTGACGCCCTCGATGACCGACAACGTCGACGCGTTGCCCGCCTTCTGGATGGTGAGCAGCGACGCGCGCTGGCCGTTGACGCGCACCAGGTTGGTCTGCGGCGGCGAGCCGTCGCGCACGTTGGCGACGTCGCGGATGTAGATGGTGTTGCTGCCGGCCGTGCGGATGGGCAGGTCGTTCAGCTCGGCGACCGTGACCGGGCTGCCGTTGATGTCGACGTCATATTCGTACGGGCCGATCTTCGACGTGCCGCCGGGCAAGATCAGGTTCTGGGCGCTGATGGCGTTGACGACGTCGAGCGGCGACAGCCCGCGCGCCTGCAGCGCCGCGATGTCCAGGTCGACCTGCACCTGGCGCTGCTTGCCGCCGTACGGGTACGGGATGGCCGCGCCCTCGACGGTGACCAGGCGCGTGCGGATGAAGTTGAGCGCGTAGTCGTTGAGCTGCTGCTCGGACAGGCTGCTGCCCCGACAGCGCGAGCTGCATGATCGGCACGCTGGACGCGCTGTAGCTGATGACCAGCGGCGGCGTCGTGCCGGGCGGAAGCTGGCGCAGCTGCGTCTGCGACACGGCGGTCACCTGCGCGATCGCCCGTTCGATGCGCGCCGTCGGCTGGAAGAAGATCTTCACCACCGCGACCCCGCGCAGCGACTGGGACTCGATGTGCTGGATGTCGTCGACGGTCGTGGTCAGCGATCGCTCGGTGACCGACACGATCCGGTTCGACATCTCGGTGGGGTTGAGCCCCGTGTAGTTCCAGATGACGCTGACGACCGGGATGTTGATGGTCGGGAAGACGTCGGTCGGCGTCCGCAGGATCGCGAGCGGCCCCAGGATCAGGATGACGATGGCGAGGACGACGAACGTGTAGGGTTTCCGTAGCGCCAGCCGAACGATCCACATGGAAACCCGCCGTTGCCTGTCTTCGTGTTCGCCTCGGTGGATCCACAGTGTGTCGCCGCGGCGCAGGCACAAGGGGGCCCCCGAGGCGAAACGCGTACAGGGATCTTCGTAGGAGATCGCGCCGCGTCAGCGCGTGCGGCGCGCGGCGATGCGCGCGCTGGCGGCATCCCAGCCGGCGTCGAGCGGCGGCCCCGGCGCGTCCACGTCGATGATCACGGGCGCGTGGTCGGAGGGGATCGGCTTGCCCTTGCGGGCTTCGCGGTCGATCTCGGCCCACACGACGCGGTCGGCGATCGGCGCGCGTCACCAGCAGGTGGTCGATGCGCATGCCGAAGTTCTTGTGGAAGTTGCCCGCGCGGTAGTCCCACCAGCTGTAGCGCTCGCGTTCGGGGTGCAGCTGCCGGTAGGCGTCGATCAGCCCCCAGGCACGCAGGTCGGCGAACGCCTGCCGCTCGCGCGGCGACACGTGCGTGCCGCCGTGGCACCGCGCCGGATCCCAGACGTCGGCGTCGTCGGGCGCGACGTTGAAGTCGCCGCCGACGACCAGCGGCTCGCCGGGCTGGCGGGTCTCGGCCAGCCAGCGCCGCAGGCGCCCGAACCAGGCCAGCTTGGCTTCATAGAAGATCGAGTCCAGCGTGCGCCCGTTGGGCGCGTAGATGCTGACGACGCGAATGCCGTCGCACACGGCCGAGATGATGCGCGCCTCGCGCAGCGGATCGTCGTCGGGCGGGCCGACCGCGTCGGGCGTCGCGGGCGGCGACAGCGGCACGCCGAAGTTGGTGACGATGTCCGTCAGTGCGTGGCGGCTGGCGATCGCGACGCCGTTCCAGCGTCCTTCGCCGTGATGCGCGAGCTGGTAGCCAAGCCGCGCCAGCTCGTCGCGAGGCGCGGCGATGTCGGCGTCGGCGAGCTTCGTCTCCTGCATCAGCAGGACGTCGGGCTGCGCGCGCTCGAGCCACCACGTCACCTTGGGCAGGCGCGCCGGCAGCGAGTTCACGTTCCAGGTGGCGATCCTCATCGCGGGGCGAAGTGTATCGACGGCGGTTGCTGTTGATACTGAACAAACGACCAGGTATCGTCGCCGTCAGATCTCATGTCGACGGCGGCGGAGCTTGCGCGATCGGGGCCGCTGGCGCAGCCGCGGATCTGTTGTTTGGACCTCGACACGTTTTTCGTTTCCGTCGAGCGCGTCCTCGATCCGACGCTGGAGGGCAAGCCCGTCGTGGTGGGCGGCCAGCCCGGCACACGCGGCGTGGTGACCGCGGCCAGCTACGAGGTACGCCGGCTGGGCGTGAAGTCCGGCATGTCGCTGGTCGAGGCCGGGAAGCTGGCGCCGAACGCCATCTATCTGTCGACCCGCGGCGACACCTACGGCACGTACGCCGAGCGCGTACGTGACATCGCCCGGCGCTACTCACCGACCGTGCTGGTCGCCAGCATCGACGAGATGTTCCTCGACTTCACCGGCTGCGAGCGCCTCTACGGGCGCCCCGATGACGACGCGAATGGCGACGCTGCCATCGAGCGCGCGGTGCTGGAGCTCGCCGGCGCGATCGACGGCGAGCTCGGTCTCCCCGCGAGCGCGGGCATCGCCACCAGCCGGGTGATGGCGAAGGTGGCGTCCGCGCTGGCCAAGCCGCGCGGCGTGATGCTGGTGCCGGCGGGCGTCGAGCGCGCCGTGCTGGCGCCGCTGCCCGTGCGCGCGTTTCCGGGCATCGGCCCCGTCGCCGAGAGCCAAGCTGCACGCCGCCGGCTATCAGACGCTGGGCGCCGTCGCCGACGCGCCGGCCGACGAGCTGCGCGCGATCTTCGGCGCGTGGGGGCCGTCGATCCAGCGCGGCGTCCAGGGATACGGCTCGGGCGCGCTCGGCCGCGAGCGCCCGGCGTTCTCCGAGCACGATCCCGAAGGCGAGACCGTCGGCAGCATCTCCAACGAGCGGACGTTCCGCGAAGACGTCCGCGATCCGGCGACGATCGAATCCGTCCTGTGCGGCCTGTGCGAACGCGTCTGCTGGCGCGCGCGCAAGCGCGCCGTCAAGGCGCGCACCGTGACCCTCAAGCTGCGCTATTCCGACTTCCACACGCTGACCCGCGCGCGCACCCTCGCCCCCACCCACTCCGAGCTGGAGCTCTACCCCGTGCTCAAGGAGATGCTCGCCGCCGCCCGCACCCGCCCCCTGCCCGTGCGCCTGCTCGGCGTCCAGCTGTCGAACCTCGGCATCTACGAGCAGCTGTCACTGTTCGACCACAACGAACGCGCCGGCGCCGTCGTCGACAAGATCCGCGAACGCTACGGCTTCTCGATGGTCACGCTGGCGACGCAGCTCGGCGGCGGGCACAAGTAGACGCACTTTCGGGCGTAATTCCTTCTGGTGGCGAGGTACCCTTGATGTGTGAGCGCAGGACGATCCGCCGAACGGCTTGGCCGAGTCGCCAAAGTAGATG
The DNA here is from genome assembly GCA_963729535.1 of uncultured Pseudomonadota bacterium. Classification (GTDB taxonomy): domain Bacteria; phylum Myxococcota_A; class Polyangia; order Fen-1088; family Fen-1088; genus JADGRB01. The sequence continues at coordinate 362 of CAVSOL010000018.1, read as the reverse complement.
CCGAAACAGATCCGCATCGGCTGACTGCGGACGAACGGAGTCAAATCGCTGCTCGCCTGCGTCTCACTCCAAGCGAGCGGCTCAGGTATCTCGAGGACATGATCGCCTTCGAGGAACTGGCCCGCCGCGCCCGTCGGGTGACCTGAGCGCATCGTGGCCGGTTTCCAACCGCGGCTCGTCCTCGAGACCTTGAACAGCCACGGCGTACGCTACGTGCTCATAGGAGGCGTGGCCGCGACGCTGCACGGTTCTCCGCTGCGAACAGGCGACACAGATGTTTGCCCCGACGCCCGCCCAGACAACCTGGAGAAGCTGGCGGTGGCATTAAAGGAACTGAAGGCCCGCATCCGGACCGAGGGGGT
>CAVSOL010000017.1:0-448347 GCA_963729535.1 uncultured Pseudomonadota bacterium | reverse complement strand
TGATGCGCTATGGCGTAGAACGCCCGCAATTCGGGCGGCGCGTCGATGCTGCCCGGCCATACGAACGTCTTCTCGAGCGGAGGGGTAACCGACCAGCGGGCCACGAGCCGCTCGAGCTCGCCCAGCAGCCCTGGATCTTCTCGCAGGCCTTCGAGGTCGAACTCCGGCGGGGCGCGACGCGGGCGGGACGGTGCCACGGAGACTGGAGCCCCGACGGGATCGAAACGGCTCACCCGTCGGCGAACAAGATCGGTCGGCGGCCTGTCACCGTTGATCTCAGGCGCGCGCGGCGCTAGCCTGCTCCCGCGTGCGAGTTACGCAATCGCTCCTGAGTTAAGCGCCGTCCGATTCAGTTCTGACGGAACGCCTAACCCGCGGCCTTTGGGCTGCTTTTCAGGAGCATTGCCGTGCCATCGACCAAGAAGCGTCGACGCGCGAAGCGTCACGCCGAGAAACTCGCCGAACAGGCCATCGAGGCTGCCGCCTCGGGCCAGCTACACCTCGCAGAAAAGCTCATCCAGCGCGCGCTGAGCGCCGGCCCAGCGAACGCGCGCTTCTGGGTCGAGCAGGCGCGTATCGCCCTGCTGGGTGGAATGACCGGCCGCGCCGAGCGTGCGGCGCGGCGCGCGCTCGAACTGTCACCGGGATACGCGGAGGCGCAGGTCATGCTCGACGACATCGCACCAGCGGGCGCGCCCCGCGAGCCGGAGCTCGCCGAGACGCCTGCGGTCACGGAAGACATCGTGTTCACCGCGCGGACGGAGCGCTTCGACTGGGGCGCGATCGCGGAGGAACTAGCCGCGCGTGGCCTCGCCCGCGTGCGCGCGCTCACCTCGATTGCGGAGTGCGTCGCGCTCCGCGAGCTCTACCGCCAGGACGAGCGGTTCGAGCACGACGTCCGGATCGACGACGACCGCGGCTGCGTCGAGTACCGGTTCTTCACGCGGCCCCTTCCCGCGCTCGTGGTCGACCTCAGGCGCGAAGTCTATGCCCGGCTCGCGCCGATCGTGAACCGATGGAACGAGCTCGTTGGAGATGCGCATCGCTGGCCGTCCACCCATGCCGCGTTCGAGCGAACCTTTCAGTCGGCGGGGCACGGCCGCACGTCGCCGATCCTGCTCCGCTACGAGCCCGGTGGCTTCAACGGTTTTCACCGCGACGTCTACGGTTCGATCTTCTTCCCGTTACAGATGGCTGTCAGCCTGGGGCCCGCGCGGATCGGCGACGGCGGCGATTTCGCGCTCATCGACGATCGCCCGGGCAGGCGCAAGCGCGTCCGCGCGATCGCGACCGACGTCGGCGACGCGGTGATCTTCTGCACGCGCGATCGGCTCTGCCCCATCGCGGGTGTGTACGCGCGTCAGGCGGTGATGCACGGCGTGCAGGAGGTGCGGGTCGAACGCTACGCCGCGGGAATACCGTTCCACGACTACCAAGGAGCTTCTGAATCCGGGTGACGAGTCCGAGCGACTCAGCTCACGCTGGCCTCTACGGCATCGGCGCAATAGCGCGAACAACGTGATCCGCGCCGTTGCGCGACGGATAGGCCGTAGGCAATCGTCTTCGCATGCAGAGTTTGTTGCTGGTGTGTGCAGTGGGTTCGGTCACGCTGGCGGCGCTCGCCGGCTGCTCGAGTACTCCATGCGAGAACGCCGCCCCCTGCGGCGGCGACATCGTCGGAACGTGGACGGTCACGTCGGGCTGCGAAAGCACGACTCGGTCAGCTCTGAACGGGACCTGCCCGGCGGCCACAGCGCTGGTGGGCATCGTCCTGGCGAGAAGCACCATCAGCTACCGCGCCGACATGACCTACAGCTTCGCGGGCACCGTGTCGGGCGACGTCTACGTCAGCGTACCGACGGAGTGCCTCACCTCCGGAGAGACCTGCGCGGACGTGGAACAGCAGTTATCGACCGAACCGGACTTCGCCTCCATCGGCTGCATGAGCCGCGAGTCGGGCTGCGTGTGTCAGCGGCGTCAGGCGCACGAAGACGTCATGGAGGCCGGGACGTTCACCGTCACGGCCGCTGGCCTGCTCACCGAAGTCAGCGCCGGCACGCCGCCGAGGCTCATGGACTACTGCGTCCGCGGCAACACACTGACGCTGTCGCCCCACCAGGACTCGGCAGCCGCGGGCCAACACCCGAGCTCCGGCACGTTCAACTTCATGAGGATGGATCCGCCGCCGTCTGGTTAATGCCGCGTCATTAACAGCGGTCGGGCGATCGGGGAGTGATACTTGGATCGCAATGCGCGGTCGTGGTTGGTACGCGATGGTTCTGGCTGCCGCGACCAGCGCCTATGCGCCCACGCTGCACGCAGCTAACGCTCTCCCGGAGACCGACGACCCTTGCGGCCCGCTCTTGACCCATATCGCGACGCTGATGCCCGACGGTGTAGTGACCCCCGAGGTCTACGCCGGCGAGGGTCTCACGGGCTATCTCCAGAGAGAAGACAAGGAACCTCGAGCAACGCTGGCCTTTGCGTCCGCAGCCTGTCGGGAGGAGGTACGCAGAGACCACTCCGGCCGTCTCCCGAGCTTCGTGCGCGACGCGCTCGCGCGGCCTGAGCCGGGATGGGTGAACGTGGGACGCGTCGTGGCGTGCGCGGTCCAGGATCCCGCGCACCTGCCCGATGTGCCGCAATCGCTCGCAGACGAACGACACGCCGAAGCGCGTGCTGCCTGCTTCGCGACCCTCGGGACTTGGTCTGGTGGCGGGGCGGTGCGCGCGTCCGCCTTCGGGCGGGCGGTCCGCGCGGGTGATGACGGCTGGTACGTCGATCGCGCGCTGCTCTCGGTAGTCGGGCGCCCGGGCGACCTCGGCCCCGACATGCGCAATCGATTGGTGCCCGTCCTGCGCGCGGCGGAGGAGCGCCAGGCCGTCGGTTACGACAGCTTGCGGGCAGGCGTTTGCGTCGCCAACGAACCATGGTCTGCCGCGCGCGGGCTGATGTGCGGCGCCCCGAACCCAAGCTCCGAAGCACGCTGGCGCGAGGACCGACAGCGCGTCCGGCGCAGGTGGATCCGGCTGGGCGCGACGGTGCCATATCTGGGGGCCGTGGCGGTCACGTACGCCCAACGTGACTCCGACCTGGGCCTCGGCATCGCCACCGGCGCGGGCGCTCTGGCGGGAGCGAGCGTCGGTGTCCTGCTGGGCGCCTGGGCGGCCATGGCAGACGCTGACCCCGATTTCGTCGAGGTGAGCATGGTGGTGGGCGCAGCCTTGTTGGGGACGCTGGGGGGAATCGCGGCCCATGCCGCCGTGGACGATTCACCTCAGTGGCGCGCGCCTCTGACCGCCGGCGCATTACTCATCCCCCTGACGATTGTGTGGGGGAGCGCCCACCTCTGGTGAGCGGGTTCGCGGTGCTCAGACGCGCGCGCCGACGACGAAGGCGGCGCCGTCGATGAAGACGCCGCGCGCGGTCGCGAAGGGCGCGAGCGCCTCGCGGAGTGCGGCCTCGAGCTGCGGCTTGTGCGCCTCCGGCGCTCCGTCGATCGCGCGCGCCGCCGGACCGATCTGAAGCGAGTAGTCGACCGCTTCGTCGAGCGTCGCGGCGCCGCCGAAGTGCAACGGCATTTCGACGGGCTCGAACGAGACGTCTTTCCACCCGGCGTCGGCGAGGATCGCGCGCACGCGCGCAGGATCGGACATGAAAAACGGCCCCGGCCGGCCCTCGCGCAGCATGTCGGGCATCGCCGACTCTGGCAGCAGGCGCATCACGGCCTCGAGCGGGCGGGCGGCCCAGGGGTTTTTCGCGAGGTCCTGCCAGCAGACGAACGACAGCCGGCCGCCCGCCCGCGCTGCTGCACGCAAGTTGCGGAACGCCGCGCGGGAATCATCGAAGAACATGACGCCGAAGCGCGAATACAAGGCGTCGAACGCCTCCGGAACGAAAGCGTACGTTTGCGCATCCCCCAGCGCGAGTGCGATCGTGGGCTGTTTCGCGGCGCGCTCCCGCGCGCGCGCGAGCATCGGCGGCGAGATGTCGACGCCGAGCACGTGCCCGGACGGGCCGGCAAGCTCGGCGAGCTGGAGCAGCGTCTGGCCGCACCCGCACCCCACGTCGAGGATGCGCTCGCCGGCGGCGACACCCAGGCGCTCGATCGCGACGCGGCCCAGCGGCTCGATGAGCGCATCGGTGCGATCCTGCATGCGCACCCATGCCTCGCCCCCTTTTTCGACGAAGGACTGGCTGGCGCTCGGAGGATCGGGAGGGTTCGTGAGAGGCAAGGCGCCCTTTCGATGATCGGGGTGCGATCCGGTTACACAGTCGCGATGGCGATCGCGCAACGACGGTGCACACGTCATGATGAAGTGTATGTCGATCGGGCGGGCCAATATCACGCTGGTCTTGGGGGTCGTCCTGCATCTGCCCGCGTGCGCGGCGGCACACGCCGACGCCGGAGCGCCGCCCGCGCAGTCCGACTCGACGTGTCCGGGCGAGCTGAAGGCGGAGGTGCTCCACAACTTGTGGAAGCGCCGGCCCGGCGCCAAACCGGGCCGCGCGGCGGCGACGCTGCGGGTGAGCTACCACAACGACTACGGCCGAAACGCTGACGCGCTGCTGATCGCGGTCGATGGCGCGCCCGTTTACCTCCGCTGCGCGGCGCCCGAGGATCGGGCAGAGGTTTTCGTCGGCTCGCTGGCGGCCGGTGTTCACCACGTCGACGCCGTGTACAACTTCGGATCTGGGCGCGTCGGGCGGACGCCGCACGCGCTCAAGCTGAAGGCGGGCAGCACCCTGTCGCTCACGGTCATCCTCGGCCGCGACGGACACGAGCACCCGACGGCGAATTTCGAATCGACGCGCGGCAACTCGGCGCCAGCTCACGTCAGCGGTGAGCTCAGTCCGAACAAATGAAGCTGGAGCGGCAACCACTGAGCTCGGCACGCCCCTGCGTGAGGGAGATCCGCTGCCCGGCGGAGGTCGCGAGCACCATGTCGAACGTGACGACGTAGCCAGCGATCGTAGACGATTCGACCACGATCGTTCCCGACTCTGGCCGCAGGCCCATGGACGACGGGTTAGGGGTGGCGTTGCTCCCGCGCAAGGTCGCGCTGACGCCGACCAGCGACGACGGTAGCGGGAACGTCCCCGACATACCGGTCGGCAGCGTCAACGATACCTCCAACGCGGTCGTGCCGGGCTGGGTCACGTCGGTCCCAAACGACAGCAGCGGCGCCAATGAGCACGCTTCGTCGTTGCCCAGACAGCTCCGAGCCCAGGTTATCCGCACGGGGCCTGACAGCTCGAGCGCAGGCTCTGTCGACACTTGAACGCTCAACGTCGGGGCACCGCAATTGACGACGCGCGTGTGGCGCCCGGCATCGCAGTCCAGCAAGCAGCCGGACAGAGGAGTCGCGGCCATCAGCGGGATCAAGAGCGCGACGCGGCTGACCGGAGTCATCGGTTGCCAGTGATGGTAGTCGGTATGCGCGAGGTTGGCTAAGGGCCCCGGCTGCCCGGGAGTCGCGCGGCGCGCTCGCGGAGCTTGGGCGTGAGCGCGAAGTAGACGCCGCCGACCGCGCCGAGCGCGACGAACAGACCGGCGATGAGCAGGTTGTAGTAGATCATCGTCGCCAGGCAGACGACGGCGGCGGCGAGCGCTGCGCCGGGGAACCATGGGTACAGCGGCGCGCGGAACGGTCGCGCCAGCGCCGGCTCGCGCGAGCGCAGCTTGAACAGGCTCGCCATGCTGACGATGTACATGACGATCGCGCCGAACACGCTCATGGTCACGATGTTGGCGGTCAGCGGCTGGCCGCCGAAGGCGATCCACCGGTCGCTGAAGATCGCCGCGACACCGACCACCCCGCCCGCCAGGATCGCGATGTGCGGCGTGCGAAAGCGCGGGTGGATCCGCCCGAGCACTGCGGGCAGATAGCCGGCGCGCGCCAGCGCGAAGATCTGCCGCGAGTAGCCGAGGATGATGCCGTGGAACGAGGCGATGAGCCCGAACAGCCCCAGCCACACCAGCATGTGCAGCCAGCCGCTGGTTCCGCCGACGACCGCCTTCATCGCCTGCGGCAGCGGGTCGTTGATGTTGGACAGCTTGGTCCAGTCGCCCGCGGCGCCCGCGAAAAGCATCACGCCGGCCGCGAGCACGAGCAGCGTCGATATGCCCGCGATGTAGGCGATCGGGATCGAACGCTTCGCGTCCTTCGCCTCCTCGGCGGCCATCGCGACGCCTTCGATGGCCAGGAAGAACCAGATCGCGAACGGGATCGCCGCGAACATGCCGGGGACCGCCGCGGTCGACAACACGTCCTGGCCGGCCCAGCCGCCCTTTGCGAAGTTGGCGATCGAGAATCCCGGCGCGACCACCCCCATGAACACCAGCAGCTCGAAGATCGCGAGCAGCGTGACGCCGAGCTCGAACGTCGCCGCCACTTGCACGCCCAGGATGTTGAGCGTCATGAACACGGCGTAGGCGCCCACCGCCGCCAGCTTCGGGTGCAGCGCCGGGAACTGGACGTTGAGGTACGAGCCGATCGCCAGCGAGATCGCGGGCGGCGCGAACACGAACTCGATCAGCGTCGCGAAGCCAGCGACGTAGCCGCCCATCGGCCCGAACGCGCGCCTGCCGTACTCGAACGGACCGCCGGCATGCGGGATCGACGTCGTCAGCTCGGTGAAGCTGAAGATGAAGGTCGTGTACATGAGCGCGATGAACGCGGCCGTGACCAGAAAGCCCAGCGTGCCCGCGCTCGCCCAGCCGTAGCTCCAGCCGAAATATTCGCCGGAGATCACCAGGCCGACGGCGATGCCCCACAGCTGCAGGGTCGACAGGGACTTCTTGAGCCCTGGTTCCTCGCTCGCCGCCATGACGTCTCCCTGATATCACGCCCCTCGTCGGAAGACTCCTCGTCGAGCTGACGACGACGTAGCCTCGTGCGACCCAGGAGGAGCGCTCTTTGTTGACCGACTATCTGGTCTGCGCCGGCACTAAGCTGGCGGGTCCATGACGCGATCGCTCGTCTTGCCGCTCGTCGCGCTGTTCGGGGCGGGGTGTGGGATCAGCGATCCGGGCATGTTAGCCGGCGCCGCGGGGAGCGCGGCAGGTGGGGAGGGAGGCCGCGCCGGCGGCCCGGGAGGGCGTGGGGGCGCCGCCGCAACCGGCTTGACCGGTGGCGGCGGCGCGGGTGGTGTCCCGTGGCTGTGCGGGGCGACGGACCACGTCATCAAGCCCCTGCCGCCCCAGATCCTCATCGTGCTCGACGCGTCGGACTCCATGAACGAAAGCGCCAGCGGCTTGAGCTGCGCTCAGGGCTGTGGCGCTGCGTCCAAGTGGGCCGAGACGGTGGCCGCGATCAAGACGACGGTCGCGCGGACAGACACCGCCGTTAACTGGGGTCTCAAGTTCTTCCCGGACACCGATGGTGCCTGTGGCGTCGCGCCGGTCGGCGTCGCGGTTCCGGTGGGTCCGGGGAATGCCGCCGCCATCGCCACCGCGCTCGACGGACGCACCAGCGCGAACGGCGGCATCAGCAACGGCGGCGGCACGCCAACCCGCGCCGCCGAGACCGCGGCGGTGAGCTACTTCGCCACGCAAACCGACCCCAATCCCAAGTTCATCCTGATGGCGACGGATGGGTCGCCGAACTGCGCGGCGGGGCACCCGGACACCACGATCGACGACACCGCCGGAGCCGTGCGGTCGGTGGAGTACGCCCGCACGGCAGGCTCCCCCACCTTCGTCGTCGGCGTTGGCATCGGCAACCCGACGGCCGACGCGACGCTCAACCAGATGGCCGTGGCGGGTGGCTATCCGCGCGCGGCTTCACCCGCCTACTACCCGGTGGCCAGCACCGCCGAGCTCGAAGCGACGCTGACCACGGTGGTGAGCACCGCCGCGTCGTGCACCTTCGCCATCCCGGCGCCGCCCACCACCGACGGCACGACCAACCGGAGCAACATCGGCGTCAGGGTGGATGGCACGGGCATCCTCAAAGACCAGACCCACACCAGCGGCTGGGACTTCAGCGATGGGTCGATGATGGCGATCCAGCTTTACGGCCCGATCTGCGACGCGATCGTCGCGGGTGAGGTCCACAGGGTGACGATCTACTTCTCTTGCCTCGCTGTGTGAGCGCGAAATCTTCCGCGCGCACGACATCCATGTCAGGGTCGAGCAGGCGTGGCTCACGGCGGCTGGCCGTGATCACCAGGGCTCACGTCGGGGCATGGCTCTTGCTGCGAAGACAACGAAGGCCGCGATGAGCAGGATCGACATCAGCTATCGGCGCCTCGTGACGCTGTTCAAGCGAGCGGCGCTGGTATCCGCGCCTCTCGCGTCGCTGGGCCTCACGAGCTGCGGTCCGTGTCCGGGGCCGACGGATGAGATCTTCCTGATTCGAAACCCCAGCGCGGAGACGCAGGCGCTCATCGACCTGTGCCGGGCACCGGTCGAGCCCGACTGCTCCAAGCTGTGTCAGGCAGTGAGCGGGTACGCCTACTTCGCCCACTGCGAGCTTCACGACAGTCGCGACGGCTATGTGCAGGTTCACGTGGGCATGTCGCGGAGCTGTCCCGGCGGTCGGCGGCCGCGGGGTCTGGCGTTGACGGCCGCTGCCGATTCCGCGGTGAGCGGCGACCGGTCGGCGCGCCGGCAGATCGGTGCGTTCTTCGCCCAGCAATTTCAGCTCGAGGCGGCTTCGGTGCCCGCGTTCGTGACGCTTCGCCGTGAGCTGGCCTGGTTCGATGCTCCGGCGCCCCTCGTGCGCGCGGCGATGGCGGCCGAGCGCGATGAAGTCATCCACGCGCGCTTGACCGCCGCGCTCGCGCGGCGCCATGGCGTCGCGGTTGCGCTCCCCACGGTTGCGCCGACGCCGGTTCGCTCCCTGACCGAGATGACCGAGGAGAACGTCGTCGAAGGCTGCGTGCGCGAGGCGTACGGGGCGCTGGTCGCCACCGTGCAAGCCCGCAACGCTCGCGATCCGGTCGTGCGCGCCGTCATGGCGAGCATCGCCGAAGACGAGACCAGACACGCCGCGCTCGCCCTGGGCGTGGACGCCTGGGCGATGCAGCGCCTCGGTCCGGTGGCGGCGGCGCGGATGGCGGAGCGCAGGCGCGACGCCATCGCCGAGCTGGAGACCGACGCAGGTCACGGGTGGAGTCCGGCTGTCGGCGCGGCCGCCGGTTTGCCAGGACGCGGCGAGGCGCGCGCCTTGCTCGGCGAGCTGCGGAGCCAACTTTGGGCCTGAGAGCAATCGCTGCGTCGGCTCTGCTGCTCGCGGCCTGCGTTCCCTGTCCAAAGATCAACCAGCGGGTGACGGTCTCTTCGGCCGACGAGACGTTGCTGCCGCTCTTCGACGCCTGTCGCGCGGGCCGGCCAGCGAGCGCAAACGCAATCAGCTGCAGACCCACGGCAGTCACCCAGCAGCCGTGTCCATGCCTGCCGCTGTGTCAACGCGTGCTGCAGATCATCGACCAGTTTCAAGGCCCCGAAACGCTGGAGGCCTGCACCGTGTTTCCGTTGGCCGACGCGGGGATCGGCGGCGGCATCGTCGACGTCACCTACCGGCCGTCGACCTGCCAATGAAGATCGGCCGTCCCCCCGCCGCGTGCTGCGTCGTCGTCGCGCTGGCGATGTCCAGCTGTTCGGCCATGCTCAGCCGGCCCCCGCCCCCCACGCCGCTTGCGACGCTTTACGACTGCGACGATTCGAGGTCGCCGATCTGGCTCGACGGCTTTTGGATAGCGAACTCCGGAGGCCTGGCGCTGGCCGCATTCGGTGGCGCCGCGCTCCGATACTCGCAAGCCAAGGACGATACCGCGCCGAGCTGGGACCCGCGACCGGACACGTCGGCCTTGTCGACCTTGCTGGTCATCGGGGCGATCGCGACCGGCGTGACCGTCGCGTTGGTGCAGTCGGCGCGCTACGGCGCCCGCAGCGCCGACGCGTGCACAGCGGCCCGCATGGAGTTGCTGTCCCGCCCGCCGTTCTACCCGGTGCCACCGGCTGCCGTGCCGTGACACCGCGATCACATACAAGGGGTCGTCGTTCCGTGTACCGTCTGATGTCGATGATGTCTCTCGGCCACCGGGGTGTGATTCTGGTCATCGGGGTTTGTCTCGTGTTGCTGCCGTCGCTGTCGTGCATCACGTCGGAGCTGACGCCGCTATCAAATAACCGGCGCCCGAGCCGCCCAGCCGGTTGCCCGCTGCAGATGTTCCCGACAACCCAACCGGACTACCCGCACGACAACGTGGCATCCGTCCGTGTCGCAGTGCGACCCGATCGTTGGCCGGCAGCCGTGTGTGGATGCGCTCAAGGAGAAGGCTTGCGACGCGGGCGCCGACACGGTCTACGGCTTTCAGGAAGGAAACTCCGGCGGCTTCATGTTCATCGCCGCAACGCTGGCCAACCGGACGAACGGGCAAACCCCATCTGCCGGCACCTCGGGTTGCTACGCCGATCTGCTCGCCGGGGTTCGACTGCCAGGCCGGGCGCTGCGTCCCCGTCTGCAACCCGCCCTGCGAAACCGGTGAGGTCTGCAACCGCAAGCGCACCTGCGAACGGGCCGGCGCCGCCGCCGCGAATCCCTGAACCTGTCAGGCGAGCCCGAGCGACCTACTCGAGCTGGCTGTCGATCCACGCCACGCGCTCGACGATGTACGCGCGCAGCGCCTGCACCTGCTCGTCGAACGTGGGGCCGAGGGGACCTCGCACGAGGCCGGAGTTGGCGTAGACGGTGGCGACCGGCCAGCGCGCGTAGTCGCGCGCGATGGGCTCGTCGATGAGCGGCGCGATGAGCTCGGCGATGCGCTCGTCCAGCGCCTGCCTGCGACAGCAGGCCGGCGCGCAGCGCCTTCCAGCGCGCCGTGACCATGTCCATGAACGACGCCTGCGCCGTCAGCATGGGGTACCAGTTGTTGACGTTGCGCCTGGCCTGAAACTTCCAGCCGACCGTCGACGACTGCGCCGTGCTGCCGCCCACGGCCAGCGAGAAGTTGTAGTCCCACAGCGGGCCCGCCTTGAGCTTGCCGTCGCGATCCTTGTGAAAGAACGCGCTGCGCATGTACGCATCGACGTTGAAGGTCAGCTCGTTGATGATCAGGTAATCGACGAACGTCGGCAGGTCGATGTACGCCGCGTAGTCGCCGATGGGGGTGGCGTGCAGGCTGTCGTGGAAGGCCTGGATGTACTGGGTGAGCCACGCCGCCTGCGCGCTCGTTCAGCGGCGTCGGGATCGACGACCTCGAGATCGCGCCAGCACGTTCCGCTGGCCCCACCGGCGCCGCTCGCGCCACCGCGACCGAGCCCTCCGGACAGCGCGGGCGATCCGGTGCAGGTCAGCCTGGGCGGCTCGGACGCCGCCTGATCGAACTTGAAGATGTAGCCGCCGCTGATCCGCGGCAGCGTGGTGTCGCTGTCCTCGAGCTGCGCGAGGTTGGTGCGGACCTGGCTGTTCTTGATGGTCTCGGTGACCCAGTAGATGCCCTGGTAGTCGCCGGGCTCCAGCGGCCGCGCGGCGTAGTTGATGTAGACCTCGGCGAAGCGCGTGCGCGGCGCCTGGAGCCCCATCGCGCGACCCAGCTCGTAGACGAACGGGTTCCGGATCAGCGTGCGGTCGTAGTACGGCGCGATGAGGGCCCAGTCGGAGTCCGCGGGCATGCCCAGCACCGGGTGATCCTGGTCCACGTCGGCGTGGCCGCTCCACAGCTCGATCTTGTAGGGCGTCTGGGGAAACCTGGCCGACGACTGCCCGCGCACGTGGTACCCGGCGCGCGACGCCAGCGTCGGCAGGTTCGCGAGCGAGGCCGTCCCTTCGACCGGCTCGAAGATCATCACGGCCGCGTCCAGGTAGACCTCCTTGTCGGTCGGCTTGTCGCCGCCGTAGCCGTCGACCACGACGACCGGGAGGCTGGAGGTGAAGTCGAAGGTGCGCGCGATGTAAAGCGCGGTGGTGATCCCCCCCGCGGGGGCGCCGCCGATGAAGGTCTGCGCACGCAGCTGCGTGGTGGCGGTCAGCTGCAGCGGTGAGCCGTCGTAGAGCGTGGACGTCGCGATCGGCGGCTGTCCGTCGGTGGTGTAGCGGATCTCGCCCCCGACCTCGTCCGTCACCATGGCCACCGACAGCACGTCTCTGAACGTCTGGCTGGGAACCGAGAAGACGACGTCGCCGGGCCGCCTGATGGTGCCGCCGGCGGCCCCGCCCGCGTTGCCTGCGCTGGCGCCGTTGCCGTTGCCGGCGAGGCCACCGTGAGATCCACCCTGCCGCCGCCGCCCGCGCCGAGACCGCCGCTGGTCCCACCGCTGCCCGCGCCGCCGTACGCGGGGACGGCGCCACGCGACGGACCGCACGCCGCAGCCAGCGTGACCAGCAGCGCGGCAACCGCCGTCACCAGAACCTCACGTTCGTGGATCAGCACGGCGACGCCATCCTGACAGATGCCGCGTTCCAGAGAAGCGGCTCATGGATCGACGCGAAGCGACCGCGCCCCAGGGACTCCCGCGCGCCTGGCTGGCGCTAACGCAGGCGCGTGCAACTACGGCGAGCAGCGGGTCACTGCGACCGATAGCGTGTCGAAGTAAAAGTAGGTCGGGACGCCGGTGTCGAGGTCGGCGAGGATCCGGAAGACCATCTGCTTGCCGGCGACCGACGCAACGTTGACGGGGAACGAGAACGGCGTCCAGCTGTTGGCCTGCGTCAGGTTCGACCACCGGGGAGCGCTACGGAAGAACGGCGCGGCCGGCATGGACTCGTCGAACAGCTGAACGTAGGCCTCGTCGTAGATGTCGTCCGGGGGCTCTTCGGTCCGCACCTGCAGCTGCCCGGAGATGGTGACCTCGAGCGCGCCACTTGGAATGTTGGCGTACTGCTCGACGTAGTGAACGACGTAGTTGGTGCTGGGGGCGCCGAGGCGCAGGACGTAGAGGCCGGATTGCGGCGTGATCTGGTGGCTCGTGACCTCCGCGTCATCGGACCTGCGAACCAGCCGTGCGCCCTGCGGCGCCGCGCTCCACGAGCTCGCGGCCAGGTCGAAGTCGCCGTTGGTCAACAGCTCGCGGCGACAGGTTGCCCCTCCCCCGCCACCGCCCGCACCCGCCGCACCGGCACCGGCACCGGCCGACCCCGTACCGGCCGTGCCGGCGGTGCCGGCAGTATTTCCCGCGGCGCCGCCGCCGCGCCCGCCGCCGCCCGCGCCCGCAGGTCCCGTACCGGGCCCGCCGTGCCGGCGGTGTTTCCCGCGGCGCCGCCGCCACGCCCGCCGCCGCCCGCGCCCGCAGGTCCCGTCCCCGCCGCGCCCGCCGGTCCCGTCCCCGCCGCGCCCGCCGGTCCCGTCCCCGCTGCGCCCGCCGGTCCCGTCCCCGCCGCGCCCGCCGGTCCCGCCCCGCCATGCCGGCGGCGCTTCCTGCAACGCCGCCGCCGCCCGCCGGCACCTCCGCTCCTGCCGGCCCCACCGTCAGCAGGGACCACGGCAATGTCACCACAGGAAGTGCCCAGCGCCGCCCCGGCCAGGATACAGCCAACCATGATTGCGTACCTCACGACCATGGAGTGCGCCGTCGTGCGGGGGTCGGCCAGAAAATTCGCCGGCCCGGCAATTTTCTGCCGCCCCCGCGACGTGATCGCATCCGGTGGGCCCGGGAATCCCCGTCCCGGGTGGACGCTGCCGCCGGACAACCACTGGGCCACGGGCTACGAGTGGATCATCAGCCTCGCCGGTCAGCGCCAGCTCGGCATGCGCTACGGCCAGCAGATGATCTCGGCGCTCGGCCTGTAAGAGGGAGGCGCCCCACGTCAGTGGGTTGTCGGCGTTGCCGGAGCGATCGTCCGCGCGGCGAGCTCCGCCTGGCGCGCGAAGTCGATCGACTCGGCCAGGATGCGGGCCGCTTCCGCCGGCGCGTGAAAGCCCATCGAGTTCTCGGCGGCGACGAAGTCGATCCGCCACTGCGCCTTTCGTTGCAGCGCGAGCGCCGGTGCCAGGCGGTCAGCGGCCGCGCCGGTCTTCTTCGCCGCCACGATCGCGTCGAGCATGTCGATCGACGCGGTTGCCGCGCGCTGGAGCAACGCGTGCGTGCGTTCCTGGATCGCGGCGACCCGCGCCAAGATCTCCGCCTCAGCGTACGGATGGCAGACCTGACAGGCGCGGCTGACGTTGAGCAACGGGCTGCGCACCCAGTGATCGGAGACCTTCATCGCGCCTTCGCGCTGGTAGGGCATGTGGCAATCCGCGCAGGCGACCCCCGAGCGCGCGTGGATTCCCTGGCTCCACAGCTCGAACTCCGGGTGCTGCGCCTTCAGCACCTCGGCGCCGGTCTCGGCGTGCTGCCAGTCGTAGAAACGATGGCCGTCGGGGAACTTGTAGTTGTCGTAGGTGCGTTCGATCTGCTCGACCTTCAGGCCCTGGTTCCAGGGGAAGAACAACGTCGTCTTCGGCCCGCAGTAGTACTCGACGTGGCACTGGCCGCAGACGAACGAACGCATCTCCTGGCGTGAGCCATCGACGTTGGGATCGTAGGGACGGGCGCGGTCCGACTTGCGCCAGCGCTCGATGCTCTGGATGTGCGGCGTGGGCTCGCTGCTCTCGGCGAGCGCGCGGATGCCGAGCAGGAACCCCGGACGTGTCACGCGCAGCTGCATCAGCTTGGCGTCGTGGCAATCGACGCAGCTCACCGGGTGCGCGCCGTCGACGTGCGCGAACTTGATCTCGGTCCCGCCGGCGACCGGATTCGACGAGCCGGTCTTGACCACCTCGGCGTGAGCCGCCGCGTACGTCATGGTGCCGACGGCCGAGAATCCCTTGAGGACGTCGCCGCCGCCGAGCCGGCGATAGGTCGGGATCACGGACGCGTGGCAGTGCACGCAATTGCCGGGCTGCGGAAGCGTCGTCACACGCTTCGTCTGCTCCTGGTCGGCGAGCATGTGGGCGTGGCCGCGCCGATCGCGGTAGTCGATCGCGAACGCGTAGCCCGCGAACAGTCGTTTCAGCCACGGATCGCGTTCGATCTTCTCGTCGGGCAGCGCCTCGGATCCGCCGTACTGCGTGCGGCTGATGTCGGCGGTGCGGCGGTAGCCGTCGTACTGGCGTGGCCAGTTCATCCCCCACGGCGCTGGATCGGTGGTGTCCTCGCTGATCTCGACCAGGCGCAGATAGGGATTCTTCGCCTCCTGCTTGCGCTGGAAGATGTTGGTGAGCAGCGCCGTCGCAGCAAACGCGACGCCTGCGGACAGCGCCACCACCCCGATGGTCAACGCGACCCGCCGCCGCCTGGAACGATCCTTCGTGGTCTCGGTCTTGGTATCGCTCATGTCGAAGGTCTCTCGCGGCTTCAGCCGCGCGCGCCGTGCCCGCTGCCGCGGTGACAATGGACGCAACGCCCGGCTTCCTGGAAGCGCCCGACGGGCGCCAGCGCGTCGTGCACGAAATCACCATGACAGCGCAGGCAGTTGTCCTGAAGGATCGCCGCATTCCGCGGCTTGATCAGGATCGGCTCGTGGAAGTCCTGCAACGTGAACCCCTTCGAGTGGTGATAGCCGTTCAACGCCTTGGCGAGGTATTTCTCCACAGTGTCGTGAGGCAGGTGGCAATCAACGCAGCGAGCGTCGGTGTGATGATGGGGCCCCTTCGTCCACGACGCGTACTGGTCATTCATGATGTGGCAGTTCGCGCAGGCCTTGGGGTCGGTGGAGAAGTAGCTCAGCCCTTCTGCGTAGACGAAGGTGAAGCCGGCCACCCCCACAGCGCTGCCCGCGACGGCGGCGAGCACCAACACCCGCGCAAGACGAAGTCGACGAGGCTCCACGCGCGGCGATTGTAAGGTCCCCTGGCGGCGCGTCGAGTCCGCTCGGGCGGCGCAATCTTCGTACACTGCGCAGATTTCGTACACCCAGTCGTGGTTCGGGGTAGGCCACTGTCTCCCTTCTGCAACGATTGCGTAACATCTATGACCGGCATGGTGGGTGCATGGCCGGCCACCATGGTTCCCCCGATCCATCGCCATCTCTCCGCCCGTTTGGTCACGCTCGGTTCGCTGACCGTCCTCGTTGCCTGGACCCTCCTCGGCGCCGGCTGTAGCAGCGGCGGCGGCGGCCCGACAGGAGGAGGCGGATCGGGCGGCGGGGGATCCGGCAACACCGGAGGCTCTTCCTCCAGCGGCCAGCCGTGCACCGACGCAACCCGCCTCGGAACGTTCACGGTCGAGCTGGTCGAGGACCTCATGACCACGTCGATCGCCGGAGGAGTCCGGAGCGCCGTGCACCCGGCCTACGTGTGGCAGCAGGTCGCGACCGCCGGCGAGTGTCGCCTGATCGTGGGTCCCACCCTGGCATGTACGCCGGCCTGCACGAATCCGCAGATCTGCGCCGGCCAGAACCAGTGCATCGACGAGCCACGCTTCCGGGGCGTCGGCGATGTCACGCTGACAGGCGTTGGTTCATCCCCCGTCGCGGTGACCTACGCGGCGACGAACTCCACTTACTACGCGTCCGTGGCAACGCCGTATCCCCCCGCGGCAGCCGGGACGTCTCTCACGCTCACCGCCGCGGGAGGCGATCTCCCCGGCTTCACCCTCGCCGGCCGCGGCATCGCGCCGCTGCAATTCGATACCCCCCCGGCCATCATGCGGGGCCAGGCGGCGTCGGTGACCTGGGTGGGGCCAGCTCAACCGGGCGGCTCCCGCATCGCTGGCGTCGCTGGACATCGCCCACCACGGCGGCGTCGCGGCCCGCATCGAATGCGACTTCGCCGACGACGGATCCGCCGAGATACCGGCGACGCTGATCGACCAGCTCATCGAGCGAGGCACGGCCGGCTATCCCGAGCTGACGTTGACCCGCCGGACCGTCGATTCGACGACGATCGCGCCCGGCTGCGTCGAGTTCCAGGTCGCCTCGGTCATCCCACGCGAAGTGACGCTCTGCCTGAGCGCGGGAAATTGTATTATCTCCTGCGCCGTGGACGCAGAGTGCCCCACGGGCCAGATCTGCAGGCCTGATCTCAAGTGTGGAACATGAAAGCTTCGCTGACTGCCACCCTGCTCGCGGTCGTGCTCGCCGGCTGCGGCGGCGGGGAGAAGACCTGGACGTGCGAGATCCCCTCGGGCGACGTGGCTCCGGACTACCTGGACAGCGTCGGGTGCCAGGCAGACTTCGAGATGCTGTCGTCGCAGCCGCTGGATTCATCGATCCCCGGGGCGCGCTCGGGGAAGGTGGTCCTGGACCGGCTGGACAACAAGCTCTACTTCCAGAACAGCCAGAAGTACCCGATCCACTACGAGTTCGCGTCCAAGCATCTGTCGGCGCCGGCGCACCCGCCCGTGCCGTCATTGAGTGAGTTCAACCGGACCGAATATTACTCGCTGGATCGGCGCTTCATCCTCGGCGCGGTGACGTACTACAGCGGGCCGCAGATCTGGGCGCTGGAGCTGTCGCCCTACGACACCGCCAGCAAGGAGATGATCACGCAGCTCTTCGCAGCGGTGAAGGACAAGGCGTTCTTCGGCGGCAAGCTGGCCTTGCATCCGACGTCGGAGGCGATCGAGGCGGTGGCCGCGACGCTGCCGGCGAGCGTGACGATCAAGACGACGAACGAGATCTTCGCGGGGATCGACTACCAGCCGCTGAACCTCGGCACGTCGATGGGCAAGCTTCGGTTCGTGACGGCGGCCAGCCTGGAGACGGAGTACCTGAGCTTTCGCGACATCGTGGTCCTCGACCACGTACCGAACGACATCTCCGTGGTGGTCGGGATGATCACGCAGGAGTTCCAGACGCCGCTGGCCCACATCAACGTGCTCGCGCAGAACCGACACACGCCGAACATGGGCCTGAAGGGCGCGACGACGAACGCGATGCTTCAGGCGCTGGACGGGCAGTGGGTGGAGCTGAAGGTGGGGGCTTTCGAATGGACCGTCAGCGAGGTGAGCCAGCAGGCTGCCGACGACTGGTGGCTGAAGAACAGGCCGGCTCCGGTGCAGATACCGGCGATGGACCTGACCCAGACGGCGCTCAAGAACGTCGAAGACCTGGTCGACGAGAGCGGACTTGCCCGACAGCAAGGTGGGGCTGGGCGACCAGATCAAGAAGGCGATCCTGGCCTACGGCGGCAAGGCGGCGAACTACGGCATCCTCGCCAAGACCGACAAGGTACCGGTCCGCAAGGCGTTCGCGATTCCGGTGTTCTATTACGACCAGTTCATGCGGCAGAACGGGTTTTACGACCGTATCGACGCGATGCTGGCGGACCCGGCGTTCCAGAACGACCCGGCGGTGAGGGACACGCAGCTCGCGTCCCTGCGCGAATACATGCAGACGGCGCCCGTGGACCCGGCGTTCTCGGCCGCGTTGAAGGCGAAGCTCGAAGCGGACTTTCCCGGGCTGACGATGCGGTTCCGGACCAGCACCAACGCCGAGGACCAGGAGGACTTCCTGTGCGCCGGTTGCTACGACTCGCACACAGGCGATCCGGCGAACTGGGACGTGGATCGATCGACGTGCAACACGGACAGCAACGACGCGTGCAGCGTGCTGCAAGCGATCCGCAAGACGTGGGCGGGCGTGTGGTACTTCCGGACGTTCGAGGAGCGCTCGTACCACAGCATCGACCACAAGAGGATCGGCATGGCGTTGCTCGTCCACCACAACTTCAGGGCGGAGGAAGCCAACGGGGTGGCGGTGACCGCCAACATCTTCGATCCGTCGGGGCTGGAGCCCGGCTTCTACGTCAACGCCCAGTGGGGCGGCTCGGCCGAGGTCGTCGCGCCGCCCCCCGGCATCACCAGCGACGAAATTCTCATCTACTTCAGCGGCGGCAACGCGACGACGACCTACCTGAGCCACTCGAACCTGATCCGCGACGGTGAGACTGTCCTGTCGCCGACGCAGATCCTCGAGCTCGCGACCGCGCTGGACGCGATTCAAAAACGCTTCTCGCCGGCCTACGGTCCGGCGAGCGGCAACCTGGGCTTCTACGGCCTGGAGGTCGACTTCAAGTTCGACGACGAGGACAACCCGCAGCCCGGGCTGCCGCCGCGCTTGCTCATCAAGCAGGCCCGCAACTACCGTGGCCGCGGCGAATGACGGCCTGACTCGGATCGGACCACCGCCCCCTTCCCCGATCGCCCCGTCGGGCATAGCCTTGGGGCCATGCCGCTGTCACCGCTCGCCGGAAAGCCCGCGCCGGCCGACGTCCTGATCGACGTCGACCGCCTGCTCGCCGCGTACTACGACCGCCGCCCCGACCCCGACAACCCGCGCGAGCAGGTTGCCTTCGGCACCAGCGGCCACCGCGGCGCCGCCGAGGACGGCGCGTTCAACGAAGCCCACATCCTGGCGATCACGCAGGCGATCTGCGAATACCGCGCGCGCGCCGGCATCACCGGGCCGCTGTTCCTGGGCGCGGACACGCACGCCGCCTCGGCGCCCGCGCTGCGAACGGCGCTGGAGGTGCTGGCCGCGAACGGCGTCGACACGCGCGTCCAGGCCGACGGGCAGTACACGCCGACGCCGGCGCTGTCGCGCGCGATCATCGCGTTCAACACCACGCTCCCGCCTGGCGACGCGGGCCTCGCCGACGGCATCGTCATCACGCCGTCGCACAACCCGCCGCGCGACGGCGGCTTCAAGTACAACCCACCGCACGGCGGCCCCGCCGACAGCGACATCACCGACGGCGTCCAGGCGCGCGCGAACCAGCTGCTCAAGGACGGCGCCGGCATCCGGCGCATCCCCTACGACCGCGCGCAGGCCGCGGCCACCACCACCGTGTACGACTTCCTCACGCCGTACGTCGATGACTTACAGAAGGTGATCGACGTCGAGGCGATCGCGCGCGCGCGCGTCAAGCTGGGCGCCGACCCGATGGGCGGCGCGTCGGTCCAGTACTGGGCGCGCATCGCCGAGCGCTACGGCCTGGACCTCACGGTCGTCAACAAGGCCGTCGATCCGCGCTTCGCGTTCATGCGCCTCGATCACGACGGCAAGATCCGGATGGACTGCTCCAGCCCCTACGCGATGGCCGGCTTGCTGGCGCTGCGCGATCGCTTCGCGGTCGCGTTCGGCAACGACACCGACGCCGATCGCCACGGCATCGTCACGCCGACCGCGGGCCTCATGAACCCGAATCACTACCTGGCCGTCGCGATCGACTACCTGTTCACGCACCGCGACGGCTGGCCGGCGGGCGCCGCCATCGGCAAGACGCTGGTGTCGAGCACGCTCATCGACCGGGTCGCGCGCGCGCTCGGTCGCGAGGTGCGCGAGGTCCCGGTCGGCTTCAAGTGGTTCGTCCCCGGCCTGTGCGACGGCAGCCTCGGCTTCGGCGGCGAGGAGAGCGCCGGCGCCAGCTTCCTCCGCCGCGACGGCGGCACGTGGACCACCGACAAGGACGGCATCGTCCTCGACCTGCTCGCCGCGGAGATCACCGCCGTCACCGGCCAGGATCCCGGCGTCCACTACGAGCGCCTGCGCGAGCGCTTCGGGACGTCGTACTACGCGCGCGTCGACGCGCCCGCCACGCCCGCCGAGAAGGCGGCGCTCGGCAAGCTCGCGCCCGAGGCCGTGACCGCCGCGACCCTCGCCGGCGACGCGATCGTCGCCAAGCTGACGCGCGCGCCGGGCAACGGCGCCTCCATCGGCGGCCTCAAGGTCGCGAGCAACAACGGCTGGTTCGCCGCCCGCCCGTCGGGGACGGAGAACGTCTACAAGATCTACGCCGAGAGCATGGTCAGCGCCGACCACCTCGCCGCGATCTTCGACGAAGCGCGCGCGATCGTGGCCAGCGCGCTCGCGCGTTAGGCCACCGGGATCAGGCGGCGCGTTGCCGGGCGTAACGGTGGGCGTGCTGGGCGAAGAAGCGGACGAGCTCGGTCGAGGCGTCCGGCCCCTGCGGGTCGGTGTACGTGCCGTGCGGGCTCCCGCCCGACCAGGCGTGCCCGGCCTGATGGATGGTCCACTGTTCCACCAGCGGCGTTCCGTCGCGGTCGGCGTAGACGCGGCGGGTGTACGCGTGGCCGCCGGGCACCCGTCCCCGTGGTCGTGAGCGGGCCGCTGCCGATCCCCGGCGTCCGGCAGGACGGCCCTGACCAGGCAGTCGGCGTTGACGTGGTCGACGGTCGGGTCGCCGTCGCCGTGGAAGACGATCAGCGGCACGGGCGGGCTCCCGGCGTCGGGCGCGCCCTTCGCCATCGCGGCGAACGCGGAGGGGATGTCGTGGGCGGCCCCGGCGGCCAGGCCGGAATGGACGCCCGCCGCTGCGTACACGTCGGGGTAGGCGGTGGCCATGACCGCGGCCATGGCGCCGCCCGCGGAGAAGCCGGCAACGTAGACGCGGCGGGCGTCGACGGCGTACGTGTCGATGATCTGCTCGGTGAGCCCGGCGATGAGCGACGCCTCCCCGCTGCCGCGATGCTGGTCTTTGGGCTGGAACCAGTTCCAGTACCCCATCGGGTTGGCGCGCGCGCGACTGCTCGGGGTAGGCGACCAGGAATCCGTGGCGCTCGGCCAGCTCGTTCATCCGGGTGCCGGCGGCGAAGTCATCGGCGTCCTGCGTACCCCCGTGCAGCATCACGATCAGAGGGACGGCCTGACCGGTGTGCCCGGTCGGGCACGTACAGCTTGTAGGTGCGCTCCCCGGCCGCGTTGGCGTACGAGCAGGTCGAGGAACCGGCCGGGGAGCACCGGCCCGGGACGAGGCTTCGTCACCGGCGGGCATGCGGGGCAGTCCGCTGCGGGAGCCGAGACAGCAATGCTTGCATGTCGGGCAAGCGGCTGCCGCCGGCAGCCGCGCCTGCAGCAGAGCGCTGTCGCCTCGGCGAGGCGTGCTCGGCTCGTCAGCCGGGTCGCTTCGAACATTCGGGCCAGTCGCTGCTGTGTCCATCGGGTGATCCTTTCTCGGCGCTGCGCTCAGACGATGCGCGATGCGAGCGCCGCCTTCACCGCGGCGCTGGCGCGGAACGCGCCCAGCACCTCGACCGAGGCAATCGTCTGCAGCGCGAGTTCCGGGGAGACGTCGTCGGCGATGGTGGCCAGACCGAGGACGCGGATCTGCACCGTCTGCCCGGCCGTGCGCAGCTCCTCCAGCTGCGCGCGGGTGAAGTGCTCGCTCCCCAGCACCAGCGTCCTGCGGGCGACGCTCTGCTCCACCGCCGCCGCACGGGTGGCCAGCTGGGCGCGGATCGCGGAGCGGATGAAGTCGGTGCGGTTGGCGTAGAAGCCTTCCTGGACCAGCAGATCGATCTGGCCGAGATCGACCAGGCCCAGGTTGATCGTGATCTTCTCGGTCTTCTCGTCGTCCTCTACTCGCCATCGCACCATCCCTTACCATCCGGACACCATCCGTCTACCATCTGGATAGATGGTGGACGCCAACCGCGCGCGGACGCCAGCGAATTATCGACGCGCAGACAACCGGCGACGGATGAGCGTCGCGAGACGGACGGTCGAGCGCGCGCGACTACGCTGTGGCGTCCAAGGACTCGAGCCCGCGGCGGCAGATCTCCTGCGCCATGTCGGTCCAATAGCCCTGGCCCCAGTAGCGGAAGCAGCTGGTCTGCGACAGCAGCAGATAGAGCAGTGAGCGCTGCGTAGGCGGGCTCGCCGCGGGCGCCGTCCCCCGTCTGGTCCCAGCGCTCGTGGAAGCGGGCGCTCAGGCGCACACACGGGATCCATCACGTTGTCGTACCCTGCAACCCAGCTGCGATCGCTGGTCCACGACGCGCGGTCGAGGTTGAACGACGGATCACGCAGGCGCAGGCGGGCGATGGCCTGATCCGCGGCGCCCGGTCCCGGCGGCAGTGACCTCCTGCCAGATGCGGTGCTGTGACACCGGCTGCACGGCGGGGAAATCCTGCTCGTCGACGCCCAGCGCCGCCACAGCCTCCAGGTACTCCGTGCCGTTCAGCGCGGCCACGCCGCCGTCGCGCGGGCCGAGCTGGTCGAAGGCGGTCTGATAGGCGCTCGGGAACTCGTTCATCATGACGCCGCCGTTCTCTCCGTCGCCGATCTGAAGCGCGTAGGGCGGGACTGCGTGGCCTGCCGAGCGGCTGCCGGTCGAGCGACTTCGCCTCGCCGAAGGGCTGCATCTGACCAACCAGCTTCGTGTCCGAGCCCTGCGTCTTGACGAGCACCGTGATCGACTCGGTGTCGCCCTCGGAGTTGCGGGCCACCAGGCGGTGCGGCAGGCGCGGCTGGCGGAGCGGGGTCCCGTCGGCGTTCTCGACGGTGTGCTCCTGGACCATCAGCCACCGGTACCCGCACTCGCGCAGGGCGCGCACGTAGGCGAAGCAGACGTCGGGGTGAATGGGGAGGTGCATCTCGGGCGCCGAGAAGCCGCGAACGCGTGCCAGCGCGGGAAGTCCGAACAGGGCGGCGAAGTGGTGGCGCCACGCCAGCATGTGAAGCTTGAGATCGGGAACCGGCGTGGACGGGACCACGGCGTGCGACCACATGGTGCCGAGCCACTCGATCGACGGCGCGAGGGCGGGCTCGGTGGTGCGCCGGAGCGCCGCGAGCACGTCCGTCTGGCCCATCTGCGCCAGCCCCCAGAGCAGGTTGCCCGAGTAGTCGAGCATCAACCGGGGCTGGCGGCCGCGCTCGACCAGCGCGCCGACGAGATCGGCGGAGCGCCCGTAGCAGCCCAGGAACGCCGCCGCGTTGTGGTTGTCGCCCTCCCCCTGGTGCTCGAACATGTGCTGCAGATTCGAGATCAGCGGCGCGGTCATCCGGTCGCCGTCGCCGAGGACGGTGGGCTGGTGCATGTGCAGCGCGACGCCGAAGGCGGCGCGGACCTGCGTCCCATCCCGGCCGGCGACGAGCGGCGCGCTCGCCGTGACCTCGGCCGTGCGCTTGCTGTCGCCGCTGATTGTCGGGAAGTCCATCGAGCCGCTTGATTGTGGGGCTCGCGCACCCAACTGCCAATCACCCAGATCGAGATCGCCAGCATCAGGCGCGCCAGGCGATCGGGGGCAAAGGTGTGGCCGCCGATGCGCAGGGCGGTCTCGCCGCCCTCGTCCTGCACGCGGCGGAGCTCGGTGATGAGGACGCGCAGCCGGTCGTAAGCGGCGGCATCGAAGCAGGCCTGGCGCTCGTGGTGGGCTCGCGGCGCGCGCGCGGGCCAGCCCGCCACGGCCATGACTTCGTCGATGTCGTGCCGCTCGCGGATGTCGCCGGCGCCGATCGACCAGCGCACGCGCCGCGGGCATGGCGCGCTCGCGGAACGCGACGGTCGCGTCCGCGAGCAGGCACAGCAGGCGCGTGCGCCGCACGAGCAGGCCGGTCTGCGTCAAGGTGCGCTCCAGACGGCGGCGGACGCGCGCCAGGTCCCAGTCGGCCGGGCCCAGCGGCGTCGGCCTCGGCGTCGGCGTCGGGCTCCGCTCGCCCGCGCAGCAGCCACAGCGCGCGCGACGCCCGGGCCAGTCGCGCCGCGGCCGTCGGCTCGGCGCCGCCCAGGTGGTCGGACAGGCAGTCCGACACGAACGCCCGAAACCCTTCGTCGAACAGCGCCGGCGGCGGCGCGAACGCGGCGGGCACGGCCAGCGCGGCGGCCGACAGCGCGGGCGACGGGCCCGCCCCATCGACCAGCGCCGTCAGCGCCGCGAGGGGAAGCAGCGCGTGCTGCCGACGGCAGCGGGCCGATGCGATGCACGGCTGTCGCGGGCCGGCGTCGCGTCGCGCAGATCGGCCGACGCGTACCAGGCCTGCCGGCCGGCGGCGCGCAGCTGCACGTTGTAAGGCGGATCCAGGCGCTTGATCTCGTCGGTCTCGAGCAGCGCCGCCTCGACCTGGCTCGCGGTCTCGGTGACGTCCACGTCGTGAACCTGCGTGAGCAGCTCGAGGCCGCGCTCGCCCGCGGCGCCCCGGCCCGCGAAGTGGCCCGCCACGCGCTTCCGCAGGCTCGCCGCCTTGCCCACGTAGAGGACGTCGCCGCTGCGCCGCAGGAAGCGATACACGCCCGGACGGTCCGGCAGCGCGCGCCGCCGATCGAGCGGCGAGCGGGTAAACCAGCCGCCCGCGGCGCGGGCGCGGCGCGGGCTCGTCGAGCCAGGCCTTGAGCGCGCTCCACGTGCGCACCGACAGCGGCTCCAGCAGCGGCAGCAGCGCCTGCCAGATGAACGCCGTCGCCTCGACGTGGCCGGTGGTGCGGCGCACGAGCTGCGGCGAATGGCCGAGGTAGCCGGCCAGCGCGCGGATGTTCCGGCGCGGCAGATCGGGGAACAGGCGTACCGCGATGGCGTGCAGGCAGACGACGTCCAGCGGGAAGCTGCGTCGCTGCCATCGACGCGCCGGCAGAGGTCGCGCAGGAACGCGAGCTCGAAACGCGCGAAGTGAATCACCGTCGGCGCCGGCGCCAGCGGCGACCGACCGGCTCGCCGGCGCGAGGTCGGCGCGAAGCTCCGTCCAGGCGCTGCGCTCGTCGACCGCGTCCGCGACGCTCGCCTCGGACCATCCCGTCAGCTCGCGCACCGGCCACGGGATCGCGCCGCTCCGTCCGCGGCACGATCCAGCGGCTGCGGACCGGACCGGCCAGCCCGCGGCCGAGCAGCGCGCCCAACCGAGCTCGAGCAGATCGCCGTGAGCCGGCGTGCTGCCGCTCGCCTGGCCGTCGACCGCCAGGACCTCGAGCTCACTGAGGAGATCGCCCATCGATCGACGCTACTCTAGCGACAAGCCGGGCACGCCGCCCGCCCGACCTACCCATCCTTCGCCGGCCATGTCACAACGGCCCCCGCTGCCTCGTCGTAGGGGCGAGGAGGGTCCCATGTTGAAGTGGTTGTTTCATCGCAGACTGAACGCCTTCGAGCGCGAGCACGGGTACGATGCGTCGTACATGCACGCGGTGATCGACACCGACGTCGGAGGGTTCGTGAAGTTCGCGCGCGCCACCGGCCTCGGCCGGTACCGGAAGGACGTCCCGACCGACGTGTACGTCGCGGCGACGTTGACGTCGTCGATTCAGGCGGACTGCGGGCCGTGCACGCAGCTCGGAGTGGGCTTCGCGTTGCGCGCGGGCGTCCCGGCGGCCACGATCGCCGCGGTCGTGAAGGGCGACGAGGCAGCGATGTCGCCGGACGTCGCCCTCGCCGTCCGGTTCGCGCGGGCCGTGCTCGCGCGCGACGGCAACGTCGCCGATGCGCTCCGCGAGCAGATCGTGAGGCGCTGGGGGCCGCGCGCCCTGCTCGCGCTGGCGTTCGGCATCATGGGCGCGCAGCTCTACCCGACGCTGAAATACGCGCTCGGCCACGGCAAGGCGTGCACGCGCGTCGTGGTCGCGGGCCAGGCGGTGTCGCCGCGCAAGCTCGCGGCCGAGGCGGCCGCATGACCGAGCGCGTCCGACGGCGTGGCGGACTTCGAGCCGCACCGGTCGTTCCTGACCGGCCTGGCGTATCGCATGCTCGGCTCGGTCGCCGAGTCCGAGGACGTCATCCAGGACGCGTTCCTTCGCTGGCGCGAGGTCGACCGCGCGGCGATCGCAGAGCCGCGCGCGTACCTCGCGCGCGTGGTGTCGCGGCTGTGCCTCGATCGCATGAAGTCGGCCAGCCACCGGCGCGAGCACTACGTCGGCACGTGGTTGCCCGAGCCGGTCGTCGCCGCGCCCGCCCAGACGCTGGCCGATGATCTGTCGGTCGCGCTGCTGCTCGCGCTCGAGCGCCTGTCGCCGCTCGAGCGCGCCGCGTTCCTGCTCCACGACGTCTTCGACCTGGACTACGCGGCCGTCGGCGAGACGCTCGACCACAGCGAGGCCGCTTGCCGCCAGCTCGCCGCGCGCGCCCGCGAGCACGTCCGCCAGGATCGGGCGCGCTACCCGACGAGCGACACCGAGGCCCGCAAGCTCGCGGACGCCTTCGTGATCGCCGCCGCGACGGGCGACGTGGGCGGCCTGGCGCGCCTGCTCGCGGACGGCGCCGTGTTCTACTCCGACGGCGGCGGCAAGCGGCGCACGGCCCTGAATCCGATCGTCGGCAAGGACAGGATCCTGCGGTTCTTCGCCGGTCTGCGGGCCAAGGGCGAAGGCGCCTTCTCCGCCCAGCGCGCGGAGCCGGCGACGATCAACGGCCTACCGGGCTTCGTGTTCCAGACGGCGCAGGGGACAGAGACCCTGGCGGTCGAGATCGCGGGCGGCGCGGTGGTGGCGATCTACTCGGTCCGCAATCCCGACAAGGTCCGCCATCTGTCGTGACCGCGACCTGAACGCCTGGCGCCTGTCGTGACGGCCGCCCGCTTGACGCGCGGTCGACTCGCGCGAGCGTCGAGCCCATGACATCGGAGCTCGTTGCGGTGTGGAAATCAAGGTCGTTGGTGTCGGACGCTCGCGGGGCTCGCGCTGTCGTTCGCGGCGGCGGGGTGCGGCGGCGACGGCGGAACCGTGCGGCACGAGCTCCATGCGGCGGCGACGTCGTGGGTAACTGGCAGGCGAGCAGCTCCTGCATCGACCAGGCGACGTTGAACATGGAGTTCTTGGCCGGGGTCGCGGGTTCCTGTCCGGACGCGTCGCTCGGTAACGTGAGCCTGACGCCTAGCGGGACGCTCGCCTTCACCGCCGACATGATGTTCACGGGCACGCTGACGGTGGACTCGACGCTCGACCTCATTTTCCCGGCAGCCTGCACCAACGGCGCGAGCTGCGTCTGACCTGGGCGCGGTCCTGCAGGGCGCCCTCGTCGGAACGAACGGCGTCACCGCGGTGACCTGCGCCGGCTCGAGCGCATGCACCTGCACGTTGGCGCAGACCATCGACACCATCAACGACACCGGAACATGGGCGACGTCCGGGACGACGCTGACGGTCACGGGAGCGACGGCGCGCAGACCAGCCCCTACTGCGTGAAGGGCTCTTCGCTGCACCTGCTCGAGTTCGACTCGGGGACGATGATGAAGGTCGTCGGCGACATCATCCTGAGCAAGCAGTAGCGTTCACGCGCGCCGCACTGGGCGCACGCGCCCGGGTCGTCGTAGCAGGGGGCCTTGTAGTCCTGCGTCGTTGAATCGCCACCAGACGCCGGGACGCCCGTGGTCGTCGATGATCGCGGCGACGTCCGTCCGGACAGGGCCATGGTAGATGGCAACCGCGGCGGGGGGCGAAGCGAGCACGCCGCCGATAGGAAAGTACGTCTGTTGCCAGCGTGTCGTTGACGAGAAGGCGCCGTCGGTTGCGGGCAAAGAAGGCTAGCTCGCCGGGCGTCTGCGGATCATCGCGATCGCGACGCCGGGATCCGGATCGTCGGGATCGAGATCGACATTGAGGTGGTCGGCGAGCACGCCACGCGGTCCCGCCGCTGTTGATGCCGGTGATGTACATGGCGACGCGATCGTCGCGGATCGCGGCGACCGTGAGCCCGGTTTGCTGAGCCAGCCAGACCGCGGACGGCTTGCCCACGAAGATGCCCGATGGTGGCGGCGGGAGCGCCGTCCAGGCGCTCGGGCTTGCGCAGCGCTGATCGTCGCAGTCCTCCGGCGCATCCCTGCAGGACAGCCAATAGATGAGCCCGTCGCCCCCGCGCACGAAGACTGCGAGCGAATACAGGGCTCTCCGACGCGAGCGCGGGCGCGGACGCGGCGCCCGCGGGCGGCGCTCCGAGCACCTTCCACTGCCCCACTCGCCTCCGCGGCGGGCGCGCAGGCGAATGTTCCCGTCCTCCCGGGATCGGACGGCGAGAAACAGCGTCTGCTCTGGGCGACAAGCGTCGCAAACACCGCGGCGGGATCGCCGTCCACGCCGCTCCACGATCGGCGTCCATTCGACCCACTCCGCCGTGGTGAGGTAGTGGATCGCTTCGCGTCGTCGTGTAGACGCGGTCGTCGGTTCCACGGACGAAGATCTCCGGGCTGGCATAGCGTCGACTCATTGACCGCCGCGATCGCAGGCGAGCCCACCGGATCGACGCCCGGCGCCAGCTGGTAGTCGAGCGGCTGGGTGGGTGACACCGATCGCCCGATGGGCCGGAACGGCGACCAGCCGACGTCACCCCGAAGAACAGCTCCGCCATGGCGGAGACGTCGCCGATCGTCGGCTCGTTGGAATCCTGCGTCGGGCTCGCTCCGCGGCGCACAGGCCTTCGCTTGAGAAAGCCGTTCATCTTCGATGTTTCGTCGAACACGCCGAACGTGCCGGTCGTGACGGCGGGCAGCCCGTACGGGCCCCGGGCCAGCCGCGCAGCGGGGCGGCAACCCGGAACCGCCGGGTGGACACCAGATCTGCCGGATCGAACCGCATGTAACGATCGCGATCCGCGCGCTCATACGTGTGCGCCAGACCGAGGGCGTGACCCCACTGGTGGGCGATCCGGTGCGGCGATATCCGATCGTCGCTGCCCACGACGGGCATGGGCAAGAGCTGCTCCCCCGTTGACTCCGGGTTGGTGATGCCGTCGCCGTCGTCGGGCACGACAGAGATGAACGGGCCTGCGCAGGAACGGTGCACTCCTGGAACCTCACGAAGCCCGCGCTCGCCCGGCTCCACGCTTCGGCGCCCGCGCGAATCGCGGTCACGTAGGCCGGCGAGAACATCTCCCTGCGGATCTATCGATTTGATAGGGGACGAACACCGACCTCATTATCCCCTCTTGCCAGATGCGCCCGCCGCCGCAAACGGTCTCCTCGCAACCGGTGCCGGCGTCGGCGGGCGGACAGGCGGTGACCGCGGAGGCCGGGCACATACGCGGGGGAGGACCGACGTCGCCCGTGCCGATGTTGCCGCTCCGCCATTCCCACCGTTCCCGCCGCCATTTCGCCCGTACGCAATGCTTGGAGGCGTTGCACATGTATCCAGCCGAGGCAGTCGCTGCTGCTGTTGCAGCCGGTCCTTGTGTCGGGCCGTCGAGCGTGCAGGCCGACAGCAGCGCGGCAACGACCGATGCCGAGCCTCATCGCGACGCGCATCTGGAGACAGCTCGAGGACATCCCTACCCCGCTCGCCGCTAGGGTATCACCCCGGCACGAAAGACCGGAGGAAAACCGCGGCGTGGTCGACGTCACGGGCGATCCGCGGTCGCGATCTGCATGTGCTTCATGGGCCGCGTCGCTCGGGCGAGCTCGGCTGACAACCGGCCGGCGATGGCCGGCAGGTTCTCGTCGCGCGTGACCGTGAATCCGTGTTTGCGCAGCAGCGCGCTCATCTGGTCGGGCGTGAACGCGGAGCGGAACGGCTCTCCGGCGCGGCGCACGATGAAGCCGACGAACCACGACATCAGCGCCGGGCGGAAGTACATCACGACCAGGCGGCTTCGCGGCGCCGAGCGACGCGCGATCACGGACAGCGTCGCGTCGATGTCGGCCAGCTCGAGGTACATGACCACGCCCTCCCAGATCCACGTCGTCGGGCGCGTCGCATCGTGGCCGGCCGCCGCCAGCGCGTCGTCGAGACTGTCGCGCGTGAAGTCGACCGGCACGAAGCGGACGTCGCGGGCGACCTGCGCCAGCGCCGCGACGCGCGCCCGTTTCACGCGCTGCGAATCGGGATGGTCGACCTCGAACACGGTGACGTCGCGCAGCTCCGGCATCCGCCAGGCGCGCCCGTCGAGCCCGGCGCCCAGGATGACCACCTGCGGGGACGCGGCGGCGCGCACGGCCTCGTCGATCGCGACCGTGCGCGACGACCATCATCTTCGACCGCCGGTCGAGGAACTCGTAGGCGAGCCGCGCGCGGAGCCCCTTGGGCACGCCCGCGCGAAAACGCTCGACGCGCCGCCGCGCTTCGTCGGGCAACAGCGCGAGCGCCGTCGGATCGGCGAAGGCGCCCGCGGTCGTCCGGCCGTGCGCGATGGCGCGCGCCATGCACACCATCACGGCCGTCTGACTCTCGCGTCCGGGCTGCATCTGTCCTCGTTCCCTCGGCCGCGAGCATAGCGGCGGCGGGCGGGAGAGGCTCGACAGATCTAGCCGGACGCGTCCAAGGCGATCTGATCGTGCCAGTAGCAGCCGCTCGAACAGGACGCGCGCGCTCTCCCGTTGTTGCTCGCCCTGCCCCGCGATGTCGGCGATCGTGCGCGTGCCGTCGATCTGGTCGAACAGCCGCTTGTCGTCCGCGGTCGATCGGCAGATAGATGTCCCGGTACGTGTGGTTGCGGTTGATCAGCACCGCGGCCGCGCCGCGGGGCAGGTTGTCCTCGACGCAGATCGTGTCCGGCATTCGCATGGGCACGTAGCCTTGCCAGGCGGTGCCGGCGAAGTCCGGCTGGCGCGCGGCGCCGCCGCCGTCGTCGCGGTACACGACCACGCTGTGGCGAAGCATCGTGCCGCGGAACAGCTCCACGGCGGCGTACTGCTCGGGCGCAGGGAGCTGCGCGATGCGCGCCGCGTGGGGGATGCCTGTCATGACGCCGCAGTGCGGGCTGTAGTGCGCCTGCCAGACCCAGCGGCCGAACGTCAGCCTCGCCGCCGCGAGCAGGTCGAACAGCTGCGGCACCGAATAGGCGCGGTCCTGCGGGTGCAGCAGCGCATCGGCCAGCGCCGCGGGCTGCCGGAAGTCGGGCGCCTCGCGCAGCAGCGTCCCCAGCGGGTGGCCGGGCGGCAGCACGCCCAGCGCGGCGACGAGATCGCGAATCCCGTCGTCGGTGGCGGCGATGCCGACGCGCCGGCAGAACTCCTGCAACATGTAGACGCCGGTCCTGCCGTGCGGCGCGTAGACCATCAGGTGCATCGCGCCGTCCGGCCGCAACACGTCACGCAGCGCCGCGAGCCCGGTGGCCGGGTCGGCGAGGTGATGGAGAACGCCGGTGCACACGACCTGGTCGAAGGTCATCCCCAGCTCGCCGACGCGCTCGACCGCGAGCTGATGGATGGTGAGGTTGTCGAGCTCGTACTTGCGCTTGAGCGCTTCGGTGTGACGGACGCTGGTCGCGCTGAAGTCGATCCCCGTCACCCGCGCCGCCGGCCAGCGCAGCGCGTGTTTGGCCGCCTGCGAGGTCCCGCACCCGGCGATCAGGATCGACTGATCTTCGCGGTAGGCGCCGCCGGGCCACGCGACATGAAAGTCGGCGCGGCGGCGCTTCCGGTCCTGCCAGACGACGCGGTACTTCTCCAGGCTGTCGACGGGCGGCGGATAAGGATGCCGCTCGTAGAAGGCTCGCACCTTCTCGGCGACGGCATCCCCATCCGTGCTCTGTTCCATGCAGCCCGTCAGGCCGGCCTACTGGACGTGGGCCGTCACCTGTCGCATCACCGCGTCGAGGTTGAACGACGCCGGCTTCTGGCGGGGCGGGTACTTCGCGAAGCCCTCTATCTGCCCCGCCACCAGCGCCTGCATCTCGTAGAGCAGGAAGGCGTGACTGATCAACCAGTCGTAGTAGGTGTTCGAGTTGTGCTGCGCGCGCTCGAATGGATCGCGCCGCAGGTTGAAGATCAGCGGCACGCGCAGCTTGTCGAGCGGTTCCATCCACACCCGCATCTGCTCGGCTCTCTGTTCGCCCACCACCATCTTCCAGTCGCCCATGCGGACCGCCATCACCTCGGCGTCGTCGCTCATGTAGAAGAACGACTTGCGTGGGCTCTCCTTCTCCTTGCCGGTGATGTAGTCCAGCATGTTCTCGCCGTCGATGTGGACCTTGAAGGTCTTGTCGCCGACCTTGTAGCCGGTGAGCAGCTTCTTGCTGATGTCCGGTTCGCCGGCGATCGCCAGCAGCGTCGGCAACATGTCCTGGTGACTGACCAGGCCGTTGAGCACCGTGCCCGGCTTGATCTTGCCCGGCCAGCGGATGAACGCCGGCACGCGCCAGCCGCCCTCCCAGTTGGTGTCCTTCTGGCTACGGTAGATCGTGTTGGCGCCGTCGGGCCAGGTGTCGTTCTCGGGGCCGTTGTCGGTCGAGTACATGACGATGGTGTTGTCGGCGATGCCCAGCTCGTCGAGCTTGGCGAGCATCTGCCCGATCTGCTCGTCGTGCGTGACCATGCGATCGCTGTAGTCGTCCTGCCCGCTCTTGCCCCGGTTCTTGTCGGCGAGGTGGGTGCGGAAGTGCATCGCGGTCGAGTTGTACCAGAGGAAAAATGGCTGATCGGCCTTGGCCTGCTTCTCCATCCACTCCATCGCCCTGTCCGTGATCTCCTCGTCGATGGTCTCCATCCGCTTCTTGGTCAGCGGGCCGGTGTCGACGACCTTCTGCCCTCCCTTGCCGTCCGACGTGCAGTGCAGCACGCCGCGCGGGCCGAACTTCTTCTTGAACGCCGGATCCTTGGGGTAGTCGGGCAGCTCCGGCTCCTCCTCCGCGTTCAGGTGGTAGAGGTTGCCGAAGAACTCGTCGAAGCCGTGCACGGTCGGCAGGTACTCGTCGCGATCGCCGAGGTGGTTCTTGCCGAACTGGCCGGTGGCGTAACCGAGCGGCTTGAGCAACTCGGCGATCGTCGGATCCTCCGCCTGCAGGCCGATCGCGGCGCCGGGCATGCCGACCTTGGTCAGACCGGTGCGCACCGGGTTCTGCCCCGTGATGAAAGCAGCGCGGCCGGCGGTGCAGCTCTGCTGGCCGTAGTAGTCGGTGAACGCGACGCCCTCGTTGGCGACGCGGTCGATGTTGGGCGTTCGGTAACCCATCTGGCCGCGGCTGAAGTAGCTGCAGTTCCAGATGCCGATGTCGTCACCCCAAAGGATCAGAATGTTCGGTTTCTTCGTGGCCGCCATGGTTCGTTCTCCTCCTGTCTCGGTCGACGTTCGACGTCGCAGGAACCTGGTGTCCTCCCCATGGAGACACAACGGCGGGGACGTGATCGAACCCCCGCGGGATCTGATTTGCGCAGGCGGCTTACGGGGGCTTGGCTCGGGGGTCGCGACCCAGGGTCAGCCGGTATATGCGCGCCGTGCGCGCGTAGCTAAGTTCCGACGCACTTCCCCGACGGATTGCAGCGCATCGGGGCGACGCACTCGGGAGCGTCCTGATTGCGCGTGACCGAGGTGCAGGTCCCGGTCGAGCAGCTCTGGCACGCACCGGTGCAGGCGCTGTTGCAGCAGACGCCGTCCTTGCAGAAGCGCGATCCACATTCGCTGGCGGCGGAGCAGATCTCGCCGTTTGTCTTGTTGCCGGTGGAGGACGCGGCACCACACGCCCCTGCGCCGTTGCATTTCATCCCGCTCGTGCATTCGAGCTCCGGATCGGTCATGGGGGCGTATCCCAGGCATATGCCGTCGTTGCCGGGCTGATTGCAGGCTCGGCACTTGCCCGTGCAGGCGTCCGCGCAACACACTCTGTCGACGCAGAAGCTGGACGCGCACTGCTCGTCGTTGGCGCACACGGACCCGCGCGGCAGGTTGCAGCCGCCCGCGAAGGCGCACGTCGGCCCCGCGTCGGTGCCTGCGTCCGTGCCCGTCCCCGCATCCGTGCCGGTGACGGCGTCAGTGCCGGTGACGGCGTCAGTGCCGGTGATTGCGTCCCTGCCGGTGCCCGCGTCGACCGCTGTGTCGATCGCTGCGTCGACCACCACGCTGCCTGCGTCGTCGTCCGCGTCTGGCGCGGCATCGACGGGTGGGCTTCCCGCGTCTTCGGTGCCGCCCGGGCAGCCGCCCTGTGCGGCGTTGGCGGTCGCTACGCAGTCGTCGATCTCGTCGGGCACGCCGTCGCCGTCGGCGTCCGCCGGCTCGGCGGCGTCGAGCGTGACGTCGAACGAGCCACGGGCGCGGTCGTTCTTGGCGATCCTCAGCAGGCCATCCAGCACACGCGTTCCCGCCATCGTGCCCCGCAGGTGAACGCGGATGGCGCCGACCGCCGTGCCCGGCTGGATCAAGATGGTCCCGAGCTGCCCCGAATTCTTGGACGGGAGCGATCCTTGCTCGGGGACGCGGACGTCGCGCCACAGCGCACCGGAGTCGTCGTAGACCGAGACGCGAAGCTCGTCGGGCACCGGGGCGCCGGGCTTCAGCTTCACGCGCAGCAACACGGCGCCGGGCTCCGGCACTTCGGCGGGCGCGCCGCAGCCGAGCACGCACGCGGCGAGCGCGAGCGGTATCGACAAGCCGAGCTGCCGCCGAGAACATCGCGATCAGCTCGCCAACCCGCCCGCCCCGATCACGTCGAACACGTGCGGGGTTCATCGACGGAAAAGCCCGCGGAATTAACGGACTTGCGAAGCGTAAGCGAAGCTACAGAGGAGCCCGCCACGCTCCTGACGCTGAACGGCTCTAGAAGCCGACGACCGACCAGAACGCCTTCTTGGGCTGGTGGTTGGTGTCGAACAGCAGCGGGAAATCCTTGCGGCCTGAGCTGAACTCCGAGAGCCAGGTGTTGTCGTCGGCGATACCCCACAAGGTGACGCCGGTGAGCACGTCCTTGTGCGCGCGGAACATGTCGAAGAAGACGCGGTAACGCTCGGCCTGCTGCGTCTGCAGGGCGTCGGTGAACGTCGCCGCGGTGTAGAACATGCTGCTCGTGTACATGACGCCGGGGATGTAGAGCGACACGTCCATCTCGGTGACCTGCACCTCCAGCCCGAGCGAGGCGTACTTGACGATCGCCGCTTCGAGGTTGGCGACGGTCTGCAGGTAGCCCTGGTGGGTCATGACCGGCGACGGTTCGATGTTGATGTGGGTCTGGATGCCGACGCCGTGCACGACCACGCCGCTTTCGAGCAAGCCCTTGAGCATGTTGTAGATGGCGTCGCGCTTGGCCGGGATGTGGTCGTAGTAGTCGTTGTAGAACAGCTTGGCGTTGGGATCGGCGGCGCGCGCCGCCTTGAATGCCTCCGCGATGTAGCTGTCGCCGATGATCTTGTGCCAGCTGCTCTTCTGGTCCTCGGCGGGTTCATCGCCGTTGCGATAGTGGCCGTCGTCCATGATCGCTTCGTTGACGACGTCCCAGGCGTAGACCTTCCCCTTGAAGTGGTTCATGACGGCCGTGATGTGGCTGCGCATGCGCGCGAGCAACACGTCGCGCGACGCGTTCGCGAACACCCAGGCGGGGTTCTGCCGGTGCCAGACCAGCGCGTGGCCCCGCACCTTCATGTTGTTGGTCTGCGCGAACGACACGATTCGATCGGCGGTGGTGTACGTGAAGCTCCCCTCCGTGGGCTGGAGGGCGTCGAACTTCATCTGATCCTCGGCGGTGACGCTGTTGAAGTGCTTGGTCAGGATCGCCGCGTGCGTGTTGTACGAGTTGGCGTCGACCGCCGCGCCGATGGGGAAGAAGGTCGCGTACTTCTGATGGAGGCTGGGGACGCCGCCGGTGCCTGCCGATCCGACGCTGCCGCCGCTGCCGCCGCGCCCGGCGCCACCGCCGACACCACCGCTGCCGCCGCGCCCGGCGCCGCCGCTGCCGCCCGGCGCGCCGCCGCTCCCCGCCGCGCCGCCGCGGCCGCCGAGTGCGCCGCTACCAGCCGATCCAACGCCGCCACCGCTACCCCCACCGCCGCTCCCCGCCCCGCCGCTGGTGCCACCCGCGCCGGCGAGCGCGCTCCCGCCCGCTGCCGCGCCGCTACCCGCGAGCCCGGTCGTGCCGGCGATTCCCGAACCACCGCTGGCGCTCGCTCCGCCACGGCCGGCGCTGGTGCCGCCCATGCCGGCTGCGGCACCGCCCGCAGCTCCTGCGGCGCTGCCCCCTGCCCCGGCCTGCCCGCCGCCGCTGTCTCCGCAGGACGACCCGAGGAACGCGACCGCGCCGGCCGCGATCAGCACGCGTAAGCACGTTAGACGGAAAGACATAAGACCCCCTATTCCCGGCGCGACGCCGTCGGATCGCCAGGGCCATCTGAACGCGCCTGCCTAGATCGCGCCGACGCACCGAAGCCGGCGACACACATCGCCAGCGGCGCGGTTCGTCCGATAGTTGGGGTGATATCGTCCCGACGATGTCGTGCCGGATTGCGGGCGTCGCCGTCGCAACCGTCTGGGCGGCCGGCGTGGTCGCGTGCGGAAGCGATCGGCAAACCGTCGCGGACGGCGGTCCGCTGACGCCGATCGCGGGTTGCCCGAACCTGAGCGGCTACGCGACGTGCGCGGTCGGCGATGTGGCGGGGCCGTTCGTCCCGCGCCGGGCGAACGTGCTGCTCGTGGTCGAGCGGTCGGCGCGCCTGCTGCGCGTGCCGGCCGGCGCGACGGACAACACGTGGGTCGCGATGACGACTGGCCTGGCCGCGGCGCTCGACAGACCGTGGGCGAACGTCGAGCTCGCGATGCTGGGATATCCGTCGGGGATGAGCAATGGCTGCGGCGAAGGCTGCTGCTACCTGCTCCCCGCGGACAGCGCCGTGCGCGGGCCGATCGGCCCGGACAGCGCGCCGCGCATCGTCGAGGTGCTGCTGAGCGGCCAGCCCGAGGGAGAAGCGCCGATGGCGGCGGCGCTCGCGACCGCGCGGCAGTATCTGACCGAGGTCGACGTGCCGACCCAGGGCGACACGTTCGTGGTGCTGATCGCGGGCGGTGGTCCGGATTGCGGCGACACGGGCGCGTGTGGCGCCGACCGCTGCGTCCCGAACCTCGAAGCGCGCTGCACGAGCGGCGGGAACTGTTGCGCGGACGGGCCGGCGTGGTGTCTGGACGATCAGGCGGTGAGCGCGCAGATCCGCGCGCTCGCCGGCGCGGGGATCGCGACGGTCGTCGTCGGTCTACCGGGCACCGGCGATCTCGCGACCTCGTTCGACGACTTCGCGCGGGCGGGAGGCCGGCCCAACCCCACAACCGGCGGCGCGTACTACCCCGGCGTCACGGCCGCCGACGTCGAGGCGACGATGGCGGCGATCTTCGGTGGCCTGGACGCGCGCTGCGAGGCGACGCTGCCGATCCCCCTCGCGTCGCCGGACGCGGCGAAAGTCGCCGCCGGCTGCGAGGTGCTATCCGGTGCCGACGTTCGTTCGGACACCGCGGCCGCCGCCGCGAGCCGCGTTGTCCTCGAAGGCGACGTGTGCGGCGCGCTCGCGCGGACCGCGCCCCCGCCCGTGAACGTGCTCTACGACTGCGCCTCGCCTCTCTGACGTCCAGCAATCAGCGAGTCCTTGACCTGTTTTCCCGCGCCCACGTTAGTAGATTGCCCGGCGTCACGTGGATCGTCCGTTGCTCACGCCCCGCATGGTCAGGGTCGACCTGTGGATCGCCCTGATCACACTGGCGCTGGGAACCTTCGTGGCCGTGACCCACGAGAGCGTGGGGGAAGGCAGCGCGGCGGCGGCCGACCGCGCGATCTTGCGGTGGATGGCCGAGCGGCGCACGCCCTCTCTCAACGGGCTGATGGTCGGCATCACGACGTTCGGCTCGCGGACGTTCATGACCGCGCTGATCGTCGCAACGTTGGTGATCTTGATCGTCCGCCGCGATCGACGCGAGGCCATCCACCTGGTCGTCGCTGCGCTCGGGGTGGGGGCGCTGGTGTGGGTAACCAAGGGCATCGTCGAGAGGGCCCGGCCCACGGAAGTCCCGCACGTGGTGCACGTATCCGGCTTCTCGTATCCCAGCGGCCACTCCCTGGCCACCGCGGCCCTGTACATCACCATCGCGGTGATCGCCTCAAGCCACCTGCGCACGCGCGCCACGAAGGCGGCGCTGGTCGCGGGCGTCGCGTTACTCGTCGCGCTGGTGGGCCTGTCGCGCGTGTACCTCGGCGTCCACTATCCCAGCGACGTCCTTGGCGGAATGTCGCTGGGAGCGTCGTGGGCGCTGATGCTCGCCGCGGCCGTCGCTGTCTTAGCTGCCCGCCGCGCGACGAGTTGAAGCGTCACGCGGCTGGCGATGAGGTCGTCTGCCTACGTGCACGTGATGCGATACATATGGTCGTGCCCAGAGTCCATCGTCGACATGACAGTCACCATCCCGCCGCCTCGCAGGGTCATGAGGTTGGCTGGAGTCAACATGATCGTGTGCGTGTGGGCAGGGCTCCCGGCGGAGCTCACCGTGAGCGTCTGCGGCGTCGTGGCAGCGAGGGTGGTCGCGGTGACCATCACCGTATGCACGTGGCCAGTCGTGACCGTCTGAGCAGTGGTGCAGCTCGTCGCCGAACCGCTGCCACCGGCACCGCCAGCTCCTCCGCCCGAGCCGCCGCTGCTGCCACCAGCGCCGCCGCCGCGGCCACCGGACGCGCCCGCGCTACCACCGCCCGAGCCGCCGCTGCCGGCAGCCCCGGAGCCGCCCGAGCCGGCGTTGCCGCTCGTCCCGGCGTTGCCGCTCGTCCCGGCGTTGCCGCTCGTCCCGCCGTTGCCGCTCGTCCCGGCGTTGCCGCTCGTCCCGGCGTTGCCACTCGTCCCGGCGTTGCCGCTCGTCCCGGCGTTGCCACTCGTCCCGGCGTTGCCGCTCGTCCCGGCGTTGCCGCTCGTGCCCGCGCTGCCCGAAGTCCCCGCAGAGCCCGAGCCACCCCTGCCTCCGGACCCGGTCCCGTCATCGCCCGACGAACAGTTCGACTCGAGAACCGCCCCTCCCACCAACGTCACTGTCAGGGCGATGAACTCTTTGCGGCTGAACGATTTCGGGTCCTTAGACTTCGGGTCCATTAGTAACCTCCAGGCTTGTGGGTGTGAGGCCCGGAGAATACGCCAGCTCCGGCAACGTGGAACGTCTCGTTTTTGGCCCGGTGCAGACGCGCCGCAGAATTATGGATTTCCGGTGAGCGCGATCACGGCAGCGCCGGCGCGTCCTCATGACGAGGAGGTCGGTGTCCTCGTTCTTGTACGAGCAATGTGCGGTCTGGGCGACGCTGGAACGGAAGCAGGCGCAGGGGCACGCGTGGTGGTCACCAGATACGACGCGGGACGGCGTTCCCTTGCCTGGAAGGGATCGCTCTGGCCGGATGAGGGAATACCAGCGTGGGAGTTTCTGGCCATGTTTCGAGCCCAGCACGTTCGTTTGCTACGGCCAGCGGCCCTGGTCGCGGCCGCGTGGCTGGCCCCTCAGCTGGCTGCCTGCCAGGGACCGGACGAGTACTACCGAGGCGGAGAGCTTACCGGCCAGGCCGGCAGCGGCCCCACCGGCGCGGCGGGGAGCGGCATCGTGACCGGCGCGGCGGGTACCTCCGCGACCGGCGCGGCGGGGAGCAGCGTGAGCGGCACGGCGGGGAGCGTCGTCAGCGGCACGGCCGGCACCTCGTCGAGCGGCGCGGGTGGCAGGGGTGGCGCTGGCGCGACCGGCGCGGCCGGGACGACCGGCGCGGCGGGCACGACGGGAGCCGCCGGCGCGCCGGGGCGCGGGGGCACGACGGGAGCTGCCGGCGCAGCGGGGCGCGGGGGCGCGACAGGAACGGCCGGCACGGGTGGCCGCGGAGGAGCGACGGGAAACGCCGGGCGCGGCGGCACCATGGGCGGCGGTGGCGGACGCGGGGGCGCGACGGGGACTGCCGGCACGACGGGCGCCGGTGGGAACTCATGTCCATCCGGAGGCAGGCTCGATTGCACGAGCGCCGGGGTGCTGGAGCTGGGGACTGACGGGCAGATCGTCGACTTCTCGGCCGCGCAGTGGAACAACACCACGTCGCGGTGGTGCGACGCGCTCGGCCTCGATGGCGGCCTGTCGTCTTTCGCGGGCACGCCGTCGACAGCGATGGCGGCCGTCGATACGACGGCGCGCAACCTGCGGCTCGACTTCACGGTCGCCGCGGGCAGTTACGCCGGCGGCCGCATCAACTTCGACTCGTGCGTCGACGCGACCAACTTCAACGCCATCCAGTTCACGGCGTCGGTCAGCGACGGCAGCCTCACGGGCTGCACCTGGCAGGTGCAACTTCAGACGCAGAATCAGCGCCCGACCACGCTGACCCCGATGGGCGGAACGTGCAACGCGACGACAACGACGTGTGAGCAGTACCCGCTGGCGACCCTCGCCGCCCCGACCGGGACCGCCACCATGTTCACGACACGGTTCACGGCGTTCAACAATCCGTCGGGCTCGACCCCAACGGCGAGCCAGATCGTCGGCGTGCAGTGGCAGGTCAACTCGGGCAACTCGGGCTCGGGCACGTGCACCGTCGAGCTGCGCATCGACAACGTCCGTTTCGTCACGCAGTAACGTCGCCGCGGATCGCTTGCGCGGACGGACGGGAGCTGCCGCTCCTCGAGCGTCAGCTCGTTCTTGCCGCGCGGATCTAGCGGGACAAGCGGGTCAGTAGCGGCCCGGGCCCGGGCGCGCCTCGGCGCGGTTCACCTTCAGGGGGTGACCGTCCAGCTCGACACCGTTCATGCCCTTGATCGCTTCGTCGGCCGCGGCCGAGCTCTGGTAGCTGACGAACCCGAAGCCACGCGACTGACCG
Organism: uncultured Pseudomonadota bacterium; assembly: GCA_963729535.1. Taxonomy (GTDB): domain Bacteria; phylum Myxococcota_A; class Polyangia; order Fen-1088; family Fen-1088; genus JADGRB01. The sequence continues at coordinate 407,261 of CAVSOL010000017.1, read as the reverse complement.
GTCGAGCGGTTGGGGACGACGATCGCTTCGACGAGCTCGCCGAAGCGCGAAAAGAACGTGCGCAGGTCGGCCGCCGTCGTCGACGGGCCAAGGCCACCGACGAACAGCTTCACCGGCCCGAAGTTGACCCGCCGCGATTGGGACGCGACGCCGATGACGATGTCCTCGAGCTTGACCTCGGGAAGCGGCTCGCCTTCGGGGAGTACGGACGGATCCATCACGTCGGGATCGATCCCACGCGCGCGCATCTCGCGGTTGCGGCGAAGGCGCTCTTCCTTCTGCCGTTTCTTGAGGTCGCGGCTGGCCTCGCGGTTGCGCTTGCCGCCGGAAAACGCCCGGCTCATTTACGCGGCCCGCCCATGGCCGGACGCCCACGGCGCGGCCGCAAAGGTGCTGTCGCAGCCCAGTTCGTCCTCCGCTTCGGCATCGGGGCAGCATTGGGCTGCTCCGCCTGCTGACGCTCGGCTTGCTGGGCGATAATTGCAGCTCGCTTGTCTTCAGCCTTACCCAAGGATCCTTCCGGGCGAGGTTCCCCCGCCAGTGGTTATCAGAGCCCAACCGCCTCCGCGGCGGCAACGGGCCGTATGTTCCTACACGGACAGAGGCCCGCAGGCAAGCTGGACGGGGTTTTGCTAGTGACACGCGCAGTCATCTCCGCGCTCGTCCACTGGGCGGATGTGCTTGCGGCAGGGCCGTCAGCCCCGCCGCATGCCTGCGCTCGGTCAAGTCTGGGTCATCACGGTTGCTGCGGGTACGCCCACGGACCGCTGGAGCCGCACGACGCCTCGTTGACCCAGGGGTCGACGTACTTGCCCTGCGCCAGCAGGCCGTCGTTCGTCGCGAAGTCGTAGTCGTTGCCGCCCGACAGCGTCTGGATCCCCTTCATCGCCTCGCGGATGATCTTGACCGTCGTGTCGGCGTCGAAGTGAGCTTTGGCCTTCTGGTCGGCGCAATCCAGTGGTGCGACGCCGGTGCCGCAGGCGTTCCACGTCTGGCTATTCAGCCAGCAGCCTGTGCCGATCGAGGTGCACGTCCGGCTGGCCGGGTTGCAGGTCTGCTGCCAGTTGCTGGTGATCACGCCGCCGGCACGGCCGGTGCGGCAAGTGATGCTCCACGTCTCGACGTGGATCGATCGGTTCTCGAGCTTCTTGGTCCACAGCTGGCTGTCGCGGTATTTGCCGGGCTTGGTCCTGAGCTGCCACGCGAGCACCGCGGCCGCTGGTGACGTCGGCGGCGGGCTGTAGCCGGGGTTGTAGCCCGGATAGCACTGGTGCCTCTGCGACCCGATCATCCGATAGTCGGCGAGCATGGCCGGCTGCAGCCAGATGTAGAAGTCGTTCCAGCTGCTCTTGTCCGACGGCCACAGTTCGCCCTTGATCTTGAGCACGCCGGTGCCGGTCGTGATCAGCGCGTTGTACGCAGGCGCGAGTTGATACGCCGACTCGAAATCGCTGCTGGCGATGATGTCGTACATCAAATCGGCTGTATCCGTTTGCTGCCCGTAGATTTGCGTCCACAAGTCTGCGTTCGTGGCGTCGCCAATACGGTTGTCGGATAGGTTCGTGAACTTGTTGAACACGCTCCGCGTGCTCGACTGCAGGGCCATGTTGCGCTGGCTTCGCATCTCGGCGATCAGGGCGTCCTGCATCGCCTGGAGCTGCTGGCCGATGCTCGGGCCCGCGTCTCCGAGCAGGCCGCGCAGGGTCTGGTAGTAGCCGTACACCTGCTTGAAGAAGGTGTAGATCGTCCCGGCTACCGCGATGACCTCCGCCCCGGTTGCGTGCGCGGGACGCGCGCTCGCGCACAGGACGGTGACCATCAACGCTCCACCAACAAGACCGTTTCGTAACCTTCTGGCAATCATGGCTGACTCTCCTCGGACGTGGGTTGGGTTTCTTCTGCGGTCGCGGCCAACACCACGTCGGGCGCGAGCAGATTGAAAGCGCCGCGCGCGGTATGTCCGCTCGCGGTGTGACCTGTGATCTCGACGACCCGCTGCTTGCCGGCCTCGGCGGGTCGCAGTGCCGCGAGGTCTCTCGTTGCGATGCTCTTGCCCGGCGGGATCTCCGCGAACCCGAGCAGCGTCATCGCGTCGTGGCCGTTGGTCGCGACGGTGACGTCGCCACCGTTCGCGCCGCGGATGATGTCGTTGACGATGATCCTGTCGATGCGCACCGCCTCGTCGTGCCCGTGATAGAGCCACACCTTCTCGCCGCCCGCGGCGCGCGGATCGATCGCCGAGAACACGACCACCTGCTTGTCGTGGATCAGCGGCCGGAAACCGAGGTTGACGAAACGGAGTGATCGCGACCCGCGGGCGGTACGGCCGTTCGTGTCGCGCGCTTCGACGGACACGAAGTAGTACGCGTGCGCGACGTTCTGCCGCCGGTTCTCGAAGTTGTGCTCGACGTCGGGCGTCTGCGTGGTCTGCGTGGTGCCGTCGTCGAACGTCCAGCGGTACTCGACAGGACGCAGCGGGCTGGCCTCGGCGGTCGCGCCGCGTTGGGCCAGGCGCGCCGTCAGCCAGGCCCGGTCCATCATCTCGGGCTTGCGCTGCACGTCGATGGTCACCACGTCCGGGGTTTCGCAGTCCTTGACCACGACGGGCGGCACCGCCTTGACCGCGGCGCCGCGCCGGCCGCGGACGAACACGCGCATCCAGTCGACCGCCAGGCTCTCCTCCAGCCGCAGCGTGAAGCGCGGCCCGACGCTGTCGGGATGGCCCATCACGCCGTAGCTGAGGAAGCGCCCACCGTCGCGCTCCGTGGCGCGCGCCCGCACGCTGACGGTGATCTCCTCGCCCTTGCAAGCCTGTTGTTTGTCGACGTCGATGGCGTCGATCTCGACGCCGACATCCGGAGTCGCCTCGGCGGCCGTGACGACGCCGTTCGCCCGCCACCGCTGGCGGGCCGGCTCGCCATTCGCCAGCGGTGGATGATCGTCTAGGTCGGCTGCGGCCGCTGTCGTCGCCACCTTCGGCGAGCGGAACGCGAGAAGGAACACACAGGCCACGCCCGCCAGCAGCAGGAACGCGAACGCCGTGAACCAGGTCTTTCGGTGGCTTCGGGTCATGGCGGCGACGCTCTTCATCGCGCGTGCCAGCCGATCAAGGCGCGTCGGATCGCGGTCCCTCAGCTTCCGTGAAGCGGAAGCGTGCGGACCTCCGCACACTTGTGAGGACGGGCTTTACAACCCCGCGGACAAATCCACCGTGTTGCCGCGCACAACCGCGGGCACGACATTTGCGTTCGTGCGGTCCTGTTTGCCGACGAGACCACCACTCGTGACGGAGCCGTCACGGCACCAGGCTGGAAACAGCCGGTGTTCAGCACCCAATAAACGTCTTGGTTGCGGCGGAGGCTTGATCTCCGACGCGTCTAGGCATATGCGGAGAGGGTGACCGGCCACGTGGCGCTGGATCTCGTTGCATGGGCGGGGCATTTGGCGGTGGCCATCCTTCTCCTCATCTGGCCGGAGCGAAATCCGCTCGTCTGGCCGATGCGGCTGCTCGCGTTCGATCTGTTCGCCTGGAACTTCGCCGATTTCGCGTTCTCGCTGTCCGGGCGCCCCGAATGGCACCTGATCGACCTCGGCACGTCGCCCTTCTCTCCCGCGCTGGCCTTGCACGTGGCGGCTCGCTTCGTCGGCCAGACGACCACCCGTCGCGTCACCCTGGCCGCCGCCTACCTGTGCGCGGCGGGGCTCGCGGGGATCTCGTGGCTGGCGCTCGTCTCCTCCTCCGCCCGCGCCTGGATCGCGTCGGACACGTGGTCGTTTGCCTTCCTGGTCGCGGACGTCGGCGCGGTATCGGCGGGCACGGTCTGGCTCGTCCTGCACGACAGGCGCGTCATCGATCCGTTCGAGCGAATCCGCACCCGGACGATGATCGCCGCCTTGCTGGTGGGAGCGCTGCTGTCGACGACCGACTTCTGGGACGACTTCGGCTTCCGTGTTCCGCCGCTCGCCAACGTCGGGTCGTTGCTGAGCGCGTCGCTGCTGACGATGGCCAGCCTGCGCTTCCGCATCTTCGACAAGAACCTGCCGCCGCGCGTGGCGCTGTGGTCGGTCGGCCTCGCCGCGACCGGCGTCGCCGGCTACGCGGCGATGTTCCGGCTGCTGTCGCACAGCACGGCGGCGGTGATGCTCGGGACCACGATCCTGACGCTGTTGCTGGTCATGGCGCTGCGGCAGCTGACGCGCACCTATTTCGAGCGGCGCTATCGCGTCGAGGCGCTGGCCCGCCAAGGCCGGTTCAGCGCGCAGATGGCCCACGACCTGAAGAATCCGCTCGCGGCGCTGAAAGGCGGCGTTCAATACCTGACCGAGGAGCTCAACCGTGGCGGCGCGATCGACCGCCAGCGGCAGGTGCTGATGCTGCTGTCCGGTCAAGTCGATCGCATCAACCACGTCGTGGACGAATACGCGCAGCTCGGGCACCTTCAGCCGCGGTTGGCCGAGACGGATCTGAACCAGCTCGTTCGCAAGGTGATCACGCTGCAGGCGTTCGTGCGCAAGGACATCGCCCTCGATCCGCAGCTCGATACGGAGTTGCCGATCTTCCAGCTCGATTCCGAGCTGGTCGCGCGGGCGCTGGAGAACCTGGTTCGAAACTCCACCGAGGCGATGCCGCAGGGTGGAGTCGTCAGCGTGCGGACCGCCATCCGCCGCTCGCGCGGTCGGGTGGTCGGCGCGTCGCTGGCCGTTCTGGACCGCGGCGCCGGCATGGACGCCCGCCACTCGGCGCGCGCCCTGGATGATTTCTTCACCACCAAGCCCCACGGCACGGGCCTCGGGCTTGCGTTCACCAAGCGAGTGGTCGAGGCGCATGGCGGCCGGCTGCAACTGAGCAGCAAGGTGGGGATCGGCACAAGCGTCACCTTGTATTTCCCAATCAACGGAGAAGTGAGCAATGGGCACGACGGGGCGGATTCTGGTCGTCGATGACGATCCGGCGGTGGGCACGATCCTGGGCGCGTTGCTCGACCAGGCAGGGTTCGAGGCGACGTACGTAGAGAGCGGAGAGGCGGGGCTCACGGAGCTCGAAGCGCGGGCTTACGACGTGGTCGTCACCGACGTCCGCATGCCCGGGCTGGACGGCATGGCGCTGCTGGATCGCGTCGTCCAGCAGCGTCCGGATCTGCCGGTCGTCCTGCTCACCGCGCACGGGACCATCTCGCTCGCGGTGGACGCGATGAAACGCGGAGCGTCGGACTTCCTGCTCAAGCCGTTCGACCGCGACGAGATCCTGTTCGTGATCAACAAGGCGCTGGCCGCGACCCAGCACCGCTCGGCGGCGCCGGAGCGCCCGCGGTCGAAGACCATGGTCGGACAATCCCAGGCGCTGCGGGAGGTCGACGAGCTGGTGCGGCGCGCCGCCCGCGGCAAGGCCACGGTCCTGATCCGCGGCGAGAGCGGAACCGGCAAGGAGCTGGTCGCGCGCGCGCTACACGACACCGGTCCGTGGGCGAGCGGTCCGTTCGTGAAGATTCACTGCGCGGCCCTGCCGGAGACGCTGCTCGAGAGCGAGCTGTTCGGCTACGAAAAGGGGGCGTTCACCGGCGCCAACTCGCGCAAGCCGGGGCGGATCGAGCTTGCTCACGGCGGGACGTTGTTCCTCGACGAGGTGGGCGACATCCCGCTGACGATGCAGGTCAAGCTGCTGCGCGTGATCCAGGACCGCGAGCTCGAACGGCTCGGGGGGCGGGACACCCTGCGCGTCGACGTCCGGTTCGTCGCGGCCACCCACCGTGACCTGGAGGGCATGGTCGCCAAGGAGCAGTTCCGTGAGGACCTGTTCTATCGGCTGAACGTCGTCCCGATCTGGCTGCCACCGCTGCGCGACCGAACCGGCGACGTCGAGCTCCTGGTCAGGCACTTCTGCGCGATCCACGCGCGGGCGAACAGCCGCCCCAGCGTGGCGGTCGCGGAGGACGTCGTGCGGCTGCTGGCCGATCAGCCCTGGCCCGGCAACGTACGGCAGCTCGAGAACTTCATCGAACGGCTGGTGGTGCTGTCCGACGGCCCCCACATCACCGTCGAGGACGTTCGCCGCGAGCTCGTGCGCCAGCAGCCGCAGTCGCAGTCGGCCGACGAGCGGAGCCGGACAACGCCCGCAGGTGGGACGCTTTCGCTGGACGAGCAGCGCAAACGCACAGAACGCGAGTCCCTGACGGCGGCGCTGACGCGCGCCGGAAACAACCGGACGCTCGCCGCGCGCCTGCTCGGTGTCAGCCGCCGAACGCTCTACACGAAGCTCGAAGAGCATCGACTGCTGTGATGCGCGCGCGACCGAAGCCTGCCGGGCGCGGGCGGTCGACCGCGCTCGTCGTGTTGCTGGTGTTCGGCGGCGCGGTGGTGTTGCCACGGTCGGCCGCGGCGCAAGCGCAGCCGCAGCCGGACGCTACGATGCAACGCCTGGACGCCGCCGCGGTCCGCGTCGTGCTGGACGAGGCGGCGCGGGCCCGGCGCTGGCGCTATTCGTGGATCGCGATCAACGCCGCGCTGGCCGTCGGCTCGGTCGCGTTGCTGCCGCTGTCGGATCGGCAACAACACCCGTCCTTGATCTTGAGCGGCATCGGCTCCGGAATAAGCACGGCGCTGACCATCGCCTGGCCGCTGGACGTCGAGGCCGCGCCCACCCAGCTCCTCGGCGCCACGGATCCCGCCGGCGTCCAGGACCTGCGTCTCGCCTACGGCCGCGACGAACGAGACCGACTCCGCTGGCCGTGGCACCTGCTCAACGTCGGCGTGGGCGTCGCCTACTTCCTCATCCTCGGCGCCGGCTGGCAGCAATGGGAGAAGGGCGCCTGGGCCGGCCTATCGGCGTTTGCGATCGGCGAGGCTCAGACGCTGACCCAGCCGTCGACGCTGGCGCGGCCCTGAGCGTCACTAGCCGCTCCCGCGCGCAGCGCGGGTGTGCGGCTACTCTTGAGATGTTCTGTTGGCCGACGCGGACGGACGTCGCAGCGGCGTCCCCTTGCGCGACTTCGGCTGCTCGGCGCGCGGTCGCATGTCGTCGGTGTCGCTGGCGGCGGCGACCTTCAACGGCTGCCCGTCGTCGCCGGTCAGGTTGTCGAGCGCGCCTTCGCGCCGCAGCTGCATGATGTCGTCGATGGTCACCTCGTCGCGGCCGAGCATCTTGCGCACGGCCAGGATCTCGGCGCGCAGGCGCACGTCGGTCACGACCTCGCGCTCCGCTTGCGGGATGAGCTCGGGGGGCCGCAGCACGGAGAACTGCCCGGTCGCGCGTATCCCGTCCACCGACGTCCCGACGAGGTCGAACGTCAGCAGCCCGGTGCCTTGCTCCGCCCGGGTGTCCAGCGTCGCGGTGACTTCGATCCCGCGCCCGGGCGGGACCACGTTGGTGCCGAAGATCTGCCGCGGGTCAACCGCGCTCTCCTGCATGTCGTCGCGCCCCTGCTCGTTCTTGCGGAACCGCTGCATGAAGACACGGTCGATGTTCACCGGCTTGTCGTACGCGTGGTGGATGCGGACGCGCTGCACGACCCGCCCGTCGGCGCCCATGACCGGAAAGCGCGGGGTGAGCTCGGTGGCGAGCAGGACGGCGTTCTTGACGCGCAGGGCTTCGAACGCCTCGTTGCGCAGCTCCATGCCGTGGCGACCGACCAGCTCCACCCCCTGCGCGTCGACCGCGCGGACGTGGACGAGGAAGTTCGACATGCGCGCCTTCTGCGGCCGGTCCTCGTAGCCGTGCTCGACGGTGCGTACCTTGGTGACGGCGTCGCTGCCGTCGCCGAAGTCCCAGCGCCACTCGACGGGCTTGAACGGCGTCGGCCCCTGGTTGAGCACGGTGGCCGTGAACGCGAACGTGGCCGATGTGTTGGCGGTGAGCGCCGCGTCGATGGTCAGCACGGGGCCGGGGTTGCAGTCCTTCACCTTCACCGCGGGGATCCTCACCGTCGCCAGCGGGCCGTCGCTGCCGAACACGACGACCTCGGGCATCTCGGGCTGCTGCTTGTCCCGCGACAGGCTCAGACGGAACGGCATCTGCGGACCGGCCGAGCCCAGCGCGGGCATCATGATGCGGGCGGTGTCGCCGCCGGGATGGCCGCTGGCGAGCGTGACCGTGACCAGGTTGTCCTCGCCGCTGCATACCTCGGTCTTCTCCACGGTGACGGCTTCGATGACGGACGCCGCGACCGGTTGGGCGCCCGACACCGGCGGCGCCAGGCGTGGGCCGACAGGTGCGGGTGCACTGCCACGATCCTCTGCCGCCGTCGCAGCCGGCTGAACCGCCGACCCAGGCGAACGGACGAGGAAGAACAGCAACACGCCGACCAGGGCGATCGCGACGACGATTCCGAAGCGTTTCTTGTTCATGGCATCACCGTGGAGAGGTCGGTCAGACGTCCAGGCTCAGTAGTTCGACCAGCAGGAGAAGACGGTCGACCCGCTCCACGTCACGGAACGGCCGACGTCCCACCCCCACGGGCTCGAGCCGCCGCCGTCCGCGAAGCACTTGCCGTTGCGGCCAGCCAGGCAGTCCGGGCTGATCGAGAACGGCTTGATCGAGGTGTTGTCGCGCACGTTCTTCCACGCGCCGCCGACCTCGGCCCGGTCCACCGCAAACGTGTTGGTGACGATGTCCGCCGCGCGCCCGCACACGTCGTAGTTGATGCAACCGACGTTCATCTCCCAGAACGAGGCGTCGAACACCCCGCCGACGCCGGCCTCGCACTCGTCGTGGACCTTGTTCCACAGCGCGTTGATGGCGCGCTTCTTCTCGTCATGTGTGTAGGTGCTATGCGGCAAGACGCCGCCCGCGCCCGAGCGCCAGCTCGCGAAGGCGGGCAGCCCCGAGCAGACGACGCCGATGTTGCCGTTGAGATCACCCTTGTGGGTGTTCTTCATGTCGAGGTAGCGGTTGTACCCGTAGCGGATGTATTTGCCGTCGTCGGACTGGTACCTATAGAAAGGCTCAGCCGCAACGAACTTGAGGACCCCTCCGGACAGAACGTAGCTGCCAGTGTCGAACAACCCGTAGAGCGGCCAGTCCCACAGGTACTCGATCGCCTGAAAGCCGCGGTTGGAGTTCCCCGGGTAGAACACCCACGGATCCGCCCGGCCCTCGTAAAACCCCCAGTCATCCGCGCGGTTGTTTCCCGAGTACCATTCCATTCCGGCCTGGCCGGCTTGGCCACCGACGGACGACACCGTGCCGCTGGTCGTACGGGTCTTGAGAACCTTCGACCCGATGTCGCTGCTGCCGAAGTAGTTGACGTACATCGCGGGCAGCGGGATCGCGGAAGCGCCCGGGCCCGAGTTATTGAGCTCGTTTCGATTGATCGGGATGGAGCAGGAGTCCTGCACCGACGGCATCTTGGCCGTCGAATGCGAGACCCAGAAGTCAGTGCCGTGTGACATCGCCGTGTGCGTGCCCCACTCGTTGACGGAGTCCAGGATGACCTTGACCACGCCTCCGGACGCACGGCTGATGACCAACGCCCCGTTCGGCACGTTCCAGGTCGTCTTGCGCGCCGTCGCGCAAATCGTCTCCGCGCTCGCTTGCGTCCCCATCGCGGTCGCGGCGGTCAGCGCCGCCGCAGCTACCCACTTCTTCCTGTTCACGAACACCATGGCCGAATCCCTTTCTGCGAATCCAATTGATAGACCGCGGCGCAAGTACACAGCAAGCCACGTACCGGTGACGGCGGCGGCGTTGCGCGGCACCCCGCCTGGGCTTGGCGTCGCGCCATCCCCGCGTTTGTGCGGCGATCCGCACAAGCTTGTGCGGATCGCCGCACGAAGCTGGGACCAGGCGTCGCAACACCTTACCGGAACACCGGAAACTCGCGCTGCCCGTCAGGCGTGCGCGGACGTCCGATCCGATCTGTCCGCGGACGCTATCGCAGCTGGGTGTCCATCCAGGCCAGGCGCGCGGTGAGGAAGTCGCGCATCGCCTTGACCTGCCCGTCCCAGGTGGCGACCGACGGGCCCCTGACGATGCCGCTACCGCCGTTGGGCAGCACGGTGCTGACCGGCCATTTGGCGTAGTCGCGCGCGACGACCGTCGACGTCAGCGGCACGATGAGCGTGTCGATGCGCTGCTGGATCGACGCGTCGGACAGCAAGTTGCCCCGCAGCGCCTGGTAGCGCGCCTTGACCGCGTTCATGAACGTCGGATCGGCGGCCAGCTTCGGGTACCAGTTGTTGACGTTACGCGTGCCCTGAAACTGGAACCCGTTCGACGTCGGCGCGGGATTGATGGTTCCGCTGCCGCCCACCGCCAGCGAGAAGTTGTAGTCCCACAGCGGGCCTCCCTTGAGCTTGCCGTCGCGTTCCTTGTGGTAGTACGAGCTGCGTACGTACGCGTCGACGTTTCGGCTCAGCTCGTTGACGATCAGGTTGTCGACGAACGACGGGACGTCGATCCAGTTCGCGTAGTTGCCGATCGGCGTCGTGTGCAGGGAGTTGTGGAACTCCTGGATGTATTGCGTGAGCCAGGCCTTTTGCTCGGCGCCGAGCGGCTCCGGATCGACGACCTCCAGATCCACCCAGCACGTCCCGCCGCCTCTACCGCCCGTGCCCGTTCCGAGGCCGCCGGAGATCGGATTCGATCCGGTGCACGTCAGCTTCGGCTCCTCGGAGGCGGCCTGATCGAACTTGAAGATGTAGCCACCGCTGATCGCCGGCGTCGTCGTGTCTGTCGTCTCGATCTGCTTGAGATTGAGCCGCGCGGGGTTGTTCTCGATCGTCTCCGAGAGCCAGTAGATGCCCTGGTAGTCGGTCTGCGCGACGGGGCGGTTCGCCGAGTTGATGTAGACCTCGACGTACTGCGTACGCGGCGCGGGCATCCCCATTTCCCGCCCGAGGCCGTAGATGAACGGGTTGCGGATCAACGCGCGATCGTAATACGGCGCGATCAACGCCCAGTCGGCGTCGGCGGGCATCCCCAGCACGGGGATCTTCATGTCGCTGTCACCGTTGTCGCGGAACTCGATCTTGTACGGCTTCTGCGGAAAGGTGGCCGACGACTGGCCACGCAGGTGGTAGATGGACTTGGCCGCCACCGTCGGCAGCGACGTCAGGCTCGCCGATCCGCCGGCCGGCTCCCAGATCATCACGGCGGCGTCCATGTCCAGGTCCTTGTTGGTCGACGGCCCTTTGCCGTAGCCGTCGAGGATCACCAGCGGCAGGGTCGATGTCGCATCGAAGTCGCGCGCGATGAAGATCGCGGTGCTGGCCCTGCCGCCCGGCGCGCCGCCGATGAACGGCGTCGCACGCAGCTGCGTCGTCGCTGTCAGCGTGACCGGCGCGCCCGCGTACAACGTCGACGTCGCCGTGGGCAACGTTCCGTTCGTCGTGTAGCGGATCTCGGCGCCCGTCAGCGCGGTCGTCATGCCGACCTGGATCGAAGTGCGAAAACTCTGACTCGGCGTCGAGAACGTCACGTCGCCGATCAACGACGCCATGGGAGCCGCGCCGCCCCCCGTGCCGGTCGTCCCCGCGCGGCCCGTCGTACCTGCGGGGCCGCCCGTCGTGCCTGCCCTCCCGCCGGCCGTACCTGTCGGGCCACCGCCCATGCCGCCTGGAGCGAGCCCCGCGCCGGTCGTGCCGGCCGGACCGCCTGCTCCCGATCCCCCGGTGCCCGCGATGCCGCTGACGCCCGACGACCCGCCGACCGCGTTGCCCGTTCCGCCCGCCCCTACCCCATCACCGCCGGCTCCGCCGGCGCCCGTGTCCGGGCCGGTGGCAGGCGTGACGCAGCCAATCAGTAAGCAAGTCGCGAATAAGTAGCGTTTCATCACGAGCACCGTAGGTCAGCATTCCCGGCGTCGTCAATTTGGATCGAAGCCGTAATGTTGCCGTCACGAGAACAACGAATTCGGATCCGGCTCATTGAAGATCGGCTCACTTTCACGCCAACTTTCTTCGCTTTAATTGGTCAACGAACCGATGCGGTTTCGGCCTCCTGAGCGTCGGGTTCGATCGCCTCGACGGATTGCGCCGAGGCCTCGGCGAGCCGGTAGAGCTGATTGCCCGCGGTCTCGTACGCGTCCGCGAGCTCGAGCACGCCCAGATCCTTTCGTGTGCCGCCGCCGGCCACGAGCAGCGCGGCGCGCGCCCTGGCCTCGAGCGCGTTCATCCGGATCTCACGCGCGCGTGCCCCATCCAGATCGAGGGGAGCCCCCCCGCCGAGCGCGGCCACCACCAGCCCGAGCCCGTCTGACAGCAGGCCGTGCATGTCGCGCAGCGTCGCCTCGTCTTCCGCGGGCAGCGGCGAGACCCGATCGCGTCCCCCCGACGCCGCCATGCGGCTATCCGTCAGGTGCTCGGCTTGTTTGCGCACTGTCTCCAGTGAGCGCTGGACCTGCAGGGTCGCGAACGCGAGCTTGCCGAGGCGTGTTCGCCGCTCGGATTCCGCCAGCGCGGGGATCGTCGCCGACAGCAGATCATCGAGCGCCACGTGGGCATCGGCCAGCGCGTGCTCCGCGGCGCGCCCCGCCTCGCGCTGGCCGTCGAGCGCCAGCGCGGACATCGGCCCCAGCGCGCGCTGCGCGGTGGCCAGCGCGACGTCCAGCTCTCGCGCCGCGGCGCCGAGGCCGTCGCCGATCCGCGACAGCGTCACGGCGCGGTCGAGCGGATCCAGCCGTTCGACGAGGCGCGCGAGCGCCGGGATGAACGGCAACAGCAGCAACGCGGACGCGAGCTGCGACAGCGCGAACGCGGCGCCGAGGTGCAGCGCCATGTTGGGCATCAGCACCCGTCGCCCCCACGCGATCTCCTCGGCCGAGCCGGGGATGAGGCGGTCGGCGATCGCCGTCCACAACACCACCGTCGACGCGGACAACACGGTCGCGCACAAGCCCAGCACCAGGTGCAGCTCGGCCAGTTGCCGGCAGCGCCGGCCGGCTGGCGTCGTGATCAGCGCGCCGACGGCGGCGCCGAGCCCGGAACCCGCCAGCACCGCCAGCGCCGTGCGCAGGTCCCACCGCGCCGTGGTCTGGACCAGCACGAGCACGAGCACGACCACGGGCGCCGGCCCCTGCAGGATCGCCACCAGCGCCGCCCCCAGCAACGCGCACGCGACCACGCCGCTCACCGTGTCGGCGTTGATCCGTGACACCACCGCCAGCAGGCTCGGGTCCTGGGTGATGAGGTCGAACCCGGGGCGCATCGTCTGCAGGCCGAACGCGATCAACCCGGCGCCGAGCACCATGCGCCCGAACGCCGACGCGCGCCGATCGGAGGAGAGGCCCAGGAACAACACGCCGACCGCCACCAGCAGCAGCCCCTCGCGCGGATCGATGAGACCGGTCAGCAGCGGCGCGGCCGCGGAGCCGATGAGCGCGCCCAGGAACGCCGCCGCCGCGGGCGCGAGCGCCAGCAGGCGTGACGACACCAGCCCCGCCAGGACGCCGGCGGCTGCCGTCGTCGACACCATCAGGGCGCCCAGCCCGGCGCCGAATCCCAGCGCCGCCGGCGACCGGCGGCCGAGGCGGGCGAGCGTGTGCGCGCTGCGGAACCCGGCGGCCCCGCCGACACCGCGCGCGAACACGACGATGCCGAACAACAGCAGCGCGAAGCCGCCGACCAGGTTTCGAAACGGCTTGCGCCAGCTCCACTGCTTGACGCGCAGGTCGTAGGGCTTGCTGCGCTCACCGTCGACGGCGATGCGCACCTTGGCGCGACCGATGTCGATGGTCTTGGGCAGGCGCGCGACCACGGCGCCGGGACGGCGCGCCAGGATCTCGGCCTCTTCCTTGGCGACGACGACCTTCACGAGCGACGGGTCGGCGGCCCCCGTGAACGTGACGGTGATAGCGTCGCCGGGTGATGCGCTGGGCGGCGAGACATCGACGATGTCCAGCTTGCGTGCGTCGCCGGCTCCGTCGGCTTGCGGCGGCGCAACCGGCAGCGACGCGGCGTCGTCGCTGTCGGGAAGCGCGAAATAGGCAGCGAACAGCAGCGCGCTCAGGACCCAGGCCGCGATCAGCCGCAGGCGGCGTCTGAGCGCGGGGTTCTTAGCCCTCACCGTGCACCGCGCTGGCTGCCGCGACGAACTTGCTGAACCGCACCGACTCGACGTTCGCCCCGGCCAGGAAGCTCTCCAGCCAGGCGGGCCGCGTGCTCCGGCACTTGATCTCCAGGACAGCGCGCGGCTCGCTCGCGCGCTGCGCGCCCAGCGCGTCGCGCACCAGCGCCCGCCGCCGCTGCCACAGATCGTCCGGGACGGCATAGAACGCCAGGTCGGAGTCCAGCGTGATGCGCAGGTCGCCCTCCGGCTGCTGCCACGACAGCCGGCGGTAGTTGACCAGGCACGTCGCGGCCAGTGGCTCGCCCAGCGCGCGGCAGTACGCGACGATCTCGCTGATGCCGGCGCGCTCGCTGTCCGCGGGGACCACGCCGGTTGCCGGCAGCGCCAGCGCCTCGGGCACGACCTGCCCGCCGTTCAGGCAAGCTGGAACGTCTCGCTTGGGGAGGCGAAACCGGTGTTTGAGCGTGCGCGCGCCGTCGCGCCGTTTCATCTCGAACCAGATCCACGGCTGGTAGCGGAAGATGTCGGCGGGATCCGTCGCCAGCTCCGCCAGCGACGGATGGAGGTCGTAGTACTCCTTCGCGCGGATCTTGACGTTGTGATCGATGTCGCCGATGGCGGCGCGGTGGTGCGTCCGGGCCGGCGTGTCGAAGTAGATCGTGGTCACCAGGTGCCACGCGCCGGGGAGGAGGTTCGCGCCCTCGCCGGTGAACCGGTGCTGCGGCAGGTGCTTGCTCAGCAACGCCAGCAGCGGCGCCAGCCGGTCGCTGCCCACGAGATACTTGGTCTCGTCGCGATCGGCGGTCAGCCGGTCGTCGGGCGGGCGCAGCGGTCCGGCGGCGTGCGGGGTCATGTCACGGCGCCACCTGATAAGACATCAGCTCTTCGGTCTGGTTGTCGCCGATCTCCTTGACCTTGCCGATGCCGCGCGCCCACCAGTAGGTCTTCGTCGAGGTGGTGCTCATCTTGGTCACGATCATCACCTCGTAGCTCCGCCCCTGTACGGTCACGGGCTGGCGTTCGGCGGTCACGGTCCAGCGCTCTTCCACCGGCACCGTCAACATGCTCCCCCCGACCGGCAGCTTGGTCTCCTGATCTGGTCTCCGTCCAGGTCGTGCCCGCCACCATGCGCGCCGGCGTCTCGTCGACGCGCAGCTTGGACGGGGCCCAGTACTCTTCGAGCTCGAGCGCGTGGGGGGCCGTCCTCATGTACGCCTGCTCTCGATAGCGTACGACCCGGGTGCCGACGCGCGCCTGCCAGCTGATGGTCTCGTCCATGCCGTCGAGGCCCTTTTTGGTCACGAAGCGGAACGCTGTCTTGCTGGCGTTGGGTCCCACCCCGCCCACGGGCCCCTCTTCCATCACCGTCTGGGTCTTCGGCGTCGTGCCTTCGCCGGTGACGGTGACCAGGTACGTCCACGAGTTCCCGGTCTTGATCGGCAACAGCTGCGACAGATCACCCATGCCGCTGCCGCCCATGCCGCTGCCGCCCGCGCCGCTGCCGCCGGTGCCCGCGCCGCCCGACGTTCCGGCCGATCCCGTCGAGGTGTTGGGATCGGAGGTCCCGCAGGCGCCGGCGCCGAGACAGGCGGCGATGACCACTGCAGCCGGCACGTTCGACATCAACGATAGTTTGGTCATCGGTTACCTCGTTTGCTTTCGCTCGGGCGTCCGGGCGCGATGCAGACCCAGCGCCACCGCGGCGGCGTGTTTCAGCAGCGACACGTTGCTCCCGTGCGCGTCGAGCTGCCGGAGCAGCAGGCTCCTTCCTCTGGCACCGTCGGCCAGCGCTCCCAGTGACTTGACCACCGTCGACGGCCACCGGTCGGCGTGGTCGTCGCGCAGCGCCCACGCCTCGGGCTGGTCCATGCCCTCGATGCCGTCCAGCGCTTCCTTGCACGCGGCGGCCACCTGCTGGCGCATCGACCATGCCTCGGGCTGGTCCACCTCCCGCAAGGTCGCCATGACGACCTTCGGGGCGCGCGCCAGCAGCTCCCGGCGCCAGCTCCAGCTTTCGGGATCTTCGAGGCCGGCGACCGACGCGAGCGCCGCCACGGGCGCGGCCGGGCGCGCCGCCAGCCGCAGGCGCCAGGCCCGCGCGTCGCCGAGCGACCAGATCGATTGCGTCGCGGCGCTCGCCAGCTCGTAGTGGGCCTCGATCTTGTCTTCCAGCTTGCCGCCGAGCCCGCTCAGCCAGCGCTCGCGTAGCTCCCACGCCCGTTCAGATGGCAGCGCCTCCAGCGATGCCATCACGACGTTGGCGCAGCGATCGAACAGGCGCTCCCGTGCCTGCCATGCGGCCTCGTCGTCCAGTCGATTCAACGACAGGGCGACGTCGACCGGCGCGAGCGGCTCGAGGGCGGCGCGAAGGGCGGCGGCGCGCGCGTTGTCGGACGGCACCTCCTCCAGCGATCGGGCGACCGCGGCGGGCGCCACGGCCGACAACCGCTCGCGCAGCTCGAAGCTCACGTCGTCGGTCAACGCGGTGAGCGCGGCGGCCACCGCGTCGGGAACCCGCTCGGCCAGCAGCCGCCGGCGTTCGTCGACGCCGGGACCCGCGAGGCCGCCGAGCAGGTACGCGGCGACGCCGGGCTCCCGCTCCATGCGCTTGTCGATGAGCTCGAGAAACACCGGCACCGCTTCGGCGGGCGATGCCGGCCGACGGGCGTCGCTGCGCGGCAGCGGCGCGGCTGCGCGTGCTGCTCGCCGCGCGGAAGCGTTCGAGCGCGGCCGGCGTTCCGTCCCGCCGCGCCTCGCTGATCAGCGCTGTGACGCGCGCGACGGTGTCCTCCAGGATGTCTTCGTTATCGACCACGGCCCACAACCGCGGTGACGCCTCGGCCAGGTCGAGGTAGCCACGGCGCAGGCGGTGCTGCAGGCCGGCGCCGGCCAACCCCTTGCGCGCCGGCGGCCGCTTGTCGAGCACCGACAGCTTGAACGCCTTGCGGCGCGCGCGGGCCAGCACCGGATCGACGTCGACGAGCACGGCGAGATCGGGCGTCAGCCCACCCGCAGCCGCGCGCAGGATCGGCGCCGTGAAGTCCTCGCCCAGGTTGCGTGCGGTGCGGCCCAGCACCTCGGGCGTGTAGAGGAATCGATCGGAGATCACGACGTCGTTGACGGCCAGCGACGGGCGCAACACCTGCTCGATGAGCTGCACGTCGCGCGCGACGTAGAGCAGGAACTCCGCCTGCGGCACCATGTCCAGGTTGCGCGAGTCGCGCCCGAAGCCGCGCAGACCCTCCGACACCGCGGACGCGAACTTGCCGTCCGCGCGCAGGTGGCAGACCTTGAGGCCGGCTTCGCGCAGTCGATCGGCGACACGGTTCGACACCGTGGTCTTGCCGCTGCCGTCGATGCCTTCGAAGACGACGAACATCAGTAAGCCAACCCCACCTGCGCGATGAACGCCATGCGATTCGGGCTGATGCCCGCCAGGTAGCCGATCGGGAGGTTGCGCTGGGCGCGATCCATCTCGGCCTGCAGGGTCACGCGCGCCCGACCGAAGAAGCCGAAGTTGACCCCTGCCGTCGCCTCCCACGCCAGGTCCGTGGAGATGTCGACGTCCGGATCGAACATGCCGCCGAACACATACGGCTCGACATAAGGCGCCTCGGGCACGACGCCGCCGAAGCGATAGGCCACCAGCGCGCGCGCCGTGACGAACGTCGCGTACTTGCCGTCGGCCGCCTTGGTGGCCAGCTCGTACCAGCTCGCGCCCGCCAGTGCGTCGACCCAGATCCTCAACCCGCCGGTCGCGAACACGTGGTTGACCGTCACGTCGCCGCCCGCGGTCCACAGCCGCAGGAGCTGGCTGAACGCCGGAGAACCGATGCGGTGCTCGTACACCGCGCCGATCTCCACGCTACCGATGTCGACCTGACCGCGCGCCACGAGCTTCTGGGACGACAGCGAGCGCTCGCGGACCAGGTCGGTGTCGCGGGTGCCGTCGACGTCGATCTCCACGAACCTCCTGGCCTGGAACGCGCCCAGGAACAGCTTCGGTTTGATGTCGCCGAACTTTTCGCGGAGGGTCAGCATCGCCCCCGGCAGGCGCCCCGCGACGTCCAGCCAGTCGACCGTGAGATCGTGGATCAACCCGCGACGAACCAGCGGCAGCACCCACGGCGATTCCATCTGCATCGCCAGCACCGGCATCTTGAACTGGCCCATCCGGAACGCCGCGCGTTCCCCCTTCGCCTGCACGTAACCGTCGCGCAAGTCAGGCTTACCCGCGAAGTCGACCTCGATCTGGCCGGTCAGCCAAGGCCAGGGTGACAGGTAGTCGACGCGAAAACGCGCGCTGGGGACCGACAGGTCGAACGTGTTCACATCACGCGTGACCGGTACCCCCGCGCTGTCGACCGTTGTCTGATCGATTCGCAGCAGATCGCCGCGAGCAAAGATGTAGCCGCCCAGCCTGATCTGGCCGACGCCGTAGTTCGACCGCACGTTGCTGGCGCCGTCGTCGCTTCCGTCGCCGTCCTTCTTTTTCTTCTTCTTCTTCTTTTCGCCGTCGGCGGGTTCGAGCGGCGCCGTCTCGTTCCCGGTCTCGAGGTTGACCCCACTTTCGGGAGCAGCCGCGGGCGGTGGCGGCGCAGGCGGAATCCCGTCAGCGGGCACGGGCGACGCATCCGGCGCGTCGGTCGGCACGGACACGGAGGGCTCTGGTTGAGCCGCCGCGTTTCTGCCCAGAAGGCAGGTGACACAGACGGCGGCGAACACGAGGCGCGATTTCAGGAACGCTAGTCTCATGGGTTGTCCAGGGACCTTCATTCCGTCGCATTTTCGCAACGGGAATGTCACGCGATTTTTACTTTCGCGCACGCGAAAGTCCCGTCCGGAATGGCCCCCGGGCTGCGAATCGCCCGCGACGCGTCTAGGCGTCCAGAGCGTCAGCAGGCTGACTTGAAGCGCTCGCGGACCGACGACAGGCGCGCGACGTAGTCGGCGACGATGCCGTCGCGGATCGTGCTGCGGCACAAGTCCGCTTGTTTTCGGCCAGAAAGCTCGATCACCGTGCGCAGCACGCTGGTCCCGGGGACGATTGTATCGACTCGTTTCGAATGCAGTCCCGGCACCTCGATGCGCTGCCTGGTTGTCATCGTGGCCAGCTCGAGCTCCAAGGATCTCAGATCAGTGAGCTGAATTTTGTTGAGCCTGATCCCGGAGTTGCCGTTCTGGGAGGTCACGATGTCGCGCACCGCGTTCGAGGTGCCGCCTACCAGCGCCACGAAGTCGAAACCAACCTTCGTCATCTCCGCCAGCACCGGCGCGAGCTGCAGCCGGAGTGCGGCGCGCATGTCGGCGAGCCGCTGGGCGTTCGGCGGCTCGCCGCGGAGCCAGCTTTCTGCGAGTGGAATACCGCCGACGGGGAGCGATCGTGTGAACAGGATCCGCTTGTCGTCCGCGACCAGCGCTTCCAGTGATCCACCGCCGAGATCAAACAGGGCGACGCGGCGGCCCCTCGTCAGATCCAGCGACTGGCGAGCGCCGAGGTAAACCAGACGCGCCTCTTCGTCTCCCGTCACGGTCCGCAGTTCGACGCCCACGCGTTCGCGCGCCGCCTTGACGAAGGCGGCGCCGTTGTTGGCCGCGCGGATGGCCTGCGTCGCGACCGCCACGAAAGCTTCGGGCGCATGGGCGTCGCTGAAGCAGCGAAGCCTGGCCAGCGCGGCGAGGCCACGCGCGAAGCTGTCGTCCGGGATGACGCGCGTCCGCAAGGTCTCCTCGCCGATACGCACGATCTCCTTCGACCGATCGATGATCCGGTGCGTGCCGGACGGACCCACCTCCGCCACGATCAAGTGGAAGGAGTGCGACCCTGCGTCGAGTGCCGCGATTTTCACGATAACAACGCTACACGGCGGATCGATAGCTCGGGCGGCGGGGCGGTGAATGTCTTGTGACGGTTCTGCGACAGGCCCGCCGCGTCACGTCGGGAGCGCGAACGACCCCCGGCTAGTCGATGATGATGCCGGGGCAGCCGAAGATGATCTGGACGTTGTTGGTCGCGCCGACGCCCTTGAGCTGCTCGCACGCCTGACCGTGGATGACCACGTTCGCGGCGTCCGCGTCGTAGTCCCACCCCTCGGCGTGCGTCTTGTCGCGCGGCACCTTGACGCCGTCGATCTTGACGGCGACGTCGTCCGGCGACGGCGGCTTCATGCCTTTGAGGTCGAACGTGCAGCTGATGAGGATGCCGGTGATCTGCGCGAACGCGGCGGCGAGCTCGGCCGACGAGTTGGCGGCGTAATACGCGGGATCCGTCGGGCGCGGCATGCCGCCCGCCTTCGCCATGTTGTTCAACGTGACCTCGTTGTCGTCCAGGTCCGTGGGGTCCCACGTGTCCGAGAACGCGACGCCGATCACCGGCACCTTGATGCCCATGTTGACGACCTCGGTGACGGCGGCGGGACCGCTCGGATGATCGTCGCTGTCGGAGTCGCCGCCGCCGACCAGCGGATCGCCGCCCGCGCACGTCGGCTGGCCGTCGGTCGCGAGCAAGATGTACTTCTGCTTGTCGCTGGGGAGCGAGGCCAGGTAGCGCGCCGCCTGTCTCAGCGCGGGAGCGACCGGCGTCCCGTCCCACAGGCCGAGATTGTCCGGCGAGTTGGCGACGATCTTGATCGAGTCGAGCTGGGCGGCGATCGCGGCGGCGTTGTTCACCGCGGGCGCGATGTTCACGCCGGCCGTGACACCGCACTCCTTGCCGTCGGGAAAGAATTTGAGGCCCCAGGAGATGCCCGCCTGCGTCTGCTGCAGCACCGGCTTGACGCCTTCGACGGTCGTCGCCCAGCGCGTGACGCCGCCGCTCAACGTGTTGCGCATCGACGTCGAGCGATCCTGCAACAGCAAGACGATCGCCGGCCGGCGATCGAGCGCGAAGTTCTGCAGGCCGCAGTTGGCGTCCTCGGTGGGTCCGGCCTCGCTGCGGCCGCCATCCGATACGGTGATGCCGCCGAATCCCGTCGGGCCGCCGCCCGCGGTCCCTCCGCTCGCGCCCCCGGCCGAGCCCGCGCGGCCGCCCGCGTTGCCGCCCGCGCCGGCGGGCCCGATGGCTGGCGCCACGACGCTGGCGCAGGACGCCGCGAGCAAAGCGACCATGGCACAGGCCAGCGGCGCCGGCCTGCGCGCCGCGGCAACAACGGATTCTGTGACGGCTCTGGGGCGGTCCATGTAGGTGCGCTCCTCGCGCCCGCTGGCGCTACACCATCAGTGTCGCGACGCCGGGCGCGATGGCTCACGGCCGCCCACGGCCCCGCGCCCTATTAAGACGTCACCGGCGCAACGACGGGCGCGGCCTTGCGGCGCGCCTCGGCCATCAGCTTGCGCATCGTGACGACGTGGCCGAACAGCGCGGCGGCCACCATCACCGCGATCCAGACGTAAGGGAACTCCGTGACCCAGACGTTGAGCTGGTCGTCGCCGAACGCGCGGAAGATCGGCGACGCCGCAAGCGCCACACCGGCGACGACGAACAGCAGGATCTGCCCGGTCGCGTTCCACAGCGCGATCAACCAGCGGGGAACGGGGCGGCGCCAGGCGTAGAGCGCAAGCGGCAGCGCCGTCGCGCCGGTGACGATGTCGAAGTTGTAGCCGGTGTACGACATGACGTTGGGCATGATGCCGGCGACGGCGGCGCGGTGCATGACCAGCTCCAGCGGCAGCCGGAACGCCTGAAAGCCGATCAGCGCGACGAACGGCAGCTTGTCCGCGAACCGGCGCCCGAACGGCGACCACGCCAGGGCGAGCGTCATCACCACCATCGACGCGAACCAGATCACCATGGGCGGCGGGCGCACATCGAAGCGGCCGAGCAGGCCCGACAGCGCCGCGGCCGCCATCGCCGCCAGCCAGAGCGCGATGCCGGCGCCGGCGAGGATCGTCCGCCGCCGGCGAGCCGCGGGTTGCAGCCCGTCGCCGGTCCGCCAGGTGGCGGCGACGAACAGCACGCTGAGCGCCAGGGCGATGCCGGGAATGCCGATGCGGACGACTGTCGTATCCATGAGTCAGACGGTACTTTAAATATTAATAGCGTCAACTGTAAAATCTGATAGTTCTAGCCTCGTGGCAAAGCGACGCAGTTACGGCCAGTTCTGCTCGATGGCGCGGGCGCTGGACATCGTCAGCGAGCGGTGGACGCTGCTCATCGTGCGCAACCTGATGCTGGGGCCGCGGCGGTACTCCGACCTGATGACGGAGCTGCCGGGGATCACCACCAACCTGCTGGCGTCGCGGCTGCGAGCGATGGAGTCGGGCGGCCTGATCGCGAAGCGGGATGGCCACCCGGCGCGCTACGAGCTGACCGCGCTGGGCGCCGCGCTGGAGCCGGTGGTCGTCGAGCTGGGGCGCTGGGGCGCCAACTTCATGGATACGCCCCGGCGTGGCGACATCACGAACGTGGGCTGGGGCCTGCTGGCGCTCAAGCGGCGCTATCGCGGCGGCGTCGACGCGGTCGTCGAGCTGCGCGTCGGTGACCGGCGCTTCGAGCTGGTGTTCGAAGCGGCGTACCTGCACGTCAAGGAGCGCGAGGCGGCGCGGCCGCAGCTCATCGTTGCCGGCCCGCTCGAGGCGTTCCAGGCCTGGCTGTTCAAGGGCGTCGCGGCCTCGGAGCTACAGCGCGGCGGCAAGCTGACCGTCGCCGGCGAGGCGGCCGTCTGGCGCGCCGTGCAGGCCGCGTTCAGGCCGAACGACTGGAAGAGCGCCCAGCCAGTCGCCTAGCCGAACATCGTCGCGATCACTGGACGATCTTGCCGTTGATCCAGTTGAGCGTGGACGTCGAGTTGACCTTCGAGAACACCGCATAGTCCGTGCAGTACAAGGTCCCCCAGCTCGTGACGCCGAGCAGCTGCCTCGTCGATCCAGACTGGATGAAGAAGGGACCGCCGCTGTCGCCGTGGCACGTGCCCTTCAGCGGGTTCGTGCTGTTGCCGTACCCGGCACAGATCTCGTCGGAGAACAGCGTGCGAATGGCACCGGGGCCGGCGTTGTTGCAGGTCGACGTCGACCGAACCGGCAGCGTCGCGACCTTCAGGTAGTCGGACCATTCCGGTCCACTGAACCCTTCGACGGCGCCCCATCCGGTAGCATACGTCGACCCGCTGGCACCAACGGGCGCGAGCGCGATGGTCTTCACGCGATTGGTCAATGTCACGGTGCCGTTCAATTTCAGCAGCGCCATGTCGTATCGCATCGGGCTAGGCTGCCCGTTGTTGCTCGGGTGGAAAACGACGTTCTGGCTCGTCACCGGGTGAACAGCGTAGAAGCTCTCGTAGTCATCGGGATACGGCGCCACGCCGCCGTCGATCGGCGGAAGCACGTGGTGCATTCCGAGAAACGCGTACAACCCCTGGATCCCGCCGTTTACGCAGTGGGCAGCGGTGATCACCCACCGCTGGTTCAGCAGCGCCCCGCCGCAGGAGGAGATCGATCCATCAGCTCGCGTCACGTAGAGGTACACCTGAAATGGGAACGAGTAGGGGTTTGCAACCGAACCCCCGACGATGGCTCCCTGCGTGGTCTCGACGTCGTCGATGTCCTCGGACGTCGCGTCGCCCAGACAGCCGGCGACCAGCGCCAAGGCGCCAAGCCCCAACACGGACGCACGCCCACACTGCAACAGCCCCTGCATTCCTGATCGTTTCATGTTCTCCGCCTCCTCGGTTGATGGAGGACCCGGTCGATGCTCTTCCCCCTAGCCACAGCCGGAGCCCGTAGCATCGATGCATCAAGACCACCAAACCGGCTCATTAACCCGGGTGGAAACGAACGTCATTACGTCAAATTCGGGAAGTCCGCTGACTGGCGGCGCCATCACGGCGCGAGCGTGTAGGCCGCGCCGAGCAGAACACCGCCGCCCGTGAACGCCGGGTTGAACGGGCCGAGCCCCTGCCCGTTCGAAAGATGAACAGCGTGCACGTCAGCGATCAGCGACAACCGATCGCTCACGGGGACCTCGAGGCCGACGCCGAGCTGGGTGATGAAGTCGTAGAAGTCGCCGCCGGGCAGAAACGGCTGCCGCAAGAACAGCAGCATTCCGGCCGAAGCGCGCAGGTACGGCCGCGCCGGCCACTGCGGAAACGGGACCACGCGCACCGCGAGCTCGCCACCCGCGCCTCCGCTGGCCGTTCGTCCGTCCGTCCGCGCTTCCGGTGGCGCCGAGCAGCAGCGCCGCCACGCGCAGGCGAAGCCGTGGCGTCGCCCGCCATTCGACGCCGGCCCCGATGACGCCGAGGTCGATGCCGGCGACGGATCCAGAGCCGACCTCGCCGCGCACGTCGAGCGTCGGCGCGAGCCGCGACCGCCACGACGATTGCGCGCGCGCGCCTGCCGGCGCCGCGAGCACGCAGCACAACGCGAGCGCCGCTCGGTAGATCGCGCCGCGTGACAAAGCCCGGCGACTATACGCTGGGCTGAACCGGCAACCGCAGCGGCCCCGGCACCGACAGCGACGTCGCGAGCCGGCGGCGGAAGCTGCGATGGCGGGCGCGGGTCAGGCGCACGAGCGGGCCCCAGACGGTGTGCGTGAGGCGGTGGCGAATCAGCCACTGCCACAGCGGGTTCGCGCGCTTGTAGAGGATCGCCATCCCCAGATAGGGCAACACGGCGCTGACCTGACGTGGACGGCGCGCCCAGATCGATCGAAGCGAGAACAGGCGGCGATAGATCCACGCGTAGCCGGCCTCCAGCTCGGCGGGGCTCATGTGCCGGGGCCGGAACACGCAGTGAGCGGTGTCGTAGCGAGACCAGTCCTCGTGCAGCAGGCGCCCCTCGGCCTGCATCTGGCGGAACAGCGGCGTGTTCGGATACGGGGTCAGGATGTGGAAGGTGGCGCACTCGAGGCGCTGCTCCTCGATCCAGTCGGCCAGCGTCGAGAACACGTCGGGCCGATCGTGGTCGAAGCCGAGCACGAAGCTGCCGTTCACCTGGATGCCGTTGCGGTGGAAGATGTCGATGCGGCGGGCATAGTCGTCGGCGCGCGGGCTGCGCTTGCCGGCGGCGCGCAGGTTGTCGTCGGTCAGGCTCTCGAAGCCGATGAAGACGCCGGTGCAGCCGGCCAGCGCCATCTCGCGCACCAGCGCCGGCTCATCGCTGACGTCCAGCGTGACCGCCGCGCTCCAGATCTTGTCCAGCGGGGCCAGCGCCTGGCACAGGGCGCGGAGGTAGCGGCGGTTCGAGCCCAGGTTGTTGTCGACGAACACGCCGTACGGCTCGCCGGTCGCGGCGAACTCGGCGGCCACCTGCGCGGGCGCGCGCATCTGGTACTTGATGCGGGTGTCGCCGGTGGCGAGATAACAGAAGCCGCAGCGGTTGTGGCAGCCCTGCGTGGCGATCAGCGACGCGCCGGTCAGGAAACCCCAGCGCGGCAGGATCGAGCGGTCGGGGCTGGGATCGCGACCGTAGTCGCCGTATTCGGCCTGATAGCGCGGCGCCAGCGTGCCCGCCGCGACGTCGGCCAGGATGCGCGGCCACAGCGGCACGCCGTTGCCGATGGCGATGGCGTCCGCGTGAGCGGCCACCTCGTCCGGGCACGACAGCACGTGCAGCCCGCCCAGGATCACCGTGCACCCGTGCGCGCGAAACCAGGCCGCGAGCTCGTAGGCGCGCCGCGCGAAGGTGAGGTGGACGGTGATGCCGACGACCTGCGGGACCGGATCCAGCGGCGGCGGGCCCTGCAACAGGTTCTCGTCCCAGTAACGCACCTGCCAGCCGGGCGGCGTCGCCCCCGCCAGGCTGGTCAACGCCAGCGTCGGAGTCAGCACGTGCTTGCCGAAGCTGGCGTTGACGTCCTTGGCGTAGAACGGGTTGACGAGCAGGACGGTGTTTGGTTCGGGCCGCGCGTGGCGTGGAGGCGGCAGCGCGGGCGCGACACGCATCGGGTCGAGGCTCATCCAACGACCGTAGCGAGGCACCGCCGGGCGCGCGCCGAAACCCGGGCGAACGGTCGCGGCGGGGATGTGAACGGTCAGATCGACATGGCGCTGCGCCTACCCGGGCGCAGCGCTCCGTCGGAACACGAGCGAGAGGTTGTTCGCCGGCATCGGGACGACCTCGCTCGAGAGGAAACCGGCGGCGTTCGCGACGCGCTCGACGTCGGCCAGGTCGCGCACGCCCCAGCGCGGGTCCTCGCCGCGCAACCGCTCGTCGAAGCGCTGGTTGCTCTCCGCCGTGTGCTGGCCGTCGCGCGTGAACGGCCCGTAGAGGAAGAGCACGCCGCCCGGGGCCAGGATGCGCGCGGCGCCTTCGAACAGCGCCCCGGTCGCCGACCACGGCGCGATGTGGATCATGTTGATGTTCAGGATCGCGTCGGCGTGGGTGACCGGCCAGGGCTGGCGCTCGACGTCGAGCGTCAGGG
The DNA here is from genome assembly GCA_963729535.1 of uncultured Pseudomonadota bacterium. Taxonomy (GTDB): domain Bacteria; phylum Myxococcota_A; class Polyangia; order Fen-1088; family Fen-1088; genus JADGRB01. Next base: position 380,904 of record CAVSOL010000017.1, on the reverse strand, counting down.
CGGCGCGATGTTGTCGGCGCCGGATGCGGCGCTCCAGGCGCGGATGCTGTCCAGGTGCGCGCGCGTACGCATCCGAGGGCTGCCAGCGCAGGGCCGGCAGCGCGCGCGCGAAGAACGCCACGTGCTGACCGGTGCCGCTCGCGATCTCGAGGACGAGGCCGTCTCCGGCAAGACCCGACGCAGCACCTCGAGGATTGGCTCGCGGTTACGCTCGGTGGCGGCGGCGTGCAGGCCCCCGTGGGGGACGGGCTCTGGGGCGAAGGGGGCCATGGCGGGGCTCGCGCGGCGATGGCTGATCTTACGGCCGCGATCAGGCGGACGCTCGCGCTGACGCGGGGTCGGTTCCCGCCCGGGGATGGCACAATGGCAGCGTGCCGTCGCTGCTGGTGGGGTTTGGCTGCGCCTTGATCGCCATCGCGCTGTTCTTCTGGCGCGAGGGGTCCGGGTATGGCCTGTTGATCGCGTGGTTCTTCGGCATGTGGGGCGCGACGTTCCTGGCGTGGGGGCTCATCTCGGGCTGGTATCGCAGCGCCGCGGCGTGCATCGCCAGCGCCGTGTGCGCGTTGGCGGCGATGGTCATCGCGCTGGCATACGTCCAGTTCGACGCGTGGGACATGGCAATCATGTGTGCGATCGCGAGTGCTCTGGCACTGATCTTTGCCGTTCACCAAGCCTGCTACCTGCTGCGGCGACGCGAACTCTAGCGGTCGACAGGGCTTACCCCTGTCACCGGCGAGTCGTATGCTTAGGACATGGGTGGCCAGCGCGCTGCACAGCCCCACCATCGGCGCGCCCGCGCCCGACTTCACGCTGCCTGGGCCGGGCGGTCGCTCCGTCAGCCTGGCCGAGTTGCTCCGCGGCGGCGCTGTCGTCCTCTACTTCTATCCAAAGGATCAGACGCCCGGCTGCACCATGGAGGCCTGTGAATTCCGCGACGAGCTCGATTCGTTCACCGAAGCCGGAGCGCAGGTCGTCGGCATCAGCCGCGACGACGAGGCGTCGCACGCCCGCTTCGCGGCCAAGCACAACCTGCCGTTCATGCTGCTCAGCGACACGACCGGCGAGACGCACGCGCGCTACGGCGTGACCAAGAAGCTCGGCCTGATTCCCGACCGCACCACGTTCGTGATCGATCGCGACGGCATCGTCCGCCACGTGTTCTCGTCGATGATCCGGATGCGCGCGCACATCGACGAATCGCTGGCGATCGTCAAGCGCCTGCACGCGCCGGCCTAGCAGCTGGCACGTCCGTTGCTGGTCTCGAGCGCGTGGAAGCTGTCGTCCGTGGTGCGGCTATCTGGTTGGCAACGGCCGCCCTCGGCGGCTGCGCTGCATTCATCGACTATCAGACCCAGATCTTCGCTGACTTCGAAGTCGCGGGATGGAGGCATCACACGGTCTTGCTGTTCATCGTGGCCGTCGGTGCGGGAGCCATCGCCCTGCGACCCATGCGTTCGATGTCACGGACAACTTTGGCGCTGGCCGTTGGGCATGTGGTCGCGGCGATCAGCACGCATGAATTCCTGACCAGCCGAATCACGTGTGTCGATCTGTCGCAACACATCGACTATTGGCTGCCAGACAGTACAGGCGCGCTGCTCGTCTTTGGTCCGACGTTCGTCGTTGTCGCCCTGGCCTCGTCTTGGGGTTGGCGCAGGCGACGGCCCGTGACCACCTTTCAGCCAGGAGGCGACGATCATGCATGAGTCGCTGCGACTCGACCGTTGGGCCAGGATCCTGGGACTCGCCGCGACCTCGGGGCTGCGCTGCTCCGCGGGACCGGCGTTCGCGGCCGGGCCGGTGCGCGGCGTGGGCGTGCGGCGGCTGGCGGGGCTGGCGGTCACCGCCGAGCTGGTGTGCGACAAGTTGCCCCGCATGCGAAACCGGACGGACCCGCCCGGGCTGGTGGCGCGCGCGATCAGCGGCGCGTTCGTCGCCGCGACGCTCACGCGCCGTGGCCGCGGTCGGATCGCCGCCGCGCTGGTCGGCGCGGGCGTCGCCGTCGCGGCTGCGTTCGTGTCCATCCGCCTGCGCGCCGCGCTGACCCGTGCCCTCGGCGGCGGAGCGCGCGCGAACGCCGCCGCCGGCTTGCTCGAAGACGCGCTGGTGATCGGTTTCGGACGCCGCCTGAACCGCGCCTAGCGGGCTTTCGTTGTTTCGCTGCGGCGCGCACAGGTGATACGATCGCGCGCCGGATGCGTAGCGCCTGCCACCCGCGGAGTCTCATCTTGGTCGCGGCGATGGTGCTTGCGCTGGTGCGCTCGGCCGGCGCGGCGGAGGAGAAGAAGACCGAGGCGCGCAGGCTGTACGACGAGGCGACCGCGGCGTTCGGGGTCGGGAACTACGCGGAGGCGGCCGAGAAGTACGAGGGGTCGTTCAAGCTGCATCCCGACGCGGCGCTGCTCTACAACGCCGCGCAGGCGTACCGCATGGCCGGCAACCAGCAGCGCGCGCTGCAGCTCTACCGCAACTTCGTGCGCCTCTACGGTGACAACCCGCGTACGGAGGACGCGCGGAATCACGCGGCGGCGCTGGAGAAGGCCATCGCCGAAACGGCAAGCCCGGCGTGGCCCCCGCGCCGACGTCGACGCCCGCGGATAGCGCGACGGGCGCGCCGTCGGCGGACCTGGCGCCCGCACCACCACCGGGTGTCGAGCCTGAGCGCGCCGCCGCCGCAGCCGGGACAATCGCCGGCGCTGCTCGAACAGCAGGCGCCCCCAGCGCGCGATGAGGCGAGCCCGTCGCTGGTGCGGCGGCCATGGTTCTGGGTCGCGGTGGGCGCGGCGGTCGTCGGCGGCACGGTCGCGATCCTGCTCGCCACGCGCAAGGACACCTACCCCGAAGCGACGCTGGGGACGGTGGACTAGCGGATGCTCGGGCGTGTCCAGCGTGGCAAGAACCTGCGAACGGCGCTGCTGGCGCTGGCGGTAGGTGCCGCCGCCGTCGGCGCGTGCTCGCGGGCGCACGACTGCCGGCCCGGGACGCTGTTCCTGCACGTGGATTTCGCCCCCTACAGCGGCGTCGAGCGCGTCTACGTCGAGGTGATGGTGACCGGCGAGGCGACGCGCGCGATGACCTTCGACGTGCGGCCGCCGGCGGCGGATAGCGGCGGCGTCCAGGTGAACTTCGACACCTATCCGGCGGGCAAGCGCGCGCAACGTGGTGGTCCGGCTGGAAGGTGCGAGCGGCACGCTGGCGACGCGCAACGTGAGCGTCGACGCTGGCGGGCGAATGTGCCGCCGCCGACGTGAGCTTCGGCGCGGCGGACGGCGGCGCGGGCGGTGCGCGGCGGCACGGCGGGTGGAAGCGGCGGCGCGGCCGGCACGGGCACCGGCGGAACGTCAGGCAGCAGTGGCGCGGCGCGGGCACCGGCGGCGTCGCGGGCAGTGGCGGCGCGGTGCGGCGTCGGCACGCGGCGGCAGCGCTGTCGGCGGAAGCGGCGGCACGGCCGGAACGGCGGCGTCGCGGGTACGGGCGTCGCCGGCACGGCGGCGCGCGGCGCGGGGGCGCGCGGCGGCAGCACGGGCGTCGCGGGCGCGAGCGGCCGCGGCGGCAGGCAGCGGCGCGAGCGGCCGCGGCGGAGCGGGCGGCGGCTGCACGGCGACCGGAGCCGAGATCCTGCTTCAACTACCTCGACGACGACTGCGACGGCAACGTCGACTGCATGGACACCGACTGCAATGCCGTCGCCACGTGCGTGGCGCTGGATCCGACGCATGGGACAGCTCGGCGTCTTCATGCCGGACGCGCAGACGCCCTGCCCGCCGAATACACCACGGCGACGACCATCAACCGCGGCCCGGTGCAGGCCGCAGTGCTCGGGGTGCGGCTGCGCGCCGCCGCAGGTGAGCTGCGTGGCCCCCTTCTACGACTACCCGACCTACGCCGTCGTGCATGGCCAACACGACCGAGCGTGCAGTTGGTGGGGTCGTACTCCACGTCGTTTTCCTGCTCCCTCCCCAACTGGCACGCGTTCGACCCCAATGGCTACGTGTTCGGCGTGGCCGTGGGAACGATCACGCCGATGTACGCGGGGTGCACCGCGACCGGCACGGCGACCGCGGCGACGCCGACGTGGGCGGCGACCACCCGGTTCTGCGCGACGACGCTGCGGGGCGGCGGCTGCGGCACCGGCTCCGTCTGCCTCCCCGCCATCACCAACAACCCGCAGCGCTGCGTGCTGGCCGCGGGGAGCGCCGCCTGCCCGGCAGGCACGCAGCGGAGCGACTGGTACACCGGCTACACGGGGAACTTCGCGTGCAACCCGTGCTCGTGCGAGCAACCCTCCGGCGCGAGCTGCGCCAACGTCCGGCTGTCCGTCTCCACGACCTCGACGTGCGACGTCGCGTCCAGGTTCGCGCAGCTGGCGAGCGGCGAGCACGCGTGCGCGGCCCCCAACACCCTGTACAGGCCGTCGATCGTGTTCACGGGTGCGCCGACGGCGCCCACCTGCGCGCCGCAGAACACGTCCAGCGGATCGCTGACGCCCACCGGGCCGCAGACCGCCTGCTGCCGCTGAAGTCTGTCGGTGCGCGTCCCGGCTAGCGGGTGATGGTGAGCGTGACCTGGTTGATCCTGCCGGTGTCACGGGTGCCGCTGTCACCAACGCAGAACTTCCAGGTGCCGGTGGCGGACTTGCCGTTGAGCCCCGTCAGGTTGGGGCCGCCGGCGGCGCCCGCGTTGGGCGCATAGCTGCACCGGAGGTCCTCCCTGCAAACGTCTTGTGTGTTGTTGAGCGTGCTGCCGATCGCCTCGGCGCTGGTCGGCGCGCCCGTCGCAAACGTGATCGGGTAGCCGGCAGCGAGGTTCGCACCCGGGCCGGATGAGCTCTCGCCGTCGTCGGCCGACTCGGCAAATCCGGGGAGGCTCATCAGCGTCACAACCGTCGTGTCCGGGTGAACCAGCTTCATGGTGAGGTCGCCGACCCAAGCGTGAGTGATGTCGGCGGTAACCGTCACGGCCACGATGGCACTCGCGCAGTCGCCCGCGGCAACGACGAGATCCACGCAGCGCATCGAGGTCGAGGTCAGCGTGCCGTCGTAGCCGTCGTCTGGGATGCCGGCGTTGAGAGACGCCGGGCTAGCGACGACCAGCGCGCCGCACACGCCTCCGGCGCCCGCCGCACCAGCGGCGCCCGCGGTGCCGCTGCCTCCGGAACCGCCGCCGCCCGCACCGGCTGCACCAGCGGCACCGGCTGCGCCTGCGGCACCAGCTGCGCCTGCGGCGCCTGCTGCACCCGCCGCACCGGCTGCGCCTGCGGCACCAGCTGCACCCGCGACACCTGTGGTTCCTGCGGCGCCGGCAGCGCCTGCGGCACCTGCGGCACCAGTGCCTGCGGCACCAGCTGCGCCTGCGGCGCCATGCCTGCGGCGCCCGTGCCTGCTGCGCCAGTGCCTGCGGCGCCAGTGCCTGCTGCACCAGTGCCTGCGGCGCCAGTGCCTGCTGCGCCCGCCGCGCCCGCCGCACCTGCGGCACCCGCTGCGCCCGCGGCACCCGCGGCACCCGCGGCGCCTGCGGCACCGGCCGCGCCTGCTGCACCGGTCGCGCCTGCAGCACCCGCTGCACCCGCAGCGCCAGCTGCACCCGCGCTACCGTCGACACCAGCCGCACTCCCGCCGACGCCCGCGCCGCCGTCCGGCCCCGAGCCGCCCCTGCCCGCGGCACCGGCCGCACCGCCAACGCCCCCCCTGCCCGCCGCTCCGCCGGATCCACCGCGTCCGCCGCGGCCCGCGCCGCCGTCGGTGCCACCGCCGCCTCCGTCATCGCAGGCCGCGATGGTCAGCGACATCAGAAGGACGAACGACGAAAGATAACGACGACGAGTATTTGAGATGATCAGGTTGGACACGATGCGCGCGAAGGTACTCTTTCGGCGCTCACTCGTGAAGCCTCATTGGCTTACATAATGAAGCCTTTGTTTGCCGTCGCGTGCAGCGCTTCTTTGCCGGTTCGCGATGCGGGCGGCGCGCGTTGACCAAGTCGAAATAAAGAGGTGCGCGATCAGGGCGCCTGCGGCACGGCCTTCAGCAAATAGGCGAGCGGCAACGCCTGCCTGTACATGTCCGCCAGCGTGAGCTGCGCGATCGCGCGCGCGCCCTTCTCTTGCAGGTGCGTGTTGTCGTCGTTGCCGTTCGGATAGTTGGGAAACTGTCCGGGCGCGAGGTCCATGAACCACGCCGTCGTCGCGGTCTGGCCGATTCGCTCGAAGGTGGTCTTCGTCAGCGCCGTCGCGTCCACCAGAGAGATCCGCTTGGCCTGGGCGAGCTGCCGCATCGCCACCGGGTAGTTCCCGTGGGTGTCGCGGACGGTGCCGTTGCTCCAGTTGTTGCGGTTGATGGGTGTGATCAGTATGGGCGTCGCGCCCTTTGCGATCGCGTCGTCGATGTAGATCGACAGGTACTGCTCGAAGGTGGTGAATGGATCGGTGTATCGGGTCGCGTCGTCGGCCTTCTCGTCGTTGTGGCCGAACTGGATCAGCACCATGTCCCCGGCGCGAAGCGCGGCGCGAATGGGCGTCCAGGCACCCTCGTCGTAGAAGCTCTTCGAGCTGCGGCCTGACAGCGCCTTGTCTTGAATGGTCGCGCAGGCAGGCGCGAAGTAGTCCTGCAGCGGCTGCGCCCAGCCCATGCGCGGGTAGACGTCGCTCCCGTACACCGAGGCGGTCGAGTCACCGATGACGTAGACGGTCGGCGTCTTCGCGGTGGCCGCGCCGGCAGTGTTGCAGGTCATCGGGCCGCCGCCCCCTCCGGCGCCGGCCGCGCCCGCGGACCCTCCCCCGCCGCCGGCGCCGCCCCTGCCTGCCGCGCCGCCCGCGCCCCCCCTGCCCGCCGCGCCGCCCCTACCCGCTGCGCCGCCCGTAGCCGCGGTTCCACCAGCACCCGCCATCGACGACGCGCCGCCAGCGCCCGCCATCGACGACGCGCCGCCAGCGCCCGCAGACCCGCTCGTCCCGGCTGCACCGCCAGTCGCGGGGGTGGCACCGCCGGTTGCCGCCGCGCCGCCGCTCCCACCCGTCGCCGGCGCACCGCCTGACCCGCCATTCACCGACGCATCGCCCGAGCCACCCGCGCCCGACGCGTCACCCGACGCCGACGTCCCCCCCGAACCACCGGTGTTTCCCGACGGGCTGGAACCCGGATCAGGAGCGCAGGCCGCGACCACCACGAGGGCAACGAGGCCCAGTGTTCGCAAGCACAGTCCACGCGCGCGTACAGATCGCATGCCCTCTATGCGGGAAGGCCCGCCGGACGATCACGAAATCCGCGCTCGAACCTGTCGCGACTTTGCCGGCAGCCACGTCCCTGACTCAGGGGCAGTACGCCTCGTCTCTACCGGTCGCGCAATCTTCGTCGCCGTCGCACAGGGAGCCGACATGGACCTGGCTGCCGTCGCCGCAAGCGAAGCGAAACGGTTCATTGGGCACGCAGAGCGGAGGGTCGAAGACGACGGGACAGGCCGCCGCGAAACACACCAGCTCTCGATCGATGAGCTCGTCGCCGCAGATGAAAGCAGGGCAACCGCGCTCGTCGGCGCGGTCGGCGCAGTCCCAATTGAAATCGCAGCGGCCAGTCAGATTGAACGTCCCGTCGGCACAATAGAAGGCCCTGTCACAAACGCCGCCCAAGAGCAGATCTTCCGCGCCGGCGGGGGCCGTGCACGGCCCGCTGAACCCCGAGCGATCCTGGTCAATGCTGCATTCCGCGTAGTACCGCCCTAGCTCGCGAATGAGCTTCACCCGGCACTGGAGATACGCATCGAACGCCGGTATCGCGCGCGACCGTTCGAGGATGCAGCGCGCCTTCGCCGCCTCGAACAGCACGGCGAATCCCGACTCCACCATGGCGCAACTATCGAGCGAGCTGACCGGCAGCTGCGGCGCGAGGCAGGTGCACTGGGCATAGCCTTCCGCGAAGCCGATGGCTCGCGTCAGGGCAAAGAGATCGGCGCCCGTCGTGGCGTCGATGACCACGTCTGTGGTGGCGAGCGGCGCAGCGATGTCCGCAGGCAGAGGGACGCGGGCGCCCGCCATCCCACCGGCACCCGAGCCGCCGGCGACGACACCGCCCTGACCGGCGCCGGCATCCACCGCGCCGGCGGCGCCCATCCCGCCACCGCGTCCCGCCGTACCGGTGGTGCCCGCAGCGCCGATCGCCCCGGCAGCGCCACTGCACGCAATCGAGGTGATCGCGAGCACCAAGCTTGCTCGAGCGAGTCGCGGCGCTGTCGTTGCCCGCGCGCGTGGCACCGTCGCCGAGCCCACGCCAATCCCCAAGGCCCCCATGTGACCAAGATGCCCCGGACAGGCGCATCCGGCTCATCCACGGCAAACATTGGCTTCTGCCCCGCCTGCCGCGTTGCGATCAGCGTCGGCGCGGGGCGCTCGGGAAAATCGTCCCGCCGCGCGCCAGCATGGCGACCAGCGTCGCGATCTTCTTCGCGCGACCGGCGGGCGTCTTCATCGCGTTGGTGCGGAAGGCGAGCCTGAACAGGTCCTGCTTGCTGAGCGTGTCGAAGGTCCGCTTCGCGCGCGGGTTCGCGTCGATGGCGGCGCGCAGATCAGCGGGGACGGTCGACGCGGTCGTGGCACGAACGGGAGCGTACGCGGCGTCCCAGCGTCCATCGGCCCTGGCCGCGTCGACCTGGCGCTGGCCGTGCGGCGTCATGCGGCCGGCGGCGACCAGGCGGGCGACGTGCTCGCGGTTGATCTGGCTCCAGACGCTCTTCCGCCCGCGCGGCGTGTAGCGCTGCAGGAAAGACCGCTCGTCGAACGCCTTCCTGATGCCGTCGATCCAGCCCCAGCACAACACGACGTCGAGCGCTTCCGCGGGCGTCACCGACGTGAGCCCCGAAGCCTTCTTGTGGATCTTTATCCACACCTCGGGCTCGCGATCATGGTGCACCCCTAGCCAGCGCTCGAACGCGGCGCCGCTGGCGAAGGTCTTGATGCGGGCAGGATTGGGAACGACGGGTGCGATGGCCGAAACCTACCACCCGTGTCACGCTTGAGGCGATGCGGTGGACGGGCGCCACGTTGCTATTGGTGGGCTGCGTGACCAGCGGCGAAGTTCGCAAGGCGCGCGAGAACCACCTCAGCTGCCTGGATCGGCAACTGGTCGAAGTGCAGGCGGCGCAGTCGATGTTCGACAGCGCGGAACGAACCAAGGCCACGGCGGCCGACTGCTGGGGTGTGTTTCAACGCCAGGTCGCCGCCGGGCAAGATGCCGAGGTGACCGCCGTCGAGTGCCGGCAGCTCGACGCCTACGCCGAGATGTTCGACGACAGGGTCAGCTACTACGGCGGCCGCGCGACGGAGGTGGAGGCGTCCTGCCGGGAGCTGGGCGCCAGCGCCCAGGAGCTCGCCGCGCGACGCGACGGCCAGCGTGCTGGCGCACGAGCGCCAGTCGTGTACGACGGCAACGCCGCTTGGGGCATGCGCTGACCGGACACGAAAAGACCGGCGGCCCACCTCGTGAGGCGAGCCGCCGGCGATTGACAGTCTATTTTTCTAGCCGCGCCCCTAGAACATGAAGCCGGCCTGACCACCGAAGTTCCAGTGGTTCAACCTGCCGCTCTGGTTCAAGTCGTTCGTCAGCAGGTCGTTACGGAAGGTGGCCGTCCAACCGCCACGCACGTCGGCGATGAACGCCTTGTACGCATAGGCGAACCCACCGCCGGCGGGAACGGTCATCACGTCGTCGCTCGACTGGAAGGTCGACGACAGCGCCGCTGAGTTCGCGCTGTAGTTCGAGACCGACACGTTCTGGTATCCGACGCCGCCATAGACGTACGGCTCGAACAGCGAAGCACCGCTCCTGATCGGGGCGTTGAGTCGCAGGTTACCCTCGACGCCGTTCGACACCAGCGCTGGATTGCTGGTGACGGCGCCCAGACCCGCCACCTGGCGAGCAGAACCCACGTACGCGGCTTCGAAGCCGATGATCGAGTGCGTACCGCCGACGATGCGCGCGTCCCAGGTCGCGCCACCGTTGGTCACCGAGCGCATGGTGCTATCGGTGAAGTCCTGGTAGCCGCCGCCGGCCATGATCGCCCAGCCGAAGCCACGCGCCCAGCTCGGCTTGACGGCCGGAGGCGGCGCCATCGGCACCGGCACCGCCACCGGCACCGCCACCGGCGCCGGCATCTCCGGCTGCTCCAGAGGCGTCGGCGGCGTGACAGTCTCACCTTCCGCCAACGCGGCCGCTGGCTGGCAGGCGAGGAACGTCACCGCCCGCCCGCTGGCGGGCAAGCCGTCGATGTGCTCGCCGCGGCCCACCGTCATCACGCGCACCGGATCGATGCCTTGCGCGACGAGGTAGTTCTTGACGGCATCGGCGCGGCTGCTCGCTCAGCACGAGGTTCGCCTCGACGTCACCGGTCGGGTCCGCGTAGCCCTGAAGGCGTAGCGTCCGTTCCTTGTCGTTGTTCAACCACGTGGCCACGCCGTTGAGCGCGCCCTTCGCGTTTTGGTCCAGCACCGCTGAACCGGTCGTGAACGCGACGGTGACGCCCGCGTCGCCGCAGTCTGGCTTGCCCGCCATACTCCTGACCACGTCAGTGCCTGTGATCTCCTTCTGATCGTCCGCCCACACCGTGCCCGCTGCGAACAGCGGACACAGCAACCCCACACACCACCCCATTGTTTTGATTCGCATGGCTCTCTCCATGACAACAAACCTGGTCCCGGTCGGGAGCGGTGCGGATCGAATACGGACATACCCCACAGCTCGGCTGCCGCGGCCCGCGTGAATCAGCGAACTTACGGGTCAGCCGCAGCGCGGACCAGCGATCCGCTCGAGCTTCACTTGAGCAGCGCGGACGTCGTCACGTCGACGCTGCTGGTGAGACGGATGTCGCGCGAGCTGGCGCCGACCAGCACCTCGTAGCGGCCGCTGGCGACACGCCAGGCCCTGGCGTCGGGGGCGTAGTAAGCGAAGGCGCGGGGACCAAGGGTCAGGGTGACGGTCTTCGTCTCGCCCGGCTTGACCAGCACCTTCGCGAACGCCTTGAGCTCCTTGTCGGGCCTCATGACGGGTGGCTTCACGGGACGTACGTACGCCTGCACGATCTCGGCGCCGTCGCGCGCGCCTGCGTTGGTGAGCTGCAGCGTGAGCGTGGCGCTCGGGCCGTCGGGGCCGGCGGTGAGCTTCGATTGCAGGCCCGCGTACTGGAAGCGCGTGTAGCCGAGGCCGTGGCCGAACGGGAACAGCGGGTCGACCGCCTTGGCGTCGTTCCAGCGATAGCCGACGAGCAGGCCCTCGTCATAGAAGACCTTGCCGCCCTCGCCCGGATAGTGGCGCGCGTTGCCGGTGGCGTGCGCGGGGGAATCGCGCAGCGACTTCGGGAACGTGCACGGGAGCTTGCCCGACGGGCTGACGTCGCCGAAGACGACCGCGGCGATCGCGTGGCCGGCCTCGGAGCCGCCGTACCAGGCTTGCAGAACCGTGGGCGCCTTCGCGATCCACGCCGTCATGTCGACCGGTGAGCCGGCGATCAGGATGATGGCGGTGCGCGGGTTCGCCGCGACGATGCGCGCGATCAGCTTGTCCTGGTGTGCGGTCAGTGACAGGTCGCGGCGGTCGACGCCCTCGTCGTCGCCGCCCGCCTGGTGGGCGAGGCCGCCGACGAACAGCACGACGTCGGCGCGGCGCGCGGTCTCGACGGCGCGGTCGGCCAGCGCCTTCGCCTCCTCGGGCGACGCCGCGGTCAGCTCGCTCGTGCCGACGCCGGTCGCGTCGCGCGGACCGCTGCGGCTCGCCTCGGGCTGGCGATAGCCCTGAGAGAACACGACGTCTGCCCTGCCACCCACGCGCGCCACGATGCCGTCGAGCGCCGTGATCTCATGGAAGGCCTTCACGCCGGCGGCGAAGCCTCCGGCGGCGAAGCGGCGCGTGGCGTTGTCGCCGATGACGGCGATCGTCTTGAGCTTCGCGGCCGGCAGCGACAGATCGATCGGGAGCACCGGCGGCTGTTTGCCGGCGGACTGGTTCTTGAGCAGCACGATGCCCTCGGTCGCGACGGCGCGCGCGACATCCTGGTGCGCCTTGGTGTTGATCGTGCCTGGGCGACGGACGTCGAGCGCGCCCGACGCGATCAACATGCGCAGGTTGCGGCGCACCTTGTCGTCGAGCACCGACACCGGGAACGTGCCGTTCTTCAGCCCGGCCAGGAACGGGCCGGCGAGGAAATACTGATCGTAGGGCTTGCCCGTGCCCATCTCGAGGTCGAGCCCCTTGAGCACGGCCTCGCGCGTGTCGTGCGTGCCCGACCAGTCGGAGATGACGGCGCCCCGAAAGCCCCACTCGCGCTTGAGCACCTGGTTGAGCAGGTAGTCGTTGTGACAGGCGTGCTCGCCGCGAATCTTGTTGTAGCCGCCCATCACCGCGAGCGCCCCGCCCTCGCGCACGCCCGCCTCGAACGCCGGCAGGTAGATCTCGCGCAGCGGCCGCTCGTCCACCTGCACGTCGATGGTGCCGCGGTCCTTCTCCTGGTTGTTGGCGGCGTAGTGTTTGAGGCAGGCGATGGTCTGCTCGGCCTGCATGCCCTTGACGTAGGCGACGGTCAGGCGGCCGGCGAGCCACGGGTCCTCGCCCAGGTAGTCGTAGGTGCGGCCGTTGAGGGGAGTGCGCTGGATGTTCAGCGCCGGGCCGAGGATGACGTGTTTGCCGCGCGCGCGGGCCTCGTCGCCGACGGTGCGGCCGTAGGCCTCCGCCAGCTCGACGTTCCACGTCGACGCCAGCGCCATGCCGACCGGCATCGCGGTGGCGAAGTCGCTGGTCCAGCCGGCCGGGTTCCACGAGTCGACGCCCAGCTCCTCGCGCACGCCCTGCGGCCCGTCGGCGGTCCACAGATGCGGCACGCCGAGCCGCGCGACGCCCCCCGCGCGGAACTTGCCGTTGGCGTGTACGACGCCGACCTTCTCCTCGAGCGACAGCCGGGACAGCAAGTCTTCGACCCGCGCATCCAGTGAGTTGGCGGGGTCCAGGTACGTGGGGCGCCCCGGGGTCGCGTGCGCAGCGACGGACGTGGCCATGAGCGCCACGGCGGCGATTCCCCAGACAACTGGTCGCAAGCGTCGCGTCACGAAAACAAGAACCTGTCCGCGTCGGCCAGCACGGGCTCCGGGATGTCGTGGCCGCCGTCGAAAGCTCGCCACGTCACGGGGAAGCCGTGTTTCTCGAGCAGGTCCTTGGCGTGGCTGCCGGTCGCGAACGGCACCACGGGGTCCTGACGCCCGTGCGACAGCAGAAACCGCGGCTTGGTGGGGCGCGATGCGGTCAACGCCGGGATCGAATCCACGAGCAAGACACCTGACATCGCCACGACGCGATCGACGCGCGGCGCTCCGGCGAGGGCGACGTCTATCGACAGCATCGCTCCCTGCGAGAACCCGACGAGCGCCACGGTCGCCGGCGCGTAACGATCGACGACCGTCGCGATCAGCTCCTGCACGGCGGCGCGCGCGGCGATCACCGCGGGCGCGGGCTGAAAGTCAGGGGGCAGCTGATCGGTGAAGGCGTGCGGCGGCCTGGTGTCCGGATCCAGGTGCCACCAGGCGCGGCCGCCGCCCACCTCGGGCAGCGGCCCGGCTGGCACGAAGAACCGTACGCCGGGGCGCTGCAGCGCCTCCGCCAGCGGCACCAGATCCGTGCCCGCCGCACCCCACCCGTGCAGGACGACGACGGCGGTGCCGCCGCGCTCGTCGTCACGCATGCCCGACACGTGGACCACGTCCAACGCTAGCGCGGTCACATCCGAGCCAGCACGTTGCGCATGCCTGGCGCGACTGCCCATGCACACGAAATCATCCGCTTCATCCCCGTCTTATCGCACAAGTCGGTCGGCGAGAGCCTGCGTACGCGCAGCAGGGAAGGCGGAGAGCCCGCTCGGCAATCGAATCAGCGGCTGGACTATGGGACCGCTCGTCTTACGTTGTCGCGCACCTCCGCCGATGCGCGCGTGGCGTGCTACGTTGCCGTCGAACCCGCGCCGGGGAGGCCCATGTCGTCTCCAGATTACGTCACGTCGAACGCCACGGAGCGCGGTGTAGGCGCTTCGCCGCTGCGCCTGCGATTGCGGCGCGAAACGGCTGAACTGCATCAGAACCTCGACGCCCGGCTAGCGTTGCTCACGCCGGACCTCTCGATCCATCGCTACCGGCGTGTGCTGCAGATCTTCTATGGGTTCTACGCTCCGGTCGAAGCCCGCTTGCTGCGAGTGGCGGATGTGGCGCCCTCGCTCGGCTTGCCACTGCGGGCGCGCGCAAAGTTGCTCGGCGACGATCTGCTCACGCTGGGGATGTCACGACGTGACATCGCCGCGCTGCCCCTGTGCACCGACCTGCCACGCCTCGTATGCCCCGAGGAACTGGCCGGCTGCCTGTACGTACTCGAAGGCGCCTGTCTTGGAGGACAGGCCATCGCGCCGGTGCTGCAGCGACGGCTTGCCGTGGCCGCAGGCAGCGGCGCTTCGTTCTTCGTTGGTGACGGCGCAGCGACCTCGGCGAGGTGGGCCCGGGTCGTCGTCTGGCTCGATGATCTGGTCGGCGCACAGGCGCGAAGCGAGGACATCGTCGCCTCGGCGTGCGCGACTTTTCTCACGCTCACGCGATGGGTGGAACAGCAGCAACTTCGCAAGGAACGCCATGGTCGACCTGACCGACTGTGATCGCGAACCCATCCACGTCCCCGGGACGATCCAGCCGCACGGCGTGCTGCTCGCGCTGACCGAGCCGGCGCTGACCGTCGCACAGGTCAGCGATAACGCGCCCTTGCACCTTGCGCTGAGCGTCGACGACATCCTGGGGCGGCCTCTGTCCACCATCGTTGATCCGGCTTCGGTCGACGAGCTGCGCGAGGCGCTGCGTGATGAGCGCTGGTACGAGACCAACCCGCTGCGCATCCAGGCCAACGGGGTGCGCTTCGACGGGATCCTGCACCGCCACGACGGCGCGACGATCCTCGAGCTCGAACCGAATCCAGGACCTCCGACGCCAATGCCGATGTACCACCCGTTCCGGCCGGCTTTGATGCGGATTCAACACGTGACTACCCTGGCTGAGCTCGCCGACGTGGTCGTCCAGCAGATGCGGCGAGTGACCAACTTCGCGCGGGTCATGTTCTATCGGTTTCACGAGGACGGGCACGGCTCGGTGGACGCCGAGTCAAGACAGCCGGAGCTCGAGCCGTATCTGGGGCTGCACTATCCGGCCTCCGACATCCCCGCCCAAGCTCGCCAGCTCTACCTCAAAAACTGGCTGCGGCTGATCGTCGATGCCCGCGCCACGCCGGTGCACATCGTCCCAACCCTCCGGCCCGACACGCAAGCGCCGCTCGACCTCAGCTTCGCCGTGTTGCGCAGTGTCTCGCCCATTCACCTCGAGTACATGGCGAACATGGGAGTTCGCGCTTCGATGAGCATGTCGCTCATCGTCAAGAACCGCCTGTGGGGACTCATCAGCTGCCTGGATCACGCGGGCCCGCGGCGCCTTTCGTACGAGATGAGAGCGGCGTGCGAGCTCATCGCTCGCCTGACGTCGCTGACCATCGCCGCGCTCGAGGACCGCGAGCTGCTCGCGGTGCGCGCCTCACGGCGGGGTACCGAAAACGCGCTGGCCGAGGCCATGCGCGACAGCGCCGCGGAGGATGACGTGCTTTCGGCCCTGATCGCCCGCCCGACGGAGCTGTTGGAGCTCGTGGGCGCCGACGGCGCCGCGGTGGTAGGTGCGGGGGATCCTGCGACGTGCGGCCGGACGCCGCCACCAGCGCTCATCCAGGACATCGCGACCTGGCTCGAGAACTCGGGAGAGCTCGGTGCGTTCTCGACCGCGACGCTGGGCACGCTGTTTCCCGCAGCGATTCCGGCCAGCGATGTCGCCAGCGGGCTATTGACGTTCGCGCTGCCCGGCGCTCCTCAACGGCGGCTGTTGTGGTTCCGCCCGGAGATCATCAGGACGGTGAGCTGGGGAGGCGATCCAACCAAGGCTGTCTCGGCAGACGCCAGCGAGCGCTTGCGGCCCCGTCATTCGTTTGCGCTCTGGCAGCAGGAGGTGAGACTGCACGCGCGTCCGTGGACGGCTAACGACGTCGAGGCCGCGGACGAGTTGCGGCGGCGCGCCATCGAAGCCGACCTCGGGCGGCAGCTCGCGAGCGAGCAGCGGGCGGTGCGGGCGCGCGACGACCTGATTGCCGTCGTGTCCCACGACCTCCGGAGCCCGCTTTCGGCCATCCTGACGTTTGCCCAGGCGATGCTGTACCGGGCGCCTGACGGCAGTGGCGGCAGCTCGGAGCTGCTGCGTCAGGGGCCGGAGCGCATCCAGAGGTCGGCCATTCACATGAAGGCGCTGATCGACGACCTGCTGGATCTGGCGAAGATCGAAGCGAAGCGTTTCGCGTTGCAGCGTCGACCGGTGGAGATCGGCGTCATGATCCAGGAAGCGTTGCTTGCCGTTGCGCCTCTGGCGGAGGCGAAGGGGATCACGCTCGCGTCGGAGTCGCCCGATGCGGTGAAGCTGGAGGCGGACCCCGAACAGATATTCCGGGTGCTCAGCAACCTGCTCGGCAACGCGATCAAGTTCACTCCCCAGGCCGGCGCGATCAATGTCCGCGCCGAGCGCCGCGGCCACGATGTGATGATCACGGTCGTCGATACGGGCCCCGGCATTCCCGCCGACCAGCTGCCGCACTTGTTCGAACGCTACTGGCAGGCCCGGCCGGCGAAACACGTGGGAGCGGGTCTGGGGCTCTACATCGCGAAGGGAATCGTCGAGGCTCATGGTGGAGCGATCTGGGCCGAATCCTCCGCCGGCGGCGCGAAATTGATCTTCACCCTGCCGATCACGAGCTAAACGCGCATCGACGGGTGGGCGGCCCGTCTAGCAGGTTATCGCGGTCGGTCCAGCACGTCGCGCAGCATCGACAGCAGCTGGGGCGGCGTGATCGGCTTCTGCAGGAACGACACGCCGTTGTCGGCGCCGAGCGCGAGGTGGGGAGCGTTCGGCGCGTAGCCGGACATGTAGAGCACCTTGAGGGCGGGCCGGACCGTCGTCAGGTGGCGCGCCAGCTCCAGGCCCGTCTTGCCAGGCATGACGACGTCGGTGACGAGCGCGTGGATGGTGCCGTCGAAGCGGTCGTGGACCAGAGAGGCATCCTCCGCGTTGGCGGCTTCGAGCACGCCATAGCCGGCGCCGACCAGCACCTTCTTCAAGACCGTGCGCACGAGCGACTCGTCCTCGACGAGCAGCACGGTCTCGCGTCCGGCGAGCGATCCCGGGCGCTGGCCCGCGGCAGCAGAGGTGGCCGACCCTGCCTGCGCCCGCGGCAAGAACACCTTGAACGTCGTCCCCCGTCCGGGCTCGCTCGACACCAGGATCTGGCCGCCGCTCTGCTTGACGATGCCGTAGACCGTCGCCAGCCCGAGCCCCGTGCCCATCTCACCTTTGGTCGTGAAGAACGGCTCGAAGATGCGCCCGCGCGTGACTTCGTCCATGCCGAGCCCGGTGTCGCGGACGATGAGCGCGACGTACGCGCCGGGCGTGGGGTCCACCAGGCCGGCGGCCTCGGCGGTGGGCACGTCTCTGGTCTCGAGCGTCAGCGTGCCGCCCTTGGGCATCGCATCGCGCGCGTTGACCGCGAGGTTGACGATGATCTGATGAAGCTGCCCCGGATCGGCGAACACGGCGCCGACCTGGGAGCCCAGGAGCCGCTCGATCTTCACGTCCTCGCCCAGCATCCGGCCCAGCATGCGGCTGACGTCCGCGACGACGTTGTTGAGATCGAGCACGCGCGGCTGCAGAACCTGGCGGCGGCTGAACGCCAGCAGCTGCCGCGTCAGATCCGCCGCGCGCTGCGCAGCCGACGTGATCTCCGACAGCAGCGCCTGCTGTTCGGCATCGGCCGTTCCCGGGCGTCGGCCGACCACTTCGGTGCAGCTGAGGATGACGGTCAGCAGGTTGTTGAAGTCGTGGGCGACGCCGCCCGCCAGCAGCCCCACCGATTCCATCTTCTGTGACTGCAGCAGCTGCTGCTCGAGCCGCTGGCGCTCCGCCTGGCTCTTCTGGCGATCGGACACGTCGCGCGCGGCCGCATAGATCACGCCGCCCGTCAGGACCGCGCGCCATTCGATGAAGCGGTGCGTCCCGTCCTTGCATCGACAGCGATTCGTGAAGTCGATGAGGTCCTTGCCGCTCGCCAGCTCGCGCAGCGCCTCACTCGTCGTCGCGACGTCGTCCGAATGGATGAAGGACAGCAGCTGCAGATCCTTCGAGGTCCTTGATCGGCCAGCCGAGCACACGTTCCCACGCCGCGTTGACGCGCAGCAGGCGCCCGTCGCGACCGGCGATGCACAACATGTCCAGGGTCAGGCTGAAGATGCGGTCCAGCTCATCGGACTTGCTGCGCAGCGCCTGCTCGCGCTGCACGGATTCGGTGATGTCCTGGATCGTGCCGATCATCGTGACGGGCGCGCCGCCGGCATCCAGCTCCAGCTCGCCCCGTCCGTGGACCCAGCGCACCTCGCCGTCGCTGTGACGGACGATCCGGTAGCGGCGGTCGAACGCCTCGCGCTTGCCGAGGACGTCGTCGGTGAAGTAGCGGGTCATCTCGTCGCGGTCGTCGGGGTGCAGCAGGCGAACCCAACCCGCGATGTCCCTCGCGAAGGTGGCGTCGACGCCGAACACGTCGTCGAGGCCCTGCGAGCCCACCCACGTCGCCGACAGCACGTCGAGACGGTAGGACCCGAGTCTGCCCACGCGCTGCGAGCGCTGCAGGAACCACTCGCCCTCGCGCAGCGCCTTCTCGTGCAGCTTGCGCTCGGTGACGTCGACCATGATCGTCGCGAAGAACCCCGCGCCCATGGGGGACACGCTGATGTCGAAGTGACGGTTCGTGTACGGGCAGTGCGTCTCCACCCGTGACGGGCGATCGTCGAACGGCGCCTGGCCGTAGATGTCCAGGCCGCGCGGATCACCCGGGCCGAAGACCTCGCTCGCCAGCTTGCCGATGAGCTGGTCGCGCGGCATCCCCATGAACTGCTCGTACTGGGGATTGACCTCGAGGATGCGATAGCCGGCGGGCTTCCCTGCGCCATCGACCGTGATCTCGTGGAGCGCGACGCCCTCGGCCATGTGCATGAACAGGGCCCGAAACAGGACCGACGTATCAGGCTTACTAGCCGCGCTGCCTCCGCCACCGTCCGTCATCTTCATGGAGGGGACGACATCCTCTCTGATAGGAACAAACCAGCAAAGCCAAAACTGACGCCTACATCAGCTCCTGCGGTCTACAGTTCGCTCAACCATGCGAGAGCTTCCGTATGAGCTGTGTGACGTCTTCACCGATCGGCCGCTGGCGGGAAATGCGCTGGCGGTGTTCACCGACGCGGACGACATCGACGGCGCAACGATGCAGGCGCTGGCGCGCGAGACGAACCTGTCGGAGAGCGCCTTCGTCATCCGCGCGACGAGCGCGGATGCGGACGCCGGCATCCGCATCTTCACGCCGACGATGGAGCTGCCGTTCGCCGGCCACCCGACGCTGGGCACGGCGTTCGTGCTGGCCGCTCGCCGCCAGCTGGAGACGGTCAACCTCGAGACAGCGCGGGGCATCGTCAGCGTCCGCCTCAGCCGTGAAGCGGGCCGGGCGGGTTTCGGGTGGATGACCCAGCCCCTGCCGCGCGTCGAGCCCTACCGCGAGGTCACGAAGCTGCTCGCGGCCCTGGGCGTGGCGGGATCGAAGCTGCCCGTTGAGCTCTACGACAACGGCCCCCACTACGTCTTCGTCGAGCTCGACACGCCGGACGACATCGCGGCGCTGGCACCGGACATGGCGCGGCTGGCAGCCCTCGGCAGCACCGCGTTCAGCGTCTTCGCTCGCAAGGGTCCGACCTGGAAGTGTCGCGTGTTCGCGCCCGGCGAAGGCATCGCGGAGGATCCCGCGACCGGCGCCGCGGCCGGACCGATGGCGGCCCACCTCGCCCGCCATGGCCGCATCGCGTTCGGCGACGACATCGTCATCGAGCAGGGTGTCGAGATCGGCAGACCGTCGACGCTGCACGCACGCGCGCGCGGCAGCCGAGCCCAGCTCACCAGCGTCGAGGTCGGCGGCCACGCGGTGCTCGTCGGAGAAGGAACGTTCAGGCTGCCGTGACCCGCTAACCGGACGCGGCGAACAGGCTCTTGCGGACGAGGGCGTGGATGCCCCAGTTGCCGTCGACGACCTGGGTGATGCCGAAGTCGACGGCGATCGACATCAGCGACACGGCCTCGTCTTCGCTGAGGTGCTGTGTCGTCATCAGGAAGCGGCGCATCTTGCGGAAGGCGTCGCGCAGCGCGAGATCGGTGGACGACTTGCCGTAGATGTCCGACTGCGCCTTGGCGCCGAGCTCGGCGAGGTAGTTGGGAAAGCTGAAGCCGTGGACGACGAACTCGGTCGCGGTCTCGAGCAGCGGATAGTCGAGCCCTTCGAGTGGCGTCGCCTTGAGCGTCGCGCGCTTGTGCAGGATGAGCTGGAAGGTGCCGGTCAGCGAGCACTCGATGGCGGTGCCGCACAGCTCGGAGTCTCCCTGCGACGCGTGCGGATCGCCCACCGACAGCAGGCCACCCGGGACGGAGACCGGATAGAACATCGTCGCGCCCTTGCCGATGCGCCAGTTGTCGATGTTGCCGCCCGTGTAGCTGGGCGGGATCGAGTCGACCATGTCGGCCTCGCGCGGGGCGACGCCCATCGTGCCGAAGTGGGGGCGAACCGGGACGCGCACGTTCTTGAGCACGCCCCAGTTCTCCTTGACCTTGCGGTGGTCGACCGGCACGCCGGGGTAGTCGATGGTCTTGTGGACCTTGCCGAATGGATCGGTCTGCGGCGTCCATCGGAAGTTGTAGAGCGCCTTGGCCCAGTCGCGCGCGGACGTCGCGTCGATCTCGTAGATCGTGATCACCTCGCGCCCCTTGGGCGCTTCGATCTGATCCTTGAAGTGAAATCCCCACCAGGCGGCGGCGTTGCTGCCGAACGCCTTGCCGGGATACTTCGGATTGGCGCACGGCCGCGGGCGCACGTCGAGGATGCGCACCTCCAGAATGTCGCCGGGCTCGGCGCCCTTCACCGCCACCGGGCCGGTGCAGATGTGGACCCCCAGGCCCTCGCCCGCGCCGCGCCCGAACAACGACGCGTCCATCGGGCCCGGCGCCGCGCCGGTTCGACGCCCTTGCGCTTGGCGTCCCAGTGGAAGATCGACTCGACGCCGGGGTCGCCTTTCACCATCCGCTCGGCGTCGTCGTTGGCGTGATGGGTGACGGTCTCGATGGTGACGAAGTCGCCCGAGACGACCTCGACCACCGGCTTGAGGTTCTTGCTGAAATATCCCCAGTGCACGGTGTTGGCGCTGGCCGGCACGTGAAAGTGGCTCAACGTCGTGCGCGGCACGGCGGTCTGCGCGTGCGCCAGCGCCGGCGCGCCCAGCGCAGCCAGCGCCCCCGCCCCGGCGGTCAGGCTGGCCTGCAGGAATCCTCGGCGACCTTCACTGCTGTCGCCGCCGCCGCGATCGCTCGGGTCGTTGTCGTCGTCGTTCCGCATGCGGACGACAGTACCTAGCCATCACGTGACCCCCGATTTCCGCTCCGACAAGAGCGCGTAACTCGTGCCGGCGCTACTGCGCCGTCGCGGTCGCCGAGCCCATCGTCAAGCCCGACGATGTCGCGGTCACCATGATCTGTCCCGGCGTGCCCGTCGACTGAACGATCGCGAGCACCTTGCCGCTGAACGCCTTGCGGCTGCCGCCCTTGTACGACGACGTGTCGATCGGGTTGCCGTTGTCGACGCCGACCAGCCGGCCGGGGCCGGAGACGGTGAACGACACCGAATTTTCGGCGCTGGGAACGATGGCGCCGCTGGCGTCCTGGATGTCGCCGGTGATGAAAACCAGGTCCAGGCCGTCGGCGCGGGTGCGGACGCCGGAGTCCTCCGACGGCGAATAGCCCGCGCGGCGTCCCAGCACCGACACGCCCAGGGCGTATTCGTTGAGCTCGTGCGCGCGCCCCTCGAACTGGGCCTCGCACACGTAGCGCAGAAACGCGCGTAGCTGATCAGAGCGGCTGAAGGTGCGACTGTCGAGGACGCGCGCCAGCGCCAGGCGCTGGTCTTCGACGGCGATCTCGGGGGACAGCACCACGCGACAAATCTACCAGTGACGGCGCGAATCCGATCGTAGGCTACGTCCCGGCGATGACCATTTCGTCCGGCGACAGGTTGTTCGCGGGGTCGATCCCGGAGCTCTACGACACCTTCCTGGTGCCGCTGATCTTCGAACCCTACGCGGACGACCTGGTGAGCCTGTTGCGCGCGCGGCCTGTGTCGCGGGTCCTCGAGATCGCCGCGGGGACGGGCGTGGTGACGCGCGCGCTGGCGGCCGGCCTGCCGGACGCGGTGTCCATCGTCGCCACGGATCTGAACCAGGCGATGCTCGACCGGGCGGCGGCGGTGGGGACCAGTCGCCGTGTCGAGTGGCGTCAGGCGGACGCGATGCAGCTCCCCTTCCCCGACGCGGCGTTCGACGCCGTCGTGTGCCAGTTCGGCGTCATGTTCTTCCCCGACAAGGTCAAAGCCTTCTCCGAGGCGCGGCGGGTGCTGGCGCCCGGCGGTGTCTTCGTCTTCAACGCCTGGGATCGGATCGCCGACAACGAGCTCGCGGATGTCGTGACGACGGAGCTGGAGTCTGTCTTCCCCGCCGATCCGCCGCGCTTCATGGCACGCGTCCCGCACGGCTACCACGATCGTCAGGTGATCGCGCGAGACCTCGCGAGCGCGGGCTTCACCGCCGCGCCCCACATCACCACCGTCGCGAAGCGCAGCCGCGCCGCCTCCGCGCGGATCGCCGCGATCGCGTTTTGCCAGGGAACGCCTCTACGCAACGACATCGAGTCGCGCGACGCCGCCCGCCTCGGCGAGGCCACCGACGTCGCCGCCGACGCGCTCGCCGGGCGCTTTGGTCCTGGCGCCGTCGACGCCAAGATGCAGGCACACGTCGTCACGGTCGAGAGGTGAGATCCGAAACGCGGCGCGGCGGCGGGCGCTTTCCGCGACGGACGTCATCGATGATGCGAACCAGACTCTTGGTGATTGCGTCGGAGGGATCCATCTGCAGAGCGACGCCCGCCGTGTCGTTGGCTTCCGTGACTCGTCCGGCCAGCAGCAGCGCCAGGGCGAGGTTCGCGCGCAGGCCGGCGTCGCGCGGTTTCTTGTCGGACGCCGCGCGCGCGACGTCGACCGCCTCGCTCATGCGACCCACCTCCAGGCACTCCAGCATCAGCTCTCGACCGATGTCCGGGTTGTCGGGCGCGAGGGCGTGCGACCGCTTGAACCGCGCGTACGCGGCAGCGTGATCGTCCAGCGCCTGGAACGCCTTGCCTTGAATCCACAGCGCTGACCAGTTGCCCGGATACAACCGCAACGCCTCGTCGAGCAGCCGGATTCCCTCGCGCAGATCCTTCGCAGCGCCTGGCTTCTTCGCCGTGCGCTCGGCCAGGCGCATGTAGGGCGTTATCAGCTCGCTGCCGCGCTTGAACACGTCATCGTGCCGCTCGGCGACCTCGCTCTCCGAAACGCCGCCACGATCAGCGGCGACCGATTTCGAGCTGGACGCCGCCACGTGTGCGCTGCCCGCCAGCGTCACCGCCGCAGCCAGGCCACCCGACAGCATCAAGCGCCACATCCGAGCAACGACGATAGCGCCGAATCGTCGAATCGGCCCGCCCGATGCCCCCCGCTGCGTCACATCTCCAGCATCAGGCCGCCGAGCCAGGTGGTGTCACCGACGCG
This sequence comes from uncultured Pseudomonadota bacterium, assembly GCA_963729535.1. Classification (GTDB taxonomy): domain Bacteria; phylum Myxococcota_A; class Polyangia; order Fen-1088; family Fen-1088; genus JADGRB01. The sequence goes on along the minus strand of CAVSOL010000017.1, from coordinate 357,100 downwards.
GAGCACGGATGACGAACCGAATCCGTCGAGCGCGGCGCGCGCGACCTCGAAGAAGATCGCGAACTGGTTGATGCCGGTTTCGATGTCCATCGTGCGGGCGGCGTCGGGATCCAGGAACGAGAGATCGAAGCTGACGCCGGCCGCGGCATTCCAGCCCAGGGTGGTGCCCGCCGTCGACCCGCTCGCGCCGGTGTCGCTGGCGGACCACAGCGCGCAACCGAGCCCGAGCTTCGCGTACGGGACCAGCGGCACGCCCAGCTGGCTGCGCAGCAGATCGGCGCGGTAGATGGCGACCAGCGACAGCGGAATGATGCTGAGGCTGGTCTCGTCGCCCGTGCGCGTGACGCGGTCGGCGGCCAGCGCGCTGGCGGTCGCCTTGTAGTAGCCGACGCCGAAGCCGACCGCCCAGGTGCCGCCGCGGTGCGAGACGTGGCGGTCCAGCTCGAAGCCGGTCATCAGGCGCTGCTTCGTGGAGAACACCTCTGCGAAGGGCCGCGCCGGCAGGCCGCGGTCGGCGAGCTCGCTGTCGACGTTGGGATAGTAGGGTCCGAAGCGCAGCTCGAGGTTCCAGCGGCGCGGCGATTCAGCGGGCGGCAACCTCGGCTCGCCCAGCGCGATGCCCGCGAGCTCCGGGCGAGGCCCGTCGAAGTCGTCGTCGTCCGCGCGCGCAGCGCCGCCGCTCGTCCCGATCAGCAGGGCCACGCCCAGCAACAGACGGCGGCGGCGACGCCCGCGCAGGCTGTTGACGACGACGATCCCCCCGACGATCGTCATCACCAGCCACGGAACATCGCCGCCGCCTCCCCTTCCTCCTATCCCTATCGCGCAGCCCGCCATCCCCGTGCCGCCCGCTTCCTCGTAAACATCGTGGAACCCCAGCGTCGGCCCCGGCGTCGCTTCGGCGATCGCTGATGGCACGCTCGCCGTGCCGTCGTCGCCTATCGCGATCACCGACACCTTGGTGGGGTTGCCGTTGTGCAGGCCGTGTACGCGCACGGAGTGGGTACCGACGCCGACCAGCCCGGAGCAGACCAGCGCGGCGTCGAGCGACGTGAACGGCGCCGCGCCCCCGGTGGGCAGGGCGCCGGCGCACGTGTCGAACGCGGCGGCGGGCGGGCTGTTCGGACCGGGCGAGCACAACACCTGATAGCCCTGGAGGGCGGCGGTGCTGGCCGGCGGGGTCCACGACACCAGCAGCCCGCTGTCTGCGGTCTGCGCCGTGACCGCCGTGGGCGCGGTGGGCTTGGCGCCGCCCAGGTTGATGGTCAGCGAGGGCTGGCTGTCGAGGCGCGTGCCGTTGAGACGAACGATCGCCCACAGCCTGCTACTGGTCGCGGGCAGCGCGGCGCAGCTCGCTGCCGGCGCGAGCGCGCTGAACACGTCGCTGGTCGGCAGCGTCTGTCTGGTCGACGTCGTGCCGGCGTCCAGGGTCAGGCTGGAGCCAAACGACGGGCATGTCGTGGCGCTGACGTTGTCGCAGTCGCTGCCGATCATCACGGTGGCGTCCAGGCTGTCGCCGGCGGCAAGCTTGGCGGCACCGTCACCGGTCAGCGCCAGCGTGACGCCGTAGCTGGTGGGGCACGCGCAGCGCGCCGCGCTGAAGAAGCCGGCGCGCGCGTCGTCGGTCAGCGCGGTGAACGCGCCCGACGACGGATCGACTCGGGACAACACCAGCTCGAAGTCGGTCGCGCCCAGAGCGACGGCCTGCGCGCGCGCCGGCGCCGGCCGCGCCGTGATCGCGATCGCGGCAGCGGCTGCCACCAGGAAAGCCACGCGCGCTGACACCTCGTTGCGGCCCGACATGCGACGACGTTCACTGCAACGCCGAGACCATCGGCGCCGGCCGCGCGCGCCGCCGGATTGCGGGCCGCCGTACCACCATGCGCTGCCAATCTGTCGGCGGCTTGGCCCGCCGCATGTCCGAACGTCAGGCGATGGTGCGCCACGCGCCGCGGCGAGTGCCGTCAGCGGGCGCGCGTGGAAGCAGCCGGCCCGGTCGGCGCGCGGCGGGCGGGCGGCTTGGCGATGGGCGCCAGCGTGATGTCGACCTTGGTCTCCGCCTCCCTCAGATAGAGGGTCTTCGTCCACGGCTGATAGCCGGGCAACGACGCGGCGACGCGAACGCGCTCGTAGCGAAGCGCGCCGATCCTGCGCGGCGCCTCTCCGATCTTTCGCTTGTTGAGCTTGATGACCGCGTTTGGCGGCGACGACGTCACCAGCAGCTTGGCCGGCGGCCGCGACAGTCGTTCGGTGATGAGCGCGCCTTGCCCGCGCTCCGCCGTGACCGTGCGGGTCACGTCCGAGTACCGTTCGTGCGAGATCGCCACGAGCGCGCTGCCGCACGGGATGGGCGCACGCTCGATCGGGGTCGCGCCCAGCTCGACGTCTCCCCAGCGGACCTTCGCGCCCGCCGGCCTGGTCGTCACGCGGGCTTCGCAATCACGTCGCGCGGGCGCGGGCTGGGCCGCGGGCGGGGGCACGACCTCCGGCGACGCGATCTCCGATGGAGCGACCGGTCTTGGCGCCGCGACGACGGGCGCCGGGCTGTTACCCGATCGTACAAGCAGCCCCACCAGCAGCCCGACGACCGCGCACGCGGCGTAGGGCCCGGCGCGGCGCGCGATCCGCCGCGCGCGTTCGATGCGGTTGCTCGGGCGCGCGGCGGGCGCGGGCGCGGGCGGCGCGACGATCACACGATGCGGTGTGGACTGGGCGGCGGGCAGCACGATGCCGGGCACAGCCTCGGAGCTGATGATCGCTGCGGAGTCGACACCTTCGGTCTCGAGCAGCGTGAACTCGACGAAGCTGGCGAGATCGGCGCCATCGAGATCGCTGAGCGGGTTCGCGGGAAGTGTGAACGCCGCGCCCGGGACGCGCGCCTCGGGTCGGGGCAGCGGCGCTACGTCGGTCGTCTCGATCGCCAGCGGAGACGACGCGGTGGCGGCGGCTACTATGGCGGCGGCCGTCGCCGCCGGCTTATGTGGTACGGCGACGCCGATCAGCGTCAGCGCCGGTGCGTTTCGCCGCACGGGCTGAGGTCGGGCAACGGCCGTCACGTTGGTGGGCGGCGCGGCGGGCGGCGGCGCCGCGGGCGGTGGCGGCGCTGGCACCGCGGCCCGCGGGGCGGGAGGAGGTGTCCGGACGATCGCCAGCGGTCTGACTGGCGGCGCGGGCGGCGGCGGCGACGGTGGCTTGTCCGAGGCGGCGCGCCGCTCGGTCAAGCGGAGATGAATCCCGGAGCTCTGCGCGTCCATCTCGACGAGCCGCAGGCGCATGAGCGCGCGCCCCGGTCGCGGCGCTGCCCCCGGCGCGCCGGCCATGGGCATCACCTCACTCACCTCGCACCGGCCCGCCATGATGACGGACTGATCTTTCAGGCGAATGATGAAACGTCCGGTGGTCCCGACGCTGGCGTGCGCCAGCGCCGGCACGACCAGATCGCTGTCGGTGGTGAAGCGGGCGAACCGCTCGACGAAGTCGTCAGCCGATTCGCATCGGGTGACGAGCTGCAACACGGCCCCGTCTGCGCCCACTGATCATTCAATCGGTCCCACGAGCCCACTGGTTGAGGCCACTTTTGCGGCTGCGACGCGTCACGGCCGAGCGGCGGACCGCGTCACCTGAGCGCTGGCTGGATCTCCGAATCCGGCACCAGGCTTTTGGCATGGGACACATTCTCGATCGTTGCGATGTGCTCGACCTGCTCGAGGAATCGACGCGGCTGAAGCGTCCCTTGGTCGTCGAGCTAAAGGACGGCAGGCGCTTCGTCGACGAGGCGCGCGATATCGTCATGGACGACGACCGCGAGGAATGGGCGGTCTTTCACGTTCACGAGCAGGTGCCTGTCCGTCACATCTCGTTCTGTGGCCCGGCCTCGCCGCCGGAGCCCAGCTATCGAGGCAAGAGCGAGCGACGCGCGGGCGCCGCCCTAGCCGCTCTGGCCGGTCTCGCGCACGACCAGCACCGAACACGGCGCGTCGCGGGCGACGGCCTGTGCGACGCTCCCCAGCAGCAGCCCCCCCAGGCCGCCGTGTCCCGTCGTGCCAATCACGACCAGGTCGGCGCGCTCGTCAGCCGCAAGCGCGGGGATGACGATGTCGGGCGCGCCCTCGATGAGCTTGGGAGTGCCGCGCCCCAGCTCCGCGACGACACCCTCCAGCCGCCGGGTGAGCTCGGCGGCTGGCTCGGTGGACCAGCGGGCATGCACGAACCGCAGCTCGCCGCCGCCAGCCGCGTGCAGCGCCACAGCGGCGCGCGCCGCGGCCCACGACGCGGGCGAGAAGTCGATCGCGCACAGGATGTGCCGCGTGCCCGGCCGCGGACGCGCGACGAGCACCGATCGACGGCACGTGCGCACCACCGACTCGGCGACGCCGCCCAGCAGACGGCGCACGGCCCCCTGCTTGCCCGTGCCGCCCACGACCACCAGGTCCGTATCTGCCGCTTCCGAGTGCGTCACGATGACGTCGGACGCGAGCCCATCGTCGAGCACCACGTCGAGCTCGCCGTCGCCCATCGGGCCGACCAGCGACTCCGCTCGCGTCGTGATGGTGTCGAAGATCTCCGCCGACAGCCGCTCCCGCTCGAGCACCTCGCGCTGGGACTCGCCGGGCGACATCGGCGTGCCGGGCCAGCTCGGGATGACGTGCAGCACCCTCAGCCGCGCCTGGAAGAGCCGCGCTTGCTCATGCGCCTGGCGAATCGCCTCGTCAGCGGCGTCGCTCAGGTCCGTCGCTGCGAGAATGCTGCGCCAGGGTCCCATCCGTCCACCACCTCCAACATGACCACGCCCGGGCGAAAGTGTTCAGCGCGACCGTCGTGATGTCGGCCGCCGCGTCGACGCGGCCATCGACTCGGCCCAGTCCTCTTCCGTGAGCATGCCTTGCAGCGCGCCCATCGCGCCGTCCAGCGAGCGCCGGTCGCTGGCGATATCCCGCCAGAGATCGCCGACGTCGCGGACGCGGTCGGCCATCGTGCGCAGCGTGAACGTGCGCGGCACGACCGCGGCCCGCTCCACCTCTTGCCAGGTGCAGGGCGCCGACACCGGCGCGCCGGGCTTGGGCCTGACGGCGTAGACGGCGGCGAACGTCGCGCCGGGGCCGTTGCGGCCGGTGTCGACGAAGATGCGTCCGCCGCGGTCGGCCTTGATGAACTCCTGCGTGAACATGTCGGGGTGCCGCTTGACCAGCACCGCGCCGGCGCCGTGAGCGAAGCGCCAGACGACGTCGAAGTCAGTGTCGCGCGTCCAGCGGCACGACGATGTGGAAGCCCTTCGAACCCGACGTCTTGACGAAGCTCGGCAGACCGAGCTCGTCGAGCAGCGCGCGCACCGCCAGCGCGCCCGCGCGCAGGGCGTCCGGTTCGTCGTCGCCCGGCGGGTCGAGATCGAAGACGCACAGGTCGGGCTGCTGCAGCTTCGGCACGCGCGCCGTCCACACGTGCGGCGTGACCGAGTTCTGGTTGGCGAGCCACAGCAGCGAGCGCGCGTCGTTCACGAGCGGGTAGTGAACCGTTCCGCCCTCCTTCGCGCTGCGCTTCTCCACGCCGACGCGCTCCAGCCAGGCGGGGAACCCCTTCGACACATCCTTCTGGATGAACCCCTTCTTGTCGATGCCGGCCGGGTAGCGCTCCATCGTGACCGGCCGCCCGCTGATGTGCGGGATCATCAGCGGCGCGATCGCCTCGTAGTAGGCGCACAGCTCGCCCTTGGTGATGCCGCTGTCCGGAAACAGCACCTTCTCGGGATGGGTGATGATCCCCATGCGAGGATCATAGCCGTCGCGCTCAGGTTTTCGCGAGCGTGTCGACCAGCTGGATCAGCTTGCGGGCGTCGATCGGCTTGACCAGGTGCGACGCGAAGCCTGCCTCCTCGCTGCGGCGCTGGTCCTGCTCCTGTCCGTAGCCGGTCAGCGCGATCAGGATCGGCGTCGCGTCGCCCAGGCGCGCGCGTAGCTCGCGCCCCAGCGTGTAGCCGTCCATCACCGGCAGGCCGATGTCGAGGATCGCGACCTGTGGCCGAAACGCATCCACCGCCGACAGCGCCTGCGAGGCGTCGGCGGCGATCTCCACCTGGTGTCCGGCGCGGCGTCAGCAGGATGGACAGCATGTCGGCAGCGTCGCGGTTGTCGTCGACGACCAGGACGCGGCGGCCGTGGTTGCTCGCCGGCGCGCGCGCGGCGGCGGCGCGGCGGGAGGTGCTCGCGAACCGACGGCACCGCCGCCGGCAGCCGCACCGTGAACGTGCTGCCCTGGCCCTGCCCCGCGCTGTGCGCGGCGACCGAGCCGCCGTGAAGGTCGGTGAGCGAGCGTACCAGCGACAGGCCGAGGCCGAGGCCCCCTTGCGCGCGGTCGGAGTCGCGCGGGCCCTGCACGAACATGTCGAACACGTGCGGCAGCAAGCTGGAGTCGATGCCCATGCCGTTGTCGCGGACAGCGAGCACCACGTCATCACCCTCGCGCGTGGCCGACACCTCGACGCGCCCGCGCGGCGCCGTGTAGCGCGCGGCGTTGGTCAGCAGGTTGCTGACCACCTGGGTCAGGCGGACCTCGTCGCCGTCGACGGCGAGCCCCCGCGCGGGGACGGACATGAACAGCTGGTGCCGCATCTGCTCGAGCAGCGGCACCGTCGACTCCACCGCCTGCGCGACGACGCTGGCGATCTCCAGCCGCTTCTTGGTCAGCGTCACCTTGCCGCGCGCCACGCGCGACACGTCCAGCAGGTCGTCGACCAGGCGGATCAGGTACTGCGACTGCCGGATGATCACCTCGCGCTCGCGCGGCGTCGCGACGTCGCCCTGCAGCTCCATCAGCTCGGCGGCGGTGAGGATCGGCGCCAGCGGGTTGCGCAGCTCGTGGGACAGCAGCGCCAGGAATTCGTCCTTGCGGCGATCGGCCTCGCGCATGGCGTCCTCGGCCTGTTTCAAGCGCGTCACATCGACGAAGGCGCCGATCGATCCGCGCGGCGCGCCGCTGGGATCGAGCAGCGGGACCGCGCTGCCGTAGAGGCAGATCACCTGCCCGTCGTCGAAGTGGACCTCCTCTTCGTAGTTCCTGACCTCTTCGCCGCGCGCGGCCCGCTGCAGGGGGAGCGACTCAGGCGGCACTTCCCTCTGGTTCGCGAACACCCTGAAGTGCCTCGTGCCCGTCGGGTCGAGGGCCGTCTTCGACAGGTTCTGTCCCTCGCCGCTGCGCAACAGCTCGCGCCCGGTGCGGTTGCCGCGCAGCTCGCGGCAGTCGGGATCCATCGCGATCCAGACGGCGGCCGGCACCGCGTCCATCAGCGCCGCGAGCTCGTCGGCGCGGGCGCGCGCCAGGGCTTCGCTCTTGCGCAGCGCCGTGTTGGTCGCGCGCTGCTCCGTCACGTCGGTCGCGACGTTGACCAGGGCCCGCTCGCCGCCGAAGTCGATGTGGGCGGTCACGATCGACAATATGAGCGGCCGCCCGTCTTTGGTTCGAAACGGAACTTCGAACTCGGTGGACGCGTTCTGCGCCAGAGCGGCGAACGACCTGGCCCGGTCCTCAGCCGTCCACAGCCCCGCCTCGACGCTGGTCTTGCCCAGGATATCGTCGCGGGAAAACCCCGTCATGTTCAGGAACGCGTCGTTGACGTTCAGGAACGTCCCGTCGGAATGGCGGGTGATCGTCGTCGGCTGCGGATTGGCGTGAAACACGGCTTCGAAGCGCCGCTCCGACGCGCGCAGCGCCGCCTCCGCGCGGCGGCGATCATCGACGTCGAACGCCGCCGCCACCCAGCGCTTGATCGCGCCGTCGTCGTTGTGGACGGGCACGACGCGGCAGAAGTGGTAGCGATATGCGCCTTCCCGGGTCCGGATCCGGTACTCCATCTCGCACGGTGTCGAGGTCGCCAGCGCGTTCGCGAACTGCTGCTGTATCTGTTCCCGATCGTCAGGGTGCACGGCGACGAGGGCGCCCTTGGAGCGGAGTGACTCCGCTTCGCTGAGGCCGGTCAGCTCCATCCATCGATCGTTCACCCACTCGAGCCGCCCACTGGCGTCGCACACCCAGATGATCTGGGGCAGCGCGTTGGCGAGCTTCCGGTAATCCCCGTCGCTGGTGGCCATTTCCCCGACGGAGAACGTATACCGATCGGCGCCCCGCGCTCAGATCGAAGGTGGCGAAATGTTCCGCCCGGGGCTAGCTCATCCGTGGCGCCCGTCACGCCGCGCGCCTGATGACCTTGGCAAAGAAGCGTTCGTACTCCTGGCGCATGTCGCTGCCGCCGATCTCGATGGCGGTGTGGTTCTCGATCCAGCCGCGCACCAGGCTGAAGCCGGCGTGCGGCGGACCGTTTTGCGCCTTCTCCGCCCGCCAGCCCTCGCGCGCGAAGATCGCCAGCACCTGGTCGGCGTCGCACGTTTCGGAGGTGACGTAGCTGTGGTGGGGCCAGTCCTGGGGGAGCGGCACGTCGCGAATCTCCAGGTCGCGGTCATTCACCCCGCCGCGCGTCCCCGCCGGCCACACCTCCAGCGCGGTGCCGTCGCTGTCGCCGGCGTAGATGAGCAGGTTGCCCTGCGGGTGCGGCAGCGGGATGACGCGGGCGCCGAGGATCTCGGCCAGGACGGCGGCGACGCGCTCGGGGTCGAGGGCCGGGATGCTGGAGTGATGGATCTTCATGACGGTCTCCTTGGTTCGGGTGTGCTCCCTGCGGAGCGGTTCGTTGATGCATCCGTGATAACTCCACGGGCGACCGGCACGCGTACCCGCAGGCGCCAGCGGCTTGACAGATCACGCCAATGCGCGATTGACGCCCGTCGCCGCGGTGATCAAGCATCGGGCATGTCCAGCGCCGACGTCTCCGGCGAACCGGGATCGGCGCCGGGCGCCGTGCTGGCGATGCTGGCCGCGATGCGGTCGGTCGGGCTGGACGTGGACGCGGTGTGCGCGGCGGCCGGCATCTCCGAGGCCGCGCTCGCCAAGCGCACCGAATACCTGGCGCCCGCGGAGCTGGCCCCGATCTGGCGGGTGGCGATCAAGCAGTTCGGGCGCGGCACGCTGGGGCTGCACGTCGGCACGGCGTTCCCGAAGGGCAACCTGCTCGACTACCTGGCCAGCACCAGCCCCACCCTGCGCGCGGCCCTGGGCCAGATCGCGCGCTACATCGGCCTCGACAGCCAGAACGTGAGGTGGGTGCTCGGCGCGCGCGAGGCCGACGGGCTGACCATGTTCGAGCAGCAGGCGGTCGACAACGCCGCCGTGATCCCGCCGCAGCTGTGGGACTTCAGCATCGCGATCGCCGCCAGCCGCGTGCGCGATTGCTTCGACCGCCGGCCGCGCGAGGTGTGGTTCGCGCACGCGCCGCTCGGTCCCGCCGACGAATACGAGCAGGTGCTCGGCTGCCCGGTCCGCTTCGAGCGCGACCGCACCGGGCTTCGCTTCGACGACGAGGCGCTGGAAGCGCCGGCGCGCGACCACGATCCGAACCTGTTCCGCCTGCTGGAGTCACACGCCGCGCGCGTGCTGGCGGAGACGCCGGCCGCGGCGACGCTGCGCGAGCGCGTGCGCAACGCGGTGGTTCAGCGGCTGCGCGACGGCGAGCCCGGGATCGGCAACATCGCCGAGGCGCTGGCGATGAGCGAGCGCTCGCTGCAGCGCAAGCTGCAGACCGAAGGGGTGTCGTTCCGCGACGTGGTGGACGAGGCCCGCCACAAGCTCGCCCTCGTCTACCTGGGCGATGTCAGCCTGTCGATGACCGACGTCGCCTGCCTGCTCGGGTACGCGGAGGGCGCGGCGTTCACGCGCGCCTTCAAGCGCTGGACCGGCCGCGCGCCCAGCCAGTTCCGCAGCGCGTAGGCGCCGAAGCGCGAGCTGCCATGGCCGCGATCCTGAGCCTGGCCTTCTTCCTGTCGGGGGCGGCGGCGTTGCTGTTCGAGACGCTGTGGCTGCGGCGCGCGGGGCTGATGCTGGGCAGCAGCGTGTGGGCGTCCAGCATCGTGCTCGCCGCGTTCATGACCGGGCTGGCGGTCGGCAACGCGCTTGCGGTTCGCTGGGCGGCGCGCGTGGACCGGCCGCTGCGCGCCTACGCGCTGCTGGAGATCGGCGCGGGCGTCGCGGGGACGGTCGTCGTGCTGGCGATGCCGCCGCTGGCGCCGGTGCTGGCGCCGCTGTTCCGCGCGCTGGGCGACACGCCCGCGCTGGCGAACGTCGTGCGCCTCGCCGTCGCGTTCGCGCTCGTGTTGCTGCCCACCACCGCCATGGGCATCACGTTGCCCGTGCTGACGCGCGCGCTGTCGCGCGGCGATCAGGACTTCGGCCGCGTGCTGGGGCGGCTGTACGGGTGGAACACGCTGGGCGGCGTGATGGGCGCGGTCGCCGGCGAGCTGTGGCTGATCGCGCGGCTCGGCCTGCGCGGCACCGCCTTCGCCGCGGCGGGGCTGAACCTGCTCGCCGCCACGGCAGCGCTGTGGCTGTCGCGCCGGGAGACGGCGCCGGCGCAAGAACAGGCGGCAGCGGCAACGGCGGTCGACGCCGGCCGCGAGCCCGGCCAGCGCCGCGCCGGTCGCGCGGTCGCTGGCGCTGCTGGCGGCGGCGTTCCTGTCGGGCGCCGCCCTGCTGGGCCTGGAGGTGATCTGGTTTCGCTTCCTGCAGCTGTTCCTGTTCGGGACGACGCTGACGTTCGCGTTCATGCTGGCGGTGATCCTGCTGGGGATCGGCGCCGGCGGGCTGGCCGCGTCGGCGTGGCTGCGGCGTGATCCGGCCGCGCATCGCTGGCTGCCCGCGGTGGCCGCCGCGGCGGCGCTGGCCACGACGCTGGGCTACGCGTGGTTTTCGCCCTGGTACCGCGGCGCCGCGTTCTCGATCTCGCAGCCTGACGCGACGCTGGTGCTGGCGCTGCGCCTGATGTCGGCCACGTCGCTGGTCTCCGGCGTGCTGTTCACCCTGCAGGGGGCGGCGCTGCGCCACGAGCTGCCCGGCGCCGGCGAAACCGCGGGGCGGCTGACGCTGGTCAACACGCTGGGCGCGATGACCGGCGCGCTCGGCGCCGGTTTCGTGCTGCTGCCGGCGCTGGGGATGGAGCGATCGATGTTCGTGCTGGCGGCGCTGTACGGCGCGGTCGCCGCCCTGTGCCGCCCGCGGCAGGCGACGCCGCGCGGCGCGCGGCGCGCGTGGCCCAGCGCGCAGCGCGTGTGGATCGCCGCGCTGGCCGCGGTCGCGCTCTGCCTGGCGCTGTTTCCGCGCGGCGCGATGCTGGCCCGCCACCTGCCGACCAGCCGCGCGCGGTTCCTGGATGAGCGCACGCGCGTGGTGGCCCTGCACGAGGGCGTCAACCAGACCACGACGCTGCTGCGCAGCGAGTGGGGCGGCGAGCCGGTCTCCCACCGGCTGGTGACCAACGGCCACTCGATGTCCGGGACGGACCTGGCGGACCGGCGCTACATGAAGCTGTTCGTGAACTGGGCGGTCGCCGTGAACCCGCGCATCCGGCGGGCGCTGCTCATCAGCTATGGCCTCGGGTCGACCGCCAAGGCGCTGACCGACACGCGCGCGCTGACCGCCATCGACGTCGTCGACATCTCCCCCGAGATCCTCGACCTGGCCACGGTCATGTTCCCGACCGCGGACGATCCGCTGCACGATCCGCGCGTCAGGGTGCACGTCGAGGACGGCCGGTTCTTCCTGCAGACCAGCACGGCGTCGTTCGATCTGATCACGGGCGAGCCGCCGCCACCCAAGGGGGCCGGCGTCGTGAACCTGTACAGCCGCGAGTACTTCCGGCTGCTGCACGACCGGCTGAACGACGGCGGCGTCGCCACCTACTGGCTGCCGGTGGAGGAGCTGGACGAGGACGACGCGCGCGCGGTGGTCAGCGCGTTCTGCGCGGCGTTCGCCGATTGCTCGCTGTGGACGGGCGCCGGCGCGCACTGGATGCTGGCCGGCACGCGCGGGCTGCGCGCGGCCGCGACCGAAGAGGCGTTCGCGGCGCAGTGGCGGGACGGCGTCGTGGGACCGGAGCTGGTGCGCCTGGGCGTCGAGGTGCCGGCGCAGCTCGGGGCGACGTTCCTCGCCGATGCCGAGCAGCTCGCGCCGTGGATCGCCGGCGTCGCGCCCGTCGACGACGACCACCCGCAGCGGCTGTCGCCGCGCCGGCCGCACCCTGCGCGGCAGGACTTCATCGAACGCTGGATGGACGTGGACGCGGCGGCGACCCGCTTCGCGCGCAGCACGATGATCCAGCGCCTGTGGCCGCCGGGACTGCGCGACAGCAGCCGCGCCTTCTTCCCGGCGCAACGACTGGTCAACGCCGTCATGTTCTGGCCGCCGCGGCCGGTGGGCCTCGAGGATCTGCGGGATGTGCTGGCGGACTCGACGCTGCGGACGCTCCCGCTGCTGCGTGGCGGGCAGCAGCCCCGTCCTGCAGGACATCAGCGCGCGCGCCTGGGCCGGCGGCGCCCGATCCCCGGCGCTGCAGGCGCAGCTGGCCACCGGCGCCCTCGCCCACCGCGACTACACGGAAGCCGCGCGCCTGTTCGCCGCGGCCGCCGCGGCCGCGCCCGACGTCCCCGACGCCCTCCACGCCCGCATCTACCAGGCGTTCGCGCTGCTGATGGCCGACCGCGCGGGCGAAGCACGCGCCGTCCTGACCACGCTCGGCCCCGCCCCCGCCGCCAGCGCCGCCGAGCAGCAGAGCCTGCGCTGGCTGCACGCGATGCTCGCAGAGCCGTAGTCACCGCAGCCGCGATTGAATCGCCGCAATTGTGGCCCTTTTCAAGATGGGGCACCACGAGTCCCCGACGGCGGCTTCGCACTGGGGCGCCACGGCCGCGAGCGCCGCCGCCCAGGCGATCGAGTCTCGGCAATTGTGGCCCTTTTCAAGATGATGGCGTCACGGGTCCCCGACCGGCGGCGCAACGGTGCGCTCAGGCGCTGAAACCATTGTGGCCCTTTTCAAGATGCCACGACGGCACGACACTGCGGCTCGCGTCCGCACCTGGGAGGGAACGCAGGCGATCGAGTCTCGGCAATTGTGGCCCTTTCAAGATGGGGCACCACGGGTCCCGACCGCGCCGGGGCTACCAACTTGCGGCGCAACTGTGTGCGCTCCGGCGCCGAAACCATTGTGGCCCTTTTCAAGATGGCGCGACGGACACGACAACTGCGGCTTCGCGTCCGAACCTGGGGAGGGGAACGCGCAGGGGCAGGACGACCGCGCCTGAAAACCGACAGTCGTCCGTGCCGCATCGGCCGCGACCGGAACACAACCCCCGACATCCGGTTCACATCACACTCCGCGCACGGAAGGCCACACCTTCATTTCGGACACCCGCCGCGTTCGCCGCCATCGCGGCAGCGATGGCGGCGGCCTCCACCTCGACATTCCGAATCGTCGTGTTCTCCGTGCAGGCCGATCACGTTCACGCCATCGTCGAAGCAGATGACAAGCGGGCGCTCGGCCTCGGTGTGGCCGGCCTTCGGATCAGGTCAGCCAAGTCGCTCAATCGCGTCTTCAACCGGACCGGACCGGTGTGGAGCGGCAAGTACCATGCGCGCGAGTTGGCCACACCTCGGGCGACAAGAACCGCCATCGTCTACGTCCTTCAGAACTGGAAGAAACACATACGGGGCGTCAGCGGGATCGACCCCTGCTCGTCAGGGCCCTGGTTTGACGGCTGGAAGGAGGCGCAGCCGCGTCCGGCCACGCCAAGTCCGGTCGCACGACCGCGGACATGGCTGGCGACGCGTGGGTGGCGCGAAAGAGGCGGCGGCGCGATTGGCCTCCACGAGCACCCCGCGAGCGAACGGTAGCCGCCTCGCGCTTCGCGCGAGCGCGGCTACCGGATCGACGCCGGGTGGCCGTCGACGCGCATCTGCAGGACGAAGTACGGCGGCAGGCAGGCGCTGCCGCCGCCGGGCGTGCGCGCGCAGAGGTAGTCGGGGCGGCACGGCGTGCGCGCGTCGCACGCGGCCAGGCCGGCGGGGCGCGCCAGCTTCGCGCACTCGGTGAACGCCCCGCCCCGCGCCAGGCAATTGTTGAACGGCGTCAGCAGCGCGATGGCGCCGCACGTCTCTCCCGGCGCCAGCGACGCGCACGCCGACGCGCACATGCCGCCCGGAAAGCCGACGCCGATCCCCTCGCACACGCTGGCCGGCCCACACGCCAGCGTCTGCGGCGACTTGATGCGGTCGCTCGCGAACGACACCGCGCCCGGGTGGCAGGCCGACCCGGCGCGCGGCGCGGCGGGCATGCACTGCCCGACGCGATCGTCGTCGACCGCGACGCATTCGAAGCCGGCGGCGCACGTCCAGGTCGCGAAGCCGCGATCGCCCAGCCCACACGCGTGACCGAACGTGCCCGCCGCGCTGCCGCGCTCGGCCGGCGGCCGCATCTCGTCGGGGACCTGGCCGGCGGCGACCGCGCGCAGGTAGGCGCGCCGGCGCGGCAGCTCCTCCTCCAGGTGCGGCGACAGCGCCACCGCCAGCGCGTCGACGACGCGCTCGGGATCGCGCTCGGCGCCGACGACGTGAAACCCGGCGAGCGAACGGCTCTGGTGGCAGCCGGCGCAGGTCAACGCGTCCAGCCGGCGCAGCAGCGCCTCGGGCGACGCCACGTGCCGGCGCCCGGCGAGCGGAAGATCGGCGAGCTCCGCCGCGGGCAGCAGCCGCCGGAACGGCGCGTTCTGCGGGCGCGCGAGCCCGCGCGGCGTGACGCTGAGCGCGCGCGTCGCCAGCAAGGCGTCGGGCAGCAGCGCCGTCCCGTCGTCGATCTTGGCGAGCACGTCGGGCGCCCGCAGCCACGCCGCCAGCGCCCGGCGCAGCGCCGGATCCCGCTTGATGCGGTCGACGTCCGGCATGTTCTCGAGCGGCGCGGCGACGAAGCTGCCGCCCGGGCCGGCGTGGAACACGCGCAGCAGGTAGTCCGCGTGCCCGCCCAGATCGGGCCGGATCGTCGACGGCCAGCGCGACGTCTGCAGGTTCACCTCGACCGACTTCAACGTCACGCCCGCGCGCACGACGGGGGCGACGTCATCGGGCCGGGCCAGCGCACGCGCGCGGCGCGCGCAGCGCTCGCCGTCGTCGGGCAGGAAGAACACGACGTTGATCGTCAGCGGCAACCGCGACGAAAACCGGTCCTTGTCGGGAGCCTGGTACGCCGCGCGATAGACGAAGCGCAGCTCGCCGCACGTCCCCGGGTGAAACACGCGGCGGTCGATCCGGTTGACCACGGCCACCAGCTCCAGGCGAACCGCCGACGACGACAGCCACGCCGGATCGAAACCGCGGTGCGTGTACTTCATGCCGACGCCGTAGCGCTTGTCCGCCGCGTAGATCTCCGCGATGTCCGCGCGCAGGACGCGCGCGATCGACGCCCAGCCGGCGCCACCGGCGAGCTGCGCCAGCGACGCCGCCGGCTTGCCGCCGAAGGCGAGCGTCCCCGCGTCGAGCCCGCCCGCCTCCATCGCCGCCAGCGCGCGCGGCTCGCTGACGACCACCAGCGGCTCGAACGCCGGGGTCGCCGCGGGGGTGGCCCCGACGGGCGGAGCCGCGCCGCCTGCACGCGCGCCACCCAGCAGCGCCAGCCCCGACGCCACGACGGCCACCAGGGCCAGGGCCACATGAGCCTCGACCCGACGGCGAAGACACCCACGACGAAGGGATTGCACCGAAGTCCGCTTACCTCCTGACATCGAGGCTCTCATGTCGACGTTCCGGCGCCCCCGCGTCCTGACAATCGCCGCCTACGCCATCGGGCTGCTGGCCCCCTTCATCCTACTAGGGTGCTCCGACGGGACTCCGCAAATCGGCACCGACGGCGGCGGCAACGGCGGTGATGCGACCGCCGGCGGAAGCGGCGGCGCGGGAATCGCTGGTTCGGGACCAGGCGGCGCGGCCGGTGCGGCGGGCGCGCGCGCCGGGTCGGGTGGCGCTGCCGGCACGAGCGCTGCCGCCGGAGCTGGCGGCGGTGCCGGAATGAGCGCTGCCGCCGGCTCGAGCGGGGTTGCCGGCCTGGGCGGCGCCGCGGCCGCAGGCAGGGGCGGCTCGGCCGGTGGCGGCACGGGCGGCTCGGCAGCCAGCGGTGGCGCCGGCGGCCGCGGCGGGGCCAGCGCCGGTGGTCGCGGTGGCGCCGGTGGCGGCGGCATCGCGGGCGCGAGCGGAGGCTCCGCCGGTGCCGCGGGCCGTGGCGGCGCCGCGGGAACGACCTCGACCGGAACCGCCGGCGCGGGCGGCGCGGCCGGGAGCGCGGGGCGCATCTACTACGTCACGCCGACCGGCAAGTCGACCAACGACGGCCGCAGCTTCGCGACGGCGATGGACTTTGCGACGGCGCGGGCCATGGTCGCCGCCGGCGAGACCGTGCTGCTGCAGGCGGGGACCTACCCCGTCGCGTACCAGGCGGGCGCAAAGAACGGCTTCGTGTTCTCGAAGTCCGGCCAGGACGGTAAGCCGATCCGCGTCGTCGCCGACGGCGGCCAGGCGCTATTCGATTTCTCGTTCCCGGACCAGGAATGGGTGCAGGACGCGTACGGCTTCACGGTCAGCGGCAGCTACTGGTACTTCAAAGGCATCAGCATCACGCGCGCCGGCTATCAGGGCGCCTACGTCACCGGCCAGCACAACACCTTCGAGGCGTGCTGCCTTCTTACGCCAATCGCAACACCGGCCTCGAGATCAACGAAGGCGGCGCCTACACGACGGTGATCAACTGCGACGCCTACCGGAACTACGATCCAAAGAAGATGGGGAGCATGGCCGACGGCTTCGGCCCCAAGCAGACGCAGGGGCCGGGCAACAAGTTCATCGGCTGCCGCGCCTGGGAGAACTCCGACGACGGCTACGACGCGTTCGACAGTCCGCAGGTCGTCACCTTCGAAGCGCTGCTGGGCGTTCCGCAACGGCGTCGACGTCTGGAACTACGGCGGCTTCACCGGCAACGGCAACGGCTTCAAGGTCGGCGGCAACTCGGTGCAGGCGAACAACAAGCTCACCAAGCTGCGTCGTCGTTCGGCCACCCGAACAAGGGCTTCGACCAGAACAACAACACCGGCGGCCTGACCATCTACAACTGCACCGCGTACAACAACGGCACCAACTTCGGCCTCGGGGGCGCGCTCAACTCGGGGCAACAGCACACCATCAGGAACAACATCTCGCTCGGGCCGCCGCGACCGATCGCCAACGCCACGCAGACGAACAACACCTGGAACGAGCGGCTTCTCCGTCAGCGCCGCCGACTTCGTCAGCCTCGACCTCACCCAGGCCACGGCGGCGCGCACCGCGGACGGTGCGTTCCCGCGCGTCGACCTGTTCCGTCTCAAGCCAGGGAGCGCGCTCGTCAACGCCGGCGTCAACGTCGGCCTCCCCTACCTCGGCTCCGCGCCCGATTCTCGGCGCCTTCGAATCCCGCCCTGACAGCTCCGCCGCACGTTCAGGCCCCATTCGCCCGACGATCGCCGAGCCGCCGCCGTCGACGGCGACCATCGTGTTGTCGGTCAGCAGGTCCAGGTCCTTCAGGGCGCGGATGATGCGCGGGATGTCCGCAGTGGTCACCTTGTCGCCGCACGAGCCGTTGCGGATGGTCTCCACCTTGAATTGCCGATCGAGGACCAGGCTCCACCAGCGGGTGTCGAGCGCGTCCTTGCCGTCCCGAGACCTCGCGGGCGAGCAAGATGTGGCAGCGCCCGTCCACCTCGACGCGCTCCGCGAACACCGCGCGGCAGCTGCCATCGGCGCGCAGCTCCAATACGCCGATGGTCTCGTTCGGCCCCTCTCGCCGATCGCCTCTCACCCACGTGATCCGGGGATCCGCCACACCCCGATGCTACCGGAAGAACCGGCGCAGCTCGCCGACCAGCAACTCGGGGACCTCCATCGCGGGGAAGTGCCCGCCGCGATCGTATTCGGTCCACGACGCCGCGGCGCCGTCGGGGTCCAGGACGGACCGGACGCTGAAATCGCCGGCGAACACCGCCACGCCCAGGCGCGACCCCTGCGGGCTGAACAGCTTCACGGCGCCGCCGGATTCGCGCGCGAACTCGGCGAACGCCTGCATCCCCTCGTAGGTGAAGTGGGCCGACGACGCGCCGCTGCCGGTGAACCACGCGATGCTCACCAGCGTGAGCATCCGGTCGCGGTCGACGGCCTGGTCGGGGAGCGCCGCGGCGGGGTCGGTCCACTCCGCGAACTTCTCGACGATCCACGCCAGCTGCGCCGACCGGCGAGTCGTTGAGGCCGTACGCCAGCGTCTGCGGCCGCGTCGACTGCATGTGCAGGTAGCCGAGCCCCTGCTCGCGATAGCGGTTGAACCGCTCGGCCCGCAACTTGTCGCTCGGCGCCGTCAGCGCGGCGGCGTCCATCGCCGGACCAAACGGGAACGGCGCCGGGCCGTTGATGTGGACGGCGGTGACGCGGCCGGGGTCGACCATCGGCAACATCCCGGCGACGCCCGAGCCGACGTCGCCGCCGTGCGCGACATAGCGATCGTAGCCGAGCCGGCGCATCAGCTCGGCCCACGCGCCGGCGACGCGAAACAGGTTGCCCCACCCTGCCCCCGCCAGCGGCGTCGAGAACCCGAACCCGGGCAGCGACGGGATCACCAGGTGAAACGCGTCGGCCGGATCGCCGCCGTGCGCCGCGGGCAACGTGGGATCAGTGAGCGGGCCGATGATGTCTACGAACTCGGCGCTGGAGCTGGGCCAGCCGTGCGTGATGATGAGCGGCGTCGCGTCCGGGTTGGGCGAACGCACGTGCAGGAAGTGGATGGTCTGGCCATCGATGGTGGTGGTGAACTGCGGGAACGCGTTCAGCCTCGCCTCCTGCGCCCGCCAGTCGAACCCGGTCGCCCAGTAGTCGGCGAGCGAGCGCAGGTACGCGACGGGGACGCCGC
Source organism: uncultured Pseudomonadota bacterium (assembly GCA_963729535.1). Classification (GTDB taxonomy): domain Bacteria; phylum Myxococcota_A; class Polyangia; order Fen-1088; family Fen-1088; genus JADGRB01. The sequence continues at coordinate 338,262 of CAVSOL010000017.1, read as the reverse complement.
GGCTCCAGTCGCTGACCGGCGTCGGCGCGGGCGGCTCCGGCCAGCGCGCCGCGCCAGGCGGCGCCGGAGGTCGTCAACGTCGGCCTGGGGGATGTCGATGCGGAACGGGCGGATGGTGGTGTCGTTGGTGGTGTTGGTTTCGGCCTTGTCGGTCTGGTTGGTGTGTTTGGTCATGTCGATCAAGCTACGTGCTATTGCGGAAAGGATCGTTCCGCATGCTATGTGACGATCACCGGCATGAAGACATCGACGAGGCTGCTGCGCTTGCTGTCGCTGCTGCAGGGGCGGCGCGACTGGTCCGGGCCGCAGCTGGCCGAAGAGCTGGGCGTGACCACGCGGACGGTGCGTAACGACGTCGAGCGTATCCGCGAGCTCGGCTACCCCGTCAACGCGTCCCCCGGCGTCGCGGGCGGCTACCGCCTGGGGGCCGGCAGCGAGCTGCCGCCGCTGTTGCTCGATCAGCGCGAGGCGATCGCGGTCGCCGTCGGCCTGCGCGCCGCCGCCGCCGGAGCGGTCGCCGGCGTGGAGTCGGTCGCGCTCGCCGCGCTGGCCAAGCTGGAACAGGTGATGCCCGCGCGCGTGCGCCGGCGCGTCCGCAGCCTGCAGCAGGCGATGGTCACGACGCCGTGGCCCGCGACGGCGCCCGATCCCGACACGCTGAGCGCCATCGCCGCCGCCTGCGCCGAGCACGATCGCCTGCGCTTCGGCTACCGCAGTCACGACGGCGCGACCACCACGCGCGCCACCGAGCCCCACCGGCTGGTTCACGACGGCCGGCGCTGGTACCTGGTGGCGTGGGACACCGATCGATCGGACTGGCGCACGTTCCGCGTCGATCGCATCGCGCCCGATCCGCTCGCCGGCCCGCGCTTCGTGCCGCGCCCGCCGCCGGCGGCCGACCTGGTGCGCCACCTCGTACGCGGCGTGCAGCAGGCGACGTGGCGCGCGCGTGCCCGCGTGAAGGTCCACATGCCGGCGTCCGAGCTGTCGAAACGCCTCCCCGCCGCGGTGACCGTCGAGCCAGCCGGCGACAACGCGTGCATCGCCTCCGTCGGCGCCGACTCCCTGAGCGTGCTGGCTCCCTACCTCGGCATGCTGGGCGCCGACTTCGAGGTCATCGACCCACCCGCGCTGCGCGCCGAGCTGCGCGCGCTCGGCCGCCGCTACCTGCGCGCGGCGGCGGCGCGGCCGAAATGGCATTCTGCGGCCTCGAAGGGAGGCCGACAGATGACGAGACGAGACCGATTGTGGCTGGTGGGATGTTTTGCGGCAGTGATGATGTTCGCGGCGGCTGGCGCCGCGTCGGCGAAGCCGGCGGGCAAGGCCGACGCCGCGGGCACCGAGCGCGGCGCGCTGCTGGTGCGGGTGGGTGGCTGCAACCACTGCCACACGCCGTGGGTGTTCGACGCGAACCTGGGGATGCCGGTGCCCGACATGAAGCGCATGCTGTCCGGGCATCCGGCCGACGGACCCGATCCCGAGGGCAAGCCGGGCAAGCGCGACATGGCTCTGATCGGCCCGACGTTCACCAGCTTCGCGATGCCGTTCGGGATCGTGTACTCGCCCAACCTGACGCCCGACAAGGACACCGGCATGGGGTCGTGGTCGGAGAAGATGTTCGTCGACGCGTTCCGCACCGGCAAACACATGGGCGGCGCCGGCCGCGCCATCCTGCCGCCGATGCCGTGGCTGGATCTCGCGACGCTGCCGGAGGCCGATCTCAAGGCGATGTTCGCGTACTTGAGTCGGTCCCCGCGGTGAAGAACGCGGTGCCCGCGCACAAGGTGCCCGAGCCCGTCTACAACGCCATCACCGAGAACTTCGAGAAGCTGAAGAAGCTCAAGGCCGCGGTCCGCCCCCGCCCCCAAGCCCGCCGCCCACCGGCCCCGCCGCCAAGCCCTGACTGAGGCTCTTGTCGCCTGCGCGTATACAGCGACCAGGTGAGCGCGCGGCTGTATACGCGCGGGATACACGCGGCCGCGGAAACGCGCGGTTTTCCTGTTGGTCCGGAGGTTGCTCTATCCGGGGTCGTAGCCGAAACGACAACCAACCAACAGGAGACCCACGGAAATGAAGACGCCATCGTTCAAGTCACTCGCTTCGATGCTGCTGGCCGGCGCGCTGTCAGTGCCCCTCGCAGGCTGTGGACCGGAAGGGGCGGCGGACGACGACACCACGGAGCAGAGCGGCGCGCTGATGCGCGTGGCGACTTCCGTCAACGTCGAGGCCGCGGTCGTCGAGGCAACGGCGCCCGTCCAGGAAGATCCCCGGCGACGGTGACCGCCACGCTGACGCCGGCCCCGCCCGCGCCCGGCACCGACTACGAGCGCAACTATCCGTGGAGCGTCTTCCTCAGCGGCACCGGTGGCCTGAACTGCCGCGGAACGCTGATTCACCCGCAGTGGGTGCTCACGGCCGCGCACTGCATCGGCCCCATCGCCGGCTCCGTGGGTTACAGCCGCACCGATCCGGCGACGGGTGTGGTCAGCAGCGGATCGCGGCCGTTCAACCAGAGCGGGCCCCAGCGCGGCATGTTCGTTCACCCGGACTTCAAGCTCGACACGCGGCTTCGGGCAGCCGAAGAACGACATCGCGCTGATCCGGCTGGCGACGCCGTTCACGATCGACCGCAACATCCAGACGGCCGCGCTGCCGCGCTTGTGGGCGAACGCGGGACGGGTCGGGACGATCGCCACCAACAACCACAGCAACGCGCCCGCCGGCTACGTGTCGATCGTGCGCGCGCCGCAGCTCACCGATGACGAGTGCACGAGCCCGGATGGCTTCATCTGCATCAGCCCGCCCGCCGGCAGCATGTGCCACGGCGACAGCGGCTCCGGGTTCGTCGAGATCCGCGACGGCCGCGCCACCATCGTCGGCGTCACGAGCAACATCGACAGCGACGGCAGCGAGTGCATCCCGGCCAACAAGCAGGCCCAGCTCGCCGACGTCTTCGCCTACCGCGACTGGATCTACGCCACGATGGGCATGAGCCCCGAGCAGGTCGACGGCCGCGTGCGCCTGCGCTGGTCGGGCCTCGCGTCGCAGCCGGGCATCATGTCGCTGCAGTGCCTGTCGGCGACGATGCCGGCCATCGAGGTGCCGATGAACATCCCGGGCAGCGAGATCGCCATGGACTGCGACGACACGCGCGTGTTCTGCCAGCCGCAGGGGGCGAACCTGAACATGTACAGCTTCACGCAGCGCACGTTCGCCGCGAATGGCGCGTACCTGGGGACGCAGGCGCTGCCGTTCCTGGCGACGTGGACCGCGGCGTTCGCCGACCCGGGGTCGTCTTTCCTCGGGCTCAACTGCTCCGTCTATAACTCGGCCAGCCCGGCCCTGCCGCTGAGCACCACCGGCACCCTGGCCAAGGCGACCTTCTAGCCGCGTCTAACCTCCTGGTCGTCTGACTGGACGCCGTGGCGGCGCATCAGTCGATAGAGATAGACGCGACCGATACCAGCAGCGCGCGCGGCGGCCGACACCCGGCCGCCGTGCGCATTCAGCAGCTCTCGCACGTACGCGCGCTCGAAGGCCTCCAGGGCCCGAGAGCGCGCTTCGGCGTATTCGACGTCGGGATCGACGGCGCCGGCCGCCCCCGCCGCGCTCGCGGCCAGCGACGGCGGCACCGCGACGGCCGGGCCACCGCCGTCATCTTCGCCGAGCGGCATCGGCTCCTCGAACACCAGGCAGCGTTCGAGGTAGTTGCGCAGCTCGCGGACGTTGCCCGGCCACGCCGACCGCGACAGCCCCGCGACGAACGCGGGCGCGCAGAAGCGGGCCAGGCTCGCCTCGGTCGCCCCCAGGTTGCGCAGCAGCTTGCGGGCGATCAGCTCCATGTCCTCCGGGCGCTGGCGCAGCGGCGGCATCACGATGCGCACCACCGACAGGCGGAAGAACAGATCGGCGCGAAAGCGGCCCTGGTTGACCTCGCCGCGCAGGTCGCGGTTGGTCGCGGCGATGATGCGCACGTCGACCGGCCGGTAGACGCTGGTGCCCAGCGCGCGCACGTGGCGGTTCTCGAGCGCGCGCAGCAGCTTCGGCTGCAGGTCCAGCGGCAGCTCGCCGATCTCGTCCAGGAAGATGGTGCCGCCCGCCGTCTCTTCGAACGCCCCGGCCCGGCGCGTCTGCGCCCCCGTGAACGAACCCTTCTCGTGACCGAACAGCTCGCTCTCCAGCAGGTTGGCGGGGATGGCGCCGCAGTCGACGACCACGAACGGCTTGCTGGCGCGCGCGCTGGCGTAATGGATCGCCTCCGCCGCCTGTCCCTTCCCCGTGCCCGTCTCGCCTTCGAGCAGCACGGTCGCGTCGCTGGCGGCAGCCTTCTCCATCAGCGCGAACGACACGCGCGCCGGCACCGACATGCCGTGCATCTCGCCGAACGACGTGCGATCGGAGACCAGCAGGCGGTTGCCGCCGTCGGCCAGCTCGAAGCGCAGCTTGGCGGCGCCGAGGCGGATCAGGCTGCCGTTGCGGAGGAACGCCTCCTTGATGTGAACCCCATCGACCACCGTGCCGTTGAGGCTGCCGAGATCGACGATGTGCACGCGATCAGCGGCAACCCTGATCTCGCAGTGGAACCCGGACACGGTCTCGTCGGCCAGCTGCAGATCGTTGCCGGCCGCCGAGCCGATCGAGCACACGTCACCGGATGATTCCCACGGCCCAGCTCCCGGACCGCCGTCGACGATGTGGACGCGAAACCGGCCGACGATCGGCGACCACGCGGCGGCGGCCCCCTCGTGCAGCTTCGTGCCCCGCGGCTCATCCGCCGCGACCGGGGCGGGAGTCCGCCTCGCTTTCGGCGCTGATTCACCCGGCCGCCGGCTCACGGCGGGACATTATCACGCAGGCTCAACCCCTAGGCCTGAAGCCGAGCCGCCCAGCGTCATGGCGGCCTGCTGACAATCGTGCTACTCATTTCGCAAGTCTTTCTCTGTCCGGGTTTCGTCCTGCGTCGCAGCTTCGCCTGCCGATTTGCTCTGGGTCGATTGTCGGCACGCTTGAGGCTTCTGTGTACGGCGGCAGTTCTTCGCCGGGATCTGCAAGGAGAAATCGAACAATGGGTAGACGTCTTTATGTTGGCAATCTCTCGTACAACACCACCGAGCTGGAGCTGCGCGAGGTCTTCGGGCAGTACGGCACCGTTGCCGACGCCAAGGTGGTGACTGAGCGTGAGACCGGAAGGCCTCGCGGCTTCGCGTTCGTCGAGATGAGCACGGAGCAGGAAGCCAAGACGGCGATCGAAGAGCTGAGCGGGCGCGAGCTCGGCGGCCGTGCGCTGAACGTCAACGAGGCGCAGGAGCGCTCGAGTGGCGGCGGCGGTGGCCGGAGCTTTGGTGGTGGCGGCGGCGGCGGCGGCGGTGGTGGTGGTGGTGGCGGCCGGGGTCGCTGGTAGCCAACACAATCGCTGCGACGGGCGCCACGCCCGCGGGTAATCACCGCGGGTACCCGGTGTCCGTCGCAGCTTTTGCTTTCACCCCCAGCCCGGGGGTTGAGCATTCGCCGCCTGGAAACATTTCAGCAGTGCGGCGGAAACCGATGATTCGGTAGATTGGCGCGCATGAGCACGATCCATTTCATCGGAGGAGAGAAGGGCGGCGTCGGCAAGTCGGTGGTCGCACGTCTGTGCGCCCAGTACTGCATCGACCGCGAAGTCCCGTTCCTGGCGGCAGACGCCGACGGTTCCCACGGAGCGCTGCTGCGCTTCTATTCTGCTTACACCCGGCCAGTCGACCTGTCGGAGTTCGAGAGCGCGGACGCGATCATCGGGCTCGCGACCGAAGCAGATCGCAAGGTGATCGTCGATCTGCCCGCGCAGAGCGATCGCCTGGTCGCCGCGTGGATCAACGAGGCCGGCATCCTCGACCTCGCCGCCGAGAGCGGCGTCAAGGTCGTGTTCTGGCACGTCATCGATGACGGCAAGGACGCGCTGAACACGCTCGATCGCTTGCTGTCGCGCTACGGGGACAAGGCCCGGTACTGCATCGTCAAGAACCTGGGACGCGGGCGCGACTTCTCGCTGTTCGATCGATCCGCGACGCGCGCCACCGCCGACCGGCTGGGCGCGGGCGTCATCGAATTGCCCGAGCTTCACGCCGCCGCGATGCAGAAGATCGATCGGCTGGACGCGAGCTTCTGGTCCGCCGTCCACGGCTCGACCACTATTGGCGCCGATGCCTTCACCCGCATGGATCGCCAGCGGATCAAGGTGTGGCTGCAGGCCAGCTTCGATCAGCTTGCGAAGCTAGGCGACCTGTTCTGACGCTGCGGACGGTCTCACTCGACGATCTGACGATTGACGACGAGCGGTCGTTCGCCCACGTCGCGCTGCACGCGCGCCTGAAGCAAGCGCTGCGGCGATCGGGGCACCGTTTCCTGGTGCCGGGGGTAGGCGCGCCGATCAGCTGGGACCGCGCGCTGTTCCTCAACCTGACCTACTGGGGCGCGCGCGACGGCGCCGACGTGCTGTGCGAGGAGCACATCCCCGCCGACGTGGTGGCGCACGTGGCCTGGCACCACATCGTCGCCCGCGAGCTCGCGCGGCGCAGCGCCGACGCGGCGGCGCCGCCGTCGGCCGCGGCGCTGTTCTTTGCCGAGTCGATCGCCAGCGCGTTCGATCTGTATCTGGTCGGCCGTCTGATCTCGAATTCGCCCGAGTCTGACTTCATCACGACGCAGGTGCCGCTGATGTCCGAGTGCGCTCAGCAGGCGGGGCAGTCGGAGGTGGCGTTCGCGGCGCTGATGGAGGACGTCGCGCGCGATCCGGAGCGGGCCTTCGAAGACCTGCGGACGCTGCTGTTCGATGCGGCGAGCGCGCTCGTGCGCTGCGCCGGCCACGCCGACGCTGCGGCGGCGCTCGACGGATTTTCGGGACATCGCTTCGGACAGCTACTGCATCACTACGAGCTGTCCAACTGGGTCCTCTACGCGCGCGCCTACGCCGGCAACCCGCCCGGCGCCGCGGACGTGGCGGTCGCAGAAGTGGACGCCACGCTCCGGCGAGCGCCCATCTCGCTGGACTGGCTGGCCGAGCACTGGATTGACGCCGACCAGGCGCCGACGTCCACGTCGGCCGCGCCCGCCGCTCCGCGGTAACACCGCCGCGTGTGCGATCGCAGCGATCTAGACCTGAGCTACTCTCTCGACGTGTCGTACTTCATGGTCGACGTCGAGGCGGACGGGCCCTGCCCCGGCCGCTACTCGATGGTGTCGTTCGGGGCGATCCTGGTGAAGCCGGGGCTCGAGGTGACGTTCCACGGCACGCTGAAGCCCGTGTCGGAGACGTTCGTCGCGGCGGCGCTGGCCGTCAGCGGCGTCACCCGCGAACAGACGCTCGCCTTCCCGGAGCCACGCGGCGTCATGGAGGACTTCGCGCGCTGGCTCGCGGCTCACTCGACCGGCCGCCCGATGTTCGTCTCCGACAACAACGGCTTCGACTGGCAGTTCATCAACTGGTACTTCCACGAGTTCACCGGCAAGAACCCGTTCGGCCACTCGTCGACCAACCTGGGCTCGCTGTACAAGGGCGTGGTCAAGGACACGAGCAAGAACTTCAAGCACCTCCGCCGCTCCAAGCACACGCACCACCCTGTCGATGACGCGCGCGGCAACGCCGAGGCGCTGCTGCACATGCGAGACGCGCTGGGATTGAAGATCGGCCTGCGCTGAGCGCCTCAACACCGTTCAATCTCCCTCGTTGTAAACAAACGCGGGATACATGAGAGTTGACGGCAACGGACGCTGTTTTCTACCTTCGTGGTTTCTGGATGCTGGAGGGTTAGGTCGACGTGAGGAGATCACCAGAGCAGACACGGCCTGAGTTCCGCACTCTGCGGATTTACGCCATCGACCCCATGGTGTCGCGAACGGGCGAGCATCAGGCGACAGTTCAGATCCGGTTCGAGGACCTGATCGCGCGCGGCGCGTCCGTCACGCCCGACGGCACCGTCATCAAGGAGCCGGTCAGCTTCGTCGGTCGCCGCGTCGAGGTCGTCGACGTCGATGCGTCAGGCGAGAAGCCGGTCTGGCTCAAGGTGGTCGACCTTGGCCAGGCGAACGTCGCCATGCAACACGGGCTGGAGCCTTCCGAGTCCGACCCGCAATTCCACCAGCAGATGGTCTACGCGGTGGCGATGCGGACGATCGAACAGTTCGATCGCGCGCTGGGGCGAACGGTCTACTTCACCCGCCGCCGGCGCCTGCGCCTGGTCCCGCACGCGTTTCGGGGCAGCAACGCCTTCTACCACCCGACGCTGCGCGCGGTCCTGTTCGGATACTTCCGCGCCAGCCAGGACGCGCCGGGCGAGAACCTTCCCGGGCAGCTGATCTTCACCTGCCTGTCACACGACATCATCGCTCACGAGGTCACCCACGCGCTCGTCGATCGGCTGAGGCCGTACTTCAACGTCGCGACCAACCCCCACGTCAGGGCGTTCCACGAAGGTTTCGCCGACATCGTCGCGGTGTTTCAGCGCCTCAGCTTTCGCGATCTGGTGCAACGCGCCCTGCAGGACGTCCGCGATCTGCGCCAGAGCAAGCTGCTGTCGGAGATCGCGGCGCAGTTCGGCCAGGGCCTGGGCAGCGGCAAGGCGCTGCGCAACGCGTTCGACGACGAGAAGAAGCCCAAGATTCAGGACGTACACGAGGAGCACGCGCTGGGCGCGGTGCTGGTCGCGGCGATCTTCGACGGCTTCTACATGACCTTCGAGAAGCGGACGGCGGATCTGATTCGCATCGCGACAGGCGGCACCGGCGAGCTGCCGAAGGGGGCGCTGCACCCAGATCTGGTGGCGCGCCTGACCACCGAGTGCGTGAGGACGGCGCAGTCGGTGCTGACGATGTGCATCCGGGCGTTCGATTATCTGCCGCCCGCCGACGTCACGTTCGGCGCGTTCCTGCGCGCGCTGGTGACCGCCGACTGGGAGCTGAACCCGCTGGACGAGTTCGGGCTGCGCGCGGCGATCATCGAGGCCTGCCGGCGCCGCGGCATCTTCGCGATCGACGCCGGATCTCTGTCGGTCAGCGCCCTGCTGCTCGATTCCGCCCCCAGCGGCGACTGGGACGCGCACGGGGAGACGTTCCGGCGCTGGGTGGATCTCTCGATCCAGATGGGTGTCGCCGAGCAACGGGCCGACACGCCCGAAGACGGTGAACAGATCGGGCTGGATGATGGTCCGACGGTCTGGATGGCCCTGAAGCAGAGCCCGCCGGTCCGTTCGCAGCAAGACGACTCGGACGACGAGCTGGAGCCCGCGCGTCTGCTGCGCGCCGATATCATGCAGTGGTTCGCGAACCTGCCGGCCGCGGATCGGCAGAGGCTGGGACTGTCCGCGTCGCAAGGGCTGCGTAGCGTGCACTTTCACTCTAGCCTGCGCGTGTCGTCGGACGGTGCGCAGCGCTTCGGGCTCGTGGTTCAACTGGTCGAGGTGCACGAGCTGAGCATCGACGGCCAGCCGCGGAAGTTCCCGACGGGGGCGACATTGATCATCGACGTCACCGGCAAGTTGCGGTTCCTCATCGCCGCGACAAACGTCGAGTCGCGCAAACAGGCGATGCAGACGATGGCCCGCGCGGCGGCGATGGGTCCGATGGGCTGGGCGGAGGACGGGGCTGCCGATCCCTTCGCCGTCGACTATCGCGGCATGCACGAGGTGCGCACATGAGTGGGCCGAAGCGGCGGCGAAGGCCGGCGGCGGGCGGGACGTCGGCCCGCAAGGCCAACCGCATCGACGTGCGCATGTACAACGTCGGGTTCGGCGACTGTCTGCTGCTGCGGATCCCCACGTCGGACGGCGAGCGGCGAATCCTCGTCGACTGCGGCTACCACTCGCAGGGGAAGGGCAAGTTCTCCGACGACGAGCTGGTGAAGCAGATCAAGACGGACCTGGCCGGAGAGCTGCTGCACGTGGTCATCGCGACCCACCGCCATCAGGATCACATCTCGGGTTTCGGCGAAACCGAGCTGTGGAAGGACATAGCCGTGGCGGAAGTCTGGCTGCCGTTCACGGCCAACGACACGCCCGGCGACGGCGATCAGTCGCCGCACGCCTGGCGCGCGCTGATGGACGCAGCCCACGGCTTGCTGGACGACAAGGGCAAGCTGACACAGCAGGCGCTGGCGGCGCTGAACGCGCGCGACGAGCAGGACAAGGCGGACGCGGAGTTCATGCTCTGGAACGCGCGCGCCAACGCCCCCGGGATCGACAACCTGCTGCGCGGCATGAAGGACGCGGACGGCCGCCCGGCCAGGCGGCGTTTCTTGCCGGAGGACAAGCCGCGCTTCCCGTCGTCGTTCGTGTCGCCCGCGCTACCCGGCGTGAAGATTCATGTCCTCGGGCCCCCCCGCGATCCGAAGCTCCGCAAGCAGCGCAAGGTCCCCTCGAGCTGGGGCGTCAACGAAGCGCAGTTCGGCGCCGCGACCGACGAGGTCGGCTCGCCGTTCCCCGCTGAGTGGCGGATCGCGGAGCACCGCCTGCCGGCGCCGAACGACCGCCCGTTCGACGACACCAAGGTGTTGAAGAAGATCAGGCTGTTCAACGACGACCTGTTGAACGCGGCCAAGGCCCTGGACGGGTTCCTCAACGGCGAGAGCCTGGTTCTCGTGCTGGAGATCGGGAGCGCGCGGCTGCTTCTGACCGGCGACGCCGAGGTCGGAACCTGGACGACGATCCTGGAGAACGCCGACGCGCTGTCGCTCGCGGCCAGCGCGACGTTCCTCAAGGTGGGCCACCACGGCAGCCACAACGCGACGCCGCTGATGTTCGTGCGCGACCACCTGGCGAAGACGACGGCCACCGTGATCTCGACCCAGGAGGGTCCCGGCAGGTACCGCAACGGCATCCCGCTCGACAAGCTGCTGGACGAATTGAAGGCGCGCGCCATGCCGTTCGCCCGCAGCGACAAGGCGCCCGCCAAGGCCAACAAGCTGTTCGCCCCCGGCCCGGGCGGCAAGTGGATCGACTGCGCGATCCCCTGCTAGCCCGGCGCGCGGTGGGTGCTACCCTCCCCGCCTTGGCCACCTATCTGGACAGCAAGCGCGCGGGTGCGCGGCCGCGGACGACGAAGACCAATCCGCACACGCAGCTCGATCAGAACGCGCCGCCGGCGCTGCAGGAGAAGGTGTTCGCGCGGGCGCGGGCGCTGGCGAAGGTGGTGGTCGGGCCCAGCCACGTATCGGTGCCGGGAGCGCGCGCGTTTCACCTGCCGGCGTGCACGCAGCCGGTGCCGGGCGGCTTCATGATCGAGCATGAGTTCGCGCACCTGCATCCGGCCGACGACGGCAGCCTGCACATGGCGCTGCCGGCCGACATCGTCGACCGCGTCATCGACAACGGCTGGGCCGAGCACCACCCGCTGGCCGGCAAGTACGGGCTGCCGACCAACATCGTCATGGTCTACGGGCCGCGCGACGACGCCGAGCTGGAGGTCGTCGCCGCGCTGGTGGCGGCTTCACACGCGGGCGCCTGCCGCGACGCCGCCAGCTGATCGACCGGCGCTCAGTCGAGGTACAGCGTCGCCATCACGCGCAGAGTCAACGGATACGCTGACGTGAAGTTCACGTCCTGGCAGCCGTAGAACACGCCGCTCGATGGGCTGCCGTCGGGCGCCGACGCGAGGCGCGCGTTGTTGCCGCAGCCGAAGCCGGCCGGGACCGCGGCGCCGACGGCGGGCTCGCCGGCCAGCCGGCTCACCGTGGCGAACTGCGCGCCACGGAAGCGGCCGTTGAGCAGGTTCTCGACGTTGAACGCGATGTCGAAGCGGCGGCGGCGGTAGCCGAGCAGCAGATCGACCTGCGTGAAGCCCGGCGCCACCAGCGCGCCGTCGTCGGTCGCCGGGCGATCGCCGATGCCGTAGAACCGCAGGCCCGCCCGGCCCGCGCCCTGCCCCACCGCGTGCCGTCCCGACAGCCCGCCCGCCCAGGTTCGCCTGGGCGCCAGCGCCAGCCCGCCGCCGTTGCCGTCGTCGATGCTGAACTGTGACTTCGTGAACGTCAGCTCCAGGTCGGCCGCCAGCCACGGCGTCAGCTCGTAGCGCGTCTCGAGCTCGATCCCCCTGCGCGTCGTCGGCGGCCCCGCCTCCGTCGTCCCCTCGTCGCCGATCCAGACCGTCTCGCTGTCGAGATCGAGCTGCCACAGCGCGGCCGCCAGATCCCAGCGTTCGAACAGCCGCGCGCGCGCGCCCAGCTCGCCGCCGATCGCGCGCGCGCCAGCGGCGTCACCGGCGTGGGCGTGAACACCCCGCGCACGTCGTTGGAGTGAAACCCGTGCCCGTAGTTGACGAACAGATCGAGCTTCGCGCGCGCCCGGTCGAGCGCCGTGACGATCAGGCTCGTCTTCGGGCTGAACTGGTGCGCCGCGCCGACGCCGCTGGCCGGCGCGTCCGGATCGCCCGACATCAGCGTGTCCTTGACCGCGAACGACAGCAGATCGGCGCGGCCGCCGACGTGGGCGCGCAGCCACGGCAGCGGCGCGATCTCCTCGTCGACGTACGCGCCGATCAAGGTCTGCGTCACGTCGTTGCCGCGCACCGCGCTCAGCCGCCGCCGCGCCGCGACGTTCCACAGCTCCTCGTGGATGTCGTCGCTGCGGCCGTCGGCGCCGATCGTCGTCGTCAGCACCACCGGCCCGGCCTGGTGGGCGACGCGGTAGCTGACCTTGCCGCCGTAGAACGTCCGCTGGTCGGCCTGTTCGATCTCGTCGCCGTTGACCGGGTCGCGCAGGAACAACGTGAAGTTCGAGAACATGTTGAACCGGTAGGTCCCGGCGTAGGCGAGCGCGCGCAGCTCGCCGCTGTCGCCGGCGCGCACGCGGTACTGCAACGCGAGCTGATGCCGCGCGGTGTTCCCCCCCTCGCTGGCGTCGAGCGTCCCCCAGCGCGTGATCAGCCCCTGATCGACGGCGCGCGCCGGGATCTGCCCGGAGCCGTGCCAGTTGCCGGCGTAGCTCATCTGCGTCAGCGACAGCGTCGACGACGGCGTCGGCGCGAACGTCACCTTGTTGAACAGCCTGTAGCGATCCCAGCGGTCGGGGTTCTCGAACGGACCGTTTTCGCGCCCGATCTCGGCGGCGAACGTCGCCTTGACCGCATCGCCCTCGGCGCTCGGGCTGGCGATGACCAGCGCGCGATAGCCGGCGTTGCCGTGGCCGGGCGAGCCGACCAGCCCGGCCGCCACCGCGCTGTGCTCGAAGCGCTCGCGCGACACCATGTTGACCGCGCCGGCGGTCGCCAGGTCGCCCTGGCTGACGAAGTAGGGCCCCTTGGTGATCTCCACGCGCTCGACCACCTCGGGGATGATGAAGTTGGTGTCGGCGAAGCCCTGGCCGTGCGCGTGCGACACCATGTTGATCGGCACGCCGTCGATCATCAGCAACAGATCGGTGCCGTGGTCGGCGTCGAAGCCGCGCAGGAAGTACTGGTTCGCCTTGCCGCCGCCAGAGTGCTGCACGATCACCAGCCCCGGCGTGACGCGCAGGATGTCCTGCACGGTCCCGATCCCGCGAAGCTGGAAGTTGCGGTCCTGGACCGTGAACGATGACGCCGCGCTGATCGGCTTTGTGCCCAGCACCAGCGTCGACTGGTCCGGGGCGGTCTGCACGCCGGCGCCGGGCGGCAGCACGACGGCGGCGGGCGGCGCGGCGGCGGCCGGTGGCGGCAACGACGGTGGCGGGGGCGGCGGCAGATGGAACTCGTACGTGAACTGAACCGTCGACGGGACCGGGACGCCACGGCGGCGCGCGGGCTTGAAGGTGAAGTGACGCGCCGCCTCCGACGCCGCTTCGTCGAAGCCGTGGCCGACGGGCGTCGTCACCCGCACGCCGGTGACCTTGCCCGCCGCGTCGACGTCCAGCTCGAGGCCGACGTTGCCTTCGACGCGGTCGCGCAGCGCCTCCGCGGGATACGGCGCCTCGGGGTGAACGTCCAGGGACGGCGCGGACATCGGCTCGGACGGCGGTGGCGCGGGCGCCGGCCTTGTCGTCGTGCGCGTGCGCCGGCGCGGCCACGACGACAACGGCGAAGGCAATTGCAGCTGAGAACACTAACCGTGCTGCCGGGCCCACGAACATCGACGGCGGTCCGGGTAACATGCGCGTCGCCGAGCTCCGGTAGCAACTTCGTGACAAAGCGTGCCCGCTTAACACGGCCACAATGGTCCATGCTAGTCATCTCGTCGTGACGGTTCGACAGCTAGGAGGTGCGCTGTTCGTATCGGCGGCCGTTCACGCCGCCGCGGCGGTGACCCTCGGTGGCGTGCTGGGTTCGCCCTACCCTGCTCAAGCACGCCTCGGCCACCGCGGATGTCGACGTCGCGATCGTGGTCAACACGCGGGCGGACGCGCCCGCGCCGCTCGCCGCGCCGGGGACGGCGACGCCGGCGCCCGTGCCCAAGGCGCCGCGCAGGAGGCTCGCCGCGCAACCCGCCGTTTCGGCCGCCGCGGACAGCGCCGCGCCCGCGCGGTTCATGCTCAGCGCCGGCACCGTCGCGACGCGCGCGACGCCGGCCGCAGCGGCGCCGACGACGACGGGCTCCGGCGCCGCGCCGTCGGGCGAGCCCGCCGCGTTCGGCGAAGGTGAGGTGAATGTCCCGGCGCGCCTGCTCGCGGCGAGCCCGCTCGTCTATCCGCCGGCGGCGCGCCAGGCCGACGTCGAGCTGGACGTCCCCGTCGACATCGTCGTCGATGCGCGCGGGCGCGTGGTGTCGGCGCGCGCCGCCGTGCGCGCCGGCTACGGACTGGACGACGCCGCCGTCCGCGCGATGCGCGACTACCGGTTCTCGCCCGCGGTCCGCGCCGGCAGCCCGGTCGCGGTCCGGATGCGCTGGACCGTGCAGTTCCGGCTTCGCTAGCGGACCAACCGAATGGACGAGATCTACCGGCTATTTCCCATCCCGTTCATGCGTGCGCGGGGGACGCTCGGCCAGCAGCTGGTCGCGAACCTGGTCGAGCACTTCACGACGCAGGCGAAGAACGACAACAACTCGTCGACCAACCTGTCCCACACGAAGATGCTGAAGCCGAAGGACAGCCCGCTGTTCGCCAAGGCCGCGGACCTGATCGCGCCCAAGCTGGTCGACTACGGCGCCCAGCTGCTGGGCGAGCGCATCCGCTGGTTGATGAAAGAGATGTGGGTCAACGTCATGGACACGGGCGGGCGGCAGGCGATGCACAACCACGCCAACAGCTTCGTCTCCGGCGTCGTCTACCTGACGCCGACGCACCCGGGCTCGCAGACGGTGTTCATGAAATCACCTGGCGGCACCGACTTCCTGATGAAGAACGACCACGCGGGGGCGACGCCCACCGAGTTCAGCGCGGACAAGTGGATCAGCCCGGCGCCGGAGCCCGGCGACCTGGTGCTGTTCCCCAGCTACGTGATGCACGCGGTCCCTCCCAACCAGGGCGAACGCCGCATCACGCTGTCGTTCAACGCCATTCCCACCCAGCTGGACTCGTGGGGTTACGTCGTCCGGCTGAGTTGACCGGGCGCCGCTGATCCAGCCCGCCCGCGCCGAGGCGACGCAGGCGCTGGCCAGTCTCCGAAATTCGGAATGACGTTGCCCTGATTCCGGAGATTCCCGAGCGCGCCGGCGCAGGTGACAGACCTGCAAACAAGGAATCCTCGGGGATTTCGCCGATCGACGGCGGGTGTGACGGCTGCCCCCGCTGGCCTACCTCTTGCCTTGGTTGGGCGCGAACCGCCGCAGGTTGCGGGCGCACGAATTCCAGGAAGCAGTCCTTTGGAGGCAAAGCGATGATGCGGAACTTTGGCAGAATGACGACGCTGGCTCTCGCGTTGTCCAGCTACGCATTCTTCACCGGATGCAACGGGCGCAGACCCGGTCGGTATCGAAGGCCGCGACACGGCCGGCACCATCACCCTGGAGCTGCGGCTGCCTGACGGCCGCCTGATCCAGACCGCCAACTACACCATCACCGGACCGAACGGCTTCACCCGCAGCGGCACCATCAACGTCGGCCGCATCCAACACGCTGACGGCGACCATCGGCGGCCTGCCCGCCGGCGCCGGCTTCCAGATCACGATCACCGCCATGACCACCGACGGGACGGTCAACTGCGGCGGCTCCGCGATGTTCGCGGTGGCGGCCGGCAGCGCGGTCAACGTCGCCGTCCCCGTCGCCTGCCACGAAGCGCCCCGCACGGGCAGCGTCATCGTCTCGGGCACCCTGAACGTCTGCCCGGCGATTGACGGCATCAGCGCCAACCCGGCCGAGGTCAACGTCGGCGGCACCATCGCCCTTGCCGTAGCGGCGCACGACAGCGACGCCGGGCCGGCCGCGCTGGGCTACGCCTGGACGGCCAACGGCGGCGCGCTCGCCAACGCCAACACCCCGAACCCGACGTTCACGTGCAACGCCCCGGGCGTCGCGACCGTCACCGTGACGGTCAGCGACGGCGACACCGCCGCCGGCTGCCCGGCGACCATCAACGCGATGGTCAACTGCACCGTCGCGGAGCAGACGCCCGGCACGTACGTCGCCGGCGACTTCCACAACCACACCACCTGCTCCGACGGCTCGATCTCGATGCAGAAGCTGGTCAAGAAGTCGACGGACACGGCGGAGACGCCGTGGGGCCTCGACTGGTTCGTCCAGGCCGGCCACGGCGGCAGCGGCAACCGCAACTGCCAGCTGGTCGAGGACGCGACGCTGGCGACGCCCGCCTACCCGTTCATCTCCGGCGTCGGCCCGACGACGACGTGGGTCAACTCCGGCGTCGTCGCCGAAGGGCAACGTGTCGGGCTCGGGCGCGAACCAGAACATGTGGCGCTGGCAGTCGCTGCAGGAGTTCCAGTACCCGCTGCTCGAGTACCTCGCGGCGCTCAAGAACCTGCCGCTGTTCATCGGCGTCGAGTCGGTCGTCGCCGGCCACGAGCACACGTCGATGGCGGTCATCACCGGCCAGATGCCGGCATCGCTGGACACGGCACCGCTGCCGGCCGGCCCCAATGGGACGCCGCTGCCCGCGGGCCCGGCGTACACCGCGCTCGGTAACGCCAACGCGCTGGCGCAGTGGGAGTACTGCTTCGACCGCGGTGACTCGGATACCAGCCGCGGCGCCACCAACGCCTGGAACTGCGCCGTTCCCGGCAGCCTGAACGAGATGGACCCGAGCTGGAACGCGACCGGCCAGAAGCTGGTCCCGGCCAGCGGCGCCGGCACGGGTAACCGCGGCCACAACAAGACGCTGGAAGCGCTGAAGTGGATGAAGGCGTTCCATCCCGAGGGCAGCTACTACGTGCCCGCCCACCTCGAGCGCGCCGGCCAGTTCAACCCGGACGGCAACAACGGCTTCAACGTCGAGCACCTGCGCGACTTCAACAACATCGCGCCGCGCGTCGCGTTCGGCATGGAGACGCAGCCGGGCCATGGTGCCTCGGACGGCCGCGGCGAGTACTTCCCGCTGCGCAACAACATCGCTGGCGTGCAGACCGACAGCGTCGGCGGCACGACGTACGGCGGCACCGGCGTCTACGGCGGGTACCTGGGCGGCGTGTGGGATGCGCTGCTGGGTGAAGGCCGCAACTGGTGGTTCTTCGCCAGCTCCGACTGGCACAACCGCGGCAGCTTCGGTCCCGACGACCGCCGTTCGACCCAGGACTTCTACCCGGGCGAGTACCAGCGCAACTACACGCTGGTGCGCAGCGGCGCGGACAAGCTGCGGCCGCAGACGATCGTCGACGGCCTGCGCACCGGAAACACGTTCACGACCAGCGGCCAGATCATCGACCGCCTCGGCTTCGTGGCCTGCGTCGGCAAGAGCGACGGCCAGGTGGGGCAGATCGCGTCGAACGGCGCCATCAACAAGACGGCGATCACCGCGGCAGGCTGCGCGTCGATGGGCGAAAAGCTGGTCGTGCCGGCGGGCTCGGACATCGTCGTCGGTGTCGCGGTGCGCGACCCGGCGGGGGCGAGCTTCTCGCCTTACACGTTCCCGAACCCGTCGCTGCTGCAGGTCGGCATCAACCAGCCGCTGAACATGCCCGTGCTGGACCACATCGACCTCGATCGGTGGCCTGGTGACCGGCTACAAGACGCCCGGCTCGGCGGACTACGCGGGTGAATGGCCGCGCAACACGAACTGGCTGCTGCCCGACGGCACGACGGCAGGCCTGTCCGCGGTCCCCGCGGCGGCCAAGAACCTGTCGGCGGCGATCCTCCGCACCTTCAACGGCAGCGGCGCGACGCCGTGGACGCCGGTGACGTCGTTCGTCGACGGCACGACGTTCCTGGTCATGACGTTCCGCATCCCCGCGGCGACGGCGTCGCAGTACGTGCGTCTGCGCGGCACCAACCTGCCGGCGGCGGTTCCGTTCGAGACCGACGCCAGCGGCAACCCGCTGGCCGACGTCTACACCAACGCGCAGAACACCGCGCGCATGCGCATCCCGTGCACGACGCCGCACAGCGCGAGCAGCCAGTTCGACGGCTGCCCCGACCACCTGGCGACGGCGACCGGCACCGACAACCCGATCGTCGGGCAGAAGGCCGTGTCGTACGACGTCGCCGCCTGGGCCGACCTGTGGTTCTACAGCAACCCGATCTACATCCAGGTCAACGGCTCGACGCCGGTGGCCGGGGTGCCGTAGGGCGTCCGACCGGACGTCCGTCGCCAAACTGTAACAATCTTGTCGGCGCCGCGAGCTACTCGCGGCGCCGATTTTTGTTATCCAGGCGCCATGTCCACCCCGCTGTTAGAGGCCGGACCGCTGTTCGACGCGCGCCCCGCCGGCGCGCCCGCTCCGGCGCAGCCGCGACGCCTTCGCCTGCCGCGCTGGCCCTGGCTGCGCGAGCCGCTGCTGCACTTCGTGATCGTCGGGGGGCTGCTGTTTGCCATCGACCGCCTCCTCATCAGCCGGAGCGACGACCCGCACACCATCGTCGTGGGTGGCGATGTCGACCACACGGCGATCGAGACGTTCAAGGCCGCGCGCGGCCGCGCGCCCAACGACGAGGAGCTGGCAGCTCTGCGCCGCGTCTGGCTCGACAATGAGGTGCTGTATCGCGAAGGCCTGGCGCTGCAGGTCGACAAGGGTGACCCGGCCATCCGCGAACGCGTGATCTTCAAGGCGCTGAGCGTGGTCGACAGCAACCTCAAGCTGCCGAAGCCCGACGAGCAGGTGCTGCGCAAGTGGTTCGACAGCCATCGGGACAAATACGACGAGCCCGCCCGCTACGACTTCGAAGAGGCGGCGCTGTCCGGCGACAGCTCGGAGGCCGCGGTGCGCCAGTTCGTCTCGGCGTTGAACGCCGGCACGCCGGGAGACGCCAAGGCCGGGCTGCGTGTGTTCAAGGGCCGGCCCCACGTCAACCTGGTTCAGAGCTACGGGCCGGAGTTCGCCAAGGCGCTGACGGAATCCGAGCAGGGGACATGGCACGCCCTGCGTACGCGCGAAGGCTGGCGCGCGATGCGGCTCAACGCCGCGATTCCGCCCAGGCCGGCGATGTTCGAGGCTCTGCGCGGCGTCGTGCTGCACGACTGGACCGACGCAACCGCCGCCGAGCAGCGCACCGCCGCCGTGCGCGCCCTGGCGAGGAAATACGAGGTCACGCACGAAGTCGCGGCGGACCACGACGAATGAACACCGCCGCCATGCGCACACGATTCGTGGCCACACTGGCGTTCGCGGCGGCGTTGCTGCCGGCGCCGGCACGCGCGCACGAGATGTCGATGGCCGAGATGGACGTGCGCGAGACCGCGCCCGGCGAGTTCCTGTGGCAGTGGTCGGCGCAGAACGACAAGCGCCCGATCGGCAACGACCTCATCCCGCACTGGCCGGAAGCCTGTGCGCCCGGGCCCAACGTGCTTCACTGCGGCAGCGGTAGCAGCGGCGGGTTGAAGGGGACGCTGACCATCGACGGCGTCGGCAAGCGCTACTCCGCCGCCCTGGTCAAGGTCACCTGGCTCGACGGCCAGACCCGCGTCTACACGCTGACCAGCGGGCAACCGACGGTGCAGCTTTACGGATCGGCAGATGACCGCCGCGGTCGGGGCGAGATCGCGCGCGCGTACACGATCCTGGGCGTGCAGCACATCCTGAGCGGCATCGATCACCTGCTGTTCGTGGCCGGCCTGCTGTTCCTGGTCGGCTTCCGGCGCCGCCTCATCGGGACGATCACGGCGTTCACGGTCGCGCACAGCCTGACGCTCGCGTGCAGCGTGTTCGGGCTGATCACGCTGCGGTCGCCGCCGGTCGAGGCGGCGATCGCGCTGTCGATCGTGCTGGTGGCGTGCGAGGCGCTGCGCGAGCGCGACACGCTGGCGCGCCGCCTGCCCGCGCTGGTGTCGTTCCTGTTCGGCCTCGTGCACGGGCTAGGCTTTGCCGGCGCGCTGAAGGAGGTCGGGCTTCCGCAGAGCCACCTGCCGCTCGCCCTGCTGTGCTTCAACGTCGGCGTCGAGATTGGCCAGCTCATGATGGTGGTCGCCGTGTTCGCCGTCGTGCGCCTGCCCGTCCCGCAGCGCTGGCTGGGGGTCGCGCGCCGCCCGGCGCTCTACGGCATCGGCATGCTCGCCGCCTACTGGTCATGGCAGCGCATCGCCGCGATCTTCACGTCCTGATTGATTGCATGATGCAGTCATTGTAGGCTGCAAGCATCGCAAATGGCCGAGGGAGATCGATTTGCTGAGCTGCTGGCGCGTGTCGCGCGCGAGGTGACGACTCGACAGTCTTCCGAGATCTGTTGCGGCGACCTCACGCTGGAGCAGTTTCAGACGCTCAAGGCCGTCAGCGCCTCGGATCAACTTTCGATCGGGGCGCTGTCGGCGCAGCTCCGGGTCGATCTGTCGACCATGAGCCGGAACGTCGCCCTGCTCGAGCGCAACGGCTACGTGCTGCGCGCGCGAAGCGCCGAGGACGGACGCATCGTGCAGGTCAGGCTGACGGCGAAGGGAAAGCGCGCGCTGCACACGCTGCGCTGCGGAGAGCGCGACGTCCTGGGCGATGTCTTCGATCGCCTGCCGCCGGCGCAGCGGCCACGGGTGCTCGAAGCGCTGGAGTCTTTGAATTCCTGCCTCACCGAAGCGGGAACAGCAGCCGGCGACCTGTTGCGCTCCCATCGCCATCCGCCGAACGACGTCGTGACGTCCCAACGATCGGCGACGCTCGCCCGGCGCGCGGTCGCGGAAGCGGTCGGGACCGCGCTGCTGCTCGCCACCGTCATCGGCTCGGGAATCATGGCTGAGCGCCTCGCGGGCGGGAATGTCGCCATCGCGCTGCTCGCGAACACCATCGCGACCGGGGGCGGCCTGGTCGCGCTGATCTTGACCTTCGGCGGCATCTCGGGCGCGCACTTCAACCCGGCGGTCACGGTGGCTGACGCCAGCCAGGGCGGCCTGCGCTGGAAGGACGTCGTCCCCTACGTGCTGGCTCAGCTGCTCGGCGCATTCGCGGGCGTCGCGCTCGCGCACGTGATGTTCGACGCGCCGCTGTTCAGCGCCTCGCAACACGTCCGCGCGGGAATCGGCCAGCTCGCCGGCGAGTTCACGGCGACGTTCGGACTGGTGTCTGTCATCTGGGGATGCTCGCGCACGCGCGCGTCGGTGACGCCGTTCGCCGTCGCCGCGTACATCACCGCGGCCTACTGGTTCACGTCGTCGACGTCGTTCGCGAATCCGGCGGTGACGCTCGCGCGCGCCGCCTCGGATACCTTCGCCGGCATCCGGCCGGCCGACGCCCCCGGATTCATCGCAGCCCAGGCCGTGGGAGCGACGGCGGCGACGCTGCTGTTCCGCTGGCTCATTCCAGGTCTCCCGGCCTCCGCCGGGAACGTAGTATCGCCCGCCGACAAGGAGGATGCCGCATGACCGTCATGAAGGTGATCGCGTGAAGACCTACGTCTTCGCGTGCGTGCACAACGCCGGCCGTTCGCAGATGGCCGCGGCGTGGTTGCGGCGTCTCGCCGATCCCGCGAAGGCGCGCGCCGTGTCAGCGGGCACGCAGCCGGGAGCCCGCGTGCACCCCGAGGTGCTCGACGCCATGCGAGAGGTCGGCGTGGACCTTTCGACGGCGGTCCCGCAGAAGCTCACCGAGGCTCTGGCTCGGGACGCCAGCATGCTCATCACGATGGGATGTGGCGATGAATGTCCCGTCGTCCCCGGCCTGCGCCGCGAAGACTGGCCGCTCGAAGATCCGAAGGGCAAGCCGGTCGAGCGCGTGCGCGAGATCAGAGACGACGTTCGCGCCCGCGTCGAAGACCTGATCCGACGCGAGCAGCTCGCCTAGAGCTCATCGCTCAGCACTTGCAGTTCTTGATCTCGTCGGCGCAGCAGTTCTCCGGAGCGCGCCCGTCGGGGCGGCGATCGAACGACACCACGTGTCCCCGGGAGTCGAGGGCGATCTCGCAGCACGCCTGGAGTAATTCCTGCATCTGCTTGCGGCCGCGTTGAACGCGGGACTTCATCCCCGACAGCGAGATGCCCAGCATGTCGGCCGCGTCCTTCTGGGTCATGCCCTGAAGCTCGGTCAGCGTGATGGCCTCACGATAGGGCGACGGCAGCGCGGCCACGAACACGGCCATGTGCTTGGCCAGATCGCGCTCGGCCTCCCCCTCTTCCTCCTCTGACATGGGCGCCGGAACGTCCACCTCCGCCATGTCACCGGCGGCCAGCGGGCGCCGAGCCCGCGCGCGCGCGTGGTCGACGATCACGCTGTGCGCGACCTGATAGACCCACGGTCCGAATCGCTCGCTGTCACGCAGCTTTCCTGCGCCGGTTTGAATGCGAACGTAGATGTCCTGCAACACGTCGCCGACGTCGTCGGTGTTGCCGAGACGGCGCGCGACGAAAGGCCGGAGATGGCGCTCTATCTCGAGCCATGCGCCGCGCGCGGTCGACGGGATCACGACGTCGTGCCTCCTCAGCGTCGCGCAGCATGTCGGCCCGCAACACGTCTTGCCGCTCGGCTTGATCGCCTCGATCGCCGCCGAGGCGATGTAGTCCTCCGAGCCCGAGCCCGGCATCCAGTCGCGGATGAACTCGCGGCTGCCCGGCTTGACGTCGATGCGGACATCGGTGAAGCCCGCCTCGGCCAGGGCGGCCTTCAGATCGGCGACGGACGACGCGCCCGATACGCAGCCGGTCAAGGCCGCGACCTTCGCCTGAAGCGCGTCGGGAAGGGGAGCGATGGAGACCACGTCCGAGATCGCCAGCCTACCGCCTGGCTTCAACACCCGCCAAGCCTCCCTGAACGCGGCCTTCTTGTCGGGGACCAGGTTGATGACGCAGTTCGAGAGAATGACGTCGGCCGTGCGCATCGGGGACCGGCAGATGTTCGATCTCGCCCAGCCTGAATTCGACGCCGTCGATCCCGGCCTTCCTGGCGTTGCTCCTGGCCTTGCTGACCATCGACGGCGTCATGTCCACGCCGATCACCCTGCCCGTCGGCCCCACCCGCTTGGCGGCCAGAAAACAGTCGAAGCCGGCCCCGCTGCCGAGGTCGACGACCGTCTCGCCGGGACGAAGGTCCGCGATGGCCTGCGGGTTCCCGCAGCCAAGGCCGAGATCGGCGCCCTCGGGCACACCCGCGAGATCCTGCTCCGAATAGCCGAGCTTGAGGCTCGACCCGGGTCCCGAACCGCAACACCCCGGTGCGCACCCCGGTTCGTCCAGCTCGGCAACCTTGCCGTAGTGCTCGCGTACCGCGTCCTTGACCTGCTCTGCGTCCAGATCGCTCATTTCGATCGCCTCCTGAACTAGAAGACGTTCGAGGCGCCGAAAGGACGCAGCGGCTCAGTGCAGCCAGGGCGTGTGGCAGACGCCGATCAGCAGGCCGTCGGCGGTCAGCAGGCGGGCGACGACCTGCTTCCAGGGCTCGGTGCGCGCCGCGTGAACCAGCTTGTGGCCGCGCGCCTCGAGCGTGGCGGCGGCCTCGGCCACGTCGGCGACCTCGAACTCGATCGTCGCTTGCGGCACCGGCACGTCGGCGGGCCAGTCCGGCTTGCCGAAGCAAGCCTCGGCGGCTTCGGTCAGCGGCCACAGACCGAAGTGCTTCGCTCCGCCCAGCTTGTCGGTGAAGACGTAATCCCCCTGCCCGCCCTCGAAGGTGATGCCCAGCGCGTCCGCGTACAGCGCACGCGCGGCCGAGGGATCACGAACGATGGAGGCGAAACCAGCGATGAACAGTACGCGCATGCCCAAGACGTAGCGCGACGCGCGCCGCATGTCTTGAACGAATCGGACATCACGCTCCGGTGATCAAGCCGCCGATCAGGCGCGTGGGCGGCAGGCCGGCCAGCTCCTGGCAATCGCGAACCAGGTGCGCGTGGTCGGCGTAGCCGGCGTCGTGCGCGAGCGCGGCGACACCGTCCCGCGTGGGGCCGGCCGCCAGCCGGAGAAAACGGCGGAAGCGAAGGATCCGGTGCAGCAGCTTGGGCCCGTAGCCGACCGCGGCCACGAATCGGCGGTGAAGCTGGCGCTCGCTCACGCCGAGCTGGCCGGCGAGCAAAGCGACCGGGTGTGGCGCGTCCGAGCGGCGAAGCGTCGCGACCGCGACCTCGACGAGGCGATCCGGACCCGCCGCCGCCGGGAGCCAACCCCGCACCGCCGTCGCGAGCACGCCGGCTGCCGCCTGCAATGACGGCGCGCGGCGGACCTGGTCGTCGAGCGCGCGTGCCCGGTCACCCATGACGTCGTCGAGCTCGACCCGCGTGTCCAGGACGGCGGACGCCGGGATGCCGAGCACGGCAGGCGCCAGTCCCGGGCGGAAGCGGATGCCCGCGAACCGCGCGCCCGGCCGCGATTCGAGCGGCACCACCTGTGTGTCCGGGCCGGCCAGCACGAGGCCGCCGTCCGTCCAGACGATGTCGACGCAGCCATCGGGGAGCACGCGATCGGTGTATTGCTCGCCTTGCTCGCCGAACCGCCCGGCCCACGTGCACACGACATGGCGGGCGAGCTCGGGCGGCACACGCCACTCGCGATATCCGGCCGCGCCAGTCATGGGAGAAAAGCTAACCACATCGTCACTTTTTTCGATCGGATCGCGTGCTGGGGACATAAACACGGATGATGCTCGCCAAGCTGCCCCCCGTGGCCGCCGCGCTGGCCTTCGCGCTGGCGGCTCTGTTCGCAACCCCGGCGCTGTCGCAGCCGCGCACGCCGACGCACGTCGCCTGTGTCGGTGACAGCATCACGGCGGGGTTGGGCTCGTCGTCGGGCACCCGGACGTATCCGGCTGTCCTGCAGACCATGCTCGGTAGCGGCGTGCAGGTGAGGAACTTCGGCAACTCGGGCTCGACGATGCTGTCGGTGGGCGACAAGCCGTACAAGAACCAGGCCGAATACACGGCGGCGACCACGTTCGTGTCGGGCGCCGGCGCGAGCGCGGTCGTCGCCGTGATCATCATGCTCGGGACCAACGACACCAAGAGCTACAACTGGACCGTCAGCGGCGGCACGCGCGCGGCGCAGTACATGACCGACTACGTGGCGATGATTGACCACTTCGCCAACCTGTCGACGCGGCCGGTGGTCTACCTGGCGCTGCCGGTCACCGTGTTCAGCAACACCTTCGGCATCACCAACACGGTCCTCGTCAACGACATCAACCCGATCATCCGGCAGCTCGCGACGCAGAAGGGGCTGCCGCTCATCGACCTGGCGACGCCCACGGCGACGCGCTCGGAGCTGTTCCCCGACGGCGTCCACCCCAACGACACCGGCTACATGCTCGTCGCGCAGATCATGCGCGACGGTTTGCTGCGCGGCGGCGGCACCGGTGGAACCGGTGGCGCGTCGGCGGGCTCGGCGGCGGCGCCGGGGGATCGAGCGGCGCCGCGGGCCGAGGTGGCGTGGGTGGCGGCGGCGCTGGCCGTGGCGGCGGGGGCGGCGGCGGCAACGCGGGTGGTGGCAGCTGGCGCGCGGCGGCTCTGGCGGCGGTGCGGGCAACGCTGGAGCCGGCGGCAGCGCAACGGGCGCCGCCGGTGCGGGCGGCTCCGGCACCGCGGGCACGATGGCGACCGACGGCGGCACGGCGGGCCAGGGCGGCGCTGCTGCCGGCGGTCGCGGCGGCACGGGGATCGCGGACGCAGGCGTCGCTGGCTCAGGCGCCGCGGGCGCAGGTGTCGCTGGCTCGGGCGCCGCGGGCGCGACCGGTGGTACCGGCGGCGAGCCGCCGCCTTCGGATGACACCGGTGGCTGCGGCTGCGCGCTGGGCACCAACCCAGCCGGGACCTCCGCCGCGATTGGGCTCGTGGTGCTGGTGCTGGCGCGACGCCGACGCCGCCACCATTGAGCTGGCCGCTCAGGCGAAGCGGTGGACGACGCCCAGCAGGTCGTCGAGCTCGAACGGCTTGACCAGGCAGGCCGCCGCGCACAGCTCCTCGGCCCGGTCGCGGGCGAGCGCGTTTCCCGACAGCACGATGATGCGGACGTCGGCCAGCTCCGGGTGGCTCTTGAGCGTCGTCAGGAAGGTCTCGCCATCCATCCTGGGCATCATCATGTCGAGCAGGACCAGCGACGCGTGTTCTCCCGCTTGCAGCATGTTGTAAGCGTCGAGCCCGTCCTTCGCGACGTCCACCTCGTAACCCTCGGCGATCAGCACCTCGCGCAGGGTGTCGCGAATGTCCTCGTCGTCTTCAACTACCAGAATGCGATGGTTCGTGTTCATCAGATCTTTCGGCGGCGGATGCGTCGTGGGCGGGCAGCTCGACCGTGAACACCGCGCCCTTGCCCGGTTCGCTGTCGACGTCGATCGAGCCCCCCATGGCGTCGACGGACGTCTTGGCGATGTGAAGGCCGATGCCCAGGCCGCCGTAATTCCGTTCCGACACCGCCCGCTCGAACGGCTTGAACAGCCGCGGCAGGGCTTCGCGCGCGATGCCTATGCCGCCGTCGCGGATGACCAGCACCGCGCGGGCCGCCCGCTTGCCGATCGTGACCTCGATGGGTTTGCCCAGCCCGAACTTGATCGCGTTCGACAGCAGGTTGTTGACCACCTGGTCGACACGAAACCGGTCCCACTTGCCGACGACGTTCGCCTCCGTGACCAGCGCCAGCGACGATCCGCTGCGGATGATGTCGGGATCCAGCCGGGTCGCCACGTCCCGCACCACCTCGCCCAGGCTCACGGTCTCGAAGTGGAACGCCAGCCGCCCCTCGCGGATCTTTCCCAGGTCCAGCAGCTCGTCGACGAACTGCCCGAGTCGCTTCCCCTCTCGCTCGGCCGTCTCGAGCAGCTTGGGGACAGTTTCGGGCCGGACCTTGGCCCGCCGCATCGACTGCAACGACAGCTGAATGGCGGTGAGCGGCCCGCGGATCTCGTGCGCGGCGACCGACAGGAATTCGTCGCGCGCCTTCAGCGCCTCGTGAGCCCGGCGATACAGGCGGGCGTTGTCCAGCGCCAGCGCGGCGCGCCGGGCCAGCTCCTCGGCGATCTCGAGATCGCTCGGCGAGTACTTGCGATGCGGCGACGCACACAGCGTGATCGCGCCGACCAGATCGTCTTTCATGAGCAGCGGCACGCCGATGTAAGACATCGACCCGACCTGGTAGACGAGTGAGTGTCCGCCGAGCACGGTCGGGTGCAGGTCGGAGGACATCGGCGTCTTCGGATCGCGCGAGATCGCGATCAGCCGCCGCGGACCGCCGCTGCCGAACACGTCGATCGCGCAGCCGTCGCCCAGATAGGGCACGGCCATGTGCGCCACGGCGTCCAGCGCCGGTTCGACGTCCAGCGACGCGAGCAGCCGCGTCGCGTCCGACAGGAACAGCGCGCTGCGCAGCAGCCGCTCGCGCTCCGAGATGTCGCGGTAGCTCCACACGCGGCCGGCGATCGTGTCGCCGATGCGCTGCGGCCCCGAGTAGCGCTCGAACACGCGTCCGTCCTTGAACCTGACCAGGTCGATGCTCTCCGCGTCGGAGCTGGCGTGGCTGTCCTCGATCAGGCGCTGAAACTCCTCCGGATCCTCGACCTCGCCCCGCATCCAGGTGAGCAGCGGCCCCTCGTCGTTGCACGCCGCCAGCTCGGGCGGGACCTTCCACAAGCTGAGGAAGCGCCGGTTGCGGATCACCACCTTGCGGTCGCTGTCGACGACCACGATGCCGTCGGCGGTCGCTTCGATCGTCGCCTGCAACAACGACAGCAACCGCTCGCGCGCCTGGGTGGCTTCGGCGAGGTCGGTGATGTCCCAGCACGTCCCCACCATGCGGACCGCGTTGCCTTCCGCGTCCGCGACCACCTCGCCGCGCGTGTGCAGCATCCGGACGCCGCCGTCCGCGCGCACGATGCGGTGGTCGTAGCTGAACGGGCCCTTGTTGTGCAGGGCGTCGGCGACGATCGCCTTCGTGCGCTCGAGCTCGTCGGGATGTACCCGCGCCACGAACGCCTCCAGGCTGCCGCCGAACGTCCCCACCTCGAAGCCGTAGATGCGGTGGAGCTCGTCGGTCCACGCGACGGTGTTGGACCGGACGTCCCACTCGAAGCTGCCGACGTGGGCGGTTCGCTGCGCCTCCGCCAGGCGCGATTCGCTCAGCGCCAGCCGCCCCGCCGCCGTGCGGCTGTCCATGGTGTCGAAGGCGGCGCCGACGCAGCCGATCACCGATCCGTCCCCGGCGCGCAGCGGATCGATGATGACCGTGTACCAGCGTCCCCGGTACTGGTAGTCGAACGATTGCCCCTCGCCCGTCAGCGCCATCAGGTGGTGCGCGATGCCCGGATCGGCGGCGTCGCGCGTGGCGAGGAAGTCGTAGATGCTGGTGCCGACGACGTCGCTGGCGCTCAGGCCCGCGACGTCGATGAGCCGGCCCGCCGCATAGGTGAACCGCAACGCCCGATCGACCGACCACACGGTCCCCGGATGCTGGCGGAACACCAGCCGCATGGTGCTGTCCCGTTCGCGCCGATCGGCGATCGCGTCCTGCAGCGCGCGATCGAGCCCCGCGTCGTCGATGGCCAGCGCGACGAACCTCGCGACCGCCTGGGCGGTGACGAGATCCGACTTCGCGTAGGCGGCGCCACCCTGCCGCGTCGCCAGCGTGATGACGCCGATGACGCGATCCCGCGCCACCAGCGGCGCGAGCATCGCCGAGCGCAGACCGACCGACCTCATGGCGAAGCGGTAGCCCTCGCCCACGGCGCCGGCGGCGAAGGTGTCCTCCGTGACCTCAGGGATCAGCAGCGCGTCGCCGGATCCCAGGACGCGGCCGCGCGGCTGTGGTGACTCGGCGGCGGCGGGGTACCTGCGGTACAGGTCCTCGAACGCGGACACGGCGCGCCCGTCGGTGCCCGTCGCGTGGACCGGCGTCAGCACGCCGTGCTCGATGAGCTCGACGATGCACAGGTCAGCCAGCGTCGGCACGACGACTGCGCCGACGGCTGACAGGACGCGCCGGTAATCCGGCGAATGCGCCAGCGCCGCACCCAGATCAGAAATCACCTCGAGCGCGTCGCCCGACACGTCTTCAATATGGCCTCGGCGGCCGGGCGCGCGGCTCGTGACCTGTACTGATTCACTCGCGCGCGGCGGCGACGCGCGATTCCAGATCCAGCAGCAGCCGCTTGCGGTACAGCTCGCCCCCGTATCCGGTCATGCCGCCGTCGGCGCCGATGACGCGGTGGCAGGGGATGATGATCGACAGCGGGTTTCGGTGGTTGGCGCCACCGACGGCGCGCGACGCGGCCGGCTTGCCAATCGCGCGCGCGATGTCGCCGTAGCTGGCGGTCTGTCCGAACGGGATGCGCAGCAGCGCGGCCCACACCGACTTCTGGAACGCGGTCCCGCGCGGCGCGATCGGCAGCTCGAATCGCGTGCGCTCACCCGCAAAATATTCGGCGAGCTGCGCCGCCGCCGGACGCAAGCGGCGATCGTCGCGCACCCAGCCCGTCCGGGGCGCCGTGACGCTGGACCCGGTCTCGAAGTACAGGCCGGTGATGTCGTCCCCCTCGCCCACCAGGGTCAGCGGGCCGACGGGGCTCGGCACGACGGTGAACAGGGTCGTGTGCTGCTGCTGCTTCATGGCTGCGTCCCTCCGTGCCACAAGTGGGTTGCGCCGTACGCCCGCCAGGGGCGCCACGGCTCGGCGAGCGCGCGCGCCGCCGGTCCCGAGATGCCCCCGAGCCGCTTGCGCAGCACCAGGTCGCCCTCGGGGAACGCGTCCGGCCAGCCGACGGCCCGCATCGCGAGGTAGTGCGCGGTCCACGGCCCGACGCCGGGGAGCGCGACGATCTGTTCGATCAAGGACGCGGGTTCCAGGGCGGCGTCGAACGCGAGCTGGCCGCTCGCGATCGCGCGCGCGAACGCGAGCAGCGTCGCCGCGCGCCGCGCCGGAACCCCGAGCGACGCCGAGAACGCGTCGTCTGGCTGGCGGCTGACGGCGGCCGCCGGCGGAAACACGTGCGTCAGCTCGGCGTGGGGCGTCGGCGTCGCGAGGGGCTCGCCGTGGGCGACGACCAGCCGCCCCGCGATCGTCCGCGCGGCCGCGAGGCTGATCTGCTGTCCCAGCACGGCGCGCGCCGTGGCCTCGAACGGATCGAAGGCGCCGGCCACCCGCAGCCCCGGCCGCGCCCGCACGTGCGGCGCCAGCCGCGGATCGCGCGACAGGTGCGCGGCGATCGCGGCCGGTTGCGCGTCCAGATCGAACAGCCGGCGCAGCCGCGCCACCACGGTCATGAGCGCCCCCGACAGCGACGCCGAGATCGTCGCGCGCAGCGCCGCGCGCTCGCCGTCGGCCGCCACGGCCAGCCAGCCCCGGCACGCGCCGAAGCCCGCGGTCCGCAGGTAGACACCGTCGCGCACCCGCTCGACGCCGGGGATGGCGCGCGCCGCCAGGTGGCCGAGCATCGCCGCCCAGTCGTACGGTGGCCGGTAGTGCAGCGTCACCGTCAGCGTATCGCCGGCCGCGCCCGTGCTTGGACCGACGCCGGCGCGCCCCCCTCGCCGCATCGTCGACGGCGAGCGCGCGTAACGCGCCTTCACGGCGGCGTTGAACCGCCGCACGCTGCGGTAGCCGCTGGCGAAGGCGACCTCGGTCATCGGCAACGCGGTGTCGACGATGAGCTGCCGGGCCAGCGCCAGCCGCCGCGTCTCGGCCAGGGCCAGCGGGCTCACGCCCAGCTCTGCCTGCATCGCGCGGCGCAGGTGCCGCCCCGAGACGCCGAGCTCGCGCGCCAGGCCGTCCACGCTGCCGTCGGGCGACAGCGCCCCTTCATCTATGCGGCGCATGGCGCTGGTGACCACACGCGACAGCGCATCCACGGGCGCCGCGCCCGGGGCCAGCTCGGGGCGGCAGCGAAAACACGACCGGAAGCCGGCAGCCTCGGCCTGCGTCGCCGCGCGGAAGAACCGGCAGCGATCGCGCCCCGGCGTGCGCGCCGGGCAGACCGGGCGGCAGTAGACGCCCGTGGTCTCCACGCCGACGAAGAACAGCCCGTCGAAACGGGCGTCCCGGGCGACCAGCGCCCGGTAGCAGACATCGGGATCCAGGGGCGACACGCTCCCTAGCATGCCCGCTTTGCCCAGGGGCGCTGGCCGTTTTCGGACGCGACAACAACATCGCGGAAGCGGGGAACCGGCATCGGGGCGGGCCCTTGATTGCAGCTCGACCATCGAATCACGAATGTCCCCAGAGGGCGCGGCGACCGAGAGTGACTACCCACACTAGGTCTGCAGGGCCGGGCGTGGGAAAAGCCAATAAAGCCAAGCGAGGTCGGTCATGAAGAAGGCGCTGTTTGTTTCGCTGCTCTCGACCGTGGCGCTGCTGTCAGTGCGCGCGCAGGCCGAGGTGCTGTGCACGCTCGGGGCGCCGACGCCCTACGAATCGATGGCGGACATGCCAGCGGGCCCGGCCCCGCAAGCGGATCTGAAGAAGCTCAAGTCGCTGCTGTGTCCGAAGGGCTGCGGCAAGCTGTTCCTGTTCGCGAACTCGACGTCGCCCAACACCGCGACGGTGACCGACGGCGCCGGCGCGTCGAAGATCGCGTACAGCCCCGGCTTCGTGAAGTCGGTGCAGTCCAACTACGGCCCGGCCGGGACGCTGGGCATCTTCGCGCACGATCTCGGCCACCACCTGGAGGCGACGGGCAACCGGCCGGCGTGGATGCAGTCATCGTGGGACAGCGAGGCGCGCGCGGACGCGTGGGCGGGCTGCGCGATGGCCAAGGCGGAGCTCAAGCCGTCCGCGCTGCAGGCGGTGCTGCTGGTGCTGTCGGAGTACCCGTCGGCGAAACATCCGGCGTGGGGCGCGCGGCGGCCCGTCATCACCGAGGGATACAAGGCGTGCGGCGGCCGCCTGCTGCCACCGCTGGCCAAGGAGGCCGCCGAGCAGGGCACGACCACGACCGCCAGCGCCGGCAAGGACGACGGCGCGACACCGGCCGCGGCGGCGGGCGGGTGCACCGGCGACAAGGATTGCCGGCGCGGGCGCGTGTGCGTGAACAGCCGGTGCGCGGCGGCGCCTGAACGCCGCCGCTGCGGCAAGGACACGGACTGCCCCGATCCTCAGGAGTGCAGCGCGGCCGGCGTCTGCGAGATCCCCGCCAGCCAGGCGGCGGGCGCGGAGCCGGAGGCGGCGAAGGCCGCGGCGCCGATGCTGGCGTCGGCAGTGCTGCAGACGCCGCGCCCGACGACGGCGGCGCCCGCGGCCAACGATTCCGCGGCCTGCCTCAAGACCTGCGACGAGGTGCGCAACCTGTGCGTCGACGCCGCCACCAGCGAGGGCAACAAGTGCCTGCTGTCGATCCAGTCGGATCCGGGCTACCGCTCCTGCTCGTGCGCGAGCTACCCCAACGTCAGCCGCGAGTGCCACGCCTTCTGCACCAGCGCCCTCGACCGCGGCAAGGGTTGCTCGACGGCGGGGCTGGTACGCGACTGCCGCGGCGACGGCGATCGCTGCCGCGCGCGCTGCCAGTAGCCAGAGCACATTTGAAAAGTAGCGCCGCGCCGTCAGCCGGCGCCGCGCCCGTCGTCGAGGCGGCGGCGGCGCGCGCGCCACAAGACGATGAACGCGAGCGCCGGCGCGAGGACGGCCGCCAGCGTGACCACCGCGGCGCCGGCGGTCGCGATGCGCGGGGCGTTCCACAGCGCCGCCTCCGCCGCCGTCACCACGGCGTCGAACGCGACGGCCGCGGTCACCAGGCGCGCCAGCCCGTCGCGCCAGCGGCGCGCGAGCGACAGCAGAGCCACGACCAGCAGCGCGTCGAACGCGACCCAGCCCCACTTGAGCGCCGGGCTCGGGAACCACCGGGCGGCAGGCGTGAGCGCCAGCGCCACCGTCCACGGCACGAGCGCCAGCGCCAGCAGCCGGACCACCACCGCCGGCCCGCGCAGCAGTGTCTCCAGCCCGAAGCGCAGCAGCCGCCCGCGCGCGAACGCCGCGAGCACATCGGTGACCGTCGCGGCGACCCCTTGGCTGTCGGGAAACACCAGGTAGACAGGATCCCAGCGCGCCGGGCGTAGCTTGGCGCGGAACGCGCGCAATCCTTCGAAGTTGTACAGCGTCGCGCCGGCGCTGCGCGCGGCGCGCAGCGGCCACGCCACCTGCCCGGCCAGCGGCGCCAGGCCCAGCGTCACCAGCGCGTCGTCGCCGCCCGCGGCGGCGCGCATCGCCTCGTCGACCAGCAGCTCCGCCGTGCCGTTGGGCGCGTCGGGCGCGCGGACCAGCGCCTGCAGCAACCAGCCGCGGCGCGCGAAGATCGGCGACGCGGCCAGCAGCCCGACGAGGCGGCCGCCGGCCTCCGCGAGATACAGCCGGTGATCGTCACGCATGTTGAGCGGATCGACGTCGACGAGAAAGCCCATCGGCGCGAGCTCCCGCGTTCGCAACCAGCGCGCCACCAGCGCGCGCGCCGACGCGTTCACCGGTGACGCGGGATCGGCCAGCTCGACGGCCGACGAGGCGCGGACGCGCACCCCCTTCGCGCGCCCGCGGCGGAGCTGCTCGCGCAGGCTGGGCGTCGCCGCCACCGTCTCGTCCCAGCCCGCGGGATCCCACACCGCTTGCTCGCCGATCAGCAACGAGCGCAGCGCCGGCGCGGAGGCGGCAGCGGCGGAGGCGGCGGCGACGGCCTCGCCGAAGCGAGCCTCGGTGCCGAAGAAGCACGGCCGGCGGCCGGCGGCGCGCGCCGCGGCCAGGAACCGCCCCGCGACGATGCCCAGCCTGTCCGGCGCGCACAGCGGGGCGCCCGCCGCCACCCACGCGCGGCCGGTGTCCACGTACGCCACGCAGCCGGCGTCTCCGTCGCCATCGCCTTCGCCGTCGAAGAAATAGTGAAAGCCGGGCTGCAGGACCTGGAACGACGTCGCGTTCCAGCCGTGCCGCCGCACCAGCGACAGCACGCGGCTGTCCGTTTCAGCCGATGTCGACGGGGGATTCACGTCTCGATCTCGATCTCGTCTCGCACGCCTGCATCATGGGACGCAGCCGCTCCGTGAGGAAGGCGCGAAGCAACCTGCCCCCGCTGCTGGCGCGCCAGGCGCGCGCTGTCAGGTTGGTATCGAAAGCCTGAAGCGCGCCGGCTATGACGCGCGCGAGCGGCTGGCCGTCGGCCGCCCGCGCGCAGGCGATCACTCGCGGACGTACAGGTGCGTGCTGAAGTCGCCGAGGCTGAAGCCGATGAAGTCGCCGCCCTTGTTGATGTCCAGGCCGATCAGCGTCGCGGGCACCGTGGCGTCGTCCACCAGGTCCTGCAGGTTCACGCGCACGCCCGGCTTCGGAATCAGGTACGTGTTCAGATCGAGCGTCCGCGACACGACGACCAGCTCGTCCTCGTTCCACATCAGCTCGTTGCTGATCGTCGGGACCTCGGGCGTCCCTTCGACGAAGAGCGTCTCGAAGGTGTTCTTGCGGGTCCACTTGCCGATGCGCTCGGTGCCGTCGAACGTGAACGAGTAGCCCAGCACCTCACCCTGCTGGTTGATCGCCATGCCCCACGAGTGCGGGTCGGGCGACACCGGGTCCAGGATGGTGGTGGTCTCGCTGCGCGAATCGAAGCGGTACGCGCGCTGGGCCTCCGCGTCGGTACTGATGACGCCCGCGATCTGGCCGTCGTTGTTGAGGTCTCTGATCGACGCGTCGACGACCGTGAACGGGGTGGTGCGGTTGCGATCGAGCACGTACGTCGTCGCCGTGTACGCCTCGTCGAACGACATGACGACCGCGGCGCGGTTGGCGCTGAGCTGTTGAACGCAGCTCGTGACCTCGCCGGGCAGCTTGGGGATCAGATCCAGCCGCCCGTTCGCGCGGACGATCGCCGCCTGTCCGAAGAAGGTGAAGTTGTCGTCGACGGTGCAGCCGCCGACGTCGCCGTCGCCGTTCACCTCGGTGGGCGTGAAGTTCTCCTGCACCGTCACGAACGTGCCGTCGGTGCGGCGCTTGATGGTGTCGAACTGGCAGATGTAAAAGGACTCGTCGCAGGTGAGGGCCAGGCCGTAGACCTCCCCCTTGTCCGACAGGCCGATGGGGCTCCAGTCGTTGAACCCGGCGGGCGCAGCGGTGACATCCACCTGCCGGTAGCTCAGCTTCCTGCCGCGAAGATCCGACGCGTTCTCGGACACGTCGGCCCCGTCAGCCAGGCAGCCAGCAACTCCGAACACGACCAGTACCGACGACAAAGTGACCGCTCTCATGGAAAACCCTCCTAGGGCACGCAAACTGTTCACGCAGTTCCACAACACGCCCGTCGGTACCACAACGATGGTGGCTTTCCCAGCAACGAAGCCGCAGCAGCGTTATTAACGACTGCTAACGTTCGATTAACGGAAGTCCGCGGCGCTGACGGCTACGCCTGGTCCTCGGCGGCGCGCAGCGCCTCCCAGGTCTTCGTCATCCATTGACCGAAGTCGGGATGGCGCGCGCGGGCGGCCTTGACGACCTCCGCGGCGTTCGACGCGGGGGCGATGCCGCGCTTCTTCGCCCACTTCACGAAGTCGCCGTGCATCTCGGCGTGGTCCTCGTCCTCGTCCCTGCCGCCGTCGAACGTGTCGTAGTTGCCCCCGACCTCTTCGATGTCCATCAACAGCAGCGACACGAACTCCCGCAGATCGTTCGCGATCACGGCCGTGTCATCGGATCCCTCGCTCTCGATGTACACGACGGGCGCGTTGCCGTCCTTGACCCCGTCGTGGAACCACAGCGCGTACATCGAGCCGTCGCCCTCGCGCGCGAACATCGCCAGCGCCTTGTCGGCGGCCTTGGCGGCTTCGCCGAGCCCCTCCGGCTCCTCGCCGGTCAGGGCCTGAGATGGCGGCTCGCCATCGGAGTCGTCCAGCTCCACAAACCCGGAGAAGCTCTCGCCGTCGCACGTGTCGTCGAACTTCGCGAGCTCGACGAGCAGTTCCGGAACCGGGCGCTCACCGAAGTGCTTCTTCAAGCTGCTGATCTCCATGGGGGACTCCTTTGGTCAGCGGAGGTGGAAGTGTACCCGTAGCCATTCCCTAAAGTCGAAGCGCACCACCAGACGATGCCTGCGCCATGACCCTGAACCGCTCGTGGATGGTGCTGGCGTTGCCTCTGCTCACCGCAGCCGCTTCCGACAAGGGGGGTGGCGGCCCGTGGGCGACTGATTTTGCCGAGGGCTCGATCTCGCTGCTCGTCAGCAAGCGCTGTGAGAAGACGCGGGCGGACACGCGGAGCCTCGAGTGGAACGCGCTGGTGTATTCGAAGGGGCCGCCGGTGTGGGGGCGCAAGGCCGCGGGCGCGTGCCGGGGCCTGGACACCTGGGTGCTCAGCGAGGGGCTGGCGGCCGGGGCGATGTGGAACCAGACCGATCACAAGGTGATCGAGGCCGACCCGATGAAGACGATGTTCGAGCGACGCGCTGCCGAGGGAGGCGTTCAAGAAGACGTTCGGCTGGGAGCTGCCCGAGCGCGGCGACGACATACCGGCGCACAACGTGTTCCTCAAGTTCAGCGCGAAGAAGCTGGCCGCGCTGTTCGATCGCATCTACTTCAAGCCGACCGACACGGTGGGGGGCACGACCGGACAAGAGGTCTATGACGTGTTCTTCAAGGGCGCCGTCACCCGCTTCGCCCGCGAGGTCGCGCTGATCAAGAGCAACGTCCCCAACGCGCAGATGGGCAAGCTGCTCAAGGCCTACCAGACGGCGGCCAAGGAACAGGGCGCGAGGTTCCGCGGGCCGGCGTACCTGAAGGAGGTCGCCGCGACCACGCTGGCGAAGGAGCCCGAGCAATCCGCGCGCGCGGGCCGGACGCTGGGCGTGATGTTGCGCCGGACGGCCGACGGCACGTGGACGACGATCAACCGCCTGCTCAAGAAGGTGGTCACCGACTACGATCCGGCGCTGGCGAACGAGATCGGCAAGGCGCTGTAAGCGCGCCGCGCTGCCGACCGGCGTCACCCTCCGGCGTCGGCGGACGCGACGATGTCACGCACGGGCGGCGACAGGAACGTCATGCGCAACAGCGACAGTGTGAACGGGCGGCGGCGGTTCCAGGGCAGCAACGACAACATGCGTGCCAGCGGGCAGTAGTCGAACACGACCAGCGCCATCGTGCCGGCCAACTGCAGCGGGTGGAGCACGCGCAGCGGCGGCCAGGTCCCTGCGAGCAGAACCAGCAGGTAGGCAGCGCGAACCTGCACCGGGAACGAATGAACGCTGCGCGTGCGTGCCGCCTGATGCACTGCCTGCACAGTGGTCAGGGCCAGCGCGACGGGCAGCCCCGGCGCCCAGCCGCTCAGGCTCGCCGAGACGGCGGCGCCGGTCAGCGCCCACAGCCACCAGGTCAGGCCGAAGTGGCGCTGCGTCTTCATGACGTCTCCTCCTCTCTCACCGCCGGACGAGCGCCCTCACGCGCGCGATCGCCAGCGCGCCCACGGCACGTGTTGAGCCCGCTCGCCACCGCCCAACCCCCGCCCATCGCGTCGACAGCGACCAGCACCAGCACCGCGGGAACCAGCATCCGTCAGCCCGCCGTGATCATCGGCGTCCGCTGCGACGGCGCCGCCGTCTCCAGCTGGTCCAGCATGAACGCCGCCACATCCTGGCGCGGGATGCTGTCGCTGACGCGGTAGCGATCCGTGATCCGTCACGCGCCCCGTCGCTGGCTTGTGGTTGAGCGTCGTCGGCCGCACCGCCTGCCAGTCGAGACCGCTGGCGCGCAGCAACGCTTCGGCGCGCTCCAGATCCGCGTAGGCCTTGCCCACGTTGCTGACCGCGAGCATCGCCCGCATCATCCAGTTGAGCGCGGGCCGCGAATCGCCCACGCCGGCGGCGCTGATGATCGCGATCCGCCGAACGCCGGCCGCGGTCATCGCTGCGACGATGGCCGCCGTCGCCCGCGACGTGAAGTCGTCGGGCGACATCCGCCTTGCCCACGGGTGCTTGTAGCGCATGCCGAGCCCGCTCATCACGGCGTCCGCTCCCGCCCCCGCCATCACCGAGGCCACGAACGCCGGGTCCAGCACATCGCCACGCACGACCTGAACACCCGCCTGGGGCTCGAACGCCGTCTGTTCGCGCACCACCGCGGACACGCCGTGGCCGCGCGCCGCGGCCAGGCGCACGAAGTGTCCACCGCAGTTGCCCGAGGCGCCGAACACGACGAAGCGCACGAGCCCCAGATACCATTACTTCTCGCCGGTGACGACAATCGCCGTGCCGCCCAGCCGGACCTTGCCGGCGCTGGTCCTGGGCTGGCCGGCGACCGTGGCGATGACCGCGTCGCGGATCCTGATGCGCGTCGCTTCGTCGGCCTTGGCCATGCCGGCCACCACCGGGGCGGCGACCTCGTTCATGAACGTGAAGTAGTGCGCGGGCTCGTCGAACTCCACCGGCACGCTCACCTCGGTCTCGGTGACGCCGCGCAGGCCCGCGTCGCGGAACACGCCCGCCATGTAGCCGGGGGCCGCGCAGCGGAACAGACCCGGCGCTCCCGGTGGCGGCGCCGGCAGATCGACGTGTTTGGCGATGGTGCCCATGATGGTCGTCGCCCACGGGTTCTTGTCGGGGGCGCCCCACACGGCCGTCGTCACGCGCGCGCCGGGGCGCGCCACGCGCGCGAATTCCCGCGCCGCGCCCAGCACGTCGGGAAAGAACATGAACCCGAACCGCGCCATGACGGCGTCGAAGCTGCCGTCGGCGAACGGCAGCGCGCCCGCGTCGCATTGCTGCGTCTTCACGTTGTGGAGCCCGCGGCGCAGGGCGTTCTCCTCGGCGACGCGCAGCATCTGCTCCGCCAGGTCGGTGACCGTCACCGTGCCCTGCGGGCAGCGGGCGGCGGCCGTGAGGCCCGGCTCGCCGGTGCCCGCGGCGACGTCCAGGACCTGTGACGTCGGGCGGAGCGCCGCGCTTTCGACCAGCGCGTTGCCGACCGGCGCCAGCCAGGCCAGCACGTGCTCGTCCCACTTCTTCCAGCCGGCCGAAAACTTGTTCCAGGTGGCGCGCTGCTGATCTCTGACCTGCACCTGCTCGAGCG
The DNA here is from genome assembly GCA_963729535.1 of uncultured Pseudomonadota bacterium. Classification (GTDB taxonomy): domain Bacteria; phylum Myxococcota_A; class Polyangia; order Fen-1088; family Fen-1088; genus JADGRB01. The sequence goes on along the minus strand of CAVSOL010000017.1, from coordinate 298,876 downwards.
TCATCGTTTCCATGGTGTCCTCCGTTGTTTGAAGCTCCCACTGTGTGGTTACCTGGCAGGCCCTTGGGCACCATGACCGAACGTCCGGATCGCTTGCCCGATCATCCACGCGACCCACTTTCGGACGTTCTGCGCACCGTCCGGCTGCGCGGCGCGGTGTTCTTCATGCTCGAGTCGTCGTCGCCGTGGACCGCGACCATGCCCGACGGGCAGGCGCTGGCGCCCATCGTCCTGCCCAGCGCGCAGCAGGTCATCTCGTACCACGTCATCACGCACGGCTCGTGCTGGGGCGGGCTGCTGGACGGACCGCCCGTTCACCTCGAGGCCGGCGACGTGCTCGTGTTTCCACGCGGAGACGGCTACTTCATGACCCTCCCCCGCCAGGAACGGGTGGTGCTCAAGTCGGAACGGGCGCTGACGTTCATGACCGGGATGGCTGCCGGACAGCTCCCCCTCCAGGTCCACGACGGCGGCGGCGGGTCGGAGCGCATGAGCGCCGTGTGCGGATTCCTGGGCTGCGACGTGCGTCCGTTCAACCCGCTGCTGGCGACGCTGCCGCGGCTGCTGCTGATCAAGCGCGCGGCCGGCGCCGCGCAGTCGCAGTCGCAGTCGGACGACCGGCTCGATCGCCTGCTCGAGCTCACGCTCGCGGAGTCGCGCAACCCGGCGCCCGGCGGGGAGAGCGTCCGGCTGCGGCTGTCGGAGCTGATGTTCGTCGAGGTGATCCGCCGCTATCTGGCCAGCCATCCCGTCGAGCAGGCGGGGTGGCTCGCGGGCCTGCAGGACGAGCTCATCGGCCGGGCGCTGCACCTGCTGCACGAGCGCGCCGCGCACGACTGGACGCTGGACCAGCTCGCCAGCGACGTCGGCATGTCGCGCTCCGCGTTCGCCGAGCGCTTCGTCCGCCTGGTGGGCGAGCCGCCGATGCAATACCTCGCGCGCTGGCGGATGCAGCTGGCGGCGCGCCTGCTGACCGACGGCTCCGCGAAGGTGGCCGCGATCGCGCAGGAGGTCGGCTACGAATCCGAGGCCGCGTTCAGCCGCGCGTTCAAGAAGCTGACCGGCGTGTCGCCTGCGGCGTGGCGGCGCGATCAGGTGACCGCGCCCGCCAGGCCGTGAACCAGGCGAGGCGTCTCCGCCTCACAGGCTCTGTTTCAAGCGCACGAGCGCCTGGTTGTTCGGGCGCACCAGCCCCGACGACACGTTCGCCAGGTCGTACACCAGCAGGATGACCGCGGCGGTGAGCAGGGGCATCACGACCATTCCGAACAGCAACTTCTTGCCGGTGACGCCGCAGGTGTAGCCGATCGATCCCATCGCGACCCCTGTCACCAGCACCAGCACGACGAACGCCGTGTACGGCACCGGATTCTCGCGCACCGCGCGACGCTCGTCGGCGACGTCGATCATCTCGTTGACCGTGGCGACGAGCAGGCTGGTCATGACCGGGCGCTGATAGTCGCGCGCGACCGCCATCACCCGCGACCAGATCTGCTGCTGCAACACCGCCGACGCTTGCTCCACCGCCTCGACGCGCGCCGGGTCGTTGACGTCGTAGAGCGACATCCGCTCGTCGATGTACTGGCGCATGAGCGCCCGGATCTCCTCCCCCGCCGGGTCATCGACGACCCGCGTGCGCAGGTAGGCGGTCCCGATCGCGTTCGCCTCGTTGATCAGGATCTTCTTGCGGTCCTCGAAGCGCTGCGTCGCCATCGAAAACGTGAAGCCGATCAGCAGCGCGCCCAGCGCCAGCACCGCCGCCTGCCAGTTCATCGTGTGCGACAGCGCGTCGCCCTCGGGGCGCCGCCGCGCGTGCCGCCCCAGCCAGTAACCCACCTGGCAGCAGGCCGGCATCCCGACGAACACGGCGACCGCGAACCACAAATCGCTCATGCCGCCTGAAGCTAAGACCGGCGCCAGCGCGGTCTGCGCGTTTTACGCCAACGCCGTACGGGGAGACTCAGAGCTGCGCGCGGATCAGCGGCGCGAGCTGCTGCTGCAGCTTGACGGCGAAGTCGACGACGCCGTTGTCGACCTGGTCGCCGTCCAGCTCCATGCCCAGGATGGCGTAGTAGCCGGCCGCGCGATCGAACCACGGTGTGAAGCCGAAGGCGCCCGGCGAGCTCAGCTCCGCGCAGCCGGTCGCCGGCGTGTCGCACATCAACCAGGCGGTCAGCCCGTAACGATAAGGAAGGCCGACCTGCATCACCGGCGAGGAGCCGATGACGGCGGCCGGATACGGCTCCTTCGCCTGCTCGTCGAACAGCGCGGGCGTACCGATCGTGATGCCGCGGGCGCTGCCGCGGTGGAACGCCAGCGCCAGGAAGCCGGAGTAGTCGTTCATCGACGCGCGCAAGCCGCCGGCCGCCAGCGGGTTCATCGCCCCGAGCTGCTGCTTGGGGAGCGCGAAGTACGCGACCTCCGCGCTGAGGCCCAGCGGCGTGCGCAACGTGTCCGCGAACAGCTGCGCCCACGTCTTGCCCGAAGCGACCTCCGCCATGCGCGCCGCGACGCTCAGGTGCGTCGACCCGTAGTCGAAGCGGGTGCCCGGGGCGGCCGTGACGGTGCGTCGCGGATGGTGTCGACGCAGGCGGCGAGCGTGACCAGCGGGTTGTACGTGCAGCCGACGGCGCGCGGCGTCCGTGCCGCTGCCGCCGCGGCCGCCACTGCCGGCGACGCACCCCCGCCCGCGCCCGTGCCCCCGGCCCCCGCCCCCGCACGCGAGCGTCGCAATCACCAGCAGTCCTATGAGCTTCGACATGGCTCCCACCCGCTTAGACACAGCTGCGGTGCTCTTTTGATGTTAGAGCCGTCTAGACGCCGCGGCGAGATTGGGACTAGGATTTGCGCATGGACATCCGCATGGCCACCACCGGCGACGCCGCCGCGATCGCGGCGATCTACCGCCCCTACGTCACCGACGCGGTGACGTCGTTCGAGATCGAGCCGCCCAGCGCCGCCGACATGGCGGCGCGCATCGACGCCGTGCTGGCGCGCGCCCCCTGGCTCGTGTGCGCCGGCGACGGCGGCGAGCCGTGCGGCTACGCGTACGCCTCACGCCACCACGAACGCGCGGCCTACCAGTGGTCGGTCGACGTCGCGGTCTACGTTGGCGCCGGCCACCATCGCCGCGGCGTCGGGCGGGCGCTGTACGAAACGTTGCTGCCGCTGCTGCGCCTGCAAGGCTTCTACGTGGCCCACGCCGGCATCACGCTGCCCAACGCCGCCAGCGTCGGCATCCACGAGGCGTTCGGCTTCCGCCCGGTGGGCGTCTACCCGGCGGTCGGCTGGAAACACGGCGCCTGGCACGACGTCGGCTGGTGGCGGCTCCCGCTGCAGGAGCTGGTCGCGACCCCCGCGCCGCCGCTGTCGCTCGCCCAGGCGCAAGCCCTGCCCGCCTGGCCGGCGGCGCTGCGCTGACCAGGCGCATCTTGATTAGGCAGAGAACGGGGGGTGGTTCTCTGCCCAATCAAGTGCCAGCGGCTACTTCGCGCTGAACCTGTCGTAGGCCGCGCGCGCCAGGTCGGCGATCGTTCGTTCGCGCGTCGCTTCGTCGGCGGGTGACGCGCTGACGAAGACGACGACGGCGATGCGGTTGCCGTTGGGCAAGGTCACCAGGCCGACATCGTTCGTCGCGTCGGTCTTGCCGTCGAGAGTGCGGGAGGTGCCCGTCTTGTGTGCCACCGGCGTGCCGGGCGGAAGGCCGCCCTTGATGCGCTGCGGACCGGTGACGACGTCGAGCAGCAGCTTGTCGAGCACCTTCGCGGTGCCCGCCGACAGGCCGAGCTGACCGCGGGCGACCTTCGCCAGCAGCGCCACCATCGCGGCCGGGGTCGCGGTGTTGTCGCCCTTGCCGGCGCCCATCTCCAGCTCGGTGAAGCGGATGACGATGCCGTCGATGCCCAGCGCCTGCATGCGCGCGTCGACGGCGCGCGGTCCGCCGATCAGCGCCAGCAGCTTGTCGCACCCGACGTTGTCGCTGCGAACGACCATCGCCTCCAGGAGCTGCCGGATCGTCGCCTTGCCGGGGACGGTGATCGGGCTGGGGGGGCCCACGCGCGCGTCCGCCGCGTCCAGCGTAACGACGCGATCGAGCGACAGCTTCCCGGCATCGACCTGGCGCAGGACTTCGATCGCGATCGGAAACTTGAACACGCTCTGCGTCGGGAACGCTTTCTTCTCGTTCAGCCCGAGCGTTCGCCCCGCCGCGAGATCCAGTGCAGCGAAGCCGACTCTTCCGCGCGCGGGCGCGGCGAGAGCCTGCAGCGACGGCGGATCGACGGCGAGCAGCGCCAGCGACAGCATCAGCGACAGCATCGGCCCGACGTTAACCCACAAGCGCGATCCAGGCCGCAAGCGCCGCCTGCTTCTGATCCGCCGCCCAAGGCTTGCCCGACGCCTTGCCCATCGCGGCCAGCCGCGCCGCGAGCTTCGCCGGCGTGAGCCCCGCGGCAGCAGCGGCGCGGCCGGCGAGCGCGTCGGCCGGCACGCGCGCCGGCGCGGCGCCCAGACGATGCCGCCGCCTCGGAGAACACGCGCCGGTACAGCTCGCCCTCCGCCGCGTGAACCAGCGGGTGCGCCTTCAGGATCGATTCGATCGGCGGCAGCGCCTTGGGCGGCGCCGCCACCATGCCGGCGGCGACGACGCGCGCGCCTAGCTGCGCGACGAACGCCGCGAGCTGGTCGCGCGCGCGTTCGGTGAACCGCACCTCGGAATCCCGGATGAGCGCACGCGCCTCGTCGAGCGGCAGCTCCTGCCCCATGTGGAACACCGCCCCCTCCTCGAACGTCGTCGCCACCTGCAGCGCGGCCTTGCCAAGAATCTCGGGCGCGCCGGCCGCCCCGCCGACCGCGACCACCGCCGCCTTGCCGATGTGGACGCTGAATCCCAGCGCCGCGCGTGCCTTCGCAGCCACGACCGCAGCCTAGCACCGGCCGGTCAGCGCGTGCCCCAGCGTCGCCCGATTGAAGCTCAAGGACAGGCAGCGAGCGGCGTCACGCTGGATCGCCGCCCATTGAGTTAAGCTCGGCCCATGCTCGCAAGGGCGTGGGCCGTGCTGTTTCTGGCGTCCGCGTGCGCCATCACCGGGCCGACGCCCGCCACCCCGGCGGGCGATCCGATCGCGGCGCGCTTCCCGGCCGCGCAGCTCGACGACCGGACGCTGTGCGATCGGCTGCTGGCGCGGACGGTGGCGGACGCCGCGCTGGTCGATGTCGAGCCGCAGTTGCGGCGCAAGGTGATCGTCAGCGACCTGCACCTCGGCCCCGGCGCCACCGACGCGCGGTTCACCGGCATCGAGGACTTCTACTCCGAGGCCGCCTGGACGGCGTTCCTCGCGCGGCAGGCCGCGGCCGGCCCCACCGACCTGATCATCAACGGCGACTTCATCGAGTTCTGGCAGATCGCGGCGGCGCTGGGCGCGCTGCCCAGACGGACGGATGCCCGCCAGCCGGCGGAGGGCGCCGTGCTGGGCGCGGACCAGGCCTTCGGCGTCGCCGCCGTCGAGCTGGTGATCGCGGCGCACCGCTCGGTGTTCACGCGACCTCGGCAAGCTGCTGGACGGCGGCGATCACCGCGTGATCATCGTCGCCGGCAACCACGACGCGGATCTGTTGTGGCCCAAGGTGCAGCTCGCGATCGCGCGCGCCATCCAGCCGCGCGACCCGTCGCGCCTGCTGTTCACGCCCGGCCCGACCTACGACCACGGCGGCGTTCACGTCGAGCACGGGCACGCGTTCGACGCGGCGAACAGGTTCTCGACCAGCCACGCGCCGTTTGGCCGCGATCGCGACGGCGCCTGCCGCCTGCAGGCTAGCTGGGGCGAGATCTTCGTCGACCAGTTCTACACGGACGTCGAGCGCCGGCTGCCGTTCATCGACAACCTCTACCCGCAGTCGGCCGCGATCCTGTGGGCGATGCGCGACAACCCCGACCCGCAGCGCGACGCGGGGGCGGTGATGCGCTTCATCGACCTGCTGCGCGTCGCCGAGAGCGGCGACTTCAACCGCAACGCGGTCGACGTCGCTGCTGCAGAGCGCCTTCGGCACGCCAGGGGCGAGCGACCGCGGCCCGGAATCCGTCGACCGAGATGATCGAGCACGTCAGCAACCGGTTGATCAACGGCGACGTCAGCGTCGCCTCGCTCACCGGCGCGCTGATGCGCTTCCGCTTCGATCCCGCGCTGGCCGGGCTGTGGACCGCGCTCACCCGCGCCGCCAAGGCGCTGCCCGACTTCCGCGCCGCGCTGACCGAGCTGCGCGCCATCGATCCACAGGCGCTCGTCCACCTGCGCGCCGAGCTGTTCGGAGATCCGCTGAACGCGGCCGCGGCGCGGCTGCTCGGCGGCCCGGCCGGCATCAGCGTCGTCGTCCTCGGCCACACCCACGCCGTCGGCGGCTCGGTCGAGGCCATCCGGGCGCAGGACCGTTCCGGCTTCTACGCCAACACCGGGTCGTGGATCGCCGCGGCCTCGGTCGCCGATCTGCGCGCGCGCGGCGTCGGCTGGGACAAGCTGAACCTGGCCGACCGCACGATGTTCCCGTCGAAGAACGTCGCGGTGGCGATCGAATACGTGGGCGGCGTGCCGCAGAAGCCGGTGCTGGTCACCGGCGCGCCCTGAGCGCGACCGGATGACGTAGCTACGGTGGCGTGAACACCCAGCCGTCCGCGAACACCGCAAACGGTGGCGACGGCGGGTCGCAGCCACCCGGGCCGCGGAAGTTGTCGCACGGGTTGACGTAGCCGGGGATCTGCCGGTAGCCGCCCCACACCAGCGCGCGCGCTCCCGTCCACGCCACGCCGATGCCGGAGCGCTCGCGCAGCGTCTCGGGCAGCGCGACGTCGTCGAAGCGCCGCGTCCGTGGATCGAGCACGCCGAACGACTTCAGGCTGTGCGTGTCGAAGAACAGCACGCGCCCCTGCGCATCGACGTAGCTGCGGACCCAGTGCGCCTCGGCGAGCTTCGGCGCGCCGTCGACCACCGACCAGCGATCGCCCTTCGGTTCGTAGACGTAGGCGTCGTCCTTGCCGCGCGCGCCGCCGATGGTCAGCGAGTCGCCGCCGCCCGCCAGCACCATCGCGCTTCCCGTCCACACGGTCACCGGCTTCCAGCGCGGCGGCGGCGCACCGTCCGCCGACATCGCCGTCCAGACGTTGCGCACGGGATCGTAGCGCGGCGCCGTCCCGGAACAGCGTCGGCTCGCGTCCCGGCGAGCCCGCGCCGCCCCCCCACACCAGCAGCTTGCTGCCCGTCCACGCCGACACCGGCAGGAAGCGGGCGGACGGCGCGCCCGCCGCCGACATCGGCCGCCACGTCTTCGTTCGCGTGTCCAGGACGGCGCCGTCGCCGAACGCCTCGCGGCGGCCGTCGGGCGTGGGCCCGTAGCCGCCCCACACCAGCAGCCGCCGGCCGTCGAACGCGACGACGGCGTACATGCGCGGCGACGGAGCGCCCGCGGCGGGCGCGCGGATCTCCTTGCCCGAGGGCAGCACCAGCCGCGCCGTCGCGAACACGTCGTAGCTCGATCGCCGCGGGTCGTAGCCCGGGATGAGCCGCGCGCCGCCAACATCGATGCCATCGACCGCGCGCGGGCCCGACGGTGCGCGCGCCGGTCCGCGCTGGCTGCCGAAGCCGACCATGTCTCGCCGCAGAGATCGAAGCTGGCCGACCGCTCGGCGTATCCAACGACGAAGCGCCGACCGTCGAAGCGCGCCGAGGCCGGCGCGGGACGCTGAGGGGACGCCGGGCCGCCGTCAGGCAGCCTCACCCATTCGCCTGGGCGCGCGCCCTTCGGACACGGGTCCTTCAGTCGAGGCGCCATCGCGGCCGCCACGACCGGCGCCTCGGCGCGCGCCAGCCTCGCCGCGCCGCCGATGGCGGCGACCCCCACGAGCGTTCGAAGCCATGCGCCTCTCCCCGTCACGCGTCATCCAGTTGATCGGAGGAATCAACCCGAAGCCTGAGCGCCCAGGCTCGGTGTTGCGGGCTCTAGTCGCCCGCCGTGAAGGCGACGCCGTAGCCGGGCGCACCGGACAGGGTCAGCGCGGGCTCGCTGGTCAGCCCGTGCGCGCCGCCGCGCGCGATGAACACCTTGCTCGGGCGCTCGTCGTAAAACGGCGTCGGAAACCCCAGAGGCTCGGCGCCGCGCCTGACCAGACCATCTCCGTTCCGCAGTAGCGCGCGTCCGTCAGTCACTGCACAGCTTGGTCAGCCCGAGCCGGCGGCGGCTACCGCAGGTTCGACGGACGAGGAGAAGCAGGCAAGCTCGGGATGACGTCGTTGTCGGACCGCCCGCCCAGAAAGCGGTGAAAGTCGTTGATGGCGTCGGACTTGTGCACGCCATTGGCCTTTCGTGCCATCCGGCGCCAGTGCTCGTAGACGGTTGCCACTGAACAACCGAATGAGTCGGCGATCTCCTTGTCGTTGTTGCCAATCAAGTAAAGCTCCAGCACCTGCCGCTGCCGCCGGCTGAGCCCGCGCATCGTGCAATAGATATTGAGCGTATCGTCGAGCGCCGAGCGGGACACCTGTGCGCCCGACTCGCCGCCCCCGTCCGACGCGAGTCGCGACGCCATGTTCGCCAGCTCGCTGGGGTGCAGCGGCGCCTGCCGGGACGGAAGCACCATCACCAGCGTTGGCCTGGGCAGGTCCATGCGATCGAGCCGCGTTTGCAGCTCCGAGTGCGTCCTCACCCACTCGACCGGGATGGTCGCCTTCTCTAACGCCTCTACGTAGGACCTGCCCGTCGGTCTGTCCTGCGTGCAAAGCAACACAATCGCCTTCGTCGCCTCGACCTCGTCGACCTCGTCGACCATCAGGGGGGCCTCCTTCCGCGCAACGACGATAGTTTCAGTTTGTGTGCGCTTTTGCCCTAGGGGCAACCTCTGAATCTGTCTGTTTACGCTGACGTTCGTGGAGACCGTCCTCCGCCGGCCCCGCGCAACGATGGTTTAGCGACAACGGCGTCTGCTATTTGCGTACCTTGCCATCGGCGTTGCTCGCCTGACGCGCGTCGAATTTGTACCGCCGCTATTTGCCAGCCAGCGCCTTGTGCAGCTCTGCCTCGCGGCCCGTCAGCGTGCTGGGCGGGAAGTCGCTCATCTCCTGGACCTGGCGCACTTCGATCATCTCGTTGTCCGAGCAGGGGCAGCGGGACGCCCAGGCGATCGCCTCGTCCTTCGACTTCACGTCGATCATCCAGTAACCGCCCAGCACCTCCTTCGCCTCGGCGAACGGCCCGTCAGTCACCTTCGGCTTGCCGCCCGCGAACCTCACGCGCGCGCCCATCGACGGCGGGTGCAGGCCGTCCACCGCCAGCAACACGCCCGCCTTCTGCAGCGATTCGTTGAACTTCATCATCGCGGCGATGCCTTTCGCGTCCGGTATCACGCCCGGCGCCGCCGTCTCGTATCCCTTCGGGATCATCAGCATCATGAATCGCATCGTGACCTCCTGTCCAAACGGGAACCCTGGGAGGGTTCCCAAACCCTCCCGCGCTGGGCTCCGACGGGCGAAGCCCGTCTATGCCCTACGCGTCTTCACGACGAACGTGGGTCAGCCGGATCGACAGCTCTCGCGCCGACGCTTCATTTCTGACCTGCCGCGTCAGCGCGCATCAACGCGGCCGCCATTTCCCTGAACAGGTCCGTACGCAGCGTCGGGGGGATCTCGTGCCCGACGCCGTCGTAGATGCGCAGGTCAGCGCGGCCGCCCTTCTGCTCGAGCACCTTCACGCCGCGCCGGTCGTCGGCTAGCGGCACGAGCTGGTCGGCCGTGCCGTGGAACGCGACGATCGGCGGCAGCCGCACGCCCGCGATGCTCTGGCGCTCCAGCACCTCCGCAAACAGGAAGCCGGCGACTGGAAAGGCGGCGGTGAACGCGCGCGGATGCCGGATCGCGATCGTCCACGCCATCATCCCGCCCTGCGAGAACCCCATGACCACGCCCGCGCCCCGCGTCGGCCGCGCGCGGCGGACAGCGTCGGCGGTGGCGACTACCCGATCCGCGAGCCCGATCAGGTCCGACGCGATCGCCGGACCCTTGTCGCGCGCGAGGTGATCGTGCGGGGTCCACGCGTGGCCGCCGCTCCACGGGTGTGGCGGGCGCGGGATGATGACACGCGCGCGTACGTCCCAACCTTTGAACAGCGGCGCGAACCCGTCAGGCGTGTCGCCGCGACCGTGCAGCGCGATCACCAGCGGCAGCTCGGCGTCGGGCGACGCGCCGCCCGTGACGATCTCGATGTACGGGAGCGGTTCGGCGCGAACGGGCGCCCGCGCGGCGCAGACCGCCGCGCTCGACCCCAGCGTCACCAGCACCACGAACGAGGCGGCAGCTCGCAGCATGCCGCAAACATAGCGTCACCCGCGTTGCTCCGCCCGCTCGGCCACGACCGCGACGACGACGCCACCGCAAGGGACCACCACGACGACGACCGCTACGACAACGACGAATGACAGGCGCGCGCCCGCGCGTTAATACACGGCCTTGGCGCCCGACGCGAAACGCACGCTGCTCGCGCTGGCGGTGGTCGCCGTGTTCGCCGTCGCGCTGCACGCGCGGACGATCACGTTCGACTATTCGTACCTGGACGACGACGCGCTGGTCCTCGGGCAACAGCGCTTCTTCGCCGAGCCGTCCAGCGTGTGGCGCGCGTTCGCGCGCCCGTATTTCCCGGCCGCCCAGCGCGACCACGCGTACTACCGACCGCTGGTGACCGCGTCGTTCGCGCTCGACGCCCGCTGGCCCGTGAGCGCGCCGCGCGCCCACCACACCACCAACCTGCTGCTGCACGCCGCGGCCGCCTGCCTGGTGTTCCTGCTGCTGCGCCGGCTCGGCCACCGTGATGGTGTCGCGCTCGGCGGCGCCCTCGCGTTCGCGGCACACCCGGCGCTCGCGTCGAGCGTCGCGTGGATCCCGGCGCGCACCGATCTGCTGCTCGGCGGCGCGGCGCTCGCCGCCTGGCTGTGTTTCGCGCGCGCGTGGCAACCGGGCCCCGGCAGGCTTCCCAGCCGCGTCGGGCACGCGGCCGCCCTGCTCGCCGCCCTGCTGTCGAAGGAGACGGCGATCGTGCTGCCGTTCGTGTTCGTCGCCCATGCGCTGGTCGTCGATCGCAGGCCGTGGCGCAGCCTGGCCGCGCCGTGGCTGCTCGGCGGCTGGACCGGCGCGTTCGCCGTGTACGTCATCGCGCGCGCGCGCGTCCTCGATCAGGGCATCGGGGCGGCGGGCGTGTCGCTCGGGCGCGCGGCGGCGAATGCGTCGCTGTTCCTCACCAGCCTGGGCAAGCTCGTGTTCCCCATCAAGCTGTCGGTGCTGGCGACGCCCGAGGACACCCTGCTGTGGCCGGGCATCGTCGCTGCCGTCGCGCTGCTCGCCGCGTTGTTCGTGCGCGGCGTCCGGCGGCCGCAGCTCGCGTTCGCGCTCGGCTGCTTCGTCGCCTTCGTCGCCCCCAACCTGCCCGCGTCGACGCTGCTGGCGCTCGAGAGCAGGCTCTACCTGGCGGCGATCGCGATCGTCGTCGCGGTGTGCGAGATAGCGCGCGCGGTCCGCGCGCCCGCGCCCGCGAAGGTCGCCGCCGGCGCGGCCGTCATCGCGGTGTTCGCGGCCGCGTCGTTCGTCCACGCCGGCAACTTCCGCGATCGCCGCACGTTCGCCGAGGCCGCCGTGCGCGGCTCACCGCACTCGTCGCTCGCGCACAAGAACCTCGGCGTCACGTTACACCTCGCCGGCGACATCGACGCCGCCCGGCGCGAATACGAAGCCGCGCTGGCCGAAGACGCCGCCGAGACCATCGCGCACAACAACCTGGGCGTCATCCTGATGAGCCAGGGGCGGCTCCCGGAAGCGGAGACCCACCTGCGCGCCGAGGTCGCCATCAACCCGCGCTACGCCGCCGCTCACGAAAACCTGGGGCTGGTGTTGCGAGCGATGGGGCGGGTGGACGAAGCCATCGCGGAGCTGCGCGAGTCCCAGCGCCTCGCCGCCGAGCGAAACTGACCGACCGCCCTGGTCGTCAGAAACAGATGCTGAGCGCGCCCTGGTCCGTCATGGAGACCTCCATGCACGCGTTGAGCTGCCCGCTGGGACAATCCGAGTCCTCGGTGCAGACCCGGTAGGTGTCCATCATGTCGTTGGGACAGAGCTGGACGGGGCGGCAAGACACCGACAGCTGCGACCAGGACAGGCAGCAGGTCAGACCGGCCGGGCAGTCGCTGGGCCCCAGGCAGGGGAGGTCCGCCTTCTCGCAACCGAGGGGGATGAAATCGGCCTGGTCGATGCACCAGGCGGTCAGCGGCACCTTCTTCACGCAACAGACCTGGGGGAGCTCGCAGGCCATGGTCCCGCAGAGGAGCTGCCCGTCGACCCCCCCGTCATTCATGTTGAGGTTGGGTGGGGTGAAGTCACACTTGTGCGTCGGTCCACCACCGCAGCAACCCGCCACGAAGACCGCTAAAATCAGACATGAAGTGCGGAGGACTGCACACCATGTTCGCGACATTCTGATCATAGTTTCACAAAATTGAGGGACAATCGCGAGAAGACTGCTCGCCGGGGAGCCCCGCCCCGGCAGTAGCGGTAAGCATGGTTTTTGCTTCGGTCTTGGCGCCGCGGGGCCGAATGATCCGCTCTCCATGCTTGCTCCTCAGTCTCCCACAAAGCAATCCGGCCGCCATCGCTGCCTGGCGTGGATGGCGCTGCTGACGACCGCCGTCGTCGGCTGCGGCGACGTTCATTTCCTGCCGTCGCCCTTCACCCCACAGAATGTCGAGCTGGTTTATAGCGCGCAGGAGCACCTTACGATCGTGCGCTGGCGTGTCGAGGCAACCGCCCCCGTTGATGAGGCGCGGTTCGAGCTGCTCGGCCCCGATGGCTACCAGCCCGTCGACTTCTCGCGCTCGCTGTTCACCGGCGGCGTCGTCGCGTGCGGCGACGGCACGCACAGCTGCGCGCAATACGTCGTGCGTGGCCACTACCCGCAGCGCCCGCCGGCCGGACAGTTTCGTCCAGTCCGGGCGGTTCACGAGGCCTATGGCGAGTTGCCCGGCGCGCCGGCCAAGTCGAAAACCATCGCCGATTCGTTCACGATGAAGGCGTTCTTCAACTTCAAGAACGACCCCGTTTTCGTCAACCTGACGGACGCCGTCGGCAGCGCCGGGGACTACAAGTTCCCCCGGCAGTTCGAGCGCGCCCTGTGGCCAACGGCCGGTGTGTGCGTTGCCGATACGCCGCCCGACGACGTGGTGTTTCACCCGCTGGATCTCATGGCCGGTATTCCACCCGACAAGCCGCTGACCGCGGCCGGCCGGTATTGCGTCGCCGTCCGCCCGGTGCCAACCGACAACGGCGACAGGGCGATGCTGCAGGCGCCCATCGCCACCCTGCCCGAGGTCGTGACGGCGCAGCAGGTGCTGAACCCGCCGATCGAGACGTCGCCGATCATCTACCAGGTGGTCCTGGATCTGGAGATTCCGCTCGCCGACCGCTGCGCGGAGGCGGCGGCGACCATCGAGAGCCTCACGGCGGAATACATGAGGGGCGACAAAGCGGTCGTCCGCAAGCTGCCGACGATCGACCTGTCACCGGGCTGCCACCAGCCCACCGGCCGCACGGTCGCGGCCGCCCAGATCGCGGACGCCGTCAAGCAGACCGTCACGACGTTCACAGAGGTCCATCACCAGTACCACTTCTTGTATTTCAACAACTCGGATGGGTTTCTGCCGCCGAAGCTGACCCAGTCGCTCGAGGAGCTGTTCGCCGCGCTCGCCGGGCCGCCCCCCGGCCACACCCTGCAGACGTTCGCCTGGATGTTCTCCCCGCCGACGACGAGAACGCTGTCCGAGCTGCCGTGGATGTACCCCGAGCCCTGGCTGACCTACGACGACCCGACCTTCGAGCTGATGCTGGACACCTACCAAAGGGGCAACCTCCCCTTCAGGACGCAGCTTCACAGCTCGGACGTTCCCGTGCACCTGCTGTCGCCCCAGGACGTCGAGACCCATGCCGGAAAGCGGATCAAGATCTGCACGTCGAGCCCCGAGATCCTCCCGGTGTCGTCGGCCGGGCCATACGCGATCCCGATCTTCGAGCCGAGCTGGGAGATCACGACCGCCGATCCGCCGGCATACCTGGTCGGGCTGCCCGAACAGGTGGAGGTGCCGGGGAGCTCGTTCGTCGCGGCCCAGGTGCGCGTCAACTATCAGATCTGCACGCGCTACTGCGAGGACCACGGCTACGTCACGCCGAGTGGCATGGGCCAGGAGTCATGGGTGGACAGCCCGTTTTGCACGAGCAAGGACTACTGATGTCGATGCGCTCGACGACGCTGGCCGCCTGCCTAGTTGTCACAGTCGTCGCCACGACGACGACAACTAGGCGCGTGGCGGCGGCCTCGGCCCCCGCGGCGTCGAAGCCGATCGCGGCGACGCCCGCGCCCGCGGCGGCGACCACGGCGCCCGCGGCCACGCCGCTGACGGCGGCGGCGACCGCGCCGCTCGCCCCCGCGCGCGGCCTGATCGCCGACCCGGCGCCGCGCCCCGTGACCGCCGTGCGCGTGCAGTCGCGCTACGCGGTCAAGTCGAAGCAGTTCCAGATCTCCGGCGGGTTCGCGTACCTGTCGCGCGGCGACTTCTATATCAGCCCCGGCTTCCGCGCCGGCGGCACGTATTACCTGCTCGAGCAGCTCGGAATCGAGCTGCAGGTGTCGCACTTCTGGAGCTCGCTCAACGCCGAGGCGGAGCGCATCAAGGAGACGCTGGGCGCGATCCCGGACAGCCACGCGCCCGGCTGGCTGATGCTGGCGGGGGCGCGTTACTCCATCGGCTACGGCAAGCTGATGGTGGGCGGCCTGGGCGGCGTGCTGCACTTCGAGCCTCAGGTGTTCGCGCGCGGCGGCCTGCACGTCCACGACGGCGACACGGGGCCGTCGGCCGACACGGGCCTGGGCCTGCTGGTGTTCTTCACGCCCAAGCTGTTCGCGCGCATCGACGCCTCGGTGGTGTACGAACGCGAGCAGCGCTCGGGCAACGGCGTCTCGGTCTGGGGGATCATGCCCTCGATCGGCGTGGGAGGGACGCTGTGAACGGGCGCGCCGTCGTCATCGCGACGGCTCTGGCCGCCGTCTCGGCGTGCGCCGCGTGCGCGGCGTCCGGTCGTCGGCCGCAGCGCGCGCCGCTGGTCGGCGCTGTCGGGCCGGCGCACGAGACGCGGGACGAGCTGCTGGTCGCGACCGGCGATGCCGTGTGGCGCGGGGACCTGACGACGGCGCACGTCGCGCTGACGCGGCTCGCGGACCGCGAAGCCGGCCGACCGGACACCGCGCTGGACTTCTGGTCCGAGCTGCTCGCGCTCCTGCGCTGCGAGCCGCTGGCGGCGATCCCGGCGGCGCAGGCGATTCGCAAGCCGCTGCGTGATCCGTGGGACCACCTGCGGCGGCTGGTGCAGATCGAACGCCTCCGGCTCAGTCGCGGCACCCAGGCGGCGGGGCGGGCGACGGCGCCGGCGCGCACGCAGCTGGGCGAGCGGGAGGGCGGCATCTTCTGGCCCGTCGAGCGCGAGCACTGGAGCGACGAGCTGCCGATGCCGGCGGTCACCAGCCTTTGCGGAGACCAACCGACCCAGGTCGCCGGGCTCACCAGCGCCGCCGCCAGCGAGCGCGAGGTGGCGCTGGTGACGAACGCCGCCACCACCCTCCCCGCCTCCCACCCCGCGACGCCGGTGCTGCTCGTGCAGGCCGCGGTGCTGGACGTCGCGCGCGGCGACGCGGCCGCGGCGGCGGCGCCGCTCGCGCGCCTCGAGCGCCTCGCGCCCGACGCGATCGCGCCCGCCGAACGCGCGCGCATGCTGCTGGCGTCGGGCGTCGCCGCCCTGTCGTGGCCGCACCTGACCGCCGAAGAGCTGCAGGCGCGCGGGCGGGCCGCGCTGGCGCTGCCGCTGGCGCCCGAGACACGCCGATCGCTGTCGCTGCTGCTCGCTGAACGGCTGATCGCGCTCGGCAAGAAGGACGAAGCCGTCGTGATGCTCGGCCCGCCGCCCCACGGCCAGGACCCCGTGGGGCGCTTCATCGCGTTCCGCCAGGCCGAGGCGCACGCGCGCGCCGGCCGCCGCGGCGACCTGCTGGCGGAGGCGCGCGAGGTGCTGAACCGGCGCTCGCGGCGCGAGGTGGACGAAGATCCGGCGCTGGCGGCGGTCATGGACCTGGCGCTGCGCACGCTGCTGGCGTCGCCGGTCTCCGCCGAGACGCTGGAGGTGCTGGAGTCGCTTGGTCCGCCGCGCGAGCGCCTGCAGCGCGCGGAGGCGTTCGCGCAGCTCGCGCTGGAGGCGCAGGCGTTCAAGTCGGCGATGGCCACCTTCCTGTGGCTGAACGAAAACGACAAGGACGGCAGCCGCCCGTTGCAGCACCTGGCGCGCGCGTCGGTCGCGGCGGCGCGCGCCGGCGACCGTCGCCGAGTTCGCGCGCACGTTCCGCTTGCTCGCCGGCCAGGAGGAGAACAGCGAGCTCGACATGGACGACAGCATGCGCCACGCGATCGCGCTCAACGCCAAGGCGAATGCTGACAAACCGCGCGCGGACAGACTTCCGAAGGACGGCGCGCTGATCGCGACGGCCGAGCGCGACCGCGCGCGCGACAAGCGGCGCGCGGCGCGGTCGGTGAACTGGCAGCGCGCGCTGCTGGTGGTGGCGCGCGACGCGCTGCCGGCGCTGGTCGAAAACGACGACCAGGCGAACCTGGGCACGCTGGTGGATACGCTGAAGCGTCACCTCGGCGACGCGGGCCGGGGACCCGTCGACGAGGAGCTGACGACGCTGTATCGCGCCGCCAGCGCCCACCTCAAGACCGGGGCGCGCGCGTACGCGGAGACGGTGGGCTCGGCTCGGCGCCCGATCCTGCTCGGCGACGTGCTCATCGGCCGCAAGTACGACGTGCGCATGCCGCGCATCGACGTCGGGTCGGCGCTGGAAGAGGTCGGACCGGTCGTGTTCGTCCCCAGCCGCGGCAATGACCCCACCCCCGGCGGACTGCGTCGCTGGCCGCGCCCGCTCGGCGTCGCCATGGGCGCCAACGGCGCCGTTGGCAGCGTCGACAGCGTCCAATCGACTGGAGGCGGCTCGTGATCGCCGCGCGCGTCCTCGTCGTTGTCGCGCTGGCGCTGGCAGGCGCGCGCGCGGCGCGGGCACAGTCGTTCGTGCAGCAGGTCAGCGACGACGCGTGCGAGCAGGCGCTGTCGTTCGACCCCGAAGACGAAAGCCCCGCGGCCGCGCGTGCCCACCGCGCGTGCCGGCTGCAGATGTTCGAGCGCCGGCTGGCCAACGAGCGGCGGCAGGCGATGGTCGCCGAGCAACAGGCGCGCGAGGCCGCGATCGCGAACTGGCTCGCGACCACGCAGCCCCAGCGCGTGCAGCGCCCGCTGTCGGTCGAAGGCTTCCTGGGCACCGGCCTGGCCAGCTACGGCGCGGTGTTCTCGTGGAACATCCTGCGCCAGCTCGAGGTCTCCGCCCGCTACGGCAAGCGCGAGATGAACTGCAACGGACATGTACGGGTCGCTCAACGGCGACTGCACCCGGACGTTGATGGGCGGCAGCGGACGCTGGATGCTGCTCCCCAAGGACTTCACGCCGTTTGTCGGCGCGGGCTTCTCGGTGACCAAGGCCCACCTGCAGGTCTTTCGCTTCGACCCGATGACAGGGCAGAGCGTCTTCATGAAAGGCAATGGCCGGGCCCACAGCCTCAACCTGGCGGCCGGCGTGCAGCTGTCGGTCTCCGCGCTACGGTTGAGCCTCGAATACCTGTTCGAATACATCTACTTCACGGGGGCGGAAGACACGATGGTGCTCCCGAGCAAGGATTTGCTGGCGATATGGCAAAGCAGCGTTGATGCGGACAAACATGGCGTCCGTTTCCAGGTGGGCATTGCGTTCTAGGTCATTGACGGCGATCGGGATCGCGGCCGCGCTCGTCGCGGGCGCCCTGGCGGAGCGCGCCGCGTGGGCGCAGGCGCAGCAAGCGCCGTGGGTGCCGCCGTCGGGGACCCCGGACTCCTTGCCGCCGCAACCGAGGCGGAGCCAGGACTCCTCGCAGGGGCAGCCGGATCCCAAGACCGGCGAGGTGCCACAGCGAAACGACCGGGAGACCCCGCGCAGCTATTACCGCCAGCCGACGCAGCCGCCGGCCACGACTCCGAAGCGGCCCGGGACGATGGTCGAAGCCGCGTCGGCCGGCGTGTCGAGCTCCAACCGCGTCCAGGTCGAGCAGCGCGCGCAGCCCCAGCGGCCGGCGTCGCCCAGCGCGGTCGAACAGCTGGTGCAGCGATCGCAGTCGAGCATCGACTTCTTCGAGCTGGTCGACGACATCATGGACGAGATCGCGCGCCAGCTCGCGCGCGAGGATCCGAACCTGCTGTCGCCGATGTCGATCCGGCTGGTGCGCCTGTCGGCGAACCTGCGACCCGAGTTCGCGCGCACGCTGGAGACGCGCCTGATCGCGCGGCTGGTCAACTCGACCAGCGTCAAGATCACGGTGTGCGCCGAGTGCACGTCGCTGCGCTCGCGCGTCGAGGACGGCAACTGGATGGTGACGATGGGCGCGGTCAAGCAGGAGGACCTGCGGCGCATCGGCCAGACCACCGGCATCAAGACGTTCATGGACGTCGACTTCACCTACGCGCCGAACTCGAACGTGGTGTGGATGCAGGCGATGGCGTTCCGCGCCTCCGACGGCGGCGTGGTGTGGAGCGACGCCTATCGGTCGGACGCCACGATGGCGGCGCTGCTGCGCACCGGACGCCGCATCCCGACCCGCGCCGAACGCGCCGCCGAGCTGGAACAGAAGATCGCCGCGCGCCCCAACTACGGCTACGCGGCGTCGCTGGGCGTCGCGCAGGTCGGCTACAACGCGCCCACCGGCAGCATCGCCGGCGCGCAGGTGTCACTGAGGTTTCACGAGAAGTTCGGTGAGGACCTGGGCAGCCTGTTCGGGCTGTCCGCGGGCATCTTCACCACCGGACCACCCAAACAGGCGACGGCCGGGGGCCCGACCGCGCTGAACTCGATCCTGCTCGGCGCGTACTTCTCGCACAACCTGTCGCCGCCCAACCTCAATCGCGCCGAGGTCTGGTTCTACACGGAGGGCGGCGGCATGTTCTCCGGCAACGAGGGGAACACGTTCTATGTCGAGAGCGGCCTGGACACGCACCTCAAGTGGCGGCTGTCACTGCAGGGAGGGCTCATGTACGTGTTCCCGACGAAGTTCTCGGGCTACGATCTAGGTGGCGTTGGCTTCCGCCTGCGCGCGGCGATGAACTGGTGAAATCGATGGCAAGACTTTCGATACTGGCGTTCCTGATCGCGGCGGGCGGCTGCACGCTGACGCGGCCCGTCCCCGCCGACGTGCGCGTGCCGCCCGAGCTGCTGCGCGGGGCGCCGTACACGGCGGGCGGCGAGCCGCCGCGCACGCGCTACGTCGTCAAGATGACCGACGGCCAGCGCGACTGGGAGATCCAGCTGCCCGAGATCGCGACCGCGTACGAGGTCAAGGTGCCGATGAGCGGCAAGGTGACGGGCATGCGCGCCGACCTGGCGTCGATGACCGCCGCCGACCGCGAGATCATGGCCGAGCGCGAGGCGTCGGCGCGGGCGGAACAGCTCGCCGACGGCGATCGGCCCAAGGACGCGCGCGACGGCAACGTGGGTAGAAAGGCGGGCGCGCGCGGCAAGCGTGCGGCCGCGGACGACGAGGACGAAGATGACGGTAAGGACGCGAAGGCCGCCAAGCCCGACCGGCGCAGGGTGACGCCGGCGTCCGCGCCCGGCGCCGACAAGCCGCCGGCGGCGAAGGCCAGCTACCTGCTGACGCTGGCGCGCGTGAAGGACATGTACCGCGCGCGGCAATACGAGCTGGCGCTGGTCGAGCTGGTCGAGCTGGAACGGCAATACCCCGACGACGAGCACATCCTGTCGATGAAGGGCTCGCTGGCCGAGCGCCTGGGCCAGAAGCAGATGGCGCGCGAGGCGTGGCAGCAGGCGCTGCGCATCAATCCCTACAACCTGGCGATCCTGGAAGCGCTGCAGCGCCTCAGCAAATAGACATCAGCAACGTAAAAGGCAGACAAACGAATGCACATCATCTTTGGTCTGGCGGGTCTGGCGCTGACGCTGGTGGCGACGCGCAACCACATGCCCACGGGGTTCACCGGGTTCTTCCACCCGGCGGCGTTCATCCTGCTGCTCGGCGCGCCGCCCGCGATCCTGCTGGTGGGCCACAACCTGTCCGACATCTGGCGGGGCATCGTGACGCTGGCGCAGGCGCTTCGCCACAACCCGCGCCGCGCCGAGGCGCGCATGATCGCCGACCTGTATCGCTTCGGCCGCGAGCTGAAACAGGGGCGCAACGTCGAGGCGTCGAAGGTGCTCGCCGAGGCGCAGGACCCGCTGCTGCGCGAGGTCGGGCCGCTGCTGCTGCAACCGGGCGGCGGCGCCGACGCGCGCGAGACCGTGCTGACCCTGTCGTACGCGCGCCTCGCCGAGGTCAAGGCGGGCGAAGAGGTGTTTCGTTTCCTGGCGCGCACGACGCCCGCCGTCGGCCTGATGGGGACGATCGTCGGCCTGGTGAACATGCTGATGAACCTGCGCAACTTCGAGCAGCTGGGGCCGGCGATGGCGGTCGCGCAGCTGGCGACGCTTTACGGCCTCATCCTGGCGTACGGCATCTGGGCGCCGTTCGCGCGCCGCATCGACAGCTACGGCCGCAACCTGTCGGTCAGCGCGCGCCTGCTCGAGCGCGGCCTGACCAGCATCGCCGAGGGGCGATCGCTCTACGACCTGCGGCTGCTGTCGGGCGCGTCCGGTAGCGCGCCACCGTCGGCGGAGGCTGCATGAGCGTGGCGGATTCCCAGGCCGCCGTCCCCGGCACCGCCAGGGCGGCGCGCGCCAGTCGGGGGCACGACCACTCCGACCTGCTGGCTTACAGCGAGGACGACGACACGTCGTGGCTGCTGCCCTACGTCGACGTCATCAGCCTGCTGCTCGCGTTCCTGATCCTGGCGCTGGCGATGTCGAAGGTCAGCCTGCACAAGTTCGAGATGGTGTCCGCCGCGCTGTCGCGCACGGCGCCGCCGCCGTCGCTGGACGCGCTGAAGGAAAAGATCGACCAGATGCTCGAGGTGCAGGGGCTGCAGGCGCAGGTCAAGACCGTCGTCGACGACGCCGGGCTGCGGATGGAGCTGAAGAACGCGCTGCTGTTCGACAGCGGCCAGGCCGACATCACGCAGGGGGGCCGCACGGCGATCGATCGCGTCGTCAAGATGGTGCCCACCATCGATTCGCGCTACCAGATCGCGATCGAGGGGCACACCGACGACGTCCCCATCCACACGGCGCGCTTCGACTCCAACTGGGATCTGTCGTCGGCGCGCGCGATCAACGTGCTCAAGCAGTTCACGGCCGCCGGCATCAGCCCGCAGCGGCTGTCGGCGCAAGGTTACGCGGAGACGAGGCCGGCGACGACCGTCACCGGCGACGGGGCGGCGCAGACCCGCGCCCGTTCGGAAAACAGGCGAGTGGTGATCCGTGTTCATTAGGAGGACGAGGTCCATGTCTCGATTCAAACGACATGTGGTGTTGGCCGCGGGTTGCGCGGCGGTGCTGACGTGGCTGGGCGCCGGCGCCGCACGCGCCGAGCGGCGGCCGCCGAACGGCAGCGACGCGGCGATGCTGGAAGCGCGGGTCCGCGAGGACATCGAGCGCCGCATCGTGCCGCTGCTGGAACAGATGGCACCCGGTCAGGCGGAGCTCAAGTACGTCGACGTGCGGGTCACGCGCCCGACGGCGCTCCCCGCCGGCGCCGCGCCCGGCTTCGAGGAGTTCGCGCCCGGCACCGAGTTCGTCGCCGAGAAGGCGGAGGTGGCGCTGACGCTGGACTCCAAGCTGCCGGTGCCGTTTCGCAAGGACCTCAAGACCCTGATCAAGAACCGCCTGGACGGCATCGCGGTGCCGATCGATATCCGCGAGACGCTGATCGCGTTTCCGACGCCGCGGCCGCAGGCGCCCGGCGCCGCGCGAGATGCCGTTCAGTTACCCGCCGATGCCGCAGATGCAGCAGCCGCCGCAGCCCGCCGAGCGCGGCAGCCGGCGCCCGCGCCGCCGCCGCCCGTGCCGCAGGAGCCCGTCCGGGCTGCGCGGCACGCCGATCTGGATCGCGATCGCGCTGGCGATCGCCGGCCTGATCATCGGCGCGCTGGTGATGGCGCTGCTGTCGGCGCGGCGCCGCCAGGGTGAAGCGTCGCAGGCGCAGGGGCGTGACAAGAGCGCGGACGACGGCAGCGGGCGCCGGCAAGGCAGCGTCGACCGCCGCGGCCGCCGCCGCGGCCGATCACCTGCCGGACGTGCGGCGCGCGCTGCGCGAGGATCGCGTGCTGGCCCGCCGCGTGATGGGCGAGCTGCTGCGCGAGCGCGAGCTGGAGAAGGTCGCCGTCACCGTCGAGCTGGTCGGCCCGGGCGTGGTCGAGGACCTGCGCGGCGATCCGGCGTGCGCGGTCCCGCTGCGCGAGGCGGCGGCGCTGCTCGTCGAGGGGCGATCGCGCAGCGACACGCGCGACATCGTCGCGCAGCTTCACCGGCGCATCCTCAAGCACCGGATGGTGGGCGCGGAGGATCCGGTCGAACAGGAGTTCGCGTTCCTGCTGGGGCTGTCGCCGCAGCGGCTGGCGGCGGTGCTGGCGCCCGAGCAGGCGTCCGTGCAGGCCGCGGCGCTGCGCTATGCCCCTGCCCACCTGCGGTCGGTCTACCTCGGCGAGCGCTCGCCGGCCGAGCGCTCGGCGCTGGCGGCGGCGCTGGCGGCGCCGCGGTCGCTGTCGAAGGAGCACCTGCTCGACGTCGCCGCGACGCTGCGCGCGCGCGCCGAGGAGCAGGCGCACCTGGACGCGGGCGAGACCGGCGACATCGATCTCGCCGTCGAGCTGATCGAAGAGCGCCCGTCCGACGAGCAAGGCGACATCCTGGAGGCGATGCGCCGCGCCGACCCGGCGAAGGCGCGCGCCGTGCAGGCGGCGCTGATCAACGACCAGTCGTTCGAGCGCGTGTCGGACGAGCTGCTCGCCGCCGCCGCGATGGCGGTGCCGACCGAGGTGCTGGCGCGTTACCTGCGGGAGGCCCCCGAGGTCGTCGCGACGCGCGCGCTGGCCGCGCTGCCGCGGACGGTCGCGGCGGCGATCCAGGAAGACCTGTCGCTGGAGGTGGCGCCGACGCCGCGCGAATCCGCCGAGGCACGCCGCGCGATGTTCGCGGCGCTGCGCAAGGCGCTGCGCGATCGCGGTCTGACGTCACCGACGCTGGGGCTTGCGTCCGACAATGAAGGAACCAAGAGCAAGGTGGTGGCGCTATGAAGTCGCGTGTGTTCTCGGGAGTGTTGCTGGTGGCGGCGGCGGTCGCCGGTTGTACGGTCGTCGTGCCGGGCGGCGATGACGGCGGCGAGCCCAAGTTCGTGCTGATTCCGATCCGGCCGGACGCGTTGCCGCAGCCGAAGCCGCTGACGGCGAGCGTGCTGGTGGTGGCCAACCTGCAGCGCTCGTCGGCCAACCTCGCGGACAAGTACACCAGCATCCTCACGGGGCTCAGCGCCTACCTGGAGGGTGTCGGGCTGAAGGTCGAGAACATCGGCGTCATCGCGACGTACGCCGATCGGTTCGGACCGCGCCTGGTGCTCGGGCAGCGGCCGGGGACGCAGCCGACCGACTCGCAGGTGCTGGTGGCGGCGCTGGCGCGCGCGGCTGACGCGGGCGTGCGCGACTACGAGTCGCTGCTGCCGTTCATCGGCGGCTCGCTGGGCAACATCAGCAACGACGACCTGCCGCAGGTCCTCCGGCTGCTGGCGTCGTCGGGCAGCTTCGAAGGCGACAACCCGCCGCGTTCGGAGGCGGAGGCGGTGATCAAGTTCGGGCAGGGGCTGGGCGGCGAGGCGCTGCCCCCGATACTCGGCGGCATCGATCGCACCGCGCTGTTCGACAAGCCGCGCGATCTGTTCATCGTCATCTACCTGCAGCCGCTCGAGCGGCGCTGCGCGGCGGACAGCGCGGCCTGCCTGGTCGACGGACGCGCGCCCGCCGACATCCTGAGCGAGACCGACGCCGCCGGGAACGCGGCGTGGCTCAAGTTCCCGGGCGCCGGCATCCCGGCCGGACAGGTCGTCCACGTCGCCATCGCGACCGCCGAAGGGGAGTCGCTGTCGGCGTTCCGGACCCGCTGCTCGAAGATCAACGGCTTCCCGGGCAACCTGTTCGACGTGATGGGGCCGTCCGCCAACCTGTACTTCATGCCGCTCATGTTGTCGCTCAACGGCGCCAACCGCGGCACCGGCCACATCGGCGACTTCTGCGAGTTGATCGCGGAGAACCCCGAGGAGGCGGTCAAGAAGCTCGGGAAGAGTGTCGCCGCGGTCGTCGGCTCGCGCTGACCGCGCACGAGCGGCGAACATGGCCAACCGGTCCGACCTTCCCCCCTGGCTGAGAAACGGCGCGCGCCCCGGCGGCGCGCCGGCGACCAAGCGGCGCGCCGCCAGCGCGGTGGCGTTCGCGCTGGTGGTGTTCGCGGCGGGCGGGCTGACCGGATACCTCGTCGCCGGCCGCCAGGCGCAGGCGGCCGCGCCGCCGCCGCCGCCGCCCGGCGTGCCCTCGCCCCCGTCGCGTGCGCGCCCGCGCCGGCCCCGGCGCCCGCGCGACATCACGCCGCCGTGCCGGCGGGCAAGCGCAGCAAGCCGGTGGCGAAGACGCTGGCGCCGCTGCCGGATAGCAAGCCGATGGACGAGGGCGCGCGCACGCAGGCGCTGCGCGCGTTCGCCGAGAAGCGCGCGCCGGAGCTGCGCGATTGCCTCGCCGAGCCCGATCGCGGCCCGCCGATGAAGCTGGGCGCCGCGTTCGAGATCGGATCCGACGGCGCCGTCGACTTCGTGCAGATCCTGGGCGCGGACGGCTCGCCGAAAGACGTCAAGCGCTGCTACAGCAACCGACTCAAACGCTGGCGGTTTCCGGAAGAACTGCTTCGCGGCGAAGAAAAGCTGCTAGTTAACTTCGTCCTTTGAGCTAGTCGCACAATCACTCGAACACCGCGGGCAACCGCGCGGCGGTAACACGAATCATTACCTCCGGTGTTGAGGAGAGTGACATGCAGACAAAGCGACCGTTGACGCTGTTGGTGTTGTTGATCGTGATCACGTCCGCCGCCGCGTGTGGTGGCGGCGGATCGAACCCGCCGGGCGATGGAGGCATGGGCGTCACGTTCTGGCAGGACGTGGCGCCCATCTACAACGCCAAGTGCGTGCGCTGCCACCAGGAGGGGGGCATCGGCCCGTTCCGCCTCGACAACTACGCGGACGCGAAGACCCACGCGGCCGCCGAGCTCGCGCGCGTCAACGAAGGCACGATGCCGCCGTACTTCATGGTCCACGACGACAGCTGCGGGTCGTTTCAAGCGCGACGCGACGCTGACCGCCGCCGAGAAGCGACCATCGCCGCGTGGGTCGAAGGTGCGCAGGCCGAGGGCACGAAGGTCACGCTGACGCTGCCGACCAAGCCGGCGCTGGAGGGCGCGCTCGACATCGAGACGCCGACGTTCGCCCCCGTCCCGCAGGGCGGGACGCTGGCGGAGTTCGACGACTACCGCTGCTTCCTGCTCGACCCGCCGAACCCGTCGAACGCGTTCCTCACCGGCTACGACGTGGTTCCGGGCGACCCGTCGATCGTCCACCACGTCCTCGTCTTCGCCGTCGATCCGACGGCGATGGGCTCCGGCGGCCGGACCAACGCGGCGATCATGCAGGAGCTCGACGGCGCGTCGCCCGATCGTCTGGGCTGGCCGTGTTTCGGCGCCGCGGGCGACGGCGTCGACGTCAGCGGCGTGCCCGTGACCTGGGCGCCCGGCCAGGGCGTGGTCAACTACCCGAGCGGCATGGGGTTCCCCGTGAGCACCACCGACAAGCTGGTGGTGCAGGTGCACTACAACCTCGTCGACCCGTCGAGCGCGGGCAAGACCGACAGCACCACGGTGCGCCTGCGCTTCGCGAGCTCGGTCAGCCGCGGCCTGGCGTTCCTGCTCCCCGATCCGTTCCTGGACAGCCTGGACAGCGCGACGCCCGACTCGCTACCGTCCGGCCAGGCGAACACGAAGTACACGTGGACGCGAACCGGCGCCGACCTCGGCCTGGGCAGCCTCCCGTACGTCGACCTGGTGGCCGTCATGCCGCACATGCACGAGCGCGGCGTCCGCCAGACGATGATGATGGGGCCCGCCGGCGGCATGAGCTGCGCGTCGCGCATCGAGAACTGGGACTTCCACTGGCAGGAGTTCTATTTCTACCGGACGCCGCCGCGGATCACGGCGGACACGCAGCTCGAGGTCACGTGCGAATACGATACGTCGCGCGATCGCGATCCCGTGTTCCCGGGCTGGGGGACGCGCAACGAGATGTGCCTCAACGTGCTCATGGTCGCGCTGCCGCCGCAGTGACGAGCCGGGCGAGCAGCGTGCGGTGGCAGCGGGCGGGGTCGGTGCACGCCGACGAGCAGAGCAAGGTGACGGTGGCCCCCTCCCCCACGCGGCGCGCGAGGTCGCGGATGCGCCACAGCTGCGCCGCGCCCCGCATCTCGTCGAGGTAGCGCGGCACGTAGTCGTCCCAGGTGATGGCGGCGCCGCGCTTGCCGTGGAAGTCGTCGAGCAGGCCGCGGCTGGGGCCGAGATCGGGCCACCACTCGTCCCAGGGCTCATCAGTTTTGGCGATGCCGCGCGGGCGGATGCGGCAGACGAGCAGCCGGAACCCATCGTCCACGTCCGCGGGATCGTTCCAGCGCTTGGTACGAACGGGCACCGGTGAAGCTTAGCGCCCGAGCCGGAACGCCATGCCGATGGTGCCGTTGAACATCGGGGACGTGGCCAGATTGGCCCCAGTGGGCGCGTCGTAGATCGGGTGCATGACGCCCGCGTCCAGTGCCAGACGAAAGCCGAAGTTGTCTTTCCACCACACTGCCTCGGCCGTGACGAAGCCGCTCAGCAGGTGGCCGTCGATCGGCTGTCCGCGCTCGAACAGCCAGTGCGATCCGACGCCGGGGCCGACCGAAAACTGGAGCTGCTCGCCGGTGTAGACGACGAAGCGATATTTCACGGCAGCTGTCCAGGTAAAGGCGACGTAGGGCGACATGCCGACGCCGCCCTCGAGCGCCAGATTGCCGCCGAATGGATGCACCTCGGCGGTGACGCCGAGCGCGTCCGGAAACGACACCAGCGGGCGAAGGCCCACGTCGGCGATGCGCACGCGGCGCTCGGTGTGCGCCGTTTGCGCATGTGCGCCTGCCGCGAGCACAAGCAAAGTCACGCTTCCAACGACAACCGCGAACGCCCTGCGTATCAACGAGCTTCATGCTACGCGGGAAGTGCAATCGCCGCGCCGGCCGTGTGCCACAATGATGCGAGCCGATGAACGCACTGTGGCTGGCGCACCACCCCCCGAGCCAGTACGCGCGCTGCTTCCGTGTCGGACGCTTCCACGTCTGCCGGCGCTGCGTCGTGCTGTATACCGCCGCGGCCGTGACCGCGGCGCTGTCGCTCGTCGGCCTGCACTGGCCCGCCCGCTGGGACACGACGCTGCTGTATCTGCTGCCGCTGCCCGTGACGGTGGAGTTCATCGCCGAGCGCCTCGGCGGCATCCGCTATCACGCCGGCCGCCAGGTGCTGCTGACGCTGATCGCGGCGCCGGCGCTGGGCCGCGGGCTCGCGCGCTACTTCGTTCGCCCGGCGGATCCACTGTTCTGGCGCATGGTACTGCTGTTCGGCGGCGTCTGCCTGCTGGCGCTGATCGCGACGCGCCGCCGGCGCTGACGTCAGCGGCGTTGGTCTACGTCGCGGCCCACGTCGACGTCGGCGTCGATGAAGATCGGGATCGGAGACGCCTTCGCTTTCGCCGTCTCGATGACGCGCATGAACCGCCCCGACTGATAGACCGTCAGCCCGACCGAGTCGAGCGCCTGCAGGAATAGCTGGTAGGCCTCCGCCGACGTCAGCGGTTGCGGCGCGATGATCGTGACGGTCTTGCCGGCGGAGGCGATCGTCCCCGGCAGCACGAACTGCTTGCAGGTGATCGCCGCGATCCACGCGATCAGATCGCCGAGCTCGGTGTTGGGTTTGAGGTTCAGCTTCAGCCGCTTGCCGGGCGGCATCCTCCGGCATGACGTGACGGCCCCCTCGTCGGGCGCCGCGACGCCCCGCGCGGGCGCTGCCACCAGCCAGCGCGACCACGAACGCGACCGTTTTCCACATCCAGCCAGCAAGGAGCAAGGACCGGGCCCGGCGCAGCGACGGCGCAGATCCGCCGCGATCTTCGCCCGGGCGCGTCGGCGCCTGCCAATTCGGCACGCGCGCGCGCCGCCACGGGTACAATCGTCGGCAGGTGAAACCGGCGTTGCCTGTCGGCGTCCGCCGCGCGCTCTGGGGCGCCGCCTGGGTGATCACGGCCGTGCTCGCCAGCTTCGCCGCCATGCGGCTGGTCTGGCACGACGGGCTGTGGCTGTTCATGCTCGGCAACGGCCTGACGCCTTACCTGTACCTGCCCGCCTGGCCCGTCGCGGCGGCGGCGGTGGTGGCGCGCCGGAAGCGGCTGGCCGCGCTGGCGTGCGTGGTCGCCGCGCTGCACGGCTACTGGACGATCGCGCCGTTGTTGCCGCGCGCGGCGGCCGCGACCACGGGACGCCGGCTGCGCGTGGTCAGCGCCAACCTGCTCATGGTCCACGACGCCCCCGCGCGGCTGGCCGACGAGCTCGATCGCCTGGATGCCGACGTCTACTTTCTGCAGGAGCTGTCGCCGCACTGGGACGACGAGCTCGAACGCCGTGGCTTCTGGAGCCGCTACCCCTTCAACAAGCGGCTGACGTCGGAGGATTCGTTCGGGACGGCGATCGCGTCGCGATTTCCGGTCCGCGACCTCCAGGTGTTCTGGAGCGCGGAGCTGCCGCAGATGCGCGGCGTGCTGCGCGTCGACGACCGCGACGTCGAGCTGCTCAACGTGCACCTGCTGCCGCCGCGCTCACTGGACTACGTGCCGTATTACCGGCAAGGCGCCGACGAGCTGGTGAACATCGTTCAGCGTCTGGGCGGCAAGAGCTTCATCGTCGCCGGCGATTTCAACTCGACCCCCGATTCCATCTTCGCCGCCCGCATGCGCGGCCTCAGCGACGACGCCTGGGAGGCGGCCGGCAGCGGCTTCGGCTTCACCTGGCCGAACGGCATGTTCAGGCTGCCGCCGATGCGCCTGGACCACGTCTTCGTGTCACCCGACCTGAACGTGCTGCGCGCGACGCTGGGCGTGGGCCTGGGTTCGGACCACCGACCCATCATCGCGGACGTCGCGCGCCGCGTGCGCTAGCTTTGCTGCGTGGCGGACGACGGCGAAGCTGAGCGCGGCGCGGGCGCGGGCCAGGTCGCTGAGCGCTTCGAAGACGCGTCCGCGGGCGCGATGGTCTATGTCGACGAACGCGGTCAGGTGCGTTCGCCGACGCACTATCGCAAGGTCGGCGTCGCCTACGCGTCGACCGCCGCTGTCACATGGGGCGCGTTGAACTGGCTGCTGTACTCATCGCTGGGGCCGCCGGGGCTGGCCATCGGCGCGGTGCTGACCGTGCTCATGGGACGACAGGCGGTGCCGTGGTTCCGGCTGCGGCGCGCCGTCGGCTGGCTGGCGGCCGGCCGCACCGCCGAGGCCGAGCCCGTGTTGCGACGCCTGGCGTACGGCCGTTCGGCGTCGGCGTCGATCCGCAGCCGGGCGCTACAGGATCTCGGGCGCATCGCGTCGCTGCGCGGCCGCTACCCGGAGGCGCTCGCGCTGCTCGAGACCGCGCTGGAGACCGCGGCAGGCGACCCACAGGCCGCGCGCTGGCAGCTGCGCGCGGTCGACTACAGCATGGTGGTCACGCTGGTGAACTTGAACCGTGTCGCGGACGCACGGCGGCGCTTCGACGCCATCACGCGAACGCTGGAGGGGGACTACCTGCGCGCGCTGCGGGCCAGCACCGAGCTCTACGTCGCGTTCGGCGAGGACCAATCCCGGTTTGAGCCGGTGGTGCTGCGCGAACGCGCCGACGTCGCGCTGGCGCTGCCCAGCGCCCTCCCCCTCCTGCTGCTGGTGGCGTGGGCGTACGAGCGCTCCGGCCAGCGCGCGTCGGCGGCGCCGCTGCTGGCGGCCGCGCGTGCGCGAACCGGGTGGGAGCTGCTGCGCCCCTTCTATCCCCGCCTGGCGGCCTGGCACGATTCCGTCACCGCGCGGCAAGACCGTTGAAGACCTGACACCCGTGGGGCCGCATCTCGCGGCGATCCGGCGTGGCACGCGCCGTGCTCTTTGACTGGTGCATGCTGCGCCTGACGCGAACGCCGACGATGATCGCCGCCATCCTGACCGGGGTACTGGCCGCCGCCTCGACCGCGCGCGCCGCGGACGACGACGAGGTCCCGGTCGTCTCCCCGGTCGCGTCCCCGGCTCGGGCCGCGGTTGTCTCCCCGATCACGACGCCGGATGTCGCCCCGGAGCGCGACAAGGAGGAACACTGGTACGGCTGGCAGGTATTGGCCGCCGACGCCGCCGGGATCCTCGGGACCGCGGCCTGCGTGTCGTTCTCGAACGCGGATGCCTGCATCATCCCCTACTTCATCGCGGCGCCCACCGTTCACCTGACGCACGGGCGGCCCATGCACGCGCTCGCGAGCGTCGGCGCACGGCTGGCGTTTCCCATCGCCGGTGCGATCGTCGGCGCCCAGGTCGCCAATTGCTCGGCGCGGAGCGACCAGTTCCTGTGCGGTCTCAGCGAGATGGCGGTGGGGGCGTTGATCGGCACCGTGGTAGCCAGCGTGTTCGACATGGCGGTCCTGTCGACCGAGACCAGGGAGCGTCCGGCCGCGACATCGTCGCGGCTGTCGTTCCTGTCGCCGAACGTGACCGCCGGCCCCAACGGCACCTCGTTCGGCCTGCGCGGCAGCTTCTGAGCGCGGGCGGCGGCCGTCACTCGAACGAGATCGAGATCGCCCGTTCGGCGCCGCCCATCACTGCCTTGGCCTTGACCACGTAGGTCCCGGGCGCGGGCAGCCAGCGATCGACAGGGACACCGTCGATCGTCCAGCGCACGAGGCCGCCCGCCGGCATCGCGCGCAGGGGCGGCCGCTGCAGCGCGGGCGACCGCTCGGGATCGAGCAGGAAGCGCGCGCCGTCCGCCGGGTAGACGATCGCGAGCCCGCCCGACGCCGCGCCGGCTGCGCCGCCGGCAGCTTGCGGGCAGTCGGACGCGGGCGGCGGCATCAGCCCGTGCGCGCGCGCCCAGCCTGCGACCTCCGGCGGCCACACCACCTCGCGCCGCCCGCACATCCGGCGGTGCCACGTGCACAACGTGCGTGGCCGCGTGCCGGGCGCGAAGCTCTCGTGTTTGTGTGGGCAGTCGGGGCCGGGCCGCATCCCCGACAGCGCACACACCTCGCCGCGCTCCAGCGAGTCGGGGCGCGCGGGCGCGGTGGGCGTGCCGAAGCGCGCCGCCAGCGCGACGAACGCCGCGCGCACCATCGGCGCCGCCCCCTGCATGGCCATCACGCCGGCCGTCGGGCTGCCGTCGAAGTTGCCGGCCCAGGCGCCGACCGTGTATTCGGCGGTCGTGCCGAACGCCAGATCGTCGGTGTAGGCGCGCGTCGTCCCGGTCTTCAGCGCCACCGGGAAGTCGAGGACCATGGGCGCGCCGCTGCCGAACATCGGCCGGCGCGCGTCGGGATCGGCCAGCATGTCGAACACCAGGTACGCGACCTCCGGCGAGAACACGCGCGGCGGCTCGGCCGCGGCTCGCGGCGCATACGTCTGGCCGCCAGGTACGCGCACGCGCGTGATCGCGCGTGGGACGACGGCGCGGCCGCCGTTGCCGAACGCCGCGAACGCGCCCGCGTATTCGATGATGCGGAACTCGGCTTCGCCGATCGCCAGCGACAGCGGATAACTTTCGGGCGGGTCGGTGAACGTCGTCATGCCGGCGCGGCTCAGGCGCTCGACCAGCGACGCCGGCCCGACCCGCGCCAGCGTGTGCACCGCCGCCAGGTTGTACGAGCCGGCGAGCGATTCGCGGTAACGGCCCAGGCCGTGCTGCTTGACCTCGTGCGTGTACGTCTCGCGCGTCTCGCCCGGCAGCACGACGTCGTAGGCCAGCGTCGCCGGCGAATCGCCCGCCTCCAGCGCCAGCGCGTAGACGAACGGTTTCAGCGTCGAGCCCGGCCGCCGCAGGATGGTGGTGACGTTGACGGCGCCCGCGCGCCGCGTGTCGAAGTAGTCGCGCGAGCCGACCATCGCCAGCAC
The DNA here is from genome assembly GCA_963729535.1 of uncultured Pseudomonadota bacterium. Lineage (GTDB taxonomy): Bacteria > Myxococcota_A > Polyangia > Fen-1088 > Fen-1088 > JADGRB01. The sequence continues at coordinate 266,529 of CAVSOL010000017.1, read as the reverse complement.
CGCGCCGTCGCTGTTGCGGATGACGACCAGCCCCGCCTGCGAGATGCCGCGGCCGCCGACGGTCTCCAGGTGATCGCGCACGGCGATCTCGACGCGGTTCTGCAGCGGCCAGTCCAGCGTCGTCTCGACGGTGACGCCGGCCTCATCGGATGGGGTCAGCTGCGCCAGCACGTGCTCGACGAAGTGGGGCGCGCGCAGATCCGGGTGCTCGCGCCGGAACACCAGCGGCGTCCGCTCCGCCAGCTCGCGGTCCGCGGGCGACACAAGCCCCGCGTCCGCCATCAGCCCCAGGATGTGCCGGCGTCGGCGAACCGCGGCGTCCAGGTGGCGGAACGGATCGTAGACCTGGGGACCGCGCGGCAGCACGGCCAGGAACGCGCCCTCCCCCAGCGAGAGCGCCGCCGCCGGCTTGCCGAAATAGAACCGCGCGGCGGCCTCGGCGCCCCACGTGCCGTTGCCGTAGTAAACGCGGTTCAGGTACTGCTCGAGGATCTCGCGCTTGTCGAACGCGCGCTCGATGCGCCCCGCGATCACCGCCTCCTTGAACTTCCCCCACAGGTTGCGCGGCCGCGGCTCGACGAGGCGCGCGAGCTGCATCGTCAGCGTCGAGCCGCCGAACGCCATCCTCCCGCGCAGCAGATCCAGCCAGGCGGCGCGTGCCACGCCGACCGGGTCGACGCCCGCGTGCTGCCAGAACCGCCGATCCTCCGACGCGATGGTCGCGGCGACCAGGTGGTTCGCGATGCGTGGCAGCGGCACCCACGTCTCGCGCCCACCCGCCGTGGTCGCGTCCTGGCGTAGCACGTTCCCGCTGGCGTCCAGCACGGTCAGCGACGCCGCGTGCCGCGGTTCCAGCCGCGCGCGCGGGAAGCTGACCAGGTGCACGGCCAGCCACCACGCCGCGATCGGCGCGACCAGCGCCACGCCGGCGGTGATGGCCGCCCGGCGCAGGCGCAGGCGTGCCTTCGGCGTCAGCGCCCGCAGCTTCACGGCGTCACCACGAACGTCCCCGGCTGCAGCCGCGCGGCGATCTCCGGCTGGTACATCTCCTCGACCGACGTCCCCGGGACCACGAACGTCCCCGCCGTCGTCGCGCGCGCCAGGTATTCGAACGACGCCGGCGCGGGCGAGAAGTTGTCGATGAACACCAGCACGCGGTCGTCGCGCACCTCGCGGAACGCGGGCCGCCACCACTGCTGGTCGAGATCGCGCGGCTCGCCGTGCCCGTGCCGCTCGGCCTTCTTGGGGGCAGCGCCCGTGGTCACGAGCCGCGTGTTCATCGGCTCCAGCCCCGCGGGCACAGGATCGTCGACCGCCAGGTGATTGCGCCGCTCGGACGACGACAGCGTGATGCGCACGCGCACGACGCTGCCGACCTTGACGCCCTTCTTCGCGTCGATCGGCTCGCCCGTGGTCGGGTTCAGGTACTCGCGACGGACCGTGAGGCCGTTTTCGTACGGCTTCTGGTGGCTGACGTCGCGCCGGAAGCGCAGCACCGACGAGTAGTAGACCTCGCCGCCCGACGCCTTGATGTGCAGCGGCGCCGACGGTGGCTTCGTCGCGTCGATGGGAAACGTCGCGCGCCGGATATGCGTGGTCTTGCCGCGGAAGTCGCCCGACAGGACCGTCTTGGCGCCTATCGCCGCCTCGACCGACACGCCGCCGGTCGGGCGCGACTTCACATAGTGGGTGAGCGCGACCAGCGCGTACAGGTTGTCCTGCGTGCTCGACCAGCGGCCGTTGCGGCGCTCGCCGAACAGCCCCTTGACCAGGCTGGGCAACATCGGCTCCGACGGCCGCAGGTCGATGATCGCGTCGGTCACGATCGCTGTCGTGCGCACGTCGTCGCTCATGTACCAGTGCATCGACGCGCCGCCTGGCTCGCGGATCAGCGCCGTGGCGCCCTTGGGCTGCGCCGCGTTCACCAGCCCGTCGAGCAGCGCGACCACCGACGGGTGCTGCGCGCCGACGTTCTGCGCCAGCGCACGCGCCAGGAACGCCTCGCCGAAGCGCGGCAGCCCCGCCTTCTTCTCGAGCAGCTTGGCCGCGTAGCCGGGGTCCGGCTGCGACAGCAGGCCCAGCACGTGCACGGCGAAGGCGCGGCTCCCCATCTCGCCGAGCTCGCTGTGCACGCCCCCGGCGACGGTGACGTCGCGTCCCAGCTGGGCGCGCAGGTACTTCACGCCGCGATCGAGCATCCCCGGCGGCAGCTTGTGCCCGGCGTCGGACGCCAGCTTGAGCCCCCACAGCGCAAACGCCGTCAGATAGCCCTCGGCCTGGCCGCCCACCCACAGCGAGAACCCGCCCTCCTCGGTCTGGAACTTCTCCAGCTTGCCGATGCCGGCGCGGATGAACTTCTGCAGCGCCGGCCCGTCCAGCCCCGCCAGCTTGAGCGACTTCGCCAGCTCCTCGACGGCCACCAGCGGGATCAGCCGCGACGTGGTCTGCTCCAGGCAGCCGTACGGGTACTCGATCAGATCGCGCAGCCCCTCCTCCAGGCCCGCGATGCCGTCAGGATCGGTCGACACCTCCAGCGACGCCGACGCGGGGATGATTCCGGCCGGCACCTTGACGGGGATGTCGACCGAGCTGCCCGTGTGCCCCTCGGCGACCAGCTCGGTCTCGACGCGCGCCGGGTAGTTGATCGGGATGCGCAGCTCCAGTCCGTCCTTTTCTTCGCCCAGCGCCGCCTTCACCCGCAGCTTGAGCTCGCCGGCCTTGTCGGCGCGAATCGGGAAGACGACGGGCACGCGGCCGCCCGCGGGCACCGCCACCTCCTGGTGCTCGCCGCCGCGCAGCCGCGCCCCGGTCACGCTCGCGTCGACGGTGACCGTCCCCGCCTTGCCGGTGTCGTTGACCAGCAGCACGCCCCCCTTGGCCTCGTCGCCGACGCTGAGGAAGCGCGGCATCGCGCCCAGCAGCTGCAGCGGCTTGCGCACCGTCATGCGCTTGTCGCCCGATCCGAAGCGCTCGCCGGCGTCGGCGGCGACGGCCATGAGCCGGTAGGCCGTCAGGTTGTCGGGCGCCTGAAAGCTAACCTTCGCGTGCCCCTCGGCGTCGGTCTCGATGCGCGCGTTCCAGTACGCGGTCGACATGAACCGCGACCTGAACGTCCCGGGCGCGCCCGCGCCGTCGCCGCCCGTCGCGTAGCGCTCCTCGCCCGGCTCCGGCAGCCGCGCCAGCCGCTCATATTGCGTCGTCGTCGTGACCCCCAGCCCCCACGCCGCGTAGAACGTGGTGATCGGATCGGGCGTCTTGAACCCGATCAGCGACAGCACGCCTTCATCAGCGGCCGACAGCGCCACCTCGGCCTGCACCGGCTTGCCCGCACCATCGGTGACCTTGAGCTCCGCGGTCACCATCTCACCGGGCCGATAGCTCGGCTTGTCGGTCGCGACCGTCAACCTTCAACCGCTTCGCCTCGGTGTTCACCGCCAGCGTCGTCATGCCCATGCGGATGATCGGCATGCCGCGGCCACCCTTGCCGGTGCGCCCCTTGACCAGCATCACCGACGCGAAGACGTTCGGGCCGTAGCCCTCCTTGATCGGGATGTCGACGGTGCTGGTGCCGGCGCCGACCGTGATCGGCCACTTCTCGATCACGCCATCGCGCTCGATGGTGATCAAGCCGGCCGCGTCGCGCACCGTGGTCTTCAGCAGCAGGCGCGCCGTCTCGCCCACCTTGTAGCTCGGCTTGTCGGCGATGACGTCGAACCGCTCGTTGTCCTCCGCCTGGAAGCCGGCGTCGCCGTCGCCCCACGTCCAGAAGTACGTCGCGGCGGCCGTCGCGTTGCCGGCCGCGTCTTTGCCCTCGACGACGATCTCGTAATCACCGGGACCCGGGGGCGTGAAGCGGACCTCCGCCGGCGCCTCGGCGCGCACGGCGACCGCCTGCTTCATCACCTCGCCGTCCTGCTTGTCGCAGCGGTAGCTGCCGTGATAGCCCCACGCCTCCCAGGCGCAGCTCCAGTTGTGGCGCACCACCCTGAAGGTGCCGTTGCCGGCGATGCGGTTCCCCTTCGGGTCGACGGCGACGATGCGGATCGCGCGCGCGCCGTTGGCCGCGCCGATCGGGCTGCCGCGGTCGATGCCGAAGTAGAGGCCGGCGCGGTGGGCCGGGATGGCGACGTTGGCGGCGATCGTCTGGTGGGTCTCGTCCTGGACCTCGGCGGTGACCATGATGTCCTGCGCCGACTGGAAGTCCTCCTTCTTCAACGTCAGCGACAGCTTGCCGCGCCCCTCCTTGTCCAGCTTCTGCTCCTTCTCGTCCATCAGCGGCTCGGAGACCGCCGAGCGCGCGTCGTACCAGGATCGCCAGACACGCGCGTCCTCGAACTCGTAACCGGGGAGCTTCGGGAAGCTGGTGGCGCGGTTGCGCCGATAAACGCGCCAGGCCAGCTTTCCGCCGCGCAGCGGGGCGCCGTACAGGTAACGCGCCTCCACGGTCAGCTTCAGATCTTCGCCCGCGACCGGCTCGCGCGCGGGCTGCGGCACCTTCACCTCGAACGTCGCCGTCCGGTACTGCTCGACGGAGAAACGCTCGCGGAACACGCCGTCCGCCAGCGCCGCCTCGACGCGGTAGTCGCCCAGGCGCGCGCCTTCGGACAGCGGCACGTCGAACGCGAAGCCGCCGAACTTCGACAGCGGCACCGTCTTCGCCAGCAGCTCCTCGCCGCGCGGATCGCGCACGGTGATGCGCGCCTTGCGCGCCGACGGTACGCGCAGCGCGCCGCCCAGCTTCATCGTGCGCGCGAGCCCCTTGAGGCGCACGGTCTCGCCGGGGCGGTACAGGCCGCGATCGGTGTGCATGAAGCCGCGTAGCTGCTCGGCGCGCGCCGCAAACGTGGATTGGTCGGTGGGGACGTGGAAGTTCCACGCCGCCAGCCCGCCGGCGCGATCGGGGTTCACCCAGGTCAGGTCCTTGCCCAGGCGCGCGAACACCAGCAGATCGGCCTTCTGGCGACCGCCGCCCATGAAGTCCTCGCCGTCGCCCGCGAAGTCGCCCTCACCTTCGCCCTCGCCGTCGCCCACCTGGTCGCCCGCGTCGCCGCGCTGCGCGGCCGCGGCGTTGATTCGGTCCCGCTTGTCCTTGGGGAGCAGCTTCGCGCGCCCCGGCGTCATCACGACGCCGTCGGCGTCGGTCTTGCCGCGGAAGCGGACCTTGCCCTCGACGTCGCGGATCGAAACCTCCGCGCCCGGCTGCGGCTGCCCGTCGGACAGCCGGGTGACCCACACCAGCCCTGACGGACCCGACAGCTTCGCCGTGACGCCCAGGTTGGTGAAGTTGAGCAGCAGCTCGCGCGCCTCGCGTCCCTCGCGCTCCGGGCCCGGCTCCGGCTCTTCGGGCGCGCGCAGCACCAGGTAGTAGAGGCCGCCGGGCTGCCCCGCCGTGCCGAGCAGCTTGGCCGGCTCGATCTGCACCTGCGTCCAGTCGTTCTTGCGCCCCTTGACCGGCACCGTCACGTGTTTGGTCTTGAGCCCCAGCTTGTCAGCGTCGACGATGCCCGCGTCCCACCAGTTGAGCTGGCTCGACAGCTCGCTGAGCTTGCTCTCCGGGACCGCCGCGACGTCGACCTCGATCTTGGTGAGGTTGCGCGACCACGCGGGATACCCGGGCCGACTCGCCTCGACGATCCACGCGCCCGTCTCGACGTCCATGCGCGGCGTGCCGTTGCCGGTCCCGAAGCTGGCGACGTGTTTCCCCGGCAGCTTCTGGCCGAAGCGATCGACGATGCCGCCGTCGACGGTGATCGTGTAGCGCGTGTTGGGTTGCAGCGCGCGCGCCGAAAACGTCACGCGATCGTCGACGACCGCGGCGCGCTCGGGGAAGCCGTCGACCGCCGGCTCGATCGCGAACGGCAGCGCGCCGTTCTTCACATCGATCGGCGTCGAGAAGTTGATCGCGATGCTGACGTGGTCGGGCGACAGCTGGCCGCCCTTCGGCGCGACCGACGTGACCTTGAACGGACCGTAGGTCTCGAACGCGAGCACGTCTGCCCCCTTGGCGTCGGCCTCCAGCCCCAGCGGCCCCTCGGCGCCGGTCAGCTCCGGGCTACACTCGAACCGCCACTTCGTCGCCAGCTCCAGCGGCCCGTGCGGCAGCACGGCGAACTTCTCGCGCGCATCCGAATCTTCGCTGGTGTTGTCGACCACCGCCGCGACGCGGCCGCGCTCGGAGACGTAGCCGCAGCGCTTCTCGACGTCGCTGCGGCGCACCGGTTGGTTGAAGGCGACCACGATGCGCTGGTCGCGCGTCGCCCACTTGTCGGGGCGCTGCGGAAACGACACGTGCAAGCGCTCGGTCTCGAACGACCACTTGACCGCCTTCGCGACGCCGAAGCCGTCCAGCGCCTTGACGCCGGCGGGCACCTCCATGTCGATCTTCGTCGAACGCGGCAGCGCCTCGTCCGGGACGAACGCGATCACCTTCGCGTCCAGCCAGCGGAAGATCCCCGGCACCGCGGGCTTCATGCGCAACGGCGGGTCGGTAGCCGGGACGCCCAGCTTGTCGTCGCCGACCATCGGCCGATCGAAGGTCGCGGTCACCTTGTCGCCGGTGACCGTCAACCCCGGCTTGACCTTCGGCCCACATCCCATCGCCGCCGCCGCCGCGACAAACACCGCCGCCAGCAACACCCTTCGTGAACGCATGTCCCCTCCCAGGTTGGTGTGAATCATCGAATGAAAGTCGCGACCGTCAGTGAAGGCAGCCGACGTAGACCGGCACCGTCTTGACGATCGTCTCGGGGAACGACCCCTTGGCCCGGCGCAGCGCCGCGCCGACGGTGCGGTCGCGCGGCCCGCCGCTGGCCAGCACGACCAGGTACTGCCCCGCTTCGAAGTCTTCGTAGGAGCTCGAGTGCTCGATGCTCAGATAGACGCCGTCGTCCCAGCGCCCGCGCGCGACGTAACACGGGAACTCGCCGAACTCGTTGCGGCAGTCATCCTCGGGAAACGTCAGACCGATGGTTCCATCCGGCCCCAGGTTGCGCAGGTCGAGCCGGATCGCCAGCCGCTCGGCCGCGTCAGCCGCCAGCGTCCTGGCGTCGGCATAGCTGGCCGTCGCCTTGAGGATCACGAACGACTTGCGGACGACGTCGGGATCCCGGTCGGAAGCCGGCGGGGTCACGGCGAGCAGCACTGCGAACACAGCGGTCAACATGGTCTTCTCCTGCTTTCTATTGGTTGATCAGTTCGTCGATGGTTTCGTCGGACAGGCAATCTGCTTGGCTGATGCTCTCCAGCACGCGCGGCGTGAACAGCCCCGGCTGCCAGACCACGCGGCCGTAGATCGCGCGGCCCGTGTCGTACGAGGTCCCGGACCACGCCACCTTGAACGCGCGGCCGTGCTGCGTGTCCACGACGCCCGGCCGCACGACGAGCCGATCGCGACCCAGCTTGAAGCCGAGCAGCAGCGCCAGCGGCACCGCGACGCCGAAGAAGTAGACCGTCCTGCGCTTCATCGCAGCGCCAGCGTCCCGGCGCGCCACGACGGCGCGCCCCAGCGTTTGAACGCCCCCAGCTTGTCGGCGCTGGCGGCCCAGCGCTCGACGGCCAGCGTCGCCGTCTCCATGACCTGGAACCGCCGCGTCACCTGACCGCCGCCGCGCGCCTCGCGCACCACCAGCAGGCGGGCGCCGTCCGGCGAGAACCCCGCCGACTCGACGTAACCCGCGGTGACGTCCGGATCCGTCGTCGCCGGCGTCAGCGTCTCGAACACCCAGCTCGCGTCGCCGGCGCGGCGCACGACCCACAGCTCGCTCCACGCCGCCAGCGGCTGCACCGGGATCGTGGCCGCCGTCCCCGACGGAGCCCAGCGCAGCGCGTTCAGCCAGACGACGCCGTACGTGCAACGTTCGGCCAATACGGCAGGCCTTGCCGGCGTGCGACCACGCGCACGCAGGTTTCACCCTCGTCGCGCGGCGCGACGACCAGGCTGACGCCGCGCCTACCGGCGTCGCTCGCCGGCGCTTCGGTCGCCCAGCGCGACGCCGCGACGCGGACGGCGACGTCTTCGTACGCGTCGACGTCTTCGGGCGCCAGCACGCCGCGGTCGGCGAGCGCCAGCTCGCGCACGGCCGCCCCCTCGGCGCGCGACGCCGCGTCGACGTTGCCGCGGCGGGCCTCGTCGAACGCGCGCCACGCGAACGCCTCCGCGCGGCGCAGCCGCAGCCGCCCGAGCAGCGCCGCCGGCAGCGCCCCCTCGGTCGGGTAGTCGATCGCCTGCAGCACCTGCAGCCGCCGGTCGTTCCACGCGCGCAGCTCGGCGGGCGGAAGCATCGGGTCCTGGCAGCCGCGGCCCGCCAGGAACAGCGCCGCGCGGGTCCGTTCGACCGGCGCCGCCGCCGGCGCGGCGAGCACGCGCTCCCACGCCTCGCCGTCGTAACACAGGCGCGCCCGGGCGCTGGCGCTGCTTTTGCCGCCAAGGCCCGCCGCGGGCGCCGGGTCGATGGACTTGAACTTCACGCCGTAGCTCTCGACGACCTCGATGTGCGCCGACAGCGCGGCGTTGCGCGCATCGGCGCGCGCCGCCGACGCGCGCCGCGCCAGCCGATCGGCCATCGTGCCGATCGACGCCAGGATCTCGCTGGTGTCCATCCCGGCCGGCGCCGCCCGCAGCGCCGCCGCCGCGTAGCCGATGCCGAGCGATTCGTTGCCGACGCCGTCGCGCAGGAAGCGCACGATCGCCGCCAGCTCCGCCGTGCTCGCCGCCTCCAGGCGGTGGACGCGCACGCTCGCCGGCCGCACGTAGCCCGGGCGCTCGCGGCGGTGGTCGTAGACGCGCAGGAAGCCCGCGGTCTCACCGCGCACCTCCAGCCAGTCCCCGCGCCACAGCGTCGCCTGGGCGGGGGCGTCGTCGCGCGGCGCATTGCGCAGCACGGCGGGGTCGTCGGCGACCAGCGCGATCAGGACGATGGCGGCGGCGGTCACGTTACTCGCCTCCGTTGTTGTCGTTGGCGGGCGCCGCCGTCCGGGTGTCCACCGCCGCCGACAGCTGGCCGCGCGGCTGCGTGCCGATCAGCCCGCCCGCGAAGAAGCCGCCCGCCGCCGGCGGCGCGACGATGACCTGGATCTTGTCGCTCAGCTTGTCGGCCAGCGTCTTCTGGATGAGCAGCGGGTTCTTGGCGATCAGCAGCGAATCGCGCGCCAGCTGCTCGCTCTGCGCCTTGCCGGTCACCTCGATGCGGTACGCGTCGGCGTCGGACAGCTTGCGGCGCGAGTCCGCCTCGGCGCCGGCTTCGATCTTGCGTGCCTCCGCCTCGCCTTCGGCGTCCTTCACCCGCTGCACCTTGCGCGCCTCCGCCTCCAGGCGGCGCTGCTCGATCTCCTTCTCCTTCAGCGGCAGCACATGTCTCATCGCCTCCTCGCGCGCCTTGGCGGCGATCAGCTGCTCGGACGCGGCTGCCTCCGCCGCCTTCTCGCGCTGGATCTTCGCGGCGTCCGCCTCCAGCGACTTCTCCGTCACCTGCTTCTCCTTGAGCTGCAGCGTGAAACGCATCTTCTCGCTCGCCAGCTCCTCGGCCAGCAGACCTTCCAGGCCGGCTGCGGTACTGCGCCGGCAGATCGACGTGACCGATGAACAGCGAGCGGATGACGACGCCGTCCTTGGCCAGCAGCGCGCGCAACTCCTGCTCGATCGCCTGCTGAATCTCCACCCGCTTGTCGGTGAAGATCTCGCGCACTGTGTGTTTGGCCAGCGACCGGTGCAACACGCCGTCGACGACGGGCTCGATCAGCTCGTGGCCGACGTTGGTCGGCAGCCGCTTGGCGATGTCGGCGATGCGATCGCGGTCCAGCGCATAGCGCACGCTCACCGACACGCCCACCGACAACCCCTCGACGGTCTGGAACGGAGCGGCGCCCTCGGCGCGCGCGCTGTCCGCCGGCTTGTAGATCTGATCGCGCAGCGGATAGCGCCGCAGCTCATGGAGCATCGGCAGCACCATCGCCGGCCCCTCGCCGAGGACGGCGATGCCGCCCGTGAGGCGGTTCGCCCGCACGCCCACCTCGCCCGGCGCGATCACGCGCACCGGCGGGCGCAGCACCAGCAGCAGGCCCGTGCCCAGCAGCGCGCCGGTCGCCAGCAGGCGGCGGCCGCGCTGGCTGCCGAAGGTTTCGATCATGCCGAGCACGACGGCGGCCAGCGCGGCGCGCACGATGACGTAGATGCGGGTTGCGATGAGCTTGAGGCGGTCCTTGATCCGTTGCATGGCAGGCTCCTGAGTTCGTTGTAGATGGGAACCCTCAAAGGGTTCCCATGCCCTCCCGCGATGAGCTTCGGCGGGCATAGCCCGCCTGCGCTCTACGCGATGGCGTTGAACGCGCGCCACGCCAGCAACGCGCCGTCGGGTGCGAACACTTCGACCGTGTACGCGCCGGCTGCGAGCACGTGGTACGACCACGTCCGCCAGCAGCGCCCTTCACCGATCGGCATCACCTCGCGCAGCGACCTCGACGCCGTCGCGCTTCCAGACGTGCTCGAGGAATCCGTCGCGGAACGACGCCAGCTTCGTGTGCGCGTAGACGGTCTCGCCGGCGCGGAACGGATCGTCCGGGTGCGGGCGGCCGATGACGTCGTCGTTGACGATGCGGCGGCCGACCGCGAGGGAGATGGAGCGGGCTGCGCTGGCTTTCTCTGCGCGGCCGGGAGATGCGATGATCGACTGGGTTGAGGTCATGGCGGCGTTGAATTGCACCGGCTGTGCCGCGGCACGAGCCCGCGTAATCACAGGGGAAAACGCCGTTTGCCTACATGCTCTACCTTTTGAATACTACGTTCTATAGAATCAATAGCGATGCAACCGGCTGCCTGGCTCTCGCGCGTCCGTCACGACCTGGTCAAACGGCTGGTCTGGCCGGCGCGCGATCGGCGCGACGCGGGCGGCGCGCCGGTGCCAGGTGAGCTGACGCCTCGGCTGATCGACAATGAAGGGCAGGCCGCAACCCCGCAGGATGTTTGGGCGGAGCTCGCCGCGGATGCGCCGCCCGGCGCCGACCTGGAAGCGTTCGCCGCCGCGCTCGCGCGCGCCGTCGCCGCCGCCGCGGCTGACGACGTCGCCGGCGTCATGGAGCTGGAGGCGGCCTTCGAGCGGCTGGCCCGATCTTTGGATGGCAGGTCGTAGTGCCTAGACTCCTGGTCATCGATGATCGCGACCAGACGGTGGAGATGGTCCATCGTCAGTTGCCCGAATTCGAAACCGTGACGCGATGCGATCGCCGCATCCCCTGCCAGGTGTGCGAGGAGCGCGAGCGCGGCTGCCCGCTGCGCTGCGCCCACGACTACCGTGAAGCGGAGGAGGCGCTCGCGGGCGCGGGCGCGCTGCCCGACCTGGTGGTGCTGGATCTGCACTTCGCGCTGCCCGAGGAGCGGCTGCTGCCGGAGGACAAGTCGCAGCTGCCGCAAGAAGCGAAGCCGCGGCGCGCGGCGCTGGACGACATCCGGCGCAAGCAGGGTCTGCTGATCCTGGAGCGGCTGCGCGCGACCTACCCGACGCTGCCCGTCGTCATGCTGACGACCACCGGCTCCGACCTCGGCGCCGCGCGGCCCACCGATCCGCTGGTCTACCTGTGCCAGAACGACGTGGTCGACAGCCGCAGCCTCGCCTCCGAGATCTCGCGCGCGCTGGCGCTGCACCACACCGGTCAGGAAGGCGGCATCTTCTGGGGTCGCGCGCCGGCGATGGCGGAGCTGCGCCGGCAGCTCGACGCGCTGGCCCGGTCGCCGCTGCCGCTGCTCATCGAAGGCGAGACCGGCACCGGCAAGAGCTTCCTCGCCGAGCAGGTGATCCATCCGCGCTCGGGCGCCAAGGGGCCGCTGGTCGTCACCGATCTGTCGACGGTCCCTGCCCCGCTGCTGGCGGCGCACCTGTTCGGCGCGCGGCGCGGCGCGTACACCGGCGCCGTCGAGGATCACGCGGGCGTGTTCGAGCAGGCGCACGGCGGCACGCTGTTCCTCGACGAGATCGCCAACCTGGACCTCGAGCTGCAGCGGCAGCTGTTGCTGGTGCTGGAGCGCGGCGTGGTCACGCGCCTGGGCGACACGAAGGCGCGGCCGGCGACGCCGAAGCTGGTCGCGGCGACCAACGAAGACGTCGAGGGCCTGGTGCAGGCGGGGAAGTTCCGCGCCGACCTCTACATGCGGCTCAACCCGGCGACGCGGCTGCGCGTGCCGCCGCTGCGCGAGCGCCGCGAGGATCTGCCGGACCTGGTCCGCTTCGCGTTCCTGGAGGCGCTGCGCTCCGAGTCGCTGCGGCCGCTGGTGCGCGCGTACCTGGCCCAGTTCCCGACGCCGGACGACTTCGACGAGAACGCCAACGAGGTCGTGTTCAGCCGGCCGCGCGCGCAGGCGGCGCGGCGCGACGCGTTTTCGGTGTTCGTCAGCCGCGAGTCGCTGGCGCGGCTCGCCGAGCACGACTGGCCGGGCAACCACCGCGAGCTGAAGCTGCTGGCGGCGAACGCGCTGGTGTTCTGCCTGTCCCGGCACCTGGACGTCGCCGACACGACCACCACCGGCGGCAGCCCGCGCGCTCCCGCCGTGCTCGAAGTCCCCGATCCGCTGGTGACGCAGCTGCTCGGCGCCGTGACGACCAGGCGCCCCGCCCCCAAGCCGGTGGCGCTGGGCAAGTCCGGCGCGCGCCGCATCGAGGTGGAGCTGCAGCCCGAGTCGAGCTTCGCGCGCGTGTCCGCCGACGTCGAGCGCCAGTACCTGCGCGCGCTGTTCGACGCGTGCGGCGGCGATCTGGGGCGCATGGCGCAGGAGCTGCTGGGACCACGCGGCTCCGCGCGCCAGGTCCACCTGCGCCTGAACCAGCTCGGCATGCGCCTGCGCGACATGAGGAAGAGCGCGTGAGCCTGCTCGGCGCACCGGCGCTGGCGCTGGCGCTGCTGACGGCGGTGGACGGCGGCGCGCCCATGTGACGCGGGTGCGCGCGCGGCGTCTGCTGGCGACGGCGGCGCCGCCGCGGGCCACACGACGACAGGAGGGCCGTCGGCGCGCGCCACCGCGCGGGTCGCACACACCGAGGGCATGACCCAGTTGAAGGCGGGCGACGTGCAGGCGGCGGCGGACCTGTTCGCGTCGGCGGTCGACAACGAGCCGGGCAACGCGGCCTACGCGACCGACTACGGCTTCGCGCTCGGCAAGCTCGGGCGCCGCGCCGAGGCCGAGGCGGCGCTGCGCGGAGCCATCGACAAGGAGCCGCGCCGAATCTACGCGTGGGTCAACCTGGCCGAGATCTACGCCGACGATCCGAAACGCTGGGAGCGGCGGGACGCCATCGTCGCGTTCCTGGAGAAGGGTCTCGACACCCTGAAGGACGACGCCAAGGGGACGTTCAACGTCACGCTGGGGCTGGCCAACTTCGAGCGCGTGGTCGGCCGGACGGCCGCGGCGCGCAAGCGGCTGCGGCCGCTGCTGGCGACGGACGCCGATCCGCCGCTGACGCGCGCGCAGCGCAAGCGCGCGCTGGATCTGCTGGATGCCATCGCGCTCGACGATCGCGCGCACGCGCTCGAGGACTGGCCGCGGCCCGACATCGCGCGCAACGACGCGGCCCAGGCCGACCTGGCGAACCGCCACCTCAACACCGGGCGCGCCGACGACGCGCGCGCCATCGCCGAGGAGCTGGTGCAGCGCTACCCGACCTGGTCGCGCGCGCTGGTGCTGCGCGCGCGGGCGCTGGAGATGATCGGACGCGTGGACGAAGCGGCGCGCGATCTGGAGATCGCGGTCAACCTCGCGCCGTCCGACGCGGTCGCGTGGCGCACGCTGGGCAAGATCCTGGCGACCCACGGCGGCGCGCTGGAGGCCGAGCGCGCGGACGAGGCGCTGCGCAACGCGCTGACGCTGGAGCCGGGCTGGGCGGACCTGCGCGACATGCGCGACAAGCTGGTCAAGCGGCGCAGCGCTGGCAAACCGCCCGCGACGCCGGGCAAGGCGACGGTGCCGTCGGACATGGCGCGCGGCTTCTACCAGAAGGCGGAGGAGTGGATTCACGTCGGCGATCCCGTGGGGCTCGGGCGCGAGCTGCTCGACCAGGCGCTCGCCGACTCGCCCGGCTTCGTCGCGGCGGCGGTGACGTCGTTCGCGCTGACCGGGAGGTTGCCGCCCGCGACCCTCGAAGCGTTGAAGGACGACGGTCCCGGGCTGTGGGCGCTGGCGTCCGGCGTCCGCAAGCTGGGCCAGACGGGCCGGCCGTCCGGCACCAAGGTGGCGCGCGCCGACGACGTCGAAGCGCTCGTGCGCCCGCTGATGGACCGGGCCATCGCGCTCGACGTCCAGGAGGCGCGCTTCGCCCGCGCCATCGCGCGCGCCGCGACCGGCGATCGCGCCGGCGCGCGCGACGACCTCGTCGCGTACGTCGCGCGCGAGCCCAACCCCGAGCACCTGGCCGAGGCGCGAGCGCTGCGCGCCGAGCTGGAGGATCCCGCGGGGGTGCGCGGCGACGCGCAATCGTCGCCGCTGCTGCTGGCGCGCATCCGCCTGCTGGAAGACAAGCCCGACGCCGCGCTGCGCGCGCTGGGCGGCGGCTGCACGCGCAACACGCCCGGCGATCGGCTGATCGCGCTCGGCCTCGTCCACGATTACGCCGAGCGCCTTGCGCTGGCGCGCACCTGCTACGAGCTGGCCGCCGAGGCGGGCGGCATCTCGGGCGGCGCCGGGCTGGTCCGGGCGGCGAACCTGGACGCGCGGCTGCCCGACGCGGAGCTCAAGCAAGCGAACCGGCGCGTGCTCGCGGCGGCGGCGGCGGCGAAGATCGGCGCGGCCGAGTGGGCGCTGGCCCGGCTGGCCGAGGCAGAGGGCGATCGCGCGGGCGCGCTCGCGCGGACCGAGCGCGCGCTGGAGCTGGCGGCCGGCAACGCGTCCGACGGCGATCGCTGGGTCGACGATGCGCGCGCGGGCAAGAAGCGGATGAAGGACACGCTGCGCGCCGACGCGAACGCGCGCCGCGATCGCCAGCGCGGCGCCGGTGCCGCCGCCATCGCGGCGGTTGTGATGGTGCTGGGTCTGCTCGCGCGCCGGCGCTGGCGCGGCCACACGCTGGCGCGCGCGCTGCGGCGGCGGCCGGCGCTGTTTCCCGACGTCGCGCGCGCGGTCGGCGAGCTGCGCCACGACGTGCTCAAGCACCGCGCCGGGCTGCTCGCGCTGCTCGCGGAACCCGATGCGCCGCGCGAAGAGGTCGTGGCCGCCATGACCCAGCCGCGCCCGACGTCGGTGGTGGTCGCGACCGTGTACGACCGGCTGGCGCAGGAGGCGACGGGGCACGGCATCACGCTGCGCGCCCTCGCGCGCGAGCCGGTGCTCGGCGCGATACACAGCGACCTCGCGCGCGCGGAGGCGTTGCTCGGATCGGGGCGCTCGCACGCCGAGTTCTCGGAGATCGACGCGCGCCTGCGCGGGCCACACCAGGAGGCGCTGGTCGGGTTGCTGCAGCTCGGGCCGCGCACGCGCCTGGACGCCGCGACGCTGTCGTCGTGGATCGCGTCCGTCGAGGCGTCGGCGCGCAGCGCCGGCGGCGGGTGGACGGCGCCGGCGCTGTCGCTGACCGAGCTCGACATCGATTTCCCCGTCGAGCACGACGCGCTGGCCGCGATCTTCGCCAACCTGCTGCGCAACGCGCAGGCCGCGGTGGTCGGCCAGCCCGACGGCCGCGTCGTCGTGCGCGTCGACCGCGCGCGCGACGTCACCGGGCGCCAGGAGGTCAGCCTGTCGCTCGGCGACTCCGCGACGAAGCCGCTGACGCTGGAGACTATCGAGGCGCGCGAGAGCGGCCGCGGGCTGGCGATCGTGCGTGACCTCGTGCGCGAGTGGCGCGGTCACATGGTCGTGCGCCCCGAAGCGCGTCCGTTCACCAAGGTCGTGGGGGCATGTTTTCCGCTGTGAGCAAGCTCCGCTTCATCGTCTGCGAGGACGGCAACGAGTACCTCGATCGTTTTCGCCGCTTCCTGGGCGAGGAGTTCGATTTCGTCGCCGCGCACGACTACGCCCAGGCCTGCGATGTCCTCGACGGCGCCGCGGGGCTGCTCATGGACCTCGACTTTCGCCGCACGCCCGCCGACCGCCTGATCGACGAGCGCGGCGCCCTCGCCAGCGCGCCCGACGACGGCACGCGGCGGCGGCTGGCCGAGACCCAGGGCATCCTGATCCTGCGCCAGCTACGGGCGACGGGCGTGGCGCTGCCCGCGATCCTGTTCGCCGACCTGGACGACAGCGAGCGCGCGCGCTTCCTCGAGCGCACGCTGGCGCCGCTGACGGTCGCGGGCAGTCAGCTCGGCTTGCGCGACATCGCGGCGCTGATGCGCGCGCGGCGCGCCGCCAGGTAGGGGCGAAACCCGCCGGCAGAGCCGGCGGCGGCCGCCAGCCAGACCAGCGTGACAGTCGCGGGACCGGGGTGCGCGGGCACCACGGCAACGGCGGCGACGCCGAGCAGCGGTCCCACGAAGTAGCCGACGCCGATCAGCGCTTCGAACGTGCCGCCCGCGTCGACCTCGGCGCGGCCGACGGCGAGCGCGTAATAGAGGGCCGCGTAGTAGGTCAGGCCCATCCCGACGCCGAACACCACCAGCCCCGCCGCCAGCACCGTGACCGTGGGCGCCAGCAGGATCGTCGCCAGACCAGCGGTCAGCGCGCACGCCGCCAGCACCAGCGTTCCCCAGCGGCCATGCCAGAAGCCCGTGCGCCACATGACGATCAGCGTGAAGCAGCGCGCGATCATCCACAACGCTGGGACGAAGCCTCCGCTGGTGCTGCCCCCGACCTCGGCCAGGCGATGGGGAAGCAGCGGGCCCATGACCGAGCACAACACGTAGCTCGTCGGCAACAGCCACGACACCGAACGAAGCAGCTGTCGATACTCGCGACCGACGGCGGCGTCAGCAACCTCTGCCTCGTGCGCGCCGGGGCGGACGGGCAACGCGAACGCCGCCACCAGCGCCGCCGTGCTCGCCGCGGCCGACAGCACCAGCGTGCCGAGCGGGTTGAAGTGGCCGACGACCGGCATCAGCAACAACGCCAGCGCGGTGGCCGGCGTCCACGTCACGTTGAACCAGCCGATCGCGGCCCGCATCCCCGCGCCGTGGCGGCCGGCGCCGAGGTAGCTCTCGACGATCGGCCACGTGACAGCCGACGCCGCGGCGCCCAGCAGCGCGCCGCCCCACATGACCGCCTCGGTGTGCGGGGCGAGCAGCGGCGCGAGCGCGGCGATCGTCCAGCAGGCGAGGCCGGCCATCAGCAGGGCCCGCGGCGACGACGCCGCGAGCTTGCGCACCAGCCGGCCCGCGGTGGCGGCGCCGATCGCGTAGACCGCCCCCATCGCCGCGGCCAGCACGAGGTTGCGCTCCGGGGAGAACCCGTAGTGGTTGGCGGTCAGGAAGAAGATCGCCGCCCAGAACACGCCGCCGCTGAGCGAGCCCGTGAAGGTGACCGCCAGGACCGCGGCGAGCGGCGCGGGTCGATCGTCTGCGCCGCGGTTCATGGCCGCGAATCATTGTCACGACTTCGGCGTGCGTGCCATCGTCGGCGTATGGCAAACACCGATTTCAAGCCGATCGAGCCGCTGGTCGCCGCCGAGGCGACGCCGCGCGCCCGGAAGAGCATCTACCCGGCCGAGCTCGCGGTGCGGGTGGTGGGGCGGCTGAAGCGTCCGCTGGGCGACCCCTTCGGGCTGACCAACTTCGGCGTCAACCACACCCTGCTGGCGCCGGGATCGATGACGGCGCTTCGCCATGCGCATACGCGCCAGGACGAGTTCGTCTACGTGCTCGAAGGCCGTCCCACGCTGGTGACATCGCACGGCCCGCGCGAGCTGTCGCCGGGAATGTGTGTCGGCTTCAAGGCCGGCACGGGCGACGCCCACCACCTGATCAACCAGACGGACGCGGACGTCGTGCTGCTCGAGATCGGCGACCGGACGGCGGGCGACGACGCCGACTACCCGGACGACGACCTCAAGCTGACCCCCGCCGCTGACGGCTCGTGGGTCTGCCTCCACAAGGACGGCACCCCTTACGGTTGACGGGGACGGCGGCCGCGGCGGCGCCACAGATCGTAGGCGAGACCGCCGGCGACCAGCGTCGCCCCCGCCGCGCCCGTCTCCTTCGGGCGCTCGCGGACCGCGAACACGGTCATGAACGCCGCCAGCACCAGGAACAACACGCCGGGCAGCGGCCACAGCGGCGTGCGGTACGGACGATCGGCGGCAGGCTCGCGGCGGCGCAGCACGAAGGCCCCGGCGACGGCGGCGGCGGCGTTGAGGGTCAGCGCGAAGCCGACATAGACGAGGATGCTGTCGAACGTCGCGGTCAACACCGCGATGATGGCCATCGCGCCCTGCAGCCCCACCGCCAGCGTCGGCGCGCCGCGCGCGTTCGTCCGCCCGAGCGCGCGGAAGAACACACCGTCCTGAGCCATCGCCACGGACACGCGCGGGCCCGACATCAACATGGCGCTGACGAAGCCGGCCGACGTCAGCGCGACCAGCGATGACAGCAACGTCGCGCTGCGCTCGCCGAACAGCGCCACCGCCGCCACGTGCGCGATGTCGCGACGCCCGGTGAGGTCGCCGGGGGGCGACGCGTACAGAAACACCAGGTTGAGGGCGACGTAGAGCGCGGTCACCAGCCCGGTCGACAGCAGCACGGCGCGTGGCAAGGCGCGCGCGGGGTCGCGAACCTCGCCGGCGATGTAGGCGGCGCCGTTCCATCCCGAATACGCGTACGACACCTGCACGAGGCTGACGGCCACCCCGGCCGCGAGCACGACGCCGCCGGCGCCGCCGCCGAGCCCGCGTACCGTGGCGGCGGCGGTCGTCAGGTGACCCCAGTCGCCGTGGCCGACGGTGAACGCCGCGGCGATGAACAGCACGATGAACACGACGACAGCCGCCGACAGCGCCGACTGCAGGCGCGCGCCGAAAGCGAACGGACGCCATGTGGACAGCCGTGAGCAGGATGACCAGGCCGACGGCCATCGGCTTCTCGGGTAGCGCGGGCGCGACGGCGTGCACGTAGGTCGCGAAGCCGATCGCGCCGGCGGCCGTCGGCGCGGCGAAGCCGACGATGAGCGCCACCCACCCCGACAGGAACCCCATCGCCGGACCGTAGGCGCGCGTCAGGTAAACGTATTCGCCGCCGACCCGCGGCATCATGACGCCCAGCTCGGCGTAGACCGCGGCGCCGCACAGCGCGAGCAGGCCCGCCACCGCCCACACGATCACCACCAGCACCGGCGATCCCAGCTCGGGCAGCAGCATCCCCGTCGTCGTGAAGACGCCGGTGCCGATCATGCTGCCGACGACGACGGCGGCGGCGTGTGTGGTCCCGAGTGAGCGCGCCGTCATCGCGCCATCATCGTACAATCGCGCCCGCCATGGCATACGACAGCAGGCTCGCCGAGCGAATTCGCGCCATCGCGGCAGGCCGCAAGGGCGTGACCGAGAAGGAGATGTTCGGCGGCATCGCCTTCCTGCTCGACGGCAAGATGTTCATCGGCCTCGCGAAGAACCAGCTCATGGTCCGCGTCGGACCCGACCGCCATGACGAGGCGCTCGCCCGCCCGCACGTGCGGCCCATGGACTTCACGGGACGGCCGATGCGTGGCTACGTCTACGTCGCGCCCGCCGGATACGCCAACGCCCGCGCGCTGTCCGCGTGGATCGACTGGAGCACGGCGTTCGTCGCCACCGTGAAGAAGAAGCCGCGCAAGCCGCCGCAACCGCGGACGCCTAAAAAGCGCTCCCGGGCTGCTTGAGAAATTCGATCTCCTCGGCCGTGCTCTGGCGGCCGAGCACGGCGTTGCGGTGCGGGAAGCGGCCGAAACGCGCGACGATGTCGCGGTGCTGTTCCGCGTATTTGACCCCGGGGGCCAGGCTGGCGCGTAGCTCGGGCGGCGCCGCCGCCGCGAGCGCGCTGAACAGCGCGACGGACCGGTCTTGCAGCGCCGGATCTTCGGCGTGCATGAACGGCATGTACAGGAACCAGCGCTCGTTGACGCCCAGGGCCGCGTCGTCGCCGCGCGCGACGCCCTCGACCGCCGCGGCCTCCGCCTGCTTGTCGCCTTCGAACATCCGCGGCGTGCCGCGGAACATGTTGCGCGCGAACTGATCCAGCACGATCACGTACGCCAGCCGGCCTTGCGGGTTGTCGAGCCATTGCTCGCGGTGACCGGCGCGGATGTCGGCGAAGGTGTCCGCGAACTTGTCGGTGATCTCGCGATCGAACGCGTCGTCCTTCATGAACCAGCGCCGCGAGTGCAGCGCATCAGACCGCCCGAGCTCATCCAGATCGCCGAACCAGAACTGTAGGATCGGCAGCGCGGAAGCGGTGCTAGACATAGTCAGGCCATATTGACCGGACATCGAACAGGGGATCAAGCCAGCGCAATCGGGCCCGCGTGGTGGCTGCCGGGCGCCCACCTGCAGACGGTGTGGGCGCGCCTCGCGCGCTCGCGGCGGCTGATCCGGTTTTCGCGCGAGGTGCTGACCACCCCCGACGACGATGACCTGATGCTAGACCACACCGACGGACCGCCAGGGTCGCCGCGCGTGCTGCTGCTGCACGGCCTGGAGGGGAGCGCGCACTCGCTGCACACGCAGGGGCTGGCCGTGGTGGTCGCGCGCGCCGGCTGGCGCGCCACCGTGCTCAACTTCCGGTCGTGCGCGCGCGATCCGTCGAACATCAAGCGCCGCCTGTCCAACCGGCGCCCGCGCCTCTATCATTCGGGCGAGACCACGGATCTGGATCTGGTGGTGCGCACGCTGATGGCGCGCGAGCCCAACGTGCCGCTTTACGCGATCGGCTTCTCGCTGGGTGGCAACGTGCTGCTCAAGTGGCTGGGCGAGGCCGGCGCCGCCAGCGCCATCCGCGCGGCGGCCACGCTGTCGGTCCCGTACGACCTGGCGGCGGCGTCGCGCTACCTCGAGCGGCGGGTTGGCCGCATCTACACGTCCCACTTCATGCGCCGGCTGAAGGCGAAGGCCGCGGACCTGATCGCGCGGTTCCCGCGCGAGACCGCGCACCTCGACGCCGCGCGCGTGCGTACGGCGCAGACGTTCTTCGAGTTCGACGACGCGCTCACCGCGCCGCTGCACGGCTTCGCCGGCGCCGACGCCTACTACGCCGCGTCCAGCGCGGTCGCCTTCCTGCCCCGCGTCGCGGTCCCGACGTATTGCCTCAACGCCGTGGATGACCCGTTCTTTCCCCCGGAAGCGGCGGCGCACGCCGCCACGGTCGCGGCGTCGAACCCGCAGCTGCGCTTCGAGGTGACCAAGTGGGGCGGGCACACCGGCTTCGTGTCCGGTCCATGGCCGTGGCGGCCGCACTACTGGGCGGAAGAGGCGACCGTCGCCTGGCTAGGGCAACGCGGCTGACGGCTGGGGCTGCGGCTTCGCCGGCTTCGGCTGGGGCTTCGACGGCGGTGAGGACGGCGCCGGCGCCGGCGGTTCGGTCGCCAGCCAGGCTTCGGTCTGCGCGCGCAGCACGGGCAAGCTGACCGCGCCGCCCCCGAGCAGCCGATCGTGGAACAGGCGCATGTCGAAGCGCGTGCCCAGCCGCGCCTGCACCTGCGCGCGCAGCTTGCGGATCTCGAGCTCGCCCAGCTTGTACGCCAGCGCCTGGCCGGGCCACGCGATGTAGCGGTCGACCTCGTTGACGATGTTCTCCTTCGCGAGGATCACGTTGTCGTCGAAGAAGGCGATGGCCTGCTCGCGGCTCCAGCCCATCGCGTGGATGCCGGTGTCGACGACCAGCCGGCACGCGCGCCACGCGTCGAAGTTGAGCCGCCCGAGTCGCTCGCGCCCGCTCTTGTAGAGACCGAGCTCGTCGGCCAGCCCCTCGGCGTACAGCCCCCAGCCCTCGATGAACGCCGTGACGCCCGCGTGCTTGCGGAACTCGGGCAGCCCCGTCAGCTCCTGCGCGATCGCGATCTGGATGTGATGCCCGGGGACCGACTCGTGAAACGCCAGCGCCTCGACCTCGTAGCGAGCGCGCGTCTTCGGCTCGTACGTGTTGACGTAGTAGGTGCCGGGGCGGCTGCCGTCGATCGCCGCCGGCCGGTAGTAGGCGATGGGCGCGTCGCGCTCCTCGAACTCGTCGATGCGCTTGACCACGCACGGCGTCCGCGGTGGCTTGCCCAGGAAACGCGGCTCGGCGGCCTGCGCGCGCGTCAGCGCCTTGCGCGCCGCCGTCTCGACCTCGGCGCGCGTGCGAAAGTACGCGCCGCTGCCGGCGCGCAGGCGGCGCTTCAGCTCGGGCAGCGAGCCGCCGCCCGCACCGAACGTCGCCCGCCCCACCCGCTCCATCTCGGCGTGGATGCGCTTGAGCTCCTCCAGCCCGATGCGGTGAATCTCCTCGGCCTGCAACGCCAGCGACGTGTGGACCTGGATCAGGCGCGGGTAACACGCGGCGCCGCCAGGCACGTTCAGGATGCCGGCGTGCGCGCCGTCGCGGGCGCGCGGCAGGATCTCGGAGCGCAGCACCGCCCGGTGGCGCTCGAACGCCGGCCGGATCGCGGCGGCGATCGCCGCGTCGATCGCGCGCGTGAACGCGAGCCGCTCCGCGGGCGGCCAGTCGGCGTGCGCCGCGCTCGCGGGCGCGCGCAGCGGCCACTTGTCGTCGGGCTTGCCCAGCAGATCGTCCAGCTGCCCCAGGACGCGGCGAACCTCGTCGGCGGTGGCGACCTTGCCCGCCGCCAGCCCACGGCGCAGGTTGGCCGTGTTCTGATCGATCGCGGCGCCCATCTTTTCCCAGCGCGCCAGCAGCTTCCAGCCTTCGGCCGGCGTCCGCACCGGCTGCAGCTCGGGCAACCGCAAGAGGCCGACCTGCAGCCCATCGCGCGCGTCGACCGACCAGTCGTCCAGCGCGCACGAGCGGTACGCCAGCTCGGCGTCGATCTCGCCCAGCAGCAGCGCGCGCGTCACGCGATCGGCGGGCGGCAGCGCGGCGGACGGAACGGCGTCGACGCGCGCGCGCAACTCGGTCAGCGCGGCGGTCTCGCGATCGCGCGCCGCCGGCGTGTAGTCACGCAACCGGTCGTCGAAGCGGCGATCGCCGAGCTCGGTCGCCTGCATGGGGTTCCACTCGAGGTGGGTCTCCCAGTAGCTCGGCGGCGAGCACGGCCAGCTCCTGCGCCGGCGGCAGCGGCACCCGCGCGACCGCGGCAGGCGTCGCCGGCGGCGGGCGCCGCCGGTGCGGCACGCGTCGGCCGCCGCGAGCGACAACGGCAGCAACGCGAGCGCTACGAGCCTGCGGGAGCGGTCATGCACGGTGGCGGCTAAGTCTGTATCAGATCTTCGCCGCCGCCGTGCGAGCCGGTCAGTTCAACAGTTAGCCCGGGAACTCTTTGGTCGGGCCGCGCTCGTCGCCGCCGCCGGTCGCGACGTCCTCGGCATTCTGCACCGTGCGCGAATCCGAACGCCTGGGCTCCGGGTTCTCGGTCTCCGGCTGGTAGCCGTCGTCGTCCGACTGCGATGGCGAGCGCTTCTCCTCCTCCACCGGATTGCGCTGCCCCTGCTTCTGCTGCCCCTGCCACTGGTTCTGGTTCGCCATGGTCGGCCTCCCTTTCTGTAAGAAAAAACCTGACCATGCTCCTGGAAACCACAACCGGGTCAGCGCCACGACCCGCCGCCCGGCGGCGCCGCAGCCGGCGCGGCAGACGGTGGCGGTCCAGGCATCGGCGTCGGTGCGACAGGTGGCGCCGCTTCGGCCGGCCGGGCGGGCTCTGCGGGCGTCGCGCGCGGGACGCCACGCCAGTCGGGCGCCGACGTGCGCGCCCGGGCGGGCGGGTAGTAGTACCCGCGGATGACGGGCGGCCGCTGGTAAGTGAACGCGGGTCCGTACCACCACCCGCCGCCCCAGCCGAGGCCGACGAAGATGTAGTCCGGGTACGGCTCGCGCGGCGCCCCTGTGCCGTCGAAGCGCTGGAAGACCGTGCGCTGCTGGATCGACTGCGTCCCCACCTGCATGCGCCACGAGAGCTCGAACCAGGGCAGGTCCTTCGGTTGCCGAAAGGCACCGGGGACGGCGAAGTAGAGATCGATGATCCGCCGCTGCCCGGCCGTCACGGCGTACGTCGGCCCGGGCCCGCCCTCCGTGTTGATGTATGCGGGGGCGAGCGGCGGCAGATCGTGGCGCACGGACAGCACCTGCTGCTGGCCGTCGATCGTCCAGCTGTCGGGGCCCTCGTTGACGATCGCCAGACGCACATGCAGCGTCTCGGCCGTCTGTCCGGGCGCCACGTCCATCTGCGTGAACCCGAACGAGGTCACGTAAACCTCGCCGCGCGGCACACTGGGCGGAAACGGATAGCGCGTCGCCGGACCGTAGCCGGCGCCAATCCCCGCCGGCCAGTACGCATAGTCATGGGCGCAGCCGACAGCGGCTGCGAGCAGGATTGGGAGCATCAGCCGGCGGCACATGCCGGCTGAGTTTAGTCACCGAAACGACCTACGGATCAGCTCTTCTGATCGCTCTTCGTCGTGTCCTTCTTGTCCTGTTTGCCTTGCTTGGCCTGGGTGCCGTCGGACTTCTCGGACTTCTCGTGCCCCTTCATGCCGTCGCAGGCGTAGCTGGCCGCTGCGGTGAACGAAAACGCCGAGATGACTGCCGCGAGAACGAGCTTCTTCATGACGGACCTCCTTGGTCTCCCCATGATTACCATCGGGGTCGCCGTGGCGCCAGGCGGCGCGCCGCGACAATCCGGTCTCAACAAAACGTTCCCCCCAGGGCGATGCCAGTGCTTTCGCGCTGTTAGCGAAAGCAACGCCTGCTTGCCTGGTGCTCGAACGACAGTAGTGGGGCCAAATCATGTCCGATCGTCGCGCGCCGCCTGTAGGGAATGGTCGTCGAATCCGGCGCCGCGGGGTAGCGAGCGTCGTGGCGCTGGCCGCGCTCGGGATTGGTCGCGACCTGCGTCGCCGACGCTGGGCCCCCGGAGGATCCGTCCGCCGTCGTGGTGATCGGACGCTCCCCTCGGACGGCGCGCTGGCTGCGGCGAGCGCGCCAGGTGCCCAGCCACTGGCGTGCTCGAGCGGCTCGCGCCGCAGGCGGTGGCGCGCACCCGCCAGCTTCGGCGCCGACATCGACGTCGTCGCGCGCGCGTACCGCGAGGCCGACTTCCTTCGCTGTCTGGCGCACACCGAGGCCCGGCTGGAGGCGGACGCGTTGTTGCGGCTCGGGCGGCACGCGGAGGCCGCCCGGGCCGGGACGCTCGCCGCCGCGTGCGCGCTGGGCGCGGGCGACGAGCAGGGGCGCGCGCGCTGCTCCGGCGGCTGTCCGCGCGCGACCTGGTCGATGCAGACGTCCTGCGCCAGACGACGCCGGGCTTCCAGCGCATCGCGGAAGAGGAGCGCGCCGCGGCCCACCGGCGCGGCTCCGTCGCCGTCGAGGTGCGGACGGAGCCGGAGGGGGCACGCGTGCTGGTCAACGGCGTCGCGCGCTGTCCAGTGGCGCCCTGCCGGGTGCACCTGCTGCGCGGCGAACATCACTTGATCGCCGACAAGCTCGGGTATCGCCGGCGCGTCCTGACGCCGGTGGCCGACGCGGACGCCACCGTGCGCGTCGTGCTGGAGCCCGCGTCGGCCGACGAGACGCGACAGCAACTGACCGCCGCGCTGGCCGCGGGAGCGGATCCGTCCGCCGCGGAGATCCCGCGCGCGACCGCGTCCGCGTTTGGCGCCGGGTTGCTCGTGCTGGTGTGGGCGCGGCAGTGGCAGGTGCACGCGGCCGCGTACCACGTCGGCGGCGGCGCGCTCACGCACGTCGCGTTCGATGGACCGCAAGCGATGCCGCGCGCCGTCGCTGCCGCGCTTCACGAGCTGGCGCGTGGCGACACCGGGCGCGGGCGGGCGGCGCTGGTCGCCGGCCACGTTCCGCGAGCTGCTGTTCTGGACCGTCGCCGGCGCGACCGTACTGGCAGGCGCCGCGCTGGCGTTCGTCCGACAACGCTTCCGAGGAGTGCGGCGTGGCGTCGCGTTGCAGCGCTGACGCTTTTGGCGGCGACCCCGCCCTTAACCGCAGCGCGCTGCTGGCCCGGATTTCGCTTACGTGCCCTCGCGATGACGGAGCCGCCTCGCATGGGCGAGCCCACGCAGCTGCATCTGGAACGCACGCAGCCGATCGTGCGGCGGCTGCGCGTGCGGCTGGTCGAGGGGCCCGATCGCGACCGCGTCGTGGAGCACTACGGCGAGCGGCGTGGGCGTCGGGACGTCGCCCGGCGAACGAGCTGACGCTGACCGATCCAACCGTCAGCCACTATCACCTGGAGCTGCGCTGCGAGGACGGCGTCCGCGTCAAGGATCTGGGCAGCCGCAACGGCACCTTCGTCGGCGACGTGCGCATCGACGAAGCGGTGGTGCCGGTCGGGGACGCGCGCTGCGGCTCGGGCGCACGGTGCTGGCGGTGCTGGACGCGACCATCGCGCCAGCGCCGCGAGCCGCTGCCACCGGTGAACGTCCCCGGCCTGGTCGCCGCCAGCCCGACGATGCAGGAGATCGGGCGCACGGTCGAGCGCCTGGCGCAGTCGAACGTGTCGGTGCTGGTGCAGGGAGAGACCGGCACCGGCAAGGAGATGGTCGCGCGCGCGATCCACGAGGCCAGCGCGCGCGCGAAGCGGCCCGTTCGTGGTGGTCGACTGCGGGCGCGCTGCCCGCCGACGCTGATCGCGTCGCAGCTGTTCGGCCACGAGCGCGGCGCCTTCACGGGCGCAGACGGCGGCAGGACGGCGCGTTCGAGCTGGCGCACGGCGGCATCGATCTTTCTCGACGAGATCGGCGAGCTGCCGCTGGCGGTGCAGCCGGCGCTGCTGGGCGTGCTGGAGCGGCGGTCGTTCCGGCGGCTCGGCGGCAAGGAGGACATCCAGGTCGACGTGCGCGTCATCTCGGCCACCCACCGCGATCTGCGCGCCGAGGCCAACCAGGGCACCTTCCGCGCCGACCTGTACTTCCGGCTGGCGGTGGCGCGCATCGAGATCCCGCCGCTGCGCGAGCGGCCCGAAGACATCGCGCCGCTGGTCGCGTCACTTCGCGGCGCGACATCGCCGGCGACCCACGGCGTGCCCGTTCTCGCGAGGCGACGATGGCGGCGCTGCGCGCCCACCGCTGGACGGGCAACGTGCGCGAGCTGCGCAACGTGGTGGAGAGCGCGCTGGCGATGGGGACGCATCAACCTCGACGGGCTGGCGGAGCCGGTCGCGCCGCGCCGATGGGCGCCGTGATGCCGCCGTACCGGGCGGCGCGCGCCGATGCGCTGGCGGCGTTCGAGCGCACGTACCTGCGCAAGCTGATCGAGGCCGCGGGCGGCAACGCCTCGGCCGCGGCGCGCGCCGGCGAACATGGATCGCCCGTATCTGCTGTCGCTGCTCCGCCGGCACGGCCTGCGCTGAGCGATCGACGCACGCGCTCGGGCTCCACGCGACCGCGCACGCATCTTGCTGGGATAGCGGCCGACACGTCAGGGCCAGCCCCACCATCGGGCGCACAACCCGAGGAGCCCATGCTGCTTTCGCCTACAACACACGGTTCGATCCATCGCCGCGCTTCGCGCCTCCGTGAATCGCGCTGTGGGTGGTCTCCAACAGGGACAACCCTCGTGCCGTTGGCGGCACGCAACGGCGGTGTTGCGCGTTTGCGCTCGCTTTCGCCGTGCTGTCATCGCCGGCGGCGCACGCCATCGACGCGAAGAAGATCTTCAACCAGCGCTGCACCGCCTGCCACACGTTCGGCAAGGGCGTGAAGGTCGGGCCGGATCTCAAAGGCGTCACCGCGCGGCGGCAACGCCCGTGGCTGGTCAGCTTCGTTCGTTCGTCGTCGAAGGCGATCAAGGCGGGCGATCCGGTGGCCGTCGAGCTGTTCCGCAAGTTCAAGCAGCAGCGCATGCCCGACTGGACCGACCTGTCGCCGGCCGATGTCGGCGCGATCATGGACTGGCTGGCGGCCGACGGGCCGGACGCAGAAGCAGCCGGACGAGCGCGACGCGGAGACGGCGTCGGCGGGCGACGTCACGCTGGGCGCGGGCGCTGTTCGACGGCACGTGTGCCGCTGGCGAACGGCGGCCTGGCGTGCGCGGCGTGCCACGCCGTTCGTGAACACGGGCGGCGGCGCGGCGGCACGCTGGGGCCCGAGCTGACCGACACGTACCTGAAGTTCCGCGACCGCGCGCTCACCAACTTCCTCCGGCAGCCGTGCACGCCGCGACATCCGGAGTCGAGCGCGCCCCGCTACCTGGCGCCCGAGGAGGCGTTCGCGCTGAAGGCGTTCCTGCGCGAGGTCGCGATCTCGGCGGCGCCGTTCGCCGCCTACACCGTCACGGACCGAAAGCGAGGACAGCCATGACCGCGAGCGACGGCGATTTCCTGCAACGAGGCTGGCCGTACGTCGCGCTGGCCGTGCTGGCGTGCGGGCTCGCGCTGCGGGCGTGGTTGATCGCGCGGCCGCGTCCCGGCGGTCAGGCGCGCGGTCGCGGAGGCGCGGTCGCCGTATCCGCGCGGCTGGCTGTGGCACGTCGCGCTGGGCGACGCTGGCGGCCGCGCACGCGATTGCGTTGGCTGTTCCCGCGCGCCGTGCTGGCGTGGAACCGCGTCGGCTGGCGGCTGTATGTGCTGGAAGCGATCACGGCGGCGGCCGGGGCGATCGTGGTCGTGCTGTGGCTGCGCGCGCTCGGGCGCCACCTCGCGGGGCGCGACGCGGGCAACGGCGCCGACCGGCACCAGGCGCAACGGATGTTGTCGCCGTCGTCGTTGCTGCTGGACCTGGGCGATTCGGTGTTCCTGTCGCTGGTCGCGCTGGCGCTCGTGTCGGGTCTGCTGCTGGCCGCCGCTGTATCGCTGGGGATCGTCGTGGGGCGCGGTGACGCTGACGCCGTACCTGGCGTCGATCGCGCGCGGCCGTCCGGCGACGCTGCTCATCGAGCACCTGCCGCCGCTGGCGCGGCTG
This sequence comes from uncultured Pseudomonadota bacterium, assembly GCA_963729535.1. Lineage (GTDB taxonomy): Bacteria > Myxococcota_A > Polyangia > Fen-1088 > Fen-1088 > JADGRB01. The sequence goes on along the minus strand of CAVSOL010000017.1, from coordinate 237,607 downwards.
CACGTGGGCGTGACCTTCGCGGCGCTGGCGGCGTTTCCGTTCACCCGGCTCGCGGCGGTTCCGGTCGTGGCGTTGCTGCGCGGGGCCGCGGCGTGCATGCGGCCGGTGGCTGCCGCGCGCCGGCGTGGCGCGGCTCGTGGGTCCGGCGTGGTATCGGCCGCGTGGCTATGGCCCGAGGCGCAGGTGCGCTGGGCGGTGCGGCAACCGGCTGCACAAGGACGGCACGCGGCCGGTGGCAAGTGGCTCGGTGGCCTGCGCGCCGATAGCGATGCAGCCGCGCCGGCCGCTGGAGACGAAGACCGGACCATGAGGTTGCGCGCGATCATCCTTGGCGCCGTCGCGCTGGGCGGCGGGCGGCGGCTTGCTGGCGCGGGGCGCGTCGCGCATCGGCGTGCACCAGGGCTACGCCCCGGAGCAGCCCGATCGCGTTCCCGCACAAGGTCCACGCCGGCGACAACGCGATCGCCTGCCTGTATTGCCACTCGGCCGCGCGCACCAGCCGGCACGCCGGCATCCCGTCGGCCAGCGTGTGCATGAACTGCCACGCGCTGCTCGACCAAGCAGACCGTCGAGATCCAGAAGTTGAAGGAGGCGGTCGATCAGCAGCGGCCGATCGCGTGGGTGAAGGTCCACAACCTCCCCGACTTCGTCTACTTCAATCACAGCCAGCACGTCGTCTCGGGGGTCGCGTGCCAGCGCTGCCACGGCCCGGTCGAGAGCATGGACCGCGTCGCGCAGGTGTCGCCGCTGACCATGGGGTGGTGCCTGGGCTGCCACCGCGCCGAGGCGCACGTGCCGACGAGCAGCTTCGGGCGCGTGGCGGCGAACCTGATGAAGCGGCCGACGCCGTTCGCCGGCGAGGACTGCACGAGCTGCCACTACTGACCGCACGCGAGAGACGATGCGCATGCACAACAAAAGCTCCACGTCGATCGACCTGCCTGCGACGAAGAGCGAACACGGCGCCGCTGGTGCAGCTCGGGCTGCGCACCGGTTCGGCGTCGACGGGGTTCGAGGCGTCGCGGCGCGACATGTTGTCGATGCTGGGGTTCTCGCTGGGCGCCGCCGGGCTCGCCGGCTGCCGCGCGCCGGTGCAGAACGCGGTGCCGCTTGCCCGTCGCTTCCGCCGAGCTGGTGCCCGGCGTCGCGAGCGCCTACGCCACCACGTGCGGCGCGCTGCCCGGCGGCGTGCGCGCTGGTGGTCAAGCAGCGCGACGGGCGCCCGATCAAGATCGAAGGCAACGAGGCGTCGCCGCTCACCGGCGGCGGCACGTGCGCGGTCGGACAGGCCAGCGTGCTCGGCCTCTACGACGACGGGCGGCTGCGCGGCCCGCTGCTCGACGGGCGCGGCGGTGTCCTGGCGCGACATCGACGAGCGGGTCGAGCGGCGTGCTGGCGGGCGGCCGCGGCGACACGCGCAAGGTGGTGTTGCTGTCGGGGACCATCACCAGCCCTTCGGCGCAGGCGGCGATCGACGCGTTCGCGCGCCGCGCATCCGACGTTCCAGCACGTCGTCTACGACGCCGACGTCGCTGTCGGCGCGTGCGCGAGGCGCACCGGCGCGCTTCGGCGCCGCCGTCGTCCCGCACTATCGGTTCGACCGCGCGCGCGTCGTCGTCGGGCTCGAAGCCGACTTCCTGGGCACGTGGCTGGCGCCGGTGGAGTTTGCGCGGCAATACGCGCGCGCGCGCACCGCCGATCGCGACGCGGGTCGTTCCACGTCCAGCTCGAGTCGGGCGTGTCGGTCACCGGCAGCAACGCCGACCTGCGGCTGGCGGTGCCGCCGTCGGACTGGGGCTGGTCGCGGCGGCGCTGCTCGCGGCGGTCGCGCGCCGCAGCCCGGGCGCCGGCGCTGGCGGCCGCGGTGCCGTCGGTGGCGGGCGCGCCCCACGCGGCGCGACATCGAGCGCGTCGCCGACAGAGCTGGTCAGCGCACCGCGGCGCGTCGCTGGTCGTCAGCGGCAGCGACGATCCGGCGGCGCAGGTCGTGGTCGCCGCGCTCAACACGCTGCTGGGCAACGTCGGCACGACCCTCGATGTCGAGCGGCCGTCGCTGCAGCAGCAGGCCGACGACGGCGCCCTGCCGGCGCTGATCGACGACATGCAGCGCGGCGGCGTGCGCGTGCTGCTGCTGTGGGGCGCGAACCCGGTCTACGACCACCCCGACGGGCGGGCGTTCCGCGCCGCGCTGGCGAAGGTCGCGCTGTCGGTGTCGTTCGCCGACCGGCGCGACGAGACGGCGGCGCACGTCGCACGCCGTCTGCCCGGACCACCACTACCTGGAGTCGTGGGGCGACGCCGAGCCCGTCGCCGGCCACTTCAGCCTGCGCCAGCCGCTGATCGCGCCGCTGCACGACACGCGCGCGGCCGTCGAGAGCCTGCTCACCTGGGCGGGCGCAGCCCGCCGGATGCGCACACGCACGTGCGCGACTTCTGGCGGCGACAGCTGTTCCCGCGCGCGCCGGGCGCGACCGCCGGGTTCGACGACTTCTGGGATCGCGCGCTGGAGCGCGGCGCCATCGAGCTCCCCCTCGCTGCCGTGGCGCCGCGCCCGCGCGCGGTCGTCTTTCGGGGCGACGTCGGCGCGGCCGTGCACGACCGTGCTGGCGGCGCGCGACCACGACGCCGCGCGACGGCTACCAGCTCCACCTGCACGAGACGCGTGGCGCGCGCGCGACGGCCGGCACGCGAACAACCCGTGGCTGCTGGAGCTGCCCGATCCGATCACGCGGCTGACGTGGGGCAACGTCGGCGGCGATCGCACCCGCGACCGCCGCGGCGCTAGGCGTGAAGACGGCGACGTCGTGTCGCTGGCGACCGAGACCGGCAAGCTGGAGCTGCCGGTGTTCGTGCAGCCCGGCCAGGACGCGCGCACGATCTCGGTCGCGCTCGGCTACGGGCGCTGGGCCGCGCGGCAAGGCGGGCGACGGCGTCGGCGGCAACGCGCTTCGCCCTCGCGCGCGCCGAGCGGCGGCGTGCGACGCCTGTCGGGCGCGCGTCGCGCTGGCGGCGACCGGGCGGCGGGCGCGCGCTGGCGCGCCGCGCAGACGCACTTCTCGATGGAGGGGCGGCCGATCGTGCAGCGAGGTCGACGCTCGCGCACGCTCGACGGACCGGCACGCCGCGAGCACGAGCACGACGGAGCTGCCGAACCTGTGGCGCGAGCGGCTGACGGGGGAGCACGCCTGGGGGATGTCGATCGATCTCGACGCCTGCACCGGCTGCTCGGCGTGCGTCGTCGCCTGCCAGGCGGAGAACAACGTCCCGGTCGTCGGCGCCGAGCAGGTGCGCAACGAGCCGCGATCATGCACTGGCTGCGCATCGACCGTTACTACGACGGCGACGGCGACGGCGCGCGCAGCGTGCACCAGCCGATGATGTGCCAGCACTGCGGCGCACGCGCCGTGCGAGACGGTCTGCCCGGTGCTGGCGACGACCACCAGCTCCGACGGCCTCAACCAGCAGGTCTACAACCGCTGCATCGGCACGCGCTACTGCGCCAACAACTGCCCGTACAAGGTGCGCCGCTTCAACTGGTACAACTACACCGCGACAATCCACGCTCGACTTCGACTTCAACATGGCGAGCCCGCTCGGGCGCCTGGTGCTGAACCCGGACGTCACCGTGCGCAGCCGCGGCGTGATGGAGAAGTGCACGCTGTGCGTGCAGCGCATCCAGCTGGGCAAGAACCAGGCCGACGCTGGCGCGGCGCGCCGCTCGCCGACGGCGACGTCGCGCACCGCTGCCAGCAGGCCTGCCCGACGGGCGCCATCGTGTTCGGCGACCTCAAGGATCCGGACAGCCGCGTGTCGAAGCTGCTCGCCGGCCGGCGCGCGTACCGCGTGCTCGAGGAGCTGGGGACCAGGCCCGCCGTCGGCTACCTGAAGAAGGTCGCGCCGCAGGAGGACACGTGAGCGACCTGCAGCACCACGACGACGACGCCGCCGCCGCCGGACGCCCGCTGCTGCCGCCGACGCGCTGGATCGACGGCACGCCGTCGCTGCACAAGATCACGACGACATCGCGCGGCCCATGGAGGCACGCGCCGGGCGCGGGTGGTGGATCTGCCTCGGCATCGCAGGCGTGGCGGTCGTGAACCTGTTCGCGATGGTGGGCTACCTGTTCGCGAAGGGGATCGGCGATCTGGGGGCTGAACAACACCGTCGGCTGGGCGTTCGACATCACCAACTTCGTGTTCTGGATCGGCATCGGCCACGCCGGCACGTTGATCTCGGCCATCCTGCTGCTGTTCCGGCAGAAGTGGCGCACGTCGATCAACCGCTCGGCCGAGGCGATGACGATCTTCGCCGTCATGTGCGCGGGGCTGTTCCCGCTCATCCACATGGGGCGGCCGTGGGACGCGTTCTTCATCTTCCCGTATTTCCCCAACCAGCGCGGGCCGCTGTGGGTGAACTTCCGCTCGCCGCTGGTGTGGGACGTGTTCGCGATCAGCACGTACTTCACCATCTCGCTGGTGTTCTGGTACCTGGGCATGCTGCCCGACCTGGCGACCCTGCGCGATCGCGCGCTCGGCGGCCTCAAGAAGCTGCTGTCTGCGCTTCGCTCAGCTTCGGCTGGAACGGCAGCCAGCGGACCTGGTCGCGCTACGAGATGGTCAGCCTGATCCTGGCCGGCGCTGGCGACGCCGCTGGTGCTGTCGGTGCACTCGATCGTCAGCATGGACTTCGCGACGTCGCTGATCCCCGGCTGGCACACGACGATCTTCCCGCCCTACTTCGTCGCCGGCGCCATCTACTCCGGCTTCGGCATGGTGCTGACGCTGCTGATCATCACGCGCCAGACCATGCACCTGAGCGCTACATCACCATCCGCCACCTGGAGGCGATGGCCAAGGTGATGCTGCTGACCGGCTCGCTGGTCGGCTACGCCTACGCGACGGAGTTCTTCATCGCCTGGTACGGCGGCAACCTCTACGAGCGCTTCCACTTCATCAACCGCGCCACCGGGCCGTACGCGTGGTGCTTCTACCTGATGGTGCTGTGCAACGTGCTGGTGCCGCAGCGCTGTGGTGGAAGCGCGCCCGCACCAGCATCGCGCTGCTGTTCGTGCTGTCGATCCTGGTCAACGTCGGCATGTGGTTCGAGCGCTTCGTCATCATCGTCGTGTCGCTGCACCGCGCCTTCCTGCCGTCGGGCTGGGGGATGTTCTATCCGACGATGTTCGACATCGGCATCCTGGTCGGCATCGTTCGGCCTGTTCTTCACGCTGTTCCTGCTGTTCATCCGCTTCCTCCCGATGATCGCGATGTGGGAGGTCAAGGGCGGTGGCGCATGGCGACTGAGACGTTCGTCGTCGGCACGTTCGCGGAGCGCGCGCGAGCTGCTCGCGCGCCGTGCGCGCGCTGCGCGGCGCCGGCGTCGCGCGTGCACGACGTCTACGCGCCCTACCCCGTCCACGGCCTCGACGCCGCGATGGGCATCCGGCGCACGCGAGCTGCCGTTCGTCACGCTGCTGGCGGGCCTGCTGGGGCTCTGCTTCGCGTTCACGTTCCAGTTCTACACGGCGGTGTTCGACTGGCCGCTGGACGTCGGCGGCAAGCCCGAGAACTCGACGCTGGCGTTCGTCCCCGTCTGCTTCGAGCTGACCGTGCTCATCGGCGGCCTGGGGACGGTGGGCGCGTTCCTGCTGCGCGCGCGGCTCTACCCCGGCAAGCGCGAGCGAGCTGCCCGTCGCTGGGCGTGACCAACAACATGTTCGCGCTGGTCGTGCGCGCGCACCCGCGACGCGCCAGTCGACGCGCGCCTGCGCGCGCGGCCTGATGCTGGAGGCCGGCGCCGGCGAGGTCGACGAGCAGCAAGCGGAGGTCGAGCCATGAGCGCCGCGCCGTCGACGCTGGCGCTGACTCTGGCGCTGGCGCTGCCGCGCTCGCGGCTGCGGCGCGGGCGGCAACGAACGCGCGCGTCGAATACATGCCGGACATGGCGCGCGGGCCGGCGTACAAGGCGTTCGCGCCCAACGCCGCGACGCGCGACGGGCTGACGTTGCAGCGCGCCGGTCGCCGGGACCATCGCGCGCGGCCGCCTGCCCTTCCACTACGGCCGCGGCGACGCCGAGGCGCGCGCGCGCCGGCCGCGAGCTGGCGAACCCGCTGCCGACGCGCCGGCGACGCTCGAAGACGGGCGCGGCCTCTACCAGACGTATTGCCTGGTCTGCCACGGCGCCGCCGGCAAGGGGGACGGCCCGCTGGCCGCCAGCGGCAAGATCCCGACGCCGCCCGCGTACACGTCGGAGCGCGTGCCGCGTTCCCGCCCGGCCGGATCTTCCACGTCCTCACCCTGGGCTCGGGGAAGATGCCGTCGTACGCCGCGCAGCTGGCGCCGGGCGAGCGCTGGAAGGTCGTCGCCTACGTGTCGCAGCGCCTGCAGGAGGCAGAGACGGGGCCGTGCCATGACCGCCGCGCTACGGCTGTGGCCGAACCTGCTGCTCGACGCGTTCTACGTCGTCGGCCTGGGCCTGGTCGGCGATGTTCTTCATCGCCACGCAGCGCGCGACCAGCGCGCGCTGGTCGGCGGGGCTGCGGCGCGTGCCCGAGGCGCTGATGTGCACGCTGCCGGCGACGGTGCTGCTGCTGATCCCGCTCATCGCCATCGGCAGCGCGCGCCAGACGTTGTTTCCGTGGAGCCGCCCGGGCGCGTTCGCGCACGATCGGCTATCGCCGGGCAAGGTGCAGTACCTGCACGGCCCGTTCGTGGCCGCGCGGATCGCGGTGGTGCTGGCGGTGTGGGTGCTGTTCGCGGTCGCGTTCCGGCGCGCGTCGCTGGCGCCAGGACCGCAGCACCGACGGCGGCCTGCACCATCACCGCCGCTCGATCGCCTGGGCGCCGGCTTCATCGTCGTCTTCGCGCTGACCATCACCCTGGCCGGCGTACGACTGGCTGATGGCGCTGGATCCCGGCTGGTCGAGCACGATGTTCGCCGTCTACATCTTCGCGGGCACGTTCGTGCAGGGGATCGCCGCCGTCACGCTGGCGACCGTCGCGCCTGCGCGCGCCGCGGCGCCCGCTTGCGCAGCGTGGTCGGCGAGCGATCAGCTGCACGACCTCGGCAAGATGCTGTTCGCGTTCTCGATCTTCTGGGCCTACATCTGGGTCTGCCAGTACCTGCTGATCTGGTACGGCAACATCCCCGAGGAGGTCACGCACTACGTGACGCGGACGCGCGGGCCGCTGGCTGCCGCTGTTCGCGCTCAACGTCGTGATCAACTGGGTGGTCCCGTTCCTCGGGTTGCTGTCGGCCGCGGCCAAGCGCAACCCGCGCCGGCTGGCGCTGATCGCGTCGATCGTCGCTCGCCGGGCACTGGCTGGACCTCTACCTCGTCATCATGCCGGCCGTCTGGCCGCGAGCCGCGGCTCGGGCTCGCCGAGCTCGCGCTCGCCGCGGCGCACGCGGCGCTGCTCGATCTTGCTGTTTCGCCGCCAGCTGGCGCGCGCGCCGCTGGTGCCCGTACACGAGCCGATGTTGCCGCCCGCGGCCGGCGGCGCGGAGGGAGATCAGCATGACGACGCTCAAGCTGCTGGCGATGATCGTCGCGGCCGGCGACGGCGGTCGCGTTCGTGTCGCGGCCCGACGCGCCCGGCGACCGATCTGCCCAACCGCATCCCGGAGGCCGCGCCCTACGTCACCGCCGAGGCGCAGGCGTTCCCACCGCCCTACGAAGAGCACTGGGCGGACCAGAACCACCCCGGCCAGTGCCAGAGCTGCCACCAGAAGATCTTCGACGAGTGGAACGGTTCGATGATGTCGAACTCGTGGCGCGATCCGGTGTGGCGCGCCGCCTTCCTGCTGCTGGCGCGCGCGGTGTCGACCAACGGCGAGTGCGACACGCCGCAGCCGCCCGACGGCTCGCCCAAGGCCACGCCACAACCCGTTCGCGCTGCCCGGTCAGTGCGCGTCCGAGTTCGACATCGGCACCGGCAAGGTGACCGTGTCGCGCCCGGGCTCGCTGCTCGACGCGTTCTGCTCGCGCTGCCACATGCCGACCAACTACATCGACAACGTCCCGCTCGCGAACGTGAAGCTGGACGCGGCGACCGGCATCGAGACCGCGCATCGTCGACCCGAAGTTCAACCCGACGTCCGACAACGGCACCGGCGTCGCGTTCGCCACCGTCGACGCCCAGTTCCGCAACACCGACACGGGCAAGACCGGCATCTTCTGCGCCGTCTGCCACAGCTTCGCGGCGACGCGCGACACCCCGTTCCACAACTTCGACAAGGCGCCCGACGCGTACGCGCCCGCGGTGGGCAAGCTGTCGCGCGCGCAGCTCGTGCTGCCCGGCGCGGTCGACGTGCTCGCGCGTCGCCGACCCGCGCGCGCCCAACCTCGGCTACGCGATCGGCGCCGGCGCGTACCGGCTGTCGCCGCACGCGATCACGCGCCGGCGAACGCATCGGCCCGCTGCTCGCCGGCACCCTGCCCAGCGGCGACGACGCCAACACGAGCTCGGTGTTCGGGCACGCGGTCCCGTTCCAGCAGCTCGACGCGTCCAAGCACAAGGGCTTCGGCAGCGCGCTGTACGTGCGCGCCGAGATGTGCGCCGCCTGCCACGACGTGACCAACGCGCTGCCGATCAAGAACCAGCTCGGCCGCTGGGTGGGCGGCTTCCCCATCGAACGCACGTACACCGAGTGGCTGGGGAGCCGCTACGCCGACCGCCCCGGCAACACCAACTTCGATCCGCGCTTCAAGCGCGACTGCCAGTCGTGCCACATGCAGCAGGGCTACGGCCAGCCGGGGACGGCGCAGACCCTGTACCGCGACGGCAAGCCGCTGCCCATCCCGAGCGAGCCGGTCGCCACCGACGGCAAGCCGCGGCCGTCGTTCACGCACCACTTCGTCGGCGGCAACGCGTTCGTGCCGCGCCTGATCGGCAAGGACGTCGATCAGGGCGGGGCCGTCGCGCCCTACCCGGAGCTGTCGACGTTCAGCTTCTCGTCCGCCGACCACAAGAGCCCGTACGCGCGCGGCGTGTGGACCCACGTCGATCGCAAGGGCGCGTACGCGCAGCAGCAGCGCCTGGCGTGGGATCGCCTGCGCAACGTGCTGGCGCTCGACGTCGCGGGCCCGCGCGCGGCGCGCGGCGGCAGCCCGGCGCCGCTCACGATCGCCGTCGCCAACACCGGCAGCGGCCACAACTTCCCGACCGGCTTCCCCGAGGGGCGCATCGCCTGGGTCGCCGTGCACGCGTTCGACCTGGCCACCGGCAAGGAGCTGGCGATCCGCGACAGCTTCTGGAAGCGCACGTCGCTCGGCGTCGGCAACCTCACGCGCAGCGAGACGGTCGACCCCGCCTTCCCCGGCTGCGACTGGCACCTGCCCCCCGGCTCCGCCGATCCGTACTCGATCCAGTTCAAGGCGGTCGCGTCGCTGGGCAACGGCTGCCCGACGCTGGACCTGCCCTACGCCGCGCCGCTCAACCTGGTCACCGACGCGCGCGGGCTGCCGATCGACGCCGCCGGACGGTCATCGAGGCGCGCGGCAACCCGCGCGGGCTGCCGCAGTTCCGCGACGTCAACGGCAACGGCGACCTCTACGACGACTCGTACCTGCGCGACTCGCGGCTGCGGCCGCTGCCGCACGCCGGCGCCACGCAGAAGCATCGATCGCTACGCCGTCGACATCCCCGAGGGCACGGCCGGGCCGATCGCGGTCAGCGCCGCCGTCTACTACCAGTCGGTCGAGGCGATCGTCGCCGAGAAGTTCCTGGGCAACATGGTCGACACCAACGGCAACTTCGTGCTGGAGACCTGCGTGCTGGGCGGGCCGTGCGACGGGCGCCAGCCCACGACCGAGCCGGCCGTCGTCGAAGGCGCGCCGCCGGTGCCGATGATCGTCCGCGATCTGGTGATCCCGATCGACGGCGCCGCGGCCGACCGCGCGCCGCCGCGCGTGGCCGGCTACCCGGCGCCCGGCGCCGATCGCGTCTACGCCGACGTCGTGGTCAAGGCGTCGTTCTCCGAGCCCGTCACCGGCGTCGACGCCCGCCGCTTCACGCTCGCCGACGCGAACGGCGCGCCTGTGCCGGCGTCGGTGTCCGAGATCGGACCGGGGACCTTCGGCCTGTTCCCCGACCGCGTGCTGCTACAGCCGGGCGCCCGCTACACGGCGCGCCTGGGCGCCGGCGCCTGCGACGCCGCCGGCAACTGCCTGCGCGACGACGTCTCGTGGTCGTTCACGATCGCCGCCGATCCCGACCGCGCGGCCGGCAACACCGGCATCCCCGCCGGCTTCGTCGCGGCGGCGCGCACGGCGGCGTTTTCAGCTTCTGCCAGCTCTTCCACGAAGCGCATGCCACCCATCGCGAAAGGGAGACGCCATGTTCACCGCTAGATCGTCATCGTTGGTCATCACCTGTCTGATGCTGGGCGCGCTACCGTCCGCCGCGCGCGCGCAAGATCCGTCGGCGCCGCCGGCCATCGCGGCGACGCCCGAGTCGTCGTCGCAAGGGGCCGCAGCATCGCCCCCGGCCGGGGCGCGCTCGGTCGGCTGGCACGTCGGCGCGGCGGTGCCGTTCGTGTCGTTCCACTCCGTCGGCAAGGGGACGCAGACGCCGTCCGACCAGCTCACCATCGCCGTGCCCATCGGCATCAGCGTGCACCTCAGCCCAACGTGGGTGTTCGACTTCGAGACCGTCGTCGCCAACGACGTCAACCCGTGGGGCGGCACCGGCCTGACCGTCGATCCCGGCGTGATCTACGTCGGCGCGCCTGTCGCGCTGGGGCTGCGCGCCAAGTTCGACGTCGGGGCGGCCGCCAACTTCGGCCTCATCCCGCTCGTCCACAAGGGCCTCGTCGACGTGGGTTACGCGAACTGGTTCGTCGAGGCCGCGTTCCCGATGACCGCGATGCGCGGCAACGGCTACACGCTGGCGGCGGTGGCACACACCGGCTTCGCCTTCTGATGCAGAAGCTGCAGCGCGCGCACATCCTGGACCTGGACAGCTACGAACGGATTCGCGCGGACGTGCGAGCCGCCATCATCGACGTTCAGCGCCCGCGCCGGGTTTCGGTCGGCACCCAGCTGGTGTTCATGTTCGAGAACATCAGGACGGTCTGGTACCAGGTCCAGGAGATGCTGCGCGCCGAGCGCATCGATCAAGAGGCGGCGATCCAGCGCGAGGTCGACACCTACAACGCGCGCCTGGGGGGCAGCGGCCAGCTCGGCTGCTGCCTGCTCGTGGCGATCGACGATGCCACCGTGCGCGAGCGCCGGCTGCGTGAATGGCTGGCGCTGCCGGCGCACGTCTACCTGCGTTGCGCGGGCGGCGCGACGGTGCGCGCGACGTTCGACCGCGCCCAGGGACGACGGGCATCGCATCGCCGCCGTGCAGTTTCTGCGCTTCCACGTCGACGACTGGCAGCCGATCGCGATCGGCTGCGATCTTGCCCGGGCTGGCGGCGGAGACGACGCTGAACGAGGCGCAACGCGACGCGCTCGAACGCGATCTGCGCTCCACGGCCGAGCTCGAGGTGCGTAGCGGCGGTGTCGCCTCGGGGCAGCATGTTGCCGCGATCCTTCAGGCCGCGCGCGACAGCGGGCGCCGCCGGCCCTGATGATCCGCGGCCTCCGCGGGCGCGCGCTCGAGGCACGCGTCTTGCGGAGCAATCCCCGACCAGAGGTGACGTCATGTCCATAGCCGCTTCACGTCTCAGGTCGGTGCGCGTCGTTGGCCACGCGCCGCCAGACGCTGGCACCTGGTTTCAAATTGGTCGTCATGGCGCTCACGGCACTTCCGGTCGGCGTCGTCGGGATGGCGGGTGACACGCCCGCCGAACGCGTCAGCGGCCCGATGGCGGCGATCTGGCTCGCGCTGCTGCCCGTCGCGCTCTATCGCGCGTGGGCGGCGATCGCGCTGCCGGTGGTGGCAACTGCCATCATGCTGCACGCGGTGATCGCGCTGCCGTTCAACTCGACGCCGTTTATCATCGATCTTTGGACGTCCGCATTGATGTTGATGCTGGCGTTGCCGCGTCGTTAGCGCTGATCGTTACAAAAAGCTCAGGCGCAGTTCGCCGATCTTCGCCGCGCGCCTGCGATAACATCGCGCGCGTGAACGCGGCCGAACGCTATCGCTTGGTCCGAACCGTCGCCAGCGGCGGCATGGCGCAGGTGATGGAGGCGGTGGCCTTCGGACTGGATGGATTCGAACGGCGGGTGGCGATCAAACGATTGCTGCCGCAGCACGCGCGCGACGGCGAGCGGCGGCGGATGTTCTTCGAGGAGGCGCGGATCGGCAGCCGGCTGCACCACGGCGGCATCGTCCCGATCTTCGACTACGGTCTGATCGACGGCAGCGAGTTCCTGGCGATGGAGTACGTCGACGGTCTCGACGCTCTGCGGGCCGTCTCCAGCCGCAGCGCACGGCATCGACCCGATGCCGGAGGGCATCGCGCTGCACATCGCCGCCGAGATCGCGCACGCCCTCGCCTACATTCACGACCTGCGCGACGAGGACAACCGTCCGCTGGCCATCGTGCATCGCGACGTCAGCCCGCCAAACATCCTGCTTTCGTGGAACGGCGACGTGAAGCTGTCGGACTTCGGCATCGCGCTGGCGCGGGTGCAGGCGCCGGCGCGTGGCGCAGCCGGCGGCGATGGGCGGCGTACAGGGCAAGCTGCACTACATGGCGCCCGAGCAGGCGCGCGGCGAGACGGTCTGCGCCGCGGCCGACGTCTACGCGCTGGGAGCGACGCTGGATGCGCTGCTGGGCGGCGGCGCGCTTTCAGCCCGTGTCGTCCGACGAGAGCGGCAACGCGCGCGAAGCGGCGGCGCTGCAACGCGGGCTATCGCTGCCCGTGTGCGCGCTGATCCGTTCGTGCATGACGCGCGATCCCAGGTTTCGTCCGACCGCCGCCGACGTCGCGGCGCGCGCCGGCGTGCTCGCGTCGCGGCTGCTGGGCACCGATGGCCGCGGCGCCCTGCGCGCGTGGCTGGAGCCCGTGCGCGCCAAGATGCAGCAGGCCGGAGCGCTGGACGACCTCATGGGGCTGTGCCTGGTCCCGGTCGAGCGCGACGGCGCGCGGGCATTCACGATCAGCAGAATCTGGGAGACGCCGTCACGACGCTCGCGGGCGCACGCCGCGGCCGCCCGTTCGTGGCGACCGCTGGCCGCGAGCGCGGTGGCGATGACGGTCGCCGCCGTGGCGGCTGTGCTCGGACTGGACATCGCCCGCCGCCCCGCTGGCAAGCCGGCGCCCGCCGACGACCGCGGCGGCGCCCGCGACCGCTACCGCGCGGCGGAGCGGCGAGCGCGCGAACTTGCCGCCGGCGCAGGGCGCCGTGCAGCGGCCCCGTGGACCGTACGTCGCCAGCAAATCGCGGACCAAGACACCGTCAAGCGCGGCTGGCTGCGCGTCGGCGGCGCGATGCTGGTGGGCGCGCGCGTCGACGCGGACGGAGCTTTCGCGGGCTTCGCCCCGCTGGAGTTGACGCTGCCCGACGGCCCGCACGCGATCGTCGTCACCTCTGCCTCGGGACGTGTGCTGGCACGTAAACACCTTCGAATTTCTGAACAACACACGCGTCTGGCGCCGCTCCGCATAATTCGTTGAACGTCAGCATCATTTTCTTTGAGCCGCAGAGGCCCCTCGGATGCCACCAACTAATGAATGGGTCCAGTGCGCAAGAACCGCCGTAAACATGCGCGCGTCCCGGTGGGGCTGCCGGTCGAGGTTCACATCGGCGACACCACGAACCCGCTGATCGTGGAGCTGATGGACATCGCGCCGGGCGGCATCCGCTTTCGCGCCCTCAGCGACGAGGTGCGTCTGGGGCAGCGCGCCAAGTTCACGTTCACGGTCGCCGACCACGGCCAGTGCGCGGCGGAAGGGGCGGTGCTGCGCACCCAGCCGGGGGGCGTGTTCATCGTGGCGCTGGAGCGCGCCAACCGCGTGTTCCGCGACTTCGTCCTGTCGCTCGCGGCCGAGGCCATGGCCTAGGGCCAGGCCCAGGCGCTAACCCTGCGACGTCTGCTCTTCGAGCGCCGCCTCGATCGCCGCGCGCAGCTTGGGATCGTCGGGGGCCGTGCTGGTCGGGAACGCCTTGATGACGCGCCCCTTCTTGCTGACCAGGTACTTGTGGAAGTTCCACTTGGGCTCGCCGTGATCGGCGGACAGGTAGCGGAACACCGGTGACTGGCCGTCACCGGCCGTCTTGATCTTCGAATACAGCGGGAACGTCACGTCGTAGGTCTTGGTGCAGAACTCGCGGATCTGCGCTTCGGTGCCCGGCTCCTGGCCGCCGAAGTCGTTCGACGGAAAGCCCAGCACCGCGAGCCCCTTGTCCTTTGAACTCGCGCCACAACGCTTCCAGGCCGGCGTATTGCGGTGTCGAGCCGCACTCCGAGGCGACGTTCACCACCAGCACCACCTTGCCCTTGTAGTCGCCGAGGCTCTGCTCCTGGCCGTCGAGCGTGGTCGCCGAGATGTCATGCAAGGACATGGGTTCGCTCCTTTTGGGACCGAAGCTTAGCAGGGTTAGTCTGCGCGCATGCCTAGCTTGATGCGTTGGGTTGTACACCTTCTGATTACCGGAGTTTGTATCGCCGCAGTGGACAGTCCGGCCGTCGCGCGCGATCCGGCGCTGGCCAAGGCCAGGTTCCTCGATGCGCGCCTCCCCGTCGACAAGCGCGTCGCCGATCTGCTGGCGCGCATGACGCTGGAAGAAAAGATCGCGCAGCTCCACGGGACCTGGCGTCCGCGCAACGGCGTGCTGGTCGACGCGGAGCTGAAGTTCGCGCCGGGCAACGACAAGGCGCGGGCGCTGCTGGCCAACGGCATCGGCCAGATCTCGCGCGCGTCCGAGAACGAAGACGCGCGCAAGAACCTGGGCCCGCGCGCGATGGCGGAGCTCACCAACGCGATCCAGCGCCACCTGATCTCGGAGACGCGGCTCGGCATCCCGATGATCAACCACGAGGAGGGGCTGCACGGGCTGCAGGCGCCGGGAGCGACCAGCTTCCCGCAGCCGATCGCGCTGGCCGCCAGCTTCGATCCCGAGCTGGTCGAGGAGGTGATGTCCGCGGTCGCGCGTGAAGCCCGTGCGCGCGGCGCGCAGCACCTGCTGGCGCCGGTCGTCGACGTCATGCGCGACCCGCGCTGGGGGCGCGCCGAGGAGACCTACGGCGAAGATCCGTTCCTGGTGTCGCGCATGGGCGTGGCGGCCGTGCGCGGGCTGCAGGGGCGCGGCCCGCGCATCGACAGCCGCCACGTCGCGGCGACGCTGAAGCACCTGGCGGTGCACGGCCAGTCGGAAGGCGGCATCAACGTCGGCCCGGGCAACCACTCCGAACGCCTGATCCGTGAGGTGTTCCTGCCGCCGTTCGCGGCGGCGATCAAGGAGGCAAACCCGCGCGCGGTGATGCCCGCGTACGTCGAGATCGACGGCGTCCCGGCGCACGTCAACGGCTGGCTGCTGCGCGACATCCTGCGCGGCGAATGGAAGTGGGACGGGCTGGTCGTGTCCGACTACTTCGCGCTGGAGCAGCTCAAGACCGTTCATCAGGTGACGGACACCGACGCCGCCGCGGCGCGCGCGGCGCTGGAGGTCGGCGTCGACGTCGAGCTTCCCGACCCGAAGCTGTACCCGCTGCTCGCCGGCCTGGTGAAGGCGAAGACGATCCCGATCGCGCTCGTCGACCGGGCGGTGGCGCGCGTGCTGCGACTGAAGTTCGAGCTGGGCCTGTTCGAGGAGCCGTACGTGGACGTCGCGCAGGCGGACACGATCTCGGGCAGCGCCGAGCACGCGGCGCTGGCGCGCAAGGCGGCCGAGCGATCGATCGTGTTGCTGAAGAACGCGGGCGGGCTGCTGCCCCTCGACCGCGCGCGCGTCAAGACGCTGGCCGTCGTCGGCCCCAACGCCGAGCCGTGCCGGCTGGGCGGCTACAGCGGCGTCCCCAAACGCTGCGTCGGCCTGCTGCGCGGCATCCGCGAGGCGGTGGGCGCCGCGGTCAAGGTGATGTGGGCGCCGGGCTGTGGCATCACGCGCAGCTCCGACTGGTGGGCCGACACGGTCGAACCGTCGACGCCCGCCGAAGATCGAAAGATGATCGACGACGCCGTCATCGTGGCGAAGCGCGCCGACGTCGTCGTGCTGGCGGTGGGCGACAGCGAGCAGACGTCGCGCGAGGCGTGGGCGGCGAACCACCTGGGCGATCGCAGCAGCCTCGATCTGTTCGGGCGTCAGAACGAGCTGGCGGCCGCCGTGCTGGCGCTGGGCAAGCCGACGGTGGTCGTGCTGATCAACGGCCGCCCGCCGTCGGTGAACGCCATCGCGCAGCAGGCGGGCGCGATCGTCGAGGCGTTCTACCTGGGCCAGGAGGGCGGCGCGGCGCTGGCGGCGGCGCTGTTCGGCGACATCAACCCGGGCGGCAAGCTGCCGGTCAGCTTCGCCCGCTCGGCGGGCCACCTGCCGGTGTTCTACAACCACAAGCCCAGCGCGCGCCGCGGCTACCTGCTCGACGACGTGTCACCGCTGTGGGCATTTGGGCACGGGCTGTCGTACACGACGTTCGGCTACAAGAACTTGAAGGTCACGCCGGCCAAGGTGGACAAGCCGGCCAAGCTGGGTGCCGGCGATGGCGTCAGCGTGACTGTCGACGTCACCAACGAGGGGAAGCGCCCCGGCGACGAGGTGGTGCAGCTCTACCTGCGCGACGTGGTCAGCTCCGTCACGCGGCCGGTGAAGGAGCTGAAGGGGTTCTCGCGCGTGGCGCTGAAACCGGGCGAGACCAGGACCGTGACCTTCACGCTGGGCCGCGACGCGCTCGGCTTCTGGAAGACCGCGCGCGACTTCGTCGTCGAACCGGGCCGCTTCGACGTCACGGTCGGCGGCAGTTCGACGAGCGGACTGACGGCGTCGTTCGAGGTGACCGGCGCCGCGGCGGCGAAGAAGTAGCGCCGGCAACCGCCAAGCGTGAACTTGATTGGGCAGAGAACGGCCCCCCATTCTCTGCCGAATCAAGTTTGATCAGCGGAAGACGCGGCCGAAGGCGATCTGGGTGGGGACGTAGGTGGCGGGGTCCTGGAGCTCGCCGTACCAGCCGTAGGCCACAGGTGAGCCGGCTGAATTCACCAGGAAGGCGATCGTCGCGGTGCCGAAGCCGCCTTCGCCGCCCATCGGACGCGAGTCGTTGCCGTGCAGCTCGCGGGTGGAGTCGGCGATGCGCAGCAACCAGACGCCGGCGTGGCGGGGATGGCGCCACGGCTTGCCGACGACGAAGCCGACGTGCCCTGTGTTCGCCCGCGCCTTGAACATCGGCGGCTTCAACCACGCAAACACGTCGCCCGGCGCCACCATCGCGACATCGATCAGCCGCTGCCACCCGCGCCGCGGCTTGTCGGCCGGCGCCTTGTCGATGACCCGGTAGAAATCGCGCGCCAGCGGCTTCGTCCCCAGCGCCCTGTGACGCCTCCGGCGCCGTCCGCGCCAGCACCCACGCCGCCATGATCGAGCAATCCCAGTTGTAGACGCCCTTCCGCGGATCGACGCGAAGCCGATGCTCGTACTTCGTCGCCTTCACCCCCCGCTCGATCGCCCCGATCTCCGACGCCACCGACTCACCGACCGGCGCGACGCCAAGCAGCACAACCAGCAACAGCGTCACGCCTCAAGCGTAGCAGCGCCAGCGCACGACTAGCCACCCCATGCCCCCCGTCGTCGAGTAAGCTGCGCGGCCGCACGTGATTCGCCTAGACCAGATAAGCAAGCAGCACGGACCGCAGATCCTGTTCATCGATGCGTCCGCCGCGATCTTCCGCGGCGAGAAGATCGGCCTCGTCGGCCCGAATGGCGCCGGCAAGTCGACGGTCTTCCGCATGATCATGCGCGAGGAGACGCCGGACGACGGTCAGATCTCCATCGAGCGCAACCTGAGCATCGGCTACTTCAGCCAGGACGTCGGCGAGATGGCCGGTCGCCCGGTCGTGGCCGAAGTCATGGCGGGCGCCGGCGCCGTGTCCGAGGTCGCCGCCGAGCTCAAGCACCTCGAAGAAGCGCTCGCCGATCCCGCGCGCGCCGACGAGATGGAGTCGCTGCTCGAACGCTTCGGCACCGTGCAGGCGCGCTTCGACGATCTCGGCGGCTACGCGCTGGAGGCGCGGGCGCGGGAGATCCTCGCCGGCCTCGGCTTCTCGCAGGAGGTCATGGACGCCGACGTCAAGACGCTGTCCGGCGGCTGGAAGATGCGTGTCGCGCTGGCGCGCATCCTGCTGATGCGGCCCGACGCGATGTTGCTGGACGAGCCGTCGAACCACCTCGATCTCGAATCGATCATCTGGCTCGAGAACTTCCTCAAGGGGTTCGAGGGCGCGCTGCTCATGACGTCGCACGATCGCGAGTTCATGAACCGCATCGTCGGGCGCGTCATCGAGATCGACGGCGGCGTGCTCACCAGCTACTCGGGCAACCTGGACTTCTACGAGAAGCAGCGCGCGCAGAACGAGACGCAGGCGCAGGCCGCGTTCGACCGCCAGCAGGCGATGCTGGCCAAGGAGATGCGCTTCATCGAGCGCTTCAAGGCGCAGGCCGCCAAGGCGGCGCAGGTGCAGTCACGCGTCAAGAAGCTCGACAAGATCGACAAGGTCGAGCCGCCCAAGCGGCGCAAGCAGCTCGACTTCGAGTTCCCGCCCTGCGCGCGCTCCGGCGAAGACGTGGCGCGCATCGAAGGCGTCCACAAGAGTTACGGCTCGCGCGTCGTCTACGACGGCCTCGACCTCATGGTCAGCCGGCGCCAGCGCCTGGCGGTCATGGGCGTCAACGGCGCGGGCAAATCGACGCTGCTCAAGCTGATCGCCGGCGAGACGCAGCCGGACGAAGGGCACCGTGACGCTGGGTCCCAGCGTGCGGATGGGCTACTTCGCGCAGCACGCCATGGAGCTGCTGGACCCCGACCCGCACCGTCTACGAGACCCTGGAAGACACGTTCCCGCTGGCCAACGTCGGGTCGCTGAAGACGCTGGCGGGCTGCTTCGGATTCTCCGGGCGATGACGCGGACAAGACGTGCCGCATCTTGTCGGGCGGCGAAAAGGCGCGAGTTGTTTTGGCGAAAATCCTGTATGCGCGCCCTAACTTCCTCGTCTTAGATGAGCCGACAAACCACCTCGACATCACTACCAAGGACATGATCGTCCGTTCGCTGGCTGACTACGATGGGACCATGCTGTTCGTGTCGCACGATCGGCAGTTCCTGGCGCGGCTCTCCAACCGCGTCCTCGAGCTGGGGCCCGACGGCCCCACCCTTTACGGCGGCGGCTATACCGAATACGTTGCGCGCAGCGGCCACGAAGCACCGGGGTTGCGCTAACCTTTGCCGCGATGGGAGCTGAACCATGAGCACCGTCACCCGTACCGCCCCGTTTGTCGTCGCGTTGTTGCTCGCACTCGCAGCCGCGCGCCCCGCGGCCGCCGACCAGAAGGCGAGCGTTGAACAGCTCAAGGCGCTGAACCAGAGCGCGCAGACCGCCTACAGCGATGGCGACTTCGAAAAGACGAAGAGCCACCTGCAGGAAGCGATGGCGGTGGCGAAGGACAACGGCCTCACGTCGAACAAGGTGATGGCCTCGATCTACATGCTGTTCGGCGTCCTCAAGATCAACGAGCACAAGGATACCGACGCGGGCGTGAAGTACTTCGCCAAGGCGCTGGATATCAGCCCGGCGGTGAAGGTGCCGCCGACGATGGCGACCAAGGCGGTCAAGGCGGCGTTCGCGAAGGCGGAAGACGTCGACCCGTCGACGCTGGGCGACCTGACCGAGACCGAAGCCGCGCCGCCGCCCGCAAAGGGCAAGAAGGGCAAGGCCGCGCCCGCGGCCGCTGCCGACGACGGGGCTGCCGAGGCCGAGCGCCAGCGCGCATCCGCCGCCGAGAAGAAGGCGGCGGACGCCGAGAAGCGAGACGCCGAGCGCCAGGCGCAGATCGAAGCCGCCAAAGAGGAGAAAGAGAAGCTGAAGCGAGAGGTCGCCGCGGCGAAGGAAGCCGAGGGCGCGACCAAGGCGCAGCGCGACAAGCTGCTCGCCGACACCAAGGCCTGGGG
Organism: uncultured Pseudomonadota bacterium; assembly: GCA_963729535.1. Lineage (GTDB taxonomy): Bacteria > Myxococcota_A > Polyangia > Fen-1088 > Fen-1088 > JADGRB01. The sequence goes on along the minus strand of CAVSOL010000017.1, from coordinate 217,553 downwards.
CAAGCAGATGGAGCAGGAGTCCGCGGCGAAGGACAAGACGATCGCCGCGAAGGACAAGCAGATCGCCGACGCCCAGGCGAAGATCGCGCAGCTCGAGAAGGACAAGGCGGCCAAGGACAGCCAGCTCGGACCGGCGAGCGCGCGCATCAAGGACCTGGAACGCGAGAAGGCCGAGAAGGACAAGCAGATCGCCGCGCTCACGGCCGCCGAGAAGAAGGAGCGCGAGACGCGCGTGAAGCTGGAGGCCGAGCGGCCCGAGTTGGCCAAGCAGATCGCCGACGCCAAGGGGCGCATCGCGCAGCTCGAGAAGGACAAGGCCGACCGCGACAAACAGATCGCCGCGCTCACCGCCAGCGAGAAGAAGGAGCGCGACACGCGCGAGCGGCTGGAGAAGACGATGAGCGACGTCGCGGCGCGCGAGCGCGAGCGCCGCAACAAGGAGATCGAGGACCACAAGGAGCGCGAGAAGCTGGTCGAAGGCGGTGACCTGCCCGGCCACATCCGCGAGGCGATTCACTGCGACCTGCCCGACGAGGTCCCGCCCGGCGAAGACATCTACGTGCACTGCGTGCCGCAGCCGGGCACGGGCGCGAAGGTGATCGCGTTCTATTACCGCTCGGGCGGCATGGCGCTGTACAACGCCGTGATCCTCGAGCGGTCGCGCAAGGGCTGGTACGTCGCGACCATCCCGGGCGCCCGCGTGTCCGGCAAGCTGCTGCACTACTACGTCGAAGGCCGCAACGACAAGCAGGCGGTCGCCGCCAGCTACGGCAAGGCGGCCTCCCCCAACGTCATCACGATCAAGGCGGCCGCCGGCGGCGGCAAGGTCGCCAAGGAAGTAGGAAGTAGAACCGTCTGCCAGAACCTGGCTAGCTCAGGGTTACGCCCGGCCCAGCGCGGATTACAGTCCTACGAGGGCTGTGATGAAGCGGAAGCCGGTGGATGAACAGGTGGTGGTGGTGATGGAGGCTGCCGGCGGCATTGGCCGGCAGACCGCGCTCGAGCTGGCGCGCGCGGGGGCGCGGCTGCTCGTATCGGCGCGCAGTCTCGCGGCGCTCGAATCGCTGGTGGCGGAGATCCGACACGGCGGCGGCCACGCCATCGCGATGATCGCCGACCCCACCGTGTTCGCGCACGTCAGCGAGGTCGCCCGCACGGCGGAACGCGAGCTGGGAGGCCTGGACACGCTGGGTGCAGCCGGCCGCCGCGGCGGTCGACAAGTCGTTCGAGCGCATCACGCCGGCTGAGCTGGCGCAGGTCGTGTCGCAGGGGTTGGTCGGGCAGGCGTACGGCGCGATGGCCGCCATCCCGATCATGAAACGCCACGGCGGCGGGCTGCTCATCCACATCTCGTCCGTGGAAGCCGAGCTGGCGTTGCCGGCGCGCGGCGTGTGGGCGGCGGCGGAGCGCGGCGTCGCCGGCATGCTGGATTCGCTGCGCATCGAGCTCAAGCGCGAGGGCGCGCCGATCGCGATCACGAACGTGATCCCGCCCGTCTACGATCCCGGGCGCGTGGCCAAGGAGATCGTCCGGCTGGCGGTCCACCCGCGGCGTGAGGTCATCGTCGGCGCGGCGGGCAAGGCGCTGGTCGCGCTGCGGCGGCACTTCCCGCGGCTGGCCGAGGCGCTGCTCACCGGCGATCGCGCGGCGCCCAAGCGCCTCGACGCTATCGAGCCGCCACCTGACGAACCGTTTCTCGATCGCACCGAACGCGACGTCCCGCTCGTCCAGTCGTGAGCTAGACTGCGCTTCGTGCAGTTCGTCGACGTGCGACGTTTTGTCGCAGCTGGCGTGATCGTCGCCATCGGCGCGCTGCCGGCGTGTGGCGGCGAGATCCCGCGCTACTCGCTGGACGGCGGCTTCGGTCCCACCGATCCGCCCGCGATCCCGATGCGCGGGCGCCTGGTCGTCACCAACAACGGCGACGACACACTGTCGGTGGTCGATCCCGCGGCGGCCACGACGGCGCTGCGTGTCCCCGCCGGCCTGGAGCCGATCGAGCCCGAGGGTCCGCACCACCTGTCGGCGTCGCCCGACGGCACGGCCCTGTTCGTCAACATCAGCTACTCGGTCGTCGGTGGCGGCGGCGGGCCTCACGGCGCGCACGGCAACGGCACGATGCCCGGCTTCGTGCTCAAGCTGTCGACCAGCGACGGCGCGATCATGGCGAAGACGCTGGTCGACCGGAACCCCGGCGACAACGAGCTCAGCCCCGACGGCGCGACGCTGTACGTGTCGCACTACGACCTGCCGGCGTGGACGAAGGGCGTCGCCACCGGCAACATCCGCGACGGCGATTCGAACCTGATCGCGATCGACACGGCGACGATGGCCGTGAAGTGGAAGGTGGCGATCTGTCCGGCCGCGCACGGGCTGCGGCTGTCGCGCGACGGCAACACGCTGTACGCGACGTGCGCGCCCGACGAGATCGCCGTCGTCGACCTGACGACCACGCCGGTCGGCGTGCGCCGCGTGCCGCTGCCCGGATTCTCCGAGGGCGAAGGTTGCCTGCGCTGCCCGTACGCGGTCAGCGTCGCGCCCGATGATTCCGTGTGGGTCGCTTCGATCGGTCCGTCCAACGGGCGCGACGGCCAGGGCGGCATCGACGTCTACGACCCGGCCACCGGCGACTTCGATCCGGCGCGCAAGCTGCCCATGCAGGGGCGCGCGCTGTTCCCGGCGTTTGCCCCGGCGGCGACGGGCGGCGGCTATCGCGCCTACGTCCCCGAGCAACAGGGCGCCGCCGGCGACTTCGTGCGCGTCTTCGACGTCGCCGCGGCGGGCGCGCCCGGCGTCGAGCGCCGCTGCCGATCACGCTCGCGCGCGCCGACTGCCAGAACGCGCACGTCATCGACATCGATGCGGCCCGCAACGAGGCGCGCGTCGTCTGCGAAGGCGACCACACGCGCCCGGGATCGATGGTGTTCATCGATATTGCAGCCCAGTCTGTATCCCGCTCGCTGAAGCTGGGCGTATTTCCCGACGACATCGCGGTGGTGCCGTGATGACGATCGCCTCGATTTGCCCTGCGAAAAAATGCCGCAGGGCGGGCGCGGCGGGCGGGTGGTACACCGGGACCATGCGCATGCAAAGGCTCGTGGGTCTGGCTGTGTTACCGGTGGCACTGGCGCTCGCCGGTTGCCACGAGCACACGCACGGAGAAGAAGGTCCGCAGGCCGACGAATACGTCGTCGACTGTGAGACCGCCGACGGCGGCTTCGCCGCCAGCGACGAGGACTTCGCCGCGGTGGTGAACGCCGAGGCGGCGGGCACGGTGATGACGACGCCGGCTGACAGCTTGCCCGTCCTGACGCTGCCTGCAGCCGGCGCGACGCTGAGCGCGGCCACGCCGCCCACGTTTTCGATCACGGCGACGACGACGGCCGCGGCGACCGCAACACGCGGCGCGACGATGGCGTGCCGCGCGCCCGCGGCGACCAAGCGCAAGCGCCCTGGGCGCTTCGGACGCATCGTCAGCGCGATCAAGAGCGAGCTGGTGCTCGAACGCACCGCCGAGGCGCACTGCGCCGCGACCAGCGGCGACAAGTACCTGCTGCGGCTGCAGACGTCGTCGGGCGATGCGGTGTTCACCGCGATGCTGTCGGTGACGACGTACACGCCGGACGCGGCGAAGTGGGCGCAGAAGATGGCCAGCCGTCAGGGTCAGACGCTGACGGTGACGCTGATGCGCGCCACGTTCTCGGGCCAGGCGATCGCCGCCGGGCCGTTCATGACGACGCCCGCGCCGACGTTCCTGATAGGCCCGTAGCACGCTCGACGATGCCGCCACGCGCCGCGCCGCCACCGCCCGAATCTGCGCCCTGGCGGCGCTGGCGGTGGCAGCGGCGATGATGGCGCCCGCGTGCGGCGACGAGCAGGTCTCCGCCGCCGAGCTGGGCGCGCGACGGCTGAGCGATCCGAGCCTGTCGACCAGCCCGTTCAACCGTTCGTCGTGCGCCACCTGCCACCGGCTGGCGCCGCCGGCCGGGCTCGCCGCCGGTCGACGCCGACGGCCGCCACCAGGGCGCGATCGACGCCGGCTACAACCTGGCCGACACCGTCCACCGCCCCAGCTGGTGGGGCGGCGACGAGCTGCGCCTGCTCGACGCGGTGAACACCTGCCTGACCGGCTTCATGGGCGGGCGCGCGCTGGAGCCCGACGAAGACGCCGCCCGCCAGATCTACGAATACCTGGTGGACGGTCAGCCCGGACCCGGCGCCGCCGGCGCTGCCCGTCACCGTCGTGCGCACGATCGACGATCTGATGGCGCTGGCCCCCGACGCCAACGCCGACCGCGGCCGCGACGTCTACGACCGCGCGTGCCGCCGCTGCCACGGCGCGCCCCACACCGGCGAGGGGCGCACCGACACGCGCGCGTCGTTCATCCCCGAGGACAGCATCGCTGTTTTCGGGCCGACCCGGGCGCGCGCCGCCGTCGTCGAAAAGGTGCGCCACGGCAGGCTGTTTCACATCGGCGGCGTGATGCCGTTCTATTCGCTCGAGGTATTGGCTGACGTGGAGCTGGCCGACGTGCTCTCCTACGTCGGTCTATGACCGAGACCCCGGCCCCCGGCCGCAGCGGCCCCCGCATCCCGCTCTACCTGCAGATCATCATCGGCATGGTGATCGGCGTGGTGGTCGGCCCCGCGCTGGGCAGCCGCGCGGCGCCGCTGGGCGAGCTGGGCAAGCTGGTCATCCAGCTGATCAAGGCGGTGGCGACGCCGCTGGTGTTCCTGGCGATCGTCAACGCCATCCTGCGCACCGAGATCAAGGGGCGCGCCGGCGCTGCGCATGCTGGCGCTCGCCTTCATCAACGCCTGCGTCGCGCTGTCGATCGGCCTGCTGCTCGCGAACCTGCTGCATCCCGGGGTGTCGTTGCAGTCGGTCGCGCCCCCCACCGCCGCGCCGTCGCTGGCCGCGTACGCCGACAAGAAGATCGACCTGGTCAAGACGCTGGCCGGCACCATCCCGGCGAACCTGGTGCAGCCGTTCGCGGAGAACTCGATCCTGTCGGTCGTGTTGCTGGCGCTGCTGCTCGGCTTCGCGCTGCGCGCCGTGCGCGGCGAGACCGCCGTCGCCGCCGGGGCGCGCGCCATCGACGACGGCGTCGCCGCGCTGCTGCGGGTGATGGAGATCGTCCTCGGCTGGGTGATCCGCCTGGTCCCGATCGCCGTGTTCGGCGTCGTCGCCAAGATCGTCGCCGAGCACGGCTTCGCGGCGCTCAAGGGCCTGGGCATCTACGTCGGCACCGGCCTGCTCGGCATGGCGCTGCACATCGCGATCACGTACCAGCTGTGGCTCGCCATCGGCGCGCGGCTGTCGTTGCGGCGCTTCTGGCGCGAGGCGAAGGAGCCGGTGATCTACGCGGCGGGCGCCAACAGCAGCCTGGCGACGCTGCCGCTCACGGTGCGCACGCTCGATCGCCTGGGCGTGTCGCGATCGTCGTCGACGCTGGGCGCGATGGTCGGCACCAACCTCAACAACGACGGCATCATCCTGTACGAAGGGATGGCGGTGCTGCTGGTCGCGCAGGCGCACGGCCTGCACCTGAGTCTCGGCCAGCAGCTCCTCGCCGCCGGCTCGTGCCTGGTCGCGGCGATGGGCGTCGCCGGCATTCCCGAGGCGGGCATCATCTCGCTGGCGCTGGTGCTGAACACCGTCGGCCTCCCCGTCGACATCCTGCCGCTGCTGCTCACCGTCGACTGGATCCTGGGGCGCGCGCGCTCGGTCACCAACGTGCTCAGCGACATGGTCCTGTCGATCATGATCGACCGCGGCCGCAAGCCGGCGCCCGAGCCCGCAGCCCATATGTAGGGGCTGGCTGTCCGGACACAGCCCATTATCTTGTTGACTGATGACGATACGATGCAGTACGTTGCATCTCGTGCTGGTGCTTGGGAGATGGTTTCCAGGCTTGAGGGAACCCGGTGGGAATCCGGGGCTGCCCCGCAGCGGTAAGCGAGAACGAAGTCCACGAACACGCACTGGTCCTTCGGGACCGGGAAGCAGTGGACCTAGGAAGCCGGCCTAGCCGGAGCGCTCGCGAGCCCGAAGACCTGCCAGCGCCCGGCGCCGGGAGAAATCCGGCGGCGGTTCGACCAGGAAGCCTCGTGGGAGGCGGGCAGGTCCGGTCACGCGAGCGCCCTGGTCTCGCGCGTCTCGGCTCTCCCGTCTCCTCGCGCGGCGTCCTTCACGCCCGAGGGGGCGGCAGGAGAGAGCCCATGGAGACGCAGACGCAGACGCAGATGGAGACGCTGACCGCGACGCGAAGCGAGACGAACGGGACCGAGGCCTACCCGCAGACCACGATGCGCGTGCGCAAGCGCAACGGCTCGGCGGAGCCGGTGGACGTCGAACAAGATCGTGCGCGCGGTGAACCGGTGCTGCGCCGGGCTCACCGACGTGGACGCGATGCGCGTCGCGACCAAGACGATCAGCGGCCTCTACGACGGCGCGACGACCCGCGAGCTGGACCAGCTGTCGATCCAGACCGCGGCGGCGCTGATCGTCGAGGAGCCGCAATACGCGAAGCTCGCAGCGCGCCTGCTTGGCCACGTACATCGACAAGGAGGTGCGCAACCAGGAGATCCACGCGTTCTCGCAGTCGGTGCTGACGGCGCAGCGCCTGGGCCTGGCGAACGATCGCCTCGTCGGCTTCGTCACCAGCAACGCGCGCAAGCTGAACGACGCCGTCGTCGTCGAGCGTGACCGCGAGTTCGAGTACTTCGGGCTGCGCACCGTCTACGACCGTTACCTGCTGCGCCACCCGAAGACCCGGCTGGTCATCGAGACGCCGCAGCAGTTCTTCCTCAGGATCGCCTGCGCGCTGTCGACCACCGTGCCCGAGGCGCTGGAGCTTTACCGCCTGTTCTCGACGCTGGAGTACCTGCCCAGCTCGCCGACGCTGTTCAACGCCGGCACGCGGCACGAGCAGCTTTCGAGCTGCTTCCTGCTCGATTCGCCCGAGGACCATCTGGCGGGCATCTACCAGCGCTACACGGACGCGGCGATGCTGTCCAAGTTCTCCGGCGGCATCGGCCTCGCCTACCACCGCGTGCGCTCGCGCGGATCGCTGATCGAGAGCACCAACGGCCACTCGAACGGCATCGTCCCCTGGCTCAAGACGCTGGACGCGTCTGTCTCCGCCGTGAACCAGGGGGGCAAGCGCAAGGGCGCCTGCTGCGTCTACCTGGAGCCGTGGCACGCCGACATCGAGGAGTTCCTGTCGCTGCGCGATAACACCGGCGACGAGGCGACACGCACGCATAACCTGAACCTGGCCAACTGGATCCCCGACCTGTTCATGCGGCGGGTCGAGGCGGACGGCGACTGGAGCCTGTTCGATCCCAAGCTGGTGCCGGCGTTCCCCGATCTGTACGGCGACGACTTCGAGCGCGCATACAGCGACGCCGAGGCGGCCGGCCTCGCGGCGAAGACCGTCAAGGCACGCGAGCTCTACGCCCGGATGATGCGCACGCTGGCGCAGACCGGCAACGGCTGGATGACGTTCAAGGACAAGTCCAACCGCGCGTGCAACCAGACCGCGCTGCCGGGGCGCACCGTGCACCTGTCGAACCTGTGCACGGAGATCATCGAGGTGACGTCGGGCTCGGAGACGGCCGTCTGCAACCTCGGCTCGATCAACCTCGGCCGCCACGTCCGCCGCACGGACGACGGCGCGGTCGTCTTCGACTACGACAAGCTCGCCCGCACCGTGCGCACGGCGGTCCGCCAGCTCGATCAGGTGATCGACCTCAACTTCTATCCCATCGCCACCACCCAGACGTCGAACCTGCGCTGGCGGCCGGTGGGGCTGGGCGTGATGGGGCTGCAGGACGTGTTCTTCCAGATGCGGGTGCCGTTCGACGCGCCGGAGGCGCGGCTCGTGTCGCGCCGGATCGCCGAGGAGATCTACTTTCACGCGCTGTCGGCGTCGGCGGATCTCGCCGCCGAAACACAGCCGCACCCGTCGTTCGCCGAGACGCGCGCGGCGCGCGGCGAGCTGCAGTTCGAGGCGTGGGGGATCACGCCCGAAGATCCCGCGCGCTGGCAGGCGCTGCGCGCGCGCATCCAGGCCGTCGGTCTGCGCAACTCGCTGCTGGTCGCCATCGCGCCCACCGCGACCATCGCGTCGATCGCGGGCTGCTACGAGTGCATCGAGCCGCAGGTGTCGAACCTGTTCAAGCGCGAGACGCTGTCGGGCGACTTCATGCAGGTCAACCGCTACCTGGTCGCGGAGATCAAGGCGCTGGGGCTGTGGACGGAGACCATGCGCAACCGCCTGAAGCTGGCCGAGGGCTCCGTGCAGGGGCTCGGCGAGCTGCCCGACGAGCTGCGCGCCGTCTACCGCACAGCCTGGGAGGTCCCCATGCGGTCGCTGATCGACATGGCGGCCGATCGCGGCGCGTTCATCGATCAGAGCCAGTCGCTGAACCTGTTCATCGAGAGCCCGAACATCGGCCAGCTGTCGTCGATGTACTTCCACGCGTGGAAGCAGGGGCTGAAGACGACTTATTACCTGCGGTCGCGGCCGGCGACCAAGATCGCCAAGGCGACCGTCGAGACGCCGCAGGCGCAGAGCGCCGACGCGTCGGCCGTCGCCTGCTCGCTGGAGAACCCCGGCAGCTGCGAGGCCTGCCAGTGAGCGCCGTCAGCCGCCCTGCCCACCTGCTGGATCCGGGCATGTGCCTGACGCTGCGCCCGATGGCGTACCCGGCGTTCTTCGACATGTACCGGGCCGCGATCAAGAACACGTGGACGGTGGAGGAGGTCGACTTCTCGACCGACGTCGGCGATCTCGCGGGCAAGATGACCGACGCCGAACGTCACCTGGTGCAGCGGCTGGTCGCCTTCTTCGCCACCGGCGATTCGATCGTGGCCAACAACCTGGTGCTCAACCTGTACCGCCACATCAACGCGCCCGAGGCGCGCATGTACCTGTCGCGGCAGCTCTACGAGGAGGCGCTGCACGTCCAGTTCTACCTGACGCTGCTCGACACCTACGTCCCCGATCCGGAGGCGCGCGCGCGCGCGTTCGCCGCGGTCGAGAACATCCCGTCGATCCGGGCCAAGGCGGACTTCTGCCTGCGCTGGATGGATTCGATCCAGCACATGGACCGGCTGGACACCCGCGACCAGCGGCGGCAGTTCCTGCTCAACCTGATCTGCTTCGCCGGCTGCGTCGAAGGGCTGTTCTTCTTCGGCGCGTTCGCCTACGTCTACTTCCTGCGCTCGCGCGGCCTGCTGCACGGCCTCGCCGCCGGGACCAACTGGGTGTTCCGCGACGAGAGCGCGCACATGGCGTTCGCGTTCGAGGCGGTGCGGACAATCCGGCGCGAGGAGCCGGACCTGTTCGACGCCGACATGACCCGCGCCGTCGCCCGGATGTTCGACGAGGCGGTCGTGTGCGAGACGAAGTTCGCGGAGGATCTGCTCGGGCGCGGCGTCGTCGGCCTGTCCGTCAACGACGTCCGCCGCTACCTGGAGTACTGCGCCGACCAGCGGCTGGCGACGCTGGGCCTGCCCAAGCTGTACGGCACCCGGAACCCGCTGGCGTTCATGGACCTGCAAGACGTCCAGGAGGTCACGAACTTCTTCGAGCGCCGGGTGTCCGCGTACCAGGTTGGCGTCGTCGGCGACGTCGTGCTCGACGCGGCTTTCTAGTAGGAATGAACTCGATCGGATGGCTCGCTCGTGGGTTTTCGCGGGAGTCACCGCAACTGTTTGCCCTCGCCCCGCAACAGCGGGGAGAGGGAAGGGAGAGGGGCCCGCTTCAATCGCGGCGCCGTGCCCCTCTCCCGGCGGCCTTCGGCCGCCGACCTCTCCCCGCTTTCGCGGGGAGAGGTGCAGATCTCGGTCACTCGCCGCCGTAGGCGGCGGTGAGTGACAGCATGCCGACGTGACCTATCAGCGCGCTGGTCGATTCGTAGTGCAGGACCGAGACGTCGTAGCCGGCGCCGACCAGGAACGCGACGCCGGTGACGGGGTTGCCCGCGATGCGCAGCCGCACCTCCGCCCCCGCGGTGTGATCGCGCACGGGCCCGAGGCGCGGATCGCCGCTGAGGAACGGCGTGTCCAGCGTGTGGTAGTGGCTGGAGTGAAACCAGGCCTGCGTCTGCGCGTAGTACCGGTAGCGCAGGTACGCGATGCCGCGGTCGCCGATCGCGCGCGCCAGCATCACCTCCGGGATCAGCGCCGCCACCTCCCAGGTGTCGATGTACGCCCCCTGCTGGACGTGCAGCGCGAAGCCTGCCCCCACCGCCCACGACAGGCCGACGAAGCCGGTGAAGCGGTCGCGCCAGCGCGGCAACACCTCGGGGAACAGCGTGCCGACGGTCGCGCCCGCCGGCAGCACGATCGCGCGCCGGTACGGGTTCGACAGCATCCCCCACTGCGCGCTGACGCCGACGCCGCCGCGCAGCGCCAGGCGTGGCGTCAGCAACTGGCTGGCCGTGACGCCGCCGGTGACGCGCTGGTGCGTGGCCGGCCACATCCCCGCCTGTCCGGGGGGCGCCTCCACCGGCTGCACCCAGTCGTGGCCGCCGCCGATGAACGCCGACAGCACCAGGTTGCGCTCGAACAGCTCGACGCTGCCGGCGAGCTGCCCCGACACCGACGTGTAGTCGGGCTCGCTGCTGCCGCGCACGAACAGTGACATGCCGGCGGGCGCGCCGCGCACGACGCGGTCGGTGGCGACGCTGGCCGCGCCCTCGAAGCGCCACTTCTCGGCGACGCCGCCGCCACCGGCGGTCGACGACGCGCTGGTCACCGCGTCCGGGTGGTGGTGGCCGGTGAGCTGCATCGCCGCGCCCGGGTCGCCGGGATCGAGCACGCGCTTGCGGATCTGGATGAAGTCCGCCACCGCGCGCACGCTGACGACGATCGCGCGCGGCAGCCGCTGCACGGCCGACGCGACCGCGGTCGTGACGCGCACGCCGCCGTTGTCGCTGTAGACGTAGCCGCGCGCCTCGGTCGCGCCCGGCGCCGCCAGCGACGGGCGCGCGGACGCCAGCGCGGCGGCGGCCGCGGCGACCGCCGCCCACACTGCGGCGCGGTGGGCGTGTCAGTGCCCGGGCCCCGTCTGCTCGCCCTGCCCCTTCCGCCGTCCCCCACGATCGCGATCGTCTGCGGCTTCGCCATGGTCGTGATCGTCTCGACCACCGCCGCGTGGCGACGTCGATCTGCGTGACGCTGCCGCGACGTTGTTGACCACGAACACGTACTTTCCGTCGCCGCTCAGCGCGTCGGCGCGGTGCGACGTCCCCTGCCCGACGGTGAGCGACGCCTTGCTGCGCCGGGCTGGACGGCGTCGTCGCGTCGACGACGATCTCGTGTTCCGAGATCGCGTCCGCGACGCCGAACCCGCCGCCGACCGCGACGAACAGCGTCTTGCCGTCGGGGCTGATGCGAATGTGGCCCGGCCTCGTTGCTGGCCGCGCGCGTCCCGGCCATGCGTCGTGTGCAGGCCAGGCGCCATGTACAGCAGTGGCAGCTGGGCGACGACGGTCTCGGTCATCGCATCGACGACGACCAGCTGCCCGATCTGGCACGTCGGCGCCCTGGCCATTCATGTTCCCCTCGCGCGGCTCGCTCTGCAGCGAGTAGATGTACCGCCCGTCGGGCGACGCCTTGGTGTAGCCGCCGCCGCGCGCCGGCCGTGGCCAGCGACTTGAAGGTCGGCGTCGCGGCGTCGATGTCGACGACGACGATCTCGCCCGATCCCGTCAGGTTGCAGAACACCTTGCCGGTCACGCTGGACGTGGCGCAGCCGTGCGGCGCGGGCGGCAGGCCGGTCTGGTAGGTGGCGTCGCAGGTCTTCGCGAAGCTGGAGCCGTCCCAGCCGAGCTCCGCCGCCGACCGCGTCGCGACGCGCGTGATCGCCGCCGGGTCGGAGTAGTCGTAGACGCTGAGCACGTCGGCGCAGTCGGCGATGTTGCTGATGACGACGCGCGCCTGCGTCGTGCTGAACGCCGCCTTGTGGTGGCCGACCCCCAGCGCGACCTCGCCCATGCTCTGGTGGTACGTGCTGCTCGATCCCTTGCAGTCGACGAACAGCGCGCTGTTGGTGGCCGGCATGTTCTCGGCGCCGTCGTTGAAGCTGATCCAGAAGCTGCGCCCGCCGATCTCGGGCGAGATGTACGAGTGCACGGGGCGCATCGCGCCCATGCTCGACGACGGCAGCCGCGTCTTCTCCAGCATCGTCTTGCCGTCGAAGATCAGCACCTCGTTGCGCCCGGTCAGGTTGACCATCAGGTGACCGTCGTCGAACGCCTGGATGTCGACCGGGCCGGTGGCGTTGGGCAGCGTGCCCGCCCGCTCCTCGCCGGTGGCGATGTCGTACGACGCGATGAAGCCCTCGTGCGCGACGAACAGCGCCTGCGCCACGGGTCCGCCCGGCTTCGTGTTGCCGCCGCCGTCTCCGCACGCGGCCGCGAGCAGGGCGAACGATGCGACGGCGAGGCTGGTCTTTGTCCTGGTCATGCGTGTCTCCTGCGTTCCTATTGCGTGCAGCCGCAGCCGCCGCCGGGCGCGCTGCCCGGCAGCCCGCCCGCGGTCCGGCTCTCCAGCACCTTGGCGCGGTAGATCCGGTCGAAGCCGGGATCCACGAACCCTGCCTGCATGGCTGGGCTGGCCATGTGCTCGCGCTCCCACGCCTTCACGGACGCGCATCCGCCGCCCGCCACTGCCATGGCGACAGCGACCGCAGCGACGGTGAATCGCGGGTTCATGGCCTCTACCGTGTATCACCGCGATCGCGCAAACGCGCTGCGTGATTTTGTCGCAGCGGGTGCGTGATTTTGTCGCAGCCCGTCCGCGCTTCCCTCCGCGCGCGCGCCCTACGAACGGGATCGGCCCGTCAGACGATGGGGCCCTTGCACAGGCTCGCCAGGCCGTAAACGTTCGAGGCGATGCCCGATGCATTCTGGACCGAGATCAGCAGATCATTGTTGTTACGCTTGGCCGCGTCGACGATGCGGCCGGACTGGAACTTGCCGGCGCCCTGCCCCGCCAGGATGAACGGGATGTTGGTCAGGTAGTGGCCGCTCGAGCTGTCGCTCCAGCACTCCATGCCCAGGACGACCGAGCTATTGAACAGCGCCGTCTTGCCCTGGCCATCGTCGATGCCCTTGAGCGCAGCCAGCAGCCCGGCGAATTTCTGGGCGTAGAAGGTCCCCATGACGTTCAGCCCGGCGACGTTGTTGCTGTGCTCGAGCGTGTGGTGGGCCTGCGTGACGCCCTGGCTGGGCAGCGACTGGCCGCTCGACGCGCCGGACAGCGTGTAGGCCACCACCCGCGTCAGGTCCCACTCGAACGCCAGCTTGATGAGGGCGATCATCTGGTCGTGGATCGGCGATAGCTGATCGCAGTTGAGCTTCTTCGTGCCGTTGCCCGTCGGTCGGGTGAGCGTCGGGCAGGTCATGGTTCCGCCCGGCGGCGGCGTCGCACCCGCCTGCAGCGCGGCCAGCTGGGCGTTGGTTGCGCTCTCCACCTCGCGCCAGCCGGCCACCAGGCCGTCGAGCTTCTGCGCGTGGGCGGAGTCCATGCCCAGCACCCGCTTCGCGTCGGCGATGTCGGCCAGACGAAAATCGATCAGGCTCTTCTTCCGCTCCAGCGCCGCCTTGAGCTTGCTGGTGTCGCTGGCAGGCTGGTTCGACATCCCCGCGCAGATCACGTTCACCCTCTGCATCATCGTGTCGTAGATCTGCCCGGCGTCCTGGACCGGCTCGATCGCGTTTCCATACAGCGCGTCCCCAGCCTCACGTTTGCGGTACGAGATGTAGCGCTGTCCGAGACCGACGTTGTCGGCGTCGGAGTGCGCCCCGGCGCCGATGTGCAGGCTGGCGAACGGCAGCGCCGCCAGCGCGGGAACGGTCTTGTAGTGATTGGCGATCGTGATGTCGATCGACTCGTAGTCGGTGTACGCGTAGTAGGAGTCGTTCTTCGAGTAGTGGTAGCTGTTTCCGGTCACGCACCCGATCAGCCCGGCGGCATGCTCTTCCTTGTAACCGTCGGTCTTGGGCGAGCCGCCGTGGATGTTCATGTTCTTGAACAGGACGATGTCCTGGGCATGCGGCGCGAGCGGCGCGAGCGGCGTGCCCGCGAGATCGGTGATGGCGGTGGGGTTGGTCGACGCGGGGTGAAACGACCCGCCCTTGAAGAACATGACGAACCTGGGCGCGCCCACGAACGAGCCGCCCGCCATGTAACCCATCGCCCGCGCGACCGGGGTCAGCGCGAACGCCAGGAAGCCGAAGCGCTTGATCAGGTCGCGGCGCGTGATACCTCGCTTGAGATCCCGGCGGGTCATGGCGCCTCCGTGCGTTGTGAGAAGCCGGACGACGTCGCGAGCACGCGCAGCAGCTGGACGATGTCCTGGGCATCGTTGGTCGCGAAGCCGAAGAACATCTGTCGCAGGACGGGATCGTCGGCCGGCAGCTCGTCCCGGCCCATGTAGAACCGGAACAGCTGCCGGACGAAGCACTGCTTGAAGCGCATGGAGCCGGTGAACCCCTTGAGCGCGTCGACGGGGGTGCGACGTGGCGAGGGGCCCCTCGTCGAGGAAGCTGACGGAGATGCTCGCGTCGATGGGCAGGCCCTGGTCGGTGGTCCGCCAGCGGCCGATGGCATCGTAGTTCTCCTGCATGAACCCGAACGGGTTGATGTAGGTGTGGCAGGCGGCGCACGTCCCGGCCTGCGTGACGCTCTCGACCTTTTGCCGCTCGGTACCCGTGGCGGTGGCCGGGATCGAGGTGTCGATATTCGCCGGCGGCTGGCCGAGCGGAAGGCACATCACCTTGCGGGTGAAGAACACGCCGCGCTTGACGAGGCGGGTGGTGGTCGGGCCCGAGTGCGAGGCGATCACGGCCGGCATCGTGAAGATGCCCAGTCTCTGGGCCGGATCGAGGTCGACGAGCTTCGTCCCGCCCGCGTCGGAGACGAACGACTGCGTCGACTGCGTCACGTCTTTCAGTGTCGGCGCTGCCTTGGACAGGTGATGGTTCAGGAACGCGCGGGTCTCCTCGACGACAGCCGCCGCCACCGCCGGCGTGAACTCGGGGAACGCGCTGGGCGCGATCGTGAATTCGTCGCTCTCCTTGACCTCCAGCCAGGACGTGAAGAATCGCAGCAGCTTCGCGCGCGCCTCCGGCGTGTCCAGGATGCGGCTCGCCGTCGCCTGCACGTCATCGGACGTCAGCAGGGTGGCGCCCGGCGTCGCCGACGACAGCCCGACGGTCTCGGGAGGCGCGTCGGCCAGCGTGTAGGTCATGTTCTGCAGGCGCTCCGCCGGCACCAGGAACCCCGTGACGTCCGTCAGCACCTCGTCGCGGAACACGAAGCTCGGCGACGTCAGCGCGAGGCCGACCAGATCCGCCGTCGCGTCGGCCACCCCGACCGCGGCCACGCTGGCGGTGAAGAAGTCGGCATGACGCGCGAGCGCGGCATCTGACGCCGTGCCGCGAAACGCGCGCGACACGAAGCGCTTCGCTTCGGACTGCAGGCACGTCGGCGAATTGCCGCTCGGCGCGCAGTTGATGACGCTCGCCGGATTGGCGCGGACACTGGCGATGATGTCGTCGACCCACTTCGTGTAGGGCGTGAAGTTGGCGGCGTTGAAGCCGAGGTTGGCCGCGTATTCGTAGTTGGTCTGCAGCGGATCGGCGGGCACGGCAGCGACGGCGCTCGCCGCCTGCTGGGCCGGCAGCAACGCCTTTGCGGTCGCGTCGAGCTGTGTCCGGGTCAGGCGAAACACCCGCTTGGGCGCGCCCGCGGCGGCCTCGCCCGGGAAGTACTTCGCGGCGATCGTGAACAGCTCGGGGTTCGCCGTCTTCATCTGACCATCGGTAGGCAACTTGTCGCCGCCGGCTGGGCCACCCACGGCGCCCGCGCCGCCCGTGCCCGACGGAGCGCTGGCGCGAATGCGCCGATGTTTCCCACGCACCCAATGCTCGAGGCGGCGGCGAAGCAGCCCCAACCAGGCGCGTTTGCGTCATGCCGACTCAGTGGAAGGCAGGAGGCCGAATGTGGTCACACCGCATCGCAGTTTTTTCTGTCTTGCGCCGGTAGGCCGCTCGGGAAGAGTCTCGATCCGGGATGATCGCTGGGATGCGAACGGGCGAACGGGTGGCGGCCAGGAGGGCGGCTGCGACGGTCGCGCTCGCGGCGGCCGCCGCCGTAGTCGCCTGCGGCGAGACGCGCGGAACCCTGGTGACCACCACCGACGCGTCCGTCTCCACCCCGTGGCGGCCGGCGATCTCCACCTCCTGGCAGGTTCAGCTGGTGGGAACCCTCGACACGTCGCTCGACGTGTCGGTTTACGAGGTCGATCTGTTCGACACGGCGCAGGCCGACATCGATGCGCTGCACGCGGCCGGGCGCCGTGTGATCTGCTACGTCAGCACCGGAACGTTCGAGCCGTGGCGCAGCGACGCGGACGCGTTTCCAACCGCGGCCGTGGGCAACGTCGTCGCCGCGTACCCGCAGGAGCGGTGGCTGGACACGCGCGACGCCGCGGTCCGAGCCGTGATGACGGCCCGCCTGGACCGGGCGCGCGACAAGCGCTGCGACGGCGTCGATCTGTCGACCGTGTCCTCCGGCGCCGCCGACACCGGGTTTTCGCTGACCGCCGCCGACGCGCTCGCATACGCCAGGTTTCTGGCGGCTGAGGCCCACGGGCGCGGCCTGTCCGCCGGCCTCGGTGGCGCGGAAGACATCGCCGCCGAGCTGGTCCCCTCCTTCGAGTGGGCGCTGACGCAGGGGTGTCTCGACGCCGGAACCTGCGGCGCGTTCGCGGCGTTCGTGGCCGCGCAGAAGGTCGTGTTCGCGGTGGAGTTCGGCACTGCCGCCGACGCGGCCACCATCTGCCCGCGCGTACGCCAGCAGGGCTTCAACCCGCTGATCAAGAACCGGTCGTTCGATGCGTTTCGGGTCGCCTGCCCCTGACGCAGCCCGTCGATCGTGGATGGGGTTAGGAAGATCGCGTGACTACTTTCGGGCGCTCGCGTCCACTAGGGGACGAGGGTTCATTGGGCTTGCGCGCACGTTTCTCCTTACCCGTCGACACATCGCCGGCGGTGGATCACGGCAGCGACACCCCGCCGCTAGGGCTGGACGATCTGTTCCAGCGCTACGCGCCGTACGTGGCCACCATCGGCTTCCGTCTTCTCGGCCGCGATGACGAGCTGGACGACCTGGTCCAGGACGTGTTCATCGAGGCGCACCGCGGGCTGCACCAGATCCGCGAGGCGGGCGCCGCGAAGGGCTGGCTGGCGCGCATCGCCGTGCGGGGCGCCATCCGCCGGTTGCGGCGGCGGCGGCTGCGCGCGTTCTTCAGCCTCGACGCCGTGCCAGAGCACGAGGCCCTGATCGACGCGGCGGCGACGCCGGAGGATCGGGCGCACGTCGCCTCGACCTACCGCCTGCTGGCGCGACTGACGGTCGCGCAGCGAGTCGCCTGGATCCTGCGCCACATCGAAGGCGAGACGCTCGATGGCATCGCGGCGCTGTGCGGATGCTCCAAGGCCACTGTCCAGCGCCGCATACGGGCCGCGCAAGCGACACTCGAGGAAGCCGCGCACGAGGCAATCGAAGAAAGGCAACGGTGATGCGAGAACCCGACGATGAAGCAGCGCCCGACGTTGCGCTCCGCCGCGTGGTGCCGCGCTGGAGCGCCACGCGCGGCCGGCGCAACCTGGTCGCGATCCGCGGGCGGATCGTGCGCGGCCCCCGGCGTGGCCACGCGATCACGCTGGCGCTGGCGGGCGCGGCGCTGTTCGCCGGCACCGTGGCGGTGGCCGCCGTGATGCGCCTGCGCGCCCGGGCGCAGGATGTGACCCCGGGCGCCGCCCCGGCGACGCGCGTCGGCGCGAAGCACGGTGCCGTCGCCTCACTTCCGGCGGAGCCGTCGGCGCAACCATCGGAGCAACCATCGGCGATCGCTCCGAGCCCCGGCGCCGTGACTGCACGGGCACCGGCGCCCGCGACGCGCGTCGCCCCCACGGCCGTGGCGCCGGACATCGAGGTGCTGATGCGCGCGGCGGACGCGGCCCGGCGTGCAGGCCGTCCCGCGCAGGCGGTCCCCCACCTGCGGCGGCTGCTTCGTGATCACCCCGGCGATGCGCGTGCGCCCCTGGCGGCCTTCACGCTGGGCAGGATCCTCCTCGCCGAGCTCGGCCAGCCCACCGAGGCCGCCGACGCCTTCGCGCTGTCTCGCCGGCTCGCGCCGCGCGGACCGATGGCGTCGCACGCTCTGGCGCGCGAGGTCGAGGCCGCTGCGCGCGGCGGCGACGCGGCCCGGGCCCGGCGACTCGCGGCGACGTACATGACTGACTATCCCGCGGGTCCCCATGTCGCGGCCGTGAGGCGCCACGGCGGCATCGAGTGAACGCGGCCGCCCTCCGGCGGACGCGTTTGCTGCTGGCTCTTTCCGCGGCATCCCCGTTCTACGCACACGCCGCTGCGCAGGCGAGTCCACAGCCCCGAGGAGCGGAACCAGAGCTCGTCGACCTGACGCTGGAGGGCTGCCCCGACATCGATGGAGCGCGCCTGCGAGAGTTGGTCGCCATCGAGATCGCCACCATCCGCGCCGGTGGCCAGCCCGGCCCGACGGCGGCACGTCTGACCTGCGATGGTCCCCATGTGCGGATCGATGTTGTCGGTGGGGACCCATCCGGCGCCGATGTCGACCTCGGCGGCACACCGGCGCCAGCCCGCCCGCGACTGCTGGCGCTGACCATCACGGAGCTCGCGGCCGCCACGTGGGTCGACCCACGAAAACAGATCGCGGCGCAGCCGACGCCCCTGTCCCAGCCTTCTCCGGCCGTCATAGTCACCGCGCCCGCTCCGCTGCTCGCGCCGCCGCGCGCTCGCGTGTTCGTCGCGACGTCGCTCAGGCGGATTGGCTCGCCCGCCACGTGGCTCGGCGGCGCCGGCGTCGGCGTCGAATACAGCGTGCGCTCCTGGCTCGCGGCAGCCGTCGACGTTCGCCTCGAGGCCGGCGAGACGTCGACCGCCACCGCGCCGATCGGCTGGCGCGCTGTCTCCGGCACGGCGGGCGTCGCCATCGGAGGCGACCGGGGCCGGCTGGCCTGGAGCGCCATGCCCGGGCTGAGCGCGAGCATGGTTCGCCTGACCGCGGCACCCGTCCCCGCGGGCGCGCTGTCGACGTCCCTCGACGCGGTGTGGGCGGGCCCGTCGCTGATCACACGCTTGCGCGTCGCGATCGCGCGCGGCGCATTCGTTCACCTCGAGCTCGGCGGCGGCTTCGTGACCCACAAGGTGGTGGGCCTGCTCAACAACGACGCCACGCTGTTGCGCATCGATGGAGCGTGGGCCATCGCCGCGCTCGGCGCGGGCCTGGCGTTTCACTAGGATGCGATCCTGGCCCGTGTCACACGCGTGACAGCCGCCGTGCGCCGCTCGGTCTAAGCTAAACTTGAGGTCGGATGCCGACCCCGAGCACGCTGCTGGACGAGAGCCGCAGCCGCGCCGGAGGGCAGCGCGCGCTGCAGCTGCTCGTGATCGGCAACGGGGCGTCTGCCACCTACCCGCTGCCCGCGGGCAGCAAGGTGGTCGTCGGACGCGGCGAAGACGCGGACGTCCACCTCCCCGACACCAAGGCATCGCGCCGGCACGCGCGCTTCCACGTCGGCGACGGCGGCGACATCGACATCGAAGAGCTGGGCAGCGCCAACGGCACGTACGTGCTCGACCGCCGCCTGGGTCCGGCGGAGACGGTCAAGGTCAACGCGGGCGAGGCGATCAGGATCGGCACCCTGCTGCTGATGATCGATTTCGATCGACCGGCGGGCGCCCGACCGCCGCTGGCGCGCGCGGAGCTGGAGGCGCGGATCGAATGGGAACGCGCCCGGGCCGAGGCGATGGCGAGCGTGTTTGCGGTGGCGTGCGTTGTCGCCGACGCCGGCACCGCCGCCGCAGCGCTGCGGTCGATTGACGTCATCGGGCACTACGGTGTCGGCCAGCAGGCGATCCTGCTCCCCGGGCTGACGCGGGACGCGGCGGCGATCCTCGTGCGTGCCTTCGCCGGATCGGACACGGTCCGCACCGGCGTCGCGAGTTATCCGGCCGACGGGTCGAGCTCCGCGGCGCTGCTCGCGCGCGCGGCGTCTCGCGCCCGCGGCGAAGAGCGCGCGACGGGCGATGTTCCCGACGGCGGCATGCGCCGCATCGAGGCCCTCGCCGCCCGCGCCGCCGGCACCGACATCCCGGTGCTGATCCTCGGCGAATCAGGCTCCGGCAAGGAGGTTCTGGCGCGGACCATCCACGGCTGGTCGCAGCGCGCGGATCGGCCGCTGGCAGCGATCAACTGCGCCGCGCTTTCAAGCTCGCTGCTGGAGAGCGAGCTATTCGGTCACGAGCGCGGCGCATTCACCGGCGCGGCCGCCGCCAAGCCGGGCCTGCTCGAGACCGCGCCGGGAGGCACGGTGCTCCTCGACGAGATCGGCGAGCTGGAGCTGTCTCTGCAAGCGAAGCTGCTGCGCGTGATCGAGACGCGCGAGGTCACGCGCGTCGGCGGCGTGCGGCCACGGCAGCTCGACGTGCGTTTCATCGCCGCCACCAACCGCGACCTGGCTGCCGAGGTGGCGCGCGGGACATTTCGCGAGGACCTCTACTATCGACTGAACGGCATCACCCTCACTGTTCCACCGCTGCGCGAACGGCGAGGGGAGATCGATCGACTGGCGCGCAAGTTCGCCGCCGAACAGGCGCGCGCCATGGGGCGCCCGACGCCCGAGCTCTCGGCGGCTGCCATGGACGCGCTGGCAGCCGACTGCTGGCCGGGAAACATTCGCGAGCTGCGCAACGTCGTCATGCGGGCGGTGCTGCTGTGCGACGGAACGATCCTGCGCGAGCATCTCCCCGACGCCTTCCCGCGAGCAGGAGCGTCGGCGCCCGCCGCCGAGCCGGGCGACGAGCGCGCGCGCATCCTGGCGGCGTTGGCCGCGTGCGGCGGCAACCAGAGCCGCGCGGCGCGCCAGCTCGGCATCTCACGCAAGGTGCTGATCGCGCGCCTCGACAGCTACGGCGTCGCGCGCCCGCGCAAGCAAGACAACCAAGACGACCAAGGCAACAAAGACGAGTGATGGCGGAGGGACCATCGACGCCGGTCACCACGCCGCAGAGCGACGCCGGCCCGACCGCTGCCGACGTCGCGCCGCCGGCGCACGCCAACGCGCGCTACACGCTCGATCGCGAGATCGCGCGCGGTGGCATGGGGCGGGTGTTCGCGGGGCGCGATCTGCGCCTGCAGCGCACGGTGGCGATCAAGATGTTGCGCGCGCAAGGCACGTCGCAAGCGTCGATTAACGCGTCGCTGGCGGCGCGCTTCGAGCGCGAGGTGAAGCTGGCGGCGCGGCTGCAGCACCCGGGCATCGTCCCCGTGTACGACGCCGGCTTCTGGCCCAGCGGCGAGCCGTTCCTGGTGATGAAGCTGGTGCTGGGCCAGTCGCTGGCGCGCGTCATCCGCGACGCCGACACGCCCGCCGATCGGCTGGCGCTGCTGCCGCACGTGATTGCAGCCGCCGAGGCGATCGCCTACGCGCACGATCAGGGGATCGTGCACCGCGATCTCAAGCCGTCGAACATCCTGGTCGGCGCGTTCGGCGAGACCGTCGTCGTCGACTGGGGGCTGGCCAAGGACCTGCGCGCCGGCGCCGCGGAGCCGGACAGCGACGGCCGGCGCGCCTCCCCGGCGTTCGATGGTGATCGCGACGGCGACACCGCCGCCGGCGCAGTCGTCGGCACGCCGTCGTACATGCCGCCCGAGCAGGCGGCCGGCCAACCGGTCGATCCGCGCGCCGATGTCTACGCGCTGGGCGCCATCCTCTACTACGTGCTCGCCGGCACGTCGCCCCAGCCGGCGTCCGCCGCGGCTCCGCCGGCGCCGGCCGCCGCGCGAGGCGCCATCGCGCGCCCGGTGCCGCTCGCCGATCTCGAGCCCGGGCTGCCGCAGGACCTGCTGGCGATCGTGACCAAGGCGCTGACAGCCGACGCCGCCGGCCGCTACCCGTCGGCGTTCGAGCTGGCCGACGACCTGAAACGCTTCGCCGGCGGCCAGCTGGTCGTGGCGCGCGACTATTCACATGGCGCGCACGTCATGCGCTTCGTCGCGCGCCATCCGCTCGCTGTCGGCGCCGCGCTCGCCGCCGCCGGCGCAGCCCTGTTGTTCCTGTTCTAGCTCAGAACCCTCAAAGGGTTCCGAACCTCCCGCGATGAGCTCCGACCGGCAAAGCCGGTCTACGCTCTACGCGCTAGTCAGGGAGCAACCTGGCCCGCCAGGGAGCAACTTGCTCCCTCACTGCCCACGCGCAGGCTGATTCTTCGCGGCCGCCGCGCGGTCCATCGCCTGCAATGCCTCGTGGGCATGCCTGCAATCGAGCTCAACGCCCACGAATCATCCCCGTCTCGCCGCCGCCTGCTGCGCGTCGGCATCATCCACGGCAAGCGTATCGTCGAGGAACGGCTGGTCAGCGGCACGTCGGCGATCACCATCGGCACCTCACCGCGCGCCACGTTCATCGTGCCGTGGGACGACGTACCGCACCGCTGGCGCCTGTTCGAGGAGCGCCGCGGGCGCCGCTTCCTGCACCTCGGTCCGCGGATGTCGGCGCGCATCGCGAAGGCGTCGGGCGGCGACGTCGCCAGCTTCGACAGCGACGCCGGTCAACCGATTCCTCTTCCCGACGACGCGCGCGGCAAGATCACCGTCGGCGACACGACGGTGCTGTTCCAGCTGCTGACTCCGCCCCCGCCGCGCCCCCGCCCGCGCCTGCCGTTCTCGTTGCAGCGGCGCGCCACAGATGGCATCGAACGCGGCTTCCTCGCCGTGCTGGTGGCGACGGTGGCGCTGCACGTCGCGGTCGTCGTCTACCTGCGCCAGGTCGAGTGGCCGCGCCGCCCGTCGATCGAAGAGGTGCCGGACCGCTTCGTCAGCCACCTCGTACGTACGCCCCGCCCCGCCCCGCCGCCGGCGGCCGCCCCGACGACCACCGTCGCCACGGCCCCCGCGCCGTCATCGACGCCGCGCCCGCGCCCCGCGCCACCGCCGTCGTCGCCGCCGTCACGCCCCCGCGGCCCATCCCACGAGATCCTCGAGGCGCAGGTCCGCGACAGCGCGCTCATCAAGCTGATCACCGCGCGCGCCGCCGACGGCACGTCGGCGATCGCCGACGTGCTGGCGGCGGGCGGCGTCGATCGGCCAATGGACGAAGCGTTCAGGAACATCGGCGGCGTCGGCGTCGCCAGCCTCGATCCCCTGCCCGGCCTGACGCCGAGCAGCGGCCACGGCAAGGTGGCCACCGTCGACACCCTGCGCGTCGGCGCCAAGGTCGCCGCGCCCACGACCACCGGCCCCGCCAGCGGCGAGCGCAGCGTCGCGGCGCGCGTCGTCGTCGCGCCCCCCGTGCTCGAATCGGGGACGGCGGACCTCGACGCCATCGTCCGCGACATCCGCGGCCGGCGGAAGGCGATCGCCGCCTGCTACGAACGCGCGCTGAAGTCGAACCCCGCGCTGGCCGGCAAGTTGGTCGTGCGGTTCTCGATCGCCTCGGCGGGGACCGTCGTCGCGGTCGCCGTCGACGAGGACACGCTGGGCGCCGCCGACGTCGCCGGCTGCGTGCGCGGGTTGATCGCGCGCTGGCGCTTTCCGCCGCCCACCGACGCGCCCGTCGAGCTCAGCTTCCCGTTCGTGTTCCAGGCCGGGTCGTGACCAACGGGCGCATCGACGTCGATCGCGAACGCGTCTTCCAGCGCGCCGACGTCGTCGAACACCCGCGCCGCGTCTTCCATGGCCTCTGGTGACAGGTCGCCATCGACGTAGCCCAGGCGCAGGAACTGAACGCGGGTCACCTTCGCCGGCAGCGCCTCGAGCGTGCCGACCATGTAGTCCAGCTTGGCGGCCAGTCGATCCTTCTCGGCCTCCAGCGCCGCGAGCGCCTGGATGTGCCCCTCGGTCCGACGCACGACGCGGCCATACGTCTGCCGCGCGTCGACGGCCAGGGCGCCGCGCTCGCGCGCCCGGACCCGCTCCAGCTCGTTGCGAAGCTCGGGCGCCGACACGCTGGCCAGGAAGCTCCCCAGGTACTCCGCGCGCGCGGCCAGCACCAGCACGCGCCGCTCGAGCTGCGACGCTCCCTTCACCACGTTGGCCAGCTCGAACGCTTCGCCGCGCGGGCTCTCGACGATCGCACGCTCGAGGTTCTCGCGCGCCTGCGTCATGCGGCGCACCGCCGTCTGCGCCGCCGCGTCACTGAAGATCAGCGGATCGGGAAGCGAGATCGGCCGCTCCGGCCGGCCGCGCATCGCTCGCGAGCGCAGCGCCAGCAGCCGGCCCGCCAGGCCGACCATGAACACCGCCGGCACGGCCAGGAACGCCGCGAGCCCCCACGACAGCGCCAGGACCAGCGCGATCGCCGTCGCGACCAGGCTTGCCCGACTCAGGAGCGCCGCCTTCGCCGCCCGCCCGATCGCGGTGAGAGTTCCGGCCTCGTGCGCCGACGTGTCCCCCACGAGATCCTTTCTCAGCTCGCCCCTCATTGTGCTCCTCGCTTTCCGCCAGACCGGACGCTGTCGGCGCGGCCTGCTGGATCGATTGTGCGACCGCACGAGGCGACGGCAAGACGGAGACTCCTGCGGATACGCGGCGCGGCGAACCGTCGCGGGCGCATGTCACGGCGAGCATCCCCGACGCATCCGGCAACCCACATTGCCACACGCCCACGCGCGACTGACCGTCGCTGCGGCAGCGTGATGACGTGCCGTTCTTGAAACATTACTTGCGTGGATGGCCCGACTCGTAGGGTAATTGCGATCTTGGCGCGCGTATCAGTCCACGCCTTCTCGACGGTAGTTGCAGTGCTTTTCGGGCTCGGCTTCGCCGCTTGCGGCAGCAGTGGCGGCCCGCCCGCTGACGCCGGCGCCGAGTCGATTGGGGCCAGCGATGCCGGTGTGCAAGACGCCGCGCCCGACCTGCCCGACGACGGCGTCGTGGCCCCGGACGCCGGCACCGAAGACGCCACCGACGCCGCGCTCGACGCACCCGAACCTGACGCCGCGACCGACGCCACGGATACCCCGGACGCGACCGACGCCGCCGATGCCACCGACAACGAGGTCTCCCCGCCGACGTGTGGCGGCTGCGATACCAGCGACTGGGGAACCCCGAGCCCGCTCGGGACAATCCCCGCCAGCCAGCTTGCCGAGCTGTCGGGGCTGGCGAGCAGCCAGCTCCATCCGGGCACGCTGTACGCGCACAACGACTCGGGCGACACCGCCCGCTTCTTCGCGATCGACGAATCGGCGCGCTTACTGGGTCAGATCGACATGCCGGGCGCGCTCGCGATCGACTGGGAGGACATCGCGGTCGGCCGTTGCCCGACTGGCTGGTGCGTGTTCGTCGCCGACATCGGCGACAACGATCTGAACCGCACCGAGTGCACGATCTACCGGCTGCCCGAGCCGGCGACTCTGCCCACCAACGGCAGCACGATCACCACCACCTTCGACCGGCTGCCGTTCGTCTATCCCGACGGCATGCGACACGACGCCGAAACGCTGCTGGTCGATCCCCAGTCGCAGCGCATCTTCGTCGTCACCAAGGAGGTGGGGTCGACGCCATCGCGGGTCTACGAGTTGCCCACCCCGGTGACCCCGGATGTGCGGGCAACGCTGGTGTTCATCGGCACGCTCTCGGTCCCGTGGGCGGCGGGCCCCGTCACCGGCGGCGACTTCAACGGGTGCGGTGATCGCATCCTCATCCGCTCGAACACGAGGATGTTCGAGCTCGCGCGGTCACCGTCGGAGGAGCTGGTGTCGATCTTCAGCGCGACCCCGGTGCCGGTGCCGCTTGCCGTCGAGCCACAGGGTGAAGCGGTCACCTACGCGGCCGACGGCAGGCGCTATTTCACCGCCAGCGAGATGGACGAATCGCCGTCGGTGGCGCTCAACGCCGTCGACTGCCGCAACCCGCTCCGTTAGCGGTTTCGGGACAAGATGTGCAACGTGTGGTCGCGGCAAAACACCCGAGTTGTGCCATTAGCGCCAACCATCAATGATAACTTCATGATTTTACTTATGATTTAGAGGCGCGACTGGTTTAGACTGGGATCGCATTTTCTGTTTTCTGGCGTACAGAGAATCGATAAGATGCGGTCATGTTGAACATTCAGTCCCTCGTGTCCGAGTTTGCGGACAAACTGACGCGCGTCATTGAGAGCGAGATCATCAACCGCGCGCGGGCGTCCGTGTCGGATGCACTGGAAGGTACGGTAGGTCGGCGTCGTGGAGAGAAGGCGCGGAATTTGTCGTTCGCCGCGGCGCTGGCCAGTCGGCGCAAAGCGCCACCTCAACTTTGCCCGGTGCCCGGTTGCAAGAACCGCGCGGCGCCGATCTTCGGGATGGTCTGCTCGGACCACAAGAACCTCCCGAAGGCGAAGGTGAAGAAGTACCGGATCGCCCGCCGGATCGCCAAAGCCAAGCAGCTTTCCTGACAGGCCGTGCACGACTTGGGCAGGTCGCTCGCGCGATCTGAGCAAGCGTAGGCTCGGTGCCGCCCGCGAAGTGCCAGAATGCCGGCCCAAGCTCGACCCTAGGGGGTGGGAACGGCTCTTGCACAAGGGTTGGCGTCGAAAGGACGCCAAATGCGCTTGCTTGAGGAACATGATTTTCGCGGCGGTGGGTCGGGGGGGGCATCGGGTGAACCCGTTGTGCCCAGATCGGACACGTCTATCGACGCGATGCTCGGCGAGGATCACGCGCGGCTGGAACGCGCGCTCGACGCGATGCTGACCGGGGCTGAACGAGGCGACTGGGACGACCTGCGGCGACGGTGGCCTTCCTTCAGCCGGGAGCTGACCCGGCACATGGACGCCGAGGAGATCCGCATCATCTCGAGGTTCGGGCGCGAGCACCCGCGGGAGGCGCGCACGCTGCTGGATGACCACGCGCGCATGCGCGCGCAGCTGACCGAGCTGGGGCTGGAGCTGGAGCTGGAGAACCTGACGATCGAGCGCGCGCAGGGGTTCATGATCGATCTGCGCGAGCACGCCGCGCGCGAGAACGCCGTGCTGTATCCGTGGGCGGCGCGAGGCCTCGACGCGCTCACGTGGGAGCGTTTCCGATTCGCCCTTTCGGGCGAACAGCGCTGCGAATGTCCGTAGCGTCGCGGTAACTCGCGCTCGCTGCGCTCGCTGCGTGGGAGGGGCTGCGCCCCTCCCACGGGCCCACCCCGTTCAGTGAGTGGGCCGGCGCGGCGAAGCCGCGCCTCCCGTGGGAAGATCCGCTTCGCTACGCTCGCTCTGACGTGGTGATGGGAGTGAGCTCGATATGGCTTGAGACGCTCGAAGCGCTGAAGCCGTTTGCCCTCGCCCCGCGAAAGCGGGGAGAGGGTCAGGGAGAGGGGCCGCTCTAGCTGCGGCGCTTGCGGCGGCGGCGTGTCGCGAGGGTCGCGAGGAGAAGGAGGGTCAGCGTGCCGGCGGCGGAGCCGGTGGTGGAGATGGCGCAACCGCCGGAATCGTCGCCGGGCGGCGTTCCGGAGCCGGCGGCGCCCGTCGAGGAACCACCGCTGCCGGAGCCGGCTGTGCCGGTGCCGCTTGAACCGCTGATGCCGGTTGTGCCGGCAACGCCGGTCGTTCCGGCTGCACCAGTCGTCCCCGCGGCGCCGGTCGTCCCTGCTGCGCCGGTTGTCCCCGCAACGCCGGTTGTCCCCGCGGCGCCGGTTGTCCCCGCGGCGCCCGTGTCCCCGCGGCGCCCGTGGTGCCACCGCTGCCGCCCGCAGCGCCGCCGCGTCCACCTGCGCCGCCGCCACCAGCGCCGCCGCGCCCGCCAGCACCGGCGGTGCCCGTGCCGCCCGCGCCGCCCGTGCCGGTGGTCGCCGCCGCGATCGTGACGTAGGCGCAGTGGTGATAGAAGCAGCCGCCCGGGTTGTTGAGCGCGTGGTTCGACATGAACTCGATCACCTGGAGCACGCAGTTGTCCGTGCCGCTGCAAGTCATGTTGTCCGGCAACTTGACCTGGAACGACTGGATCTGCGACGGCGGCGACGTGTGCACCAGCATCCCGTCGGCGAGCACTGGATAGACCGGCGGGTTCTGGATGACCGTCGTGCCGCAGGCGCTCGAGGGCTGGCCCCCCGCCGTGACCGGCGGATCGGCCGGCAACCCCGACATGCCAGTCGTCGACAGCGCGACCCGGTAGTGGCCCGGATGCGAAATCTGGCGCTCGTCGATGGTGACGGTAACCATCTGGCCCGCCGTGAGCGGTGTGACGACGTTGGTGCGCACGGCCGTCATCCCCGGGTCGGATTGACCGCAGGGCGCGCTCTTGAGCGGCGTCCCCGTACCGGCGGCCTGCTGGGCCCAGTTGGGGGGCTGCATGAGAATGAAGTGCGCGCGCGCCGCCGCCGGCGCCAGAACCCCCATCGCCCCGATCGCTACCGCTGCAACCAAGTCGAGTCTACGCATGGCCACGCTCCTTGAGGTGTCGCGGCCGCAGTCTAGACCCATTGCGGGGGTCGGTGGGAACCCGGAGGGTTCCGGGGTGTCCGCGCCTACCAGGAGGCAAGGTTGCGCACGCGACGGCTCGTGTATGGCGGCGTCATGATCGCGCTTGCGGCGGCCGCGCCCGCCGCGCCGCCCGCTGCCCTCCCCGACCGGCTGCTGATCGAGGGCGTGCCGCACGTCCGCCAGGAGCCCGACTTCTGTGGCGAGGCGTGCGTCGCGATGGCGCTGGCCAGGCTGGGCCACCCGGCGGACCAGCGCGCCGTCTTCGACCGCACAGGGCTGGACCCGCGCCTTGGACGCGGCGCGTACACCCCCGAGCTGAAACGCGCCGTCGAGGCGATCGGGTTCCGCCCCGGCGCCGTGTGGTTCCACGTCGCGCCCGCACGGGCGGAGCGCGAGCTGGCCGTCTTGCTAGACGCCCTGCGCGCCGACCTGGCGCGGGGCGTGCCGTCGATCGTGTGCATGCGCTACGGCGAGAAGGCCGGCGCCCCCGAACACTTCCGCCTCGTGCTCGGCTACGACAGCGCCAAGGGGGAGGTCATCTATCACGAGCCCGCGGAGGACGGCGGCGCCTACCGGCGGATGTCGCGCGCGCGCTTCCTGTCGTTGTGGCCGCTCAAGTACCGACGCGACGACTGGACGGTGGTGCGCTTCGCGCTGGAGCCGGGGCGAATCGAGCTGCCGCGCGCGACCGCGGGGGTGACGCCGGCGGCGCACGCGCAGCACGTGATGGCGACGCGCACCAAGATCCCGCGCGGCTACGCGACCCAGATCGCCGGCCCGTTTTTCGTCATCGGCGACGAGACGCCAGAGGCGCTCGCGCACCACACGCGCACCGTCGAGTGGACGATGGCGCACCTGAAACAGGACTTCGGCATGCGCGAGCCGACCGGCATCATCGACATCTGGCTGCTGGGCAGCGACGAGAGCTACGTCGGCAACGCCCTGCGCCTGTGGGGCAAGCGCCCGTCGACCCCGTACGGCTTCTTCCTGCCCGAGCACCGCGCCCTGTTCATGAACATCGCCACCGGTGGCGGCACGCTGGTGCACGAGGTGGTTCACCCGTTCATCGACGCGAGCTTCCCCGGCGTGCCGGCGTGGTTCAACGAGGGGCTCGCGTCGCTGTACGAGGCCGTGCGCGAGAAGAACGGCCAGCTGTGGGGCCTGCCGAACTGGCGGCTGGCCGGCCTCAAGCGTGCCGTCGCGGCCGGCCGCGTCCCGACGTTCGAGGCGATGGTGACCCAGAGCAACGACGCCTTCTACGCGTCGGCCACAGGCTACGCCCAGGCTCGCTACCTCTGCCTCTATCTGCAGGAAAAGGGGCTGCTGCGCCGCTACTACAAGGAGTTCCGCGGCGGCGCCGCCGCGGACGCGACCGGCTACGTCACGCTCAAGCGCATCCTCGGCCACCCGGACATGAAGCGCTTCCAGTCCGACTGGGAGGCGTGGGTGATGAAGCTCCAGCTCGGATAGCCGGAACGTAGATGATCGGGCGTTTCTCGTCGGACGGTCCTTGACGCCCGTCGCTAGTTGTTGCAAGGTTCCCCGGCTTTCGCAGTCACGTGATGCGGGGTGGAGCAGCCTGGTAGCTCGTCGGGCTCATAACCCGAAGGTCGCGTGTTCAAATCACGCCCCCGCTACTTAGTTTTTCAGAGACTCCGGGGCCCACGACAGCCGAAAGGTTGAGGGCCCCGGGGATTCTGTAGCTCGCGCCGTCGGGCGTGAGTGTGAAGGACCCCAGGACGCGCATCAGGACGGCCCGGACCTTTGGGACATCGGTGTCGAGTGGGCGAACGCTGACGATCGGGAGACGTGGCAAGCACCTCGTGGTGACGCCGGTGGTGGGGAGACGCCGCGGGCACGCGGGATACGCGGCACCCTCAAGACCGGTGGCGTGACCGCCATCCAGCGTTTCGGCTCGGCGCTCAACCTCAACGTCCATTTCCACACGCTCATCATCGACGGCGTCTACGAGATCGCGCCGAACGGATCGGCAGTGTTCCATCCGGTGCCCGCCGACGGACGAGGAGGTCACGGCAGTGGCCGAGCGGGTCTACCGAGAGGTCGTCCGGAAGCTAGAGGCACGGCGACGACGGTGGCGCTGCGAGAAGGTCGTCCGCCGCCTCGCCGACGAGCTCGGCGTGCCGAGAAGGCGAAGAGCCGCGCCCACGTCTGCCTTCGACGGCAGTTGGAAGCCGGGCGACTTCCAGCAGCTGTAAGCGGCGAGAGCAACCGCGACACGAATGTCCTAATCAAGGGATTCCGGGAGGTCGCTCGCCCATCCAAGTGCCCGTCTGGCAAGATGTGGCGGGCGTGGCCGCTGCATTGCATCGACAAGCCGACAAATGAAGGTCTGGATGGTCTGTTTGGGATTCGGTCTCTGCGCGATCGCCTGCGGCGGCGGCTCTAACCAGCGCAGCGACGGCGGGGACGCATCGGCTGGGGCCGGCGGCGGATCGACGGCGGGGGCGTCGGGTACTGGCGGCGCGGTCGCAGGGACCTCGGGCGGGCGTGGTGGCGCGACCACCGGAGGCTCGGGCGGTGGCGGCTCGGACGGTGGCGGCGCCGCAGGCCGGGGCGGTGCTGGAGGTGGCGGCTCGGGCGGTGGCGGTGCTGGCGGTGGCGGCTCGGGCGGTGGCGGTACTGGCGGTGGCGGCTCGGGCGGTGGCGGTACTGGCGGTGGCGGCTCGGGTGGGCAGGGCGGCGTGACGACGGTGCAG
Organism: uncultured Pseudomonadota bacterium; assembly: GCA_963729535.1. Lineage (GTDB taxonomy): Bacteria > Myxococcota_A > Polyangia > Fen-1088 > Fen-1088 > JADGRB01. The sequence continues at coordinate 186,318 of CAVSOL010000017.1, read as the reverse complement.
TCGTGGATGCAACTCCCATGCATCACGGCGTTGGTTGCCCAGTGCCCGCTGACGGGTACGTGCCAGCGCGAGACCCGGCCAGTTGACGGTGGGACTCAAGATTTCAGGGCTTGTTACGCTTCGGGGGTGACCGTATCGGGGACCAACACGCCGTGCATTGGGGCGGATGGCGTCCAGACCCGCGCGGTACGGCGCAGCGACGGATCGCTCTGTTTCACCTACGAAGCCCGCATGCGCCAAATCAACGCCTGCGAGACCGTCTTCGAGACCTACCGGAACGCAAGCGGGGAGATCGTCGCCGAGGGAGGCGGGCCGTATGTGGCGGGCTCGTATCTTAGGTGCAGCACCGGGGAAGTGTGCCGGAGCATCGGGAGCGGGACGGGGGGAGCCGGCGGCACCGAGTGTCTGGTCCCGTTCGGCACCAGCTGCACGTCCGGCAGCTGCCCCTAGCCAGGCCGGCGTCGCAGCGGGCGCAACCACGCTACACTTCGCCCGCACCATGTCGGATGCGGTTCGCCATCTCGTCGTCGAACAGATCGCGAGCCGCCGGACGATTTTCTCGCCACCGATCCCGGTCAGTCCTGTTTGCGCGCTGCGTCCGCCATCCATTCGTCTGCCGTCTTAAACGCGCCGAGAAAACGGCGGGCGGTGGGGTTGACGTAGGCTGAGATTGTCGGCGGAAAGGCCGTTGTTCGGCCTATGCCCCAGCCGGCACGAAGATCCTCCGCCTCGCCGCCAACCACGCCGTCCAAGAAGCCTTCACACGGGCCGAGACCGCCCTCGATCAGGCCGCGCAGAATGTCCCTTCAGGGCGAAGCGCATAGGCCCGATGATCATACGTTCCACGCAAATCACACATGAACAACTCCACAAAGCACCGGCGGTCAATTGTTTGCCCTGTTCTACTGGCGGTGCTCAGCGCTTGTGGTGGCGGCAGTTCCTCTGATGACTTTCCGGTCAACGAGGCATTTGCGGCCGCGCTCGTCAGCAAGGGTGTGCCCTCAGATATCGCAAGATATTTTGCCGCCACCAAGCTGTCACACACCTGCCCAAGCAGCACGAGTTGTACCTATCGGTACACCTATCCGAACGGGGCGACGCGCGACGTGACCCTGACCGCAACCCCAAACCAGCAATACACACCGACCGCCGCGGAATTGGCCGCCTCCGCTTCGATCAGCAGCCCGGTTTACAACGGCAAGTTTACCGCGACCGGTGTCGAGGAGAGCAGCCCGCCGGTCAACACCAACATCGCGCTTAGCTATTTCGCCCCGACGACGAGCATCGTCGCCGCACAGTTCCAGGCGTCAGCGGCGGCGCTCACCCAACCCGTCGCCAGCGACGGCTTCCAGCTCAATTTGATGGAGGTTGGTGCCAAGGGCGTCGACGTCAGCATCGGATCCCTCCTCGAATACTACGAAGCCACGGGGAAAGCCGTGAAAACCACGGGATCGGTCTATGCAATTGCGTCCGCGCTCTCGGACATCGCCGGAGCGATGGCGTTGTCGAAAGAGGTAAACGCGATGTTGGCCGAGCTGGCCGCACTCGAAAAATGTGCCGCCAACCCAACGAATTCGACCACCCAATCCGACCCGAGCTATTCGGCACAGACAGTCGCCGGGTTGAAAGCAACGCGTGCCGAGATCATGCAGATCGCCGCCGTGAGGTTCATCAACATCATGGGCGAAACCGGCGAGGGGATCACGCCCGTCACGGCGGTTCTTGGCGTCGCCTTGAAGTCGGCCCATTCATGGACCGAACAGACCCTCAAACACTCCAGCGAGAAGCTCATGCAGGATGCACGCTCGTCCGTCGTTTCCTGCATTCCGACTTGCCCGACAAGTCTGATGGCGACCGGTGTGTCGGAAAGCCAGATCGACGTGTCGTGGAGCGGGTCGATCACTTCCGATGTCACGCCGACGGGGTATGAAATCTCCGGCGGGGGAGCAACCGGGGCTTCAACTGTCGGTACCACCTGGTCGGACACCGGCCTCGACAGGTCGACCACGTACTGTTACGTCGTATCGGCGTTCAACGAATATGGTGCGGCGGAAAATTGCCCACAGGCATGCGGGACAACTTTCGGACCACCCCTCGTACGCAGCACCGGTCCCGTCAATAACGCCAAGAATGTCGGTGTGGACAGCGCAGTAACGGGCACCTTCTCCAAGGCCGTTGATCCCGCGACCGTTACCGGCAGTACGTTTACCCTGACCAGTCCAAACGGCCCCGTCGCGGGCACCGTGAGCTACAGCGGCACCACGGCCACCTTTACGCCGGCAAGCGACCTTGCGTTCTCGACTGTCTATTCAGCAACCATAACGACCGGGGTGAAGGATCTTGATGGCCTTGCCATGGAGGAAAACCATCAGTGGAGCTTCACCACGGAAGGGGCGCAGCCTGAAGGCAACCTGCAATTCAGCACCACCGGCGGAATCTTCGTCGGCACCGCCAGCGTGACCTGGACAAAGTTTGAAGACTTGGGTGACACCCGCCGATTTGTGCCATCCGGCACCATGACGGTGGACATCAACTATCCCGGCTGCGACTCACTGCGCGCGACGGTCCCTATTCGGACAGATCCCCTGCGCGAAACCATGGTCGTTTACACCGCCAGCAACGCCGCATTCCCCAAGAGCTACATTTTTTCTTTGTCCGGCAACCCAAGTACCGTATTGACGCTGGCGTGTGGAGATCCAAAGACAGCCGTGCCGCTGCCTGCTGAGATAGCCGTCATGGTGGGCCAATGCGGTCGGATACCATTCACCGATGAAGCGCATTTGATGGGCACGGACAGCTGCCCCCCCTTGCTGGATAGCGCGACCTGGGACTTTTGAGGACAGGCCTTTCAAGCTGCGAGTCTCGGCGCGCCAGTCGCCGAGATTTGGGCCCTCCGTCAACTCCTGGGCCCCCGTCTCCAGGCCCTACCCGAATGCGCCACCCGCTCCCGCCGACCCTCGTCCTTCTCGGTAGCTGCCTGCTTGGTGGCTGCTCCGGCGGCAAGTCATCCCAGACCGTCGGCACGTGCGACAGCCTCCCGGCTCCGGGGACGTGGGAGAACGTGACCCCTCCCGGGACGTCGTCGAAGCCGGCTGTGAACGGGACCGTCGGCGCGGCCATCATCGTCGATCCGTTCGATCCCCGCACGGTGTGGCTTGGAACGGGCGGCGAGAACGACGAGATCTGGCGCTCGGATGACTGCGCCGCCACCTGGACGCGGGTGAACACGGGGCCCGGCAGCGTGGGAGACAACGCCACGTACGGCGGCGTCGGCGACGGAGCACAGTGGAGCATGCAAGCCGATCCCGTCGCCCGCGGCGTGCTCTACGCGGTGTCGGGGTACGGGGCCCAGAGCCTGTGGAAGACGACGGACGGCGGATACAGCTGGTCGGACGTTCTGGCGGGCACGGAGTACGAAAGTCACGCGGAGTATCGTTTCGTCAACAACGTGTCGCTGGATCCGACGGACCACCAGCACCTCGTCGTATCCACGCACGGCGGGTGCACTGCCCCCTACCAACCGTCTTGCATCGCCGAGACGAAGGACGGCGGTCGCTCGTGGCGTGTGCTGAGCGCACCGGAAGGTTGGGCCGAAGGAGGCGGGCTGATCCTCGTGAAGGGCGGGCACTGGCTCTGGTGCGGTTCGACCATGATGGTGACGACCGACGCGGGCGCGTCGTGGGACAGTGACGTGCTCGCCGGCGGCGGATCGTGCGAGGCCGAGTACACGATCCGTTCGTTCGTGCCCGCGGCGAACGGCAGGTACTACCTGGGGAGCCGCAACGGCGTTCTCCGGAGCACGGACGGCGTGGCCTGGGAGCATGTTCCCGGGACCAGCGGCACTCTGGTGATGATCGCGCAGGGCTCGAAGCAGGTGTTCGCGGCGAACCAGTGGCAACCGTCGCTCCGATCCGCGAGCCTCGACGACGACGAGCAGTGGACCGATCTCGCCGCGCCGCCGCAGATCGCTGGCGGCAGTGACGGTGGCATCCCCTTTCTCTCGTACGACGACGCACACCACATCCTTTACGCCTCGATGTTCTCGGGCGGTGTGGCGAGAATGGTCGTCCCCTAACCAGAAGTTCTCCCGTGGTCAGGCGGCGCGAATGTTGTCGCGGCGCGTACGGTGGTCGCGACCGACGAACGCGTGCAGGTCAGTTAGCCGGACAGAACCGTCGCACCGTTCGGAGTGCCAAGCGTGAGGGTGAAGGGGCGTAGGCGGCCGGCTTTTGATCCAACCCGATGACAGCGCCGGCCGCGTCTCGCTTCGCTGCCACCGCTGGCCCGCCGTTGACCGAGCCGGTTCGCGGCGCGATGCTTCCCTCATGAGCACGCTTGATTCGTTGATGCGTTTCGGCAGGATCGCGTCGCTCGCGTCGCTCGCGTCCCTCCCCTTCTGCGCGGCCTGCGGTTCGAGCTCACCAACGGGAACGGGCGCGGCGGGCAGCACCGGCGCCGCGGGAACGACCGGCGCCGCGGGAACGTCCGGCGTCGCGGGCACGTCCGGCGCCGCGGGCACGACCGGCAGCGGGCACGACCGGCGCGGCGGGCACGTCCGGCGCGGCGGGCGTCAACGGCGTCGCGGGCACCACCGGCGCCGCGGGTCGAGGAGGCACCACCGGCGCCGCAGGCACGTCCGGCTCCACCGGCACGTCTGGCGCGGCGGGCACCGCATCCGGCGCCGAATGTCGAACGGCGGTCGACTGCATGCTCTGGAGTGACTGCTGCACGTGCAGCGCAGTGCCGAAAGGCGCCCCGCCCGCCACCTGCCCTGCGCCTGCGCTCTGCACCCAAGATGCGTGCACGGCCAACCAGATCCAGGCGCACGAAGTGACCTGCGCGTTCGGTCGCTGCGTGCTCGCCCGAAGCTGCGCCACGGCTCGGGTGACGTGTCCCGCGCTGCCACCGTCATGCCCGTCGGGCACGGTCCCCAGCGTCGTCGATTCGTGCTGGGGCCCCTGCCTGCCGCCGACCGAATGTAGTGACGTGCCCAACTGCAACAGCTGCGGCGCCGGATCGGTCTGCGCGCGCAACGACGATGTCGGCGGGACCACCCACGCCTGCCTCACCCCAGCGCCCGATTGCCGTGCCGGCAACTACTGCGGGTGCCTCGGCGCCTGCCTCGTCGGCTGCGCGGAGACCGACGCTGGCGTAGGTTGTTTCTGCCCGGCGTGCTGAAAAGATAGCGTCGTCGCGGTGCTAGCGTGCGCAGCACCGGGCGCGGTCATTGAGTAGCAAGAGCTTGCCCCGGTGCCCGGGACGTTGACGGACTGTTCGCGCCGTTCACGTACAGGTCGGTGGCCCGCTGGCCCGATCGCGCCCCGCGGCTCGTCTCGCTCAGTACGACGAAAATACGCCCCACGTCATGTTGGCGGCGAACGCGGGCCAGCCGTGGTTGGTGTTGCTGTAGTTGGGATCGGTGTGGCCGCACCAGTAGACGGGGAAGCCATCGTCGCAGCCCTGGTACTGGACGCAGTTGGATTGGGGAGTCGTGTAGCCCTGCACCGGTGTGGTCATGGTGCCGCAGTGATTCAGCGCGCGGTAGAAGTCGCGGGTCTTGGGGCCGTTTTCGGGGCCGACGACGTTGTCGTTCAGGCCGTGAATCACGATCGCGGTCACCTGGCCCTTGCAGGTGCGACGCGCCGGATCGAGCGGGTACTGGCTGACGTTCTTCGTCGCGCCGGGCGCGACGGCGCGGAGCACGTTGGCGTACTCGCAGCCGAGGATGCTGGAGAAGTCGCCGCCCGAGCTTTCGCCGGCCGCGAACGCGCGCGCCTTGTCGACGCAGAAGGCGTTCGTGACCGCATCGTAGAGCGGCATGAAGAAGGACACGTCGCCCGCGCCCCAGCCGCTCGCCTCGCTGGCCGGGTGGGGGTAGACGCGGATCGCGCCGGTCTTCGCTCCGTTCGATTCGTAGCCAGCGTTCTGCTCCGCCCAGGTGATCGGATTGCCAGTCGGATTGAACATGAAGATGACCGGGTACGGCTTGTTAGCATCGTAGGGCGACGGCGTTTTCACGTAGTACTTGTGGTTCGACGCCATCAGGGGGGCGCTCGACGTGCCCATCGAGGGATTGGCCTTGCCGCACCCGGCGCTCGGCATGGCCGGCGGCTTCGTCGACGTGCCGCCGCTCCCGCCGGCGCTCGTCGTTCCGCCGGTGCCGGCCCCGCCGCTCGTGCCCGCGCTCCCGCCACCGCGGCCACCCGCCCCCGCCCCGGATCCGCCGCCCGTGCCCGCGCCGCCCCTTCCGCCGGTGCCCGCTGTCCCTCCGCTCCCGCCGGCAGCGCCGCCGCCAGTCCCGGCCGCACCCGCCGCGCCGGAGATCCCCGTGCCCCCCGTTCCAGCACCGCCGGAGGTCCCCGCGCCGCCCGTGGTGCCGGCCGTTCCTGATGTGCCTCCCGGGGCGCTACCGCCGACACCGGTCGCCCCGGCGGCGCCCGACGAGCTTCCTCCGGCGCCGCCGCTCCCGGGGCTCGAGCCGCCATCGCCGCCCGGCCCGCATCCCACCGCGACGCAGCAAGCAAACACGCCGGCGAGCGGTATCGTCCAACCGCGAGCTGGACGGAACTGAGCTTTGGTTCTTTGCATCGGGGCCCCCTGTAAGGAACTGTGGCTGCGACTCTTGATTAAATTCCCGCACGACGGCTCCGGGATCCCTGGGCGAGGAAACAGACCCTGAGCGAATGCCCGTGACCAGCTGAATTTGACCGAGCTTAGCCGGCTTACGCCGCTCGGAATCCTCATGACCAGCGGCAACTTCACGCCCCGCCCGCGTTTTTGTTTCGTCATGCGGCATGAGGGAGACACCGACCACCGGTGCGTTCGCCGCGAGGCTCTCCTGGTACGATGCGCGGGTTGACGGACGCAGCTCGACATCTTGGTCGCGGTTTTGTCGTGGGTCAGCGGTACCGAATCGATAGGCGTATCGGGTCGGGCGCCATGGGAACGGTCTACGCAGCCAGCAGGATTGCTGATGCGAGCCCCGTCGCCGTGAAGGTCATTCACGATGAATACGCGAGCGATCCGGAGGTGATCGCGCGCTTCAAACGCGAAGGGTCGCTGATCTCGCAAGCGCGACACCCGAACATCGTCGAGGTCATCGAGCTGGCTCAGTTTGACGGTCGGTGGTTTCTGGCCATGGAGCTCCTGGAGGGGATGAACCTCGCGGACGACCTCGAAATGAGAACCACCTACGAGCCCACGGAGATGGTACCGGTGCTGGCGTCGGTCCTGGATGCGCTGGAGGCAGCGCACCAGCGTCTGGTGGTGCACCGCGATCTCAAGCCCGCGAACGTGTTCCTCGCAGGCTCGCCGGACGCGATGACGGTGAAGGTCCTCGACTTCGGCGTCGCGAAGTTCGTGGGGATGACCGCCGAAGAGCAACTCACACGTTCGGGCACGGTGATCGGAACGCCCGAGTTCATGTCTCCCGAACAGGCAATGGGGAAAGGTGCCGACCCGCGCAGCGATCTCTACGCCGTTGGGTGCATCGCTTACGCGATGCTGTGCGGCCGGCCTCCCTTCGTGGATAACCTCCCCCTGCGCGTCGTCATGAAGCAGGCTTTCGAACCGCCACCGCGTCCCTCGCAGCGGCGGCCCGACCTGGACAACGCTGCAGCCGTTGACGGCTTCATCGTCCGCGCCCTCGAGAAGAAGCCTGCGGAGCGGTATCAGTCCGCGGCCGAGATGCGTCAGGCGTTGCAGGCGCTTGCCGTCGCCGGTCAGCGCTGAAACGCGAACGACAGCCCGACCTGGCCAGGCCCCAGCAACGGCGCCAACGAGACATGCGTCTCCGCGGGGACGACGCGCGGCTGATTGAGGACGACCAGCGCGATCCCGCTCGCGGCCGCGATGCCCCCGACAGTGAATAGCGATGCCGCGATGATGCTTTCAGTGCGGCCCCGATCGCGCGCGTCCAGCGCCGTCGCAGAGAGCATGCCGGGCGGACAGCCCGTCATCGCAATTCCGTTCGCGCAGCTCATGACCTCAGCGTCGTACGCCGCGATGTTGCTGCGCGCGTCGAGCATCAGCGGCAGACCGATGAGCGCAAGCGCCGCGCCGCCCGCGACGACCGTCCACGGTTTCCATGCGCTCCAGCGGCGCACGGTCCTGGGCGGAAGCGATCGGATCTCTTGCAGCGTCAGGCTTTCGATCGACGGCCGGCCCGGAAGCAAGCTGAGGGCGCGGGTTTCGGGAAGAAAGCCCTGCTTCCGCGCGACGAGCTGGTGAGTTCCGGGGAGCAGCCAGCGCGACACTTCGCCCGGCGCCACGAACAGCGGCATGCCATCGAGGGTGACGTCAGCGTCCCGCTCCTCGCACGTGACCTTCAGCTCGGCCAGCTGTCCGACGAGCAGCTTGCGATATGTGAGCGCCTGCTGATACGTCTCTGCGCCAATGGGCGCATCGCTGTAGCGTAGCGCCCGCTCCAGGTTCTCGTGTGCCGCGAGGGGCTGATCCAGCTGAATGAGAGCGACCGCAGCGTTGTAGCGGATGGCGGGATGATCCCAGAGCGTGAGCGCCTCGCGGTACTTGGCCAGCGCCGCTGTATGTTGCGAGTCTTCGAAGAGCTTGTTGCCCTCTCTGAAAAGCCGCAGGGCCTCCTCCTGTTTCTCCGGGGAGATGTCCTTGGCCCAGGGCCGGTCGGTCGCGTCGGCGGCCGTCGCGGGCGCATCGTCGGCGGCGCCTGCCGGGGCGGCCGATGCCGTGAGCAGCAAGAGCACCACCACCACCCTTCTGCGCCAGAGCACGCGAGACACGGGGTAGGATGCTACACGAGACGGCGTGGGAATGAGGGAAGAGGAGCGACGCGGCGCACTGACGACGGTTCCGGCGCCTGCGTTGGCAGTCGAGCGCGCGCCCCCGCGACAGTCAATGGAGGCGGGGACTCGAATCGGGAAGTACGAGATCATCCGCGAGCTGGGACGGGGGGGGATGGGTATCGTCTATCTCGCGCGCGACACCCTGCTTGGCCGTCGCGTGGCGATCAAGGTCGTCCTCACGCAATCGCCACAGCTACCCCGGGACTTGCTGCGCGAGGCTCGCGCAACCGCCACGTGCAACCACGACAACATCGTGATCATTCACGAGGTCGACGAGCACGAGGGAATGCCCTACATGGTGTTCGAATATCTCGAGGGGCAAAGCCTGCGGGAAACCATCCGCGACCGCAGGCTCGCGCCCAACCGGACGGTGGAGTTGATGGTGCCGGTCGTGCGCGCCCTGGTACGCGCGCACGAGCTGGGCATCGTGCACCGCGATCTCAAACCCGAAAACGTGTTCCTCACGACCGGCGGCGCCATCAAGGTGCTCGATTTTGGAATCGCAGCGCTGCTCGCCGGCGCCGGTGGCAACGATCCGAGGTCCGGCGCCGCTGCCACCGGCAACCGACCCGCCGGCACCCTCGCGTACATGGCGCTCGAGCAGCTCGAGCGCGACGGCGCCGACGAGCGTTCGGAATCTGTGGGCGGTCGGAATCATGCTCTACGAGCTGCTCGCCGGGCATCACCCGGTGCAGCCGCTGACGCACGAAGCACTGCTGCGTCACGCCTACTTTCCCGACGAGCCTTTTCCCCGCATCGCCGATGAGGTACCCGACCTGTCCCACCGCCTCTCGCGGCTGGTGGATCGCTGCCTCGAGAAGCGGAAGGAACACAGAATTCCGACCGCGCGTGAGGTGCTCGCCGAGCTCGAGGCGCTGCTTCCGGGGCGTGCGCGACGGGAGCTCGATCCGAACACGGGACCGTTTCCTGGGCTCACCGCGTTTCAGGAAACCGATGCGGATCGCTTCTTCGGTCGTAGCGCTGATGTCTTGCAGCTCGTCGCCCGGCTGCGCGAGCACCCGCTGGCCGCCATCGTCGGCGCCTCCGGCGTGGGCAAGTCGTCGTTCGTGCACGCCGGGGTGCTGCCGGCCCTGCGTGCGTCCGGCGAAAGCTGGGAGGTTCTCGTCCTCCGGCCGGGGCGGCGGCCCGTGGAGAGTCTGGCCACGATGCTGCTCACGCTCGGGGGCGGTGCGGCGCCGCCGGCCGAGTCGGCTGCACACCAACAACTGGCGAGCAGACTTCGTGAGGCGCCCGGACACCTGGGCGCCGCGCTGCGAGCGCGAGCGGCAGAACGGGGGCGGCAGGTGCTGCTGGTCGTCGACCAGCTCGAGGAGCTCTACACGCTGGTGCCCGATGCGCGGAGAGGCGCGTGTTCACGGCTGGCCTGTCCGCCGCCGCGGACGACGCCGCCGCTCCGGTGCGCGTGCTGGTCTCGATGCGTTCCGACTTCCTCGACCGGGTCGGGGAGGATCGGCGATTCCTGGACGACATGATTCGCGGCTTGCACTTCCTGCAGACACTGCCGCGAGACGCGCTCCACGAAGCGCTGGAGGCGCCGGTTGCGCAGCTCGGGTACAGCTTCGAGAGCTCCGCGTTGCTGGCCGAGATCGTGGATTCGCTCGACGCCGCGCCAGCGTCGTTGCCGCTCCTGCAGTTCGCGGGATCGAAGTTATGGGAGGCGCGCGACGTCCGGCGGAAGGTGCTGACGGTCGACAGCTACCGGCAGATGGGTGGGATCTCGGGGGTGTTGGCCCAGCACGCGGACAACGTGGTGGCCGGGCTCCCGCCGGAGCTGAGGTCCTCGGCGCGGTCGCTGTTCCAGCGTCTGGTCACTGCCGATGGCACCCGCGCAATTGTCGAGCTCGGGGAGCTCGACGGCGTGGGCGGCAACCCGGACGAGGTACGTGCGCTCGTCGATCACCTGTCGCACGCGCGCCTGGTCGTGGTGCAGAGCCGCAGCGACGAGGGGACCGCCACCATCGAGCTGGTCCACGAGTCGCTGATCAGCGGCTGGCCGATGCTGCGCCGCTGGCTGGACGAGGCGCGCGACGACGCCGCCTTCCGCGAGCAGCTACGCGCCGCCGCCCGCCAGTGGGACGCGAAGGGAAGACCACAGGGCCTGCTCTGGCGCGGTGAGGCGATGGAGGAGGCGCGCTCCTGGCGTCTCCGGCATCGCGACACGTTGCCGGAGCGCGAACAGTCCTTCGTCGATGCCGTCGTTCAACTCGGCACCCGCGCCCAGCGGGTGCGCCGCACGGTCACCGCGGGCACGTTCGCTCTGCTGTCGGCGATCATCGCGGGTGGAGCAATCGCCTTGGCGCAGGTCCGGCGCGCGCGAGCGCAGCGCGCGTCGACCAAGCGGACGTCGCGACTCGGGAAGCGACCCGCGCCCGGCACGCCGAGGATCAGGTGAAGGCGCAGCTCGCGTTGATACAACAGGAGCAAGCCGCCAAGGCCGCGGCAGAGGTCGAGGTGCGACGCGGCCGGCAGGATCTACGCGCCGCGAACGTCGATCTGCACAAGGCGGTCGTGCGAGCGGAGGGAGAATCGAAGCGCGCTCAGGCGGCCGCCGACAACGCGAAGACGCTCGCCGACTCGCTGCAACAATCCAACGTCCGCCTGGAAAAGCTGCTCACCAATGAACGCGCGCGCGCCGAGCGTCTCGACAAGGAGCGACGCAAGATCGCAAGCGAGCTGCGCTGATCCGATCGGCGACACGCCGCCGTCATTGTCGGGGCTTGCACGCGGCGAATTCGGTACAGTCCGGATCGGCGCAGTCGGCTCGCCCGTCGCCGTCATCGTCCGCCACGTTCGCGCAACGCTCGCCGACCTTGCCTGCGCAGTCAGGATCGATGTCGTCGCCGCGCCCGTCACAATCGTCGTCCCATCCGTTGTTGCAGTTGCGCTCGGGGCCGACGCAAGAGACCGAGCGTCGATCCAGCCTGAGGCCTCCTGCGTTGGTTCCCGTGAACACGTGTCTCGGCGTCACCCACAGGCCGTGCGGGGAAGATCCCGACGGAAGGGCGATCGGTTCCCACACCCCTGCCCGCAGGTGAAGCAAGGCATTTTCCCCTTCGCCGGTGGCGAAGACGTCGCCGGCGCTGCTGCCGGACACCACCCGCAGATCGCGCCTGCCTACGGTCACTGTCCGCCAGGTCGCCCCGTCCCAATGTGCGATCGCATCGCCAGCGCCGATCACGTAGACGTCGCTGCGACTGCTTCCCCATACGCTCCTCCACAGGCCCGACCCCAGTGGTGCTGCTGCCCAGACCCTACCGTCCCAGTGGTGTAGGGTGACAACACCTAGCGAATCAGTCGCGTAGATGTCGTCAGGTCCGCTGCCCCAGGCGCTTTCGACGCGCAATAGCCCTGACGGGATGATCTGCGTCCACTTGCTGCCGTCCCAGTGCAGGACGAGTCCCGTGTAGGCGATCGCAAAAACATCCCGCGGACCGCTGCCCCATACGGCGGTCAGCGCGAAGGACGTACCCGAGCTCATCGAAGACCAGCGGCTACCGTCCCAGTGCTGGATCATTCCGCTGCCACCCACGGCGAACACATCTGAAGGCCCGCTGCCCCATGCGGCATGGACACCTCGATCGGCGTCGAGCACCACCGGAGTCCAGCTCGCGCCATCCCAGTGTATGAGCCGGCCCTTGATCGATATCGGGATGACGCTGCCTTCCCGTCCTTCGATGGCGTACGCGTCGTCGGGGCCGCCGGCCCACACGACGGTCAAGCGCCTCGGGGTCGCGCCGGAGCTCAGCGGGTTCCAGGTCGCCGCGTCCGACCGCGCGATCGCGCCCTGGCTTCCGACCGCGAACGTGTCGCCCGGCACCCCCCAGATGCCGAGGAAAGCCGCGGAGGTCCTGAGTGGTACATCGGACCAGCGGGCGCCATCCCAGTGCTGGATCATTCCGGCGCTGCTGACGAACAGCTCGCCTGGACCGTTGACCCACACCGCCCCGACATCGGCGCGATCAGCGAGCGGAAAACCCGACCAGGTGCGCCCGTCCCAGTGCACCATGAACGAGCTGCCGGCGCTGTGGTGCGAGCCCACGGCGAACACATCCGCGGGCCCGGTACCGGCGATGTGCTCGAATATGCCGTAGGGCCACCTCTGCACTTCGGACCAGCGCTGTCCATCGAAGTGGCTGATAGCGCCGTACGCCCCGTCGTTCACGCTCCCGACCGCGAAGATGTCGCTGGGACCGCTCCCCCATAGCTTGTGTACGCTCGTCGTCAGTGAGGCGCGGGTCCACATCGATCCGTCCCAATGGAGAAGCGCAGCCTCGGAACCGACGTAGACATCGTTGGGGCCGCTTCCCCAGACTGAGTTGAACCGATCAGCGAGGTCTCGCGGATCGAGGACCATCTCGCTCCAGGTCGTCCCATTCCAGTGGAGAAGGACGCCGCGTTGTACGGAATCACAGCTCTCGCATGAACCCACCGCGAAGACGTCGCGGGAACTGCTACCCCAGACGCCCTCCAGGGTGATCGACTCACCGAGGTCCAATGGCATCCCGCTCCAGGTCGTCCCGTCCCAGTGTCGGATCGTGTCTACACCGACGGCGAACACGTCGCTCGGCCCGATGCCCCAGATCGCTCTCAGAGTGCCCTTGGCTTGCAACGGCTCCTCGACGAGGTTCCAGCCGAGGTTCGCGCACCCCCCCTTCGTGTCCGCCCCGCACAATTCGGAGCAGCCCAGGAGCCCGCGTTCGAATCCATAGTCGAGGCAACTCCGCTCCGACTGAGGCGCGCCGTCGCACGTCTCGGGGCCGTTGACGGCGCCGTCGCCGCAGTACGCCAGTACAGCCGGAGATGTCGAACGCGCATGCAGCGACGAACAAGCGAGACCCGGACCCTCGTGGAAATTCTACGGATCGGCAATTCGCGCCGCCGAGCTCGCGCCGTCACACTCCTCGGCGCCGTTGATCGATCCCGTCGCCGCATTTCCACCCGACGCAGCCGGAGCACATTGAAGGTGCACTCGGCGTGCAGGCGAGGCCCGCTTCACTGTAGTAGCCCTGGTCCATGCAGGTCTTGCCACCGAGATTCGCGCCGTCGCATTCCTCCTCGCCGGTCACGACACCGTCGCCGCAGTTGCGCTCACAGACGCCGGCCCGGCAGGTGCTGGGAACATTTCGAAAATCGCAGGCGCTGCCCTCGGAGCGCTCGACGCACGCCAGATCTTGGCCGAGCTCGACGCAGCGACTGTGCATGACGTCGCAGCGGCTCCCGGGCGGGCAGATCCGTCCATCGCTGCAGACCACCGAGGTCGGTTCGATGCACCCGACTGATGCCAGTACCGCTGTCAGCGCGAGGTGAGACGCCTTACCTGGATCATCGCCTGCCGAAGTCACGCAGCATTCGTGCCACCGGCAAGAGCGCCGCACGGTGGGGGCCGGGGCTGAGCAGATCGATCAACGTTCATTCGATCTGCCTATCGGCGCTTCTGCGGGCGGGGGATCTCGAAGGCCTCGAGGCGTGCCATGAGCGTGCCTCGGGAGATGCCCAGACGTCGGGCCGCACGCGTCTGGTTGCCGCCCTCCGCGACCAACGATTCGACAATTCGTGCCCGTTCGTCGGGGGCGACGCTGGTTTCGGCGGCCGGCGGGGAGGCCACATTCGCCATCGCGTCCAGGCTTTCGAGTGGCAGATCCTCGATCTCGATGTCGCTACCGCCGGCCAGCAAGAAGGCACGCTCCATCACGTTGCGGACCTCGCGGATATTGCCGGGCCATGCGTGGGACTCGAGCCACGCAGCGGCTTCGTCGCTCAGGCGCGGCGGGCGCGTCTGGCCGGACTGGCGCGCGAGTTCCGCGAGAAAGGATTCGCATAGCGGCAGGATCTCCGCCCGCCGTTCGCGTAACGGCGGAACCTCGAGCGTGAGGCCATTGATGCGGTAGTAGAGATCGGAGCGAAAACGTTTCTCGCGAATCTCCTGGATCAGATCGCGGTTGGTGGCGGCCACGAATCGCACGTCGATGGGGATGGGCTTGAGTCCCCCAACCCGCGTCACCTGCTTGGTCTCGATCACGCGTAGCAGCTTCGACTGCAGCCCCGGAGACATCTCTCCGATCTCGTCGAGGAACACCGTGCCGCCCGACGCCGATTCGAGGAGGCCGGGCTTTGCGGTCCTGGCGTCGGTGAAGGCGCCGCGCTCGTGGCCGAACAGCTCGCTTTCCAGGAGGTTCTCGGCGAGCGCCGCGCAGTTGAGGCACAGAAACGGCCGCGTCACCCGTTTCGAGGAGCGATGGATCGTCTCGGCGACCACTTCCTTGCCCACGCCCGTCTCGCCCACGATGAGGACGTTGATGATTCCGGAGGCCGCCTTCTCCGCCATCCGGAAGACGGCCCGCATGCGGTCGTCGATCACGATCACTGCCGCTTCGGAACCGTTCGTCGCGCGCGGGTGCAAACCGGCGCACGCGCGCTCGATGAGGTTGTGCGCGTTCTGACCGTCTGCCGGGAAGTGCGCCAGAAAGTAGCGGGGGTTACCCTTGAGTTGTCTCAGCCTGTCGAGGAATGGCCGCAGGACCTGCTCCGCCGCTTCAGGGGTGGTGCGTGGCAGCAAGATCTCGAATGCGCTCGGACCGTAGGTCCCAAGAACGTCCGAGGAGCGCAGCAGCTCCGCGGCGCTTTCCATGACCACGTCGTTTGGCAAAGATCGATCAACGTCGACGCGGGCTACCGAAAATCTCGCACAGGCGTTGGTGTCCTGCGCCAGCTCGCACTCCTCCGTGAGACGTAGCTCGAAGTAACCATGGGGTAATGAGCGCCGCCGGAGCAGCTGCGGGTTCCGGCGCTGCACGAGGAGCACAGCAAGGCCGAGGAGAGCGGCCTCGCCGGCAGCCAGCGCGACCTTTTCATGTGCGGGTACTGCTTGGCCACGCACTTGCGTCCCGTTGCGGCTGCCCAGATCCTCGATCGAAATGGCCCCTTGGTCGACGTGGAGGCGCGCGTGCCGAGCCGACGCGCCGGGGTCAGCGATCGAGACATCGACATCGGCGCCCCGCCCGACCAGCAGCATGCCGGTCTCGGGCAAGTCGTGAACGGAGACAAGCTCACCCTCCACGACGACCAACTGGAGCTTCCGGTCCGTCCCGTCGCCTGCACGGACTAGAGTCTCGGATGGAACCACGACGCCTCCTTATCGAACTCATACCGCGGTGGCACCGAGCAGAGCAACCTGCGAGCTGGTCAAACAGCCTCCAACGTCGCTTCGTAAACGTTTTCTTGCTGCGCTTCACCGCGACGCCCGGCGTAGTATCCGAGCCTGCATGGTGGCGTCTGTGGGTTTGCGTCTGACTTGGTCGGCGGTGCTGGTGCTTTTCGCGGCCGTTGGTTGTGGGGGGAACAACAACCCGGTCGGGGATGGGTCAAGCGACGCCCCCGACGCGCGTCCAGAAACTGCCGGCGACACGCCATCGGGACAGGAAACCGGGACGGAGGTTTCCCCCGTCGACGCGCTCGAGGCGGGTTCCGACTCTGGTGAGACACGCATCGACGCCGGAGATGGCGGCACGCCCAACGACGCCACCGACGCGACGACCGACGACGCCACCGACGGTATGCCTAACGACTCCACCGACGCGACGACCGACGACGCCACCGACGGTATGCCTGCCGGCTCCACCGACGCGACGACCGACGACGCCACCGACGGTCCGATGATGGACGCCAGTCCCGAGGCCGTGGACGCTCCGCCCGTCACCGACGCCGTGAGCGAAGACGCCCCGCCACCGACCGTCATGCTCACGGTGGAGGCGGCCCGGCACTCGATCGTGCTCGAGCGTTGCACCAACCTCTTGCCCGCGACATTTCCGGATGTGGCGGCCGGCGCCCACACGATCACGCTCACGGCGAGCAACCTCTCGAAGGGGACCGTATCGGATGACGACGACAACGAGCTCCCCTCGTTCGACGACTTCGTCATCGTGCACGTCCCGGTCGCGGCGGGCGCGCCAGCAAGCCGGCGCCTGTTCTCTCTGAACGGCGTCGGGGCCACGGCGAACTTCTCGCTCTCGACCGTGGGCACGGTTCGGCTGATGTTCATCGACTCGGACGCCTCGTACAACGAGGGACAGGCGACGGTGACACTCGACGCCACGGGGCCGACCGCGACCGTCAACGCGACAGCGAACGCGCTTCCGTGGAACAGCGGCTGCTCCTCGACGCCCGCATCGGTCGGCATCAACGAAGATCGCGGGCATCGCGTGACGCTCGTCGCGAGCACGTTGTCCGTGGGCGGCGGCTCCCAGGACGATTACGTGCTGCTGCGCCTGCCGAGCGAACAACCCAGGTACCCGTTCCGCTATGTCATCTTGAACGGCGTCGGGGCGAGCGTCGATTTCACCCCGTACCTGGACGACAGTGTTCGCGCCTGGTTCATCACCCCCACTGCGGGCGCAACCGGCCAAGCCACCCTCGTGGTGACCGACCTCTGACAGGACGGCAACGCTTGCCCTCGGGCGTCGCCCGTCAGCACCGCCGGAGATCGGGTGGCGTGATTGCTTGATCGCCGGTCAGTCTGGAAGGACTTCGCAGTTCCCGTCCTTGCGCTGGTTCTCTCCTTCAGCGGGGCGTGTGCGCCCTCGTGGCACGACCAGGGTTCGCTAGCTGAGATAGCGAAAGTCCCTCGGCCACGCGACAAGGGAGACATCGAACGGCGATGGAATGCCATCAGACAAGGCGTTCTTTCCGTCGCGGGGTTTGGATTGGGCATGGAACGCGCGCCGCCGGCCTACCGTCGGAGCAACATCCGGGACGGCGTCGCCCACTCGGTTGAGGCGATCGCTTTCGAGTCGGCGCCTGGCTTTTTCGTCACGGGAAACATCTACCGCCCGAAGACGACGGGACCCAAGCCAGCAATCGTGCATTTCCACGGACACTTCAAATTCAACGGTCGGATGGCAAGGATGAGTCCCGAGGTCCAGGCGCTGTCATCGACGCTGGCGGACATGGGCGCGATCGTGCTCGTGCTCGACATGGTTGGCTGGGGGGAATCGAACCAGATCGATCACGGGGAGAACGGCGTTCTGGCGCTTCAGCTTTGGAATGGGATCCGTGCCCTGGACCTCTTGCTCGCCGAAAGCGATGTGGATCGTTCTCGGATCGCCGCCATGGGCGCCTCCGGAGGAGGTTCACAGAGTCTCCTCCTCGCGGCTGTAGACGAAAGGCTCACCGCGCTGGCGACCGTGGTGATGCTGTCCGCCCAGTTCGCAGGCGGTGACAACTGCGAGGTGGGCATGCCGGTACGTCGGCCTGCAGGAACCACCAATGCAGAGATCGCTGCTACATTCGCGCCCAAGGCGCAACTGATCGTGTCAGTCGGTTCCGATTGGACCCGAACCGTCCCACGCGTCGAGGGACCGTGGATCCGTGAGTATTTCTATGCGCCGCTGGTGCAGGAGAACGCGTTCCAAGCCGACCACTTCGAGGCCGAGGCGCACGACCTGGGGCCATCGAAGCGCGCGGCGCTCTATCGATTCTTCGCCTCCACGTTTGGCCTTCCAGCGGCGAATCGAGAGGTGAACGAATACGAAAGCGTGGATGCCCTTCGTTTTTATGGAGGCGGCGCGCCCCGCCCGCCCCGCCTTTCCGCGGCTGAAGTGCTGTCTGCCGTGAGACGGCTCGCGAACTAGGCCGCACCATTGCCAAAGTCGTTCAACGCACCGATAGTGCGGGCGGACTACGTTCGGTGAAGCTCAGGGTTCCACGTTGGAGGTTTCGTCATGACCAGACTGTGCAGCGCTCGCTATTCCTTTTACACCGCCCTGGTGGTGCTCTGCGTGGGCGCCACGGCGCAGGCACAAACACCGACGGTGGTCCTGTTTGACGACTTCAATGGCCCGACCCTGAACACGTCTGTCTGGAGCACGGGCGACTGGCTACTTGGCCGTACCACGCTGGGGAATCCACCCACATTCGGTCAGGAAACAGACACCAGCTTCGTCAGTCTGTCCCACGATACCTACAACCCGAGCGACCCGGGTGGCTCTTTCAGGGGCGCAGAGCTCTTGTCGCTGAGCCAGTTCACGATAGGGGCCGGCAAAGAATTCGAAACGCGGGTTCGCGTGTCCTCGGAGAACCGCGGGCTGGTCATGTCGTTTTTTTCCTGGGGCGCACGCGGCGACAACCCGCGTACCTGGGAGACCGATGAGATCGATTTTGAATACTTGAGCAATCTCCCGACCGACGCGGTCCAGCTGACCGCCTGGGATGACTGGAAGCAGCGCTATACCTCCTATAACGACGGTATCCACCATTCGGATCAAACCGTCACGATTCCCGGCTTTCTGCGTGGCGGCTGGAACGTGTTGCGCTTCCGTTGTCTGACAGATCGGGTGGAATGGTACGTCAATGACGTATTGGTCTGGACCAATACGAACGTCGTTCCGAATGACCCGATGAACATCAGGCTCAATTTTTGGGCGCCAGATTCGTCCTGGGCGGCCGCCTACGATGCCGGCCTACAGCCGACGGCAAATCCCGCTGCAAACCAGTCCTACCGCTACGACATCGACTACGTGAAGGTGAGCACGTTGGACGTCACCCATTCCATCACCGCTTCGGCCAATACGGGCGGCAGCATAACCCCCGCTGGGACGGTCGCGGTGGCGGACGGCGGCAACCAAACCTTTGTCATCACACCCTCTTCCGGTTACGCGATAGCGGATGTGCAGGTCGATGGCGTTTCCGTGGGGGCGGTGAGCAGCTACACGTTCACTGCCGTGCACGCGACGCACACGATCAACGCGGTTTTCAGCGTTGTAACGTCATCGGATGTCGTGACCGTCCTGTTCTGCAGTTACAAGCCTGGCAAGCGTGAGCTGACGGTCGGAGCCACCAGCAGTCAGCAGCCCACGCCGACCTTGACCCTGGTCGGCTACGGCAACATGAGCTGGCAGCCGAGCATGAGCCGCTATTTCATTTTGGTCGGCAATGTCGCCGCCAAGCCTTCCAGTGTGACGGTGGTTTCCAGCGCCGGGGGCTCCAGGACCTGCATTCCGTAGCCGCCTGCGGAATCGGCGGTTTCTGACGCGCTCCGTTGTTCCGCCATCGGCGCGGTGACAGCCGTGCGCGTGGGCGGTGTTGTCAGGATCATGCGCGGCGTATTCGTTCTCGTGCTGGTCGTGGCGGCGGCACGTCCGGGGGTGAGCCCGGCGGCGGAGCTCCACTACGACTTGCGGGTCGACACGGCCGTCATCGCCGCCAGCCTGGGCGTGGTCATCGCGGCGAGCCTGGCCGACATCGAGCCCACCGCGTGCCGATGGTGCGAGCGCGATGGGCTAAACCCCGTCGACACCTGGTTCCGTGATCGACTCAAAGGCGTCGACAACGACGGCATCGACGTCGCCGGGCGAATCGCCGCCGGCGCGGTGTTCGCTGGAACGCTAGGGCTCAACGTCGCGGGCGCGCTACTCGCCGACGCGCCCCCGCGCGACATCGCGGTCGACGTCATGGTCGTCGCCGAAGCGGTGAGCGTAGCGCTCGCGCTCACGACGATCGCCAAGCTCGCCGCCGGAAGACAGCGCCCCTACGTTCTCGAGGTGCCCGCCGACCAGTTCGCCAGCGGTCCGCGGCCTGGAAATGAAAACACGTCGTTCTTCTCTGGCCACACGGCCGTCGCATTTTCGCTCGCCACGTCCGCGGGCATGGTGGCGTCCATGCGCCGCTATCGGCTGGCACCGCTGGTCTGGATTGTCGGTCTGACGTCGTCCGCAGTGGCCGGCATCCTGCGCATCAGCGACGACCAGCACTATTTCACCGACCTCGCAGCCGGAGCCGCGGTAGGTGCTGCCGTGGGCGTCGCACTGCCGTATCTGCTGCATCGGCCACGGCCGGTCGTCGTGGCGCCGGCGCCCGTGATGGGTGGAACCGCCTTGGTCATCCAAGGTCACTTTTGACCGATACCGCTGTGGCGAGGCGGGAGCCACCGCATTAGCTGTAACGTGCGCGGGCGGTGGGACACAGATGAGAGGGAGGCCAGGTCCATTCGAACCCGCACATTGATTGTCGCCGCCTTCGTGCTGGCGAGCTGCTCAGCGAAGAACCAGATCGGTGTCGACGGCGGCGTGGCAGGGAACGGCGGCGGCGCCGGCGCAGTCGGCGCCGGGGGCAGCGGCATCGTCGGCGTGGGCGGCAGCGTTGGCGCGCGTGGCGGTGCGCGTCACAGGCGAGACGACGACCACGCGCAACAAGTGGAGCGTCGAGGGTAGCTTCGATGTCTTGCCGGAAGACGGGCTGGCGCCGGCACGCTGCACGTGCGCGGGCCCGGGGCGCCCGCCACCAATGACTACATCCGCCAGATCAACATTGAGCCCGGCGCGGTACAATCGGGGCCGTAGTCATGCTCCGGGTGCTGGTCGGCTTGGCGATCGTCTGTGTGGGCTGCGGCGGTAGCGGCGGCACGCTGACCGGCGCCGGCGGCAACGCGGGCAACGGGAGCGGCGGGTTCACCGGCTCGCTCGGGGGGATCATCGGCGGTGGCCCGAACACCGGCGTCAGCAACTTCAACGGCACCAACAACTGCGGTGAACCGAAGCCGGCGCAGCCGAAGCCTCCCGATATCATGATCGTGCTCGACGCATCGAGCTCGATGAACGACGACATGACCAACATGACGTGCGCGGGCGGTTGTGGTCAGCGCTCCAAGTGGGCCGATGCGGTCGCTTCCATCAACACTGTCGTCGCCGACACGGCCCTGGCGGTGAACTGGGGTCTCGAGCTGTTCGCCACCGAAGATGTCAGCGCATGTGGAACGTGGACCGGCGTCTACGTCGATGCCGTCCCCGACGCGGCGCCTGCCATCGCGACGGTGCTGCAGAACCAGTCGACTCCGGCCGGCGGCGTGTACAGCGCGGGCACCAGGCAGACGCGTGGTGCGATGAGCGCCGCCCGCGCGTACCTGGACGGGCTCGCCTTCAACGCGAAGTTCATCGTGCTGATGACGGATGGCGTGCCGATGTGCGCACCCGACGGCACCTCGGTTGCCGACGACACCAAGGCGACGGTGGAAACGATCGCTGTGGCTGCGAGGACCGGGACCCCGACCTTGGTGGTCGGCCTGGCGACCGCAGACGGCGCGGCACACGCGAGCATGGTCATGCTGGCGCACGCGGGGCAGATCGGGGGGAATACGCTCGACCTCATCTACCAGGAGACACGCACCAGGGCCGACATCGCCACCGCGTTGCGGACGATGGTCGCCGCGACCACCGGTTGCACGTTCCGCGTTCCGCAGGGGTCCCCGGACGGGATCATGAACAGCAGTCACATCGGGGTCAGCCTGGGCGGCGTCGAGATCCCCCGCGACGTCAATAATGGCTGGGAATACATCAATAATTTGACGACGTCGGCCATCGAGCTCCACGGCACCGCGTGCGCCGCCGCCAGGGGGCCCGACGCGCCCCAGGTGTCCATCCACTTCAAGTGCATTCTGATCTGATGCGCTCGACGTAGGCCTCGAACGCCTTGGGATCCGGCGTGTGCTTCTTGAACGCCGCTTCGATGGGCGTCCCGGCAAACGCGTCTACTTACGGGCCCGCTTTCGCGTTGCGCGCTTCCGCGCCGGGCGCAGCGCCGTCACCGCCGCGTGGGCGTCCTCGATCGCTGCGCGCACGTCCCCGGCGCGCGCCTTCCCGAGCGCGATCAGGAGCGCCGGGTAGCCCTGAAAGTGGGGGATCGTGAAGAAGCCTGGCGGCGCAATCTCGAGCAGCGCGTCCTTGGCCTCCAAGCTCTCGACGCGAACGCCGAGGATCTCGCCGGCCGGCGGTGTCTGGTCACCGAACCGCCGAATGTCCGCTTTGGTGAACGGTCGCTCCCACGCGAAGCCGCGCTTGCCGACCATCCACGTGCGATGGCCCGAGGAGGTTCCGACGGTGACGCCGGGAAGCCTCCTCGCGAACGCGTGGACGTCGGCAAAGGTCATACGGGAATGTCGAAGTGGTGAACGTCTTCGCGCGTCCCCAGTGATTCGTAGAGGCGGATGGCGGGGTCATCGCCCCAATCGGCTTGCACGAAGACGACGTAGGCGCCGCGTTCCTTGCCGATGCGTCGAAGCGTGCGGATGAGGGCGGTGGCCACGCCCTTGCGGCGGTGGCCTTCCCGGACCGCGAGGTCGTAGATGTAGATCTCGCTGCGCGCGCGCTCGAACTTCTGCAGCTCGTACGCGGCGAGCCCGCCGATGACCTCGTCCCCGGCGAGCGCGGCGACCGCGATGAAGTGCGGCTGCGCGAGCAGCCCGGTCAGATACCCGTCGCTCGGAACTGCACCCTGGTAGGTCTCCGGCTCGCCGAACGCCTCTCCGAACACCGCCAGCAACGCGTGCATCGTCGGCAGATCGCGCGGAGCAAGCTGCCGGCAGCTGAAGTTCGTCATGGTGGAAACGTACGCCATCCAGCGCCGTCGTGCGGCTACTCGTCTGGAGGCGAGACGAACGGCTCGCAGTAGCCGCGGGCGTCGACGTTCTGCGCGGCCGTTTGTTCGGGACCTTGCCTCGTACAGCAGCCGCGCCTACGGGCGCGGCGAGGTGCGGGTGGTGAAATGACCCATCACATGCCCGACGTTGATGTGCGTGGTGCGCACCGAGTTCGCCGGGCGGTTGGACACGTGCCGCATTTGCAATGTCTGGCCCGCGCCCAGCATCGCCTCCTCCGTGGTCCAGGCGCCGCCGTCGATCCGGTACTCGGCGTGCGGGCCCACCTTGATGGGAACCGGCAGATTGAATCCGCCGATCTCCAGCACGTTCGATTCGGTCAGCGTGTCGCCGGGGACGTTGAGCTGGTCGCCAAAGTCGAACTCGGCGGGCAGGGTATCGGGTGCCGAAGTGACGGTGCGGAAGACTGCCGAACGCGGGCTGACGCCGTTGGGCAGGCCCACGGTCACCGTCGTCTCGCGGGCTTCGCCGATGATCTCCGCGCTCACGTGGCGGACGCGCAGCGTCTGACCGGCCAGGATCTGGGACGGCGCGCTGGTCCAGGCGCCGCCGTCGATCGAGATCTCGCCGTTGTTCCCGGCGCTGACGGTGACGGTCAGCGGGCCCAGGAAGCCGCCGATGGTCACGGCTTCGGAGGTGACGACGACGGCGGGCGCGGCGGTGGGGCGCACGCGGAAGCTGAAGGCGTCGGCGCGCTGGATGGTGCGGAAGCGCGGCGGAATCAGCAGCTCGTAGATGACCCCTGCGGCGCCCGTCCCGGTCGGGCCGCTGGGGCCGCGCTGGCTGGCGAAGTACAGCCGCGAGCCGTCGGGGGTGAAGGCCGGGCCGCAGATCTCCGAGCCCCCGCGGGTGATCTGCATCAGCAGCTTGGCCTGCTGGCCGTTGATGACGACGGCCAGGCGCATGGCGGTGCCGTCCTCGGCGACCAGCACGTCACCGGTGGTGGCAATCAGGTTGTCCACCTGGTTGAAGTTGGTGGGCGAACCCCCGACGTTGCGCAGATTGGTGAAGGCCTGGTTGTTCTGCGTGTCGTAGATCAACTCAATCAGGCTGTTCTCGATGTCGATCGCCCACACCCGGTTGTCGCCCTTGGTGGTGAAGAAGATCATCCCGCGCGACGGGACCGCGCCGGCGCTGGGGACGGTGCGCAGCGGCTCGGGAATCTCGTAGTACCAGATGCCCTCGGCGCCGTTGAAGTTGGTGCCGCTGGTGCCGCTGTCGGCGACCCACTGGATGGGCCGGGCCAGGCGCAAGCGGGCGCTGCTGGTCGCGTCGTTTGGCACCCCCGCGTTGTCGTATCCGGGCAGGTCGTTGAACGGCGGGATGTACAGCCGCTGCGACACGCCCGACACCATGCGCATGCGCGTGACCCCGCCCGGGCCCGCCTCCAGGTCAGCGGGCGCGGACACGAAGCGGACGAACTTGCCGGAGCCGGAGTCCAGGGTCTGATAGCAGACGTTGTTGATCGGATCGATCGAGACCGCTTCCCGGCCGTTACGCGCGCCCAGTGCGTCCAGGCGCCGCTGCGGAACGACGCCGCTCGGATCGCACTCGAACGCCCAGCCGCCGTTCACCTCTTCGCAGGTGATCCACGTGCCCCACGGCGTCTTGCCGCCGGCGCAGTTGTTCCGCGTAGCGGTGCAGATCCGGTAGTAGTCGACCACCGCGCCGGTGGCGCTGAAACGGATGGCGCTGACGCCGCCCGGGGTGCTCTCGCTGTTCGAGGTGTAGATCCAGCCGCCATCGGCCACCGGATAGACCGCGCCGCCGTCGGGGTTGGTGTGGCCCAGGGTGCCCGCAGCGTTCAGGGTGATGGGGTTAACACCCGCGCGCATGACCACCCGCGCGTTGAACCCGGCCGGCGAAAACAGCTGGTGGTTCACGAGCAGGTTGTCACCGACCACCTGCTCGATCAGCGGGCCAAAATCCTGCGCCCCAAGTGGCCCGAGCGGGATTACCAGCTCGGCGCCGCCCGCCTGCGCGTGTGCGACCCCTCCGTTCAAGACCCAGGTGGGCAGGCTGGCCGCGCCCAATCCCAGGAACACGTTGCGAAGGATGGCTCGTCGAGTGATGTCGGACGTGGTGTCGGTCGTCGTCATAACCTTGTCTCCTCGAAAATGGGATAGACAGCGGGCGCGACGATAAGGACCTTCGTGTGACGGCCGGGCAACGAAACGAGAACGTTCTGTGACGGGACCAGGCGCGTGTCGAGCGCGCGAACTACGGAAGGCCGCCGCTGGTTGCAAGCTCGCTGCTGAGCTCGTGGTTCAGCGCGGCTGCTGCCTGCATGGCAGACGCCGCCGCCACGATGGCCGCTTGCTGCGGCGTCACCAGATCGCCGGCCGCGTAGATGCCGGGAATCGAGGTCTCGCGCCGCATCGGATCGATCTGCACGTAGCCCGCGGAGTCCAGCGTCAGTCCCAGTGCTCGAACCAGTGCCACTTGCTGCTGCGGCGGCCGCGCGAAAAGTACGTCGAGCTGCAACGGAGCGCCGCTTGTGAATTCAACGGCCTCGAGCTTGGGGCGGCCGGATAGGCGCGCGACGCGTCGTTCGTCGAGCCTGATGCCGGCCGAGGCCAGGCGCGCCGCTGTCTCTGGCGGCACCGGGTAGCGGCCATCGGTCAGCACCGCGACGCTCCGGCTCCAGCCGCGCAGGAGCAGCGAAAACTCCAGCATCTCGGCATTGGGTGACAGCAGCCCGAACGCCTGGTCCTGCACCTCCCAGCCGTGGCAGTACGGGCATTGAAAGATGGATGCCCCCCACAGCTCGCGAAAGCCCTCGAGCTCGGGCAGCTCGTCGATCATCCCGGTGCAGAGCAGCACGCGCCGCGCCTCGGCGGCGCCGGTTTCGAGGCGAAGCTCGAAGCGGCCGCGCTCGCCGCGAATCTCCGTCACTCGCGTGTCCGCGACCTCGACGCTGCGATAGGGAATGAGCTGCTCGCGACCGATGCGTCGGAACTCGGCGGGCGGCGTGCCGTCACGCGTGACGAAGTTGTGAAGGTGGACGGCCGCTGCGTTACGGCGCGGTCCTCCGTCACAGAGAAGTACTTTCTTGCGAGCGCGACCCAGCGCCAGAGCAGCGGCGAGTCCGCCGGGCCCGCCACCCACGATGACGACGTCGTACGACATGGCTGCTTCATAGCGCCCCCTGCAGTGGAAGAAAGGCAGCGATTTCGTCTGCGTTGATGGTGTTCGTTAGCGCTCGTTATCAACAGGCAGCAATGAGCGGGTGCGAGGTTTCCTCACCCTCAACGGTCGCGAGCGCGAGAAATTTCTCGTCGAGAGCCGTCGCCCAACGGCTGAGCCGAGGTAAACTGCGTGCCGTCGGCCTAGGTTTTTCGCCTCCCCGAGCTCCCCCCCAAGGAGGTCTTATGCTGCGCGTCTGTCTTGCCTCTTGTTTGACTGCGCTCGTCGCTGTCGCGGGATGTGTTGGGAAGGCGGGAGACATCGGCGGTGGAACGCAGGGAAGCGCGGGTCAGGGTACCGGTGCGGGCGGTGCCGGCACCGGCACCGGCGGCACGAGCACGGGCATGGGCACCGGCGGCGGCGCGACTGCCGGCGGTGGCGCCGGGCCGGGCACCGGCGTTGCGGGGAGTGGCGGACCCGGGAGCGGCGGCGCGGTCGGGACCGGCGGCTCGGTCGGCACCGGCAACGCGGTCGGGACCGGCAACGCGGTCGGCACCGGCGGCGCGGTTGGCACCGGCGGCTCGGTTGGCACCGGCGGCTCGGTCGCGATCATGGCACCGCCGAGTGTGCTGCCCGCCGAGAAGGCGTGCACCACCAGCAGCCAGCCCGGGCCGCGCATGCTGCGCCGGTTGAGCGGCGCCGAGTTCACCGCCAGCATCCGCAGCCTGTTCAACGACACGGCCGCCGAGGCGCCGATCGCGACGGTGTTCAGCGATCCGGTCATCCTGGGCTTCCAGGTCGACGCCAGCGCGCTGCTCGTGCAGGAGCTGAATGCGTCGCAGCTGATGGACAACGCCGAGGCGGTCGCCGCCTGGGCGGCGTCGTCGATGAGCCGGCTGACCGCGTTCGGCGGCTGCTCGACCAAGGACACGACCTGCGCTCAGACGTTCGTCAAGGCGTTCGGGTCGAAGGCGTTCCGGACCAAGCTCGCCGACTCGGACCCGCGCGTCGCGCGCTACGTGGCGCTGTTCAACGCCGAGACCACGTACACCGCCGCCGCACAGACGGTGATCACGGCGATGCTGCAGTCGCCGCACTTTCTCTACCGCAGCGAGCTGGGCACCGGCAGCGGCGGCACGTTCACGCTGACGCCGTACGAGGTGGCGACCAACCTCGCCTACCTGCTGACGGGCAACACGCCCGACGACACGCTGCTGGCGGCCGCCGATCAGGTCGCCGCCGGCTCGCTGACGACGGCCGCGATGCTCGACCAGCAGGCGCAGCGCCTGCTGGCCGCCGGCGACGCGCGCAGCCAGTACGCGATCATGGCGTTCATGACCGGCTGGCTGGGGCTCGACAAGCTCTACACCACCGCCAAGGACGGCACCGTCTTCGCGCTGACCGCTGCGCTGCGCGACGACATGGCGACCGAGACCCGCAGCCTGATCCTCGAGGCGTTCAACGGCACTGGCAGCTTCGGCAGCCTGCTGACCTCAAACCACTCGTTCCTGAACAAGAACCTGGCGACGTTCTACGGCCTGCCCACCGGCAGCCTCGGGACGGCGTTCTCCAGCGTCACCTACACGGCGTCGATGCCGCGCGATCCCGGCCTGCTCGGCCAGGCGTCGTTGTTGATCGGCTACTCGCGCCCGGACATCTCGTCGCCGACGCAGCGCGG
Source organism: uncultured Pseudomonadota bacterium (assembly GCA_963729535.1). Classification (GTDB taxonomy): domain Bacteria; phylum Myxococcota_A; class Polyangia; order Fen-1088; family Fen-1088; genus JADGRB01. The sequence continues at coordinate 158,252 of CAVSOL010000017.1, read as the reverse complement.
GCACATGGTGCGCTCGCGGCTGCTGTGCCAGGACGTTCCGCCACCGCCCGCCGACCTGGACACCATTCTCAAGCCGGCGACGACCACGAAGACCACGCGCCAGCACTTCGAGGAGTCGCACGGGGTCGGCGTCTGTTACTCGTGCCACCGGCTGATGGACGACATCGGCTACGGGTTCGAGCGCTACGACGGCTTCGGCCGCTACCGCACGACGGAGAACGGCGTCGCCGTCGACGACAGCGGCACGCTGTTCGGCGTGAGCGCGACGGCCGGCAGCCCCACCTTCAACGGCCTGACCGGCGCGGGCAGCCTGGGCGCCTACCTGGCCGCAAGCCCCGAGGTCAACCAGTGCATGATCCGCTACTGGGCGTACGTGGCCTACGGCGCCAGCAGCTGGGCGCAGGACGCCTGCACGTACGCGGCGATCCGCACAGAGGCGGGCGGCGCCAACAACAGCCTCAAGAGCACGTTGATGGCGCTGATCCATGCGCCGCACTTCACCCGCCGGGTTCAGGACCAATGACGCGCGCGAGTCGAGGAGACGAACCATGCGCAAGCTTAGTCGCAGAGATTTCGCGGGCAGCGTCGGCGCCGGGCTGGTGCTGGCGCCGTTCCTGTCGCTGCTCGGGCGCGAACGCCAGGCCCACGCGGCGGTCCGGCAGGCGAAGCGGCTGCTGCTGTTCTGCACCTCGGGGACCTACCCCCCGGCGTGGACGCCGACCGTGTCGGGCGAGAACATCACGACGTTCTCCGCGATGACCGCGCCGCTGTCGGCGATCAAGGACAGCATCGTGCTGGTCGAGGGGATGCCCGCGATCAACGTCAACGAGAACCACGCCAGCCCGGTCGGCATCACCGGCCTCGACAACGACTACTACGAGGGCCAGCTCAAGATCTCGGTCGATCAGTTCGTCGCCGAGAAGCTGGTCGCGGCCGGCATCAACCGGCCGATCGGGTCGCTGCTGCTCGGCGCCGAGACCAACATCAGCGGCAGCCAGAGCATGTTCTTCGGCGGCAACAAGAACGGCGGCAACCCGCTGCCGACGATCGCGTCGCCCGCGTCGGCCTACACCACCGTGTTCGGCGGCATGCTGCCGACCGGCACGACGGCGGACGCGCTGTTCACGCGCCGCAAGAGCATCCTCGACACCATCAAGGCGGAGACCACGACCCTGCAGGGCGCGCTGGGCAGCCGCGAGCGCGCCAAGCTGGATCTGCACCTGGCGTCGATCCGCCAGCTGGAGAACAAGCTGATGCCGATGCCCAGCGGCAGCGTCAGCTGCACGAAGCCGGCGATGCCCGGCGCCGACAGCGTGTACAGGTTCATGAACGCGCCCGACGCGCTAGCGGCGGCCAAGGTCCACCAGGACATCATCGTGAACGCGTTCGCGTGCGACATCACGCGCGTCGCCGGAATCCAGTTCGGCAACGACCAGAAGTTGATGGTCAACGCCCCCGGCCTCCCCTATGACGACGAGCACGGCGGCTTCGTCCACAGCGGCGCGAACACCAACTTCGCGAACCTGATCAAGTTCGAGGCCTATCTGGCGAGCCAGTTCGTGGCGCTGGTCAACGCGCTCAAGGCGCGGCCCGACCCGCAGGACACCGGCAAGACGCTGTTCGACACGACGATCGTCGCCTGGTGCCGGCAGATGGGCGACGCGGTCGCGCACGACTCGAAGTCGATGCGGTTCGTGCTCGCCAGCGGCAACAACGGCGGCTACCTGAAGACGTCGGCCAGCGGCCGCTACGTGAAGTCGGGCGAGCGCCACGAGCGCATCCTGCTGAACCTGTGCGAGGCCATGGGCGTCACCTCGTTCAAGGGCTTCGGCGACCCCAAGCTGGCGGCCAAGACGCCGTTGCCGAACATCGCGGCGACGGCGTAATACACACGCAGGCCCGGTCACTCGCTGACGATGACTGGATGCTCCGCGGAGAATCGATAGCCCGCGCCGCGGAGGGTCTCGACGACGTTGCCCGCCACCCCGAGCTTGTCGTGGGCCATGATGTCGCGTTCTATTATAACGAACGCATGTCTTTCAAACAAGAACTTCTCAGAGGTTGTTGGTGGACATCGGCGTGTTGTCGAGCGGCGTACCGGCGTCGATGCGGAGCGGGTCGCGCTCGCGCCGGCGTGGGCGGGCGGCGTTGGTGCAAGCGCGCGACACCGACGGGCCAAGGCGCGTCCAAAGGCTGCGGTTTATGTCTGCGATCATCTTCGGCGCCGGCCCCGAGAAGCTCGCCGATCCGATCGGCTGCCCGGTGACGCCGCTGCGCAGGCGGATGCGCGCGCGCTGGCGAGGACCGTCGCCGATCAGCTCGCCCTCGACGTACGCGGCGAGGTTCAACGTGTAGGACATCTCGCGAAACTGTTCGGCGGTGTCGACGGGCCGCAGGTTCGCGGTGACGCTGAGCCCCCGGCGTCGCAGCAGCCGCACGACCGCGGCGCGAACCGGCTCGTACCGGTCGTCGCCGCGGAATGGGAAGACGGCGACCTTGTTCTTCGCGCGGGCACCCGGCTTGTCCGGGATGTCGTCGCGCCACGACTGGTCAGGCGGTGGCGCGGTGCGCACGACCGGCGGGCGAGGCAAATGGGGAACGACCCACGCGGCCTCGACGGCGGTGGGCACCAGGAGCAGAAACGCGACGAGCAGCTTGTTCACGGCCCCTGTTCGTGTTCGAACGAGCTGGAATTCGTGGGGAAATCTTTTTGGGCGCGCAGCTCGTATTGTCGCCTACGCGCCGCTGCGTGAAATCCAGGTCAAAGCGAGCGCGGGGGGATCATCATCGTGATCCAGGCGCGCCGATCCTGGAGGAAGTACCACATGTCCATCTGGTAGTGCGTCACCTCGGCGTCGAGGTGGTGCCGCTTGGTGTCCGCCGCGATGAGCGGCGCCAGCTGGGCGGCGATGCGATCGCGCTCGGCCACCCAGCCGAGCGCCTCCGCCTTGGCGAGGACGTCCCACACGGTGTCGACGAACGCCTGGTAACAGGCGGACGAAGCGATGCATGCCTTGGCCAGCGGGGCGTACGTGCGGTCGACGATGTGCACGGAGCTCGACAGGAAGGTCTCGTCCATTCCCCAGGGCATGAAGGCGAGCCGCTGCGTGGCCGGGTTGGCGTACGCGAAGTAGTCATCGCCCGGATTGCTGTACGGGAAGGAATCGAACTGCCCGATGACGGCGCAGCTCGCCCAGTAGCGCAGGAACTCGTTCATGTCCACGTAGGCGCTGGCGGCGGTGATCGCCTGGTCGGGGTCGGTCAGCGTCAGCGCCATGGCCACGCCGGCCAGCAAGCTGCGGTCGTCGGGACCGCTCGCGAGCTCGAAGAACGGGATGTCGGCGGCGATGAAGTCGACGTCGGTGGCGCTGAACAGCGCGCCCGCGTCGCTCGGGAACCAGCGACGGAGGATGCGCTTCTTCACCGTCTCGACGTTCGTGTACAGGCCGTACGGCTGGCCGTTGACGGTGAGCTGCGCGTGATTCGCCCGTGACGCCGGGATGCCGCCGGCCTGACGCGCGACCCAGTACGCCATCCGCTCGTGCATCATCGATGGGTCGCTGTGCATGTTGTTGAGCGTGATGTCCTTGAGCCCGAAGAACGTCGCGTCGTCGACGAACTTGTCGATGTTGATGTGCCATGACGGCTTCTGATCGATCGGCTCGAACGACTGCATCCCCTTGAGGTGCACGCCCACCGGCCCGTACGCGCGCCCGTCGTAGGTCAACGTCACCGGCACGTAGGTGTCAGGATCCGCCTGCAGCGCCGCCCACTGCGCGGGCGGGATGGTGAGCGCCAGCTGCGCGACGACGTCGTAGCCGAGGATGCGCTCCGACAGGTCGCCGGCCCCCGGGATGGCCTCGGGTGGCACGGCGGGGTCCTCGGGCGGGGCCGCGCCAGGCGGCTGGCCGTCGTCGGGGGGGCGGCGGCCCCGGCGGGGTTGGCGACGCCAGGCGACGCGTGCCACTCGATCACCCAGCGCGCGGCGCCGTCGGGCTCGCGCGCCGCCGAGAAGTCGACCTCTTGCGCGCCGAAGGTGACGCGATCGACGTACGTGCCGTCGGGGCGTGCCAGGCCGAACGCGCCACCGTCCTTGGACAGCGTCAGCGGAACGTGCGCCGGGCCGGCGGCCAGGTTGCCGTCGAGCCAGAGCAGCAGCCGATCGCGGGCGTGCAGCACGAGCGCTGCCGGCAACACCGCCTTGCGCGGCGTGGCGAGATCGTTGGTCACGCCGTAGCCACCGAGCGGCACGTCGACGTCCGTCGGGTTGTAGAGCTCGACCCAGTCACCGACGCGGCCGGTCTCGTCGGCGGCCGTGAGCGCGTTCGATGCCATCAGCTCGTTGATGGTGATCCGGCCGTCGATGTCGCGCGGGATCGTGGGATCGGGCGTGGCGTCGGGCGGCGCGATGCCGCCGTCTCCGGCCCCGGCGGCTCCGGCGGCGCCAGCGCTGCCCGCGTCCGGATCGGGTGCCGCTCCGCCGGCGCCGGCAGCTCCCGTCGCAGCGCCGGCGCCGCCACTGCCAGCGTCACCGGTGCCGCCGGTCGCCCCACCCTCGCCCGTCAGCGTCGTCCCGTCGGCGCCGCCTCCACCAGCCGCGCCGGCGGCGTCGGGGACGAAGCCCGGGAGCTCGTTTCGCGTGCCGCCGCAGGCGGGGGCGATGGCGAGAGCGAGACACGATCGACGTGAGCGGAACAAGAGCGCGGTGTGACATCCAGGTTCCTCCGTATCCGGGGAGCCCACTAGCAAGGGGAGAACCATCTGCCACCACACCCGTCGCGCCCGAACGTCGGGGGGATTTCGTGAGGGCCGTGACACGCTTTGGTAATCACGCACCGCGTGCCTCGTGGTCCTTCAGTAACGACGGCGCGCGCGCCGCCCTTGAAATCAAGGCCTTGTCGAGACGAAACGAGGTGGCCGGCCGTTTGCTCAGGGGAACCACCCATGCGCGTCTGTCTGATTCGTTGCTTGGTCGTGTCGGTGGGGGTGGTGGTCGCGGGCTGCGGTGACGGGGGCGGATCGACCATGCAGACCGACGGCGGTTCGGCAGGCAGAGGCGGCGCGGGCGGTGCGGCGGGAACGGGTGGCGGCGGTGCCGTCGTCGGCAACGGGGGCGCGGGCGGCGATAGGGGATCGGCGGGTGTTGGCGGCGCAACGGGTCGAGGTGGTGCGGGGCCGAATACCGGCGCGGGTGGCTCTACCAGTACGGGGGGCGCGAACGGGGCGGCGGGCGTGGGTGGCGTGACGGGGGCGAGCGGGGCGACGGGTGTGGGTGGCGTGACGGGGGCGAGCGGGGCGACGGGCGCAGGTGGCGTGACGGGGGCGAGCGGAGCGACGGGCGCGGGTGGCGTGACGGGGGCGAGTGGAGCGACGGGCGCGGGTGGCGTGACGGGGGCGAGCGGAGCGACGGGCGCGGGCGGCGTGACGGGGGGCAGCGGAGCGACGGGCGCGGGTGGCGCGACAGGGGCGGCGGGTGTGGGTGGCGCGACAGGGGCGGCGGGTGTGGGTGGCGCGAGTGGAACGACGGGCGCGGGCGGCGCAGGCATCACGATGCATGTCTGTGCCACCGCGCCCGGAGCGTTCGCGACCATCGGCGCCGCCATCGCCGCGGCGCCTTCAGGCAGCGTGATCGAGGTCTGCGCCGGAACCTATGCCGAGGTCCTCATCGTTCAAGGAAAGGTTCTCGACATCCGCGGCGAGGCGGCGGCAAGCACCATCCTCGACGCCGGCGCACGCGGGACGGCGCTCACCGTGCAGTCGGGCGGCGTGAGCGTGGCGCGCTTCACGATTCGCGGCGGCTCCAGCAGCGCTCAGGGCGGCGGGCTGCGCTGCGAGGGAAGCAGCCTCGTCGTGCGAGACGCGCTCATTACCAAGAACGCCGCTGCCTCGGGCGGCGGCCTGTACGCGACCGGCTGCGCGGTAACGGTCGCGGGCGTCCAGATCGCGGACAACACCGCGGAGGACTACGGCGGCGGCGCGCTGCTCGTGAACAGCACCGGCGAGATCGCCAGCTCGACCATCCGCGACAACCTGGGCGAGTGGGGAGGCGGGCTCACGCTGCGCGAGGGAGCGGTGACCGTGCGCTCAACGTCGTTCTCGGCCAACCGGGCCGTCCTGCAGGGCGGCGGCTTGTTCATCGGCAGCGATAGCGTCGTCGACGGCTGCACCTTCGACGGCAATCAGTCGGACTGGATAGGCGGCGGCGTCTACGTCGATCAGCACGCGCCGAGCATAACGGCGAGCACGATCTCGCGCAGCACCTCGGTGAACGACGGCGGCGGCATCTACGTCCACCAGAGCACCCTCACGTTCGCCGACAACCGCGTGATCGGCAACTCCAGCGGCGACGACGGCGCCGGCATCCGCGTGTTCGAGAGCGCCGCGCGCATCTTGCGCAACCTCGTGCAGGGCAATCACGCGGCCGACGCCGGCGGCGGCATCCGTATCTCGCACGTCGCCAGCGTGCTCACCGACAACCAGGTGATCGGCAACGACGCCGTCGGACACGGTGGCGGCATGGACCTCGACAACGACTCCAGCGTCGTCACCGGCGGCGTCGTCCAGGGGAACCACGCGGGGGCGAGGGGCGGCGGCATCCATGTCGACCTGTGGCCGTGGGCGGGCGGCAAGCTCGAGGCGATCGATATCCGCGACAACGTCGCGCACCTGGGCGGCGGCGTCTGCCTGCATGGCAATCTCCAGCCCGTGACGATGGTGGGGCTCACCCTCACCGGCAACACTGGCGACCGTGGCGGCGCAATCGCCATACAGAGCACGACGTTCTCGCTCGACCGCGCGCTGATCACCGGCAACACCGCCCTTCACGAAGGCGGCGCGATCTCCGTCGAGATGGGCGACGGGCAAATCAATCGGGCCACCGTCCATGGCAACTCCGCCCCCGGGGGCGGTGCGGGCCTGTGGATCGACTCGTCATCGCTGGCGGTGAGCCGGTCGATCTTCGCCGGGCACGCCACCACGGCGGTGGTGTCGCGCAGGGACCGGCACCGAGCTGGAGCGACAACGACACCTTCCCCGCCACGTTCTCGGGGATGCACGTGCCGGCGCCCGGCAGCAACGGCAACCTGTCCGTCGATCCGCAGTTCGTGAACGTGACCGCCGGCGACTTCCACCTCATGGTCGACCAGCCCGTGCACGGACATGGGCTTTTACGCCGCGCCCTGATCGCGTGGCGGCGTGCGCGTGCTGCCGCTCGCGTTGGTCTCGCGGCGCTCGCTCGTGTTATCAACGCGGGATGATGCGCCGGACGCGCTGGCTCGTGGTGTTGGTGCTCACGATGATCGGCGGCACCGCCTCGGGCGAGAGCGCGGGCCGCTACGCCTGCGTGGCAACGGCGAGCGATGCGGACCTGCACGTGGACCTCGGCAGCGGAGATGGCGGCGCCTGGCAGAGCGCGATCACGCTGACCGTCACTGGTGGTACGGGCGAGATCACCGGCACCGTCCACGACGTCGACAAGGTGACCGGGAAGAAGGCCAAGCCACCGCGGCTGCAGCTCAAGCCGAAGGCGCTCACCGCCGCCCAGCGCACGGAGCTCGTGGACGGGCTGGCCGCGGCGATCAACCGGGCGGAGGTGGCGCCGGACTGCCCGGTGTCGACGGTGCAAACCGCGAGGCTGACCTGGAGCTGCGCCAGCGGCAACACCCGCACCGGCGGTGAGCTGTCGTTTCAGAGCGACCGCTGTCCGACGAAGGGAACGTCGTACACGCGCGCCATCGGCATCGCCGACTGGGCCGTCGCCTGGTTCAAGCGCCTGGGCGCGCGCTGACGCGCCGCCGCCCGGTGAGCGATTTTTGACCGCTCGGTCGCCCGACCGGTCTCAAGTCGCCCGCTGGGACGCGTCGGTGGTCGAGACGTCGACGAACGACCAGCGCTTGGACGTCAGGCACGCCAGGCGCTCGATGGTTTGCGGCCCCGCCAGGCGGACCAGATGCCGCAAGGTCAACAACATCGGGTGGGGAGCGGGGCCGCCGTCGACGAACGGAGCGGACTCGACCCACGCACGGGTGTCACTTCTGCCCGCATCACAGACGACGTAGCCGACGACGACGTAGGCGTTCCCGTCGTTCATATGAGGGTGAAACCGCGCTTCGATTCTTCGCATCGATGTCGGCTCAGGCAACGGCCGTGCCATCACTTCGGTCGGCTGCGACGGTCTCGCAAAGTGCAAGGGTAGCTATTGCAATACGCGGCGCCCGTCGGCCTTGATCCCGTGAGGCACGCCGTCAGCCCGGAAGCATGTAGCGCCGGTCGATCGCGTCGCGAATCAGGCGGCGGCTGTCGGACGGGGTGAGCTCCGCGGCCTGTTCGACGCCGGCGACTTCGCGAGCCAGGTCATCGTCCTTGATCGTGTCCGTGAGCCAGGTCGAGTAGTCGCCCCGGCCCAGGTGAAACAGCCAGGTGTCGTCGTCGACCCCGGAGGCGAGGTCGCAGAACACCGTCAGGTTCTGCGCGCGCAGGTTCATCTTCGACGTGCGCCCCCGGAAGAAGAAGCTGCGCGGGCCGAGGTTTCCTTCCGCGTATTTCCGCAGGTGGCGAAGCCGCGCCGAGCGGGCGGGGACGACGAACGCCGCGTAGGGATCGCGGCCCGCGGCGCGCTCCCAGATGATCGCCTCGTCGCGCTTGGCGCGGGGGACGGTGGGCGGCCGCGGAAGACCGAGTGCGCTGGTGAACTCGGCGAGCGTGCGGCCGGGTGACGGGCCCACCGCGACGACGATGTCGATCATCGACAGGATCGCCGGCGCGACCTCGCTCGGGCGGTGCGTGATGAGGACCGCCTCGCCGAGGCGTTGCGGCAGCGTGTAGGGCGCGTGCCCCCAGGCGGCCGGCAGCAGGTGGTGAACCTCGTCGATCAGGATCCAGTCGGGTCCGCCGGTGCGCGCGCGCAGAGCCTGCAGGCGCGGGAACAGCTGCGCGAAGAAGTCCGGGCGGTCGGGCAGCGGGATCCCCAGCAGGTTGACGACGACGTCGGCGCGCGAATCGCTCAGGCGCGCTAGCACCTCGTCCACGTGCGGAGGACGCAGGCGGTTGCCCATCGTGACGATCATGTCCAGCGTGCCGTAGTCCCCCTCCGGGTCGACGATGCAGATCTGGTAGTCGCGATCGATGAGACGCTCGATGAGACCGGTCGCGAACGTCGACTTGCCGGCGCCCGACGGGCCGCAGACCAGGATGTTCTGGCCATAGGGGCGGAACGTCGCGGGTGTGCCGTCGCGGCGATTCGCCAGCACGACGACGTCCCCCACCCCGCCCGTGACGCGATCCGCGAGGTCGGTGCCGACCAGCTCGTCTATCAACTGGATGACGCCGGCGCCGCACGCGGCCGGCGTGGTGAAGTCGGCCTTCAGCTTGACGGCGTCGATGGCGTTGCCCACCGCCACCGCGCACTCGCACAGGTCGAGGAACGAATGATCGTTCGGGCCGTTGCCGACGCCGACGGCCTCGTGGATGGACAGATCCAGCTCGCGCAGCGCAGCCCGCAGGCCGCTGCCTTTGTTCACGCCCGACGCCAGCACCATCACCGCGTCGCCGTTGAAGGTGATGTGCAGCTCGAGGCCGAGGTCGCGGATGGATTCGAGCACGGCGACCTCGTGCGGCCGGCGTGTGGCGAGAATCGCGCGCCCCTTGATCAGGGGCTCGACGCCGCGGCGCGCGAGCGCGCGGACGAGGTCGTCCGGCACCGGCGGGCAGAGGACGCGTGTCTCGCGGCGAGAGGGGACATGCAACACGCCGCCGTTCTCGAGGACGATGGCGGCGAACAGATCGAGGTCGGGACAGACGGACTGGAGCTCCTCCAGGGTCCGTCCCGTGATGAGAACCGCCCGCCGGCCCGACGTCCGCAGCCGTTCGAGCGCTCGCTTGACGTCGTTGCCCAGATGCCCGCGCGTGGCGATCGTGTCGTCGTAGTCGGTCGCCAGGGCCAGGTACCGCATCTCCGACGGCAATGTGGCGACCATCCCGCCCACGGCAAGCCGTACCCCGAGCGGTCGCGAATGCGGCTTCAGGGATGCCCCCTGCCCCGGTAGGCCGGCTCACACCACCGAAGCCGGGCGGCGCCGCTAGAACAAGTACATCAGGCGGATACGGCCGCTGTACATGGTGTTCGTCTGGTCGACCGTCGAGCCGCCCGTAGCGAAGGTCGCTCGCGCGTAACCAAACACGCCCTTGATGAACAGGCGCTTGGCGACCACGTACTGAAGCGCGCCAAATCCCTGGAGCTGGTCGTAGTACCCGCCGCGTGTGCCGCCACCGAAGTCTTCGTCGGCCATGCGGGTGAAGTCGAGGCCAGCGCCGGCGATCCATTCACCTGTGATGCGTGCGTTGGCGAAGCCGCCGACGCTGAGGATATCGAACGTCCTGGCGCCGACGAGGCCCTGCGTGCTCATCTCTTCTGCGCGCCCGTACGAGGCGTTGACGCCAGCCTCGAAGCGCGGGTCGAGGATGAACATGATCCCGCCGCCGATGCCGCGCTCGAGCCGCGTGTTCGGGTTGGGCCCGATGACGCCGTTCGGATCCCTGTACTCCTCGCGCTGGCGGGCCTTGATGTACTCGCCGGCGAGCTTGAGCTTGATCATCCCGAGGTCGACGATCACGGCGGGCCGCGTGCCGAGGCTGTTCATCCTGTTGGCGTCCGGACCGGCGATGCCGAGCAGCTCGAAGCGCAAGAACCCCGTCGGATAGAGGTGGAGCGCCGTGTAGCCTGGGCCGGACGGGCGGGTCTCGAACGGGAAACGAACGAGATAGGGCGTGACCGCCTCGCGATTGCCGATGTCCTCCGCGCCACGGCGCTCCAGCGTGTTGACGTCGAGGCCCATGCCGAGGTGGAACACCTCCCACGACTCGAAGCGCCCGACCTGCAGGTCCCACCGGTTCCAGCGACCGACGCGCACCCAGAGATCGTCCGTCTGGGCGCGATCGGCCAGGGCCGCGAACTGGTCTTTGATGCCGACGAGCTCGATCTGCCCCTGGACGAAGAACGAGCCGCTGGAATAGGTGGGCGTCAGGCGCAGGAGCCCACGCGCATCCTGGGGCCAGAACCGAAAGTCGGTGCGAATCTGATCGCGCCGGATCTCCTGGTACCCCGTGTCGACCCAGGCGTAGCCCGAGACGCCGACGCCCGTCTTCGGCATGTACGGCCACTGCAGCCCGTGGAACGTCAACCACAAGGAGCCGCCCCAGATGCCGCGCGTGGGCGCGCCCAGCGTGAACGACTTGCCGAACATGCCGCCGCCCGTCGTCCCCTCGGGATAGGCGCCGGCCGGGAGCTGCTCGATCGTGATCGCCCGGTTTCCAGTTCGCCGGCACCGACGCGGGCGCGCTGACGTCGGGTGGCAGCGGCGGCACCGCAGCCGGTACCGGCGCGGGCGTCGGCGGTGGCTGCTCCTGCGCTCGCCCGATGTTGCCGAGGACGACGACGAAGACGAAAGACAGGACAGACGCGTGGCTATGGGGTCTCATTACGGCCTCCGGAGCAGCGGGCGCGCCGCGCGCTGCTAGTTCACGTTGAAGGTGTCGGAAAGCGGGCAGCCGATTCCGCCGCCAGCCGGACAAAGCTCGGGCGTCGCCTGCAACGCCTTGTTGGCGATGCCGGAGCTCGGCGCGACGATGATCTGGTACTCACCCGGCTGAACGTCCCAGCGGTTCGGCGTCACGCCGGTGTCGTAGTACTTGAGGTCTCTGACGCGGACCGGGATCGTGATTCGCTTGGTGCTCGCGCACGGGGTCGTCGCGTTGCCGTGGCGGCAGTCGGTCGTCTGCCCGTTGCCGTCGAGACCGACGCGGTAGAACCCTTTCAGCTCCTTGACGGAACGGCTCGGCGTCCCGTCGGGTCCCGTCGGGAACCGCACGAACAGCATCACGACCTCGTCGCCGCCGCGCGGGCTCGTGTTGGAGACGTCGACTTTGACTTCGACGACGCCGTTCTTGGCGACGCTGCTACACGGCACCTGCAGGTTCGCGTACTGGAAGCGCGCGTACGACAGCCCGTGGCCGAAGGAATAACGCGGCGTCAGCTTCATCATGTCGAAGCGGCGGTAGCCGAGGAAGTAATCCATCTTCGTCGTCCCGCTCGGCATCTCGTCGAACGCCGGGTACTGGCTGGCGTCCATCGGCCACGTGACGGGCAGCTTGCCGCTGAAGTTTTCCTTGCCGAGCAGCAGCTTGCCGAGCGCGCGGCCACCGACCATGCCGGGGTACCAGGCCATGACGACGGCCGGTACGTTGGCGAGCCAGGGCATGTCCACCACGGCGCCCGCCTCGATGACGACGATCATCGGCTTGCCGAGCTTGGCGATCTCGTCGACCAGCTTGGTGTTCAGCATGCCGTAGCCGCGGCCGTGATCCTTGCCGTCGAGCGACAGGTTGTCGCGATCGTTGCCGTTGTACTGCTCGCCTTCGTTGTAGGGCGTCAGACCGACGACGACCACGACCACGTCTGCCGCCTGCGCCGCCGTGACGGCGGGCGTGACGTCGCCACCGCTTGTCGTGGCCGTGGTGACCGTGAACTCGCTGCCGCCGGAGCAGGACGGTCGGGCTGACCTTCCTGTCGACGCGTGCCGCCCACCGCCTCGCAGACGCCCGCAAACGGGCTCACGGACCTCTCGAGGTCGACGTTGACCCGGCTCGATCCCGTGTCGCCGGTCCTGATGCCCGTCGCGAAGTTGATCGTCCCCTTGTTCGTGTGGTCCTGAAAGCAGTACTGGATACCGGGGCCCGTGGCGTCGTTGCAGTAGCTGATCGTCGGCCCGACGACGGCGATCTTCGTGACCGCGCCGGCCGTGGGCTTGATCGGCAGCACGTTGCTGTCGTCCGTCGCCGGGACGGTGCAGCCCTTGTCGGTCAGCGGACAGTTCTTGATCAGGACCATCGACTTGCGCGCCGCCTCCTCGGCGATGGCGATGTGGTCGTCGTTGTTGGTGATGCTCGAGACGCCGTTGCTGCCGACGACGTACGTGCTCGTCGGCGCCTTGAGCCCCACGCGCTGGCCCATGACGTGGGCCCTGAAGCGGAGCTTCTGCGCCAGCACGCGATCGACGTGCTCGTTGATGAGGCTCTCGGGGACCGACGCGGGGACCAGCCCTTCGTCGATGACCTTGTAGTTCAGCGACCAGGGCACCTCGATGTCGAGGCCGGCCAGCAACGCCTCCCTGGCGTTGTTCGTGCGCGTCGTCGTGCTCGAGGGTGGACGTGCTGTATCCCGGCATCGCCCACCAGTCCGAGATCACGAGCCCCTTGAAGCCGAACTCGCCGCGCAGGATCGTCGTCAGCAGCTCCTTGCTCTGCGTCGCCTTCGTGCCGTTGACGGCGTTGTACGCGGCCATGACGCAGGCGACGCCGCCGTCCTGGACGATCATCTCGAAGTGGCGGCCGTAGATCTCACGCAGCGTGCGCGGCTCGAGCTGCGAATTGACGATCCAGCGATCGCGCTCGATGTTGTTCGCCGCCCAGTGCTTGGCGCAGGCGGCGGAGTACTCCTGGATGCCGGCCGTCTGCCCGGTGCCGATGCGCCCGAGGAGGAAGCTGTCTTCGCCGTAGGTCTCCTGCGCGCGCCCCCAGAACGGGTGGCGCAGGATGTTCACGCACGGGACCAGGAACATCGACATGTTGGCGGCGACCAGCTCGTCGCCCATCGCCTGGCCGATCCGGTATTCGAGACCGACGTCGAACGCCGCGCCGCGCGCGACCGGGGCCGGGAACGCCGTCGCGCTGCCGTGCTCGGCGACCTTCGTGCCCGGACTGTTTCGGTCTTTGCCGACAGACGCGGGCTGGTCGATGTTCAACCCGCGCGGGCCGTCGCGGTACTGCCAGCCCCGGATCTGGAGATCGTCGTTGTCGAAGCTGCGCTGAATGTCGTCCCAGTTCGAGCTCCCCTCGCCGGAGAACACGCCGCGCAGCTGCTCCGCCTTCTGCGTCAGGTTCGTCATCTGCCCGCGCAGCGCCTGGGCCATCGTCCATGTTCCTCTGGTGCTCCGCGTCCGAGTAGCCGGGCGAATACGACAGCGTGTAGCTGGGTGAATCGGTGCACGACATCTTCGGCGGGCTGACGCCGGCGTCCGCTCCGCCGGGGGAAGAATTTCCTCCGGCAGCTCGCCGTGAATCGGGCCCGGCTGACGCCAGGGCCGCCGACCTGTCCGCCGTCGCCCGATCCCAGCCGCTCGCGGCGCGTCGCCAGGCCGCATCCCGCGACGAACGCGAGACCAATCACGAGCAGCCGCTTTGTTTCCTCGTTCGCGTGTTTGCGCATCGCGAGCGGCTGATGAGCAACTAGCGCGCCAGCCGCCGAACCGCGGCGGCGCGCGCTCGCCGAGCGCCGGACGCGCGCCTCAGCGAGACGTCCGGTCGTCCGGACGTCCGCATCGACATCCGCGTGCCGGGCGTCAGGCGGCCGGGTCGTCGTCCGGATTGCGGAGCGCGTCGAGGTCGACCGCGTTGGTGTCCATCAACCGGTAGGCCCGCTGGCGGGTGATGCCCAGCATCGCGGCGGCGCGCGTGACATTGCCGCCGGCGGCGCGCAGCGCGGCCACCAGCGCCGGCACGTCAGGGAGCTCCGCCGGCGGCACGCGCCGCCCGGTCCGCCGCGGCGGCGCAGCGGCGGGGCGCAGGCGCGGCCGGCGCGCGGCGGCGCCGCGGCGCGCCACCTGCTGGCCGATCCGGTCGGGCAGGTGCTCGGCGCGCAGCGTCGTCTCGCTCGCGCGCAGCACGAGCAGCCGTCGCACCAGCTGCACCAGCTCGCGCACGTTGAACGGCCAGTCGTAGAGACAGAGGCGCTCGACCAGCATCGCCGTCGACGGCCGGCACCGGCCCTGCGCCGCCGATGCTGCGCAGGAGCTGCGAGAACAGCGGCGCGATGTCCTCCCGCCGGTCGCGCAGCGGCGGCAGCCGCACGGTCATCCCTTCCAGCCGCGCCAGCAGATCGGGGCGGAAACGGCCGGTGCGCGACGCGTCCAGCAGCGACAGCTGACCCGCGACGACGATGCGGACGTCGATCGGGACGGGACGGGTCTCGCCGAGCGGCTGCACCTCGCGCTGCTCGAGCACGCGCAGCAGCTTGGCCTGCAGCGCCAGCGGCAGATCCGACACCTCGTCGAGCAACAACGTCCCGCCCTCCGCGCTGCGGAAGACGCCGGGGCTCGCCTTGTCGGCGCCGGTGAACGCCCCCTTCCGGTAGCCGAACAGCTCGCCTTCGGCCAGCGCTTCGGGCAGCGCGGCGCAGTTGAGCGCGACGAACGGGCCGCGGCGGCCGCTCCAGGCGTGGATCGCGCGCGCCACGACCTCCTTGCCGGTGCCGGTCTCGCCCTCGAGCACGATCGGCAGATCGCTCGGCGCCGCCTGCCGCAGGGGCGCGACCGCCTTGGCGAGCGCGGCGCCTCCGTGGAGGCCAGGCGCGATCTCCGCGAGCGCGCCTGGCTGAGCCGTGACGACGCCGATCCAGCCGCCCACCCGCACGACGTCGCCGCCGGCGAGGACGCCGTTTGCGACGGCCCGCCCGTTGATCCGGATGCCGTTGCGGCTGCCGAGGTCGTGCAGCGCCGCGCCGGCGCCCGGCCCGGTCCAGCGCAGCGCGGCGTGCCGGCGCGAGATGTCGCCGCCCTCGAGGACGAACGTCGCAGGCGGCGTCCCGCCCGATGATGAGCTCGGCGGCCGCGTCCGCGCCGCGATCGAGCGGGATCGCCGGCTGATCCGGCAACGGGAACACCCACACGAGCGCGAGGCCGCTCGCGGTCGGCGCCGCGGACCGGCGCGCCCGCCGTCGTGACCGTCTTGGTGCCCGGGTCGGTCGCCATTGCGAGCCGCGCATCGATTCATATCACGCGGCGCCCGGCGTCGCGTTTATCGCCGAGCCTGTCCGTGGTATTTTCCGTAGTGGTTGCCATGCGTTTCGTGGTGCCGGGGGCGCAGCAATGACGGTCGGAACCGGCGGACTAACCGTCGGCGCGCTGGTTGGCGGCAAGTACCGCATCGTGCGATTGCTCGCGCAGGGGGGGATGGGCGTCGTCTACGAGGCGCACCACGCGGTGGTCAGGCGGCGCTTCGCGATCAAGTTCCTGCGCCGTGATCTCGCCCTTCGGCGCGAGATCCTGACGCGGTTCCAGCGCGAGGCGGAGGCCGCGGGCGCGCTGGAGAACGAGAACGTCGCGGCGGCCGTCGACTTCGGCATCTCCGACGACGGGACGCCGTACATCGTGATGGAGTACCTGGTCGGCGAGAGCGTCGGCGCGCTGCTGGAACGCGAGGGCTGCCTGCCCGCCGCGGCGCGCCTGCGATCTGGTGACGCAGGCCTGCCGCGGCGTCGAAGCGGCGCACGCCGCCGGCATCGTCCACCGCGACCTCAAGCCGCACAACCTGTTCCTGTGCCGGCGCGACGACGGGACGGACCTCGTGAAGGTGCTCGACTTCGGCGTCGCCAAGCTGCAGGCCATCGAAGCGTCGAACGCGGCGACGGACACCGGCACGGTGCTCGGCACGGCCGCGTACATGTCCCCGGAGCAGGCGCGCGGCGAGAAGATGGTCGACCACCGGGCCGACGTGTACGCGCTGGGCGCGATCCTCTACGAGCTCCTGTCGCAGAAGAAGCCACACCCCGGTGATTCGCAGAACGCCATCCTCCACCACATCGCGACGCAGCCGGCGGTGCCGCTCGCCTCGGTGCAGCGTGGGCCAGACGGGCTGGCCGCCGAGCTGGTCGACGTGATCGGGCGGACGCTCGCGTCCGATCCGGGCGCGCGGCCGCAGACGGCGGCGGCGCTGGCGACTGCGCTGGCGCCGTTCGCGGGCCGCGAGGTCTGGCCGGCCGCACCGGCGCTCGCGACGCCGGACAAACCGGCGCCGATGCCGGCGCGCGAGCGAGTGCGGACGCGAGGCGCGTTGATCGCGGCGCTGGCGCTGGCTTCCATCGCGGTGGCGGCCGGGGCACTGTGGCGGGGAGGGAGGACGCCCGAAACCGGTCGTCCGGACGTCCAGGCGACCGCCCCTCCCCCGCCCCCGTGCCCCGGCGGTCACGGCGCCCGCCGAGCCCGCCCCCGTCGCCCCGGCGCCGGTCCCGGCCGCGCCTCCGCAGCCGGTGCCTGCTGCGCCCGCCACCATCGAAACCGAGCGGACAGTCACCACCGTGGCGTCCGGACGTCCGACCGGACGACCGTCGCCGGCCAGCGCGCGGCGGCCGGCAGCTGTACGGCCGGCCGCCAAGACGCCGGACCTCGCAACCGGCGTCGCACCGCGTCCTCCGGCGCCGACAGCGGCAGTGCCCGCGTTCGACGCCGAGAACCCCTACCAGTGATGGCACCCGCCGTGCAGCTGGGGATGCGCAGGTGAGCTTCTCCCGCTGCTTGCTCCTGCTGCTCGTCGTCGCGTTGGCATCAGCGCCGCCTGCGCCTGCGCGCGCCGCGGCGGGCGATCCCCGCGAGCAGGCGGCCGCGCACTACACGCGCGGCATCGATCTCGCGAAGCAGGGGCTCTACGAAGCGGCCCTCGAGCAGTTCAACCAGGCCTACGCGACGAGCCCGCACTTCGCCGTGCTCTACAACATCGGCCAGGCGCAGATCGCGCTCGGCCGGCCGCTCGCGGCGATCGAGGCGCTGGCGAGCTATCTGCGCGACGGGGCCGACAAGGTCCCGCTCAGCCGGCGCGAGCAGGTGCAGGCGCAGATCGCGCTGCTCGAGGCGAAGCTCGGCGAGCTCACCATCTCGACGGAACGACCGGGTGTCGCGATCCGCGTCGACGATCGCGACATCGGACGGACGCCGCTGTTCCAGCCGATCCGCCTCGCCGCCGGGACACACACGATCACGGCGACGCCCCCCGACGGTGCACAGATCACCCGCGTCGTGACGCTCGCCGAAGCCGAGCGGCGGCGGCTGGAGCTCGCGTTCGCCAGCGAAGCGCCGCACGACGCCGCGCCGCCGGCTGTCACCGCTGCACCGGCTGCCCCGCTAGCCGCGACGCCGTCAGACGCTACAGCGACGCTCGCGTCGCCGCCACTGACGGGTGCGTCGCCCGACGCGCCAGCCGCGCCCATCGTCACCTTGCGGCGCGCGGCGTACGTGAGCACCGCCGTCGGCGTCGCGGCCGCGGGCGCCGCGCTCGGCGTCTACCTCTGGAACCGCGGCCGCTACGATGACTGGCAGGCGGGCACGACGACGCTGCAGGAGCTGACGCCCCGCACCGCCGCTTACCGGATGCAAGCCGTCGAGAACAACGATCTCGCGACGTCGCTCACGCGGGCGAACCACGCCATCCTGGGCCTGTCGATCGCGAGCGGCGTGCTCGTCGCGACGGGCGCGTCATTGTGGTTCGTCGACCGTCGACGCGAGCGTCCCACCGGCCAGCTGTCGTTGTCGTGGACCGGCTCATCGGCCCAGCTCGGCTGGAGTGGCCGGTGGTGAGACCCGTGGCGCGCGCCGCGACCAGGTTGATTGCCTGCGCACTGGCCGCGTTCGCCGTGCCAGGTTGCTTCGACGTCAAGCAGGTGGATCCGGGGCCGGTCGTCATCGACGACTTCGACGACGGCGACCTCGCCTCGGCGCTGCCCAACTTCGATGCGTGGGACAGCTACTCGTTCAACCCGAACAACCCGGACAGCCACGTCCGCGGTCTCATCGCGGGCGCCAACAACACGCCGTTCGCGCTGTATCTCGACTTTCGCGTCGACGACCCACTCGATGGCGAGCAACAGAACGGCGGCGCTGCCCTGGTGAGCAAGAGCGACGTTCCGTGGGACATCAATTCCCACCGGGCGCTCGTCTTCTCCGCCAAGGTGGAGTCCGGCATGCCCGCGCTCCCCGTCGGCACGCAGGTGTACGTCGAGCTCGGGTGCTCGACAGCGGTCACCGAGGACGGCTCGCGTCCAGGCGACATCTACGTCGCCGCCAACGTCAACTCCTCGAGCGACTGGACGCACTACCGAATCGAGATCCAGAACTTCGGTATCCCCACCTGGCTGGATACGAGGATCGTGGGCGGGTGGACCCAATGCCGGCAGCACATCGACAGCATCCGCTTCAGCGTCGAGGCCCACCTGCTGGACGGTCAATCGGGACGAGGCGTCCTGACGCTCGACAACATCTACGTCGAGTAGGAGCCGTTCATCTGACCGTGACCGTCGCCTTGCTGAACTCGATGGTCCCGGTGCTGTCCTGGGCCTCGACGAGGATCTTCGCCTCGTACAGTTTTCCGAGTGGCAAACCCAGACTGTTCCACTGGGAGAAGTGCTCGGAGATGGAGATGTGGCCGCACGAGCGAGCCTGCTGGCGGATGCTGAAGTACTGATCGAACGTCTTGTTGTCGCCCGTGATTGCCGGCTTGTTCGTGCGCGTCTTCTTCCAGACTTCGTACGTGCCGCCGTCGACGGTTATCGTCCCCACGTGGTCACGAGGCGTCCCGTCGGAGGCAGTGCCGGCAGGCATGGTCGCCCCCCAGTCGTCGAGGATGTAGTACTCGCGCAGCGGGTCGACCGTCCATCCGTAGATGCCGATGTAGACCAGGCCGTTGCTGCCGGTCTTCGTCTCCGCGAAGTCGGCTGAAAGCGTCCCTATCTGGGCAGGCGTCTTGGTCTGGTCGAACGACAAACCGACGCGGGCCAGGAAATCCTCGACGTTGGTCCACGTCGCCTTGAACCTGGCGTCGACACCAAACACGGTCATGCATCCCGAGCCCGTTCCCTCCGCCCACAGCTCCCAGGAATAGCCGCCGGCGATGTTGCCCCTCATGTTCGAGCAGTACTGCGTGCCGCCGGTCAAAGGTGTGCCCGCCGGGCAAGTGCTCGCTGTGCCGCCCGCCCCGCCCGCCCCGCCCCCGGCGCCGCCGCGACCCGAGGCGCCGCCCCTGCCGCCCGCCGCCCGCCTGGCCACCCGCGCCTGTGCCACCGCTGCCGCTGCCGCCCGAACCCGCCGAGCCGCCCCTGCCCCCCACCGAGCCACCCGTGCCGGTGACCCCACCGCCACCGCTGCCGCCCGAACCCGCCGAGCCGCTGCTGCCGGCAACCCCCGAACCCGAGGAGCCGCCGCCGCTGTTGCTGCCGCCCGAAGCCGAGGCGCCGCCGCTGCCGGGAGCGCCCGAACCCGCGGAGCCGACCGAACCCGCCAGGCCGCTGCTGCCGCCGGTTCCGCCGCCTCCGGTTGAGCCTGCGGTCGATGTCCCACCCCTCCCCCCTTCGCCGCCGCCGCCCCCGGAGGGGCCGCAGCCCATCAGGGCTGCCGCGGCAAGACAAGCCGTGATGCCAACAATCGAACGACCGGGCTGACGTGGGGGACACACCATGTCTAAAAATGCCCTGGTCCGGCCATCCGGATCAGTCCCGCCCACCCATTTTGGACCGTTCAAGCCCGCGAAAGTAGGCCCGGCACCCCCAAAACCGTGGGGGTCGGCGCGCCGGGCAGCGGGTCGCGTCAGTGCGCGGGCGCGCAGCGGGCACAGCGGTCGGTGTCCGGGACCGCCCGCAGTCGCGCGACGTCGATGACGTCGCGGCAGGTGGCGCACTCGCCGTACGAGCCGCGTTCCATTCGTTCGAGCGATGCGGCGATCCGGACCAGGGCGCGTCGCTCCTCCTCGCCGACACTGGCGAGCACGGACGCCGCGGTGGCCGCGGTCGCGGCGTCTTCCCAGTCAGGCTCGCGCTCGGCCAGAAGCTGCTGTTCGTCGGCCAGCACCCGCTCGCGGCGCCGGAGCAATGACCACCGTCGGCTCAGCAACTGCCGACGGAACTCTTCCAGGGTTTCGTAGTGCATGACTCTCGATGGTGCAGGCCGGATGCCAGCCCGTGCCCCGCACGGAGGCGCGCCCGCGGCGGCGTTATGGATTCAACGCGCGAATCGGTTGCGCCCAGCGCCGCGGCACGCGCATGCGCTGCGCGCAACGCCTCCGCTAGCCGCGGTCGATGACGCCGAGCGCCAACGCGCCAGACCACGATGACGACGACGATGCCGATGTCGACGAACGCGCCGACCTTCGTCTCTGACCAGGTCAACAGACAGAGCACGAGCGAGATCAGCGCCGTGGCCACGGCAGCCAGCGGCCACCAGGCGGCGCCAGCGTATGCACCCCAGGCGACGAGCGCGAAGTCGATCGTGAGGAGCAGCCAGACCAGCCCGACAATCTTGGTGCCCAGGTTGCCGAGCTCCATCCGGCCGGCCAGGACGGTCGTCTTGTAGGGGACGCGCGGGCTCAGCCGCCACGGGCCGACGAAGCCGACGACATGCGCGAGGCCGTGAGCGAGAAGGATGGCTGCCGCCACCAAGTTCAAGGCTGTCTGCATTGCCCAACACGTAACCGTAGCCATCGCCGTGCCAGCCCATATCGGGAATGTTCCCCGTGTCCGGCAGCGCGTCGCCGCCCCACATTCATCCGGGCGGATCGAGGCCGCGCGCCATGCTCGACATCGTTGACGTCGGAGAATCGTCGCTCGACTCGTACCGGGGGGTAGCCCCTGACGATCTGCTGGATGCGGTCAGCCGCACCGCGCGGGCGCTGCGTGGGGCCCGGGTGCTTCACATCAACGCGACGCCGTACGGCGGCGGGGTCTCCGAGCTGCTCCGCTCGGTGGTGCCGCTGCTCAACGATCAGGGGCTGGTGGCGGACTGGCGGATCATCAGCGGCGACGAGCCGTTCTTCCAGGTGACGAAGGCGATCCACAACGGCCTGCAGGGCGCGACGGTCACGCTCAGCGACGCTGACCGCGCCCGCTACCTCGCGACGTCGCGCACCAACGCCGCCGGCTTCGACGCCGACTACGACTTCATCTTCGTGCACGATCCGCAGCCCGCCGGGCTGCTCGAGTTCAGCGGCAAGGGGCGCGCGCGCTGGATCTGGCGCTCGCACATCGACACCGCGCAACCCAACCACGAGGTGTGGAACTTCGTGCGCCCGTTCCTGGCCGAATACGACGCGTCGATCTTCACGATGCCCGAGTTCGTCCCCGCCGACCTGCCGACGCCGTACCTGCAGATCATCCCGCCGGCGATCGACCCGCGGAACCCGAAGAACCTGCTGCTGCCCGAGGCGACGGCGCGCCAGGTGCTCGAGTGGATCGGCATCCGCACCGACCAGCCGCTGGTCACCCAGGTGTCGCGCTTCGATCCGTGGAAGGATCCGCTGGGCGTGATCGAGGCGTACCGGATCGCGCGGCGCCAGTTCCCCGGGCTCCAGCTCGCCCTGGTCGGGTCGATGGCGACGGACGACCCCGAGGGCTGGGAGGTCTACCGCGCCATTCGCAAGGAGATCGCGGGCGACAAGCAGGCGCACGTGTTCACCAACCTGATCGGCGTCGGCAACATCGAGGTCAACGCGTTCCAGGCGCTGTCGAACATCGTCATCCAGAAGTCGCTGCGCGAAGGCTTCGGCCTGGTCGTGGCCGAGGCGTTGTGGAAAGGGACACCCGTCGTCGCCGGGCGCGCCGGCGGCATCCCGCTGCAGATGGCCGACGGCACCGGCGGCCTGCTGGTCGACAGCGTCGATGAGTGCGCGCAGGCGATGATCGCGCTGCTCGGCGACCCGCCCCGCGCCCGCGCGCTGGGGGAGAGCGGCCGCGAGCGGGTGCGGCGGCATTTCCTCATCCCGCGGCTCGTGCTCGACGAGCTGTCGCTGATGCAGCGGCTGGCGACCGGAGCGCCGGCCGGGCGCACGTTCGAATGGGTGTCGCACCGCGATCCGGTGTGCGGCATGGCGGTCGAGACGGCGGACGAGACCACCAACATCGAGGGCCTCACGCTGCGCTTCTGTTCCGCGCAGTGCCGCGCCAAGTTCGCCGCCGCGCCCGAGCGCTACCTGCGGGCGAGCGGCATGCCGGTGCCCGCGCACAGCATCGAGACCGGCGCCGCCCACCCGTGACCGACGTCAGCGCCGCTGCGGCGAGCGCGCCGCCGATGGCGCGCGCCACCAGCCAGACGCCGAGGCCGATGCCAAGCGCGGCCAGCGCGGGTGACGTCGTGCGGATGCGGCGGAAATTGACCCTGCCGTCGCGCATCTCGATGAACCCAACGGGGGTGACGATGGCGCCGCCGCCCGCGCCCGTGCCCTCTGCGCCCAGCGACTGCTTGCGGCCCGCGCCGCCGCCAAAACCGTAGCGCACCTGCGCGACGGGGATGACCGTCGCCCCACGACGTTCGATGGGACTGCCGTAGATCATTCGCGCGTCCGCGCTCGCCAACCGCTCCGCCACCCGTTCGATGACGGTCCCCGACGACAAGGCCGGGCTCGCTCCCGAACTTTCCGCTGCCAGTTTCGTTTCCATCGCGCTCGAACCTAATCACCGCTCGAGGTGCTCACCACAAGTTGAAAGCCATCCCGGTCGAGACCTGGAAAAACCAGCGACTCCCGGACACGAACGCGCCGCGCATGCCGTCTGTCTCGGAGACGAAAGAGGGACCCGCCTCGAAGTAGAAGCCGA
Source organism: uncultured Pseudomonadota bacterium (assembly GCA_963729535.1). Taxonomy (GTDB): domain Bacteria; phylum Myxococcota_A; class Polyangia; order Fen-1088; family Fen-1088; genus JADGRB01. The sequence continues at coordinate 134,857 of CAVSOL010000017.1, read as the reverse complement.
GTTGCTGTCCTCGGTAACGAAGGCCCAGCCGCGGACCGGCCGCCGGGACCAGCCCGTGCGGCCGCGAGCTCGTGAGCTGGAAGCGCGCCGCGGCGTAGGGGCTCCAGGGCCGGGAGGGCGCCAGCGTCACACGCGGCGCGATGTCCCAGATCCAGAGCACCCCGCAAGCCCCGTCGGGATAGTCGCAGATCGTTGCCCCATCGACATGCATCGCCCCCTCGACCCCGAACATCCCGTGCTCCACCAGCAGCCCCGCGCCGATCGCGATCGGCACCGGCAGGACGTTGTTCACTTCCACCACCGTCGTCCCCACCGCCAGCGTCCCCTGCCACGGGCGCTCCGCGGCTGCCGGATCGGCCGCCGCAGCTGGAGCAGCCGCGGTGCTGAGAAACAACACCGACAACGCCGCCAGATTGGTTCGCATGACGGCGCCGCCGCTGTCAGTCACGCTGCCAGCGCGTCGTCGGTTCCATTCGAGTCGCACGCCGTCAGGAAGACGCCAGCCACCAAGACCATCACCATCGACTGAGTCGTCATGGCCGATCCTCCTTCCACCGCGGACGGCGGGTCAATGGTGGCCCTCGGAATGCGGCGCCGACGGCGGCGGGCTGGGCTGCTGGTTCGCCTTCATGTTCATCCCGCACTTGGGGCAGGCCGCTGGTTTGTCTGACACGGCCTCGGGATGCTTCGGGCATGAGTGGGCTGCGGGCGCCGGTGCCGCGGCTATCGCCAGCGGTGGCGGCGCGGGCGCCGTCGCGCAAGCCGCCAGCGGGACGGCAATCAGAAACATCAGCATCGGCAATCGTGGGTTCATGCCAGCTGGACATTGCATATCCAGCGCCATCTCCAGCACGCCCACACGCTTGAGCGCTCGAGATCTCGACGCGCAGAAACTGCGTCGCGAGATCTCGTTTGCACGCCGTCGGTGCGACCCGGCCCCTGGCTCACGAAGTGCAATCAAAGGGAGCATGACGATCGATCGCGACCAGGTTCTGGGCGAGGTGAGGTGGCGGGCCGCCATCCCCGATCCACACACCGCCGAGATCGCCGTCGAGGCGACGCTGGAAGCACTCGGTGAGCGACTGTCCGCGCGCGACGCCACCGCCTTCGCCGCGTGCTTGCCGCCCACGTTCGCGGCGGCGCTCGTCCGGCTCGCGCGGCACACCGCGCCGAAAACCGCCGCGCTCTACGCCCGCCTCGGGGTCATGGAGGGGGTGAGCGCGGGCGTGGCGGTGGAGCACGCAGAGACCGTGTGCCAAGCGCTGGCCGAGGCGCTGGGGCGCGAGGACAGGCTGTTCCTGCAGCGACGCCTGCCTCCGGAATGGGCGGCGCTGTTCGTCACTCGACCGCGCGCGCAGGCGTCGGCGTCGCCGCGGGGGCCCGTCCCCGGCCACGGCCACACGCTGGCCACCGGCAGACCCGGGAGGAGCACGCCGTGACGCTGGGGGCTGGCGTCGGGCTGATCGCGCTCGCCTTCGCGCTGTCGCACGCCGATGCCGGCTCGGCCGGGCGAGATCAGCAGCGCTACCGGATCGACGTGCCGCGCAGTCGCTTCGTCGTGCACACGACGACGTCTGGGGTGTCGTCGATGTTCGGCCACGATCACAAGATCGAGGTCAGGAGCTACGAGGGCACCGTGACGATGGTGGCAGGGAAGATCGAGACCGCGACCCTGGAGCTGGCCGTGCGGGCCGACGCGCTGCGCGCCGCCGAGGAGAAGCACGAAGACATCGCCGGTGAGATCGACACCGCGCTGCACGATCACGTGCTCGAGGCCCGCGCGTTTCCCGCGATCACGTTCTCCGGCCGCGCCATCGCCGCCAGCCGCCGCGACGACGGCGCGTTCGACGTCAAGCTCACGGGCGACCTGCGGCTGCACGGCGTCCGGCGAACCGTGACCGTGCCGCTGCGGCTGACCTTCACAGACGACACGATGCGCGCCAGCGGCAAGCTGTCGCTGCGGCAGACCGACTACAAGATCGTCCCGTTTTCGTTCGCGGGCGGCACCGTCACCGTCGCGAATCGCGTGACGCTGTCGTTCGACATCGTCGCTTACAAGGAAGCGGGATCGCCGTCGCCCCGCTGATTCATCGCGGCGTGGCGCTCTCCCACTCGAAGTAACGCTGGGCGAAGCGGACGAAGTCTGCTTCGGTCACGATGCCGACCAGCTTCCCCTTGTCGACGACGGGAAGGCAGCCGAACTTGTGCGCCACGAGCATCTTGGCGGCCTGGGCAGCGCTGGTGCCGGGATCGACGGTGAGCACGTCCTTCTCCATGACCATCTCGACGGGAACGTCCCGCTCTACTTCGGCGATCGACTCTTTGTCGGGATGCCCGTGACTCACCCACGCTTCGACGATTCGCCTGTGGGTGATGAGCCCCACCACGCGTTCGTCGCCGTCCACCACCGGCAGGTGGCGGATTCGCCCACGCGTGATCTGCCGCCGCGCGGTGGCGAGCGTGTCGCCGACGCGGAGGGTCTCGACGATGCTGGTCATGATCTCTCTGACGGTCGTGGTCGGCATGTTCGTCGCCTCCTCAGGTCGTACCTCGACTCTGTGCAACCCAAATGCCGGCACGACTTCCAGCCAGTCGCTTTTCCAGGACGCGCAGTTCTTGCACGAGCGCCGACCGCCGGCGCAGGAAGCGCGTGCCTCGAGCGCGACCCACGGTGCCGCTGCGTGGCACCCGCGTTGCTTTAGCAGAGCCTCATGACGCACCTGGGTTGGACAGCCCCTGCAGACCGCCTGGACGCCGGGCCGGCGCGGAAGGGGATTCTGTGGCAGCACGGACAGATTCGGGCGCTGTTGCAGCGCGCCCGGGAGGTCGCCGAGCTGGCGCTCGAGGGGAAGCCCCCGACGCCGGACGCGGTCGCGTCGGCCGTGGGCGACATCCGGTCGACGATGGAGATCCACCTGACGTTCGAGGAGCGGGTCCTGATTCCGCTGCTGCGCGACGATCTGCCGGTGGGCCCACAACGCGCCGACGCGCTGCTCGACGAGCACAAACGGCAGCGAGAGATGCTGTCGACGATTCACGAAGAGGCGCGCAGAGCCCCCGGTCTGACCACGCTGGCCGTCAAGCTCTCCTTCCTGACGTCCTGGTTGCTCGAGGACATGGAGGAAGAAGAGCGCTGCCTGCTGACTCCCGACGTGATCCGCGACGACATCATCGTCATCGACCAGTCCGGCGGCTGAAGCTGCGACTCACCCGCCTTTGGCGTCGCCTGCCATCGCGTCGAGGTCGGCGTTGAGCAGGCCGCGTTCTTCGCTCTCCATATCGATCAGGAGCGTGGTCGCGAACGACTGCACGTTGTCGACGAGCTCGGCTCCGGACAACCCGGTCGGCCCGATCGCCGAGATCGCGAGCGCGAGCGCCTCCCGCTGTCGAACGTGATCCTCCTCCATCTGCTGCTGGATGACGGCTCCCCAGCCGATGACGTCGCGCAACGCCGCCGGCAGCACACCTTCCTCGAACGCCATGTGCGTTCGCGAGCGCGTCGTAGAGCGCCTGGGCTCGTGCGCGAAGCGCATCGAGCTCCGCGGCCGAGGTCGGCACGCGATCCGCAATCGCCATGGTTTCGGCAAGCAGACCGCGCAGCATGCCGTGCTGCGCGAAGATCTGATCGCGAACCTCGCTGGATGACATCTCATCCGTCGGCTGGTTGGCATCACCCACCTCCGCTGCGTGACTTCACAACCGTCCACCAACGCTGTGCGTGCAAGACAACGGCCGGACACGCTCGCACCGTTTAAATCGACCTTCGCGAAACTTTAACGATCAGGGATAGCCATTGAAACGGTGGCGCGTGTAGTGTGCTCGCGTGTTCGTCCCCATCGTTGATCGTGGCGCCACGCTTGCACAAGCCGCCCGCCCATGTTGAAAGCACGAGATCGTCAGCGACGCGCGAACGAATATTTTGCGCCGCCCGATCCGGGCTCGCGCAATTCTTGCGGCAGCGCACGTGGCTCGCTGGAGAGCCAGGTCTAGATGCTGCCCGCCCAGCTCGTCATCGCGCTCGTCGCCGGTCTCGGCATCATCGCCCTGCTCTTCTACGGCGCCGGCGCCCTAGAGGGCCGCACCGCCGGACGTCTGGTGCTGCTGGTTGGGCTCGTGGCACTGCCGTTGCTCTTGTCGGCGGGGAACATGTCCTACGGCGTGATCGAATCGAGCTCCACGCGGTTCTGCCTGTCGTGCCACGAGATGCAGCGCCACGGGAAGAGCCTGTTCGCTGACAACAAGCAGGCGCTGGCGGCGGTGCACTACCAGAACCGGCTCGTCGACCGCGAGACCGTCTGTTACTCGTGCCACAAGGACTACGCGATGTTCGGTGACGTCACGGCGAAGATGAACGGGCTCCGTCACGTGTGGGCTCACTACGTCGCGGGCGTGCCGAAGAAGATCGAGCTCTACAAGCCCTACCCGAACTCGAACTGCCTTCACTGTCACGACGACGCGCGGCGATTCATCGACGGGGCCGCCCACCGTCCCATCCTGCCGGCGTTGCAGGCGGGCACGACGTCTTGCCTGTCTTGTCACCGGATCGCGCACGACATGGCGAAGGTCGACGCGGACGAGCTGTGGCAGGCGCATTGACATGACGAAGAAGATTCGACGCGCCGCCGTGTTTGTGGGCCTGGGCCTCGCTGTTCAGCTCGTGGCGGCGCTGCACTGGACGCCCGCGACCTTCATCCTGTCGGCGGTGATCGCCACGCCGCTCGTCCTCGCGGGCGGCGTGCTGTTCCTTGCGGCCGTGTGGAAGAACATGAAGGACAAGGGAGCGGTGTGACCGCGCCCGCGCTGGAGCCGGCGGCTCGCGATCGCGCTGTCCGTGCTCGCCACCTCGGTCGCGCTGGGCGCTGCCTTCCCGGCGGTGCTGCGCATCCCGCGGCGCGACCCGCGCGCCGCGCAGGTCCCGACGCCCGCGCTGTTCTCGCACCGGACGCACGCCTCGTTCGGCTGTTATTCGTGTCACCCGTCGCTGTTCCCCCAGGCGCTGGTCGGCTTCACCCACGCCGAGATGCGCGAAGGGCAATTTTGCGGGCGCTGTCACGACGGCCGCGTCGGGTTTGCGATCCCGGCGGCTGCCTGCGGACGGTGCCACGTCGATGCCAAGTAGGCGCTGGCTGCACGCCGTGTTGCTCACCGCGCTCTTGCTGGCGGCGAGCTCCGCTGCGCGCGCAGAGCCGACAGGAGAAGAAGCGCGACGACATCCTGCGCGACCTCGGCCTCAAGAAGAAGCCGCCCGCGCCGCCGGCTGGACGGCGGCTCGGCGGCGCCGCGCGCCAGGGGGCGACACGCCAGCGGACGGCGCCGACACGCCCGCGACCGCGCCGGGCAAGCCCGCCGGCAAGGACAAGGGCGGCGCCGCGGGCAAGGGCTCGCCACCGCCGGGGCCTGCCGCGCCGTCGTTCGGGCGCGTCGTGTTTCCCCTGTTCGTGGCGAGCTGCAAGGCCTGCCATTCCCCGGGCCTTCCCGGCGGAGCCTCGCGCTTGCTGCTGTCGGGCGACGCGGCCGCCGACCACAAGGTCATCGTCCGCTTCGTCAACACGCGCGACGCGGAGGCGAGCGCGCTGCTGGGCAAGGCCTCCGGCGCCACCATGCACGCGGGCGGCGCCCCCTGGCCGGCGACCGGCGCACAGTACCAGCGCGTGCTGGCGTGGATTCGCGGCGGGGCGCGGCTGGATGCGGCCGCGCGCGCCGAGCCCGTGGCGGAGACGGCGGCGCCGCACGTCCCGGCGCCCCCACCTCGGCGGCCGCCGCCGGCGAGCGCCGCGGGCTCGTCACCGGCCGCCCCCGCGGCGGGCTCCGCCGGCCGCGGGCCAACCTGCACGCCGCCACGCCGCCCGCCGCCGCCCCTCGCCCGCCGCGGCGCCCGCGATCGCGGCGCCGCCGCCCGCCAGATCGAGCGCGCCCAGCTTCGCGGCCAGCGTGCACCCCGTGTTGACCAGCGCCTGCGCGATCTGTCACCGCCCGGGCGGCCCGGCCGCGATGAGCCGGCTCGTGCTTTCGGGCGATGCGGCGGGCGACGAAGCGGTCGCGCGGACATTCGTCGATGTCCAGGCGCCGGAGCAGAGCCTGCTCGTCACCAAGAGCAAGGGCGACATGCACGCCGGCGGCGCCGTGCTCGCCGCCGGGCGATCCGCGGCTCGACGCGATCGTCACCTGGGCGAAAGCGCTCGCCGCCGCGCAGGCGCCCGCGGCTGCGCCGCACCGGCCGCCGGCGCGGTCGTCCCGGCCGCGACGGCGGCAGCTCCCTCGCCTGCCGCCAGCACGTCCGCCACCCACGCGCGCCCGCACGGGCCCGGCGGCCCGGGCGGCCCCGGGTTCGCGCTGCCGTTCGGGTTCATGCTGAACGGCCGCTTCAGCCTCGACTACGAGCGGCGGCAGTTCTCCGGCGATCCGTTCGAAGCGCCGAGCGTGAACGCGCTCCGCAGCTATCACCACTTCCTCTTCCTGTCGCACGACACCGCCGGCGATCCGTGTGGCCTGTCGGTCGAGGTGCTCACGCTGCAGTTCTGGGAGGCGCACTGTCGCGTCCCTCACCTGCCCGCGCCCGTCCGCTTGACGATAGCGGGCGGAAAGATCGTCGTCCCCTTCGGCGCCGATCCGCTCTACCACCAGAACTACGGCGGCCTCGGCGGGTTCGACCAGCCCATCCTGCCCGTGATCTGGGCGGTCGAAGGGCTGGCGGCCCACCTCGTCGTCGAGCGGCGCGCGTTCGTGCTCACCGACGATGTCTTCGTCGTGCGCGGCTACGACCTCGCGCAGGCCGATTCGATCATCAACCTGCAGAACGACTTTTCGCCTGTGGATGCCGCCAAGCTCGGCTGGGGGAACCGCCTGGGCGCGTCGTGGATGTTCGTGTCGGCGTGGTACTCGGCCTTCTACAACCCGCTCGGCTTCGGGCGGCGCCTGTTCATGCAGGCCTTCGACCTGACCGTCTGGCGTCCGCGGGGGATCCCGGTGGCGCAGCACTTCAGCCTCGGCGCGGGCTTGCTGCGCGCCGAGGTGTCGGGCGGCGGCGACGGGGTCGGCGGCGTCGGCCTGGACTACTACCACTTCGGCAGCTACCTGCAGGTGCGCTACCACCCGACCGACTGGCTCTACGTCCAGTACCGGCAGGGCATGCGGTCGTTCAACAACCGCCGGGGCGTCATCATCGACAACACGCGGCTGACGAGCGCCGACGCCTCGACGCACAACTTCGCCGTCGTGGCGCGCCACCGGGGCCTGACGGTCGGCCTCTATTACTTCATCAACCTCGAGAAGGTCGACGAGATCCCGAACGACCTGTTTCGCCTGAGCCTGACCTATGACTTCTGATCGGCGTCGCACACGTGCGTGGACTGGCCGCGGGCGCTCTCGCCTGCGCGGTGGCGCTGGCCGCGTGCGCCGACTTCTCCCGCGGCGAGCCGTCGCCGGTGGCCGGACGCGGGCGCGCGTCCCGACGGCGGTGACGCCGACGCCACGACCGCCGACGGCGCGGCGCCGCTGTCGTTCGCGACGGCGGTCTACCCGCTGCTCGTGCCCGCCTGCGAGGGATGCCACTCGGCTGGCAACGAGGCAGGCGACACGCAGCTGCTGTTCGTGGGCGCGCCCGCGGCCGACCACGCGACGGTCGTCATGTTCGTCAACACCTCGGCGCCCGCGTCCAGTCGACTGCTCGCGAAGACGACCGGCAACGGTCACCAGGGCGGAGCCGTCTACGCCGCGGGCTCGGCCGAATACAACACGATCTTGCAGTGGATCCAGCAAGGAGCACAGCCATGAAGCGCCAGCCCCGCACCATCGTCTTCGCCACCGCCCTGGTCCTGGCCGGGCTCGGATGCGCCCAGCTCGAAGGCGACGCGGGCCCGACCGTCATCGTGACCGGACCGACCATCGTCGCGACCGGCGCCCACTCCGTCGTCGTCGGCAGCAGCGCCACCATCTCGGTCACCACCAGCGACGGCGAAGACACGTCGTACACCTTCACCAGCGCCGATCCGACCATCGCCACCGTCGACGGGGCCGGCGTCGTCACCGGCATCGCCACGGGCGAGACGTCGGTGACGATCACGGGCGACGACACGATGGCGACCGCCGGCTACCCGATCGTGGTGCTGTCGCCGACCGACGCGTCGCGGATCCCGTACTACGACAAGTGGTCGATGTCGGCCCACGCCGACGGCACCGCGGTCGCGTTCAACAACTGGAACGCCGACGGCCAGGTCCCGACCAGCTGCGCGCGCTGCCACAGCTCGGAGGGCTTCATCGACTACATCGGCGGCGACGGGACCGCGGCGGGCGTGGTCGATCACACGGCGCCGACCAAGTCGGTGATCCGCTGCGTCACCTGCCACAACCCCGCGGCCGACGCGCTCAGCTCCGTGACGTTCCCTTCGGGCGTGACGGTCGACGAGCTGGGCGGCGAGGCGCGCTGCATGACCTGCCACCAGGGGCGCTCGTCGGGCCCGCAGGTCGACGCCGCGATCGCCGCGGCGGCGCCCGCCACCGACGACACCGTCAGCGCGATGCTCAACTTCCAGAACATCCACTACTTCCCCGCCGCCGCCACGCTGTACGCCGGGCGCGCCAAGGGCGGCTATCAATACGCGGGTCAGGTCTACGACGTCCGCTTCCGCCACGTCGACAGCCACGACACCTGCATCGGCTGCCACGATCCCCACTCGACGCGCGTCAAGTTCGACGAGTGCGCCACCTGCCACACCGGCGTCAGCGACGTCGCGGGCGCGCACCAGATCCGGATGATCTCGTCGGCGGGGATCGACTACGACGGCGACGCCAACACGACCGAGGGGATCTACGACGAGCTGGTCGGCCTGCGCGACAAGCTGGCGGCGGCGATCCAGAAGTACGGGTCGGAGCGCGGCGCGCCCGTCTGCTACTCGGCGACCGCCTACCCCTACTGGTTCGTCGACGGCGACGGCGACGGCACCTGCTCGGCGGCGGAGGCGGTCGGCGCCAACGCGTTCAAGGGCTGGACCGCGCGGCTCCTGCGCGCGACCTACAACTACCAGATGGCGCGCAAGGATCCGGGCGCCTTCGCGCACAACGCCAAGTACATCATCGAGCTGCTGTTCGACTCGATCACCGACGTCAACACCGTGCTGGTCGCCAAGGTCGACATGACCAAGGCCGCGCGGACCGACATCGGCCACTTCAACGGCGCCAGCGTCGCGGCCCGCCGCTGGGACTCGGGCGAACAGGTCGACGCGAGCTGCTCGTCGTGCCACGGCGGTTCGGAGGGCTTCCGCTTCTACGTTCAGTACGGCACCGGCAAGGTGGTGCAAGAGACCGCCAACGGGCTCGACTGCGCCACCTGCCACGACAAGCCGGGGACCGACTTCTCGGCGATCGTGTCGGTGCCGTCGGTGACCTTCCCGTCGGGCGTCGTCCGCAAGGAGCCCGGCTACGACAACGTGTGCGCGTCGTGCCACCGCGGCCGCGAGGCCAAGGCCACCGTCGACGCCGCGATCGCGGCCGGCAAGCCCGCGTTCAAGAACGTGCACTACCTGCCCGCCGCCGCCGTCAAGCTCGGCTCGGCCGCGCACGTCGGCTACGAATACGACGGCAAGACCTACGTCGGCCCGCTGTCGCACGTCGGGGGCACGCAGTGCACGTCGTGCCACGATCCTGCCGGTAGCCACCACACCTTCCAGGTCGCCGATGGCTGGGACCGGAGCTGCCGCGGCTGCCACGCCGACGCGAACGGCGACCCGAAGAAGATCCGGCTCATTCGCACGGTCGACTACGACGGCGACGGCAACGCCGCCGAGCCGCTGGCCGCCGAGATCGACGGCATCGCGGCCGCCACGCTGGCGGCGATGCAGGCGGTCGCCCCCGCGCCCGGGCTCTGCTACGCGCCCGGGGCGTATCCCTACTTCTTCAAGGACACCAACGGCGACAAGAGCTGCAGCGCCGCCGAGGCGGTGTCATCGAACGGCTTCTCGGCGTGGACCGCCGGGCTGTCCAAGGCGGCGTTCAACTATCAACTGTCCCGCACCGAGCCCGGCGCGTGGGCGCACAACTTCGACTACATGGCCCAGCTGCTCTACGACAGCGCGGCGGACCTGGGCGGCGACGTGAGCAGGCTGAGGCGGCCGTGACGGTGACGCCATCGAGACGAGGGGACGCATGACCATGACCAAGACCACGCCGAAGACGCCCAGCAACCGATCACGCGCGCTGTTGTGGATCCCGGCGCTCGCCGCCGCGCTGGCCGCCGCCTGCTCCGGCGGCAACGGCGCGCCGGGCAAGGACGGCACGTCCTGCACCCTGACCGACAACCAGAACGGCACCGCGACCATCCGCTGCGCCGACGGGACCTCGTTCACCGTGACCAGCGGCAAGGATGGGACGAACGGCAGCCGACGGCATGAACGGCACGCAACGGCACCAACGGCACGTCGTGCACGCTGGTGAGCAACAGCAACGCCACGCGCACGCTGACGTGCGGCGCCGACGGCGGCTCGATCACCGTCATCGACGCGGTCGCCGACTACACGGTGATGACCGCCGACGAGAAGGCCCAGGCGGCGATGACCGCGGTGATCACCAGCGTCAGCGTCCCCGCCGACGGGCGGCCGGTGGTGAAGATCAAGGTCAGCGAGCGCCATGGCCTAGGCGTCAGGAACCTGTCCACGACAGCGGCGACCTGGCGGTTCGCGCTGCTCAAGCGCGCCGCCGGCGTCAACGGCAGCGCCAATGACACCTGGGTCAGCTACCTCGCCGCCAACGATCATTCGTCGGCGTCCAGCGAGACCGCCGCCGCCGCGAACCTCGTCGACCACGGCGACGGCAGCTACGACTACCGGTTCGCCAAGGTGATCAACGGCGGCCCCACCGCCGCGGGCACCACGTACGAGGCCGACAAGAGCCACCGCCTCATCGTCCTGCTCTACGCCTCGGGCAACCCGTTTTCGCCCATCAACCTGGTCAAGGACTTCGTCCCGATGACCGGCGCCGACGTCACGGGGCAGCTCGAGACCGTCGACGGCAACGCCTGCCTGGAGTGCCACACCACGTTCCGCGCCATCAGCGGCGGCACCGGTGAATTCGGGTCGGGCGAATTCCACAGCGGCGTCCGCTACGACGTCCGCACCTGCGTCGGCTGCCACAACGATCAGCGGCGCTTCACCAGCAGCGGCGCGGTGGTCGCCGAGCCCGCCATCGCGGCCGACCGGACGTGGACCGGCGCGGCGGCCGTGCTCAACGGCGAGGCGGTCATCAACCTGCCCGTGTTCATCCACAAGATCCACATGGGCACGAAGCTGAAGCTGACGGGGGGAAGCTACGCGGGCATCGAGGCGCCCTACGAGACGACGTATCCCCAGGACGTCCGCAACTGCGCCAAGTGCCACCGCGCGCCCGCGCCGCTCGCCGATCACTGGAAGACGCAGCCCTCCAGCCGGGCGTGTGGCGCCTGCCACGACGACCGCAGCTTCGAGGCGACGTTGCCCGCCGGCCGCGCCATGCACACCGGCGGACCGCAGGCGACCGACGTCGGCTGCAGCACGTGCCACCAGGCGGGCGGCACCGGCGGTGACACCGCGGCCAAGCACATCCCGGTGTCCCTCCCCAGCCCCACGAACATCTATGCCAGCACGAGCGGCAGCGGCAACACCAACGCCGCCTACGTCGCGGCGGCGGGCGCCGTTCCGCCCGGCGCCAAGGTGGTGACCTACGCCGTGCAGAGCGTGTCGACGTGGACCGACGCCGCCGCCGCCAACGTGCTGCGGCCGCAGATCGTGTTCAAGTTCAAGGTCGACGGCACCGACGTCGTGTTCCCCGATCCGGCGGCGGCGAGCGAGCTGATCCCGGGCTTCGTCGGCGCGCCGAGCGCGTATTTCGTGTTCGCGGTGCCGCAGGACGGCGAGGCCACCCCCGCCGACTTCAACGCCTCGGCGAGCGCGTACATCCGCAACATCTGGAACGGCACCGGCACCTGCTCCAACGCCGCGTCGACCACCACGCGCACCGGCGCGGGCACGCTCACGGGCCCCGACGCGATGGGCTTCTACACGCTGCGCCTCACGTGCGCGACGATCCCGGCGAACGCGACGATGTTGACCGGCGGCATCGGCTACACGTACGGGCTGGGGTCGCGGCAGAGCCCGTCCAACCCCGATCTCGACTTCGTCAACAACACGCAGCCGTTCACGCAGATCAACCTCGCCCGCGTATCCCTACGTCGCCAACAAGAAGGCGGACGGCGTCACGCCCGGCTACAGCGGCGTCGGCGGGCTGATCGTGCCGCCGCCCGACGTGTCGGTGGTCGCGACCGGCTTCACCGGCCGGCGCGCCATCGTCGACAACAGCAAGTGCGGCTCGTGCCACGTCTCGCTGGGCGTCGGGCCCGACTTCCACGCCGGCCAGCGCAACGACGCCGCCACGTGCAACTGGTGCCACCGGCCCAACCAGACGAGCAGCGCGTGGTCGGCCAACGCCAAGGACTTCGTCCACGCCATCCACGGCGCGGAGAAGCGCACGACGCCGTTCACCTGGCACCAGGCGTCGCCGACGGAGGGCTTCTGGAAGGCGACCTACCCGGGCGTGCTCAACAAGTGCGAGATGTGCCACCTCGCCGGGACGTACGACTTCAGCACCAGCGCGGCGAAGGCCGCGTATCCCAACATGCTCGCCAGCACCGTCGCGCAGGGGACGTACGCGGCCGGCAGCGTGCACGCGCCCTACGTGAGCGAGGGGACCGCCTATGGCGCCGGCTTCAGTTACAACGTGCTCACGGCGGCGACCGTGACCCCCGATCCCACGACGCTGGTCGTGACGCCGATGGTCGCGGCCTGCGCGTCATGCCACGACTCGCCCATCGCCATCGACCACATGCAGACCAACGGCGGCTCGTTCTACGAATCGCGCGCCGCCGTGGCCGCCAAGCCGCAGCAGGAGGAGTGCATGCTCTGCCACGGCCCCAACCGCATCGCGTCCATCGCCGACCGCCACGCGTTCCTCCCCTGAGCCGGCGCAGGTCTTGCGCGCCGCGAACGCGCCCGACGTAATTACTGCGCGCGAACATCGCGCGTCATCGCGGCGATCAGTCGGTGAGCTCGAAGCGCTCGCCGCGCGCCATCGCTCGGATGATGTCCATGGGCGTGATGATCCCGGCGAGCTTGCTGTCTTCGTCGAGCACGATGATGCGATGAATGTCGCGCTTCGCCATCTCGTTGACGGCGGCCATCGCCGGGTCCTCGCCGTAGAGCGAGATCACGTCTGGGTTCATCAGGTCACCGACGGTGGCCTCCCCGCGGATCCATTGCGCTGGCTCGGGATTGATGAGATCGGAGCTCGACAACACGCCCACCAGGTTGCCGTCGGCGTCGCGCGCCGGCGCGCCCCCGATGTGGCGACGTGTGAGCCCCCAGGCTGCCTCCTCAGCCGATGCGCTCGGTTCGACGGTGTAGACGCTTCTGGTCATGATGTCTTTGATTCTCAGCATCGTCGTTGCTCCTGCACGTCTGGATCTTCAAGCAGCATGCCAACGCAGAGCTGGCACGCCCGGTGCTTAGCTCCTCTGGCAAATGAGGAGGATGCAGCCATGAAATGCACAGACATCATGAGCAGGAACCTGGAGTGGTTGACCGAAACAGACACCGTGCTGAAGGCGGCCACGGTGATGGCGGAAGCTGGCGTCGGCTTCCTGCCCATCTGTGACGCCAACAAGCGGGTCATCGGCGTCGTGACCGATCGCGACCTCGCCACGCGAGCGCTTGCGAAGAATATCGCGCCCGCGACGACGTCAGCGACGCTGGTCATGAGCTCGCCCGCGATCACGTGCCTGGAGACCGCGGACATTCGCGAAGCGGAGGAGCTGATGGCCGAAGAACGCAAGGCGCGCCTGGTGATTACCGATGCCGACGGCAAGCTCGCCGGCGTCCTGAGCCTGGTGGACCTCATCGAACGCGCGGGGGGGCGAAAGAGCCTGGCGACCGTGCAAGCGGTGCTGTGGCGCGAGGCGCTCGGGCCGCGCGGCGGCGCGGCGAAGGGGCAGCCCCTGCTGAAGGACGATCCCATCGCCCGCAATCAGCCGGTCGTGTCGGACGATGTCGAGGCGCGCCCCACGGTGTTCACCGGCGGTCACCGGAACACGGACACAAAAGTGTTCCCGGGCTGAACGGGCGATGTCTGCTGGCAGCGCATTTCTTGCGCGGCCAGCTCGGCATGCCCCCCTTCGTGCGCAGATTCAGGAGGCGACGCCACGAAAGGACCCGGTCATGCTCGAGGGCAACCCCGACATCAGGAACGAGAGTCTGAAATCCTGGATCGACCAACTGGTGCACCTGTGCGAGCCGAGCGCCGTCCACTGGTGTGACGGCTCAGAGCAGGAGAGCGCCACCCTCACCGCCGACATGGTGGCGCGCGGCACGCTGATCAAGCTCGATCCCGTCAAGCGCCCGCGCAGCTATCTGTGCCGGTCGGACCCGCGCGACGTCGCCCGCGTCGAGAGCCGCACGTTCATCTGCACGACGCAGAAGAACGACGCAGGGCCCACCAACAACTGGGTCGACCCCGCGCAGATGAAGGCGCGCATGATCGAGCTTTACCGGGGCGCGATGCGGGGCAGGACCCTGTACGTGATCCCGTTCAGCATGGGCCCCATCGGGTCGCGGATCTCGCAGATCGGCGTGCAGGTGACGGACTCGCCCTACGTCGTGGTGAGCATGCGGGTCATGACCCGCATGGGCGACAAGGTCCTCGCCCAGCTCGGCGAGCGCAAGGACTTCGTGCGTTGCCTGCATTCGGTCGGCTCGCCGCTGGCGCCAGGCCAGAAGGACGTGACGTGGCCCTGCAACCCGGAGAACACGCACATCTCGCATTTCCCCGAGGAGCGGACGATCTGGTCGTTCGGCAGCGGCTACGGCGGCAACGCTCTGCTGGGAAAGAAGTGCTTCGCGCTGCGCATCGCCTCGGCGATGGGCCGGGACGGCGGTTGGCTGGCAGAGCACATGGCCATCCTCGGCCTCACGTCGCCGCAAGGTGAACGCACGTATGTCGCTGCGGCGTTCCCCAGCGCGTGCGGCAAGACCAACTTCGCGATGATGTTGCCGCCGGCGGGTTTCGAAGGCTGGAAGGTCACGACGGTCGGCGACGATATCGCCTGGATCAAGCCGGGGAAAGACGGACGCCTCTACGCCATCAACCCGGAGAACGGCTTCTTCGGGGTGGCGCCAGGCACCAACGCCAGCAGCAACCCCAACGCGATGCAGGCGGTCGCCGCGGACACGATCTTCACCAACGTCGCGCTGACCGACGACGGCGACGTGTGGTGGGAGGGAATGACCGACACGCCGCCCGCCCACCTGATCGACTGGCGCGGCGAACAGTGGTCACCAGCGTCGGCATCGGGACGCCCGGCGGCGCATCCCAACGCGCGCTTCACGACGCCGCTCACCCGGTGCCCGTCGCTCGACGAGCACTGGGACGATCCGGCGGGCGTGCCCATCGCGGCGTTCATCTTCGGTGGCCGCATGAGCCGCGACATGCCACTGGTGTTCCAGGCCTTCAACTGGTCACACGGAGTGTACAGCGCCGCCACGATGGGCTCGGAGGCGACCGCGGCGGCCGAAGCTGGCTTGCCGCCGCTGCGCCGCGACCCGATGGCGATGTTGCCGTTCTGCGGATACAACATGGCCGACTACTTCAGTCACTGGCTGGATCTCGGCCGCAAGATCCCCAACCCGCCGCGCATCTTCCGCGTCAACTGGTTCCGCCGCGGCGCCGACGGCAAGTTCCTGTGGCCCGGGTTCAGCGACAACCTCAGGGTGCTGGCCTGGATCGTCGATCGCATCCACGGTCGGGCGTTTGCGCTCGAGAGCCCGTTCGGCTGGATGCCGCGCTACGAGGATCTCGACTGGACCTCGCTCGACTATCCCGAAGCCTCCTTCCGCCAGCTGATGGCCATCGATCGCGAAGCCGCGGTCAACGAGGTGCGCCAGCACGAGGAGCTGTTCGACCGGTTCCTCGATCGGCTGCCCAAGGAGTTCATTCTCGAACGCGAGCTGCTCCGCCTGCGTCTGTGGCGCTCGCCCGAACACTGGGAGATGGCGCGAGAGATTCAGGATTAGTCGCCTCTGTTCAGAACGCCGCCATGCTGAACAGGATGCGGAATCCCCCCTCGGGCCTCGACGAGATCGTCGCGGCCGCCGATCCCAACGCGGACGGTGACGGCTGCGAATGCGCCGCGTCGGGAGCCGCTGACGCGCCTTCACTGTTCCCGTCCGCGCTGATGTTGCTGTCGCTCGCGACACGCCGGCGCGCAGCGCACGCGCGTGCACACGCAAACGCAATTTGATCGCGGCGCGCATTCGTTGCGCGCGTGTGCGCGGAGGAACGCAATCCTTTCACGGGCTTGACGATATTTTCCGGTGCTTATTCAAGTGGGCATGCAATCACACCGCGCGCTCGGATTCCTCACGGTCCTCACCATCGCGGGCGCCGGCGCCTGCGACAGCAACATCTCGGGACGTCTGGAGGCCACCGCCACCGGCGATCTGAGTAACCCGCCCGCGGAAAGACGCGACGGACGGCTCACGATCACGGACGCGTGCGGCCAGTCGCAGGTGCCCGCGGCACCGTACTCGTTCGCGCGGACGCCCTACCTGCAACAGGTCACCGCCGACTCCGCCGATCTGAGCTGGGTCGCGGCCGCTGACTTGGGTCAGTCAGTCGTCGTCTCGGCGATCGATGGAACTGTTGTCGGCACTTCCACCCCGGCGCCAGACAGCAGCGCTGCGGTGGCGTCGGGCTCCTCGCAGTGGCGGGCGCCGCTGCGGCCGCTCGTCCCCGACACCATCTATTGCTACGACGTGCAGACGCCAGGCACCGCCTCCGACCGACTGGGGTTCCGGACCGCACCGCAAACCGGTAGCGGCGCGCCTGTCCGCTTCCTCGCGTTCGGCGATTCGGGCGCGGGCGGCAGCGATCAGATGGCCCTGCGCGATCAGATGGCCACGGTTCCGTTCGACTTCATCATCCACACCGGCGACATCGCGTACGACTCGGGGACGCGCGCCGAATTCGAGCGGACCTTTTTCACGCCTTACGCGGACTATCTCAAGTTCTTCCCGGTCTTCCCCGCGAGCGGCAATCACGAATACGAAACCGAGGACGCGGCGCCGTTCCGCGAGGCGTTCGTGCTGCCGGAGAACGGCGGCCCCGACGGCATCGAGCGCTGGTATTCGTTCAACTGGGGCGACGTGCACTTCGTCGCCCTCGACACCGAGCGCACCGGTCCGATCCAGGCCGCGTGGCTGGACGCGGACCTGGCCGCCAACACGTTGCCGTGGACGATCGTCTACGGGCACAGGCCACCGTTTTCATCCGGCGACCACGGCAGCGACGGCGCCTTCCGCACCCACTTCCTGCCTGTCCTCGAGGCTCATCACGTGCCGCTCGTGCTCAGCGGTCACGAACACCACTATGAGCGGACGACGCCACAGAACGGCGTCATTTACGTGGTCACTGGCGGCGGCGGCCGCGGCGTGCGGGAGGTGGGCAAGTCGAACTTCACCGCCTTCGCTCACGCCGTCATCCACTACGTGTACGTGACCGTGTCGGCCAACGAGCTCGCGTTGCACGCGATTGACGGGGTCGGCAAGGAGTTCGATTCCCTCGTGATCCGGCGCTAGCGGCGAGCGCGCGCGTAGACCGCCTGCTCGCGCGCTCGGTCGCGAACCACGCGCGCCGCCTGCTCGTCACGCGCCACGATCTCCACCCAGCGGGGATCGACACCCGGTCGGATGTCGATGCCTTCGACCGACAGCGGGCACGCGTCGGACGCTTCGAAGTGGCGGGTGCGCGCGTAGGCGTACTGGCAGCGCATCTCCGCGATCGCTCGCCTGGCCCGGGTGGACTCGGTGAAGACGGCGCGGGCGCCGCCGGGAATATCGTCGAGCCGCACGAGCGGCCCGAGCAGCGGGCAGGCGGCGCGATGCTCGCGGGGGACGGGCACGCACGCGCTGTCTTCGAGCTGCTCGAGGAACACGGCCGCGGAGGCGTGCTGGCGAGCGTGATCGCGGCGTTGCGATGCTTCGCGGCGATGGTCGTTGCTGGGGTCGTACCAGCTGGTCTGATCGGAGGCGCTCGCGGGCGTGGACGTCGCGTGGGCGAGCTGCTCGGCGCGCGCCGCCGCCTGCTCCTCGCGCCGCGCAGCGGCACGATGTTGCGCGGCGCTCATGTCGTCGGCGCGGATCAAGAAGGGGTCGGCACATCCCGGCAGCAGCGCAATTGCCATCGCGACAACAACCAGAGCTCGCATGTCCTCCGACGACTGCAAGCGTCGTTCCGACGCGACGGCGCGGCGGCTGTTGGTGTTTCGCGCAAACTTTGCAGAGGTCGCGCCGCCGCGGCGGGGATTTGCGCGGCGCCGGCAGCGCAAAGCGCGGCGCTGTCCCCTGGCACGGGCCTCGCAAGCTCGACCAGGCACACGGAGGCGACACCGATGAAGCTCGATCCATCCTACCGGCGAATGCTCGCGAGCATCCCCGTCATGGCACCGGCGGACCAGCGCGCGGTGGCGGCGCGTTACGCGGCGACCCGCGATCCGCGCGACGCCGATCGACTGGTGCTCGGCAATCTCCGCCTGGTCGTCACGATCGCCTCCGAGCTGGGCGCGCACCATCGCGGCGATGTCATGGATTCGATCCAGGAAGGCAACGCCGGCCTCACGCACGCGGTGCGGCGATTCGATCCGAAGCGCGGCGTCAAGCTCTCGTCTTATGCGTCGTGGTGGATCCGCGCGTACATCAAGAAGCACCTGATGCAGACCAGCCGCATCGCGAGCTTCGCGTCGACGCGGGAGGGCCGGCGCCGTTACAGCGATCGCACGCTGCCCGGCCACGACGTCTCGCTGGACGCCCCCGTGCGCCGCCGCACCGACGACGGCTCGGCCTCCACCTCGTTGCTCGACTTCTTCGTCGCCGACGACCAGGATCGCCCTGACGTTCGCGTCGAGGAGCACAACTACCGCTCTACGCTGCAAGGGGCGGTCGCCGCCTTCCGTCCCCGCCTCGACGAACGCGGACGCGGCGTGCTGGACATGCGCCTTCTCCGCGACGAGCCGGCGCGGCTGGCCGACGTCGGCAAGCGGTTCGGCATCAGCGGCGAGCGGGCGCGCCAGCTCGAGACCCGCGTGCGTGACGGGCTGCGCAGCTTCGTCCAGGAGCGGCTCAGCCCTTCGTTCGACCGGGCCGCCGCCTGAGCGAGTCGCTCACGGCGCCGCGCCCGTCTGGTATCGGACTTGCTCTGGTCTGGCCCATGTACGACGACGGCAGCGCTTTCATCGAAAGCGACGACGCACGCCCGCTGCGAATCCTGGCGGAGTACTTCCATCCCCTCTACCGCTTCCGCCAGCAGCACGTGCACGACACGGTCGTGTTCTTCGGCTCGTCGCGCATCGACGCCGGCGGACCGATGCATCGCTACTACGACGACGCGCGCGAGCTCGCTCGCGAGCTGACAGCGTGGTCGAACACGCTGCCTGGCGATCGCCGCTTCGTCGTCTGCTCGGGCGGTGGCCCGGGGATCATGGAGGCGGCCAACCGCGGCGCCGCCGACGCCGGCGGCCGCACCATCGGCCTCAACATCGGCCTGCCGACAGAGCAGCGGCCGAACCCGTACATCACCGACGGCCTGAGCTTCGAGTTCCGCTACTTCTTCATGCGCAAGCTGTGGTTCTCCCACCTCGCGCGCGCGCTGGTCGTGTTTCCGGGCGGCTTCGGCACGCTGGACGAGCTGTGCGAGATGTTGACCCTGAGCCAGACGCGCAAGCTGGCCCGTGACATCCCCATCGTGCTCTACGGCTCGAGCTACTGGAACGAGGTCATCGACTTCGAGGCCATGGTCCGCCACGGCGTGATCGACCGGAGCGACCTGCAGCTGTTCGCGTTCGCCGATGACCCAGCGAGCGCGCTGCGCATCCTGCAGGCGAAGCTGCCGATCGCGCCCGAGCCGATCACCCCGGCGTTCGCGAAGTCGCGCACGTCGCGCGACGAAGGAGGTGCCCCCTGATCGATCTCACGTTTGTCGGCGCGGCCCAGACCGTCACCGGCTCGAAGCACCTGCTGCGGACGTCACGAGCGTCCGTCCTGCTGGACTGCGGCCTGTTTCAAGGACGGCGGAGCGAGTCGTTCGAGCGCAACCGCAACATTCCCATCGACGTCCACGATCTGGACGCCGTCGTGCTGTCGCACGCGCACATCGACCACTCCGGCGCGCTGCCGCTCCTCGGCCGCAACGGCTATCAGGGGCCGGTGTATGCGACGCCCGCGACGCGAGACCTCGCCGCGCCGATGTTGCGGGATGCCGCGATGATTCAGGACGCGGACGCGCGTTACATCGCGCGTCTGGTCGCGCGCGGCGAGCCGGGCGTCGAGCCGGTCGAGCCGCTGTACGACGAAGCCGACGTCGCCCGCATCCTGGCGCAGATGGTGGCGTTGCCGTACCACCAGCGGCAGGTGATCGCGCCCGGGATCGCCGTCACCTTCCTGGACGCGGGCCACGTGCTGGGCAGCGCCATCGTCGTCCTGGACATCGACGAGGACGGCCGCACGACGCGGCTGGCGTTCACCGGCGACCTCGGCCGGCATCACCTGCCGATCCTGCGCGATCCCGAGGTGCCGTCCGGCGTCGAATGCCTGCTCACCGAGAGCACCTACGGCGACCGCCTGCACGGCCCGCTGGAACGTCTGGGGGAGGATCTGGCGGCGGTCATCAAGCGGACGTACGAACGCGGCGGCAAGATCGTCATCCCGTCGTTCGCGCTCGAGCGGGCACAGGAGATCGTCTACGAGCTCAAGCTGCTCAGGCGGAAGGACTTGATCCCGCACCTGCCGGTCTACGTCGACTCGCCGCTGACCGTGAAGCTGACCGAGGTATTCAGGCAGCACCCCGACTGTTACGACGAGGCGGCGCGCCAGCTCCTGCGCAGCGACGATTCACCGTTCGAGTTCGACGGGCTGACGTACGTATCCGACGTCGAGGAGTCCAAGCGCATCGACGAGGAGCAGCGCCCGTCGATCATCATCTCGGCGAGCGGCATGTGTGAAGCGGGGCGCGTGCTGCACCACCTGCGCTGCACCATCGGCGATTCGCGCAACACGGTGGTGATCGTCGGGTTTCAGGCCCAGCACACGCTGGGCCGCCGGCTGGTCGAGCGGCGGCGCGAGGTCCGCCTGTTCGGCATCACGCACGCGCGGCGGGCGGAGGTGGTCGTGCTCGACGGCTTCTCCGCGCACGCGGATCAGCAGGGGCTGCTCGAGTTCGCCGAACACGTACGCGACCGTGGGCCGCTGCGGCGGGTCATCCTCGTCCACGGCGAGCCGCGCGCCCAGGAGGTGATGACGCGCGAGCTCTACGCCCGCGGCTTCCCGACGGTCGACTCGCCGGCGCCGGGCGCTCGCCTGCGGATTTGACGTTGGCACGCGCGTCGCTACCTGTTCGAGCATGGACACCATCGGGCGATCGGAGATCACGGAAGCGGCCGAGTTGTTGCCGGAGCACCACCGCGTCCTGGACGAACGTCTCGACAGGATCGTGGTCGGTGTGCAGGTGCGCGACGCAGCGGAGCTGCGCGCCGAATGGAGCGACTTCGAGCGCGAGCTGCTGCGCCACCTCGAGTACGAGGAGGCGGAGATCCTCCCCGGATTCGCGGCGGACAGCCCAACCGAGGGGCGCGCAATCCTTGCGGAGCACGCCGACATCCGCGCCAGCCTTGCGGACCTCGGGATGAACCTGGACCTCCACCTCTTGCGCGCGGAGGCGGTCGAGGCTTTCGTGCAACAGCTCAAGGCGCACGCGCGGCGCGAGAACGACATGCTGTATGCCTGGGCGCGGAGCCGCGGCGCGGCTGACGACCGTCAGGCGCGCCGGCACCGGCCGTCGATGTTCGACGGCCGCATCATGTAGCTGGCACGCGCGATAGCAGGGGGCGGTCCGCGACCGGCCGCACAGCTTGCGCCGTCGTCGGCGCGGCGCGCACGAACTGCGCCGCGTGTCGGCCAGGCGCGGCCGATTGCCAGCGCGGCCGCAGGCATGCGTCTTGCCTCATCAGCAAGTGAGGAGACGCCATGCACCTCAAGACGATATGCGCCGCCGCGTTGTCGGCATCGTGGCTATGGCTCGCCGGCTGCGGCGCGCCGTACGTCAGGCCCGACGACATGTCCGCAGCGAACCACCGTCAGGCGGCCGAGCGCGAGAGTCGGCTGGCCCGCGAGCAGGTCGCTTCACGCTCCCCGACATCGCCCGCGCGCCCGCGCGCCGTGGACGCCGCGGGGCAGGACTATCGCCATTCGGTGCCCATCTACACTCCCCTCGAAGGCCCGCTTGCCGCCGCCGAGGCCCACCGCCAGCACGCGCGCGACCACGCACGCGCGGCCGATTTCCTCGAGCGCTTCGAGGCGACCGCGTGCCGTGCGGTTCCACCGTCGTCGCGCGCGGCGTGCCCGCTGCTCGGCCCGCTGACCGACGTCGACGACATCTCGGGCGGCGTCCGCGCCCGGTTCAAGGCAGGGACGCCCGTCGACTCCGTCGTCGCGCAAATGCGTTGCCACTACGCGTACGCTCGAGCGCGCGCCTTCGACGTGGCCGCGAGCTGTCCGCTCTACATGCCCGGCATCGACATCCGTCGTGGCGACGACCCGATGACGGTCGACATCGTGTCCAGGACCGCCGACACGGCCACCAAGATCCGCGCGCGCAGCCGCGAGGACGCCACGTTCGTTCGTGACCAGTAGAGACGCCACGTGCGCCCGCGACTGACACTCGTCCCAGCCCTGCAGCGCGAGCGCGAGCCGCGGCCGCGCGTCGGCTGGGTGTTCGCGGGCGGCGGCGCGCGCGGCGCCTACGAGATCGGCGTCGGCAGCTACATCTTCGATCGCGTGGCGCGCGACATCGGACGGCCGCTTCCCGTCGACGTCGTGTCGGGCACGTCGGTGGGCGCATTGCACGCGTCGGCGCTCGCGGTGTGGGCGGACGATCCTTCGACCGGAATGAAGCACCTCGCCGCGCGCTGGACGTCGTTGTCGCTGGCGGACGTGATCCGCGTCGACAGGCGCCGCACGTTCAACATGATCCGAGCACTGCTCGGCCGGCCGCCGCGCAATCCGACGGTCGACGCCGCGCGCGGCGGAATCCTGGACCCGCAACCGCTGGAGGCGCTGCTGTCGTCCGCGGTCGACTTCGATCGCATCGCCGGGCACATCGCAGCCGGCAGGTTGACGGCGGTGTCGTTGACCGCGACTCACGTCGCCTCTGGTGTCACGACCGTGTTCTACCAGTGCGGCGACCCACAACCGGTGCTGCATCCAGGGGCCCGCACGGAGATGCGTCGGGTGACCCTCGCCGCGTCACATGCGATGGCGTCCGCGGCGATCCCGTTTCTGTTTCCCGCCGTGCGCATCGACGGCGCGCTGTTCTGCGACGGGTCGCTGCGCCAACACGTGCCGCTGTCGCCGGCCCGCCAGCTGGGCGCCGACGCGCTGGTCGTCGTCAACCCGCGCAACCCGAGCGCCACCGTGCGCACCGGCCCCGAACACGAGCTTGCCTTCCCTGGCCCGCTGTTCCTGCTCGGCAAGACGCTGAACGCCCTGACGCTCGATCGCGTTGACAGCGACATCGAGCAGCTCGTGCAGATGAACCGCGTGCTCGACGCGGGCACACAGCGCTACGGATCTGGCGTTCGTCTCCGACCTGAACCACTCGCTTGTCGAGGCTGGCGGCGCGCCGCTCAAACCGGTCTCGCTGCTCCACCTGCATGCGTCGCAGGACATCGGCGGTCTGGCCGCCGCGTTCGTGAGGTCTCGGCGTTTCCGCGACCAGCGCCGCGGCGTGCTCGAGCGCGCGTTCGCGCGCCTGGCCGAAGGGGAAGGCAAGACCGAGGCGGACCTGCTGTCCTATCTGCTGTTCGACAGCCGGTTCACCCGCGAGCTCATCGATCTCGGCTGGCACGACGCGCAGCGCCGCCACGACGAGATCGTCGGCTTCTTCGACAGACTGATCGACGGCCGCGAGCCTGGTTTCGCGGCCACGGTCGCGCAACGAAAGGCAAAGCGATGACACGCAACAACACGCTCCAGGGCTAGACGCCGCGTCAGCGCGGCGACGGGGCCGGCAAGGGCTCGGGACGATCGTGCAGGTACGTGCTGTGGCAGCCGACGCAGGTCCGGGTCAACACCGAGAACCGTTCGGCGAGCACCTTGTCATCGCCGCCGTCGACGGCCGCGACCGCGAGCTGGCGGGCGGTGGCGGCCAGGTCGTCCTGCTCGACGAAGAACTTCGGCGGCAGCAACGGCCGTTGACCCTCACGGATACTCCCCGTCCGCGCGACGATCTCCTCGTCGGCGATCCGGGTGGCCAGCACCCGGATAGTCGGGCGGTCGAGCAGCACCACCGCGCGAACGAGGTTCTGCATGGTGGTCCCGTGCTGACCCATGCGCGCCTTCAGCTCTTGCCGGGTCTGCGCGGAGACGTGTGCCGGCGCGGGCAACTTCTGCGCGGGCGCAGGCGGCTTGGGTGCGGCCGCCAGGCCGGGAACCGACAGCAGGACGATCAGGATTCCTGACATTGCGAGCCGTTGCATGATGGCGCTCATACTGCAACCGTCGGGCCATGGGCGCGCAACGACGGTCGGCGTCGTGCCGCCGCGCCTGGGCCCGATGGTTGCAGCACCTGTCAGTGGAAGGAGCACGCCATGACAGACGCTGTCCGCTTCCACGTCGAGCGACCGGGCGCGCGCGACCGCTGGGGTGTGTTGTTTCGCCCGATCCTCATCATCCCGCACGCGGTTCTGGTGGGCGGGCCGTTCATCGGCCTCGGCAGCGGGGCGTCGCACACGGGGGCCCTGGGGCTACTCGCGATCACCAGCGCGTTCCTCGACTGGGTCGCGATCTTGTTCACCGGCCACCCGATTGCGGGCCTGCAGCCGTTCAAGCGCCTGTACCTGCGCTGGCGGGCGCGGGTCATGGCGTACGCCTGTTTCCTGCGCGACGACTACCCACCCTTCGGCGACGGTGCCTATCCGGCGTCGCTAGCGCTTCCGGACGAGCCCGCGAGCCGCGACGTCATGGCCGTCGCGCTGCGCCCGTTTCTGGTCCTGCCGCACCTCGTGTTGCTGTTCGCGTTGCTGATCGTCGAGCTGTTCGTGTGCATCGGTTCGTGGGGCCTCATCGTGTCTACGGGCCGCATGGGCGACAACCTCTGGCGGTTCAGCCGCGACGTCATGGCCTACGCGTTGCGCGTCGAGGCCTACGCGCTGTTGATCCATGACCGCTTCCCGTCATTCGCCGTGTTCTCCGACGCCGGTGCCGGCGCCCCGGCCTCGGCGCCCGCCGGAGCGTCGGCCAGCGCGAGCTCTTCCGCCGCGTAGCGCCCCGGCCGGCAAATCCTGCGCGTGGCTCAACCAGGCGACGATCAAACTGCGCGTCCGGGCCCTGGCCCGGCTGGCGCGGCGGCCAGGGCGGGTCGCCTTGACGCTGGCACGCGAATCGCAATCGTTCCTTGAAGGAGGAGCGCCATGAAAGTTGCCGACGTGATGACCAGCGACCTCGTCACCTGCCGCGCAGACGACAGCCTCAACCGCGCCGCCCAGCTCATGTGGGAACGCCGCTGCGGCACCGTGGCCGTCGTGGACGACGCCGGCAGGGTGGTTGGCGTGCTCAGCGATCGGGACGTCTGCATGGCCGCGTACACGCAGGGGCGCCGTCTGGATGACGTCGCGGTCGCGAACGCGATGTCGCGCACGGTGCGGACCTGTCCGGCGTCGGCGTCGATCGAAGACGCGGAAGACATCATGGCCGCGCACGCCGTTCGCCGCGTGGTCGTCATTGGCGACGACGGACGCGCGTGCGGGATGCTGTCGATCGACGACATCGCGCGTGCGGGCGCCGAGTGGGACGGCAAAGGCGACATCGACCTCGAGCAGGTCGCGCTGACACTGGGCGAGATCTCACGGCGCAGCGCCGGCACCGATGACGAGACGCCGGACGAGCAGACGCCCGAGACCGACATCACCGACATCGTCCACAACAGTCTCTCGGCGCTGAGGACGCTGCGCGAGGAGATCCGCGTCGATCTCAACCTCGCGGGCAAAGAAGTGCGCGACCGCTGGCGGCGCCTCGAGTCGCGCTTGCGCGCGGCGGAGACGCACGCGCACGACGCGCGACTCGACGCCGCCCGCAACCTCGCGGGTGTGGTTGAGAGCGCCAAGCAGTTCCGCAGCCGCCTGCACGACAAGGCGTCATCTGCCACGTCGCACCCCACGCAGCCCCGCTGAAGGTGACCGCCATGAGCATCCTCGTCGCCACCGACTTTTCTCCTTGCTCGCAAACGGCCGTCCGGCTGGCAACGGCGCTGGCGCGCCGACGCGGCGTGCCGCTGCTGCTGATGCACGCCGTCGAGCATCCGGCCGTCGACGTTCCGGCGATACCGATAAGTCCGAGCGAATGGGAGGCCAGCCTGGTCACGGCGGCAGAGGTCGCCCTCGCGCGCGAGGCGAGCGACATCCGGCAGGGCGGCATTCCCGTCGACACCCGCGTGTCGCTCGGCTCGGCGACGAGCCTGATTCTCGAGACTGCGGCCGAGCGCCGGCCGGATCTGATCGTGGTGGGTACACACGGGCGGAAGGGCGGCGCGCACCTGTTCCTGGGCAGCGTCGCCGAGGCCGTGGTGCGATCGTCCAGCTGTCCCGTGCTCGTGACCCGCGACGCGCCGGTGGAACAAATGCAGATCGAGCGCTGGCAGGGACAGTCGCCGTTGCGCCTCACCGTCGCGACAGACGGCACTCACGCGGGCGAGGCCGCGTTCTCCTGGGTGGGCGCCTTCGCACGCGATCACGCGTGCGAGCTGTCGGCGGTGCGCGTGTACTGGCCCGCGCAGGAGGCGACGCGCTACGGGCTCGACGACCCGTGGGGTGGCCCCCTGCGCGATGCG
Source organism: uncultured Pseudomonadota bacterium (assembly GCA_963729535.1). Taxonomy (GTDB): domain Bacteria; phylum Myxococcota_A; class Polyangia; order Fen-1088; family Fen-1088; genus JADGRB01. The sequence goes on along the minus strand of CAVSOL010000017.1, from coordinate 107,914 downwards.
GAGCTGCTGCCGCTTCTGCGGCGCGACCTGCAGCGCGACGCGCAGGCGTCGCTGGGCGCGGCGTCCACGCAGCTGCGATTCAGGGCGGCAAGCAGCGAGGCGTCCCAGGTCGTCGCCGAGGAGGCGGTGGCGCTGGGCGCCGACGCGCTGGTCATCGGCGTGCCGCGACGTCGTCCGGCGCGGTGGGCCGTCATCGCCCCCGGCGCCGTCCTGCGCTCATCCACCCTGCCCGTGCTGTGCATCCCGGAGACAGCCGTCCCGGCGCGCCGCCAGATTCCGGAGCTGCGCACGGTTCTGATCGCCACCGATCTGTCGGACGCATCAGCAGCCGCGATCCCGACCGGCTATGCGTTGCTGCGCGCGGGCGGCGGCCGCGTGGAGCTGTGCACGATCCACGTCGTCGGCCCGGCCGACCCGGTCGCCAACCTGCCGCTTGCGACATCACTGCGCGACCAGGACCAGACGGAAGCCAAAGCGCAGCTCCGCGCCCTGATACCGCCGGAGGCGGCGGGGATGGGCATCACGACCAACGTCTCCGTCGCCGAAGCCCGGTTCGCCGCCGACGGCATCCTGGCCGCGGCAGAACGACTGGACGCCGACGCGATCGTCCTCGGATCGCACGGTCGCTCGGGGTTCAAGCGCGCGCTGCTCGGCTCGGTGGCGGAAGCGGTCGCGCGCCAGTCGCGCCGGCCGGTGCTGATTGCCCGCGGGCGCCTGCCCGACGCAACCGACTGACGTCGCCGGCGGCATATGATTGTGCCCGGTGTTCATCTAAGGGACTCTCAAGGTGTCGGTTGAGCCCTCGCCAATGCATGGATCGTTCACACTGCTGGTTACTGTGTGCCTCATCGCCGTTGCTAGCGGGACGTGCGGGAAGGCTGGCGCCCGCCCCGACGCCGGAGCGGGCAGCGATTCGACGACGGACGCCCGAGGAGGTGGCGGCTCCCTGGGCTCGAACACGGACGGCGCGACCGCCGTCGCCGGGACCGGTGGAACAGGCGAAGGCGGCTCCGGCGGTGCGGGAGGTATCCCCGGCGTAGGGGGCGCGGGCTCGGGTGGAACGGACCAAGGCGGTGCCGGCGACGGTCCTCCCCTCGATGCAGGAAGCAAGGGGAATCCGAACGATGGCGCCGCGCTCGCGGATGCCTCGGGCGCTGCGAGGGACGGCGGGACGCAGACGCCCGAGTGCCTGGCAAAGACCACCTTTGAATATCGCTTCATCCTGATCGGAACTGGCTTCGACCCTTACGAAGGGAGAAACATCGTCGCAGTAACGGCTGATTCCGGCTCGAAAACGTGCCGAGCAAGCGGTACGACCCGGATCCAAGACGGCGCCTTCGAGATCGAGTTGGTCAACCTCGCGGCGAGCAATTATCCCAGCATCGACGCATTCGTCGATCTGGACGACAACGGCAAGTGCTCCCATACGATAGATGCGACATGGCACGTCAGCCCAGCTTGGAGCAACATGACCCCGACCCGGACAATGAACCTGACTCTCAGCGACTTTTCGTTACCCGGAGGCTGTGCGATTTCGACGTCCTGGTAGCGACAGTACGCCGCCGACCCGGGTTCCCACGAGTCAGGCCACGGCTGGTTGAGAGCTTTGCCGTTGGAGGTGGCGGGACGGTGACGGGAGCAAAGTTCGTCTGGAAGGAATACGATTAGCGACAAGCCGTCTTACGAGATCGTCCGAAAGGCGGCGGTGGACATCCTCGAGGAATCAAAGCGCTAGAGCCCGACGGTCGCCCAGGCCGCGTCGCCGGTCAGCATCCGCGTCAGCCACGTCTCCAGCGGAACGCCGCCCGAGGTGAGCGTGTCCACCGCGCCGAGCAACGTGTGGGATTCGCCGGGGATCGCGAAGGTGCGGAAGGTGGTCGTCGGGGCGAGGCGGTGGGTGATCGTCGAGCGGAGGCGCTGCTCGAAGTCGAGGCCGAGCACGATCAGGAAGTAGGTGCGAATGACCGAATCCTGGAGCGACGTCAGCAGCGCCATCCGGTCCTGCGGATATTTCGCCACCAGCGCCGGATAGAACAGCGACAGGTCGGCGGCACAGCCGGCGCACAGGGGATCGACCACGTCGCCGAGGTGCCAGTTCGCGTACCAGGCGGCGCGGTGGTCGGCGGGGATGCCGGTGCCTTCCAGCAGCGGGCCCGCGTCGTCGACCAGCGCGACCTGGGCGCCGGGATACGCCTGCCGGAACAGGTCGTAGTTGAAGGTGGCGCCGTAGCCGCCCGCGCTGCTGCCCGAGATCACGACGCGCGCGGGCGCCGGCCAGGTGGCGCGTAGGCGGGGCAGTAACGCCTCGACGTTGCGGCGGCCGACGTGCGCGAACATGCGGGGGCCGAGCACGTCGTAGGTCGCGACGTTGCTGCCCGCGTGCAGGTCGCCTGTGCAGTAGGGGATGAAGACGTAGCTCGCGTCGCGGAACGGGTTGGTCGCCCGCGCGCGGTCGAGCGCGTGCGCGACCGATGGGGCGCCGGAGGCGTCCCACTGCGCTTGGCCGAACGGACCGTGCACGGCGGTGTTGAGCACAAAACACGTCGAGGCGTCCCAGCAGGCGCCGCCGCCCATGAAGTAGACGAACAGCTCGCCGCCGCCGGCACCAGCCGGCGCTGGGTTGACGGCGATGCCGGTGCCACTGCCGTCGTCGCAGCTCATGCCCGGGATGTCGATCCACGTCCAGCCGCCCGGCGTCCCGGGGAGCGGCGCGGCGTCGACGACGACGCTGCCGTCGGGGTTGCCGCCGCTCGCCGCTCCGCCGCCACAGCCGGCACCGGTCACACAACACAGGGCGCCCGCCGAGGCGAGCGCGCGGATCGACGGAAGTCGCATCGCCCCATCGTACCAGGACCAGGATTCACGCCGCGAGCCGGATCCGCCGATGAATGGGGGCGCATCGTGTCAAAGGATTGGCGAGGTCTCGGGTGGTTGGTTCCGTCTCGCGGTCGTTGGCATTGCCCTGGCCCGGCGCTGTCGGGTGCGGCGCGCCGACGGCTTCGCCGACGGACGGATCGGCGGACCGCCGCGAGGCCGGCGACGGCGGATTTGCCGACGTGGGCCCGGGGGATCTGCAAGCGGAGTCGCGCGACGGCCAGGACGCCCACGACGCGCAGCAGGCGCACGACGGATTGGACGGCAGCGATGTGTCTGGCGACGCGCCGGGCGACGTGTCCGGCGACGGGCGCGACGGGGCTGTCGATGCGGTCGTGGCCGATGCGACGACCGACGGCGGCGACGCGGCCGACGTGCAGGTCGACGCGACGGACGCGCCCGCCGACCTGGGCGCGGGCGATTCCGTACCGGACGGTAGCGACGCGGCCGACGACGCCCCGTCCGATGCGCCGGTGGAGGCGGGCCGCCCCTACGTCGAGCGGAGCTGCGACAACCAGAACAGCTGCGCTTGCGCGTCGCACGAGAGCTGCTCGTTCACGTGTCCCGGCGGCGGCTGCGCGGTGACGTGCGCGCCGGGCAGCGTCTGCGTCGTGAGCTGCGCGTCGCCCTTCGGCTGCTCCGTCATCTGCGGCGATGACGCGCAGTGCATCCTCGGCTGCAACCTCGGCGTCTGCTCGCACTTCATCGGCCCCGCGCGCACGTTCGCCTGCGACCCCGCCGGCACCGGCTGCCTCTGACCGACGATCACTCGGTTCGCTGCCGACCACTCAGGAGATGAACAGCGACACCCCCTCCTCCGCCTGCGGTGGCGCGGGATGCCATCAGCGCCGGCCGCAACGCCCGCACGCAGCGTTCGTTGTCCAGCGCGGTGCCGACCGTGATGCGCAGGCAGTTGGCGAGCGCGCCGGGCGCTGACACGTTCTTCACCAGCACGCCGCGCGCGAGCAACTCGGCGAAGACGGCGGACGCGTCGACGGGCGTGCGCACGAGCAGGAAGTTGGTGTCGCTCGGGTAGACGATGAGTCCGGGGATCGTCTGCAGGCTCGCGGCGAGCGCGCCGCGCAGCGCGACGGTCTCGCGGATGCGGCGTTCCAGGCGCTCGGGATGGCGCAGGGTGGCGCAGCCGAGCGCCATCGAGACGACGTTGACGTTCCAGGGCAGGCGCACCTTGTCCAGCTGGGCGATGGCGTCGCGCGGGCCGATCAGCGCGCCCAGGCGCAGGCCGGCGAGGCCGATCTTGGACAGCGTGCGCATGACGAACAGCCCCGGCGTCGCGCGCACGCGCGGGATCAACGTCTCGCCGCTCGAAATCCGCGTAGGCCTCATCGACGACCAGCGCCGAGTCCACGAGCGCGGCCAGGCGGCAGAGTCCGTCGGCATCGAAGCGGTTGCCGGTCGGGTTGTTGGGCGACGCGAAGAACGCCAGCGCCGGGCGCGCGTCGCGGATCGCGGCGGCGAAGCGCGCCTCGTCCAGCTCGAACCCCGGCCCGAGCGGCACCGCCAGCGGCTCGGCGCCGTAGGCGCGCGCCAGCGCCTCGTATTGATTGAACGTCGGATCGGGATAGAGCACGCGCGCCGGCGCATCCGCCGTTCCGCCGCCGAAGGCAATCGTGAGCATCGAGATCGATCTCCTCGGAGCCGTTGCCGAGCAGGATCTCGTCAGCCTCGACGCCCCAGCGGCGGGCGAGCGCTTCACGCAGCGGCTTGCCGCTGATGTCGGGGTAGCGGTTGACGGCCAGCTTGCCCAGCTCGTCCTGGAAGCTGCGCATCTCGTCGTCGTCGGGCGCAAACGCGGACTCGTTGCTGTCCAGCCGGATGAGGCCCGGCGGCGCGGACCCATAGTCGAACGTCCGATAAGCCGTCCCCTGCCAGATGCTGCGCCGAAGCCGCTCGCGCCAGCTCATGCGCGCCCCCTGCCAGCGGATCACGGCCGCCGCTGCGTAGTCGCCCGCGTGCGAGAAGCCGCCGAGCGCCAGCACATCGCCCGCGGCCAGCTTGCCGTGCGCCAGCGCGTCCTCGAGGTTGATCGGGATCGCGGCGCCGAACAGGTTGCCGTAGATGCTGAACGTGTCGTGGTGTGCGGCGGGCGGCAGCTCCAGCGCCTCGCGCCAGTTGCGCAGGAAGATCGGGTTCGGCTGGTTGGTGACCAGCAGCTTGATGTCGCGCGTGCCAACGCCGGCCGCGCGCGCACGCAGCGGCGACCATCTCGGGGACGATGCGGTTGCCGCGGTCGATGATGGCGGCGACCCGTTCGTCGGTGAACGCGACGGTGATCGGGCTCGCCCCGGCTCCCAGTAGCGGCGCCCGTCGTCTGCGGCGACGGACATGTCGGCCGCGAACTCGGGCTGGCAGCGGTGCACGACCGACAGGATCGGCGAGCCGCCATCGGCCGCGACGTACGCGACGCCGCAGCCGTCGCCCGGCACCGGCGCCTGCGACTTGAGCCGCACCTCGGGCTGCGAGAACACGCGCCCCGCTGCGTTCTGGACGTTGCACAGCAGCGCGCCGCGCGCATCGCTCGCCGACATCAACATGCGCGCCAGCTCCAGCATGTAGATGAACGACACGCAGCCGGTGTTGTGCAGGTCGATGACGTGACGTGGGCGCGCGCCCAGCCGGCGCGCCACCTCGGCGCCGCAGCCGGTGAACGGCTGGTCGGGGACCGTGACGTTGGTGAAGATAATGTCGACGTCGCGGGCCGCGTCGATGCCCAGCTTGGCGACCAGACGGGTCGCGGCGCGTTCGATCATCGCCGCGGCGGTGTCGTCGCGGCCGACGTGACGGCGCGTCGCCGGCGCCGTGAACATGCCGCGGCGGCTGGCGGCGCCGGCGGCGAAGAAGTCGTTGGTGACGATGTTGTCCGGCAGCGCGCTGGCGACGCCGACCAGGCCGACGGTCTTCATGGCTTCGCCCCCGCGTCCACCTCGGTGACGTACGGCCCGATGGGCAGACCCTCGCGGTGCCGGTGCTCGAGGATGGCCTTCAGGTTCGCGAGCTCGATGCTGTGGCCGGCGTAGAACAGCGGCCACCAGTCGCCCACCCAGGCGCGCTTCGGGTCGTGGTTCAGTTGCGGGAACGGGTTGCGGTCGTAGTAGGGGTGGCGGCAATTGGTCCACGTCACGACCGACCCGGGCCGTTTGAACAGCGTCTCCGCGGGCACGATCCGGTTCAGATAGACCATCCACAGCTCGTCGCCCTGGTCCCACGCGCAGTGGTAGTCGACGGTCCGCGCCTCCGCGCAGGTCTGCGGTCCGGCAGTAGATCGGCGTGTTGCCGGAGTCGACCCCCACCAGCAGCCCCGGCGTTCCCGTCGGACGCAGCGCGCGCACGCTGTACGTCCACTCGAGCAGGCTGTACGGGTTCGCCATGTAGGCGAAGACGTCGTCGGGCGGGCAGTCGATGTGCGCCTGCACGGTGCAGAACTGGCCGTAGACCTGGTCGTGCGGGTACACGGTGTGCGTCATCTCGGTGATGAGCTCGCCCAGCGCTTCGCGGTTGTGCTCCTCGCAGCGAACCAGGCCGCGCACCGCCGCCAGCCCCGCCGGGTCGATGGTCTTCATCGCGCGCCTCCTGGCTGCGGGAAGCCGACGAACGGCGGCACCTCGACGGCCGGCAGCTCGGCGCACACGACGGCGGGACCGGCGACGGCGCGCGCGCGCGTCGAGGGCGTCCTCGACCTCGTCCAGCGTCCGACAGTCGTAGGCGGCGAGCCCCGGGAACATCGCCGCCAACCCGGCACCGATGTGCGCGGGGCGGAACGTGTTGTAGCCGGACTCCGCGCCGAGCAGCACGCGCTCGCGCACCAGGCACATGCCGTGCGCGCGGTTGTTGAAGATGACGTAGGTGATGGGCAACGCGTGCTCGACGGCGGTGTGGACGTCGAGACCGTGCATGAAGAACGCCCCGTCGCCGGCCAGCACCGTGCAGCGCTTCCCGGTGGCGAGGGCGGCGCCCACCGCCGCGCCAAAGCTCCAGCCCATGCCCGCCATCCCCATGGCGATCAGCCAGCGGCCACCGCGCGGCGCCCGCAGGTGATGCACCACCTGCGCGCCCGTGTTGCCGGCGTCGACCACGACGACGCCGCCGTCGGGGAGCGCGCGCTCGATGGTCGCGAGGATCGCGGGCGATGTGAGCTGGCTGGCCGCCGGCCGCGGCGGCGTGACGCCGGCGGTTCGAGTGGACCCGTGAACCGGCGCGCGCGGATGGTCGGCAGCAGCTGCGCGCAGGTTCGCGCGCAGATCGCCGCCGACGTGGATGCCGTCCGGCGACGTCACGAACGCGGGCTCACGTGCCAGGCAGAGCAGCGTCTTGCCGGCGAGGCTGGCTTCGAGGCCCAGGCGCGCGAGCAACGGCAGCCGCGTGCCGACCAGGACGCAGACGGCGGCGTCGGCAATGGCGCGCGCGACGGCAGGGTGGCCCATCGCCCCGGCCACGCCGAGGCAACGCGGATCCCGGTTGTCGAAGGCGTCGCGGGCGTCGGGCGTCACGGCGACGCGCGCATCGAGCGCCCGGACGAGCGCCACGAGCTCCTCGGCAGCGCCGGCGCGGGTGACCTCGTCACCTGCGATGACAACAACCGGCCCGCGTTCGAGCGCGTCGGCCACCCGCCCGAGCGCCGCGCGGTCGATCGCCGGCGCTTGCGCTGGCAGCGCCGGCACCGACGCGGGCAGGACCGCGGGCAGCTCGGCCCGCTGCCGGTCCTTCGCGATCAGCAACACCGCCGGCCCGGGGACCGGCCCGCGCGCGGTGTCGCGCGCCGCGGCGAGCAGCGCCGCGATCCTGTCGGGCGCCTCCAGCCGCTCGCAGAACACGGACACCGCGCGGAACACCTGGGCGGCGTCGATCGCGCCCGCGCGCCCACTCGTGTCCTGGAACGCGCCCCTGCCCTGCAACTCGCTGGGCGGCTCGCCGACGATCGCCAGCAGCGGCACGCGCGACGCGCGCGCCTCCGCCAGGGCGTGCACCAGGTTCATCGCCCCGCCGCCGGAGGTCACCATCACGACACCCAACCCGCCCGTGATACGGGCATACGCGTCGGCCGCCGTTCCCGCCGCGTGTTCGTGTTTTGCCAGCACGGCCTGCAGCCCCGGGCGCCGCCGCTGCACGGCCGCGAACATGTCCTCGATGTTCGCGCCCCCGACGCCGAACACGTACTTCACGCCGTCGCGCGCGAGCTCGTCGGCGATGTAGTCCGCCACGATCACGTCGTCACCGCCCTCCGCCGGCGACGCCCTCGTTGTACGTGATCCGCTCGAGCACGAAGCGTCCGTAGGGCCACTCGCCGTCGGGTTCGCGCCAGTACGCGTCCCCTTCGGCGGCCAGGCGCACGCCGCCGAAGTCGCGGTAGTTGCGCAGTGGCGTCGACCAGGGCACCAGCTTGTGCGTCTTGCCGTCGGACTGGTAGCGATCCTCGGACACGAACCCGACCAGATCCCCCGCGTCGTCGAAGGTCAGCACCGCCTCGATCGTCTTGCCCGCGTTCGTGTACGTGCCCTTCACCTGCCGGTCGCCGAGCGTCTGCCAGCGCACGGGCGCGTCGACGAGCACGGCGGGCGCCAGGAAGCAGATGTCGTTGAACAGCGTGACGGTTTCGGCCTGGATCATCTCCGGGCCGCTCGCGTTGACGATCTCGAACAGGCCGGCGATGCGGACCTGCATGGTCGCGACGTCGCCGATATAGCGGTGCAACACGACGAACGGAATCCCCCACTGCGACGCGCGCGTGAAGAACAGCCGCGCCGGCGCGGGCCCGACGTAGAAGTTGTGCTGGTCGACCGCGGCCGTCATCCAGGGAGCGTCCGGCGCCCGGCGCATCTGCGCCGCGAACACGGCGTGAAAGCTGCGCACGTGCGGTCTGCCGACGACGCCGACCCGGCGCAGGTACGTCTGCACCAGCGGTGGCAGCGGCGCGAGCTCGGCCTCCGTCACGAGCGGCGGCGCTGGCGACCGCGCGACCTCGGCCTCGTGGCGCTTCACATCCGCGGCATAGACGGACGACAAGCTCGTCGGGCGCAGGTCGAGCAGCCAGACCGCCACCGGCACGAGCACGGCAGTTGCGAGCACGACGCCTAGAGCCCAGGGCCATTTCATGCCTTGAGGTAATGCACATTGAGCGCCAGCCACGCGTCGCACACGTTCGCGGGTGCGCGCACGACAGCGCGCAATTCCTGCGTCGGTGGCGGCGGCCGGCTCAGGTCTGGGGGATCGTCGGCGCGGACGGCTGCGCTCCCGGCGCCGGCGGGGTCGCGCCGCCGCCCGGCTTCGCCGGCGCGGGCTTCGAGCGCACGGTCCGCCCGGGGAGGACGTCGACCGGAATCGGCGGCAGCAGCTCGTAACGGTAGCCGCGCGATTCGGCGCGCAACCGCAGGGCGCGTCCGTCCCGATTGATGACGCGACCGTAACGCTCGTTGGTGAGGCCGTGGCGCGTGTGCTCGCCGTGCGCCAGGATGAACGAGCCCAGGCGGATCGCCAGGTGGTTGAACAGCCGGTGACAGCCGTGGCTGGACCCGCGCAGGATCGACCGGTAGTTGCCCGAGCCGTGCGTGCGAATCTCGCTGTCCACGTATTCCGTCCCGCCCCCACTGACGGCGATGTCGCGGTGATGGAACAGCGCCACCAAGCCGTAAGCGGACCTGTAGCCGGGACCGACCGCTTCCTGGTCTGCGGCCCACGCACCGTCGGGCGCGGCGGCGCACGAGCTCGCGGTCGGGCGTGGACGGCGGCGGAAACCACGCCGGCGCCGCGATCAGATCGCGCCAGTAGCGTCGGCCGACGGGCGAGGCCTTGTAACGAAGCGCCACGGTGTCATCGGCCAGCTTCTCCTGCTTCCATGCGCCGATCGTCGTCGGCCAGCGCACGAGCGGGATGTCGCCGTCATCGGTGACCGCGTAGAGCGTGAACGTCGGACGGCGTTTGGCCGGCGACCGCCGTCGCTGCCCCTCGGCGTCGAGCGGGTACGACACCCAGACGTCACCCCGATCGATCTCCGCCCGGAAGCGCATGTGCGGCCGGTGGTACGCGGGGACGGCAGGTAAGGCGATGGCGACACGCGCCGGCACGCCGCTGCCCAGCGCCCGCGCCGCCGCCTCGGGCGACGTCCAGCCAAGCGCGATCGCCGCCGCCTCCGTCGCCGCGGCCACGAGGTCGGGGGCGCCACGCGCCAGCGGCTCGGGACGCAGCACACGGCGATACTCCGCCGACTCGATGAAGCGCCCGAGGATCGGCTGCCAGGCGTTGAGCGCCGAGCCGTCTTCGATGAGCCCGGTCGCGTCGACGACCCGTTCGCGCAACGCGCGCAGCAACGTCAGGAAGTCCAGCTCGCGGCTGCCGGCCAGCAGCGCCTCACGCGTCTCCGCGTCGATGACGCCCGCGGACGGCAACATGTGCCGGCGCTGATAGACGCGCAGGGCCTCCTGCGTCCCGGAGTCGAACGTCCCTTCGGCAGCCTGGCCGTCGAGCAGCGCTTCGCAACCGAGGTGCCGCTGCACGACGGCCACCGCTGGCGCCACATTGGACGACACGCTCCACGGCGCCAGCGTCTTCGTCGATGCGCGCAACACGCCGTCGTCGATGCCGGCGTGACACGCGTGACGGACCTCGTCGAGCAGCCGCGCCCGAATCACGGAGAAGCTCGGAAAGATGCCGTAGAGCTCGAAGTAGCGATCGCGCCGGGCGACGTCCCACTCCCTGCCCTGCCCCACCTCCTCGTTGGCGAGCGCGACGAACGTCCGGCGGTAGCTCTGCGGGCGGTCGACTGTCTCGGCGAAGATCTCGGGCGTCCAGCGGTCACCGAGGTCGACCGTCGTCACACCGGGCGCGACGGCCATCACCAGGACAGTGACGAGAACACCGTTGATCACGACACAAGGCAGAGCACGTTGGGTGCCAGGCCCCAACCGGCAGCGGCCGCGCCTGCGCGCGCCACATTTGCGTGGCTTGCGCCTGCGCGCGCAAAGATTTCACGCCGCCCGGGTGGTGATAGATTGCGGCCGCACGTGGAGAAAACCTTTCGCGACAACGTGACCGCGTACGTCGGCTTCGACGACGGCCAGAGCGCGGCGCTGCGCGAGGCGCACCCGCTGGTGGCGCCGCACTTCGCCACCATCATCGACGACTTCTACGCCACGATCGAAGCCCACCCCGACGCGCGCGCCGCGATCACGGGGGGTGCCGCGCAGATCGCGCGCCTCAAGCAATCGCTCGTGCGCTGGATGGACGAGCTGTTTCGTGGCCCGCACGACGAGGAGTACTTCGAGCGGCGGGCGCGCATCGGCCGCGTCCACGTCCGCATCGACCTGCCGCAGATGTACATGTTGACGGCGATGGATCGCATCCGCCTGCGGTCGTCGGACGTGCTGCGCGACGCGCCCGGCGTCGACGCCGGCGCGCGCAACCGGATGCTGTCCGCGTTGCAGCAGATCCTGGACATCGAGCTCGCCATCATGCTCGAGACCTATCGCGACGACCTGCTGACCAAGAACCGCACCGCCGAGCGTCTGGCGACCATCGGCCAGTTCGCGGCCGGCATCGGCCACGAGCTGCGCAACCCGCTCGCGGTCGTGGAGACGTCCGCCTTCCTCGTCGCGCAGCGCCTGGAACAGCTCAAGGTCTCGGATGCGAACGTCAACCGGCACATGGAAAAGATCGCCACCGAGGTCAAGCGCTCGGGAAAGACGATCAACGACCTGCTCGAGCTCGCGCGCAGCAAGCCGCTGAAGCGCGCGCCGGTTGACGCACGCCACTTTGCCGCGCAAGCCGTTGCCGCCGCACACCTCCCGCCGGGCGCCGAGGTCACGATCGACCTGCCCGAGGGGCTGCTGCTCGACGCCGACGCCGATCAGCTGGCCCGCATCGTCACCAACCTGCTGATCAACGCCAGCCAGGCGATGAACGGCACCGGCCACGTCTGGATCGAAGGCGGCCGCGAGGGGACGGTGACGTATCTGCGCGTGCGCGACGACGGCCCCGGTATCCCCCCCAACCTGCGCGACCGGGTGTTCGAGGCGCTGTTCACGACCAAGGCGAAGGGGAGCGGCCTCGGGCTCGCCCTCTGCCGCCGCATCGCGGAAGCGCATGGGGGGACGGTGACGCTGGAGAACCCGGCGCGGGGCGCGGCGTTTAGGATCTCGATCCCCGACGCGACCGGCGCCGCGGACACCCAGACCTGATCAGCCGCGCCGCGCCCGGCGCGCGCTCGGTCCGGTCCGACGCGGGCCGCGCGAACGCAGCGTCCATCGCGTCGACCCTTCGATCGGCCGTTCGGCACCGCGCCCGATGAGATCCAGCAGATCCGTCGTCGTCACGATGCCGACCGGCTTCGCGCCGTCCAGCACCGCCAGGCAGCCGATGACGTGGCCGCGCAGCAAGTTCGCCGCCTGACGGACCGTGGTCTCCGGGCGGGCCGAGACGACCCCGTCGGTCATCACGTCGGCCACACTCAGGCCGGCGCGGCCGTTGCCGTTGGCGGCGGCGCGGCCGCCGAGATCGCGGTCCGAGACGACGCCGACCACGTCGCGCCCGTCGAGCACGAGCAGGTGTCGGATGCCATTCGTTCGCATGGTGGTTCGGGCCTCGGAGGCGCTGGCCTTCGGGCCAATCGTCTTGATGTCGCGGGACATGATGTCGTTGAGTCGCATGCCCGTCAGAGGTGCAGCTTCAAGGCCAAGTCCGAACTCACTGATAATTCAAGACTGAAGCGCCACCGCCATTCACTAACGCGCAGGATTTGCGCGGCCGCCCCGGTCCCCCGTGTTATGCAGGTCGCTTCCAGGAAGCTTCTGAATGGCAACGGGCAACCCACGGCGCGTGCTGATCATCGATGACAACGTCGATCTCGCCGAGAACATCGCCGAGATCCTCCAGATGGACGGCCACGACACGGATGTGGCTGCCAGCGCCGAAGAGGCATTCCCCAAGGCCGCGCTGGCCGAACCGGACGTCGTCGTGACCGACTATCGCTTGCCCGGCATCACGGGCGCCGCCTTCGTCCGGCTGTTCCGGCAGACGCGCACGAAAGTTCACGCGGTGGTGATCAGCGCCTACACCGACGATCGCACGATCAAGGAGGCCCGCGACGCGGGCGCCACGTTCATGGCCAAGCCGATCGATTTCAAGCTACTGGTCCGCATGGTCCGCGACGGCGCGCCCTGACGGGACGCGCGGCGTCGAAGAACCGCTCGCTGGCGGTCACGCAGCATCGCGCTCCCCTTCCGGCCAGCCCTCGTCACCGGCGCCTCCCGCGAATCGAAGTCGCCGGCGCGCCCAGCTCGCAGCGTTGACGGGTCTCGCCGACGGTTGCCTTCCGCGCGAAGCGAGCCACGTTGGAGGCCGTGTCGTGGCGGGCCGGCATCGTTCTCGTCGCGCTCGCCGCGATCTCGGCGCGGGCGCGCGGGGCGGAGGCGCCGCCACGCACCGGCGCCGAGGTCTGGGAAGTTGCCTGCACCGCGTGCCACGGCGCGGACGGCGCCGGGAAGCCGCGCGAGCTGCTCGGCTTCGACGCCAAGATGCCCGATCTTCGCGACTGCACGTTCGCGACGTCCGAGCCGACGCAGGACTGGTTCGCGGTCGTGCACGAAGGCGGCCCTGTGCGCGGGCTGGATCGGATGATGCCGGCCTACGGGACGGCCCTCAGCGACGAGGAGATCGCGCGCGTCGTGGATTACTCGCGCGGCTTTTGCCGCCAGCTGCCCGACTGGCCGCTCGGCGACCTGAACCTGCCGCGCGCGCTGTTCACGGAGAAGGCGTTCCCGGAAAACGAGGTCGTGCTGAGCGCCGCGATCGCGTTACGGGGCCCGGGCAGCGTGATGAACGAGCTCATCTACGAAAAGCGGCTCGGCTCGCGCTCGATGATCGAGGTGGCCGTCCCGTTCGGCTTCCTGAGCCTGGCGGGTGCACCGAACGGGATGTCCGGGACAGCCCCGGTCGGATGGACGGCCGGCATCGGCGATCTCGGGGCCGCGTTGAAGCACGCGGTCGTCCACAGCGCGCGGACGGGCACGATCCTCTCGTTCGGGCTCGAGGTCACGGTTCCGACGGGACGCGCGGACCGGGGCCTCGGCGCCGGCGTGACGGTTGTCGGTCCTTTCGTCGCCTGCGGCCAGCTGCTCCCGGCTGGCGGGTTCGTGCAGGCGCACGCAGGCGCGGACGTTCCCGGCGATTTCGACACGGCCAATCCCGAGGTGTTCTGGCGGGCGCTGCTGGGATGGAGCCTGGTCCCGAAGCGGTTCGGCCGCATGTATTCGCCGATGGTCGAAGTGCTGGGCGCCCGCGAGCTCCGCTCGAGCGACGCCGCCGTGATCTGGGATGTCGTGCCCCAGATCCAGGTGACGCTGAACCGCCGCAGGCACCTGCGGCTCAACGTCGGCGCTGTCGTCCCCGTCAACCGGACCGAGGACCGCCACGTCCAGCTGGCGACGTATCTGCTGTGGGACTGGTACGAGGGGAGCCCCCTCAAGGGGTGGTAGCCGATGCGCCGTCGCCACGTTGCCGTCGCCGCCGTGCTGGGGACCGTCGCCGCCGCGACGACGATCGCCGCCGCGCCCGCGCCTGCCGGCGGGCCGTCGCCGCCCCTGTTCGCGACGTCGGACAAGTGTCTCGCCTGCCACAACGGCATGACGACGCCGGCGGGCGAAGACGTCTCGATCGGGTTCGCCTGGCGGGGATCGATCATGGCCAACGCCGCCCGCGACCCGTATTGGCAAGCCGCCGTCCGGCGCGAGGCCATCGACTACCCGGCTGCCGCGGCTGTCATCGAGGACGAGTGCGCCGCCTGCCACATGCCCATGGCGCGCTTCGAAGCGAACGTCGCCGGACGGCGACTGGAGGTGTTCTCCCGTCTCGGGGGCGGACCGCGCGCCGGCGGCGGCGATGCGCTCGCGCTCGACGGGGTGTCGTGCGCGCTGTGTCACCAGCTCCAGAACGCAGGTCCGGGGCTGGAGCAAGACGGCAACTTCAAGATCGACACCACCCGCCCGCCGGGCGAGCGGCAGATGTTCGGCCCTTTCGACGTCCCGCCGCCGCGCGCGCGCGTCATGCACTCGGCGACGGGGTTCCTCCCCGCGCGCGCGACCCATCTGGAACAGTCCGAGCTCTGCTCCACCTGCCACACGCTGTACACGACGCCGCTCGGGGGCGGCGGCGCGGGTGTCGCGGCAGACAAGCCAGCGGCGCGCTTCCCCGAGCAGGTGCCGTACCTGGAATGGCGGGCCAGCGACTACGTGCGCGAGGCGAGCTGCCAGGCCTGCCACATGACGTTCACCAGCGAGCCCGCGCCGGCGGCGAGCGTCCTCGGCGAGCCGCGCGAGCGGTTGGCGCGCCACGGTTTCCAGGGCGCGAACTTCTTCATGCTGGCGATGCTGGAACGGTACCGCGCCGAGCTCGGCGTCGTGGCGCTGCCTCAGGAGCTGAGCCTGTCGCGGCAGCGGACGCTGGAGCTTCTGCGCACCAGCACCGCCCGCTTGTCGATCGCGCGCGCCGACATCCGCGACGGGCGCCTCGAAGCCGAGGTCGTCGTCACCAACACGGCCGGCCACAAGCTGCCGACCGCGTACCCATCGCGCCGCGTCTGGCTGCGCGTCGTGGTCAGCGACCGCGACGGGCGGCGGCTGTTCTCCTCGGGCGCGCTGCGCCCCGACGGCAGCATCGAGGGGAACGACAATGACCGCGACCCGCTCGCGTTCGAGCCGCACCGTCGCGTCATCGACACGCCCGACGACGTGCAGATCTACGAATCGATCATGGTGGACGCGAGCGGGCGCGTGACGACCGGCCTGCTCACCGCCGTGCGCTACGCGAAGGACAACCGCCTGCTGCCGCGCGGGTTCGACAAAGCCGCGGCAGGCGATGACTACGCGGTGCGCGGCGACGCCAGGGACGACCCCGACTTTCAGGGCGGCGGCGACCGCGTCGTCTACCGCCCCACCCTCCCCGCCGGCGCCGTCGGGCCGTTCCGGATCGAGGTCGAGCTTCTCTATCAGCCAATCGCCTTCCGCTGGGCCCACAACCTCGAGGCGTATCGCTCCGCCCCCGAGCCCGCGCGCTTCGTCCGCTACTACCAGGCGATGTCCACCGGCTCCGCGACGCGGCTGGCGTGGGCCGAGGCCAGCGTGCCGGCAGCGCCGCGCTAGCCGGCTACCTGCCGAACAGCGCGCGAAGACGTGCGCGAAGATCGGTGGGGGCCGCATTGTTCGACTGCCCCGGCTGCCCCTCGCGGCACCGACAACGTTGCGCGGGCGCCACGTCGCCCAGCACCTGCTCCACGTGCGCGCCGCAGCCCGCAAATGTCGGCCGCCCGCACTTCCGGCACTCGACCCGCCGGCACATCAGACGGCCCCCGCCTTCGCCGGTCGAGGCTCGGCCGGCGTGGCGCCGACGACATTTTGTCGAACTTCGTCCATGTCGAGCGCGCGCACCCTGCCGATCAGGTCGTCGAGCCTGGCGCCCGGCATCATCCCGGGGAAGCTGCCGAGCAGAACGCCGTCGCGCAGCACCATCAGCGTCGGAATGGCTCGGATGTCGAAGGCGGCCGCCAGCGCGGGCTCGGCTTCGGTGTCGACCTTGCCGAACACCACGTCGGGATGGCGCCCGGCCGCGGCCTCGAAGATTGGCGCAAACGCCCGGCATGGCCCGCACCACCCAGCCCAGAAGTCCAGCAGGACGATGCCTTGCTTCACGGTCGCTTCGAAGCTCTCGTCGGTCACGTTCACGGTCGTCATGTCGCCTCCTCGGTGATCGAGAGCCCGGCGACGCCAAAAGGATTCAGGCGTTGTCGGCCAGGAAGCTGCGGACAGCCGTCTTGACCGAGGCCTGAACGGAGGCGGGGACCGGCACCGCCGGGCCGACCGTCCGGCACAGCGCGAGCGTGCGCTTGAGCGAGTCGCACGTGCCGCGACAGCGCGCGCAGCCTTCGAGGTGGCGCTCCATCTCCGCGCAACGCTCGGCGCTGATCTCGTCCTCGAGGTGGCGCGAGAACATCATCAGGACGTCGGGGCAAGCGCCCGCTGCGGGCGGCGTCGCCTCGACGCCGAGCAGCGGCGCGACGCGCTCGCGCACCGACAGCCGCGCGCGGTGCAGCCGGCTCTTGACCGCCTGCACGCTGGCGCCGACGCACCTCGGCGACCTCGGCCGCCGACAGCCCCTCCACGTCGCGGAGCAGCAGCACCTCCCGGTACATCGGCTCCAGCGCCGCGATCGCCTGCTCGAGCGCGCGCTCGACCTGCCGTCCCGCGAGCGCTTCGTCGGGCTCGTCGGTCTTGCGCGGCGAGATGTCTGGTCTCGGCCGCCACGTCGGTGTCCAGTGAACGCTCCTCCTCGGGCGCAAACTTGCTGCGCCGGCGCTTCTTGATGCAGAAGCTGCGCGCGATGGTGTAGAGCCACGTCGACATCGACGAGGCGCCGCGGAAGTCTCGAACGCCGCGCGCCATCGCCAGGAGCGTGTCCTGCAGGACGTCCTTGGCGTCCTCGGGATCGCGGCACATCTTCATGCCGAAGCGATAGACCTGCGGCTGGTGCCGTTCGAGCAGCGCCTCGAGCGCTTGCCTGTCACCCGCGCGCGCCGCGGCCAGAAGGCGCTCGTCCGACGATGTTTCGGTCACGAGACGATCTTACCCGACCACCTTCGCGACGACCTCGTCCGTCCGGGCGTCGGCGCGGTGCTCGATCGAGAGGTCGACCAACGGAGGATGGAGGAGCGTCCCGTATGCCGGGCAGCTCTTGATCGCCCGTTCGACGCCGGCGCGATGTCGCTGGTCGAGGCCGGCGGGCAGCTGCACCTTGAGCTCGAGGCGGCCGATGCGCGACACCGGCACCCGCTCCTTCTCGGCCGCGACCTCGACCGTCAACCCGTCCGGCGACAGGCCGCGCGCGTGCAGGTACGCCGCCGCGAAGTAGTGCGCGCACGCGGCCACGGCGACGGACATCACGTCGAGCGGCGACGGGCCCCGATCGTCGCCGCCGGGCACTGTCACCGGCTGGTCGAAGACCAGCGCGTGCCCGCCGACGTTGGCCCGGCTGCCGACTCTGCCAATGGATTCGATGATGACCTTCATGGTGAACACCTCATTCGCCGGTGAGAGCCACGCGCCTCCCAATCGGTTCAGCGACCTCGAATCGTGAATCCTTTCGTCCCCGCGCGGCTCCAACGCGTCAGGCTGGGAGAAAGGAGACGCAATTTGCTGTTTCGCACCGTTCTTGCGGTTTTCCTGGGCGCCGGGGCCGGCTTCGTATTGCACCGATTCATAGGGTGCAGGAACGGTGCCTGCCCGATCTGGGCAAGCCCCTACGTGTCGACGCTCTACGGCGCGCTGCTGGGTTTCCTGCTGTCGCGCTGAGCCGTCAGTGGCTGGGCCTCATCTCCTGCATGCCGTTGGCGATGAACAAGCCCAGGGTCACACCTGGTCCTCCGGAGATTCAATGGCCACGTCGGCGGAGGCCGGCACGATCAACACCGGCCTCGGCGCCGCTCGCATCACGTGTTCGGCGACCGAGCCGCGCGCGGCGCGCCGGAGGCCGCTGCGTCCGTGCGATGACATGACGACCACATCGGGCCCGATGCGCCGGACGGCCTTGATGATCGCCTCGCCGGCCGACCCGTCCGCTACCACCGCCGTGCGCGTGCGGATGCCGTAGACGTCCACGTCGTGGGGAACGAGCGCCAGCAGCTGGGTTTCGATCTCCCCCCGGCGCGCAGGGTCGAGCCCGAGCGGACCCGGCTCGGCGACGTGGAACAGCACCACCTCTCCGCCGCCCGGCAGGAGCAGCCGGTACGCTTCCGGGACGGCAGCGTTGCCAAGCGGCGAAAAGTCGGTCGCGACCAGCACGGTTCGCACCGGCCCAAGGCGTCTTGGCGCCGCATCACGTCGCGTGTGCGGGACACAGGCGACGGGAAGATGCGCGCTGCGGATCGCTGCCAGCGCGGTCGAGTGACGGCCCTGGCTGGTGCCGACGACCAGGAGGTCCGCACCGTCAGTCTCCGCTTCCCACACCAGCTGATCATCCTCGCTCCCCCAGAACCGGCGAACGCGCAGCGGCACGTCGGCGCGCCCGAGGTTTGCGTGGACGTGGCTGCGAAGCTCGCGCGTCAGCACCGCGACGACCTCCGGATCGGCCACGACGGGATCAGGCGGTGCGAGTCCCAGGCGCTCGTGCTCGCGCGTCGGCCAGTACAGGTGGACGAGCCGCATGTCGCAAGGGATCTGCCCGTCCACGGTGCGCAACCAGGCGAGCGCGGCGTCGCTGGCAGGCGACAGGTCGATCCCGGCGACGACCTTGAGCGGACCGCTGACCGCCTCGCCCGTCGCCAGTCGCCCGGCGGTCGACGGTGGGACCACGACGACCGGGCACGGTGCCGTTCTGACGATGCGTTCGGCGACGCTGCCGACGAACAGGCGCGCCGCGCCCTGGCGCGCCTGCGTTCCCACCACCAGGACGTCGGCGCCGGTCTGGCGAAGACGCGCGAGGATGCCGTCATCGACGACATCGACGGCGACCTGCGCCTGGACGTCGATGCCGGTATCGCGCAACTCCGCCGCGCGCGCGTTCATGACGTTCGTCGCGCCCAGCTTGACGTCGACGATGACCTCCTCCGACAGGTACTCCGCTGGCAGCCCGGGCGGCAGATGCAGGACGTGAAGCAGCTCCACCTTCGCGTGCAAGGACCTGGCGAGCGACGCCGCGACCGCCATGACGGGCCGCGCCGACGCGGTGAGATCGACTGCGCAGAGGATCGTGGTCATGACCCGAGGAGAAGCAGCAAACGTGCCGCGCGGTCGCGGCCCGATGCCGTACGGCCAATGCTCGAGCGAAGGTTTCGGCCGGCAGCGCTCGCGCAGACAGTGCGCCGGGTGTGCGTCGAGACGCATTGTCTGCGCGACGGAAACCTCGCCTGAACGCCCACCACACCTAGCGCGGCATCGGGCTGCGTGACAGGGCGATCATCCACGCACGGAGCGCGGCAGCGTCGGCCTCGCTGACAAAGCCGAGGGCCGGCATCATCAGCCCGAGCGCGCCGGCGTTTCGAGGCTTGTGCGCGACGTTGTGGTAGAGGTGCGCGGCCGATTCCTTGTAGGCGTGGATCGCCGGCGCGTCGACGAAGTCCCAGCCGAAGCGCGCGCCGACCTGGCGCGCGCCGTGACAGAACTGGCATTGCTGGCGAAACAGCGCCAGCCCGCGCTGGGCCAGGGCCTCGCCGCCGCCGTCGAACTGTGCGTAGTACGGCTGTGCGCTCACGAGCTCGATGCCGGCCAGCGTGTCCGTGTGCGCCCAAGGTGAAAACTCGGGCTGCCCGCCGGGCGGGACCTCCGGGTGCCAGCGCTGGGCGACGACCAGCTTGTTGCCCGAAAACTCGATCGGCCGCCTGACGCCGGAGGCGTCCTGGTTGGAGACCGCGGGGAAGCCGCCGACCTGGAAGCGGTCGCCGCGCCGGGCCTGCCAGGCGCGCGCGACGAACGGGTCGAGGCGGCGCATGGCGTCGTCGTCGCGAAACGGAATCGGCACCGCCATGCCGTTGGTGAAATGGAGAATCGCCAGATCGAGGGCGGGGGCGGGAGCGTAGCGGGCCAGGATCTCTCGCACCGCGACGCCGCGATACCGCCGGATGTCGCCGTAGTGGACGTCATGGCGTTCACCTTCGACGACCGGCAGGCGGTCCAGCCTGAAGCGGCGCGATCGCAGGCGTTGGGGCGCGCCACCGTCGGGTGTGGCGTGACCCCGGACCCACACCTCGATGTCGGCCCCGGCCGGCGGCGCGGCGTTCGCGAGGTGAGGCGTCGCGACGATCGCCAGCAGCGCGAGCGAGGCACCCGAAGATCGGCAGGTCTTCCGGCAGGTCTTCCGGCAGGCCTTCAAATCGACCTTCGCTTCGCCCGGACGCACGCAGCATCTTCGCGCCGCGTGTCGGCCGGCGCAGCAATTGCGCTGCAGCGGGCGCAGAGCTCGGTGAGCGGCGCGCCGTCCAGGCGCTTCCGCTCGATGGGGCGCATGCAGGTCACACACAGCCCGAACGTGCCGCGCTCGAGCCGGTCGAACGCGGCCTGAACCCTGCGATCGTGCATCGCCGCTTCGCTCCGCCCGATCGCCATGTCCGCAACACGCGTGCTGGCCATGCCAGGGAGAGATGCAGGCACCGCGCCATGCAGCGGAATGGCGCCGCGCCTCGTCATGAGGCGCCGCCGCGCGTACGTTTTACGGCCCTCGGTTCGACCGGACGGCGGTGGCGGCCGTGCTCAGCTCGCCCGCCATGAGCACGACGAGGTCGTCCAAGGTCACCATGCCCACGGGTTTCCCCTGGGCGTCGACGATCGGCACCCGTCGGACGCCGGCCGCGCGGATCGCACCGAGCGCGTCGTCGATCTTCTGGTCGCTGCGCACGACGGTCAGGCTTCGGCTCATGACGTCCCGGACGGCGGTCGTCGCGGGATCGCGGCCCTCGATGATGGCGCGCAGGACGATGTCCCTATCCGTGACGATCCCGACGGGCCGATCGTCGTCCACGACCACGACCGCGCCCACGTGGTGGTCGCGCATCTTGAGCGCGGCGTCGTGAATGCTCTGCTTGGACAGCATGGTGATGACCGGTTTTCTGCAGAAGCGTTCGAGTGCCATGGCGTGTGTCTCCTTGTGCGCGCAGACGTCGATGATCATCAGCATGCGAACGAGGCGGCCACGCATAACCACCGGACGACACCCGATCTGCGACCGATCGGGGGCGCCACTACCAGGCGGTCATCGGGCCCAGGTTGTGAACCTTGGTGTATCCGTGTTCCCGCAGCAGCTGCGCGGCGCGCGAGCTGCGCTGGCCGCTGCGGCAGTAGACGACCACGTCACGCTCAGCCGGCCCGACTTCGGCCAGGCGTCGGTCCAGCTCCTGCACCGGGATATTGACGGCGCCCGGCAGGTGTCCGCGGCCGAATTCATCTGACGATCTGACGTCGAGGAGCCGCGCGCCCGCGGCGACCAGCTCGCGCGCTTCGGCACCTTGTAGCTCGCGGCCGCGGCCGAAGACGAGGTAGCCCGCGACCGCGATTGCGACCAGGGCACCGGCGAGCACGATCAGGCGCATGCGGCCCCCGCTGCGATGTGAGGAAACTGGTTGTTCATGTTCACCTGCTTGGAGCCACGGCGCCGCGAAAGGGTTCACGGTCAGGTCATGCATGCGCATTTCCTGCGCGCTCGCGAAGCGATGGTGCCGGATCTTACGCCAAGGGCGCGACCGCATCGAGGCGCGCTTCCAACCCTTCTCCTCGAAGTTCGACGCCTTCTTGCGGGGACACGTCGCCCTCGACGCCCGCGAGGCCCGCGGCTTCGAGCTGTTCAAAGATGCGCAGGCAGGCAATTGCATCGCGTGCCACGCCGGCCGGACAGACTCGAAGCAGCCCACCGACTGGCTGTTCACCGACTTCACCTTCGACGTGGTCGGGATGCCCCGAAATCCAGCCATCCCGGACAACGCAAACCCTGCGTCGTTCGATCTCGGTCTTTGCCGCCAGGACCGGATCGCCGCGCGGGCCCCCGCCGGATTCCCGGTCGACAGTCTGTGCGGAGCGTTCCAGGTCCCCACACTTCGAAACGTCGAGCTCACGGCTCCCTACGGTCACAACGGCGCCTTCGCGACGCTGCGCGACGTCGTGCGCTTCTACGCCACGCGCGACACCAACCCGGAGCGCTGGTACCCGATGCGTTCAGGACGGGTCGACACGTTCGACGATCTCCCGGCAGGCGCTCACGCCAACGTCAACAAGAGCGAAGTCCCTTACGACCGCAAACCCGGTCAGCCTCCCCGGCTTAACGACGACGATATCGACGCCATCGTCGCCTTCCTGCGAACCCTGACCGACAGGTGAATGCGCGGGCGGCTTTACTCTTGCAACTGCTTGTTGAGTCGTGAGGCTTCGCATCGTCAGCTACAACGTCCACAAGTGCATCGGTGGGCTCGATCGGCGTTATGACCCGGTACGCATCGCGACCACGCTCGCCCATCACCAACCCGATGTCGTGTTGCTTCAAGAGGTCGATGCGCTGGCCAAGCGTTCCAACCACGACCGGCAGGTCGATGTCCTCGGGGACGCGCTGGGGTTGCGTCATCGCGCGTACTTCGGGAACGTACGCCTGCGCGCCGGGGGTGAATACGGCAACGCGGTCTTGAGCCGCTTTCCCATCGTCAACGCGCAGAACATCGATCTCACCGTTTCCGTCAAGAAGAAGCGGGGCGTGCTCCACGCCAAGCTGCGCGTGCGGCTGCCATCGGGGCACCTGCGAACGCTTCACCTCTATGATCTGCACCTCGGGCTTTCGGGGCTCGAGCGCAAGATCCAGATACGACGTTTCCTGGCCAGCCACCCGTTCGCGACGCTGGACCACCGGGCTCCCATCGTCCTCGGCGGCGACTTCAACGACGTCTGGGGCACTCTGGGGCCGCAGTTGCTCGTCCCCGCCGGCTTTCGCGGCACGACGAAGGCGGCAGCCACCTTCCCGGCCTATGCCCCCGTTCGCGCGCTCGACGCCATCTACGTCCGAGGCGCCGTACGCCTGCTACACGTTGAACGTTCCCGCTTCACGCTGGCGCGGCAGGCATCCGACCACTTGCCCCTCGTCGCCGAGGTGCAGTTGAATCCACGCGAACAGTCATCGGCGCCGTCGTGACAGCTGGTCAACGGTTCGTGCTCAAGGTCATCGTCGTTGCGAGTGTCGCGTACCTCGTCGCCGGTGCGCTCGCGTATCACCTCCTCACGAAGCGCTTCTACGTGGGTGATGCCGCGATCTTCGCCCGGTTCCTGAGGAGCGAAGCCGACCCGGCCGAGTGGCGTCACGTGATGACGTGGCAATTCCCGATGCTGCTCGCGCGTGGGCTGTTGATCGCCATCGCGCTCCTGCCGTTCCGGCCGGCGCTGAGCTCCTTCGCTGTCCCCAAGCGAACTGCCACCCTGTTCGTGCTGTTCTTCGTGCTCCTCCACCTCGCCGCTGCGGCCCCGAGCCCAAGCAACCTCGAGGGCATCGTCTACATGCGACCGGAGCTGATCGGCGTCGCACCGTTCCTGCTCACCCAACCCGAGATGTTGCTCCAGAGTCTGCTGTTCGCGTTGGGCACCGGGCTGTGGGCCTGCGCGACACCGGCCGCGTCCTGACGTCGCCGCGCGCAATGTTTGCGTCCGGCGCCACGCCGGCGCGACCTTTGCGCGCACCGACCGCCGCCCCGCCTTGTTGGCCCCCGATCGGCGCGTTCGGCCGGTTCGGCACCCGTCCTGCACTCCCTGGGGTCGCAGCCGATGCCGAGACGCAGATCCATTCCCGTGATCCTCCCGGTCCTGTTCGCAGGCGCGATCGCCACGCTCGCCGCGGCTTCCGCTTGCACGCGCGCCTCGGGTCGCGGACTGACGATCGCCGGCTCGACGTCGGTACAGCCGTTCGCCGAGCGATGGGCGGACGCGTACCGAACCCGCCGGCCGGGGCTGCCCGTACAGGTTCAGGGCGGCGGCTCCACAGCCGGTGTGCAAGCCGTGCTGTCGGGCGCGGCCCAGATTGGCATGTCGTCGCGCGCGCTGACGGCAATCGAGGCCAGTCGGACGGTCCAGACGCCGATCGCCCGCGACGGTATGGCCATCGTGGTGCACCCGGCCAACCCGGTCGCCGCGCTGACTCTGGCGGACGTGCGGGCGATCTACGCGGGTGATCGCCGGAGCTGGCGCGCGCTCGGGGGCCCGGACGCCACGATCAACGTCGTCACGCGCGAGGAGGGGTCCGGGACGCGCGCGGCGTTCGAGGACCTGGTGATGAGCGGGCGTCGTATCACCGCTTCGGCGCTGGTGCAGGACTCGACCGGCTCGGTACGCCAGATGGTCGCGGCCGATCCGGCCGCGGTCGGCTACGTGTCGATGGGGCTCGTCGACACATCCGTCAAAGCGTGTCGCGCTGGACGGTGTCGCGCCGAGCGAGGCCGCCATCGACGCGGGCCGGTACCCGCTGGTGCGCCCGTTCCTGTTCGTCACCGTGGGCAAGCCTGGTCCGGACGCGCAGGCGCTCATCGACTGGATCGCCGGTCCAGAGGGACGGGAGCTGACCCGCCGCGAAGGTCTGCTGCCGCCGCGCTCATGATCGGACGTGGCGGATTCGTGGACCGGCTCGTCGCGCGAAGTCTCGCGCTAATCGCGCTCAGCAGCCTGCTGATTCTGGCGTCGATCACGTTCTTCATCTTCCGCGAAGGTGCGCCGCTCGTTCATCGCGTCGGGCTGGGCAACTTCTTGTCGAGCGAATGGCATCCGACCTCCGGCGCGTTCGGCATCGCCGCGATGGTGGTGGGATCGGCCGTCGTGACGGCGGGCGCCCTGGCGTTTGCGGTTCCGCTCGGGGTCGGCTGCGCGATCGTGCTCGCCGAGATGGCCGCGCCGCTCGTCCGTCGCGTTCTCAAGCCGGCGGTCGAGATCCTGGCCGGCATCCCTTCCGTGGTCTACGGCTTCATGGGCATCGTCGTCGTGCTGCCGTGGATTCGCCGGCACCTCGGCGGACCGGGCGCGTCCGCCCTCGCCGCGGCCGCGATCCTGGGCGTGATGATCCTTCCCACCATCACGGCGATCTCGCTCGATGCATTGCGGGCGGTGCCATATTCCTATCGCGAGGGGTCGCTCGCCATGGGGGCCACCCAGTGGCAGACCATCCGGCGTGTGGTGCTTCCGGCGGCTCGGCCCGGGATCGTCGCCGCGGTGATCCTCGGCATGGGCCGCGCGGTCGGCGAGACGATGGCGGTGGTGATGGTCGCGGGCAACGCGGTGCAATTCCCGCGATCGCCGCTGGCGCCGGTCCGGACCCTGACCGCCAATCTGGCGCTCGAGATGAGCTATGCGGCAGGCGACCATCGCGCTGCGCTGTTCGCGACCGGCATGGTGCTGTTTCTGATCGTCGTGATCCTGAACGGCGTGGCCGGGCTGGCGCGCGGCGGCAGCCGCGACGGCGACCGGGGTGGCCGGCGATGATCGCGCGGGCCCGGCTGATGACGCCGCGACAAGCGCAGGTGTTGGCGCGGGTGGCGCTGTGGGGAGCGATGACCGTGGCGATCGCGATCCTCGTCCTGATTCTCGTCTTCGTCCTCGGCCGCGGCCTGCCCCACGTGGGATGGCACTTCCTGTCGCGGGCGCCGCTGGACAGCGGGCGCGCGGGCGGCATCATGCCGATCATCGCGGGCACGCTCGAGGTGACCGGGCTTGGCGTCGCGGCGGCCGCCCCGCTCGGCATCGGCACCGCCCTGTACCTGGTGGAGTACACGCGTGAAGGCCCGCTCACGCGCGTCATCCGCTTCGGCACCGAATGCCTGGCCGGCGTTCCCTCGATCATCTTCGGGCTGTTCGGATTCGTCCTGTTCGTTCTCGGCCTCGGGCTCGGCTGGTCGATCCTGGCGGGCGCCGCGACGCTGGCGTTCATGACGCTGCCGACGATCATCCGCACTTCCGAGGAGGCGCTGCGGGCGGTGCCGCGTGGCTACCGTGAGGTCTCGCTATCGCTCGGCGCCAGCAAGTGGCAGACGATCCGGAAGGTCGTCCTTCCTGCCGCGGTTCCCGGAATCGTGACCGGCGTCGTGCTCGCGCTGGGTCGTGCGATCGGCGAGACCGCCGCGTTGATCTTCACCGCCGGCTCGAACCTGCCGCGCCTGGTTCCCACGTCGTTGCTCGACGGGACCCGAACATTGTCGGTGCATTTCTACCAGCTCGCGCGGGAGGGCATCTCGGCCGACAACGCCTACGCGACCGCCGCCATCCTGGTGCTCGCGATCTCGCTGATCAACGTCACGGCCTATGCCGCGATGAACCGCTTCATGCGGAGGTACCGGTGACGGGCGGCGTGCCCAAGCTCGCCATCCGCGGCTTGACCGTCCGCTACGGGCGGCAGGTCGCGGTCGGTGGCCTGGACCTGGCCATCCCGGACGGCTCGATCTACGCGATCATCGGTCCGGCGCGCAGCGGCAAGACGTCTCTGCTGCGGACGATCAATCTACTGTCGAGTGAGGTCGACGGGGCGACCGTCGGCGGACACATCTTCGTCGACGGCGAGGACGTGTTCGGCCCGCAGGTGGACCGGGCGCGCCTGCGGCGGCGGATCGGCATGGTGTTCGCGACACCGCAACCCCTCCCCGGCACCATCTACGACAACCTCGTCTACGGCCCGCGCCTGGCGGGCGTGCGGGCCCGCGCGGAGCTCACCAGGCTGGTCGAGGGGAGCTTGCGCGCCGCCCAGCTCTGGGACGAGGTCAAGGATCGGCTCCACGTATCCGCGTTCGCGCTGTCCGGCGGGCAGCAACAGCGCCTGTGCCTGGCGAGGACCATCGCGCTCGGTCCCGAGATCGTGCTGCTCGACGAACCCTGCTCGGGCCTCGATCCGATCTCGACGCTGAAGATCGAGGAGACGATGCGTTCGCTGCGCACGCGCTTCACCTGGGTGCTCGTCACCAACAACACGAAGCAGGCGGCGCGGGTCAGCGATCGAACCGCGTTCATGCTCGGAGGCGAGCTGGTCGAGGAGGCGCCCACCGATCGGCTGTTCACGGCGCCCAGGGACGCGCGCACGGCCGACTACGTCGAGGGGAGGTTCGGGTGACGCCCAAGCTGCGTGCCGAACACCTCACCGTCCGCTACGGCGACGTGGCGGCGCTGAAGGACGTCACGGCGACGATTGGCGAGCGGCGCCTCACCGCGCTCATCGGCCCGTCGGGGTGCGGCAAGAGCACGCTGCTCCGCGTGTTCAATCGCATGAACGATCTGGTGCCCGGCTGTCGGGTCGACGGGCGCGTCGAGCTCGACGGCCGGTTGCTGTACGGCGCGCCGGTGGACGTCGAATCGCTCCGCCGGCGGGTCGCGATGGTCTTCCAGCGCCCCAACCCATTTCCGCTGTCGATCTACGACAACGTGACGTACGGCCTCGCGCTTCACGCCATCGGCACGCGCGCCGAACGACGGCAGGCGGCCGAACGCTGCCTGACGGCGGTGGGGCTGTGGAAAGACCTACACGGCCGCCTCGACGACACCGCGCTCGCGCTGAGCGCGGAGCAGGCGCAGCGGCTGTGCATCGCGCGCGCGATCGCCGTCGAGCCCGACGTCCTGCTGATGGACGAGCCGTGCTCGACCCTCGACCCGATCGCGACCCTCCACATCGAGACGTTGATGCGCGAGCTCGCCCAGCGCTACACGGTTCTGGTCGTCACCCACAACATGCAGCAGGCGGCGCGCATCTCCGACGACACCGGCTTTCTGCTGCTCGGGGAGCTGATCGAGATGGGACCGACGCCCGAGCTCTTCACCCATCCGCGCGATCGCCGCACGGAAGACTACGTCACAGGGAGGTACGGCTAGCCATGACCGACCGACATCACATCAGCGCAGCGTTCAGCGCCGAGCTGCATTCGCTCAGGAGCCAGATCCTCGACATGGGCCGGCTGGTCGACACTCACGTCGGCGAGGCGGTCCGCGCGTTGACCGAGCGCGATCCGGCGCTGGCGGCGCGGGTCATCGACGCCGATCGGGCCGTCAACCAGATGGAGCTCGCGATCGACGAGCAGTGCATCCGCATCCTCGCGCTGCGCCAGCCGGCGGCCTCGGACCTTCGCTTCATCGCGGCGGCGCTGAAGATGGTCACCGATCTCGAGCGCATCGGCGACCTCGCCGTCAACATGGCGGAGCGCGTGGAGGCCGTCGCCGCGGGGCCGCCGCTCCGCGCCGCGGCGGACCTGCCGGCGCTGGCGGGCACGATCCGGCAGATGCTGGGCGACGTGCTCGACGCGTTCGTGACCGGCGACAGCGCCAAGGCGGAGGCGGTGATGAACGCCGACCCGGAGATTGACGCCCGCTCGGCGGCCCTGATCGGCGAGGTCGAGTCTGACATGACCCGCGACCCGGCCACGGTCCACCGAGGCCTCGCGACAATCTTCTTCGCCAAGCACCTCGAGCGCCTGGCCGACCACGCCACCAACGTCGCCGAAATGGTCGTCTACCTGGTGCGGGGCCGCGACGTGCGACACGCGCGCGCGACCTGACCGGCGCACGCAAGACCGCGGCGCCCGATGACACGGGCGCCGCCGCGATCACGCGACGTCGTAGCGATCGAGGTTCATCACCTTGTTCCACACGGCGACGAAGTCCTCGACGAACGTCTCCTGCGCGTCAGAGCTTGCATAGACTTCCGCCAGGGCGCGAAGCTGAGAGTTCGAGCCGAAGACGAGATCGACAGCGCTGGCGGTCCACTTCAGCTCACCCGTCTTGCGATCGCGCCCTTCGAACACGTCCCTGGCGTCCGAGCGCGCCTTCCACTCCGTGCCCATGTCGAGCAGGTTGACGAAGAAGTCGTTGGTCAGCGTCTCCGGTTTCTTCGTGAACACGCCGTGTGTGACCTGCCCGGCGTTGGCACCCAGCACGCGCAGGCCGCCGACGAGCACCGTCATCTCGGGCGCGGTCAGCGTCAGCAGCTGTGCCTTGTCAATCAGCAGATCCTGCCGGGACACGCCGGGCTTCCCCTTGACGTAGTTGCGGAAGCCGTCCGCGATCGGTTCGAGCACGGCGAACGACTCGACGTCGGTCTGCGCCTGCGCGGCGTCCATGCGGCCCGGCCTGAACGGCACTGTCACCTCATGACCGGCGTTGCTCGCGGCCTGCTCGACGCCCGCGCAGCCTCCGAGCACGATCAGATCGGCGAGTGAGACCTTCTTGCCCCCGGCCTGCGCGCTGTTGAACTGGCCCTGGATGCCCGCGAGCGTCTTCAGCACCTTCGCGAGTTGCGCCGGCTGATTGACCTCCCAGTCCTTCTGCGGCGCCAGGCGAATGCGGGCGCCGTTCGCGCCGCCGCGCTTGTCGGACCCGCGGAAGGTGGACGCCGACGCCCAGGCCGTCGACACCAGCTCCGACACCGACAGGCCGGAGGCGAGCAGCTTGTCCTTGAGCGCCAGGATGTCGTCCTGGTCGATCAACGGGTGGTCGACGGCGGGAATCGGGTCCTGCCAGATGAACTGTTCGGCGGGGACCTCGGGGCCGAGATAACGCGCACGCGGGCCCATGTCCCGGTGGGTCAGCTTGAACCACGCGCGCGCGAACGCGTCCGCGAACTCTGCCGGATGCTCCAGGAAGCGGCGCGAGATCTTCTCGTAGGCCGGGTCGAGGCGCAGCGACAGGTCGGTGGTCAGCATGGTCGGCACGCGCTTCTTGGACGGATCGTGCGCGTCCGGGATCGTCGCCGCGGCACCCTTGGCGACCCACTGGTGCGCGCCGGCGGGGCTCTTGCTCAGCTCCCATTCGTGCTTGAACAGGTTGTCGAAGAAGTGGTTGCTCCACCGGGTCGGCGTCTGGCTCCAGGTCACCTCCAGGCCGCTGGTGATCGTGTCACCGCCCATGCCGGTACCGAAGCTGCTCTTCCAGCCGCAGCCCTGCTGCTCGATGTCAGCCGCATCGGGGGCGAGCCCCACGAGCTTCGCATCACCGGCGCCGTGGGTCTTGCCGAAGGTGTGGCCGCCGGCGATGAGCGCGACCGTCTCCTCGTCGTTCATCGCCATGCGCGCGAACGTCTCCCGGATGTCCCGGGCGGCGGCGACCGGATCCGGCTTGCCGTTCGGGCCCTCCGGATTGACGTAGATCAGGCCCATCTGCACGGCCGCGAGGGGATTTTCGAGATCACGGTCGCCGGAATAGCGCTTGTCCTCGAGCCAGGTCTTCTCGGCGCCCCAGTAGACGTCCAGATCCGGCTCCCAGACATCAGGGCGACCGCCGCCGAAGCCGACCGTCTTGAAGCCCATCGACTCCAGCGCGACGTTGCCGGTGAGGATGATCAGGTCGGCCCAGGAGATCCGCTTGCCGTACTTCTGCTTGATCGGCCAGAGCAGCCGGCGCGCCTTGTCCAGGCTGACGTTGTCCGGCCAGCTGCTGAGCGGCGCGAAGCGCTGCTGTCCCCTGCCCCCACCGCCACGGCCGTCCCACGTGCGGTACGTGCCGGCGCTGTGCCACGCCATGCGAATGAACAGGCCGCCGTAGTGACCGAAGTCCGCCGGCCACCAGTCCTGCGAATCGGTCATCAGCGCCGCGAGGTCTGTCTTCACGGCCGCGAAGTCGAGACGCTTGAACTCTTCTCGGTAGTTGAAGTCCTCACCCATCGGATCGGACTTGGAGGAATGCTGGTGAAGCAGGTCCAGCCGCAGCTGGGTCGGCCACCAGTCACGGTTCGACGTACCGCCGCCGGCGGTGTGGTTGACGGGACACTTCGCTTCCGGCGCCATCGTGGTCTCCTCTGTGGGGTTCGGCCCCACCATCACTCGGAGGAGCGACTCTAGACACGCTGCGGTTTCTTACAACCTGGTAGAGGCGAGGGAGCGTCATGCTCCCAGGCCTGAGTATTCAGCGACGGGTACCGCGTCCACGTCACCGAAGTCGCGTTGCGAAAGGGCTACTCTGCGCCCTGACGAAAGAGCAATGTCCACCAATGGCAACCAGGGCCCACGGCCGCATGGTCTTCTGGGAAGGGGCAAGATGTGGGTGCTCGCCACGCGCACCGGGTGAGAGGCGGCTTCCGAAGGCCGATTTCCAGTCCCACCACGGGCGCATGAGCCAGGCGAACGTGAACAATCCGACCTTGTTCGAGCGCGCGAACTACGTTCGCGTGTTACAGGACTGCGACACGCACTGATGGGTCAGCTACCGCTCCTCGACGAGCTAGCCATCGTCGCCGCGCTGGCCGTCGCGGTCACCGTCATCCTGTCGCGGCTCAAGCTGCCCGACGGTGGCGGGGCTGCTGGCGGCCGGCGCGCTGCTCGGGCCCTTCGGACTCCGGCTGGCGACGTCGGTGCACGCAATCGAGGTGCTGGCCGAGGTCGGCGTCGTGCTGCTGCTGTTCTCCATCGGCCTCGAGTTCTCGCTCGCCCGGCTGCGCGACATCTTCCGCCAGGTCGCGCTCGGCGGCGCGCTGCAGGTGGGCCTCACCACCGCGGCGACGGCGGGCGTGGCGCTGGCGCTCGGGCAGCCCTTCGGCCGCGCCGTCTTCTACGGCTTCGTCTTCGCGCTCTCGAGCACGGCCATCGTGCTGCGCGCGCTCGCCGAGCGCCGCGAGCTCGACGCCCCGCACGGCCGCTTCATCGTCGGCACGCTGATCTTCCAGGATCTGTGCGTCGTCCCGATGGTGCTGATCGTGCCCCTGCTCGGCGCTTCGGGCGGCGGCGGGCAGCGCGGCCGTCAGCATCGGCTTCGCGATGGGCAAGGCCGCCGTCGTCGTCGTCGGCACGGTCGTCGTGGCGCGCTTCGTCGTGCCCAGGGTCCTCGGCTGGGTCGACGCGAGCCGGAGCCGCGAGGTGTTCCTGCTGGCCATCCTCGGCCTGTGCATCGGCACGGCGTGGCTCACCTCGCTCGCCGGCCTGTCGCTCGCGCTCGGCGCGTTCCTCGGCGGCATGGTCGTCGCCGACACCGAGTACGGCCACCGCGCGATGGGCGACATCCTGCCGCTGCGCGACGCGTTCGTGAGCATCTTCTTCGTCTCGCTCGGCATGCTGTTCGACGTGCGGGTCGTGGCGGCGCACCCGTTCCTGGTCGCTGCGCTGCTTGCCGGCTTCGTCCTGGCGAAGGGTGCGCTGGCCACGCTCGCGGCGATGGCGATGCGCTTTCCCGTCGCGCGTGGCCTGGCTCGCCGGCGTGGGTCTCGCGCAGTTCGGCGAGTTCGGCTTCGTGCTCACGCGGCTCGCGCAATCGAACGGCGTCGTCGACGAGGACGCCACGGGACCGCTGCTCGCGGCCGGCATCGGCTCGCATGTTCCTGACGCCGCTGCTCGTGCGCGCGGCGCCGCACGTCACCGCCGGCGAGCGCCTGCTCGCGCCGCTCGAGCGCTTGATCGGCGTGCGCAGCATCGACGAGGCCGACGACGGCCACGACAAGCTCGAAGGGCACGTCGTCATCGTCGGCTTCGGCGTCGCCGGCCGGTTCGCGGCGCGCACGCTCCGCGAATGCGACATCCGCTTCGTGGTGCTCGAGCTCAACGCCGACAACGTGCGCAAGGGCAAGGAGATGGGCCTGCCGGTCTACTACGGCGACGCGACCAGCGAAGAGGCGCTCGGCCACGCGCACATCGAGTACGCGCGACTGCGTGGTGCTGCTGATGAACGACCCGCAGGCGGCGCAGCGCGTGGTCGACACCGCGCGGCGCGTGGCGCCGCGCGTGCCCGTGCTGATGCGCACCCGCTACCTCGCAGAGCGCGAGGCCCCTGCTCAAGCTCGGCGCGCACGACGTCGTCGCCGAGGAGGTCGAGGGCGCGGTCGAGATCATCGCGCGCCTGCTGCGGTCGATCGAGATGCCGCGCAACGTCATCGACGAGCGCATTCGCGGCGTACGCGCCGAGACGCAGACCAGCGAGCGCAAGCAGACGTTGCGCCGCAACCGGCTGATGGACGTGGGCGGTCTGGCCGAATTGAAGATCGAGTCCGCGCTCGTTCACGAGCGGAGCCCGGCGGCCGGCGCCTCGCCGGTGACGCTGAGGATGCGCAGCACGACGGGGGCGCTCGTCGTCGGTGTGCGCAGGGCCAACAAGCTGCTGGAGAATCCCGATCCGACCGTCGCTTTCGAACCCGGCGACGTCGTGTACTTCGTGGGAATGGGCGATGCGCTGGCGCGGGCGATTCAGCTGTGCCAGCCAGCGCCCGCGCCACCGGGCGAGACCGAGCCTTGAGCCCAGCCGCGACCTGGTCGCCGTAGGCGACTTCCCCGCCTGCTCGTCAGAGTGCCGCCGGCGTTCCAGTCGCGGGCGATGCCTGGTGCGGAGCGGCGGCCGCCTCCAGGTCGGACAGCCGTTCGAGCTCCGCGATGAGCTGCGCGCCGAGCAGCAGGCTCAGCGCCGCAGCCTCGAGCGTGAGCAGGACGATGATGGTCGTCGCCAGCGACCCGTAGACCACGTTCACCACGGACAGCTTCTGGAAATACCAGACCAGCACGTGACGCACGACTTCCCACAGCGCGGTCGCCGCGACGGCGCCGATGAGCGCCCGTCGGAACCTCACGCGCTGGACGGGCAGGACCATGTACAGCGCCGTGAGCATCAGCATCGAGCCGGACATCCCGAGCAGGTGCAGCAACGTGCGAGACAGCCGGGCGAGCGACCACTCCTGCCCGAGCACCTGGACGGAGCTACGCCCGACGGCCTCGAGGCCACCGGTGATCAGCGTGACAAGCAACAGGCCCGCGCCCAGCGCCATCACGAACAGGTACGGAATGAGTCAGTCGAACAGCGGGTCGCCGTCCGAGGTGGCCGTCTGCAGGCGGAACTCGAACGGCAGGGGGTGCGCGTGATTGTCGTCGACGAGCAGCGACAGCAGGTCGGTCGACGTGACCAGGCCAGCGAGGGTGCCGGAATAGTTGACGATCGGGATCGAGTCGATCTTGTGCTCGATCATGAGTCGGGCCACGTGGCTCACCGACGCGTTGGGCAGGCAGGTCACGGGGGCGGCGGTCATCACCTCGCCGCAGCTTGCGCTGGGCGAACGCTTGCCGAGATCACGGTCTGAAAGAATGCCCACCAGCCGGCCGCCTTCGACGACCGGAAGGTGGCGGATCCGCTTCACCTCCATCGTGCGTGCCGCGCTGGCGATGGGGACGGTCGGCGACACGACGACGACGTCACGAGTCATCACGGTGGATGTGTTCATGATCCTTGCCTCCTCGGCACAAGGGCAGCAGGAGATGTGCCACACCCCACCCTGCTTTCGCTCATCTCAGCACCACCAGCGCGCGTAATTTCTTCGCCCAGGCGGCGTCCTCGGTGGCGGGCACAGCCGCCCTCGCCCGCCGCCGCCGGCGCCACTGACCGCCGTGCGCCAAACCCCGAAAGTGGGGTCACCGCGCGCCAGATCGTGCCTCGGCGCTGAACAGCAGTTGTTTGTGAGCCATGGCAGGTTCTGCGTCAGATCGCGACGCGCAGGACGTCCGTCAACATCTCCGCGCGCGCGCGGAACGTTGCTTCGTCGGGAACCATGCGAGCGGCCTGCCGCACGAGCTCGGCGAGCGCGCCCATGATGCTCTGCCGCTGCCAGTCGGTCATGCGGCTGGACGCACGCGCGACCTCCTGGCCGAGCAGATCGATGACTCGCTCCATCAGGTAGTGCTGGCCGGGGATGGTCGCCGTATCCAGAGCCGCCAGCAGCTCGCCGACGACGTCCAGCTTGGTCTTACGGGTTCCGGGCGCCGGCGCGCGGGGAGCCGAAGGGAAACGCTGGAAGTGGCGGTGGAAACGGGCTGAAGCATCAGGTCTCTCCTGCTTGAGACGATCAGCAAGGGCCGTGCCGGCGCGATCTCCACGGACGCCGTGGTGACTGGCTAGCAAATCGTGCGCAATCGACCGAGGCAGCTGCAAGGAATGCGTGCTGGCAGTCCGCTGGGCGCGCCAGCTCGCTGGCACCCAAGCTGCAACACCAGAAGACATGAACCCACCAAACGAAGTTTCGACTCCGTGGCCCGGCTTCGAACCGTCGTCCGAGCCTCCCGAGCGCTGGGAGGTGGACCCGACGGTGTCGGTGCTCAGCTTCACGCTCCGGCACCTGATCGTCGAGCGAGATCCGCGGCCAGTTCTATCGCTGGGGCGGAACGCTGTTCCTGGACCGGCTGCAGCCGGCGCGCTCGAGCGTCGAGGTCTGGGTGGACCTGGACAGCATCGATACGGGCGCGCCCGAACGCGACGCGCACGTTCGCTCGGCCGAGTTCCTGGACGTCGCGCAGTTTCCGCGCGCCGTCTTCAAAAGCACGTCCGTCGAGCTGTCGGACGAACAGATCGTCGCGCACGGGCTGCTGCACCTGCACGGTGTCGTCCACGACGTGGACATCACCCTGACGCCGGGCGCGACGACCATCGACAGCTACGGCGTCCCGCGCGGCAGATACACGGTGCGCGGAAACATCGATCGCCAGTCGTTTTCGCTGCACTGGAACCAGGACATGGACATCGGCGGCGTTGTCGTCGGCGATCAGGTCGAGATCATGGCCAACGTGGAACTGATCAAGCTGCCTGACAACGGAGCCCCCGGAAAGGATCGACGATGACAAGACATTGAAGACATTCGTTGGTGATTGCGACGCTGGCGGGCGTGGGGGGGGCGGGGACAGGGTGGGTATCAGCGCAGACGGCCGCCCCTGCTCCGCCGGCGAAGACCGCGCCTCGCGCCGCACCGAATCGCGGGCCTGGGCCGGGCATGATGGGACCAGGCATGGGCATGGGCATGATGGGCGGCATGGCATGGGCATGATGGGCGGCGGCATGGGCCACATGGGTATGATGGGCGGCATGTGCCACATGGGGATGGGTAGCGCCGACACCAAGGTCGACGTGAAGAACGTCGACAAGGGCGTGACCATCACCTTCACGTCGACCGATCCGGCGAAGGTCGCCCGCCTGCAGAAGATGGCCGAGGCGATGCGCCTGATGCACGAAGCGAACACCCAGTAGGCGCGTGGAGCAGACGCGCCGACCGACCGACGGCTTCGGCCACTACCTGCGCGACCTGGTCTACGGCGCGCTGGACGGCGCCATCACGACGATGGCCGTCGTCGCAGGAACGGCCGGCGCGGCGCTGCCTCCCCGGATCGGCGTCATCCTGGGGCTCGCCAACCTGATCGCCGACGGGCTGTCGATGGGCGCGAGCAACTACCTCGGGCTCAAGTCCGAGCTGGAGCAAGCCGGCCGCTCGATCGAGAGGAAGCGCCCTGGCGCCATGGCCTGGCGACTGCCGCCGCTTTCGTGGTCGTGGGCGCGTTGCCGCTGCTCGGCTACGTCATCGGCCCGCATCGATCGGCGTAGCCGGTCCTGCACGTCGCCGCGGTGCTGACCGCGATCGCGCTGTTCGCGGCCGGCGCCGTGAGGGCGCCGTTCGTGAAGCGCCCGCTATGGAAGAGCGCCGCTGGAGATGCTCGCCGTCGGCATGGTCGCGGGCGCCGCCGCGTACGGCGTCGGCGCCCTCGCCAGCTCTATCCTCGGCGGTTGACCACCCTCGCTTCCATGCCGCCGGGCCGTAGCTACGGCCGGATGGCCACCTTCATCACGCCGTCGCGCTGGTGGCTGAACAGGTCGTACGCCGCCTCGATGTCTTCCAGCTTGAACGGGTGAGTGACCAGGTCGCGGAACGGGAAGCGCTTGGCCGCAACGATGCTCATCAGCCGGCGCATCCGCTCCTTGCCGCCCGGGCACAGCGACGTGACGATGGTGTGATCGCCCAGACCGGCGGCGTAGGCGTCGACCGGCACCGTCAGGTGGCCGGAGTAGACACCCAGGCTCGACACCGTGCCGCCGGGGCGGATGCTGCGCAAGCAGTTCTCGAACGTGGCTCCCAGCCCCAGCGCCTCGATGGCGACGTCGACGCCGCCGCCGGTCAGGCGCTTGATCTCCGCGACCACGTCCTGCTCCTTGAAGTTGAGCACGACGTCGGCGCCCATCCGGCGCGCGAACTCGAGCCGGCGCGGGACGCTGTCGACGCCGATCACCAGCGACGCGCCCGCCAGGCGCGCTCCCGCGGTCGCGCACAGCCCGATCGGCCCCTGCGCGAACACGGCTACCGCGTCGCCCAGCTTCACGTGCCCGCGCTCGGCGGCGGAGAACCCCGTCGACATGATGTCGGGACACAGCAGGACGTCTTCATCCGCCAGGCCGTCCGGGATCTTCGCCAGGTTCGCCTGCGCGTCGTGGACGAGGACGTATTCGGCCTGACAGCCGTCGATCGTGTTACCGAAACGCCAGCCGCCGATGGCCTGGTAGCCGGCGTCGCCGTGGCCACATTGCGACGCGTCCCCCGACAGGCACGCGCGGCACTGACCACACGGCGTGATCGCGCCGACGATGACGCGGTCACCGCGCGCGTAGCCGGTGACGCCGGGACCGAGCGCTTCGATGACGCCCACCGGCTCGTGACCGACGACGAGCCCCTCGCGGACCGGATATTCGCCCTTGAGGATGTGAACGTCGGTGCCGCAGATCGTCGTCAGCGTGACCTTGACCAGCGCCTGGCCGACGCCAGGCTCGGGCCTCGCCACCTCGCGGATACCGATCTTGCCTTTGCCCTGGAATACAGCCGCCTTCATCGAAACACTCATGATGCCCCCTTCCTTTCACTCGGAACGACCAGGACGGGACGGCGCGCGTGACGTACGACGTCCTGCGACACCGATCCCAGAAAAGCGCGGTACGTGGCGCCCTTGCCATGCGATCCGATGACGATCGCGTCGGCCGCCAGCCGCTCGGCGGCCTGGAGGATCGCCTTCGCGGCCGTGCCGCCGTCGATCACCGTGACGTGTGTGGTGATCCAGGAGCGCTCGGCCTGCGCCGGTGCGAGGGCGCGCAGCTCGCGCTCCAGACGCGCCCGTTCGACGTCGGTCAGCTTGCCCTGCGGGGAATCGTAGACGTAGGCCGGCGACGGCAGCGTTCGTTCGTGGACGTAGCACAGCTCGACGACGCCGCCGTTACCTGTGAGCAGCGAGTATGCGTACGGAACGGCCCGGTTCCCCTCCGGGGACAGATCGGTGACGGCCAGGACCGTGAAGATGCCCGGTGCCTGGCGTGCGGCCGGCTCAGCAGGCCGCGTGGGAATGAAGGCCACGGCGGCGCCGCGGGCGTGGCTCGCGACGCGCTCCGCGATCGGCGGGTGTGCCAGCCGTGCCAGCCCCCTGCGGCTCTCGGCGCCCATCACCACGATGTCGCCGTCCTGCTTGCTCGTGAACGCGAGCAGTGCGGCCGCTGGATCGCCCCACGTGGGCTCGACCGCGAACGCGACCCGACCGGACCCAGGCAGCGCGCCGACGTCGATGGCCATGCGGCGCGACAGGTCCGCGATGACATCAGCATCCGGCTCGAACAGCGATCGCTCGCCGATCAGGCCGAGACGGACGTACTCCTCGACTGGCCAGTACAACCTCACGAACGTCACGTCGCACGCGAAGTGGCGTCGCAGCGCCCGCACGAAGTCGATGGCGCCGGCGCTCGCGCTCCGGCCGTCGAGCGCGGCGACGACACGAAGCGGTCGCCTGCCCTCCGGTCCGCTGCCGAGACGATAGACGTCGGGCGGCACGATGATGACCGGACGGTCGGCGCGTCGCAGCGTCCGTTCGGCGGCGCTGCCGAGGATGAAACGCTCCACCGCGGGCCGCGCGTGCGCGCCCATGACGATGATGTCGGCCGCGATCGCCTTGGCTCGCGCCAGGATCGACGATTCGACGTCGCCGTCGCCTCGCCCAGCCCCGGCGTCACCTGCACGCCCTCCACCGCAAGCTCGCGACATTCCGCTGCCAGGCGCGCCTGGCCATCGCTGCGTAGCGCATCGTCCAGACTGGCGGCGTCGGCCGCAAGCGCGACCCGGTCCGTCGTTCGCGCCGGGACGACGTGGAACAGCTCGACGGCACCGTTGGTCCGGCTCGCCAGATCGACGGCGACCCGGGCCGCCGCGCGGCGCGCTCGCTGAAGTCGGTGGGGCAGAGAATCTTCATGTTCACGTCCTCACCCCTCCAATCTGCAACCGCCGTTCCACGACCACACCGCCCCGCCGCATGAACCGGCGCGCATTTCTTGCGCGGCGACGGATGGGCAACGACGGTTTTGCGCGCGGCACCTTCGGTGCGAGATTGGACGCGCGTGATTCAGGGCCACCAACAGGGCACGCCGCTTGCCTTCACGCCGCCCATGTCCCTGACTTTCTTCGACAGCCTCAAGCAGTACGTCGGCTTCGACGAGGCGTCATCGGCGGCGCTGCGCGAGCTTCATCCGATCGCGCAGCCGGCCTTCGTCGCGATCGTGGACGACTTCTACGCCGCGATCGAAGCTCACCCGGAAGCGAGCGCCGCCATCACGGGCGGCGCCGCCCAGATCGAACGGCTGAAGCAGACCCTGATCCGCTGGCTGGACCTCTTGCTGCTCGGCCCCCACGACGAGGCGTACTACGAGCTGCGCGCGCGCATCGGGCGCATGCATGTGCGCATCGCCTTACCGCAGGGTTCATGTTCACGGCCATGAACCGCATCCGCGTGCGCCTGCTGGAGGTGATGCGCGAACGGCTGGCCCACGACCCGGCCGCGACCAAGCGTATCGCGACCGCGCTGCACCAGATCCTCGACCTCGAGCTCGCGATCATGCTCGAGACCTATCGCGAGGATCTGCTGACCAAGAACCGCAACGCCGAGCGCCTGGCCACCATCGGTCAGTTCGCAGCCGGCATCGGCCACGAGCTGCGCAATCCGCTGGCGGTGATGGAGTCTTCGCTGTTCCTGCTGCGTCAACACCTGGGCTCCCGAAGCCGCGGCGAACCGCAATGTCGGCAAGCACCTCGATCGCATAGCGGGCGAGATCAGCCGCGCCAACAAGACGATAGACGACCGTGCTGGACCTGGCGCGCAACCGACCGCCCCGCCGCCGCCGGACCGACGTGCGCAAGCTGGTCGAAGCGGCCGCGCACGCGGCGCTGCTACCCGAGACCGTCGCGCTGGAGGTGACCGCCCCCGCGGACCTGACCGTCGACGTCGACCCCGATCAGATGCAGCAGGTGCTGATCAACCTGTTCACCAACGCCGCCCAGGCGATGCCGGCAGGTGGGCGCATCACGGTCATCGGCGAGGCGATCGGGGGCTCGGGAGCGCGGCTCCGGGTGCGCGACGACGGACCGGGGATTCCGGCCGAGGCCCGCTACCGGATCTTCGAGGCGTTGTTCACGACCAAGGCGAAGGGCAGCGGCCTCGGGCTCGCGCTGTGCCGCCGGATCGTCGAGGCGCACGGCGGTAGCATCGACCTCGAGCCGTCGAACACCGGCGCCAGCTTCGCCATAGCCATCGTATGAGCCGCACCGTCCTCATCGTCGACGACGACGACGCGCTGGCCGAAAACGTCGCCGAGATCGTCGCCAGCCTGGGTGTCGAAACGGCGGTCGCCCGCGATCGCAAGACAGCGCTGGTGCTCGCCCGCGGCGGCGACTTCGACGTGGCTCTGATCGACGTCCGCCTCCCCGACGGCGACGGCATGTCGCTGCTCGATCCGCTGCGCGCGCTGTCGCCGTTCACGCAGCTCGTGATGGTGACCGGCAACGCGTCGCTGGAGGGCGCGATCGCGGCGGTGCGCGGCGACGCCTTCGCCTACGTGCTCAAGCCGGTGTCGCCGCCCGATCTGCTCGACACCGTCCGCCGCGCGCTCGACCAGGCGGCCCTCTACCGCGAGCGGGAGCGCCTGCGCGTCGATCTCGAACGCTCGGAGGAACGCCACCGCGAGCTGGTCGAGTCGATGCCGGCGTTCGTGCTCGCGCTGGATGAAGCGGGCCGCATCACGACGTGGAACCGCCAGCTCGAGCTCGTCACCGGGTTTTCGCGCGCGGAGAAGCTGGGGACCGAGGGGGCGTCGCTGGTGGGCACGGACGAACGCCCTCACGACCTACCGCTCAAAGCCGGGGGCGCGCGCAAGGTGCGCTGGAGCCGGGCCGAGGTGTCGGGCGTCGCGAGCGCGCCGGGCGTCTACGCGGTCGGCATCGACGTCACCGACGAGCAAGAGATGTTGCGCCGGATGCTGCGCGCCGAGCGTCTGGCGGCGGTCGGCACGCTGGCGGCGGGGCTCGCGCACGAGGTCCGCAACCCGCTCAACTCGGCGTCGCTGCAGCTCACCGTGCTGGAACGCCGGCTCGAGCGCGGTGAGAGCGCAGTGACCACGGCGCCGATCGCGCGCATCATCAAGAGCGAGATCGAGCGCCTGGACCGGCTGGTGCGCGACTTCCTGGCGTTCGCGAAGCCGAGCCCGATCGATCGCCGGCCGGTCGACGTCGCGCAGCTGCTCGCCGCGGTCGCTGGTCTCATCGAACCGGAGGCCGAAGCCAGTCACGTCGCGGTCGCGGTCGAGGCGCCGCCGGGTCTGCCGGCCGCGGCCGGCGACCCGGAGCGGCTCCGCCAGGTGCTGCTCAACCTGACGCGCAACGCGGTCGAAGCCATGCACGAGCACGGCGGCCACCTGACGCTGCGCGCGCGGGTAGCCGGCGGCTGCGTCGAGCTCGACGTCGAGGACGACGGGCCCGGCTTCGCCGAATCGCTGCCGGTGTTCGACGCCTTCTTCACGACCAAGGACCAGGGGACGGGGCTTGGCCTGTCGCTGGTCCACCGCATCGTCGCCGATCACGGCGGGACGATCCGCGTCCAGTCGCGCCCCGGGCGAACCTGCTTCACGGTGGCGCTGGCGGTCGCGGTCGGGCCAGCGAACGCGCGCGACTGAGCGCGCGGCTGCTCTCAGCGCTCGCCCGTGTCGTCGGCGAGCGGTGGGCGGGCGGACTTGGGCGCGCTCTCGTACTCGTGCAGCTTGTACTGGATCTTGCGCACGCTGATGTTGAGGATCTCGGCCGCCTTGCTGGTGGCGCCGCCGGTCGACTCCAGCGTCTTGGTGATGGCGTAGCGTTCGATCTCGTCCATGCTCGCGCCCGGGATCTGAATGCCGTCGCGCGGCTTCGCCGTCGCGAGCTGCGGCGGCAGATCCGTCAGGCCGATCTCCGACGACTGGGCGAGCACGACCGCGCGTTCGACGACGTTCTCCAGCTCGCGCACGTTGCCCGGCCAGGGATGCGCCGCCAGGTGCTCGAGCGCCTCGCCCGTGAACCCGGTCAGCGGCTTGGCGTTTTCGGCGGCGAACTTGCGCAGGAAGTGGCCGGCCAGCAGCGGGATGTCGGACGGGCGCGCGCGCAACGCCGGCATCTCCAGGTTGATGACGTTGAGGCGATAGAACAGATCCTCGCGGAACTTCCCCTCGGCGACCATGTGCTGGAGGTTGCGGTTGGTCGCCGCGATGACGCGGACGTCGACGCTGATCGTCTCGTTGCCGCCGACGCGCTCGAACTCGCGCTCCTGCAGGAAGCGCAGCAGCTTGACCTGGATGGCCGGCGAGATCTCGCCGATCTCGTCGAGGAACAGCGTTCCGTGATTGGCCTGGAAGAAGCGCCCGTCGCGGCGGGTCGCCGCGCCCGTGAACGAGCCGCGCTCGTGGCCGAACAGCTCGCTCTCGAGCAGCGACTCCGCCAGCGCGGCGCAGTGCAGCTTCACGAACGGACCCTTGGCGCGCGTGCTGCGCTCGTGAATCGCCGCCGCGATCAGCTCCTTGCCGGTCCCCGACTCGCCGGTGATCAGCACGCTGGCGCGTGACGCCGCGATCTGCGCGACGGTCTTGAACACCGCCTGCATCGGCGCGGCGTTGCCGATGATGTTCGAGAAGCTGTACTTCTCCGACAGCCGCGACCTGAGCAGGCCGGCCTCCTGACGGATCCGGCGCTGTTCCAGCTCGCGCGCGACCACGACCGACAGTTCGCCGACGTTGACCGGCTTGGCCAGGTAGTCGCGGGCGCCCGAACGCATGGCGCGGACCGCGGTTTCGACCTCGCCGAACGCGGTCATCATGATGACCGGCAGGTCGGCGTCGCCCTCGTGCAGGCGGGCCAGCAGCTGCAGGCCGTCCATGCCGGGCATCTTCAGGTCGGTCAGCACCAGATCGGGCGCGAAGTCGGCGACCTTGCCCAGCGCCTTGAAGGCGTCGGCGGCTGAATCGACCTCGTAGCCCTCGTCGCGCAGGAGCTCGGTGAGCGCCGTGCGCGCGTTGACCTCGTCGTCGACCACGAGAATGCGTCCCTTGTGTTCCACCTGTCGCGTCGCTCCCGTCGTGGAGGAAACCGCCGTTGCCTGCTGTGCTGAAGCCATCGTAAACCGACTCGACTGCAACGGTTAGACCACACGCAGAAGCCCCGGAAAGCGGGGGTCTAGCGCCCGGCCGGCGCAATCTCTGCGGGGCCGATCGACGGGCGCGCAGAATCTGCGCGGATGCGGCACCGCCTGCGGAACACGGCCAGCGCCAGCGCCGCCATCGCCGCCAGCAACCGGTTCCAGCCCGCAAATGCGACCAGCCCGAACGTGGTCATGACCCAGCCGGACGAGAGGTCGTCAGCAGGCCGCCGGCCAGAACGCGGCGTCCCGC
Source organism: uncultured Pseudomonadota bacterium (assembly GCA_963729535.1). Taxonomy (GTDB): domain Bacteria; phylum Myxococcota_A; class Polyangia; order Fen-1088; family Fen-1088; genus JADGRB01. The sequence goes on along the minus strand of CAVSOL010000017.1, from coordinate 64,085 downwards.
CACGGCGGCTGCGGGTGCGTCGCGTTGACGACCAGCAGCGCGAGCGGCCCCGACACGACGATCCCCAGCAGCGTCGTGAGCGCAGCGGCCATCCCCAGACGCTGTGGGCCGTGGCGGGTCATCCGCAGCTCTGATCGATGATGACGACGTCGTCGCGGACCACGTCGGGAACCAGCAGACAGTTCTCCTCCTCCGCCATGTCGGCGAGCAGCCACTCGGTCAGAAACGCCAGCTTCGCCGCGAGCATCGGCAGCTCGGGATGCGCGCGCGCCTCGTCGTGCAGCGCCGCGAGCGAAGCCCGCTGGCGCGCGTGTTCGTCGAGCAGACGATCCGCGCGTTGCGGGCCGATGGGAAGGTCGTCGCGCAGCAGCGGCAACAACACGCTCTCCTCGAACGACAGGTGAACCTCCAGGGTCGAACGGATGTCGCCCACCGCCGACGCGACGGCATCCTCGGAAATGGCCTTGCCGTCGAGCGCGGCCTCCGCCACGACGCGCCCGTGCTCGAGCAGCACGCGGATGCGCTCGTGCTGCCACAGGACTCCACGCCTCGCCGTTCCGGCGTCGACGCGGCGGGCGGGGGCGGACCAACCGAGATCGATCATGAGCTCCTCCTTCGCTGTACCAAGATGCAACCGGCGTTCCGCGGCCACGCCCGAGATTCCTGCGACGCAGGCGCGCATCCTCTTCGCGTTCCGGCCAGCGCAGCGCAAACGCTGCGCACGGCCCCGCACTCGGTGCGTGTGCCGCGCATGGCACCGGCGTTGCTCTGCTGTCTGTCGTGGCCCGGAAACAACAGCCCGTCCGTCAGTTCCCGGCCGTGCGGCAATACATGACCGACAGCCCGCACACCGTCGGCCCGACGCGCTCGCTCGCGGTGGCGCGCAAGATGATGCTCGACCACGGCATTCGCCATCTTCCCGTGCTCGACGGAGGTCGCATCGTCGGGCTGCTGTCGGAGCGCGACCTGCTGCTGGTCGAGTCGCTGCCCGGCGTGAACCCGACCGACGTCCGCGTCGAGGAGGCGATGGTGCAGAACGTGTTCACCGTCGGGCCCGACGCGCCGGTCGGCGAGGCCGTGGAGACCATGATCGAACGCAAGCTCGGCTCAGCGGTGGTCAGCGAGGGCGAACGGGTCGTCGGCGTGTTCACGACCATCGATGCGCTGCGCGCGCTTCACGAGCTTCTGGAGCCACGGTGAGCAGAGGTCGATTGACGGAAGGCGATCGGTGCGGATACTTGTGACGTGACTTCCGGTCGCGTACTCGTCGTCGACGATCAGATCGAGCTGGCCGAGAACATCGCGGAGGTGCTGCAGGGGCTCGGCTTCGAGACGGCGATCGCGGCGTCGGCCGAAGACGGGCTGGCGATCATCGGCAAGGGCGGCATCACCGCCCTGGTCACCGACTTCAAGCTGCCGGGCAAGAGCGGCGCCGAGCTGATCGCCGAGATCCGGCGGGCCGGGCAGCGCATCCCCGCGCTGATGATGAGCGCGTACACCGACGACCGGACGATCGACGCTTCGCAGGCGGCCGGCGCCTGGTTGTTCCTGCCCAAGCCGGTTCCGCTCGCCGCGCTGATGGATGCTTTTCGATCGCTGGCGCTGCAACCAGCCGCGGCGCTGCTGCTCGACGACGAGGTCGCGCTGACGGAAAACGTCGCCGAGGCGCTGACCGCCGCCGGTCACGAGGTCATCACCAGCGCGACCGCGGCGGACGCGCTGGCGCAGCGCCGCCGGCTGGACGCAGCGGTGGTCGACTATCGCCTGCCCGACGCGACGGGCATCGAGGTCGCGCGGCGGCTGCGCGCCCGCGACCCCGCCATCCGCATCCTGTTCATCTCGGGATTCGTCGACGAGCTGCGCGGGCAGCTGTCCAACGAGCTGGCGGGCAGCGAGACGATGGAGAAGCCGCTCGCCATCCCCGATCTGCTCGCCTGGCTCGAGCGCACGCGCAAGCCGGCGCAGTAGCCGCTCTACAGGCGGTGTTCGGCGCGGACGACGCCTTCGTCGGGGCTGTCGTCGATGGTGAAGCCGAGCCGCGTGCACAGGCGCTGCATGCGCAGGTTGGATGACAGGATATCGGCGTAGATGCGCGTCATTCGCTCGCGGCCACCGATGTCGACGAGCCTGCTCAGGAGCTCGTGTCCGACCCCCTTGCCCTGCCACGGATCCCCGACGAGCAGCGAAAACTCGGCGTCCGCGCCGCCCGCACCGGCGCGCGCCGCCCGGTCCTTGCTCAGTCGGCCGAGGCCCAGGATCTCGCGCTCGCCCGTCGCCGCCGTGCGTTCGACCACGAGCGCGATCTCGCGGTCGTAGTCGTTGAAGCAGACCCGCACCAGCCGCTCGTGGGCCGTGCGCTGATCCAGCTTCATCCCCTGCATGTAGCGCATGCGGACGCTGTCCTCGCTCAGCGTGGCGTGAAACGCCACCATCAACGGCTCGTCTTCGGGGCGAATCGGCCGCACCACGATCGGCGTTCCGTCGCGCAGCGCGCTGCGACACACGTACTCCGTCGGGTACGGCCGGATGGCCGTGCGCGGCAGCTCGGCGTCCGACAGCTGCCGGGTCGGCGAGCACGACGCGCGCGTCCAGCGCCAGGAAGCCGTCGGCGCCCGCCAGCAGCGGGTTGATGTCGATCTCGCGGATGCGGGGCTGCTCGACGACAGATCGCTGAAGCGGACCAGCAGCGCGGCGAGCAGATCCAGATCCACGGGCGGCCGGCCGCGGACCCCGCGCAGCGCCGCGTGGATGCGCGTCTCGGCAATCAAGCGGCGCGCGAGGGTCGCATTGAGCGGCGGTAGCGCCAGCGCGCGGTCGCGCAGCACCTCGACCATCTCGCCCCCGGCCCCGAACAGCAGCACCGGCCCGAGCTGGGGATCGAGCGCGCTGCCCACGATGAGCTCGAGGTCGCGGCGGCGCTGGATGAAGGGCTGTACGGTGACGCCGAGGAAGTCGGAGCGGCGCCGCCTTGCTGGCGATCGCGTGCTCGATGTCGCGGTAGGCCGCCGCCACCGCCGCCGCATCGGCCAGTCCCAGCTTGACGCCTCCGACGTCGGTCTTGTGCGTGATCGTCCGCGACCAGAGCTTGACCGCGACCGGGAAGCCGACCTCGCGTCGCGGCGGCGACCGCCTCGGCCTCGTCACGCGCGATCCGCGTCGGGACGGTCGGGATGCCGTAGGCAGCCAGGATGGCCTTCGACTCGTGCTCGTCGAGCAGCGTGCGCCCGTCCTTGCGCGCCGCCTCGATGACCGCGCGCACGGCGGCCGGGTCGGTATCGCCGTCGGAGCGGCTGGCGGGGGTCTCGTAGAGCCGCCGCAGATTGTCGGCGTACCGCCACATGTGACAGAAGGTGCGCGCCGCCTCGTCGGGAAACGCAAACGTCGGGATGCCGACGCGGTTGAGGATGTCGTTGCCCGCCGCGACCTGGGCGCCGCCCATCCAGCTCGCGATCACGGGCTTGCCGGCGATGTGCGCGTGTTTGGTGAGCGCCTCGGCGGTCAGCGTCGGGTCGGTCATGTCCTGGGGCGTGAGGATGGCCAGCATGCCGTCGCTGGCCGGATCCGCTGCCGCCAGCTCCAGCGCCTTCGCGTATCGCTCCGGGCCGGCGTCGCCCAGGATGTCGATCGGGTTGGCGTGGCTCCACGCCGCGGGCAGCACCGCGTCGAGGCCCGCCAGCGTCTCCGCGCCGAGCCGCGCGAGCCGGCCGCCGCCGCCGATCAGCGCATCCGTCGCCAGCACCGCGGGACCGCCGGCGTTGGTCACGATGGTCAGGTGCGGGCCGGTGGGCGCCGGCTGCTTGCCCAGCACCTCGGCCAGATGGAAGACGTCGCCGATGTCGGTGACGCGCAGGACGCCGCTGCGACGAAACGCGGCGTCGAGCACCTCGTCGGAGCCCGTCATCGCGCCGGTGTGGGACGCCGCCGCGCGGCTGGCCGCCTCGCTGCGCCCGGCCTTGATGACGATGATCGGCTTGGTCAGCGCCACCTCGCGCGCGGCGGACAGGAACGCGCGCGCGTCGCCGATCGATTCCATGTAGATGACGATCGCGCGCGTTCGCGGATCGTCGCCGAGATAGTCGATGAGGTCGCCCCAGCCGACGTCGAGCATCGTCCCCAGCGACACGAAGGCGCTGAATCCGACCTGCTCGCGCAGGCTCCAGTCCAGGATCGCGGTCAGCAGCGCGCCGCTCTGGCTGAGGAACGCGACCTTGCCCGGGCCGGGCGATGCCGGCGGCGAACGTCGCGTTGAGCCCGGTGAGCGGGCTCATCACGCCGAGACAGTTCGGGCCGACGATGCGCATGCGGCCGCGTCGCGCCTCGGCCAGCACCTTCGCCTCCAGCTCGACGCCGGCCTGACCGGCCTCGCGGAACCCCGCCGAGATGATGATCGCGTTCGGGACGCCGCGATCGGCGCACTCGCCGACGATCGCCGGCACGCGTCGGCGCCGGCGTGACGATGACGGCGAGATCGACGGGCTCGGCGATGTCGCTCAGGCGCCGGTGCGCCTTGATGCCGAGGACGTTCGGCCGTTTGGGGTTGACGGGATAGATGGTGCCGCCGAACGGCGTCGAGATCAGGTTGTGGAGCAGCGTCCGACCGACGCTGCCCGGCGTCTCGGTCGCGCCGATGACGGCGACCGTCCGCGGCGCGAAGAACGCGTCCAGCGGATGCCTCTCCTGGCGGAACACGTCATGCGCAAGACTTGCAGCGGTGGGATCAGGCACGACGCAATCCTTACGCCTTCCTCGGGGGTCGCGGGGACGAAAACGTGCGCCGACGCGAGGTCGTCACACGTGGCAGGCGTCTTGCTCACTTGTGGATCGTGACAAACCACATCCCCCGAATCGCGAGTCTGCTGGCCGCTGGTCTCATGGCGGCAGCCTGCGCAGGTCCCCCTCGACCGGGGGCTCAGACGCCGGCCCGCATCAAGGATTCCGCCCCGGAGAAGATCGCGGCCCAGCGCGCGGCGACGCCCGGGTTGGGCCTCGAGCGCGACGACGAGCGCTGGGGGTTCGAGGCGGCACGCGAACGGCGCCGCCTCGCCGACGAGCGGAAACAGGTGACCCCCGCGTCTCATGTGGCGCCGGGGCCCGTCGACGTTCACGTCACTCCGAAGTGACGGAGCCGCGGACGCCGCTGGTCCTGGTTTCGCTCGCGATCCACGCAACTGTTTGCCCTCGCCCCGCGCAGCGGGGAGAGGGTGAGGGAGAGGGGTCCGCGTCCCGTTGCGGCGCCGTCCCCTCTCCCGGCGGCCTTTCGGCCGCCGACCTCTCCCCGCTTTCGCGGGGCGAGGTGCAGATCCGAGCGCAAATCACGCGGCGACGCGAACGTCCGTGTCGCCGGTCTTCTGCGTGTCGCGCGCGTCCACCGGGGCGCGCGCCGGCACGACGACCCTGACGCCGTCGACGACAGGCCACGCGGGCAGCCCCGCCACGATCAGCAGAAACGCGCACGTCGCGAAGCTCGCGTAGGCGAGCGTCGACGCGGGCAGGAAGAAGTTCGCGAAGCCCATGAAGATGCCCAGGGCGGCGGTTGCGACGTTGGCCCGTTGGTTCAAGTAGCCGAGGGGCAGCAAGCACCGCGACGGCCAGCGCCCACGGCGATCCCCAATCCGGCACGGAAGCCGGTTTCTAGTCCAAGCAGGGGCGCCATGAGCAACCACACTGCCGTCGTTAGTCCAATGGCTGGAAAGAGCATGTCAGACCTCCTTGCCAGGTGGACAGAGCAAAGCTGAAGCCAATCGAAATGCTCGGTCAGTCCGGCAGACCTTTCGCTCGACCCACGCGAATCGTGCGCAGACACGGCCGGCAGGGCGCAAGAACTACGCGCCGCCCCGTGGCACACCGCGGCTTCGCGCGGCCGGGGCTCGGGTCCGCGGGTTGCACTTGAATAGATGAATGCGTTAGGAGGACGACATGATCGCTGAACTCGAAGCTGGTCGCCTCTTGCGCTACGCGACGCTGGCGGCGTCGAGCCACAACACCCAGCCGTGGCGTTTCGAGCTGGCCGATGATTGCATTCGCGTCTTCGCCGACGCGGGCCGGCAGCTGCTGGTCGCCGACCCGGATCGGCGCGAGCTCTTCCTCAGCGTCGGTTGCGCCGTCGAGAACCTGGTCGTCGCGGCCGAGCAGCTCGGATACGTGGCCACCGTCTCGTACGAGGAATCGGCGGGCGGATCCGACGAGCTGATTCCGGTCGCCACCGTGCATCTCGACCCCACGCCCTGCCGGCCGTCGCCGGAGGTGGCGGCGATGTTTCGAGGCATCGAGAAGCGCCACACGCCGCGCGGTCCGTTCGCCGCGCTGCCCGTGCCCCACGCGCTGGTGCAGGCGGCGTCGCTCGCGGCGGACGCGCTCGGCACGCGGCTGGTGTTCGTGGGCGACGCGGAGCGAAAGCAGGCGGCCGCCGACGTGGCGGCCGAGGGTGAACGCGTTCAGTTCGCGCGCGAGGATTTCCGGCGCGAGCTGGCGGAGCTGGTCGGCGCCGGCGCCTTCGGAACGCCGCGCGCGTACGCGTGGCTCGCGAAGGCTGCCGTCAGCCACGTCGACCTGGGGCCGCGTTATGCGGCGCGAGCGCACGAACACGTGCTGGGCGCGCCGCTGCTCGGATTCCTGCTCGCGGAGCCGGGGCGCGCGTCTCTGGTGCGTGCCGGGCGCGCGTTCGAGCGCGTCGCGTTGCTCGCGGCGGCCGAGGGTTTCGCGGTGCAGCCGGTCAGTGAACCCATCCAGGTCCCCAGCCTGAGAGGCAAGCTGGCCGCGCTGGTCGACGCGCCGGCCGAAACGCTGGCGATGTTCTTCCGCCTTGGCGGCAGCCGCATCGCGCTCGCGCGCCAGTCTCCCAGGCGGCAGGCGGACGACGTCGTCGTTCACTGAGCGGTCGCAGCGACGCAGGTTCTGCGCCCGTTTCAAACGCTGGAGAGTCAGGCCCAAAACGGCATGAGAATTCTTGGGATGAGCGGACACGACAAGCACCACGCGGAGACCGCGGCTTCTCACCTCGTCGCGGAGATCCCCACCGGTCATCCGAGCGACACCGTCGCCGCCGCGATCGCCGGCATGGCGGCAGTGAAGCTCGCGAACGTGGATACGCTCTACGTTGTCGACGGAGGACGGCGGCTGGTGGGGAGCATTCTGATGTGCGACTTGCTGCGGTCGGACAGGACCTTGCGCCTCGCGGACCTGATGAAGCCGTCGCCACCCAGCGTGCGCCCCGAGACCGACCAGGAACACGTCGCCAGCTGGGCGCTCAAGCACAACGTCGCCTCGGCTCCGGTCGTCAGCGCCAGCGGCCAGCTGCTGGGCGCGGTGCCGCCGCTGGCGCTGCTCCACGTGCTGCGCCACGAGCACATCGAGGACCTGCACCGCCTCGCGGGTATCCGCCGTGAGACGAAGAGCGCGCGCTCCGCGCTCGAGGCGCCACCGGCCCTGCGCGCGCGCCATCGCCTCCCCTGGCTGCTGGTCGGCCTGGTCGGAAGCACGCTGTCCGCCGTCCTGATGAGCCGCTTCGAGACGTTGCTTGAAGCTCGAGATCACCGTCGCGTTCTTCATCCCCGGCATCGTCTACCTCGCGGACGCCATCGGAACGCAGACCGAAGCCATCGCGGTGCGCGGCCTGTCGCTGACGGAGCTGCCGCTTCGCCGGATGCTGTGGAGCGAGGTCAAGACCGGGACCCTGATTGGCGCGATCCTCGCCGCGCTCGCCTTCGCGGGCGTCATCGTCGCGTTCAGAAACGTTCGTCTCGCCGCCGCTGTCGGCGCGTCGCTGCTCGCAGCGGGGATGACCGCCGCCGCCGTGGGCATCGGCTTCCCCGCGCTGCTCGCTCACTTCAAGAAGGATCCCGCTTTCGGCAGCGGGCCGCTGGCCACCATCGTCCAGGACATCCTCAGCCTGCTCATCTACTTCGTCGTCGCGTCGCTGCTGATGTGAGTCGCGCGCGGCACGGCTGTTGCTACGTGCTGGGACATGAAAAACACCGTCGCAACAGTCACGCTGGCCCTGACCGTGCTGATCCCGGTGACCCTGGCGCGCGCCGCGCCCGCCGCGCCGAAAGCGAAGGACAGCACCAAGGAGAGCACAATCGACGTCTGGGTTCGCGGCAAAGACGCGCCTGGCGCCGTGCGCGGCACGCGCGCCAAGGCCCAGACCATCGACCTCGACGCGCTGCCGCTCGAGACCCTCGAGATCTACGACGCGCAATACCAGCAGGCGCACGCCTACCGCGGCATCTTCCTCGGCGCGCTGCTCGCGCGCGTCGCGCCTGACGCCGGTGTCGACCTCGCCATCCTTCACTTCGCGAACGGGATGGCGATCCCGCTGCCCTTCCGTGATCGCGAGGTGATGAAGCGCCTGGACCCCTTCGTCGCCCGCGGGCTGCGCGCCGAGCCCAACGGCCCGGTGGTGAACGGCATGTTCCCCCGCATCACCAAGAAGGAGGCCAAGTCCGACGGCCGCGCCGACGCGCGACCGATCGCGTTCACGGGCAACAAGGTCGTCGTCATCGAGCGCTGGCACCCCGCGGTGCCGGCGAAGGCGCTGGGTGTGTTCTCACCGTGGGTGCACGCGGATACCCTGACCGGAATCGAGCTGGCCAGCGCGCCCGCCTATTACGGTCAGTTTGCCGTCAACGGCGGCCCCGACGTCCGCCAGGGCCTGGACCAGTTTCAGCAGAGCTGCCAGTTCTGTCACGGCGCCCGCGGCGTCGGCGCGAAGCTGGGCTGGGACTTCGTCGAGCCGACACCGATGTACAGCTACCGCCCCAAACCGCGCAACCTGTTCTTCCACGTCGCCTACAAACCTTCCGACGCCGCCGAACGCGGCCTGATGATGCCGGCGATGCGCCACATGACCGAGGCGGACGCCGCGGTGCTGTGGCGCTGGCTGAAGGCGGTCGCCACCGAGACCATGCCTGCCTATTCGCCCAAATGACCTTACACTAGCCGCCGACCATGAACCGCGGCCTCACCTCCGACGAGGCACGCGCGCGGCTGGCGGCCACGGGGCCCAACGAGATCCGCCGGGTGTCGGGGCCGTCGCCGCTGGCGATCTTCTTGCGCCAGCTCCGCGGCGCGATGGTCTGGCTGCTGGTCGCGGCGTGCGTCGTGTCGGCGTTCCTGGGCGAGGCGGTCGACGCGATCGCGATCGGCGTCATCCTGGTGCTGAACGCCGTCGTCGGCTTCCTGCAGGAATACCGCGCCGAGCGGGCCGTGGACGCGCTGCGCGCGATGACCGCGCCGCAGGCGCGCGTCGCGCGTGACGGGCGCGTCACGACGATCGCGGCGCGCGACGTCGTCCCCGGGGATGTCCTGATCCTGGAGGCGGGCGACCTGGTCGCCGCCGACGCGCGCCTGCTCCAGGCGCACGCCCTGGCGACCAACGAGTCGACGCTGACCGGAGAGAGCCTGCCCGTCGACAAGGACACGACGCCGGTCGCCCCCGACGCGCCGCTGGCCGAGCGGCGAAGCTCGGTGTTCATGGGCACGGCGGTCGCGGCGGGTGGCGGGGAGGCCGAGGTCGTCGCCACCGGCGCGGCCACCGAGCTGGGAAAGATCGCGGGGCTGCTGGACCGGGTGGAGGACGAACAGACGCCGCTGCAGCACCGCCTGGAGCGCGTCGGGCGCACGTTGCTGTTCCTGTGCCTGGGCATCGTCGCCGTCGTGGCGGCGCTGGGCCTGGCGCGCGGCGGGCGCTGGATTGACGTCGTGATGACCGCGGTGTCGCTGGCGGTGGCGGCCGTGCCCGAGGGCCTGGCCGCCATCGTCACCATCGCGCTGGCCATCGGCGTGCAGCGCATGGCCCGCCGCAACGTGCTCGTGCGCAAGCTCCCCGCCGTCGAGACGCTCGGCGCCGCGACGGTGATCTGCACCGACAAGACCGGCACGCTGACCACGGGCGCCATGGTGGTGCGCGAGCTCCGGGGCCCGGACCCGAAGGCGCTGCTCGACGCGGCGGCGGCGTGCTGCAACGCCGACCTCGCCCCGGACGGCCGCAGCGGCAGCGGCGACACGACCGACGTCGCCATCCTGGTCGCCGCCGCCGAGCGCGGCATACACCGCGACGATGTCGAGCGGCAGCGTCCGCGCGTCGGCGAGACGCCGTTCGATTCGGTGCGCAAGCGCATGTCGGTCAAGCGCGCGGACGGCGTCCTCTACGTCAAGGGCGCGGTCGACCTGCTGCTGCCGCTGTGCGTGTCGGGGACCGAAGATGCAGTGGCGGCGAACCTGGAGCTGGCGTCGCGCGGCATTCGCGTCATCGCCGTCGCCGTCGGCCACGGGGACGAAGAGCGCGACCTGACGCTGCTCGGCCTCATCGGCCTGGCCGATCCGCCGCGACCGGAGGCGCGACAGGCGGTCCGCGAGGCGCAGGAGGCAGGCATCCGCCCCGTGATGATCACGGGCGACCACGCCGCCACCGCGGAGGCGATCGCGCGCGAGCTCGGCATCCTGCGTCCGGGGGAAGATCCGCGCGACGTCGTCCACGCGCGCGCCACCCCCGAAGACAAGATCACGATCGTCCGCGACTGGAAGAGCCGGGGCGCGATCGTGGCGATGACGGGCGACGGCGTCAACGACGCGCCGGCCCTGCGCGAAGCGCACATCGGCGTCGCCATGGGCAAGAGCGGGACGGAGGTGGCGCGCGAAGCGTCGGCGATGATCCTGACCGACGACAACTTCGCCAGCATCGTGGCCGCGATCCGCGAGGGGCGCGGCGTGTTCGACAACATCCGCAAGACGCTGGTCTACCTGCTAGCCGGCAACGCGAGCGAGCTGTTCCTGATGTTGACCGCGTCGCTGCTCGGCATGCCGTTGCCGCTCACGCCGGTCCAGATCTTGTGGATCAACCTGGTGACCGACGGCCTGCCGGCGCTGGCGCTGGTCATGGACCCTCCCGATCCGGACGTGTTGAAACGGCCGCCGCGTCCGGCGCACGAGGCCATCCTGACCGGCCGGCAGTGGCGCGCCGTCATCCTGACCGGGCTGCTCGAATCGATCGTCGTGCTGTCGGTGTTCCGCTGGGCGCACGAGGCCGAAGGCCTGGCCAGCGCCCGCACGCTGGCGTTCTCCACGCTGGTGTTCGCCGAGGTGCTGCGTTCGTTCGCCGCGCGCAGCGACACCCGCCTGTTCTGGGAGGTGGGCCCGCTGACCAACCTGCGCCTGATCGGCATCGTCGTCGTCTCGGTGACCATCCAGCTTGCGCTATCGCACCTGCCTGCCGCACAGGTCATCTTCGACCTTCGCCCGCTGTCGGAGCGCGACACCCTGCTGTGCCTGGCGCTGGGACTGATTCCGGTTTCGACGCTGGAGTTGATCAAGCTGCTGCGGAGGCTCGTTCACCGCCCGGCGCGGTAAGCGGCGTGGCAGCGGACGCAGACCTGCGACAGCCGGCCAAAGGAGTCGGCGACGTCGAGCGCGTGCGTGCGGCCGGCCGCGTCCGCCAGCGTCTTGGCCTCGAGGCGAAGGTTGTCCTGATAGAGGAAGAACTTCTCGGGTAGTGCGGAGGCCAGCTCGGTGGCGTCGCCGGTGAGCGGACGCGCGAACCGCTCGTCGGTCGCGATCGCCTCGGCGCGATCGTAGATGCGGGGATAGTCGAGGACCATGATCGCCGACATCAGCGCGCTCATGTCGTTGGCGTGTGAGGCCATGCGGCCGCGCAACAGCACGCGCGCCGTCTCCGGCAGGTGCTCGGGCGGCGCCAGGCGCGGCGGAACGGAGGTCGCCTGCACCAGCTGCGGCTGCTGCGGCGGCTGGTGGCTGGGCGGCGTGGCGCACGCGAGGATGCCCGACGCCACCAGCATGGCGCCCCGAAGAAACCCCTGACTGCGGTGGATTGCGATCATGGCGGAGGTGCAGAGCAAGAACCCGGCCGAACCGGTCACACGGACGGGCCCGTCGGCAGAAGGCGAACGCGCGCGCAAGAATTGCGCTTCCCGCAGCGGCCCGGGAAATTCTTGCGTCTCGATCGATCAATGTGACGAATCATGGCAGGGACATCGTGACTTCCAGGTCTGTCGCACCCCAGCGCAGGAACCACGGCCGAGCCACGACGAAGTACACCGCGAACAGAGCGGCAAGCGACGTCGCCAGCGCGGCGATTCGAGCTATCGGACGATCGAGTCCCATGGCTCCCCCCGATGCAGACGACACGCCGCTGCCGGCCGACATGCCTGGCACGGCTCTGGCAAAGCCCAGTCGGCATGAAGAAGCCAGCGACCGTGATCGGCTCCGTCGTGCTCGCCGGGATCGTGGGTACCCTGCTGTTCCTGCGTCCCCGCCCGACCGCCCACCACGACGCGCTGCCACAGCCGGCGTCGCTGCCGCCCGCGGCGCGGCAGGTCATCAAGAGCAAGATGGGGCGTCACGACACGCAGATGCGGCGGCTCGTGTCGGCCGTGATCGTGCTCGACGACGACGCCGTGGCGCGCGTGGCCGGCGAGATCTTCGACGAGCCGGCGCTGGCGCGTCCCGTCGCGGGCGACGAGCTCAACGGCATGTTGCCTGCCCGGTTCTTCGTCCTGCAAGACGACCTGCGGTCACGCGCCCGGGCGCTGGTCATCGCCACGCAGCAGCACAATCGCGCGGCGCTCGCCGACGAGTTCGCCGCCCTGACCAAGAGCTGCGTCACCTGCCACGACGCCTACCTCAATGAATCGGGCGCCGCTGCGGGCGCTTTGCGCTGAACATCTTCGCCAGCGCCTGGCAGGCGTCGGTGACCGTGAACATTCCGACGACGAGGTCTCGGTCCAGCACGACGGCGGAGCCGAGCTTGCGGTCGGCCATCTCCGTCGCGACCTTCGCCAGGGGCGTCCGCGGCGACACGACGAAGACGTCCCTGCTCATGGCGTCCTCGACCGGGACTTCGGCCGGGTTCACGTCGGGCAGCGTCTCAATCAGCATGAGGTCCCGCTGGGTGACGATGCCGACCACCTTCCCCTTGCGCAGCACCGGCAGGTGACGGATGCGGTGACCGCGCATGATCGCGTGCGCCTCCGTGAGCATCTGGTCGGGAGCGACGGTGTACGGGGCCGGGGTCATGTAACTGCGGATGAGCGAATGCGGTTGTCGTTTCATGGCTTCACCGTGCTTTCGCGTGGGTTCGGGCTGGAGGAAACTCGTACAGCGGCCGCTGGCGAATCAGCGTGCGAACGTACGCCGCCAGCGCCCAGATCTCGTCGTCGCGGAGCATGTCGTAGGCGCCCATCGGCGTGCCCTCGATGCCGACGCGGAGCGTGAGATAGATGTCCTCCATCTCCGCGCCGCGGATGAAGCGCCCCGCCGTGAAGTCGCGGACGTGCACTTCCTGGCTGAACGTCTTCTCGTACGCGCGCACCGCGGCGCCATCCCCGGCGCCTTCTACGCCGTGGCAACGGACGCAGAGCATCCGGCTGTACAGGGCGGCCCCGCGCTCGCGCAGCTCGCGGTCTTCCTTGGGAGGTGTCGGCACCAGGACGGGCCGCTCGGGGCGTTCTTCGCGGAAGCGGTGGGAGAACGACTTGAGCTCGTAGACCAGCGCCCAGCGTTCCTCTTCGCTGAGCGCCGTCCACGGCAGCATCGGCGTGCCGTGAACGCCGCGGGTCAGCGTGCCGAACAGATTGGCGTCGGTGGGCAACGAACCGGTCGGCGTCGAGCGCAGCTTGTAGACGCCGCGCGTGAAGTTCGTCGTTCGAACGGCGAGGCGCGCCGCCTGGGGGCCGGCGCCGTCGCCCGATTCGCCGTGGCAGCCGGCGCAGCGACTCTTGTACAGGGACCTCCCCAGGGCGCGCAGCTTCGGGGTCTCGCGCGGCTGTGGCGGCGTCGGCGTCGCGACTGGCGCCCCGACCATCCAGCGAAGCTCCCAGTCACCGGAGGTCGCGGGTGCAGCACCGGCCTTGCCCGGAGCCGCGGCCAGCAGGCAAGCACCAACGACGATGGCGATCATGAATGTCCGGCGGTGGTGACGCCGAAGGCGGTGAGGCGGCCGCGATGCCGGACGTCCAGCCCGCGGACCATGAAGATCACCATCTCGGCCACGTTGGTCGCGTGATCGCCCATGCGCTCGAGATACTTCGCGACGGACTGGATGCGAATGCCGTCAGGCACCCAAGACGGCTCGCGGCGCATCGCTTCGAATAGCGCGGCGAACACGTCGACATACGCTTGATCGATCACTTCGTCACCATCGATGACCCCCTGCGCCGCCTTGACGTCGCCGGCGACAAACGCCTGCAGAGCTGCATCCAGCATGATGCGCACGTGGGCGCCCATGGCCATCAGTCGATCACCGATGCGGCGATCAACCGTCCTCGTGAGCGCGAGGGCCTGTTCACAGATGTTGGCGCACAGGTCGCCGACCCGCTCCAGGTCGGTGTTGATCTTGAGCGCCGTGGCGATGAAGCGCAGGTCGGACGCAACCGGCTGGCGGCGGGCCAGGACGCGCAGGCAAAGGTCGTCGGTGTCGACCTCGAGACGGTTGACGATGCGATCCGCGGCGATGATCCGCCGGGCCTCTTCAGCGTCGCCGGCGAACAGGGCATCCAGGCTGCGCGCCAGCATGCCGCGGACCTGATCCCCCATCTGGATCACCTGCGATCGGATCGCCCCCAGCTCCGCGTCGTAGCTGCGATCGGTGTGTGTCGACTCGCGCGCGGTCTCCATGCCTGCCCGTAGGTGCACGATCGGTGCCGGGCTCGTGCGCGTGGCCCGCGGCGCAGCCGCCATGCGGCAGGCGCAGCCTGTGCGCGTCGGCGGCGCGCACGCGCAGGAATTGCGCCGGGCTGACCCGCCGCCGTCGCACCGCTGCCGGTCGGCACCTGGTTCGGTCCTTGCTCTATCGCGAAGCAAATGCCGGAGTCTCTCAAGCGCGTGGGCCGTGGCATCGAGCGGTTCGTGGGCTCGGACGTTCACGACGGGGAATGGCACCTGGTGCTGCTGTTCTTCGCGAACCTGTTCCTGATCCTGACCGCCTACTACATCCTCAAGGTGATCCGGGAGCCGCTCATCTTGATGAGCGGCGGCGCCGTGAGCCGCAGCTACGCGCGCGGGATGCAGGCGGGGTTGCTGGTGCTGGCGGTTCCCCTCTACAGCTATCTCGCCAATCGCGTCGAACCGGCGCGCCTGGTCAGCTGGATCATGGGCGTGTTCGTGGTGTGCCTGGCGGCGTTCTTCGTGCTGGGACGCTCGGGCGTCGGTGTCGGCTTCGTGTTCTTCGTCTGGCTCGGCATCTTCAGCACGTTTTCGATCGCGCAGTTCTGGTCGCTGGCGGTCGACGTGATGACCGAGTCCGAGGGCAAGCGGCTGTTCCCGCTCATCGCCGCCGGGGGGACGATCGGCGGCATCGCCGGCGCGCAGATCGCGGCGCGCGCGATCCGATGGCTGAACCCCTATCAGTTGATGCTGATCGCGGCGGCCGTGCTGGCGATCTGCATGTTCCTGACCCACATCAGCCACCGGGCCGGACTCGGCCATCGCACGCGCGTCCCCAACGGCGTCGCCAAGGAGCGCGACAGCCGCGGCGGCTTCACGCTGGTGGTGCACGACCGCTACCTGCTGCTCATCGCCGTGTCGGTGCTGCTGCTCAACCTGATCAACACCACCGGCGACTTCATCCTCGCCAAGATGGTCGACGCGAAAGCGCAGCTCCTCCCCGCCGACGCCCGCCGCCAGTTCATCGGCGCGTTCTACGGCGACTTCCAGACCTACGTCAGCGTGTTCACCGCCGTCGTCCAGATCGTCCTCGTCGCGCGCGTCTTCAAGCTGCTCGGCGTCGGCAGCGCGCTGTTCGTGTTGCCGCTGCTCGCGGTCACCGGCTACGGCGCGTCCGCGGTCATGCCGGCGCTGGCGATCGTCGCTGCGGTCAAGGTGTTCGAGAACAGCACCGACTACTCCCTGCAGAACACGCTGCAACAGGCGCTGTTCCTGCCGACCTCGCGCGACGCCAAGTACAAGGCCAAGTCCGCGATCGACACGGTGTCGGTTCGCCTGGGTGATCTGGCGTCGACCGGGCTCGTGTTCGTCGGCGCCCAGCTCCAGCTCAGCGTGCTGGGGTACTCGGTCGCCAACATCGCGGCCGGCCTGGTGTGGATCTGGGTGGCTGTCCACCTGCGCCGGCGTCAGCTGGCGCTGCTCGCCGCCAAGACGGCGCTGCCGCCGGCACGCAGCGCGCGGACGGAACCTCAACCCCTGCCCCTCGCCGCTGGGTCATGACCACACGCCGCCAGCGTCTCGCGCTCGTCGGCCTCGCGCTGCTGGGCGCGCGTCCGGCGCTGGCCGACGACCCGGCTCGCCGCTGGTTCGCGGACAGGCCGGTCGCGTGGAGCGAGAACGACGACGGCGACGTGCCGCGAGCGCCCGCTGCCAGCCATGTCCAGGAGCTCGATCGCTCCCTGCTCCTCCGCGACTCCATCGCCAACGAGATCGATCGCGTCATGGCGCTCGAGCGCGGCCGCCCGGCCGAAGACGTCAATGCGCTCGACGAGGTCCCGTGTTCGACCTGGTTCTGCCCCCGCAATCACCTGCGGCCGATGAGCCCCGACGACGTCGCAGCCGGGCCCGTGGCGGCGCCGCCGCAGCTGCCGCTGCGCATCGTCAAGGGCAAGGACCAGGGCGCGACGCCGGGCTTCCAGGCCGTCGACGCCGCCGGGCGAAAGTTCAACGTCAAGGTCGACCCGCCCGGCGCGATCGGGCTGACGAGCGGGCCAGAGATGATCGGCGAGCGGATGTTCCACGCCGCCGGTTACAACGTCCCGGGCGCGTTCATCGTCGACTTCGGGCCCGACGACATCGTCGTGGACCCACGCGCCACCTACCGCCTGTACCGCGTCGAGCCCCGCCCGTTGACGCGCGACCGTGTCCTGCGGCTGCTCGACAACGCTGGCCGCCTTCCCGACGGCCGCTGGCGCGCCGTCGCCGTCCCCTGGATCGGCGGTCGCATCCTGGGCGGCTTCGACATGCTCGATCGGCGCGCCGACGATCCGAACGATCGCATCGCGCACCAGCATCGCCGGTCGCTGCGCGCGAGCTGGGTGCTGTTCGCCTGGCTGGCGGAGCTCGATCCGAGCTCGATCAACTCCCTCGACAGCTACGTCGAGGACGACGGCCGGCATTTCGTGCGCCACTACATCATCGACTTCGGCGCGACGCTCGGCTCGGCCAGCACGACGACGAAGGGACTGGCGCACACCGGCGAATATCTGGTCGAGGTTGGACGCACGCTGAGGGCGTACTTCTCGCTCGGGCTCTATCGCCGGCCGTTCCAGGATGAACGCGCGGAGTGGAATCGAACGGTTGTCGACCGCCCGTCGCTCGGCTGGTTTCCCGCCGAGCACTTCGACCCGGACGCGTTCCGCACGAACCGCAAGGTCCCGACCCACGTCCGGCGCACGGATCGAGACATGTACTGGGGCGCGAAGCTGGTGACGTCGTTCTCCGACGATCAGATCGCGGGGGCCGTCGCGACGGCGCGCATGTCGGACGCCGATACCGCCACCCTGACGCGCGCGCTGCGCATCCGGCGCGACATCATCGGCCGCCGCTACCTGCGCGCGATCGCCGCGGTCGAAGCGCCCGACGTGTCGCTGGACGGCGACCGCGTCTGCTTCGACGACCTGGTGGTGCAGCGCGGCTACGCGACGCCCACCGAGCTCCGCTACGCGGTCGACGTCAGCGACGGGCTGGGGACGCGGCTCGCGACCCACGAGCGCGCGCCCGACTCGGCGCACAGCTGCGTTCCCTTCGCCGCCCGCGAGCCTGGCACCGGTTACCGTGTCGTGGAGATCAAGACCCGCTTCGGCGGCGTGGCGGGACGGCCGGAGGTGGTCAGCAAGGCATCCCGTATCCACCTGCGCTGGCGCGCCGGCGAGAGCCGCTTCGTCGTCGTCGGACTGGAGCGTGACGAATGACCACGACGCGCCGCTGGTGGATCGCCGCGTCGGCCGTTGTGCTCGGCGCCATGGCGCCTCGTGCCGCGACGAGCGCCGAGGACGCGTGCGCCCGGCCCGCGGACGAACGCGCGCCCGACCTCAGGTGTGGGGAGACGCTGGACGGGCGCTCGCCGGCCGAGCCACCGGCGTCGCTGACCGCCGCCCGGGTGGCGCTGGCGGCCCCCCGCCTGGCCGCGACCGCCGTGTTGTGGCCGGTGGTCAAGACCACCGACGTCGTCGAGCACTACCGCCTGCTCGACTGGATGCAAGCCGTGTTGACCACCGACGACGGACTGGTGGGCGTGCGCCCGGTGTTGCACTACACGACCAGCTTCACGCCGACGGCCGGCGCGCGCTTGTTCTTCGGCAGGCTGCCCGGTCCGGGCAGCGAGATCGAGCGCCGGCTTCCAGACCGCGGGGCCCGACGTCATGATCGGGCAGCTCGGCTTGCGCGGTCCCGACCGGCTCGGGCTGTCGCTCGCCGCGATGTGGAATCGACGCAACGATCGTCTGTTCGGCGGGGTCGGCCCGAACACCATCGCCGACCTGGCGGCGAGCGGGCGCGACCTCGCGCGCTACGCGTCGGACAACTTCGGCGCCGAGCTGCGCTGGACGCGTGAGCTGGCGGGACGGCTCACCACCAGCGCCCATAGCGACGTCCAGCACCGCAACTACCGCAGCACTGACGTGGCCGGCACGCTGTCGGTCGCGGACGTCTACGGCCTCCCGCCCGCGGAGTGCGCCCTGCGCGGCCTGGCGGTCGGGTGCGTGGACGAAGCGCAGCTCCCCGGTTTCAACACCGGCATGCGCCTGGCACACGTGGGCGGTGGTGCGTCGCTCGATCTGCGCGAGCGGGCGCGAGACGGTAGCGGCGTCAGCATCGCGATCGACGGCACATACGCGCATGGACTGGCGGGGGATCCAAGCCGGCACGGCGTGCTGTCGGGCCAGACCGTGCTGGCGCTCGGCGGAAACGATCGGCTTCTGCTGCTGCGCGCGCGCGCAGCGATGGTCGAGCGCTTCGGATCGGCGCCCGTGCCGTTCGAGGAGCTGGTCATGCCATCCGGGCGAGCCGGCATGCGTGGCTTTCCGGAAGGGCGCTTCCGGGGCGACAGCGGACTCATCGGCACGGTGGAATACCGCTGGTACGTCCTGTCCAGCCTGGACGCGACGCTGTTCGTCGACGTCGGGACGGTGGGCGGGCCGCGGTTCTCGCACATGGATTGGGATCGCTGGTTCCCGAGCTTCGGAACCGGCCTGCGCTACCACCGGCGCGTGGAGCGGTACTGGGAAGCGTCCGTGCTCGACGGGGTCCAGTTCGCGTACGCGCCGGACGGCGGCTTCCGGATTCTGCTGGCGCTGGCGGCTTTCTGATGCGCACCACACACACCCACCGAGCTTCCACGCCCACGCCGGCCGCGCCCGCACACGGCGATGGTCGGCTCAGGATCGTGAGGCCCGTGCACCGGCGGCGCTCGGCGCACGCCGCGATCGCGCTCCTCGCCGTTGCGCTCGCCGTGACCGCCGCCGTGGCCATCCGCGACCGGGCGGTACCGGTCGCGCCACGCCCCTGCGCAACGGTCACCGTGACCCGCGGACCCATGTCCGGCACGCTGGCGGCCACCGGGCGGTTGACGGCGCTCCGTACGCTCGACGTCGGAAGCGAGCTCCCCGGTCGGCTGGTGGCCGTCAACGTCGCCCCCGGCGACGTTGTCAGACGCGGGCAGGTGCTGGCGCGGCTCGACGACGCGGACCAGAGAGCAGCGGTGGCAGGAGCGTACGCGCAGGTGATGTCGGCGGGCGTGACAGGCGTGCGCGCCGAGCGCCAGATGGCCGAGCTCGTCGATTCGTTGCGCGGGCAGGGGCTGCTTCCCGACGCTCTCGACCCCGACGAGCTGGCCGACGGTGCGCTGGGCGACGTACAGCTCGATGTGGTGGCCGCCACCGCCCACACCGCCAAGCAGGAGGCCGGGCTCGCGCTCGCCCGCGCCCAGCTCGCGCGGCGGCTGATCCGCGCGCCGGCGGACGGCGTCGTGCTGTCGCGCTCCGCCCAGGTAGGTGGGCTGGTAGCCGCGGGACCGTCAGCGCGACCGCTGTTCGTCATCGGCGCCGACCCCGCCACCCTGCGCGTCGAGGTGGATATCGACGAACGCCACGCCGGAGGTGTCCGTCCCGGCCCGGCGACGTTCACGACGCCGGCGCGCGGCGACTATCGGTTCGCCGCGGTCGTCCGGCAGGTCGCAGTGGGCGACGGCCCACGGCAAGGCCGCCATGCCTACGTTGCGATCCTGGACGCGACCAACCCCGACGGTGCGCTGCGGCCAGGAATGTCGGCCGGCGTCGCGCTGCCGATCGAAGGCGCGGCACCTACCCTCCAGGTCCCCGCCGCCGCCGCGCGTGACGGCCGCGTCTGGCTGCCAGACGCGACGGGCCGCCCCCTACCGGTCCCGGTCGAGGTCGGCGTCGTGAACAGTCAGACGACCGAGGTCAGCGGTCCGGGCGTCGTGGCC
Organism: uncultured Pseudomonadota bacterium; assembly: GCA_963729535.1. Classification (GTDB taxonomy): domain Bacteria; phylum Myxococcota_A; class Polyangia; order Fen-1088; family Fen-1088; genus JADGRB01. Next base: position 43,684 of record CAVSOL010000017.1, on the reverse strand, counting down.
GGCGCCGTCGTCGTTTCAGACGACACGCCCACCACCTGCGTCGTGAGCCCGCGAAGGTAGATACATCCCCCACGCGACACGGACACCGTCGACCTGCTGACCGGCATCGTCAGTGAGTTCGAGAAGAACACCTGGTTCCTGCGCGCCTCGCTCGAGGCCTGACATCGCGAGACGCCGACCGCCATCGCGTGGATGCGGCGATCCACCGTGTCACGGTTCGCGCGTCGCGAGCTTGACGAAGTCGCTCTCCGCGATGATGCCGGCCACCCGCCCGGCCTCGACCACGACCAGACAGCCGATCTTTCGTTCGAACATCGTCCGCGCCGCCTCGCGCAACGGCGTATCCGGCGTCGTCCTGACCACCTCCGTGGTCATCGCTTCCTTCACAGTGACGGTCGCGAGCGCGTGTTCCTGCGCGTGCACGCCGTAGCCCAGGGCGCGGATCAGACCGTTATGAAATAGATCCCTCTGGCTGACGATACCCACGAGGAGGCCGTCCTCGTCGACCACCGGAAGGTGCCTGATACGCCCGAGACGCATCAGATCCTCCGCGGCCGCGAGCTTGTCGTTTCGGCCGAGCATCACGACGTCGACGCTCATCAGATCGCGCACCAGCATGGGAACGGATGTCATGTTCTCGATCACTGCCAGCCCCGTGCCAGTCGTGGCGCCTGCTGTTTCGCTCACCGACCCCGCAAGATTTGCGCGCTCCCCTCCGCAAACTTCAAACGAAGCCGCAGCTGTCGTCGCCTGCTGGTCGGCATGGTTCCCGCATGCGACATTGCTCGCTCCCTCACAGACAAATGGCACGCACGCGATACCAGGCAGAGCTAGGTCCCATCGCTCGGAAGGCGCTGCCGGCGGCGGCGCTCCGCTCGGTGCTGCGCGAGGGCTACACGCGGCGCGATCTGCGCGCCGACGTCCTGGCGGGGGTCGTCGTCGGCATCGTCGCGCTACCGCTGGCGATGGCGCTGGCGATCGCCGTCGGCGTGGCGCCGCAGTACGGGCTGTACACCGCCATCGTCAGCGGCATCGTGGTCGCGACGCTGGGCGGCTCGCGCATGCAGGTGACGGGGCCGACGGCCGCATTCATCGTCATCCTGGCGCCCATCTACAGCCGGTTCGGGATGGCCGGGCTGCTCCTGTCCGGGCTGATGGGCGGCCTCATCCTGATCGCGATGGGCCTCGGACGCCTGGGGCAGTTCATCGAGTTCATCCCGCATCCCGTGACCACCGGCTTCACCGCCGGTATCGCCACGGTGATCGCCACGCTGCAGGTCAAGGACGTGTTTGGCCTGCAGCTGACGCGCTCGCCGGATGGCTTCTTCGATCGCATCGCTGCCATGTGGCAGGCGCGGGGCACGGCGTCCCTGGCGGAGCTCGGCATCGCGGCCGCGACCCTGGGTTTGCTGTTCGCGATGCCGCGGATCACGAGACGCGTTCCGGCGCCGCTGATCGCGATTCCGCTCGCGGCCGTGCTCGCGGCCGTGCTGAATCACCTGTTCCCGTCCCACGCGGTGGCCACGATCGCGAGCCGATTCCATGCAACGGTCGGAGGGGCCGTCATCGACGGCGTTCCACCGCTGCCGCCCCTGCCGGTGCTTCCCTGGAACATGCCCGGGCCGAACGGCGAGCCTCTCGTGCTCTCGCTCGGCGTCATGCGCGAGCTGCTGTCGGGCGCGTTTGCCGTTGCCATGCTGGGCGGGATCGAATCCCTGCTGTCGGCCGTCATCGCGGACGGGATGGCCGGCACCCGTCACGACCCGGACGCCGAGCTGCTGGCGCTGGGCATCGGCAACGTCGTGACACCGTTCTTCGCCGGCATCCCGGCCACGGGCGCCATCGCCCGGACCGCGACCAATATCCGCTCGGGCGCCCGGTCGCCGATCGCGTCGATAGTCCACGCCGTGACGGTTCTCGTCGCCGTCATCGCCCTCGCGCCGCTCATCGGCTACCTCCCCATGGCTGGCCTCGCCGCCCTGCTCCTGCTGGTCGCGTGGAACATGTCCGAGGTGAAGCACTTCGCTCACATCCTGCGCGTCGCGCCGCGCAGCGACGCGCTCGTGCTCATCACCTGCTTCGTGCTGACCGTGGTCTTCGACATGGTCGTCGCCGTGTCCGTCGGCGTCGTGCTTGCCGCGCTGCTGTTCATGCGCCGCATGGCGGAGATCACCCAGGCGCGGCTGACCGGCAACGCCGTGGCCGACGACACCGGGGCCACCGTCGGGATCCCGCCCGATCTGGAAAAGCGCGTGGCGATCTACGAGATCGCCGGCCCCCTGTTCTTCGGCGCGGCGCAGAAGGCGATGGGGAGCCTGAACGCCATCGCCAGCGGTCTCGAGGTGCTCATCATCCGTCTCGATCGCGTGCCGGTCATGGATGCGACCGGTCTGGTGGCGCTCGAGAGCGCGATCGCGGCGCTGACCAAACATGGCTGTTCCACCATCCTCACCGGACTCCAACCGCAGCCGCAGAAGGTCATCGAGCGAGCGGAGCTACTTCACAGATCCTGGCGGCTCACCATTCAGCCCGATCTTCCGTCGGCGCTCGCGGCCGCACGCGACCTGGTGTCGACGGGTGGTTCGACTCCGTCGGAGTGACTAGCGCGAAAGGCTCTGCGGGGCGCCGAAGCGGGTGTCCAGCGCTTGATTGAGCAGGAGCACGTTGACGGTCGGCTCTCCCAGCAGACCGAGCGTCCGGCCCTCCATCTTCTCGTCGAGGAGCGCACGCAACCGTTCCGGGGCGACATTTCTGGCGCGCGCCACGCGCGGGAGCTGCCAGGCAGCCGCGGCCGGCGAGACGTGGGGATCGAGCCCGCTGGCCGACGCGGTCACCAGCTCCGCCGGTATGTCCCCCGGCGCTTCCGGGTTGTCCTTGCGCAGGCGGGCGACGTCCGCCTTCACGCGATCGCGCAGCTTGGCGGACGTCGGGCCGAGGTTGGAGCCACTCGACGCGGCGGCATCGTACCCGTTGCCGGCCGCGGACGGGCGGCCCTGAACGTAGGCCGGGTTGGTGAACGGCTGGCCGATCAACGACGAGCCGCGGACCTTGCCGGCGTTGTCCTTGACGAGGCTGCCGTTGGCGGACTCCGAGAACAGCGCCTGCGCCACGCCGGTCATGGCCAGGGGATAGACGAGGCCGGTCAGGATCAGCGTGACGGCGGTAGTGCGAAGAGCGATGACGATGGTTTTCATGGCGGACCTCAGACGAGATGGAGAACGGTGAGCAATAGGTCGATGAGCTTGATGCCGGCGAACGGCGCGATGATGCCGCCGACGCCGTAGATCAGCATCGACCGGCGGAACAGCGCTCCTGCCCCGAGCGGGCGGTACTTCACGCCGCGCAGCGCGAGCGGGATGAGCAGAACGATGATCAGCGCGTTGAAGATGACGGCGGACAGGATCGCGCTCGACGGCGTCGCGAGCCTCATCAGGTTGAGCGGCGCGATCTCGGGATAGGCCACCATGAACATCGCCGGCAGGATGGCGAAGTACTTGGCGACGTCGTTGGCGATCGAAAACGTCGTCAGCGCGCCGCGGGTCATGAGCAGCTGCTTGCCGACCTCGATCACCTCGAGCAGCTTGGTCGGGTTCGAGTCGAGGTCGACCATGTTGCCGGCTTCCTTGGCCGCCTGCGTGCCGCTGTTCATCGCCACGCCGACGTCGGCCTGCGCCAGCGCCGGCGCGTCGTTGGTGCCGTCGCCGGTCATCGCGACGAGGTGCCCCTTGGTCTGCTCCTCCTTGATGAGGCGCATCTTCGCCTCGGGCGTCGCTTCGGCCAGGTAGTCGTCGACCCCCGCCTCCTTGGCGATGGTGGCCGCCGTGCGCGGGTTGTCGCCCGTGATCATGACGGTCCGGATCCCCATGGCGCGGAAGCGAGCGAATCGATCGCTGATGCCGCCCTTGACGACGTCGGTCAGGCGCACGACGCCGAGCACATGCGCGCCGTCCGCCACCACCAGCGGCGTGGCGCCCGAGTTCGCGATGCCGGTCGCTATCCCCTCCAGCTCGGAGGGGATCGTTCCGCCGTTGCCCTTGACCCAGGTCGACACGGCGTCCACCGCCCCCTTGCGGATGCGTCGGCCGTCGAGATCGCAGCCGCTCATGCGGGTCTGGGCGGAGAACGGAATGAACTTCGCCCCCAGCTCGTGCACCTCGCGGCCGCGCAGATGAAACTTCGTCTTGGCCAGCACGACGATCGACCGCCCCTCGGGGGTCTCGTCCGCCAGGCTCGACAGCTGAGCGGCGTCGGCCAGCGCCTCGAGCCGCACGCCGTCGACCGGGATGAATTCGGTCGCCATGCGGTTGCCGAGCGTGATCGTCCCGGTCTTGTCGAGCAGCAGCACGTCGACGTCGCCGGCTGCCTCGATCGCCCGGCCGCTCATCGCGATGACGTTCTTGCGGATCAGGCGATCCATGCCGGCGATGCCGATGGCGGACAGCAAGCCCCCGATCGTCGTCGGGATCAGGCAGACGAGCAGGGCGACGATCACCGTCGCCGACAGACGGATCTGACCGTAGAGCGCCAGCGGCACCAGCGTCACGCATGCGAACAGGAACGTCAGCGTCAGGCCCACCAGCAGGATGTGCAGCGCGATCTCGTTCGGCGTCTTCTGGCGCGACGCGCCTTCGACGAGCGCGATCATGCGGTCCAGGAACGTTTCACCCGGGTTCGACGTGATGCGCACGACGATGCGATCGGACAGCACCTTCGTCCCACCGGTCACCGCCGAGCGATCGCCGCCGCTCTCGCGAATGACCGGGGCCGACTCGCCGGTGATCGCCGATTCGTCGACCGACGCGACGCCTTCGACTATTTCGCCGTCGCCGGGAATGAGCTCGCCGGCCTCGACGACGACGCGGTCGCCGGCCCGCAGCGCGGTCGCGCTGACGACCTCGGCCAGGCCGTCGTGCAGCCGGCGCGCGCTGGTCTCGAAGCGCATGCGGCGCAGCGAGTCTGCCTGCGCCTTGCCCCGCCCCTCCGCCACCGCCTCGGCGAAGTTGGCGAACAGCACCGTGAACCACAGCCAGACCGACACCGTGGCGGTGAACCACAGCGGCGCCGCGGGCGGCCCGGCCGCCACCAGGTCGCGCACGAACAGGATCGTGGTGAGCACGCTGCCGATCTCGACGACGAACATGACTGGGTTCTTGGCGACGTGACGCGGCGACAGCTTGACGACGCTGTCGCGCAACGCCCGCTTGAGGATGCTGCTGTCGAACAGCGACAGCGGTTTCGCCCGCTCGCCGTGCGGCGTTCCGGTCGGCACGGCCTTGCCAGCCTGGGCCATGTACCGCGAGGGCGCGTCGTTGGCCGGGATGTCCGTCAGCTTGTTCGTGGATTTCATGTCAGTACGTCTTTCCGGCGAGCGCCGTGAAGTGCTCCGCGATCGGTCCCAGAGACAGCGCAGGGAAGAAGGTCAGCGCGCCGACGATGAGAATCACCGCCAGCAACAAGCCCGAGAACAACACGCCGTTGGTGGGGAACGTCCCCGGTCCCGGCGCGACGGTCTTCTTGCCCAGCATCGAACCGGCGATCGCCATGGCGGGAACGATCATCAGGAAGCGGCCGGCCAGCATCGCGAGCCCCAGCGCCGTGTTGTAGAACGGCGTGTTGGCGTTGAGCCCGGCGAACGCCGAGCCGTTGTTGCCGGTGGCGCTGGTGAACGCGTAGAGGATCTCGGTCAGGCCGTGGGGCCCGGCGTTGTTGAGCGAGCTCTGCCCGTAGCCCGCCACCGCCGCCCAGCCCGCGAACCCCAGGATGATGAGCGGGAAGACGAGGACGTAGAGCATCGCGGCCTTCATCTCGCGCGCCTCGATCTTCTTGCCCAGGTATTCGGGCGTCCGCCCGACCATCAGGCCCGCGATGAACACGGACAGCAGCACCATGACCAGGATCCCGTACAGCCCCGCCCCTACCCCGCCGAAGATCACCTCGCCGAGCATGATGTTCGTCAGCGGCACGAGTCCGCCGATCGGCGTGAAGCTGTCGTGCATCGCGTTGACGGCGCCACAGGACGCGTCGGTCGTCACCGTGGCGAACAGCGCGGAGTTGGCGACGCCGAAGCGGACCTCCTTGCCCTCCATGTTCCCCGCGCTCTGGTCGACGCCCAGGCCCGCCAGCGCCGTGTTCGGCCCCGACTCGGCTGCATAGGCGACCGTGACGCCGACGAGGAACAGCACCGCCATGGCGCCGAAGATCGCCCAGCCCTGCCGCTGGCTCTTGGCCATGCGGCCGAACGTGTAGGTCAGGCCCGCCGGAATCGCGAAGATGAGCAGCATCTCCAGGAAGTTGGTGAACGGCGTCGGGCTCTCGAACGGATGCGCGCTGTTGGCGTTGAAGAAGCCGCCGCCGTTGGTGCCCAGCTCCTTGATCACCTCCTGCGACGCGACCGGCCCCATCGCGATCGTCTGCTTGGCGCCTTCGAGCGTGGTCGCCTCGACGTATGACGAGACGTTCTGGATGACGCCGCTGCCGGCCAGCACCAGCCCGAACACGATGCTGAGCGGAAGCAGCACGTAGACGATCGACCGCACCAGGTCGACGACGAAGTGGCCGACCCCGTCGCCCTTGGTCTCCGCGCTGCGCCGGGTCAGGCCGCGCGCGAGCACCAGCGCGACGCAGATGCCGGCGCCCGCGGAGACGAAGTTGTGCCAGGCCAACCCCGCCATCTGCGTCAGGTAGCTCATCGTCGACTCGCCCGCGTACCCCTGCCAGTTGGTGTTGGTCGTGAAGCTGACCGCGGTGTTGAACGCCGAATGCGTCGACACGGCGCCGAGGTTCTGCGGGTTGAGCGGCAGGACGTGCTGCAGGCGCTGGAACAGATACGTGACGACCACGCCGATCGCGCTGAACGCGAGCAGCGACATGGTGTACCCCTTCCACGTCTGGGTCTCGTCACCCTTGACGCCGCACAGTCTCAGCAGGAAGCGCTCGATCGGGCCGAACAGCCGAGGCAGCGGACGCTGCGGCCCCTCGAACGCGCGGTGCATATGGATGCCCAGGGGTTTGGTGATCGCCAGGATCACCACGAAGTAGAGACTGATCTGCAGCCAGCCGTTGGCGGTCATGGCATCCCCCTAGAACCTCTCCGGGCGCAGGAGCGCGTAGACGAGATAGACGGCGACGGCGAGCGCGAGCGCGCCGCCCAGCATGTATTCGAGGTTCACGATGCCCTCCTTAGAGCCGGTCGCAGGCGCGGGTGTACGCGACCGCAACCGCGAAGAAGCCGATGGTGACGAGCACGAACACGAGGTCGGTCATGGGGTTTCCTCTGGGCAAGCCGGCGAAGCCGCGACCGCCACATCAGCGACGAAGCGCCGGCAATGACGAGCACCGCACCGGGGATGACGATGAGAACGACCACCAGTGGAAGCAAGAGCTGCGCGGCGCGGCCGTAAAGGGAAGCGACCAGCACAAACAGCGCGCCGACCAGCCCCGCGCCACTGAACAGCGCGACCACGATCGGCAGGCCATCGCGGCGCTGCCGTACGCGGGCAGACACGAGCGCGAGCTCGTCCTCCGCCGTCTCGGGCACGTAGAAGCGCATGTCTTGGCAACGCATGTTCGGCTCCGACGTGGCTAAGAGCACCGCTCATGCCAATCGCAGGGCCGTCGGCTTGCTGCCCGCCTGTCGGCCCTGCCGCGCGCAACCTTGCGAATTGCAGTCTCGGGCCGCCGGCGGATTGCCGACTGCAGTCCAGCCGGCAGTCGTCAGGCGTCAGGCGAGCGTCGGCGCGACCGGGATCGTGAACCAGAACGTCGCGCCGCTGCCGGCGGCGCTGTCGATGCCGATGTCACCCCCGTGCGCCTGGACCAGCCCCTTGGCGATGAACAGGCCCAGACCTGAGCCGCCCTGCGGGCTGCCGGGCACACGGAAGAACTTCTCGAACAGGTCGCGCTGATGTTCCTTCGAGATTCCCGGTCCTTGATCGGTGATCTCGAATCGCACGAAGGCAGCTTCCTCCTTGGCGCGAACGGCGATCTCGCCGCCCGCCGGCGAGTGCCTGATCGCGTTGGTCACGAGGTTGCTGAACACCAGCTGCAAGCGGTCCGGATCGGCGAACACCTCCGGCAAGCTCGGCAGCACCTCGCTCCGCAACGTCACGCTGGCCTGCTCCGCGGCGGCGCGGTGCACGTCGACGACCGCGTCGATGATCGACAGCGGCTCGACACGACGCTTGTGCAGATCGATACGCCCGGACTCGATGCGCGCGAGGTTCAACAGATCGTCGACGATGGTCTGCAGGCGTTCGCAGTCCTCGCGCGCGGCGAACAGCAGCTCCGATTGCTTCGGCGTCAGTGGACCGACCACCTCCTCGGTGACCAGGTGAAGCGCCATGCGCAGCGACGTCAGCGGCGTCCGGAACTCGTGCGCCACCGTCGCCACCAGGTCGTTGCGGAGCTCGTCGAAACGAAACAGCCGGGTGACGTCCTGGATGATCACCGCGGCGCCGTTGACCGCGCCCGACTCACCATAGAGCGGCATCGCGCGCGGAATGAACACGCGCTCACCTTCGGGCGTGTCGGCGACACGCAGCGCCTCCTCGAATCCGACCGGCACGTAGGGTCCCTTGCCGCCCAGGACATGCACGCGCAGCTTGTCGATGACCGCGCGAACACCCGGTTCGGTCCTCGCGTACGCCTCGTCGCCCGAGCGTTCGGCGTCGACGCCGATGAGGCGCCCTGCCGCGGCATTTGCGCCTTGCACATGCCCGCCCGCATCGAGCAGCAACACGGGATCGGGGAGGCCATCGATCGCCGCCTGCGCCCCCTGCTGCGCCTGTAGCAGCTCGCCCAGCGAGCTGGCGCGGTATTGCTCGAGGCGCTCGGCCATGCGGTTGACCTCGGCCGCGACGGCGGCGATCTCGTCCTCGCCGCGCACGTCGGCGCGCGCGCGCAGGTCGCCTTCGCCGAAGCGCCGGACGGCGGCGGCCACCACGCCCAGCGGCCGCAGTGTCCGCGCGATCAGCCACGTGGACGCGAGCAGCCCGATGATGGCGCCGAACACCACGGCCACGGTGACGATGCGTTCGAACCGCTTTGCCGTGGCGGCGGCGCTGTCGCTCTTGCGCACCATCGTGTCCTGATTCAGCGCCAGGATATCGTCCGCGGATTGCTTGACGAGCCTGAACGCGGGCTCGACGGTGTCGAAGTAGACGCGCTGCCGCTGCTCCGGCGTGTCCAGCCGCCGATACGTATCCATGGCGCGCTTGAACCCGTCCCAGGCAACCCGCAATCGTGACGTGATGTCACGCTCGCCGGGCTCCGTGATGTTGCCCTCCTGGACGCGGAGCTCGTTGTCGAAGATCGCGCGGTTGCGCTCGATCCCCTCCCAGGCGTTCTTGCTGTGACCTGCCAGAACGTAAAGCGCGTTGCTGTCGACGCGTTCCAGCGCCTCCTTCATGCGCTGCGCCGCGAGCACGCTGCGATAGTTGTCGGCGAGGATGAGCCGCGACTCGGTGCCCAGACGCCCCGTGACGGCGTTGGACAACACGCCGATCAGGATCAGCACGATGGCCAGCGGCGCCTGCGCCAGCAGCAGCTTGGTCTTGACGCTCACGCGCCGTCTCCCGCGTCTTCGGTGGACACGACGTGCACGTCCAGCCCGCCCGCTTCGCGCACCAGCTGCAGCGGCACCGATCGGCCGAGCAGCTGTTTCCAGAACGGCTGCTGCGATCGTCCGATCACGACGTGACCGACCCCGTGCGAGCGGGCGAAGTCCAGGATGGCGTGGACGGGGTTCGGAGACCGCAGGCGCACGACCTCCGCACCGAGCTCGCGCGCCAGGTCGGTGTTCGCCATCAGATGCCGTTGCGCCTCGGCGTCGATGTGCTCCGGCGTCTCCTTGGGGGTCTCGACGAACACGACGAACCAATCCGTGCTGAGGCGCCCCGCCAGTCGAGAGCCCTTGCGCACGAGAACGCCGCCGCGCGGCGACGCGGACGACAGGCACACCATGACCCGCGTTCGCGGCGCGGCTTGCCCCTCGCGCGGCCCCGGCACCGCCGGACGCGCGCTCGCGCGCTCGACGCTCTCCGCGACCTCGCGCAGCGCGAGCTCCCGCAGGTGGGCCAGGTTCTGCTCCTTGAAGAAGTGTTCGAGCGCCCAGGGGATCTTGTCGGCGGCGTAGATCTTCCCGGCGCGCAATCTCTCCTGCAAATCTTCGACCGCCAGATCGAGGTTCACGACCTGGTCGGCCTGGCGAAGGAAACCGTCCGGGATCGTCTCGCGCACGGACACGCCCGTCGCGCGCTCGACGATGTCGTTCAGGCTCTCGAGGTGCTGGACGTTCACGGCGCCGATGACGTTGATCCCGGCATCGAGCAGCTCGAGCGCGTCCTGATAGCGTTTACGATTCCGGCTGCCGGGCACGTTCGTGTGCGCCAGCTCGTCGACCAGCGCGACGGCGGGGTTGCGCTTCAGGATGTTGTTTAGGCTCATCTCCTCGATGGACACGCCTCGGTATTCGATCGTGCGGCGCGGGACGACCTCGAGCCCCGTCACCAGCGCCTCGGTGTCCTTGCGCCCGTGCGACTCGACGAAACCGACCACGACGTCGACGCCGCGGGTCTTGAGCGCGTGTGCCTCTTCCAGCATGCGATACGTCTTGCCGACGCCGGCCGCGAAGCCGATGTAGAGCTTCAACCGCCCGCGCTTCGCCTTTTGAACCAGCTCGAGAAAATCCTCGGCGCGCGGTCGGCTGGTTGGCGGCGTCGACATCGGTGGGTCGCCCGTAGCGTGCCGGGCTGGCGCGCCCCCTGCAAGGTCGCATGTCGTGCTCCACGCAGTAGGCCAGGATCAAGCGCGGCGACGCCGCGAATTGCACGGTCGGCGTGCCTGGCTTTGGGGGGGACTCCTCATGTCCGCGGTGGTCATCGCTGGCTTCGCCTGGTGGTGGTCCGCGACGGCAGAAAGCCGGGCGATTCGCGCGCTGCCGGAGGCCGAGCGGCACGGCCTGTACCGACGCACGATGGACAATCTAGAGACGATCTGTGAACCGGCGGCGCCGCGCTCGATGCGGGGCTTCTGCCGGCAACAAGCCGAGCTTGCGACGCAGTTGCCGGACTGCGATGAGAGCTGCCAGGAGATGGCCCGCCGCCACCTCTCCCTCCCCACCCGTTGACCCTGCATTTTGCAGGGCGATTCCCGGCCGATCTTGCAGAGTGCAGGATGCGCCGCCTGCGAGGCCCCCGAAGTCGCCGTGGTGACCGGGCGGCGACCGGCACGGCGGATGCTCTGTAGCCAGGTAGCGCTGGATTCATGTCGGAAGTCGTTGAAGTACCGGTACGCCCGGACAAGCCAGGACGGCCGCCGCTCGACGCGGTCGTGAATGCTCAGCTTCAGCTCGACAAGTGGGAGAGCCGGACCCGACTGTTGCACCGCTTCCTCGTCGCCGTCAGCGTCGCGATGGCGTATCACCTGTTCGCGGGGTCTGAAGGACGGACGCTGGGCGTGACGTTGGTACTCTCCGTCTGGCTCGTGACCTTCGTGGCGCTGTTCGTCTGCGCGGAGGCGGGATGGCGGTCGCACCGACGGCGCAACCGGATGCTGTCCGCCGCCGGCGGGCGTCGGCGCTAGAGTCCTTCACATGGGCACTTTTTCGGTACTGGTCGTCGACGACGAGAAGAACATTCGCCAGACGCTGCGCGTCTGCCTCGAGGCGGCAAACGCTCAGGTGACGGAAGCGGCCTCGGTGCAGGCCGCCGTGGAAGCAATCGGCCGATCGCTCCACGACATGGTGTTCCTGGATCTTCGCCTGGGCACACAGAGCGGACTCGACCTGATTCCACAGCTACTGGCCGAGAACCCGAACGTCGTCATCGTGGTCGTCACGGCCTACGCGACGATCGAGACGGCCGTCGAGGCGATTCGCCGTGGCGCCTGGGACTATCTGCCCAAACCGTTCACGCCCGCGCAGATCCGGCAGCTGCTGGCCAAAGCCGAGATGCAGCGTTCACTGGCCGCCCGGCTCGTGGACCTCGAGGGGCGCCTGCAGACGGAAGCGCCCGACGTCGACCTGGCGTCACGCGCGCCCGCGATGCGCAGCGTGCTCGAGATCGTCGATCGCGCCGCCAAGGCGGACGTTCCAGTGCTGTTCCGCGGCGCCACGGGCACCGGCAAGGGCGTCATGGCGCGCGCCATGCACCTCGAGAGCACGCGGCGCGAGCGCCCATTCGTGACCATCAGCTGCCCGACACTCACCGAGGAGCTGCTGGCGAGCGAGCTGTTCGGCCACGCCAAGGGGTCGTTCACCGGCGCCGTTCGCGATCAACCAGGCCGGGTCGAAGCGGCGGAGGGTGGAACCCTGTTCCTCGACGAGATCGGCGACATGCCCGCCGGGCTGCAGGCGAAGGTGCTTCGCTTCCTGCAGGACAAGTGCTTCGAGCGCATCGGCGAGACGCGGACGCGCAAGGCAAACGTCCGCGTCGTCGCCGCCACGAACCGCGACCTGGAGACCGACGTGGCCGCCGGGCGCTTCCGTGAAGACCTGCTGTTTCGCCTGAACGTCATCGAGGTCCGCGTGCCGACGCTCAGCGAGCGGCAGGAAGACATCCTGCCGCTCGCGCACCGCTTCCTGGCCTTCTTTGCCCGTGCGATCGGCCGCGCGCTGCCGACGTTTTCAGCCGACGCCGAGCGTGTGCTGGCGGCGTATGACTGGCCGGGCAACGTCCGTGAGCTGAGGAACGCCGTCGAGCGCGCCGTCATCTTGTGGCCGTCGCCGATCATCGAGCCGCAGGCGTTCCCGGAGAAGATCGCCGGCAGCAAGGACCGCGGTCCCTACGTCGGCGGCCCGTTCACGCTGGAAGAGCTGGAGGCGGCTCACGTCGCCACGATCCTGGGGCAAGGCATGACCCAGGAGGACGCCGCGCGCGTGCTGGGGATCGATAGCTCGACGTTGTGGCGCAAACGCAAGCGGTCCGGCGGAGCGTAGATGGCCGTGATACCCAGCGCGATCGATGACCAAGGGGTGCCGCGGGACAGCCAGCACGACATCACGGCCTCGCATCAGATTCCGCCGCACCGCCCGCGCCGCGAGCTGGCCGTCGCGAGCATCGGCGCGCTGGGCGTCGTCTATGGCGACATCGGCACGTCGCCGCTGTACGCGATGCGCGAGTGCCTGGCGTGGGGGCACTCGCCGCACGCGGTGCAGCCGACGCTGCCCAACGTTCTCGGCGTCCTGTCGCTCGTGTTCTGGGCGCTGGTGCTGGTCATCTGCATCAAATACATCGTCTTCGTCCTGCGCGCGGACAACCGCGGCGAGGGAGGAATTCTCGCGCTGGCGGCGCTGGTCGAAGGCCGGGCCGGAATGGGGCGCGCGCACAAGCTCGGCATCCCGATCTTGCTTGGCCTGTTCGGCGCCGGGCTGCTGTTCGGCGACGGCGCGATCACGCCCGCGATCTCCGTCCTGGGCGCGATCGAAGGTCTGTCCGAGCAGAGCACCGGGCTCGGGCATCTCGTCGTGCCCATCACCGCGACGATCTTGATCGCGCTGTTCCTCGTTCAACGCTTCGGAACCGGGCGCATCGGCATCGCGTTTGGACCCGTGCTGTTGATCTGGTTCGTGGCCATCGGCGCCATCGGTGCGCGGTGGATCGTCGAACGCCCGGGTGTCCTCGCGGCCGTGAACCCGATGCACGGCGTACGTTTCCTCGCCAGCAACGGTTACCACGGCTTTCTCATCGTCGGCCTCGTGTTCCTGGTCGTCACGGGAGGCGAAGCGCTGTACGCCGACATGGGCCACTTCGGCAAATGGCCCATCCGTGTCGCCTGGTTCACCGTCGCCCTCCCCGGGTTGCTGCTCAACTACTTCGGTCAGGGGGCGCTGCTCCTCGTCCGGCCGATGGGCTCGGTCAAGAACCCGTTCTACGCGACGGCCGAAGGCCCGCTCCTCATCCCCATGCTGGTGCTGGCGACGGCGGCCGCCATCATCGCGTCCCAGGCGCTGATCTCCGGCGTGTTCTCCCTGACCCGCCAGGCGATGCAGCTCGGGTTCTGGCCGCGGCTCACGGTCGTGCACACGTCCGCCAAGACCGAAGGTCAGATCTACATCCCGGAGATGAACTACATCCTGATGGCTGGCTGCCTGGCGCTCGTGTTCCAGTTCGGATCGAGCTCCAACCTGGCGGCGGCGTACGGCATCGCCGTCACGGCGACGATGGCGATCACGTCGTGCCTGCTCTACATCGTGGCCCGCAACCGCTGGGGATATTCGACGGCCGCGGCGCTGCTGCTGATCGTGCCGTTCCTGGCCATCGATCTCGCGTTCTTCGGCGCGAACGCCATCAAGGTCCTGTCGGGGGGGTGGTTCCCGCTGATCGTGGGGCTGCTGGTGTTCATCGTCATGACGACGTGGTGGCGCGGGCGCAGGGACCTCGCGCGGCTGATCGAGACCATGACCCTCGACGAAGACATGTTCCTCGCCGACGTCACGTCTTCGCCCCCGGTTCGCGTCCGGGGCACGGCCGTGTTCATGACGTCGAGCCCCAAGGGGATCCCCAACCTCGTGTTGCACCACATCGAGCACAACCAGGTGCTGCACGAGCAGGTGGTCCTGTTTTCGGTGGTGACCGAGCCGTCACCGTGGGTGCGCCCGGAGAAGGGCGTCGAGGTCCGCAACCTCGGCAACGGCTTCTTTCGCGTCCTCGCCCGCGTCGGGTTCATGCAGGAGCCGAATGTGCCGGAGCTGCTCGGGCAGTGCGAGCAGCGCGGCATCCGCACGAATCCGATGAGCACGACCTATTACCTCGGGCGCGAGACGCTGCTGACGACCGGCACGACCAAGATGGCGCGCTTACGAAAACACCTGTTCTCGTTCCTGTCGCGCAACGCCCGCCCGCCCAGCGGCTTCTTCAGCTTGCCGCCCAACCGCGTCGTGGAGTTGGGGACCCAGATCGAGCTGTGAGGTGACCGCTCAGCGGCCGGCGAAGTCGGCGGTCAGGTCCCCGACGGTCAGCTCCAGCGTCTCGATGAGCGGCTGCGCGCTCGCGGCGGACAGCGGTGACACGGCATAGGCCGCCGGGACCGCGTCGGCGAACGTCCAGCGTTGAACGTCGGCGCCACGGCCGTCCATGACGACGATCGTCACGCGCCTGCGGCTGTCGGCCGGCGCGCGACGCGCTCGCGTCCACCACTCGTACCACTCACTGGCGCCGGCGAGCATCCCGCGCCGCAGGACGAGGTGGCCGAAGCGCACGTCGCGCGACGCGCCCGGCTCGTCGACGATGCGCCCCTCGGGCATGACGACCTCTGTCGCCCCCGACCGTTCGAGCCCCGCAACCTCGACGCGGAAGCGCGCGCTCGTCAGGGGCTCGGGGTCGCCGTCACGCGACACGCTCGATGCCCTCGTTGGCGAGCTCGAGTAGCTCGATCAGGACGTCGTTGCCCTTGGCGTTGAGCGCGCCGACAGCGAACTTCCGGGGCCACGCCGCGTGGACGACAAAGCGCGCCTGCTCAGACCCATCGTCGCCGAGGACGACGATGGTGACGTCCTTGCGAAAGCCCGCACTGCCCTTGACCACCTCCTGGAACCAGTTGAACAACTCCGCCGACGCGATGACCCCGCGTTTCATCGTGACGTCCGCGGTCTTGTTCAATCCCGTCACCTTCCGCGCGTGCGTCAGATCGGTCCCCTCGCGGTACTCCACGACCTCCACCACGGAGGCGCCGAGCTCGACCTCGCTGAAACCGGCGTGCGCGATACCGTCGATCACGACGCGGAAGTTGAAGTTCTTGTAGGGGTCGTCCCGGCGCGCCATTGGTTGTCCTCCCGGGTGGAACGCGCGCGCGGGGAATGAATTCCCGCTTCCCGTCACATCAGTCGGCGCTGGAGGCGTCCCGGCGGCGGCTGCGCGCGGACGCGTTGCCGCTGCGCGCGGGCTGCACGGCCGCGAGGAACTGCAAGGTCGGGTTGTCCTCGATCGCCTTGCGCATCGCCCAGTCGTTCTCGAACAGGACGATGGGCCTGCCTTCGGCGTCGACGACGCAGTTCGAGCCGCGGCCGCGCTCGATGCGCGCGGGATCGAACGCCTCGCCTTCCACCCAGCGCGCGTACTTGTACGGCAGCTGCCGAGGTGGATCGTCACCTTGTACTCCGACTCGAGCCGATGCTCGATGACCTCGAACTGCAGGACGCCGACGGCGCCGAGGATCGGGTCGCGTTCGAGCCGGTGGCGATCGAAGAACAGCTGGACCGCCCCCTCCTCCGACAGCTGATCGAGCCCCTTCTTGAGCTGCTTTCGCTTCAGCGGATCCTTCAGCGTCACCTGGACGAAGTGCTCGGGCGAGAAGCGCGGCACCCCCTCGAACTCGAACGACGCGCCCTCGGCCAGCGTGTCGCCGATGCGCAGGTTGCCGCCGTCCCACACGCCGAGGATGTCGCCCGCGTAGCCCTCGTCGATCGTGATCCGCTCCTGCGCCAGGAACTGCATGGTGCGGGCCATGGTGAAGGGACGATCGGCGCGGACGTGATTGACCTCCAGCCCGCGCGTGAACTTGCCGGAGCAGACGCGCACGAAGGCGACGCGGTCGCGGTGGTTGGGATCCATGTTCGCCTGGATCTTGAAGACGAAGCCCGAGAAGTGGTTGCTGTCGGGCGCGATGCTCCCCTCGGTGCTCTGCCGGGGGCGTGGCGACGGCGCGAGGTCGACGAACCGATCGAGGAACGGCTCGAGCCCGAAGTTGGTCATCGCGCTGCCGAAGAACACGGGCGACAGCTCGCCGGCCAGGAACTTGTCGTTGTCGAAGGGCGTGCCCGCCATCTCGAGCAGCTCGATCTCGTGCCGCATCTCCTCGTAGCCGCGTTCGCCCAGACCTTCGCGCAGCGACGGGTCGTCGAGGCTGCAGGTCCACGACGGCGCCATGCGCTCGCCGCCCGCACGCTCGAAGCGCAGCACCTCGCGCCGCTCGCGATCGTAGACGCCGAGGAACCCCGGACCGGAGCCGATCGGCCAGTTGACGGGCGCGCACGGGATGCCGAGCACCTTCTCGATCTCGTCGAGCAGCTCCAGCGGCGGGCGGCCGAGGCGGTCCATCTTGTTGATGAACGTGGTGATCGGCATGCCGCGCATGCGGCAGACCTGAAACAGCTTGATCGTCTGCGGCTCGACGCCCTTGACGCTGTCGATGAGCATGACGGCGGAGTCGGCGGCGGCGAGGGTGCGGTAGGTGTCCTCGCTGAAGTCGTTGTGGCCGGGCGTGTCGAGCAGGTTCATGCGCCGCCCCGCGTATTCGAACTGCAGCACGCTGGTCGAGATCGAGATGCCGCGCTGGCGTTCGATCTCCATCCAGTCGCTCGTGGTCTGACGGCCGTTGCGCGCCCCCTTGACGGAGCCGGCCAGGTGGATCGCCCCGCCGTACAGCAGGAGCTTCTCGGTCAGCGTCGTCTTGCCCGCGTCGGGGTGCGAGATGATCGCGAACGTCCGGCGCTTCGAGACCTCTCTCTTGATGTCGTTGTCCATGAGCTGCTGCTGAGGCCCCGCCTGGCCTTACGTACACGACGCGGGAGTCCCAGACAACCGCTCAGATGGGGAGGCGGTGGCAATTCGCCAGCGACGCGTCAGACTTCGTTGACACGCTGCCATGGACATACGCAGCAACCTGCTGATGCGGCCCGCCTGGCAGAGGTACCTGGCGGCGATCGCGCTGACGCTGGTGGTGGTGGCGGGCCGCTGGGCGCTCAACCCCTGGTGGGGCGTGCAGGCGAACCGGCACCTGCTCCTGCTGCCGACCGTCACGCTCGCGGCGTGGCTGGGGGGCTTTCGGCCCGGCGTCGTCTCCGCGCTGCTGAGCACGCTGGCGTTACAGGTGTTGTGGTCGAAGGCGCCTGGGCTGTTGCACGTGCCGACAGTGGACGAGGTGGTGTTCCTGGGGTTCAGCGTCGTCATCTGCGCCCTGGTCAGCTCGCTCCAGGTCGCGCGCGCCCGCGCCGACGTCGCGACCCGTTCGCGCGAGCGGGTGCTGGAGATCGTGGCTCACGATCTGCGCAGCCCGCTGACGGCGATCAAGGCGCTCGCCGAGAGCATCGCGCACGCGAACCCGACGCATCAGCGCCGCGGCTGGAGAAGATCGATCGCGCGGTCGGGCGGATGGACCGCCTGATAAGCCAGCTGGTCGACGCCACCCGCATCGGCCACGGCGAGCTGACCGTGTCGACGCGACCGGAGCCCGTCGGCGCGATCGTCGACGAGACCGTCGACCTCTACGCCACCACAGCGCGCGATCGGGACATCGTGCTCGAGGCGACGGACCTCCCTGCGGGGGCGGTCGTGCAAGTCGATCGCGACCGGATCATGCAGGTGCTCGGCAACCTGATCGGCAACGCGCTCAAGTTCACACCACCCGGCGGGCGGGTCACGTTGAGCGCCCGGCATCAGACCGACGCCGTCACGTTCTCCGTGGCGGACACAGGCAGCGGCATCACCGCCGAGGATCTGCCGCACGTGTTCGAGCAGTACTGGAAACACGACGACAAGGGGACGGGGCTGGGACTGTTCATCGCCCGCAGCGTCGTGCAGGCGCATCACGGCCGGATCTGGGCGGAGTCCACGCCGGGCGCGGGCACCACCTTCTTCTTCACGCTGCCGCCTGAAGGCCTGTCACCAAATCGCGCCGTCCCTGTCTGAACAGGCCGGAGGGTTCGTGGTGCGCGAGGCCGCCGTCGGCTCCGCCTGAGCTCAGTTTTCGGTCGCGCAGCCGCCGCAGCGATCGGTGTCCGGGACCGCCCGCAGGCGCGCCTCATCGATGTCACCGTGACAGGCGGCGCATTCGGCGTAGCTGCCTCGCGCAATTCGTACGAGGCAGGACTGGATGCGCGCCAGCGCGCGCCGGCCGGTTTCGTCGATGCTGTCGAGCGACGATGCCCCCGTCTCCCCGGCGGCGTCGTCCTCCCAGTCGGCGCGCGCCTGTCGCCAGAGCCTCAACAAGGAGACGCGGCGGCCGAGGAGCGTCCGGCGAAACTGTTCGACGGTGTCGTGGTCCATGGCGATCAGCTGATGCGGCTCGCGCGGGTCGTGCACAGGCACTGGGATCGGGTGTCCGATTGGCCGCGCGCAGTGGCACTGCGAGGAACGCGGGCAGACGGCCTCGGCGTGCTCTTGCCCGCGGCGGGCGATGCAGCTGTCCGCCTCTTCCAGCTCACGCATCGATTCCCAATCTTCGGGGACTACCCGATCATCTGGCGGCAGGTTCGGCATGCTCCGATCGAGTGCACGTCGTGTGCCCGCCACGCCCGGCGCCTCGGTCGGTTCTGGGGCAGGCCGCGCGTGCAGGCGTTGCGCCTGCGCTCGCGACTCGCGCAAGTTATGCGCATTTCACAACCGACGGGGGCGGCCGCCCGTCGGCTGGCGATCTACAATCGCGCCATGGAGATGGAAGAAGCCGAGGAAGCTCTCGCCGAGGCCGAGCTGGTGCCCTGCCTGTCGGCGGCGTTCCTCGAAGCCAAGGAGCTGCGTGACGCCTGCCTGACCGCCGAGATCCCGGTCGTTCTCGATCGCGGCGAGTGCTGTGGCAAAAATGGCGGCGCCGGCTGCGGCTGCGCGCCCAAATTGCAGCTGCTCGCGCGCGAGGAGGATGTGCCGCGCGTCGCGCAGCTCGTGCACGAGCGCTGGCGCGCGCTCGCCCTGCGCGAGGGGACCATCGATGTAGACCACGCTTCCGTGCGGTCCGAGACGGGAGAAGCTCCGTGTCCGGCGTGCGGAACCGCGGCGCCCCGCGTGGACGGCGCCTGCGCGGAGTGCGGCCTGCAACTGGAGTGAGCGCCAGGCGGCAATTTTCCGCCTAGGTCATGCCGCGCGCGAGGTGCGATACGAAGTGGCATGACAAACATCGTCTCGCGATCTTTCGCGTCCACCAGCTTCACGTGCGCGGTGTTGCTGCTTGCGGTGCCGGCCTGCAAGAAGTCCGCTGAGGCGGGCGCCGGCAGCGCGGCTTCCGGCAAGACCGCGCCCAGCGGCGCGGCGGCCGAGGACTCGGCCGACGAGGCCGAGGGCCAGAAACTGTCGGCGGCGATCGAGTGCCTCAACCGCCATTCGGGCAGAGTCTACGAAGCCCGCGACAAGTATCTCGCGGACGTCGACGCGGCCACCGGCTCGGCCCGAGGCAAGAAGCCCCTCATGATGGGGCTGTACGGGACCGACGCCTGCGCGCGTGAGGTCAGGAAGGCCGCCGTCGTGAAGCCCGCCGTGCCCGCCCTCGACGCGGCCTCCGTCGGCTATGTGTCCGCGCTCGAGGGGCTGGTCAAAGCGTACGAGGAGCTCGACGGCTACTACGAGAAGGGCGAGCACATCGACGACAAGGGGAAGAAGGCCGCCACGCTGCACCCCAAGGTGATGGAGGCGTTCAAGTCATTCGCCGCCGCCGACAAGCAGCTGTCGACGACCGTCAAGACGATGAACCGCAAGCGACGCGAGACCAAGATCGCGGCGCGCGAGGCGGCCGAGGGCCGCAACCTGGCGGTCATCATGGACAGGATGATGCTGGAAGCCGAGACGCTGGTGTCGATGCCGTCGTCGCCGGACGTGGCGCCCGCGGCCCTCGACACGCAGATCGCCGCCTACGGCAAGCTGGTGGACGAGGTCGACGCCTACGCCGGCGCGCACAAGGACGAGACCAGCAAGTGGGGCTCGCTCGCCAATATCAAGAACTATGACAAAGCCTTCCTCGCCGCGGCCAAGGTCGTCGCTCGCAAACGCCACGACAAGAAGGAACCCAACGACAGCGAGCTGGAAGCGATCAGCCGGCAATACAATTCGTTGGTCGATAACTACAACAATCACTGACGGTTCGCTCAACGACACCAGTTGTCGCTTGAGACGCGTCAGGAAACCCTGTACACCGCTGCACCAGGAGAGTGACGATGAGGCGATCGACGTTGGTGGCAATGAGATGGGCGTGTCGTCGCCCGGTGCTGACGGCGCTGGTTGCCGTCGCGATCGGCGGCTGTCAGCGCGAGCCCGCGTCGAAGATAGAAACGAGGACCGGAGCGCTCACCGGTTCGCAAACGTTCACGATCCAGCTGCCTAATGCCGTCGGGCTGGCAAACGTCGCCGTTGCCGCGACGGATACCCTCCGCGTTGCCGATCGGGCGTCGATGGTTTCGCCGTCGACCGGATTCGTCACGATGACCAACACGGGCACCGTGCAAACGGAGGTCGGAACGGACACCAAGCTGGGCAACATCGCCAGCCAGAGCCCGATCGTCATCCGTGATCGCTCGAAGGTCTCGGGTGACGTTCAAAGCGCGGGCACCGTCACCCTGGTCAACGGCGCCACCGTCGGCGGCGTCATCAAGCAAAACACGCCCATCACCCCGGTTCAGACCTTGTCCTGGACGGTGACCTTCCCGACGCCGGGGGCGAACGTCACTCTCGAGCCCGATCAGAACCTGGTGCTCGCGCCGGGCAGCTACGGCGACGTCTCGGTCAAGTCGCGCTCGACCCTCCGGCTGTCGCCGGGGACCTTCTTCGTAAACTCGTTTTCGATCGAGCCGCAAGCGATCATCGCCACCGACGGCGGCCCGGTCTTTCTCTACGTCGCGACGACGGTGAACTTCAAGGGGACGATCGCCGCGGGCGTCTACGACCGCAACCTGCTCGTCGGTGTCGTGGGCGCGGGCACGGTGTTCCTGGAGACCCCGTTCACGGGCACCCTCGTGGCGCCCAACGCAACCATCCGCTTCGCGCCCGTCGGAGGCACCGGCTACACCGGATCGTTCTTCGCGCGCAGCATCGACATCCAGCCCGACTCCGTCGTCCGCCTCAAGACCTTCGCCGGCTGGGGGACCTTGTTTCCCCTCCCCGACCCGCGTCCGACCGATCTGCACCCGCGTGTCACGTGCGTGACCCAGCAGGGCGGAGCGTCGATCGCCTTGTTCGGCTACGTCAACGACTCCTTCAAGCGCCAGCGCGTGGCGATCGGCCCGAACAACGCTTTTTCGCCGGCGCCACTCGGCCGCGGACAGATTCAGGGCTTTCTGATTGGAAGCCACGAGCCCGCGTTCGCCACGGCGTTCACGGGTTCGGCCACCTGGACGCTGCCGGGCGGCAGCGCGACGGCAAACGCGCAGTCGCCCGCTTGCCCGACGACGACCTGCACACCCGCCTGCGGGACGGGCGAGTCGTGCCTCGCCGGTAAGTGCATCACCCGCTGCGGAGACGGCGTGTGCGCGGGCGAAGAAGGCTGCGACAGCTGCGCGGCCGACTGTACGTGTGGCGCCGGCAACGTCTGCTACCACAATGGCTGCGCCAACCCGATCCAGTGCGGAAAAGATTGGCAGTGCGGCTCGGGCATCGCCTTCGGCGTGGCCGTCGACTGTGGCGGCTGCACGGGCGGCACCACCTGCGTCAACCACGTGTGCAAGTAAAGGGACGAACATGAACGCTTCCAACAGCTCTGTTTCGGGTCGCCGCACACGCCGCCTGCTGGCCATCATCGCGCTCGGCGCCGGCCTGCTGGCCTTCCCCCTGTCGCGGCTGGCTGCCGCGGCCTTCAGGGTCACGCCCGTCACCGGTGGCACCGACCCGGTGACCTCCGCCGATCAGCAGTCGGAGACGGCGTACAACGTGAGCCAGCTCGGTGGCGGCACGCGGGTCGAGACCGTCGCCTACAACGACAAGACCGGCGAGTCGCCGACCTTCCTGACCTATAGCCCGACCCGGACGATCTTTCCGGGCGCATCCCTGATGGGCTGGTCGTTTCGAACGCGCACGCTGGCCAACCCGCATCCGGCCTGGACGCACGCCAAGGTGCGCCCGCCCGCCGGGACCGCCGTGATCTGGGGCGATCCGTCGATTCTTCAGTCATCCCGAGCTTCAGAACGTCGTCATCATCGCGAACCTCTCGATGCCGACCGACAAGTTCCCCGGCACTTCGATCGTCGGAAACTTTCCCGGCACCTGCAACTCGTTCGGCGGCGGCTGCGTCGCCCGGTCGACCGACGGCGGCGCCTCGTTTTCGGTGGTCAACTGCTTCTTCGACCCGACGGACACGGGGCAGATCTGCACGGCGCCGTTCGAGAAGACCAAGGGGCACTTTTACGACGGAACCTCGGTGGCGATCACCAAGACCGGGACCACGTTCGCCGGCTTCGTCGCCTTTGTCGACACGGACACTGGCAAGGAAGCAGTCTGGAAGATGGCCGACGTCACCGGGGCGGTCCCGGCGCAGCAGTTCGTCCAGGAAGCGCTACGGACCGGAACGATGGGGAACATGGGCGTGCCCGACAACGGCGAGACTGGCCCGATCGACACCCACGTCCGGCTGGACTCCGACGGCGCCGACCTGTGGAAGATGTCGCGCGACGGCGCCGACCTCAAGGTCAACATCCACGGACAGAACCGGGCGTTCAAGGTCGTCGCTCCCGACGCGCAGGGCTCGTTCAACGTGCCGTTTCCCGCCGACGGATTCGGGCAGGTCTCCGTGCGAACGGGTCCGCAGTTCGCGTTCGACATCGGTCTCAACGAATCCGGCCAGAAGGAGATGCGCTTCGTCTACGTGGCGCGCGAGAACAATCTGTCGTTCATGCAGGCGGGTTTCTGCACGATGGACCTGTCGGTCTGCCAGCGCCCCGTCGAGTGGCGATTGCCGGCCAGCGGCGGGCCGGTCGAGTTTCACCCCGCGATCGAGTTCGCGCAGACGGCGGGCGGCGCGGCCGTCTGGCGGATCACCTACATGGGGGTGATCACCGGCGGCACGGCGCTGTTCTGGTCCGACCTGGTGCGGCGAGATCTCGTGCCGACGACGACGACCAACTCCGTGTCGGGGGGCCTGGTGATCAACCCGGCGATGAGCTCGACGCTGATCCCCTGCCCCACCACGGGCACGGACGGTTACTGGGGCGACTACGACGACATGGCGTTCGACAGCACGTCCCAGACGTTCGTGCGCGCGTTCAGCGATTCGAGCGCGGGCTGCACCGTCCGGGACGAGAACAACGCGCAGAGCATTCACGTGACCTCGTCGGAGATCGCGCTCACGACCAAGCTCACCATCACCGGGACCATCGACACGACCGACCACGAGAACGTCGGGTCGAACGAGACCAGCCACGTCAACATCAACGACTCCTGCACCGTCGATGCAGCCCATCCCGTCGACAGTCACTTCAGCATTCACCCGTGCACGGGGGATGAGGTCGTCGTGATCCTCAACATCACCTGCACCCTGGGCGCGAACGATGCGGTCACGGTGGACATCCACTCCGAGCTGCAAGAGGGGGATGGCTGTGGCACCAACCAGGAGGTCGAGGACACCGAAAATGTCACCCGCACCATCGAGGTCGGGGAGGTCGAGCCCCAGGTCGCCATCGACCTGAATCACGACTGCGCGAACTGCGGCGACCACGCCGAGATCAGGCTCAACTTCGCCAACAACGGCCCCTAGCCGCCGGGACTAGCGTCGATTCCGGCGTCGGCGTCGACTCCGGCGTCGGCGTCGGGCACGGGCTGGCAGATGCCCTGGTCTTCGCCGGCCAGCGCGCAGTCGAGCGGAGGACGGCACTGGTCGGCGTTGGCGCAGATGTCGCCGTCTGCGCGCAGCGGGATGCAGGTTCCATCCAGCCGTTTGCTCGGGGACGGCAGCTCGTTCGAGCACAACAGCCCGGCGGCGCAGTCGTCCGCGACGCGGCAAAATTCACCCTGATCGGCGGCGCGGTGGGTGCACACGCCGGTCGCGGCCTGTACGCCGTCGACCTCGGGCTTCGCGCAGACGAGATCGCCGCCGCAGTCACCGTCGGATTGACAGCTATCGCCGGGCGACGAGCACGTCGCGAGCAGCATGCCGACGGCCGCCGCGGCGATCGTGGCGCACGCAAACGATGCGAGCGGCCGCCTCACAGGTAGCCCTCCAGCATCAGGACCAGGCTGCGGCCGGCCGCGTAGATCCCCGAGGCATGGACCCGGTAACGGGCGTCGGTGAGGTTGTCGAAGATCGCGACCGCGCGCACCGAGTCGGCCAGCCGCACGCCCCCACGAACACCCAGCGACACCCATCCGTCGGTGCCGAGGCAAGTCCCCGGGACCGCCGGACAGATGCGCGCATCGGTCAGATCGATTTCGCCGAGGCGCCGCTGCGCGAGCGCGAAGCGCACGTGGCCCTCGGCGAACCAACGGTTCTCCGCGCCGCGCCAGATGAGGCTCGCCCGCCCGAAGGCGGGAGGCACCTTGCTGGCGGGAAACGCGAGCAACACGGGCGGCGCGGCCGGGTCGGTGGAAAACGCGGGCGCGGTGATCGTCCCGCGCGTGTAGGCGAGCATTCCCCCCAGCGTCAGCCGCCGCCAGACGCGGGCCGAGCCGGCGCCCTCGAAAGAATTGTAGGTCGCTGATTCGACGTTGCGCACCTGACCTATCGGCAAGTCATCGATCATCGTGACCCCCGACAGCGTTGCCGGACTGCGCAGCAAGGCATCCGTGATTCGCGTGTACGCGTAAGCGAGCGACAGCTGCGCGACCGACCAGGCGCCCTTCACGCCGACCTCGCCCGACCACGCACGCTCCGGCGCCAATCCGCGCGTCGGGATGACGAACGCCGGCCCCTCGGCGCCCAGGCGGGAATAGTCGTCGACGTTGGGCGCGCGAAAGCCGAGGCTGGCGCCGCCGAAAACCGCAAGGTTGTGCCCGATACCGCGCCGCGCGTGCAGCCCCGCGGCGTAGACGGGAACGGTCTCCGTCAGCGCCGGCAGCGGCGGCGCCGTCGCGTCGAGCCCCGACAGCCGGTTGTCCACCGGCAAGTTGATGCGTACGCCGCCGACGCGACCTTCGACCGTCACCTTGTAACGCTCGGTCGCAACGACATCGTGAATCAAGAACAGCCCGCCCGCGGCATAGCCCGTGCCCGCGGGATAGCGGACGGCCAGCGGCTCCGACGTGAACATGCCGGTGGAGATCGTCCCTGCGCTCGCGTCGGTCGCGATGTGGTCCAGATAGAAGTCGAACCCGACGGTGAGCGGCGCACCCGACGGCGTCGGCACCGCGACGTCCATCTCGAGCTGGGCGCCGAAGGTGTCGACCGTCGCCTCGTCGCGGAGGTTCGCGTCGCGCGCGATGCGGTAACGATCCAGGCGCTCTCCCTGCCGGTTCCACGACAGCGTGGTCCGCAGCCGTCTGAACGGCCCCTGCGCCAGCGACTGGTCGAAGCGCACGTAACCGAGCTGCCGCGTCTGTCGGGCAAACAGACGAAAGTCCCCGGGGAACGACCGGTCAGAGCGGGGGACGTCGTATTGACGGGTGGTCTGGAACGAAAAGCTCACGCGCTGTCCCGGCTGGCTGCTCGACGGCATCCACGCACCGGATACCATCGCGGCCCATTCGTCGTACGCGGTGAACGGCTGAACGAGCCCGCCGCCGGCGCGCAGATCGCCGAAGTGCCGCGCGCTGCCGGTGGCGACGATGCCGGTCTGATCCCCGCTCCATGCCACCCGGCCGCTGGCGATGGCGCTCCAGTCCGCGCTGCCGCCGCGCAGCTGGACCTGTGCCGACGGCCGGCCGCCGCCGCCCAGCTGCGGCGACTCCGTGACGACGTTGATGGTCCCGCCGATCGCATCGGAGCCGTTGGCGACCGAGCCCAATCCCCGCAACACCTCGATACGGTCGACGGAGAACGGATCGATCGTGTTCAGGAACTGGTTGGGGCCGGCTCGGTACGTGGAGTTGTTGAGGCGTATTCCGTCGGTGAGCAGGAGGATGCGATTGCCGAGCTGGCCGCGAATGATCGGCGCCCCGCCGCCGTAGTTCGTCTGCTGCACGAACACGCCCGGTGTCGCCTCCAGCGCCGCGGGCGTCGTCCTCACCGCCCGTTCGTCGAGCTCACGCCGCCCGACGATGCTGATCGAGCGGGGACTCTCGAACACCACCTCCGTGCGACGACCAGCCGTCACGATCGTCACCCCGCCGGCGGCTTCGGCGGGGCGTTCTTTCGGCTCCCCGCTCGCCGCCGCCTGCGGCGGAGGGGTTGGTGCTGGCGCAGGCGCTGGCGGAGGTGCCGGCGCCGTGTCGGCGCCTGTGTCCGCGTTGACGCCGGCATCCGACCCGCGGCTCGAGGCTTCCGTTGCGCCACCATCGACCGCCGTCGCCGTGCTGCCTGCGTCGGCAGCAAATGCGTCGGCAGACGCGGCCGAGACCACGAAGACAGACGTGATCATCAACCAGGGCCGTTTTGGTCGCATCCGCGGGCGCAGTGAAACACACTGGTCTTGTGCGGACAACGAACTCCGCCGGCCGCGACAAACTTCGCGAATTGGACGATGATCGCCCGCGGAGGGAGGCGCGGATGAAGCTCTCGACGGGCTGCCGATTGCTGCTGGGCGGCGCGGTGTTGTCGGCGGCGTCCCCGGCCGGTGCCTTCGTGCGCGCGACGACCGGGTTCGCCGGCGACACCCCGCTCGCCTGGTCGAGCGGCTGCGTGGTGGTCGCGGTCAGCGAGCCGCCGGCTGGGCAGCCGGGGTGGAACGACCTCGTGAACGCCGGCCGCGCGGCGGGCGATGTCTGGACTCAGGCGGCGACGACCTGCGGCAGCGCGTTCCGCTTCAGGGTCGAGCGCGCCGAGGCGCCGGTGGGCGTCGCGAATGATGGCGTCAACGCGATCGTGCTGCGCACCTCCGGGTACTGCAGCGATGGGCGCTGTGATCCCCTGTCGATGGCCATCACCTGGACGTACGAGGTCGATCGCCCTGGCACGCCGGAGGACGGCCGCATCGTCGAAGCAGACATCGAGATCAACGCCGAGGCCTACGCCTGGGGCTCGAGCGCCGACACCGCGATGGGGGTCAACGATCTCCAGAGCGCTTTGGCGCACGAGCTCGGCCACGTCCTGGGCCTGGATCATCCGTGTTACGAGCCCGGCTTCGGGTTGCCGCGCCCGCTCGACGACCAGGGCAACCCGGCGCCGAACTGCGCGAGCGCCCCACAAGCGATCAGCGAGTCGGCGTTGTTCCCATCTTCGAGCTACCTCGCCGAGCGGCGCGCGCTGTCCGCAGACGACGTTCGCGGGATCTGCTCGATCTATCCCGACACCACCGCTGCGAATTGCCAGGGCCGGCTGACGCCGGAGGGGTGCTGTGCGGTAGCGGGCGCCGCGGAGCCGGCTCTGGCCGTGTTCTGTTCGTTTGCCGGTCTCATCTGGGCTGTGCGGCGCTCGCGACGTCGACGGAGCGGCCAGGGCGCCACTCGATGACGCCAATCAAGCTCTTGTGGGTGGCCTGCGCGCTCGGCGCCTGCTCTTCGTCGGGTGGGCCGGTGCTCGAGGCCTGCCATGACATCGCCGGGCCGGGCGAAGCCTGCATCGCCGGGGGCACGTTCGTGATGGGACACGATCCGATTCCGGATCCGCGCGTGCCGCTGGCTCAGATCCCGCAGCTGCATGCGCCGGCTCACCGCGTGAGGCTGCCGCCGTTCTTCATCGACACGCGTCCGGTCACGAACGGCGAGTATCTGGGCTGCTTGCAGGCCGGCGCCTGCCCCGACGAGTGCCAGACAGACGGTACGCAGAATTCGGTCGGGAGCACCAGCTGCGCCAGCGGCTCGACCTTCTACTACCGCTATCACGTCGGTGACGCCGCGCTCGCCAACCATCCGGTGGCGACGGTCTTCGATCTGGGCGCCGTTGCGTACTGCGCCTGGGTCGGACGCCGCCTCCCGACCGAGGCGGAATGGGAACGGGCTGCCCGCGGTCCAAACGGCACCGACTATCCCTGGGGAGACGCAGCTCCGGATTGCTCGCGATATGGCTGCGACCTGGTCCCGCTGGGAGACCCGTCGACGCCGTTCATCCCCGTCGGCGCTTATCCCGTCGATCGGGTGACAGGCGACGTCAGCCCCGAAGGGATCCGGTTCATGGTCACGGGTGTCCCGGAGTTTCTCGACGACTGGTACTACGACTACCCGTTCGATAACGGCCAGGCCATCCCGAGCCCGCGCGGCGAGCCGTTGTCTGGCAACAACGGGCAAAGCGCGCGAGGCAACGTCAACGCGCGCTTGCCGCTTTACAAGGGAGAGTCATCGCTGCCGCCCGACCAGGCCCACGAACCCTTCCCCCAGCCAGCCTGGGTGCGAGCGGACAACTCATGGCTCGGCCGCGGCGGCTTTCGCTGCGCGCGCGACGATCGCTGATTGACGAGGGGCGCCCGCGCTCAGCGCAGGGCGACGAGCTGGACTTCGAACAGCAGCGTGGCGTTGGGCGGGATCACGCCGCCCGCGCCGCGCGCGCCGTAGCCGAGCGTGGGCGGGATCAGCAGCGTGCGCTTGCCGCCGATCTTCATGCCGGCGACGCCTTCGTCCCAGCCCTTGATCACCTCGCCGCGGCCGAGGCCGAACGAGAACGGCGTGCCGCGGTCGTGGGAGCTGTCGAACTTCGCGCCCTTGGCGCCGTTGATCCACAGCCAGCCGGTGTAGTGCATGACGCAGGTGCCGCCGGTGGCGGTCGCGCCGGTGCCGACCTCGGTGTCTTCGTACTGGAGCCCGCTCGGTGTCGTGGTCATCGCCATGGGGCCGCGAGCATACCACCTGGATAGTCGGCGGTTGGCGTCGTAACTTCCGTCGCCATGAAGCCCTCGCATCGTTCCGTTTCCCCGTCCGCACTCGCGTTCGCTCCAGTGCCGCCCTGGCCGCCCTGCTCGCTGCTATCGACGCCCGCCCGCGCCGATCTCGAGCTGCCGCGCCCGAGCCCGTTCGCCAAGACGTGGCAGGTCGTCGGCTTGACGGAGATCACCGTCGACTACAGCAGCCCCGGCGTCAAAGGACGCAAGATCTGGGGCGGCCTGGTCCCCTACGATCAGATGTGGCGCGCGGGCGCGAACTCGGCCACCAAGGTCACCTTCAACAAGGACGTCACCTTCGCGGGCAAGCCCGTCCCCGCGGGGTCGTACGCGTTCTTCGTCATTCCGGGCAAGTCCGAGTGGACGGTCATCCTCAACAAGAAGGCCGACCAGCCCGGCGCCGGCAACGACTACAAGGCCGACCAGGATCTGCTGCGCGTGCAGCTCAAGCCCAAGCCGTCGCCGTTCCGCGAGCGGCTCGCCTACCTGGTCACCGACTTCACCGACGACAAGGCGAACCTCGATCTCGAGTGGGAGAAGCTGCGGCTGTCGATCCCGATCGGCCTCGCGACGACGACGCAGGCGGCGGCGAACATCCAGGCCGCCGTCGACAACACCTGGCGCACCTACGCCAACGCCGCCCGCTACATGCTCGAGAACAAGAAGGACTTCGACGCCGGGCATCAAGTACATCGATCAGTCGCTGGCGCTCAAGGAGGAGTGGTTCAACCTCTGGATCAAGGCGCAGCTGCTGGCGGGCAAGAAGAACTTCAAGGAGGCCACCGCGCTCGCCGACCGGTCCAACCAGCTCGGGCAGAAGGCGGGGCCGGGGTACTTCGCGAAGGACGAGGTCACCAAGGCCCTCGCCGAGTGGAAGAAGAAATTGATCTGACCTCGCCCCGCGAGGCGCGTGTCGTCGAGATCAACCTCGCCCCGCGAAAGCGGGGAGGTCGGCGGCCAAGGCCGCCGGGAGAGGGGAACGGCGCTGCAACAGAGCGGACCCCTCTCCCTTACCCTCTCCCCGCTAGCGCGGGGCGAGGGCGAACGGTTCAGATCCGAGCGGTGCAGGCAATACAGCGCCCGCTGATGTACGTCAGGCGCCGACCACGCGTCGGTAGACCTCGAGATAGCGCGCGATCGCGGGCTCGGGGCGGAACAGCGTCTCGGCGCGATGGCGCGCGGCGGCCGCCATGTGGCGGCGAAGCATGGGATCGTCGATCAGCTGGCGCGCGCAGGCGGCCATGCCTTCGACGTCGCCCACGGGACGGAGGAATCCCGCCCCCTCGCCGCCGATCACCTCGGGCAGGCCGCCCACGTCCGAGGCGACGACCGGCACGCCGCACGCCATCGCCTCGAGCGCGGCGAGCCCGAAGCTCTCGGTCTCGCTGGGCAGCAGGAACAGGGCGGCGCCCGCGAGCGTCGCGGGCAGGTCGACCTGCTCGCCGAGGACGTCGACGTCGCCGGCCAGCCCGAGCCGCGCCAGCTCGGCGACGGCGGACGCGCGCTCGGGACCGTCGCCCACCAGGCGCAGGCGCGCGGGGCCCGCGGCGCGCACGCGCGCGAAGATCGCCACCACGTCCGCGATGCGCTTGAGGGGGCGGAAGTTCGACACGTGGACCAGGACGGGCGGGCCGCCGGCGACCGCCGGGGCGCGCGGCGCGAAGCGCACGACGTCGACGAAGTTCGGGACGACGTCGATGTGAAGCGCTGCCGGCAGGTCCATCGTCGCGCGCGTCGCGCCGGCGAGCCAGGCGGACGGGACGGTCACCGCGTCGCTCTCGAGGATCGAGAAGCGGACCAGGGGCAGAAACGCCGGATCGCTCCCCACCAGCGTGATGTCGGTGCCGTGCAGGGTCGTGACGATGCGCGGCGGCGGCGATCGCCGTCGGCGGTGAGGACCTGGCGGGCGAGGCGCGCGCTGGCGGCGTGGGGGAGCGCGTAGTGGGCGTGGACGACGTCGAGCTGCTCGCGGCGCGACACCTCGATGATGCGCGACGCGAGCGCCAGCGAGTAGAGGTCGTGCCGGATCTGCGGGTACTCGGGTGAGCCGACCGGGTGGAAGCTCGGCCCGCCGGGCTCGTCCGTGAGCCGCGTCGGCCGCTCGTCGCTGAACACGTGAACGGCGTGGCCGCGGCGGGCGAGCGCGTTCGCGACCTCGGCGGCGACCACGCCGCTGCCGCCGAACGTGGAGAAGCAGGCGACGCCGATGCGGAGGGGGCGGTCGGTCAAGGCCGGAGGTCTAGCAGGCTGGTGGTGAACGGGCCCGTCTCGGCCAGCCGCTCGAAGACGAGCCGCTTGAGCTCGCCGGGCCCGATGCGGCCGGCCAGCGACGGCCACCCGTAGGCCCGCTCCTGGGGAACGCCGCCCGGACAGAGCGCCGCTTCGACGCGCGCGAGGCGCGCGACCGCGACTTCATCGCGGGCGGCGGCGGTTCGCGCGGCGCGGGTGGTCAGCCGCTCCAGCGCGCGCGCCACGGTGGCCCGCGTGCGCGCCGCGGCGCGGGCGAGGTTCCGGTCGCCGGGCGCGACGGCGGCCGCGCCGGCGGTCAGGCCATCGACGAGCGCGAGGATCTGCCCGCGCGCAGGTCCGGCGAACGCGGCTGGATCGGGCGTGCCCGCGGACGGCGTGGGGGCGTGCCCTGGCCCCACGTCATCCGGGATTGATACCGAGCGCCGCGAGCCGCCGTCGCGTCGACGCATCGACACAGCGGAAGCGGGCGCGCGGGACCACCAGCGGCGCTGTCAGCTCGAACGCGTCGTAGATCGGCGCGAGCTGAGCGAAGTAGCTCACCTCGGCTGGACCGCCGACGTACGCCGCGGTCGGCAGCAGGCTGTCCTGGAGGATCGGCCGCAGCAGCGCCGACGTCGAGAACCGCAGCGGCTCGCGCGCGAGCGCCGCGTCGAGCACGGCGGGCGGGATGATGTCGTCGCGCCCCGACAGCCCCCAGGCACCCGGCACGCCCGGCACGTAGGATCGACGAGCGAGGCGGAACCGATCACCTTGCGGGCCGTCGGGGTGGAAGAAGCTGAGCGCGCAGTCGGGGCGGCAGGGGATCTGCTCGTCGAAGCCGGCCGCGGCGAGCGCGGCGCTCCGCTCCTGGAGGCGCCGCACGACATCGTCCGCCGCCGCGATGGCGCGCCGGTGAATCGGCGCGGCGAGCGCCGCGACGCGCACGTCGCGCGGATCGAAGAACAGCAGCCCTTCGTCAGCGAACAGCTCCGCCATCGCGCCGGCGAAGGCCGCCGCGATCGGACGCTCCGGCTGGTAGTGCCGGCGGAGGACGTCCATGGTCTCGGCCGCGGCGGCGCTCGGCCCCAGCGCCTGCGCCAGTCGATCGACCAGCGACGAGACCTCGGCCCCGAGGCGCCGCCCGGCCACCGACGCGCGCGCGGGCGATCCGGCGTCGGCGTCGAGCGCGAGCCGCAGGGTCCCGCCGTCGCTGGTGGCGATCGCCACCGAGGCGATCTCGGCGAAGTCGTGATCCTCCGTCTGCAACCAGAACAGCGGCACGCAGCGAACCCCGCTGTCGGCTTCGAGCGCGCGCGCGACCGCCACCGCCGAGGCGGCCTTGTAGAACCCGTAGAGCGGGCCGAGGAACAGACCCACCTGTTGCCCGGTCGCGACCACCGCCGTGCCGCCCGCGGCCAGCGCGTCGAGCGCCGCCGCGCGCGCGGGGCTGGGGGCGAGCGCCGCCTGCTGCGCGCGCAGGACCTCGATCAGCGCTTCGCTCGCCCGCCGGCCGGCCGCCGCGCGCGTGCGCGTGTCGCGATCGGCGGCATCACGGAAGTCGAACGGCAGGAAGGGCCGTGCCGTCGCCTCGCCGGCGAAGTAAGAGCTGGAGAATGCCCGGCCCAAGGAAACGCATCAACTATACTCCCGTCCTCCGTTGATGCTGCCGAGGTCGCGCCGCGCTTTGACCCCCACGCTCGTGTTCGCGTCGTCGCTGTTCGGGCCGGTCGCGGCCGCGCGCGCGGCGGGCCCGCCGCCGCAGCCCGACGCCGCGCGCATCGCGCTCGGCCTGCACAAGCTCGGCGTGGTCGGCAGCGTGCTCTACGTCGCCGCCCACCCGGACGACGAGAACACCGCGCTGCTCGCCTATCTCGCCAACGGCGCGCTCGTGCGCACCGCGTACCTGTCGGTCACGCGCGGCGACGGCGGACAGAACCTGGTGGGCGCCGAACAGGGCGCCGAGCTCGGCGTCATCCGCACCGAGGAGCTGCTCGCCGCCCGCCGCGTCGACGGGGCCGAGCAGTTCTTCACGCGGGCGCGCGACTTCGGCTACTCGAAGAGCCCCGAGGAGACGCTGCGCATCTGGGGCAAGGACGCCGCGCTCGCCGACGTCGTGACGGTCATTCGCCGGTTTCGCCCCGACGTGATCGTCACCCGGTTCTCGCCCGAGCCGACCGACACCCACGGCCACCACACGGCGTCGGCGATGCTGGCGGTCGAAGCCTTCCGCGCCGCCGCCGATGCGCGCTTTCGCCCGGAGGAGCTGAAGGACGGCGTGACGCCCTGGCAGGCGCGCCGGCTGTTCTGGAACCGCTCGTCGTGGAACCTCAAGCCCAGCGACGACATGAGCGGGTTCATCAAGCTCGACGTCGGCGGCTACAGCCCGCTGCTCGGGATGTCGTTCGGCGAGATGGCGGCCGACAGCCGCAGCATGCACAAGAGCCAGGGGTTCGGCGTGGCGCGCGCCCGCGCGCCGAACTTCGAGTACTTCAAGCAGCTCGCCGCGGTGGAGCCCGGGCGCAAGCGGCCCGACCCGACGAGCCTTGTTCGCGCGGCATCGACATGACGTGGAGCCGCTTCCCGGGACGAAGACGGCGAAGCTCGACACCCTCGTCGCCCGCGCGGTGAAGCAGTTCGACATCGCGGCGCCGGCGGCGTCGCTGCCCGCGCTCGCCGCGATCGGCGCGGCCATCGATCGAGTCCCCGACGCCGCCTGGCGGGCGGAGAAACAGCGCCAGCTCGATGCGCTGATGCTCGCGTGCGCGGGCGTGTTCGCCGAGGCGACCGCGTCCGAGTTTTCGGTCGCGCCCGGCGGCGACATCGACGTGACGGCGACTGCGATCAACCGCTCGCAGGCGCCCGTGACGCTGGAGGAGATCACCTTTCCGTGGGGCGGGGGCGCGACGCGCGCGGCGCCGGCGGGCCGCCCGCTGCCGGTCGCCAAGGGCCAAGCGGCCGCCGATCCGGTGACGGTCAAGCGCGCGCTGCGCGTGCCCGCGGACGCAGCCCCGAGCGTGCCCTACTGGCTGGACGCGCCGCCGGACGGCGACGGCGTCTATCACGTCGCGGACGCCGCGCTCGTCGGTCGGCCGGAGCAGCCCGTCCGCCGCCGACGTCGGCTTCACGTTCTCCGTCGCGGGCCGGCGCATCGCGGTGTCACGCGCGGTCGCGTTCAAGTGGACCGATCCGGTCGCCGGCGAGCGCTACCGCCCGCTCGAGGTCACGCCCGTCGTGTCGGTGCTGCCCGACACGCCGCTGCTGATGTTCCCGGGCGGCGTCGCGCGCGCCGTCACCGTCAAGCTCACCGCGGGCGCGCCGGCCGCGAGCGGCCGCGTGCGTCCCGAGGCGCCGGCCGGCTGGGTGGTCGAACCGGCGGCAGCGCCGTTCGCGCTCGCCGGCAAGGGGAGCCAGGCGAGCCTCACGTTCCAGGTGCGGCCGCCCACCGGCAAGGACGCGCCACCGCCGGCGCTCGCGAAGACCGGCCCGCTCCGCTTCTTCGCCGAGGTCGCGGGCGGCGCGCGGCTGTCGCGCGGCGTGGTGCGCATCGTTCACGACCACATCCCGATCCAGACCTTGCTGGTCGACGCCAAGGTCCGGCTGGTCCCGCTCGCGCTCGCGACCGGCGGCACGCGCATCGGCTATGTCCCGGGCCCGGGCGACGAGGTTCCGGCCAGCCTTCGCCGCGTCGGCTACGAGGTCGGCCTGCTCGGCGACGACGCGCTCGCCGCCGGTGCCCCGGCGCTGGCGCGCTGGGATGCGATCGTCATCGGCGTGCGCGCGTTCAACACGAACGAGCGCCTGCGCGCCGCGCACGCCGCGCTGATGTCGTACGTCGAGGGCGGCGGCGTGCTCGTCGTCCAGTACAACACCAACAACCGGCTCGCGCCGCTCACCACGCCCATCGGCCCGTGGCCGTTCGACATCAGCCAGAAGCGGGTCACCGACGAGACGGCGGCGGTCGCGTTCGCGCCTGCTACCCACGCTGCCCACGCTCCCCACCCTGCCCTCACCACCCCCAACCGCATCGACGGCCACGACTTCGAGGGATGGGTCCAGGAGCGGGGCCTGTACTTCGCCGACAAGTGGGACCCGCGCTACGAGACGCCGCTGGCGATGCACGATCCCGGTGAGCCCCCGCTGCCAGGCGGCCTGCTGTGGGGGCGCCACGGCAAGGGCGTGTTCGTCTACACCGGCCTCGCCTTCTTCCGGCAGTTGCCGGCGGGCGTGCCCGGCGCCTACCGGTTGTTCGCGAACTTGCTCGCCGGGGGGATGGCGCGGCGTGGGCGCTGAGCCACCGGAACGCGCCGAGCTTCACGACGCGCCGCCGTTCCTGAGCTGGCGCGCGATCTACCTCATCGTCATCGGCGCCCTGGCCGCGAACATCGCGCTGGGAGCGGCGCTGACCGCGCTTTACGGATGAGCGCGCTCGACTGGCTGGTGCTGCTGGTCACGCTGGGCGTCATCATCGCCTACGGCCTGTGGAAGACGCGGGGCGCGGCGGACATGAACGCCTACCTCCACGGTGGCTACCGCGACCACTGGCTGACCGTGGGCTTCGCCGTCATGGCGACGCAGGCGAGCGCGATCACCTTCCTGTCGGTGCCCGGCCAGGCTTACGAGGACGGGCTCCGCTTCATCCAGTTCTACTTCGGCCTGCCGCTGGCGATGGTGGTGCTGTCGATCGTGTTCGTGCCGCGCTTCTACCGGCTGCGCGCCCTCACCGCCTACGAGGTGCTGGAGAAGCGCTTCGATCTGAAGACGCGCCAGCTGACGGCGTTCCTGTTCCTGCTCCAGCGCGGGCTGTCCGCCGGCATCACGATCTACGCCCCGGCGATCGTGCTGTCGAAGGTGTTCGGGTGGTCGCTGAACCTCACCAACCTGGCGATCGGCGCGCTGGTGATCTTCTACACCGTGCTGGGTGGCACCCGCGCCGTCAACCAGACGCAGCGACACCAGATGATCGTGATGCTGGGCGGGATGGTGGTCGCGTTTATCATCGTCGTTCGCCGGCTGCCCGCCGATCTGTCGTTCGACCACGCGCTCGCCGTCGCGGGGACGTTCGGCAAGATGAACGCCGTCGATTTCAGCGGTGGCTTGAGCAGCCGCTACACGGTGTGGTCGGGGCTGCTCGGCGGCGGGTTCCTCGCCATGGCGTACTTCGGCACGGATCAGTCGCAGGTGCAGCGCTATCTCTCCGGCCGCTCGGTGACCGAGAGCCGCCTCGGTCTGCTGTTCAACGCCCTGCTCAAGATCCCGATGCAGCTCCTCATCCTGTTCGTCGGCGTGATGGTGTTCGTCTACTACCAGTTCAACGCGCCGCCGCTGTTCTTCAACGAAGCGGAGCTCGCCCGGGTGGCCAGGACCCCGCAGGCGTCCGCGCTCGCCGCGCTCGAAGCCGAGCACCGTGCGGCGTTCGCGCACAAGAAGCAGGAGGTCGAGGCGCTGGTCACCGCGCTGCGATCCCACGCTGCCCACGCTGCCCACGCTGCCCACGCTGCCGACCCTGCCGACGCGGTGTCGGTCGCCGCGGCGCGCGCCCGCGTTGTGGAGGCGGCCACCCGCTCCAACGACATCCGCGCCCGCACGCGCGCGCTCATACAGCGCGCCGTGCCACGTCCCGAGACCAAGGACGGCGACTACGTCTTCATCTCGTTCGTGATCGCCAACTTCCCGAGGGGCATGATCGGCCTGCTCATCGCCGTCATCCTGTGCGCCGCGATGTCGTCGACGGCCAGCGAGCTGTCCGCCCTCGGCAGCTGCACCGTCGTCGACTTCTACCGGCGCAGCTTGCGGCCCAACGCCCCCGACGCGCACTATCTGCGCGTCGCCAAGGTCGCCACCTTCGGCTGGGGGATCCTCGCGGTCGTGTTCGCGGCCTCGGCGTCGCTGATCGACAATCTGATCCAGGCCGTCAACATCCTCGGCTCGCTGTTCTACGGCACGATTCTGGGCATCTTCCTCGCCGCGTTCCTCGCGCCCCGCCTGCGCGCCACGCCGGTGTTCATCGCGGCGCTGATCTCCGAGACGCTCGTCATCGGCCTGTGGCTGGCGAGCGACATTGGTTTCCTGTGGTTCAACGTGATCGGCTGCGCCGCGGTGCTCCTGCTCGCCACGGTGCTCAATCTGACCCTCAAGAAAACTTTACTACCTCCGATGAACCAGTAAGAGGGCATACTGAAATGAGACACACAGTAATTCAACTGGTTGCAGCGACGGCACTTTCTCTCCTGGCGGTCGGCTGTGCGACAACGACCACGTCCACGCACGCACCACGACACGCCGCCTCTGACGTGTCCGACGCGGACGTGGAGAAGGCGATTCAGGATGCGGAGCGAAACGCGCTCGCACGCATGACCGACTCCGTCGATCCGGAGACGGCGCAGGTCGCCCGCCAGATCTCGCTCGCCGAAGGCCGCTGACAGGCAGCGCGGGTCAGGAGCCCGTCGCTCCCTGCGCGGTCTTCGCGGCCACGCACACCCGCCTGACCCTCTCGAGCAGCCCTTCGTGCGCCGGCGGCTTTGGTACGAACGGAATATCGCCGAACTGCGCCCGCACCGTCTCTGCGCTGAAACCAACCGCGGTCAGGATGAAGACAGGAACGTCTTTGAGCTCCGGATCAGCCAGCTGTTCGGCGCGAAAGTCCCAGCCGTCCATGACCGGCATCATCAAGTCGAGCAGGATGACGCACGGCCGCAAGCCGCCGCGGAGCTGATCGAGCGCAGCGCGCCCGTTTGCGGCCAGCGCGACGGCGTAGCCCTCCGTCTCGAACAATTCATTGAGGGCTGTCCTCACGCTCAGGTCGTCGTCGACAATGAGGACAGTATCGGGGGGGCGCGCCACGATGTTGTACAACTGGTACCTGGATCCGTGATGTCAAGGGACAGCCCGTATTCGCGCGCTCACCACGAATAGCCGACGCTCAGCGTCGGGATGACGTGCCGGTCCGGGAAACCATCTATTCTGGGCCCGTCATGACGCGGAATACCGGGCCGCAGATCCTGCTGGTCGGCGCGCTCACGGCGCTGGCGCTGGCCGCGAGCCATTACCTGTTCCAGTCGGTGCTGCTCACCGAGTCGTTCGTGCGCTGGGTGTTCTATTGATGCTCGGCTTGCTGCGACAGATCGTCGACGATCTCGTCTATGGACCGGCCCTGCTCGGCGTCAGCTTGGCCGTCGTCGTGCTCCAGATCGTCGTGCTGGTGATGGCGGTGCGGCGCCGGCGGCGCGGCGCGGTGCTGCCGCTGACGGTGCACGCAATCGCGGTCGCTGCCATCGCGGTGCTGCCGGTTCTCGCCGGCCTGTCCGTGCATGCGGCGCGCGCGCTGATGTTTGAAGCCGTCGCCAGCACAACCCTCGACCCGAGCGAAAAGTCAGGAGCGGTGATTCGCAGCCTGGGCGGGCAGATGAACACGATCCCGTTTGCGATCAGCGTCACCGGGCTGGCGCTGGTGATCTGGTTCATCGGGTCGACGTACACGCTGAGCGCTCCCCGATCGGACGGCCGTCCCCGGGGTTACCCGCCCGCCGCGCTGGTCGGGGTCGGCCTGGTTCCGACCGCCTTCGGCGCGTTGCAGTGGTGCACGGGCATGATCAAGTCGTTCGCGTCGGTGGCCGGCCTCACGCCCGACGAGAAGCTGGCGATCGTCTCGCGAGCGCTCGACGCCGGCCGCGCCGAGCTGACGCAATACGCCCGCGCCTCGATGGTGGCGATCCCGATCCTGGCTGTGATCGCCGTCGTGATCGTCGTGAGCGATCGGAACCGCGACGCCGCGCCGGCGCCGGCCCAGCCACACGCCCCACCCCTGCGGCTGGCCGCGGCCGCGGCGGCCATCGTGCTGGCCGCGCTGCTCGTCCTCGACGCGCGCCCGATGACCGCGGAGAACGCCATGCCCTGGCCGTCCACGATGGGATCCGGGCTCGCATTTCCGGGGGCGCCGCCGACGCCCGATCTCGTCGGACCCGACGCAGCCGAGCGCGCGCCGGTGATCTACGTGCGTCCCGACGGTATCGGCCTGGATGGAACGACCGGGGAGGACTTCGAGTCGCTCGAATCAAAGCTGGCGACGTTGCGCAACAACTTCGGACTGCTTCACCCGGGCGAGGACTTCAACGACATGGCGCTGATCCTCGCCGACCCCGCCACGTCGGCCGGACGGCTCACCTCCACGCTGAGGGCAATCCGACGCGCCTGGTACTACCGGCCGCTGTTCGCGTTTGCAAAGACGGAGACGCTCGTGCGTCCCGTCCTGGGTCCGTTGCAACGGACCATGGTCACCGGCGCCCGGATCAAAGTCGCCTTCACCGACGACACGGACGACGATGATCCCGGCGAATGGAAGGACGCAGTGCCGCTGCGCGTGCAGGACTTCGCCGACTACGGCGCGTTCGCGCGGCGGCTCGTCGCGCTCCGTCGCGCCGGCAAGCCCGTCATCGTCAAGGTCGACCGCGCCGCCCCCTGACCGCGGCGCCGGGCAGAGTTTGACCGCGCGAACAAAGCTCCCAGCTTTGGTGTGTGGACCAAGACACACGCAGCTCCGGCGTAGCTCTTCCCATAACTGGCGTCACGGCCAAGCTGGACCCGCTGTTCCGTCCGGCGGCGCTCATCCGGCGCGCGTTCGAGCAGCGCGCGCGGCAGACGGGGCACCCGACACACGTGCGCTTCGCGCTCGAGCAGAGTCACGGCGCCGTGTCGCAGTTCGCGACCGACCTCATGCCCGAGACCGACCCAGCCGCGTCGGCCAACTTCACGATGCTAGAGCGCCTGGTCAAGCTCGCGCTGTGGGCGCACGGCGGCTACCGGATCTACCTGGATGCGCCCACGCTGCTCGTCGAGCAGCTCCGCGCGCACTTCCGCAACGATATGACGGGCCGCTTCGATTCCGACATCGTCGGACGGGGCGTCTACGACCACGCCATCGAAGTGGTGGCGACCCACGAGCTGCCACCTGAACGCTCGGCCACGACTGCCCTTGGCCGTCACCTCGACGGCTGCCGCATCGGCTTCGACCTGGGCGGCAGCGACCGCAAGGTGGCGGCGATCATCGACGGCCGCGTCGTGTTCAGCGAGGAGACCGAATGGGATCCCTACTATCAGCCCGATCCGCAATATCACTGGGACGGGATCATGGACTCGCTGCGCAGGGCAGCCGAACATTTGCCGCGCGTCGACGCGATCGGCGGCAGCGCCGCCGGCGTCTATGTCGACAATCAGGTGAAGTTCGCCTCGCTGTTCCGGGGCGTCCCTCCCGATCTGTTCGAGTCACGCGTACGGAATATGTTCCTCGATCTCAAGCACGCCTGGCACGACGTCCCGTTCGACGTCGTCAATGACGGCGACGTCACGGCGCTGCTCGGATCGATGTCGGTGCAAGGCGGCGGCGTTCTCGGTATCGCGCTCGGCACCAGCACCGCGGGTGGCTTCGTCACGGCCGACGGGCGCATCACGCCGTGGCTCAACGAGATCGCGTTCGTGCCCATCGACTACCGCAGCGATGCGCCGCGCGATGAATGGTCGGGGGACGTCGGCTGCGTCGTGCAGTACCTGTCGCAACAGGCCGTCGGTCGCTTGCTGGCGCCCGCGGAGATCCGGCTGTCGCCGGAGCTGACACTGCCAGCGAAGCTCAAGGCGGTGCAGTCATTGATGAGAGATGGCGACCCGCGCGCGCACGACATCTACCAGACGCTGGGCGTCTACCTGGGCTATGCGCTACCGCAGTTCGCCTCCGTCTACGACTACCGCCACGTGCTGGTGCTCGGCCGGGTCACGTCAGGCGCGGGCGGCGACATCATGCTGGACACCGCCCGCCAGGTCCTGGCAACCGACTTCCCCGAGCTCGCTTCCCGCCTGGATCTGCGCATGCCGGGCGAGCAGGAGAAACGCCACGGTCAAGCGATCGCGGCCGCCAGCCTGCCCGACACAGGCGAGACGGCGGTCCACCTCACCTGACGTCTCGTAGCAGCGGCCGCTGCTCCTGACGCCGCCGCGCCAGCTCGTCGCTTCGCCGCAGACTTGGCGCCGCGCATGGGGCCAAGGCGAGTTACAAGTGCGGCGGACCTCCGATGGACTCGCTGATCACGGCCGCCGCACGTGCGCTCGCTGCAGGCGATCCCCTCGGCGCGCTAAAGCGGGTCGCGCTGCGCGACGACGCGCCGGCGCTCGCGCTGCGTGGCATCGCCATGGCGCAGCTCGGCGATCTGGTGCGGGCGAAGGCCCTCCTGCGAAGCGCGGCGCGTGCGTTCGGCCCGCGGGAGACCGTGGCGCGCGCGCGGTGCGCCGTCGCCGAGGCGGAGGTCGCGCTCGCGTCGCGCGACCTCGGCTGGTCGCCGCAGGCGCTCGACGCCGCGCGCGTGACGCTCGAACAGCACGGCGACCGGGTGAACGCCGCGCACGCGCGCACGCTCGAGGTCCGGCGCCTTGTCCTGCTCGGCCGCCTCGACCAGGCTGAGCGGGCGCTGGCCCAGCTCGATCCCGCGCCCTTCCCGCCCGCGTCGAGGACCGCCCACGAGCTGGTGGTCGCGGGGATCGCGATCCGGCGCCTGCGGACGAAGGCGGCGCGCGCCGCGCTCGCGCGGGCAGAGCGCGCGGCGCGCGACGCACACATCCCCGCGCTGACGGCGGAGGTCGCGAGCGCGGCCCGCGTCCTCGACACGCCCGCCGCGCGCCTGATCGCGCGCGGCGAGGAGCGGCTGCTGCTGCTCGAGGACGTCGAAGCGCTGCTGGCGTCGAAGGCCTTCGTCGTCGACGCCTGCCGCAACGTCGTGCGTGACGGCGGCAAGGTGGTCTCGCTCGCGAAGCGTCCTGTGTTGTTCGCGCTCGCCCGCGCGCTGGGCGAAGCGTGGCCGGAAGACGTGGCGCGCGACACGCTCGTCGCGCGCGCCTTTGGATCGAAGGTCGCCAACGACTCGCATCGCGCGCGGTTGCGCGTCGAGATGGGACGCCTCCGCAAGGCCCTGCGGGCGCTGGCCGACGTCAGCGCGACGAAGCGAGGCTTCGCGCTGGCGCCGCACCGCGCCCGCGCGCTCGTCGTGCTGG
This sequence comes from uncultured Pseudomonadota bacterium, assembly GCA_963729535.1. Classification (GTDB taxonomy): domain Bacteria; phylum Myxococcota_A; class Polyangia; order Fen-1088; family Fen-1088; genus JADGRB01. Next base: position 900 of record CAVSOL010000017.1, on the reverse strand, counting down.
CGCGGCCGGTCGACGAGGAGCACGGGGCAGTGCTTGCCGGCGTCTTCGCCTTGTTGGCGGACGGTGAATCGTGGTCCAGCTCGGCGCTGGCGCTGGCGCTGGCCGCCAGCCAGCGCACCGTGCAGCGCGCGCTGGATGCCCTCGCGGCAGCAGGCAAGGTGCAGTCGTTCGGTCGCGGGCGGGCGCTGCGGTGGACGACGCCGCCCGTGCCGGGATTCGCGACGACGTTGTTACTCCCCGCCCCGCTGCCAACTGATTAGGATCGGCACATGCGTCGCGCAACCGCCGAAGTCGTTCGTGAGCACGGACCGTTTTCCGGGGGCGCCAAGGTCGGTGGCGTCACCTACGACGGGCACAACGTCTGGGTCGCGCTCGGCGACAAGCTGAGCGCCGTCGATCCTGCGAGCGGCAAGGAGCTGCGCTCGATCGATGTCGCCGCCCACGCGGGAACAGCCTTCGACGGCCGGCACCTGTTTCAGATCGCCGAGGATCGCATCCAGAAGATCGATCCGAAGACCGGCCGCGTGCTGGCCTCGATCCCGGCGCCCGGCGGCGGCGCCGACTCGGGGCTGACGTGGGCCGAAGGGACGCTGTGGGTCGGGCAATACCGCGACCGGAAGATCCATCAGATCGATCCCGAGACCGGGGCGATTCTGCGCACGATCGAATCCAACCGCTTCGTCACCGGCGTCACCTGGGTCGACGGCGAGCTGTGGCACGCCACCTGGGAAGGTGACGAGAGCGATCTGAGGCGCGTCGATCCGCGAACGGGAGAGGTCCTGGAGAGGCTCGACATGCCGCCCGGCGTGATGGTCTCGGGGCTCGAGTCCGACGGCGGCGATCAGTTCTTCTGCGGCGGCGGCAGCAGCGGCAAGGTCAGGACCGTGCGCCGGCCCAGGT
>CAVSOL010000016.1:0-28413 GCA_963729535.1 uncultured Pseudomonadota bacterium | reverse complement strand
AAAGCCCCGAGCCAATCGCTGTTGGCTCGGGGCTTTTCTTTTTGGGGCGGCCTAGCCTCCCCCTGCCCTGGCGCTGAACGCTGGCTCAGTCGCGAGGCGGGCGCGAGGCGTCGAGCTTGGCCAGGTGGCGGCCGAAGCGGTCGGCGATGAGGTGTTCGACGCAGTAGTTCGAGCCGTCGAGGCGCTTGCGCGCGCAGCCCACCTTGCGGCATTCGAGCTTTCGTTCCTTCAGCGGCCCCAGGTGCTCCTCGAGGCGTGCGAGGCAATAGGCCCGCAGACGTGGAGGCGCGATCGATGTCGCGCAGGCGCTTGGCTGTCGCGGGCTCGGGACTACAGAGAATCATGCCCCCCTCGACCTCGTCCGGCCAGGCGGCCAGCCAGTGACGGCCGCACGCCGGGCACTGACGCAGCTCTTCCCACTCCGCCAGCTCGACGACCGGCCACTGCATCACCGAGTCGTCGTCGATACGCGACCAGCTTGGGCGCTTGTTGCAGAGACAGGGTGCTGCGGAATCCAAAATGGTGGTCAATCTTGCCCTGCTTCCCTGGCCGCGTCGAGCTGTGCCCGGAGGTCCAGTGTGATATCGCGGGTCACGATCTGTCCTCCGGGCAGCGGGCGCAGGCGAATGAAGCGGATGTCGGGCAGGCGGGCGACGACATCCATCAGATCCGGCTCGTCCCCACGCCTCGCGAGGCCCACGATCCGGACGTCGCCGAACCGGTATGCGCCCGAGGGCGGCAGCGGCGGCGACGCGACGACGATCGACGCCGCGTCGCCGAGCTGGTCGGGGACGATGACGAACGACGCGGGGACATCATTCAGGACAAGGACGTCCCGGGCGGCGGGCGCGAGGTCGCGGTGCTCCTTAACGGCCAGGTCCAGGTCCTTGACGCCGCCGTCGATGTGAAAGACGCGGTGTCCGGCGCGCAAGCCCGCGATCACGGCGCGCCGGGCGGCGGCGACACGCCTGTCGTAGGACACGACGTCGCCGCGGCGCTTCGCCGCCTGTAAGCCGCCCACGCCGAGGATCAGCGCCAGGATCGTCAATCGGGCCGCGCCGCCGATGCCGGCGACGGCCTCGGCCACCGCCCACGCGAAGCCGATCGACGGGAGATAGAAGTAGCGTGCGCCCAGGGCCGAGCCAGCGGCGAACAGCGGCACGACCGCGACGGCGGCAAACAGGAGCGGCGTGAAGCGCGCGGGGACGTGGCGCTGCCGCGCAACTGCGAGAACCGTCAGGGCGACGATCGCGGCGCCGACGGCGAACGCCAGCGCCTCCGGGAGCGCGCCGTTTCCGGTGAACAGATGGCTGAAGCCGGCTACGACCTGGAGGCCAACGCCCGCGAGCCCCGTGCGCGGGTCCCCTGCCCCACCCCGCCCACCGAGCACCAGCGTCCGCGCGACTAGCACCAGTGCCAGCACCCCCGCGTGCGGGGCGGCAGCGAGCAAGCGGCGCCGCCAGGAAAGCGTCGGCAACACCAGCACCGCGAGAAGCGGCAAAACATAGGCCGATTCCTTCGATAGATAGGCGGCGAGCGCGGCCGCCGCCGATGCCAGCTTGCGATCGGACGCGAGCGCCAGCAGCGACGCGAGCACGAACGCGGTGGCCAGCAGGTCGGTGCTGGCCGAGAACCAGTACGCGGCCTCGAGATTTTGCGGGGCGATCAGCACCAGCACACCGGCGCCCGCGGTGACGGCGGACGGCCGTTGCAGGCGCCGGAGCAACAGCACCGCCATGGCCGCGACGCCGGCGTGTAGCGCCAGCGCGAGCGCCGCGAACGGCGCGCTGCCCAGATCCGGGCGCCCGAGCAGCCACCAGATCGCCATCGGCAGCGGGCGGTAGTATTCGCCGCCGTGGTGGTCGGACACGAACGGCGCCAGCGGGTTGGGCGCGTGACGGGCGAAGGCCAGAAACAGGTGGTCGTCGCCGATGAACGTGGTCGCGACGAAGAACGGAGCCGCCACGATGATCGCGAGCAAGGCGAGCGCCGCCCGGCGGACCGGCAGCGTCATGGCCGTTGCTGGGCGATCGCTTCCGCGCGAAGGATGTCGTCGGGCGTATTGAGGTTGAGGAAGCAGGTGCCGTTGGGATCGAGAGCGCGCAGCTCGTCGCCTTCCAGCCATGCGACGGCGGCGCCGTCCAACAGCTGGTGAACGGCCAGCTCGCCCGCGCGAAGGCGGGCGTCGATCACGGGCAACAACGTCCGCCCGTAGCGGGCGCAGAGCGGCTCGATGCGGCCGGCCAGACCACGCGGTGCGACCGCATCGGCGTCAGGCGCGTGGTCGCGTAGCGCCGCCAGTATCTCGGGCGTGAGGAACGGCAGATCGCCGGCGACGCAGACGACGGCGTCACTGCCTTCGGACGCGGTCAGCGCCGCGTCGATGCCAGCCAGGGGCCCGCCGCCCACCACGCGGTCGGGAACAACCTTCACGGCGAGCCCCGCCCATGGCGCCGGATCGTTCGCGACGACCACCACGCGCGGGAACGCGCTGCGCAGGAGAGCCAGCTGACGCTCGGCAACCGTGCGACCGCCGATGTTGATGAAAGGTTTGGCGATGCCGCCCATGCGCCGAGCCGGCCCACCGGCCACGATCGCGGCCGCGACCACGCGGCTCATGGCCAGGGGGTGTTGGCGCGTCGGGCGACGCCCTGCAGGATGCGCATCATCTGGTCGTGCAGGTGGCCGTTGCTGGCGAGGATCCGTCCCGTCTCGCCGTCGAAGGGACCGCCGTCGAGGTCACTGACACGCCCGCCCGCGCCCAGGACGATGGCGGCGCCGGCGACGAGATCCCACGGGTGCAGCGCGCGTTCCCAGTAGCCGTCGAGCCAACCGCACGCGACGAAGCAGAGGTCCAGCGCCGCCGAACCCAGGCGGCGCGTCCCTTGCGCCGCCGCCGTCAGCGCGGCCCATTCCGCCATGTTGTTCTGCACGGGATTACGTTCGTAAGGGAAGCCGGTGACCAGCAGCGCGCCGCCCAGACGATCGACGCGCGACGGGACAATCGGCTTGCCGTTGAACGTCGAGCCGCCGCCCGTGATCGTTCCGGCGAACGACCAGCCGAGCGCCGGCGCTTCGATGACGCCCAGCACGGGGCGACGGTTGATGCACAGCCCGAGCGACACCGAAAACAGCGGCATGCCGTGCGCGAAATTGGTCGTGCCGTCGAGCGGATCGACGTACCAGACACGCAGCGCGCCGGTCGCGTCGCCGCGGGTCGTGCCTTCCTCGCCGACGATGCGGTCCTCCGGGAACGCGGCCGCCAGCCGCTGGACGATCAGCGCCTCCGCGCGCCGATCGTATTCGGTGACCAGGTTGATGTCTTCGCCCTTGAACGAGACCGCTGGACGCGTCCCCCACCCTTGCAGCAGGAGCTGGCCTGCCTCACGCGCGACATCGACCGCGACCTGACGCGTCCGCTCGAGGGGATCGCGCAGGGGACCATCGGCCTTGCTCGACACGGCTCAAAGCTCCTTGGTCATCCACGTCGCGTTCTTCGAACGCGCCAGCATGTACTCCGCCGTCGCGGCGACCGCGGGCGCGACGTCTTTGCGATCGATGGCCGTGAAGCCGAGCTTTTCGCCGAAGTAGCCCTGAGCGCCGTCGGTGACCAGGTACAGATGCCGCACGCCCTGCGAGCGCGCGCGCTCCGTCGCCGCTTCGACCAGCACGTATCCCAGCCCCTCGCCGCGCCGTTCGGGCGCGACGGCCAGCATGCGCAGCAACGCGACGTCGCCCGCGAGCTCGATGGCGACGCAGCCGACCAGCGCCCCGCCCTCGTCCTCGCCGGGGATGACCAGGTAGCTAGGCCAGAACTGCTCGAGCACCGGGTGCGCGATACCGACGCGATCGAGCAGGTTCGCGATCTTCGGCTTGTCTTCCAGCCGCGCCGGCATCACCGGATCCCCCAGGCGACGCAGCAGGCGATCGTGCAGGCCACCGTAGTCGCCCGACGTCATCACCAGCACCGTGTCGCCCGGCGACGCGCGCGTCGCGATGTGCTCGACGGTCTCGTCCACGGTCGGAACCAGCCGTGCGGGGACATCTTCCTTTCGGAGCTCGGCGGCAAGCAGTTCGACGTCCAGCCGCTCGGCCACCGGCACCTTCTCTGCCGCGTACAGCGGTGCCAGCACCACCTCGTCCGCCACCGACAGCGCGTCGGCGAACTCGGCCTGAAACACGTTGCGCCGGCTGGTCGCCGAACGCGGTTCGAACGCCGCGATCAGCTTGCCGGGGCCGTAGCGTCCCTTGAGCGCGATGATCGTCTCGCGGATCGCGGTCGGGTGATGGGCGAAATCGTCCACGACGGTGACGCCGTTCGCGACGCCGCGCACCTCCTGCCGGCGGCGGACGCCCAGGAAGCTGCGGACCGCGGCCGCGATGGCGGGAAACTCGACGCCCAGCGCGGACGCGACGGCGATCGTTCCGATCAGGTTCTCGTGGTTGTAGATGCCGGGCAGGTTGGTCTCGACGCTGAGGACGCGTTCGCCCCGCCGCGCCACGTCCAGCGTCGCGCGGCCGCCCAGCGCGCGCGCCACGACCTCGAACGTCCAGTCGGCGCCGGAGCCGGGGCGCCCGTAGGTCACCACCTGCGAACGCGCGCCGCGCGCGACCTCCATCGCGCCCGGCGACGCCGCGCACGCGACCAGCAGCCCGTCCTCCGGGATCAGCGCGATCAGCTTGCGGAACGCGGCGCGCACTGCCTCCTCGTCGCGAAAGATGTCGGCGTGGTCGAACTCGACCGACGTCAGCAACACGATCTGGGGACGGTAGTGAAGGAACTTGGATCCCTTGTCGAAGAAGGCTGTGTCGTATTCGTCCCCCTCGACGACGAAGTCGCCGCCCGCGCCCAGGCGCCAGGAACGACGGAAGTTCAGCGGCACGCCGCCGATGAGAAACGACGGGTCGCGCCCCGCGTCGGACAGCAGGTGCGACAGCAGCGACGACGTCGTCGTCTTGCCGTGCGTCCCGGAGATCACCACCGAGCGCTTCGACTCTAGGAACAGCTTACCGAACAGCGACGGGAACGATTCGAGCGGGATGTTGCGCTCGGCCGCCGCCAGCACCTCGACGTGATCCTTTCGGCAGACGTTGCCGACCACGACGGTGTCGGGGGCCCAATCGAGGTTCGCGGGCCTGAAGCCCTCGAAGCACGCGATGTTCTGCTCCTGCAGCTGCGTCGACATCGGCGGGTAGACGTGCTCGTCGGAGCCGCGCACGTCGTGCCCCGCGGCCTTCAGCAGGCCCGCGAGCGAGCCCATGCCGGTGCCGCAGATGCCGATGAGATGGATTTTCACTTCGGCACACACTCCTTGGCATGGGGGCGGTGCTGCGTCGAGAACCGCTTCACGTCCAGCGTGAACTTCAGGGTGAGGTCGCGAAAGATCCCGAGCTCGCGATTGCCCACGCCCCCGGAGGTGTCCCAGACCATCCGAGAGATGACCGCGGAGCCGCACGGATCGACGCGCCCGCGCTTTCGCCCCTTCGCCTCTTCGCTCCACGCGTCGGCGGCGTCGCGGTTGCACTTGCCGTCCGGTCCCGCGCAGCGCACCGAGAAGATGTCGTACCACCACGGCCCTTTCGGTCCGTATTCGGCGATGTCGAGCACGGGAGCCACGCCACCGTCGCGGCGGCCTTCGCGCGCGGTGAACGTCACGTCCGAGGTCGTGCCCGGTAGTACGTCGACATAGAAGCAGACCTCGTCACCCTGCGCGGCGAAGTGTCCGAGCGTCGGCGAGTCGAGGGTCGCGCCGCCCCCGCTGCCGGCCATCCGGATCTCGAGGCGTTTGTGCTGATCGTCGGGGGGGGGCGATTCGGCCGCGTCGCCGCCGAGGCGATCCCGACATTTGCAGGGAGCCCCTTGCTTGCAGCGCGCGCCCGCGAGGTTGGCGTCACGAGCGCCGGACTGCTCCAGCTGGACGGGCGTCCCCGCGGCGCCAGCCGGGGTCGCAACCGAGTTACCCGACGCGGACGGACCCGCACATGCCAGACACGCCACGGGAAGCAACGCCCGCGCGAGGTTCCGGGTCGAAGTACGGAGATGCATGCGACGAGGTGCGGCAGCGGTGGACGCCGACGTCACGCTTACGTACCATAGTTTCTTCATGTCTCGTCCCTTTGCGACATCGATCGTGCTCGTCGCCGCGCTTTCTGGCGCGGCGGGATTGGGGGCCGGATGCGCGGGCTCTGATGAAGAGACAAAACCGATCACTTACTCTCTCACGGCCAAACAAAATTACGAGAAGGGTCTGGCCGAGCTCAAGGACGACAACTTTCCTGAAGCACAGAAGTATTTCCAGTTCGTGAAACAGAAGTACCCGTTCTCGAAGTACGCGGTGCTGGCAGAGCTGGGGGTCGCGGACACGCAGTTTGCGCGCGGCAACTACAACGAGGCGATCGACAGCTACAAGAGCTTCACCCGCCTGCACCCGACGCACGAGAAGGTCGAAGACGGCTACGTCGCGTTCCGCATCTGCGAGAGTTACTTCAAGGACATGCCGGACGACGTCTGGATCCTGCCGCCCGCTTACGAGAAGGATCAGTCGGCGGTGATCGACGCGCAGCGCGAGATCGAAGACTTTCGCAAGAAGCACGCCGGTTCGCCGTACATGGACAAGGCGGACATTGTCCGCAAGGAAGTGCTTAAGCGGCTGGTCGACCACGAGGTCTACGTCGCGCGCTTCTATCTGAAGACCAATCACCCCAAGGCGGCGGCGATGCGGCTGGAAGGGGCGATCCGCCGGTACCCGGGCTCGGGGCGCGAGCCCGAGCTGTTGTTCTCGCTGGGCGAGACCTACCTGCACATGGGCGATCCGCGCCGCGCGATGGAGACGTTCGCGCGCGTCGTCAATGAGCACAACACGGCGCCGCAGGCGCGGCGGTCGGAGCTGTATCTGGAATACATCGTGCGCCGGCACCCGGAGTTGAAGGAGGCGCCCGCCGCGCCCGCGCAGCCGGCCGCCGAATCGCCGAGCAATGGCTGACGATCGTCCCGTCCTGCGCGACCTGGTCGCGCGCGGCCGTGCGCACTACGAAGCCGGCGAGTACGCGGAAGCCACCGTGTGTTTCACCGAGGTGCTGCGCGAGAAGGCGCCGTACGCCGACGTCTACGACATGCTGGGCGTCATCTATCACCAGGAGGGGCGGCTGGCGGAGGCGGAGCAGATGTTCAACGAAGCGCTGCGCATCAACCCTTCGTACACGGAGGCCGCGCTGAACCTGGTCGTCACCAGCAACGACCTGGGGAAATACGTCGAGGCCAAGGTGATCTACGAGCGCGCGATGGCGACATCGAAGCGCGCGCCGCGCGAGCTGGATCCGTTCGCCAAGGGAAAGATCGCCAACATGCACGCGGAGATCGGTGCCGCGTACCGCGCGGTGCCGCTGCACGAGGAAGCCATCCACGAATACGAACGCGCGCTGGCGCTGTGCCCGACGTTCGTCGACATCCGTTCGGAGCTCGGCGACACGCGGCGCGAGCTGGGCGACATCGACGGCGCGATCCGCGAGCTCGAGCGCGTGCGTGCGGAGAGCCCGCGCTTCGTCGGCGGGCGGCTGAAGCTGGGCCTCGTGTACTACGCCGCCGGCCGGCGCGACGAGGCGGGCGCCGAATGGGCGGCCGTCCTCACCCAGGATCCCGACAACCGTGCCGCGCGGATGTACATGGCGTTGCTGGATCCGGCGCGGCCGTCCGGCAAGTAACGACGGAGCGGCTCGTTGTGTTGACCTTCACCCCGTCGCCCGAGCGTTTCATCGTCGAGGAGATCCCGGCCTACTCGCCGAGCGGTGAAGGCGACCACACGTTCCTGTGGCTGGAGAAGCGCGGGCTGACCACGTTCGATGCGATCTCGGCGGTGGCTCTGGCGCTGGGCGTGTCGCCGCGCGACGTCGGCTACGCCGGGATGAAGGATCGCCACGCGACCACCCGCCAGTGGCTGAGCGTGCCCAAGGCCGATCCCGAAGCCGCGCAAGCGATCCGCCTCCCGGAGCTGAGCGTGCTCGCGGCGGCGCGCCACCCGCACAAGCTGCGGATGGGCCACCTGCGGGCGAACCGGTTCGAGGTGGTGCTGACGGGCGCCGCCACCGACGATGACATGCAGGCGCTGCGCGTCCGCTTCGCGGAGCTGGCGGCGCGCGGCGTCCCGAATCGGTTCGGCGACCAGCGCTTCGGCGGCGCGGGCGACAACGCCGCGCGCGGCCTGGCTCTGCTGCGCGGCGAGCGCCGCGAGCGCGACAAGCGCAAGCGGCGGCTGCTGCTGTCGGCGTTGCAGTCGGCGGTCTTCAACCGCGCGCTCGAGCTACGCGCGGCCGGCGGCCCGCTGACGCGGGTGCTGGCCGGCGATGTGCTCAAGAAGACCGATACCGGCGGGCTGTTCGTGTCGACCGACCCGGCTGTGGATCAGCCGCGCGTCGACGCCGGCGAGGTGATGCCGACCGGGCCGCTCCCGGGCGGGCGCGAGATCGAACCGCCGCCCGATACGCCGGCGCGCGCGATAGAAGACGAGGCAATCACCGCGGTGGGCGCGACGCGCGACGACTTCGCGCGCGCCGGCCGCGAGCTCCCCGGCGCGCGCCGGCCCGTGCTGCTGATGCTCGCAGAGGCCGAGCTCGGCGAAGATGCGGGCTCGCATGCCGACGCGCGCGCCGTGCGCGTCCGATTCACGCTGCCAGCGGGAGCGTACGCGACCGTGGTCGTGGCGTCGCTCATCGCGTGATCTGTGCTAGCGTTTGTGCCCTATGAATTTGACGGAACGAATCCTTGGATTCATGTTGCTCGGCTCCGAATGGGTGCTGTGGCTGCTCATCGGATTGTCCGTACTGTCGGTCGCGGTGATGGTGGAACGCGCGATCTACCTGCGCGCCGGCGGCGACGCCGACCGGCTGGCACGTGAGCTCGGGGCGCTGCTGCGCAGCGGTGATGTCGAAGGCGCGCGCCAGACGGTGAGCGGACAGCGCGCCCCCGCCGCGATCGTGGCGGCGGCGGGCCTCGACCACTTCGACCGCGGCAGCGACGCCGTCGCGGAGGCGATGGCGTCGGCGAAAGCGCGATTGCGAACGGAGCTGGAACGCAACCTGGGTGTGCTCGGCACGCTGGGCAACAACGCGCCGTTCATCGGGCTGTTTGGCACCGTGCTGGGGATCATCAAGGCGTTCGCCGATCTCGCGCGCAATCAGGCCGGCGGCGCCGGCGCGGTGATGAGCGGCATCTCCGAGGCGCTGGTCGCGACGGGCGTCGGGCTGATGGTCGCGATCCCGGCCGTCATCGCGTTCAACTTCTTCCAGGGCAAGGTGCGCAAGGCGATGGCGCGCGTCGACACCGTCGCGCACCTGTTGCTGGCGGGGCTGCCATCCGGCGTCGGCCGCGAGCGCGAGCGCCGCCGCCGCGAGCGTGACGAGTGTAGCGAGCGTGGAAGGATAGGCCGTGGCGGGCAGCACCGGATACGGCAGCGACGACGACTCCGGTCGGATGATCGTCGACATCAACGTCACGCCGCTGGTCGACATCACGCTGGTGCTGCTGATCATCTTCATGGTGACCGCGTCGCTGATCGTCAATCCGGCGATCAAGGTCGACCTGCCGAAGGCAGCGTCGGGCACGGAACAAGTAAAGACGACGCTGGCGCTGACGCTGACCAAGGACGGCGCCCTGTACCTGAACGGAGAGCGCAGCAGCGACGACGCCGTGATCAAATACATCGGCGGCGAGCTGCCCAAGAATCCCGAGCTGCAGGCGATCATCGCCGCCGACCGATCGGTCTCGCACGGAGACGTCGTGCACGTCATCGACCTGGTCAAGCGGACCGGGGTCCATCGCTTCGCGATCAACATCGACCGGGACGGCGCCGGCAGGTAATCGTGGCGGCATCCGGGGTGGGTCTCTCTGACCTCTGGACACGCCGGCCTGGCGGCGCCCGCGTCGTAGCGGTGGCGGGCGGAATCGCGATCGGGTTGCACGGGTTGTTCGCGTTCGCGCTGGCGAAGGTCGATCCCAAGCGATTCCTCGCGGAGAAGCCGATCGAGATCTCGGTGGAGGAACGGCTACCGCCACCGGAGGTGAAACCACCACCTCCGGAAATCAAACCGCCGCCGGTCGAGCCGCCCAAGCCGCGCGTGGTCCGGCGCGTGGCCCAGCTGACCGAGCCTCAGCCGATACCGCCCGCGCCTCCCCCGCCGAACCAGGAGGCGCCGCCCAAACAGGAGGCGGAGCCGGTGTTCGGGGGCTCGCTCAGCTCGGTTGTGGCCGGGGACGCCAACATGGCGGTCCCGGTCGGCAACACGCTGATGACCAAGCCGACGACGGCAGGCAAGGGCGACGCGAAGCCGTATTCCGGGGAGGGGACGCGCGCGTTCGTGCCGGTGGCCGACCTCTACATCGCCAAGTACCCGGAGGTGATCTGCCCCGATGCGGCCGATCTGTACCCCGACGAGGCGAAGAAGCTGGGGCTGGAGGGGGTCGTGCGGTTCAAGCTGGGGATCGACGAGCAAGGCAAGCTCGTCTCCCTCAAGATCATCGACCGGGCTGGTCACGGATTTGACGAAGCCGCCAGCAAGGCGATGCGGCAGTGCAAGTTCAAGCCGGCCGTGAGCAACGACGGTCGCGCCGTCCCCTGCACCCACAGCTGGGCATATCGGTTCGAACTGGCCCAGTAGCTTTTCACTTCGTGGACAGGCGAATGCGATCAGGGATATCCTGTTGCATCTCTTCGCACCGTCTAGCCCGCGTGGCCCGCTCTCGATGACATCGACAACCTGGTCGCGCGCTCGCGTCGTCCCGACCGCCGTCGCCGCTGCTCTCGCCGCCGCCGTGTTCATGTCGGCGTCCGGCGCACACGCGCAGTTCGCCGCGCCGATCGACACCACCGTCGACGCGCAGCTATTTCAGCCGGCGATCGGGCCGCGAAACTTCCTCACCGTCGACAGCCCCTGGGTGCTGGAGCACAAGCGCCTCGGCTTCGGGCTGAGCGTCAACTACCAGCGCCATCCGTACCAGGTCTACACGCAGGGCGCGATGCCCGGCACGACGAACCTGATCGACTACCAGTGGTCCAGCGAGCTGTGGGCGGCGATCGGCCTGTTCGGGAAATACCAGGCCGGCATCGCCCTCCCATTCACGCTCTACCTGGCGGGCGACGAGATCGACGCGATGGGGTTGCCGCGCAACTTCCGCCTCACGGAGAGCGGCATCGGCGACGTCCGCGTCGAAGGCAAGGCGCTGCTCGCGACGCTGGGCGAGGAAGAGGAATACACCGTCGGGCTCGTGGCTGGTCTGTCGTTGCCGACGGGCAAGAGCGACAGCCGGCCGTACCTGGGCGACAAGAACGTGACCGGGCGGATCAAGGGCATCTTCCAGGCGGAGCTCGGCCCGGTGCGCGCGTCCGCCAACCTCGGCCTCCTGTTCCGCGGCACCTCGCAGAGCTTCAAGACCGAGGTCGGGACCCAACTTCTGTACGGCGTCGCCGCCGCCTACCCAGTCGACAAGCGCGTCGACCTCATCGTCGAAGTGTTCGGGCGCAGCGGGCTGGGTGAATTCACCAAGTTCTATACGGACGTCAACCCGTTCGAGGCCGACATCGCCGGCCGCTTCATGATCAACGGCATGTGGTCGGTCACCGCCGGTGGCGGGCGCGGCTTCGGCAGCGGCATCGGCGCCCCCGACCTGCGGCTGTTCGCGATGGGCACGTTCACGCCGGACTTCCGCGACCGCGACAAGGACGGGGTGTTCGACGTCGACGACAAGTGTCCCGACCAGCCCGAGGACCGCGACGGCTTCGAGGACAAGGACGGCTGCCCCGAGCTCGACAACGACACCGACCAGGTGCCGGACGCGCAGGACAAGTGCGTCAACGAGCCCGAGGACATCAATCAGTTCGAGGACGAGGACGGCTGCCCCGAGGGCGACAACGACAAGGACGGCATCCCCGACCTCAACGACGGCTGCCCGAACGCCCCCGAAGACCACGCTGGCAAGAAGCCGACGGACGGCTGCCCGGCGACGACCGAGGACACCGATGGCGACAGCGTCAACGACACCATCGACAAGTGCGTCGACGAGGCCGAGGACAAGGACAACTTCCAGGACGAGGACGGTTGCCCTGACCCGGACAACGACGCCGACGGCATCCCCGACGACTTCGATACCTGCCCGAATGGCGCCGAAGATCCCGACGGCTTCGAGGACGAAGATGGTTGTCCGGATCCGGACAACGACAAGGACGGCCTGCTGGATGCGGCGGACCGCTGCCCGACGCAAGCGGAGACGCTCAACGGCAACAAGGACGACGACGGTTGCCCGGATCCGGGCGCGGAGCTCGCGCGGCTGACCAAGGAGAAGATCGAGCTCGACGAGCGCATCGCCTTCGGCAGCCGGGGCGGCAAGCCGGTGGTGCGCGACAGCTCGGTCAAGGCGGTCAACCTGGTGGCGCTGATCATGAAGGGCCACCCCGAGGTCCAGAAGGTGCGCATCGAGGTCTACGCTGAGAGCATGGGCCAGGCGGAGACGCTGAAGCGCGCCGAGGCCGTTCGTGACCTGCTCGTCTCGAAGGGCGTGGACGCAGCGCGCCTGGCCGTCGTCGGCGGCGGGACGGGCAAGTCGCGGGTCGACTTCATCATCGAAGCGACGGGCGCGGCGCCGGCCGCTCCCGCAGCACCCGATGCTCAGGGCGCCGCCGCGGCGCCGCCGGCCGCACCGAAGCCCGCGCCGGCGACGACGCCTCCCGCACCTGCGGCGGTCCCGTCCGCGCCCGTGGCGCCTCCGTCGGCCACTGCTCCCGCGAAGGCGCCGGCCGCGGCCCCTGCCCCGGCACCCGCCAAACCGGCGCCGGCCTCGCCCCCGCGCGCCCCAGCGCCCAAAACGCCCCCGGCCCCGCTGCCGCCCCCACCTCCGTCCGCCTCCCCGCCCCCACCGGGCGTAAAGTAGCCTTAGAGGAACGGAACGTGCGCGTCATCGGCTGGGGAGCGACCGACGTGGGCCGGAAGCGGACCCACAACGAGGACAGCTTCCTGTGTAACAACGAGGTGGGCCTCTACGCTGTCGCTGACGGCATGGGCGGACACCTGGGCGGCGAGCGCGCCAGCCACATGGCGGTCGAGATCCTGGAGCGCGAGATCGTGGGCGTCCACAGCGCGGGCCTGCTCGACGTCCCTGCGGGGACCGCGGGGCCGGGCGCGCCCAACCCCGTCGCCACCCTGCTGCGCAAGGCCGTCGTCGAAGCCGACCGTCACATCTACGAAGCGGCGCTGTCCAACCCGGACCTCGCGGGGATGGGGACGACGCTGACGACGCTGCTGTTCTACGGCGGATACGTCCACCTGGGGCACGTCGGCGACTCGCGCGCCTATCTGTATCGCGACGGGCGCGCGCGCCAGCTCAGCGAAGACCACTCGTGGATCCAGGAACAGGTGCGCGCCGGGCTGATCTCTCCGGAGGAGGCGAAGGAGTCCCGCTTCCGCAACATCATCACGCGCTCCGTCGGCTTCGAGCCGAGCGTCGAGCCCGATCTGCAGGGTCTGGCGGTGCAGCCGGGCGACTGTTTCGTCCTCTGCTCCGACGGCCTGTCGAACTACCTGACCGTCGAGGAGCTGGCGCAGGTGCTGACCGGTCACTGCTACCGCGACGTGCCGACCGTGTTCATCGATCTCGCGAACGAACGCGGCGGCGACGACAACGTCACCTGCCTGGCGATCTACGCGGGCAACGAAGCGAGCTGAGGCGGCCGCCGTGGCGCAATCGCTGATCGTCGTCCACGTTCACGCGCACGTGAAGCCGGACGCCGTCGAGGCGTTCCGTGCCGCATCGCTCGACAACGCGCGCGCGAGCGTGCGCGAGCCCGGCGTCGCCCGCTTCGACGTCGTGCAATCGACCGAGGACCCGACGCGCTTCGTGCTGGTCGAGGTGTACCGGACGCCCGACGCGCCGGCGGCGCACAAGCAGACGGCGCACTACGCGCGCTGGCGCGACGCCGTCGCCGAGCTGATGGCCGAGCCGCGCACCAGCGCCCGCTACGTCAACGTCTTCCCCGAGGATGGGGATTGGTGACGCCGTGGTGCCCCCGATTGCGTTCGAGCTGGCCGCGCCGGCGCGCATCATCTTTCGCGCCGGCGCCGTCGCCGAAGTAGCGGCCGCCGCGCGCGACGCCGGCCAGGCACGCGCTGCTGGTCACGGGTCGGTCGCTCGAGCGCGCAGGCGCGGTCACCCGCCAGCTCGATGGCGCAGGCGTGCGCTGGACCGTGTTCGCCGTCTCCGGCGAGCCCACGCTGGACACCGCGCGGACGGGCGTCGCGGCGGCGCGCGACGCGGGCTGCGACCTGGTCATCGGCTTCGGCGGCGGCAGCGCGCTGGACGCGGCCAAGGCGATCGCCGCGCTGGTCGCCAACGGCGGCGACCCGCTCGACTACCTCGAGGTCATCGGCGCCGGGCGGCCGCTGCTGCGCCCGTCGCTGCCGACGATCGCGATCCCGACGACGGCCGGCACGGGATCCGAGGTGACGAAGAACGCGGTGCTGGCGTCGGTCGCCGACGGCGTCAAGGCGAGCCTGCGCAGCCCGCTGATGTTGCCGCGCCTGGCGATCGTCGATCCGGATCTGCTGGCGAGCGCGCCGGCGCCCGTGCTGGCGGCGAGCGGCCTGGACGCGCTGTCGCAGCTCATCGAGCCGCTGCTGTCGATCCGCGCCAACCCCGCCACCGACGGGCTGGCGCGCGAGGGGATCCGGCGGTCGGCGGCGGCGCTGCCGCGCGCGCACGCCGCCGCCCGCGCCGGCAAACCCATCGATGCCGCCGATCGCGAAGCGCTGGCGCTGGCCAGCGTGCTCGGCGGCCTGTGCCTCGCCAACGCCGGGCTGGGCGCCGTGCACGGCTTCGCCGCGCCGATCGGCGGCATGTTCGAAGCGCCGCACGGCGCGGTGTGCGCGGCGCTGCTGCCGGCGGTGCTGCGGGTCAACGCGCGCGCCCTCGCCGCCCGCGCCGCCGACAGCCCCGCGCTGGCACGCTGCCGGGAGCTGGCGCCGATGCTGACCGGCAGCCCGGACGCGTCGCTGGACGATGGCCTCGACTGGATCACGACGCTGTGCCGGTCGCTCGACATCCCCGGGCTGGCCCGCTACGGCATGACGCGGGCACACGTGCCCGAGCTGGTCGGCAAGGCGCGCGCGGCCAGCAGCATGAAGGCGAACCCGCTGCCGCTCGCTGACGATGAGCTGGCGGAAATCGCGCTGGCGTCGCTGTAAGCAGCTTGTCGGTCGCGAACCGCACACGATAGTGTGTCGCGATGATCAAACGCGTCCTCAAGTGGATCGCCATCGTCGCCGCCGTCGTGCTGGTCGGCGTCGGCGGCTTCGTCGCCTACAACGCCTGGGCCTTCGGCCAGAGCATGGCGAAGGTCTACGACGTGCCGTTGCCCAACATCACGCGGTCGACCGACGCGGCGGTGATCGCGCGCGGCAAACACGTCGTCGAATCGATCGGCGGCTGCGCCGGCGGCGACTGCCACGGCCCCGACCTGGCAGGCGGCAAGCCGATCGTCATGGGTCCGCTCGGCACGATCACGGCGCCCAACATCACGCCGGGAGGCCACGGCGGCGAGTACTCCGACGGCGAGCTGGCGCGGCTCATCCTTCACGGCATCAAGCGCGACGGCAAGTCGCTGCAGTTCATGCCTTCGCAGGAGCTGAACTGGCTGCCCGACGACGATGTCCAGGCGGTGATCTCTTACATGCGCACCGTGCCGCCCGTCGCGAAGCCCGACGGGAAGGTCGAGATCGGACTGCTCGCCAAGGTGCTCGACCGCCGCGGGATGGTCACCATCGACGTCGCGCGCGCGATCGATCACAGCAAGCGCGCGACCGCGCCCACGCCGGCGCCGACCGCCGTCTACGGCGGGTTCCTCAGCAAGTCATGCATGGGCTGCCACGGCGAACACCTGGCGGGCGGGCCGATCCCCGGCGCGCCCGCGTCGATACCCGTGCCGAAGAACATCACGCTGCACGAGACCGGCATCAAGGGTTGGTCGTTCGCGGACTTCGAGCGCGTGCTCAAGCAGGGGATCAAGAAGGACGGCAAGCAGCTTGACCCGTTCATGCCCATCGATGCGTTCAGCAAGATGAACGACGTCGAGCGCCAGGCGCTGTGGGCCTTCCTGGAGAGCGTGCCGCCGCAGCCGTTCGGCGCGCGCTAGCCGCGGCAGGCCGGCCGCCGCCTAGAGGCGGCCGCGCTTCTCGAGGTGCTCGCGGATGATTGCTTCCGCGAGCTCGGGGACGATCTCCCACACGACCTGCTCGATGACCTCGCGCGACAGCTTGGCGATCGCCTCGTACTCGGGCCCCTTGGCGGCGATCGCGGCCAGCTTCTGATCGACCGACGCGCTGACCGCCGCGGGCGACGGGGCAGCCGGAGCGCGCGGCGGCGGCGTCATGACCCTGGCGCGCGACTCCAGCGACGGCGCCGGCTGGCTCGGTGCGCGCGGCGGCGGCGCCGGCGGCGGCGGCGCGGGGACGGCGGGCATGCTCGGCATGCTGGGCATGCTCGGCACGTTCGGCATGCTCGGCCGCATCACGCCCGGGATGGGGATGTTGGCGGCCGGGACGCCCATCAGCGTGCGCCCGATGGGCTGTGCCGCTGGGGCGCGGCGGCGCGCCCACAGGAGCCGGGCCCGCGAGCGGACGCACGGGGGCGGTGCCAGGACGCGCGGGCGGCATCGACCCAGGGCGCATCCCCGGGATCAGCGAAGGACGCATGCCCGGCGACGTCGGTGGCGATGCGGGGGGCGGCGCGGGTGGCGGCGCCGCGTGCGGCTGCGGTGGCGCGACGTGAATCGCGGGCATCGACGGGCTGCTTCTTCGCAGCGACGCCGGAGGCGGAGCCGGCGGCGGCGTCACTGCCCGCGGGCGCGGCGCCGGCGGCGCGGGCGCGGTGTCGCGGCCGGTGTCGATGCTGATCTCGCCGTATTCGTCGTCGTCGTCGATCGACGACGTCGGCAGCGAGGCGGCCGGACGGTGACCGGGAGTGGGAATGGAAGCTGGAGCGGCGGCCGGCGCGTAGACGGCTCCGCCGCCCAGCAGGCTGCGCACCCGTTCCATCATCGCGTTCGTCTCCCACGGCTTCGTCAGCTGGCCGTCGGCGCCCGACTTCTGCCCGCGCGCGTCGTCGTACGGCTGCTGCGGCGACGCCAGGATGTAGACAGGCACCGCGCGCAGGGCGGGGTCAGCCTTGACCGACGCACACAGGTCGTACCCCGAGCGGCCCGGCATCACGCCGTCGGCGATGATCAGGTCAGGATGAGCTCGCTGCGCAAGCGCCAGCCCCTCATCCGCCGAACGCGCGCCCGTGATGGTCACATCGTCGGCGCCGGCGAACGTCATGGCGAACGCTTTCTGGATCGTCACGCTGTCGTCGGCGATCAGGATGCGTTTGGCCATCTAACTTCAGAATTATCATCATCGCCGTAGAGGGTCAATTCTGGGGCATTATGCGCCGTCGAGGGTTTCAGAGTGGCCGCCGAACTGGACGCAGCGCAGATCCGCCTGGTCGTTAACGCCGACGACTTCGGCATGTCGCAATCGATCTCGCGCGGCGTCCTGCGCGCGCATCGCGACGGGATCGTGACGAGCACATCGCTGCTGGGGAACTGCGCCGACATTGACGGCGCACGCGCGCTGCTCGCGGAAGCGCCGTCGCTGGGCGTGGGCGTCCACCTGGCGCTGGTGCAGGGGACGCCGGTCGCCGACCCGGCGTCGGTGCGGTCGCTGCTGGGCCCCGACGGCCGCTTCCGGCCGAGCGGCGCCGACTTCATCGCCGCGTGGACGAAGCGCAACATCGTACCGGAAGAGGTCGAGCGCGAGTTCGACGCGCAGGTCGCGCGCGCCCGCGCCGCCGGCATCACCATCGATCACCTGGACACACATCACCACCTCGGGTTCCTGCCGGTGGTCGGGCGCTCCGTCGAGACGGTCGCGCGCCGCCACGGCATCGGCGGCATCCGCAGCGCCGTGGAGCGGCCAACGCTGTCGTGGGCGACCGACCCGCGCCGCGGCATCAAGGCCGGCGTGCTGACCGGCCTGGGCTGGCTGACGCGCCGGCAGCTGGGCAGCCGGCGGCACGGAGCGCAGAGCTGGGGGTACGTCGAATCAGGCCGCCTGGACGAGGTGCGCGTGCTCGAGATCATCGGGCGGCTCGGCCCCGGCACGCACGAGCTCATCTGCCACCCGGGCGAGGAGAGCACGCCTTACTACGACCACGCCGGCGAGCTGGTCGCGCTGACGTCGGCCAAGGTGCGCCGCGCGCTGGGCCAGCGCGGCATCGCGTTGTGCCGCTGGGGGGACCTGTTTTGAGCGAGCCGCACGCATCCGGCACGACCGACACCGCGGCCGCGCCGCTCCCCGAACCCTACGTCCCCGCGGACAAGGTGATCCCCGAGTTCACCGTCAAGGCGGTCGTCATCGGCGCGCTGTTCGGCATCATCTTCGGCGCGGCGACGGTCTACCTGGCGCTGAAGGCCGGGCTGACGGTGTCGGCATCGATCCCGATCGCGGTGCTGTCGATCTCGCTGCTCAAGCGACTCGGCAAGTCGACCATCCTGGAGAACAACGTCGTGCAGACGATCGGCTCGGCGGGCGAATCGATCGCCGCCGGCGTCGTGTTCACCCTGCCCGGCTTCCTGTTCCTGAGCCGCGACGCCGCGACCGGCCAGAGCGTCGGCGTCGGCTATTTCTCGTACTGGACGATCCTGACGCTGGCGCTGGTGGGCGGCGTGCTGGGCGTGTTGATGATGATCCCGCTGCGCCGGTCGCTGATCGTCAAGGAGCACGCGACGCTCCCCTATCCCGAGGGGACCGCGTGCGCGTCCGTGCTGATCGCAGGTGAGCGCGGCGGCAGCCTGGCGCGAACCGCTTACTACGGGTTGGGCGTCGCGGGCCTGTACGCCATCCTGCAGAAGGTCTTCCACGTCATCGCCGAGACGCCGACGCTGGCGATCAAGCAGACCAACCGTTTCCTGCCGTCGGCGACCATCGGCGGCGAGATCACGCCCGAGTACCTGGGCGTCGGCTACATCATCGGTCCGCGCATCGCGGGCATCCTGGTCGCGGGCGGCGTGCTCGCGTGGGTCGGGCTCATCCCGCTCATCGTGGTGCTCACGCCGCCCGACGCCATCGCGGCGCAGCTGGTCAAGCTGGGCTACCTGGCTGGCATCGGTACACCGGGCGGACCGGGAGGCTGGGACCCGGCTACACATTCTTTCGCCAACGCCGCGTCCGCCGTGTATCGCGCCTACGTGCGCCAGATCGGCGCGGGCGCCGTCGCGGCGGGCGGCTTCATCACCCTGCTCAAGACGCTGCCCACGATCGTGGCGTCGTTCAAGGAGAGCATCGCGTCGCTGCGCAAGCGCGACGGCGGCGGCGCGGCCGGCCAGAAACGCACGGACCGCGACCTGCCGATCACCGTCGTGCTGGTCGGGTCGCTGGTGCTGGTGCTGGTCATCGCGGTGCTGCCGCTCGTGCCGGGAACCGGGATCGCGAGCAAGCTGCTGCTCGGGCTTGCTCGTCGTCGTGTTCGGGTTCTTCTTCGTCACCGTCGCCAGCCGCATCGTCGGCCTCATAGGGTCCTCGTCGAGCCCGGTTTCGGGGATGACCATCGCGACGCTGATGGCGACGTGCCTGGTGTTCGTCGGCCTCGGCTGGACGGGCGACGTCTACCAGCCGATGGCGTTGTGCGTGGGCGGCATCGTTTGCATCGCCGCCTCGAATGCCGGCGCGACGTCGCAGGATCTCAAGACCGGCTTCCTCGTCGGCGCGACACCGCGCGCGCAGCAGATCGGGCTGCTCATCGGCGTCGTCGCTTCGACCATCGTCGTCGGGCTCACCGTGCGCCTGCTCGACCAGCCGCTGGGAACGGACCTCCATCTGATCGGCACCGAGCGTTATCCCGCGCCGCAGGCGACGCTGATGGCGACGCTGATCAAGGGGCTGCTGGCGTTCAACCTCGACTGGCAGTTCGTCATGGTCGGCGTGGCGCTGGCGCTCACAGTCGAGCTGTGCGGCGTCGGCTCGCTGTCGTTCGCGGTTGGCGCCTACCTGCCGCTGACCACGACGGCGCCGATCTTCGTGGGCGGCGTGCTGCGCGCGTTCGCCGATCGCGGCAAGCCCAAACAGGCGGGCGCCGGCGGGCACGCCGACACGGAGCTGGGCTCCGGGAACCTGTTCGCCACCGGCCTGGTGGCCGGCGGCGCCGTCGCCGGGCGTCGTCGTCGCGATACTGATGTCGCTCAGCAAGGGGCTGGCTGACGCCATGAACGCGATGGGGGCGGCCATCGAACACAGCCTGGCCGGCGTGCTCGGCCCGGGTGGATACCAGATCCTGGGCCTGGTCTTCTTCGCCGCGATGGCGGGGATCCTGTGGCGCTTCGCCCGGCGCCCACAAGACGTAGGCGCGGAAGCGTCTGCGCGGCTGGCATGATTCGAACATGCTACCCCCGGCTTCGTAGGCCGGTGCTCTATCCAGATGAGCTACAGCCGCAAACGTGAGCGACACGTATGCCGTGACACCGCGCGCACGTCAAGGGTCGATGTCGATTGAAGGAGCGAGTTGCGGAGAGGGAGGGATTCGAACCCTCGATACAGCTTTTGGGCCGTATAACGGTTTAGCAAACCGCCGCCTTCGGCCTCTCGGCCACCTCTCCAGGATTCGGGGCCGACCATAGTCGACCCCGACCACCGCTGCAAGGGAGGAGGAGGAGGGATTCGAACCCCCGGCGCTTTCGCGCTACGGTTTTCAAGACCGTCGCCTTCGACCACTCGGCCACTCCTCCGGCGAAGCGCGCATAATACCCGCTTCGCGACGGTCAGGCCCACAGCGCTGGCGAGTTGCCTATCAAGACGCCCGACGGGGATTCGCCGAGGACCACCCGCAGCACCGGCACCCGGAACCCGCCCGCGTGCGCCGTCGGGTCGGGCGCCTGGCTGGCTTCCCCGAGCACGGCGACCTGGTCGCCTTCCCTGAGCACCACCTCGCGATAGCGGGCCGCGTGGCGTGCGGGGAGCGCCAGAGACAGAAGCGGCTCGAGGAGATTGGCGTCGTGGTAGCGCAGATCGGTCCCGACCGACGCGAGAAACCTGCGCAGGTTCTCCACGGGCACTGCGCCAGGCCGCTCCCGCGGCTGCGGCGGCTCGTGTCGCCATTCGGGTCCGACGCGGTCCAGGACGACCTGTGCGTAGCGCATCTCGACGACCGCGACGTTGCCGTCGTCGACGAGCACGCTCTCCGACGACGCCACCGCGATGTCATCCGACCACTGCAACGGGCCGCGCCAGACCTGCACGACCGTCCGGAACCAGACGCAGGCCGCGCCCGCGAGCGGCGAACGTAGGAGCGCGCCGTTCGCGCGCAACCTGCCGACCACCTTCACCACCCGCCCCGGCGCGACGCGCGCGATCGGCGTCCGCTCATGCGAGAAGAAACTGTGGCCCACGACCGCCTGCCGGCCAGCCGACGCTAGTGCTCGCTGAGGCCGGGGACCGGGAACGGGTAGGCGCTGGTGTTCGGGCTGGAGCCCGGCTGTTCGGACTCGGACGCCGGCGACTCGGACTCCGGCTTGTCCGGCGTCTCCTCGCGCGCCGACGGCGGCGGCACCGCGCTGGCAACGGGCATGCGCGACGGTTCGTCGCGCCGGTCGCGTTGCTCGCGGCGTTCGACCGGCTGGCGCCAGTCGACCGGCACCGACGGTTCGTTCAGGAACTTGTCCGGCTCGGGGAGAACCAGTGCGTTCCGCAGCACTTCGTCCATGTGCTCGACCGGCACCACCTTCAGCGACTTCAGCACCCGCTTGGGGATGTCGCGCAGGTCCTTGGCGTTCTCCTTCGGCATGATCACGGTCGTGATCCCCGAGCGGTGAGCCGCCAGGATCTTCTCCTTGAGCCCGCCGATCGCCAGCACGCGGCCGCGCAGCGTGATCTCGCCGGTCATCGCCACTTCCTTGCGCACCGGAATCCGCAGCAGCGCTGACACCAGCCCGGTACACATCGTGATCCCGGCCGACGGCCCGTCCTTGGGGATCGCTCCCTCGGGCAGGTGAACGTGAATATCGGCGCGGCTGTAGAAATCGCGCTCCAGCCCCAGCGACGGCGCGCGCGCGCGCACGTAGCTGATCGCCGCCTGCGCCGACTCCTGCATAACGTCGCCGAGCTTGCCGGTCAGCACCAGCTTGCCCTTGCCCGCGACGATCGACACCTCGGTCGCCAGCAGATCGCCGCCGTGCATCGTGACGGCGAGGCCCATGACCAAGCCAATCTCGTCCTTGACCCTCCTGGCGTCCGTAGCGGAACCGGTGCGGGCCGAGGTAGCGCGGCAGCCGCTTGCACGTGATCCGCCAGCCGGTGCCACTGCCGTCGCTGAGCGTGCGCACGGGCGCCTTCTTGGCGACGACGTCGCGCGCGATCTTCCGGCACACGGTCGCGATCTCGCGCTCCAGGCTGCGAACGCCCGCTTCTTTCGTGTAGTAGTGGATGACGTCGCGGACGGTGTCCTCAGCGAACTCGACCTCGACGCCGTCGATGCCGTTGTCCCGCTTCTGCTTCGGGATCAGATAGCGCTCGGCGATCGAAACCTTCTCGAACTCCGTGTAGCCGGGGAGCTGGATGATCTCCATGCGGTCCTGCAACGGGATGGGGATCCCCTGCAGGTAGTTGGCCGTCGTGATGAACATGACGTCCGACAGGTCGTAGTCGAGATCCAGGTAGTGATCGTTGAACGTCGCGTTCTGCTCGGGGTCCAGCACCTCCAGCAGCGCCGCAGACGGGTCACCGCGGAAGTCGGTCGACATCTTGTCGATCTCGTCGAGCAAGAACACCGGGTTCTGCGTCCCGGCCTTCTTCAGCGACTGGATGATCTTGCCAGGCAGCGCGCCGATGTACGTGCGCCGGTGGCCGCGGATCTCCGCCTCGTCACGCACGCCGCCCAGCGACAAGCGCACGAAGTTCCGTCCGGTCGCCTTCGCGATTGAACGCGCCAGCGACGTCTTGCCGACGCCCGGCGGGCCCACCAGACAAAGGATCGGGCCCTTGAGCTTCTTGACCAGCGCCTGCACGGCCAGGTACTCGAGGATGCGCTCCTTGACCTTCCGGAGGCCGTAGTGGTCCTCGTCGAGGACGCGCTCGGCGTCGACGACGTCCAGCTTCTCCTCGGTCTTCTCGCCCCACGGCAACGCCAGCACCCAATCGAGGTAGTTGCGCACCACCGCCGCCTCGGCGGACATCGGCGCCATCATGCGCAGCTTCTTGAGCTCCTTCTTGACCTTGGCCAGCGCCTCCTTCGACAGGTTCTTCTGCTTGGCGCGGTCTTCGAGCTCGGTCATCTCATTCTTGAATTCGTCGCGGTCGCCCAGTTCCTTCTGGATCGCCTGCATCTGCTCGTTGAGGTAGTACTCCTTCTGCGTCTTCTCCATCTGCTTCTTGACGCGTGTCCGGATCTTCCTCTCGACCTGCAGGATCTCGATCTCCGCCTTGATCAGCTCGTAGAGCCGCGCGAGGCGCTTCGACGGCGAGTCCATCTCCAGCACCGACTGCTTGTCGGCGAGCTTCAACTGCAGCTGCCCCACCATCGTGTCGGCGAGCTGTCCAGGATCCTCGATCGTCTGCACCGAGATCAGGATCTCGGGGGCGATGCGCTTATTGAGCTTCACGTACGTCTCGAACGTCGCGTGAACCTCGCGCACCAGCGCGTCGAGCTCGACGGAGCGTTCCTGCGCGTCAGGAATCTCCTCGATTTCGACCATGAAGAAGCCGTCGGTCTGCGTGAAGCGCCGCACCGCCGCGCGCCGCTTCCCCTCGACCAGCACCTTCACGGTGCCGTCGGGAAGCCGCAGCAGCTGGATGATTGTCCCGATCGTCCCGATCGTGAAGATGTCTTCAGGGATCGGTTCGTTCGTCTTCGCCTTGCGCTGCGCGGAGAGGAAGATCTCCTTGTAGCCGCCCTTCCCCATCGCTTCTTCGAGGGCGCTGATCGATTTCTCGCGCCCTACGAAAAGCGGCACCACCATGTGCGGGAATACAACGATGTCCCGCAACGGTAGTAGTGGTACCCGGCGCGGCCCCCTCTTCTCGTCGTGGCGGTCGGACATCCAGTTCCGAATCGTAGCAACTGCGCGGGGCGGAATCCAAATATTGACTAAGGTCCAGCTTCGATAACGTCCAGCGACGGCGACGTGGCACCGGCGTTGTCGCTCGCGTCTTCCGGCTCAGGCGACTCCTCCAACCGCACCAGGATGGTGTCGGACATCCCGGAGCTGGCAGCGTTGCCCGGCATGGGCTCGGTGGCCGTCGGCGGCATCGGCACATAGACCTGCGGGCTGTCGCCGCCGGCGGACAGCGCGGTCACCGTCACCAGCGACAGGCCCCCCAGGCCCAGCGCGATCGTCCAGAACAACATCGCCCCGACGAACAACAGGGGCAACCAAGCAACCCAGGTGGCTGAGCCAGCCGAGTGACGCGACGTGGACATCGAAAACCTCCGCTGCGATTGCGACTATCCGAACTCGATACTGCTGGACCCTACGAAGCCTTTTCGGCCGTTCCCTTCTGATACATGAGGATGGGCTGCTGGCCCTTCTGGATGGTCTCCTCGTTGATCACCACCTCGCGGATGGGGGCGCCCGCGGTGGGAACCTCGAACATGATGTCCAGCATCGCCTGCTCGAGGATGGCGCGCAGCCCGCGCGCCCCGGACTTGTGCTTCTGCGCGTCGAGCGCGACCGCCTGCAGCGCACCTTTGGTGAATCGCAGCTTGACGCCGTCCATCTCGAACAGCTTCTGGTACTGGCGCACCAGGGCGTTCTTGGGTTTGGTCAGGATGTCGATCAGCGCCACCTCGTCCAGCTCGTGCAGGGGCGCGATCACGGGCAGGCGGCCGACGAACTCGGGGATCATGCCGTACTTGAGCAGGTCTTCCGGCTGCACCTCGCGCAGCAGGTCCCACACGCGCCGTTCCTTCTTCGACTGAATCTTGGCGCCGAAGCCGATCTGCCGCTGGCCGATGCGCTGCTCGATGATGTCTTCCAGCCCGACGAACGCGCCGCCGCAGATGAACAGGATGTGGGTGGTGTCGACCTGCAGGAACTCCTGCTGCGGGTGCTTGCGTCCCCCCTTGGGCGGAACGTTGCACACCGTACCTTCCAGGATCTTGAGCAGCGCCTGCTGTACGCCCTCGCCCGACACGTCGCGAGTGATGCTCGGGTTTTCGCCCTTGCGCGCGATCTTGTCGATCTCGTCGATGTAGACAATCCCGCGCTGCGCCTTCTCGATGTCGTGGTCGGCGTTCTGCAGGAGGTTGACGATGATGTTCTCGACGTCTTCGCCGACGTAGCCGGCCTCGGTCAGGTTCGTGGCGTCGGCTATGGCGAACGGCACGTTGAGGATCTTGGCCAGCGTCTGCGCCAGCAGCGTCTTGCCGCAGCCGGTGGGGCCGAGCAGCAGGATGTTCGACTTGCCCAGCTCGACGTCTTCCGACCCGACCTTGGCGTCGATGCGCTTGTAGTGGTTGTGGATCGCGACCGCGAGGATCTTTTTCGCGCGGTCCTGGCCGATCACGTAGTCGTCGAGGACGTTCTTGATCTCGGCCGGCTTGGGCACCGGCGCCAGGCCGAAGCTCTCCGACTCCTTCTCGATCTCCTCGGCGATGATGTCATTGCAGAGGCCAATACACTCGTCACAGATGTAGACGGTGGGCCCAGCAATCAGCTTCTTGACCTCCTTCTGGCTCTTCCCGCAGAAAGAGCACGAGAGGTTCCCGTGATCGTCGCGCTTACGCTCGGTCGGCACTACGAAAAGGGTAGCATAGGAGCGCCGCCCGCGGCGCAACCCACTGCTCGTTGACGTCTACCGGACCGCCTACTTGACCGGTACGGCCTGCTTCTGGACCAACACGTCGTCGACCAGGCCGTATTCCTTGGCCTCGATCGCGCTCATGAAGTAGTCGCGCTCGGTATCCGACTTGATGCGCTCGATCGGCTGCCCGGTGTGCTTGACCAGCAGCTCGTTCAGCTTGTCGCGCGTCCGCAGGATCTCCTTGGCGTGGATGTCGATGTCGGTCGCCTGTCCCGAGAAGCCGCCCAGCGGCTGGTGGATCAGGATGCGAGCGTGCGGCAGCGAGTAGCGCTTGCCCTTGGTCCCGGCGGCGAGCAGGAACGCCCCCATCGAAGCCGCCTGCCCCATGCAGAAGGTCGCCACGTCGGGGCGCACGTACTGCATGGTGTCGTAGATCGCCATCCCTGCCGTCACCATCCCGCCTGGGGAGTTGATGTACAGCATGATGTCCTTGTCGGGATCTTCGCTCTCGAGGAACAGCAGCTGCGCGATGACGATGTTCGCGACCTGATCATCGACCGCCGTGCCCAGGAAGATGATGCGGTCCTTGAGCAGGCGCGAAAAGATGTCCCAGCCACGCTCGCCCCGGTGGGTCTGCTCGATGACCGTCGGGATGATGAAGTTGCGAATCGCAGGCGGGGGATCGAGCTCGCTCATGGTTTCGGTTCCTTTTTGGCGCTTTTCTTGGGCGCCTGCTGCGCTTCTCGCTTCGCCTGTTCAGGCGTGACGATCAGCGAAGGCGCTTCCTCGTCGGTGATCTTAGCCTGGGCGATCAGCATATCAAGCGCCTTCTGTTCGCGGATCTGGTTCTCGACCTGGTGGATGCGGTGGTCCTTCTCCAGCTCGGCGCGCAGCTGCTTCGGGTTCTCGTTGCGCGCCACAGCCAGCTCCGCGATGCGCTTCTGCAGGTCGGCGTCGGTGACCGTGAGGCCTTCGCGCTCGGCGATCGCCTGGACCAGGATCGAGCCGCGTGCCTCTTCTTCCGCCTCGGCGCGCATCTCGACGCGCATCTTCGCGTCGTCGACGCTCTCGACGTCGACGCCCATCATCATCAGCTGCTGCTTGGCGCGGTTGACGATCGCCTGCGCGTAGCGGTCGATCAGCGCCGGCGCGACGGGGAACTCGTTGCGCTTGACCAGCTCCTTGACCAGCGCGCGCGTCATCTCGCCCTTGATGCGCTGCTGGTCGGCCTCCAGCAACTTCTCGCGTACCTTGGCGCGCAGGCCGTCGAGCGTCTCCGCCTCGCCGGTATCCTTGGCCATCTCGTCGTCCAGCGACGGCACCTTCTTCTCGCGCGCTTCCTTGATCGTCACGTGCAGGTGCACCTGCCCGCCGGCCATCTCGGCCGGCACGCCCTCCGTCGGCAACGTGTACTCCACCTCGACGTCGCCGCCGATCGGCCTTGCCGCGCAGCCGGCTCGGCAACCCGGGCAGCGGCCCTTCGGCGTCGTTCTCGAGATCGATCGCCACCTGGCGGCGCTTCAGCTTGTTATCGCCGACCTTCCCGGACAGCTCGACGAGCACGAGGTCCGTGTCGCCGGTCTCCTGCCGCCCCTCGACCGGCTTGTATTCGGTCAGCCGGCGGCGGTAGCCCTCCAGCGCCTCGGCGACCGCTTCGTCGGTCACCTTGGCCGGCCGCCGCGACACGGGCAGGCCGGTGTAGTCCTTCGGCGTCGACCTGCGAGCGAACCTCGACGCGCGCGCTGAACTTGAACGGCGCGCCCGATTTGATCTCCAGCTCGTCCACCGTCGGCGGCGCGACCGGCTGGATCTGGTTCTCGCGGATCGCCTGCCCTAGCGAAAATTCGACCAGCTCCCGGGCTACCTCCTCCTCGACCTGCCGCTTGTACATCTTCTCGAGCAGCGCGCGCGGCACCTTGCCGGGCCGGAAACCGGGCAGGCGCACGCCACGCCGGAGTGCGTCGTAGGCCTTGTCGAGCTTGGGGAGCACGTCCGTCCAAGGCAGCTCGAACTCGACGCGTTTTTCGACAGGAGAAAGGTCCTCAATCGTTATTTGCATGACACGTGCATGGCCGGGGTGGCGCTTCTCTACCTTCGCGACAGCCCGGGCGCAAGCCACCCTGACCCTTAAGGTGCAGACGGGCTTGCACCTGGGACGGCCTTTCGTCAGCATATGCCCCGAAATGGGCTTGGCAGGTTTCACGTTAGCTGATCGACTCGGGGCGAAGACCTCTCCATGTTCGGTGCCTGGGTGCACCCGAACGTGGATTTCGTTGGCATCCGCGAAGGGCGCGAAGCTCGGCGGGCGCGGCGCAGCCGATCCAACCAACCCCGCGACGTCGATGTGCGATCACTGCCGTGAGACCTACGGCAAGGAAAGGACGCGCAGCGCGCGTGCGATCGCGCGGGATGCAGCGGCACGTGGACCTGGACCGTGGCGCAGCAGATGGAGGCGTTCGCGACCAAGCGGCCGCCGCCCATCGCGCTGTGCGCGGACTGCGACGCGCGGCTGGCGTCGCTCGCCGACAAGGAGAGCCCGTGCATCGTCCCGGGCTGCACGCGCACGTCTGTGTTTTCGCGACGGGCGCAGTTGATCGCTGGCGCGCCCGA
>CAVSOL010000015.1:0-13601 GCA_963729535.1 uncultured Pseudomonadota bacterium | reverse complement strand
TTCGAGGAGGAGAACGAGCGCGTGATCGGCAAGGGCACCAAGCCCGCCCAGGGCGAGCCGTTGCTGCTCGGTATCACCAAGGCGTCGCTGTCGACCGAGAGCTTCATCTCGGCGTCGTCGTTCCAGGAGACCACCAAGGTGCTCACCGAGGCCGCCGTGTGCGGCAAGGTCGACTACCTGCGCGGCCTCAAGGAGAACGTCATCATGGGCCGCCTGATCCCGGCGGGTACCGGCCTCGGCGCCTACAAGCGCCTGTCGGTGCACATCGAGGACGCCGGCACCGACGAACTGCCCGCGGCGGCGATGGCTGCCTCGGCGCCGGTTCCGTCTGCGGCTCCCGCGCCGCTCGACGAGTAGCGGCGGGGCAGCTCACCTCGCGCGGCGGAGGCCCGATGCCGGGCGCCTCGCCGCGTGAGGGAGACTCCGTGCGCGCGTTACTTCGAGATCGTCTGCGTCGCGCTGCTGTTCGAGATCAGGATCCCGAAGGAGAACTCGGCGGCGATGTCGACGCCGTCGATGATGATCGTCCCCTCGGGGGTGGCGCCGCGATTGCCGTTGGCGGAGCGGTCCGTGCTGACGACGATCGGCCCGCCCGTGGCTCCTTTGATCTTCGTCTTGCTGTGGGCCTTGCTCTGGCTGGTCTGCCCGCTGCCGATGACGTCGACGTCGATGGACACCGGGATCTGGACGCCGGAGAAAAAGTCCTGGACCAGCCCGCTGCCCACCATCGCGGCCGAGGTCAACTTCTTGTCCGGGGGCGTGAGGGCGTTCGGGATGCCGCCGCTCATGCCGCCCAGGATCTGACCGGTACAGCTGTTCGAGTACGAGTCGACCGACACGAGGACACCGTTGCCCATGAACGGCGGGGCTCCGGTCGAGGTGAAGATCTGTTCCGCACCCTGGAGGGATCCGAACGCCGAGACGAATCCCGTCGACACCCCATCCGCGCAGGTGATCGAGGCGCTGCCAAAGAAGCCCGCCAGGACCTGACTTCCCTGGAAGGTCGAGCGCTGAATCTCAGCCGCACGCGCCACTCCACTCACACCGCCGACGAACACCATCAACGACAACATTGGGATCGCTCTTTTACCCATTTCAGTCTTCTCCCTGCCTGAGGTTACAAGGGGCCGTCACTAACCCGTGTCGCATCTTACGATTTTCCAGGAAACAAAAGTCACTAAATGCGCGTGCGTCAAGGAGTTGACGCGGCGGAGGGGTGGGGCGCCAGCGCACGCCGCCGAACCCAGCGATTTCACGATGCCTTCGGCCGGGGACGGCCCGTCAGGGGCGCGCCGGCGGCCAAAGGAACGCGGCGCCGCGAACGCCGCTGGCGTCGCCGTGCGCGGCGCGCACCAGCCGGGTGCGCAGGTCCTTGGGGACCGTGTAGCGCTCCCACAGCTTGGCAACGTTGGCGAAGATGCGCGCATTGTTGGACACGCCGCCACCCAGCACGATGGCGCGCGGGTCGAGCATGTTGACCACCAGCGCCAGCGCGCGCGCCAGCGCGGCTTCGTAGTGTGTGAACGCTCGCTCGGCGATCGCGTCGCCGGCGGCCGCGCGGCGGGCGATCTCGGCCCCGTCTGTGTCGGCGGCGCCGCCCAGCTCGCGGTAGCGTGCGACCAGCCCGCGTCCGGACGTGAACGATTCGATGCAGTCAGCGTGGCCGCAGAAGCACCGGTAGGGGGCGTGCTCGTTGGGCTCCAGGAACGGGAGCGTCGTGTGGCTCCACTCGGTGGCAGCGCCATTTTCGCCGGTGAGCACGCGCCCGTCGACGACTATGCCGCCGCCGACGCCCGTCCCCAGCGTCGCGCCGAACACGACGTCGGGGCGCATGCGGTCCACGTCCGGTGGCGGGGCCGCCGCGCCGTCGATCGCCTCCGACAGCACGAAGCACTTGCCGTCGTTGGCCAGCCGCACTGGCCGCCCGAGCGCAGCGGCCAGATCCCGATCGAGCGGCCTGTCGTTCAGGCACGCGAGGTTCGCGTTCAGCATCACGCCCCGGCCGGGGTGCAACACGCCAGGTGTACCGATGCCGACTGTGGCCTTCCCGGCATGCTCTGCTTCCAGCCGGGCGACCAGGTCGACGATCGCGGTGAGCACGCCGTCATACACCGTCGGCGTCGCGACACGATGCCTGGCGATCTCGTGACCGTCGGTCGATAGGGTCAGCCCCTCGATCTTGGTGCCGCCGACGTCGATTCCGATGCGCATCGCGCCGCCATCGTACATCGCTTGCGCCTCCTGCCGACGGAAGGCCACACTCTATGGAGTGGCGTCGGTGCGTTTCACGGGGACGGGATGCTTGATAGGCGTCGCCGCGGTGCTGCTGGCGCTCGTTGCGGTTGCGCGCCCGGCGCGCGCGCAGGGCTGCATGCACATTCGCTACACGTTCCAGCCGGACTGCTACCGTCCGGCCGGCAGCGGCGCCTGCGTGCAGACGCTGGAGCGCCTGGACCTGGGCCCGCAGATCGCCGTCTGGCTGCAGAGCGCCGACCGCACGCAGTTCGTCGACACGCTGATGGTGACGAACATGACCGCGGCGCGCGGTATCGGCAACCGTCCCGGGCTGTGGAACTTTCTATCCAGCCCGTTCTTCCCCTACGGCAAGCGGCGGATGGTGTTGCCGATCTGGGCGCACGCGCGCGGCAGGCTGTACGACTCGGTCGTCATGCAGGACGATAAAGAGGACTGGCTCGGGTTTCACGAGGGGCATTCGTCCAGCGAGCCGTATTACTGCCGGCCGCTGATGCCGTCAGAGGTCGACCTCGACGCGATCAGCTGCCCGACGCGATTCAGCAGCGCGAAGGGGAAGCTGGACGCATCCGTCCCTAGCTACTACCCGCCGCGCAACGACCTGACCCTGTTCACCAACAACGACTGCGACGTACTCGGCAGCCAGTTGCCGAGCTGCACGGTGAGCGCGAAGAGCTACGCGACGCTCAACGATCTGGACGCCGTCGCGTCCGCCACACCCGGCTACGGGGCGGCGTACGGCAACACGTGGGTGATCCCGTCGGCGCTGCCCGCCGGCGACTACGCGCTCTACGTCGAGGTGAACAAGGAGTTCGACAACAACGGATCGCACAGGCACCCGGCCGTGAAAGACAGCAACCTCCCGGGGTACGGCATGGACAACAACTTCGGCCAGCCGTCGGTCGTCTACCGGGTCCCGATCCACATCGATCTCGCCGCCGGCACCGCGTCGTCGGCGACCACGTCGGTGATCGAAGGCTACAGCGACTGGACGGGCGTCGACGGCGACATCATTCCGCGCGATGCGACGATCTCCTCTACCGACGCTGGCTCGGGCGAGGCGCGCCTGATGTTGATCGCGACCGCGGCCGGCACCGGGCGCGTGCACGCCAGCGTCGAGTCGTGCGGCAGCACCGGCTGCGACCCCACCACCAAGAACTGCTGTGATCCCACGAAGCAGGTGTGCCCGCCGCTGGCGTGCAATCCGCTGCCGCCGCCGCCCGAGCGAGTGACGGACTTCGCCACCGCGCAAGGCGGGTTGACGGCCATGGATGTCACGCTCGAGTTCAAACACGCGCAGGCGAACGGCGCCGCCGTGGCCAGCTATGAGGTCCGCTACCGCGAGGGGCAGTCGATGACCGACGACGAGTTCCTGCAGGCCATCCGGGCGCCGCTGGTCGCGCCGGGGCCCCCAGGTTCGCTCGCCACGTTCACCCTCAGCGGGCTCAAGCCTGCGACGCAGTATGTCGCTGGCGTGCGCGCCGCTGACGCTTGCGGGCAAACGTCGCCCGTTGTCGTGCTCGCGTTTCCGACCCCGGCACGGAAGTTCAAGCAGGTCGAGGGCTGCTTCGTCGCGACCGCCGCCTGGGGTTCGCCGCTGGCGGGCAGCGTCCCCGCACTGCGCGCCCTGCGCGACCGCCTGCGGGCGGGCAGCGGCATCGGGGCGGTAGCCACCGACCTCTACTATCGGTCGGGGCCCGTCGCGGCTGACGTGATTCGCCGCAGCTCGACGGCGCGTGTGCTGGTGCGAAGGCTGCTTGCGCCAATCGGGGCGCTGGCCGACTGCTGCAGCGCTGCCAGTGTTCCGTAGACACTAACTTGGTCGCGTCCAGGCGGTCGACGGCCCGCAGCCGCAGCATTTTCCGGTGATGCGCGGGTCGGGGACGCGCGCTATAGTGCAGCGATGTCCCGGCTTACAGGAGCGGCGACCGCTGCAGTGGTGCTGTGTTGTGGCTCACTCGCGGTGCCGGCTCACGCCCAGACCAGCAGCCCATCGCGCGCCATCGTGCTCCATTTTACGCCCACGGTGCGCGCGCAGATCGCCATCTGGATCGAGAAGCCCGACGGAACGTTCCTGTCGACGGTGGGGCTGACCCAGGCGGTGAGCGTCCGCGGCATCGGCAATCGCCCCGGCGCCACGCAGATGAACAGCGGCTATCACTGGCCGTACGGTCGCCGCGAAGGCGTGTTGCCGATCTGGGCCCACCGACGCGCTGCCGCGCCTGGCGCCGGACAATTCCCGCGCATCGTCTTCCAGAACCGTCCCGAAGGCTACGCGTCGCGAACGTGCGAGGACTCGTCGCTCGACCACTATTTCTGCCTGCCGTTCTCGCGGTAACACGATGAAGGACGGGCTCGACGCCATCAGCTGCGCCAGCCCGTTCATGAGCGACAAGGGCCGCGTGCTGACCGTCAAGCGACGTCAATGCCGGGATACGTCGAACCCGCAACCGTGGGCGGACAGGCCGTGTCGCGCGCGCTACCGCTGGTCTCGCTCTATCCCGCCGCGACGGGACGTTTCACCGTGCGTTCCGGACGCACGGTCTGTCGACCGGGAAACGTTCGAAGCTGCAAGGACTTCACAGACGTTGCCGGCTATGAGGGCAAGACGACCGATTACATCGGCTACGACGCGATGTCGGGGGCCACGCCGCAGAAGGGGCTGGGCTTCGCCGAGGCCGCCCGCGCGGCGATGCCCGACATCGACGCGGTCACGATGGCGACCCCTCCCGGTGATGTCGAGCAGTCGGTGATGTTCTCCGTGCCCGACGGATGGCCGCAGGGCGAATATGTCGCGTGGCTCGAGATCAACACCGAGGGCGACTACAACGCGTGTTCAACGATCTGACGTTTCCGACGCCGCAGCGAGGGGAGTGGGACTCGTGGGCAACCGGTACGGGTTATCCGTACCGAGGCCAACCGTCGGTCATCTATAGCGTGCCGTTCAACCTGGGCGAAGCGGCGAGCGCCGACAACCGTCGAGCCGGCGGGCTTCAGCTCCGTCGACGGGCTCGACGCAGACGCGGGGAACATGCACGCGATGGACGGTTCGATCAGAACGATCCTGCGGGGACGCCGGGCAGCGGCGCCGATCGCCTGCGATACCCGCCCGGATCGCCTACCGGCTGAAGGTCGAGGTTCGCGGACAGCGCGTTCTGCATGGATCCGAACCTGCCTGCCGCGCCGTCGTTGCTGACCGCAGAACCGGTCGCGACCCGAAGAACTCGCACCACTGGGGACGACTGCGTTACGCGGTTCCGTCGAGCGGCCTCGCGATCGCGAAGTACGACGTGCGCTACAGCAAGCAGCCCATTCACGAGGGCGACTCCGTCTCCTTCATCCAGGGCCTGCCCAGCGCTGGCCGCGACTGACAAGATCGAAGGGCTGATGGTGCCGGTCGCGGCTCATCCGGCAGCGCGTCGACGTCGAATTCGGCGGCCTCGATGCCGTCGACGAACTACTGGATTGCCGCTGCGCGCCGTCGACGTGTGCAATCGCGCCGGGCCGCATGCGGTCGCCGAGATGAAGACGACCAAGGTCGATTACACCCAGCTGTCCGGCTGCTTCGTGGCCACGGCCGCCTGGGGATCGCCGCTGCAATCGTCGGTGGCGGCCATGCGCCGGGTGCGCGACCGGCTGCGGGCCGACGCCCCCTGGTTCGCCGTCATGAGCGACCTCTACCAGCGCTCGGGGCCCCCCGCCGCGGCCCTGCTGGGGCGCAGCGACGCCGCCCGGGTGCTGGCGCGCCGCCTGATCGGTCCGCTCGGGATGGCCGCCGAGGCAGCTCAGGCCGAAGCCCTAGTCGGCCCCGGGCGGTCCCAAGCACACAGGTAGTCAACAGTCGTTGACAAGGGGAAGCACACCCCTATAATCCCTGCCTTTCCGTGGCCGGGGACTGTTCTCCGCCTGCATTCGAAGGAACGTTGCGAAGGAACGATGCCAACCATCAATCAACTCGTGAAATTCGGCCGCAAGGCACAGCGACGCAAGACCGCGTCGCCGGCGCTGATGGCCTGTCCGCAACGACGCGGTGTTTGCGTTCGCGTTTACACCACCACGCCCAAGAAGCCGAACTCGGCGCTGCGCAAGGTCGCGCGCGTTCGGTTGACCAATCAGATGGAGGTCACGACCTACATCCCGGGCGAGGGTCACAACCTTCAGGAGCACTCGGTCGTCATGATCCGCGGCGGTCGCGTCAAGGATCTCCCGGGCGTTCGCTATCACATCATTCGCGGCACGCTCGACACTTCGGGCGTCGCCAATCGCCGTCAGGGCCGGTCGAAGTACGGCGCCAAGCGCCCGAAGTAAGGATAGAGAAGCGACATGCCACGTAAAGGTGAAGTACCCAAGCGCAAGCCGCTTCCCGATCCGAAGTTCACGGATCAGCCGCTCGACACGCGCCGTCGCGTGACGAAGTTCGTCAACACCGTCATGACGTCGGGCAAGAAGGCGATCGCGGAGCGCATCGTCTACCGCGCCCTGGACATCGTCGCCGAGAAGGCGAAGGACGATCCCGTGAAGGTGTGGGACCGCGCGCTCAGCAACGTGCAGCCGAAGGTCGAGGTCAAGTCGCGCCGCGTGGGTGGCGCCACTTACCAGGTTCCTGTCGACGTTCGGCCAGACCGCGCCATCGCGCTGGGCATGCGCTGGCTGATCTCCGCCGCCCGCGATCGTTCCGACGGCCGCACGATGCAGGAGAAGCTGGCGGGCGAGCTGCTCGACGCTTCGTCCAACAAGGGCAATGCCGTCAAAAAGCGGGAAGATACGCACAAGATGGCCGACGCCAATAAGGCGTTTGCCCACTATCGCTGGTAGCACTTAATCACTTAAACAACCTCTCGGACAGACGACGGACCTGACGGTTCCGCGCCCCGGATCACCCGGCGACGCGAGGATCGGCTGAGCGTCGGAAAGGCATTCGGCAGTCGTGGCTCGGACATTCCCCATAGCGCAGATCCGGAACATCGGGATCATGGCGCACATCGACGCGGGAAAGACCACGACTACCGAGCGCGTGCTGTTCTACACGGGGGTCTCGCGCAAGATGGGCGAGGTCCACGAAGGCACGACGCAGATGGACTGGATGGAGCAGGAGCAGGAGCGCGGTATCACCATCACCGCGGCCTCGACCACCTGCTTCTGGCGCGAGCACCGCATCAACATCATCGACACGCCCGGCCACGTCGATTTCACCATCGAGGTCGAGCGCAGCCTGCGGGTGCTCGACGGCGCGGTGGCGGTGTTCTGCGCGGTCGGCGGCGTCGAGCCACAATCGGAGACGGTGTGGCGCCAGGCCGACCGCTACCGGGTGCCGCGCATCGCGTTCATCAACAAGTGCGATCGTGTGGGCGCGGATCCCGATCGCTGCGTGCAGGAGATTCGCGAGCGGCTGCGCGGGGCGCCGATCGTCGTGCAGATCCCGAACGGGCTCGAGGCCGAGTTCTCGGGCGTCGTCGACCTGATCGAGATGAAAACGATCTCCTGGGAAGACGACACGCTGGGCGCGGTGCCGGTGGTCGCGGAGATTCCGGCCGAGCTGGCCGACGCGGCTGCCCTGGCGCGCGCGACGATGATCGAGGCGATCGCCGAGGCGGACGACGAGGCGATGCGCGCGTATCTGGAAGAGCGGCCGATGTCGGCGGAGCTCCTGCGCGCGGCTCTGCGCCGCGCGACCGTGGCGGGGCGCGCGGTACCGGTGTTGCTGGGCGCGGCGTTCAAGAACAAGGGTGTGCAGCCGCTGCTCGACGCGGTGGTCGACTTCCTGCCGTCGCCGACCGACCTGCCGCCGGTGGTGGGCAAGGACCTCGCGGGCGAGACGGCGCTTCGCAAGCCCGAGGACGGCGAGCCGTTTTCGGCGCTGGCGTTCAAGATCATGAACGACCCGTTCGTCGGGTCGCTGACCTACTTTCGCGTCTATTCGGGCAAGGTCGAGACCGGCGCGACCGTGTACAACGCGGCCAAGGGGAAGCGCGAGCGCATCGGACGCCTGCTGCGCATGCACGCCAACAAGCGCGAGGACATCAAGGAGGTCACCTGCGGCAACATCGCGGCGGCCGCCGGTCTACGCGTGACCGCGACGGGCGATACGCTGTGTGACGAGAAGGAGCCGGTCGTGCTGGAGGTCATGGACTTCCCGGCGCCGGTCATCTCGATCGCCATCGAGCCGAAGACCGAGGTCGGTCAGGACAAGCTGGCGATGGCGCTTGCCAAGCTGGCCATCGAAGACCCGTCATTCAGCGTGAAGACCGACGTGGATACCGGTCAGACGATCATCTCGGGGATGGGCGAGCTGCACCTGGAGATCATCGTCGACAGGCTGGTGCGCGAGTACAAGATCGAGGCGTACGTGGGTCGGCCGCAGGTCGCCTATCGCGAGACCATCGCGCACGACGCGAACGCCGAGGGGAAATACATCCGCCAGACCGGCGGCCGCGGCCAGTACGGACACGTGCAGCTGCACGTGGAGCCGGCGCAGGGCAAGGGGATCGTATTCGAGGACGCGACCGTGGGTGGCGTGGTGCCGCGCGAGTTCATCCCGGCGGTCGAGCGCGGCGTGCGCGAGTCGCTGGCCCGGGGCGTGATGGCCGGATATCCGGTTATCGACGTCGCCGTCCGCCTGACCGGCGGCAGCTACCACGAGCTCGATTCGAGCGAAATGGCCTTTCAAATCGCGGGTTCGATGGGGGCGACGGCGGCCGCGCGCGAGGCGGGTCCCGTGCTGCTGGAGCCGCTGATGCAGGTCGAGGTGCTGACCCCCGATGAGTTCATGGGCGAGGTCACCGGAAATCTTGCCTCGCGTCGCGGGCGGGTTTCGGGTATGGAAGCACGCGGATCGGCGCAGGCCGTCACCGCCGAGGTGCCGTTGGCCAGCATGTTCGGGTATTCGACGGACGTGCGGTCGATGACGCAGGGGCGGGCGACCTACACGATGCAGTTCTCACGTTACGCACCCGTTCCAACGCACGTCACCGAATCGATCGTCGAGCGCATGCGAGGCATGTAAGGGAATCTGGAGAAGACCATGGCCAAAGAAAAATTCGTACGAAACAAGCCGCACCTGAACATCGGGACGATCGGTCACGTCGACCACGGCAAGACGACTTTGACCGCGGCGATCACCAAGGTGCTGGCGAAGAAGAACTTCGCGAAGTTCCTGGCGTACGACCAGATCGACAAGGCGCCTGAAGAGCGAGAGCGCGGCATCACGATCGCGATCGCACACGTGGAGTACGAGACGAACAATCGTCACTACGCGCACGTCGATTGCCCGGGGCACGCGGACTACATCAAGAACATGATCACGGGCGCGGCGCAGATGGACGGCGCGATCCTGGTCGTGTCTGCGCCTGACGGCCCGATGCCGCAGACGCGCGAGCACATCCTGCTGGGTCGCCAGGTCGGCGTGCCTGCCATCGTTGTTTACCTGAACAAGGTGGACATGATCGCGAAGGAAGACGCGGAGCTGCTGGACCTGGTGGAGCTGGAGCTGCGCGAGCTGCTGTCGAAGTACCAGTACCCCGGCGACACGACGCCGATCGTCCGCGGCAGCGCGCTGAAGTCGCTGGAAGGCGACGCGAGCGACCTGGGCGAGCCGTCGATCATGAAGCTGCTGGAGGCGTGCGACACGTTCATCCCGGAGCCGAAGCGCGAGATCGACAAGCCGTTCCTGATGCCGGTGGAGGACGTGTTCACGATCTCCGGCCGCGGCACGGTGGTGACGGGCCGCGTGGAGCGCGGCATCGTCAAGGTGGGCGAGGAAATCGAGATCGTGGGCTTCGGGCCGACGACGAAGACGGTCGTGACGGGCGTCGAGATGTTCCGCAAGCTGCTGGACGAAGGGCGCGCTGGCGACAACATCGGCGCGCTGCTGCGCGGGACCAAGCGCGAGGAGATCGAGCGCGGTCAGGTGCTGGCGAAGCCAGGGAGCATCACGCCGCACAAGAAGTTCAAGGGTGAGATCTACATCCTGAAGAAGGAAGAGGGCGGTCGACACACGCCGTTCTTCAAGGGCTACCGGCCGCAGTTCTACTTCCGGACGACGGACGTGACCGGCCTGGTGACGCTGCCGGAAGGCGCCGAGATGGTGATGCCCGGCGACAACGTCAACCTGGAAATCGAGCTCATCACGCCGATCGCCTGCGAAGAAGGTCTTCGCTTCGCGATCCGCGAGGGTGGCAAGACCGTCGGCGCAGGCGTCGTCACCAAGATTCTGGAGTAACGATGACACCGAAGATTCGCATTCGACTCAAGGCGTACGATCACCGGCTGCTGGACCAGTCGGCCGGCGAGATTGTCGACACGGCCAAGCGGACGGGCGCCAGCGTCGCCGGCCCCGTTCCGCTGCCGACCAAGATCAACAAGTTCACCGTGCTGCGCTCGCCGCACGTGGACAAGAAGTCGCGTGAGCAGTTCGAGATTCGAACCCACAAGCGCCTGCTCGACATCCTCGAGCCGACGCAGCAGACGCTGGACGCCCTGATGAAGCTGGACCTGTCGGCGGGCGTCGACGTCGAGATCAAGACCTAGCCGCTTTTCGAGGTCCCCAAAGCCATGCAGATCGACATCGTCAACATCGAAGGCAAGAAGGTGGGTCAAGTCGACCTCGCCGACGCCGTCTTCGGAACCAAGGTGAAGGAATACCTCCTGTGGGAGGTGGTCAAGATGCAACGCGCGGCGCGCCGTGCGGGTACGCACAAGACCAAGAAGCGCGACGAGGTTCGCGGCGGCGGCAAGAAGCCGTACAAGCAGAAGGGGACGGGCAACGCGCGCCAGGGGTCGACCCGGTCACCGCAGTTCGTCGGCGGCGGCAAGGTCTGGGGACCGCAGCCGCGAGACTACTCGTACACGGTGCCCAAGAAGGTCAAGCGCGCCGCGCTGGCCTCGGCGCTGTCGCTGCGCGTGAAAGAGAAGAAGCTGGTCATCGTCGACGCGCTGGCGTTCGACGCGCCGAAGACCAAGCGGTTGGCCGGCATCCTCAAGGTGCTGGGCGCTGATTCCGCCGTCGTCGTCGACGGCAAGACCAACGTCAACCTGTCGAAGTCGTGCCGCAACCTGCCCAAGTCGAAGGTGCTGCCGCCCGAGGGCCTGAACGTCTACGACATCCTCAACCACCCGACCCTGGTCATCGCCGCTGACGCCGTCAAAGCAATCGAGACGCGCATCCTGGCGGGCGAGACCGAGGCGAAGGCTTCGTAAGGGAACGTCATGCGATCACCAGAACTGATCATCAAGCGTCCGCTGCTCACCGAGAAGGGGACGCGCCTCAAGGACACCGGCGGCCAGGGCGGCGACGAGCTGGATCCCGAGACGCTGAAGTCGCAGCTGCTGTTCGAGGTCGCGCGCGACGCCAACAAGGTCGAGATTCGCGCTGCGGTCGAGAAGCTGTGGAACGTCGACGTCGTCGCCGTGCGCACGTCGGTCGTGCGCGGCAAGGAGAAGCGCATGGGGCGCTTCGTCGGCAAGCGGTCGAACTGGAAGAAGGCGATCGTCACCATCGCCGCCGGTCAGACCGTCGAATTCTTCGAGGGAGTGTAAGCGCCATGGGTGTTCGTCCACACAACGCAATCACGGCGGGCAGCCGCCACCGCGTCGCCCCCGACTTCTCCGAGCTGTCGCAGGGCAACGCGCCCCAGAAGTCGCTCACAGAGAAGATGTCCAAGTCGGGCGGCCGCAACAACAACGGCCGCATCACGTCGCGCTTCCGCGGCGGCGGTCACAAGCGCCGCTTCCGCCTCATCGACTTTCGCCGTAACAAGGTGGGCGTTCCGGCCACGGTCGCGACGGTCGAATACGATCCCAACCGGACGGCGCGCATCGCGCTGCTCAACTACGCCGACGGCGAGAAGCGCTACATCCTCTGCCCGGACGGGCTGAAGGTCGGCGACCAGGTGCTGTCGTCGCGCAACGCCGACATCAAGCCCGGCAACAACCTGCCGCTGCGGTTCATCCCGCTCGGTACGACCGTCCACAACATCGAGCTCAAGATCTCGGGCGGCGCGCAGATGTGCCGCTCGGCCGGCGTCGGCGCGCAGGTCATGGCCAAGGAGGGCGACTGGGGTCAGATCCGGCTGCCGTCCGGTGAGACCCGCCGCGTGCACCTCGACTGCCGCGCGACCATCGGTCAGGTCGGCAACGGCGAGCACGGCAGCGTGCACGTCGGCAAGGCCGGCCGCACGCGCTGGAAGGGCCGCCGCCCGCACAACCGCGGCGTCACCATGAACCCGGTCGATCACCCGATGGGCGGCGGCGAAGGCCGTTCGTCGGGCGGACGCCATCCTTGTTCGCCCTGGGGCCAGCTGTCGAAGGGCCTCAAGACGCGTGAGAACAAACGAACCGACGCGATGATCATCAAGCATCGCGGCAAGAAGGTGTAGAGGACCCCATGGCTCGTTCAGTCAAAAAAGGCCCGTTTGTCGACGCCCACCTGCTGAAGAAGGTGGCCGACTTTCAGCGCCAGAAGTCGAAGAAGGTGCTCAAGACCTGGTCGCGGCGTTCGACCATCATCCCCGAGATGCTGGGACTGACGTTCGCGGTTCACAACGGCCGCAAGTTCGTGCCGGTGTTCGCGACTGAAAACATGGTCGGTCACAAGCTGGGCGAGTTCTCGCCGACGCGGACCTTCCATGGCCACTCGGGCGATCGCAAGTCGTCGTCCGGCGGCGGGTGGTGGTGGCGGCGGCGCGCCCGGTGCGGCGCCTGCGGCTGCGGCAGGGAAGAAGTAATGGCCCGCGCGGTGTTGAGACGGTTTCGCGAGTCGCCTCGTAAGGTGCGGGCGGTTGCGGACATGATCCGCGGCCGTTCGGTCGACGACGCGATGTCGATCCTGAAGGTCCAGCAGCGCAAGGCGGCGAAGATGCTGACCAAGGTTCTGGACTCGGCGATCGCCAACGCGACCGAAAACGAGAAGGCGGACGCCGACAAGCTGGTGGTGACTCAGGTGTTCATCGACGGCGGGCCGGTGCAGAAGCGATGGATGGCGCGTTCGATGGGACGCGCGAACCGGATCAACGCACGGACGTCGCACGTGACGGTCGTCGTCGACGTGCCGGTTTAAGCAGGAAAAGAAGAGTCGAAAAATGGGACAAAAAACACATCCAGTTGGTTTCCGGCTCGGCGTCGTACGCGGCTGGAGCTCGAAGTGGTACTCCGAGAAGGACTTCTCGAAGTGGCTGCATGAAGACCTGCGCCTCAAGAAGTTCGTCAAGCAGAAGCTGAACCACGCGGGCGTCGCCGCCGTCGAGGTCGAGCGCGCGGCCAACAAGGTGAAGATCAACATCTTCACCGCGCGGCCGGGCATCGTCATCGGCAAGCGTGGCGCCGGCGTCGAGACGCTGAAGAAAGAGGTTCAG
>CAVSOL010000014.1:0-76204 GCA_963729535.1 uncultured Pseudomonadota bacterium | reverse complement strand
GGCGCCGAGGCCGGTGCCCGCCGGGATCAGGCGGCCCATGATGACGTTCTCCTTGAGGCCGCGCAGGTAGTCGACCTTGCCGCACACGGCGGCCTCGGTGAGCACCTTGGTGGTCTCCTGGAACGACGACGCGGAGATGAAGCTCTCCGTCGACAGCGACGCCTTGGTGATGCCGAGCAGCAACGGCTCGCCCTGGGCGGGCTTGCCGCCCTTGCTCAATCACGCGCTCGTTCTCCTCCTCGAACAGGTACTTCTCGACGTGCTCGTCGACGAGGAAGCCGGTGTCGCCCACGTCGATGACCCGGATGCGGCGCAACATCTGCCGCACGATGGTCTCGATGTGCTTGTCGTTGATCTTGACGCCCTGCAGTCGGTAGACCTCCTGCACTTCGTCGACCAGGTACTTGGCCAGCGCCTTCTCGCCGAGCACCTTGAGGATGTCGTGCGGGTTGGCGGCGCCGTCCATGAGCGGCTCGCCGGCGCGGATCTTGTCGCCTTCGCGCACGGCCAGGTGCTTGCCCTTGGAGATCAGGTACTCCTTGGGATCGCCCCGCTCCGGCGTGATCAGCACCTTGCGCTTGCCCTTGGTGTCCTTGCCGAAGCTGACCGTACCGTCGATCTCGGCGATGACGGCGTGCTCCTTGGGCTTGCGCGACTCGAACAGCTCGGCGACGCGCGGCAGACCGCCGGTGATGTCCTTGGTCTTGGTGGTCTCGCGCGGGATACGCGCGATGATGTCGCCGGCCTCCATCTCGTCGCCTTCGTTCGCGGCGATGGTCGAGCCGACGGGCAGGAAGTACCGC
Source organism: uncultured Pseudomonadota bacterium (assembly GCA_963729535.1). Taxonomy (GTDB): domain Bacteria; phylum Myxococcota_A; class Polyangia; order Fen-1088; family Fen-1088; genus JADGRB01. Next base: position 75,401 of record CAVSOL010000014.1, on the reverse strand, counting down.
GCGTCGTTCTCGCCGCTCGGGATCTTGAGCGTCTTGCCGTGCTCGTCCTTGAGCGAGATGCGGGGCCGCAGCTCCGCGTCCTTGGATTCGGTGACGCTCTTGCGCGACAGGCCGGTGACCTCGTCGAGCTGCTCCGTCATGGTGACGCCCTCGATGACGTCGCCGAACTTCACGACGCCCGACACCTCGGTGAGGATCGGCACCGAGAACGGATCCCACTCCGACAGGAGCTGGCCCGACTTGACGCGGTCGCCTTCGCCGAAGTGCAACCGCGCGCCGTAGGTCAGGCCGTAGCGCTCGCGCTCGCGGCCGGTCTCGTCGGCAATCACGATCTCGCCGTGGCGGTTCATGACGATCCACACCTTCTCGCGCTTGACGACGTTGGTGTTCTCCAGCTTGACGACACCGTCGTAGCGCGCCTCGAGCTGTGACTGCTCGGTGCGCACCTGACCGACGCCGCCGATGTGGAACGTCCGCATCGTCAGCTGCGTGCCGGGCTCGCCGATCGACTGGGCGGCGATGACGCCGACCGCCTCGCCGATGTTGACCATGTGCCCGCGCGCCAGGTCGCGGCCGTAGCACAGCACGCAGATGCCGCGCCGGGTCTCGCAGGTGAGCACCGAGCGGATCTTGACGTGGTCGATGCCCGCGTCCTCGACGGCCTTGACCTTCTCCTCGGTGATCTCCTCGCCCGACCCGACGAGCACCTCGCCCGTGTACGGGTCGAAGATGTCGTCGACCGCGACGCGGCCCAGGATGCGGTCACCCAGCTTCTCGATGATCTCGCCGCCCTCGACCAGGGCGCCCAGCTCGATGCCGTCGATGGTGCCGCAGTCGTACTCGGCGATGATGCAGTCCTGCGCCACGTCGACGAGCCGCCGGGTGAGGTACCCGGAGTTCGCCGTCTTGAGCGCGGTGTCCGCCAGACCCTTGCGGGCGCCGTGCGTCGAGATGAAGTACTGGAGCACCGACAACCCCTCGCGGAAGTTGGTCGTGATCGGCGTCTCGATGATCTCGCCCGACGGCTTCGCCATCAGGCCGCGCATGCCGGCCAGCTGACGAATCTGCTGCGCCGAACCGCGCGCGCCCGAATCCGCCATGATGTAGATCGGGTTGAACGACGGCGCTCCTGCGCTTCTCGCCGGTCTCGTCGTTGATCAGCTCCTCGGAGCCGATCTCGCTCATCATCTCTTCGGCGATCTGCTCCGACACCTGCGCCCAGATGTCGACGACCTTGTTGTAGCGCTCGCCGTCGGTGATGAGACCCTCGGTGTACTGCTCCTCGATCTCCTGCACGTCCTTCTGCGCGGTCTCGAGCAGCTCGATCTTGCGCGCCGGGATCAGCAGATCGTCGACGCAGATCGAGATGCCGGCCTTGGTCGCGTAGCGTGTAGCCGAGCGACCGCAGCTTGTCGGCGAGGAGCACGGTCTCCTTCTGGCCGCAGGCGCGGTAGCAGCTGTCGATCAGATCGCCGAGCTGCTTCTTGCCCATGACGCGGTTGACGGTCTTGAACGGCAGCTGCTTGGGGACGATTTCGTACAGCAGCACGCGGCCGGCGGTACGACGGCACCAGCTCGCCGTCGACGCGCACGCGGATCGACGCCTGCAGGTCCAGCTCGCCGTGGTCGTACGCCAGGCGCACCTCCTCGGGCGACGAGAACACGCCGTGCATCTTGTTGGCGGGGATGTTCTCCTTCGGACTTCTCGGCGCGCGTTCTTGTCCGTGCCCTTCTTGTCCTCGTCCTTGCCGTGCGGGTACTCGCCCTTCGCGAACATGCGCTCGCGCGTCATGTAGTAGAGGCCGAGCACGATGTCCTGCGACGGCAGGATGATCGGGCGCCCGTTGGCAGGGCTGACAGGATGTTGTTGGTCGACATCATCAGGACGCGCGCTTCCATCTGCGCTTCCAGCGACAGCGGAACGTGCACGGCCATCTGATCGCCGTCGAAGTCGGCGTTGAACGCCGCGCAGACCAGCGGGTGCAGCTGGATCGCCTTGCCCTCGATCAGCAGCGGCTCGAACGCCTGGATGCCCAGGCGGTGCAGCGTCGGCGCGCGGTTGAGGAGGATCGGGTGCTCCTTGATGACCTCTTCGAGGATGTCCCACACCTCGGGACGTTCCTTCTCGACCAGCTTCTTCGCGCTCTTGATCGTGGTGACCAGGCCGCGCTCTTCGAGCTTGTTGTAGATGAACGGCTTGAACAGCTCGAGCGCCATCTTCTTCGGCAGGCCGCACTGGTGCAGCTTCAGCTCGGGGCCGACGACGATGACCGAACGGCCAGAGTAGTCGACGCGCTTGCCGAGCAGGTTCTGGCGGAACCGCCCCTGCTTGCCCTTGAGCATGTCGGACAGCGACTTCAGCGGCCGCTTGTTGGGGCCGGTGATGGTCTTGCCGCGACGGCCGTTGTCGAACAGGGCGTCGACCGCCTCCTGCAGCATCCGCTTCTCGTTGCGGATGATGATCTCGGGAGCGTTCAGCTCCTGCAGGCGCTTGAGCCGGTTGTTCCGGTTGATCACGCGGCGGTACAGGTCGTTCAGATCGGACGTCGCGAAGCGGCCGCCGTCCAGCGGGACCAGCGGGCGCAGATCCGGCGGGATCACCGGGATCACGTCCAGCATCATCCACTCGGGCTTGTTGCCCGACTCGCGGAACGCGTCGACGACCTTGAGGCGCTTGGACAGCTTCTTCCGCTTCGCCTCGCTGGTCGCTTCCTTCATCTCGCCGCGCAGCTGTTCCGACAGCGTGTGGACGTTGATCTGCTTGAGCAGCTCGCGGATCGCCTCCGCGCCCATGCCGGCCGAGAAGTTGTCCTCGCCGAACTCCTCGATCGCCTTGATGTAGCGCTCCTCGGTCAGCAGCTCGCCGCCCTGCAGGCCGGTCTCCTTCGGGTCGACGACGACGTACGACTCGCAGTAGAGGATCTTCTCCAGATCCTTGAGCGTGATGTCGAGCAGGTTGCCGATGCGCGACGGCAGCGACTTCAGGAACCAGATGTGCGCGACCGGCGTCGCCAGGTTGATGTGCCCCAGGCGCTCGCGGCGGACCTTCGACTGGATGACCTCGACGCCGCACTTCTCGCAGACGATCCCGCGGTGCTTCATGCGCTTGTACTTGCCGCAGTTGCACTCGTAGTCCTTCACTGGGCCAAAGATCTTGGCGCAGAACAGGCCGTCACGTTCGGGCTTGAACGTCCGGTAGTTGATCGTCTCCGGCTTCTTCACCTCGCCGTGCGACCACTCACGGATCTTCTCCGGGCGACGCCAGCGAGATGCGGATCGCCGAGAACGACAGTGGATCTTTCGGCTTCTCGAAGAAGTTGAAAATGTCTTTCACGTTTTCGCCTTTCTCTAACTCTATTCGCCGCCGAGCTCACTGGCCGCCGAGGTGGGCGCGCTAGCCGCCGCGGCTGCCGCCGCGCTGGCCTTCGCCGCCACCTCTCGCGCCATCAATTCCAAAGTCGACTCCTGCTTGCGTGGAGCATTCGGATCCTCGATCAGCTCCACGTTCAGGCACAGCGACTGCAACTCCTTGAGCAACACGTTGAACGACTCGGGCAGGCCCGACTCCAGCACGTGTTCACCCTTGACGATCGCCTCGTACATCCGCGTCCGGCCGATGACGTCGTCCGACTTGACCGTCAGGAACTCCTGCAAGCCGTACGCGGCGCCGTAAGCCTCCATCGCCCACACCTCCATCTCGCCCAGCCGCTGGCCGCCGAACTGGGCCTTGCCGCCCAGGGGCTGCTGCGTGACCAGCGAGTAGGGACCGATCGACCGCGCGTGGATCTTGTCGTCGACCAGGTGGTGCAGCTTCAGCATGTACATGACGCCGACGGTGACGTCGTGGTCGAACGCCTCGCCGCTCTTGCCGTCGAACAGCGTCGCCTGGCCGTTGGTGGCCAGCGATGCCGTTCGTCAGCAGCGCCTTGATGTCGACCTCCTTGGCGCCGTCGAACACCGGCGTCGCCAGGTGGACGCCCTCGCGCACCGTCTGCGCGAAGCGGAGCAGCCCCTTGTCGTCCAGGCTGTCGAGGAACGTCGCGTGCGTGCTCGTCGGTGAAGACCTTCTTCAGCTTCGCGCGCAGCGCATCGCCCGGTCCATTGCGTCTGGATCATCTCGTCGATCTGCTTGCCGACGTACAGCGCGGCGCCGCCGAGGTGAGTCTCGAGGATCTGCCCGACGTTCATGCGCGACGGAACGCCCAGCGGGTTCAGCACGATGTCGGCCGGCGTCCCGTCGGCGAGGAACGGCATGTCCTCCTCCGGCAGCACGCGCGACACGACGCCCTTGTTACCGTGGCGTCCGGCCATCTTGTCGCCGACCGACAGCTTGCGCTTGATGGCGACGTAGACCTTCACCATCTTGATGACGCCCGGCGGCAGCTCGTCGCCCTTGGTCAGCTTCGAGATCTTGTCGCGGTAGAGCGCCTCGATCGCGTTGACGTCCTCCTGCAGACGCGCGGCCAGCTGCTCCAGCTTCTCCTGCGTCTTGCCGGCCTCTTCGACCTGCAGCTCGGCCCAGTAGCGCGGCGGGATCTCGTCGAGCGTGGTGCTCTCGATCTTCTGCCCCTTGGCGCACAGCACCTTGCCCTTGTCGTCGACCAGGCGCACCGCCGTGATCTTGCCGACCAGCAGCTTGCGCATCTTGGCGTAGTAGGACTCGGAGACGATCTTCACCTCGTCGCGCTGGTCGGCGAGGAGCTTCTCCTTCTCCTGGTCCTCGATGTCCTTGGCGCGCTCGTCCTTCTCCGTCCCCTTGCGCGAGAACACCTTGGCGCTGATGACGATGCCCTGCACGCCCGGCGGCACGCGCAGCGAGCTGTCACGCACGTCGCCGGCCTTCTCGCCGAAGATCGCGCGCAGCAGCTTCTCTTCCGGCGACAGCTGGGTCTCGCCCTTGGGCGTGATCTTGCCGACCAGGATGTCCTGCGGCTTGACCTCGGCGCCGATGCGCACGATGCCCGACTCGTCGAGGTCCTTCAGCGCTTCCTCGCCGACGTTCGGGATGTCGCAGGTGATCTCTTCCTTGCCCAGCTTGGTGTCGCGCGCGACGCACTCGAACTCCTCGATGTGGATCGAGGTGAAGTGGTCGTTGCGCACCAGGCGCTCGGACTGACGAGGATCGAGTCCTCGAAGTTGTAACCGCCCCAGGGCATGAACGCGACGAGCACGTTTTCGCCCAGCGCCAGCTCGCCGCGCTCGGTCGCCGGCCCGTCGCCGATGACGTCGCCCATCTTGACGTGGTCGCCGCGCTCGATGATCGGCTTCTGGTTGATGCACGTGTTCTGGTTCGACCGCTGGAACTTGGTCAGGTTGTAGATGTCGGGCTTGGCCGACAGCGGATCGTCTTCGCTCTCCTGCGTCGGGCGCACGACGATGCGCGTGGCGTCGACCGAGTCGACGACGCCGTCGCGCTTGGCGACGACCGTGACGCCCGAGTCGCGGGCCACGATGCCCTCGATGCCCGTGCCGATCAGCGGCGAGCGCGTGCGGATCAACGGCACCGCCTGGCGCTGCATGTTCGAACCCATGAGCGCGCGGTTCGCGTCGTCGTTCTCGAGGAACGGGATCAGCGACGCGGCCACCGACACCAGCTGGTTCGGCGACACGTCCATCAGCGTCACCTCTTCCGGCTTCGCCATGACGAACTCGGTGTTGTGCCGGCACGAGATGAGGTCGTCGGTGAACTTCCCCTTCTTGTCGACCGCGGTGTTGGACTGGGCGATGTAGTGCCCCTCCTCCTGCAGCGCCGAGTAGAACTCGACCTTGTCGGTGACGCTGCCGCCGTCGACCTTGCGGTACGGCGTCTCGATGAAGCCGAACTCGTTGACGCGCGCGTAGGTCGACAGCGACGCGATCAGGCCGATGTTCGGACCTTCCGGCGTCTCGATCGGGCAGATACGGCCGTAGTGCGTGCCGTGGACGTCGCGCACCTCGAAGCCGGCGCGCTCGCGGGTCAGACCGCCCGGCCCCAGCGCCGACAGACGCCGCTTGTGCGTCACTTCGGACAGCGGGTTGGTCTGGTCCATGAACTGCGACAGCTGCGACGACCCGAAGTACTCCTTCACCACCGCCGAGACCGGCTTGGCGTTGATCAGGTCGTGCGGCATGAGCGTCTCGATCTCCTGAGACATGCTCATGCGCTCTTTGATCGCGCGCTCCATGCGGACCAGACCGATGCGGTACTGGTTCTCCATCAGCTCGCCGACCGCGCGCACGCGGCGGTTGCCGAGGTGGTCGATATCGTCGATCGACCCCTTGCCGTTCTTGAGATCGATCAGGTAGCGGATCGTCTCCAGGATGTCCCGCTTGGTGAGGACGGTGTTGTCCAGCGGTTCGTCCAGCTTGAACTTGTAGTTCAACTTCAGGCGGCCGACCTTCGACAGGTCGTAGCGCTCCGGGTTGAAGAACAGGTTGTTGAACAGGTTCATCGCCGTCTCGAGCGTGGGCGGATCGCCCGGGCGCAGGCGGCGGTAGATCTCCATGATCGCCTCGTCCGACGTCTGCAGCTTGTCGGCGATCAGCGTGTCACGCAGGTACGAACCGACGTTCAGGTTGTCGATGAACAGAACCTTGAACTCGTTGATGCCGTGCTCGCGCAGCTCGTCGAGCTTCGACTCGGTCACCTCCTCGTTGCACTGCAGGATGACCTCGCCCGTCGCCTCGTCGATGATGTCGCCGGCGGCGACCTTGCCGACCAGGTCGGAGACCTCGACGGCCAGGCGCTCGACGTTCGAGTCCTTCAGCTTCTTGATCGCGAGCTTGGTGAACTTGCGGTTCTTCTTGACCAGCACCTCGCGCGTATCCGGATGGCGGATGTCGCGGCTGGCGCGCTGACCGGGGAGCAGATCGTATTCGACCGACTTCGAGTACTTCTTGTTCGGCTCGAGGAAGACCGTCTCGGTGTCGTAGTAGTAGTTGAGCAGCTCTTCGGTCGAGTAGCCGAGCGCGCGCAGCAGCACGGTCGCGTGCAGCTTGCGGCGGCGATCGATGCGGACGTAGAGCAGGTCCTTCGGTCGAACTCGAAGTCCAGCCACGAGCCGCGGTACGGGATGATGCGCGCGCTGTAGAGCAGCTTGCCCGACGAGTGCGTCTTGCCCTTGTCGTGATCGTAGAAGACGCCCGGGCTGCGGTGCAGCTGGCTGACGACGACACGCTCGGTGCCGTTGATGATGAAGGTGCCGTTGTCCGTCATCAGCGGGATCTCGCCGAAGAAGACCTCCTGCTCCTTGACGTCACGGATCGACTGCGATCCGGTCTCCTCGTTGGTGTCCCAGACGACCAGGCGCACGATGACCTTGATCGGCGCGGCGAACGTCATGCCGCGCTGGCGGCACTCGTCGACGTCGTACTTGGGCTTGTCGAGGGTGTACGAAACGAACTCGAGCGACGACGTCTCCGAGAAGTCCTTGATCGGAAACACGCTCTTGAAGACGCCCTGCAGACCGACGTCCTCGCGCTTGTCGAGGGCGGTGTCCTTCTGCAGGAACTTCTCGTAGCTCTGCTTCTGGATATCGATCAGGTTCGGGATGTCGATGATCTTCGCGATCTTCGCGAAGGTCTTCCGCGCCCTGAAGTTGTTCTGGATCACCGGAGACGCCATCTAGACTCCTTCTTGCTCACCACAAATGCCGATGGTCGGAGGTACCCCGTTCCAATGTGGAAGGGGCCTCCGACACCAAGTTTTTCCGGAACCGAACGCAACTACTTGACGTCGACCTTCGCGCCCGCCTCGGTCAGCTTCTTCTTGATCGACTCGGCGTCAGCCTTGTTCACGCCTTCCTTGACGGTCTTCGGCGCGCCGTCGACGAGGTCCTTGGCCTCCTTCAGGCCCAGGTTCGTGACCTCGCGGACCGCCTTGATGACGCCGATCTTGTTACCGCCGGCCTCGAGGAGGGTGACGGTGAACTCCGTCTGCTCGGCCGCCGGAGCGGCAGCAGACAGCGGCGGCAGCGGGACCCGCTGCAGCGGCGACGGCCGCCGTCACGCCCCACTTGGCCTCCAGCTCCGTCTTCAGAGCGGCCATGTCCATCACGGACATGTTGGAGAGGAAGTCGACAACCTGTTCTTTCGTCACATCGGCCATATCAGTAGCTCCTTGGTTCGTTCATTACCGGTTGGTTAAACCCAAAAATCCGTCTCTTACTTGCCGCCACCTTCGCCGAGCTGATGCTCGCGCGCTGCCAGCACCCCGAGCATCTGCTGGGGCGCGGCTTGCAGGAGGGCCAGCAAGTTCTGTGGCGCCGCGACCAAAAGTGCAAGGAAAGACGAGCGCAGCTCGTCCTTTGTCGGCATCTTGGATAGCGCCTCGACCCCCTTGGCGTCCAGGGCCTTCCCGTCCACGAAGCCGCCCTTGATGATGAACTTCTCTTCACCTTTGGCGACCTTGGTGGCGACCTTGGCCGGGGCGGCCGGATCCTCGTACGAATAGGCGATCGCGGTCGGGCCGACGAACAGCTTCTCCAGCCCTTCCATCGCGGTGCCCTTCGACGGCGATCCCGAGCAATGTGTTCTTTACGACCTGGTACTGGCAGCCGTTGGTGCGGAACTCGCGGCGCAGCGCCGTGTCGTTCTTGACCGTGATGCCGCGGAAGTCGGCCAGCACCAGGCTGGTCGCCTTGGCGAGGGCGCCCTTGAGCGCGGTGATGTTCTCTTCTTTTACAGCGCGTTCCATAGCGTCCTCACTTGGTCTCGAACTCGGCCACGAGCGGCAGGTGGTCGATCTTGATTCCCGGTCCCATCGTCGTGGAGACGGTGACCGACCTCATGTACGTCCCCTTCGCCGACGGGGGCTTGAGCTTCAACAGCGTCTCGATCATCATGCGGGCGTTTTCGCGCAGCTTGTCGCCGCCGAACGACGCCTTGCCGATCCGGGCCTGGACGATGCCGGCCTTCTCGACGCGGAACTCGACTCGGCCGGCCTTGAGCTCGCGCACCGCCTTGGCCACGTCGTTGGTGACCGTGCCGACCTTGGGGTTCGGCATCAGCCCCTTCGGGCCGAGCACGCGGCCGAGGCGGCCGACCAGACCCATCATGTCCGGCGTCGCGACCATCGAGTCGAACTCGGTCCAGTTCTCCTTCTGAATCTTCTCGACCAGGTCCTCGGCGCCGACCGCGTCAGCGCCAGCGGCCCGGGCCTCGTTGGCCTTGTCGCCCTTGGCGACGACGACCACGCGCTGGCTCTTGCCGGTGCCGTGCGGCAACACGACCGCGCCGCGGACCATCTGGTCGGCGTGCTTCGGATCGACGCCGAGACGGACGGCGATGTCGACGCTCTCGTCGAACTTGGCCACCTTCGTGTCGGGGACGAGCTTGCACGCCTCGTCGATCGGATATTTCTTCATCCGGTCGATCTTGGCGGACGCGTTCCTGAACTTCTTGCCGTGCTGAGCCATGACTTAGTTCCCCTGCCCTTCGACTTCGATTCCCATCGACCGCGCGGTGCCGGCGATGGTGCGCATCGCTGCCTCGAGGTCGGTCGTGTTGAGGTCGGGCATCTTGGTGGTGGCGATGTCACGCAGCTGCTTCTGCGTGATCTTGCCGACCTTGACCTTGTTCGGCTCCTTCGAACCCGAGCCCGGCTTCTTCGACGTCGCCAGCCCCGCCGCCTTCTTGATCAAGATCGGCGCCGGCGGCGTCTTGGTGATGAACGTGAACGAACGGTCGGAGAACACCGTGATCTCGACCGGAATCGTGACGTCATCCTTGGTCTGCGCCTGCGTGCGGGCGTTGAACTGCTTGCAGAACTCCATGATGTTGACGCCGTGCTGGCCCAGCGCCGGCCCGATGGGCGGCGACGGGTTGGCCTTGCCGGCCGGAACCTGGAGTTTGATGAAACCGCTGATCTTTTTCATTTAACGGGCCTGGTCATTGGAGTCGCCTACGATTTCTCGACTTGCGCAAAATCGAGCTCGACCGGCGTTGCGCGGCCAAAGATCGATACGTTGACGCGAATTTTCTGTTTCTCTGCCTTCACCTCGACAACCGTCCCGGTGAAGTTGGCGAACGGACCGTCGATGACGCGCACGGTTTCGCCCTCATCGAACGAGATGCGCGGTTTGGGGCGCGTTGCCCCCTCCGTCATCGCGACGTTGATGTTCTGGATCTCGGTCTCCTTGACGGGCTGCGGGTTCGTGCCGCCCAGGAAGCCGGTGATCTTCGGCGTGTTCTTGACCAGGTGGAACGTCCCCTGGTCGAGATCCATCTGGACGAACATGTAGCCGGGGAAGAACTTGCGCGTCGTCGAGCGCTTCTGTCCCTTCACCAGCTCCACGACGGTGTCCGTCGGGATCAGGATGTCACCGAACTTTTCATTCAGGCCGGCCTGGCGCACGCGATCCAGCAGCGAGAGCTTGGCCTTGTTCTCGTGGCCCGAATAGGTGTGTACGACGTACCACTTCATCGGCATCGGAAGAACTCCTGCCCGCTCAGCGTAGGAACCAGTTTGTGAAGAATGACCAGAATGCATCGAATGTGCTCAGGATGAGGGCGGCGATCAGCACCGTCACGATGACGACAACGGTCGCAGCAGATGTCTCTTTTCGTGTTGGCCAAGTGACTTTCTCGAGCTCGCGCGTCACCTCGACCACTGACGCGTAAGTCTTCTCGTTGCGGTATGCGATCAACGCGCCCATGCCGGCGACGAGAATCGCGAGACCATTGATGACCAGATCGTTCGGTTTGGCGAAGTAACTCCACGCCCAATCGGTAGCCCGCGAGACCACGAACGCCACCAGAAAAGCCGCGAGCGCGAACGTCAGATGGACGAATTTGTTCGGACCCATGGCTTACTCCCCGCCCCCCCGTCGCGATCGAGCAGGGCAGGAGGGACTCGAACCCCCAACCCGCGGATTTGGAGTCCGCTGCTCTACCATTAGAGCTACTGCCCTAGACCTTATTTTCGACAACCAAAACAAAGCGTTCCTCTACTTCGTTTCCTTGTGATTCTGGTGTTTGCGGCAACGCCAGCAGAACTTCGACAGCTCCAGCTTCTCGGCGTTGGCGCGCTTGTTCTTGGTTGTCGAATAGTTGCGCTCGCGGCAAGTGGTGCACTCGAGCGTGATGATGACGCGTTGGGCGGCCATGACTACTCCAGGATCTTGGTGACGACACCGGCGCCGACGGTCTTGCCCCCCTCGCGAATCGCGAAGCGAAGACCTTCTTCGCAGGCGATCGGAGTGATGAGCTCGATTTCCAGGTTGACGTTGTCGCCAGGCATCACCATCTCGGCGCCTTCCGGCAGCGTCACCAGCCCGGTGACGTCCGTCGTCCGGAAGTAGAACTGCGGCCGGTAGCCCTTGAAGAACGGCGTGTGACGGCCGCCCTCTTCCTTCTTCAGGATGTAGATCTCACCCTTGAACTTCTTGTGCGGCGTGATGCTCCCCGGCTTCGCCAGCACCTGACCGCGCTCGATCTCCTCGCGCTTGGTGCCGCGCAGCAGCGCGCCGATGTTGTCGCCAGCGCGCCCTTCGTCCAGCAGCTTGCGGAACATCTCGACGCCCGTCACGACCGTCTTCGTCGTCGGCCCGAAGCCCACGATCTCGATTTCCTCGCCCACCTTGACGATGCCGCGCTCCACGCGGCCCGTCACCACCGTGCCGCGGCCGGAGATCGTGAACACGTCCTCCACCGGCATCAGGAACGGCTTGTCGATCTCGCGCTTCGGCTCCGGGATGAACGTGTCGCACGCCTCCAGCAGCTTCATGATCGACGGCTCGCCCAGGTCGCTCGCGTCGCCTTCCAGCGACTTCAGCGCGCTGCCGCGGACGATCGGCGTCGTGTCGCCGGGGTACTGGTACTTCGACAGCAGCTCGCGCAGCTCCAGCTCCACCAGGTCCAGCAGCTCCGCGTCTTCCTTCGCGATCATGTCCACCTTGTTCAGGTAAACAACGATGGCAGGCACGCCGACCTGGCGACCCAGCAGGATGTGCTCGCGCGTCTGCGGCATCGGGCCGTCAGGCGCCGACACCACCAGGATCGCGCCGTCCATCTGCGCCGCGCCCGTGATCATGTTCTTGATGTAGTCCGCGTGCCCCGGGCAATCGACGTGCGCGTAGTGACGATTGTTCGTCTCGTACTCCACGTGTGCGATCGCGATCGTGATGCCGCGCTCTCGCTCTTCCGGCGCCTTGTCGATCTGGTCGTACGCCAGGAACTTCGCGAAGTTCTTCTTCGCCAGTACCTTGGTGATCGCCGCGGTCAAAGTCGTCTTGCCGTGGTCGACGTGACCGATCGTCCCGATGTTCAGGTGCGGCTTGTTTCGTACGAATTTTTCTTTGGCCATCGGATTGTCCTCGTTCGTTCTCTGATTGACCTACTCGTTACGACAGGCTCGAGCCCACGACCCGGATTGAACGGGTGACCTCGTCCTTACCAAGGACGTGCTCTGCCAACTGAGCTACGTGGGCAAGATGAGAGCGGGAGACGGGTCTCGAACCCGCGACGTCCAGCTTGGAAGGCTGGAGCTCTACCAACTGAGCTACTCCCGCGAATCCTTCATTACCCATCTCTGTTGCTCTCTTCATTGCAGCCGTGGACGGGGAAGGATTCGAACCTTCGAAGCCAGTGGCGACAGATTTACAGTCTGTTCCCTTTGACCGCTCGGGAACCCGTCCAGATGAGTTCACAACGGAGCTGGCGATGGGACTCGAACCCGCAACCTGCTGATTACAAATCAGCTGCTCTACCATTGAGCTACGCCAGCGCCGATATCCGTCCATTGTCGTGTGATTCTGCTGTGTTTCAGTTCGTCTGTGCCTCGGCATAGCTGTCCCTAGGCCGGCGCGCAGAGTGCGGACGTATAGTTCGATCGGACCGGGCTGTCAAGCGCCCTTTCTTGACTCTGGCCGGATTCTTGCCAGAGGCGCGCGACGCGGCGCGGCTAAGTCCGCCTAACTCATCAAAGAATCTGGCGTTCTGGCCCGGTCGGCTGCCGGTCAGTCGGCTTGGGGTCGCGGACCGAGGGCTCCGGATCGGACGCGCCGGGGCGTCCGGACGGCGGAGCGGGGGTCGGGGGCGGCGGTGGGGCCGGGGTCGGGGCGCCGGCCGAGGTCGGGTCGGCGAAGTCGAACTTGAAGCTGGGATCCAGCATCCGCTGCAGCTTGGCAAACGCGAGCTTGGACTTGTCGCGCCATTCGTTCTGGACCCCCAGCCGCTCCAGCATCAGCAGGTTCTGCTCGTGGGTGCGCAGCGACTTCTCGAGCAGGATGCGGATCTTCTTCCGCAGCTCCTCGTAGTAGACCTCCCGCTTCTCGACGTTGGCGGTCCCGATGAGGTCGGGGGGGATGGGCGCGTGGACGAAGGAATCATAGAACTCCTCGTACAGCGACCCGACCTGATAGCCGGACGCGGAGGCCCACTGCGGGTTACCCAGCTTGATCGTCTCTATGTACTGCCGCTGAGCCGACAGCAGCAGGCGCGCCTTGTCGTCCATGTCCTTGGCCATCTGCTTTTCCGGCAGGCGCAGCGGCAGGGCGCGGAAGCGTTCGTGCGGGATCTGGCCCAGGTGGTACTTGACCAGCCCCAGGTAGAAGTCGGTCTGCAGCCGCTCCTCGCGTTCGATGCTGCGGAAGAAGTACAGCGCTGACGAGAACGTCCGCTCGGCGGTGTCGAGGTCTTTCAGCTGGAACTGCGCGAAGCCCCGGCGCCCCATCGCCTCGATCTTGTCGTCGGCGTTCATGTCCTTGCGCTCGAGCAGCTGCGCAAAGATCGTCGCTGACGTTGGCCAGTTCCCCATCTCGGCGTAGGTGGCCCCCAGCTGGAACAAGGCGTCCTTGGTGTCCGGAGAATTGGGGGCGATCTCCGCCATCTTCTTGAACACGTCGGCGGCTGCTGCCCAGTCCTTCTTCCCCTGGTGCGCGAGGCCCATGTTGTAGAGGGACGGGAGCTGGTACTTGGCGGAGCCTGCGAACTCCTTGAGGAGGAGCTGGTAGCTGGTGATCGCGTCGTCGTAGCGCTTTTCGGCCAGCGCCTTGCCGGCGTGCTCGAACAGCTCGGCGACGTCAAAGGTCTCCAGATGGACGCCGTCGGGACCGCGTACCGCGGTGATCTTGATGGGGTCCATCTCGATGTGCTCGACCGGCGGCGGCGCGACGTTGACGTCGGTCTTCGCCTTGCCTGCGCAGGCGGCCAGCGGAACGAGCAACATGAGCGAGAGTCGACGATTAAAGGCCATGGGCCACCCCTTATCTATAGAGACAACCGACATGCCGGCCAGTTCCATCGGCGGTCTACGCGGGACCCTGAGAGGGTCCCGTGCCCTCCGTGATGGGCTCGCGCGGGAAAAGCCCACGCTCCCCCGACGCGGTTTACAGCCCGCCCGTAGTCGGGCACCGTGATGGGGGTGCCGCCCCGGGAGCTGATATCCGCCGCAGCCATCGCCCGCCGGGTCGCCGAGCTGGGCGCCGAGATCGACGCCAAGCTGCCGCCCGGGCCGCTGACCGTGGTCGGCGTGCTGCGCGGGGCGTTCATGTTCATGGCGGACCTGGTGCGCGCCATTCCGCGCGAGCTGACCTGCGATTTCCTGGGCGTGCGCAGCTACGGCGACGCCACCGTGTCTTCGGGGGTCGTCGAGATCACCAGCGATCTGGGCGCGCCGATCGCCGGCCGCCAGGTGCTGCTGGTCGAGGACATCGTCGACACCGGCCTGACGCTGAGATACCTGATGGAGCTGCTGCGGGCCCGCGGGCCCGCCAGCATCCATAACTGCGCGCTCATGGCCAAGGCGAGCTACCGGACATCTTTCGAGGGGGGCCCGGCGCTCGACTTCGTCGGCTTCGACGCGCCGGACGCGTTCGTCGTCGGCTACGGCCTGGACGCCGCACAGATCTACCGCAACCTCCCCTACATCGGGGCGCTGGACCCGGCCGACGGCTAGCTCGGAACCCTCAAAGGGTTCCGAACCTCCCGCGATGAGCTCCGGCGGGCAAAGCCCGCCTACGCTCTACGCGCTCTAGCTAGCCGAGCGGCTTCTTTTTGCGGCGGTCGAGCTCTTCCTTGAGGCGCGTCTTGATGCCGTTGTAGCGCTGAAGGAACTCGAAGTGGCGCTGGCGGAACGCCTGCAGGTAGCGCCGCTCCTTCCCCTTCTGGCGCAACGCCTCGCGGATCTCGCCCAGCGGGCCGACCAGCTGCCCCGGCTCGGCGTAGGTCGCGATCGTGTTCATGGCGCCGCCGCTGTCGACCAGCTTCACCTCGCCGGAGCGCCCGCTCTTGCCCGGCGGTGTGTAGAGCAGCGTGACCGCGTCCGGGGCGCTGGACTTCACGGTGTGGACCACCATGCTGCCCGGCAGGTCCGGCAGGTCTTCCTTGACCATCACGATGTGTGGCCGGGTCTGCGACACCACGTCCAGGGCTTCGCCGCCGGTGAGCGCGCTGCGAAACTGCCAGCCGGCGGCAGTGGTCAGCACGCTCTCGAGCTTCGCCAGCGCCTGCTGGTCGTCGTCGACCAGCACGACGCTGATCGCCCCGTGTTCGTCGCCGGCGCCGGCGTCCGCCTGCGCGCGCCCGCTGGCGCGGTCTTCCAGATCGAGCGATTCCCGCGCGGCGTCGCGCAGCCGGCGCAGGAACTCCTCGTGCGTCTCGGCGACCTCCTCCAGCAAGCTGTTGCGGTCCGCGGTCGCCTTGATGTCGGTGGCGGCCTCGACCACGCGCTCGCGCAGGTAGGGGACGACGTCCGGCTCCTTGAGCACGACGTCGGCTGCGCCCGCGCGGAACGCCCTCACCGCCGTCTCGTACGACTTGCGCGCGGTCATGATGACGACCGACGTGAGCGGCGACTTGTCGCGCGCGAACTGCAGGAGCTCGATGCCACCACCAGGCGTCGGCGTGTCGGCGTCGACCAGCGCGACCGCGTAGAACTTGTTAAGCAGCTGGTCACGAGCGCGCACCGGATCGTGGGTCCCGGTCACGATCAGGCCGACGCGGGTCAGGAGCCGGTCCAGGCCCTTGATCACCTGATCGTCAGCATCGACGACCAGTATCTCTTGTCCTGCAGCGACGGGTTGGTTGGCCACTTGCTCCAAACTTAACCTGGAACCCTGGAAGGGTTCCAGAACCTCCCACGACGGGCTCCGTCCGGCGAAGCCGCACGAAGCCCACGCGACAGTTAACCCGTTTCTCCGGCCGCGGTCTATTCTTGGCGTCGGACAGCGGAGCACCCACCATGGCGATGGACTCGATATTCGATCGGGCAGTGGCGGCGGCGAGGCAGCTCGGCGCGTCTGATATTCACCTCAAGCCGGACCTGCGTCCGATCCTGCGCGTCGACGGCGAGCTGCGCACGCTCAAGATCCCGGGCCCCGCGCTCGACATTCCGGCGCTCGCCCGCGACTTCCTGCACAACCTGGCGATGTCGCTGCTCAACGACCGGCGGCGCGACATCCTCGAGCGCGTTGGGGATGTGACGACGTCGCTCGCGACCGCCAGCGGCGCGCGGCAGCGGGTCCACATCTCGCAGCAGCGCGGCGGAATCTCGATCGCCATGCGGCTCATCCCGCCGGAGGTGCCGGCGCTGGACAGCCTCGGCCTGCCGGCGGGCGCGCGCGATCTGGTGGCTCCGGGCGGCGGACTCGTGCTGGTAGCCGCCGGGCCGGGCGGCGGCAAGACGACGACGCTCGCCGCGCTCATCGACCACCTCGGCACCAGCCAGCCCCGGCACGTCATCACCATCGAGGACCCGGTCGAGCTCCTGCTCAAGAACCGGCAGAGCGTCGTCGTCCAACGCGAGATCGGCCTGGACGTACCGACCGCCGCCGCCGGCCTGCGCGCGGCCGCGCGTCAGGATGCTGACGTGCTCATGCTGTCCGAGCTGGTCGACGCGGAGACCGCCGCGCTGGCGCTGGCGGCGGCCGAGACCGGACGGCTGGTGCTGGTAGGCGTTTCGGCGGGCAGCGCGCGCGACGCCGTGGCGCGCGTTTGCGAGCTGTGGGATCCGGACGAGCGTCCTGGCGTCCGCGCGCGCCTGAGCGCGACGTTGCGCGGCGTGCTCCACCAACGGCTGGTGGTGTCGAAGGCCGGCAAGGGGCGCACGGCCGAGGCGGAGCTGCTGTCCGGCGCCGCGGCCGCGACGTGACGCCTATCGCTGAGCCGCCACCGACGCCCTAGACGGGCCAACTGGCGACGCTGTAGTAGTCTTCACGCGCCCATGTCCTGGTCCGATGCAAACAAGGTCCGCCGTGCGTTTCTGGATTACTTCCGTGAGGCCGGAGGCGGACATCTAGAGGTCGCGAGCGCGTCGCTCGTCCCGCAGAACGACCCGACGCTGCTGTTCACCAACGCGGGGATGAATCAGTTCAAGGACGCGTTCACCGGCAAGGCGCGCCCGCCGGCGCCGCGCGCGACCACCGCGCAGAAGTGCGTGCGCGCGGGCGGCAAGCACAACGACCTCGAGAACGTCGGCCGCACCGCGCGCCACCTGACGTTCTTCGAGATGCTGGGGAACTTCTCGTTCGGCGACTACTTCAAGCCCGACGCGATCGCGTTCGCCTATGAGCTGCTGACCAAGCGCTACGCCATCGACCCCAAGCGGCTGGTCTACACGGTGCACGAGTCGGACGACGAGGCGCGCGCGCTGTGGAAGAAGGTGGCCGGGGTCAGCGATGACCGCGTCATCTCGCTGGGCGACAAGGACAACTTCTGGGCGATGGGCGAGACCGGCCCGTGCGGCCCGTGCAGCGAGCTGCACTTCTTTCAGGGCGCCGACATCCCCTGCCCCATCGAAGCATCGGGCGGCAAGTGCGAAGGCCCCGCGTGCGACTGCGATCGCTGGGTCGAGATCTGGAACCTCGTGTTCATGCAATACGAGCAGGTGGCGCCGGGCGACCGGCGGCCGCTGCCCAAGCCGTCCGTCGACACCGGCATGGGCCTCGAGCGCCTGTGCTCGGTGCTGACCGGCGTCCGCTCGGCCTACGAGAGCGATCTGCTGCGCCCGCTGATCGACGAGGTCGCGGAGATGGCCAAGGTGAAGTTCGACGCCGCCGACTATCAGGGGCCGAGCGTGTCGCTGCGCGCGATCGCCGACCACGCGCGCGCGACCGCGTTCCTGGTCGCTGACGGTGTGCTCCCCGACAAGACCGGGCGCGAATACGTGCTGCGCCGGATCATGCGGCGCGCGATCTACCACGGCTGGCTGCTGGGGCTGCGCGGCGGCGGCCAGTTCCCGCGCGTCGTGCGGAGCGTGGTTGATCTCATGGGCGGGACGTACGGCGAGCTGCGCGAGCGGCGCGAGGCGATCGACAAGACAGCGACCGACGAGGAGCGGCGGTTCCGCGACACGCTCGAGCGCGGCATGCGCATCCTCGAGGAAGAGATGCCGCGGCTGCGCGACGGCGTCGTGCCGGGCGAGCTCGCGTTCCAGCTCTACGACACCTACGGCTTCCCGCTCGATCTCACGCGGGTCATCGCCGCCGGCAACAAGCTGTCGATCGACGAGGTCGGCTTCGAACGCGCCATGGCCGAGCAGCGACGCCGCGGGGCGTTCCAGGGCTCTGGCGAGGTCGCCGTGGAAGGCGTGTTCCAGGCGATCGCCGATCGCGTCGGCGCGACCAAGTTCCTCGGCTACGACGCGACCGAAGGGTCGTCGAAGATTGTCGCGCTGGTCGCGGACGGCAAGGAGACCGACACCGTCGGCCCGTATTCGAAGAACGTCGCGGTCGTCACCGCCGAGACGCCGTTCTACGGCGAGCAGGGCGGCCAGATCGGCGACACCGGCACGCTGTCGACGGGCAAGGCGCGCCTGGCCGTGCGCGACTGCAAGCGGCCGGTGGCGACGTTGTGGGTTCACCTGGGCGACATCGAGTCCGGTGATCTGCGCGTCGGCGACACCGTGCAGCTGACCGTCGACGCCGAGCGGCGCTACGACGTCCGGCGCAACCACTCGGCGACGCACCTGCTGCACTGGGCGCTGCGCAGCGTGCTGGGCACGCACGTCACCCAGAAAGGCTCGCTGGTCGCTCCCGACCGGCTGCGCTTCGACTTCTCGCACGGCGGGCCGATGACGGACGCCGAGAAGCAGGCGGTCGAAGATCTGGTCAACGAGCGCATCCGCCGCAACGCCGCCGCCGACACCGCGGTGTTGCCCATCGCCGAGGCCAAGCAGGCGGGTGCGATCGCGTTCTTCGGCGAGAAGTACGGCGACAGCGTGCGCGTGGTGACCATGGGCGAATCGAAGGAGTTCTGCGGCGGCACGCACGTCGCGCGCACCGGCGACATCGCCTTCTTCCTGATCACGGAAGAGACGGGCATCGCGCAGGGCGTGCGCCGCATCGAGGCGGTCACCGGCGCCGGGGCGCTGGGCTACGTGCGCCGGCTGGAGGGCGAGATCGGCGAGACTGCGCGGCTGCTGCGCGCGGGCGGCTTCGAGATCGCGGCGCGCGTCGCCAAGCTGCAGTCCGAGCTGCGCGATCAGGGCAACGAGATCGACAAGCTCAAACGCAAGCTGGCGTCGGGCGGCGGCCGCGACCTGGCGTCCGAGGCGCGCGACGTCGGGGGGGTGCGCGTGCTGGCGACGCGCGCCGACGTCGCCGACCCCAAGGCGCTACGCGAGGTCGCCGACCAGCTGCGCGACAAGCTGCGCTCGGCGGTCATCGTGCTGGCCGGCGTCGAGGGCGACAAGATCGCGCTCGTGGCGACCGTGACGGCCGACCTCACCGCCAAGTTCAACGCGGGCAAGATCGTGGGCGCGGTGGCGGCGGCCATCGGCGGCAAGGGTGGCGGGCGCCCCGACATGGCCCAGGGGGGCGGCTCGCAGCCCGAGAACCTGGACGCGGCGCTGGAGCGGGTCTTCGATCTCATTCGTGGCTGAGCGGGGAACGACCTTCATGATCGGCGGCGAGGACGTGGGTGGCACGGTGGCGGCGGCATTGCGGCGGCGCCTGCCCGACAAGAGCTGGGCGGATGTCCGCCGCCTGTGCGCCACGGGCAAGGTGATGGTCGACGACGCGCGCGTCCTGGATCCTGCCCACCGCCTGCGCGCCGGGCAGCAGATCGCCATAAACATGACGGCCCCGAAGCCGGTCGACGTCCCCGCCGGGTTTCGCATCGTGCTGGAGGACGCCCACGTCGTCATCATCGACAAGCCGTCCGGCATCTCCAGCGTCCCGTACGACCGCAAGGAGACCGGGACGGCCATGGACCTGATACGCGCCGCGTGGCGTCGCACCGGCAAGCGCGCAACCACGATGCCGCTCTACATCGTGCACCGCATCGACAAGGACACGTCCGGCCTGCTCTGCTTCGCCAAGACGCGGCTTGCCGAACGGGGCCTCCACGTCGTGTTCCAGCGTCACCAGGCGTCGCGGGCGTACCTGGCGGTGGCCGAAGGCGCCGTCGACGCGATGCGGATCGAATCGCGCATCATCCCCGATCGGGGCGACGGCATCCGAGGCTCTACCCGCCGGCCGGATGAAGGGCAAAATGCCATCACGCACGTCGAGCCATTGCGGCGCCTTCGCGGCTCTACATTATGCCGGGTGCACCTCGAAACCGGACGCACACATCAAATCCGCATTCACATGTCCGAACGGGGCCACCCGCTGGTCGGTGAAACCGTTTACATCCGCGACGTCTTGCGCGCGGGGGGCAAACCGCTACCTGCGGCGCGGCTCATGTTGCACGCGGCCCGCCTTGGCTTCAGCCACCCGGTCACCGGCGTCGCCATCGACCTCGCGGCGCCGCCGCCCCCGGATTTCGTCGCCATTTTCGAATCCCTGGGAGGCTCGCGTGGCGACCTCCAGTAACGGCAGCGGAACAGGAACGATCCGCTCGGCGCTGGGCGCTGTCGTGGAGGCCATCCGTTCGGCCTACGGCGCGAACTCCGAACGCGCGGAGGAGCTGGCCGATAGCGGTCACGATCTCCACTTCCTGGAACGCACCGCCCCCCTGCTGGAGTTCTTGTGGTCGCGATACTTCCGCGTCCGCCTGATCGGGATCGAAAACGTCCCCGACACGGGCGCCGCGCTGCTGGTCGGTAACCACTCGGGGGGTATTCCCTACGACGGCGCGATGTTGCTGTACGCGATCTACCGCGACCACCGGCTGCACCGGCGCGTTCGTCCGTTGGTTGCCAACTTCGCGTTCCGTTCGGGTTGGATGGCGAACGTCGTGTCGCGAATCGGCTGCGTGCGCGCTTCGACCGAGACCGCACTTCCGTTGCTGGCCGCCGGTGATCTCGTTGCGGTGTTTCCCGAAGGGTTGCGAGGCGTCGGCAAGATGTATCGCGAACGCTATCGGCTGGCGCGCTTCGGTCGCGGCGGCTTCGTGCGATTGGCGAGGCAAGCGCAGGTGCCGTTGCTGCCCGTCGCCGTCGTCGGCGCCGAGGAGATTCACCCGGTGATCGGCAAGATCACGCGCTTCGAAAAGCCGCTAGGAATCCCGTACATCCCAATAACCCCAACGTTTCCATGGCTTGGACCACTGGGCTTGCTACCGGTGCCGACCAAGTGGACGATCCAGATTGGTCCCCCAATTGCGCCGCCGTCACCAGGTGATGAAGAAGGAACGGCGCGCGTCGCGGAGTTGGTGCGTAGCACCATCGACACCATGATCGCCGACCTGCTCGCGCAGCGGAGATCGATTCTCTTCGGCTGAAACACTCGGTCTGCCTTACGTTATATTCGTGCGTCGGTGTTCACTTCGGCTATAAAGAGGTTCCTCGTCGGCCTTTCATGATCGATATCGGCCACACGATCGGGAACTACAAGATCACCGCCAAGTTGGGTGAGGGGGGGATGGGGGTGGTCTATCTCGCCGAGCACCCCGTCATCGGCAAGAAGGTGGCGATGAAGGCCATCCACCCGGAGCTGTCGAAGAACTCCGACGTGGTGTCGCGGTTCGTGACCGAAGCAAAAGCGGTCAACCAAATCGGTCACGAGCACATCGTCGACATCGCGGACTTCGGCAACACGCCCGACGGCGAGTTCTACTTCGTGATGGAGTATCTGCAGGGCGAGTCGCTGTCCGATCGCCTGCGGCGCGAAACGCGCATCGATGTCGACGCCGCGCTGTCGGTGAGCGCGCAGATCGCGGACGCGCTCAATGCCTCGCACGAGCAGGGGATCATCCACCGCGACCTCAAACCCGAGAACATCTTCCTGTGCAACAACCGCGGCCCCGGCCGCGACTTCGTCAAGGTGCTGGACTTCGGTCTGGCGAAGCTGACGCTGTCCGATCAGAAGGTCTCGCACAAGACGCGGACGGGATCGGTGATGGGGACGCCGTATTACATGTCCCCCGAGCAGTGCGAGGGGAAGATCGAGATCGATCACCGCGCCGACATCTATTCGCTGGGCGTGCTGATCTTCGAGATGTTGACGGGCAAGGTGCCGTTCGGCGGCGACGGCTACGGCGAGATCATCGTCAAGCACGTGACCATGCCGCCGCCGTCAGTGCGCAGCGTGGTGCCCGAGCTGCCGGAGTACCTGGATATCATCCTGTATCGCGTCCTGGCGAAGGACCGCGATCAGCGCTTCCAGACCATGGCGGAGCTGGAAGAGGCGCTGCGCGATCCCATCCGCTACATCAACAACGCGCCCGAGATCGGCATCCCCGAAGACCTCAGCGGCATCGCGCGCGCCGCGGCGCCGATGGCGCGCGCGGAGATGGACGCGCGGTCGAAGATCGGCTTCGGCTCGGGGATCGAGGCTGGCGACAAGCCGCCGGGCGGCACGCCGTCGACGTTCCGCGAGGGGCGCGGCGAGCTGATCGAGCACCTGATCCCGAAGAAGCGCACGGGACAGGCGTTCCTGTTCGTCGGCATCGCCGCCTGCGTCGGCGCCGCGGTGGTGCTGTTCGGGCCGCGCCGCGAAAACCGGCCAGCCATGCCGGCGGCGCCGGTGTCGCTGCATCCGAGCTCGGTGCGCATCAACTTCAACTCCGACCCGGACGGCGCCATCGTCGTGCGCAACGACAAGACGCTGGGGCTGACGCCGCTGTCGATCGAGGTGCCGTACAGCGATTCAGCGGTCGAATACCAGTTCAAGAAGGCCGGCTTCGAAAACAAGACCGTCTACGTCGTGCCCAACCTGCCGTCGCCGCTGTTCGCGACGTTGCGCAAGGTGGAGCTGCCGGCCACCGACGGCGCCGGCGGAAGCTCGGCTCCGCGCAGGGCAACGGGCGGCGTCAAACGCCAGCGCGTCGAGAAGCAGCCGCTGCACACCGACGACGAAGACGGCGTTCTCGAGCCCAGCTTCAACCGGTAGGCCGGTAGCACGCGCCGCGCGGCGGGCTAGGCGCAGACGCGGTTGCGGCCGCTGGCTTTCGCCTCGTAGAGGCGTTCGTCGGCGCGCTTGATCAGCGCGGCGGTCTCGGTGAGCTCGGCTTCGATGGTCGCGACGCCCATGGAGATCGTCACCGGGATGCGCGTGTTCTCGAACTTGAACTCGGTCTTCTCGACGATCTGGCGGATCTTCTCGGCGAACGGCGCGCTGCCGGCGCCGTCGATCTCGGGCAGCACGATCGCGAACTCCTCGCCGCCGTAGCGCGCGAAGCAGTCCTCGCGGCGGATCTTCCCTTTCACCGTCGACGCCAGGTGCTTGAGCACGTAGTCGCCGGCCAGGTGGCCGTAGCCGTCGTTGACCTTCTTGAAGTGGTCGATGTCGAACATGACCAGCGACAGCGGCCGCCGGTAGCGGTGCGCGCGCGCGATCTCGCGCTCGAGGGTGTCGAGGAAGTAGCGCTTGTTGTAGATCTGCGTGAGGCCGTCGATCGTCGTCAGCCGGTAGATCTCCTCGTGGTACGCGTTCTCGATGTTGCCGCCGGTCAGGAACTTGAAGATCGTGCGGCCGACCTTGATCAGGTCGCCGTCGCGCAGCACGTATTCGTCGATGGGCTCGTCGTTGACGTAGGTGCCGTTGGTCGAGCCGAGGTCGCGAATCAGGATCGACTTGCCCGTGTTCACGATCTTGGAGTGATTGCGCGAGATCGATTCCTGATCGATCTGGATGTCGCACTTCGACGACCGCCCGACCACGAGCGACGCGGTGTTCAGGTTGTACTTCTTGCCCAGCTCCGCGCCGTAGATGACCACCAGACAAGCCTCCTTGCCGGTGGGCTTTTCGGAGATGCGGCTAATGCTGGTGACGACAGTCTTCGCCCGGACATGGTCCGATTCGGAGGTGTCGTTTGGATCACGGGGGTTGCGGGCCACGGAGCTCCGGCGCAGCAGGCTAGGTCAATCCTAGCGATGCATCAAGGGGAGGATAATTTGACACCTTATCCTACATGTATGACTTTGTCATCATGCGACATACCTTTTCGGCGCTCGCTGCCGTCGCCCAGCTGACCACCATCCTGTCCGTCGCGAACGCTGAAACGACCTCCGGGACATCGAGTTCCCTGACGGTCCGCCCGGACACGATCCGGTTCGCGGGCAGGCGGTATGTCGCCGACCTGGTCGAGGGCGGGCAGGCCGAGCTGACGCTCGATCCGCGCATGCAGCAGAGCACCGAAGAGCTCATGCGGACGTTCCAGATCCCGTTCGGCGCCGCGGTTGTCGTATCGGTGCCGGACGGTCGCGTGCTCGCGCTGGTCGGCCGCTCGGCCGCGGATCCACGCCTGGGCGTCGAGGAGCTGGCGCTGCGTCCGTGGGCCCCTGCTGCTTCGGTGTTCAAGGTCGTTTCCGCGGCTGCGTTGGTCGAGGCCGGCGTCGCCGGCAATACCCGCACGTGTTACCACGGCGGGGTATCGTCGGTGCTGGCCGATAACTTGATCGACTTGCCGGCCATCGATCGCCGCTGCGACACGCTGGCGTTCGGCCTGGGCAAGTCGCAGAACGCGATCATCGCCAAACTGGCGACGCGCCACCTCACCGTCGCGGATCTGGCGCGGGTTGGCCGCAGCTTCGGCTTCGACGAGGCGATCCCCTTCGAGATCCCGGTCGAGCCGTCTCACCTGGACGTCCCCGCTGACGGCCTCGAGTTCGCGCGCACGGCGGCGGGATTCTGGCACTCGACGCTGTCGCCGATGCACGGCGCCCTGCTGGCCGCCGCGATCGCGAACCGCGGTCAGATGCCGGCGCCGATGCTCGTCGACCGCGCCCGCGATCGCGACGGGCGCGCGCTGGCGCTGCCGGTCGCGGCCCCCCGCCAGGTCGTCGCCCCCGAGGCGGCCCGCGAGGTCGGGCGCATGATGGAGCTGACGACGCGCATCGGCACGGCAAAGGGGACGTTCCGCGACAAGCGCGGCCGCCGCCTGCTGCCCGTCGAGGTCGCGGGCAAGACCGGCACGCTGTCCGCCGAGACCGATCGGGGCTACGTCGGCTACAGCTGGTTCGTCGGCTACGCCCCCGCCGATCGCCCGACCATCGCGTTTGCCGTCGTCCTGGGCAATAACCCGACCTGGCGAATCAAAGCAACGTACGTCGGCCGCCACATCGTTGGCGAATACCTGGCCGGGGCCAGCAATCGAGCGCCCGTCCCCCGTCTCCTCGCATCACGAGGGGAACCCTCAAAGGGTGCCCCTCCCCTCCCGCGATGACCTCCGGCGGGCAAAGCCCGCCCACGCTCGACGCGATCAATAACCGACGGCAGGGTGGCAATGTGAATAGCCCGGCATCCGGCCTTGTGGCCGCTCCCCGTCGACGGGTAAACTGTCCGACGCCTCGAAAGGCAAGCCGTCCGCAGCATGCAGCTTTACCAATGGCTCTCAAGCGTCGCGGATGATCGCGGCAGTGCCAAGGCGCTGGTTTATCGCGACACGTACCTTTCGTGGCGCGGGCTGCTCCATCGCGTCGATCGGCGCGCGCAGGAGCTGCACGCGATGGGCATCGGGCCGGGCGCGTGGGTCGGGCTCATGCTCGGCAACGTCCCCGACTTCGTCATCCTGACGCTGGCGGTGTCGAAGATCGACGGCATCGTGGTGCCGCTGGATCCGACGACCGGCAACCGCGAGCTGGAGATGGTGCTGGAGGCCGCGCCGCTGCGCGCGCTCATCACCCGACCGCGCGGCGGCGAGGGCGGTCAGGCGTCGGCCGGGCTGCCGTATTACGCCAGCCCGCCGCTGGCGCGCTCGCCCGCCAGCCCGCCGTCGAAGTTCGTCCCCGAGATCCGGCGGCGGCTGCAGGGGACGCTGCTGTCGTGCAGCCTGTACAAGCGGAACGGGCTGGCGAACATGATCGAGGACGGGCCGGATGCGCCCGCGGTCGTGCAGTTCACCGCGTCGGTCGGCGGCGACCCCAAGGGCGTCATCAAGACCCAGACCAACGTCGCCGCGGCGGCGCAATCGATCGCCAAGACGCTGGGCGTGACCCACGCCGATCGCGTGTTGTGCACGATGCCCCTGCACACGAGCTACGGGTTCGACTTCGGCCTGCTGGTGGCGCTGGCCAACGGCACGACGCTGTTCCTGGAGGACGAGGTGTCGCCCAAGCGAATCGCGAAGTTGCTGCGCGAGCAGAACGTCGACGTGTTCGCCGGCAACCCGGCGCTGTACGGATCGCTGGTGCGGGTGCCGACGGTCAAGCCGCTCAAGATCGCGGGGGCGCGCTTCCTGAGCTCGGGATCGTCGCTGCCGGCGAGCATCGCCGACAGCTTCCACGAGCGCTTCGGCCTGCGGTTGCTGTCCGTCTATCACGGCACGCAGGCGGGACCGCTGGCCATCGATCGCGCCGGCAAGGATCCACAGACGGTCGGGCGCCCGTTCGAAGGCGTCGAGATCAAGATCGAAGGCGCCAATGGTGACCGCGTCGCCACCGGCGAGAGCGGCCCGATCTGGGTCAAGTCGCGCACGTTGTCGCTGCTGGCGGTGCCGAAGATGCACCTGCCCAAACGCGAAGACGGCGTCCCGATCGGCGGCAGCGCGCCGGACGGCTGGTTCCGCACCGGCGATCTGGGGCAGCAGGACAAGAACGGCCGCATCACCATCACCGGCCGCGAGGACGACCTGGTCAAGGTCGACGGCAAGCGCGTCGCGCTGGGCGAGGTGGAAGGCTGCCTGGAAGCGTTCCCCAAGGTGAAGGCGGCGCAGGCGCGCGTCGTGACCGATGATCTGGGCGGCCCGATGGTCGTCGCGCGTGTCGTGCGCGCGGGTATGTGCCGCGCTGAGGACATCATCGATCACTGCGCGCGCAACCTGGCGCCCTACAAGGTCCCGCGTCAGATCGAGTTCTGCGAGATTATCTGACGATTCGAATCGGGGGGCAGTCGGCTGCGCTACGCGCGCTCGGTTTGGCCCCCCGCGCCCCCGCTCGCTCCGGGCGGCAAAGCCGCCCTGCGCTCGCCCACGTACCTACTCTACAAGTTCGCGCAGGCGCGCGTTGACGACGACCTTGCTGCCGCCGGGAAGCTCCACTTCCTGAAAGAACGAATAGTAGTTGGGGTGGCGGACCTCGACGCGGTGGAAGCCCGGCTTGATCTGGCGGCCGTCCTTCTTGAAGTCGGCTGCCTTGCCGACCAGGACGTCGTCGATCCAGACGGTGGCGTCAGGGACGTTGCAGTCGACCCGGAAGACGATTCCGTTCGTCGAACCAATGTGCGCGCACGACACCAGCGCCAGCAACAGCAGGCCGCAGGCGGTCCGCGCCAGGGACAAGCGGGGGCGCCTCACTGTGCCGCGCCCCCCGCGCCGGTCGCCGCCGGAGCCGGGCGCAGCCGGGCGCGCAGCCGGATGACATCGCCGTTGGTCGCCACGTCGCTCAGTGTGATCATCGAACTGGCGGTGCGCGAGAGGGCGGCCGCCAGCGCCGGCGTGCCCGCCCGCGTCCGGATCCGGATCTCGGCCCGGCCCGCGGCAACGCGTTGCAGCTCCGCCGACGACACGGTACCCAGGCCGCGCAGGCTCTTGAGCAGCGCCGGCACGGCGGCAGGTTCCACGACGTCGGCGTCCAGCGTGACGGGCCGCAGGTCGCCCGCCGACCCCGAGGGGATACGTCGTCACGGCACCCGTGATGCGCGCCCCGAGCTCGCCGATCAGCGGCGTGAAGCACGCGCTGTCGGCGGGCTTGTTCGCCTCGACGAACACGCGCGTCGTCGCCGTCCGCTCGGCCGGGGCGCCGCCGCTCCCTGCCGCGACCACGCGAGCGACCGCGCGACAGGACCACGAGCTCCGGCCGGTGCCCCTGACGGGGCCCTCGGACGTCATGTCGACCGCGATCAGCACGGCCTGATCCATCCCGGCGCGCTGCGCGGCCGCGGCGGCGGCCGGGACCGACGTCTCGACGCCAGCGGCGGGCTGTACGGTCACGCCCCCTGAAGCGAGCGCCTTGCGGAACTGCGCGCTGAAGCTCGCTGTCGCCTCGCCGGGATCGGCGGGGACGATCAGCAGCGACGGGCCGCCGGGACGCGCCGGCGTCGCTGGCGTCGGCGGCGGCGCGGACGAGCGTTCCAGTCGGCGCCGCAGCGCGATCTCGTCGACCTCCACCTCGAGACGGATGTTGTACATGCCGGCCACCTCGCCCTCCTCCAGCGTTCGGTAGCGGGGCACGAAGCTGCGCGCCTTCGCCTCGATCGCCTTGATGGTCTTCGCCTGGGCGGCGCGCGTCTGCGGATCGACGATGTCGGCCAGGGTCAGCGTCACGGCCTGGCGGATCGCGTCGTCCAGCGCCCGCTCGCGCGCGCTCGCGGCGTTGCCGCCGACGACCGGGGCCTGCGCGGTCACGACGCGCGCGCCGGGGGCGGTCGCGGGCGCGCCGTCGGCGGGCGGCGCTGGTTGCGCCGCGGGCGGTGCTGGCGACGCGCCCGGCGGCACGGCGGCGGGGGCCGCGGCCGACAACGTTGCGAGCAAGAGCGCGGCGGTAGTCATCGCAGGACCTTGCCAACGTAGATCAGCACGGCCCCGCGCGCGAGCTTGTCGACCAGGGCCGCGTCGCCGGCCAGCACCAGTCGACCTTCCTTGTCGACCTTGGCGTCGACCACGTTCTTCGGCGCGGCGTCGCCCATCACGTACGTGGCCGCCCCGATGCGCACGTCGCGGCCGCCGATCCTGGCAGTCGGCGCGGCGCCGAGGCGCATGCTCTTCACCGCCAGCGCCAGTACGGCAGGAGGCTCGGGCGGCGCCTCCAGCCAGTCGCCGAACTTGAGCTCGACGCGCACGACGGCGCCGCCGTTCGACTGGTACTGCACGTCGACGGATTTCGCGCGGCCGACCGCGCGATCAATCTCGGGAGCGCTCAGCTTGTGCCCCTGACCGAGCGGCAGCGCCGCCAGCGCCGCGCGCAGCTTGGTCTGCCCGGTGGCGAGGGCCCGGCGCTCGGCGCCCGGACGCGCCAGATCGACGCTGGGCATGCGCAGGTCCGCGGCCGCCCCCGCCGACACCACGAGCGTCCCCTTGTCCCAGCTCACGTCGGCCCCGGCGAGAGAGTCGCGCAGCGGGGTGGAATCGGCGACGGCAGGCGCCGGAACAGCGGCGGCGACGATCAGCGCCGCGAGCGCGATCGCGCCGCTATTCCCACTCAATGGTGGCCGGGGGCTTCGACGAGATGTCATAGACCACGCGGTTGATGCCTTTGACCTCGTTGACGATGCGCGACGAGATGGTCGCGAGCAGATCGTACGGCAGCGGCACCCAGTCCGCGGTCATGCCGTCCTTCGAATGCACGGCGCGCAGCGCCAGCACGTCGGCGTACGTCCGCTCGTCGCCCATGACGCCGACCGTCTGCACGGGCAGCAGCACGCCGAACGACTGCCAGATCGATTCGTAGAGACCCGCGGCGCGAATCTCCTCCTCGATGATCGCGTCGGCGGCGCGCAGCACGTCGCAGCGCCCGCGCGACACGGCGCCGATGATGCGCACCGCCAGGCCGGGACCGGGGAACGGCTGGCGCCACAACACGTGGTGCGGCAGGCCGAGCTCGGCGCCGAGCACGCGCACCTCGTCTTTGAACAGCTCGCGCAGCGGCTCGACCAAACCCAGCTTCATGAGCTCGGGCAGGCCGCCGACGTTGTGGTGCGACTTGATGGTCGCCGACGGACCCTTGTACGACACCGACTCGATGACGTCGGGATAGAGCGTCCCCTGCACCAGGAAGTCCGCGCCGCCGGTCGCCCCTTCGACCTTTTTGGCCTCTTCCTCGAACACGGCGATGAACTCGCGCCCGATGATCTTGCGCTTCTGCTCCGGGTCGATGACGCCGGCCAGCTTGGACAGGAAGCGCTCACTCGCGTCGACGACGCGCAGGTCGGCCTTGAACGCGTCACGAAACAGCGACTCGACCTGCGCCGCCTCCCCTTCCCGCTGCAAGCCCGTGTCGACGAAGATGCACGTCAACCGCTGGCCGATCGCGCGCAGCACCAGCGCGGCCGCCACGGACGAATCGACGCCGCCCGACAGGCCGCACACCGCGCGCCCGGTCGGACCGACGCGCGCCGCGACCGCTGCCACCGCTTCGCCGACGAAGCCCGCCATCGTCCACGACGGCTCACAGCCGCAGATGCGAAACAGAAAGTTGGCCAGGACCTCGCCGCCGCGCGGCGTGTGCGCGACCTCGGGATGGAACTGCACCCCCCAGAACTTGCGCGCCGGCGCCGCCACGGCCGCCGCCGGGCAGTTGGCGCTCTCGCCGATGACGTCGAAACCCGCGGGCAGCGACTCGACGCGGTCGCCGTGGCTCATCCACACCGGGATCTCCTCGCCGGCGGCGAAGCCGTGGAACAGATCGCCCGGCTCGGTCACCTTCATCGTCGCGCGCCCGTATTCGCGGCGCTCCGCCGGGACGACCTTGCCGCCGAACTCCAGCGCGGTCAGCTGCACGCCGTAGCAGATCCCGAGCACCGGCACGCCGAGGTCGTAGACCTCGCGGCTGATGCGCGGCGCCGCCGGGTCGTAGCAGGACGATGGCCCGCCCGACAAGATGATCCCGCGCGGCGCCAGCTCGCGGATCTTCGCCAGCGGCACGTTGAACGGGTGAATCTCCGAGTACACCTTCTGCTCGCGCACGCGCCGCGCGATCAGCTGCGTGTATTGCCCGCCGAAGTCGAGGATCAGGATCAGGTCGCGCCTGCTGCTGGACACGACGCTACTGCTCGACACGGTAGTTGGGTGCCTCTTTGGTGATGATGACGTCGTGGACGTGCGACTCACGCAACCCCATGGCGGTGGCGCGCACGAACTTCGCCTTGGTGCGCAGGTCGTCGATGGTGCGGCAGCCGGTGTAGCCCATGCCGGACTTCAGCCCGCCGATGAGCT
This sequence comes from uncultured Pseudomonadota bacterium, assembly GCA_963729535.1. Lineage (GTDB taxonomy): Bacteria > Myxococcota_A > Polyangia > Fen-1088 > Fen-1088 > JADGRB01. The sequence goes on along the minus strand of CAVSOL010000014.1, from coordinate 44,291 downwards.
GGTAGATCGACTGCGACAGCGACCCGCGATACGGGACGCGCCCCTCGATCCCCTCGGGGACCAGCTTGGCGTCGCTGGTCACCTCACCCTGGAAGTAACGATCGCGGCTGCCGGCGCGCATCGCGCCGATCGAGCCCATGCCCCGGTACACCTTGTAGCTGCGCCCCTGGTACAAAATGATCTCGCCCGGCGCCTCGTCGGTGCCCGCGAACAGGCTGCCGATCATCACCGTCTGCGCGCCGGCGGCGATCGCCTTGGCGACGTCGCCCGAATATTTTATGCCGCCGTCGGCGATCAGCATCGTGTTCGTCGACGCCAGCGCCTTGGCGCAGTCGTTGATCGCGGTGATCTGGGGGACGCCGACGCCGGCGACGACGCGCGTCGTGCAGATCGAGCCCGGACCGATGCCCACCTTGACGGCGTCCGCGCCCGCTTTCGACAGCGCCAGGGCCGCCTCGCCGGTGGCGACGTTGCCGGCGATGATCTGCGCCTTGGGGAAGTTCCGCCGGACGTCCGCCACGGCCTGCACGACGTCGCGCGAGTGACCATGCGCCGTGTCGATGCAGATGACGTCGCAGCCCGCCTTGATCAGCCCGTCGACGCGTTCGTCGCGATCGGGCCCGACGCCGACGGCGCCGCCGACGCGCAGCTGGCCGCGGTCGTCCTTCGCCGCGTACGGGTGCTGCTGGGCCTTCTCGATGTCCTTGATGGTGACCAGGCCCTTGAGGAACCCGCCCGAATCGATCACCAGCAGCTTCTCGATGCGGTTCCTGTGCAGCAGCTCCTTGGCGCTCTCGAGCGTGGTCCCCTCGCCGATGGTGATGAGCTTCTTGGTCATCATCGCGCTGACCGACTGGTCCAGGTTGCGCTCGAAGCGAATGTCGCGGTTGGTGAGGATGCCGACCGGGCGGCCGTCGGACGCGACGACAGGCAGCCCGGAGATCTCGTAGCGGCGCATCAGCTCGACCGCCGCCGCCAGCTTCTGCTCGGGGCCGACGGTCACCGGGTTGACGACCACCCCGGTCTCGGCCTTCTTCACCTTGGTGATCTCCAGCGCCTGGTCGGCGATGGGCATGTTCTTGTGCAGGATGCCGATGCCGCCCTCGCGCGCCATGGCGATCGCGGTCGCGGCCTCGGTGACCGTGTCCATCGCCGACGACACGATCGGGATGGCCAGGCGAATCGCGGCGGTCAGCTGCGTGCGCACGTCGACGTCCTTGGGAACGACGTCGCTTTCGGCGGGAACCAGCAGAACGTCGTCGAACGTCAGTGCTTCGCGAAGATGACCGTCCGGCAGCATCTCGGGATATTAGCGGATTCAAGCCCCGTGGGAAGCCTGAAGCGCAGCCGCCACGTTCGCGCCCGAAAATTCTTACTTGCCGCAGGTCGAGACGATGGCGTCGGCCTGTTGCTTGGCCTCGGGCTTGACCGGCAGGGCCTTGAAGCGCGTGAGCGCCGCCTTTGCGGCCGGGCAATCCTTCTTGACCACGAGCGCCTTGGTCAGCTCGTAGTGAGCCAGCGGGTTCTTGGGGTCCAGTTCGACCGCCGTGCGGCACTCGGCCACCGCGCGCCCCGCTTCCTTCTGCTCGATGAACGCGCGGCACAGGTCGGCGGCGAACGCGCCGTTCTTGGGCTCCAGCTTGCGCGCGCGCTCCTGCGCCGCGACCGCGGGCGCGACCTGCCCGCGCTTGAGCGCCACCCGCCCTAGCCGGTTCCACGCCAGCGCGAAGTCGGGCTTGATCTTGGTCGCCTTCTCCAGCGCCGAATGCGCCTCGTCGTAGCTCTTCTTGTCGGACAGCACCATGCCCAGGTTCGCCCACGCCGTCGCGTCCCGCGGCGCCAGCCGCGCCGCCTCCTTCAGTGCGACCAGCGCCCCGTCGACGTCGCCGGCGCGCCGCAGCGCCGCGCCCAGGTTCATGCGGTAGGCCGCCTCGACGGGCTTGAGCCGCACGGCCTCCTTGTACGCCGCGACCGCGTCTTCCTTCTTGCCGAGGCCGTCACACGCCACGCCCAGGTTGTACTGGGCCTCGGCGTAGGCCGGCTTGGCCTTCACGGCGGCCTGAAATTCGACCAGCGCGCCCGCAGTGTCGTTGCGCGCCAGCATCAGCCCGCCCAGGTTGTTGTGCGCCTCCGCGAAGGTCGCGTTGCGCGCAATCGCCGCCTTGTAGGCGGCCGCGGCGCCCGCAGCGTCGGACTTCTTCTCCAGCGCCACGCCCTTGAGGTAGTGCGGGCGGGCGTCCTTGGGATCGACCTTCGCCGCCTCCTCGAACGCGGCCAGCGCGCCCGCGGTGTCGCCGTCGCGAAACAGCCGCTCGCCCTTCTCCAGCAGCGGCACGGCGCCGCCTCCCGAACCTTCGGCAAGCGCCAGCAGCGCGAGGGCCAGAAGCATCCTGTCGATTCTACACGATGGGCCGGTAGCGCGTTCGAGCTCGCGTCCGAGGAAGGCCTCGCAGCCGCGCGGGAGGCGCGCGGCCCCCTCGGGCGCGAACCAGAGCGCGCTACCGCGCGACTAACTGGTCAGATCGCGTTGGGCGTAGACGGGCTTTGCCCGTCGGAGCCCTTCGCGGGGGGTTCGGGACCCTCTGAGGGTCCCGAGCTATATGCTCTTCAGGTACTCGATGAGGTCGTGCGCCTCCTCTTTGGTGAGCGCCAGCTTGAACAGCTTGTCGTAGTGGTTGACGACGTCGCCGAGCGTGGCGAAGCGACCGTCGTGATAGAAGCCGCCCTTCTGGTGCGACCACAGGCCGGCGAGCGGCGCCGTGCGGTACATCTTGGTCGGCGAGCGATCGGCCTGGAAGCTGTCGACGCCGATCTCGGCGGGCGCGTGAACGTTGTGCCCGGGCTCGGTGAACAGCGGCGGCACGTGGCAGCGCGCGCAGCCCGCCTTGCCGGCGAACACCGTCTGCCCGCGACCGGCAGCCGCGACCTCGAACGATCCGGAGGGTGCCTTGGGCGCCGGGATCGACAGCTGATAGATGTGTAGCGCCGCCAGCTTCGGCGTGACCTTGTCGGCCTCGCCGCGCACCGCGACGTTGCTCGCTCCGGTCTTGGCCGAAACCGGGTACTGCGTCTTGTTCGCCAGCCGCGCGTCGAAGAACGCGCCGCTGCCGTGCATCTCCGTCACGGCGACGTAGGCGTTCCAGTACGGCACCGACCCGAAGCCCGTCCACGTGTGCAGGTTGACGCCGGCCAGGCCGAACGCGGGCGGGATGAGCGTGCCCGCCTGCTTGCCGTCGGGGCGCAGCGCCTTGCCGTCCTTGTCCAGCAACGCGTCGTATCGTCCCGGGCCCCAGCTGGCGAGCACCTTCTTCACCGTCGCCTCGTCGACCCCCAGCATGTCCGTGAACGGCTTCAGGTTGGGCGCCAGCGACGCGATCGCGCCGACGTTGAGATCGCGGTTGGGCCACCCGTCCAGGCGCTTGCCGATGCCGGCCCCCATCGAATCGTCGACGGTCGAGTGGCACAGCGCGCACTGGATGCCCATCGACTTCACGCCGTTCGCGTCGGCGATCGCGGTGACGCCAACAACCGCATTGAGCTTGAGCAACGCGAGGGTCGTCGCCGGATCGTCGAGGTTGACCTTGCCGGCCTTGAGCTGTTTCTTCAGCGCGTCGGGCAGCGCGTCCGCGTCGACCTTGAGGCCGACGGACAGCGCGGTCTTCGGCGTGACGCCCGGGCCGACGCCCCCGTTCTTCTGTCCGGCGATCGCCTTGTGCAACCCCAGCGCGTCACCCCAGAACGCCTCGCTGCCGAACGTGTCGAAGCGAAATGTCTTCCGCCCTTCGTCCAGCATCTGCTGCGAGTAGCGCGCGATCTCGGCGTCGAAGCCTGCCTTTGCAGGTGCGGCGGCCGGCGCCCTGGGCGGCGCTGCGATGGCACCCGCCGCGACGGCGAGCAAACCGGCGCCGATTGGCACCGTTGCGAATACGAGTTTGTTCCGCATGACGACCTCCCCACGTACGGAGTAGGGAGGACGCCAGGCGGTTACAGCGACCTACGTGGTTGCCCGCGGAATCAGCGTCAGGACGACTTGGTGCCGGCGGGCATCTTCGAGGATCCAGCAACCTCGAGCAGCCCGAGCAGAGTCTCGCGCACGTGCTGCTGGCGCGCCGGATCGGTGACCTTCTCCATCGACGCCTTGTCGCGCACGTAGAACACGTCGATGGCGCGGTTGGCCTCGGTCGCGATCTTCGAGCGGTGGATGTCCAGGCCCTCGACGAACAGCGCGCGCGCGATCGCGTGCAACACGCCGGGGCGATCTTCCGTGATCACCTCGACGACCGTGAAGTCGCGGCTGACCTCGTTGTCGATCTTGCACTCGGTCGGCACGATCGGCGTCCGCCACGCGGCGACCGAGTCCGCGCGCGGGCGGGTGGCGACCAGCGCCTCCGCCTTGAGCTTCCCGGAGACGACACCCTCCAGGTCCTCGCGCACCTTGGCCCAGCGCGACTCCGCGGTGATCGGCCGTCCCATGCTGTCGCGCACGCGGAACACGTCCAGCGCCTCGGGCGTCTCGGTGGTGTCGGACGGCTGCCGCGAATAGATCGCCGCGTCGACGACCTCGATGCGGTTGGCGTACAGCACGCCAGCGACGTCGGCGAGCAGGCCGGGCTTGTCGACGGCGACCACCACCAGCTCGGTCATGCCGTGGCGCGGATCGTGTGACACGTCGATCATCGAGCTCTTGCCCTGGTCGCGGCGCGCGCGCACCTGGCGCACGTGCGCCGCGATCTTGGTCTCGACGTTCTCGGCGAAGTAGCGGTCGGGGAACCCGGCGAACAGCCCGGTCAGCGCTGCGTCGCCCTCGGCGACGCCCAGCAGGCGCGCCGCGCCCTTCTGCCGCTCGGCGACCAGCCCCGCGCGCTCGGAGCCGAGCAGATCCGGCCCGCGCCGCAAGAACGTCATCGTGCGCGTGTACAGCTCGGCGAGCAGCGTCTCCTTCCAGCTCGACATCGCGTCGGGCGCCACCGACGCCAGGTCGCAGAACGTCAGCAGGTACAGCTCGCGCAGGTTCTCCTCGTTGCCGCACAGCGCGGCGAAGTCGGAGATCATGCCCAGATCCTCCAGGTCGCGGCGCTGCGACATCTGGCCCATGACCAGGTGCTGGCGCACCAGGAAGTCGATGCGCTTGATGTCTTCCTCGTCGATCCCCAGCCGGCGGCAGATCGTGACCGCCAGGTCCGCGCCGATCTCGCTGTGCGGGCTGCCGTACGGCTTGCCGACGTCGTGCAGCAGCGTCCCCAGCGCCAGCGCCACCGGCCGCGTGATCTCCTTGATCGTCTCGGTGGGGACCGGGAACGCGGCCGCGTGGTCGCCGCGCGCGAGCGCGTGCATGCGGCCCACCGCGTACAGCGCGTGCTGGTCGACCGTGTACACGTGATAGATGTCGTGCTGCACGCGCCCCGTCGACGGCTCCCACTCGGGCATGATCGCGGCGAGCAGGCCGAGGTCCTGCATCTGCTCCAGCCGCGACGGATTAGCGCGGTCGCGCACGTCGCACAGCAGCTCGACGAAACGCCGCCCCGCCTCCGGGTCGTCGCGCAGGAACGGGGTCGCCGACGCCGCCAGCTCGCCCAGCAGCTCCCGCGTGCGCAACGCCAGCGGCACGTCCAGCTCGATCGCGAGCTGGAAGACCCGGATGATCTCCGACGGCCGGCGTTCGAACACGGTGGGATCGATCGGCTCCAGCGCGCCGTCGCGGACCACGAAGCTGACGTCCGGCGTCTTGACCGCCTTGGCGCTCACCGCCGCCCGCCGCCAGCGTCATCACCGGCTGGGTCTTGCGCCGGCGGTCGTCGCGCGCGCTCGCGCGTTGCAGCAGGCGTTCGGTCTCGTTGCGGATCAGCTTGGCGTGCGCGTGGTACTGGTGCATCAGCGCCTCCACCGCCGGGTGCACCGCGGGCCGGATGACGCCGCCACGATCGCGCGCCTCGGGATACATGATGGGCGCGATCGCCTCCTGGATCGCGAACCGCAGATGGTCCTGCCGCCGCCCGGCGGTCGCGTGCATCAGGATGCGCGTCCGCATCAGCCACTCGCTGGCGGCCATGAACGCCTGCGCGAGTCGGCCCGTCATCACGCCCTGCGCCAGCAGCTGCTGCGGATCGGACGTGCCGAAGCGCGCGATCGCCGCCCAGCGGCCGACACACAGATCGCGCAGCCCGCCCGGCCCGTTCTTGAGGTCGGGCTCGAGCAGGAAGATGGTGTCGCCGAAGCGGCCGTGGCGCTCCTTCTGCTCGGCGCGCAGGCGTGCGACGAAGTCCTCCGCCGCCGTCTTCGCGACGCGGGCGCGGAACGCCGCCAGGAACTTGTCAGCCAGCGCCCGGTCGCCGGTCAGGAACCGGGCGTCGAGCAGCGCGGTCGCGGCCGCCAGGTCGTTGGCCGGCAGCGCCAGCGCCTGATCGTACGCGCGCACCGCGTGGCCGGCGTCGACCTTGGCGTCCCACAGCGGGTACAGGATCGCCTCGGCCAGCTTCTGCACGTCCTTGCCCGGCGTCTTGGCGCACAGCACCAGTAGATCGAGGTCCGAAAATGGCGCCAGCTCCTCGCGTCCGAAACCTCCGGTGGCGAAGATGGCGACAGGCGTCTTGCAGGCCGCGATCTCGGGGACGGCGACGTCGATGACCAGCTTGCCGACGTCAGCGGACAGCACGCGCGCCGATTCGATCCCGCTGCCGCCCGCGCGCACGCTCGCTGCCGCCCGCTCGCGAGCCGAGGCAAAAGTCTCGCCGACAGCGCCGTTGGACATCCGCTCTGACACATTAGCAGAACCGGCTCGCCACCCTCGATCGTCTTACTCGGGACCCTGGGAGGGTCCCGAACCTCCCGCGACGGGCTCCGACGGGCGAAGCCCGTCTGCGCCCAACGCGATCGTCGATTGACCGCAGCCGGTGCGTGTAGCACGTTATCGCCCATGGCAGAGATTGAGCTTGCCCCGCTGTCGCACCGCCTCGACGAAGAGGAGGTGAAGACGCTCGGCAAGTTGCTGTCCGAAGCTGGGGCTCCACCCTTCGAGAAGACGGACGAGCACGCGTCGCACACCATCGCCGCGCGCCTGTCGGAGGAAGCCCTGACCGAGTTCCTCGATCGCCTCGATGCCCACGATCTGGGCGCCGAGATCTACGTGCCGGTGGAGTTCGAGGGCCGCGTCGTGGTCGGCGATTTCCGCGTCGCGTCTTCCCAGGCGCTGATGGACATCCTCGAGGAGATGCGCGAGGAGCTGAACGTCGACGCCGAAGAAGAGGACGAAGAAGAGGAAGAGGAAGAGGAAGAAGAAGAGGAAGACGAGGGGACCGTCATCGAAGCCCAGCTGCGGCACATCTGGCACCTGGTGAGCGACGGCGTCACCGAGTCGCTGGAGAAGAACTTGCCCCTCCACCTACAAGTATGAGGCCCCTGGGAGGGTCCTCATGCTCCCCCGCGACGGGGTCGCGCAAGCAAAGCTCGCGCGCCCCCACGCGATCGGTGTGAGGGACCAGCGCGATCACGCGCGCATGAAGACGTGCGGCGGGATCGGTTCTCGGTAGACGGAGCGAAGCTCGACTTTGCGCTCCAGATCGCGAATCACCGCGGTGCCGATGTCGACGTCGTAAAGCTCGTTGATGTTCGCGATGCCGCCCGTGGCGAACACGTTGATCTCGAGGATCTTGTCGCCGACCAGATCGACGCCGACGAAGTAGAGCCCGTCGGCGACCAGCCGCGGGCGCAGCAGATCGCAGATGCGCGCCTCCGCCTCGTGGAACTCCGTGCGCCGCCGCGAGCCGCCGACGTGCATGTTGCTGCGGACGTCGTCCTTCGGCCGCATCCGCGTGTACGCCGCGACGGTCGCGCCCACGCGCAGCGGCGCCCCGCCCAGCAGCAGCACGCGCTTGTCCCCCTTGGCGACCGCCGGCAGGTACTCCTGCGCGATGACGTAGCCCGCGCGCCGCACCGTCGAGATGATCTGCTGCAGGTTCGCGCTCTGGCCGCGCGCCACGTAGAACACGTTCTGGCCGCCGAACCCGGCCAGCGGCTTGATGATCGCCGGCCCATCCAGCTCGCGCAGGAAGGCGCGCACGCGTTCGACCGAACGGGTCACCAGCGTCTTCGGGCGTAGCTCGACCGGAAAGCCGGCCAGGTACATCTTGGAGCCTGCGCGCGACAGGCCGTCGGGGTCGTTGACGACCAGCACCCCGAGCTGTTTGAGCCGGCGGCCGAAGTCCAGCGCAGGGTTGAACGCGTCAACCTCCGCGGCGCCGGCGGCCGGGTTGTTGCGCAGGAAGATCACGTCGAAGTCGACGAGCCGCGCTTCCTCCCGTGGCGCGTCCGTGGCCGTCAACGCCTTCACGTACGCGGCGGCGTCGCGCAGTCGGCCCGACTTCGGCCGCACGATCTCCGCGATGATGTCCGCCCCCTCGCCTTGCGAAAATGCGTCGACGGACGCGAACGCCACGTCGTGCCCGCGGCGGTACGCGGCGAACGCCAGGTGCAACGTCGTGTACGTCGCCTTCTGAGTACGCGGGTTGTTGACGACGAAGCAGATGCGCATAAGAACCTACCTGCAGAGCGTAACCCAACGCCACGCCCGGAGGTACCCCGAGCCGGGTATTTCCGCGTTTTGGGGGCGGATATCCGGTAAAATATTGCGGCGTGGCCGGTAAGACCTTCAGTGGCGTGGGGGGGAAAACAGCACGCCGGACGCTTACGAAGATGACGACGCGCGCGGCGTCTATTCGGGCCCGACTGTCGTTGACGATGGCAAGGTCGAAGCTGGGCTCAAGCAACTGCGTTCGCTCGATCGCCCGCCAGGTCCGCTGACCGGCGTCACGGAGGCGGTGGTCGATGCGGACTCGGGCGAGCCGACGCGGGTCTCCGACCTTCCCCAGTACAACGCGCGCCCGACCGCGGTCGGACGCAGCCTGAGCACGCCCGCCGCGCAGCCGGTGACGGTACCGGTCGACGCGGTGCGGGGGACAATGTTCGGCCACAGCATCCACCTGCCCGACATCAACGCGCCCGATTCGACCCTGGAGGAGCTGTCGTCCGGATCGGTGCAGGTGATCGACAGCGAGAGTGGGCCGCAACCAGTTCAGCCGTTTCCGCTCGCCGAGCCGGCGATACGGGCGGCGATGCGGGCGGCGCAGCGCGTGGCTGCGACCCCAGCGGCGGCTCCCGCGCCCGTCCCGATCGCGCGATCGCTGTTCGCCGACGTCAGCGCCGATGTCCGCATCGATGCGGACGCCGTCCGCGGCGACGCCGACGACTTCGAGCTGGATACAGACGTCGTCGCGCCACGACGGCGATGGCCGCTGATTGCGGCCGTGGTCGCTGGCGTGGGCGTGCTGGGCGGCGCGGCTGTGTTGCTGCTAGCGCGCGGGAACGGCTCGCAATCGATGGCCCTGCCCCCGCCTGCTGCCACCGCGCCCGCTCCAGCTCCGACGGTGGATCCGCTGCCGCCCGTGAAGACGGTTGAGGCGCCCGCGCAGGCACCGGCAGCGGCCGAGGTGCAGCCGCCGGCAGAGGTCGCGCCCGCACCCGAGCCGCCTGCGCCACCGCCGGTGCGCGCGAACATCGAGGTTGCCGACGAGGCCGCACCGAAGCGAAAGCCTGCCGCCAAGCGCTCCGATACGAAGGTTGGACCGGCGGCAGAGGCTCCGCCGCCCCCGCGCCCCAACCGTTCCAAGCGACGGCGCATCGTCCGCGAAGACCCGGACGCCACCATGGCGCCGACGCTGGACTAGCCACGCGCGCGCAGCGCGACCAGCCGGAAAACATAGTGATCCCGCGGCGTTCGTGTGGTACCCCTGAGCGCAGATGCAGATAGCGCCGTCCGAGATCGATCCCGACGCCACAAAGGTCATTCAACGTTTGCGGCGCTTCGATCACGCGGCGTACCTCGTCGGCGGCTGCGTGCGCGACCTGCTGCTCAAGCTCAAGCCGAAGGACTTCGACGTCGCCACCAGCGCGACGCCCAACGACATCAAGCGCCTGTTCCGCAACTGCCGCATCATCGGCCGCCGCTTCCGCCTGGCGCACATCTTCTTCGGCCCGAAGATCATCGAGACGTCCACGTTCCGCGCCAACCCGCGCGAGCTGGAGGACGAAGAAGGGGGCGAAAGCGGCGAGACCGAGAGCGGCGACCTGCTGATCCGCCGCGACAACGTCTTCGGCACGCCCGAGCAGGACGCCCGCCGCCGCGACTTCACGATCAACGGCCTGTTCTACGACCTCGAGAGCGCCACGGTCATCGACCACGTCAACGGGCTGCCCGACCTGGAAGCGCGCGTCGTGCGCACCATCGGCGACCCGGACATCCGCTTCCGCGAGGATCCGGTCCGCATCCTGCGCGCCGTGAAGTTCGCCGCGCGCTGCGACCTGACCATCGAGCCCGAGACCTACCGGCGCATGATGGAGCACCGCCAGGAGATCGCGAAGTGCGCCCAGGCGCGCGTGTCGGAGGAGTTCTATCGCCTGCTGCGCGGCGGCGCCGCGAAGCGGTCGATGGAGCTGCTGCTCGAGACCGAGCTGCTCGACATCATGGCGCCCGAGATCGCGCGCGGCCTCAAGGGCGAGCCCGACGGACGAAGACGCGGCGCTGCGGCGCGCGCGGCTGTGGGCCTACCTGGCGGCAGCGGACCGTTCGACCGGGCGCCGCCCGGTTGCGCCGTCCAACGCGCTGCTGCTGGCGGTGCTGGTGCTGCCGCCGCTGCGCGACGCGCTCGATCCGGACAGCAACGGCGTACGCGACATCGGCCAGCTGGTGGCGCAGTCGATCGCGCCCGCGCTGGACCGGCTGCGCCCGTCGCGCCGCGACAGCGAGCTGGCCCGGCAGATCCTGCTGGCGCTGCGCTACATCCTGCCGTCGAAGCGCCCGCGCCGGCGCCCGCGCCTGTCGCACCGTGACTTCTTCGACGACGCGCTCCGGCTGGCCGAGATCGTCTCCGACGCCGAGGGCGTTGACGTGACGCTGGCGGGTCGCCCGATCATCGCCGAAGGCACGACCGCCCCCGAGGGTGCCACGGCGGCGGCCGACGAGCTCGACGAAGAGATGCTCGCCCCCGAGCTCGATTCGCTGGACACCGATCGCAGGCACCGCGGCGGGCGCGATCGCGGCGGGCGTGGCCGCGGCGGCGGCGGCGGCGACAGTCGCGACGGCCGCCCCCCGCAGCACCCCCGTCCCTCGCAGGCGCCGGTGACGCTGGCGACCGACCTCGGCTCACTGGCCAGCGCGGTCCGCACGCTGATCACGCCCGATCTGCGCCCCGCGTTCCTGGGCAACGGCGCCTTCGGCGGCCCCTGGGCCCAGCGCCAGGATTAGGCGCCGCCTAAGGCGCCGCCTAGTAGCGCGTCGGGTCCGGGACGTCCGCCGCTTCGAAGCCGCGGCGGCGGAGCTGGCAGGCGTCGCAGGCGCCGCACGCCGCGCCCGACGGCGTCGGGTCGTAGCATGAGTGCGTCAGGCCGTAGTCGATGCCCAGCTTCACGCCGGCGCGGATGATCTCGGCCTTCGACATCTTGATGAGCGGCGCGCGGATCGTCACGGGCCGGCGCTCGACGCCCGCCTTGGTGCCCAGCCGCGCCACCTCCTGCATGGCGGCCAGCCACTCGGGGCGGCAATCCGGGTAGCCGGATGAATCGAGGACGTTGACGCCGACGACGATCTCCGACGCCGCGCGCACCTCGGCCAGCGCGATCGCGTACGCCATGAAGATCGTGTTGCGCGCCGGGACGTAGGTGACGGGGATGCCGCTGCCGATCTCGGCTTCGTTGCGCCCCTTGGGGACGGCGATGTCCGCGGTCAACGCCGAGCCGCCGATGGCGCGCAGGTCGAGATCGACGACCGTGTGCGACTCGACGCCCAGCGACGCGGCGACGCGCGCCGCCGCGTCGAGCTCGACGGCGTGCCGCTGGCCGTAGCGAAAGCTCAGCGCGTGACAGCGGCGGCCGGCCGCCCTGGACATGGCCAGCGCGGTGGCGGAATCGATGCCGCCGGAAAGCAGGACGATGGCGTCTGTCGTGGGGGCCATTGGACGTAGATTAACCCGGCATGCGCTCGCCCTACGAGGATGCGGTGCTCTACGACTGGGACTACCGCCGCCGTCGCGACGACGTGCGTTTCTATCGCACGCTGGCCGACGAGCGCGGCGGCCCCGTGCTGGACCTCGGCTGCGGCACCGGCCGGCTGATGGTGCCGTTGCTGCGCGCCGGCCACACCGTCGTCGGCGTCGACGCCGCGCCCGCGATGCTGGCGCGGGCGGCGGCGCGCGTCGGGCGGCTGGCGGCGCCCGCGCGCCGGCGAGCGCTGCTGCTGCGCGCAGACATGCGCGCGCTCGCGTTTCCGCCCCGGTTCGCGTTCGCGGTCGCCGCGTTCCACAGCATCCAGCACCTCGACGCCGACGCCGATCTGGCGCGGTTCTTCGCGGGCGCGGCGCGCGCGTTGATTCCGGGCGGCTGGCTGGCGTTCGACACGTTCGCCCCCGACGCGCGGTTCCTGGCCCGCGCCACGCCGCCGCCACGCGATCGGCAACGGCGCTGGGGAAACACGCGTTTCGTGCATCCTGCAACGGGCCGACGGATCGCGTACTCCGAGAGTTATCGCCTGGCGGGCCAGGTTCTACACATGACCCTGCACTACCAACCCATCGACGGACGTGGACACGCGCTGGGCCGCGAGCGACGTGTGTTGCTATCCCACCGGCAGATTACGCCCGGCAAAATCGATGAATTGCTGGCCGCCGCGGGCCTAAAGCTCATTGCCACGTGGGGCGGATTCGACGGTCGCCCGCTGGATCCAGCGACGGAGCAGCACATTTTCTTGGCTCAGAAGCCCGCGTCCGCGTCGCGCGATTCGTCGCAAGGCGCATCGCGGCGCACCGACGGTGAACGTGAAAAATATCGCGTGTCTCGCAGAAAACGCTGAAAAGCGCGGAGAAAAAGCCGGCTTTATGTCTTGACAGGATCATGTCCCCCGATACGATGGCCGAGCTTTTGGTAACAACTTTCTGATGGAGGGCTGCCGAGATGGCGGAGAAAGTCGCAAAGCTGGGTGTTTCGCGTGAGAAGGACTTCATGTACTACGTGAAGGACGGGGGCGTGTGGAAGGTACAGCGAAAGCAGCCCGGGGTGCCGAAAGGACGCCCTGAAAAGGTTGCCGACGGTGGCTTCCAGATGGACACGAACTACATCTACTTCGTCGATCGCGACGGAGACGTAGCTCGGGCCAAGCGCGCCGTCGGGGGCCAGAAGCGAAAGAAAGCCGGGCGTGGGGTAGCCAAGAAGAAGAAGGCGACCCGCACCAAAGCCAAGAAGAAAGTGAAGGCAAAGGGTAGCGGCAAGAAGAAGGCGGTCGCGAAGAAAGCCAAGAAGCGCCGTCGCTAGTCGTCAGCCTTAGACTCCGCCGTTTCACAGACTTTAAAGGCCGCGAGCGCCAGTAGCGTTCGCGGCCTTTTCGTTTTTCAGGCTGCTTCAGTTCAGCGACGCCCGCCGGGGCGGCGGCGCTTGTTGCTGCTGCTTCGGCCGCCGCCATACCGGCTGCTCTTCTGCGCACGCGCGGGCTCGGCGCCGTCAGGCACCGCTTCACCCTCAGCCGGCGCGGTTTGCGGCAGGCCGAAGCGGTACAGGATCCAGACGAAGCCCGCGAGCGTCGCGACCGACATCCACATGTATTGCTCGTCGAGCCACTGCGACATCTTCAGCATCCCCCACACACCGGTATTGGGGAGGTACTTGGTCGGCGCCCAGTCTATGAAGCCGGTCAAAGCCGTCACGCCAAGCAAGATGGCGCCCGCCTCCTTTCGCTTCGAATACAGGAAGGCGACCGCGAACAGGAACGAGTAGTAGTAACAGGTCAGCTCGATGCCGACCGCGCACATCATCGCGCCCATCGAGCACGCCACCCACGGATCGGCGTTGCGCAGCGCCGCGAACAACAGGCCGACGAAGCCGACGCAGAACAGCAGGTAGAGCGGCAGGCGCCGATTGAACGTGGCGACCTTCGTCTTCTTCCACGTCCCCCACGGATCGGCTTCGCGATCGTTGCGCAGCGAACGGCCGGCCTCCGACGGGCTGTAGGTGACGACGGTGCGCAGCCCCATGTGGTTGGTGAGCGGCGTCTCCTTGTGCTTCTTGGTGTTGAAGATGAACGCCTTGTAGCCGCCGACGCCGCCGCTGACGACCAGGCTGATCGGCATGAGCACGGCGACCGACAGCGCCGCGCCGCCGAACAGCGCCAGGTAGCGGCGATCGATGCGCCCGAACAGCGCCTTCAGCGTCTCGAACGGCTGCGGCTTGGGGATGTCGCCGATGTACCAGCCGAGGCCGGGGACGCGCACGTGCCAGCGCGGGCTGTCGGGCGTCGACGTCCCCCACAGCTGGCGCAGCACCACCAGCAGCGGACCGGCGAACGTCAGCGCCGGGAACACGCGCAGCAGCGTCGAGTAGCCCAGGAACATGCCGCCCAGGAACGCCTTGTCCTTCTTCACCAGGCAGATGCCGCCGACGAAATAGAACAGCCAGTCCCAGCGCAGGAACGCGCCGCCCGTCCAGTAGAAGCGCGACGGGAAGTTCGTCGCCAGCACCGCGAGCGCGACACACATCGTGCGCCAGCCGAACGCCCACCACGTCAGCAGCGTGATGCCGAGGATGAAGAACGGATCGATCTTCGTGAGCGTGTCGACCTGATTGTCGCTGGCGGGCGCCGTGTTCGACAGCATCGTGCCCATGACGTTCCACACCGGCGTGGCGTTGTAGCCGTGGTCGGTCTGCAGCTCCTCCCAGCGCTTGACGTCGTGCTTGGCGCGGAAGTGGGCGACGTCCTTCTTGAACGCCTGCCAGCGCTCGGGCGTGAAGTGCTTCTTGCACGCCTCCGGGTGGGCGAGGATCTGCTCCGTCCCCTCCATCATGTTGGTGCGCAGGTTCATCACCTTGCGCAGCTCGACGCGCCGGCGCAGGTTGGGCTCCTCCGAGTCGGCGACCGCGATGCATTCGTACAGGCGGTCGTACGACATCTCTTTGAAGTACTTCGAGCCCGCGTAGTAGTGGAACGTGTCCCACTGGTGGACGTAGTTGCGGAAGTGCCACAGGCCGAAGTTGAAGTAACAGAGGAACGACACGACGCCGACGAACATCAGCAGGCCGTCGCGCAGCCGGCGGAGGTAGTTCGGCCGCCCCTTCTTGTCCAGCCACAGCCCCCAGCACAGCAGCGCCAGCGCCGCGAACGCCAGCCCCAGCTCGAAGCGTGCGCTCTCGTCGTTGGTGAACCAGTAGAACTTCCAGAACGGCGCCTGCACCACGGCGGCGGCGGGCGCATCGACGGTCGGCAGCTTGGGCGGGAACGGATTCGGCGGCGTGCAATACGCCTGGAACTCGGAGATCGAATACGAGCTGTCGCCCAGCGGCTCGCCGATGCGCACGTAGCGCACCGCGATCGGCGGGATCTGCACCGGGCGCGTCCGCAGCCCGTGCCCGACGTTGACGACGCTGTCGATCTCGACCAGCAGCTTGTACGACGACGGCGTGTCCTCGACGGCGCCGAAGATCTTGTAGCTGTCGTTGGCGTCGGCCTGCAGCAGGAACGCCGACACCGACCGCACCGTGCCCAGGTCGTAGGTCAGCGAGCCCGCCGGGGTGTCGAGCAACACGACCACCGGCGCGTCCCACTGCGACCCTTCCGGGGCGGCCCGCCCGTCGGTCGCCAGCCGCGGGTCGTTGCGGATGTCCTGGCGCGCGTGCGGCATCCGGCCGGCCAGCAAGTTTTCCGTGCCGCACTCGCCGGACGACATGAACGACGACTGCGCGGCAGCCGGCGCCGCCAGGGCGGCCAGCAGCAGAAATGTGACGGAGATCATCAGCTTAGGACGCGTGGGGCCAGCCATGATGGCGGGACATTACCAGGGTCCGGGGGCCCGGATCGCGCCAAATCACGGCCGGCATGCGATCCTCCGTCCGCATGCATCCGACCGTCGCACTGCTCCTGACGTTGGTGATGGTCCTCGCCAACGCGTTCTTCGTCGCGGCCGAGTTCGCGTTCGTCAAGATTCGCCCGACCCGCCTCCAGGAGCTGGTCAAGCAGGGGAACACCCGGGCCAGGCTGCTGCTAGGCATCACGAGGCAGCTGGGCCCCTACCTGTCGGCGAGCCAGCTCGGCATCACGGTGGCGTCCCTGTCGCTTGGCTGGCTGGGGGAGCCGGCGGTGGCGCGGCTGCTGCGCCCGGTGCTGTCCGACATGGGCGTCGAGTCCGACGTCACCGTGCACACCGTGGCCACGGCGATCAGCCTGACGATCATCACGTTCCTGCACACCGTGATCGGCGAACAGGCCCCGAAGGCCTTCGCGCTGCGGGCGGCCGAGCCGGTCGCGCTGTGGACCGCGGTGCCGATGCGGATCTTCTACACGCTGATGTTCCCGTTCATCTGGCTGCTCAACGGCACGTCGTCGCTGGTGCTGCGCCTCCTGCGCCTGCCGCCCGCGTCGGAGGCGGAGATGTTGCACTCGCCGGATGAGCTGCGGCTGGTCATCCAGCACGTGCCGCTGGACCCGGGGGCGCGCCGGCTCATCGACCGCGTGTTCGACTACACCCACCGCGTCGCCCGCCACGTGATGATGTTGCGGCGCGACGTGGTGACGCTGACCGCGGGCGTGCCGTTCGACGACAACCTGCGCATCGCGCTGGCCAACCAGTACACGCGTTACCCGCTCGTCGAGCCGGGGACCGACCGCGTCGTCGGCTACATCCACCTCAAGGACATCGTCAGCGCGCTGGCGTCGGGCAAGCGGCCGGCGTTCATGCGCGAGCTGGTGCGCGAGCCCATCTACGCCTCCGAGGACACGCGCCTCGAGTTCCTGCGCCGCGAGTTCCAGCGCCGGCGCGTGCACATCGCGATCATCCTGGGGCCCGGCCACACGTTCGTCGGCATCGTCACGCTGGAGGACCTGCTGGAGGAGGTCATGGGGGAGATCCAGGACGAGCAGGACACCGAGGAGATCCCACCCATCGTCCGCAGCAGCGACGGCAGCATCGACATCGACGGGCGGCTGACGCTGGACGTCGCGACGCGCGAGCTGGGGATGGCGTTCCCGACGGTGCCCCCCGAGGTGGAGACGCTGGGCGGCTTCCTCATCACGCAGCTACCCGAGTTGCCCGTCCCGGGCGACGTCATCACCGCCGCCGGCTTCCGCTTCACGGTCCTGGCGGTGCGCGATCGCCGTATCCGCCGGCTGCACGCCGTCGCCGTGTCCCCCCCAGAGCCGGAGTCGGAAGGCTGACGGCGTAACCCCCGGCGGCGTCCGGTCATCGAAGGTCAGATGGAAACAGCGCCGCTGCGCATCGACCTGTTCGCCGACGTCGTCTGCCCGTGGTGTTTCGTCGGACACGAGCGGCTCGAGCGCGTGCTGGCGAGCACCGGGCGCGCCGCGCGCATCACGCACCACCCGTTCATGCTCGATCCGCACACGCCGCCCGAGGGGGACGACATCCCGGCGCGGCTGCGGCGCAAGTACGGCGTCCCGCCCGAGCAGCTGTGGGCGCGGCTGGAGGCGGAGGCGCGCAAGTCCGGGCTGGAGCTGGACCTGGCCAAGCAGCGGCTGAGTTATCCGACGGCGCGGGCGCACACGCTCATCCGCCACGCCGAGGCCAAGGGCGAGGGGCGCCAGGACGCGCTGGTGCGCGACCTCTACCGCGCGAACTTCATGGACGCGCGCAACATCCACGACCCCGACGTGCTGGTCGACGTCGCGGCGCCGCACGGCTTCGCGGCCGACGAGGTGTTGCGGCTGGTGACCGACGACGCCGAGCTGGCGACGACGCGCGAGGTCGCGCAGGCGGCGGCCGCCACCGGCATCGACGGCGTGCCGTTCTTCGTGTTCGGCGAGCGCATCGCCGTCGCCGGCGCGCAGCCCGAGGCGGTGCTGGCCGCGGCGATCGAGAAGGCCGTGGCGGTCAGCGCCGCGGGCTAGTCGTTACTTCGCCACCACGCGAACAATCAGGTCGCGGAGCGCGCGCTGGGCCGGATCGTGGTGCGTGCGCTCGTGCCACAGGAGGTTGATGGTGACGGCGACCGGCGGCAGCGGCGTCGCGATCCGGCGCAGCCCCAGGCGCGGGCCCAGCAGGTCGACGAAGCTCGCGGGCAGCGACGCGACATGGTCGGTGGCGGCGACGACGGCCGCGGCCGCCGCGAACGTCGGCACGACGATCGCGACGTCGCGCACCACGCCCAGGGCCGCGTAGGCGGCGGCCAGCGCCTTGCTGCCCCTGCCGGGCGCGACGTGGACGTCGACGTGGCGCAAGGCCGCGAGCGCGGCCTTCGTCAGCTTGCGGCGGGCGCGGGCGCGGGGATGCTCGGCGCGCGCGACCAGCACCGTGCGCTCCTCGTAGCAGGGGCTGGATGTGGATGCCGGGGCCCTTCTCGCCGACGCCGATCGCGACGTCGACCTCGGTGCTGGCCAGGCCGCCCAGCGAGAACAGCGTGTCGATGCTGACGACGCGCAGGCGGACGCGCGGCATGTCGATCGCCAGCCGCGCGACGATCGGCGGCAGCGACACCACCTGGCCCGCGTCGGCGACGGCGAGCGTCAGCTCGCGCTCCGCGGTCGCGGGATCGAAGTCGCCGCCCAGCACGGTCCGCTCCAGGTCGCGCAGCGCGCGCGCCAGGCCGGGCGCCAGCGCCGCCGCGCGCGGCGTCGGCACGATGCCGCGGCCGCTGCGGCTGATCAGCGGGTCGTCGAGCGTGGCGCGCAGGCGCGCGAGCGCGTTGCTGACCGCCGACGGCGTCACGTGCAGCCGGCGCGCCGCGCGCGCGACGCTGCGTTCGGCGAGCACCGTGTCCAGCACCAGCAGCAGGTTCAGATCCAGCGATGACAGGCTCACGGATGGTGATGATACACATCACGAATCATCACTGGTTGAAAACTATGTGGGCGCGTAGCTTTGCCTGCAAATGCACCCATCGGTCAGACGAACCACACGCATCGCGCTGGTGCTCGCCGCAGTCGGGGCGTGCGCCTGCACGACAACATCAACCACCAGCAACCGGAGCGCCACCATGCCGGAACAGAACAAGAAGGCCGTCGAGGAGCTGTTCGAATCGTGTTTCAACCAGGGCCAGCACCAGGTGCTGGACAAGCTGCTGTCGCCCGACTACGTCGGCGCGCAGGGGGAAAAGGGGCCGGAGGCGTTCAAGCGCACCGTGGTGGGGCTGCGCACCGCGTTCCCCGACATCCACTACGCGATCAACGACGTCGTCGCCGAGGGCGACAAGGTCGCCATCCGCTGGCAATGGTCAGGGACGCACAAGGGACCGTTCCGCACGTTCGCCCCGACGGGCAAGTCGATGACGAACACCGGCACCGCGATCTTCCAGCTGCGCGACGGCAGGATCGTCGCCGCGTCCCTCGAGACCGACCGCCTGGGCTTCCTGCAGCAGATGGACATCGTGCCGCCCGACGCGGTGCTGCTGAAGCCGCGCCAGTAGCGGCGTCTGCGTCCGGCGAAGCGGACGCTCGGCGCGGTCAGTCGCGGTGGTTGCTGAGCACCTTGCCGGTCGGCCCGACGTGCAGCTCCCAGTTGCTGTCGGCCTTGGTGTATTCGACCTCGTAGACGATCTTGCCGTTCTCCTCGTCGCGTTCGATGTCGCGAACGGTCGCGCCCTTCGTCTCCATCTCGACCGTCTTCTTCACGGCCGGCGGAAGCTCATCCAGCTTCACGTCCTCCCCGGCGTACGCCGGCACCGACACGCCTACCGCGATCGCCAAGCCACCAACCGCCTTCCACAAAGACCGCATCGGCACCTCCTACATCCAATCTCGCGCGTCCCGGCGTCGTGGCAAGCTGAGCAGAATCGCGCTGCGTCGCCGAGTGGCGCGGTCCGAAGCGAGGCTCGCGCTGCTGCGGGACATCGCGCCGCCCAGGTCGAGCCGTCGTCGCCGATTGGCGCCGATTCAGTCGGCGGAATCCGAGGGCATGAACCCTTCGACCTCGGTCGCGAAGCGACCTTCCAACCTGCTGCGGAGCAGCTCGCTCACCTGGCCTTCGTCCTCCAGGGTCAGGGCCTCTCGCACCAGGGCCTCCGCCTCCGCGATGGACGACCCGCGCACGACGCCTTTGACGAGCGGGATGCGGTCCCTGTCCATCGACAGCTCGCGGAAACCGAGCCCGATGAGGATCCAGGTCAGGAACGGGTTGCCAGCCATGTCGCCGCAGATGGAGATAGGCAGCCCCGCCGTCGTCGCCGCCTCGATCAGGGACTTCAACGTGCGCAGCACGGCGGGATGCAAAGGCTGGTGGAGGTACGCGACGTCGTCGTTGTCCCGATCGGCCGCAAACGCGTACTGAATGAGATCGTTGGTACCGACGCTGAGAAAGTCGCAGTGCCGCGCGAGGTGATCCGCCGTCAACGCCGCGCTGGGCGTTTCGATCATGACCCCGAGCGCGGTGGTGGGATCGTGCGAGATCCTCTCGTCGCCCAGCTCGGCGCGGACTTCGTCACATACCTCGCGCAGCTGCCTGAGCTCCTTGACGCCGGACACGAGCGGAAACATGAAGCGCAGCGGCACCACCGACGACGCCCGGTACAGAGCCCGGAGCTGACGTTTGAAGATGTCGGGGCGGTGAAGCGAAAACCGCGCCGAGCGAATGCCGAGCGCCGGGTTGGGCCCGGCCGGGATCTTCAGGCCCAGCGGCAGCTTGTCGCCGCCGAGGTCGAGCGTTCGAAACGTCAGCGGCAATCCCTCGGCCGCGCGAAGCGCAGCCACGGCGTCGTCGTACTGCTCCTGCTCGCTGGGCAGGTCGCTGCGCTCCAGGTAGAGGAATTCGGTTCGGAACAGGCCGATCGATTCCGCCCCGGCGGCCACCGCGGCCGACACACCCGCCAGCGACTCGACGTTGGCGCCGAGGTGGATGGCGACGCCATCGGTGGTGACCGACGGCAGCGTCCGGGTGGTCTTCAGCTGCCGATCGCGATCACGCAGGGCGCCGGCGCGGGCGCGATAGACGCGCAGCGCGTCGTCATCGGGATCGACGATGACTTCGCCCCGGGTCCCGTCGACGATCAGGGTCGTGCCCGGCTTGATCCGGCCAGCGATCTGACGGACGCCGACGACGTAGGGCAGACCGAAGGCTCGCGCGATGATGGAGACGTGGGACGTCGCGCCGCCGCTCTCGCTGACCATCGCCTCGATACCGGCGCGGTGCAGGGCAAACATGTCCAGGGGACTGACGTCGACGCCCACCGCGATCGCGCCACGTGGCGCGTTGGCCTCGGGCTGCAGCTCGGGTAGCCCGAGCAACACGCGGAGCAGGCGCTCGCCGACAGCTTCGAAGTCGCCGCCTCGGTCGCGAAAATACGAGTCGTCCAGCCGCGAAAATACGGAGCGAATGCGCTCCAGCGCGCGCGTCACGGCCCACTCCGCCGCGAAACACTCGTCGTTGATCAGGCGCTGCGACTCGCCGGCGAGCTCCGGGCTGCGGAGTATCACGCGGTGCAGATCGATGAGCTCGTGGCCCGTGCTGTCCGGCGCCGCGTCGAGCTGTCGGTGCAGCCGCTCGAGCTGCCGCTCGGCGGCGTCGGCGGCGGTTTCGAGACGCGCCAGCTCAGCTTCGCGGTCGTGGCGCAGGATGCGGCGCTCGGTGATCGACACCGGCGCCGCGGTCAGGTGCGCGGGACCGATGGCAATGCCCCGCGACGCACCCACCCCGCGAAGACGAATCATGGACGCTACTGCCGCTCACGTTCGAGCGCGCGCGCGACGGAGCGCGAGGCGCGATCGACCGCGTGATTGACGGCGGCGAACAGGTCCGCGTCGGTGTCCTCGACGTCGACGCTCCGCGGACGCAGGCCGACTTCGATCTGGCAGCGCGTGTCGGCGCCGGTCGCGTCGCCGTCGGCCTGCGAGAACCGGACGATCACGCGCCCGATTCGATCAGCGAAGCGACCGAGCGCGAGCCCGAGGCGATCCTGCACGTGGGTGCGCACGACGTCCGTGATCTCGATGTTCCGCTGCTGAATCTCGATCTTGGTCATCCTGAGATCCTTCGCGCTCGACGTCCCGGATCCTTGGGGCGAAAGATGTCCTGTCGCGCGGCCTCACAGATCGCGACGACCGCCGGGTGCTTGATCTTGCGCTCGACGGAGATGGCGTAGAACTGCTGGCGAACCGTCTCGGACCGGCCCACGAGGCGGACGTCGTAGTGCTGCAGGACCTCGGTCTCGATGACGGTGGGGGCCGCAAACACCCCGAGCCCGTCTTCGCCGAAGTCCTTCGCCAGCGCGCTGTCGTCCAGCTCGGCGACGATCTGCGGCCGAATGCCCTCGGCGTCGAACCAGTGTTCGAGGGCGCGGCGAGCCGTTGATGGGGCGCCGGGGAGCAGAAACGGAGCGCCGTTCATGGAACGGGGAAACTTGGGGCGGATCTTGGCGGCCAGCTTGGGGGCCGCAAAAAAGGCGGTGCCGCAGTCACCGAGCGGGTGGCTGAACGCGCGGATCGGGCTGCCCACCCCCGCCGGGCCATCCGCGATGACGACGTCCACCCTGTGGAGCGCCAGCTCGGCGATGAACTCCTCGACGGACTTGTCGGCGCGGCAGATGATCTGCACGGGCTGGCCGAGGCGAAACGCGGGTTCGAGGAAGCGTCGCACGAGCGACGGCGGCAAGACGTCCGCGACGCCGACCACCAGCCGCAGCGGCTTGCCGCTCGCCCGCCCCTTCAACGTGTCGACGAACTCGCGACCCAGCGAGAAGATCTCGTCGGCGTAGCGGAACGCGACGCGGCCCGCCTCCGTCAACACCAGGTTGCGTCCCCGGCGGGCGAACAGCTTCTCACCGAGGACCTCTTCCAGCCGGTGGATCTGCCCGCTGATGGTGGGATGCGCCAGGTGAAGCTCCTCGCTGGCGCGGACGACGCTGCCTTCCTTGGCCACCACCCAGAAGTAGAGGAGGTGGTGATAGTTGAGCCACTCCATCGCGCAAAGCTCGTCGAGGATTTCGACGGCGCTCGGAGCTCCGGCGCTATTGCGCGCTGACTCGTCGCGACGGCGCTGTCTTGGCGTCGCCAGACACGCCACTGGCCGAGCGCGGGCGATCCATGTCGACCGCGATCTCGCGCAGGTAGCGCGCCAGCTTGCGCAGCTCGAGCTCGGAGGCCGGCACGCCAGCCGCGATGCGGTCGGCGATGCGGTCGGCCTTCTCACTGCCGACGACCACACAGTCCCTCGGCCGCATGTTCATGTGGCGTCCGCGGCCGGCGCCGGTGTGGCGGCTGGCTCGCCGCTGGGCGTCGCCGGCGCGGCCGGCGGCGTCTCCGCGTCGGGCTGCTTGCGCGGCTTGTCGTCACGCGGCGGCCTGGGGCGTTGCGGCCCGAGACTGTTGAGATTGCGGACACCCTGCTTCGTTATGGTCGCTTCCACGCCGGGTCATATAGCCCAGGCCGCGCACGTCGTCTATTCGGAAGTTTCTCCGCGACCTGTCGAAAAAGACGACACGAGTTAATCCTCAGTTAATCCTCGCAATTGCGCGTTGTCGGGGTCAAACACTAGCAGCGGCCCAACCAGTGCTGGATACCAGTCTCGTAGCCGGGCGTAGCGGGTGAGGACAGGAGAAGTGATGATCGCAGTCGGAGGCTTGGTGCTGCTGGCGGGCATGGGGTGCGTGTTGCAGTGGATCTGGTTCGAACAGAACGTCGCGCGCGCAGGGCGCAGGCGCGGCCGATGATCCACACGCCGGAGCGATAGTCCCCAGGTGCGCATCGCGGTGGCGCGCAAGTCTTTGCAGGACGCGCGCGACCGCCTCGACGACGCGACGGGCGCGCTGCCCGATCGCGATGGTGACGACACCATGGCGAGCCCGGAGCTGCTTGGCTTGCTGCTGCACGCCGTCGCCGCCAAACGTCGCCTCACGGATCTGGAGACCGGCGCGGGGGCGCGCCGCCTGTGACCGCCGCTCTCAGAGCCAACGTCGGGGCGTCATTGGCCTCGTTCGTGACCTGGCTGGCCAAACATCCCATCGACGGCGACCACCACTACGGCGGCTCGAGCGTGCGCTATCAGGTCAGCCGCTACTGCGACTATCTCCACACCAACCCGTGGCCGGGCGGCGATCCGCTGCGCGACACCCGTGCGCGAGACGGAGCGGCGAATGCCTACAGCGTCTACCTCGACACGTTCAACACGCCGCCGGCAACGATCAGCCTCATCATGGCGAGCCTGGACCACTTCTATGTGTTCCTCGGCCTCGGCCGCGTCACGATGGCGCGACCTGCTCTGGCGTCGGTCGGCTGAACGCGCTCGCTAGCGAGCGCGCTGGATCTCGTCGCGCAGGTCGCCCGCGGTCTCGCGGCGCGCGTTCGGGTGCGCGGCGAAGTAGAGGTCCAGCAGCTTGGCGAGCTGCTTGACCTGCGCGGGAGGCAGCGTCGCACGCGCAGGCCGCGATGCGGCCGGCGCCGCGGCGACCTTCGGCGGCGCGTCGCTTTCCGGGACGGCGCGCTGCTTGTCCGCGTCGCGCGCCTTCCTGGTTTCGAGCTCGATCTCTTTTTGCAGCGCCTTGTCCCGCCGCTCCTCGCACCCCTGCGGCTCGCACGCGCCCGGACAGCCGCACTTGGCCTTCTTGTCGCAGATGCACGCGCCGGAGTCGGTCTGGTAACAGCCGCAGGCGTTGCGCTCGGAGGCGACGGCGATGCTGACCGAGACCACGCACGCGACGACGACCGCCGCGCGCACCAACCACATCGAAGAACCTGTTTGAGACGTCATCCTGAATGTCTAGTGCCCGGGGCACCAGAAAAGTCAGTCAGGAAGTTACTTGTCGTCCCGGCGTCCGAACAGCAGCCGGCCGATGGGCGACATCCGCAGCCGCAGGACCAGATCGACCTTCGTCGCCTCCTCGCGCGAGGTCGGCAGCGATCCCACCGAGCCCGCCAGCGCGGCGGCGGCGGCCGCGCCTGGCGGCTGATTCAACAGCGGCTGCACGCCGCGCAGGAACGCGAGCACCTCGTCGTTGTGCAGGTGTGAAGCCACGACGAACTGGTCGAGGTCACGGGCCATCTCGGCGGCGCTGGCATAGCGTCGCGCCGGATCACGCTCCAGCGCCTTCATGACGATCGCGTCCAGCGCCCGCGGCACGTCGGCCCTCGCCCGCGACGGCGCGGCGATCGGCATCACCAGCACCCTGTGCAGGATCCCCAGGTCGCTGTCGGCGGAGAACAACGGCGCCAAGGTCAGCAACTCGTGCAGGACGACGCCAAGAGAAAACAGGTCGACCCGCGCATCGAACGCACGGCCTTCGATGACCTCCGGGGCGAGGTAAGCAGGCTTGCCCTTGACGTATTGATTCTGGGTTTGGGCCTCCGACGTCTCGTACTTGGCGACGCCGAAGTCGAGCAGCTTCACCGACCCGGCGGAGGTCAGGACGACGTTCGACGGCGTGACGTCGCGGTGGATGACGTTCATCGGTTCGCCGTCGCTGCCGCGCAGGCCGTGCACGTAGTCGAGCGCGTGGCAGACCTCGCGGGCGAAGTAGGCCGCGATGGCCAGCGGCACCGGCCGCTGGGCGTTGCGCAGCACCCGCAACAACCGACCGAGCGAAGGTCCATCGACGAATTCGAGGACCAGGAACAGCGTGCCGTCGGCCTCGCCGAAGTCGTACACCTGGACGACGTTCGGGTGGTGGAGCATGCCGAGGATCTTCGCCTCGGCGGTGAACATGCGCAGGAACTCGGGATCGCCGCAGTTCGCCGGCAGGATCCGCTTGACCACCACCGTGCGTTCGAAGCCGCCCGGGCCCGAACACGTGGCCTTGAACGCCTCCGCCATGCCGCCGACGCCGAGCGACTTGAGCAGACGGTACCGCCCCAACGAGCCGAGCACCGGTGGCGGCGGCGGGGTCGCGGTCGCCAACGACGTCACGACGAGTACCGCCGGGCCACGCCGAGCAGGTCGGACATGTCCACGGGTTTCGTCAGGTAACCAGCCGCGTCCAGATCGCCGCTGACCGTGGCCATGTGCGCGCCAGCCGACATCAGCACAACCGGAATGTCCGCGATCGCGGGCGTCTGCTTTTGCTTCTTACGAAAGTCCCAGCCGTGCATCACCGGCATCAGCAAATCGAGAAGGATGAGGTCGCAGCGCCCGTCGCGATTCCCCAGTTGATCCAGCGCTTCGGCGCCATTGGCGGCACGCAGGACCTGGTAGCCAGCATCCTCCAGGATGTTGGCGATCGCGTTCAGGACATCGAAGTCGTCCTCGACGACCAGCACCACACCAGTGGCAGCGGGCGCGTTCGAGGACAGCATGGGCAGGAACGTAGTCCCGTGCCTGACCGAAACAAGGGGTCAGCCCCGAGTTCGGCCCACGCTCTATACTC
Source organism: uncultured Pseudomonadota bacterium (assembly GCA_963729535.1). Lineage (GTDB taxonomy): Bacteria > Myxococcota_A > Polyangia > Fen-1088 > Fen-1088 > JADGRB01. The sequence continues at coordinate 17,969 of CAVSOL010000014.1, read as the reverse complement.
CCGGAACGGAGACGAGCTCATGACCTCGCCGAACGTCAGCGTGCAGACCATCGGAGCGCGGAAGCTGGCCGCGGTCCGCCGCCGGGTGACCATCGGCTCGGTTGGCGCGGTGTGGCGGCCGGCGCTCGACCAGGTGTGGGCGTTTCTGCGCACGCACGCCGGCCTGCGCACGGACGGCCACAACGTCTTCGTCTACCACCACCCGGCGAGCCGCGACGCCCCGATGGACGTCGACTTCGGCGTCGAGATCACGCGCAGCTTCGAGCCCGAGGGCGACGTGTTCCCGACCGACACGCCGAGCGGCGAGGTCGCGATGGCGGTCCACGTCGGCGGCTACGACCAGCTCAAGCGCACGCACGACGCGATCCATGCCTGGCGTGCCCGCGAGGGTCGCAGCTTCGCTGGTACGTCGTGGGAGATCTACGGCGACTGGTCCGACGATCCGTCGAACCTAGAGACGACGGTCTGCTATCTGCTCGCGTAGGCGTGCGAGCCACGCCGCCACGCCGCGACCCGTCAATACCCGCGCGCGGGGTCGAACCTGTTGCGCAGCGGCTGGCCCGCCAGGAAGCGCTCGAGGTTGTCGGCGAACAGCGACGCGGTCCGCTCGTAGTACAGCGGCGTCACGCCGGCGACGTGCGGGGTGAGGATCACGTTGTCGAGGTCCCACAGCGGGCTGGTTGGCGGCAGTGGTTCTTCCTCGAACACGTCGAGCCCCGCGCCGGCCAGCTTGCCCGCGCGTAACGCGTCCACGAGCGCGGCCTCGTCGATCACCGCGCCGCGCGAGATGTTGTAGAGGAAGGCGCTCGTGCGCAGGCGCGCGAGCCGGCGCGCGTGCATCAGGTGGTGCGTCTCGCGCGTCAGCGGCACGGTCAGGCAGACGTGGTCCGCGCGGCCCAGGGCATCGTCCAGCGCCGCCATGGGCAGGAGCTCGTCGACCGCGACGCTGGCGTCGTGTCGCGTCGACGTCCGGCGCGCGTCCATCAGGTGGTGCGTCTCGCGCGTCAGCGGCACGGTCAGGCAGACGTGGTCCGCGCGGCCCAGGGCATCGTCCAGCGCCGCCATGGGCAGGAGCTCGTCGACCGCGACGCCGGCGTCGTGTCGCGTCGACGGATCGTGCTTCAACGCCACCAGCCGCACGCCGAACGGCCGCGCGCGCACGGCGATCGCCTCGCCGATCCGCCCGAGGCCGACGATGACCAGCGTCTTGCCCGTCAGCTCGCCGGGACCGTCGGAGCGGGACTTCAGGTCTCGCTCCCAGCGTCGCGCGAGCTGGGCACGAAGCAGCCTCGGCATCCCGCGCGTGAACATCAACATCATCGCCAGCACGTGCTCCGCGATGTTGGGCCCGTGGACACCGCTCGCGTTGGTGATGTCGACGCCGCGTGCGAGCAGCGCCGGCGTGGCGATGTCGTCCATCCCCGCCGCCACCGAGCTGAACCAGCGCATCCGCGTGGCGTGCGCCACCTCGTCGTCGGTCAGCCCGCCCGTGACGACGACGTCCGCGTCGGGAAGCGCGCGCGCGAAGTCGTCGCCGTCGCTGGCGGCGAACGTGACGACGACCCGCCCGTCGAAGCGCGCAAGCGCGCTGCGGAAGTAGCCCGCATCAGCGGAAGCCGGGGCGGCCTCGATGAGAACGTGCAGCGCCCGGTCGGCGGGCACCCCCGCGTGGACGCCGCTGAACGGGGGAGCGTCGCTCGCGGGGAACGTCTGTTCGACCGCTTCGTCGATCGGATCTTTTCCGGGCATCGCGTCCCGAGTCTAGCGCGGGCCGAGGGAAGCCCTCCGCGAACCGCGTGCTGCGGCCAGAGCGGTTTCGATTTGACTGGCCGAGCAGGATCGGGCGCGACCCGATGAGCCGGCAAGCTCAGAACTGGTTGAAGAAGGTCCAGACCTCTTGGTAATTCCAGCTCCCGCCGCCGCCGTCCGACGGGTCCGGCGTGTGCCCACCAGTGTGGGAGCAGAATCGGACGGGATAGCCCGTCATGCAGCCCGCGAGGTTGGTGCAGACGTGATTGCCGGACGCCCGCGCAGGAGTCGCCCAGGTGCAGCCGTTGGCCGTTGCAAAGTTGCGGGCCATCGTCACCCCCCCGTCGTAATTCAGAACGTTATCCGCGGTTCCGTGGGCGGAGTAGTAGGCGACCGGCCTGGTAGGAGGGCAAGGACCGGAGGTGATGTTGGCAGAGCCGGAGTAGACGGCGATGGCGCGCAGGTAACCGGGCGACGCGCCGAGCGGCCTCGCGCACGCGTGCTGGTAGGACATGGCGCCTCCGAAGCTCCAGCCGTTCGCGAAGATCCTGTTCGTGTCGATGCAGAAGTTTTCTTGGATCTGGGCCACGACGGCGTCGCCGAGCGCTACGTCTTGATTGTTCGAGTTGGGCCATCCGCACTGGCTCTCCCCGTTGCCATTCCCTGTACAGGGCGAACCACCCTTTGAACCGTTGGGCGCCACGAAGATCGCGTTGTTTTGAGACAGATTGAGCAGGTGATAGTAGCCATTCGCGTACATCTGCTTGTCGTTGCCGTCGAGCTGGTGCCACGTGACGATGAGCTTGTACGGCTTGGTGTTGTCGTAGTTGCTCGGAACGTTGAGGATGTACCGGCGCTGCATGTTGCCGGCGGTGATCGGGATGGTCGAGCCGTTGTTGTACATGCTGCTCGGGATCGTGGGCGTCTTGCCGCAGCCGGCGGACATCCCGGGCGTTCCGGAGCCTCCGGTGCCCGTGCCCCCGGCACCTCCTCTTCCTGCCCCGCCGGTTCCGGAACCTCCGGTGCCCGTGCCGCCGCGACCGCCGCCGCCAGCCGTTGAGCCGCCGCGACCACCGGCGCTCGAACCGCCGGTGCTACCGCCAGCGCCGGTCGTCCCCGCGTTGCCGGACCCCGTCGTGCCGGCAGCGCCGCTGCTGCCGCCGTTTCCACCTCCGCCCGCGATGCCCGTCGTGCCGGCCGTCCCGGTCGTACCCGCGTTGCCCGTCGTACCCGCGTTGCCCGTCGTACCCGCGTTGCCCGTCGTACCCGCGTTGCCCATCGTGCCGGCCGCTGCTCCCGACCCTGCGCTGCCGGTGGTGCCGCCGGCGCCGGTGCCGTTCATGTCAGGTGAACCGCACCCGGCGATCGATAGCGCCGTGGCGGCGGACCAGAGGACGAGATGGGAGACTGAAGCGCGGAGCGTCATGAAACCTCCAGGAGGATGTAATCCACGTATCGATTCCCTCAGCAGTCAGTCGAGATCCCTCCCGACAGACGCCGAAACGTGAAAACAGCTCCTGAGGCGGTCGGCTGCGTTAGGCGGAAAACCCGAAAGCCAACATCGCCGGCACGGGACGCGCGCCGGTGTCAGCGTCGCGCGTGTCGTCGAAAGAACGTCCAGGCTTCGTCCGCGAAGTCGATGTCCTGGTTGGTCTTGCCGAAGCGCGGCCACAGTCCCGCCCATGCCTGGGTCGGGTTCGGCCACCAGTGCCCCATACCGACTGCCTTGTAGAACCACAGCTCGCGCTGGTCGGGCCCCGGCCGGTAGCGTTGCCGCTCGATCGTGCTGGTGGCGCGGCCGGTCTGCGGCTGATACGAGTCGTCCTGCACGACGTCGGGGAAGACATCGACATCCGGCGCGCCCGAGATCCCGAGCGCCGCGAGCCACGCGTCGCGCGTCTGTTCCATGCCCGGGTAGCGCGCGTCCGGGTACTCGCGCGAGCCGCCGGGCACATACGACACGAACGGATCGTCCGTCGCCGCGAGCATCGCGATCGACACCCGTTCGTGACCCGGCCGCGGATGGCAACCGTGCAGCCAGGGACCCGTGGGTTGAAACGGCAGCGGCGCGACGGGCGCGATGGCCGCGACGAGATCCGGCGCCTCCAGGGCGAGCTGGAACGCCATCCCCCCGCCCGCCGACAGCCCAGTCGCGTAGATTCGCGTTCGATCGATCGCGACCTCGGCCGCCAGCCGGTCGACGATGTGCCGGACGTAGGCGACGTCGATGCCTTCGCCCGCGTGCTCCGCGAGGCAGCCCTGCAGAAACCCACCCTTCGGCATCGCGGCCTTCTCGCGCGCGTTCGGCGGGTGCGGTAGCCCGTTGCCGTAGACGACGACGAAGCCGTCGCGGTCGGCCAGCGACTCCCACCGCGTGTGCGTGTAGTAGAAGGCCGCCGCCTCCGCGCTCGCCGAATAGCCCGGGAACACGAACACCACCGGCACCGGCCGCGGTGGCAACGCCGCCGGCGCGTAGACGAGATAACGCCGCTCCACCTCGGCGCCCCCCAGCCTGCGCACCGTCGCCGCGTCGGACAGACGCTGCACGAACGTCGCAACGCAACCCCGCGACTGCTGCGCGCCCGGCGGCCCTTGCAGACGGACCGGTGGCTCCGTGCAGGCGGCGAGGCGAAATCGCGACGGCGCAGCGGCCGCCGGCGCCGTCGCCGGCGACGACACGACCGCGGGCTTCGTCACGCACGCGCCCAGCAGGATGGCGATCGCGCCGATTCGCAGAAGCAGGCTCATGAACGTCATCGTAGTTCGTCCGGGATTCACACGCAGCTTCTGCGCCACGCGCACGTTTCGCGCGCGACGCCGCAAACGTTACGGCTTGATGGTCGGCCACCCGCGCTTACTTGGGGGTCATGCATATCGCCTCACTGGCTCGAACGTTGGCCGCGGCAGTGATGATGGCCGGCATGTTGGGATGCGGTCCGGACCCGACGCTCGGCGTCCCTCCCGCTGTCTGTTCTACCCACGCGGTCACCGCGGGAGAGTCGGCCGAGATGGAGCCTGGAGGCACATGCATCAGCTGTCACGCCACCTACAGCGGTCCACCGTTCGCGCTCGCCGGCTCGGTGATGAACGCGCGGGACGACGATACGAACTGCGCCGGCGTGCCGACTGTGACAGTGGCGATCACGGGCGGCGACGGGATGCGGGTCGAGATGGTGTCGAATGCCAACGGCAACTTCTGGCTCGACCGCTGGCCGGGGACGAATCTCTATCCCTACACCGCCGAGGTCATACGCGACGGCGTCGCCAGCAAGATGATTGAACCGCGGCAGGCAGGCGAAAACGACTGCAACTCATGCCACTTCTCGCTGGGGCTCAATGGCGCGCCCGGGCGGATCACCGCACCGTGACCGATGGCCGCGCCGCCGGTACCGGCGGTCACGGCTGTTCGGCCGGATCCCACCCCGTCACGAGCCCCTCTTCCAGGGCGTCGAGCTCCGTCATGGCGCGGTCGTCCAGCGTGAAGTCGAACAGCTTGCCGTTCTCGGCGATGCGCACGGGCTTCGTTGATTTCGGCAGCACCACCAGCCCGTGCTGCAGTCATGGTGCGCGGAGGCAGACAGCCGCCAGCGCTTTTCGGTTTGAGGGCCAGCCCCGCGTTGGCGCCCGCGGCGCGCGGACCCAGGTTTGCGGATGGTCGGTTGGCTGGGCACGGGGATGCGAGGAGGTCGTTAATGCGGGATGGCCAGGGCGAGGTCTACGTCTTGACGACCGACAACACCGGACCGACCGGCAGCACCGGCCGCGTCTACCGTCTGGCCAACGCCGCGGCGCCCTAGCGGCCCGCAAGGAGACAGGTATGGCCCCACCGATCTCGTCCCCGAAGCTGAAGGTGCTCGTGCTCGGCGCGTCGCTGCGCGCGGAGTCACTCAACTGCAAGCTGGCCGCCGTGGCGGCGCGTGTGGCGGAGCGGTTCGACGCGGCCGTCGATCACGCGTCGATGCGAGACTTCGACGTCCCCCTCTACGACGGCGACAGCGAGGCGAACGAGGGCATCCCCGACGGTGCCCAGGAGCTGCGGCGGCGCCTGCTGGCGAGCGACGCGTTCATCATCGCGTCGCCGGAGTACAACGCGTCGATGCCCGGAACGATCAAGAATCTCATCGACTGGACCAGCCGCTTCCGGCCCCAGCCGTTCGACGGGCGCCACGGCCTTCTGCTGTCGGCGTCACCGTCGCTGGCCGGCGGCAACCGGGGCCTGTGGGCGCTGCGCATGCCGCTCGAGCACCTGGGCGCGCGCATCTTCCCCGACATGTTTTCGCTGGCGGCGGCGCACAAGGCAATCGCCGGCGACCACATCGCCGACGCGGCTCTCCGCGGCCGCTTCGAGACCAACATTCAGGCCTTCCTGTCCCTGGCCGAAGCCGCCAAGCACTACCCGTGCATCAAGCGCGCGTGGATCGAGTTCCTCGGCGAACCGCCCGCCGCCGGCGCCGACCGCATCGATCCCGTCCCGAGTTGATCAGCTGCCAGCGTCCGCGCACGGGCAAGGCGGATACGTCGCCACGACGGCGCCGTCGACCGTGACAACTGTCGTGCCTCCGTCCTCGATCGTGACCACGCTTCCGTTCGGGGCCTCGTGAACGCACGCGCGCGGCACCGGCCCGCCCGGCGTGTTGACGACGTCGCCGCAGATGTTCGCCTTGGACTCGCAACCGCCCGTTCCAACCAGCGCGACGAAGACGAACGAGCTGCCGAGCCTGGAGATGAGGCGCATGCCCCTAGCCTACTCGGGAAGGACCGTCCGCCAAACCCGCAAAGCGAGCGCTCAGGACGCCTGGACCGCGACCTCCGCGGGCGGGCGCCCGGGCGGGCGGTCGATGCCCGCGGCCGCGTAGACCTCGGGTTCGTCCAGGCTCTCGCGCGCCAGCAGCTGCGCGACGATGGCGTCGAGCTTGCCGCGGTTGTCGCGCAGCAGCCGGCGCGCATCGGCGTAGCACTCGTCCGTGATGCGTCGAACCTCCTCGTCGACCGCGTCGAGCAGCGCGTCCGACACCCCCGCCATGCGCGGATCTCCCTCGGCCGGCAACACGGACAGCCGGCCGACCTTCTCCGACATGCCCCAGCGGCCCACCATGGAGCGGGCGATGCGGCTCACCGTTTCGAGATCGCTCTCCGAACCGGTCGTGATGACGTTGAAGACTTCCTCCTCGGCCGCCATGCCGCCCAGCGCGCCGATGATGCGGCCGCGCAGGTAGTTGCGGTCGTAGCCGTAGCGATCGGCATCGGGCGTGGACAGCGTGACGCCCAGCGCGCGCCCGCGCGGCACGATCGACACCTTGCGCACCGGATCCGCGCCGGGCTGGATCATGCCCAGCAGCGCGTGCCCCGCCTCGTGGTACGCCGTGCGCCGCCGCTCCGCCTCCGGGATGACGACGTTGCGCGCGGTGCCGAGCTGCACCTTCTCCAGCGCTTCCAGCAGATCGTGCTGGTCGATCGCGTCCTTGGCGCGGCGCGCGGCGAGCAGCGCGGCCTCGTTGACGAGGTTGGCGAGGTCGGCGCCCGTCATGCCGGGCGTCGCGCCCGCGACCCGGTCGAGGTCGACGTCGCCCGCCAGCGGCACTGTGCGCGTGTGGACCTTGAGGATGTCGACGCGTCCCTTGTGGTCGGGCGGATGCACGATGATCTGTCGATCGAAGCGCCCCGGTCGCATCAGCGCCGGGTCCAGCACGTCCGGCCGATTGGTGGCCGCAAGCACCACGACGCCTTCGGTCCCCGAAAATCCGTCCATCTCCGTGAGGATCTGATTCAGCGTCTGCTCGCGTTCGTCGTGCCCGCCGAACGACCGCGCGCCGCCGCGCGCCCGCCCGATGGTGTCGATCTCGTCGATGAAGATGATGGCGGGCGCGACCTTGCGCGCCTCGCCGAACAGCTCGCGCACGCGGCTGGCGCCGACGCCGACGATCATCTCGATGAACTCGGACGCGCTGGCGCTGAAGAACGGCACCTTGGCCTCGCCGGCGGTCGCGCGCGCGAGCAGCGTCTTGCCCGTGCCCGGCGGCCCGGCCAGCAGCACGCCCTTGGGCGCGCGCGCCCCCAGGCGCCGGTACTTGTCCGGGTTCTTGAGAAAGTCGACGACCTCGTTGATCTCCGCCTCGACCTCGTCGATGCCGGCGACGTCGTCGAACGTCACGCGAACGGTCTCGGGGTCGACCCGCCGCTGCTTGCCGCCGCCCATGATCCCGCCCATCGCGCTCTGCTGCCGCCGCAGCATCCAGATCCAGAACCCGAACAGCAGCAGCAGCGGCGCGAACGACACGAGCAGGTTCATGAGGAAGCCGCGCTGCTGCACCAGCGGCTTGGCACGCACCGTCGCCCCGCCGGTGGCCAGCTCGGCGAGCAGATCATCCTTCGCGAACGTCGGACGTTCGGTGGTGAACTGCTTGTAGCTGCCCTCCTTGCCGCCGGGCAGCGGCGCATCCTTCTTGAGCGCACCTTCGATCGATTCGCCGCGCGCGAACACCTCGGCGACGTTGCGGGCGTGAACCTGGCCCTTGAACTCCGTGTACGGCACGGCATCGGGCTGCGACAGCCGCTCTTGCGTGGTGAGCGTCGTGAACAGCACCAGCGACGCCACCGCCCACAGCACGATGTTGATCCATCGCGGCCGTTTCCGCGGCGGCGGCTGACGGGGAGGAAGTCCTTCCGTCCGCCATGGCTGCGACGGTTGCTTGGCATCGGGCTTCGGGGTCGGGCTCGGGCTGGGCGACGGCATGAACGTCCTCTCGTAGTAACGGGTCCTGGGAGTTCTAGCGCCGTCGAGGCGCGGAGCCATCAATACGTGCGCGCCGGAGGCCCTGGCGGAACAGCGTGTCGGCGGGCGTTTGCGCCAGCACCGTGAGCGCCTGCGCCGGCGTCACGCCTCCCGCCGGCAGGTGCGTCCGCAGCCCGGCCTCACAGGTCTTCAAGACCATCTCCAGCGCGTCTATGTTCGGCTGCTGCGCCAGACCGCGAAAGTACGCGCGTGATCGCGTCGCGCTAGTCGCCCCAGTCACCGCGCCGCGAGAGCCGCGCACCTGCCGCGCGGACCGGGGCTTGCATCGAGGGATGCGACGTCCGCTGATGTCGCTCCGATCGCGCCCTTCCGCGGATCTGGTCGGTGGTTTTCAACTTCGAACATGACAGGGATGTCAGAGGGCTCATGACGAAACCCATGCGGGCCGGACAGCGGCGTGAGTTGAGCTGGGGGCGGCTCCTGGTCGCGGCGCTACTCTGCGCATGCAACGGCTCGCAAGTGACCGGTGGAGCCGACGGCGCGGCGGGCGGCAGCGGCGGCGCGATGGCGGGCAGCACGGGAGGTGGGGGAACGGCAGGCGCGGCAGCCGGCCGGGGCGGCGCGGCGGGCAACGGCGCATCAGGCAGCAGCGGAGCGGGCAGCGGCGGATCGAGCGGCGGAGCGGCAGGCGCAACGGCGGGCCGGGGCGGTGCATCTGGCAGCGGCGCGGCGGCGGGCCGGGGCGGCGCATCAGGCAGCGGCGGATCGGGCGCGTGCAATGGGCAAACCTGCGACGCTTCGCAACGCTGCGTTCACCCGCGTCCGCCCCCCTGCACGATGATGGTCGAGCGGTGCGAGCCGATCCCACCGGACTGCGTCGCCAACTGTTGCTTCAGACCATGTTCGCTCGATGCAGGCCTCGGTTGTCTGCAGACGATCTGCTTGGACACGCCGCCGCCGCCGGCTTGCGTGGGCTTTCCCAGCGGTTGTTTGTCGACGCCGAGCTCGACGTGCGTCTGCAGCATTTGCCCGGGCATCAGCTCCTGCTCGCCGACCAACACCGACGTCTGGTGTTTCTAGGCCGGCGCTGCGCGCACGCTGACCGAACGGCGTCGTCGTTCGCGCTACTGCAGAAGCGCGTCGCGCAGCCGGGCGAGGCGTGTGGTGGCCTCGCGATTGCCCGCGCGGCGCTCCATGGCTTTTTCCAGCGCGGGCAGCGCCTCGGCGCCGTAGATCTCGCGGATGGCCCGCGCGGCGTTGCGGCCGGCGGTCGGATGCGCGGCGCCCGCGAGCAGATCCGTGAGCATCTGCGGGTCGCCCCGACAGGTTGAATCCTCACGGTGGGCGCGCACGTAGCGTTCCACGGAGTCGGTGTACCAATCGACCTGCGCGTAGGCGCGGCCCAGCAGCAGCCACGGGCGCGGGTCGCCCGGATTCTGGTGCGCGTAGGCGTACACGGGCTTGAGCGCCTTCTGCGACACATGCACGCCGCGATTGACGCGGTCGCGGATCGACTTGAGCTCGCGGGGCACAGGCTGCTGCCAGGGATTGCGGGCATCCGAGCGCGACTGCGCGTCGGCGACCGGCTGCTTCGGCGACTTCGGCTTCTCCGGCGGCGCTTCTTCCTCCGCGGGCGCTTCCGCCGGAGGCGGCGTCGTCGTCGCTTCCGGCTTCGCTGGCGTCGTTGGTTGTGCCGGCGGCGGCAACTCCGCCGTGGGCGGCGGCTCCGGGGGCAGCGCTGGCTTGGGCGGGGTCGGCGGCGGCAGCGCCGGCTTGGGCGCCGACGCCGTGGGCCGCGTCGCCGTCTTGACCGGTGCCGCGACGTCGCGCCGCAGGTAGACCGCCACCGCCGCGATGGCCGCCGCGAACATGCCCAGGACGATGACGTGGCGCCGAAAACGCGAGCGCGCCCGCGGCCGCGGTGCGGCGACCGCGCGGGTCGTCGGCGGCGTCGGGTTCCTGGGCGCTTTGACGACCTTGGCCACCTTGGGGGTCGCGCGGCGCAGGGCCGAGGCGGGCAGCTTCGCGATGACCATCTCCAGCGCCGCCAGCATCGCCGCCGCGTCGCTGTATCGGGCGGAGGGCCTCTTCGCCATCGCCTTCTCGATCACCGCCTGGAACCCCGCCACGGACGGAATCCCGGAGCGCGCCTTCGCCAGCGACGGCACCGGCTGCGTGAGGTGCGCCCCCATGTACCCCTCGTGGGAGTCGGCGATGAACGGACGCCGCCCCGCGAGAATCTCGAACAACAGGACGCCGGCCGCATAGACGTCGGTCCGCGCGTCCGACGGCGCGGCCTTCACCTGCTCCGGGGACATGTACGCGACCGAGCCGAACACGGCCCCGACGCGCGTCACCGTGTCGGCCATGGAGCGCGCGCTGGTCCCGTCGAGGAACTTCGCCATGCCGAAGTCCAGGAGCCGCACGTGATCGTCCTGGTCCGGCAGCGACTGCAGGAACACGTTGGCGGGTTTCAGATCGCGGTGGACGATCCCCTTGCCGTGAGCGAAGGCCACCCCGCGCAGCGTCTGGCGCGCGATGTCCAGCCCCCGCCACACCGGCAGGGGTCCTTCCTTGATCAGGTCGTCGAGCGTCCGGCCCTGCAGGAGCTCCATGACCAGATAGGGCACGCCGCGGTCGATGCCGGAATCCGTCACCGGCACGACGTTGGGGTGGGCCAGCGCCGACAGCGCCCTCGCCTCCCGCGCGAACCGCTGGCGCCACTCCGGGCTGGCGGCCGCATCCGGGTGCAGCACCTTGATCGCCACGAACCGGTTTAGCTGGGTCTGCCGCCCCCGGTAGACGACGCCCACGCCGCCTTCACCGAGGCGCCCGAGCACCTCGAAACGTCCGTCCAGCGTCCGCCCGATCAGGGGGTCGCGTTGTGGGTCGGTCTTGAACAGGTCTACGACCACAGGGGGATGACTATAACGCGAACAATAACGCCCCGACGATCTCCGAGCGGTAGCGCCAGTGCCTGCAGATATCGGCCGAAAAGCAATGCCGAAGGCGCGAGACCGGGTAGGATTGAGCCCGGATCGGGCACGACGGTCTGCAGCTCTTGCTGGGCATCGTGGTCGAGGTAAGGCTTCGCCGCTCTATTTCGAGCGAGCCGAGGCCACTGAGGAGCTTCCATGGTTCGCGGGTCGGCAGGCGGGGTTGGGCCAGGCGACCTCCACGCGGAAATTCGCGACCGCTTCGGCGTGTTGCCGAACTTCTTCAGGCTGACGAGCGCGAGCCCGGAGATCACCGCCAATCTGTGGGGGTTTGCGCGCTTCGCCTACCTCGACAGCCCGCTGCCGTCGCTGTTCAAGGAGCGCCTGTTCGTCTACCTGTCCCGGTTCTGCGAGGTGCGCTACTGCATCAGCCGGCACGTGGGATTCCTCAACGGTCTGGGCCGCCCCGCGGGTGACGCGGGCAGCCCGACCCAGACGACGGAAGACATCGTCCGGCTGCTCAGCCGCCCGCTGCCCCGCGACGAGCACGTCCAGCCGTATGCGTCACGCTGCGCTGCCTGCGCTCAGCCGCTGGCGGAGATGCCGGCGCCCGACTCGGCGATGGAGCAGGCGATCTTCGCGTGCGCGACCCACGCCTTCCTGCAGACCGCGCAAGCGCCCGAGTGCCTCGTGGGCCTCAGGCGGGCGCTGGGGGAGCGACTGTTCGAGCACCTGCTGGTGTTCCTGTCCTTCGTGCGGACCGCTCACTACTGGACCAAGGTGCACGCCGAGCTGGACGTCGAGCAGGACGTCAAGGACCTGCTCGCGACGCACGAAGCGCTGGCCGAGTGCGTGCTCAACGATCCGGAGCAGCACCCGTCCGACGTCGGCCAGCAGCTGATCGACGAGCTGGCGCTGCTGCGGCAAGCGCAGCGGCGGCTCAGCGCCGAATCCCAGCAGAACTTCGAGCAGGCGCGGCTGTCCCGCCAGCAGGCAGATGTCGCGCACGCGGATCTGGAGATGCTCTACGGCCTGACGGATGCGTTGAGCCGCAGCGACTCGCTGGAACGCGCGCTGGACATCGCGCTCGACGGCATCAGCCGGACGCTGCGGGTCGAGCGCAGCTCGATCCTTCTGCACGACGCCGACCGTGTCATGCGTTTCGTCGCCTGGCGCGGTCTATCCGACGCATACCGCCGGGCGGTCGACGGACACACCCCGTGGCCGGCTGACGCGAAGGATCCCCCTGCCCTCTACGTCGAAGACGTCGACACCGATGCGTCGATGGCGGCCTACCGGCCGGTGTTCCGGGCGGCGGATATCCGCGCGCTCGGCTTCGTCCCCCTGGTCACGTCGGGCGTGCTGCGCGGCAAGTTCATGGTCTATTCGCGCACGCCACGCGTGTTCACCGAACGCGAGCGCCACCTGGCCGCGTCCGTCGCGACCCAGCTCGCCTTCTTCATCGAGCGCCGCCGCGCGGAGGAGGAGCGCCACGCCGCACGCGAGGCCCTGGTGTCGAATCTGGAACGCACGATCGCGTTCAGCGAGCGCTTCGCCGGAATCCTGGGCCACGATCTGCGCAATCCCCTGAGCGCCATCCAGAGCTCGGCGGCCCTGCTGAGCGAGCTGGACAACACGCCCAACGCGTTGCGGGCATCGCAGCGGATCCTGAGCAGCACGGATCGGATGGCGCGCATGATCACGCAGCTCCTCGACTTCACGCGCGCGCGCCTCGGCAACGGCATACCGCTGTCGCCGACGACGTTCGATGTGATGACCGCCTGCGCGTCGGTCGTCGAGGAGCTGGAGACCGGGCGACCCGACGTGACGATCACCGTCGAGCACCTTGGTGACACGGACGGGACCTGGGACCGCGATCGCCTCGGTCAGGTGTTCTCGAACATCGTCGCCAACGCGGTGGACCACGGCGTCGGCGGATCCGCCTCGATTCGCGTCGACGGAACCGCCGCGGACACCTTGACCATCGACGTGCACAACAGCGGCGCGATCCCTGCGGCGCGCCTGGCGACGATCTTCGATCCGTTCCTGCCGGCCGCGCGCACCGACAAGCGTGAAGGCCTGGGCCTGGGACTCTATATCGCCGATCAGATCGTGCGTGCCCACGGCGGCAGCATCAAAGCTTCGACCGGAGCCGCGACGACCTGTTTTCGCATCGTCATTCCGCGCATCGCGCCGACGGCGGCGCGGGTGTTCGCGGACGCCCGCGTCGGGTAGTGATGCCCGCGCCAGGCCGGGTCAGCGCGCGAAGAATTCGAAGATCGCGGCGCTGGAGAAGCAAGGCCACAGATCGCCCGCGGAGGCTTGAACCCCGTCGTCGGTCTGGCACCAGCGCAGCGGCGCGGCGCAATCGTCGAAGTCGACGCAGCCCGGGTTCGGTGGCGCGCCGGTGCGCGCGCAGACGGCAACGGTCGCCGCGGGAGTGCTCGACTCGCCGCAGGCGTTGCGGGTGCGGAAGATGGCGAGCGCCTTGGTCCCATCCGCATCCTGCGTGACGCCGGCGCTGTTCCGGCTGTTCGTGCCGTGGATGAACAGGGTGGGAAGCGGAGACAGCCGAGCCCCGCCCGTGTAAGTCCCCACCACCGCCAGCGCGCGAAACCGCGGGCCGGTCGCGCTCCGCACGTGGTCGACCCATGTCGTCAGAAAGCGCCCGCCCGAGCCGTTGCCGACCGCGAATATCCGGCGCTGGTCGACGCATAGCTCGGCCAGCAGGCCGTCGAGCAGCAGAACGAGGTCCGCGGGTCTGCGTCCTTCCCATGTCGACGGCGTCTGCAGCGGCGCCTGCGGCGTCACGATGACGTATCGCGCCGCCTCCGGCTGGCCGTTCGACAGCTGGTGCCAGACGTTGTTTGTGCCTTCGTTGGTGGCGTGGAACGCCAGGAGCAGCGGCATGGGGGTCACGCCGTCGTAGGTGGGCGAGAACCTGCGGTAGACCTCGACGCCCACCGCCGGGGCGTAGAGCGGCGGCGCGGGGTTGGCCAGCGCGCAACCGGCGCTGGGGATGGGCGCGTCACCGGCGCCGCCGGGGCCGCCGCCGCTTGCGCCGCCGACGCCGACGCCACCGGGCCCGCCGGCCGATGATCCCCCACGACCGCCGGACGGCGTCCCGCCCGCGCCCGCCGCGCCACCGGCGCCGGCCGCCGCCCCACCGGCGGCGCCAGCCGTGCCGCCGGCATCGCCCCCGACACCCGCGGCGCCCGGCTGTCCTGCGTCGACGATCCGATCACCGCCCGCGCCTGCAGCCCCGCCGCTGCCCATCGGCGTCGCCATGCCGCCGTTACCGCCTCCGCTGGTCCCCGCTGGCGCACCCGCCGCCGATCCCCCTGCCGCCCCGCCTGCCCCGCTCGACGCCCCCGTGCCGCCGCACGCGGCCACGCCCACCACGCAAGCGCAGAGCAGGACGCGGGTGGCGTTGACTCGATGCACCGCGGACAACAGGCAGGACAACACGACGCACCTTTGATTGTCGGAGGTCGACGCGAATGGTGAAACAAAGGCAGCAGGCGGGCGCGGCGCCCCTGAATCGGGCAATGATGGCGCCGTGACCGGCGCCGAAACCACCGCCGCTTTCCTGCTCGAACGCGTGCGCGCGGCGCGCGGCGCGATGTGGGACGAGGGCCGCGGCCGGGTGCCGGCGCCGGTGCCGCCGTCCGGCCCGGCGCTGCAAACCTTCGTCGAGCGGCGCGTCCGCGGCGTGCCCGAGGCCGTCGTGCGCGGCCTGTTCGCCTGGGATCGCGGCGAGCGCCCGGTCGACCTGCTGTCCGACGTCCCGGCGGCGCGCCGCGTGCTGTCCCTGCAGGCGCGCGGGCGGCGCTGCGTCTGCCTGGTTGCCGACGCGGCGGCGCTGGCGCACGGCGATCCGCGCCACCCGGACGGCCTGACCTTCGCGCTCCACGACCTGTGCCACCTGGAGAAGTTCGTCGCGCCCGACCATCACCGCGGGCAAGTCGGGTTCTTTCGCATCGTCGAGCGCGCGCTGGACACGCCCGCGATGGTCGCCCTCGAGCGCGACTTCGACGACACCTGGCGCGCCGATCGCGACTACGTCATCGCCGACATGAACGGCTCCGCCGTGTTCCTGTTCGCCGCGCTCAAGATGAAGCTGAACATGGCGGTGCGCCGACGCCTCGGTGTTCGCTCGGGCGGCCGGCTGGATGCGGACGAGCGCGCCGCCGCCGAGGTGGCGCTGGACGTGCTGCTGCGGGCGATGGATCTGCCCGACGATGTTCGCGATGCGGCGCGCGTGGTGTCGGCGCGGCGGGATCGGCCGGGGGAGGCGCGGCGGCTGCTCGACTACTTCGAGGGTTACGGGGAGACGGGCGGCGGCGGCGGCGGCACGACCGGCGATACAGGGGGCGGCGGCGGCCAGTAGGGCGGCGGCTCGCCATACGGAGCAACACCGTAGGGCGGCGGCAGGAAGCGGGCGCGCGCGACGTCCGCCTCGCGCATGGCCGTTGCCTGCTGGCAATCCGAGGCGGCCATGTAGCCATAGACCGCGGCCGCCCCCGTGAGGAGGGCAGCGCCGATCATGGTCACGCGCACACCCTGCTGTTCGTCTTGCGTGAGGCTTTCATCGGGCTCCGCGCCCGCCGCCAGCGCGAACACGCCCGCCGCAATCGTGTCGAGCACGGGCGGCGCGTAGCTCGTGCCGCAGACGAAGTGGGTGCGCCGTTCGTGATCGGCGGGCGCTCCCTCGCTGAACAAGAACGAGCAGCCGCCGCCGAGCGCGACGACCATGCCGCCGATCACAGACACGGCCGTGGAATTCGCCGCGCGTCTCGTGCCTAATGATCCCCAGCGCATGCGCCCCGGCGAGTCTAGCTTTGTGGCGAGGCTTCGAATAGGGCGGCGCGTGTTCGCGATCGTCCTGGTCGCGACCCTGTGCCGCGAGCCCGCGCCGGCGCGTGCCGCGTTCGATCGGGGCGCGCCGGTGCCGTACGAGCTCATCACGCAGAGCGCGTCGCTCGACGCGCGAGCCCGCGCCGACGCGGTCGAGGCGCTCGCCGCGCTGGGGACGCCCGCGGCCCACAACCTGCTGGTCGTGATGCTTCAACGTGACATCGACCCGCTGGTGCGGATCGCCGCCGCCGCCGCGCTGGGCGCCTCACACGACGCGGGCGTGGCCGATGCGCTCGACTACGCCGCGCGCGCCGACAGCGACGCGGAGGTCCGCGCCGCCGCCGCGGCGGCGCGCGACGCGGTGGTCCCGTTCGGCCGCCGTCCGAAGCTGGCGGCAGGCCTGTCCGTGCTCTGCCCGGGCTGCGGACATTTCTACTTGCGCCGCCCGGGCGTCGCGCTCGGCTTCCTTGCATCGACGGCCGCGCTCATCGCCGCCGGCGTCGCCGTCCAGAACGACACGCCGTTCGAGGACCCCGGTCGGGCGACGCCGCTGTACATCGGCGCGCAGAACCTGTGGTCCTACAGCGTCTTCGCGAGCTACCGCGACGCCCGCCTCGCGCGCGGCGACTACGGCTACCGGTATCCGGTGGCGCGCGAGACGTTGCCCGAGCTGGTGTTCGCCCCGTTCAACCCCAAGGTGCTCAAGAGCCCCTACGTCTGGGCCGGCGTTCCCGCCTTGCTCGCCGCCGCCAGCGGGTTCGTCTATCTCATCTCGCAGTTCCATTCCTCGTACGGCTTCTCCGGCGACGGCAGGCGCACGCTGGGGGATCCCGGCGGCGTGCGCTTCTTCGGCAAGGAATACCAGACCACCACCGGCTTCGCCCTGGGCGAGGCGTACTTCATGTCGCTGTTCGTGCCGGTCGGAATCGGCGAGGAGGCCCTGTTCCGCGGCGTGATCCAGGCGGGGCTGAGCGAGACGTCGCTGGGACTGTGGGGTGGGTGGGCCGTCGGCTCGCTGATCTTCGGCAGCATTCACGCCCTGAACTTCATCGGCCAGCCGAACGGCTTCAAGACCACCGCCATCGCGGTTCCGTTCATCACCGCGACCGGCAGCTACCTCGGCTATGTGTTCATCCGCAAGAACTTCTCGCTGGCCGCCAGCACCGCGATCCACTTCTGGTACGACTTCGCGCTCAGCACGATCGGGTTCGTCTTCGATCCCGACAACCAGCCGTTCAACGTTCGCATCGGGTTGCCGTTCTAGGCGGCGTTCCGCCGACGCCTCAATGCCAGTTGCTGATCTGGACGTCGTCGGGGCTGGGCGCGCCTTTGCCCGTCTCGACCAGCGCCTTCAGGCTCATCAGGAAGGTCGCCCACTTGGTGCTGCAGTGGTGCATGAACTCCACCGGTTCCTTCCAGTCCTGGTGCTTGAACAGCACGATGGAATAGTCGTCTTCCTGCTTCAGCTCGAAGCTCACCTTGGTGCCGATCCATTCCGGCTGGCCCGTCGATCACCTGCCACAGCACGCGCTCGGCGGGACGCAGCTCCAGCACCTTCATGTCGAAGCCGCCGATCTCGCGCCCTTCGGCGCTGAAGCGGAACTTGATGACGCCGTCGGGCTTGCTGTCGCCTTGCGTGTTGGTCGTCCACCAACCAGCCAGGCCGTCGCGCGTGGCCAGCGCCTTGTAGACCT
>CAVSOL010000013.1:0-216749 GCA_963729535.1 uncultured Pseudomonadota bacterium | reverse complement strand
GCACGTGCTGCAGGTTTCAAATTTCAGTACGTCTGGACATGATCGTTTTTCATCCGGCACGTTTGTCCCTGGACGAACTGTACGCGAAATGGGACCGCCATATTCAGCATTTTCTTAATATGGCACGCGCCAAACCTGCTTGGAAGGTTCGGTGGATCGCTCGCGCCATTGCGGTGTTGGGATCACCGATAGTCGATTTTGCAAAGGTACTGACGAGCGATCGCGTTCATGGTGCGTCGTCACGCTTAAAGGCGATCTCGGTGCTCTGCGCCATCCGCACGCATCGAGCCCGTAAGATGCTTAGTCTTCTAAGCGCAAGCAAAGGCGTAGATGGAACCGAGACGTAGAGGCATAAGGCTCTATATGACTTCAACTACCGGGACCACTTGGCTTCGACAAGGCCTGGCTGAAGATTGGATGGTGAGTAAGCTCGGGGAGGTCGGAACGATTACCAAACGACCAAAGAATCCACCCGAGTTCGTAGCTCCGGCACTCGAGACGGATTTGAAGACCAGACGGATCGATCAGGCCTGTTGATCGGCCCATGACGGCATTGGTAACGGCTCTGGCCATCCGCAATTTGTTAGTGCGCAATTCATGCTTGCGCACCTGCGAACGAATACTCAAATGCAGGTCGGGCACTAGCATGGACCGCGCCAACTGATTGTCACCAAGTACCCACTTAAAGCCTTTAATCAGCGCGTTTCGCGCGTTCCTCACATCGTGACGTTCGGCGTATTGCAAGAATGCTGGTGCCATTCCATATTGATGAACAGAATAGATTTCGTAATAATCAACAACTCGTCCACTTTGTGCATCAAAAAACCACGGCCACTCGCCATTGGGGCCTTGCAAGTCAATCAACTTGCGTACGCATGCATTGGCGATCTCGATGCTCTTGCGGCTCTTGGCAAACTCACCGTAGGAATAACAGGCGATGGTCAAATACGTTTGACTGGCAAACGATGCATATCGCCGACGAAATCCGGACGACCCGTCAAAAAATAGACCAGACGCGCTATGATACTGCTCAATCAAGAAAGCAAACAACGGTTCCCCAAATCGATACCATTCCTTTCGACCCGCCTGCGCCTGAGCCACCACTCCCGTCAATATCATTCCAAGATCTTGAGCACGAAACTTCCACCAATTCCTTTTGTCAGAAAGCAACATCTCAATACGATGTACGACCACCTGAGGAATTTCCAGCTTTAGCTCGGCGGCCGCCCATAACGCCATACCAAATGCGTAGGTCGCGACTGGCAAGCTCAACAGTTGCAGAACATTGCGCTCAAAGGTTCCCTTAACATCGATGCCATCAGGGATTTGACTTACGCGTGAGATGCCGAGAAGGACGTTCAGCGTGTAAAAGACATCGCTCTGAGCCAAAGATCTCATTCGGTTGATCACGGCCATCCAGATGATAAATATGCGACCAACGACCATGCTGCGGCATCCAGCATTTCTGAAGGCCGCTCAGGGCGTAATTCTCCAATGGTGAAATCGTGGAAAGCCGATAACCTGCCTTGTCGATCGAGACGCTCAGCAGTGAATTGGTATGGTCCATTGCTCGATCGCACCTTATCTTTGAAAGGAAAACCATCTGATGCAGAGTGCAGTTAACACATATAACTTCAAAATTGATGTTCGTTTACCGTGAAGACGCGTCGCCGATCTAGCTAGCGATGCCTTATTCCGTTAATCCGTATTGCGAATAGTACTTATTTTGATAATAGTTTCCGCCGACCGATTCGTAGCTACTTAGGCGATCGATGTTTGCCTTGTTGAGCACAAACCCGAGAAGACTTTGATACACGTTCTGAGCGTCTTTGAACGAATGCTTGACGGCATCGACGCTTGTACGACCCCACTCGGTAACGCATATATAGGAATCCACGAACCCGGTCGTCGCACGAGTGTCCACCACCGGCATGAGCGGCGAAAGATCGACGATGACGTAATCGTAATTCGACTGGAGATGTTTGAAAAGCGCCTTGGTCGCATCCGCGGCAAGAAACCCACTTGAGTTCATTACGCGCGTTTTGATCGAAGCAGGCAAGAACGTCAGATTGGTAGACTGGCTCCGTCCATACCGCATCGTGCAAGGAAACCGCTCCGGAAATCACATCAAGAATTCCAAGCTCTGCGCCCGGGGCAAGTTTACGGGTTAGTGAGGGATTGCGAAGATCACAATCCACTAAGATCACACGCGCCCCAGCCTGCGCCACGCAGAGAGCCAAGCTAGCGGAAATCGTCGACTTTCCCTCGTTGGGGAGCGACGAGGTAAAGCCAATGACCTGTTTGCCGTTGATCGAACCACTGCTCAGATCAATCGCCAGCTTAATCGAGCGTATAGCTTCAGCAAAGCGGGAGAACGGCGAATCGATCACTGCCCAAAATACATCTGGATCGCGAGAAACAATTTTCCGGCCATCGAAGCTGCCCTCCGTACATCGATCGAGAAGTAATGACCTGGCGGGTCGTGGCGCCCGTTCGTTGCCGCGATGTCCACTGACGGGACGAGCGCAATGCAGGACATCTGCAACGCACTCTCGACCTGAGTGCTCGTAAATAGAGAACCATTCATCAGTTCCCGCACCGTCCCAAGCGCTACCCCGAGCACCAAGCCGCCAGCCGCTGCCATGACCAAAATCAACACTGTCTTGGGACCGCTCTTGCCCAGCGGAGGAGAAGCCTCAGCAATGATCCGCGCATCTGAAATTGGGAATGACTGCTGCTGAAGCGATTCCGTATATCGCTGAAGAAAATTATCATGCATTGCACGGTAGCTTTGCGCGCAGCTTTCGAGTTCACGCAACGCGACTTGCGCCTGATTTGTAGTTTGCGATTGTGAAACAGCCCCGCCGAGTCTTTTCTCCAAGTCTTGGGCTTGCTGTTTAGCAATCTCGTAGTTACTCAGATAGCTTTCGCGCAGCCGCTTTAATTCATCCAAAATCGATCCGCGGACGTCACGGATCTGGTTGCGCAGATTCACCACCGCAAGGTGATTGGCGCCATATTTCCGCGACCAATTCGCTTCGCGGTTGACGAGTTCCAAGTAGCGCGTACGCAATTGTGTAACGATAGGATTACTTAGCGTGTCCGCAACTGTCCCGCTAGTGTTTCGTGTCAGCCCCATCATCGCGAATGACCACATCAATTCGATCCAGACGCGCTTTCTCCTCCGACGCCTTTTGAAGAGCTGCGCTCAAGCTGCGAATTTAACTCCGCTATTTGTTGCTCATTTAAAAGCTTTCCGTCAGTCGCAATCATATTTTTTTGCTTGCTTGAAATCCACCACCGCTCGCTCCGCGAGAGCGCGCTTTTGGTTCAGCTCCTCGATGCGCCCTGGCAGCCACTCAGTCGCCCGTTTTGTAGGACTGATATTTTCCCTCAAGCTGCTCCGCAATATAGGAGTCCGCGATTGCATTGGCAATTTGCGCGGCTTGGTCCGGGCTCAACGCACGATATTTTATAGCTAGATTGTAAGAAAAGCCCACGCGATTGACCGTGAGGTTTTTCGCAAGCACCCCTAGCGCGGCTCTGGTAGCCTCGAATTCGGACAGAGGCTTGCTCGGCTCGTTCGAGCACAAAAAAGTGCAATGCAGATCGGAGAACTCCCGCGAGACTAGCATCCGATCTCAAAAATTCAGCATCGTCCGCTAGGCGAAGCTGTTTGATCGACCGCTTAGCGCCACCGGCTCCGACTTCACGAGCTCAATCTGGCTTTCCAATGATGGCGTGTCCATTTGCCCTTCGGCGAAGGTGGCTCCTTGGAACAGTTGAACCCGCCGTGGATCGATGAGTATCGTGGCGTCGGCCGTATAAGTCGGCGGCGCCATAAAGGCATACAAGGCGCCCAGCGATGCTACGATTAGCGCAGTAGACGTGATAACTACAAATTGACGACGCACGATGCCGAGCGCCCAATGAACCAACTCGCGAGGCGAGCTTGCTGGCGGCGGCGCGTCGATCTCATTGATGAATGGTTTTGTTGCCTGAAGCATAAGGTTCCAACACTGTTTGAATTGTGCGCGTTCGTACTCGCTCCTTCAGCAGTCAAGCGGCCGTGCCGAGATCACCGCGGCGAGTGTAGACTGCGTCGTACCGGGGCGCGCAGTTGCTTTTTCAAAAAATGCGTGAATTGCATGACTTCTCCAAGCTGGAGGCGGCGCAAGGAGTTTTGAGGTCAAAATCGACCTTCCGCGGAACCACAGGCGCGCTTGTCGCGGCGCAAAACCTATCTCACGAGATACGCAGGTGAGGTCCTGCGGTCAATTCATCAGCATTCCTTAACCTGTGACGTTAACGTTAGAATGCTCTCGATTAAGACAACCAGTGGTTGCGGCCATCACTGGTGACGGATGTCGGGTCGCCGGCTGCCCTCACCCTTTTCGACTGGTCGCATGAATTTTGCACAATTCAGTCGGCGAACGAAGAACACTCTGATCTCACAAGGATTTCGAGCAGCATCGACGATGAAAATCCGACTGGAAGTCCAAACTCTTGTTTCCAAGAAACTTCACGCATGCTTCCAATCAAATTCACGCGCCGTCGCTCTCTACCAAGCCGGCAAGATAATCCCCATACCCACTCTTCACGAGGGAATGCGCCAGCTCCAGTAGACGCGTCCGGTCGATATATCCCATTCGATAAGCAATTTCCTCGGGGCAGGCAATTTTCATGCCCTGCCGCTGCTCGAGGGTTTGAACAAAAAAGGCGGCGTCGATGAGAGATTCAAATGTGCCGGTGTCGAGCCAGGCGAACCCGCGTCCCATGCGTGCGACTTCAAGCGCACCGGCCTCAAGGTATTGCATGTTGAGGTCCGTGATTTCCAGTTCACCACGGCTCGATGGCTTAACCTTGGCGGCATGCCGTACGACGTGCTTGTCGTAGAAATAGAGTCCCGTTACCGCCCAGTTCGAAGGAGCATTTTTCGGCTTTTCGACGATGCCAGTTGCACGTCCGTCGTCGTCGAAAGAAACCACTCCGTACCGCTCCGGATCGCGCACCTGATAGGCAAATATCGTCGCACCAGTGTCGCGCGTACTTGCAGCTGCGAGCATCTCAGGTAAGCCGTGGCCGAAGAATATGTTGTCGCCGAGCACGAGCGAGACTGGGCTATTGTCAATAAAATCTGCCCCGATAAGAAACGCTTGGGCGAGGCCTTCGGGCTTTGGCTGAATTGCGTAGCTAAGGCGGATTCCCCACTGACTACCATCGCCAAGTAACCGCTCAAACTGAGCGCGATCGTCCGGTGTCGTAATAACAAGAATGTCGCGAATTCCGGCGAGCATTAGCGTCGATAGCGGATAATAGATCATTGGCTTGTCGTAGATCGGCAACAACTGTTTGCTGATACCGCGAGTTATTGGATAAAGTCGCGTGCCACTTCCACCGGCAAGAATGATGCCCTTCATAATTGTACTTCCCGCCGCGCATCTGCGAGGACATCCAGGCAGGGTCCCAAGGAGGTTGACCACGGCGGCAAACAAATTCCAAAGACGCGTTGGGCTTTCTGGCAATCCAGTCTGGAATTTGCCGGCCTTTTCACGCGAGTTGGATAATCGGCTGTCGTAATCGCTTCAAGCTGAGGAATACGATTGCCGCGATCGCGCCAGCCTGCGAAAATTGCCCTGGCAAAGCCGTGCCATGTCGTCTGGCCTGACGCGGTAACGTGATAGACGCCAGCTCTTCCCCGGGCTCCTCTTTCCAAGATTTGCATGAGAGCATCGACGAGCGCGCCCGCGAGATCGATGGCGGCGGTCGGCGCGCCGTGCTGGTCGTCTATGACACGGACGACATCTCGCGTTTCGGCGAGACGGAGCATGGTCTTCAAGAAATTTGTTCCGTACGGACTGTAGACCCACGAAGTACGAAACACGATCGCCTCCGGATTCTCCGACATGACGGCGTTTTCGCCTTCCAGTTTTGACTGGCCATAGACCCCAAGGGGATATGGATCATCACTTTCGTAATAGGGAGAGGCCTTGCATCCATCAAAGACATAATCGGTCGAAACATGGACAAACGGAACCCGAAAGAATCGCGCCGTTGCTGCGAGCCGTCCCGCGCCGTCGCGATTAACTGCGAACGCGCGTTCTGGTTCCGATTCTGCCATGTCTACGGCCGTGTATGCTGCCGCATTGACGATGGCCACGTGGCGACACGGTTCTCACGGCTCGGTAGATCGAATCGGCGTTCTCGAGGTCGAGCTCAGGGCGGCTAACCGCAACAACAGGTATTGCTCGCTGTTCCCCAACGTCGACCAGGGACCGCGCCAGTTGGCCAGTCGTGCCGGCGACTAGGATTGGGCGCATTCGATTTTTTTTCCTAACCCGCGAGCGGCTAAGCCAAGGCGTTCCCCACCATAGACCTGCTGACGGATCGGCTGCCACCAAGCTGTATTTAGGAGGTACCAGCGAATGGTGCGTTCGAGGCCGCTCTCGAAAGATTCTTGCGGTCTCCAGCCAAGCTGCTGCCGCGCTTTCGATGCGTCAATGGCATAGCGCAGGTCATGACCTGGTCGGTCGGTAACAAATCTGATAAGTGAGCGCCGTGGTCGCTCGATGGGTGAAAGCCGATCTAGAATGTCGCATATGAGCTCGACCACAGATAAGTTGGTGCGTTCGCTGTCTCCGCCAAAATTATACTTCTCACCTACCTGGCCGCGCTCGAGCAGCATAATTAGTCCTCGCGCGTGATCGTCGACATGCAGCCAGTCGCGGACGTTGGTTCCCTTGCCGTAAACAGGCAACGTTTTGCAATCGAGCGCGTTCAAAATCGTGAGCGGGATAAGCTTTTCAGGGAACTGGTATGGACCGTAATTGTTCGAACAATTCGATACGATAATCGGTAGTCCGTAAGTCTTGTACCAGGCGTGGGCTAGATGATCGGACGCTGCTTTGCTTGCCGAATAGGGCGAACTCGGCTGATACGGTGTATCCTCTCGGAAGAGCCCGGTTGAGCCTAACGAGCCGTACACTTCGTCCGTCGATACGTGGACAAAACGAAAGCGCGCGCGCGCATCGGGCTCAAGGGCCGCATGATAGGATTTCGTGACCTCGAGCAACCGATACGTTCCCATGACGTTCGTTTCAAGAAAAGCGTCAGCCCCAGTGATCGATCGGTCGACGTGACTCTCCGCCGCCAAATGGATAACGGCAGTCGGCTTGTGATAGGCAAAAATCGCCTCCATTTTTGCGCGGTCGCAGATATCTGCTTGCTGAAATGCATACCGTTCATCATTTGCGATGGAATCGAGTGACCGAAGGTTTGCGGCATACGTGAGCTTGTCGACATTGACAACCGATACATTTCGTGTCGACACAAGATGTCGGCAGACGGCAGAACCGATGAATCCTGCTCCGCCTGTAACCAATACTTTCATTGAAGATTTCCTATTCGAAATGGTTGGAGAGACCACTGAGGGCTGGCAGGGTCCTGTCCTTTTCCGACAACACTGCTCTACTGGTCTCAATTGGCCAATGGATGCCCAGCTTTGGATCCAACCAATGAACCCCACGGTCATGGGCAGCAGAATAGACGGCGTCAACCTTATAAAAAATCTCTGTATTTTCGACTAGCGTGCAAAAACCATGAGCGAAACCCCTTGGCACGAATAACTGTTCTCCGCCGTCAGCACTCAGTTCAACACCGATATGCTTACCGTAAGTTGCAGACGAGCGCCGTAGATCAACGACCACGTCGAAGATTTTTCCCCGCAGCACCCGTACCAACTTCGCTTGTTGAAACGGAGGAATCTGAAAATGCAGGCCGCGCACCGTTCCGGCGGAGACTGAAAACGACTGATTGTCCTGAACAAAATCGCTAACGATGCCAGATCTGACGAACTCATCTTTCACATACGTCTCGGCGAAGGTTCCCCGAGGATCTGAAACGCGGGCCGAACGAATAAGAACGACACCAGAGAGCGTGAGGGGATAAAGGTCTAGCTTCATCAGTTGGCTTCTCGGAGGGAACGTAAAATTCATCGGGGTACGCCTAACATCTTTGGCCATTTGGCAGCAACGAGTAGTCGATTTAAGTAAATTAGACATAATTTGGCCTGAGGCCGACCCCAAATAAACGCCAAAATTAAGATCAGAGTTCGAGTTCCAATGGAAGTAAGTGTTTATTAACTTAAATACATTTGATAGATTTAGCCTCTCGGCGCCAGTCTCGCGCGCTTGTCTGCTAATCTTGGTTCTACGTTTCTGAATGTTGCCGAAATGCCACAGGCCCTCCATTACCGAGGCATCGTCCTTGAACACGCCATTCAGAAGGGTAGGATGGGAGCGGTGGTTTAGGGACGGGTGCGCAAATTCGGTTCGGCTACGGGGTACCAGACCGCGCTAGACGCACGCGGGACTGGGTGGGGGAATGATTGTGCCGCGGAAATGCCCTATGAGCATGTTGCTCGCCGCCACCTTGTCCCTAGGTGCGTGCTCTGCGCTGCCGACCAGCGGCCCCGCGAGTTGGGACGTGCGCTCTTCGCAGCCAAAGGTACCCGACACCATTCCATATGCTTTGGTAAAGCTCGACGCCAAAATCAGCACCATTCTGGCTCAGTTCACGCCGAGGCTTTCAAACGCTTTCGCGAACCGAAGCCCCCCGAAGGAATTCCGGTTCGGGATTGGTGACATCGTCAGTGTAACGATTTTCGAGGCTGCGGCCGGTGGGCTGTTTATCCCCGCGGAAGCCGGCGTGCGTCCTGGGAACTTCGTCACGATTCCTAACCAAAGTGTGGACGCCAACGGGAACATCTCGGTGCCGTATGCTGGTCCCATTAGGGCGCTAAGGGAAGACTCCCCCAGAGGTGCAACAGGCCATCGTCGCTGCGCTCGCCAACCGCGCGATCGAGCCGCAAGCCGTGGTATCTTTAATTGAGCAGCAAACCTCCTTGGTCAGCGTGTTGGGAGAGGTAAATCTGCCGGCGCGCTTCCCTGCCAGTCCCTCCGGGGAGCGCGTTTTAGATGCAATTACCCGAGCGCGCGGTCCAAGAAGTCAAGGATACGATGTATGGGTGACTTTGGAGCGGCAAGGGCACAGAGCCACTGTGCCTTTTGGCGCGTTAATTTATGAGCCTTCAAACAACATCTACGTTCGCCCGAACGACACGATTTATCTCTACAATGAGCCGCAAACGTTTCTGGCATTCGGTGCTTCCGGCTTGCAGGGGCAATTCAAGTTCGATGCTTGGCGAATTTCCCTTGCGGAAGCTGTTGGTAAGGCGAACGGCCTCTCAGATTTCCGGGCTGATCCGGCGTCGGTATTCCTATATCGAGGCGAAACCCGGGAAGTTGCAGAGCGGATTGGGATCGATTGCTCGCAATTCGCCGGGCCGATAATCCCAGTGATCTATAATGTGAATCTTCGCGATCCGGCGGGATACTTTCTGGCCAAAACATTCGAGATGCGAAACAAAGATGTCGTCTACGTTTCGAATGCGGTGACGGTCGAAACCTCGAAGTTCTTGGAGCATCTAAGGTTGATCATGGCGACAGTAAATGACCCGATCGTTTACACCACCAATGCATATACCCTTAAGCAGGCCATCCAAGGAACCGGTAATGTAACGACGATAACTACGCCCACGCCCCTTTCAAACACCACTGTCATAACTCCTACCATACAGTCTCCGGGAAGTCCCTGATCGCAGAAGCCATCCGTTACGGCTTGAATCAGGAACGGGCTCGCCCGCTCCTCGCCGACGACCGCATCGAGCTCGACACCAACCTCGTCGAACGAAGCATCCGTCCCATCGTGATCAATTGCAGGAAGGCGCTCTTCGCGGGCCACGATCAGGGCGTGGAGAAGACCCACCAGACGCGTCATCCTCATCAAGCTGAGGTCTTCAGGCAAAAATAAAACCAACCGAGGCACATAATTAAACCAAGCGAGCCACATAAATAAATTGTCTGTTTCGTATGGATTGTCACTTCCCCGCCCTTTCCCCGTGTGTTGATTTCTCAGGCTTTTTTACTTTTGGTCTTTCTTCCCTCCCAAAGTTAAAAGTGCGCCTGGTTGAGCCACGCTTGGACGTTAATTTCCCCCGAAAAATTAATCAGGAAATCGGCGGTCTTTAAGTGGCCGCAGAAGCCGCTCGGGCCTCGTTCTTAATTGCTTACCGTCCAGATCAGGAAATAGGGTGCGAGTTTGAGTTGGCCTGAACTGTCGATGCTGGAGAAATTGCATGCGAGAGCCCAAAGCTCGCGTAGGTGTTAGGGCTGGCGACGCTGAGGCTTTCGTTTGGGAGCGAGTGTCTGGCGAGTTGGAGAGACCTTTCGAACCGTGCCAGATGCCGGGACTCACGGGTGTTCGCAGCCACCATTCGCTATTCGGACTGCTTGGATTTCGAGGCCACAATTGATCCCGCGGATGTAGGTGCGATCAGTAAGCTTGCTTCCGAGCCAAGCTCGTCCCCTTTCCATCCGTCCTCGCTTGATTCCGAGCCATTCTCGCTGCCTGTCGGCCCCGACTGGCATTCTGCGCAACCGATAACGGCACCGGTTAAGCACGCTACGCTGGAGCCGGCCGCCCTCAGCTTGGTTGAGACCAGCGCCGCGCTCAGCAGCGCAAGCCAGCCCGCCTATGGGGCGACGGTCGCAGCAATACATCTCGATCCGGTCGCCACAACGGAATCAGCCTTTGCCCCACCGTCGACGGTGGATCCGTCTGCTGCTTTGAATTCCGGGCTCTCGGCGCTGGCGTCGGCCACGACGCTAGTCAGCGATGGATTCATCTCGGCAATTCCTGCTCCAGGCTCGAGCAATCAGACCGTCGCTGCGGATTTCCACTCCGATATCTCGGCAATTGCTGCTCAGAATTCGATCGTTCAGGCCACCGTTCAGGACTCCCCATTCGATATCTCGGCAATTTCTGCTCACGATCCGAGCGTTCAGATAACCGCTGAGGATCCCAGATCCGATATCAATGATTGGTCCGCGGGCTGGCGCGCGGCTGTTGGTGATCAGTGGGGTGTGTATTGCTGTGGCATGTGTGGATCCGCACAATCTCCAGGCGGCTTGGACGGCGGACAGCCGGTTCTAAACAACACTGTGGACTTGGGCCTTTTGTCGGATACGGGCCCGTCGGCTCCCAGCATCCAGTCTGCCAATGCCTCGACGAACCCAATCGTGCTCGAGAACATGCTCCCGGGCAGCCCGCAGAGCGAATGGGGCATTGACGGCGGCGGCAGTGCCAATATCGAAGGATTCGCGACCGACATCAGTGTCGACAACGGGCATACTGTCAGCTTCAAGATCAACACTGACTCGACGCACTACCGCGTTGATATTTATCGTATCGGCTACTATGACGGCGACGGCGCACGCAAGGTCGCGACCTTCGATAAGTCGCTTCAGACGGCTCAGGACCAACCCATTCCGCTGTTCGATCCGGCAACGAAGCTGGTGGATGCCGGCAACTGGAGCGTGTCTGCGACCTGGGATGTTCCGGCCGATGCGGTCTCGGGTGTCTACTTCGCCAAGCTGACGCGCCTCGACGGTGTCGAAGGCGAGAACATCATTCCGTTCATTGTTCGGGACGACGAGCACCCCAGCGATATCACTTTCCAGACCTCAGACACGACGTGGCAGGCATACAACCCGTGGGGTGGGTACAATCTCTACGGCAGCATCGATGGCCCCCTGACCGACAGCCGCGCTTCTGCTGTCAGCTACAATCGCCCGATCATCACGCGCGAGGGCGGCATCGCGGCGGGTCCTCAGGACTTCATCTTTGGCGTCGAGTACCCGGCCATTCGCTGGCTCGAGCAGAACGGCTACAACGTCAACTACATCTCGGGCGTCGACACGGCGCGGGACGGCGCACAGCTTCTCAACAGCCAAGTCTTCCTGTCGGTAGGCCACGACGAGTACTGGTCCGGCGACCAGTACGCCAATGTGATGGCGGCGCGGGATGCTGGTGTGAACCTGGCATTCTGGAGTGGTAACGAGGTCTACTGGAAGACGCGCTGGGAGACGAGCATCGACGGCTCCGGCACGCCCTATCGCACGCTGGTCACCTACAAGGAGATCAGGTCGGGCGCGAACACGGATCCCAATGACACGACCTCGACCTGGCGCGATCCCGTCTACGGTCCAGGCCTGCCGGAGAACTCGCTGACGGGCACGATGTTCACTGTCGATTCGTATCGACTGGACACGATGAAAATTCCGTATGCGCTCTCCAACTTCCGCTTCTGGAGCAACACCGCCGTTGACAACCTTCAGCCAGGTCAGGTGTATTCGCTCACGCAAAATCTGTTGGGGTACGAGTGGGATTCCGACGTCGACAACGGCTTTCGGCCGGCCGGTTTGATCAACCTTTCGTCCACTACACTTCAGGTCGAGCAGAAGCTACTCGACTACGGCACCACTACCGGCGATGGAACTTCAACGCACGCACTGACGCTCTATCGCGCCGAGAGCGGAGCGCTCGTGTTCGGCGCCGGCACCGTCTACTGGGCCTGGGGTCTCGACGACAATCATGATCTCGAGGAGACGCCGGTCGATCCCAACGTCCAGCAGGCGATGGTCAATCTGTTCGCCGACATGGGTGTTCAGCCGGATACGCTGATGGCGAGCCTGGTGCTGGCGTCGCAGTCGACCGACCATACGGCTCCCACGTCGACGATCACGACGCCAGGCACATCCGCCACGCTTCCAGCCTACAGTCCGATTACGATCACCGGAACGGCTGTCGACAGCGGCGGTGGCATCGTTGCGGTCGTCGAGGTATCGACGGACAACGGCGCCACTTGGCATCGCGCCAATGGGTTCGAGAACTGGACCTATTCCTGGACGCCGATCGTGGGAGGAACCTACACAATCAAGTCGCGCGCCGTTGACGACAGCGTCAATATGGAGACAGCCGGTGCGGGCGTTGCCGTCACGGTCAATCAGCCACTGACGCGAACGCTGTTCACCGGCAATGACATTCCGGCAGTGCAAACGGATGTCGACCCCAACGGCGTCAACCTGGGCGTAAAATTTGTAGCCACCCAGGCGGGCACGATCGTCGGGATGAAGTATTACAAGGGACTTCTGGACACCGGCGACCATGTCGGCTCGCTGTGGAGCAGCACCGGCACGCTGCTCGCCTCGGCGACGTTCACGAACGAATCAGTGGGCGGCTGGCAGACGGTCATCTTTTCCAATCCGGTGACTGTCACCGCCGGCACGCCCTACGTAGTCAGCTATCACAGCAATGGACACTACGCTGACACCGCGGGCTTCTTTGCGGATACCTATGGCAATGGCCCGCTCAGCGTGGCAGGCAATGCCAGCGGCACCGGGAACAGCTACTTCGCGTACGGCAACGCGAACGCCTTCCCAAGCAGCTCTGCGGGCGGGACGAACTACTGGGTCGACGTGCTGTACGTTCCGGCCGGCAGTGGCGTAAATCACGCACCGTCGCCGACCAACGATGCCGCATTCACCCAGCAGAACACGCTCCTCAATATCGCAGGCTCCCAACTCCTTGCGAATGACAGCGACGCCGATGGCGATCGTCTTTCGATCTCGGGAGTAGGCGGGGCGGTCGGCGGGACTGTCAGCTACAATCTCCAGACGAATACTGTCACGTTCACTCCCACCCAGGGCTTCCAGGGTCCGGCGAGCTTCAACTATTCCGCCACCGACGGCCAAGTCGCCACGACCGGAACGGTGAATGTGGCGGTCGTGGCACCCTTCACGGCCGAAGGCCTGTTCACTTCCTCACAGACGCCTGCCGTTCTTTCCGACCCCGATCCGGCCCAGGTCAATCTCGGCGTGAAATTCGTCGCGTTAGAAGCAGGATCGATTGCCGGCCTCAAGTACTACCGGGGCACGGGCGACACCGGAACTCACACCGGCTCGCTCTGGTCCAGCACGGGACAGCTGCTGGCGACAGCCACGTTCGCCGCCGAGACCGCAAGTGGATGGCAGACGGTCAACTTCAGCAGCCCGGTGACAATTACCCCCAACACCACATATGTCGCGAGCTACCATAGCAACGGCCACTACGCTGCGACCGGCGACTATTTCGGCGCCATCTACACGAATGACTCGCTGGCGACTCCGGGGCCGGCGGCGGGCGTTTACGCCTACGGAGCCGGCAACCTGTTCCCGACCAGCACATCGAACGCGAACTACTGGGTCGATGTGCTGTTCGTATCGTCCGGCGCTCCGGTCGCGGTCAACGACAGTGGTTTCACGACCTCGCAGGGCACCGCCCTGGACGATCCCTACTACGACGCTCCTCGCAAACGACAGGGATCCGAACAGCGACCCGCTCTCGATCGTAGATGTCGTGCCCGGCGTTGGTGGCATCCCCACCTACAATGCCCAGACTGGCACGGTGACGTTCGCGCCGAATACTGGCTTCATCGGGGCCGCGACCTTCACCTACCGGATTACGGACGGCACCAACGATCCGGCGTCGGCCTCCGTCAACCTCACTGTCCTGCCGCCTGCCTCGACCGCAGCAGTTGTTCGCCTACTCGGACACGCCGGCAATCCTTTCCGATCCAGATCCGAACAGCGTCAACCTCGGCGTGAAGTTCCTCGCCACCGAGGGGGGCGCGATCACGGGTCTCAAGTACTACAAGGGGGCGGGCGACACCGGCACTCACGTCGGGTCGTTGTGGACCAGCGCCGGGACCCTTCTCGCTAGCGCAACCTTCACGAACGAGTCCGCCAGCGGCTGGCAGTACGTGACCTTCGACAACCCGGTCTCCATTTCCGCTGGTACGACGTATGTGGCGAGCTACCACAGCAATGGCCACTACGCAGCTACCAGCAATTACTTCACCTCGGCATACACGAATGGAGCGTTGGCGACGCCCGGTCCCGCGGCCGGCGTCTACGCCTATGGGGCCAGCGACCTGTTCCCGACCACCACCTCGAGCGCGAACTACTGGGTCGACGTCCTGTTCGCTCCGTCCGGCGCTCCCATCGCGGTCAACGACAATGGCTTCACGACCACAGAAGGCACGGCGCTCTCAATCCACGCAACACAGCTTCTGCTCAACGACACAGATCCGAACAGCGATCCGCTTTCGGTGGTTGCGGTTGGCTCTCAGTTGGGCGGGACGGTCAGCCTTGCCTCGAATGCTGTCACTTTCACGCCGACACCTGGCTATATTGGCGCTGCAAGCTTCACCTATCAGATCACGGACGGCCCCCACACGTCAGTGCCCGCCACCGTCGAGCTCACCGTCCTGCCGGCGCCGACAACCGCTCAACTATTTGCATACACGGACGCGCCGGCGAACCTCTCCGACCCGGACCCGACTCAGCGTCAATCTCGGCGTGAAGTTCGATTCCTCGCAGTCGGGCTTGGTCACCGGTCTCAAGTACTACAAGGGAATTGGCGATACGGGAACCCACGTCGGATCGTTGTGGACCAGCGACGGGACATTGCTCGCCAGCGCAACTTTCACGAATGAGACAGCCAGCGGTTGGCAGTATGTGACTTTCGCCAATCCGGTCGCGATCACGGCCGGCACGACCTATGTGGCCAGCTACAGCAGCAATGGCCATTATGCCTCGACTGGAAACTTTTTCACGACGGAATATACGAATGGCATTTTAAGCACGTCAGGGCCCGACGCCAGCGTCTACACGTATGGGGCGGGTAACCTGTTCCCTACCAGTGTCGTCGACTGCGAACTATTGGGTGGATGTCCTGTTGGATCCGCCGGTCGGGGCAAACGAGATCCCGACGATCACGTCGAACGGCGGCGGCGACACGGCAGCGGTCTCGATTGCCGAGAACACCACGGCGGTGACCACCGTCACGGCAACCGACCCGATGCCGGACAGACCTTGAGCTATGCGATCGTCGGCGGGGCGGACGCAGCCAAGTTCACAATCAACGCGACGACGGGCGCGCTCGCCTTTGTCACGGCCCCGAACTTCGAGGCGCCGACCGACGCCGGTGCCAACAACGTCTACGACGTCACCGTCCAGGTCTCGGACGGCAACGGCGGGATCGACACTCAAGCCATTGCGGTCACGGTGACCAACCAGAACGAAGTCCCGACGATCACGTCGAACGGTGGTGGCGACACGGCAGCGGTCTCGATTGCCGAGAACACCACGGCGGTGACCACCGTCACGGCAACCGACCCCGATGCCGGACAGACCTTGAGCTATGCGATCGTCGGCGGGGCCGATGCAGGCCAAGTTCACGATCAACGCGACGACGGGCGCGCTCGCCTTCGTGACGGCCCCGAACTTCGAGGCCCCGACCGACGCCGGTGCCAACAACGTCTACGACGTCACCGTCCAGGTCTCGGACGGCAACGGCGGGATCGACACTCAAGCCATTGCGGTCACGGTGACCAACCAGAACGAAGTCCCGACGATCACGTCGAACGGCGGCGGCGACACGGCGGCGGTCTCGATTGCCGAGAACACCACGGCGGTGACCACCGTCACGGCAACCGACCCCGATGCCGGACAGACGCTTGAGCTATGCGATCGTCGGCGGGGCGGATGCAGCCAAGTTCACAATCAACGCGACGACGGGCGCGCTCGCCTTTGTCACGGCCCCGAACTTCGAGGCGCCGACCGACGCCGGTGCCAACAACGTCTACGACGTCAACGTCCAGGTCTCGGACGGCAACGGCGGGATCGACACTCAAGCCATTGCGGTCACGGTTCAGAACGTCACCGGAGCCACCATCAATGGAACGAATCTGGCCGAAACTCTCACCGGCACGGGCGAGGAAGATATTATCAATGGGCTAGGCGGCGACGACACGCTCAACGGCGGGGCCGGCGCCGACACGATGGTGGGCGGCCTGGGCAACGACACCTATGTGGTGGACAATGCCGGGGACGTGGTGACCGAGAACGCGAACGAGGGGACCGATACGGTTCAGGCGGCGGTGACCTACACGCTTGCTGCCAACGTCGAGAACCTGACCCTGACCGGCACCGGGAACATCAACGGCACCGGCAACACGCTCGGCAATGTGCTCACCGGCAACGGCGGCGCTAACGTGCTGACCGGCCTCGACGGCAACGACACGCTCGGTGGCGGCGCCGGCGCCGACACCCTGGATGGGGGAGCGGGTACGGACACCGCGTCCTATGCGGCTTCGTCTTCAGGGGTAACGGTGAGCTTGGCGGCGGGAACGGCGAGTGGCGGCGATGCCCAGGGCGACACGCTGATCAGTATTGAGAATCTGACGGGTTCTGGTCTGAACGACACGCTCGAAGGCGATGGCGCCAACAACGTTCTTAATGGTGGAGCGGGCACCGACACCGTGTCGTACGAACACGCGGGAGCTGCGGTAGCGGTCAGCTTGGCGACTACGGCCGCCCAGAACACGGGCGGCGCCGGGACGGACACGCTGTCAGGGTTTGAGAACCTCATGGGTTCGGCCTTCGACGATACTCTGACCGGGTCGACAGCGGCAAACGTTCTCACGGGCCTCGCCGGCAACGATACGCTCAACGGCGGGGCCGGCGCCGACACGAT
Source organism: uncultured Pseudomonadota bacterium (assembly GCA_963729535.1). Taxonomy (GTDB): domain Bacteria; phylum Myxococcota_A; class Polyangia; order Fen-1088; family Fen-1088; genus JADGRB01. Next base: position 199,274 of record CAVSOL010000013.1, on the reverse strand, counting down.
GGTGGGCGGCCTGGGCAACGACACTTATGTGGTGGACAATGCCGGGGACGTGGTGACCGAGAACGCGAACGAGGGGACCGATACGGTTCAGGCGTCGGTGACCTACACGCTCGCTGCCAATGTTGAGAATCTGACCCTGACCGGCACCGGGACCATCAACGGCACGGGCAATACGCTCAACAATGTGATCATCGGCAACAGCGGTAACAACATCCTGGCGGGGCTTGCAGGCGCCGACACCCTGGATGGGGGAGCGGGTACAGACACCGCGTCCTATGCGGCTTCGTCTTCAGGGGTCACGGTGAGCTTGGCGGCGGGAACGGCGAGTGGCGGCGATGCCGAGGGCGACACGCTGATCAATATTGAGAATCTGACAGGTTCTGGCCTCAACGACACGCTCGAAGGCGATGGCGCCAACAACGTTCTTAATGGTGGAGCGGGCACCGACACCGTGTCGTACGAACACGCGGGAGCTGCGGTAGCGGTCAGCTTGGCGACTACGGCCGCCCAGAACACGGGCGGCGCCGGGACGGACACGCTGTCGGGGTTTGAGAACCTCATGGGTTCGGCCTTCGACGATGCTCTGACCGGATCGACGGCGGCAAACGTGCTCATGGGCCTTGCCGGCAACGATACGCTCAATGGCGGGGCCGGCGCCGACACGATGATGGGCGGCGCCGGGCAACGACACCTATGTGGTGGACAATACCGGGGACGTGGTGACCGAGAACGCGAACGAGGGGACCGATACGGTTCAGGCGTCGGTGACCTACACGCTCGCTGCCAACGTCGAGAACCTGACCCTGACCGGCACCGGCACCATCAACGGCACCGGCAATACGCTCGACAATGTGATTGTCGGCAACAGCGGTAACAACATCCTGGCGGGGCTTGGAGGCGCCGACACCCTGGATGGGGGAGCGGGTACGGACACCGCGTCCTATGCGGCTTCGTCTTCAGGGGTCACGGTGAGCTTGGCGGCGGGAACGGCGAGTGATGCACGGTCTCCCCGCCCAGCGCCCGCTCCATGTAGGGCTGGATCTGCCGGTACCCGATCTCGCCCACGAGATCGCGCGCGTGTTTTCCGATCAGCGACTGGGGCTCGATGCCGAACCAGGTCATGTACGCCTGGTTCGTGAAGCGAAAGCGCCGGTCCGGGCCCATGTACGTGACCAGCGCGGGCAGCGAGTCGGTGATCAGCCGCAGCTGCCGCTCGCGGGCCCGCAAGCTCTCGGCCAGCGAATCCGTGTGGCGGCGCGCAGCGACCTCGTCGGTGATGTCCTCTTGCACGCACAGCCAGTGGAGAACACCGTCGAGCACCAGCTTGGTGATGCGCGCCCGGGTCGTGAACGGCGAGCCGTCCTTCTTGATGTTCTCCCATTGGCCGATCCACTCGCCGTTGGCGCGAAGATGCGTGATCACCTCTCCGCTGATGCGCTCGTTCTCCGCGGGAGGATAGGCATTCAGGACGGTGACGTGCTTTCCGAGAAGCTCGCCGCGTGCGTACCCGAACATCCGGTCGGTGGTTGAATTCGTGTAAAGCAAGATCCCGCGGTCGTCCGCGAGCGTGACCGCCTCGGTCATGTTCTCGAGCACGTGCGCGGGCATCTCGTCCGCCAGCGCCCGAATCCGCGCGACCTCCCTCTCGGCCGTCACGTCCTTGTACGCGACGGCGACGTGCGGCACGCCGCCCTTGCTGTCGCGGAGGGGAAAGAAGGTGCACTCGACCGCGAAGCGCTCTCCGCGGGTCCCGTCGACGTGCCGGTCACCGCGCTCGAACCAGACCGGGGGCGTCCGAACGGCCTCACCCAGGAGCGCCCGCCGCGCAGCGCTTGCCAGCTCTGGTCGGGCGCAGTTCTCGTCGTCCAGCAGGTTGTACGCCGGTGGCGGTTCCTGACCGAACAGCCCCCGATACGCCGCGTTGCACGCGACCGGACGCCCATCGGCGGCGAAGAGCAGATACGGGACCGGCGATTCGGCGAACAGGCTTTCGAGGATCGCCAGCGGCTCGCCGATCCCTCCGAGCCGCTCGCGCAGCCCGTTGGCGGTTTCGGCGACGTGCGCGCACTCCTCTTGACTCGAATCATCTGACGACACTGCTGCTTGCCCTCGGTGAACAAGACCGCTCTAGCACGTCTGTAGGCGAATGCGTCACCACGAGGTCAGTGAAAGTCAGCTACGTCGGGCCGGTCGTTTCGCTCGCCGGGTCCTGGCGGAAGGCGATAGGGCCCAGCTCCTGGGCGGTGCCCGCGGCGAGCCGGGCCATCAGGGACGGATTGTCCCAGAGGTCTTCGGGGACGATGATCGCCGGCTTGGCCCCGGGGTACGGTGACCCGCGCTCGTGCTCACCGAGCAGACTTGCGCCCGCGGTGGTCGGTTTGAGGAAGAAGCGATCGTCGCAGAAGAGCCCGATGAGTCGTCCCCGGAAGTAGACCCCGTACTCGCCGAACATCGCCTTCGCGGAGGCCCCCTCGCCGAGCTGATCGATCAGGAAGTCGACGACGGATCGTTTGCTCGCCATGTCCGTCCAATCACATACCATCGGGGCGATGGCGTGGTCAGGCGTAATTGGCGTTGTCATGGCGGTGGTCACCGCAGCGGTGTCGCCCGGCGGGGCGAAGACCCTGGATCGCGTTCGCAAGACGTCGGTGACCCAGGGGCGCGTGTGCCCCGATCCGGCGCACCCCTGCGGCGACGACTTCAAACCCAACGAGCTGTCGTTCGAGATCGGCAAGAGGTTCGACTTCGACCGCGGCGAGGATCGCTCGAAACCGTTCTTCGCGATCATCCTGAAGAGCGGTCCGCTGTGCGGGATCCCGGACGCCGAGCGCGTGGAGGCGCAGGCGGCTGTTCCCCACGCGCAAGGTGTTCCTGCACCGGTACTTCTGCGACGACTTCGGCGACAACGTCGGTTACACCAACACGAACAAGAAGGCCGGCTTCCTCGCCGTCCATGGCGGCGACAATGCGGCGGAAGCCAAGAAGGCGCTGGCCGAGGTGAAGGCCACCGGGCGGTTCCCGGACGCCAACGTCCGCAAGATGCAGGTGTACGTCACCTATCAGCTGGAGTGACGCCGTGAGCACGATCGACCGGCGCGCGGGCCTCCGCCCTCGAAATCATGCAGCGCCTTAGCGCCGCTCGGTCACAACGGACGAGCTTTTTCAATCAGGGCGCCTTCGGAGTTGTTGCCACCGCTGCGATGACCAAAAAGACATGTCATGAGCAAGAACATTTCAAGTGTGGCAACGGTCTTCGTGCTGGGCGGCGTGATCGCTTACGGCGCCCTCAACAATCTCGCCTGCAGCGATGATGATGATGACGACATCAGCGTCACCACAGGGACGGGGGGCACCGGTGGCGGCGGCAGTGGCGGGGGCGTAGTGGCGGGGGCGGCGGCGGCATCGTCAACAATGTCACCTACACGCTGTCGCTGACGGCTGCGGCCGAGGTTCCGCCCGTCGACAGCGACGCCACCGGCACCGTGACGGTGACCCTGAATCCGGCGACGGGCGCGGTGTCGGTGACGGGAACCTTCGACAGCCTCAGCTCGGACGGCCTCTCGGCGCACATCCACGGACCGGCGGGGGTGGGCGAGAACGCTGCGCCCATCCTGCCGCTGGTGGTGGACCCCGACAGGAACGGCGACATCTCCGGCTCGGGCGTCTTGAGCCCGGACATGGTGACCGCGATGCAGAGCGGCCTGACGTACATCAACATCCACTCGAACGACCACGAGGACGGCGAGATCCGGGCCCAGATCCAGTAACCCACGGTCTCACGGAGTGACGACCATGCCCTCGCGCCCCTCGTGGGACGCGGGGGCATCTTCATTTCAGGCGCGTCATTCCGGCTTCGTGATGTGCAGGAACAGGTTCGCGCCGAGGGGCTCGGCCTCGAGCTCGACGGACGCGTCGCGCGGGAGCTCCGCGCACAGCGCGCGCAGCTCCGGCTCCGACCGGTACTGCAGGTACCACTCCATCGCCAGCTCCATCATCGGGCGGGCGTCGTTGCTGTCGAAGTTGCCGACCAAGAGGTGACCGCCCGGACGCAGCAGCCCGTAGAGGGCCTTCAGCATCCGGCGAAACAGGCGATCATCGAAGTAGTCGAACAGCCCGACCGAGATGACGACGTCCTGGGCGTCGACCATTTCGCCTAGCCGCCGGCCGACGAGCTCGTGTAGAGACGTCTTGAGCAGGCGGAGATCGACGTCGCGCCGCGATTCGGCGAACGGCTGAACAATCGTGCGCTCGCAATAGGCAATCGCCTCCGCCTCGGCGTCGACGAGGGTGACCGTGCAGCCCGCCAGGCCGGACGGGTGGGAGAGCATGGACTTCACCTCGTGGGCCGGGCCGCAGGCGATGCTGGCGAAGCGCGCCCCGGCCTTCCGCGGCAGAAGCTCGAGCACCCGCCGCGAGAGGTGCGGAATCCGGTTTCGCACGGCGCACGAGGCGGTCGAGGCGTACCCGAACCAGTCGAGCACGCGCCCGAAGGACGACGGCGCGCTCAAGCGCTCCTCGTAGATCAGATTCATCATCTCGTAGTCGCCGGCGTAGCCGAGCGGTTTGCTGAAGGCCCGCCGGAAGAACACGGTCTCTTCCGTGAACAGGCGGCCGAGGTGCCTCTGGAAATACGCGTGATGGGTCTGGCGCCGCTCGGCGTCGAGCGGGGCGACGATGGTCTCGAGCTCGCGGAAGCAGGCCGCGAGGTGCGCGACCGTCGACGGCGCGACGTCGGAGAGGAGCGACCAGTGACCGGCCTGGTCGACGCCGCCGACCCCGCGCGCCAGGCGCTGGTCCTCCGCGTTCAGCCGCGCCCGGAGCGCCTCGAGGAAGAGGCGCAGGTCGGCCACGCACGCTTTGAACGCGAGGCCGACACGCGAAAGGGTCGAGACCTCGGCAAAGACGCCGGCCAGAGCGACGTCGGGTTCGGTTCCGGCCTGCTGCCGCGCGTGCTGTTCCATCGCCGGCCAGTCTCTCGAGGACCCGCGCCGCCCGTATTGCACGTTATTGCAGGTCGGTCGGGCGGTGTAGCGTCGCAGCGCATGCTGGACCGACCAGGCCAGGCGTTCCTCCGGCTCGGCCTCATCAGTCTTCTCGCCGGGTGCGTGACGACACGAATGCCGGGCCAGACGCACCAAGGCGCGCTGTCGCCACCGACCGTCGAAGACGATGGACGTCGCCGCCGAGCTGCGCCGCCACGTGCAGAGGCTGGCGGGCGACATCGGAGAGCGCAACGTGCGCCGGCCGGCGGCGCTGGAGGCCGCGGCGGCCTATATCGAGGCCGAGCTGCGCGCCTACGGATACGCGGTCGGCGCGCAATCGTTCGCGGCGGACGGGGTCATGGTGCGCAATCTGGACGCCGAGCTGCGTGGCAGTCGAGACGCCGCGCAGATCCTCGTCGTCGGCGGACATTACGACAGCGCGCCGGGAACCCCGGGCGCGAACGACAACGGCAGCGGCGTGGCCGCGACGCTGGTCCTCGCGCGCCGATTGGCGGGGCACCCGCAGGGGCAGACCGTTCGCTTCGTCTTCTGGACCAACGAGGAGCCGCCGTTCTTCCAGACCGAACTGATGGGGAGCCTGGTCTACGCCCGTCGCTGCCGCGCGCGCCAGGAGCAGATCACGGGTGCGATGGCGCTCGAGACCCTCGGCTACTACACGGACACCCCGGGGACGCAGCACTACCCTTCGGCGATCCGCGGCGACTATCCCGACCGCGGCAACTTCGTCACCTTCGTCTCCGATCGCGATTCACGCGCGTTCCTCGAGCGCGCCATCGCCGCCTTTCGCCGCACCAGCTCCTTTCCCTCCGAGGGGCTCTCGGCCTCGCGCTGGATCGACGGCGTCGGCTGGTCCGACCACTGGGCGTTCTGGCAGGCGGGCTATCCGGGCGTGATGGTCACCGACACCGCCCCGTTCCGCTACCCCCACTACCACCGACGGAGCGACACCCCGCAGCAGGTCGTCTACGATCGCCTCGCCCGCGTCGTGCTCGGCCTCGAACGGACGGTGCGCGAGCTGGCGCGGTGAACGGTCCTCACTGTCATACCCCCAGGCGGGTCAGCTCACGTAGCGCGTCCTTGCCGATCCACCGCGCGGCGGGCTCGGGCGCGGCCGCGAGGCGGCGCGCCAGCGTGAGGGCGGGTGCGGTCAGCGCGCCGCCGCGTCGGCGGCCGAGCCCGCGCAGCGCCCAGCTCACGGCCTTCTTCACGAAGTTGCGGTCGTCGGTGGCGGCGGCCTCGATCAGCGGGAAGAACCGGGCCAGCGTGGCGTCGGGCGCCGCCTTGTCGTGCAGCGCCACGCTGGCCAGCAGCGCGAAGGCGGCGCGCCGCTGGAACTCCGGGCGGCGCTTCGCCCACGCCACGATCTTCGCCGCCGCGTGCGGCGTGCGATCGAACAGGTGAAAGCAGGCGGTGTCGCAGATCGCCCAGCTGTCGAAGTCCTTGCACCACCGCTCCATCTGCGCCGGCGTCACCAGCGCCGGGCTCGTCGACGAAGCAGGCGAGCATGCGCGCCTCGTACCATTCGGCATCCCAGAGCGCCGCGGCGAGGGCGTGGTCGGGGCCCAGCTTCTTGGCGTACTGGCGCATGACGCCCACGGCGACGCCGAACGCCTTGTCCGATGGGATCGCGTAGCGGGCCATCCCGTCGCGCGTCGCCTTCTTGCCCTGACGGCGCAGCCACGCCACCGCGGTGTCGGCGCGCGCCTTAGCGTCGGCCTCGGCGCCACGCTTCCCTGTTGGCTTCACGCGCTCACGCTATCGCGGGCGCGTCGGGAAGGTCCATCTTCCGCGGCGCTCTATCGGTCGCGCCGTCGTATTCTGGCGAGATGGCTCTCCGCCTCTCGTGGCGCGTGATGAAACAGGTGGTGGCCGCTCGTCGCATGGCTCGCGTGCGGAGCGCCGGTCTCGGCGGCGCCCGCCGCGCCGCCGCCGGCCGCCGCGGCAGCGCCGCGCGCGTCGGACGCCGAGCTGACCGAGCGGGGCGGAGGCCGCGGAGAAAGCGCGCGATTGGAAGACCGCCGAAGCGGCGCATCGCGAGCTTTGCCGTCGCACGCCAGCGGCGGCAAAACCGCACCGGGACCTGGGGGCCGTGCTGCTCGGCCTCGAGAAGGTGGAGGAAGCGCTCGCCGAGCTGCAACGCTCCGTCGCGCTCGAGGACTCGGCCCCGGCCCGCTACCACATCGGAATGGCCTATGGGCAAAAGGAGGACTTCGGGAAGGCGGTCGATTCGTTCCGCCGCGCGGTGACATTGAAGCCCGACTACCCGCTGGCCTGGGCGTACCTCGTCGATGGGTTGGCCCGGACCGATCGACATTTGGAGGCGCTAAATACCGTCACGGAGGCGCGCGAAAAGTGCGCGCAGTGCGGGCCCGGTAGCCAGTTCGCGCGCAACCTGCGGCCTCTCGTCCTCTACCATCAGGGCAAGGCGGCGCGGCTCGTCGCGCAAGGCAAGCTGGACCTGGCCGAGTCGGGCGAGACCGTCGTGCTGACTCTCGATCCCGATTTCGCGGACGCCTACTACAACCTGGGCAAGATCGCCGTCGCGCGCGGGAACCTGGACGTGGCGGAGGCGATGTACCGGAAAGCGCTCGCCTACTACCGACCCGAAGAGTCCCAGCAGGCCGCCGACGCCAAGAACAACCTGGCCTTCCTGCTCGCCGGCCGCCGCGCCGGCCGCGAAGCCGTCTCGCTGGTGCGCGAGGCGATCGCCGTCCGCGGCGACCGCCCGTCCTATCTCGACACGCTGGGGCGGGCCTGTGATGCGGTGGACGACCGGCCGTGCGCGCGGGAGGCGTATCGGAAGCTGCTGAAGGGTGAGGGGGCCAGGTGCCCGCGGACGTCACAGCGTACGCCAAGCAGCGCCTCGCCAAGCTCGAGGCCGCGGGGCGCTAGCGCCGAGGGCTCGGCCTCGACGGGTTCACGCCGGCGGACGTAAACGCAGGGCCAGCTCGGCGCGGGAGGAGACGCCGAGCTTGGCGCAGGCGCGGGCCATCAGCACGCGCACCGTCGCGTAGGCGATGCCGAGCTCGTACGCGATCAGCTTGCTCGAGCGGCCGAGGGCGGCCAGCGAGGCGACCTGCTGCTCGCGGGTCGACAGACGCCCGGCCCGCCGCCCGCCGGGCGCGTTCTCGCGGGCCAGCACGTAGCGCCTGCCGTTCTCTTCGTAGCGGTCGACCAGCGTCCACCGCGCCTCGACCATCCCCCGCCGTCCCCGCAAGAGCTGCGCCGGCGCGACAGAGGCGCCCCGTGTCTCCTCGCGGGCGCGCACGGCGCGGATCAGCGCCTGCGCGCAGGTCCGCCCCGCGGGCGTCGCCCTCGGCGTGTTTCAAATCGCCGCTCGGCGCGAGCACGGCCTCGATCGCGCCGCCCGTCGCGTCGTCGGGCGCCAACCGCCGCTGCAGCCGGTATCCGGTCGCGATGTGCGTGGCGATCTGGTCATAAAGGGAGCGTGTGGCGGGCGGCAGCGTCGGCGCCGCGCGGGACGAAAAGACGTAGAGGCAGCAGCCTTTTCCGGAGGGGTCGAGGCCGTTGATCATCGTCTGCCCCCGGGCCCGCTGCGGGCGGGGGTAGTGGCGCCGGACCGTCTCGACCGCCTTCTCCTGGGTGGCGGCGAGCTCCGTGAACGTCGTGCAGAGGGTCGACCGGTAGCCGGCGACGATGGCGGGGATCAGCCGCGGGTCGCGGTGCGACGTGATGCCGACCTCCATCCACTCGGGTGGGATGTCAATCCCGAGGATGTCCTCGACGACCAGGTCACCAGCCGCGCCCGAGACGTCGTAGAGGACACCGGAGATGGATTCGCCCCGCGGCAGCGTCCTGTGGACGGCCTGCAGGAGCCCTTCCAGCCAGACTCTGCGCGGCGCGTCGACCTCGTAGGTTGCGTCGAGGACCCCGGTCAGACCCTGCGGCGAGCCCAGCACCCGAGCAAACTCACCCCGCCCGACGCGCCGGTCCAAGGTCGACGATGATCCACGTCGTCGGCCGCGACGCCGCGCGTATCGGCGCGGGCGGTCACGCCCACAAGCACGACGCCGAGGCGGTGTCGCCGCAAAACAGGGGGGCGCCGGCCAATTCCCGGGCGGACGCTCACGATCCGATCACGCTGCGGAACGCCGTCCACCGACCAGTGAGCGCTGCCGCACCGCACGCCGTATCGAAGGACAGTCGCCGCGCCAGAGGTCGGAACGCCATCGGCAGCAGGCCGGGCGCTTTGCGCTCACCAATCATCAACTGGTAGGCGAACGAGACAGAGCCACGCTAGCGGCGCTAGGCGGCGGAGCGCGACGCGCGCGTGATTGAACGCGTACCAGCGTGCCCCTTCGCTGTTTGACTGGCGCAGCCCGGCGGTGGCTCGTGGGGCAGAGTAGTGCGAGATCATGAGCTTCGGATCGAAGATCACCCGTCGCCCCATCGCCCTCACCTGAAGTCCGACGTCGACCTCGTACCCCTGGGCGACGTTGCGGTTCAGTTGCATGTCGAACTCGATACGCTTCGCGACGCCGCGTCGGAAGCTCATGTTGCCGCCGAGGAGAAAATCCACGTCGGCTGGCGCGGTGAACGTGGGCCGACAGTACATGTTCCCGACGAACTTCCCGAGGGACGTAACGTAGCCGACCCGGTCGACGCTCCGGCACAACAGCCGGCTTTCCGTCGTACATGTTGATGCAACGCCCGCCAACCGCTCCGATGGAATCGTCGACATAGTTGCCGAGAATCCGCGCCGCCCAGCCTTCTGTCGCCTCTGCGTCGTCGTCCATGACCGCGATGACGTCGCTCTGCGCAACCGAGAGCCCCCGCTCGACCGGTGGCATGAAGCCGGGCGTTGTAACCTGCTCGGGACGGATCTCGAATGGGAGGCCAAGCCGCTGCAGCGACGCGATCGCCTCGTGCGTAGGCAGATCGGTGTCTCGCGCTACCGGTATCACCTCTTCGGGAGGGCGATCTTGCGCCGCCAGCGACCTGACGGCCCTCTGGATCCAGTCCGGACGCTGGTAGGTGGGAATGACTACCGAGAGCGTGGTGGGGAAGCTCATCGGAGCCTCTCAGGTTCGTCGGGACGATCGCCTGGGCCGTCGCTGATCGTATGACACGCGCCGGGATGCCGCCGGCGACGGTCCGAGCCGGTATCTCCCCGCGGACGACGGCGTTCGCGGCGATGACCGCGCCTTCCCCGATGCGCGATCCGCGAAGAACCCGGACGCCAGCGCCTATCCAGACGTTGTCCTCTATTAGGACGGCACCCGTGACCGCCCGTTTCTCCCGGAGCCGCTCCTCCGGATCGACGTGATGGTCCATATCGCGGATGGAACAGCTCTCCGCCACCAGACAGCGCCCGCCAAGTTGTACCAGTTCTTGGGCGGCGATTACGGAATGCCGTCCGATGAAGGTGTGCTTCCCAAGCGACGAGGTGCGCGCGCGGACCGACCTCCAGCGCACAGCCATCGGAGAGCGTCACCCCCTCTCCGAGGGACAGGCGACCGTAGACGATCAGGCTGACGTTGCGGCCGAGCAGCAGGTTCCTGCCCCCTTCCAAAACGCCGGGAAGGGTCAGTATCTCGTCGCGGCCCCGCGCAGGAGCTTGCCCGCGTGCGCGGATCGGTTTCGCAAGCTCTTGATCGCCCGAGCAACGTCCATCTCCGGCATCGTATCAGCAGACCATGACTCCGGGCGGTCCGGCTGTCGTCCGGTACCATCGATTCCGCGAAAAGGCGGACGCGGGGAGGCCCGCCTCCGCCCGCGGCGCGGTTCTACAGCGAGCAGCTCACGTAGAGGCCGATGTTGCTGTACAGCTTGCGCGCTTTCGCCGCGCAGCTCTGTTCAGCTTCGTGCGCCCAGCCAGCGGCGTCCTTGCAGTCGTCGTTGCTCCCCAGCCGTCGCACCAGGCAGTCCGTCTCCGAGGCGCAGCACTTGAACTGAGCGAAGCGCGCCGGCCGGGGACGGCTTTCCCATGAAGGGGTCCTTCGGATCGGAGGGCGGGGGGGCGTGCGTCATTCCCGCCCTGATGCAGCACGTGAACGTCGCGAGGCTGTAGGCACCCTCGCCACACGGCTTGTCGACCGTGTGGTTCGTCAGGTACTGGCCGCGCGCCACGCATTCCTCGTGCACATACTGCTTTCCAGCCCCCCCGTCCTGGCAGGTGTGGCTGGCGAGGGTGGTGGCGCAGCTCTCGGCCGGCGGGGGCGGGGGCGCGCTCTTCGGGCAGCAGGTGTAGCGCACGTAGAGGAACCCGCCGGCGCTGCATTCCTTCTCCGGGGTGTACGCCGTCAAGGTCAGCCCGCGGGCGTCGCACGCCCGATCAGCGATGTCCTTGAAGGCGGCCTGGTCCTGACAGGTGGCGCCGTCGCCCTGAAACTCTTCCTTGCAGGCGGACGGCGTGCCACCCGACGAGGGCCCATGGGGCTCCGAAGTGTATTTCTTTACCTGCTCCAGCCCCCAGTGGGGGTCTGTCGCAAGCCGCGACGCTGATTGGATTCAGCCCTAGGGCCACCATGAACATTCCGTGACTCGTCTCCGCACGCATCGTTTCCTCCAGATCTGTGTTGGGGGGAGGGGCTACAACGCGCTATCAGTCGTTCCAGGGGCGCGATGTTTGAAAACAATCGCTGGCCCCGCTCTCAGGGATCAGCAGCCCCCAATCAACCCCAAGCTGTACAGGCTGCGCCCTCGGCTCTCGCAGGACTGGGAGGCATACGACTTCCAGGTGGCGTAATCCCTGCAGGTTGTTCCGTCACCTTGCTTCAACACGATGCAGTCCGTCTCCGAGAGGCAGCACTTGTACTCAACGTAAAATGCCGGCCCCGCGGGAGCTACGTGGCGTCTACCAGCGCAGGGCCGGCAGCGTCCGTCTCGACGGGCGGCAACCCACCTCCGATGCCGCTCCTCCGAAGCCGCCGGCCGCTCCTCCGAAGCCGCCGCCGCCGCCCCGCTCCGCTGTCGGGACGCGTGGCATCGGCTCGTGCGAAATCGACGACCGTGGTGGTGCATCCGGCGAGAGAGGCCGCGATGACGTAGGCGGCCAGGACGAGGCGTCGAGACAGCCACGGGTAGCCCAAGCGCACCCATAGTCTCGAGTGCGCCCCATAATTGAAAATAGATCTTCGCTGACTGACGATTGGTGAGCCTCGTTCCGGTGCGTAGTCCTGCCGGGCCGGACGGGCACGAACCATCGCCGCGGGGATCTTCCGCGGCGATGGTAACGCCTCGACGTCGGCTACTTCTCCGGGAACTCGGTCCAGCCGTCGTACCAGGCGGCGCCCGCGGCCGTCCCGGGGGCGACGGCGCCCGCGTAGTTGGCCGTCGTGTCGAACGGGGCCGGTGGCGTCGCCTTGCTGCTCACGGCCGCGGCGTTGCCGGGCACGTAGCTCGGGGTCGTCGCGATGACCCGCTGGTTGAACCCCGCGGCGAACATCGGGTCCGCGGTGGTCGTGTTCATGCGCGCCGCATCCATGAGCGCCGCCGCTTCGTTGAAGCAGAAGTCGTTGTTCGCGACCGCGGGAGCGGTGGCCGTCGTGGTCGGGCAAGCCCCGGTGCCATCGACCATCGCGGGATCTTCGGTCGGCGCGAGCGGGCCCCCGAAGAACACGCTGTTCTCGATGCTCATGTTCGTCGGCCAGTCGGCCTTCGGGTCGTTCTCCATCATGCTGGAGTCGACGTTGATGGCGCCGCTGGCGAGCGTGGCGGTGGTGGTGCTCCCGAAGCCGTGGACGATGAAATTGCGCAGCTTGTACCAGGTGCCGGTGCGCAGGTGCATGCCGATCTTCGAGTTACCGGTCTCGGCGATCATCGTCGCGTTCCAGATCTCCGGGCTGCTGCGCGGCGTGATGGTCTGGGTGGTGGTGAAGTTGTCGGACTCGAAGCCCTTGTCGCCGGTGCCGTACGCCTGGTGGACGATCAGGAACTGCACTTTGCCCGACCAGCCGAAGTCCCAGTCGATGCCGTCGTCGTCGACGCCCGAAACCAGCACGTGATCCGCGCCGGCGGCGCCGCCGAAGAACTCGATGCCGTCGTCGAGACCGCGGTGGATGTGGATGTAGCTGAGGCGCGTAGCCGTCCCGCAGCCGCCGAGCGTCAAGCCGTTGAGCTCGTTGTTCGCGCCGATGATGTAGCCGCCGAACTGGACGCGGACATAGCGGAGATCGCCGCAGTTCCAGCTGTTGTCCGTCCCGCCGTACTGGCCCTTGGGATCGGTGGCGTCGAGCCCCTCGATGACCCGCTGGAAGTAGCCGGGCGCCGCGCAGGCGCCGGTGCCGTCGACGCACGTGCCGCTGTTCAAGACGCCTCGCCCGAGCATGACGACGCCCGCGAAGGTGTCGCCCGGGGCGCGCGATCCCACCTGGGCCGAAGACGAGAACGTGATCGGCGCGGTCGGCGTGCCGACGGCGACGAGCCGGCCGTTGCGCGTCGAGATCAGCGCCGCGGGGCTGCTGGGGCTCCCGGCACCGTAGATCTTCGACCCGGGGGCGATGGTCAGCGTCGCGACCGAAGCGCCACCGTCGATGTGGATCTTCTGCGTGAGCACGTACGTGTTGCACGACCAGGTCGTGTCGGTCGTGATGTCGGCAGAAACCTGGATGACCTGGTTGCCGCACGCCGGGGCTCCGCCGGTGCCCGCGGCGCCGCCGCCGGTGCCCGCGGCGCCGCCGCCCGTTCCGGCGTCGCCGGTGGATCCGGCCGCGCCCGTCGTCCCGGCGCTCCCGGTGCTGCCGCCGGAGCCGGCCGTCCCGTTGTTGCTGCTGCTGCCGCAACCCGCTGGGGCGGTTCCAACAACAAGGGTAATGGCGACGCCCCCGATGATTGCGGTGGCGGCCTGAAAGGCGCCCATCATTGCTGTTCGATGACTCATAACGTATTCCTCTCGTTGTTCATTGTGTTTCTCGCGTCAATAATCGAGTCCGATGCCCATCGAGATCGTGATTCCCGGTCTCAATTCCTGGGCGATGATTGAGCCCTGCTTCAGGATCCGTTCCTGGAACAGGAGATTGCGGGCGCGGAACTTCAGGCTGACGTTCTTGGCGAGGCCCCAGCTGCCGACGAAGTCGAGCGAGTGGAACGCCTGTTCCTCGACGTCTGGAAGAAACTGAGCACCCGCGCGAACGCCCACGTCGGTGATCCTTGGTCCAACGACGTTATAGACAAAGCCAAGTGACAGCTTCGTTTCAGGAACGGCAAATCGAAGCGACAAATTGACGACGTAAGGCGCCTGGCCGGCCAGCGGCCGCGACGTTTGCGTGGCGCCGGTGTCGACGAGCTCGATCCGGGAGCGGATCAGCGAGAGGTTTCCGCCCACGGTGAATCGGCGCAGCAGCCGGGCCAGCCGCGCCAGGTCGCTGCGGAGCTCGAGCTCGATGCCGAGAGCGTTGGCCCCCTTGGCGTTCTGATAGGTCGCGTCGAACGTCATCGTGTCGACGATCTGGAGCTCGATGGGATTCGTGAAACTTCTTGTAGAAGCCGGTGACGGCCGCGAGCTGGCCTTCGCCGAAGAACCATTCCCAGCGCGCGTCGAGGTTGTGGATGGTCGCGGTCTTGAGGTCCGGGTTGCCGGTGACCTTCCGGTCACGGAGGAAGTCGTAATAGTCGTAGGGGGCCAGCTCGCGCACCTGGGGCCGGCTGACCGTCGTCCCGTACGCGGCGCGCAGCAGCATCGTCTCGCTGACCACGTATTTCAGCGCGACGCCCGGCAGCACGTTCGTGTCGGTCCGGTCCGTTCGGGGCACCAGCGCCAGCTTCTCGGGCGTGTTGTCCTCCGGGAACGGGCTGCGCGACTGCACCTCCTGGCTGAACACCTCCAGCCGCGCGCCGCCCGAGGCCGACAGCCGGCCCGCGAGCGGCGTCTCGAGCATCAGGAAGGCGGCGTAGCCTTGCTGCGACGACCTGTAGCTGTCGTTCACGTTGGTCTGATCGAGGACGCGGACGATCGTCCCGATGCCCTGGTTGCTGAACAGCGTCTCCGGATCCGCGGTGTAGGGGTCCGCATTCCCCATCTGGTAGACGAAGCGCCGGTTCGAGAAATCACGGCTCGAGAGCCACGACGCGCCCGCCGATCGTCCCCCACGCCTCCGCCCAGAGCGGAAACCGGAGCTGCGTCGTGGCGCCCAGGTCGGTCTGCGCGAGCTCGCTCCAGAGGCGGTCCGCGGTCGGAATCCAGCGTCGCTCGCTGCCGGCGTAGTAGCCGTACTTGACCAGGCGCTGGTCGGGCTCGTCGCGCTTGCCGAGCGCGTAGAACGCGCTCCAGCGCAGGCGCAGGCGCGTCCCGCCGAGGTTCCGGTGATCGCCGAGGAGCTGGTTGACGAAGAGCGTCCGGGCCAGGAAACGGAGCTGCCAGGTGTCGTAAGGCCCCACCGGCTCCGAGTTGTTCATCCCGATCCGGTAGCGGGTCTGATCGTCCATGCTCCGGTTGTAGAGGCTGAGGAACGTCAGCGAGTGATCGAGGCCGAGGTCCAGGCTCGCCGTTGCGATGGCGGAGAGCTGGACGCTCTCGTTGCCCGACTCGACCTGGTAGACGTTCACCGGGTTCAGCCGGCCCCCCTCCGCGATCTCGGGCTTTGGCCGGATGACGCCCACCAGGCGCTCGATCGCGTAGTCGTAGACCACTGACGTCAGGAAGCCGAAGCGCCGCTTCCTGGCGAAGTTGAACGAGTTGCCCACCGTGAGGTTGAAGCCCATCTGGGGCAGCCCGGTGGTCCGGGTCGTGTTCCACCGGTTCTGGAAGCTCTCGCCCAGGCGCTCCAGCTCTTCCGGCGGCAGGCCGGGTTGAAAGATGTTTCCAGGGGCGAGCTTCACGCCCCTGACCGCGCTGGGAAGCGCGCGCGTGCCGTCGTCGAAGCCGAGCCAGTCGGTGCCGCCGCCGCGGTAGCTGAGGGTGTTCTTGCCCGTCGTCTGCGAGTTGAAGGCGGAGCCGACGGCCGCGCTCAGCGTCAGCTTGCGGGGAAAGCTGACCGTGCTGATGTCGAGCACGCCGCCCGCGAAATCGGCGGGGATGTCGGGGAGGAAGACCTTCTGAACGTTCAGGTTGTCGATGATGCTGGTGGGAAACAGGTCGAGGTCGACGCTGGGAAAGTCGGGATCGGTGTTGGGCAGCGGGAGGCCGTTGAGGAACACGCGCACATAGCGGCCTCCCAGGCCCCGGATGACGAGCTGGTTGCTCTCGATGGTGACGCCGGCGACCCGGCGCGCCGCCGCGGCGGCGTCGCCCGCGCCCTGCTGCGACATCTGCTGCGCGCCCATGCCATCGCCGATGCCGCGCGCCTCCTTGCGCAGCTGATCCTGCGCGGCGATGGTCGTGGTGTCGGCGCGGTACGGGATCTCGATCTCGACCACCGCGATGTCCTGGCTGACGTCGATCGGGTCCAGCACCAGCCGCGCGCTGGTGATGTTGCCGCGGGTGACGCGGACGCGTTCCATGCGTACGCCGTGATAGAGGTTGAAATACGAACGGAGCGTGTAGGTGCCCGGCGGCAGGAACAGCTGGAACGCGCCCTGCTCGTCGGTCATGGTGGCGCGGGTCTTGTCGTCCTGGCCGCGCGCGAGGAGGGGCGCCTTGCGGCAGCGGCAGCCCGGTCTTGCGCATCGAGGATCCGACCGCGGATCCCGGTGTGGCGGTCGGCGCCGGGCTCGAGCGGCTTTGCCGCGAACGGATCCTCGGCCTGCGCCGCCGCGCCACCGTCGCCCGGTGCGCGCGCCGCCGCCGTCGGGCCCGGGCAGGACGCCGCCGTCGGGCCCGCCAGGACGGCGCCGTCAGGCGCGGGCAGGACGGCGCCGTCAGGCGCGGCGCGACGCCGCCGTCGGGCGCCGGCGCGACGCTCCCGTCGGCACCTGGCGGCGGAAGGCTGCGCTCGGCGTCCTTGGGCTTGGCCGGCGGCTTGGCGCCGCCGGTCGGGAGTCCCTTTTCCCGATTCCGGCCAGCGACGCGGGTCGGGCGCGGCCGGCTCGGCGGTCGACGGCGTGACGGGATCGCCGGTACCGAGCTGGGCCGCGGTCAGCGCCGGAACGGGCGCGCAAACGGCGACGAGAAGGAGCAGCGTCTGGAGTTTGAAATCTTCTGGCGCATCGAACGGAATGCCGGCGCCTCGTTGTCTTCGTTCCGGGCCCAGCGGGCAACGCGAATCCGTGGCGGCCCCTAACTCGTTACGTCCGCGTCGCTGCGACGACACTGTGGTGACAGTCTCGTTACGGAACGTCCGGCGCGACGCAGAGTCGCGGGCACTCAGTCCTGCAACTTCTCGGTGACCACGGCGATGTGCGCCGCGCCGCCGCCGCGCGCGAGATCGAGGACCTGCATGGCACGCTCGTACGAGACGCCGTCCTGCGCGTCGAAGTAGATGCGCCGCTCGCCGCGCGCGACCAGCATGCGCTTGAGGCGCTCGGGGAACTCTTTGTCGGGATAGACGTCCTGGTTGATCTGGATCCGGCCGCTGCGGTTGACGCGTCACCACGATCGGCGCCTCGTCGTCGGACGCCTGTTCTTCGATGTTCTGCTGATCCTTCTGGTCCTTTTCGGGAACGTGGACCCAGAAGTGGTCGTTCATCATCGCGGTCAGCACCATGAAGATGATGAGCAGCACCAGCACGACGTCGACGAGCGGCGTCACGTTCATCTCGGGCCGTGGCGTCCCTTGCTTTCCGGTCTGCGCTGCGCCGACGTCCATTGCCATGGTCGCGTCTCCTCGTCACTTGTGCTCGCGCGGTCGCCCTTGGTCGCCTTCTTCTCGAGCGGTGATTCACCTTGCAGCGACACGCCGGGAAACCCGACCTGCTGGGCCGTGCGGTAGAGTCGACGGACCGTCGCGTACTCGGGCGCCCTTGTCGCCGCGCAGCACGACGCGCTTGCCGGGCTCGCGCTTGGTCGCCGCCTTCAGCTTGCGCCTCGAGCTCCTTCCACGGCGACCTCGTCCTCCTCGAAGTAGACGTCGCCGTCCTTGCTGATCGAGAGCGTGAACGGCTGGCCGCTTGCTCTCCTTCTTCGTCGTCGACGTTGCGTGATGCCCGGCGAGCTCGATGTCCACGCCCTGCTGCAGCGCCGGGATGACGACCATGAAGATGATGAGCAGCACCAGCACCACGTCGACGAGCGGCGTGACGTTCATGACCGGGCGCGCCCGGTAGCCCTTGCCGGCCCACTTCGGTGTCATGCGGCGTCGCGCTCACGGCGGTGGTCGGGACCGCGGCGCCGGTGCTGACGGCGCGGCGCCGCTGTCTTCGACGCGCTTGCCGGTGCTCGACGCTGCCGCTGTCGGCCGGCCGCTCTCCAGCGTGTCGACGAGCTCGCTCCCGGCGTGGGCGAGGCCCGCCTCGTACTTGGCCAGGCGCCCGGACAGCCAGTTGAAGATCAGCACCGACGGAATCGCGACCATCAGGCCGTAGCCCGTGACGATCAGCGCCTCGGCGATCGCGACGCCGATCGTGCCCGATGCCGCCCGAGCCCTGCTGCCCGACCAGCTTGAACGCGTTCAAGATGCCGAGCACGGTGCCGAGCAGGCCGACGAACGGCGCGGTCGAGCCGGTCGAGGCCAGGATGTTCATGCCGCTTGTTGAGATCGCCGCAGAGGATCTCGGCCTCGCGCTCGAGCGCGCGGCCGGCCAGCTCCGCCGCCTTGGTCGCGTCGTGCCCGTTGCGGCGCTGTTTGTCGAACGTCTCGACCGCCGGTGACGATGAAGCCGGCGAGGTGGCTGCCGCGATGTGCTTGCGCGCGACTCGAGCGCGCCGTCGTAGTCGCCGGCGGCCGAGCAGCGGGCCCGACGCGCCGCGCGAACTTCCGCCCGCGGTAGTGCGACACGACCAGCAGGAACAGGCGATCGATGGCCACGTAGATGCACGCGACCGCCTGCAGCGTGAGGACGATGACGACCGCCCGCACGAGGTTGTTCATTCCGTGCCAGATCGCGACCAGATTCATTTCCATGGGTGCATTTCCTTCGTTGTCTGCTCATGCCTGGGCGGGCTTGAAGACGAAGCGGCGCCGGAACGGATACGGGACCGGCGTCCCGTCGGGCAGGTGGGCGGGCTCGAAGACCTGGCCGTTCGCGCAGGTCGAGCACGAGATCGTCGGGAACGAGCGGGTGGGACTGCACGACCTGCGGGCGGACGACGACCTTGCCGCCTTCGTCGATCATCATCTCGACCTCGATCCGGATCGTCGCCGCGTTGGCCAGCAGCGCGTTCGGGACCTCGGGCGCGCGGCAGCCCGAAACGAAGCTGCGGCGCCTCGATCGTTTCACGCTCCTGCTCCGGGGCGGGGCACCGGACTCGGCTCGGCCTTGGGGGGCGGAGGCGGGGGCGGGACGGGCGGCGCCGCCTTCTTTTCGATGACGCCGTCGACCGCGCCGGTGTCCTCGGCCATCGCGAGCTCGCCCTCGGCCTCCTCGGGGCGCCCGGTCGGGATTTTCTTCAGGTCGAGCACCGGCAGCTGCTTGACGATGCTCTTCTTGGCCGCCTTCGGCTTCGCCAGGGTCTTGGGCTTCGGCGGCTGGACGGTCGGCAGATCGGCGAACGTCACCTGCTGCTCGCGCTCCATGCCGCTGCCTGTGCACCTGGTGCGCCGTGATGGCGCCGCCCACGGCCAGTGCCAGCCCGCCGAAAACACCGAGCGAGAGCAGGGCCGAGACGCTGCGGCGTCCCCGTCCCTCGCTGGATTGGTGGTGTCGAAATCCTCGAACATCGCTTTGCTGCAGCCAAAAGGTCGTGGGTGCGGGCCCGTGGGTCAACGCGAATCCACGACGGCATTCGAACTGTTGCTAGCGCGACACCTCTGTGACGATTTGGAAAACGAAGGCCCCTTGCCAGGCAGTCCCGGAGGCGCCGTATCCCTTGGGCACGGACGTCCTACGAGAACGACGACACGCCGTTCTCGGCCGCAGATTGTCGACCTCTCCGACCCCGCGGCGCGCGCGGCGTTGGAGGCGCTCTGGCCGTTCGCGCGCTTTCCGGTGCTGCACGACGACGCGCGCGACCTGATCGTGAACGAGCCCGTCACCGTGCGCAGGCAGCGCAAGAAAGCGAGCGTCTGCACGTGTTCGAGGATGCTGATGTCGCCGCGGATCTCGGAAGGCGGCGGCAGGTCCAGGCCGGGCTGGCCGTACAGCGTGAGGGAGCCCTGGACAGGCTGCGCGGTGGCGCACTCCGCATCGGTCGGCCCGCCCCCAGCCCCGGCACCGAAGCTAGGGGGCTGGTCAGGGGCTAGTGCTCCCCAGCTGGCACGAGCGCCGCGTTCCGGCTCAATTATGAACAACTTTGGACGCCTCCCAGCAGTACTCACTGGGTGCGACGTCTTGAGGTGTAGTCGAGGCGGTGGTCGCGTGATCGGGACGGCGTGCTGGCCTAGCGCTGCGCGTCGACGGTCTCGGCTATGCGGGATGGTCCCGGTGATCTGGGCTCTCGCCTTGTCGTGCGGCGGGAACGCGGCAACGGGGCCGGGCCCCGGCCGCGGTGGGACAGGAGGCGCGCCACAGTCGGGTGGAAACGGGGGCGGCCTTGGTGGCGCGGGCGCGGTGGGAGGTGGCGTTGGTGTGGCCGGCCCGTCCGTGCCCCTCGACGGTTCGCCCCTCTACGCACGTCTCGTGCGCCTGACCAACGCCCAGTGGATGCGCGCGGTAACGGAGATCTTGCAGCTGGAGGCGCCCGCGGACCTGACCAGCGCGTTCGCGGCGCCGGTTCCGGCAAACACGGACTTCAGCAACAACGAGAAGACTCTGTTCGTCGACCCGCGAGCCGAGATGGACTTCGAGGCGGGCGCGGAGGAGGCGGCGGCGCTGGCCCTCCAATCGACCGACACGCGCGCGCGGATGTACGCGGGGACCGATGTCGCCGGGTTCGTGCGCACGATTGGACGGCGGGCCTTCCGTCGCCCGCTGACCACCGACGAAGAAGCGACCTATCAGAAGGTGTTCGCGCTCGGCGAGTCGCTGTACGGCGCGGGTTTCTCCAACGGCGCCGGCCTCGTCATCCGTGCCCTGCTGCAATCTCCGAAGTTCCTGTACCGCTCCGAGCTCGGCCCCGGGGGCGCCCCGCTGGACGGATACGAAGCCGCATCCAAGCTGTCGTTCCTGCTGCTGGGAACGACGCCGAGCGATTCGTTGCTCGACCAGGCCGCGGCGGGCGACCTGGACTCCGCCGAGGGGCTCGAGACGGCCGCACGCGCGCTGCTGGAGCAACCCCCGGCTGTGACGGTCATGAGGGACTTTCACCAGCAGCTCTATCACCTCGCTCGCTACGACGCTCTCGACGATGCCTGGGTGGCCCCCGCCGCGAGGGCGGAGATGACCGAGGTGTCCCATCGATTTTTCGACGCCGTCTTCACGGGGGGAGAGGGACTAGGCGCGATCTTGACCTCGCCGCGGTACTTCGTCGGCGCGGGCCTTGCGCCCATTTATGGCGTCGATCCGCCTCCGAGCGTCGTCGAGGAACGCGCGCCCAACGGAGGACGTATCGGCTACTTCATGCAGGCGCCGTTCTTGACGGCGCGCACCGACGACGCCGGCGAATCCGACCCGATGCGGCGGGGCGGTGCCATCCACAGAGACGTTCTCTGCCACACGTTGCCCGCGCATTCGGACCCGAGGTCGGCCTTGGCGCCCCTGGCCGCGGGGCAGACCAATCGCGCCCGCGTCGAGCAGACCACGAAGGCGTGCGCCAGCTGCCACACCGACTATATCGACCCACTCGGGTTTGCCTTCGAGGGTTTCGACGGTCTGGGGCGGGCGCGCGCGACCGACAATGGCGCGGCCGTGAACACGTCCGGGAGCTATCCCTTCGCCGACGGCGTGCGGTCATTCGCCGACGCGGCCGAATTGATGCGCCTGCTCGCCGAGCTGCCTCAAGCCCACGCCTGCTACGCGAAGAAGATGATGACCTACGCCCTTCAGCGGGACCTCGTCGAAGCCGATCGGCCCCAGGTGACGGCGCTGGCGAGCAGCAGCGCCGGGCAATCCGTGAAGGAGCTGCTGGTGGCGCTGATTCGCAGTCCGGCTTTTCGGGTCCGGGCGGAGGACATGCCATGAGGTCGCGTCGCGCTCCCGCCAAGGAGGCGCCGTTCAACCGGCGCGCGTTTCTGCGCGGCGCCACCGGCGTGGCGGTGGCGCTGCCGTTCCTCGACAGCCTGCCGGAGCGTTCCGCGTGGGCGGCTGACGCGAAGCCCGTGTTCGCCTTCTTCATCTGCGCGCGTCGACGGCGTCGTCCTCCCGCAGTTCTTCCCGGCGGCCCCCGGACCGATCACGCCCGCGATGCTCGCCACCGCCAACGCGGCGACCAGCCAGCTGGCAGGCCACGCCGGCAACCTGATCCTGCTCTCCGGAATCAACTGGCCCTCCGGGGCCTTTCGCTACGACGCCCACGTCGATGGCTTGTGCGCGGCGTTCACCGCCAAGCCACCGCAGCTGCCGCCGGACGCCAACGTCACCAAGGCGACCTCCAGCGGTCCATCAGCCGACGCGTACATCGCCGCGAAGGTCCACCCGGACAAGGTGCCGATCGCGCTCTACGCCGGCAACATCAACAACGGGTATGAGGCCCACCGCCTGTCGTTCACAGGCCCGGGACAGCTGACGACGCCGATCTCCGCGAATCCGTACGATCTCTACCTCGAGCTCATGGGCCTCTCTCTCCCGGGCGGCACCATGACGCCGGCCAATCGACGCACCGCCGAGCTGCTGCTGCAGAGCCGTAAGAGCGTTCACGACCTGGTTCGCGAGGACCTGACGGCCTTGATGCGGCACCCGCGACTGGGTACGGCCGACCACCAGCGCCTGCATCAGCACTTCGACGCCATTCGCGACGCCGAGAAGGCGATGACAGACCTGGGCGGACAGATCGTCGACCAGTGCACCAGCGTTGGTCTCGACGTGACGACGCTGGACGCGCTGAAGGGATACCGCTACGACAAAAAGCGCACCGACGAGATCGCCACCTTGCACATGAGCCTCGTCGCGATGGCCTTTGCGTGCAACCACCGGCGCGCCGCCTCCTTGCAGTGGGGCGATCCGAACGACGCCACGGTCTACGACGTGCCCTCGAACGAGCGCGCCTGGAAGTTCAACTACATCAGCCATCGCGTCAACAGCGACGCGGCGGTCGGGGACGACCCGCTCGCGGCAAAGGCGCACGCCGAAATCGACGTGCGGCGCATGCGGGCGTTCTCCGCCGGCCTCGATCACTTCAAGGCGCGGGGCCTCGCCGACCAGTGTGTCGTGACCTGGACCGTCAACTACTCCGACGGGCCCTCGCACAGCCCTGTGAACATCCCCCACGTCATCTGGGGCAGCGGCGGTGGCTTCTTGAAGCAGGGCCAGTTTCTGGATGCCGGCGGCACGCCCAACAACCGCCTGCTCAACACGCTGCTCACCGCGACATTGCAAGACCAGCACATCACGGTGGAAGACTTCGGTGACGGAGCCGGCGGCATGCTCGATCTCATTCGCGCTTGACCGACGACGCCGGCCCCTGAGCGGCTTCGAGCGTAGGATGGCGGGCGATGCCTTTTCCTACGATTGCCGGCGGCGCGACCCGCACGGCTGAAGTGGTGGCCACCGAACCTCTCGCCGCCGGTCCGGATCCGGGTTCGGTCCGCGCCGCTTTCGGCGTCGCGCTACACATGCACCAGCCCACCGTGCTCGGCGGCGGCGACCGGATGAGCGCGCCGCTGATCTCGAACCTGCAGCACATGCTCGAGCACCCGGGAGAGGGCGACAACCACAACGCGCCGGTCTTCCTGCATTGCTACGGGCGCGGCGCCGATCTCGTCGCCGGGCTGGTCGGGCAGGGCCTTCAGCCCTCGGTTGATGCTCGACTACTCGGGCAATCTCCTCTGGGGGCTGACCGAGATGGGCCGGACGGACGTGCTCGCGGCGCTTCGGCGCACGACCGAGCCGACCCTCGCGCCGTCGATCGAGTGGCTCGGAACGATGTGGTCGCACGCGGTCGTCTCGTCCACGCCGATCCCCGATCTCGAGCTTCACATGCTGGCCTGGCGCCACCACTTCGCCGAGCTCTTCGGACTGCCCGCGCTCGCCCGCGTTCGTGGGTTCTCGCCGCCCGAGATGCACCTGCCCATTCATCCCGACGTCTGCTTTGCCTACGTGCGCGCGCTGCGCGCGTGCGGTTACCGGTGGCTGATGGTCCAGGAGCACACGGTCGAGAACGCCGGATGGGACCCCGCTCCGCCAGCCGCACCTGCCGCACCGTCTGGTGGCCCGCAGCTCCCAGGGCGAGACGGAATCGATCCCCGTGCTCGTCAAGACCCAGGGCTCCGACACGAAGTTGGTCGGTCAGATGCAGCCCTTCGGCGAGGCCGGATCGCTGGACCGGCAGCCGCTCGGAGGCCGCGCCGTACCGCCGTACGCGCTTCAGATCGGCGACGGAGAGAACGGCGGCGTCATGATGAACGAGTTCCCGGGCGCCTACGAGCGGGCCTTCGCGGCGCTCGGGCAGCGCGGGGCCGGCAGCGTGGCCGCCATGAACGGCAGCGAGTACCTGGAGGCGCTGGCGGCCCTGGGCATCGACGAGTCGGCCTTCCCCGTCGTGCAGCCGGTGTCACAGCACCGCATCTGGGAGGAGCTGACGGCCCCCGGCCCGGGCGCCGCGGAGCAGGCCATCGCCCGCCTGCGGGCGCGTGATCCGTCGTTCAACCTCGACCGCGCCTCCTGGACGAACGAACGAAGCTGGGTCGATGGATATGGCGACGTCATGGATCCCGTCTTGCTGCTGAGCGCTCGCTTTCACGAGCGCTGGGACCAGGCCGGGGACGACGCGCACAACGACCCCAGCTACCGCCTCTCCTTGCTCTATCTGCTGCTCTCGCAGACCAGCTGCTTTCGCTACTGGGGCCACGGCTATTGGACCGACATCGCGCAGGAGATCTGCCGCCGCGGGCGCGAGGCCTTGAACGCAACGCCTTAGTGCCCGGAGCCTCGTCAGCGCTCCGAGGCGAGCTGGTCCCGGAACCGGCTCTCGGCTTCCGCGACGAACCTGCGATAGCCGTCGGGATCGATGAACGGGTTCGGGCCGCCGCGATCCAGGCGGCGGCGTTTCGACTCCATCTCGTAGAAGTCGCCGTGGACCCCGAGGAAGACGTCGCAGGGCAGGGCGCGCCAGGTCGCGAAGCTGCGGGCGAAGTCATCCGCGATGTGCGGGTATCGTGGGTTTCCGACCAGGCGTACGCCGCGGTTGACGTTGGCGCTGGGGAAGAACACCACGTCCAGCGGGCGCCCGTCCTCGACGACGCGCATGGTCCAGGTGGTCGCGCCCATCGTGTGGCCGGGCGTGACGTGCGCGACCAGGGTCGTGTCCCCGAGCGTGATGGTGTCGCCATCGACGACGGTCCGATCGACGGGGCAGGGAGCCCACGCGTGAACGCCGTCGAAGACGGTCTCGCCCTTGCCGCCCGCGGAGACGAAGCGCGCGTCGGCGACCGACGCCACCACCGTCGCCCCCGTCAGGCGCCGCACCGTCGCGTGCCCCTGGACGTGATCGATGTGAGCGTGGCTGGTCAGCAGGATCTTGATGTCGGCGAAGCGGAAGCCGAGCGACTCGACGCCGGCCCGCAGCCGCGGCACCGAGGCCTCGAACCCGCTGTCGAGCAGGATGTGCCCTGCTGGCGTCGTGATGAGGAACTGCGCGATCGCGTTGCTGCCGACGTAGTAGATGTTGCCGATGACCTTGTAAGGCGGGTAGTCGCGGTTCCAGGGCCGCATCTCCGCCGGCACCCCCGCCTGCCCCGCACACCCGCTGCCCGCGCCCAGCACGAGCAGCGTCACACCGGCCAAGGTCAGAGCGGCGGAATGTAGTCGCCGGTTCAAAGGGTGACCCCATTATCGCCCCGCACTGGGAAATTACGTGGCGATGGGTACGTTATGCCCCCGCCCCCCCTGCCCAAGGACCCCAAATGCTGGAAATCCGACGTGCTGGTCACCGCAGTGCTAGCGCTTGTCGAAGGTCGTACCGAATTTGGCTCCCGCTGCTCGCCACCGCTCTGACTGCGGCCGCTTGCGGCGACGGAAGCGGTGCTGCCGGGCCCGACGGCGGCGCCGACGGTGGCGGCGATGCCGGCACCCCGCAGAAGCTGTTGATCCTGCACACGAACGACATCCACTCGCACCTCATGGGCTGGGCGCCGGAGGCCGACTACACGCCCGCCTCACCCAATGACGACGTCACCCGCGGCGGGATGGCGCGCCTGGCGGCGGCGATCGGGGCCGCGAAGGCGTCGGCGGGCGCCGCCGGAACGCCGGTGCTGCTGCTCGACGCCGGCGACTTCATGATGGGGACGCTGTTCGAGCTCCTGGCCACGCAGGCAAGCCCGGAGCTGGCCCTCATGCACGCGCTCGGCTACGACGCCACGACGATCGGCAACCACGAGCTCGACTGGACGCCCCGCGGGCTGGCCGGGATTCTGGGGGCCGCTGTCACGAACGACGCCACCTTCCCGATTCTCGCGAGCAACATGCACTTCTCCGCCACCGACCCGGCGGACGACGAGCTCGAGGCGCTGGCGGCCGCCGGCGTCATCCAGACGCAAGCTGATCAAGACGGTGGGCGGGCTCAAGGTCGGGTTCTTCGGCCTGCTCGGCGCCAACGCCGTGCAGGTCACGCCGCAGGTCGGCGCCGCTCTCGTTCGATCCCATCGACGTCGCCGCCGAACGGATGGTCAAGGAGCTCCGCGACGATCGACAAGGTCGACCTGGTGATCGCCCTGTCGCACTCCGGGATCGATCACAACGGCCAGGGCGAGGACGCCGTGCTGGCCGCCAAGGTGCCCGGAATCGACGTGATCATCAGCGGCCACACGCACGACACGCTCGCGGCGCCCGCGCGGGTCGGCAACACGATCATCGTCACCGCCGGCGCGTACACCGCGTATCTGGGCGAGCTCGCCCTGACCGTGACCCCCTCGCCGACGCCGGGCGCCCAGCCGGCCGTGACGATCGACGGCTACACGCTGCGGACCATCGACGACACGATCCCCGGCGATCGCCACCACGCAGGGCGGCCGTCGACGCCTACATCGCGGGGCTCGACACGGCGCTCGCGTCCTCGGGCCTGGCCTACAAGAAGGTCCTGGCCTCGACGGCGGCCGACCTGTCGCTGCCTGCGGGACAGGAGGCGCCGATCGGCAACCTGGTGACCGACGCGTACCGGACGATCACCGCCGCCCTCCAGCCGAGCGATCCGCCCGCGCTCGCCGTGGACGCGAACGGCGCGCTTCGCGCGCCGATCCTCGCCGGCAAGACCGGCAAGATCTGGTTCGCTGATCTGTTCCGCGTGACGCCCGCTCGGGATCGGCCCCGATCAGGTCCCGGGTTATCCGCTGGTGACCTTCTATCTCAGCGCGAAGGACATCCGCTCCGGCCTGGAGCTGGGCGGCGCTCCCGAGGTCGTCTCGGACGAGTTTTCTTGCAGGTCTCCGGGCTGAAGGTCGTGTACGACCTGTCGAAACCGCTGTTCGGCCGCGTCACGAGCCTCGCAGCTGGTCACGCCCGGCGGCGCTCAGGCGCTGGACCTGAACGACACGACGACCTGCTACAAGGTGGTCACCACCAGCTACGTCGCCGGCTTGCTGGGCGCCGTCGAGAGCCTCACCTCCAAGCTCTTGAGGGTCGCGGCCAAGGAGAAGGACTGCGTGACGCTGGTCGATCCCGACGAGGCGTTTCGTGGACGCCGATCCCACCAAGGACGGCGTGCAGGAGCTGAAGCACTGGCAGGCGGTGCTGAAGTACGTGTCCGGCCTGCCCGACGTGAGCGGGGACGGCGTTCCGGACGTCCCGGCGGCGTACGCGGCGCCGCAGGGCCGGATCGTGCAGGTGACGCCATGACCCGCGCGCCCGTCAGGCTGATGATCGCAGCCGTCGCTCGCCGCCGGCTGCACGCCGGATGTCGGCGCGGACCCGACGCCGACGGCGATGGAATTCGATCTCACCGCCACGCCGCCGCGCGCGCCGCAGCCGACCTTCCTGGTCGTGAACCCGGAGACCGGGCGCATCGACTTCAGCCTGACGGGCACGCCGCTCCCCGACGACTGCGCGACGCAGACGGCGCTGCCGGAAGCGGAGTGCCAGTTCGACAAGTGGCTCGAGACGCTGAACGGCTTCCCGTCGGTGACGCCTGCCTCGGCGCCGGCGAGCGCGCCGCTCGATCCGGAGACGGCCACGCTCGGTCAGAACGTGGTCGTGGTGGGTCTGAAGGGCAGCGGGCCGGTGACCGAGCTCGCCGTCGGCTTCGACGACGCGTCGGTGTCGCTCACGCTCACGCCGCCGCGCCCCTGGACGCTGGGCGAATTCTACTGGGCGGGCGTGCGTGGCTACGCGAACGGCATTCGGGACGCCGGGGGTGGCGAGGTGGTCGGGTCTCCGACGATGACGCTCTTGAAGCAGGACACGCCGCTCACCGTGCGAGGCGGCGACCCGACCAGTCGATCCGCACTGCCCCGCCTTCGAGGTGGTGGCGCAAGGCGCCCCCGACCCGCAGACGGCGGCCGAGCGGCTGTCCCAGCTCGAGGACGATCCGGACGAAGGGGTATGTCGACGGCCACGGCTTCGACGTGATGGCGCAGGCCGGCCTTCCCAAGGAGGAGATCGCCGTCCTGTGGGGCTTTCCGATTCATACCAACTCGGTCCCTCTCCTCGTCCCCGGCACCGCGGCCGTTCCGCACGTCCCGGCCCAAGATCAGATCCTGGTCGGCGTGCAGGGGCCCGTCGATCCTGCGACCGTCTCCGCCTTCGTCGTCCGCGAGCACAACGGGCCGGTGGTGGTGATGGACCTGACCGCGGCGGCGGCCGGCGATCTCGACGCCGGCTTCCCGCGCGTCGCCGCTGCCTACGTGACGAATCTGGGCGCCATCGCCATCCAGGCGGCCGCGCCGTTTCCCAGCGGCCACACCGATCGGTCTCTTCTTCACGAACGCGCTCCATTCGCCCGACGGCGCGCCGCTGGTGGCGTCGCCCGTGTCGGTGCTGCTGACGTTGACGGCGCCGCTCGTCGACAGCGCCGGCCACAGCACGGTCTCCGGCGTCGCCGACAGCGACGCCGCCGCGCTGGAGGAGGGGCGCAAGGCCCTGGCGCCCCTCCTCGATAACCCGATCTTCGCGCCGCTCACCGGGGTGACGCGCGCGAACCTCGTCTACGCCTACGCGTTCGTCCCGACGGTGCAGCCATGACGAAGACAGCCCGAGCCCTGTGCTTTGCCCTGGTCGCGACCGGTGGCGCGCTGGCCGCGCGCCCCTGCCTGGCGAGCGGGTTCCTCATCTACGACATCTCCGGTCAGGCGCTCGGGCGCGCCTCCGCGGTCAGCGCCGACGTCGAGGAGCCCGCCGCGGTCTGGTTCAACCCCGCGAACCTCGTCTACCTGAAGCGGGTCAGCGCCTCCGCCGGTGGTGTGTTCGTCAGCAGCAAGTCGAGCTTCTCGCCCGCTGACGGCGGCGCCGGAGACGAGCACGCAGCGTGGCAACTACTTTCTGCCGGCGATCTTCGCCAGCGGCCTGTCACGGACCGCGTCGCCGTCGGGATGGGCGCCTACTCGGCCTTCGGCATCGGCATCACCTGGCCAGCCGATTGGATTGGGCGCGAGCACGCGATTCATGCCTCGCTCAAAACGCTGACCCTCAATCCCACCGTCGCGGTCAAGGTGCACCCGCAGGTCTCGGTGGCGGCGGGTTTCGACGCGGTCCGCAGCGTCGTCGATTTCACGAACGGCCTGCCGACCCTGATCGGCGGCGACGTGAGGTTGGCCGGCGGCACGTGGGGCTACGGGTTCAATGTCGCGGCCCTTTACAAGATCCAGCCGGGCCGGTTGCACGCGGCGCTCACCTACCGGAGCCGGGTCAAGCTCGACTTCAGCGGGCGGGCGAACTTCAGCCCGACGAACCCGGACTTCGCGCCCGTGCTGCCCGACCAGGGCGGGACCGCCTCGCTCACGCTTCCCGACATCATCACCGTGGGCGTGATGGGCCGCCCGCGTGGCGACCTGGCCCTGACCTTCGACGCGAACATCGTGCTGTGGAGCGCCTTCGACCGCATCCCCATCGACTTCCAGACCGCCCCCGATCGCGCCATCGTGCCGAACGGCCGAAACACGGTCACGCTGCGCGGCGGCGCCGACTGGACCTTCCCGGCGCGCTGGCCGGGGCTGCACCTGCGCGGCGGCCTCATCTACGATTGCGGCGCGATCCCGTCGACCAACCTCGGCCCGGTCCTGCCCGATTCCGATCGCGTCGACGTCGCCCTCGGCGCCGGCTATGGACGGGGCCACTTCCGAGGCGACCTCGGCTACCTCCTGGTCGTCTTCTTGCCCGCCGACTCCACCACGGGTCAGGAAGGCCCGGTGGGCACCTACCGCACGGTCGCCCACCTCCTCGGCGTGACGTTGACGGTCAGCTGGCCGTGAAGCCCTCACCGCGTGGGGCCCGCATCGACGGCCCCACGCTATGCTGCGCGCGTTGTCCGAGGCCCACGTCCCCGCTCCGCCCGAGGATCCCGACGCTCTTCAGCAGTGGGCAGAGGCTCACCACGTCGCCGGGCGCCTGCACGACCTGCTGATCGCCCCCGAGGGTCCGGCGGGCACGATCCTCCCCAGCCACGACGGGGAGCGGCTCACCTACGCTGACGTTCTGACCGGCGCCCCGCCGACGCCCGCGCTCCGGCGGCAGTGGCTGGTCCACGCCGAGACGGCGCGCGCCTATCTGCACCGGATGGCGGAGCTGCTGGCGCGGCACCGGGCGGTGCGCGCTTACAGGGACGAACACGGTCGCACGCCGGACGACCCCGTTCTGGCGGCGTTCCTGAGCCGTCTCATCACCGCGCAGCGCGCGCACACGACCGCGCGCGAAGCCCCGCCACGCCGGCCCGGCACCTTCGAGCCGGTGCGGGTGCGGACGGTCCGCGATCCGACGCCGACGCTCCGCTACCTGGAGCGCCCGCTGGTCGGCTGGCGCGGCCCCGGAACCGCGGACACGCCGGAGATCGCCCTCCTGCTGCTCGGGTGGGAGACGGCCCCCTGCGCTGGGCCTTCTACCGGGCGGAGCGCGCGCTGGACGGCGAGGTCCCGGTCGACCAGCAGCTCGCGGCGCTGGAGGCGATGATCGACTTCGTGCGCGATCCCGGCGTGACGACGAGCAGGCGGAGCTCGGCGAGCTGCTGCGGCTGCCCGCCTGGCAGTACGCGCTGGGCACCCTGGACGAGACGCCTGGCGCGGCTGGGCCGACGGCGGCCGGCCCCGGCGCCGGGCCCGCCGACGGCGAGCGGATCGCCTTCCGGGTGATCGCCGCTGCCGGGACGGCGCCCTCGACGTCGAGCCGATGGTGCAGAAGCGCAGCGCGCGGCGGCGGCTTCTCGAAGGGCGCGCGTCTGCAGTGGTTCCACCTCCCCGACCGCCGCGACCTCACCGCCGCCGACCGGCGCGCCTTCCAGGCCTACGACGATCGCTTCGCGCGCCGCTCGGACGCCTGGGGCGGGCACCGCTCGCGCCGGCCCAGGTGTTCGGGATCCTGCGCGCCCTGATCGATCACCCGGCGGTCTTCCTGGCGGGCGGATCGCGACGACGACGGCGCGGCTCGACATCCGGCAAGGGCGGCTGCGGCTGCGCTTCGTGCGCGACGGCGCCGGCGACGGCGGCCTGGCGCCGCAGTTCGATCTGCTCGGGCTGACGCTGCTGCCGGCCGAGGTGGCGAGGCGCTGCGCGACGACCGGCACCTCATGCACCTGCACCGGCCGCAGGCGGCGCCGCCCCAGGTGCTGCTGGCGCAGGTGACGCCCGCAGGCGGCGGCCGTGGTGCAGGCGCTGGCGCTCGCGCCCGCGCCGCTTCCCGCCCGAGGCGCACGACGCGCTGGCCGCGCGGCTGGAGTCGCTGCAGGAGACGGTGGACATCGAGTTCCCGTCGCAGTGGACGCGCACCATCGCCGCCGCCGACGGCCGGACTCGTGGCCGGCTGGAGCTGCTGGCGTCGGGCGCGCTGCAGGTGCGGCTGGGCGTGCGGCCGGTGAAGCTGGGCCCGGTGTTCGCGCCCGGCGAGGGGCCGGCGCTGGTGCTGGAGGGGCAGGGCGCGCGATCGTCACGGCGCGCGCCGCGATCGTGCAGGCCGAGCGGCAGGCCGGCGCACGCGCTGGCCGAGCGGCTGGGCCTGGGCGAGCGGCGAGGAGAGTCGAGCCCGTGGTGCTGGCGGGTCGGCGACGGGCGATCCCGCGCTTGCACCTGGTGGCCACGCTGAAGGACCTGGCGGCGAGCGAGCGTGGTGGTCGAGTGGGCGGACGAGCGAGCGGCTGCTGGCGCTGGGCAGCGTCGGCCGCCGCAACATGCGCATGAAGGTGGCCGACAAGCGCGACTGGTTCGCGGTCGAGGGCGGCGCCGAGGTCGACGGCGAGGTGGTGCCGCTGGCGATGCTGCTGGCCGCCATCCGCGAGGGGCGCCGCTACGTGCCGGTGGGCGCGCGCGGCTTCGTGCGCATCGAGGAGACGCTGCGCGAGGCGCTGGCGCGCGCCGAGGCGGTCGCTGTTCGAGCCGCGCGGCGACGCTCGCAGCTCGCCGGCCGGTGGCGAGCGATCCGCTGGTGGGCCTGGTCGAGGAGGAGGCGCAGATCGAGGCGAGCGCCGCGTTCACGGCGCTGCGGCGGCGCATGCGCGAGGGGACGCAGGCGAGCGCCGCTGCAGCTGCCGGCCGGCGCTGGCGGCGACGCTGCGCCCGTACCAGAAGGCGGGCGTCGCCTGGCTGGCCCGCCTGGCCCACTGGGGCGCGGGCGCGATCCTGGCCGACGAGATGGGCCTGGGCAAGACCGTGCAGACGCTGGCGGTGCTGGCCCACCGGGCGCCGCTGCGGCCCGGCGCTGGTGGTGGCGCCGACCTCGGTGGTCGCCAACTGGGTCGACGGAGGCGGCGCGCTTCGCGCCCGAGCTGAAGGTGCGGCTCTACCGCGGCGCCGACCGCGAGGCGGCGCTGGCGGGCCTGGGCCCCGGCGACCTGGTGGTCACCAGCTACGCCATCGCCGCCCTGGACGCCGAGGCGCTGGCGGCGATCCACCTTCGCCTCGCTGGTGCTGGACGAGGCGCAGGCGGTGAAGAACGCCACCACCGAGCGGGCCAAGGCCCTGCGCGGCGCTGGACGCCGAGTGGCGGCTGGCGCCTCACCGGCACGCCCGATCGAGAACCACCTGGGCGAGCTGTGGAGCCTGCTGCGGGTGATCTCGCCGGGCCTGCTCGGGCAGCTGGGAGCAGTTCCGCGGCCGCTACGCCGTCCCGATCGAGAAGTTCGGCGACGACGGCCGGCGCCGAAGGCGCTGGCGGCGCTGCTGCGCCCGTTCGTGCTGCGGCGGACCAAGGCCGAGGTGGCGCCCGAGCTGCCGGCGCGCACCGAGATCGTGCGCATGGTGCGCCTGTCGCCCGAGGAGCTGGCGCTCTACGAGCAGCTGCGCGCAGTCGACCGCTGGAGGAGATCGCGGCAGGCGCAAGAAGGATCCCGACCGCGACGCCGGCGACGTGCGCGTTCGTGCTGCTGGCGGCGCTCACCCGCCTGCGCCAGCTCTGCTGCCACCCGCGCCTGGTCTACCCGCGCACCGCACGCCGGCTCGTCCAAGGCCGCCTACCTGCTGGAGCTGCTGGGCGAGCTGCGCGAGGGCGGGCACAAGGCGCTGGTGTTCAGCCAGTTCCGCAGCTTCCTGGACCTGCTGGCGCCGCGCCTGCGGCAGCACGGCCTGCGCGTGCTGGTGCTGGACGGCACCACGCCCGGCGGAGGCGCGCGAGCAGCGGATCGCCGCCTTCCAGGCGGGCGAGGCCGACGTCTTCCTGATCTCGCTGAAGGCGGGCGGCTTCGGCCTGAACCTGACCGCCGCCGACACGGTGATCCACCTCGACCCCTGGTGGAACCCCGCGGTCGAGGATCAGGCCACCGCCCGCGCCCACCGCATCGGCCAGACCCGCCCGGTCACCGCCGTCCGCCTGGTGGCCCAGGGCACCATCGAGGAGGCGGTGCTGGGCCTGCACGCCGCCAAGCGCGCGCTGGCCGCCGGCGTGCTGGAAGGCAGCGACCTGGCGGCCAGCCTCTCCACCGACGAGCTGCTCGCGCTGATCAGACAGGGGGCGAGCGCGGGCGATGCCGACGACTGAGCCAGCGTGGCATAAGCACGGTCGATGTCTCTGCTCGTCTACGGCGCGAATGGATACACCGGCGAGCTGATCGCGCGGCGCGCGGCCGCCGCCGGCGTGCCGGCGGTGCTGGCGGGTCGCAACGCGGGCGCGGTGGCCGCGCTCGCGATGGAGCTCGGGCGGGAGCACCGGGCGTTCGCGCTCGACGACGACGCCGCGCTCGATCGCGCGCTGTCCGGCATCCGCGTGGTGCTCAACTGCGCGGGCCCGTTTTCGCGCACGGCCGCGCCGCTGGTGGCCGCTTGCCTGCGCGGGCGCGCGCACTACCTGGACATCACGGGAGAGGTTGCGGTGCTGGAGGCGCTGGCCGCGCGCGACGCGGAGGCGCGTGCGGCGGGCATCGCGCTCTTGCCCGGAGCGGGTTTCGACGTCGTGCCGTCGGACTGTCTGGCGGCGCACGTCGCGCGGCGCCTTCCGACGGCCACCCAGCTGGCCCTCGCGTTCTCCGCCGGCACGCGCATGTCGCGTGGCACGGCGCTGACCACGATTGAGAACGCCCACGGCGGCGGGCTGGTGCGGCGCGACGGGCAACTGGTGCGCGTGCCGAGCGGCTGGCGGACGCGCCGGATCGACTTCGGGCCGGAGCTCGGCGCGCGCAGCGCGATCACGATTCCCTGGGGCGACGTCGCCACGGCGTACCACACCACCGGCATCCCCAACATCGAGGTCTACGTCGCCGTTCCGCTGGCCGTGCGGGCGGCGCTCCGCGCGTCGCGCGCGCTCGGACCGCTGCTCGCCACGGGCGCCGTCAAGCGTGCGCTCGCGTCGCGCGTCCGGCGCGGCCCGGCCGGCCCGACCGCCGACGAGCGCGCCCGACGGAGCAGCCACCTGTGGGCGGAGGCGCGCGACGCCGCGGGCCAGATCGCCGTGGCGCGACTGCGCACCCCGGAGAGCTACGAGCTGACCAGCATGACCGCGCTCGATCTGGCGATGCGCGTGCTTCGCGGCGAGGTCGCCGCAGGTTTTCAGACCCCCGCGCGCGCCTGCGGCCCCGACTACGTGCTCGCGTTCCCCGGCGTCGTGCGCGAGGACGTCGCCGGGTGAACGCGGCGGGCGTGACGACGACCCCGTCTCGGGGCCTCTCCGTGGTCGTCGCCTACAAGCTCGGCAAGGCGGCGATCGAGCTTTTCGCCGTCGTCGTGGTGCTGGTCCTGCACGCCGTCTCGGGGGCGGACGCGGGCGCGCTCTGCCGCCGGCATCGAGCGCCACTGGCTGCACGGGTTCGGGGCCGTGCTCGCGGACCTGATGCGTGTCGTGGCGCAGCGCGGGTGACGCCCGCCTGATCGTCGTCGCGCTCGGCGGCGACGCCCTCAGCAGTGCCGATCGAAGGCATTCTTCTCTGGCGCGGATACCGCTGGGCCCGCTGGGTGGTCCTCGGCACCACCGGCCTCCCGCTCCCCTGGGAGCTGGTTCGTCTGGTGCGGCAGCCGTCGATCGCGCGCCTCGCTGCTCCTGCTGGTGAACGTGGCGATCCTCGGCTGGGTCTGGTGGGCCAGACCGGGCGCCGAGGCGCGTGTCCGTCGCGGCCGGCGCCACCCCGCGAGGCGCGGCGCGATCACCGTGGTGGCCGCGGTCGTGGGTCTGGCTGTTCACGTCCTATCGTCTGATGCCGCTGGTCGAACGCCACCGTCACGTCGTGGCGGCGGCGGCGCCGGCGGCAGGGCGAACGACCGACGCCGCCGGGCATCCCGCCGATCCCGATCAACGTCGGCCTGGTCGGCGAGGTCGCGCGAGGTGCAGCTCGCCATGCAGCGGGCCGGGTGGCTCCCCGCCCGTCCCATCACCGCGTGAAGCGCCCTGGGCATCCTCGAGGGCGGTCACGGTCGGTCGCTCGGACCCGCGGGCGCCGGTGAGCGATCTCTTCCTCGATGGGCGCCGCGCAGGACCTCGCGTTCGAGCGCCAGGTGGGGGCAAGCCCGCGCCGCCGGCACCACGTGCGCTTCTGGGACCAGGGCCAACGCGTGGACGGGCAGACGCTCTGGCTCGGGGCCGCCACGTTCGATGAGGGCGTGACGATTGCGCGCGACGAGCGGGCAGCTCACCCACCGCACGTCGCCGAAGATCGACGACGAGCGGGACACGCTGGTCGGCGATCTCGAGCGGGGCGGCTGCGCGGGCGCCGTGCACGACGCGCCCGGCATCGGCCCGCGCGCGGGCGCGCGCACGGCCGAGGGCCGCTTGCTCGAGACCGACGGTCGCGTCGCGATCGTCGAGCTCGCGTGCCGTCCGGGGCGCTGAACCCGCGCGGGCGGCCGCGGGAGCCAGGACCTGTAACGAAGGTGCTGGCAGGTGCATGGTCCCGACCTTACCTATCTACCTGCGACGAGTTGCTCAGCCGGCCCCTACAAGGCTGCAGGCCGCTAACCGATCAGCGGCGCCCCCCCAAGCTGAAGCGTGACCGAACTTGGCGATACAATCGATCCTTCGCGTTCCCGGTGACGCTGTGCGTTGGGCGCTCTTTGTCGCCCTTTGGGGAGGCTTCGCCATCGTCGAGACTGGCTGCGGCGACGGCTCCCGACCTTCCGCGACGGGGCCATCGCGGGCGCGGCCGGGACTGATGGCGCGGCGGACGTGGCGGGCGCCGGCGGGACACGCGAAGGTGCCGACGCGGCCGGCGCCGGTGGGCGGGCCGGAGAAACCGGTGGCACGTCCGGCGTGAGCGGGGCCGGAGAAATCGGTGGCACCTCCGGCGCGGGCGGGGCCGGAGAAACCGGTGGCACCTCCGGCGCGAGCGGGGCGCGGCGGGGCGGCGGGCGCGGGGCGGCCCACGCGGGCGGGGGCCGGGTCGGGCGGCGCGGCGCCGGACGGCGGGATCACGGATGCGGGCGCGACCGCGGGCGCAGGAGGAGCCCGCCTCGGGGCGCGGGCGCCGCGGGAACAGGAGGAGCCGGCGGGCCGCACGCCGGGGGCTCAGGCGGCGCGCCCCAAACGGGCGCCGCGGGAACAGGCGGAGCGGTGGATATGCCGGGCGGGGCGGGCGGTGCGCCCCAGGCGGGCGGCGCGGGGACGGGCGGAACGCCAGGCGCCGGCGGCTGGGCGGACGGTGGGATCGCGGGCGCCGGCGGGACGGGCGGAACGCCAGGCGCCGGCGGCGCCGGCGGCTGGGCCGGCGGTGGGATCGCGGGCGCCGGCGGGATGGGCGGCGCGGCAGGCGCCGGCGGCGGTCCCCGCCCGCGGCGTTTCAGACGCATTCGAGCTCGATCGCCACCGACCCCGCGGGCACGCGGCTCTACGTCGTCAACCCGGACGCTGACAGCGTGAGCATCCTGGATTGGGCGACGCGCCAGATCCTGCACGAGGTGCTGCTGGCCCGGACGGTTCCGACCGTCGACCGCAACGGACGCTATGAGCCCGCGGTGACCCCGCGCGCGCTGGCCCTGAACAGCGCCGGGACGACGTTGTACGTCACGGGGCAGCGCTCGGGCCTCCTCTACGCCGTCGACGCCGTGACCGGGACCGTGACGGGGACCGTCGCGGTCTGCTCCGAGCCGGTCGGTGTCCTCGTCCGCGCCGACGACGCCGAGGTGTTCATCGCCTGCGCGCAGGACGACGAGATCGTCGCGGTGCGCGCCTCCGACCTCACGGTGGCCGCCACCGCGCCATGCCCACGCAAGCCGTGGGCGCTCGCCTGGGCGCCCGATGGGCAGACGCTGCTGGCGACGCACCTCCTCGGGCCCGGCGTCAGCGCCTTCACCACCCGGCCGCTGGCGCTCCGCACGACGTGGGCGATCCCCGACGGGCCGCCAACGGACGACCCGCGGTCGCCCCACGGCGTGGTGCGCGGGCTGTACGACGTCGTCGCACGCCCGGGCACCAGGGAGATCTGGGTGCTGCACATGATGCTGGGGATCGACACGGCGCAGCCGGCGCTCGACTTTCGGAACACGGTCTTCCCCGCGGTCACGGTGCTGAACGCGGACACGGGCGCCCCGATCGCGCGCATGTCCGTCGAGGGGGAGCCCGGGGACGGGAACGCTTTCCCCGACGTGGTCAGCGGCCCGCACGCGCTCACCTTCTCGCCCGACGGCGCGCTGGCGTTCGTCGTCGACACCAACAGCGAGGACGTGTTGATCGTCGACGCCGCGGCCCGCGTCGAGGTCGGTTTGCTCCGCCCGCTGCCCGGGCAAATGCCAGAGGGGATCGTCTGGGCCGGGAACGAGATCTATGTCCATGAGCGCAACAGCGTGGACGTGGCCGCCTTCACCGTCGACAGGAGCGCCGGCCTTCTCGTCGCGCCCCACGGCGCGCCGTTCCCGACGGTGGCGGTGGATCCCATGCCGGCGACGCTGCGCCTCGGCCAGCTGCTGTTCCATTCGGCGAACGAGGACGAGTACCCCATCACCCAGAATCATTGGGTGGCCTGCAGCAACTGCCACCTCGAGGGAGGCAGCACCGCCGTGACGTTTAACTTCATGCAAGGGCCGCGCGACACGCCCAGCAACGCCGGCGGCACGCTGGACACGGGGTTCCAGTTCCGGACCGCCGCCCGCAACCGGGTGCAGGACTACTGGCGCACCATCAACGTCGAGCAGGGGGGGATGTTCAACGACACCGATCCGGCCTTGGTGATGCTGCTGGACGCGCTGGCTGATTACGTGAACAGGGCCATCCCCGTTCCGGTGCCGCCGTCGACCGACGCCGCGCACACCTTACGCGGCCCAGGCGCTGGCTGATCTGCGCGCGCAGGGCGCGGCGGTCTTCGAGCGCCTCGGGTGCGCCGATTGCCACAGCGGGCCCGCCTTCACCGACTCGGGGGCCGGCAATCCGACGCTGGAGCTCGGCGGGCCGATAGTCTCCAAGGCGACTCCGGGCGGCGTGCTGTTGCACGACGTCGGGACCTGCGTGACCTCGAGGGCCATTCCCCGACGTCGCCCATGACTGACGTGTACGGGCATCCGCGGGGCGCGTGCGCGTTCGACACGCCCGCGTTGCGCGGTCTGACCGATTCGGCCCCCTACCTCCACGACGGCAGCGCCGCCACCCTGGAGGCGGTCTTGCCGGTCATGCTGCGCGCCGTCGCCGGCGGCGGCACCCCGCCCACGCTGTCGTCGGCCGACGAGCGCGCGCTGGTCGAGTTCCTCCGCGGCTTGTGGCGCGGTCGTCGCGGAGAACGATGGTTCGTGGGCTACCGCCGGTTTGGCACGCGAACGATGCTGTACGTCGTGTCCGGCGTCGGCGGCGTGTTGAAGCGGGCGTTCACGAGGTAGAGGGCGCCCGCGAAATCGTCGACGGTGGTCGGCACCTCCAAACGCGGATCGGTGATGGTGGCGATGACGTCGCCGGACGCCAGCCGGCCGTCGAGCCGGATCACCGCGACCTGGTTCTGGAAATTCTGGACGACGTAGAGGGTGCGGCCGCGCAGGAGGATCCCGTCTCCGTTCAGCACGGAGGCGCCTCCGAGGTCGATGAGGCGCGCCACGCCGGTCGCGGCATCCACGCGGTAAAGCGTCCCGAGGAAGCTGTTCACGATGATCAACGTGTCGCCGCCGTCGGCGGCCTCGATGCCGTTCGCGTTGAACTGGCCGGCCACGAGCTGGAAGTCGCCTCCGAGGATGATCTCCTGGATGGCGGCATCCGGCGCGACCGACCCTCCCGGCCCGAGCGGCAGCCGGTAGATGACGGCGCGGGACGAATCCGTGAAATAAGCGGCAGCGTTTGTGACGATCACGTCGTTCACGAAACGGTCGGCCGCCGTGGTGAGCTGAAACACCGCGACATCAGCTCCGTTTTCCGCGTCGTAGACGTAGGCGGCACCCGTCGGGCCACCGGCGACAAACAGGAAGTTCGTTCGTCGATCGAGCTTCAGGCCCACCGCCACGCGACCCGGTCGGCCCGGCACCAGCACGTTGCCGGCGCCCGTGCGCAGATCGGCCTGGAAGACCGCACCCGTCGCTATCGATCCGGCATAGATGGTCCCGCACGGACCGATGGTTATGCCTTCGGGTTGCCACCCGTTGGGCAGCGAGATTGCGTCTGCCAGGCCACGCGCCTCGACGTCCGGGGCCCGAGCGATTCCCGAAAACAGCACGAACGTTGCCAACGCCAGCAAATCGACCGTCCTCTTCATGATCTCCTCCTCTGTCCACCACGGGTTGACAGCAACGCCTCCACGATAAGCGCCTGCGAATTACGAATGCCCCCAGTGCCGCTCATCAATCACGCAAACCGAATTCGGCAGCAGGGGAGCCGGCTCTGAGCACGGCAGGTGGTGCCGGTCGACGGGTACAATGCCCGCATGCGGAGGCCGGTGTACCTGACGCCCGGTCTGTCTGTGGGCGCCCACCGCGTGCCGATAGCGCGAGGGGCGGCGCTCCGCGCGGCCCTCGCCGCCGTCGCCCCGCTCGAGCGCGACGCGTGGGTCGACCGGGCGCTCGGCCTCGGCCCGCCGCCGGACGACGGCCCGGCGCTGCCACGCGGCTGCGTCCCGTACCTTCCCAGTCCCGTCGATGCGCTTCTCCGTCTGACCGAACACGCACAGGTGCGCGCGTCCGACGTCTTCGTGGACGTCGGGGCGGGCGCGGGGCGCGCCGCCGCGCTGGTCCACCTGCTGACCGGCGCGTCCGTCGTCGGCCTCGAGATCCAGCCGGAGCTCGTCGCCGCCGCGCGTGAGCTGGCGGCGCGCCTGTGCCTGCCGCGCGTGTCCTTCATCGAGGGCGACGCGCCCCAGCTCACGGCCGCGCTCGCGGCAGGCTCAGTGTTTTTCCTCTACTGCCCGTTCAGCGGCGAGCGCCTCGCGCAGCTGCTGGCGAACCTCGAGCCCGCCGCGCGGACGCGCGACATCCGCGTCTGCTGCCTGGATCTGCCCCTGCCGCCGTGCCGCTGGCTCGAGCCGCTGCCACCACGCTGGCCCGATCTCGCTCTGTACCGGAGCACCCTCACCCCGCGTACCCTCTGATTCCGAGGACCAGGGCCGACTCGAATTATCGAGACGGGGCGATGTGGTGCCCGTCGAGGCCGTCATCGGTGCACGTCGTTGGCCAGGCTGCGCCGCGGCTCAGCGCGCCGGCCCTGGAGTCGTCGGCGCCTCTGCGCATCCAGCCCACGGAAACGCCTTCACGACCGCCCAGCCCCGAGCGCCGCGCTTCTGCACGTCGAAGCCGCCATCCTTGCGATCAACGATCCGCCAGGATCCGCTTCGGGGGAGAATCGGTGGCAGCTTCTGCAAGACGGCGTGGCTAGGCGCTCCCTTTCCCGGCCCCCAGCTGCGACCGCCGTCGTGGCTTACGTAGACTAGCCTCGCGTTTCGCGAGCCCTCGCCGAGCGCATCGGTCGGGCGCACCCAGGCGAACAGGTCCTGCGCGCCGGAGCGGGCGACGCCCGTCAAGTCGCCCGGACCCTCATGGATCACGCTCACGGACCAAGCGAACGGTGCCACGCCCGGTGTGAGCGCGACCGGCACCAAAATGAAAGGATCGATGGCCGGACCCTCGGCGGTGTGTTGACCCGCAACCCACAGCCCGTCGCCGGCCTGCTGCGCATACTGAAGCTCGCTACCCGTCAACTCGGGTCCGCGTTTTTCCCAGGTCTTCCCCGCGTCGGTTGAGACGTAAATCTGCGCCGCGGGTAGGCTCGTCTCGGCGGTGCAGTGGTGAACCTCGCCGATGAGAAACAGTACATTCCCCGCAACGATGCCGCGCCCACGGATCGAGTCGCCGGGGTCGGCGGAGGGCGCGGCCGAAGCGCCGGCACCGATGGCCAAGCACGCGAAAGTGACCGCGCCAGGGAAAGTTCGCAAATTGGTAGCCATCGCTCAAGGGCATCACTCAGCCCCTCGGACTGCGCAGCGAGCGACCGCTTGTCGGAGCTTAAGCCGGTGCGACTTCCAAGTCACGACGGCGCGACGCGAGCGTCGGTGGCAAGATGCGGGTGTCCAAGAGCGTCGTCACATCGTCGTGCAGCACCTCTCGGGCTAGTTCGCCGGAAGGCCGCGCAGCTCTTTGTGCTGGACGCACTGCCGGGGGGGACGGCTAAGCGTTCCGTCGGTGTTGACGAACGACGAGGGCGGACTGGATGCAGACGAAGCCGTCCGGACAGGTCTCGCCGCCGGCGCACCCGAGCGTGCAGCTGTTCGTGAGCGGCGAGCACGCGGCTTGGGCGGTGCCGGTGGCGGGCGCGGGGCAATCGGCGTCGGTGGCGCAGAGGTACTCGCAGACCATGTGCTGGCCGCCGTTCCACCTGTTGGTCGCCGGGTCGTAGAGGTAGCCGCCGCAGTTCGGCGAGCCGGGGCACGGTCCCGGGTGCCCATTAGCCAGCATCCCTCGTGGGTTTGCTTGCACACGCCGGCGTAGCCGCCGCCCGCCCCGCCGAGCCCGTCGCCCCCGCCGACCCCGTGGATGAAGGCCTACGACGGTGTGCCCGTCGATCTCGTTGATTTGGTCGGGGACCTCGACGACGGCGCAGGCGTAGGGATCGGTCGACCTGTCGTCGGGCAAGACGACCTCGAGCAGGGGCGCGACGGCGATGGGCTGAGCGGTCTGTATGCCGCAGGCGGCCCCGATGGCTGCGAGGGCGAGGGCAATTCCGAAGAAGCGCTTCATGATGACGACCTCCTTCTCGTCAGTCACCGGGGCGCGCA
The DNA here is from genome assembly GCA_963729535.1 of uncultured Pseudomonadota bacterium. Lineage (GTDB taxonomy): Bacteria > Myxococcota_A > Polyangia > Fen-1088 > Fen-1088 > JADGRB01. Next base: position 156,587 of record CAVSOL010000013.1, on the reverse strand, counting down.
GTCGGCGGCCCGCCATTCGACACCGAAGGTGAGCGCCACGAGCGGGCGCCCCAGGCGCGCCACCTGCTGGCCGGCGAACAGGACCACCGGCTCGGGGAAGGCAAAGCTCGCGCGCACAGCGGCGTAGAGGGACACCCGGGACGCGATCGCCCAGACCAGTCGAAGCTCCGCGTGGGGGCCGCCCACCAGCAGATTGGCGGCGGTGTTGAAGTGACCGGCGGCGGCGTCGCGCCCGCGCAAGTGAAACCAGAGCAGCGAAGCCCCGGCGCCAGCGAACAGGCCGAGGTGTTCCTCTCGACCGAGCAACCGGGCGCGCGCGCCGGCGCTGGCGCTGAACGGATAGACGTCTGCGGACTCGCGCGCCGCGGCCAAGTGGCTCGCGCCGGCCGGCCCGCTCACGCCCAGCCCGAGGCCGAGGCGGCGCCATTGCCACCAGGACTCGAGCGCGATCGCCGGCGCTGGCCCCGTTGCGCCGGCGCTGGCGGTGGCGCCGAAGCCGGCGGCGACCAGCAGCAGGCGGTCGGGGTGGCGGTCTGGGTCGCGGATGATCGCTCTGCGGGCGCGATGCCGTCGCAGCCACCACCGCAGGCGGTGCCGGCACCACCGCGACCGCGCCGCGGGCGGAGGTGGCGGGGGCGTGGCCTCGCGCGCGAGCAGGCCCGCCCGGAGGAGCTCGACCACCCGCACCGCCAGGACGCCGTCGGCGTTGAGGCCGGCCGGCTCGCGCGCGAGCACTTCACGCAGTGTCACCTCGCCGGTCTCCTGCGCCAGCACGCAGACCTCGGGCGTCGCGCCCGCCCCGGTGACGTTGGTCCGGATCACGACCACGGCGCGGACCGGGCGCCCCTGCTCACCCCGCCCGCACGCGGCCGCGATCTCGTCGGCCGGCAACAGCTTGACCGGGAAACCGGCCGCGCCGAGCTCGGCGCGCAGCCGCTCGGCGAGAGGGGTGTCGCCCGCGACAGCCAGCTCGACTGCGGGTAGCCCGCCCTCCGCCGCCCGCGCATGACCGACCCGAAGCGCGGCGGCAGCGCCGAGCGCGGCGACGAACAAAAGCCGGCTCATTCGTCCGTCATTCGTCGGGCTTGGCTGGACCGCGCCCCTCGCTGCCACGGAGGGCACGGGCGCGGGGGGCGAATGGACCGTCGGGGAAGCGCGCGAGGTAGCTGGCGGCCGCGGACCGCGCGGCCGCGCGGTCGCCGGCCAGATTGAGCGCCTCGGCGCGCAGGCCGGCCGCCTCGCGCGCATACGGGCCATCCGGCTGCTCCCGCAGATAGGCGTCGAACAGGCGTGCGGCGGCCGCATATTCGCGGCGTTCGTGCAGCGACAGCCGGCCGAGCAAGAACGCCACCTGGGCCGCGAGCGGACCGTCGAAGCGCGCTCGCACGGCGGAGTAGGCGACCTGCGCCCGATCGGGGTTTCCCGCCAGCCGCGCGGCGTCGCCCAGCGCCACGAGATCGGCGGCGCCCGCGCTGCGACACAGCCCCTCGAACCCCTGCCGCTCGGCGGCGGCCAGCGCCTCGGCGTAGCGGTTGGCGCGGGCGAGGGCGAACGGGGACGGCGTCGCTTCCTCCGCCGCTTTTTCCGCCGCTTTTTCCGCCGCCTTCTCGCGCCGGCCGCCGCGGGACCGGCGGGGGACCGTGGCGCCGGACCACCTCGGTGCCGGCCGGCGCTTCGACGGCGGCGGGAGCGGCGTTGTCGCGCGCGGTCGCGGGCGACGCCGCTTCGGCGACGATCGTCATGGCGCCGTCCGTCGAGACCCGCAAGGTCTCGCCGGCTCTGACGGCCCGCTCACGCCCGACCACCGGGCCGGAGACGAGCACCTTCCCCTCGCGCAGGGCGATCGACAGGCGCTCCCCCTCCGGCTGCCAGTCGAGGTCGAACTTCGTTCCAGCGACGATCACCTCGAACGGGCCGGCCTGCAGGCGCCAGTGGCGCGAGGCCCTCGGAATGACGGAGGCCCGCACCCGACCCTGTCCGACGATCACGCGCGGCGCTTCGTCGATCCCGCCGACCAACGACCGCGTTCCGGGCATGAGCACCAGCTCGGTCCCGTCGGCGAACCGCAGCGGCACCGACGCACCCTTGTCAGCCGCGATCCAGTCGCCGATGCGTCCCCGCTCGCCGGCGCCGATCTCGAACCGCAACGGCCCCGGTGTGCGCCACCAGGCCCCTGCGCCGATCGCGATCAGCCCGACCGCAGCGAACGCGACGACCAGTGCCGCGCGCCGGCGCGGCGCGCGGCCGAGCGGCCCCCGCGCGGCGTCGAGCAGCCGCTGCCGCCCCCGCTCCAGGTCGACCGCGTCGAGCAGCTGACCGTCTTGCGACGCGCGAACGCGCGCGCCGAGGGTCTTCAGATCCGGCGCCATCGTCCCCCCTCCTCGATCCACTCGGCCAGCGCGGGCTGGCTGCGGGCGATGGCCGCGAAACGTGCTTCGGCCCGCTTGAGCCGGCGCTTCACCGTCGTCAGCGACGTCTGGCAGGCGCTCGCGATCGCCTCCAGCTCCATCCCCTCGATGAAGCGCAGGGCGAAGAAGACCCGGTCGCGCGGCCCCAGCCGGTCGAGCACGGTGTAGGTCGCTCGAAGGGCCTCGGCGATCGCCGGCTCGGGCACGGTGCCCGCGTGCGCCAGCTCGGCGATGTCATCCGGCGCCATGAACGTCAGCCAGCGTTGCCGCCAGCGGCGTCCCAGCCAGCTCCGAGCGGTCAGGACCGTCACCGACGTCATCCAGCCGTCGAGGCGGCTCGGGTCGGCCAGCGTCCCAATCGCGCCCAGCGCGCGCATGAACGCGTCGTGGAGCGCGTCCTCGAGCTCCTGGCTCTGCCCCATGATGCGGGCCATGATGCGAAGCATTCGCGGCGCGAACCGGTCGTAAAACGCCGCGATGGCCGTCGGGTGGCGCTCGCGCAGCGCCTCGACCAGGCGGGCGTCGTCGCCCACGAAACCGAGCGCGCGCGATCCGGCATTGCCGCGAAGCGCCGCGGCGGCCGTACCGGTTGCCGATCTGCGCATGACCACCGTACCTATTGTCACCGGACGGGCCCGCCACAGGCCGGGTTTTTGAGCCCGCCCGGTGCGCGCGAAGTGACAAAGGTGTTGGCCTCCGTAGGCGGGCCCCCCCTACTCGAATTATCGAAACGAGGGGATGTGGGTGCCGGTGGAGGCGGTGATCGGGTGATCGTTGCGCGGACGATCAGCAGTTCGAACACACCGCCCTCGTCACGCGCAGCGGCTGCGCGATCCTGACTCTCAGCGCCGTGTCTGTCAGCGCGGGACCTTACCCACCTTGAGCAGGTCGTGATTGTCGTTGCGGCACCCGCCGGGGATGCCGGCGCAGGGCGCGATCCTGCAGCTGTGCGACTGCTCGTCCCAGTAGCCGGGCGCAGGGCAGCGGCTGCGCGGGTCGGAGATCGCTTCCGCCGGCATGGGCGGCGTCGGCGCGAACTGGAGCCCCAGCTGGATGCGCACGCCTCCGCTCGATGCCGGCAGCTTCATCTCGCGCAGCACATTCACGACGCACTTGGCCTGCGCGGCGTTCAGGTTCCCACGCACGGTCAGCTTCACCCTCGAGACCACGCCGTCCTTCGCCACGTCGAGCCTGAAGGTCGCGGTCCGCGTCGACTGGGCGGAGCCCGGGTCGAAGCACGCGTCGTACGATGCCGCCACGATCGGCGCGAGCACCTGTCCGACGTCCGCGCAGCGCGGACACTTGACGCTTTCCGCCGGTACAGTAGGCACGATCGCGAGGACGAGCATCAGGGCTATGTGCATGTCTTCTCCCGCAAAATCCTCTCACGAAACGGTGACCGCGCCGTGCAAGGCGAGCCGGATAGCCGGGGCACCCCAGAGACCGAAATCGTAGGCGGGACAGGGATTGAACCTGCGACCTGGGCCGTGTAAAGACCCCGCTCTACCACCGAGCAGGAACCGAATAGACTTCCCCCGTGCTTCTGCTGTCGTCCACACACCCCGCCTGGATCGCCGCCAGCATGACCGATCTGCCGGCGTTGCTGTCGGACCACCTGCACTGCGAGCGCAAGGCGGCGGAGAACGCGCTGTCGCTGGTGCGGCGGTATCCGCACCGCGGGACGTCGGTCGACAAGCTGACGCGCCTCGCGCACGAAGAAACGAGCCACGTGGTCCAGGTGGCGGCGCTGATGGCGCGGCGCGGGTGGACGCCGAAGAGCGACGCGCCCAACCGCTACGCGCGCGGGCTGCTCGCCGAGGTGCGCGGGCGCGAGCCGCAGCGGATGTTCGACGCGCTGATCGTCGCGGCGTTCATCGAGGCGCGATCGCACGAGCGCCTGGCGCTGCTGGCGCGCGGCTTCGCCGACGCCGGCGACGGCGAGCTGGCCGACTTCTACGTCGCGCTGGCGGGCGCCGAGGAACGCCACGCCGAGATCTTCATCGAGCTGGCGCGGCCGCTGTTGCCCGACGCCGAGGGCGATGCGCGCGTGCACGAGATGGCGTTGCGCGAATCGGAGATCCTGGCGGCGCTGCCGCACGCCACGCGGATCCACTGATGCGGCCGGCGCCGGCGCTGCTCGCCGCCGCGTCGCTGGCGGCGCTGGCGGGCTGCGGCGGCCGCAATCTGCCGGGCGACGTGACGTGGGAGTCGGAGCACTTCGCCTACAAGACGCGCACCGGCGAACAGGTGGCGTGCGCGGACGTCCTCCCCGCGCTGGAGGAGCACTTCCAGTCGATGCAGCAGGCGATCGGCTTCGACTGGCCGCAGGGCGCGAAGGTGACCTACTACAAGTTCGAAGACGTCCTCGACTACCAGGCCAACAACGGCTGCGGCGCAACAGGGAACGCGTGCGCGCCGGGAACGACGGTCCAGACGTCCGAGGCGTTCAACCCGCACGAGCTGGTCCACGCCTACCTGCGCCACACCGGCTACCCGCCGGCGCTGCTGCTGGAGGGCGCGGCGGTCGCGCTGTCGTGCGCATCGTGGCGGCGGCCGCAACCGACGATGTCGTGGCGTGAGGCGTTCGACCTGTCGACGTCGGGGGCGCGAGCGAACGACGTCTACAACGCCGGCGGCTGGCTGGCCGGCTATCTGCTGGCGACGCGCGACGCGCGCGCGTTCGTCGCCCTGTACCGCGACGCAGACGCCGGCCAGACGGCGGACCAGTTCGCGGCCACCTTTGCGCGCGTCTACGGCGAATCGCTCGACGACGTGTGGACGGAGATGATCGCGGCCGGGCGCCCACCCGCGTTCTGCCCGTGGGAGTGCGGCCGCCCGCAGGCGCCGGTCGACGGCGTCACGCCGGTCGCGGCCGACGCCGCCTGCGGCATCCCGCCGACACACGCGATCACGCTCGCGCAGCCGGGCGAGCTGGTCGCCACGCTCACCGGCGTCTCCAACTTCTCGCTCGGCATCTGCGGCGCCGGCTCCGTCCCGCCGGCGACCTTCTACATCGCGACCACGGCGAACGCGCCGACGCGCGTCGACTACGTGCTCGCCGCGGGCGACTACTTCGTCACGGGCCCCTTCGGCGACGCGACGCTGACGCTCGCCCTGCATCCGCGAGGAACGTTCGTCAGATCGGATTGCGCGGCCGCGGCGACCGCGCCGCCGTGGCTCGATCAGACCGGCGACGTCGCCATCATGGTGCCGACCGGAACCTGGTACACCGAGCTGTCCTGGTCGGCGCCCACGGACGTCATGGTGTCGCCGCCGCCACCACCTTCGATCGCGTCGCTCTGCCCCACGTGTGACGCCGCCGCCGGCACCTGCGTCGTCGTGACGACAACGACGGAGACGCGCGTCCAGGGGATGCAGACATTGCGCGTGGACGCGGCTCCCCTGTCCGGCGGTCCCGAGCTGGCAGCCGCGTCGTTTCTCGTCCACTAGCCTCGGAACCCTCAAGGGTTCCGAACCTCCGCGATGAGCTCCGACCGGCAAAGCCGGTCTACGCTCGACGCGCCTGAGTCAGCGCTGGTAGACGACGTCGCCGGCGACGATCGTCGCCGCGACCTCCATGGTCGACGACCACAACGTCAGGTCGGCGACCTGCCCCACGGCGATGCGGCCGGTGTCGCGCAGGCCGATGATCGACGCCGGCACGGTGCTGGCCATCGCCAGCGCGTCTTCCAGGCGCGCGCCGCCCAGGCTGACCATCGCGCGCACGGCGCGGTCCATGGTCAGCGTCGATCCGGCCAGCGTGCCGTCGGCCAGCCGGGCGCTGGCGCCATCGGAGATGACGGGAATACCCGCCAGCTCGTAGCGGCCGGGCGGCGCGCCCGCCGCCGCGATCGCGTCGGTCACCAGCACGACGCCCCCTGCCCCTTTCGCGCGCAGCGCGACGTTCAACGCGGCCGGGTGCGTGTGGACGCCATCGGCGATCAGCGTCACCGTCACCCGATCGTCGGCCAGCGCGGCGCCGACCGCGCCCGGCGCGCGGTGGTGGAAGGGCGACATCGCGCTGTAGAGGTGCGTCACCAGCGTCGCGCCCGCGTCGATGCCCGCGATCATCTGGTCGAACGTCGCGTCGGTGTGGCCCAGGCTGACGATCACGCCGGCGGCGCGCAGCCGCGCGATGCGCGCCAGCGCGCCCGGGCGCTCGGGGGCCAGCGTGACCACGCGGACGACGCCCGCCGCGAGCAGCTCGTCGAGCACGCCGTCCAGCGTCGCGTCGGCGGCGGCGATCGGGCCCGCGCCGTGGGCGCCCGCGCGCGCCGGGGACAGCAGCGGCCCCTCCAGGTGCAGCCCGGGCATGCGCGCGCCCGGTGCGCCGCGCGCCGCCGCCAGCGCCGCGGCCGCCGCGCGATAGTCAGCCGCGCCGCTGCTGACCACCGCGGGCAAGAACGTCGTCACGCCCGTCTCCGGCAGCCGCGCCGCCAGCGCGCGCAGCGCGGCCGCGTCGCCGCCCACCTCCAGGCCGAAGCCGCCGTTGACCTGCAGGTCGACGAGACCGGGCGAGACGATGTCGGCGTCCAGTCGCGCCGCGCCGTCAGTGGCCGCCGCGGCGGTGCTCGTTCGAACTTCCACGATCCGCCCGCCGTCGACGACGAGCACGCCGGGCACCAGCGCACCGTCGAGCAGCAGCCGTCCGGCGACCGTGAAGCGGTTGTGACGCATGGTGGATTCTGTCATCGTCCCCACCATCGTAACGGAGGTTGCATGCGCTTTCTCGTCATGACCGCGCTCGCCACTGTCGCCCTGGCCCTTCCCATCGTCGCGGCGGCGGTCGATCCCCCCAAACCGCCGGCGCCGCCGCCGACCGGCAACGGCGCGTTCCCCTTCCCCGTCACGGAGAAGACGCTGCCCAACGGGCTGCAGATCTACGTCGTCAACTACGACTCGCCCGGCATCGTCGCCTATTACTCCGTCGTCCGTACCGGCAGCCGCAACGAGGTGGAGCCCGGCAAGTCCGGCTTCGCCCACTTCTTCGAACACCTGATGTTCCGCGGCAGCGAGAAGTATTCGACCGAGGCGTACACCGACGTCATCAAGTCGATCGGCGCCGATTCGAACGCGTTCACGTCCGACGACCTGACCGTGTACCACATCCTCGCCGGCAAGGCGGCGCTGCCCAAGATCATCGAGATCGAAGCCGACCGCTTCCAGCACCTGAAGTACGAGGAGGCCAAGTTCCAGAAGGAAGCCGGCGCGGTGCTGGGCGAATACAACAAGAACGCGTCGAACCCGATCGAGAAGATGGTCGAGACGCTGTACGACAACGCGTTCACCACGCACACGTACAAGCACACGACGATGGGCTTCCTGAAGGACATCGAGGCGATGCCCAAGGAGTTCGTCTATTCGCGCCAGTTCTTCGACCGCTACTACCGGCCCGAAAACGTCATCGTCCTGGTGGTCGGCGACGCCGATCCCGACAACGTGTTCAAGCTGGTCGAGCAGCACTACGGCGAATGGAAGCCGGGCGGCAAGCGCCCGACGGTGCCGGTCGAGCCGGCGCAGAAGCAGGAGAAGCGCGCCAGCCTGACGTGGAAGGTACCGACGCTGCCGATGCTGATGGAGGGCTATCACGTCCCCGCGTTCTCGACGACCAACGTCGACATCCCGACGCTGGACGTGCTGGCCGAGCTGCTGTTCGCAGAGCGCGCGCCGCTCTACAAGAAGCTCGTGATCGCCGAGCAGAAGGTCGAGACGCTGGTCGGCTCCGCCGACGCGCACTTCGATCCCAACCTGTTCACGGTGCTCGCGCGCCTCAAGAAGCCGGAGGACCTGGCCTACGTCGAGAAGGCGATCCACGACGAGATGGCGCGCATCGCGCGCGACGGCGTCGATGACAAGACGCTGGCCGACGTGCTGTCGCACGTGAAGTACGCCTTCGCCGCGCAGCTGTCGACCCCCGACAAGACGGCGACCACGGCGTCGACGTTCCTGGCGCTGACCGGCAAGCTGGGATCGATCAACGCGTACTTCGCGCTGTTCGACAAGGTGAAGAGCGCCGACGTCAAGCGCGTCGCCGCCGCGTATTTCACCCCCACCAACCGGACGGTGGTCACCATGAAGGCAGGGCAAGCAGGGAAGCCAGGCAAGCCATGATGATGACGAGAATGACGACGCAGTCGCTGATCATCATGTCGGTGCTCATGCTCGCCGCGGGCGCCGTGCTCGCCGCGCCCGCCGCGGGCAAGGCCGGCGGCGCCGGCAAGGTCGACGGCATCCGCACCGTGTTCCTGCAATCGCCGTCGAGCCCGCTCGTCGCCCTCCGCCTGTTCTTCCAGGTCGGCTCCGTCGACGATCCAGCCGGGAAAGACGGGCTGGTCCAGCTCACCGCCGAGATGCTGGGCAGGGGCGGCAGCAAGGACCGCACCTACGCCGAGGTGCTCGAGGCGCTGTACCCGCTCGCCGCGCAGATCCACGTCTACGGCGACAAGGAATCCATCGTCTTCGAAGGCACGGTCCACCGCGACAACCTCGACAAGTTCGCCGACCTGCTCAGCGCGCAGGTGCTGACCCCGCGCTTCGCCGAAGACGACTTCACGCGCAACCGCCAGGACGCGCTGGACTACGTCACCAAGACGCTGCGCGGAAACGCCGACGAGGATCTGGGCAAGCAGGCGATGGCGACGGTCATGTACCGCGGCCACCCGTACGGCCACCCGTCGGCGGGGACGGTCGCCGGCCTGACGTCGTCCACGCTCGCCGACGTGCGCAAGCTGCACGAGACGCTGTTCGCCCGCGATCGCCTGATCGTCGGCGTCGCCGGCGGCTACCCCGACGGCTTCGCGGAAGCGTTCGCGCGCCGGTTCAAGGCGCTGCCCGCCAAGGCGCCGCCGATGAAGAAGCTGCCGCCGGCCCCCGTGTACAAGGGGAACCAGCTGCTGGTGGTGGAGAAGCCGGCGCAGGCGCACGCGGTGTCGCTGGGAAAACCGATCCGCATCACGCGCCGCGATCCCAGATTTCTACCCGCTCACCGTCGCGCGTTCGTATCTCGGCGAGCACCGCACGTTCAACGGCGTGCTGATGCAGCACCTGCGCGAGCGGCGCGCGCTGAACTACGGCGACTACGCGTACATCGAGAACTTCCTCCAGGAAGGATGGTCGACGTTCCCGCTCGCGAACATCCCGCGCCGCCAGCAGCACTTCGAGCTGTGGCTGCGGCCGGTCAAGCCCGCCAACAGCCTGTTCGCGCTGCGCGCCGCGCTGTTCGAGACCGACAAGCTGATTCGCGAGGGGATCCCCCAGCCCGCCTTCGAGTCGACGCGCACCTTCCTGGCCAACTATTCCAACCTGTGGACGCAGGACGTGTCGCGCCGGCTCGGCTACGCGATCGACGCGGTCGTCTACGGCAAGGATCTGGTCAAGGAGCTGCAAGCGCGGCTCCCCAAGATGAAGAAGGCCGACGTCGATCGCGCGATCCGCAAGCACCTGTCGCTGTCGGGGCTGACGATCGTCCTCGTCGCCGAGAAGGGCCAGGAGGTCGCCGACAAGCTGGTGAGCGGCGGCCCGACCGGCATCACCTACGACACGGGCGGCACGCCCGAATCGGTGATCGTCGAGGACGACATCATCAAGCGCTTCCCGATCACGATCCAGAAGGAAGCGGTGCGCGTCGTCCCCGTCGAGCAGATGTTCGAGAATTAGCCGCGCTCATAGATCGATCGTCACGCGCTGATAGACGCGCCGACAACCCGCGCCCTGATTGCACACCGTGGCGGTGACCACGTGCACGCTGATCTGCTCGGGCGGCACCCCGCGCGCGAGCAACGCCGTCTTCACCGCGGCGACTCGCGCCTCGGCCAGCCGGACCGGGTGTTGTTCGTCGTCGGTCGCGCGCCCCATCAGGTGACACGTGCGCTTCTCCGCGATGACCCGTGCCGCCATCGCGTCGAGGACGGCGTTCATCCCCGACGCGATCTCCGCCTGGCCATCCGCAAAAAGAATCTCCGCGGCTACCCCCGGGCCCACGCTGACAAGCCCCTTGTCCGGGCAACCGTCGTCGTCGTCGAGGGAGTTGTAGTTCTCCGGCTCGTTCGGGCACTTGTCGACCGCATCCCGAATGCGATCGTGATCGTTGTCGAGCTCGGGGCAACCGTCCGTGTCCTCGAAGCCATCGCGGTCTTCGGGTTCGTCCCGGCAGCTGTCGTCGCGATCGGCAATGCCGTCGCCGTCGCGGTCGCGATCGACGGTCGGGTCGGGGACGCCATCGTGCGAAGCCGCCGGCCGCAACGCCGGCGCCGTCGCCGCGCACGCGATGAGCGTCGCGGTCGCCAGCCAGACAGCGGTCGCGCTACGCCACAAGCCGCCCCACCCACAACCCCGCGAGCCCCGCCCCCAGGCAAGCCACCAGCGTCAGCGCGACGTTGAGCACGGCGAGGCCGGCCGCGCCCGACTGGACGAGGTGCAGCGTCTCGTAGTTGAAGCTGGAATAGGTCGTGAAGCCGCCGAGCACGCCGGTGACGATGAACAGCCGCGCGTCGACGCCGATCGCGCCCTTGTCGAGCGCCACGACCATCACCGCTGAAATCACGAACGACCCGATGACGTTGACGCCGAGCGTCCCGATGGGGAAGTTGCCGAACACCCGCGACATCGCGGTGGAAAACAGGTAGCGCGCGCCCGAGCCGATCGCGCCCCCCAGGCAGACAAGCAGGAAACGGCCCATGCCAACCCTTACCGCGATTTTGGGCTTATAGTCAGGGTTCACGCGCGCAGGAGGGACCATGAGCCACGAGCCGGGACCAAAAGCGGGATGTCCGGGGCGGCACGCCTGGAAGCAGCTCTCACGCAGGCAGTTCGTCTCCAGCATCGTGGTCGGCGCCGCGGCGGGCTGTGCCAGCCGCACCGGCATGGTGCCGCGCGACGGTGCCGTCGCCGGCATGGACACGGCGCCGGGCGCCGAGCCGATGCCCGACACCGGCGCGGTCAAGAAGACCGCCGCCGACCGCGTGATCCTGGGCAGCACCGGCATCACCGTGTCGCGGCTGGCGATGGGCAGCGGCACGCACGGCTCGGGCGGCGCGTCGGATCAGACGCGCCTGGGCATCGCCGGCTTCGCGTCGGTGCTGGCGCACGGCTACAGCCAGGGCGTCACGTTCTTCGAGACCGCGCGACGAATACGGCGCGCACCCCCACGTCAAGGAGGCGATCCGGCAGGTCGGACGGCAGAACGTCGTCGTGCTGACCAAGACCTATTCGCAGACGGCGGCGGGGGCGCAGGCCGATCTCGATCGCTTCCGCACCGAGCTCGGCATCGACATGATCGACATCGTGCTCCTGCACAACAAGACCAGCGGCGCGCTGGACCACCGAGTGCGAGGGGGCGATGGAGACGCTGTCGCGCGCCAAGGAGGCCGGCGCCATCCGCGCGCACGGCGTGTCGTGCCACAGCATCCAGGCGCTGCGGCTGGCGGCCGACACGCCCTGGGTCGACGTCGATCTCGCGCGCATCAACCCGGCGGGCCTGATCATGGACGCCGACCCCGCCACCGTGATCGGCGTGCTCCGGCAGATGAAGGCGGCCGGCAAGGGCGTCATCGGCATGAAGATCCTGGGCGAAGGCCAGCTCGGGGGGAGCCTCGATACGGCGATCCCGCACGCGGTGAAGCTGGACGCCATCGACGCGTTCACCATCGGCTTCACCAGCAACGCGCAGCTCGATCAGGTGACGCAGAAGATCGCGGCGGTGTGACCGTTGCGTCGCGCGTATAACTCCGCGCGATGCCGAAGCACACCAACCGACTGATCGACGAGACCAGCCCGTACCTGCTGCAGCACGCGCACAATCCCGTCGACTGGCGGCCGTGGGGCGACGAGGCGTTCGACGAGGCGCGCCGCCTGGGGCGGCCGGTGTTCCTGTCGATCGGTTACTCGACCTGTCACTGGTGCCACGTGATGGAGGAGGAGTCGTTCGAGGACGAGGAGATCGCCGCGTTCATGAACGCCCACTACGTCAGCATCAAGGTCGACCGCGAGGAGCGGCCCGACGTCGACGCCGTGTACATGGCGGCCGTGCAGGCGCTGACCGGATCGGGCGGCTGGCCGATGAGCGTGTGGCTGACGCCGGAGCGCGAGCCGTTCTTCGGCGGCACGTATTTTCCGCCGCGCGACGGCGCGCGCGGCGCGCGCCACGGCTTCCTGACCATTCTGCGCGAGGTGAGCAACAGCTACACGTCCGACGCTGAACGCGTCTCGCGCGCGACGGCGGCGCTGGTCGGCGCCGTGCGCTCGCAGATGGAAGCGAGCAAGGCGCCGGCGGACGCGCGCCCGGACGTGGCGTTGATCGGCGAAACCATCAACGTCTACAAGCGCCTGTTCGACGACCGCGACGGCGGCCTGCGCCGCGCGCCGAAGTTTCCGTCGAACGTGCCCATTCGCCTGCTGCTGCGCCACCACGCGCGCACGGGCGATCAGGTGGCGCTGCTGATGGCGACGCTGACGCTGGAGAAGATGGCCGGCGGCGGCATGTACGATCAGCTCGGCGGCGGCTTCCATCGCTACTCGACCGACGCGCGCTGGCTGGTGCCGCACTTCGAGAAGATGCTGTACGACAACGCGCTGCTCGCGGTCGCCTACGCGGAGGCGCACCAGCTCACCGGGCGCGCGGACTTCGAACGCGTCGCGCGCGAGACGCTGGACTACCTGCTGCGCGAGATGACCGCGCCCGACGGCGGCCTGTATTCGGCGACCGACGCCGATTCGAAGGGCGCCGACGGCAAGTCCGAGGAGGGGCTGTTCTTCGTCTGGTCCGAGGCGGAGATCCGCGACCTCCTGGCGCACGGCGCCGGCGGCGACACCGACCGCTTCATCGCGCACTACGGCGTCACGCCGGAAGGGAACTTCGAAGGCGCGAACATCCTGGCCGTCGCGCGCCCCGACGAGGCGACCCACGCGGCGCTGGCGCCGCAGCGGGCGGCGCTGTACGCGGCGCGCGCCCGCCGATCGCCGCCGTTCCGCGACGAGAAGATCCTGGCGGCGTGGAACGGCCTGGCGCTGTCCGCGTTCGCCGTCGCCGGACGCGTGTTCGGCGAGCCGCGCTATGTCGACGCGGCGGCGCGCGCGGCGACGTTCCTGCTCGACCACATGCGCCCGGCGGGTCGCCTGGCGCGCAGCCACAAGGACGGGCGCAACGGCGTCGCCGGCTTCCTGGACGACTACGCCTTCGTGTGCGCCGGCCTCATCGATCTGTTCGAAGCCACGTCCGACCGGCGCTGGCTGGAGCACGCGATCACGCTGGCGGACGACACCGAGCGGCTGTTCGCGGATCCCGCGGGCGGCTGGTTCATGGCGGCGGCGGACCACGAGCGCCTGATCGCGCGAGAGAAGCCGGCCTACGACGGCGCCGAGCCGTCGGGGACGTCGGTCGCGCTGCGCAACGTGCTGCGCCTGGCGACGTTCACGTCGGACGATCGCTGGCGCGCGATCGCCGACCGCGCGCTGGCGGCGCTGGCGCCCGCGATGAAAGACAACCCGCTGGCGTTGACCGAGGCGCTGCTGGCGCTCGACTGGGCGGCGGGCGAGCCGCGCGAGATCGCGATTGTCTGGCCGCGCGACGCCGGCGCCGACGCCGCGCGCCCGCTGCTCGACGTCGTGCGCCGCACGTTCGTCCCCAGCCACGCGCTCGCCTCCGCGTCCGACGCCGACGCAGCCGGGTTCGCGAAGCTGGTGCCGTTCATCGCCGACAAGATCGCCGATCGACGGCCGCCCGACGGCGTACGTCTGCACGCAGGGACGCTGCGACCTGCCCGTCCACGATCCCGCCGCCCTGGCGGCGCGCCTGGCGACGCAGAGCGCAGCGAATAGCGCAACCGAGCGGCGTGCCGTCCGAGCACTTCCTTGTTACCCTTACAAGGAGATGTCGATGGCTTCGGACATCACGGTCGAGATTCTCAAGGACATCCGCGACGAAATGCGCGGCATGCGAGCGGAACAGGTGGGCATGCGCAGAACAGGCCGGTATGCGGCGGAGCAGGTTCAGACAAATCAACGGCTCGACACGGTCGAGACCACGCTCTGGACCTCGCCGACAGCAGCGTTTCGTGGTGCGCTACATGCGTGCGATTCCGAGCAGACGCTCACCTCGAGCCCGCGTCAGCAACCTCGAGTCGCGCGTCGACAAGCTCGAGTCGAAGTAGCGTCAGCCACAGCCGTAGGGCGACGGCCGGCGCACCGGGAACAGGGTGCGCGATGGTCTCGGCGGGGACGCCGAAGTGCAGCGCCAGCTGGCGCAGGATGACGACGTTGAGGCGCCCCTCGGGCCCGGCCGCGCGGCCCACCTTGCTGACCTGCCCCGCCGCCCGGGCCCGCGCGCCAGCGCTCGCCTCATCGCCTCGTGGTAGGCGGCGATCCAGTGCATCCACGGCTCGGGCGCCGCGCCCCGCCGCCGCCGCCGCCACAACTGTGGCGCGCCGGGCCAGCTCATCGCGGCCCCAGGGTGTCCAGCTCGCGCAGGCAGCCCGGGAACTCGGCGGCCAGCTCGCGCAGCTCGCCGCGCGTCGCTGGCGGCCCGTCGCTGTCCCGCCGGGCCCGTAGGGCGGCGAGCGCGGCGTACTTGCGCGCCAGCCCGCTCCAGGCCGCAGAAGGAGAATCGGTCACGCAAACGACGTTACAATGGCTGGCCGCCCGAATGTGGACGCCCGCTCGCCTGACCGCCGTCGGTGTTCTGACGATTGCCGTCCTCGCGCCACGCCATGCCGCCGCGGCGCCGGCCAAGGAGCCGCCGGCGAGAGACACCGAGGAGCCGTCCGTGCGCGTGCCAGGCGCAGCGCCCGCGACGGACGAGCCCGCGCGCGATGAGCCGGCGGACGCGGCACCGGCGCGCGTCCCGCCGCCGCCACCCACCGACGCCAAGCCGCCCATCGGCTTCTCCGACAACGCCGTGTACATCCGCCCGCCGGGCGACGAGGTCGTGATCTTCCCGTCCGCGCGCCTGCAGGTCGACGCGGCGTTTTTCCCCCGCCAGACGCCGAAGAGCGGCGCGTACCTGCGCCGGGCCCGCGTCGGTCTGCGTGGCTGGCTGGGCCGAAACTTCTACTTCGACGTGTCGACGGATTTCGCGCCGCCCCCGGCCGATGCCCTGGCGAACCCCGACGCCGTGGCGGCCAGCGTGCTTCCCGCAGCCGACAACTACGTCGCCTTCGCGCCCTTTGGTGATCGCTTCATCGTCCAGGCCGGACAGTTCGACGCTCCGTTCACGCTCGAGAACCGGACCTCGGACGCCTACACCGACTTCATCGAGCGTTCGATGGCCGTGCGCGCGCTCGGCGTCCCGCGCAACAAGGAAATTGGCGTGATGGTGCACGGCCTGCTGAGCGACGTGTTCTATTACTCCGCCGGCGCGTTCAACGGCGAAGGCCCCGAATTTCGCAACGCCGACAACCAGCCCGACGCGATCGGTCGCGTCGTGCTGACGCCGCTGGGCGGGCGTGACAGCCCGTTTCGCCGGCTGGCCGTCGGCGGCTCGGGCTGGTACGGGCGGCATGCGCTGGGACCGCTGTTTCCGGCGCAGGCGACGCCCGGCGGGGTGCGATTCGTGGTGCCGCGGTGGGCGACCGGCCAGGGGACGCCGCGCACGCTCGAGATGCGCGAGCACGGGATCATCATGGCGGCGGCGGGGGAGATCAGCCTGCCGATCGGCACCCGTTTCGGGGTGCGCGCCGAAGGGGTGTGGAAAAAGCAGGAGCTGACCGAGGCCGACGTGGCGACGCCGATGATACCGATCAGCGCCACGCGGCTCGACGGTCTCGCGGCCTACGGCGAGCTATGGCTGTGGTTGCTGGGCAACGAACGGCAGCTGCCGGCGCCCGGCCTGCAGCTGCCCCTGCGCGTGGACCGCGTCGGCGGCGCGCGCAAGCTGCCCGACGGCGTCATGCTCGCGGTGCGGGCCGAGTTCCTCAAGGAAGACCTGACCAGCGACGTGCCGACGCTGGGCAACCCGACGCGCGCGACGACCCGCGTCGTGTCGGGAACGCTCGGCGTCAACTACTGGCACGGGGCCCTGGTCCGCGTCTCCGTCAACTACATTCTCAATAACTGGGGCGGCACGTCAGAGACGGTCAAGACGCTAAAAGCCCAAGGAACCTTCCAACACGAGCTGATGCTTCGATTCGCGATGTCGCTCTGATATACAGCCGGACGTAGCCCATGCGATTGCTCCCGCACGATGCGTCCTTCTTCGGGTTCTTCGAACAACAAGGGAAGAAGACCGTGGAGGGCTGCCGCGCCTTCCTGGCCATGGTCGAGGAGGCGAACAACCTCCAGAGCCACGCGCAACGGGTGAAGCAGATCGAGCACGAGTGCGACGACATCACGCACGCGGTGGTCGAGCAGCTGCACAAGACGTTCATCACCCCCATCGACCGCAACGACATCTACCGGCTGATCACCAAGATGGACGACATCATGGACTACGTCGAAGCGGCGGCCGATCGCCTGGCGCTGTACGAGATCCCGACGATGACCCAGGAGGTCGGCGAGCTGGCGCGCTGCCTGGTGAGCAGCGCCGAGCACGTGCTGGGCGCGGTGACGAGCATCCGCGACCTCAAGCGGCCCAACGGCATCCTCGATCACTGCATCGAGATCAACCGCCTGGAGAACGTCGCCGACCAACTCCTGCGCAGCGCGCTGGCGCGCCTGTTCCGCGAGGAGAAGGACCCGATCGCGGTCATCAAGTGGAAAGAGATCTACGAGACGCTGGAGTCGGCGACCGACCGTTGCGAGGACGTCGCCAACATCATCGAAGGCGTCGTCCTCGAGAATAGCTGACCCGTGGTAACTCTCGTCGCGATCGTCGTGATCGCCCTGGTGTTCGACTACATCAACGGCTTCCACGACGCAGCCAACTCGATCGCGACCGTGGTGTCGACGCGCGTGCTGACGCCGCGCGCGGCGGTGGCGTGGGCCGCGTTCTTCAACTTCATCGCCTTCGTCATCTTCCCGCTGCACGTCGCGCACACCATCGGCAAGGGGATCATCGATCCCAGCATCGTCACCGACGCCGTGCTGTTCGGCGCGCTGGGCGGCGCCATCGCCTGGAACCTCATCACCTGGTGGTATGGCCTGCCGTCCAGCTCGTCGCACGCGCTGGTCGGCGGGCTGATCGGCGCCGGCGTGTGCAAGGGTGGCTTCGGGGTCATCCAGTCGGGCGTCGGCAAGACCGCGCTGTTCATCGTCGTGTCGCCCGTGCTGGGGTTGATCCTGGGCGGCAGCATGATGGTCGCGGTGTCGTGGCTGTTCCGGAACAAGCACCCGGGGCGCGTCGACCGCTGGTTCCGGCGCGCGCAGCTGTTCTCCGCGGCGGCGTTCAGCCTGGGACACGGCGGCAACGACGCGCAGAAGACGATGGGGATCATCATGGCGATGCTGGTCGCCAAGGGATACCTGGGCGCCAAGGCCGACGTGCCGACCTGGGTCGTGCTCGCGTGCCACGCGGCGATGGGTCTGGGGACGCTCACCGGCGGCTGGCGCATCGTCAGGACGATGGGGATGCGCCTGACCAAGCTGAAGCCGTCCGGCGGATTCTGCGCCGAGACCGGCGCCGCCAGCATGCTCTACCTGGCCAGCGCCCTGGGCATCCCCGTGTCGACGACACACACGATAACCGGCGCGATCGTCGGCGTCGGCTCCGTGAACAAGCCGGCCGGCGTGCGCTGGGGGGTCGCGCTGCGCATCGTCTGGGCGTGGCTGTTCACGATCCAGTCGTCGGCGCTGATCGCGGCGGGTATCTACGCGGCGCTGAGCGCCCTCGGCATGTAAGCGGCGGCGCCTCTGGCGCGCCACGGAGCGGCGCTGCTCCGTTACTCGACCTTCAGCACGCCGCCGATCATCTTCCCCATCGCGCAGCCGTACTTCATGTCGCCCGCCTTCTTGGGCGTGAACGACACCGTCACCGCCTTGTTGAGCGGCAGCTTGGTGCTGATCTTCTCCTCGTCGATGACGATCTCGGTGGCGCAGGTCTTGTCGGTCTTGCGCGTGATCACGAGCGTCACCGGCTCACCCTTCTTGACCTTCACGACCTCGGGCTCGAAGCCCTTCTCGGTCACCGACATCTCGATGGTCTTGCCGGCGGGCGCCGGGGCCGCGGCAGGCGCCTTCTGCGGCGCGGCGGTCGCCGCGACAGCCGACATCAACATGCCGGCAACGACTAGCAACGATCGAACCATCCCGGTTTTACGCATGGGCTGTTCCTAACATGAATCTATGATTTGACCACGCGCAGGGGGGTTTTCTTCACCGGCATCGCGGGCGTCGCCGGCGCGACGGCCGCCTTCTGCGGCCGCTCGTCGCGCTCGCGCACCTTGTCGACAGCGAACCGCAGCTTGCGCCCGGCCAGCTCCTCGAACAGGTCGCCCTTGCGCCGCGCCGCCCAGATCTCCAGCTCCGGATCACCGTCGGCGTCGATGCGGACGTCCACCGTTCGCCCCGACACCGACAAGCGCACCGCGCGCACCAGCCGCGCGTGCGTCCGGTCCAGCGCGTCCGCGATGCGCAGGATCGCGGCCAGGTAGCGCACGCGCCGCACGTCGCCCTTCGAAAACAACTTCATCATGCCGCGGCCGCGCCGCGGCTCGACCTTGCGGTGGTGGCGGGCGGCCATCGCCATGATGCGGACCTCGGCCCGCGAAAATCCGGTCATCGCGTGGTTCAGGATCAGGTACGAGCTGTGCCGGTGATGCCGGTGTGGCGAGATGTAGAAGCCGATGTCGTGCAGCAGCGCCGCGTATTCCAGCAGCTCAGCGTCGCTGTCCGCCAGCTTGTGCAGCCGCCGCGTCTGGTCGAAGATCGACAGCGCCAGCCGCGCCACGTGCGCACCGTGGTCCTCGCGGAACTGGCAGCGCCGCGCCAGCTCCATCACCGTCCGGCGCCGCAGATCCGGGAACTCGTCGACCAGCAGGATGCCGGGCCGGTTGGTCGCGACGTAGTCGGCGATGATCCCCTCGCGCAGCGCGGTCTCGCACAGCACCGCCTCGTCCGCGCCCGCCAGCTCCAGCACGGTGCGATAGACGACCGCGCCCGCGTAGATCGTATCGGCGCGCCGCGCGTCCAGCCCCGGCAGCTTCGCCCGCGCGGCCAGCGACATCGTCCCCAGCCGCTGCTCCAGCGCCGCGACGTCGCGCACCGCCACCACCGACTTGCCGCTGCCTTCCTTGTCGGCGCGCATCACGCCCGCCAGCGCCGACGCCGTCCCCGACGCTAACGCCACGAAGTCGAAGCCCATCGCCCGCATGCGCGCGATGACCGGCTCCAGCAACGAACGCACGCGCTCGTTCAGCTGCGCGCGCTCGCGCGACGTCGGCGGGTCAGAACACGGGCAGCTCTCGGCCAGGCGGATGACGCCCAGCTTCAGGGACGCCGTGTAGTACAGCTCCTGCGCGTCGGCCAGGATCGCCTCCAGCGAGCCGCCGCCGAGGTCGAACAGCGCGACCCGGCGCTTGCCCAGGTCCAGCGAGCCGCGCGCGCCCAGATAGATGAGCCGGGCCTCCTCGTCGCCGCGGATGACGCGGATGTCGATCCCAGCCTCGTCGCGCGCCGCGCGCACGAACTCGCCGCCGTTCTGCGCCTCGCGCACGGCGCTGGTCGCGACCGCCACCAGCGCGTCGACGGTGTGGCGGTCGGCGATGCGCCGCAAGGCGCGCAGCGCATCCAGGCCGCGGCGAAACACCTCGGGCGGGATGACGCCGTGGTGCAGGGTCGAGTCGCCCAGCCGCACCATCTCCTTCGAGCGGTCGAGGATGTTGATGTGGCCGCCAGTCCCTACGTCCGCGACGATGAGGTGAAACGAGTTCGACCCCACATCCAGGGCGGCGATCCTCATGAACTACTACGGTAGTCCGTTCGTCTCCGAGCGGCGAGCAACATCTGCGTCAATCGTCACGTGTTTGCGTCGCGCGTAGAGCACCAGCGCCGGCAGCCCGAGCGCCACCGCGAACCACAACGTCGCAGCCCGCGTGACGAACGTGGCGGCCAGCGCCGTCCCCTCGACGATGCCCTGCCCCAGCCGGCGCAGCAGCGTCAGCATGCCCGCCTCGGTGACACCGAGGCCGCCCGGCAGGAACGACAGCGCGCCGGCGACGGTCGTCGCCGCGTAGACGAACGTCGCCTCGCGAATGCCGATGCTCGCGCCCGGGAAGCCGTGCACCACGACCCAGAACGCCAGGCACTCGAGGAACCACGAACCGATCGCCAGCACGCTCGCGACGACCAGCGGCCCGGGCGCCAGCAGCACCACCGTGTGGGCGTGGAAGTCCTCCATCCGGTGCGCGAAGCGGCGCAGCAGCGGCAGCCGCCCCGCGATCCGGATCGCGGCGCGCGCCACGGGGTCGACCGACACCACGACCAGACCGGCGACGACCAGCACGGCGCCCGCGACCAGGAAGCGCTTGTCGACGTCGAAGCTGAACACCCCGACCAGCGCCAGCAACAGCAGCGCCACCAGGTCGGTGACCCGTTCGGCGACGACGATGGGTGCGGTGCGCGCCATCGCTATGCCGTGCGACGCGCGCAGCAGCACGGCCTTGACCGCCTCGCCCAGCTTGCCCGGCGTGACTGTCAGCGCGAACCCGGCCAGGAACACCGTGGCGCTGTCCCCCAGCGCGACGCGCACGCCCACCCTGCTCAGGTAGTACTGCCAGCGCACGAAACGCACGGCGTAGTTCCCGAGCGCCAGCAGGCAGGCGTAGACCGCGTACCGCCATTCGAACGCGGCCAGGGCCTTGCTCACCAGCCCTACGCCCGCCCAGATCGAGAAGCCGACATACACCGCGACCCCGACGGCGACGCCGGCGACAAGGCGCGACACGATGCGCTTCATGGCGCCTTCCCATAACACGCTGGGGGCCAGCACCACCAAAGGTAAGCTACGATGGCAATGTGAATCGACCTGCCCTGGCGACAGCTGTCCTGCTGCTGCTGCTCGGCTGCGCGACGGATCCGCCCCCGCCGTTGCCGATTCGCCCGGTCGACCCGAACGTCATCGTCGCGTGGACCATCGAGCGCGGCCTCTACGAACAGGGCGTCGCGCGCGCCACCGAGGTCGTGACCGTGCGAGCCAGCGGCGGCCAGGGCGAGATGCTCGTCCAGGACTACGGGTTGACCCGGCGCGGCCAGACCCGCCCCGTGCGGCCGCCGACGATGAAACGCCGCCCGCTGACCGCGGCCGAACTGGAAGCGCTGGAGCACGCGCTGAACGGCCTTGAGCTCCCGGATGCGGCCCGGCGTGCCGAGGCGCCGACGCTGGTGCCATGGACGATCTGGGGGATCTGCCTGCCGGTGACGCAGAAGAGAATGCAGTGCGGGCAGCTCTGGGTGGAGGAATGGAACGGTGTCGGGGGCGCACCCGAGCTGTTCACGCTGCTGCAGTCGTGGCGGCAGGAATGCAAGTCGCTCCCCGCCACGTGAGCGCCGACGCTTTCGCGGCGGCCGATCCCGCATCATGCTACGCGCGATGAGGTTCCATCGATGATGGCCGATCCGTCCGCCGTCGAGATGGTGGCTCGCGCGCTGTTCCTGTTCGGCTACGCGGTGCTGTTCGCGGCTGTCGAGATCGAGATCGAGGGCTCGCACGGGTGGGCGGAGCGGTTGCCCACCTGGTTCCGCGTGACGACGCCGTCCGCGCGCTTCTACGGGCTGTTCATGCGCGGCAAGCCGCTCACCGGCTATCACGCCGTGATGTTCCTGCTGCCGCTGTGGAGCTTTCACATCGGCTTCGTCGGCGGTGTCCCGTGGAGCTGGGCGGCCGAGGCGACGACGCTATCGGCGTACCTGGTGTGGGTCGTGACCTGGGACCTGCTGTGGTTCCTGTTCAACCCGCCTTTCGGCTGGGCGCGGTTCCGCAAGGGCCAGGTCTGGTGGCACGACCGCACGTGGATCGGCCGCTTCCCCGTCGACTACTGGGGCGCGCTCGCGACGTCGCTCGTGATCGCGGCCACGGCGCGCCTGACGACCGGCAGCTTCGATGTGCTCGCCCGCCACCTCGCGCTGTGCGGCGGGTTCGTGGTGCTGACGCTGGCGTTGTCGGCGGCGGCGCCGGCGTACATGCGCTGGCACGCGCATATGCGCCGCCCCGGCGCCGACGAACGGAAGCTGGTCGTTCCGCAATCGAACGGACACGACGCACAAGTGCCGCGCGCGCACGACACCAGTGACGCCGGGTCATGATCCCTGCGCCCGCCGTCGGGAACTAAGAATATCGCCCGACGTTGAGGAGGACATGATGCCCACGCGCCTTTTTTTCTCAGTGATCTGCGTCGCTTCCGCGGCGGCGGCCGCGTCCGCCTGCGCCGTCCGCGTACGGCCGGGCGGCGCTGTCTACGTCCGCCCCGCGCCGGTCTACGTGGCGCCTGCGCCACCGCCGCCCCGACGGGTCTACGTGGCGTCCGCGCCGCCGCCGGCCTATCCGGCGCAGCCGCCGCCGGCTTATCCCGCGCAACCACCGCAGCCCGCGCCTGCAGGGTACCAGCAGCAGCAGCCGCCGCCCGCCCAGCCGCCCGTGGCTTGTATCGATCCCGGCGAGCGCGACATCAGCGACCGCTTCGAACAGGCGATGCCGATCGGCCCAGGCGTGACCGTCGGGTGCATCTACCGAGGCGACAACGATCTGTTCCTCGTGACCGCGCCCGCGGGTAACGCGGGTCATTTGTTCACGTTCGCGCTGCGCGGCGCACACCAGATGGCGCCGGGCATCCAGGTATTGAACTTCAACCGCAAGAGCCTGCATATCCACCACGTCGGCACATCGCAGGAGGCGCGCGGCTGGGTCCACATCGCAGGCGGCACGTCGATCTACCTGCGCGTGTCCCAGGTGCACGGCGCCAACGAGCCTTACACGCTCACGCTTGCCGCCACGCAGGTGACCGAGCCGGGTGAGCCGAACGGCGATCTCGACCACGCCACGCCGCTGACGGAGAACGGGTTCGTGCAGGCGTTCATGAGCAACCCCGCCAACGATCCGTCGGCGCTGGAAGACTGGTACCGCGTCGACGTGAAAGCCGACGGCAACCTGACCCTGGACGTCGACATGAGCCAGGACGTGTCGCCGCACATCAAGGTGCTATCGGCGATGCGACGCCCGGTCGGCGCCAGGTCCGGCGCGCCCGGCGAGCGCATCCAGCTGCCGCTGCGCGTCCAGCGCGGCAGCTACTACGTCCGCATCGGCTCGGTGGTCGGTGTTCCGTCCGCGGGCCGCGGCGATCCGCCGAGCTGGCTCACACGCCCCTACAAGCTCACCATCTCGCGCTGACCCCCGATAGCGGGCGCAGGGGCACCCCTTGACGGAGCCTGGTCGAGGTCTGACCTTGAATGGACCATGACTCGGCGAATAGCGACTGCAGGTGCGCGCAAGAACTTCGCGTCGCTCGTTCGGCGGAGTGCTGCCGGCGAGCGTATCAAGCTGACGCGTTACAACAAGACGGTGGCGATCGTGATTCCGAAGAAGGACCTCGACAGGCTGGAGGACTGCGAAAAGCAGCCCGACGCCGAGACTGACGCCGAGCAGCCGGTGGCGGAACGGCCGCGCCGAACGCGCGGCAAGGCCAAGCAGACCCGCTAGCCGAGGAGGTTACGTCGCCGAGATGCCGGCGTCGCGCTGCTTCTCGAGGCGCTTGCGTTCGTTGTGGTCCAGCCAGCGCTTGCGCAGCCGGATGGCGGACGGGGTCACCTCCACCAGCTCGTCGTCGTTGATGAACTCCAGCGCCGACTCCAGCGTGAACACACGGGGCGGCGTCAGGAACAGCTTCTCGTCCGCGGAGGTGGTGCGGATGTTGGTGAGCTTCTTCGCCTTCGACGGGTTGACGATGAGGTCGTTGTCGCGCGAGTGCAGGCCGATGATCTGGCCGCCGTAGACCTTGATCTGCGGGCCGAGGAACAGCTGCCCGCGCTCCTGCAGATAGAACAGGCCGTAGGTGTTGGTCTCGCCGTCGTCCTGCGAGATCAGCACGCCGTTCGGGCGCGAACGCAGGTTGCCCGCGAACGGTCCGT
Organism: uncultured Pseudomonadota bacterium; assembly: GCA_963729535.1. GTDB lineage: Bacteria > Myxococcota_A > Polyangia > Fen-1088 > Fen-1088 > JADGRB01. Next base: position 132,195 of record CAVSOL010000013.1, on the reverse strand, counting down.
AGTTCTTGAAGTTGTGGTTCAGGATGCCGGTGCCGCGCGTGTCGGTCAGGAACTGCGACCGGTAGCCGATCAGGCCGCGCGCCGGACAGAGGTATTCGAGCCGCATACGCCCCTCGCCCGCCGGCCCCATCTCCTGCATGCGACCGCCGCGGCGCCCGAGCTCCTCGATGATGGCGCCCGAGAACTCCTCGTCCAGGTCGATGACGACCTCTTCGTAGGGCTCGGTCTTGCCGCCGTTTTCGTCGGTCTTGAAGATGACCTGCGGCTGCGAAACCATCAGCTCGTAGCCCTCGCGCCGCATCGTCTCGATCAGCACCGTCAGGTGCAGCTCGCCGCGGCCGAGCACGTCGAAGGTGTCGGGAGACGGGGTCTCCTCGACGCGCAAGGCGACGTTCGCCTTGATCTCCTTGAACAGACGGTCGCGCAGGTTGCGGGAGGTGACGTATTTCCCCTCCTTGCCCGCGAACGGCCCGTTGTTCGACATGAACTGCATCTTGACCGTCGGCTCTTCGATCTCGAGCAGCGGCAAGATGATGGGGCGCGCGATCTCGGTGATGGTCTCACCGACGGTCAGATCCTGCATGCCGGTGATCGCGCAGATGTCGCCGGCGGCAGCCTCGGCCAGCTCGAAGCGCTTGAGCGACTGGTAGCCGAGCAGCTTGGCGACGCGGAACTCCTCGCGCGAGCCGTTGCGGTGCGCCAGCAACACGCGGTCGCCCGACTTGACCCTGCCCGACTCGATGCGGCCGATGGCCACGTAGCCGAGGTAGTCGTCGTAGTCCAGCGTGGTGACGTGCATCGCCAGCGGCGCCGACACGTCGGTCGCGGGCGGCGGCACGAAGTCGACGACCATGTCGAGCAGCGGTGACAGGTCCTTGCGCTCGTCCTTGAGCTCCTTCGCGGCCCAGCCCTCGCGCCCGGAGGCGTAGACGATCGGGAAGTCGAGCTGCGCATCGGTCGCGCCCAGCGCGCAGAACAGATCGAAGGTGGCGTCGACGGCGCCCTCGGGGTCGCAGCCCGGACGGTCGACCTTGTTGACGACCAGGATCGGGCGCAGCCCCAGCGCCAGCGCCTTGCGCGTGACGAAGCGGGTCTGCGGCATCGGCCCCTCGAACGCGTCGACCAGCAGGCAGACCGAGTCGACCATCTTCAGCACGCGCTCGACCTCGCCGCCAAAGTCGGCGTGGCCGGGGGTGTCGACGATGTTGATGCGCGTCCCCTTCCAGGTGATCGCCGTGAACTTCGACAGGATGGTGATGCCGCGCTCGCGCTCGAGATCGTTCGAGTCCATCGCGCAGTCCGCGATGACCTCGCCCGTGCGGAACTGCCCCGCCTGACGCAGAAAGCCATCGACCAGCGTCGTCTTTCCGTGATCGACGTGGGCGATGATGGCGATGTTCCGAACGTCCGAACGGACCTCCGAACGGACTTCAGGACGGGGACTTGTAGCGACGACTTCGGGCATTGTAATCGGCGGCATGTCTACTCGGGTAACCGCCCCGGCGCAAGGATTGCCGTCGGAAACAGGCGTGATCCGCATGCCGACCCGTGTCACCGGATCGTAAAACATCGTGTTTTCTTGTCCCCGAAGCGGGTCCGGACGCCGCCGGGTGCCACAGTTCAGGCGTGGCAAGTACAGGCCGCTCAGTGGTCAAGCAGCTGGCTTTTGGCGTGTTTCTGGGCGCCGTGGTGCTGGCCGCGCTGAGCTGGTCGCCCGCCCGGCGCTGGTGGAAGGCCGGGGTGATGCTGACCGCGCTGTCCAGCGCCCAGGCGGCGGCCCCGCCGCCGTCGGAGCGCCCCGACCCCGACCGCCTCATCGAGCAGGACGTGACCGTAGCGGGCCGGGACGGCCCGATCCGGGCGCGCATCTACCGGCGCGCCGACCAACCGCGCGGACGCGGGCTGGTCATCGCGCACGGCATCCACCACGAGGGGATGAACGAGCGGCGGATGGTCCCGTTCGCGCGCGAGCTGGCGCGCGCCGGGCGTGTCGTACTGACGCCCGAGCTGGCCGACCTGGCGGACTACCGGATCACGCGGCAGGGGGTGGCGGTCATCCGCGACGCCGCGCTGTACCTGAGCGCGCGTCAGGACATCGTCTCGGAGGCGCGCGTGGGCCTGCTCGGCTTCAGCTTCGCGGGTGGGCTGGCGCTGGTCGCGGCGGCCGAGCCGGAGCTGGCCGGGCGGGTCGAGCTGGTCACGAGCGTGGGCGGCCACCACGACCTCGGCCGCGTGCTGCGCTTCCTGATCCGCAACCAGGTTGAAACGCCGGCGGGCGTCGTCCGCAAGCAGGCGCACGACTACGGCCTGGTGGTGCTGCTCTACGGCGCCGTCGATCGTCTTGCTCCCGAGGCCGATCGCGTCACGCTGCGGGACGCGCTGCGCGCGTCGCTGCACCAGGATGCCGAGGGGGCGCGGACGCGCGCGACGGCGCTGACCACCGACGAGGGACGCCGCCTGTGGCGCCTGGTCGAAGCGCAGCGGCTACAGGAGCTGGCGCCCGCGTTCGAGGACATCGTGCGCGAACGCGCCGACGAGCTCGCGCGCCTGTCGCCCGCCGGACGCCTCGCCGGGATCGGCGTGCCCGTCTACGTGGTTCACGGCGCCGGCGACAGCGTCATCCCATCCGCCGAGACCGAGTGGGCCGCGCGCGAGCTCGGCGACGCGCCGCACGTCGCGCTGGTGACGCCGCTCATCGAACACGTCGAGGTGAACGGCAGCGCCGGCATCGGCGACAAGCTGGCGATGCTGCGCTTCATCGCGAACATGCTCTGACCACTGTTAGAGTCACCGGGCGATGGCGCTTTCGCCTCTGGTGATGGCCGCGGCTTCAGTGTGGGCATGGGGCCTTCCGCCGCCGCCCGTCGAGCCGATCGAGGTGAAGGGCGGGCTCGAGCCGTACGTCGTCCGGCGCATCGTCAGCCGCCGCATGAACGACGTGAACTTCTGCTACGAGCACGCGCTCGCCGCGAACCCGACGCTCACCGGCCGCATCGTCGTGAAGTTCAAGATCGGAGCTCCCGGTGACGTCGTCGCGTCCGAGGTGCAGAGCTCGACGATGGCGAATCCGGCCGTCGAGGCTTGCGTGGCGGCCGTCGTCAGCAAGTGGGGGTTCCCGTACGCTCAACCTCCGGGCCCGGTCACCGTCACGTATCCGTTCGCGTTCACACCGTGGCGCGCGACGCCGACCGCACCTGGGGTCGACATCGAAACGCTGCGCGATCGCATGTTCCTGCACCGATCAACCGACGCAAACGGCATCCCGTCAAACGGGTCGATCGTCGACACCGGTGGTGGCCTTCTGCTGATCGACACCGCGTGGACCGAAGCCCAGACCGAGGTCATCTTGCGCTACGGGGATAGCGTCCTGCGCCGGGAATGGATCGGCGCCGTCATCACGCACGATCACGCCGATCGCGCCGGCGGCCTCGGCGCGCTGCTACGGCGGCGCATCCCGATCGCGGCCGTCGACCTGACCGTCGCCAAGATGGAAAAGCGCGGCGTGCGCGGCGTGACGACACTGTTCGCTGCCGCACGCGGCGTGCACAAAGACGATCGCGGTTTCGAGGCGTTTTACCCGGGACCGGGACACGCACCCGACAACATCGTGCTGAAGATTGATGACGTCGTGTTCGGCGGCTGCCTGATCAAGTCGACCGCTGCAAGCGACCTGGGATTCACCGGCGACGCGAACCGGGCCGCGTGGCCAGCGGCCGTGCGTCGCGTCTCCGAACGATACGGCAAGACCACCGTCGTCCCGGGCCACGGTCCCGTCGATGCCACTGGCGCCGCCTACGCGCACACGCTCAAGCTCCTCGCGGCGCCGAAGCAATGACATTCCCTGCTGGTCAAGTAGCGCTGATCAGAACGCGTACAAGTACGCGAAGCCTGCCATCGGCCACAGAATCCGTCGCGAGGTCCTCGTCTCTACACCCGCGGCATCGGTCTTCCTGTCGAACAGCCCGCCGAACCAACCCCCCGCGTCCAGCGCCAGCATGTGACGCCTGTGCTCGCCGAACGCGACGCCGATACCCACGCGCGCATGAATGAACAGCATCGCGGTCGACCGCTGCCCCCTTGGGCAATCAACCAACACTGGATCGCAACCGTCGGCGATCTCCTGGCCGCCGCCGCCCGCGAACCCGCCGCCAAATCCGACGTAAGGGGACCAGCGACGGCCAGCCGGCGCCATCACGACCACTCCGGAGCTGGCATTCATGCCGTGGGGCGCACCGAACAAACCCAGGTCCAGGTGTACGTGGCCGGTGATCTGATGCCGATACACCAGTTGGAGGAAACCGGTCCCTCCAATCTGTAGCCCGAATTTGCTGCGCAGCTCCACGACCTTCGGATCCGCCACCCCCTGCGCATCGGCGCGCGCGCTGGCGGCCGCCGCGCAGGCGAGCAGCGCCGCCGCCGCAAACCGCGACACGCGCGTCATGGTCGATCGCGGTCTTCCCGCGGACGATGCGGCCATGTGTCCATCACATCGCAAGAACCGGACCGACGCCGTAGCCGCGCGTGTGATCCCTGGCATTTGTCGCGTGTCGCAAATGCGGCGACAATTCCGCGCATGCGCATCACGATCTTCGCCGTGCTCCTGATGTCGCTGTCGCGGGACGCCCAGCTCGGCGCGCAGTACGTCGGTGTGCGGGCGACCGACGGCAATGCCGCCGCGAGCGGCCAGGAGTTCATCGTCCTCCTCAATTTGAACATCGGCTGGTCGTTCTGAAGCTGTCGGCGCCTCTGGTCGCGCCGCTGTGTCCGGCGCTGGTGGCGCTGGCGCTGGTCGCGCTGCGGGGCGCGGTGCTCGCGCTCGCGAACCTGCAGCTGCCGGCGCCGGTCGCGCCGGTCGCCGACGCCATCGGCGCGTCACCGGCGCCGCCCGCGCGCGTGATGGTCGTTGTCATCGACGGGCTGCGCGCCGACGTCGCCGCCGAGCTGCCGTTCGTGCGCGAGCTGGGTGAGCGCGGCGCGCGCGCGGAGCTCACGTCGGAGGTCCCGGTGTTCTCGTCGGCGCAATACGTGTCGATGCTGACCGGCGTGCCACCGCGCGACTCCGGCGTGCGCACGAACGTCGGCCTCCAGCGGACGCCGCTGGACAACGTCGCGCGGCGGCTGCGCGCTGCTGGGCGGCGCGGCGTCGAGATTGGCGACCAGGTCGACTGGTGGCGGACGCTGTTCGGCGACGACATCGCGACGACGCGCGTGACGGCGCCCGACGCCCTGCCCGTCGAAGCCATCGCGCTGATGCCCGGCGCCGACCTGCTGCTGGTCCACCTGTGCGACGTCGATCGCGCCGGGCACGACGCGGGCGCGGCGTCGGCGGCGTACCAGACGGCGGCGCGCGCCGCCGACGACAAGACGCGCCGGCTGGCGGCGGCGTGGGGGTGGCCGGCCGCAAACGTCGTCGTGCTCGCGGACCATGGCCACACCTGGCGCGGCGGGCACGGCGGCGACGAGGCCGACGTGCGGCGATCGTTCTTCGTCGCGGGCGGTCCGGCGATCGCCGCGGGCGCGCGCGGCGCCAGCATGCGCATGATCGACGTCGCGCCGACGCTGGCGGCGATGCTGGGCGTGACGGCGCCGGCGACCGCGCAGGGACACGCCTGGCTGGACGCGCTGGCGCTGCCCGCGCCCGTGCGCGCGGCGCTGGCGGGCGCGGACGACGCCCGCATCGGCGGCGCGACGGCCGCCGCCACCGCGGCCCGCGCGCCGTTGAGCAACGCCGAACAGCGCGCGCGGCTGCTGCGCCTGGCTGGATGTGTCGCGGTGCTGGTGGCGATCGGGCTCGTCGTCCGGCGCGCGCGGCGGGCCGCGGGCCTCGGCCTCGCGTGCGGCGCGGCGGCGGTCGGCGCTGACCGCGGCGGCGTTCGCGTGGCGCTTCGGTGCGCCGTCGTTCAGCGCCGATCGCACCAGCGAGCGCCTCGGCTACGCGACCGGGCTGATCGCGGCCGTGGCGTGCGCGGTCGCGTTTGCGCCTGCGTTCGTCGCGGTCGTCCGGCGGCGACTGACCGCCGCGCACGCGGCCGCGGCGGCGCTGGGCGCGGCGGTGGGCGCGGCGCCCGCGGCGATGGTCGCGTTCGTGGCGGCCGGTGCGTTCGGACCGCGGCTCGCGTGCGAGCCGGGGTGGTTCGCCGCGCTGCCGCTGGTGGCGTACGTGGCGTTCGTCCCGCGCGCTGCTGACGGCGGCGCTGCTCGTCGGCGTGGCGGTAGCCATCGAAGCCGTCCAGCTCGGTTGCTTCCGGGCGGGGGCCGGGTCGATGATAGCCGCCACTGGTCATGCACCCCGCGCTCGCCACCCTGCCGCCGGAAGAGAAGGGCTTCGTGCTCGCGGCGGCGCTGGCGCGTACGCCGCCCGCTGAAGCCGCGCGCCGCCTGGCCGGGACGGCGGGCGCGCGCTGCGCCGCCGCGCTGGAGGCGCTGGCGCAGGCCGATCGAACCGTGCGCGCGGCGGCGATCGCCGAGCTCATCGCGCTCGCCCGGGCCCCCGTGCCCGCGGGCATCGAGGCCGTTCATCCCGACTGGCTGCGCGAGCGGCTCGAGGCGGAGCCGGACGCGATCGTCCGCGCGGTGACGGCCGGGCTCCCCGACGTGGTTCGCGCGATCGCCGCCAAGGTGATCGCGGCGCGTGGCGGAGACAACGCAGGGCCGCAGGCGGGATCCGCGCGCGACGCCGACGTCGACGCCGCGCGGCCGACGGGCTGCGGCGCGCCGTCTTCGGCGGCATCGTTCCGCTCGCGGGACCGGGCGCCCCCGTGTCCGCGCTCGCGCGCGAGCTCGGCGCGCTGTCGTTCGCGGCGCTGGTGGCCGACGTCGAGCGCCGCGGCGCGGAGGTGCTGGGCACGTCGCTGCGCGGCGCGCCGGCCGCGGTCGTGGCGCGCGCGGCCGCGGCGCTGGAACCTCCGCTCGCGCGCGCGGTGATCGACGCCGCCAGCCGTGACGGCACGGCGGCCGCGCGCGACGACGCCCGGCGCCGCGTGACCTCCATCGGCAAGCACGCGTCCGCCGAAGCGTTGCGTGAGCTCGGCGCGCGCGCGCTCGCGCGACGCGCTCGCCGGCGAAGGGCCGGCCGCGGTCGCCGCCGTCGCGCAGCGGCTGCCCGTGAGGCTCGGCCGCGTGTTGCTGCGCGCCGCGCAGGAGGGTGACGGTGAGCTGCCAATGGGTCGCGTGATCAAGACGATGGGACACGTGGTGCCAGGGCTGGTGGTCGACGCCCGCGCCGAAGCAGACGCGCTGCTGGCGGCGGCCCGCGCCGACGCCGACGACGTGCTCGCCGGCGCCGGCGCCGCACGCGAGCGGGCGCGCCTCGAGGGCCTCGCGCAGGGGCGCGCCGAAGCGGCCGCGGAGGCGGCGGCGTTGCTCGCGGGCGCGCGCGCCGAGGCCACGCGCCTGCTGGCAGCGGCGCAACCCGCGGCGCTCGTGCTCGCCGCGCGGATGACCGAGAAGATCGTCGGCCGCGGTGTCGCCCTCGATCCCGGCGTGATGGCCGACATCGCGGGTGCTGCGCTCGAGGCCTGCCGCCCGCGCGGCGACTGGATCCGCGTCCGGGTTCACCCCGACGATCTCGCTGCGCTGACCGCGCGACGCGACGCGCTCGTGGCGCGCGCGCCGGCGGCGGCGGCGCTGGAGCTGGTCGCTGACGAAGCCGTCGGCCGCCACGGCTGCATCATCGAAACCGCGCTCGGCCAGGTCGACGCGCGCCTCGCGACGCAGATCGCCGCGCTCGAACGCGCGCTGGTGGGCGCGTCGGGGTCGGGGAGCCATGGCCGCTGACTTCGACCTCGACCGCGCGCTCGCGCGCCTCGACGGGGCGACGCCACGCCGCGAGGCCGGGCGCGTCACCGAGGTCACCGGCCTCGTCATTCGCGCGTCGGTCCCCGGCGTCCGCGTCGGCGAGCTGGTGACGATCTCATCGCCAGGGGTGCCCAGCGGCAGCGGCGGCGCCGCAGCCGCCGCCACGCTGGACGCCGAGGTCGTCGGCTTCCGCGGCGACGAGGTCGTGCTCATGCCGCTCGGCGAGCCGACCGGTATCGGCCCCGACGCGCTGGTCACGCCCACCGGGCGGCCGTTTTCGATCGCCGCGTCGGAGCGGATGCTCGGCCGCGTGCTCGACGGGCTCGGGCGTCCGATCGACGGCGCCGGCCCGATCGCCGACGGACGCGACTGGGCGGTCGACAGAGCCGCGCCCGAGCCGCTGTCGCGCCGCCGCGTCACCCGCCCGCTGCCGCTGGGCGTGCGCGTGCTCGACGCGCTGCTGACCGTCGGTGAAGGTCAGCGCGTCGGCGTCTTCGCCGGCTCCGGCGTCGGCAAGTCGACGCTGATGGGGCAGATCGCGCCGTCAGACGGAGGCCGACGTCAGCGTCATCGCGCTGGTCGGCGAGCGCGGCCGCGAGGTCGTCGACTTCCTCGAGGAGTCACTCGGCCCCGCCGGCCGCGCGCGTTCCGTCGTCGTGTGCGCGACCAGCGACGCCCCTGCCCTGGTCCGCCTGAAGGCGGCGTTCGTCGCGACCGCCGTCGCCGAGTTCTTCCGCGAGCGCGGCCGGCGCGTGCTGTTCATGCTCGATTCGGTGACGCGCGTGGCGCGCGCCCAGCGCGAGGTCGGCCTGGCCGCGGGCGAGCCGCCGGCGCGCCAGGGTTATCCCCCAAGCGTGTTCGCGCTGCTGCCGCGCCTGCTCGAGCGCACCGGCAACAGCGCCACCGGATCGATCACCGCGCTCTACACCGTGCTGGTCGCCGGCGGCGACATGGAAGAGCCGATCGCCGACGAGGTGCGCGGCATCCTCGACGGACACGTCATCCTGTCGCGCGACGTCGCGGCCCGCAATCACTGGCCCGCCGTCGACGTCCTCCCGTCGCTGTCGCGGCTGATGACGGCGGTCGCCGACGCCGGCCACCGCGCCGCGGCGGGCCGCTTGCGCGAGCTGCTGGCGGCGTACGAACGCCACCGCGACCTCATCGCGCTGGGCGCCTATCAGCGGGGGGCGGACGCGGTGACCGACCGCGCGATCGCCTCGATGGACGCGATCAACGATTTTCTACGTCAGCGCACCGACGAGACCGCGCCATTCGATGACACTCGGGCGCGGCTGCTGGATCTCGTCGCAGACCGCCGCTGAGATGAATAAATTGAAATCGATGAACGAAAAAGGGACCCCTGCCATGACCGTGACCGACATGGATACCGACTGCCTGTTCTGCAAAATCCGCGATGGCCGCGTCCCAGCGAACGTCACCTACCGCGACGAGTACGTGCTCGCGTTCGCCGATATCGGGCCCAAGGCGCCGTTTCACGATCTGGTCGTCCCGTTGCGTCACGTGGCGACGCTGGCTGACGCCTCCGCCGAGGACGCCGAGCTCTACGGCCGCATGATGGTCGTCGCGTCGAAGCTCGCGCGCGAAAGCGGCCGCGCCGCCGGTGGTTTCCGCGTCGTGATGAACGCCGGACCGGATGCGGGCCAGAGCGTGCACCACGTCCACCTGCACGTCCTGGCAGGGCGGCCCCTGGCCTGGCCGCCGGGGTAACGCGACGCCTCGCACTCGCGCCTACACAGGCACACTCTATACGGAGTCTCGTTATAAAAAGGACGAAGATTTGTGAAGGAAGGCTCACGCTTGCTCACATTAAGCCAGCGGGTCCCCAATGACGCTTCGGCCCCAGCGCTTCGTTGGCTTTGCTTGCGCGTGCGCGTTCGCCGCGCTGGCGGGCTGTGACGGCAAGATCGGCGAGCCCGGCAAGACCGTCGGGGGCGGCGGCATCGACATGCCCAAGCCGGACGCGCAGGGGAACCTCCCCTATGCCGCCGCGCAGCCGGTCGCTGCCGCGCTGCCGGCGCGCGCCTGGCGGCTGACGCACGCCGAATACCGCAAGTCGGTGATGGCCCTGACCGGCGTCGCCGTCGACACCACCCTGTTCGAGCCCGAGGCCGACGGCGGCCTGTTCGTCAACCTGTCCAACGTCAACTTCGTCCGCGTCCAGCTCGCCGGCAACTACCAGAGCTCGGCCGAGGAGGTGTCGGACGCGATGACCAACGCGCAGCTGCTGGCGCTGGCCACGCCGTGCACGACGCTGACCGCAGCGTGCAAGACCGACTTCATCCGCAACACGCTGACGCGCGCGTATCGCCGCGTCCCCAGCGCCGACGAGACCGCCGAGGCGGGTCAGATCTTCGATTCTCGGCGGCTCCACCGGCGACCCGGTGTTCGCGTTCCGCGCCGTCATCCAGTCGGCGCTGACGTCGCCGTTCTTCCTGTACCGCACCGAGATCGGCGCGGCCGGGTCGATGGCGCAGACGGCGTTCCGCATCACCGACCAGGAGGTCGCGACGTTCCTGTCGTTCAGCCTGATCGGACAGCCGCCGCCCGCGTCGCTGCTGGCCGCCGCCGATCGCGGCGAGCTGACCAACGCGTCGACGCTGCACACCCAGGTCGAGGCGTTGCTGGCGATGCCCGAGGCCGCCGAGCCGCTGCGCGCCTTCCTGTTCCAGTGGCTGACCATGACCAAGGTCAACGACGACCTCTACAAGTTCCCCGACCTGTTCCCGGGTTTCGACGGCGTGCGCGCCGCGATGATCGACGAGGCGAACACGTTCTTCACCGCGAACGCGGGCATGTCGGGCACGCTGCGCAACCTGCTGACCGCGCCCGTGCAGGCGCCGACGGGCGCGCTGGCGACGTTCTACGGGGCGCCGGGCGCAGGCCCGGGCACGCGCACGGGGTGGCTGGCCCTGGGCGGCTTCCTGTCGGTCGCCGCGCACGCCAACCAGAGCTCGCCCACGCTGCGCGGCAACTTCGTGCGCGAGCGGCTGCTGTGCCAGCACATGAGCATCCCCCCCAACATCCCCTTCCTCGAGGAAGTCGAGACGACGGGCGGCACGCCCAAGAGCACGCGCGAGCTGTACTCGATGCACCAGAAGCCTGGTTGCGTCGGCTGCCACGACGCGCTGGACGACGTCGGCTTCACGTTCGAGAGCTTCGACGGCGCCGGGCGCTTCCGCACCCAGGAGCTGTTCCGCAACCAGACGACGCCGGTGCCGGTCGACACCACCGGCTACCTGACCAAGACCGACGTCAACCGCCCGCTGACCAACGCGACGGACCTCGCCGAGGCGCTGGCCGCCAGCGCGTGGGTGCGCGAGTGCGCCGCCATCCAGGCGTTCCGCTACACGTTCGGCTTCGGCGGCGACGTCCAGCGCGGCATCCCGCCCGTGCTGTCCGGGTACCAGTCGCTGACCGGAGGCGGCACCATGCACGACCTGCTGTCCGCGGTCATGTCGTCGGCCAGCACGTACGAACGGGTGAGGAACTGAGCATGCTGAAACGCAACCACTTCCTTTCCCGCCGCGAGGTGCTGCGCACCGCCGCCGGCGCCGTGTTCCTGGCGCCGCTGCTGCGCATGCGGCGGCTGGAGGCGCAGACCCTCAACCCGAAGCGGCTCGTGCTCTGCTTCACGCCCGATTCGCACCCGCCCGAGTGGTGGCCGACGGGCAGCGGCACCGGCTTCACGCTGCAAGAGCCGCTGGCCGACTTCAGGGGCCTGGAATCGAACCTGTTCTTCATCCAGCAGCTGGATCATGCGTGGACGGTCGACAACCATCACGAAGCCGGGATGGCGCAGCTGTTCACCGGCGAAAAGTTCGCCAACGACACCCAGCGCTACGCGAACGGCCCGTCGATCGATCAGATCCTGCTCAAGAACAGCGACATCCGCGGCGGCACGCCGCTGGCCAGCGTGCACGTGTCGGCGGGCGGCGGCGGCGGCACCGACAAGCGCCACGTCATCTCGTATTCGGGCGCCGGGCAGCCGATGGCGCACGAGGAGACCGCGTCGCGCGCGTTCTCGACGATCTTCAACGGCGTCACGTTCGGCACCAGCCCGTCGATGCTCCAGGCCGACGACCAGACCCGGCAGGCGGTGCGGCGCAAGATCCTGCAGGTGAACAAGTCGCAGCTGCAACGCATCCAGGGCTACCTGGGGCAGAGCGAGCGGCAGAAGCTGGAGCTGCACGTCGAGGCGCTGTTCGAGCTCGAGCGGCAGCTCCCGCCGACGCCGGGAACAGGCGGCAGCAGCGGCAACATGGGCACGGCCGGCATGGGCGGCTCGACGGGCGGCGGTGGTCGTGGCGGCGCGGGCGGGCGGCAGGCGGCGGGTCGACGGGGCGCGGCGGCAGCGGCGCCGGCGGCAGCGGCGGCGTCGTCATCCCGACGGGCGGCGCGTGCGAGAAGGTCACCACCACCGGCGTGGCGAGCAACGCGCGCGACGCGACGGTCACGACCAAGCAGGCGCAGTGCATGGCCGACATGATCGTCAACGCGTTCACGTGCGACCGCACGCGCGTCGCCGACTTCGGCATGAGCTTCTCGGGCGGTCACCACGAGGGCCTGCTGGGCATGAGCCAGAGCTGGCACGACAACGTCGCCCACATCAGCAAGACCACCGACGCGATCACCGTCGGCAGCGCCAGCGTGACGACGCGCCAGGCGTTCATCCAGTTCGACCGCTTCTGGGCCGGCCACGTCGCCTACCTGGCCAAGCGCCTCGCCGCGACCAAGGAAGGCAACGGCACGATGCTCGACAACACGCTGATGGTGTGGGGCGTCGAGAGCGGCACCAACCACAATCACAGCCCGCGCGACATGCAGTACCTGCTGATCGGCGGCCGCAACCTGGGCGTCAAGACCGGCCAGTATCTGAAGCTCGCGAGCAAGCAGAGCTCCAACAAGCTGCTGACCTCGATCATGAACGCCTTCGGCTACGCCGCGACCGGCATCGGCATCGAGCCGACCGTCGGCCCGCTGGCCGGCGTGCTGTAGCCGGCGGGCGCTCCCGCGCCCTAGTACCTGATGTCGACCAGGGTCTTCTTGCGGAGCTCTTGCAGGTAGTTCTTGGTCTGGCGCTCCATGTCTTTCTGGCGGAGCTGCATGCGGATGTCGTCTTTGACGTCGTCGAGCGGCTTGGGCGCCTTGACCTTGCGGTCGACCATCTTGATGACGTGGAAGCCGCGGTCGGCGCGCACGGGGCCGCGGATCTCGCCGGGCTGCATGGAGAACACCAGCTCCTCGATCGGCTTCGGCAACATGTCCTTGCCGAAGAAGCCCAGGTCGCCGCCCTCGGCGCGCGTCGCCGCGTCGTCGGACAGCTCGCGCGCCAGCTTGGCGAAGTCCTCGCCGGCCTTCGCCCGCTCCAGGATCTTCTGCGCCTGCGCCCGCTTCTCCTCCGCCGCCGCCCTGTCTGCCCCCTCCGGGATGGTGATGAAGATGTGGCTCGCGCGCACCTGCGTGTTGGCGCCCCCCTTCATGTGGCGTTCGTAGTACGCCTTGATCTCGTCGTCGGAGATGTTGACGCGCGAGCCGACCGCGATGTTGAGCACGCGGAAGCGCAGCAGCTGGCGCTTGATGTCCGCGCGGTAGTGCGCCATCGACATCCCCTGCCCCTTCAGCGCGTCGCGCAGCTGGTCGTCGTCGATGTTGTTCTGCTTCTTGATCTCCTCGATCGACGCATCGACCTGCTCGCTCGAGATCGACAGCTTGAGGTCGGCGGCCTGCTGCAGGATCAACTCCTCGTCGATCAGCCGGTCCAGCACCTCGCGCCGCAGCGTCGACGCGCGCGCCGCGCGCTTGTCGGGATCGGGCATGCGCGTGACCTCGGCCATCAGCGGCGCGGCCTTCTCCTCGACCTCGCTGGCGAGGACGACGTTGTCGCCCACGACCGCTGCGACCTTCTCGACCGTGCGCGCGACCGCGCCCCCCGCCGGAGCCAGCAACAACAGCAATAGCGGCGCGGTGCGCGTCAGCTTCACGGCTTACCTTGCGGTACCGGGCGCGGCGCGGGCGTCCCTGGCGGCGGCGCCCCGGGCGTCCCGGGCACGGCGCCCGGCGCGCCCATCGGCGACGACATCCCCGGGGGCGGCGATCCGGCCAGGCCCGGAGGCCCACCTTGCGTGCCGGTGTCGATGACGACCTTGGACAGGTTCTCGTCCTTGATCTCGATCGTGCTCTTCTTCTTCAGGTCGGCGACGAAGTCGTCCATCGCCTTGGTGCGCATGTCGCGGAACAGGCGCTGCTGGATCTGGCGCTTGACCTCGGTCAGCGGGCGGTTGAACCCGGGGCGCTTCTGCGTCAGGCGAATCACCACCCAGCCCTTGTCGGTCTTGATCGGCGCCGCGACGTCGCCGACCTCGGCCAGCTTGAACGCCGCCTCGACGACCGGCTTCGGCTGCCGCGTCGATTCCTTGTCCATGAACCCGAGGTCGCCCGCGCGCGTCTTGCCCTCTTCGTCCTCGCTGTACTTCGTGACCACGTCCTTGAAGCCCTTCTGGTCGCCCACCGCGGCCGCCGCCTTGGGCAGCGCCTTCGCCTCGGCGTACGCCTTGTCGGCCTTCCCCTTCTCCTTGGTCACGATTTCGCCGACGCGAACCTCGTCCTTCTGATTGAACTCGGCCGGGTGCTCCTTGTAGTACTTCTCGACCTGCGCGTCGGGGACGTCCTCGACCTTCAGCTTCGATTCGAAGTCCTTCTGCAGGAACTTCGAGATCATCTGCTGCTTCATCACGCGCACGACCTCGGGATCCTTGTCGTAGCCGCGCTTCTCGGCCTCGTTGGCCATCACCTCGAAGCGGATCAGGCTGTCCAGGAACTCCTTCTTCTTGTCGTTGGTCGTGTAGCGCGCGCGCACGAACGGCGACTGCTTGTTGATCCGCTCCTGCACGTCGCCGACCGTGATGGTCGCGTCATCGACCTTCGCGACGACCTGCGCCGGGTCGACGGCCTCGCCACCGCGTCCCTTCTGCTTCTTCTTGCAGGCAGGCAGAGCGAGGGCCACCAGCGCCACCGCTCCCAGGCAAAACACCAGGGGGGACCGAGCGGATACGTTTCGCATCCGCGAGAGATTACACGGCTTTCTCCTCAGATCCAGCGCGTAGGCCCGGTCCCCGTGATCCCCATCCGGTGCGCCGAAGTCGCGACGTGGAAGACGCCGTTGACCAGCGTGATCACGGCCGCCGACGTCAGCAGACCACCCATCGTCCGGATCTCGAACGACCCGATCAGCTTGTCCGTCAGCCACAGCAGCACGGTGTTGACGATGAACGGCATCACCAGGAACAGCAGCCCGAGCGTGAGGATGGCGGGCACGAACAACACCGCCTTGATCAGCCATCCCAGGAAGAAGTTGAGCACCGAAAACACGATCGCCACGACAATGGCCGAGGCGATGCTCTTGACCTTCACCGATGGCAGGAGCCGCTCCAGTAGCAGCACGACCCCCGTCAACACCGCGAGATGCACGATGATCATCAGCATGTTTCAAAGCGTACCCCATGCTTGGGCTGGGCGCAGCGGCGGGGGGTTGCCTGCGCTTGCGCGCTGGCCACGGCTGCGGCAGCCCCAGTGCACCGCGTCGCCCCTGCTGCCCCACGGGGTGCCGCTCGCGGCACGCGCCGCCCGTCGGCGGGACGCCGTATCCCTTCGCCCGACGAGCGCCATCGTGCGGGCGTGGGCGATGGCTCGAGCGCCAGCGTTCGAGCCCGCACGAAACATGGGCAGGCTCCGTAAGAACCCAAGAGCGTAAGCAGATCGGCTGAGCGCGCGGTGCGGAAGCCGCGGCTCGA
This sequence comes from uncultured Pseudomonadota bacterium, assembly GCA_963729535.1. Taxonomy (GTDB): domain Bacteria; phylum Myxococcota_A; class Polyangia; order Fen-1088; family Fen-1088; genus JADGRB01. The sequence goes on along the minus strand of CAVSOL010000013.1, from coordinate 116,587 downwards.
ACTACGGCGCCCGTCCGCTTGCCTTGCGCTCGTCGGGCGAAGGGATACGGCGTCCCGCCGACGCGCAGGCCCGGCGCTCGTCGACGTGCGAGAGGGATATCGGCGTGCCCGCGGGCTGGGCTGGGCGTTCAGCCGAGGCTAGGCTCGGGACGCCGGGGCTAGGCCTTGGCCATCAACCCACGCAGGTACAAGAGCCGCGCGCGGGCCGCCGCCATGCGGTCGCGCTTCTCACCGTCGTCGAAGTTGTAGGCGAGGCGCATGTCCGGGGTCAGCTTGTAGCGGCTCGTCTTGCCGGACACGAGCTTCATGACCTTCGACGGGTCGAGGCCGGTGTCCGACGCCAGCGACAGCACGATGCGCGTCGGGGACAGCTCGTAGCCGAGCGCGCCCAGCGCGCGCACCAGCGTCTTGTCGACCATCACCTCGCCCAGCAGCACCGCTTCGTCGGGGAGCGGACCGTAGCGATCCGCCAGCTCGGCCAGCGTCGCGCGCACGTCGTCCTCGTCGCGCGCCCGCGCCAGCCGCCGGTAGAAGTCCAGCCGCTGTCCCGTGTCGGGGACGTAGTCGTCGGGCAGGTACGCCGGCACGTCGACCGAGATCTCCGGGTCGTGCTCGGCCTTGATCGGCTCGCCGCGCAGCTCGGCGACCGCCTCCTCCAGGATGCGCGCGTAGGTGTCGAAGCCGACCGCCGCCACCGAGCCGTGTTGCCGCTCGCCCAGCAGCTCGCCCGCGCCGCGGATCTCCAGGTCGTGGGTCGCGACCTGGAAGCCGGCGCCCAGCTCGGTGAAGCGCTGCAACACCACCAGCCGCTGCTTGGCCTCGGGGGTCATGCGCGTCTCCTCGGGGACGACCAGGTAGCAATACGCGCGCTCGCGCGAGCGGCCGATGCGCCCGCGCAGCTGGTAGAGCTGCGCCAGCCCGAAGCGATCGGCGTGGTTGACGATCATCGTGTTGGCGCGCGGGATGTCGAGGCCCGACTCGATGATCGTCGTGCACACCAGGATGTCGTAGCGGCCGTCGACGAAGTCGACCATCACCTTCTCCAGCTCGCCCTCCGGCATCTGGCCGTGGCCGATGGCGATGCGCGTCCCCTCGGGCGCGATGTCGCGGATGCGCGCCGCCTCTTCGGCGATGGTCTCGATGCGGTTGTGGACGAAGAACACCTGCCCGCCGCGCGCCAGCTCGCGCTTGATCGCGTCGCGCAGCAGATCGCGGTCCCAGCGGCAGACGAAGGTGCGGATCGCCAGCCGGTCGGCGGGCGGCGTCGCGATGATCGAGATCTCGCGCAGCCCCCCCATCGCCATCTGCAGCGTGCGCGGGATCGGCGTCGCGGTCAGCGTCAGCACGTCGACCTGCGTGCGCAGCTCCTTGAGCCGCTCCTTGTGCGTCACGCCGAAGCGCTGCTCCTCGTCGACGACCATCAGGCCCAGGTCCTTGAAGCGGACGTCGCGCGACAGCAGCCGGTGCGTGCCGACGACGACGTCGATCTTCCCTTCGGCCACGGCCGCGACGGTGCGCGTCTGCTCGGCCTTGCTGCGAAACCGCGACAGCACGGCGACGCTCACCGGGAAGTCGCCGAAGCGCTCGGAGAACGTCATGAAGTGCTGCTCGGCCAGCACCGTGGTCGGCGCCAGCACCGCGACCTGCTTGCCGCCCAGCACCGCCAGCAGGCTGGCGCGCAGCGCGACCTCGGTCTTGCCGTAGCCGACGTCGCCGCAGATCAGGCGGTCCATCGGCACGCCCGCCTGCATGTCGCCGACGACGGTGTCGATCGCCTTCTGCTGGTCGGGCGTCTCGTCGAACGGGAACGTCTCCTCGAACGCGCGAAACGTCGCGTCCGGGGGCGGGAACGCGTGCCCCGACAGGGCGGCGCGCTGCGCGTACAGCTGCATCAGCTCCTCGGCGATCTTCTTCGCCTCGGCCGACACCCGCCGGCGCTTCTCCTGCCAGGTCCGGGCGCCCAGCTTGTCGAGCTTGACGTCCGCCGTGTCGCCGCCGCTGTAGCTATGCACGGCGCCGATGCGGTACACGGGCACGTACACCGAGCCGCCGTCGTACTCCAGGTGCATGAAGTCGGCCGGCACGCCGCGCACCACCAGCTTCTTCAGCCCGCGGTAACGGCCGATGCCGTGCTCGTCGTGCACCACGACGGCGTCCTCGGCGATCTCGCCCAGATCCGAAAACGCCGGCGTCTTGACGGCGTACGCCTCGCGTTGCGCGCGCGGTCCGAAGATCTCCTCCTCCGCGACCAGCACCAGGCGGTCGGCGGGCAGCGCGAAACCGCGGCGCAGCGGACCGGTCAGCACGCCCATCGGCGGCCCGCCCGCCGCGCCCGCCACCTCGTGGCCCGACGCCGGCAAGACGTCGGTCGCGAGGCCCAGCGCGCGGAACAGCGCCACCAGCCGGTCCGCGTGCGTGCGGTTGTGGGCGACGACGCGCACGCGGTTGCCGGCGTCCAGCCACGCGCGCATGCGATCGCGCAGCGGCCGGCCGATGTCGATCCCGTCCGCTTCAGCGGCGCTGTCGGCGGCGTCGGCGCGCGCCCGCTGCAGCTCGGCGCGCAGCGTCGTGTGCGGCTCCGACGCCATGTGCACGCGCGGCGGCGCATCGTCGGGCGCGTGCGCGCCTTCGGGCGTGCGCGCGCGCGTCACCTCGACGGTGCGCAGCTCCAGCCGCCGACACGCCGCCAGCGCGGCCGCCGCCTCGTCTTCGCCGAGCACGAAGTCCGTCGCCGGCAGCGCCAGCCGGTGCTCGACGTGCCGGGTGGACGCAGCCTCGCGCAGCCGCGTCTCGCTGCGGCGCGCTTCGTCGATCACCGCCTCCGGATCTTCGATGACACACAGCGACCCCGCCGGCAGGTAGTCGAACAGCGGCGCCATGCCGGCGTGGAACGCGGGCGCCAGCGCCTCGATGCCGAAGAACAGCTCGCCCTCTTCGATCTGCTCCAGCAGCCGGCGCGTCTTCGACGACGGGTAGACGGCGGCGTCGGCCGCCGCCAGGATCTTCGCGCGCGTGTCCGCGCCGGGTGTCGCGATCGTCTCGCGCACCGGGTGCACGTACACCGAGTCCAGCGGGCGCAGCGTCCGCTGCGTCGCCGCGTCGTAGAGCCGGATCGACTCCACGTCGTCGCCGAACAGCTCGATGCGGACGGGATGCTTGTACACGGGAGGGAACAGATCGATGACCGCGCCGCGGACCGCAAACGTCCCGGCGTCTTCGACCACCGCGGCGCGCGAGAACCCGGCGCGCACCAGCGCCGCCACCGTCGCGTCGCGCTTGATCGTCGAGCCCGACGAGATCACGGTGCACAGCGCATCGAACGGCGCGCGCGGCACGACCCTGCGGAACAGCGCCGCCGCGGACGCGACCAGCACGGTGGGTGCGAACCCCTGCGACAGCCGGAACAGCGCGGCCATCCGACGCAGCATCGTGCGGCGGTCGGGCTGCATGTCGGCGTAGGGCGACGAATCGGGCGCCGGCAGCTCCAGCACCGGAGGCGGCGCGAGCGGGTCGTCGCTGGCCGCGGCGTGCGGCAGGAAAAACGCCAGGTCGCTGGCGCGCGCCTCGGCGGTCTCATCGTCGGCGACGACGTAGAGCAGCGGTACGCCGACGGCGCCACCGCGCCGTTGGCCGTCGCCCGCGCCGGCGGCCAGCGCCGCCGCCACGGCCGCGCCCAGCGAGCCGGCCGCGCCGTACAGCTCGACGGCGCGCGCGTCCCGCGCGTAGAGCGCGCGGATCTCATGCAGCGCCTGCGCAAACCCCCGCCGCGCCGGCGGTAAGAGCGTGCCCAGATCGGAGGCGACTGTCGTCTCGTTCATTGAAGCAGCGAGGTATTTACCGCAAACTCGGGCCGGTGACCGGAACGACAGCAACGCTGGCGGCGGCGCTGCTTGTGGTCGCTGCCACGCCGGTCACCGACGACGCCGCGCGCGCCGAGGTCGAGCGCCTGGCGCCGCAGCTGGCCGCGGTTCGCAAGCTGCCGTTCCACGCCCGGCTGCCGGTGCGGGCGGCCTCCAGCGAGGCGATGCGCGCCGACGTGGTCGCCGCGCTCAGCGCCAACGTCGCCAGCTCGAACATCGCCGTCGAGGAGCAGATCCTGAAACGCCTGGGGCTGATCCCTACGACGGCGGACTACACCCGGCTGCTCGCCGACGCGACGTTCTCGTCGCCCGTGCCCTATTACGATCCCGGCACCAAGCGCATGCTCGTGCCGGCCAGCGAGCCGCTGGACGGCCAGCGGTTCTTGCTCGCGCACGAGATCGCGCACGCGCTGGCCGATCGCCGCTTCGGCATCGATCGCTTCGTCAGGCTCGACCGCGCGGGAAGACCGCTCGACGGCGACGCGCAGCGCGCGCGCCTGGCCGTGGTCGAGGGAGACGCGACGGTGGCGGCGCTCGAGCTTCATGATCGGCGCGGCAACCTGCACGGTCCGTACGGCGCCACGGCGCTGGCCGAGCGGCTGCGCTCCGTGATCCCGTCGCGCGGCGTACCGCCGTGGCTGGCGGAGCTGGCCCGCTTCTCACACGTCGACGGCTTCACCTTCATCGCGCGCATCCGCGCCCACCACCCGTGGAGCGCCGTGGACGCCGTCTGGCTGGATCCCCCGGCGTCGTCCGAACAGGTGTTGCACCCGGAGAAATACGAGGTGTGCGAGGAGCCGGTGCGCGTCGACGACGAGCTGCTCCCCGCCACGCTCCCCGGCTTCGAACACCGCACCGGCAGCGCCGTGCTGGGCGAGCTGCTCGCGCGCGCCTGGCTGTCGCAGAGCCTGCCCGCCGAGGCGGCCGCGCGCGCCGCCGCCGGCTGGGGCGGCGACCGCGCCGCGATCTACGGCGCGCCCCCTGCGGCTGTCGTCGCCGACGCGGGAACAACGCCGCTCCCAGCCGAACCGCCGCTGGTGTGGCTGACGATCTGGGACGACGCCGCCGAGGCCGACGACTTCGCCCGCGCCGCGGACCAGGTCGCAGGTCCCGTGACCGTCGCGCGCCGCGCCGAAGCCGTCGCGCTGTTCTTGGGCCCGCGTGAGCTGGCGACCGCCGCGCTCGCGTCCACGCTCGACGCGTGGCGGGTGTCCGTCACCCCGGTTACCCCGAAGAAAGGTGCTCGCCCACGACGCGCAGCTCCGCCAGGTTGTCCACGCCGTGATCGAACAGCGGCACCTCGGTGATCGAGATGCCGGCGGCGCGCGAGCCCAGCCGCGTCAGCTCGCGCCGCTCGGACGCGTGCAGGTCGCCGAACGCGCGCGCGACCGGCGCCAGGATCGTGGCCGCGTCTTCGATCGTCCCCGCCGCCAGCCCGGCGAACGCCGCGTCCGCCTGCAGCGCCGCCGCGATCGCGCCGACGTCGGTCAGCCCGGCGCGCGGCTGAACGCGGTTGGCCACGAACCCCGCCAGCTCGATGCCCGCGGCGCGCAGCCGGTCGTGGAAATACAGCGCCTCGTCGACAGCCGCCACCACCGGCGCCAGCACCAGCAGGAAGCCGACGTCCGGCCCGCGCAGCAGCTTGTCGACAGCCTGGGCGCGCACGAGGAATCCGGCCAGCGCGTCCTGAAAGTCGACCAGGAACGCCCCGGCGTCCTCGATGAAGGTGTTGCCGACCAGCTTCGCCAGCCGCCGCACCAGCAGCGCTCCGCCTGACCGCAGGCGCTGAAACGAAAATCGGCTCTCCTTCTCCGACGGGCGCGAGAACCACTTGAGCGCCGGGCTGGACACAGCCGCCGCGATACGGTGGGGCGCGTCCAGGAAGTCGAGCGCGTTCGTCGTCGGCGGCGTGTCCAGCACCACCAGATCCCACTGTCCGCTGATCACGAAGTCGTGCAGCGCCAGCGTCGCGGCGTACTCCTGCGACCCGGTGAGCATCGTGGTGATCTGGCGGTACAGCGTGTTGTCGAAGATCCGGCGGCGCATGGCCGGATCGGCGACCGCATCGGTGACCAGCTTCTCGAACGTCCGCTCGGTGTCGATGCGGACGGCGGCGAGCAGATCGCCCGCCGCGCCCTCGATGCCCAGCGCGCGGCGCGCCTCGGGCGGCACCGGCCGGGGATCGGGTCCGAGGCCGCCCGTGCCCAGCGCGTCCGCCAGCCGCGGCGCCGGATCGATCGTGCACACCAGCGTGCGCCGCCCGCGCCGCGCAGCGAGCGCGCCGACGGCCGCCGCGGTCGTGGTCTTGCCCACACCTCCGGGCCCGAGGCAGACGAGAACCCTCTTCGTGTCGACGAGCCCCGAAATCATCTACGTTGGCGTTCGCGATGCCGCGCAGGTCTGAGTGTAGCCGGCTGGCTGGCTGCTAGCCCGCGCGGACCAGCAGCGCCGTGATGTTGTCGGGACCACCGGCGTCGTTGGCCGCTTCGACGAGGCGGCTGCAGACGGCGTCGATGCCGGTCCCCGAGCGAAAGATCGCCGCGATCTTCTTGTCGGGCACCACGCTCCACAGGCCGTCGGTGCACAGCAGGTAGACGTCGCCCTGGTGCAGCTTGTTGACGTAGACGTCCGGATCGATGTCGTCCTTGCTGCCCAGGCTGCGCATGACGACGTTGCGGTGCGCGAAGTTCGCCAGCTCCTCGTCCGTCATCTCGGGCCGCGCGGCGCGCATCTCCTCTGCGATCGAATGATCGCGCGTCAGCCGCTTGAGCTCGCCGTCGCGGAAACGATACGCGCGGCTGTCGCCGGCGTGCGCGATCGCGATCTGCGCCTCGCCGACCGCCATCGCGACCACCGTCGCCCCCATGCGCGCGCGCGCGCGATCAGCAGCGGCGCCGGCGCGGATCTTGTCGTTGGCGACCTTGATGCCGACGCGCAGCAGGTTCGCGGCGAGCGACAACGTGCGATCGACGCTGTACGGCCAGATCTGACGCGGGTCGGCGTGAAACGACCGAAAGAAGCTCGCGATGGTGTCGACCGCCAGCGCGCTGGCGACCTCGCCCGCGTTGTGCCCACCCATGCCATCGGCCACGACGAACAGCCGCGAGTCGATGAAGCTGCCGAACGTGTCTTCGTTCTCCTGCCGCTGGCGCCCGGGGTGTACGAGGCCACATGCCGCGAGCGGCAGGCTCGTCGACAGTTCCCCGGACAGCGGCGGCGCGGTCATCGAACGCTCACGTTCGCAAATAGCCGCCCCTGCGATCAAGCTCCTTTTGGAGGGGTTTGTGCGGCCTTCCAGGAACACCGCGGGAACAGGGGGCAAAGTGCTCATGCCCGCTCCACGGCGTGGGCCCAGCGGGCCAGCATTTCCGCGCGCTTCTCCGGGGCCATCGACGGCGTGAACATGCGCATGCGGGCGGTCTGGCTGCCCTTTTCCTCGGGGGGCAGGCCGATGCCCAGGGCCGCCAGCTTGGCGGCCCCCAGGGCCGTCGATTCGACCATCTCGGGGCGGAAAATCTGCACGCCCAGGAGGTCAGCCTCGATCTGCATCAGCAGGTCGTTGGCGGCCGCCCCGCCATCGACGCGCAGGTGAGTGATCTTGATGTCGGCGTCGGCCTGCATCGCGGTCACGAGATCGACGTTCTGCAGCGCGATGGCGTCCAGCGCCGCGCGCGCGATGTGAGCCTTGGTGGTCCCACGCGTCACGCCTGCGATCAGCCCGCGCGCCTCCGAGCGCCAGTGCGGTGCGCCAAGACCGGTCAGCGCGGGGACGATCGTCACCCCGCCGCTGTCGGGCACCGAACGCGCCAGGTCCTCGACCTCCTTCGCGCTGGTGATGATGCCCAGGCCGTCGCGCAGCCACTGCACCAGCGCGCCCGCGATGAACGCGCTCCCCTCGAGCGCGTACGCCGTCGTGCGCGCCGCGCCGGCATCCAGCGTCCAGGCGACGGTGGTGAGCAGCCCGCGCGTCGACAGGACCGGCTCGGGGCCGACGTTCATCAGCAGGAACGCGCCGGTGCCGAACGTGCACTTTGTGTCACCCGCTTCCGTGCAGTCCTGTCCGTACAGCGCCGCCTGCTGATCGCCCGCGACCCCCGTGATCGGGATGCAGTCGGGCAGGCCGGGGACGCCCAGCGTCTCGCCCAGCCGGCCCGCCGACGGGCAGACCTCGGGCAGCACCGCGGGCGGCACCCCGAACATCAGGCACAGCTCACCGTCGAAGCGACGCGCGCCGAGGTCGAACAGCAGCGTGCGCGACGCGTTGGTGACGTCGGTCGCGTGCGTCTTGCCGCCCGTGAGCCGCCAGATCAGGAAGCTGTCGACGGTGCCGAACGCGATGGCGCCCGCCTCGGCGCGCGCGCGCAGCCCGGTGACGTTGTCCAGCAGCCAGCGGATCTTGGTCGCCGAGAAGTACGGATCCAGCACCAGCCCCGTCTGCTTGCGCAGCGCGGGCTCGTGTCCGGCGGCCTTGAGCTGCGCGCACAGCGGCGCCGTGCGGCGGTCCTGCCAGACGATCGCGTTGGCGACCGGCCGGCCGTCGGCGCGGTCCCACAGCAGCGTGGTCTCACGCTGGTTGGTGATGCCGATGGCCGCGATCCGGCGCGCGTCGATGCCGCCGATCGCGTCGCCGATCGCGCCCGTCACCGACGCCCAGATCGCCTCGGGATCGTGCTCGACCTCGCCCGGGCGCGGGTAGATCTGCTCGAACTCGCGGTAGCCGCGCGCGCGCACGGTGCGCGCCGCGTCCAGCACCAGCACGGTGGTCCCCGTGGTCCCCTGGTCGATGGCCAGAATCAGGTCCTGCACGGCGGCCAGAACGTATCACGCCCGGTCGCGTTCCCGATCCCCGTGCGCTAACCCGGCCAGCCGGCGTGGCGGGCGAGGAATCGCGTCACGCCGTCGATCGCCGCCGCCCGTTCGACATCCAGGCACACCATGTGGAAGGTCTTGTCCAGCCACAGGCGTTCGATGACGTCGCTGCCCAGGCAGCCGGTCAGCTCCAGCGAGTCCTCCATCGGCACCGTGTGGTCCTGGCGGCCGTGGACCACCATCGCCGGCGTCCGGATCGACGGCAGGTCGGTGCGCACGGTGTCCATCAGGTCCAGCAACTGCGTCAGCGCCGCGATCGGAAAGGCGCGCAGGCCCGGATTTTCGTAGCGCATCTCATCATCGGAGATGTCGGAGCCGTTCCACTTCGGGACACACAGCGTGGGATGGGCGCGAAAGTCGAACGGCAGGCGCGCGATCGCGCGGATGCCCAGCACCTGGAAGCGGCGCAGGCGCAGGGGCGTCGACATGACGGCCAGCGCCGACACGCGCTCCGGATACAGCCGCGCGAGGCGCAGCGCCAGCAGCCCCCCCATCGAGAAGCCGCAGATGGCCACGGGCCCGCCGCCGACGCGGCGGCAGAGCTCGTCGAAGGCCTGCTCGGCCGACTGCAGCCAGTCGCGCCACGTGCTCTCCGCCAGATCGCCCAGCGTGCCGCAGTGACCGGCCAGCTGCGGGGCGATCACCGTGCACCCCTTGGCGCCCAGCGCCTCCGCCAGCGGCCGGATCTCGAACGGCGTCCCGGTGATGCCGTGCAAACACAGCACGCCACGCGCGTCGCCGGCCATCGACAGCGGCGACTTGTCGCCGCCGCCAACCCGGAACCTCCTGAGGACGCGGAGCATCCTCAGGAAGTCTACCTCGTCAGAGCTGGCGCCGTGACTACGGGCAGTTGCGCTCGGCGTCGGAGACGCCGGCGATGCACAGCGCGCAACCGACGGTGGCGTTCTGGCTGGCCGGCATCGGGTTGGCCGGGTCGGGCGTGATGTCCATCGTCTGGTTACCGCCGCAGTTCATGCCGGGGAGCAACTGCCAGCAGGGACCCGTACCGCCGGTCTCCGAGCAGGGCTTGACGGCGCTGTCGATGATCATGCCGCTGCCGTTGCCGGTGTGACTGACGACCGTGCAGTCGGGCTGATCCGTGCCCGGCTTGGTGGCGACCCGGCCGTTGATGCAGGGCGGCTCGAGCGCGCGGCCGATCTCCTGGGCGATGCGCGTCAGCGCGGGCGCGAAGCTCTGGTCGCAGATCGACAGCGTCAGGCCGTTGCCGCCGAACTGCTGCACGAACTCGCTGACACGAACCGACGGGTCGGCGAAGCTCATGTCAGCCGCGGTGCACGAGTGCGAGATCTCCGGCCAGGGACCCGTATCGGTCGTCTTCGCCGGTCGTCCATTTCACGACGTAGGGCGTCGTCGGGCCGGTGATGGCGGCGACGATGATCTGGCTGGTCGGATCGTCCTTGAGCGCCTTGATCTGCGCCGCCGTGTCGCCCACCGTCTTGAGCAGACCGGAGCCCTCGGCCGAAACGCAGTTCTGGTAGGGCGTCATGTCGCCCACCATGCCGTTCGGCGAGTTGCGGTTGGGCGCTCCGCCCTCGCACAGGTGGCCGAACTCGTTGCAGCGGAAGTTCGAGGGCGGCCCGAGCTGGCTGGCCAGGTTCAGGTTTTGCGAGTCGTCGAACAACGGCACGCCGTCGGCGGCGGAGCAGTCGTCCTCGTTCGTGATCAGGATGATCGCGAGGTACGCGTCCTTGCGCAGGAAGCCGACGTTCTCCGCGGGCGGGCCGCCCTTGCCGTCGGCGCCGAGCGCGCGCGTGATCGCCGCGAACTGGTGCTCGAAGCCGCAGCCGCTCTCGCCGAGCGCCGCGATGCAGGTGAAGACGCTCTCCAGGCTGCCCGTGTAGTTGGCGACGCCGTCGACGTTCGAGATGAACGTCGCGCCCGCCTGCAGGTTGGTCGCCGTGCACGCGCCGCGCGCCGTGTACTGGAAGATGCCGCCCTTGCCGCCACCCGAGCAGCCCGAGATCGAGCCGTCGCCTGCGCCCATGTCGGACGAGATCACGCCGATGTGGACGTTGGGCAGACCGCCGGGAATCATCTCCAGCGCGCGCATGAACTGCGGGAAGTTCGTCTCCAGGTTCTGCTGCGAAAGCCGCATCGACGACGAGTCGTCGATCAAGAACAGCAGGTCGACGTTCCGGTTGACGGTCTGCTGGAACGTCTTGGTGAAGGTCTGCTCGGGCTTGACGACGGGCGCCTCGAGGCTACGTGACGTACAGGCCCACAAGGCCGGAACGGCAGCGCCGAGACCAACCCAGCGGAGCACGCGAAACAACGAACGAGCCTTCATGGAATCCTCCTCGAGGAGATCAGGTGTGGGGGCAGGCAGGCGAGGGCCCGGGCGAAAAGTTGGGCGATTATAGGTAGACCGGCCGACGACCGCAATCCCACAGGTGAGTGCGCGGTTTAAGTGACGTTCATCGAAAGTGAGCAACCCGCGGGCCAGGCCTTCCCCGCGAAGACCCGCGGGTTTGGGGGCAGATTCCGCCAACCTCGTTGGCGGAACCCACGCCCCAAGTTGGCTTCGTCGGCTACGGACAGCCGCGTTCGGGCGCGCTCACGCCCGGGACGCACAGCGCGCAGTCGACGGTGGCGTCCTGACTGGTGACCGGCGGGGCGTTCGGATCGTTGTTGATCTGCATCGTCTGCGCAGTGCAGGATCCCCTGGCCGGGAACCAACTGCCAGCACGGCGTGGCCCCGCCCGACTCCGCGCATGACCGGACCGCCGCGTCCACCACCCTGCCGTTGGTCTTGGTGTGGTTGACCACCGTGCAGTCGGGCACGCTGGTGCCCGGCCGGTTCGCGATCTGCCCCTCGATGCAGGGCGGCTGGATCGCCACCTCGATCTTCTCGGCGATGACCCGCAGCGCCGGCTCGAATTCAGCGTCGCAGATCGACAGAAGCAGCCCATTGCCGCCGAATTGCTGGACCAGCTCGGTCACGCGCACCGATGGGTCAGCGAAGCTGTCGTCCATTGGGTCAGCGGGGGTGTCGTCCGCGGCCGTGCACGAGTGCGCGATCTCGGGCCACGGAGTGGGGTCAGTCACCCCGAGAGGCGGAGCCTTCCAACGGACTTGATAGGGCGCCATTGGGCCCGGTGATGGCGGCCATCAGAATCTGGCTGGCAGGATCCTTCTTCAGCGCCCTGATCTGTGCCGCCGTGTCGGCGACGTTCTTCAGCGCGCCGCCTTCCGCTGACGTGCAGCTCTGGTAGGTCACGGTGTCAGTCACCGCGTTGTTGGGCGCGAACCGGCTCGGCGACACACCGTCGCAGATGTGCCCGAACTCGTTGCAACGGAACGCCGTCCCGAGCTGCGACGCAATGCTTTGCGGGCCGTAGAAGCCGACCGCCGACGGCGGTCGAACAGTCGTCCTCGTTCGTGATCATGATGATGGCCAGGTAGGCGTCGTCGCGCAGGAAGCCCTGATTCTCGGCGGGGGCGGCTTGCCCGTCGGCGCCGAGCGCGCGCGTGATGCGCGGCGAACTGCTGTTCGTACCCGCAACCGTCTTCGCCCAGCGCGGCGATGCACGTGAAGGCGTCGGCGAGGTTGCCGGTGTAGTTGGCCACGCCACCGACGTTCGAGATGAAGTGCGCGCCCGCCTGCAGGTTGGTGCGTGCACCCCCCGTGCGAGCCGTACTGGAAGATTCCCCCCTTACCCGCGCACATGCCGTTACCGCCGTCGCCCATGTCGGACGAAATCACGGCGATGTGGACGTTGGGGAGGCCGCCCTTGAATCTTTCCAATCTCTCCATGAACAGCGGAAAGTTTCGCAGCAGGTTCGCTCTGCGACTTCTCCATCGATGCCGAATCGTCGATGAGGAACAGCAGATCGACGTCGCGGTTGATCGTCTGCGGAGAACCGCCACCTGAGCGTCACGACTGGGGTCACGTCCGGCGGCTCCAGCGACCGCGACGTGCACGCCCACAGCGCCGGAACCGCGGCAGACAGAGCAACCCAACGCAGAGCGCGAAACAACCGACGCCCCTTCGAACCACCTTGCATCGACATGGCGGACCTCCTGTCCGCTCATACACAGCAACCGCCGCACCAACCCCAGCCGCGCGCGCCGCGGGCACTTCGCCGCCTCCGGCGCTAATCACGTTGGCGCACGCGCCAACTACTTCGTTGGCAGGCGCGGGGCGAACGCGGCTAGGGCTGCGCGCGGGCGACGCCGCACAGCAGCTCGCCGGCGAAGTAGCGGGCGTCGGGGGGATCGTCGACGGCCTTGGCGCGCAGGAAGCTGTTGGCGATGTCGCCGCCCGCGTTGCGCCGCAGGCTCGGGCGCGCGGGGTCGACGAAGCTGCGCTGCACGCGGCCGCCGCGCGCCTCGACGAACACGATGCGCCCGTCGGGGGCGACCGTCTCGACGACGCCGACGTGGTCGGTCGCGTCGTCGCAGTCGGGCGACGCGTAGGTCGCGCGCGTGTCGAAGAACAGGATGTCGCCCGGACGGGCGACCGCCGGCGACACCAGATCGTGCGTCAGGCGCAGGTAGCTCCACAGGGCGCGCGTGCTGCCGTCGGTCCCGAACCTCAGCCCGGCGTCGTGAAGCGTGCGCTCGGCCAGCGCCACGGCCGGGTCACGCACGCGCGCCGGCGCCACCGCGGCCGTGCCGGCGAACTTCGCGGACCAGCTACGCGCGCGCGGCCGAGCCCGCCCCTCGCGCGCTGTCGCACAGCCCGACGCCGCGGCGAGGACGACCACCGCAGCCACGGCCAGCAGGGTCTCCAGCCACCTCGAGCGAGGCTCTTCGGGAAGTGTCAGCGCCATGTTTGTGACGCATCGTAGGTCCATGTAGGTAACTCGTCCACATTTTGGCACACCACCCACATTCCGATCGCGCCAACGCGCGGTATCATTGAACTTGGAATGAAAGACGTTCTGATTCTCGGAAGCGCGCGTACGCCCATTGGCTCGTTTCAAGGAGCGCTGGCGTCGCTCCCCGCCCCAAAGCTGGGCGCGATCGCCATCAAGGCGGCGCTGGAACGGGCGGGCACGCCGGCCGACGCGGTCGGTGAGGTCTACATGGGCTGCGTGCTGCCGGCAGGTATCGGCCAGGCGCCCGCACGCCAGGCCGCGATCGGCGCCGGCATCCCGGACTCCGTCGGGGCGGTGACCGTCAACAAGGTGTGCGGCTCCGGTCTGAAGGCGGTCGTGTTCGCGCACAACGCCATCGCGACCGGCGAGCACGACGTGGTCGTCGCGGGCGGCATGGAATCGATGACCAACGCCCCCTACCTGCTGCCCAAGGCGCGCGAGGGGATGCGCCTCGGACACGCGCAGGTGATCGACTCGATGATCGCCGACGGCCTGTGGGACGCGTACAAGAACGTCCACATGGGCGACTGCGCCGAGCTGTGCGCCAAGGACAACGGCATCACGCGCGCCGACCAGGACGCGTTCGCCGCCGAATCGTACCGGCGCGCGCTGCGCGCCATCGCCGACGGGAAGTTCCGCGGCGAGATCGTCCCCGTCGAGATCGCGCAGCGCAAGGGGCCACCGGTCGTCGTCAGCGACGACGAGGAGCCCGGGCGCGGCGACGTCGCCAAGCTGGGCGCGCTGCGGCCGGCGTTTCAGAAGGAAGGCACGGTCACGGCCGGTAACGCGTCGTCGATCAACGACGGCGCCGCGGCGCTGGTGCTGGCGGGGTCGGACACCGCCGCCGCGCGCGGCTGGAAGCCGGTGGCGCGCATCGTCGGCGCCGCCAACCACGCGCAGGCGCCGGAGTGGTTCACGACCGCCCCCGCGGGCGCGATCAAGCGGCTGCTCGGGCGCGTCGGCTGGAAGACGAGCGACGTCGACCTGTGGGAGATCAACGAAGCGTTCGCCGTGGTGTCGATCGCGAACAACAAGCTCCTGGAACTGGACCCCGCGCGCGTGAACGTGTGGGGCGGCGCCGTCGCGCTCGGCCACCCGATCGGCGCCTCGGGCGCGCGCGTGCTGGTGACGCTGATATCGGCGCTGCGCGACGCCGGCAAGCGGCGCGGCGTCGCCTCGCTGTGCATCGGCGGCGGCGAAGGAATCGCGGTCGCCGTCGAGCTCGTGTAGGGAGTCGATACCCCGCGCGTGCTACCTTAGCGTTCTCATGTCCGAGAACGGCCGCGACCCCCTGGACGGCATCACGCGTATCGGCGTCATCGGCGCCGGACAGATGGGACGAGGGATCGCGCAGCTCGTGGCGACGCACGGCTTCATGGTGACGCTGGCCGACGCGCAGCGCGACACGGCCGAGCGCGGGCGCACGGCCATCGGCCAGCAGCTGGCGCGGCTGGTCGACAAGCAGAAGCTCACGGCGGCGGAGCGCGATCGCATCCTGGCGAGCATCGCCCCCACGGACCTGTACGGCGGTGACCTGGAGACGGTCGACTTCGTCGTCGAGGCCGCGACCGAAGACTTCGCAGACCAAGCGCGAGATCTTCGAGGCGCTGGACCGGGCGTGCCGCGGCGGCGTCATCCTGGCCACCAACACGTCGTCGATCAGCATCACCAAGATCGGCGGCGCGGTCACCCGGCCGGAGCGGGTGATCGGCATGCACTTCATGAATCCGCCGCCGCTGATGAAGCTGGTCGAGATCATCCGCGGCCTGGCCACCGCCGACGCCACGTACGAAACGACGCGCGCGCTGGCCGAACGCCTGGGCAAGCAGACGGTGCTGTCGCGCGACATCTCCGGGTTCATCGTCAACCGCGTGCTGATGCCGATGCTCAACGAGGCGTGCTTCGCGCTGTTCGAGGGCATCGGGTCGGTCGAGGACCTGGACACGGCGATCCACCTCGGGCTCAACCACCCGATGGGGCCGTTCGCGCTGATGGACCTGATCGGGCTGGATACGACGCTGGCCATCCTCGAGGTCCTGCACCGCGATCTCGGCGATCCCAAGTACCGGCCGTGCCCGCTGTTGCGGCAATACGTCGCGGCCGGTTGGCTGGGGCGCAAGGCCGGGCGTGGCTTTCACCACTACCCCGCCACCCCGGCGACCGCGTCGGGGATGTTCCCCGTCGCGGGGGCGGGGCAGGCGCGGTGACGACCAACGTCCTCGTCGCGCGCGACGGCGCCGTCGCGACGGTCACGGTCAACCGGCCCGACGCGCGCAACGCGCTGGACGCCGAGACGCTGGACGGCCTGCGCGCGGCGTTCGACGCGCTGGCGCGCGACGCCAGCGTGCGCTGCGCGATCTTGACCGGCGCGGGCGACCGCGCGTTCGTGGCCGGCGCCGACATCAAGGCGATGGTGGACATGGACGCGGCGGCCGGGCTCGCGTTCTCCGAGCGCGGCCAGCGGGTGTTCGACTTCATCGAATCGCTGCGGCTGCCGGTGATCGCGGCGGTGAACGGCTTCGCGCTGGGCGCGGGGTGCGAGCTGGCGCTTGCGTGCGACTTCATCATCGCGGCGCGCACCGCGAAGCTGGGCATGCCGGAGGTCAGCCTGGGCGTCATCCCCGGCTTCGGCGGCACGCAGCGGCTGGCGCTGCGCGTGGGCGTCGCGCACGCGCGCCAGCTGATCTACACCGGCGCGATCATCGACGCCGCCGAGGCGCTGCGCATCGGCCTCGTCAACGACGTCGCCGAGCCCGCGGCGCTGCTGCACGACGTGCGCGCGCTGGCGGCCGACATCGCGGCCAGGGCGCCGCTGGCGATCGCGGCGGCGAAGCGGGTCGTGTCGCCGGGTGCGCTGCGTGACGCCGGCGAACCTGTGGCGCGCGCGCTGGCCGCGGAGCGCGTGGCGTTCGGGGGACTGTTCGCGACCGCCGACCAGAAGGAAGGCATGCGCGCGTTCATCGACAAACGCCCCCCCGACTGGAAAGGCGCATGAACTTCGACCTGTCACCCGAACAGAAGCTGATTCAGGACACGGCGCGCGACGTCGCCAGCCGCGAGATCGCTCCCGGTAGCCGCCGACATCGATCGCAAGCACCAGTTCCCGAGCAAGATCTTCGCGCGCCTGGGCGAGCTGGGGCTGCTGGGGATCATGGTGCCGGAGCGCTGGGGCGGCGCCGGCATGGACGCGCTGTCGTACGCGGTCGCGCTGGAGGAGATCGCGCGCGCGTGTGCGTCGACGGCCGTCTCCATGTCGGTGCAGAGCTCGCTGGTGTGCGCGCCCATCCTGGTCGACGGCAACGACGCGCAGCGCACGCGCTGGCTGCCCGACCTGGCGAGCGGGCGCAAGATCGGCTGCTTCGCGCTGTCCGAGCCGGAGGCGGGATCCGACGCCAAGGCGCAGCGCACGCGCGCGCAGAAGGCGCCCGGTGGCGGCTGGGTGCTGAACGGCACCAAGAACTTCATCACCAACGCGCCGGTGGCCGACGTCATGATCGTGTTCGCGACCAGCGACGCGACCAAGGGGAGCCGCGGCATCACCGCGTTCCTCGTGCCGCTCGACACGCCGGGGCTCAAGGTCGGCGCGACCGACGACAAGCTGGGCATCCGCGGCGCGCCGTCGGCGCAGGTGTTCCTGACCGACTGCGCGGTCGGCGACGACGCGCGCCTGGGGGCGGAGGGCGACGGCTTCAAGATCGCGATGCGCGCGCTGGACGGCGGCCGCATCGGCATCGCGGCGCAGGCGCTGGGGATCGCGCGCGCGTCGTTCGAGGACGCCACGCGCTACGCGCTGGAACGCAAGACATTCGGCCAGCCCATCGCCGAGCACCAGGCGATCCAGTTCAAGCTGGCCGACATGCGCACCGAGATCGACGCCGCGCGGCTGATGTTGTGGCGCGCCGCCGTGCAGAAGGATCGCGGCCGGCCCTACGCGCGCGACGCGTCGATGGCCAAGCTGTTCGCCTCGGAGGTGGCCAACCGCGCCGCCAAGGAGGCGGTGCAGATCTTCGGCGGCTACGGCTACCTGACCGATTTCCCCGTCGAGCGGCACTACCGCGACGCGAAGATCACCGAAATCTACGAAGGAACCAGTGAAATCCAGCGGTTGGTCATCGCTTCGTCCTTGCTCAAAGAGTGAGCAAGGGGCTAAGTTCCAGCCAATCCCCGACCCCAGGAGGGCGATGCCATGACCCGAACCATGATCCGTACGCTGGCGCTGTTCGCGGTTGTTGCCGCCGGTTGCGCCGAGACCTCGGCGTCAGGCAGCGGCCCGCGCAACATCGTCAAGAACGAAGAGAAGTCGTCCGAGGCCGCCGGCATCCCGCCCGACAAGGAGGCGGAGATCCAGCTCTTGCTGCAGCAGCGCAACCCGTCGACGCTCAAGTGCTACTCGGACGTGCTCAACGAAAAACACGACCGCGCGTTCAAGGGGACGGTCGTCGTACTTCTGACGCTGGAGCCGTCGGGCGCGAACTCGAAGGCGTCGGACGTCAAGATCATCGGCGGCTCGATGACCGACAAGGAAGTAACGAGCTGCGTGATCGAAAAGCTCAAGGACTTCGAGTACCCGGAGCTGTCGCAGTCGGGCACGATGCAGTACGTCTACAAGTTCGAGCCCGCGTACTAGCCCACGGCCGCGATTCCGTCACAGCCTTGACGAATCACGACAGACCGCGCCTCTAACGCGGTCGCCGGTCGCATTCTGTAGCGCGATATCCGGGCTAGCCCCGTAGCGCAACACTTGTGGGCGGAGAGATCGGACTCAAATTCCGGAACATTCGTGCCGAGGTGATGTCTAAGACAGAACTGTCGGGCCGCGGGCTTACAGAATTTTCAACCCAAGGTGTTCATGAAGCGAGCAGTAGTTCCGTTCCTGGCGATCGTGACGTTGGCGGGTTGTGGCAGTGACAAGGGGGCGAGAAACGACACCGGTGGCCCCGAGCAGGCGCTCAAGCGCCGCAAGCCCAACCAGGGCATCCACGCCGACGATCCCGCGCGGGCGATGCAGGTCGACAACGAGCTCGGCGTGCTGGACGGCGACGACGTCAACGCGACGATGCGCGATCACTTCGACGACGTCCGCGGGTGTTACAGCCGCGCCGGCAAGGCGCAGCGTTACGCGGGCGGGCGCGTGATGCTGCGCTTCCTGGTCGCCGGCGACGGCAGCGCGCAGGACGTGCTGGTCGTGGAATCGACGCTGGGCAACTACGACGTCGAGCGCTGCCTGGTCGAGGTCGGGCGCCGCATCACGTTCCACGCGCCGTCGGGGCGCAAGGCGACGACGTTCGAATATCCCGTCGAGTTCCGGTCGACCAACCAGGTCGCCGTGATGGACATCGAGGGGCTGAAGGTCGAGCACGATCTGTCGGTGTTCCTGCCGCAGCTCGCCGTGTGCGGCAAGCTGGCGCCGGAAGAGGCGACCGCCGTGGTCTACATCGAGGCGAACGGCAAGCCCGGCTCGGTCGGCCTGGCCGCGGGCAGCTCGCTGGACGAGGACGTCGGCGACTGCATGGTGCAGACGATCCGCACCTGGAAGATGTCGGCGACGCTACCTGGGCGCGTGATGCGGGCGACGTTCACCATCCCGCCCGTCATTGCGACGGCGGAGGCCGCTCCCCGACGGTCACAGGCCCACCGCCGCCGACGTTGACGGTGATCCCGGCCCGCAGCTTGGAGTGCTTGCGGCCGTAGAACCGCGTAGATCGCCAGGCCGATCACCAGCCAGACCGCCAGCCGCAGCCAGTTCGTCCACCCGAGCCCGACGATCATCGCCGCGCACACGACGATCCCCAGGATCGGGAACAGCGGCACCAGCGGCGTCTTGAAGTCGCGCGGGATCTCCGGGTGTTTCTTGCGCATGATCCACACGCCCGCGCAGACGATGATGAACGCGAACAGCGTCCCGATGCTGGTCATGTCGCCGACGATGTCGCCGGGGACGAACGCTGCGAACGCGCCGACGAACACGAAGAAGATCAGGTTCGACTTCCACGGCGTCCCGAAGCGGCGGTGAGTGTCCGAGAACACCCTGGGCACGAGGCCGTCACGGCTCATCGCGAAGAACACGCGCGACTGGCCCAGCAACATCACCAGGATCACCGACGAGAAGCCGGCCAGGATGGCGACGGTCACGAACTTGCCGAGCCAGTCGTAGCCGTGCATGTACGTCGTGATCGCGTAGACCACCGACGCCTCTTTGCCCTGCGTACGAAAGTCCTGGATCGACGCGATGCCGGTGAGCACGTGCGCGAACAGCACGTAGAGCACGGTGCAGATGGCCAGCGAGCCGAGGATGCCGATCGGCATGTCTCGTCGGGGGTTCTTCGCCTCCTGCGCCGCGGTCGACACGGCGTCGAAGCCGATGAACGCGAAGAACACGACCCCGCCCGCCCCCAGGATCCCCATCAGGCCGCCGAAGTAGTGCGGCACCCCCTGGTCGTCGACGAATGTGCCGGACGGCGGGATGTAGGGGACGTGGTTCTGCGGGTTGATGAAGCTCCAGCCGAACACGATGAACAACACGACGATCGCCACCTTCGTGACGACGATCAGCCCATTGACGAACGCGGACTCGCGCGTGCCCCGCACCAGCAGCAGCGACAGCACCAGCACGATGAACAGCGCCGGCACGTTCATGAGGCCGTGGACCGGCACGCCGTTGATCACGTCAGACTGGAACGGCGAGTGTGACCAGGCGTAGGGAATCTGCGCGCCGAAGTAGCTGAGCAGCTTGTTCAGATATTCGCTCCACGCGATCGACACCGTGGCGGCGCCGATGGCGTATTCGAGGATCAGGTCCCAGCCGATGATCCACGCCGCCAGCTCGCCCATGGTGGCGTACGCGTACGTGTACGCGCTGCCTGCCATCGGGATCATCGCCGCGAACTCCGCGTAGCACAGGCCGGCGAACGCGCTGCCCAGCGCGGCGACGATGAAGCCCAGCGTCACTGACGGGCCGGCGTTTTGTGCCGCGGCGGCCGCGGTGCGCACGAACAGGCCGGCGCCGATGATGGCGCCGATGCCCAGCGCCACCAGATCGAACGGGCCCAGCGTGCGCTTCAGGCCGCCGCCGTGTTCGGCCTCGGCGCGCAGGTGCTCGATCGCTTTGGTCGCGAACAGCGGGTTAGCCACGGCGCTTCTCCTTTGCGGCCGAATACAACATCGCGGCCGCGGTGTAGATGACGACGAAGACGACGATCCATTTGACCGTTTCCAGCTTCATGCTCTTGACGATCAGGCCGGCGACCAGCGCCGCGGGGACGCCGCCGATGGCCAGCCCCAGCGCGGCGCGCAGGTCGTAGCGCCCCGAGCGGACGAAGCGCACCGACGCCGCCGGCATCAGGAACGCGCACGACCCCATCATGATCGGGAACGCGACCGCGTCGTTCATGCCGAGCAGCGACACCAGCACCATGCACGGCGCGTAGAGGCCGATGCCCAGCGTCATCAGCGCGCCCAGCACGAAGTTGCCGCCGAGCCCGATCGCCAGCCGCACGCCGTGGAGCCCCTCCGCCTGGCCGCCGCCGGGCATGAACTGCAGGCGCGTGATCATGACCATGGCGGCGACCAGCAGCAGCACGCCCATGCCGGTCTGGATGCCGCGTCGCGACCAGCTCGACACGAAGCCGGCGCCCAGCCAGGCGCCCGCCACGGCGGCGGCGATCATCAGGATCAGCGTCTGCATGTCGACCTTGACGACGACGATGTAGATGAACGCCTGCGCCAGCGTCGGCAGCGTGTGGCCGACGTTCAAGGTGCCGGGGATATTGGCGTCGTCGACGACGCGCCCGAATTTGAACAGGGACGTCGTCGTCGCGAACGATCCGATCCCCAGCGTGTCGAAGAAGTCGGTGACGACGCCGATGACGATCTGTACCGGCTTCGGCCACCCGCCCCCGGTCGCGCGTGCGTGCACGATCCAGAAGGCGACGAACGCGACGCCGACGATCGCCAGCGCGATGAAGACTCCCGCCTTGGCGTCCACGGCGCCATCCTAACCGTATTCAGCGGCTAACGAACGTTTAGACTCGGAGGGGCTCGACGCGTTTCCGGTTGAACCGGCGTCGCTGGGTCACTGCGAGGCAGGCTGGTCGGGGCAGATGATCCTGGCCTCGTCGGTCGTGATCGGGCCGCCGGTGCCGCTGACGCAGGTCGTGAGGCAGCGGCCGGTGGTGATCTCGCAGAACGCGTTCGCAAGCAGGCAGTCGCAGAACACCGGCTCGCCACAGTTGTTGGTCGTGTTGCCGCACTGGATGCCGGCCGCCAGGCAGGCCTGCGGCGGGCTCTGCGCGCAGACGCAGGCGCCGCTCAGATCGCACACCCGATTCGGGTCGGCGCAGATGCAGGTGACGGTGCCGCCCGTTCCCAGGTTGCCCGCCGTCCCCACCGTGCCACCCCGGCCTGCGGATCCGACCGGGCTGCTGCCCGCGGTCCCCAGCGTCCCCGCCGGGCCGCTACCCGCGACGCCCGTCGAGCCACCGCGTCCCGCGAGGCCCGTCATGCCGCCGATGCCCGCGGTCCCCACGGCGCCGCCGCGTCCCGCAGCGCCGGTCATGCCGCCGATGCCCGCGGTCCCCAGCGTGCCAGCGGGGCCGCTTCCGGCGGTGCCGATCGCGCCGCCCCGTCCCGCGATGCCGGGGCCCGCGCCACCGATGCCGGCGGTGCCGGTCACGCCGCCGCGACCGCTCGCCCCGGTGACGCCGCCGCCCACGCCCGAGCTTCCCGCGACGCCGGTGACGCCTCCGGCTCCAGTCACGCCGCCCGCGCCCGCCGCGCCGGTCATGCCGCCCGTGCCGATCACGCCGCCCGCGCCCGCCGTGCCGGTGCCGCCAACCGGCACGCAGCTGCCGGTCGGCTCGATCGGCAGCGGGCCGGCCAGCGCCGTGGTGTCGCCGCCCTGCACGTTCGGCGCGACCGCCGAGCCGGTCCCCCACACGCAGGCGCCGTCGTCGATGGTCGCTTCGAACGTCACCCGTCCGGTCATGTCAGGCGGAAGGTAAACGCCGATCTGGTACGGCCGCGCGGTCGACAGGCGCACCGGGGGAAACCGCGTGGTCAGGTTGCGGTTCGCGGTCACGGTCAGCCGCACGTTTTCCAGGTGGACGGGCTCCGCGTTGAACGCGGCGCTCGCCTGAACGTCGATGAGCACCAGCGCCCGGCTCTCGCATGACGGCGTCATCGACACGATCGCCGCGGCCGCCACCAACAGCCCGAGACCACCCAGGCGCCTCACTGACACGTTCTTCCAGCCGGACACGACGGATCGCCGCCGGCCAGCAACGCCACGAGGATCCCGGCGGCGACGACGCCACCCGCGGCTGTCCAGAACCACCACTTAGTGTAGATCGGGCGGTCATCGGTCTGGGACGCGTCCAGGCCGCCGTTGCCATGACTCCATGCCGCCGTGTCGGCACCACTTCCGGGTGCGACGGGTGGGGGAGGCGCGGTGTTCTGGGGCTGAGGTGGGCCGATCGGCGAGACCGGCGGCATCGGCGCCACCGGCCGCGGGCGCGCGCCCGTGAGCTCTTCCGCGTTCAGCGCCGCCTCGAGGTCGCGGATGTGCTTCTCCGCGATGCCACGATTCGCCGCGGCCGGCGCCTCGCTGACGTAGCGCTTGTAGAACCGGACGGCCTCGACCCGACTGCCCATCAGGCGATGGCACTGGGCGATGTTGTAGAGGAAGCTCGGGTCCTGTTTCGCCAGGTACGCCTGCTCGAACTCCTGAAGAGCGTTGGGATATTTTTCGAGCTTGAAGTACGCGTCACCCTGCTGGAAATGCTCGCGCGCCTTTTCGGCGCGCGGCTCAGCTGCTCGCGCGGTGCCCATTGCGATGAGCAGGGTCGCGAGCAGCACGACGCCTGCCCAGATGGGTCTCCTCACTATTGGCGATCCTAAAGAGCGGCGGCCCCGGAAGTCAACGTTTGCACCTGAATCGTTTGCGCCCCAATGCGCGCGTGAGCGAAGGCCGGCTTCGCCGGCCGCAGCTCATTCGCGAGGGGTTCGGGGCCCTTTAGGGTCCCGACTTAATTGTCCGCGCGTTAGACTCAGCGTTTCCGATGAGCTCGCGACAGCAGCAGGTCGCTGACGGCACGATCGAACGTCGGCGGGGGCGGGAGCGCCTCCTGTTCGCGTGCGCGCTCGCGATCGTCGTGTTCTCGCCGGCCGACTGGGTGTCGCCGATCGGCTTCTCGTGGGGGCCGTTCATCATCCGACTGGAGTGGGCGGCGGCGCTGGTCGCGACCGCGCTCGGGCTGCGTCGCGCGGACGCGCGGCGGACGCGCGGGCTGCTCAACCTGCTGGCGGTCGCAACGGCGGCGCTGTACGCGGCGCTGGTCCAGCAGACGGGAGGCGCGGCGAGCCCGCTGTTTCAGTGGAGCGTCGCCATGCCGGCGATCGTCGCGCTGGTCGTGCAGGGCCACGCCAGCGCTGTCGTGGCCAGCGGGGCGACGCTGCTCCCGTGCGGCATCGCCATCCTGGGCGTCCACGCCGCGACGCCGGTGGCGCTCGCGCAATGGACGCTGCAGGTGATGGCGGTGACCGCGTTCGCGTATTACGCGTCGTCGACCTACCGGCGCGCGCTGGAGCGCGAGCCAGCGCAACCGCAACCGCAGCCGCACCCACCCCGACCGCACGCGGAGGACGTGTCGGCGGCGCGCCTGCGCGCGTCCGAGGCGGCGCTGGCGGCGCGCGACGAGTTCCTGGCCGTCGCCGCGCACGAGCTGCGCACGCCGCTGACGTCGCTGCTGCTGCACATCGAGGCCATCGAACGCGGCGTGCCGATGCCGGGCCCGGCGGGCCCGCCCATCTCGGCGCAGTGGGCAGGACCTCAGGGCGAGCAGCGCCGCATCGCGGCCGTCGCGCGCCAGGCCCGGCGGCTGTCCGGGCTGATCGACGGCATGCTCGACGTGTCGCGCTTCACCGGCGGGCACCTGTCGCTGGAGCTGGCGCAGGTCGACATCACCGCGCTGACGCGCGAGGTGGCGCAGCGGTTCGCGCCCGACGCCGCGGCCGCCGCGTGCCCGCTGTCCCTGCGGTTCCATGCGCCACTGATCGCGCTGCTGGACGCGAACCGGATGGATCAGATCATCACCAACCTGATCGGCAACGCGCTGAAGTACGGCGCCGGCGCGCCCATCGAGATATCGGGCGAGGGCGACGAAAGCGTCGTGCGCCTGACCGTGCGCGATCACGGCATCGGCATCTCACCCGCCGACCAGGAGCGCATCTTCCTGCGCTTCGAGCGCGCCGCCGACGAACGCCAGTACAGCGGCGCCGGCCTGGGCCTGTGGATCACCAGCGAGCTGGTCAAGGCGCTGGGCGGCCGCATCACGCTGCACAGCGTCCCCGGCGCAGGCTCGTCGTTCACGGTGGTGCTACCGCGGCGCCCCACCACGATCGTCGAGCGCCGCCAGTCGCACAAACAGCGATCGACGGCGTGACGGCCTTCCCGACGGCGCCGCATCTGCGATAGGTTCGCCGCCATGCAGTTCCTGGAGCTCGACTCGTATCCGCTCGCGCGGCTCGCCGATCAGGTGGGCACGCCGTTTTTTCTCTACGATGGGCACGAGCTGGATCGTCGCCTCGCCAACCTGAACGCGCTGACCGAAGGCGACGCGCTGCAGGCGCGCTACGCGATGAAGGCGAACTCGTGCTGGAAGGTGCTGGACTCGGTGCGCGCCGCGGGGTTGTGGATCGACGCCGTCAGCGGCAACGAGGTGCTGCGCGCGCGCCGCGCCGGGTTCGCGATGGGCGCGCAGCCGCCGGTCGTCATGCTGACCGCGGACGTGCTGCGCGACAACGCGCTGACCACGGTGCTCGAGCACGGCGTGATGCCCAACGTCGGCTCCCCCGGCATGATCGACGAGCTGCGCGGCGCCGGTTACGGCGGTCCGATCGCGGTGCGCGTGAATCCGGGGTTCGGGCACGGGCACGTGCAGTCGTGCGACACGGGCGGCCCGTCGTCGAAGCACGGCATCTGGCACGAAGCGCTGACCGCGCTGGCGGCGCGCGCGGCGGCGGCCAAGCTGCCGGTCACCACGCTGCACGCGCACGTCGGCACCGGCCCGGACGTGCGCGAGTTCGAGGACAACCTGCGGCGCGTCGTCGAGCTGGCGGCGGCGCGGCTCCCCGCCTTCCCGGACATCGAGGCCGTCAACCTGGGCGGCGGTATCCCCCATCCCTACCGCCCGGGCGCGCCGGTCTACGACCTCGGCGGCTTTCGCAAGCTGCTGGTCGAGGCGGCGGCGCGGCTGGCGGCGGCGGCCGGGCGCCCGATCCGCGTCGAGATCGAGCCGGGGCGCTATCCCATCGCCGGCGCGGGATTGCTGGTGTGTCGCGTGAAGGACATCAAGCAGACACAGACCAACCCGAAGGGGCCGGGGCAAAAGTTCATCATGGTCGACGCCGGCTTCAACGACCTGATTCGCCCGGCGATGTACGGCTCGTATCACCACATCTCGATCGTGGGCAAGGGCACCGGGCGCGCGCCGGAGCCGTTCGTGGTCGCGGGGCCGCTGTGCGAAAGCGGCGACGTGTTCACGCGCGACGAGCACGAGCTGCTGGATCCGCGCGAGCTGCCACAGCCCGATGTCGGCGACCTGCTGGTGCTCCACGACGCGGGCGCGTACGGGGCGATGATGAGCTCGAACTACGTGTCGCTGGGGCGCGCGCCGCAGGTGTGGTGGCAGGACGGCCGCGCCGTGCTGGTGTCGCGGCGCGAGTCGGTCGACGACATCGTCCGCATCGAGAGCAACGAGCCGATTTAGTGCGGGACCCTGGGAGGGTCCCGCGCCCCCCGCGATGAGCTCCGGCGGGCGAAGCCCGCCTGCGCTCGACGCGATCGTTCACCCCCTAGCTGCAGGTGGTCGCGCAGGTGGCGGTGGTGCCGCCCTTCGCGGTGCAGTAGTCGGTGCACGCTTCCTGGCCGAAGCTGGTGGAGGCGCCGCACTCGGCGCGGCAGGCGGCGGTCGGGTCGTCGTTCTGCGCGCACAGCGCGTAGCAGCGGTCCTCGCCGCACGCCGATCCGGTGCCGCAGACGTCGGCGCAGAACGCGGTCGAGTCGCCGTTCCAGCGGCAGACGTTGTAACAGCCGGCCTGCGCGGCTTCGCCCGTGGTGCCGCACACCTCGCCGCAATACTGGGTCTCATCCCCGTTCTTGCTGCACACGCGCCAGCAATCGGACGCGTCGCCGAGGGGGCAGGTGGCCGCGCAATACGCGGTGGTCTCCGCGTCCGCGGAGCACGCGTCCCAGCACGCGTTGGACGCCGGGTTGCAGCTGGCGTGCAGCGAGCAGTCGAGATCGCACGTGCACGCCGGATCGCAGCCCGCGGTCACGTTGCACCCGCACGTCGCCGAACACTCCGAATCGCAATTGCAACCGAGCTGGCAGCCGCCGCCCGTGTCGCAGACACAGACACCGCCCGCGCCGTCGCAACCGCCGGCCACGACCGCCAGCACGACGGCCATCCACACGAACGACAACGACATGGCGATGGCGCGACTCGGCATGGCCGAATGCTAGCGCGCCTGGCTCGAGTCGAGTAGCGGCCAGCCGCTACGGCAGTCCCGGGAACGCGTTCACGTACTTGATCTTGATGTCGGGGAACGCGGTCACCATCTGGATCTTCACGTCGGGAAACGCGTCGACCATCTTCCACTTGCCGCACTTGTCAGGGAACGCGTCGACAACCTGGACCTTCAGATCGGGGAACGCGTCGACGACCTGGGCCTTCAGGTCGGGGAACGCGTCGACGATCTTGATCTTGCCGTAGAGCTTCTTGCCCTTGAACGAGCAGTCGCCGCCGACCTTGCCGCCGGCGGCCGCGGTCGGCACGGCGACGGGCACGCGCGAGTGCTGCCCGACACCAGCGACGAACATCGCAACGAACGCCGCCCCCACGAGCACACGTTTGAGCATCTGGCGATGATATCCGGCTTCGAGCGCCGTTTCCGTCGCCCGTCGGGCTAGTCGCCCGGGCGAACCAGGAACAGCACGCCCAGCACGATGAACACACCGCCCGCGATGCGGCGCAACCACATCGGCGACACGTAGCGCGTGACCGCGGTGCCGGCGAGCACCGCGATGGCGGACGTCGCGACCAGCGCCAGCGCCGAGCCGGCGAACACCGCCCACTTGGCGCGGCTGCCGGCGGACATTGACAGCGTCGCGAGCTGCGTCTTGTCGCCGAGCTCCGCGACGAAGACCGCACCGAAGGTAGACAGCAGTGTTTTCCAGTCCATCCCCGAACTATAGGGCGGCCGCGCGCGCTTGGCGTTTCGGGCGTTGCCGGATTCACCGCGACACAACCCCGAGCCGCCGTCCTGCTAGCGCGGCTTGCCGGGCGGCAGCGGGGAGTCGTAGAGCTGCTGCCAGGCAACGGCGACGCGGCGGCGCAGCTCCGCGTCCGTCAGTCCGCACAACATCGCCAGCCGCGTCGCCGGCTCGCTGTCGTCGTCGGGATCGAGCGCGCGCAGGATGGTGACCGTCGCGTAGAAGTGCGGCGTCCGACTGGCGTAGCCGCCGTACACGCCGCGCATCATCTTCCCCAGCGTGAGGCACGGGGGCGATTCGGCGTCATGCAGCTCGCCCAGGTAGGCGCGCATCTCCCTGTCGGCCATGCCGATGAACCGCGACGTGTTGTTCGGCATGGCGTCGAACAGCGCCGGCGGCGGCGGCCCGACGGGGTCTTCCTCGTCCAGCGCGTGGCGCGCCTCGTGCGCCTCGGTGGAGCGCGACATCAGATCGACGGCGGCGGCGAGCGTGCGCGCGCTGGTGCCGGCGCCGCGCAGCTTGTCGTCGGCGCGGCCGAGCCGGCGCAGATCCGACTCCAGCATCACGGCGCGGCCGCTGTGTCCGAGCTCGGTGAAGCCTTCCAGGCGCGACAGCCAGCGTTCGCCCAGCGCGAACCCGTCGGGCGGATTCAAACGGATGGCCACGCGCGCGAACGCCGAGCTCATCTCCGCCAGCAGCTTGTTGCGTTGGATGAGGTCGCCGACCGCCGCCGCCAGCCCGGCGGCCCCGAGGCGCGCCTCCAGGAACGCGCGCTCGCGGGCCAGCACCGCGCGATCGACCGCGTTCAGGCGCGCCGTGCCCACGACCTCCTGCCCGTACATGAGCGGCAGCTCGTCGGCCAGCGTCGATTCGATGCGATCGAGCAGGACGACCGGCAAGCCCTCGTCCGTGGCGCCGTACATCGCGAGCTCGACGTTCAGCGTGTCCAGGCGGCGCAGTCGCAACACGTCGACCGAACGATCGCCGATCCGCCACGGCACGCTGGTGACGAGCTGATAGCTGAGCGCGACCGGCGTGCGACCGATGCGCTGAACATCGACGAAATACGGCAGCCGCGCTGCCGCGACAGCGCGATTCACGGTCTTGGCGGCGGCGCGACACTGCTCGGCGTCGGGCCAGGCGGCGTCCAGCGTCGTCAGCGCGGCGGCGATGTCCGGCCAGCGCTGCGCGGCCGCCAGCAGGGCGCGGGCGGCGTCACCGCCCGCCTCGCCGCCGCGCGAGCGCGCGCTCTGCCACGCGGGCAACGAGCCGGCGAACAGCTCGCGCGCGGGATCGCGGCGGAGCTTGAGGAACGCGACGGTGCCTGCTGCCGCGGCGGCGATCTGCCACGCCCAGCAAGACCCAGCGCGTCTTGCGCCACTTCCCCATGGCCATCGCCACGAGGGCAACGATACAGGGGATCTTTGCGGCTCGCAGCGCCCCCTACCGACGGGTGCTCTTGCGCCCGGAACGCTGGGCGGCCGGCCCGTCGGTACCCACGCGGCTTACTTGGCACTAACATCGCGCCGTGAGGTTGCGATCGTTGGTTCTGGCCGCTGCGGTCGCTTCGTGCGGCGGCAGTGGCGCGGTTTCCGATGGTGGCGCCGGCACCGGTGGCAATGCCGGCGGCAGTGCGGCAGCGGCAGCGCGGGCAGCGGCAGCGGCGGTAGTGGCAGCGCGGGCACGGCAGCGGCGGTGGCAGCGCGGGCAGCGGCAGCGGCGGTGGCAGCGCGGGCAGCGGCAGCGCGGGCAGCGGTAACGGCGGTGGCGGTATCGGCGGCCGGGGTGGTGGAAGCGGCGGAGGCGCTGGCAGTGGCGGGGCGACCAGCGACGCGGGCACCACCGACGCGCCGACCGACGTGCCCGGCGCTGACGCCGTTTCGCGTGCTGATCTTCAGCCGCACGACCGGCGTCCGCCACGATTCGATTCCGAACGCGATCGCGACCGTGACGGCTCTCGGCGCCGCCAACGGCTACGTCGCCGAGGCCAGCGAAGATCCGGCGGCGTTCACGGCGGCGAACCTGGCGCGGTTCCAGGTCATCGTCTTCGCGCAGACGACCGGCGACCCGCTGGACAGTGCCGCGCAGGCCGCGTTCGAGGCGTGGCTCGCCGCCGGGGGCAACTGGGTCGGCATCCACTCCGCCGCAGACACGGAGTACACGTGGCGCGCCTACGGCGCGCTGCTCGGCGCCTACTTCAAGGTGCACCCTGCTATCCAGCAGGCGACCGTCCGCATCGAGGCCGCCAACCACCCGGCGACCGCCGGCCTCCCCGCCGCGTGGGTGCGCACCGACGAGTGGTACGACTTCCAGACCAACCCGCGCGCGACTGCCGGCATGACCGTGCTGGCGACGATCGACGAATCGACCTACACGGGCGGCACGATGGGCGCCGACCACCCGCTGGTGTGGGCGCACACGACGGCGGGCGGCGGGCGCGCGATCTACACCGCGATGGGACACACGATGGAGAGCTACGCCGACCCGCTGTTCCGCCAGCACCTGGCCGGCGCGATCCGCTGGGCCGCCGGACGCTGATGATCGTCGACGTGCAGGTCGTGCCGCGCGCGTCGCGCGTCGCGGTCGGGCCGGCGGTGGGCGATCGGTTGCGGGTCGCGGTCACGGCGCCGCCCGTCGACGGCGCCGCCAACGCCGCCGTCATCGACGCGCTGGCCCGCGCGTTCGGCGTACGGCGCGCCGCGGTACGGATCGTTCGGGGCGAGACCGGACGCCGCAAGACCGTGGAGATCGACGGCGGTAACCCCGCCACGCTGCAGGCGCTGCTGCGCGGCGAGTAGGTGTTTCGCCCACACCGCGGCCGTTCCCGCGCGATGCCCCGCGCACGCGACTTGGGTCCGCGGCGATCGTCCGATCAGGTGTGCCCGACATCCCGGCGATGGTCGAGCGGAGATCGCCGGGGTCTGACACGTGTATGATCGGCGTCGTGATGGACGGTGGTCGTGCTCGCTTCTGGGCAGGCCTGTCGAGCACACGGCGCAGCGAGCTGGAGGGATCGGCCGACTGGCAGGCGCGCCTCGCGGCGGCGCTGGATGATCCGGCGCGCAGCTGGCCGCGATCGTGGCTCGCGCCCGAACAGTTCGCCGCCGAGCTGGCCGCGCGCCTGGACCACGACGACGAGCCGGCCGCGAGCTGGTGGCATCACCTGCACGCCGACGATCTGTACCTGGCGATCGCGTGCGCGCGCGGCGTCGGCGACGCCATCGATCGCTTCGAGCGCCGCTACGGCGACGAGATCGGGCGTACCGCGCGCCGCTTCGAGCGCCCGGGCCTGGCGGCCGACGATCTGGTGCAGCTGCTGCGCACGAAGCTGTTCACCGGCGACGTGGCGTCGCCGGCGCCCGAGCAGCGGCCGCGGATCGCGTCGTACACGGGGCAAGGGTTCTTGCAGAACTGGGTACGCGTCACCGCGACGCGCGCGTTCATCGATTGCTGCCGCGGGCTGACCGACGCGCCCGAGGTTTCGATCCGAAACGACCTGGCCGCCGGGCTGCCCGAGCCCGGCGCCGATCCCGAGCTGCAGCTGCTGAAGCGCGAGCACCTGGCGCACTTCAAGGCCGCGTTCGCCGAAGCCGCCGCGGCGCTGGACGCCAGCCACAGGATTGTCCTCAAGCAGCACCTCGTCGAACGGCTGACGATCGATCAGATCGGCGGGCTCTATCACCTGCACCGCGCGTCGGCGGCGCGGCGCATCGCCAAGGCGCGCGAGGCGCTGCTCGCCGGGACGCGCGCCGCGCTGGCGCGCCGGCTGGGCGTGCCGCCCGAGCGTCTGGGCAGCGTGCTGGAGCTGGTCGCGAGCCGGCTGGAGGCGAGCGTCGAGCGGTTGCTGGGATGAGCGTGGTCAATCAACGTGGGAACCCTGAAAGGGTTCCCACACCCTCCCGCGACGAGCTACGCCGGGCGGAGCCCGGCTCCGCTCACGCGATGCGATCGACCGATCCCTGTCCGCCCGACGACATGTTCGCGCGGCTGATCGAGGGGACGCTGGCCGGCGATCGCCTGCGCCAGCTGGAGGCGCACTGCGACGGCTGCGAGGCGTGCGGGCGCGCGATGGCGGAGCTGGCGCGCACCATCACGCCGGCGCGCGGCGACTGGCTGGGCGGGCGCTACCGCATCCTGGAGCCGCTGGCGGCCGGCGGCATGGGCGTCGTCGACACCGCGTTCGACACCAAGCTGCAGCGCAAGGTCGCGATCAAGCGACTGCGCGAGGCGGCGGGCGGCCCGACGGGCGAGCGGCGGCGCAAGCGCTTCCTGCGCGAGGCGCAGATGCTGGCGTCGCTGTCCCACCCCAACGTGCTGACCGTGCACGACGTCGGCGAGATCGAGCGCGAGATCTACGTCGTCATGGAGCTGGTCGACGGCTGGCCGATGTCGCGCTGGATCTCGGAGGCGCAGCCGCGGCCCGGGTGGCAACAGATCGTCGACATGTATCTGCAGGTCGGCCGCGGGCTGTCGGCGGCGCATCAGCTGGGCGTCGTTCACCGCGACGTCAAGCCGGAGAACATCCTGGTCGGGCGCAGCGGCCGCGTGCTGATCGGCGACTTCGGCCTCGCCGGCCTGACCGATGCGCGCGCGGCGTCGACCGACGCGGCCGACGAGCACTCGGGGCTGACGCAGACGGGAGCGGTGCTGGGCACGCCCGCGTACATGGCGCCCGAGCTGCACGACGGCAAGGCGAGCGACCTGCTGTCGGATCAGTTCTCGTTCTGTGTGTCGCTGCACGAATCGCTGCACGGCCACCGGCCGTTCCGTGGCCAGACCGCCGCCGATATCGCCGCGGCGATGCGCGCGGGTCCGCCGCCGCCCGGCGCCGACGGCATACCGCGCGCGATCGATCGCGTGCTCGCGACCGGCCTCCACGCCGATCCGACGCGGCGACACCTGTCGATGGACGCGCTGCTGACGGCGCTGCAGCGGGCGCGCGATCCCAGGACGGTCCGCCCGCTGGTCGTGGCGGGCGCGGCAGTCGCGCTGGCGGTCGTCGCCGCGGCGGCGGTCACGATGATGCAGCGGTCGTCCGCGCCGCCACCGTCGCCGGCCGCCGAGGCCCCGAAACCGGCCACGCCGCCGATCGCGACGGCGTCGCCCGTGCCGGCGCAGCCGTCACCGGCGCTGCCGCCCACCATCGCGCCGCCGTCGGTCCCGATCGCGACGCATCCGCACGCGCCGCGATCGGCGACGGGCAAGCGAACGGCGCAGGCGCTGGCGGCGCGCATGTTCAAGGAGAAGCACCCGGAGATCGACGCGCCGCTGTTGCTGCTTCTCGCCGATCGCGCGCACGCCGATCGCGATGGCGCCGACTGCATGACGGCAATGAATCCGGTGCCGGCCGACGCGTGGCCGCCGGCGCTGGCCGATCGTGCGCTGCGCCGGCGCGCGACGTGCGAGATGTTGCGCGCCAACTGCGAGACCGGGCGGCGGCTGCTCGCGCGGCTGGACGGCGCCGAAGGCG
Organism: uncultured Pseudomonadota bacterium; assembly: GCA_963729535.1. Lineage (GTDB taxonomy): Bacteria > Myxococcota_A > Polyangia > Fen-1088 > Fen-1088 > JADGRB01. The sequence continues at coordinate 83,277 of CAVSOL010000013.1, read as the reverse complement.
CGCGCGCCGCGCTGCTCGCCAACTGTCCGGCGAGCGCGTTGCCGCGCATCGAAGATCGCATCCGCGCCATCGCCGTGCAGGCCGACGAGGCGCGCTACGCGGGCAACAAGGTGGCGCGGCGCAAGGAGCTGGAGCTGCTGCTGCAGCGGCAGGCGGCCGCGCCCGAGATCCAGGCGTGCTTCCGCAACCGCCGCGCGTCGCGCGCGTGCGGGCCGCGCTGGCGCTGCTCGCGCGGTCGTACCAGGTGCTGGCCGAGTCGTTCCTGGTCGGCGGCGACTGCGCCACGGGCGCGCGGCTCGACGTGCTGCACAGCCAGGCCCGCTTCCAGCACCTGCAACCCGACGAAGGCGACCCCGCGCTGCGCTGTCGCGCCGAACGCATCGCCGAGTTCTACCGCTCGTGCGCCGCTGCCGGCGAGGCCGCCGAACGCCGCTGCCTCGCCCCGCGCTGACTCACGCCGGCGACAGCGGCTTGCGCATGAACGTGGCGGTCGACGGACACAGAATCGCGAAACTCCGCCGTCGCGCGGATCTCGGACGGCGCGACGTCGCGCGTGCCGACGGCGAATCCGCGCCGCTCGAAGAACGCGCGGGCCGTCGTCGTCAGCAAGTAGAGCTCGCGGACACCCAGCCCGCGCGCCACCGACTCGATGGCCGCGCACAGCGATCGCGCGATGCCGCGGTTGCGGCTTCCGCCCGCGACGCACAGCGAACGCAGCAGCGCCGACGCGCCAAACGCTTCCAGCCCGACGACGCCCGCGACCACGCCGTCGACGCGCGCGACCAGAAACGTCGCGGCCGATTCGACGAGGTCCTGGACCGGCAGCTCATTGGCGTCGAGCAGCGCGCGGATCGCGGCGAGATCCTCCGGTGTCGCGGCTTCGACGTCGATCATGACGACCCGATAGCATAAACGCCCCCGGGACGGTCGGCCGCTCACTCGCCGATGGTCGACACCAGGGGGGCGGCGGTGAACACCGTCGGGACGAAGGTGGGCTCGGGCTTGACCTCGGAGGCGACGGGGAACTGGCCCGGCTGGAGCTGGCTCAGCTCCTGCTCGCACAGCCGCGACCACTGGTTGTACCAGGACTCGCTGGTGGCGGCGGTCAGGCAGCTGCGCAGCGCTTCGATCGCCTTGCCCTCGACCTTCTCGGCCTCTTCCTCCAGGCGCACGCAATAGTCGTCGCGCGGGTGGCCGCCCCACGCGTCGACCGCCGGCAGGTCCTTCGGGATCTCGGCCGTGTAGAGCTGGCCGGCGAAGTCCTGATACAGCTGGCCGACGCGCGCCGCCGCCGCGATCGTCCACTGCGCCTGGCGCAGCTTGAACACCTCCAGGTAGCGGCTGCGCGCCGCGTCCAGCGCCTTCGCCTTGTCGTCCAGATACGCGGCGAACCGCTTGCGCGAATCGTCCAGCCTCTTCTGCGCGGCCGCGCGCCGCCGCGGGCTGTCACGCGCCGACGGCTGCGAGAAGTCCAGGTTCTGGGGAAACTTGATGCGCAGCAGATCCTCGTAGTGCTGCTCGGCGAGGTGGAACGCCGCGCCGGCCGCCGCGTACGCCGCCAGCCCCTTGCGCGTCTCAGCGTCGCGGCCGGTGATCGGGTTCGCCGCGTCGCCCGCTTGCCACAGCTTGATCGCCGCGCGGAAGTGCTCCTGAGCGCCCGCCGCCTGTTGCCGGCTGCGGTCGAACACCGTGATCTTCGACTTGGTCGCCGGCCCGCACTGCGTGCGCCGCGCCGTGCCCAGCTTGCGGTTGGCGGCCTCGATGACGCGCCGGCTGCGCGTCGCGGTCATGCGGTCGACGTGCAGGCACGCGCCGTCGCCGGACGCGCGCGCGCACGACGCCTTCCACGCGATCTCGCCCAGACGGAAGTGCGCCTGGACCTGGCGATCGACGCCGCCCTGTTTTCCCCAGCGTTCGAGGTAACCCGCCAGATGGCCGCGCAGCGCCTCCGGCTTCCCCTGCTGTTCGTAGACCTCGCCCTTCTGGAAGTAGACGCCGGCGGCGTCGGCCGGATTGCGCGCGCCGTAGAAGCCGATGTACGCGTCCATGTCCGCCAGCGCCTCGTTGAGATGGCCCAGCCCCTCGCGGAACACCGTCGCGTTGGCCAGCGCGCGCCGCGCCTCGGGCTCGCCCGGAAACGTCTTCGCGAACGACTCGTAGAAAGTGGCCGCCTTCTCGTAAGACGCCACCTGCTGGTAGCCGGCGCCGATGCGGTAGTGCGCGCGTTTCGCCAGCCGGTCCGCCGGGTGCGTGTCCTTGAGCGCCGTCCACGCCTTGATCGCCTGGCCGATGAGGCCGGCGTTCTGAAAGCACTGGCCTGCGTTCCACAGCCGCTCGGCGTGCTTGCCGTGATCGGGCAACGCCTCGGCCGCCGCCAGAAACGAACGACCGCACTCCTTGTGCTCGCCACGCCGGCTCTGCTTGTCGCCTTCCATCGCCCAGCCGTCGCTGAGGATCGACACCATCTGCCGCGTGAACACCGCGTCGGTGGCCAGCGCCGGCATGTCGAGGAACCTGCGCGCGGACGCCAGCACCTGCGCGGTCTTTCCCTGCGCGTTCAGCGCATCGACGTAGAGGTTCGCCGCGTAGATCGCGAGCTCGTGCGTCGGGTACTTGTCGACGACCTCCAGCAGGCGCGCCTGCGCATCGTCGAAGTGGTTGTAGTCGTAATAGATGTACCCCTCCTGGTACATGATCACCGGCAGCTCGGGCGCATCGGGCACGTGTTTGCGATACAGCGCGAACGCCGCCAGCATCTTCTGCTTCGCCTCCGGGATCGGCAGTGGCATCAACTTCTTGTCTTGGTTTGCGTTCTGGCCGCGCACCCGCAGCCGTTCCGTGATCGCCTCCTGCTCGACGTGGTCGCTCAGCACGAACGCGTTCTTCCACGCCAGCACGGCCGCGAACGCCGCCTCGCGCAGGTATTTGCCGCGCGGATCCGCCTCGACGACCTTGGTGTAGTGAAGGGCGGCGTCCTTCCAGCGTTTGAGCGCCCACGCCACCTCGCCCGCGTAGAAGCGCATCTCGTACGCCTCCTTGTCCGCCGGGAAGTGCGTCAGGAACTGCCGGTACGCGCCGGCCGCGAACGCGAACGTCGGCTCGACCTGCGTCTTCGTCGCCTCGCGGTGCCAGATGATCGCCAGCTCGCGCGCGGCGTCGTGAAAGGCGTTGCGGCACTCGGTCGCGGCGGCGTTCTTCGGCTGCGCGGGCAGCGCTTCGAACACGGCGCCCAGGCGCTCCAGCTCCTGCGCCTGCTCGGCCTTGCCGGCCGCCGACAGCGTGTTGCGCAGCACCTTGCCCTGCCACTCGCAGATGCGCGAGCTGCGCATGTTCTCGGCGATGATCTTCTTGTAGACGCGCGTCGAGTCGCCCGCCTTGCCCTGCTCCCAGAACAGCTCCGCCAGGGCGTCCATCATCTTCGGCGCGTAGTCGCCGCCCGTGCGCTGGAAGAACTCCCACGCCTTGTCGGGCCCACCGACGTGCGCGTACGCCTTGACGATGTCCTTCTTGGCCTCCTTGGCCAATGTGGATAGGGCCGCCAGCTGCGCCTCGCTCGCGTTGACGCCACGCTCACGCGTCAGGCGCACGACCGCGACGAACGTCTCCAGCGCTTGCCGGTAGTCGGTCATGTTGATGTGGCACCACCCCTGCTTGTAGACCGCGTAGGGGTACAGCTTCGACCTCGGGAACTGCGCGACCTTGTCGTAGAACTTGAGCGCGACCTCCATGTCGCCCTTGTCGAAGTGGTGCTCGGCGAACGCGAGATAGGCGTCCGGGATGTACTTCGAGTTCGGGTAGTCCTTGATCAGGCGGTGGAAGAACTCGCGCGCCTGCTCGTGTTTGCCGGCGCCGGTCAGCAGCGCCGCCAGCCGGAACAGCACCTCGTCCAGCCGCTCGTACTTCGGGTGTCGCGTCGCCGCGACGTACGCCTTCACCGCCTCGACCAGCCAGCGCTGCTGCTCCGACTCGAAGCGCTGCTGATCGACGCGCAGCCCCTGCTTGCGCGCCGGCGGCGCCTCGAAGATCTTCTGGTCGAGCGCGCGCGCTTCGCTGAAGTAGTAGCGCTCGTTCTCCGCGTACAGCTCGCCCGCGCGGAACAGGAAGTCGGGGCGCTGCGGGTCTTCAGCGCTGCTCGCGTCGATCAACAGCCGCACCTTCGCGATCAGCGCGTCGTTGACGCGCTTCCTCTTCGCGTTCTTCAGCGCGACGAAGTCCGTGCCGCTGACGATCGGACCGCTGGTCTTGCGCTCGACCGGCGCGCCGGGCTGGGTGAACCGCCGTTCAATCGGCTTCACCTCGACTGTGGTCCGCTTGTGAATTCCGTCCGCCGGCGCCGCGGCGCGGGTGCCGCCACCGCGACCAGCACCAGCAGACAGGCCAGACATGCAGGTATCAGGCACACCAGTAGCGTACGGACAACGGATCATGGTCCCTCCCCCGGCCGGCTCCAGGCGAGGAGCAGCGGCCAATCAGATCGGACGATGTTTTCGCTGCCCGGTCGCGTGCAACGTGGGACATCCGATATGCTCGCGGGCGATGGCCGCTCCCACCGAGCCAACCCACCACCTGTTCGCCGACGACGGTGTGTTCCCCAACAGCCGCCTGCCCGTGCTCGTCTACCGCCGCGTCATCGCCGACGTGAACGCCGCCGGGTTCGAGCAGCTGTTCGAACGCAACGGCTGGTCGTCGGCGTGGCGGGACGGCCTTTACTCGGTGCACCACTATCACAGCACCGCGCACGAGGTGCTGGGCATCTACAAGGGGCGCGTGACGGCGCGGCTCGGCGGCCCGGGCGGCATCACGGTCACGCTGGAGGCGGGCGACGTCGTCATCGTCCCGGCCGGCGTCGCGCACAAGAACGACGGCGCCAGCGCCGACTTCAGCGTCGTCGGCGCCTATCCCGCCGGCACCGGGCCGGACATGCAATACGGCAAGCCGGGCGAGCGCCCCGGCGCAGACCGCAACATCGCCCGCGTCGCGCTCCCCGGCGGCGATCCCGTGCGCGGCGCCGGCGGCCCGCTCGCCACGCTGTGGCCCGCGAAATAGGCGATCGCGTCGGGAGGGCTTGGGAACCCTCTCAGGGTTCCCAACTAGACGTCAGCTCGCGAAGTCGTTGGGCGCGGCGAGCGCGAAGCGGACGGCGGGATCGATGGTCTCGATCGCCAGGCCGCGCCAGAACACGTGCCACTCGGGGAAGCGCACGAAGCCGTCGCACTGCTTCGCGTACCACGGCGTGATCGCGTTGCCGGCGCGCGACCGCCAGAAGAAGCGCGGGAACTCGCGCGTCACCAGCGACCACAGCTCGCCGCCGATGCCTTCGCCCTGCGCCGACCGCTCGACGGCGAACTTGGACAGGTAGGGCGCGACCGGCGTCTCCTGCATGACCGCGGCGCCGCGATAGCCGTCCTCGACGAACACGCGCGCCGCCGGCTGGTCGAAGAACTCGGGCCGCAGCCGGCGTCCGAACGCCGATTCGAACAGCGCCGTGATGCGCGCCCGGTCGACGCCGCCCCAGTCGTCGGCGGCGTCGATGCGCGAGCCGCGACGGATCAGCGTGCCCGCGCCGTTGACCGTGAAGAACTCGCGCAGCAGCTGCAGCGGGTTGACGACCGTGACGCTGAGCCGGTGCGGTACGCCCTCGATGAGCTGCTTGATCTGGCGCAACAACATCGCCTGCCCGCGCGACAGGCCACCACCCGGCGCGAGCAGCCGCTCCGTGTCGGTCGCCAGGCTGACCACCGACAGCGGCGCAGCGCCGTTGGACGCCAGCCCCGGGCGCCGGCTGAGGAACACGACCTTGCGCGTCTCCAGCGACGCCGCCAGCGACGCGAGCAGCCGGAAGCGCGCGTCGGTCGGCGCGTCCTTGCTCCCCTCCAGCGACACGAGTGGAATCGCGCCGCGCCCGACCGTGGCGCGCACCGCCGCGACGCTGTCGGCGGCAAACCCGCCGGCCAGGTCGACGCTGGCGCGCAGCACCTCACACGCGACCGCGTCTTCCAGCAGCCAGTCCGACACGCGCGACGCCTGCGCGTCCGCGTCCTTGGGCTCCAGCAGGCCCAGCACGACGACCGGCACCAGGCCCAGGCCGGCCAGGATGCGCAGGTCGAAGTGCACCGGATCGAGCGCGCTCTTCACGATCTGCGCGTTGGGCGCCAGGATCGCGAAGCTCTCCTTGCGCTGCGCGCGGTGCAGCTTCAGGTACAGGTCGATGTCGGCCTTGGCGCCGACGCTCTCCAGGAAGCGCTGGACGATCTCTGTTTCCATCGGCGGTAGTCAGTTCCTCTAGCGAAGCACGCGCGCGAACGACGCGGCCGCATCTTCCAGCTCGGCGACCTCGACGAACTCGTCGGCGGCGTGCGCCTGCCCGACGGCGCCCGGCCCGAACACGACCGCGTCGATGCCGCGCTCGGCGAGCACCGCCGCCTCGGTCCAGAAGTCCAGGTCGACGGCCGCGCTCACGCGCGCCGCCCCCAGCAGCGGCTCGAACGCCGCCAGATCGCGCGTCTGCAGCGGCGGCCGCGCCGCGATGGTCGTCCATTCGATCGCCTCGCCGTGGGGCGCGCACGCGGCGCGCACGCGCCGTTCAGCCTCGACCAGCAGCGGTTCGACGCGCTCCCCGGGGGCGGGGCGCAGCGAAAACGACAGCGTCGCGCTCGTCGGCACGACGTTGAACGCCTTGCCGCCGTCCAGCGCCGGCGACGTTCAGCGCCACCCCCTTGAACCCGGGCGGCCCTTGCGAGCGCAGCGCCGCGCCCATCTCGTCCAGCGCGACCGCCCCGCGCGCCAGCACCGCGATCGGGTTGACCATGTTGTCGACGCGCGACGAGTGCCCGCCTTCCGCCCGCAGCGTGGCCGTGGCCGCGCCGATGCCGCGGTGGCGCGCGCCGACACGACACTGCGTCGGCTCGCACACGATCGCCTGCGTCAGCCCGCGCGCCGCCTCCGTGTCCAGGAAGGCGCGGATGCAGCTGTTGCCGTGCTCCTCGTCGCCCGAAAACAACACGCCCACCGGCCGCGTCACCGCGCCCGGCCGCCAGCGCTTCCAAGATGGCCGCGATCGCCCCCTTGGTGTCGGCGCTGCCCAGCCCGTGCAGGCGGCTGCCGCGGCGCACGAGCTCGTGCGGCGGCGACGTGTAGCCGGCGTTGGCGGGCACCGTGTCGACGTGGGCGTTCAGCAGCAGGCGCGGCACGCCCGCGCCGAAGCGCGCGTAGACGTACGCGTGCCGGCCAGCCGCCGCCTCCGCGACCGACGTCGCCCCCAGCGTGCGCAGCTCCGCCGCCAGGCGGCGCACCAGCGGGCGCTTCGTCCCCCATCGGGTTCTGCGTGTCGAACGACACCAGCTCGGCAAGCCGCTCGACGAGGCGCGATGGGTTGGACATCGCGCGCGAGTTATACAATGTCCGGGCTCAGTGTCTCCTGTCCCCGTCCTAGCGCTGTTGCTCGCCCAGATGTACACGACGTCGCGCGAGCCGCCGCTGCCGCCGCGCCCGCGCGTCGCGGCGACGCGCACGACCCAGCCCCCGGTCATCGACGGCAAGCTGGACGACCCCGCGTGGCGCGCCGCCGCCATGTCCGACACGTTCACGCAGCACTTCCCCGACGAAGGCGCGCCCCCCAGCGAACGCACCGAGCTGCGCGTCCTGTACGACGACCGCAACGTCTACATCGCCGTCGACTGCCACCAGACCAAGTCGCCCATCGTGCGACGCCTGCAGCGCCGCGACGGGCCGCTGCCGTCCGACGGCGTCTGGATCGACATCGACAGCCGGCGCGACGGCACCAGCGCGTTCCACTTCTCGATCAACGCCGCCGGCGCGCTGTCCGACGGCATCCACTTCGACGACACCAGCTACTCGACCGACTGGGACGCCGTGTGGGAAGCGAAGGTCGCCGACACCGGCCACGGCTACGCCATCGAGTTCCGCATCCCGCTGTCGGCGCTGCGCTTCTCGAAGCTGCCGGTGCAGGACTGGGGCTTCCAGGTCCGGCGCTTCATCGACGCGCGCCAGGAGACCGACGACTGGGCGTTCTACCCGCGCACCGCCGGCACCTACGTGCCGCTGTTCGGCCGGCTGGAAAACCTGGTCGGGCTGGATCCCCGGCATCCCATCGAGCTGCGCCCGTTCGTGCTCGGGCGCGCCGGCCACCGCTCCGCCGACGCCGACGCGACGCTGGACGAAGGCTGGTCGGCGACCGGATCGATCGGCCTGGACGCGAAGCTGCACGTCACCAACGAGCTGTCTCTGGACGTCGCGCTCAACCCCGACTTCGGCCAGGTCGAGGCCGACGCCGTCATCCTGAACCTGTCGACGTTCGAGACGTTCTTCCCCGAGAAGCGGCCGTTCTTCCTCGAGGGCATCGACACGTTCGCCGGCATCCGGCCGGTGGTCTACACGCGCCGCATCGGCGGCCTGCCGCTGGCGGCGGCGCTGGGCCCGAGCGAGGTTTTGGTCGCGAACCCCGACCCGTCGCCGCTCTACGGCGCGGCGAAGCTGGTCGGCACGATCGGCGGGCGCACCAACGTCGGCGTGATCTCGGCGATCACCGGCGCCACCTACGTCGACGTGCAGCGGCTCGACGGCGCGCGCGAGCGGCGGCGAATCGATCCGTGGACCGCGTACAACATCGCGCGCGTCAAGCGCACGCTGGGCGCCAACACCAGCGTCGGGCTGCTGGCGACGGCGACCAACCGGCTGGAGGCGCCGACCGCGGTCGGCTCGCTGTGCCCGGCCACCGGCCTGCCGACCGGCGCCGACGGCCGCTGCACCAACGACGCCTACGTCGTCACCGGCGACGGGCGCTGGCGCTCGCCGCTCGGCCACTACGCGCTCGCGTGGCAGGCGATCGGCAGCGCGCTGTCGGGCGGTCCCGAGCGGCCGCAGCCCGACGGCATCCCGATCCGTCCCGGCCACGTCGCGGGCGGCGGGGCGTTGCTCCGTCGGCAAGGAAGGCGGCACGAACTGGCTGTGGAGCTTCTGGCAGTACCTGTCGGGACGAACGCTGGAGTTCAACGACGTCGGCTACCTGGAACGCAAGAACGACTACCAGGGTTATCTGGCGGTGACCTACCGGACGCTGCAGCCGTGGTGGCGCACCATCGAGACCAACACGACGTTGAAGCTGAACCTGCGCCAGACGCTGGACGGCCTGAACCTGTGGAACGAGATCAAGCTCGCGACGTCGTGGAGCATCCCCAGCTTCTGGTGGTTCTACCTGGACGTGCACGCGCGCGGCCCGTACTACGACGACCGCGAGACGGGCGACGGCACCGCGCTCCAGCGCCCCGCCCACGCCGGCCTGATCGGCGACTTCGGCTCCGATCCGCGGCGCCGCGTCACGGGCGGGCTGACGTGGAACGCCGACCTGCGGCGCGGCGGCGGCGTCTACCTGCAGGTCAGCGGCCGCCTGACGGTGCGCGCGCTGCCTCGGCTGGAGCTCGACCTCTATCCGACCGCCGGCTACGAATCGGGCCAGCCGCGCTACGTCGCCAAGAGCCCGCTGTCGCCAACCATCACGACATATCAGTTCGGCACGCAGACCGCCGCCAGCGTGGGCGCGACGCTGCGCGCCGCGTACACGTTCACGCCGACGCTGTCGCTGCAGCTGTACATGCAGCTGTTCATGGCGCGCGTACGTTACGGTCCGTTCTACACGTACACCACGGACGTCGGCGCGCGCGTGCGCATCGCCGACCTGGGCGCACCGACCGCGCCGAGCCGCCGCCGACAGCGAACGCGCGACGCTGAACATCAACCTGGTCATGCGCTGGGAGTACCGGCTCGGCTCGACGCTGTTCGTCGTCTACACGCGCGCACAGGATCCGGCGCTGATCCCGGGCCCGGACGGCGCCAGCTTCCAGCTACGGCCGATCCTGCAGGGACGCGCCGCCGACAACGTGCTGATGGTCAAGCTGGCCTACTGGTTCGGCTAGGCAGCGTCAATCGTGCACGGCCGCCACAGCGAAACCGCCCCACCCCCATTCTGAGCTGCGTCACATGCCGGCGCGGCGCGCGGGCTTCCGCGGCCGGGCGCGCTGGCATCATCGGTGCAATCTCCATCACTCGTCCCGTCGCACAAACCACCCATCGACCAAACACGGAGGATCACCATGATTCGCAACGCAATGTTCGGGCTCTCGCTGATCGCGTTCACGGCCGGCTCTGCCTTCGCGGGCAACGTCAAACACGCCGCCAAGACGCCGGTCGTCGCGGCCGTCGCGGGCGACGCCGCCAAGACCGAGGAGAAGCCGGCCGAGGCGGCCCCCGCCAAGAAAGACAAGAAGGCGCAAGAAGGAGAAGGCCCCCAAGGCCGAGAAGACCGAGGGCAAGACCGAGATGAAGGCGGACGCGCCGGTCGCGAAGTAACTCGCTTCGCATCACCTGCAAAACCCGAGACGAGGCCGGCCGCAAGGCGCGGGCCTCGTCTCGACGTGTGCTACGGGTTGATCTGGATCAGGTGGTCGCGCAGGCCGATGCCGAAGTTGGTCGGCGTGCCGTTGAAGTCGGTGACCAGCGCCGGGAAGTTGTTGCAGTTCTGCGGGTTCCACGCCCAGCCGAGGTACGACAGGCCCTTGCCGTCGGCCCACGCCATGAACTGGTCGATGTAGCCGTGCGCGCAGTCCTGCTCGCCCATCTCGCCAACCAGCACCGGCACCTGCGCCGCGACCGGCGTCACCTCGCGCTCCCAGCAGTCCTGGGTGTAGCAGTCCGACAGGCCCTGCTGATAGACGTGGAAGCCGGCGAGCAGGTTCCCGGTCGAATCGGTCGGCTTGTTCGCGAGCCAGCCGTCGAGCTGGTGCGCCCAGTCGACGCCGCCCGCGACGACGAGCTGCTGCGCGCCCGTCGCGCGGACACGGTCCAGCATCTGCTGCATGCCGGCGACCGCTCCCTTCGCGACCTGGCAGCCGTTGCGCCAGCATCCCCACGGGTTCGACACGGGACCGTTTCCGAAGCGGTCGTTGGCGACCAGGATCGGCTCGTTGAACAGGTCGAAGATCATCATCGGGTCGTCCTTGAACGTGGTCGCCACCGACGTCCAGAAGTCGAGCGCGTGATCGGCGAACGCCATCGTCACCAGCTGGTTGCCGTTCGCTCCGCCCGTGATCACGGTGGTGCCCGGCGCCGACCAGTGCAGGTCGAGCACGACGTAGATGCCGGCGAGGTGCAGCCGGAACACGTAGTCGATGATCTCGTCGCGATAGTGCTGTGCGGTCACCAGCGCCCCGTTGATCCCCAGCCAGCAGCTCTCGTTCATCGGCAGGCGCACGGTGTTGATGTGCCAGTCCTTCATCCCGTTGATCGTGCTCGGCCCGGTGGAGCCGTCGAACACGTACGAGCCCGTCGTCGGCGGCGAGCACATGTATTCGCTGCCCGCGCGGTTGACGCCCAGCATGCGGAACGTCGCGCCCGTCGTGTCGACGATCTTGTTCCCCTGAACGTGCAGCGCCTTGGCGGCGAACCGCGCCCACATGTCCGGAGCGCCGCCGCTGCCCGCGGTCCCCGTCGTTCCCGCTGGCCCGCCGCCTCCGCTGCCGGCGGCGCCCGTCATCATCTCCATCCCCTTCGCGCAGCCCGCGGAGGCGGCGGTCAGAACCAGGGCACACAAAAGCCAGGACTTCGGACGGCGCGCGGTCGACATGGGGCGGACTCCTAAGATGATGGGTTACTTACGACGGGCTCGGAGCGCGGCCGACAGCTGCGGCCAGGAGCGCCAGGCTTTGACCGCCAACACGGCGAGCGCCAGGCCCCACGCGCCCCAAATCACAGTGGGCCAGTGGGAAAACGTGAAATGCGTCGAGCTCAAGGGCGTCAAGGATACCGGTAGCGACCCACGCCGGTAAAGGGAGAGCACGTCATTCAGCACCGCCACCGTCGCGTGGACCAGGAACCCCGCGTAGATGCTGTGCGTCCGCATCGCCAGCGACCCCAGCACGACGCCGGCGATGATCGCGGCCGACGACTCCAGGTACGGCTTGCCGAAGTGGATCATGCAGTACGGCACGACCATCGACCAGATGGCGCCCGAGCCGAAGCTGCGCATCGCGCGCAGCCAGAAGCCGCGGAAGAAGACCTCCAGGCCGAAGAACTGCCCCAGGTAGACCACCTCCCACACGACGAAGTCGAGCCACGACCGCCCCGCGTCCTTGTACATCGGGTAGTAGTCGGCGAAGTCCTTCTGGCGGCTGACGAGAATCAGCAGCGGCACCATCACCACGACACACAGCGCGTAGATCCACGCGTGCGCGCGGAAGCCGCGGCCGCGCAGCCCGAAGTCCAGCACCTTGTCGCGACGGAAGAACAGCGGCCACACCGCAGCGGCAGCAGGTAGCCGACGATGCGCGTCAGCCCCCACCACAGCCGCCGGTAGAGCTCGTCGTAGCGCTTCATGTCGATGACGCTGCCCGGGTGCGCTTTCTGCCAGCGATCCAGCACGTCGTGGATGACACGATTGTAGAAATCGGGGCGGCCGTAATACTCGTGGAACGTCAGCACCATCGCGGCCAGCGTCAGCGCGACCATCGGCCGGTAGTCGATCTCGCCGCGCTCGGCCAGCTCGCGGCGCAGCGGCCAGCGCCTGGGCGTCCAGCTCGCGCCACGTCGAGCGGAAGAACCACCACACGACCGGCGCCATCAGCAGCAGCATCGGGATCGGGACGGCCCACTTCACCGCCGGCTGCTCGAGCCAGTGCATCACGGCCCCAACCTACCCCGCCCCCAAGACGCGAATCGATAATATATTCGCGCCCGTGAGCGCGAAGAACGACAACAGCGGCGCGGGGTCGGACAAGCCAGACCACTCGCAGGCTGGGGAGGTTCATCCAGACCTATTCGAGCTTCCTGTCGACGTTCGTCATCGGTGTCGCGGGCCTGGCGGCGACGTCGATCTGGCAATACCGGCAGTCGCTGACCGCGGCCGAGGCGGCGCGCTCCGAGCAGGCGATCGCGCGCACCAAGGCCGACAACGACTGGCGCATCGCGCGCGCCGAGATCCTGGCCAAGAACCTGACCGTGCTGTCGACGCAGGGGCCGCAGACCGCCGACCAGCGCTTCGGCGTGTTGCTGTCGCTGACGCGCGGCGCGATCCTCGATCCCGAGCTGGCGGTCTCGTACGCGCTGGAGCTGGGCAAGGACAACCCGTCGTACATGCGCGCCGTGCTGGAGGCGACGGCGCAGAAGAACTACGACCAGCTCGCGCAGGCGTTCAAGATGACGTGCATCCAGCGTTTCGGCGTCGAGAAGGCGGCAGCGATCTGCAAGGACGACGCGCTTTCCGACCGTTCGGACGCGATCGCGCTGGTGCTCCAGAACGAGCTGCAGGCGCAGGCCGCAACCGGCCAGGCGCCCGCGCAGGGACCGTTGTCGGTGCTCAAGGACGAACGCGAGCGTGCAGTCGTCGCCGGGCAAGATGGCGTGGCTGTTCGAGCCGTACCTGCAGGACGTGTACGAGCGCCGCCAGTGGCACGACATCCAGCGCTTCGAAGGCATTCTCGACTGGCGCGCGGCTCGTGGGGGCGCTGGTGCTGGCGACGGCGCGCACCGGCGAGCTGGTCAGCGCCAGCGAAAAGGCCGAGCTGGACCGCTTCCACGCCGAACGCCGCAAGTGGCTGGTCGGCTACCTGCTCGGGCGGACGTGCGACGCCGACTGCCGCGGCAAGCTGGTCGACGTGATGTTGTCGTCGTACGGCGAGGCCGAAGGCGACTACGACGAGCCGCTGCGCCGGCTGCTGAAGCAGCCGCACGCGGAGGCGGCGCCGACGTTCGGCCACCTGCACGCGCGCCTGCTGTGGTGCCAGATCGACGTCGACGACCGCGCCAGCTTCCGCGACAAGGTGCTGGTTCCCGCGCTGACCGAGGCGCTGGCCGCCGGCAAGCCCGACGCGCAGCTGATCGAAGATCTCGTCGACCTGATCGCCCTGGTCCCCGAGCCGGCGGCGACCGAAGCCGCGGCGCTGGACGCGTGGAAGAAGGCGCTGGCCGGGCTGCAGCGGGCGGGCGATCGCGCGCAGCGGGCGCTGGCCAACCAGCGCGCAGGCGCGGCGCGCGAGCGCGCCAACCCGCCGCCCATGGTCAGGAAGATGAACTTCTGCAACGCCGCCGAGGCGGCCTTCCCGACCGCGGACATCGAGCAATAGCGATGACGAGCAACCGCCCCCGCGCCCGCCGGCCGCACGGTGCTGGACATGAACCGGTACCAGTGGACGGTGCTGTTCGCGGCGTGGCTGGGCTGGGGCTTCGACGTCTTCGACGGCCTGCTGTTCAACTTCGTCGCGCCCAACGCCGTGCCGACGCTGCTGGGCCTGCGCATCGGCTCGCCCGAAGCCGGCGCCGCCACGTTCAAGTGGACCGGGATCCTGACGTCGATCCTGCTCATCGGCTGGGGCGCCGGCGGCATCATCTTCGGCCACGTCGCCGATCGCATCGGCCGCACGCGCACGCTGATGCTGACGATGTTGCTGTACGCGCTGGGCACCGCGGCCTGCGCCGGCGCCACCAACATCTGGATGCTGATCGCGTTCCGCGTCGTCGCCAGCCTGGGCATCGGCGGCGAGTGGGCGGCCGGCGCGGCGATGGTCGCCGAGGTCGTCCCCGAGCGCCGGCGCGTCGAGGCGGGCGCGCTGCTCTACACGTCGGCGCCGATGGGGCTGTTTCTCGCCACGTTCGTCGACGGATGGATCGCGGGCAACCTGTTCAAGTCGTCGCCCGAGACGTCGTGGCGCTTCGTGTTCCTGTGCGGGCTGATCCCGGCGGGGGTGGCGTTCATCGTCCGCATGTTCATCAAAGAGCCCGAGCGCTGGCAGGCCGTCGCGAAGGCCAGCGCGCACCCGCGCCTGCGCGAGCTGTTCTCGCCGGAACACCGCCGCGCGACTCGCAGCGGCTTCGCGATGGCGGTCATCGCGCTCATCACGTGGTGGACCGTCAACGCGTTCATCCAGACCGTGTCGGTCGGGCTCGCGAACACCGAGGCCAAGCTGCTCGGGCTCGATCGCGCGGCGACCCGGGCGCTGAGCGTCGAGTGGAAGAAGATCGCGACCTACATGTTCAACATCGGCGGCCTGATCGGCACGCTGCTGAGCATCCCCGCCGCCAAGGTGATGGGGCGCCGCAAGATGTACGGAATTTTCTACGCGTCGTCGGCCGTCGCCGTGCTGGCCACCTTCGGCCTCGATCTGCCGCCGCAGGCGCGCCTGTACATGTACGGCTTCATCGGCCTGACGGTGTTCGGCGTGTTCGGCAGCTTCACCTATTACCTGCCCGAGCTGTTCCCGACCCGCCTGCGCGGCACCGGCGCCGGCTTCTGCTACAACGTCGGCCGCTTCATCGCCGCCGGCGGGCCGTTCCTGGTCGGCATCGTCGCGTCGCGCGGCGCCGTCGCGCTGACCACCGCCATGGACCTGCTGTTCTGGGTCGGCCTGGTGCCGCTCGTCGGCGTGCTGCTGCTGCCGATCGTCGTCGAGACCAAGGACCGCGCGCTGGCCTAGGGGCGCGGCCCCCTGGTGTTACCCCCGATCGTCACTACGCTCTTGGGCGTCCCAACCCAAACCAGGAGCCATCGATGAAGCTGATCCGAATTGTCTGCTTGGGTCTTGCCGTTCTCCTCCCCTCGGCCTGGACGGTCGCGTCGGCCGGTGATGAGGCCCCCACCGAGGAAAAGACGACGAGCAAGAAGACCAAGAAGAAGAAGACCGACGGCTCGGAAGAGACGAAGTCCGAGACGAAGACCGAGAAGAAGCCCGAAACCAAGTAGTCCTTGCTTCCGATCCGACGGCCTCGATCATCGATCGCGGCCGTCGGCGGTCGTCGGATCGTCGTATTGTCGGCTTCGATGCCAGACCAGGCTTCGGCGCGTCGGATTCTCGTTCCCGGCAAGTCGTCCTTCGCGACGCCGCGAGCGGCGGCGTGTGGATTGCTCGTCGACGCGCGCGATTACTACGTCGCGTTCTATCGCGCGGCTCTCGCCGCACGTCACACCATCCTCGTCACGGGGTGGCAGTTCGATCGCGGCGTCAAGCTGCTGCGTGGGCCGGACGTTGCCCTCGCCAAGCCGATGGGCGGCGAGGTCCGCTTCCTCGCGTTCCTCGACGAGCTTTGCAAGCGCCGGCCCGGGTTGCGGGTCTATATCCTGGCGTGGGACTTTCACCTCGTCCTCGCCCTCGAGCGGGAGTGGATGCAGAGGCTCTACTTTCATTGGGCCACCAACGAGCGCCTGCGCTTCCGGTTCGACGCGTCTCACGTCTCGGGCGGCTGCCATCATCAGAAGTTCGTCGTCATCGACGGCGCCGTTTCGTTTCTGGGTGGCATCGACCTCTGCGAGGCCAGGTGGGACGATCGGCGCCACCGGGTGGCGAACCGCCTGCGGCTGACCCGTGGCAAGCCGCAGAAGCCGTATCACGACGTCCAGGCGTACTTTCGCGGCGCCGCGACGGCGGCGGCGCTGGAGGACGTGTTTTGCGATCGCTGGCGTCGCGCCGGCGGAGATCCCATCGAGTTGCCGCATCGATCGTCGTCGACTGACGTCGTCCGCGGCGGCCGCAACCAGGCCCCGCGTGGCGCGCTGCCGTTCCCGCCCGGCCCGGTGGCGCTGAGCCGCACCGACGCCCGCGACAAAGGTGGCCGGTCGAAGCACGAGATCCGGACGCTGCTGATCAGGGCGTTCGAGGCCGCTCAGCGTCTGATCTACGTCGAGACGCAATACTTCAGTAGCCGGCTGCTGTGCGAGGCCCTGGTTCGTCGCATGCGCCAGGCACGGCGGCCGAAGCTGGACATCGTGCTGCTGGTCAACGAGCGCGCGGAAGCGGTGAAGGAGGAGATCGCGGTCGGACTTCGACAGGTGCAGATCATCGCCGACTTGCGCCGCACGGCTGCCGAGACTGGCCATGCGTTCAACGCCTACTTTTCCCTCGCCGACGGACGTGCCCGCAAGTCGACGTACATCCATTCCAAGCTGATGATCGTGGACGATCGCTTCCTGACCGTCGGGTCGGCGAACTTCACCAATCGCAGCCTGGGCGTCGACAGCGAGATCAACGTCTCCTGGGAGACGGCGGCGGGCCGCGACCGCGGCGTCGAAGCCGCGATTCGGCGCGCGCGGATCAGCCTGCTCGCGGAGCACATCGGCGACGCGGGGACGAAGCTCGCCCGCCGTCTGGCGATAGCGAAGGGTCTGGTCGGCTTCCTCGACGGATTGGTGCAGTCGGGCCGCAGCCGCCTTCGGACGTTGCCGCCGCCGACCCCTGGCCAGTCGACAGCGATGGCGTTGCTCGATCCCCGCCAGCTCCCGTTTGATCCCGAGAGCCCGGACTGAATCGCTTCGTGCCGGCTGGACTACTGGTTGCGCGGCGGCGACTGCGGCGGCACCGGCAACTTGGGCGGCATCATGATCGTCGGGTTGGGCGCCGTGATGATCATGTTGCCCGCCGCGCCGGCCCCCCGGTAGATCTCCGGCAGCTTGTCCTGCAGATCGTATTGCAGGTAGTGCGGATTGCGCCTCAGCGCCGCGCCGACCTTGTCGATCCTCGCGGCCGCCTCGGCGCCCTCGTTCTCCGCCAGCTCGCGACGCATCCGGCTGGTCTCGATCTCCGCCTTGACGCGCTCGCGCTCGGCGATCGCCTTGTCGCGCATGATCGCCTGCACGGCGCGCTCGACGTTGGCGGCGTCGATCGCCGGCGGGAACTGCGGCTTCGACAGGTTCAGCTCGTACACCCGGATCATCTGCTTGGCCTCGATCAGCTCGAGGAAGCGCTTGCGGATCGCCGTCAGGATCTCCTGCCGCTTGTCGTTCAGCTCCGTCTGCTTGTACGGCGACACGACCTGCAGCACCGCCTCGCTGATCGTCGGGCGCACGTAGATCTCGTAGAGCTTCTTGCCCGTGATCGTCTGATCGCGATCGGGGATCAGCGTCGTCAACATGTGCTTGACGGTCTCCGGCGAACAATCCGCCGAGAACCGCACGTTGATCTCCAGCCCGAACTGCACACCGTCTTTCGTCGCGGCGTTGAGCGGCTCGTTCTCAGCGACCATCGAGCAGTCGATGAGCATGATGTCTTTGTAGAGGCCGGTCCGGTACGTGCCGGGACTCAACACCTCGCCCGTGAATCCCTTGCCGCCCGAATAGAACGCGAACAGGCCGGTGCGCTCGAATATCTGTCCGCGGTGCGCCTGCGGAATGTCGGCCGTCGCGCAACCCGCGACGGCCAACACGCAGCCCAGAAACGTCGTCGAAGCTCTGACCATGGCGGTGTTCCTCCTGGTGAGGAACCAGGTCTACCAGACGCCGGGCCGAGCGAAGATTACGGTTTCTTAAGCTTTCTTCAGCATGTAGGTCAGCAGGTCGACGCAGCGGTTGCTGTAGCCCCACTCGTTGTCGTACCAGCTGACCAGCTTGAAGAAGTTCGCTGTTGAGCTCGATGCCGAGCTGCCGGCGTCGAAGATGCTCGAACGCTCGTCGTGGATGAAGTCGCTCGAGACGACCTCGTCCTCGGTGTAGCCGAGGATGCCCTTCAGGTAGCGTCTCGCTGGCCGTCTTCATCGCCGCGTTGATCTCCTTGATGCGAGGTCGCCTTGGCGGTCTTGAACGTCAGGTCGACGACCGAGACCGTCGGCGTCGGCACGCGGAACGCCATGCCGGTCAGCTTGCCCTTCACCTCCGGGCAGCACCAGCGCCACGGCCTTCGCGGCGCCGGTGGTCGACGGGATGATGTTGATGCGCGGCGCTGCGGCCGCCCTTCCAGTCCTTCTTGCGACGGGCCGTCGACCGTCTTCTGCGTCGCCGTGTAGGTGTGGACCGTCGTCATCAGGCCTTCGGTCGATGCCGAAGCCTTCCTTCAGCAGCACGTGCACGACCGGCGCCAGGCAGTTGGTCGTGCAGCTCGCGTTGGAGACGATGTTGTGCTTCGCGGGGTCGTACTTCTCGTGGTTGACGCCCATGCACGACGGTGATGTCCTCGCCCTTGGCCGGGCGCGGAGATGATCACCTTCTTCGCGCCGGCGGCGAGGTGGCCCTTGGCCTTCTCGGCCTCGGTGAAC
Organism: uncultured Pseudomonadota bacterium; assembly: GCA_963729535.1. Taxonomy (GTDB): domain Bacteria; phylum Myxococcota_A; class Polyangia; order Fen-1088; family Fen-1088; genus JADGRB01. The sequence goes on along the minus strand of CAVSOL010000013.1, from coordinate 64,254 downwards.
AGGCCCGTCGACTCGATCACGATTCGACGCCGAGCTCCTTCCACGGCAGCTCGGCCGGGCGTCTTGGCGCTGACGACCGCGATCTCCTTGCCGTTGACGACCAGCACGTCGTCGTCGGCCTTGTCGGGCGCCGACTTCTTCGAGCTGACGTTGCCCGTCGAACTTGCCCTGGATCGAGTCGTACTTCAGCAGGTAGGCCAGGTTGTCGGCCGGGACGATGTCGCCGACGGCGACGACCTCGATCTCCTTGCCGAACAGGCCCTGCTCGTGCAGGGCGCGGAACACCAGCCGCCCGATGCGGCCGAACCCGTTGATCGCGATGCGAGTGCTCATTTCATTCTCCCGTACTTTTGATGATTCCTGATGTGTGGTGTGGTCGCACTCTATATGACCCGCACGACGGGGCCAAGCAATGGGCGCGCGCACCTAGCGGCGGCGCAGCAATACCAGCGTCGCGCCGGCGCCGCCGTGACGCGGCGGCGCCGAGACGAACGCCATCACGCCGCAGCGTTCCGCGCGCGCGCCGCCCAGCCAATCCCACACCGCCGGCCGCAATACGGGCCCTCCCGGATCGGATCCGTGGCCGCGGCCGTGGATGATGAGCACGACGCGCGCGCCACGCGCCCGCCCCCCGGCGAGGAATGTTTCCAGATCGCGCAGAGCGGACGCGCGATCCCGGTGATGCAGATCGATGCGGCCTTCGACCTCGCGTTCGCCGGCGCGCAGCGACCGCGTCTCCTTGGCCGCGACGTCGGGCGCGCGCCCGACGATCGAATCGCCGGCGCGTTCGACGATGAACGTCGTGCGGCGCAGGCTTGGCGGCGCCGCGCGCAGGAGCGGGCGCCCGCCCCGATGCCGGCACGCGCCCGTGCCCGGCCGGCAGCGGCCGCGCGCCGCGCATGGCCTCCTTGAAGGCGCTATCGTCGTCGTCGCGCGTGGGCACGCGCCCTGGAGCTTAACGCTGGATCGCGTCGGGCGTAGACGGGCTTGCCCGTCGGAGCCCATCGCGGGAGGGTTTGGGAGGGACGGTTGGGGCCCCCACCCTTCCCCCTCCCAATTGATTAGAGCTTGCGGAACGTGTCGACCAGCTGGCTGATGACCTTGCCGTTCGGATCCTTGCGCCCGCGGTCCAGAACCCCCAGCAAGGTCAGCTTGGTCTGGAACGCGACCGCGGTGTTGGCGCCTTCGCGCCCCCACTTCTCCAGCATCTCCGTCTTGCCGCGGCCCAGCGCCTCCTGATCGCGGTATTCGCACACCACCGTGTCGATCGCCTGCACGCGCCCCTGCTCGCAATACGCGGCGCCGAACGGCACCGGCGTCACGGGGGCGAACCCCTCGGGCGTCAGGCCGGCGCCCTGCCATGCCTTGACCGCCGCATCGGTGTGGGGCGTGCCGTCCACGTGCTGGGCGGCGGGCGGCGTCGCGCCCGGCGCCGCGGCGCTCGGGTTGGCGCCGCCGCCGTCGGCCGCCTGCTTCTTGCAGCCCGACGGGGCCCCGGACAGCACCACGCAACCGCCCACCAGGACGAACATCGCCGCGCGAGACATGGCCACGACTAGCGCCTCCAGCCGCCGCCGTCAGACTTCTTCTGCTGCGGAGCGGCTCCCCCGCGCCAGCCGCCACCGCCGGGCGCCGGGGCCGGCGCCGCGCCTCCGCGCCAGCCACCGCCGCCGGGCGACGCCGCCGTCGGCGCCGGTGGACCGCCACGCCAGCCACCACCGCCACGCGCGCCGGCGGCGGGCCCGCGCGGTGCCCTGGGACGGGGGGCGGGCCACGCCAGCCGCCGGACGGCGGGGGGCCGCGCCAGCCGCCCTTGCCATGCTTGTTCCAGCCGCGGTGGTTGCCGTTGTCGTGTGGTGGACGACTCCCGGACGGCCCACCCAGGTTCACGCCGACGCCGACCTGGACGACCGGTGGCGGCGGAACCGCGACGTGAATCCCCGCCTGCACGACCGGGGCGCCAACGACGGCCCCCGCGCGCCACCCGGGACCGCCGGCGACGATCTCGCCGTGAAACGCCGGCGGCGCCACGCGAATGTCAACGACCGGTCTCGTGTAAACAACGGGCGCGTAAACATCGTTGATCACCACAAACCGTGGCCGCTCGCTGTAATAGACCGGATCGTACGTCCCCACGTACCAGTAGGCGCCGCCGCGGAGCTCGAATTGCGCCTGCGGCGGGGGCGAGTACCAGTGGTAGTGCGGCCCGCGCAGATAGCAGTAGGTCGGCGTTCCGAAGTGCACGTCCACGTCGGCGACCGGGTGGGCGCCGTAGAACGAATACCTCGGGCCCTCGTAGTCGAACGGGGCCGGATCGCCGACGAAGTAGTACTGGCCGTCCGTCTGCCGGTAAAGCCGCGGATCCGAGGGCTCGTAGTCGTGAACGTGCGGGACGGTCAGGTAACAGAAGCCGCGCCCGACCTTCTTCGGTAGGGGATGCTTCGATACATATCGCACAACGTGCGTGGCCACCGCCGGTGTCGTACTCGCAATCGTCAGCGCAAACAACGAAACGGCCAGAAGGGCTCTACGCATGCAAGATCCTCCTAAACGAACGGATCATACGCGAACAAGGCGCAAGGGATACGCCCGAACACGTGTTGCGCAACAGCCTGTAACGTTCGATACAGGCCAACAACTGTCTTGATCAGTCGTGCTCAACTCTGCCACGGTACGAATTGGGCGATCGGGAATCACAGGCAACACGCAACGGCACGAGGAGGGGGAGAGAATGGCGCAAAAGACGGTATTGCTGGCCGAGGACGACCTGGAAATCCGGGACATTCTCCAGGACCTGCTCGAGGCGGAAGGCTACGACGTCATTCCGGCGAGTCACGGCCGCCAAGCACTCGAGTTCCTGCAGGCCGCCCGCGGCGACAAGGACAGGCTTCCTGATCTCGTCGTGCTCGACCTCATGATGCCGCTCGTCGACGGCAACAAAGTCCTGGAGACGATGAAGAACGATCCCCTGCTGGCGCCCATCCCGGTCGTCGTGCTGAGCGCAGTCGCGCGCGAGCGTCCCGCCGGCGCGGCCGCGTTCCTGCGCAAGCCGATCCCGCTGCAGAAGTTCTTCGATACGATCAAGGGCTTCGTCGAAGCCAACCTGTCGACGTCGCCGCAGCTGGCGACGTAGCACGCAGCGGCCGGGCGCCTGGCGCCCGGCCCGCGAGCACCTACTTCGGGGGCGACTGGCCCGCGTAGCGTTCCGGATTCACGATCGGATCCGGTGCCTTCTCGCCGGCCGCGACCATCTCGGGCAGCGCCGCCGTCGGCTGCAGGCTCGATGACATCGCGTCCTCGCTGTCCAGCAGCGGCCCGGCGGTGTTCGGTATCTCGCAGTTGCCGCGCAGCGTACGCGCGCGCGCCAGCTCGCCCAGCCGGTAGTACGCGACGACGCGCCAGAAGCAGGCTTCGGGATCGTTGCGCGAATCCAGCGAACGCAGGTGGAACAGCACCGTCCACCAGCGATCCGGCTGCTGATCGGCGCGCGCCGCGCGCTCGGCGTCGTCGAGCGAATCGCGACGGGTCAGCGCGAACGCCTTCTTGACGTGCGTGGCCTGGCTGGGGAACGCCACAACGTGGACGTCTTCGTTGATCTCGCGGCCCTGTCGCACGTTGACGTGCAGCGGGTTCGGCCGCAGCGTGCGCGCGGCCTTGGTCGGGCGCGTGGACTGCGTCGACGTCTCGTCGGTCTGCTTCTTCTTGCTGACCTTCTTACTGACCTTGGCCTTGGCTGCCTTCGCCTTGGCGGGGCGGGCGTCGGCCTCTGCACGGCCCGCGAGGGGAGCGAGCAAAACGGCGAATGCGAGCAGGAAGGGGGCAAATCGCATCATGAACCTCCAGACAACTGCGGAATCCCGAAGACGTCCCGCAAGCGAGGATAGCGCTCTTTCGGGATGTCGACATCGTGCAGACCGATGCGCAGCGAGACGGTGGTCCCGTCCCCCCACGGCCACCACAGGCCGAAAGCGCCGGGCGCGTCATCCTGCACGCTGCCGCCCCAGAACAGCAGCTGCGACGCGCGCAGCCCGCCGCACTTTTCGATCAGCCCCCGCACGCCAGCCGACGCGGTCGCGACGGTCTCGGCGGTGAACGACGCCGGCAGCGCGTCTGCCATCGCAGCGCGCGCGTCAATTTCACGCGCCAGCGGGATCGATGACGCGACGCACTTGAGTCGGCGGTCATAAGACCAGTCGGTGGCGGGCCAGCGCTCCCGTAAGTTCGCGAGCGCAGAGAAGATCGTCTCCCACACCTCGTTCGGGTCCCCCATGTAATGCAGCGTATCCGTTCCCCGGATCGCCTGTAAAGGAGTAGGATACTTCCCGAGATGCCGGCCGATCTCCGCCACCTCCGTATGCACGTCGTGACGGCGACCATGGAGGAGGCCGAGGCCGCCCGCGACCTCGAGCTCGCGCACGCGCTCCTCGCCGGCCAGGCGCACGCGGCTGAGATGGCCTGGGACCGCTACGCCCCGCTGGTGCACGGGATTGTCAGCCGGGCGCTGGGCCCCGACGCCGAGGTCGAAGACGTCACCCAGGAGATCTTCTACCGGCTGTTTTCGCGCATCGGCACCCTCCGGAAACCGGAGGCCCTGCGCAGCTTCGTCATCTCGTTCGCCGTCCGCATCGTGAAGTGGGAGCTGCGGCGGCGGCGCGCGCGGCGCTGGCTGACCCTGTCGGAGACCGGCGAGGTCCCCGACGAGCAGATCATGGTCATCAACGCCGAGAGCCGCTACGCGCTCCGGCGGCTCTATTCTCTGCTCGACCGCCTGAACACGCGCGAACGTCTGGTGCTGGTGCTGCGACACGTGGAGGGGATGACGTTGGAGGAGATCGCAGAGGCGATGGAGCTCTCGCTGGCCACGGTCAAACGTGTCCTGCGGCGCGCTTCGACGCGGGTTTCGCAGCTGGTGGACAGCGAAGAGGGACAGATCAAGCGCCGGCCACGACCCGAGGCGCCGGCGCCCCGGAGGCAGCCGTGAGCCGCCCCCCGACCCGGGGTGACGACGGTCCGGTGCGCATCCTGCCCGGCAGCGAAGACAAGGACAGCAACGGCAACCTCGATCCGCGCGCCGTCGAGATGGCGCAGATCGCGCGCAAGACGCTCGGGCAGATGTCGCCGAAGCTGCGCGCGCGTGGCATCGATGCGCTTCACCGGCTGGTGGTGCGGCGGCAGTCGATCCGGCGCCGCATCGCCTTCGTGACGGTCGCGGCGGCGGCCGGCATGGCGATCGCCTTCGGGCCGCGCGTGCTCAACCGGCTCAACCAGGACCCTGCTCCTCCCCCGCTGGCGCTGACCGTCGAGGGCGGCGCCGTGGACGCGAGCGGCGTGATCCGCTCCCGCGCGGAGACCGAGCCGCCCGCGCTGCACTTCGGCGACGGGACCGTCATCAGCCTCGATCCGGGGACGACCGGGCGCGTGGCCACCGTCGACGCCCGCGGCGCGCACGTCGCCATCCACCATGGCCGCGCACGCGTCGACGTCGTTCCCAAGCCGCAGGCGCGCTGGCAGATCGACGCCGGGCCGTTCGTGATCAACGTCCACGGCACCGTGTTTTCTGCCGAGTGGGACGCGAAGACCGAGCGGCTCGAGGTGAACCTGGAACGCGGCGCCATTTCGGTGACCGGCCCGGTGACCAACGGACCGATCGCGATGCGCGCCGGCCAGAGCCTGGTCGTCAAGCTGCGCCGGTCGGAGGTCGTGCTGCGCGACACCGACGATCAGGAGAACGAAACGGAGGCCCCGGCGCTGGCCCCGCCGCCGGTGCGCACGCGCGCCGTCGCGGTGGCGCGGCCATCGCGACCCGTACGCCAGGCGCGCAGCTGGGCGGCGGCGCTGTCGGCCGGCGACTTCGATTCGATCCTGGAAGAGGCGGAGCGCGACATCGGCCACACGCTGGCCACCCGCAGCACGGAAGATCTCGCGGCGCTGTCGGACGCTGCCCGCTACCGCCGCCACGACGACGTCGCGCGCCGGGCGCTGCTGGCGCAACGGCGGCGCTTCCCTGCCTCACCGCGCGCCGCCGACGCCGCGTTCCAGCTCGGACGTCTGGACGAGAAGGCCGGCCGTGGCCCCGCGCCGGCGCTGGCCTGGTACGAACGTTATCTGGACGAAGCGCCCAAGGGGACGTACGCCGCCGAGGCGCTGGGGCGCAAGATGATCGCCGTCGAGGAATTGCACGGCGCGGGCGCCGCGCGCAGCGTCGCCGAACAGTACGTTCGTCGATTCCCGCGCGGCAGCTACGCCGGTGCCGCGCGCGCGCTGCGTGGCCAAGAACAGTGACAAGGTGACGTGGTCCGGCCGCGCGGGCATCGTCCTCGTGATGGCGCTCGCGGTGGCCGGTGTTGACGCCGGGCGCGCCGGCGCAGAGGTAGCTCCCGCCCCCAAGGTCATCCTGCTGCGGCCGCCCGCGGCGCCGTCGGCGGTGATCGAGGCGCTGATCCGGTTGGGCGCCGAGCTGATGCTGGAGGGGTTCGACCCGCAGGTCGTCGAGTTCCAGCTGGTCGGCGATACGCGTAACTCGCTGGAGCTGCTGGCGCCGACGCTGGCCGCGACCGCCGTCGTGGCGGTGGTCGCGGGGGCGGATCCCGCGACCGCCGAGCTGTGGGTGGTCGACCGCATGACCGGCAAGACCGTCGTGCGGCGCATTCACGCCGATGCGAAGGCCGCGACGCGCATGGCGGAGATCCTGTCGGTGCGCGCGGTGGAGCTGCTGCGCGCGAGCTTCCTCGAGCTGGCGATCACGTCGCGGCCGCGCCCCGACGTGGTCGACGCGCCGGTGCTGCCCGTCGAGCCGGTGATCAAGCGCTTCGCCACCGAGCCGCTGGTCGAGGCGGAGCCCGACTGGAAGTGGGCGTTCGAAGTGGGCGCCGGCGGCATCGGCGCGGCGTCGGGTGTCGGCGGCGTGCTGGCGGAGCTGCTGCCGGTCGCGCGCCTCGAGCGCGCGCTGGGGACGCGGCTGTGCGCGCGCGTGACGTTCGCGGGCCTCGGGACACAGTCGCGCGTCGACATCTCCGGCGGGTTCGTCGACGTGTCGCAGACGGTCGTGCTGGCCGAGGCGCTGTTTCGCTTTCGGCGCGGGCGGCGCATCGAGCCGGTGGCCAGCGTCGGCGCCGGGATGTTGCGGGTGGTGGCGGAGGGACACGTCCCGGCGCCCTACATGGGTGTCGGTGGCTGGCGCGCGGCGGCGGCGGCCGACGTGGGCGTCGGCGTGCGCGTGCCGTTGCGCCCGCGGCGGCTGGAGCTGGGCATCGAGCTGCACGCGCTGCTGGCTGAGCCGTATCCCGTGGTGCGCTTCTTCGACACCGACGTCGCGCGCGCCGGCCGTCCGACGCTGCTTGCCGCGCTGACGCTGCTGGGGGGAATATGACGGCGATGCGTGCCGCGCGGTTCATGATCGCCGCCGCCGCCATCGCGGCGGGGTCGGGGTGCAACGCGGGCCCGATCGACATCGCCATCCTGTCGCCCACCAGTTTGGCCGCGGGGCTGGTCGGTCACTGGACGTTCGACGAGGGCGCGCTGACGCAGGTGCGCGACACGTCGGGGAACGAACGCAACGGCACCATCTTTGGTGCCGGCTGGATGTGGATCGACGCGGGGAAGTTCGGTGGAGCGTTGCAGTTCGCGGGCGGCGACCAGGTTGCGGTCGGCGGCGGGTTCGGGTTTCCGCAGGCGACGCGGGACTACACCGTGTCGGCCTGGGTGCGCGTCGGGGCGACCGACGTTCAGCCGCCGATCGCGGCCATCCTGAGCAACGAGGTTCCGTGGGGCGTGGGCCCGCCGGGCGGGTTTTCGCTGAACGTGGACTTCCCGGCGCCGGGCAGCGGTGAGGTGGCGAACTACCACTTCGAGTACTGGATCGGCGACTCGGTCACGTCGATGGACATGGCGCACGTGCGGTGCGACTGCGTCGTGCCCGATGCGTGGACGCACCTGGCAGCCGTGGTGAACCAGACGACGATGACGCTCACGCTCTACGTCAACGGCGCCGCGCGCCACGAGGTCAGCGTGCCGAAGAGCATCGGCATCGGCGAGCGGACGCTGTACATGGGGCGGTGGCCGCAGTCGCCGACGCGCGCGCTGACCGGCGCGCTGGACGACGTCGCGATCTACGCGCGCGCTCTCGTGCCCGAGGAGATCATGCAGCTGACGCGCGCCCAGGCGCCCGATCCGTTCTAGCCCTGGGCGTCACTCGGCGGCGGGCGCGGCCAGCGACGGGAACTCGGAGAAGAACTGGCGCAGCTTCTCCTTTCGTTCGTCGGACAGGTAGTCGAAGTTGGTGCCGCGGTCGACGACCTCCCAGAAGTCCTTCGACGTGATGGCCAGCATCTCGTCGCGGATTGAACGCAGCCGCTCGGGAGATTCGGCCGCCATGTCGTCGTAGATGCGGCGGGCGCGCGCCTGCTGGTCGTGCAGCAGGTAATACGACGCCAGCTTCGCCTGCGCCTTGCGCACGCCGCGCAGCGCGCGCTCCTCGGCCTGCGTCTCCGGCTCCTTGTCGATCTCCAGGAACACGGCCAGCAGGCGGTCGTGGCAGGTCGCGCCGACCGCGCTGGCGATCTCGCACAGCGCGCACAGGTCGTACGCTGCCGTCTCGGTCACGAACGCCAGGCCGATGCCGTGCGCCAGGCGGGCGTAGTACTTGAAGTGCTCGGCGATCTCGACCAGCGACGCCTGCGGCCACGCGGCGCGCGTCGCGAGCAGCGACTCCGCGAGCTGGCGATATTGATTGAGCACGTTGTACGCGGTGCGCACGTCGCGCGCGTTGAGGGCAGCGCGCAGGTAGGTGTTCATGAACTTGACCGTCAGGGTCAGCACCTCGCGGTCGTTGGCGGCCAGCGCCGCCTCGCCGACGTAGCGCGTGTCGATGGCGACGACGTGCGCCATCTCGGGCATCGTCGTCAGCGCGGCGCCGAACACCTCGCGGATCTGGCGCAGCCCCTTCCATTCCAGCCACGTGCGCCGGCTGGCCAGGTCGTCCAGCGAATCGGCCGCCAGCGCGACGAAGTCCGGATCGGTGCGCAGCGGCGCGCCGATCGCGAACCACCCGGCGTCGAGCGTCCCCTTGCGCCCCTGGTACTCGACCAGCACGCGGCGCAGCGCCGCCGACGCGTCGGTCGCGATCACCTTGTCCTTCTGACCCAGCGCATTGACCGCGATGTCCGCCAGGTGCGCCAGGCCGCTGACCGTCTGATCTTGGCGCATGGTCGTGTCGTCGGGCTGGCTATCCACGTGGGTGCGCTTGCGCGACGTCGCGCGCTCCAGCGTCTGCTGGCCGATGCGCGCGATGACCTTCTCCGGGTCGAGGAAGTCGAACACGTAGGCGAAGTACGGCACCAGCACCAGCAAGCTGCCCGACGCCATGATGACGGTCGCGGTGATCGTCGCCTGCGGCACGTAGTCCCGGCGCACCGTGAAGCTGACCCACAGCGCTTCCACGCACGCGACGACGAAGAAGCCCATGACGCCCAGGTTGATGCGGTCGCGGAAGAACAGGTCCGCGACGCGCGACGTGTAGCGCGTCGCCGCAAGCTGGACGACGATCGACACCACCGTGATCGCGATGCCCAGCACGGCCGCGATCACCTGCGACAGGCTGCCGAGCGCGTTCTGCATCGTCTCGGCGTCGAAGTCGAACAGCTGCGCGAACGGGCCGTCACGGCGGCCGGCCTGGTTCGCGCCGATGACGAAGTAATCGAGCAGCCAGACCGCGCTGAACGCGGCGACCGCGAACGCCGCCAGGAAGCCGAGCGTGACCAGCGAACGGCGGCGCTGCCGCGGGACCGACATCGATCCGCATGTTACCCTAAGCGCCCACCATGACGGTCGAGGGCGCCTTGCTGTTGGCGGTCGACGTCGGCAACACCAACATCTCGCTGGGGCTGTTCGACGCGGGCCGTAGCCTGCGCGCCGACTGGCGGCTGGAGACGCGGACCGGACGCACCGCCGACGAATACATCGCCATCCTGAGCGAGCTGTTCCGGCGCGCGGGGCTGGACCTGGCAGCCGTCAAGGCGGTGGCGGTGTCGTCGGTCGTGCCGCCGATCGTCGCCGCCGTCGAGCGCCTGTGCCGTGTCCACCTGGGGCTGGAGCCGCTGGTGGTCGGCCCGGGGATCAAGACCGGCGTCCCGGTGCTGAGTGAAAACCCGCGCGAGGTCGGCGCCGACCGGATCGTCAACTCCGTGGCGGCGCACGAACGCTGGCCGCAGGGCGCGATCGTCGTCGACTTCGGCACCGCGACCACGTTCGACGTCGTCACCGCGCGCGGCGAATACATGGGCGGCGTCATCGCGCCTGGACTGACGGTCGCCGCGGACGCGCTCTACCACGCGACCGCGAAGCTGCCGCGGGTCGAGATCGCGCGCCCGCCGTCGGCGATCGGCCGCAACACGGTGACCAGCATGCAGGCCGGGCTGGTGTTCGGGTACGCGGGGCTGGTCGATGCGAATCGTCGGGCGCATCAAGGCCGAGGTCGACTTCGCGCCGCGCGTGGTCGGCACCGGCGGCCTGGCGCCGTTGATCGCGCGCGAAGCGCACAGCATCGACGAGTGCGACGACATGTTGACGTTGCGCGGGCTGGCGATCATCTACGACCGCAACCGGTGACGGACGTGGCTACACGCCGTCCACTGCTCGGGCTCCCCGCGCGCATCGGCCAGCTCGTCGTGGCGCCCGACGCGGCGCTGGCGCGCGCTGATGCCGATGGCGGCGGGCTGCACGACGCGCTGCTGCTGGTCGCGGCCAGCGTCGTCGCGTTCCGGCTGCCGGAGCTGATCCAGATCGTGCTGGCGATCGCCGGGCACACGTCGGGGGCGTTCATGCGCCTGATCGGCCTGTTCGCCGATCAGGTGCGGCAGGCGGCGTGGTTCGTGCTGCCGGCGGCGGTCGCGGTCACCGTGGCGGCGCGCAAGCAGCGGGACGCGTCGCGGGATCTGGATCTCGCCGCCGCCTGCTACCCGCCCCACTTCATCGCGCTGGGCCTCGAACGCGCTGCTGACGGCGTTGACCGGGCCCAACGAGCTCTACGGCGCCGCGACAAACGGCCTGGCGATCGCCGCGATGGGCGTGCTGGTGTGGCGCGCGGTCCGCGTCGCGCGCGCGCGGCCGGTGGCGAGCGCGGCGACGGCGCAGGAAGCGGCGCCGCAGCAGCCAGCGCCCGAGCCGGCGACCGCGACGACGACGGCAGCGGCGCCCGCGCAAGCCCCACCACCGGCTGCCGCGGCCAGCGGCGCGCGCGCCGTGGCGGCGGCGGTCGTCGGTCTGACGCTGGTGATCGCCGCCGTGCAGACGGTGTGGAGCGCGCGCCACATCGGCGATCTGCGCCCCATGACCAGCGGCCAGATCGCGCCCGACTTCTCACTGCCGCGCATCGACGGCACGCCGGGCGCGGTGACGATGGCGAGCCTGCGCGGCCAGGTCGTGGTGCTGGATTTCTGGGCGACGTGGTGCCCGCCGTGCGTGGCGATGATCCCGGTGCTGGACGAGGCGCACCGCAACTGGGCGCCGCGCGGGGTGAGCTTCGTCGGCATCAACTCGGACGGCGGCGGCGCGACGCTGGATGACATCAAGGCGTTCATGGCCGCCCACCCGAGCGGCTATCCGGCCGTGATCGACGGCGGTGAGGTCGGCGCGCGCTATCGCCTGCAGGCGCTGCCCAACCTGTTCGTCGTCGGGCGCGACGGCCGCATCCGCGCCAGCTTCATCGGCTACACCAGGAAAGAGACGCTGGAGCGCGCCCTGCGCGAGGCGCTGGACGCGCCGCGCGAGTAGCCGCTCCCGCGCAAGGCGCGGCCGCGCGGCTACTCTTCAGGCTTCCGCGCGACCTCTTCCGTGAAGTAGGCGCTGCGGTGGCGGGCGCCCGGCAGGTGACTGTCCCAGCAGGACGCTGAACAGAACACGAGCTTCACGCGGCCCGAGTTGCAGGTGCTGACCGAACACTTGATCGCTTTGCCCCCGACCTGGATGGGCTTCCGGCACATGGAGCAGACGAAGGCTGTGACAGGCGACATTCTCTAAACGCCGAACGTAACAGGAAGCGGCGGCGGCGATGGGATAATTTCGCGTCGAGCGTAGGTCGGCTCCGCCGACCGGAGCTCATCGCGGGGACCTGGGACCCTTTGAGGGTCCCAGGATAAGATTCGGCTTCGATGCGCCTCCCCGGCTACGTCTTCCTGGAGCTGCTCGTCCTGGGCACGCTCGCCAGCGGCGCCGTGGTCGTGGGCTTCGTGGGCGTGCGCCAGCTGCGCGGCGCCATCTCTTCGCGCGACGCCGCGCCGCGACCCAGCGACGCGCCACCGATCGCGCGGCGCGAGCTGGCCAGCCCGCCCGAGATGCGCGTGTCGCTGGAATCGGCGGGCACGTTCCTCGGCATGTCCGACGAGCTGCTGCTGGAGCGGGTGCGCACGATGCCGATCAAGCGCTTCAAGCTCAATCACGGCGGCTCGTCGCTGTCGTTCCGCATCGACTTCGCCGACGGATCGCGCGCGGCGTGGAAGCCGGCGCAGACCAACCTGCAGAGCATCCCGCGCAAGGACGTCGCGGCGTACCGGCTGAACCGCATGCTGGGGCTCAACGCGGTCCCGCCGGCGGCGCCGCGCGCCGTGCCGCGCGAGGAGCTGTTCGCCAACCTGCACCCGGAGAGCGTGGCGGCGCTGCCGCGGATCAAGGCCGAGACCGTGTTCGGGCCCAACGGCAAGACCATCGGCACGGCGTCGTACTGGATCCCGGTGATCAAGAACTCCGGCTTCGACACGCCGGAGGGGAAGAAGCTGACGCAGGCGTGGCTGACGCAGGGCCAGGACATCCCGCCGGAGAGCGCGTCGATGGCGGCGCAGGTGTCGACGCTGATCGCGTTCGATTTCCTGACCTCGAACCCCGACCGCTACTCGGGCGGCAACATGAAGATGTCGGAGGACGGCAAGCAGCTGTTCTTCATGGACAACACCATGTCGTTCTACGTCGACGGCGACGGCTACGAAAAGAACCGCGAGGTGCTGTTCAGGACCCAGCGCTTTTCGCGCAAGCTGTACGACGCGCTCGCCCGCGTGACGGTCGCCAACATGAACAGCGCGCTGGCCGAGGAGCTCGGCACCCCGTACGAGATCCTGACCCCCGCCGAGATCGCGGCCGTCGTGTCGCGCCGCCAGGTCCTGCAGCGCTACATCGAGTCGCTGGTGACCCAGTTCGGGGAGCGCAACGTGTTCGCGTTCCCGTGACCGCGGCGCTGACGCGCGGCACAACAAACGACGCGCGGTGAGCGATTGTCGCGCACGAAACCCCGCCGCGGGCGTCTGTCTTGTCAGGAACAGATGCCGCTCAAGTTGTCCTGGCGTTCGGTCATTGCCTGCGCCGTCCTGGCCCCGTTTGCCTCGAGCTGCTCGTTCGTGTTCGTGCGGCCGCTGAATACGAACGAAAACGCGCTTCAGGCCTCGCAGCAATGTACGAGCAGCAACATCGCGCCGGGGTTGGATACGTTTATCGCGGGCTGGCAGGTCGTTCGGATCATGCTCGCGGCGGGCGCTTCGGAAGCGGATTACCAGGGCAGCGGGGGCTCTCAGGAGGCCGACATCGCTCTCGGCCTCCTGTTCGGCGGGCTGGCGATCGGCTCGGCGATCTACGGTTTCAATGCGACCGACGAGTGCCGCAGGGCCGGCGGCGGTCCGGACACGCGGGGCACCCGCAGGCGCAACCGCCAGGACCAGCGGGACGAAGAGGCCGCGGTGCAAGAGCGGGCTGCGGCCGTGGCCAACCTGGCCGCCCAGCAAGCACAGGCGGCCGGCGTCGCGGCACACAAGGCGAGCGCAGCCGCCGGACCGGCCGATGCGGGCACGCCGCCGTGAAGACGCGACAAAACCGCGGCACATTCCCCGCTTCTCTGCGGTGGCGTGTGCTGGTCGCTTGCTTCGCCGTGGGCTCGTTGACGACGGGGTGCTCGTTCCTTTTCGTTCAGCCGCTGTCGCCGGAGGCCCGCCGTGCCGGGCAGCCGCTGAACTGCACGACGAACACCCTGGCCCCTGGGCTGGACGCGGCGTTCACGGCCATGCAACTGATCTCGGCACTCGTCGCCGTGGTCAGCTCAAATGAAGACTACCGGGACGCTGCGCTCTCCCGGCCTGCCTCCATTACGTTCGGAATCCTGTGGGCCGGGGTCGGCCTGACCTCGTCGATCTATGGGTTCAACGCAACCTCCGCGTGCCGGGAAGCGCTCGGCATGGAGTCGTCGTCGCGCACCCACCGCACGCGTCCGCACAGCCGGGACGTGGCGGCGGAGATCGCCGAGGAGGAGGCGGCGCAGGCACGGGCCGCCGCGAGCGCCGCCGAGCAGGCCAAGGCAGCGGGACAAGCGGCGCAAGAATCGATGCCGGGCGCCAGGCGCACCGACGCCGGCGCACCTCAGTAGGCGCGTACAACGACACGCGGGACTTTTGCCCGCCGTCGGCTGTAGAACCACCGCGTGCGTCTCGCGTTCATCGTCGCGCTGGCCGTGATCTGCTCGTGCGCGCCGACGCTGCCCGAGCAACCGGTGCAGCGCGCGCTGGTGCGCGACGCCGCGCGCGTCGTCGACGTGCGGCAGAAGGTCGGCTGGCTGATCGACGACAGCGAGGTCGAAGCGGCGCTGCCCGACCTGTTGCCGAGCGCGTGCCGCGTCAGCGACGCCGATCGCGCCGCGAGCCTGGCGTGGCTGGACGGCGAGGTCGCGCGGCGCGGCGGCTCGCCCATCGAGGCGTGGCGCGCCGCCGGCAAGGACCTGGACAAGATCGAAGACCTGCTGCTGTTCGTGCGCACGCGGATGGTGCTGGCGCGGGCCGACGAGCGCGCGCGCCAGGGCAAGTGCCCGTTCTGGATTGAGCCGGTCGCGAACTTCGACGGCAACCAGGCGCTCGCGTACCGCTGGCTGTTCGGCGCCGAGGCGGGCGGCCGCTTCATCGTCGGCTCGGAGAACGGCGTCTTCGGCTACGGCGCGGGCGGCGGCGGCCGCCTGATGGTCGGCTACGGCCTCAACGAGCGCAACGCGCTGTTCGTCGGCCTCGAGGGTGGCGGCGGCGCCCGCTTCACCAACGTGCCGATCGGCGAACGCGCGTCGATCCCCGACTTCCTGGCCATCCTCGCCATGCCCGTCATCGGTCGCCGCACGATCTCGCTGTCCGCTTTCATCGAGGCCGAGCTGGGCGTGATGGCGTACTTCAACCAGGTCGAGGACATCGTCGAGCCCGGCCTGCGCGCCGGCGTCGGCGTCGGTGGCAGCTACCTGCGCCTCAAGCGCGGTTTCCTCCCCCGCTTCACCTTCGGCGTCCTGCTCGACCACGCCCCCGGCTGGAACGACGGCGTCACCATCACCCAGCTCTCCGTCGGCCTGCGCGCCGGCTTCGACCTGTCGCGCTAGGGCGGTTCAGGCTGGTTTTATAGCCCTTTTCAAGTTCGCGACGCGCCGCGGGGGCCGGCGGGCCCGACGCGTGGTAGCCTTCGGCCCCGTTTTTCAATGAACGTCCATTTCGTATCGCTGGGGTGCCCGAAGAACCGCGTCGACACCGAGGTCATGCTCGGCCACACGGAGGATGCGGGACACCGTCTGGTCGAAGCGCCGGAGGCGGCGGACGTCATCGTCGTCAACACGTGCGGCTTCATCGGCGAGGCGAAGCAGGAGTCGATCGACGCGATCCTGGAGATGGCGCGGCACAAGGAAGCCGGGACGTGCAGCCGGCTGGTGGTGACCGGCTGCCTGTCGCAGCGCTACGGGACCGAGCTGGCGACCGAGATGCCCGAGGTCGATCACTTCCTGGGCACCGACGAGGTCGGCGCGATCACCAAGGCGATCGACGGCAGCATCAAGCGCCTCGCGGTCGCGGACACGCCGGCGTACCTGTACGACGACGCGTCGCCGCGCCGCCGGTCGCAAGCGCCGCACAGCGCCTACGTCAAGATCGCCGAGGGCTGCGATCGGCCGTGCGCGTTCTGCATCATCCCCAAGCTGCGCGGGCCGCAGCGCAGCCGTGATCCGGAGTCGGTCGTGCGCGAGGCGCGCGAGCTGGCCGCCGGCGGCACCCGGGAGATCTGCCTCGTCGCGCAGGACCTGACGACGTACGGCACCGACCTGCCGGGAGCGAAGTCGCCGGACGCGCCGCGCCTGGCGTCGCTGCTGCGCCAGCTCGCCGCCATCGACGGCCTGGCGTGGATCCGCCTGCACTACGCGTATCCGACGGCGTGCAGCGACGAGCTGCTCGACGTGATCGCGTCCGAGCCGCGCGTCGCCAGCTACCTGGACGTCCCCATCCAGCACGTCGACAGCGACGTCCTCAAGGCGATGCGGCGCGGGTACGGCGAACGCCAGGTGCGCGATCTGGTCGCGCGCTTCCGGGCGCGCGTGCCGGGCGGCACGCTGCGCACGACGTTCATCGCCGGCCACCCGGGCGAGACGGACGCGGCGTTCCAGCGGCTGTGCGACTTCGTGCGCGAGGCCGAGCTGGACCACGTCGGCGTGTTCAACTTCTCCCGCGAGGAGGGGACGACGGCGGCGCTGCTGCCCAAGCGCGTGTCGAAGAAGGACACCGACGCGCGCCGCCGCGAGCTGCTGCGCATCCAGCGCGAGGTGTCGAAGGCCAAGCTGGCCGCGCTGCACGGCCGCACGTTGAAGGTGCTGGTCGAGGGCGCGTCGGACGAGAGCGAATATCTGTCGATGGGCCGGCACGAGGGGCAGGCGCCCGAGATCGACGGGCAGGTCTACCTGTCGCTGCCGCCCGACCTGGCCGCCGCGCCCGCTCCCGGCACCATGGTCGACGCGCTGGTCACGCACTCGGCGGAGTACGACCTGGCCGCCGAGCTCGTCGCGTAGCGGCGGACCCCTCTCCCTAGCTCTCTCCCCGCTTTGCGGGGCGAGGGGACCGGATTCCGGATCTTTCTCGCGGAGAGGGCGAGCCGCCTGAGGCAACGTACTTATCGCCGGGACAGCGCGAGCAGCAGGCGGCCGCGCAACGTCAGCGGCTGCAGCTTGCCTTCGTTGACGACCAGCGCGATGCACGGCTCGCCGGCAGCCGCGCGCTGCTGGTGACGCTCGCCCGAGCCGCGGATGGAGATGTCGCCGCGCGCGAAGCGCCGCCCCTCCTCTTCCAGCGCGCCCGTGAACACGACGATGTGCTCGGGGCCGCCGTGATCGTGCAGCGGGATGGTGACGCCTGGCTTGAACGCGATCACCCGCACCGTCGCGTCGGGCGCGCCCGCCGAAGCGTCGATCGCGACGTCGACGGCGCGCACGCCGGGGATCACCATCCGCCAGTCCGCCGCCGGCTTGCTGGCGCCAAGCGCCCGCAGCAGCGGCCGCGGCAGCTCCGCGCCCGCCAGGAACGCCGGCGCCGCCGGGACCGGCGCGGCCGCGACGTGTTTCGGCTCGGGCGGCGCGTCCAGGCGCGCCAGCACCGCCTCTAGCGCGCCCGGCGCCAGGTCCACGCCCACCTGCTCGTCCAGCATGTTGCCCGCCACCGCCTCCAGCGCCTGCCCGCGCGCCGCGCACGCGGCGCACAGCGCGACGTGGCACGCGATCGCCAGCGCCGCCGGCTCGGACGCCGCCCCCGCCGTGAATTCGGCCAGCGCGTCGTCGGGAACGTGGTGCTGCGGCGTCATTCGTCGCTCCTGCTTCGCGTATCGTTGCATGAGCTCGCGCAGCCGGCCCAGCGCCAGCCGCACGCGCGTCTTCACCGTCCCCAGCGGTATCCCCTGCTCGTCAGCGCATTCTTGCATCGTCTGCCCGCGCCAGTACGCGCGGTGCAGCACCTCGAGCTGCTCGGCCGGTAGCTTCGCGATCGTCGCCGCCAGCTTGCGCCTGCCCGCCGCGGCGAGCATCGCGTCCTCGCTGTCGCCCGGCGCCATCGTCGTCGCCGGCTCGGGCACGTCGACCTCGATGTCCATGCGGCGTTCATGCCGCACGTGGTTCAGCAGGCAGTTCCGGCTGATCGTGTACAGCCACGTCGCCAGGCTTCCCCGCGCCGCGTCGAACAGCGCCGCCTTGCGCCACACCACGAGCATGACGTCCTGGACGAGCTCATCCGCGATGCCCGCCGCCGCGCCGCGCGCGACCAGGTGGGCCTTCACCTTGGGGGCGTAGGCCTGGAACAGGCGCGCGAACGCCGCCCTGTCCGCCCGCTCCGCGATGGCGGTCATCAGCGCCGCGTCGTCCGCCCTTTCCTCGACCCTGTCGTCCACGCCGCCCACGCCGTGCCGAACGCTAACACGCCCCCCACCGGGGGTCCGGGCGGCCAGGTAGATGACGACGCCGGGCATGGCTGGACCCCGGTACACCCGGGCCGCGCCGTTTGGATCTCCAGTGTTTTCAGGCACCTCGCGAATATCGACCCGCGTGGGTAACACTTCCGCCCGGCCCCGGTGTTTCGGGGTGCATGAGGGAGGAACCAAACGCGTGGCACTGGACGTCGAAGGGCACTACCTGCGGTACGGCCCAATGGTCCTGAGGCGCTGCCGCGCGCTGCTCCGCGACCCGGCCAAGGCCGAGGACGCGATGCAGGACGTGTTCGTCACCTTGATGCGCTTCGAGGACCGCCTGTCGGACGAAGCGCCGGGCGCGCTGCTGCTGCGCGTGGCGACCAACGTCTGCCTCAATCGCATGCGCGGCGACCGCCGCCGCCGCGAAGACATCGGCGTCGAGACCGACGACCTGCCGGCGCGCATCGCGCAGGCGGACGAGCCGGGCGGCGACGCCGAATCGCAGACGGCCGCGCGCAGCATCATCGCCAAGCTGTTCCGCAGCGACGACCCGCTGGCCGCTTCGACGCGCAGCCTGGCGTTCATGCACCTGGTGGATGGAATGACGCTGGCGGAGGTGGCGCGCGAATCGCGTCTGTCGGTTTCGGGTGTGCGCAAGCGCCTGCGCGGGTTGCGCGGGCGGCTCGTGGAGCTCGAAGGAGTCTGAAGTCATGAAGCAAGACGGAAAAAGCCCCCTGTCTGACTGGCTGCTCGAACGGCTCGCGCTCGGCGAGCTGGACGCCGCCACCGCCGCCGACGTGCGCCAGCGGCTGGCGGCCGAAGGCCGAACGGTCGACGACGTCATCGCGCGCGTCGCGGCTTCGAACCAGGAGATCATGGAGCAACACCCGCCGGCGACGACCGTCGCGGCGATCCGCCGCGCGCGCCGCGGCGACCGCCGCCGCGCAACCCGCCCGGCGGCGCGTGTTCGTGTGGGGCGCGCCGCTGGCGCTGGCGGCCGCCGCCGCGGCCGCGCTGATGATCGCGCGCCCCTGGCGGTCCGGCGCCGTCTCCGATCGACGAAGGACGTGCCGGTGGAAGCGCTGGAGTACATCGGCGTCAAGGGCGACCTCGCGCTGCACGTGTACCGTCACGGCGCGGCCGGCGACGAGCGCCTGCGCGACGGCGCGCGCGCCACGCGCGGCGATCTGCTGCAGCTCGCGTACGCCAGCAAGACCGGCGGCTACGGCGTGTTGCTGTCGATCGACGGCGCCCGCAAGGTGACGCTGCACCTGCCCGAGGCCGACGCCGGCAAGGCCGCGCAGCTGCGCGACGGCCGCGTGGTGCAGGTCCCGTCCGCGTACCAGCTCGACGACGCGCCCGACTTCGAGCGCTTCTTCTTCGTGACCGCCGCCGAGCCGTTCGACGTCGCGCCCGATCGTCGCCGCCGCGCGCACCCTGGCTGAGCGGGGTGCGGCCCGCCGCGCGCCGCTGCCGCTGGCGGCGCGCTTCGAACAGGTCTCCCTCGTGCTCGACAAGACGCCCCCCGCGAAAAAGGACATCCGATGACCACCTCATCCAGATTGTTGCCGTCAACCCTCGTCGGCCTGCTGTTGGGCAGGCTGCTCGTCCCCTTCGCCATCGGGCTCGTCCTCCTGACAGCGGCCGCCGCGTTCGCGGCGCCCCCTGCCGCCTCTCTGGCCGCCCCCAATGCCTCCACGGTGCGCCTGCGGCGCTATGTGCTGCTGGTCGGCGTCGACGACGGCGGCCCGACGCGCGCCCGCCTGCGCTACGCGACCAGCGACGCGCGCAACATGGGGCGCGTGCTGCAGAGCCTGGGCGGCGTCGCCGCCAGCGACGTCGTGTTCGTGTCCGACGGCAGCCGCGCCGCCATCGACGCCGCGTTCGCCGACGTCGAGCGGCGGCTGCGCGCCGGCGTGACGCCGGGCGTGCGGCGCGAGCTGCTGGTCTACTACTCGGGCCACTCGGACGAAGACGGGCTGATGGTCGGCAAGGACCGCCTGTCGTACGACGAGCTGCGCACGCGCGTGCAGCGCGCTTCCGCCGATCTGCGCGTCGTCATCCTGGATTCGTGCGCGTCGGGCGCGTTCACGCGCCGCAAGGGCGGCGTGCGCCGGCCGCCGTTCCTGCTCGACACGTCGATCGACATGCGCGGCCACGCGTTCCTGACGTCCAGCGCCGCCGACGAGCGCGCGCAGGAGTCCGACCGCATCGCCGCCTCGTACTTCACGTATTACCTGGTGTCCGGGCTGCGCGGCGCCGCCGACACCAACCAGGATCGGCGCGTGACGCTGCAGGAGGCGTATCAGTTCGCGTCGCAGGAGACGCTGGCGCGCACCGAACGCTCGCAGGCCGGGCCGCAGCACGCGGCGTACGAGTTCGACCTGGCCGGCACCGGCGACATGGTGGTCACCGACGTGCGCGGCACGCAGTCCGGGCTGGTGCTGACGCCCGAGCTCGGTGGCCGCATCACGGTGCGCGAGGCGAACGGCGCGCTGGTCGCCGAGCTGCGCAAGCCACCCGGCAACACCATCGAGCTGGGCCTGGAACCGGGCGCATACGTCGTGACGATGGAGCGCGGCAACCCGACGCTGCAGGCGAACGTCGCGCTGGTGGCGGGGAGCCACACGCAGCTGGCCGCGGCCGCGTTCCATCCCGGCCCGCCGCGCGAGCTGGCCATGGCGCGCGGCGACGCGCCCGCCGGAGAAGCCGGTGAGCCCGCGGCGACCGCGACGACGACGACGGCCGCGCTGCCGGCCGCCACGGCGCCGTCGCCGTTCAAGCTCATCGTGTTCCCGCGCGACGCCGACGCGCAGGCCGACGTGCGCGGTTTCGCGTTCGGCCTGATCGCGGAGCGGTCACGGCGCGTGAACGGATTCCAGTTCGGCATCGGCTGGGCGCAGACCGACGAGGACCTGCGCGGCATGCAACTGTCGGCGGCCGCGACCCTGTCGCAGGGGCGCGTGCGCGGCTTCCAGCTGTCCGGCGGCGCCAACATCCTGCGCGGCGAAGGCCGCGGCTTCCAGCTCACCGGCGGCGCCAACATCGTCGACGGCAGCTACTACGGCTTCCAGCTGTCTGGCGGCGCCAACGTCGCGACAACGAGCGCTCGCGGCTTCCAGCTGTCTGGCGGCGCCAACGTCGCGAACGAGATGCGCGGCTTTCAGCTCGCCGGCGGCGCCAACCTGGCGCAGAACATGCGCGGCGCGCAGATCGCCCCCGTCAACATCGCCGAGGAGATGCGCGGCACGCAGATCGGCGTCTTCAACACCGCCGTCAACGCCACCGGCGTGCGCCTGGGCGTCATCAACGTCGCCAAGCGCAGCAAGGGCTTCCAGCTGGGCGTCATCAACATCGCCGAGCACGACGACGGCGAATCGTTCGCGCTGCTGAACTTCATCGGCAACGGCATCCACGACGGGACCGTGTTCGCGACCGACATCCTGGCGACGAACATCGGCGTCAAGCTGGGCGGCCGCCACCTCTACACCCACCTCAGCGCCGGCTACCAGCCCGGCGACGCGGTGGTGGCAGGCCTGGAGGAGGTGTTCACGCGCGGCACCCGCCGCTGGGGTCTGGGCGGCGGCTTCGGCTGGCGCTTCCCTGTCGATCGCGGACCGCTCGCCTACGTCGAGCTGGAAGCCGGCACGGTGCAGCTGCGCTCGGGCTGGGACTGGGACGGCACGACGCCGAACGTGTCGTCGCTGCGCGCGCAGGTGGGCCTGCGGCTGGCGCGCCACCTGGTCGCGGTCGCCGGTGCCGGCGCCAACGTCGCCGTCGGGACCGACAGCACCGACGCCAGCCTCGGCTGGGGTCCGGAGCTCGTGCGCCGGGAAGGCGCGACCACGGTTCGCATATACCCGGGGTTGATGCTCGGGCTGCAGATCTGAAGCGACGCCGCCGTCACCAATCTGACGGCGCTGCCGCAGCATCGCGGTTTCGGAACCGGCGCCGGCCGCGGTAAAATACAGGCGACGATGCGCCTCGAACGAGCCGTCACGTCTGCTGATGCGCAGGAGGCTATCGCGGAGCGCGCGCGCCGGTTCCTCGAGTCGCGCGGCTACCATCCCGACGGCGACGGCTTTCGCCGCGGATCGCTGTGGGGGTCGTGGTTCTCGGTGACGCCGCGCAAGTGGGGGGCGCGCGCGACCGTGGTCCGCAGCGGTGACGGCAACTACGGCATCAAGATCGACGTCAGCGTCAGCGGGCGGGTGGCGATGCTCAGCGAGCTCAAGTTCTGGAACGAGGAGCTCGCCGCGATCGCCGCGGCGATCGAGGGGACCGCGGCGCCGGGCGACGGGCTGGGCAACACCGAGGCGGTGGTGCAGCGAAGCAACTGGCGGACGATCAACCTCGCGGCCGCGTATTCAGGCGTGCTCGGCCTGGTGTTCGGCGCGATCCAGGTGCTCGCCGATCCGATGGCGACCACCCTCCCGGAGTGGTTCGTCGGCGTCGGCATCGCCGCCGGCGGAGCGCTGGCGCTGCTGCAACGGCGCGTGGAGGATCGGCGCCGTGGCGCCGGCAAGCCGCCGGCAGGATCGCAGTAACGCGCCGGGCGTCAGCGCTCTTCGCTCATCCCCATCGTATGCATCCGCGGGGAGTTGGCCTGCCGGATGTTCGTGACCGTCTGCTCGAACTGAAACGCGAAGGCGCGCGGCCCCGCGCGCAGCTGAATCCACACGTATCGCGCCGTGAGATCGATCGGGACGAACACCATGCCGCCCTGCGCGCGCCCCGGCTGCACAGTGTTCCGCCGCAACGCCGCGTTCGACCACATCTCGCGTTGTGCCGCGTACGACGTCATCGCCGTGTTGTGCCTGGCCTCGGCGGCGTGACGCCGGTTGGCCAGGGCCGCCGTCTGCAACCCCGTGGTGCTGTTCGCCTTGCCGCTCGCCACCTCCGCGACGTCGGTGACCGCGCTGAGGATCAGCAGCGGCGTGTAGAACGCGGCATCGTTGGCCGCGGCGGCCGCCTCGCGCGAAGCGCCGACGTCGAGCGCCATCAGCGCCGCCTCCGGATCGATCACCCGCTGTGAAAGGCCGCACGATGCTATCGCCTCTGCCGGGCACGTGACGAAGAAGACGTCTCGCGGCCCGACCTCCAGCTTGGCCTCGCTGTCGTTCGCGACCTCCACGCGCACCGCCAGGGTATCGCCGTCCTGGTGCTCGAACGCCATCGCGACGCGCACGCCCGACTGTTGCTTGCTGAGCACGGCGCGGCCGGAGAGCCAGGTCACTTCACCGCCGACGGGCGCCAGGCGCACAAGTGGGCGTGGCGTTGCACAACCGGCGACGCACAGTCCGAACACGATCGAGGCAAGCAGATAGTCTCGCGAACGCATGCCTCACGGCTACGCAACCGACATGCCACGCTCCTACGCGCTCAGCGCGAGGAACGATTGACCGGCGTCACGCGCCGGTGGCGCCGCGGCAGCTGCAACACGATCACTGTGGCGTCTTGCGCACTCGAAGCGTCGCGACCGAGCAACGCCGCGCAGATCGATTCGGCGCCAGGGCGCGCGCGTTCGAGCGCAGCGAGCAACCCCGCCTGCCCCAGCGGATTGCCGGTGGTGCCCAGCGGATCCGTGATGCCGTCGGTGACCAGCACCAGCGCGTCCTCTGAATCCAGCTCGTGCTGCGTCTGCTGGTAGACCTGCGCGGGCAAGATCCCCAGGGCGGGCCCGACCGCCAGGGAAACCTCGATGGCGGTGCCGTTGGCGCGTTTGAGAAACGGCCCCAGGTGACCGGCGCTGGCGATGTCGACGCGACCCGACTGCGGATCGACCCGGACGCAGACCGCGGTGACGAAGTCATGCGCCTTCTGGTTGACGATCCAGTCGTTGAGCGTCGCGAGCACATCGGCCGGCTCGCCGCCGCGCGCGAGCTGCTGCCGCAGCACCCAGCGCAGCTTGGACACGGGCGCCGCCGCGGCCGGACCGTTGCCGCAGATGTCCGCCATCACCGTCGTGACGTGGCCGTTGCGCTGCTGGATGACCTCGTAGAAATCGCCGCCGTTGCCGACGACCGCGCGCTGGCGGGCTGCGATGCGCAGCTGGCTCCAGGTCGGCAAATGCAGCAGCGGCGCTGCACTTTTCGCCGCACCACCCTGGGCCGCCCTCTTGAACCGCTCCACTGCCAAATCTAGTTCGTCGCTCAACTTGTCAGCCTCTGATGCTACGTACTTCGCCTGTTCTAGGCAACAAGTTTAGGTACTCAGTAATACATTTTTTGAGTCAGTAAACTGCCAGCCCAGCCTGTGTCGGTCGGGGGCGGGTGAGCTTGCATCTCAGGGGTTCCCCCCCAGGTTCGATTGAGGGGTCCCGATGACGATCCAGAGCAAAGTCCTGACGCTGGCGTTTTCCTCGTCGCTGCTGCTCGGCGGGGCGGCGGTGACGGCTCAGATGCAGGCGCCAGCAGCGGCCGGTGCCCCAGCGGCAGCAGCCGCCCCGGCCGCAGCGGCCGCCCCGGCGGCTGTCCCTGCGGCGGCAGTCCCGGCGGCCGCAGTCGCTCCAGCGGCGGCAGTCGATCCAGCCGCGGCAGCAGCAGCCGCGGCGGCAGTGGCTCCGCAAGCGCCGGGCCCCGCGCCTCAGCCCCAGGCGCCGGGGCTCTTGCCCCCGGACGTGGTCCGGCTGACCACCGAGCCCTTGTCGACCAACGCTCAACAGGTAGCTGGCGTTCGGGTGCAGCAAGACATCGCGGCCAACCCGCCGCCACAGGTCACCGCCACGCCGCAGACCTCGTTCGTTCCGCAGACCGTCGTGACCCCGCAGGTCACGGCCACGCCGCAGACGACGCTCACGCCACAGACGGCCCTGACCCCACAGGTCACAGCCACGCCGTCGACCACCTTCACACCGCAGACGGTCCTGACCCCACAGGTCACGGCCACGCCGCAGACGACGCTCACGCCACAGACGGTCATCACGCCACCCGTCGCCCCCTCGGCGCAGACCACGCTCACGCCACAGACGGTCATCACGCCACCCGCCGCCCCCTCGGCGCAGACCACGCTCACGCCGGAGACGGTCGTGACCCCGTCGGTCACCGCCACGCCGGCGACGACGTTCACGCCACAGACGGTCCTGACCCCGCAAGTCACCGCGACCGTGCCGACGACGCAGCCGCCGCAGACCACGGTCACGCCGCAGGTCACCGCGACCTCGCCAGCGAGCCCGGTCGAGGCGTCGCCGACGACCCCGCTCGCGCCGCAGGTCACCGTCGCGCAGCCGCCGTTGCCCGCCCCCACGCGGCTCGATGCCAACGGGCAGCTGGTGCCCGTCAGCCCAGGGTTGTCGGTATCGATCCCGCCGCAGCTGGATGCCAATGGGCAACCGGTGGTTGTCGCCCCACAGTTCGATGCGAGTGGGCAGCCGCTGGCTGTCCAGACCGCGCGCATCGACGCGAACGGTCTGCCGTTGCCTGACGGCGCGCAGCTCGACGCGAACGGGATGCCTTTCGTGCCGCGCCTCGATGCGACCGGCCAGCCCTTGCCGGCAGGCGCCCAGCTGCAATTCGACCGGCTCAACGAGGCGTCGCGGGTCATGAACAACTTCACGCAGGCCGAAACCCAGGCGATCCAGACCGCGGCCGTCGGTTCTGCCGCCCTCGTCGAAGCGGCGGGGACGGCGTCGACGATTCCCGAACGCGCGAATCGCACGACCTACGTGCCGATCACGAGCTCGGTGTGGGACCAGCAAGACAAGATCGACTACCACCCCGTGACGTCCGACTTCGACGCGCAGGACAAGGTCGACTACCACCCCGTGCCGTGACCATCGACGATCGCCTGCCTCATCCGAACAGCAGCAGCGCGACCGCCACGACGCTCAGCAGCAAGGGGAGGATCGGGTCGGGATGACCGCGCATGGGCGATCCATACGCAACGCTCATGCCGCGCGCGTTTATTCATTGCCGTGCCGCACGTCACGCCCCAGCGGCCTACGCCGCGCATGACGGTGCCCCCCGGTGAGCGAGCGCTTCACACCCTGATCCCGCGGGCATGAAGGCATAAAAAAAGGGGCCCGGCGAACCGGACCCCTTTTCGAGCGTGTCAGGTGCGACGACTAGAAGTCTTCGTCACCGCCGCCCATGCCGCCCATGCCACCCATGCCGCCGCCGCCGCCGCCATGGCCACCACCGCCGCCCGACGACTTCTTCTTCGGGCGCTCGGCCACGAGCGCCTCGGTGGTCAGCATCAGCGACGCGACCGACGCCGCGTTCTGCAGCGCAGCGCGCACGACCTTGGTCGGGTCGATGACGCCGGCCTTGACCAGGTCCTCGTACTCCTCGGTCGCCGCGTTGAAGCCGAACGCGCCTTTGCCGTTCTTGACCTTCTCGACGACGATCGAGCCGTCGACGCCCGCGTTCGCCGCAATCTGGCGCAGCGGCTCCTCGACAGCGCGGCGGATGATGTTGACGCCGTATTGCCGATCATCGCTGAACTTCAGACCGTCGATCGCCGACAGCGAGCGGATGAGGGCGACGCCGCCACCCGGCACGATGCCCTCTTCGACCGCAGCGCGCGTCGCATGCAGCGCGTCCTCGACGCGAGCCTTCTTCTCCTTCATCTCCGACTCGGTCGCCGCGCCGACCTTGACCACGGCGACGCCGCCGACCAGCTTGGCTAGACGTTCTTGCAGCTTCTCGCGATCGTAGTCAGACGTGGTCTCCTCGATCTGGACGCGGATCTGCTTCACCCGCCCCTCGATCTCGACCTTCTTGCCCGCACCCTCGACGATGGTGGTGTTGTCCTTGTCGATGGTGACGCGCTTGGCGCGGCCCAGCTCCTTGAGCGTGAGGCTCTCGAGCTTGAGGCCCAGGTCCTCCGTGATGGCCTGGCCGCCGGTGAGCACGGCGATGTCCTTCAGCATCTCCTTGCGGCGATCGCCGAAGCCCGGCGCCTTGACGGCCGCCACCTGCAGCGTGCCGCGCAGCTTGTTGACGACCAGCGTCGCCAGCGCTTCGCCGTCGACGTCCTCGGCGATGAGCAGCAGCGGGCGGCCGCTCTTCGCGACCTGCTCGAGCAGCGGCAGCAGGTCCTTCATGTTCGACAGCTTCTTCTCGTTGACGAGAATGAACACGTCCTCGAGCACGACCTCCATGCGCTCCGCGTCGGTCACGAAGTACGGCGACAGGTAGCCGCGGTCGAACTGCATACCCTCGACCACGTCCAGCGTCGTCTCCATCGACTTCGCTTCTTCGACGGTGATGACGCCTTCCTTGCCGACCTTCTCCATGGCCTCGGCCAGGATGTCGCCGATGACGCTCTCGCCGTTGGCGCTGATCGTGCCGACCTGCGCGATCTCGGTCTTGCCCTTGGTGGGCTTGGCCTGATCCTTCAGGTGGTCGACGATCTTGAGGACCGCCGCGTCGATGCCGCGCTTGATGTCCATCGGGTTGTGACCCGCGGCCACCAGCTTCGAGCCCTCGGTGTAGATCGCCTGCGCGAGCACGGTGGCCGTCGTGGTGCCGTCACCCGCGATGTCGGAGGTCTTGGAAGCGACCTCCTTGACCATCTGGGCGCCCATGTTGGCCAGCTTGTCCTCGAGCTCGATCTCCTTGGCGACGGTGACGCCGTCCTTGGTGACCGTCGGCGAGCCCCAGCTCTTCTCGATGATGACGTTGCGGCCGCGTGGCCCGAGCGTCACCTTGACCGTGTTGGCCAGGATGTTGAGCCCGCTCGCGATGCTCTGGCGGGCGTGCTGTGCAAAAACGATTTCTTTGGCTGCCATGATGTTGTTCTCCGTTTCTTTCGTTTATTCGTTGGAATCTTTGGGGGCTACTCGATCACGGCGAGGATGTCGTCCTCGCGCAGGATCAGGTGCTCGGCACCGTCGATCTTGATCTCGTTGCCCGAGTACTTCGAGAACAGGATCTTGTCGCCCGCCTTGACCTCCAGCTTGCGCAGGCTGCCGTCCTCGATGACCTTGCCGTTGCCGACGGCGACGACCAGCGCCTCCTGCGGCTTCTCCTTCGCCGTGTCCGGGATGAAAAGCCCGCCAGCGGTCTTGTTCTGTTCTTCGATGCGCTTGACGAGGATGCGGTCGTAGAGCGGTCTGATCTTCATGATTGTTCTCCTGGGGCGTTGTCGTGGTGCCGGGGGACGGGTCGCTGCTAAGCGGCCGCCTCCGACTTTTTGCTGTCTTTGCTCGACTTGTTGGTCGAGCTCGAGGCCGTGGAGGCCTCTTTTGTGGTCGAGTCCTTGGAGGAGCCGTTGCCCTTGGCTCCGTTCGGCTTGGGGCCGGCGTAGAGGTCCGAGTACCAGCCGCCACCCTTCAACTTGAAGGAGGTCTGGCTGATCAGCTTCTCGACCTTCTTGGCCTTGCACTTCGGGCAGGTGCGGACCGGCTTGTCCGACATCTTCTGCCACTCCTCGAACTGATGCCCGCAGGCGGCACAGGCGTATTCGTAGATGGGCATGAGCGGCGAAGACTTAAACACCGCCGGCCCGCTGTCAAGCAAAGGGGGAGCGAGAGTGCCAACATCCCCATGGTTTAGTTAACTATTACGGTTAGTTAACCATACAGGGTGACCCTGGCGGCCGCGACCGGCTTCTGCCAACCAGGGGCTAGAAGACCCCGGACACGAAACCGGGGCCCCAGACGACGGTCGGCTTGTTCGGGCGCGCCAGCAGGGTCGGGCCGGCGTCGGGCGATACGACCTCCACGCGCGGCATGGAATCGCGTGATCAACCAGATGCTGCCGGCGAGCAGCGGGCCCGTGATGCCGAGCGTGATCAACCCCGGCGTGCAGAAGCCGTGCGTGTCGCCGCTGAAGCAGCCGACGCTGGCCAGCGTGATGCCGGTGATGACGCCCATGCCGGTCAGCGCCGTGAACGTGATGCCCGTGGCCAGCTGGCCGCGCGCGGTCGCGTGCGCCTGCAGCTGCAGGTGGCCGCCGCCGTGGGCGAGCAGGTTCGTCACGCGCACCTTGTCGGGCGAGCCCATGAACGCTTCCTCGCGCGCGCGCAGCATGACCGGGCGCTCGGCGTTGACGTAGCGCGCGCACGGCGTCGTGCAGATGACGACGTCGTCGGCGTACACGTCCCAGCGGCTGGCGGCGTCGCCCGAAACGAAGTCGACCTTCACCGTTCCCGGCGGCCCTTCCTCCTCGGTGCGGCCGGGCAGCGGCGACAGGAACGCCTGGATGGGCGACGCGCAGTTGGCGTGCGGGCTCTCGGCGGTGCTGGCCGCGCAGCTCTCGAAGTCACCCGCCGAGCGCAGCAGATCGGCCGAGTGCTCGCGCTTGGCCTTGGCCTCGCCGATCGCGGTGACGTTGAGGCCGGCGCTGCCTTCGCGCTTGCCGCCGCCCTTGAGCGCGAACGCGCCCAGCGACAGCCCGGACACGATGTGCGTCGCCTGGGCGCACGGCCCCTCGCGCGGCACCTCGGTGACCGCGACGGTGTCCAGGCGCAGCTGGCCGGAGATCATCGTCTGCACCGCGAGCTTGCCGGAGCGCTTGAGCTCACCTTCCAGCGACGCGGCGCCGAGCGGCAGCTTCGCGTACAGCTCGTCGGAGTCGTTGATCTCCAGCGAATCGCTCGACGGCGTCGTGCGCTGCCAGTGGTAGACGCCCTTGACGCGGCACTCGGCGAGGACGCGCATGCTGCAGCCCGAATACGCGACGGCGACGGCGCCGTTGCGCAGCAGCACCTCCAGGTTCGCCTTCTCGGACGCCGGCCACTCGGTGACCAGCGGGCTCGACTGGCTGGCGGCGACCCGGCATTTCCCCTGCTCCATCGGCGCGCGCGGCAACAGCCCGCCGCCCCCGCCCGACTTCGAGAACAGCGGGCCGCCGGCGCACGCCGCCGCGCCGGTCGCGACCAGGCCCACGAGCAGCGCCCCTCTCACCTGCGACAGACAGCTCATCGCTCACTGATTGTCGCCTGAACCGGAGCGAATCTTCAGTCGCGCCGCTCACGGTGTCATGTCTGTGTCGCTCACGGTGGGCGCGAGTAGGTCGCGATGGCGCGCTCGAGCGCGTCGTCTGGCTGGTCCGGACCTCCGACCCATCGCACACGCCCGCTACCGTCGACGACGAACGAGATCGGCAGCTCGGTCACGCGCAGGCGGCCGGCCAGCACGTTGCCCGCGTCGTGAACGACCGGGAATGTGAGGCGGTGTCGCCTGACCGACTTCCACGCGTTGTCGGGCGTGTCGTCCAGCGACACGCCGACGATGGTCAGCCCCGGCTGTTTGCGGTGCAGCGCCTCCAGCGCCGGCAGCGTGCGCTGGCAGGGCTTGCAGTAGGCGGCGA
This sequence comes from uncultured Pseudomonadota bacterium, assembly GCA_963729535.1. Classification (GTDB taxonomy): domain Bacteria; phylum Myxococcota_A; class Polyangia; order Fen-1088; family Fen-1088; genus JADGRB01. Next base: position 33,790 of record CAVSOL010000013.1, on the reverse strand, counting down.
AGAAATCGACGACCATCACCTGGCCGGCCGACGCCGCCGTGTCGAAGGTCGCGCCCTGCAACGTCGGCCGCCGGAACGTGGGCAGCGGTTCGCCCAGCAGGCGGCTGGGCGACGACGGGGGCGGCGCGGCGGGACCGGACGCGTGCGCGCAGCCGAGGGTGGCGCAGAACAGGATGACGGCGACAGCGCGACGCACGGCTGTCCCGACTTTATCTCAAGGCGCCGGTTTCGGGGCGCCGCTCGCGCAGCAGCGCCGGGTTCCGAGCGCGCACGCCTTTTCGCGCAGCGCCGTCGCCTTCTGCGCGTCGCCCGGGACCCACTTGCCGGCGGCGTGTATGTCGGCGAGCACGCAACACGCGTCAGCCGATGGTTGCGATGGTTCGTCGCACGCCCGCTCGCAGCAGAGGGACCATGCGCGACGCCTCGAGGCGGTTGTCGGCCCGCGCCAGCTCGACGGCGGCCAGGCGGATGCAGGCGAACCGCGCGACCTCCGGATTCTCGCTTTCCCGGCACGCGACCTCGTAGGCGCCGCGCACGCGCGCGGGGTCGGCGGCCGTGTTCGGGTCGGAAGCGGAGTCGCCCGCGCCCCGCTCGCTGGCGTCGGCCCAGTACAGGCAGGAGAGGCCGTTGCGCGCCTCGCACGCCGCGCGCAGGCTCGCGAGCGCGGCGGGCGCCTCCGCGGCCACCTCGAGCTTGCACACGTCAACGACCGCACAGGCGTCGACGTCCTTCGTTGCGCATGCGCGTTGCGCGAACGGCAGCGCGAGCGCGCACGACCCTTCGGCGGTCAGCACCGGGGCGGTCAACAGCGTTGCCGTCGTGCAGCTGTCGGCATGGCCGCGGTTGCAGTTGTCGGTGAGCAGCGTCGAGCCCTGCTCGCGCGTCGCGGGCTGACGCAACAGGACCGTCGCCAGCAGGTGACACGACGATCGGCGACCGAGCCCGCAGCCTGCCGCGAACGCGGCTTCGGCGGCGGCCCTGTCACCGCCCACGCGATCGCGCAGCTGCATGACGCCGTAGAGCTCGCAGCCGCGGGCATCGCCCAGCTCGCAGCCTGCGCGAAACGAGTCGTCGGCCGCGTGGTTACGGTTGCGCGGGTCCGCGCGAACCACGGCGTCGCCGGCGACGGTGCACCCCGCGGCGAAGCGGCGATCGCAGGCGCGCGTGGCGAGGCTGCGGGCGCGGGCCAGCGTCCCCGGATCGCGCGAGCTCTCGACGTAGGTGGCGGCGAGCGCCGTGCACGACGTGAGGTGGTTCTGGCCGCAGGCCACCTCGAGCAGGACGAGGCCGCGTTCGACGTCGCGGTTACTGTCGGTGCGGCGAACCAGGAAGCGGCCGAGCTCGCCGCAGGCCTCCACCGAGCCGGCTTCGCATCGGCGATCCGCGTCCAGCGCCCCCGGCGGCCAGCCGAGGCGGGAGTGCGCCTGCGACGAGGAGCAGCCGCCGAGCAGCTCAACCATCGTTACTGCCGTTACTGCAATGATTGCTAGCCGCGCAGACGTCCATTGCGGCGTCATTTCAACATCAGCATAATAGCCGCGTCGCTTGGAGAACAGCTGATGTTTGGGCGTTCGCGGCGCGTGCTGGTGCCTATCCACGTTGGCCACATCGGCTGTCGGCTGTCTGGCGGCGGTCGGCGGGCGCCGGCTGTGCCCGTTTCACGCCTGCGATCCCGATGCAGTCGCAAACGGGAGACATGACGCTGTCGATGCGGCACATGCGGCTCGGGCTCGGGCAAGAGATGACGTTCGAGAGCCGGACCACCGCGCCGCACAAGATCCAGCACGGGTGGCTCACCGTCGCGACGCGCGATCCGTGCAGCGGCGGCGCCGAGGTCATGGACGTGACCATCGACGACGGGCGCGGAGCGCCGGGAGCACTTGCCGCCCGGCACGCACGAGCTGCGCGTGAAGTTCAACGATTCGCTCGCCGAATACTCGCTCGACGTCGTGCTCGACCTGGCGATCGACGAAGACCAGTGCGTGCGCGTGCCCGCCGTCAGCCAGAGCATCGGCTTCACCACCGAGAAGCGGGTGACGCCGGTCGTGTCGTCGGTGTTGTGGGGCAACGGCGATGTTGGGGGACTGACGGCGGTGTTCGGCGTACAGGCCGGCGTGGCCGCGTGGCTTGGCCCGGTACAGGTGGCGGCGCAGGTCGGTGTCGGACAGTCGCTGTGCCAACCCAGCGCCTGCGGAAAGAAGGAGGACGGCAGCCTGTACGGCGGTCTCGCCATCCCGCTGACCCTCGACGCGCGCGTCCCGTTCGCGTCGGGGATCAGAAACCGGATGGCGAGCGTCGGGGCGGCCGGCGCGCGCTACGCGTTCACGTCGGTCGGGCTGCCGGGGCTGGACGGCAATCGCCGCTTCGGCGTCCACTCGTTCCAGGGCGTGCTGTCGTGGGGTTTCGGCGACTCGCTGGCGGGACCGTTCCGCCACCTGGAGCGCGCGATGCCGTTCGAGGTGCTGTTCCCCATCGGCGTGCTGTTCGCGCCCGGATACGCCCGGCACCCAGGTCGCGTTCGGCGCCGGCATGGAGCTTCGCCTCAACTTCCACCTATGACGTTGGCGGCGGGCTGTCCGTCGAGCTAGAAGCTGCGTCCGATGAACGACCGCAAGCCGCCGGCTGGACCCGAAGAAGATTTCGCCGCGATGTTCGCCGCCTCCGAGGAAAAGACGGGGCGCGCGCGTCCGGTGCAACGCAAGGTCGGCGATCGGGTGCGGGGGAAGGTCGTGTCGATCGGGCAGGAGGTGGCGGTGCTCGAGCTCGAAGGCGGCGGCGAGGGGACGCTGGAGACGCTGGAGCTGCTTGATGCCGCCGGAGCGCTGGTGGCGAAGGAGGGCGACACGCTGGAAGCGCGGGTCGTCGCGATGGGCGAGCGACAAGGGTTCTTCATGCTTCGCCGCGGCGCCGGGCGTGGGGCGGGCGCGGGCCGCAGCAACCTCGCCGAGGCGGCGGCCTCCGGTCTGCCCGTCGAAGGCGTGGTCACCGCCGTCAACAAAGGCGGGTTTGAAGTCGACGTCGCGGGCGTGCGCGCCTTCTGCCCGCTTTCGCAGCTCGAGCTGAGGCCGGTCGCCGATCCTGCCGAATACGTGGGGCGGCGGTTCGAATTCCGCATCACGAAGCATGAGGAGGATCGTCGCGGCACCAACGTCGTGCTGTCGCGGCGCGCGTTGCTCGAGGAGGAGGCGCAGGTTCGCGCCGTCGAGACGCGCGGCAAGCTGGTCGTGGGCGCGGTGCTGCCGGGCGTGGTGACGGCGCTCAAGGACTTCGGCGCGTTCGTCGACGTCGGCGGCATCGAAGGATTGCTGCCCGCGTCGGAGATCAGCTTCGACCGCGGCGTCCGCCCGGCCGACGTGCTGACGGTCGGCCAGCCGGTGACGGTGCAGGTCATGCGCGTCGAGAAGCGCGACGACGCGCGCCGCCCCGAGCAGGTGTCGTTTTCGCTCAAGGCGCTGGAGCGCGATCCCTGGCAAGACGCGGCCGCGCAGCTTCCGGCGGGGACGTTCGTGCGCGGCCAGGTGACGCGCACCGAACAGTTCGGCGCATTCGTGCAGCTGGCGCCCGGCGTCGAAGGCCTGCTTCACATCAGCCAGCTCGCCGACGCTGCGCCGTCCCGGCAGCTGCGCCACGCGCGCGACGCGGTCAAGCCGGGCGACACCATCGAGGTCACCGTCCTCGCCGTCGAGCCCGACAAGCGCCGCATCTCCCTCGGCCTCGCCACCCGCGAGGAGCGCGTCGACGACGAAGGCCGCGCCGCCGCCGCGCGCGCGTCGGGACGCGGCAGCGGCATGGGGACGCTGGGCGATCTGCTCAAGGGCAAGCTGCCCGGGCGGTGAGCCTCAGCGCGACGTGCAGGCGGGTCCGAGGCCGGTCGGATCCGGCGGCGCCGCCCGCACGATAAGCAGCTCCCGCTGCTGCAGCTCGAATGATTCGCCGCCGAAGTAGTCGACGGTCACCTCACGACGGCTTTCACACGGTTTCTCCCAGTCACCTTCCCAACAGGCGTACAGCTCCACCGTCACGGTGGAGGTGACCAGCCCCTCGAGATATTTGCGAAGTGAGGCCACCGACTCTCGCCCCAACCGCTCTTCGTCACGGTCCTCGTCGGTCTCGGCCGACTCCAGCCCGTAGTGGAATCCGCACGAACAGCCGGTGTGGGCGCCGAGGTAGCGCAAGGCGGGCTTCGAAAGGTGCTTGGTCACGACGCGCTCATGATCATCGACCGGGACGACATTGAACCCCGGCGCGTCGTCGTTCCAGGAGACGAGCGGCGGCTCCTGGTCGGCGGCGATATAGAAGGCGAGGCACATCGCCTTACTCTACGGTTGGTCGCGCCCTCATGGCGCCGTCCGCCGCGAAGACCGCGCGCGAATCACTGCGAACAGGGTGGATGCGTCTCGCAGGCGGCGTCCTCGTACAGCGACTGCGCGAGCTCGCAATCGAGCGGCGGATCGAAGAAGCAGTCGCCGATCGGACCGCGGGGAACGACGGGCGGACACCACCACACGCCGGTCGAGTCGCACACGCAGATCCCCTGCGGGGCCAGCCGCCAGTACTGATCCGAACAGGAGGTGCACACGACGCTTCGGCAAGCGTATCCGACGGTGGTACACGGCCTTTCGGCGGCGGCTGTGGCGGGACAATCCGGCATGTCCGCCGGAGCGCCAGCCGCGCCGGCGGTTCCGCTCGCGTTTCCACCCACGCCGGCACCACCTGTCGTGACGCCCGCGCCGCCGAGGCCTGTGTCCCCGGCCGCTCCGACGACGGCGCCCGCACCACCCGGACCAGCGCCGCCCATACCACCGGTCGCGATGTTCGGGACCGGCCTCGATCCACAGGCGCCGGCGGCGTACAGCGCCGCGAAAAGAACCCAGGCTGCTGCGCGACAACTGGCCCGCATGCTGCTCCACCCCTGAGGTGGAGCCAGCCTGTGCCCGCAGCTCAGATTTCGTTGGGTGCGTTCCATTCAAGCTGCCCCCACCGAACCCAAAGGGGTCAGTCTGCCCATGATACTGGCGTCCAACGGCGGCGCGAAACGATTCCCGGCGGCAGGCGCACGCACGCGGCGTCAGGAGCCGCCCGGCCGAGAAGTCAGTTGAAGGAGCACCCCTGCGAAGCTCCCGTAGATACCCCATGTCGCGAAGGGCCTCTCGAGGTCATGGAGCCATGGCTCTCGCAGAAACGCGAGAATGAACAGGAACGGCCCGATTGCCACCAAGACGCTGCCGACCGCTTGAAAGGCACGTCTCACACCGGTACGGCCACGCGTCCAGTAGATGCCGAGCAGCAGGTTGAGCAGCGACGAAAACAGCAGATAAATGTGGGCCGAACGAAACAGCAGCCGAGGAGCGTCCGCCATGCCGCGCAAGTGGGCCCAGCGATGGTCCATGTACTGACCGGTCGCGAGGAAGGCGACAACGCCCACAATCCCCAGGATCAAGTGCACCCGACGAAAAAGCATGGCGATTCTGTCCGCCCACGATACCGCCGTTCACCGGCGGGCGCTGAGCGAGCGGCCGCCGTCGATCGTCCAGCTCACTCAGGGACTGCAGGCGCCGCCCGGGAACCGGCGGCGCATGATCGTGCCGCCGTGGCCCGCGCCCCACAGGGAATCGCCGGCGACTCCCCAGACGTGGGGCAATAAGGGCCCGAACACCTCCCAGACTCCGTCGTCCAGATGAAGGACGCGGTCCCCGCCGACGTAGAGCTGACCGGGGCCCGGCGACCAGATGTCGTCGATGGATTCGCCGTCGAACGGCGAACGGGATCGGGACGATGTCGAATCTGCTGCCGTCGAAGTGGCGGATCTCGGTGGTGGTATGGAACGTCACAGTCCGGATCCAGACGTCGTCCCGCGCCGTCGCCCAGACCCGGACCGAGGAGACTACGCCCGTGTCGTCGATCGGAACCGGCGACCACGCCGCACCATCCCAGTGGAGCGACGCCTCCTGAGCCCGCCATCCATACGTCATCGGACGCGGTGCCATGGATGTCGACTCACGGAGGTCAACGGGACGGTCACCGGTGACCAGGCCCCTCCGTCCCAGTGGAAGACCCCTCCCCCGGTGTCGGACATCCACGCGTCGTCGGCGGTGGCGCCCCAGATGTCCCGGATCGTGTTGTCCGTGACCGCGAATGTCTGCCAGGTCGCGCCGACCCGTCTCGCCAGAAACCCGTCTTGACCGCCGACCCAGACCACACCGGGCGCGACCGCCCACACGGTGCCGATGGGCGTAGCTGTCGCAGGGAGCTCCACCTCGGCGATGCGCGCCCCATCCCAGTGAAGGAGGGCGGGTTCCAATGGCGCGGCCGGCGGAATCACCGCGCCGCCGAACCAGATGTCATCGCCACCTGTCCCGGAGATTGAATTGATGGACGCTGGCGTGCCTTCCGTCTCCCTTCGCCAGGCGCCGTTCACGAACTCCCTGATCTCCCCCTGCCGGCCCACCACCACCGCCGAGCCCGGGGTGTCCGCCCACAGGTCCAGCGCCAGGAACGGCGCGCCCGTGGGGAGGGTGGACCAGGCCGTCCCATCGAAGTGATAGGTCGTACCGTGCGAGTCGAGCGCCCAGACGTCGCTGGCACCGCTGCCAGCGAGCCGTTCCACCATCGAAATGGTCCCAGGTTTCCGGGCGGCGCGACGACACCAGAGACGTTTCCCATCCCGCGCCGTTCCAGCGCTGGACCTCGGCGGTTCCGGAGAAGTCGAACGCAACGGCACGGTACACGCTGCTGCCAGCCGCCCAGACGTCGGTGATGAACACCGACGATCCTCGAAGCGTCCACGAGGCGCCGTTCCAGTGCAGCAGCCGGCGGCCCATCGCCACCCAGACGTCGTCGGGCGCCGCCGCGGCGACCCGCGCGTCCGAGACGAATCCCGAGGGGACGACGGCGCCCACGTCCGCCTCCGTCCAAGACGTGCCGTCGAAATGCATGACGGTCCCGCGTCCCACCGCCCAGACGTCAGCTGTCGACGTGCCGTCGATGTCGGTGAACCCCAGCGACACGTCGCTCCGATTCACCTCCGTCCAGCGCTCCCCGTCCCAGCGCAGGATGACACCGGTCGAGTTGTCGGCCTCGCCGACCGCCCAGACATCTTCGCGCCCCGCGCCCCAGAAGCCGGTGATCACCAGCTCGGGATTGACCACCAGCTTCGTCCAGTCGCGCTTGGCGTTCCGCTGCAGCAGCGCGTCGTCGAGGGCGCCCCAGATCTCTCCGGGCGCGGGGACCCACACAGCGAAGAAGTCCTTGCCCTGCGGGAGACGGGTTCTTCCAGCACCAGCCGTCGGGCTCGCAGATCTGGCTGCCGGGATCTGCCGGGCAAGAGGCGCCCCCGTCTGCCGCCCCTGTGCCACCCCCACCGACGTCGCGGTTGCCGTCCGCCGCGTCGCGGTTCCCGTCCGCTGCGTCACGCGGTCCGGGCGGCGATCCCCCGTCGTGGGCGCCGCCGCGATCGTGGCATCCGCCCCCGGCCACCAAGATCGCCGCGATCAAGCTCGCGATGCTGCAACTCTCGCCTCGACGCCGTCCGCTCGCCCAAACCCCGCTCATCACTTCCCCCTACCCGGCGCCGCCGCCAGCCCCGGCCTTGTCGTAACGTAGTCTCGATACGACCGGGCACACATTGGGGCTGCCCAGTGCTCCGCGCGTCGAACCCAGTCGGCGACCTTCGTCCCGGACCAGCGAGCGTCAAACGGCCACGGCGCCCTGGTAGCACCGGCCAAGCACCGGCTATCCAGTTGAAGCGAGGTTAGCCGGAGCCCCCACCGTGGATCTGAGAATCGTCGCCGTGAAATGCCCTCCATGCCTCCGACTCGATCTCGCCGCCCGTGAGGACGGTCCCCTGCGCATCGCACAATCGGTAGGCCTCCTGCCGGCCACCGATGGATGCTTGGCCTTCCAGCCCGAGGAGAACGGTATAGAAGGCGTCGGTCAGGACGCCATCGAGGATCTGCGACAGGAGCTTCAGCTTGTCAGGCTCGAGTTGAAGCTGGGCAATCTTGTCCGCCACGGACGTTCCGCCCCGGCTCAAGTAGGCGCGAAGCAGAGCTTCCTTCTCCCTGGAAAAACAGTCGACGAACTCTCGCGGTGTCAATCCGATTCCTCTCCGCGCACCGTTGGGCGGCGCCTCACCAGCCATCGCCGGACCGGACAACGATACCGTCATTCGGCGGCGGCGCGAAACGCCATCCGCTGCAACCGCGGGCTAGCCAGCCGTTGTGGGACCGACACCGATTGCGGCACGGATCTCTTCGATGTCCGGATCTGCGCGATCGATGCTGACGAGATCGTCCGAGACGCCCAGGATGGTGTCGTAGATCCCGAGTACAAACTCGCGGCCAGTGCTCTGACTCAGCGTTGCGAAGCAGCGGACGAGGTACTCGACGTCCGTGAACCATCCGGGTGTCTCGGCGCCAGCGTCCGGAAGCGCGAGGTTCACGCCGAGGTCCCAATCGGGAAAGTCGTCAGGCCCGACTGTCTCGTCCGGCTGATGCTGCTGGTTCACGATGCTAGGCCGGGCGAGGCTCCATGTCCTCCGCGACAGATCTGCTTCCAGGTCGTGCTCGATCCGAGCGGCGACATCGTCGAGGTCATTGCCATCGACGTAGATATACAGAACCTGTCGACGCATTCGTCTGCCTGGCTAACGCGTTGATGTTCATGTTAGCCGGAGCCTTTCACGATATCCGCTCCGACGTGCGGAATCGCCCCTGACCAGAAGGCGTCGAGACTGCGCCACCAGCGTCGCGTCTCAACGCCGAGCGCTGCTTCTAGACCCTCCGTGGATACCTTTCGATGGCCCGCGACATTTTGGATGCCTTCGAGGAGACCGATCGTTGCAGCTTCCTTCACGTAGTCGTCTCCCTCGAGGTGGAGACGCTCGAGGGCTCGCGTGAGCGCGGCTAGGTTGGCCCTGGCATCGCGCGCGAGCAGATCGACGACGTGATCAGCGAAATCGCCCAGGTGAGCGTACAGCAGCTCGGCGTCGAACTCAGGGGCCTGTCGGTACGCCTCCCAGCGGGCGTGATACGAAGGACACGCTTCCAGCAGCAGGCCGATCACTTGCTCGCCGCGAATCATCTGCGTCTGGCTAACGATACTGGGATTCAGCGGCGGAGCGAAGCCCCGCCGACCTCAATCCGTGTCGGTTAGACAGCCGACCCACGCGATTGGTGCCCCCTGGGGAAGGAGGCAGAAGCACCAGTCCCATGCGACACCGTAGAACCAGTTCGTGAAGAGGTGACTGTCGTACTTCTTGCAGGCCGGACAGTCGGCCGCGTCGCCAGGTTGCAAACTGAAGACCCTGTAAGGGAATACAGGCCCAAGAATTCGACGAACCGCCATCAACTCGGACGCCGGCGCGTCGACCAACTCCCGAGAGTAGGCACCAAGTCGATCGGTGGCAGCCCGCGCGAGGACGCCGTCGAAGTCGTGGGTCATATCCACAGCCCGGCAGTGTTCGTGGATGGGTTCGATCTTGAACGCGGCGTCATACAGGTCGGAGAACGACTCCTCGAGGAAACGGTGACATTCCGGTTCGCTCACGAGCTTGTCGAGAATGCGGCGAACCTCAGTTGGGGTCGCGGCAGGCACCGTGTCGAGGGAGAACCATTGCCAGTCAAAGCGAAAGTTCGACGAGCTCCGGATCTGCGTAGCCAGACCTCCGAATGACACCGGAGCAGCGCTTTCAAGGATCGGCGTCATGTCGTCAACTTGAAACGCGTCCGACCTGTCCGGCTAACGATATCGCGTTCAGCGACGGGGCGCAGCCCCGTCCGCTGCAACGCGTGGTTTGCGACGCGCACGACGGCGCCAATCATGTCCCGCGGTGTTCATTGCCGATGCTTCACCGACCCGTGACCGCTTGACGACCGGCTCCGCGCCCGACACTCTTCTGGTGCGGCAACTGCGATGGGATATCGCCTTCGGTCAGCGGCAGCAACGATCCTCGCGAGCGCTCTGTTGGCACCTCTCGGCTGCAGTGGCGGCAACGGCGGCGGTGGAATCGCCGGCAGCACCGGCGGCGTTGGACCCACCGGCGGCGGCCGGCGGGGGTGAGGGGGGAATCTCGGGAACTCTTGGCGCGGGTCGAGGCGGTACGGGCGGGGACGGGGGTGCTGGAGGCGCCGCGGGAACGGGCGGCGGGAGCGCCGCGTGCGCCGGCCACGACATCGACGTTCCCGTCGCGACCGTCACCGGCTCGTTCACCGTCGACGGTGGTGCAGTCCCCGCCCCGAACGACGACGCCCGCATCGCCCTCCGAAACGCGACCACCGGCGACACCGTGTTCATCGGCTACGTCGGACAGGGCACGTACACCGCCCGCGTCGTCCCCGGCACCTACGACGTCTACTACCGCGGTGGCACCACCACCTCCTCCTCCACCTTCCCTGTCAACGGCTTTGCCAGGCTGCGCACCGGCGTCGTCATCCCGGGGGCAGCTCCTCGCTCGACATCGACATTCCCCTCGCAACCGTCACCGGCTCGTTCACCGTCGACGGCGGTGCAGTCCCCTCCACGAGCAGCTCCGCCCAAATCTTCCTCGAAAACGCGACCACCGGCGACCGCGCTTACATCGGCTACATCAGACAGGGTACGTACACCGCCCGCGTCGTCGCCGGCACCTACGACGTCCACTACCGGGGCGACGTGACCACCAGTTCGACGCTCCCCCTCAACGGCTTTGCCAGGATCCGCACCGGCGTCGTCATCCCGACCGGCAGCTCGTCGCTAGACATCGACGTCCCCGTCGCGACCGTCACCGCCTCGTTCACCGTCGGCGGCGTTGCAGTCTCCGCCTCGAGCAACTTCCTCATCTCCGTCCGAAACGCGACCACCGGCGACACGTTCATCAGCAGCATCGGCCAGAGCACGTACACTGCTCGCCTCGTCCCCGGCACCTACGACGTCTACTACCTCGGCGGCACTGCCAGCTCCACCGCCCCTGGCAACGAGCGCGCCAGGCTCCGCACCGGCGTCGTCATCCCGACCGGCACCTCCTCGCTGAACATCGATATCCCCATCGCGACCGTCACCGGCTCGCTCACCGTCGACGGCGCTGCAGACCCGTCCGCGAGCCTCTACGCAGCCGTGTTCCTCCGAAACGCGACCACCGGCGACGGCGTAGACCTCGGCTACACGGGACAGGGCACGTACACCGCCCACCTCATCCCCGGCACCTACGACGTCTACTACCTCGCCGACACCGGCAGCTCCACCCTCCCAAACAGCAGCGGGAGAGATCCGCACCGGCGTCGTCATTCCGAGCGGCACCTCTTCGCTCGACGTCGACGTCCCTGTCTCGACCGTCACCGGCTCGTTCACCGTCAACGGCGTTGCAGTCCCTTCCACGAGCAACGCCGGTCAGATCACCCTCCGAAACGTGACCACCAACTGGAGTTCAGACCTCATAACCATCGGCTACACCGGACAGACCACGTACACCGCTCGCCTCATCCCCGGTGTCTACGACGTCTACTACGCCCTCGGCGACCGCAGCAGCTCCACCCTCCCAATCGGCAGCGCGAGGATCCGCACCGGCGTCGCAATTCCGAGCGGCACCTCCTCGCTCGACATCGATATCCCCGTCGCGACGGTCACCGGCTCGCTCACCGTCGACGGCGTCGCAGTCCCTTCCACGAGCGACTTTGGCCGCATCACCCTCAAGCACGCGACGACCGGCCACTCTGCAACCATTGGCTACACCACACAGAGCACGTACACCGCCCGCCTCGTCCCCGGCACCTACGACGTCTACTATGCCCTCGAGACCACCGGCGGCGCCGCCGTGCCCCTGAATTACAACGCCAAGCTGCGCTGCTTCTCGGTGCCGTGAGGCGCTCCGCTGTCACCGTCGACTGTTACTTGGACGGGGCGGCGCGGCGGGCCCGCCTTCGCAAGCCAGGCTTCGGAAACTCTGGCAGGACTGCGCCGTCCCTCTCGACCGCTCGGAGGATTCCCAACACCGCGACGAGAAGGACATTCTGGCTGGCCTTCTCCCGCAGGTCCTTCCACGACACCGCATCGTGATCGAAGGCCGGATAGGTGATGCCAAACGATGGACGTATCGGATCGTCAACGGTGACCCCGATCGTCGCGCCGTTACCCTCGCAGACCAAGACTAGAGTCGCGTCCTCAAGCTGACAGCGAACCGAGCTGCCAAAACGCCGACCGATCTCAATCCGTAGGTTCGCGAGCGCTTCTTCGCGTGTCACGTCCGCCCCAACGATACCGCCGTTCAGCGGCGAGCATCCGCCCGAGCGAAGCGAGGAAGGTGATCGGCCGCTGGAACGCCGTGTTGGACGGGACCTCCTCGGGCGCAGGCCGGAATCGACGGGGCAGCAGACAAGAAGAACTCCTGATGCTCGACGCGGAGATCGCCAAACTCGCCACTCATCGTAACTGCCCGACCGGTCTTGCTTGAGGAGGACGAGTACTTGAAGACGACGAGGTGACCAGGCAGGTACAGGCGATAACCGATAGCCGACCGCTCAAGACATTCCACTTCGCTCTTCGGGCGTATAAGGAGAGTGGACCGACTCTCTGACAATCGGGCCCGTCGCCGGATCGAGGGTGTACCCATTCCTTCGGACGAAGTCTTCGGCGCACCTGACCGCAAAGCATTCGGAGGTATCGTTCTTTGCACGGCCGACACGGCACGCCCGATCGCCCGGAGACGCGCCAGCGGTCTGAGCCTCTCGCGGCCTTTGAGTTCCCGCCAGCCGTCCGCGAGCGCAAGAACTATCAGAAGGACGGCTAACCGCACTGTCGTCGTCTCCGGCTAACGACCTGGTGTTCAGCGGTGGCGCGCCAGCGACATCCGCTGCAACAATTCGACAGCATCACCGGTGGACCAGGTCGACGAGAGGAGACGCGATCATCGCCAGACAACTCATCGCGCCAGCAAGAAGGGTGAGCGTCCCAATCCTCGCGCAGCGTGCGAAGGTCCGGGCGACCCAAGACTGAAGGCCCGACCAGGCGACCGCGCCGGCGCCGGCCGCCACCGCCGACAGGAGAAGGAAGACCGTCAGCGCTCCAGTGCCCGCCGTGAGGATCGGAGGATCGTAGCCCCACTTGTAGGTGAGGAAGATCCCACGAACCGCGTACTGCGCGAGACCCAAGAACTGAAGCGCCGCAACGCCCAGAACTCCGACTGCGATTCCCCGCCAAGAGCCTTCGCCATGTCTGTCAAACGATACTGCCGTTCTGCGGCGGGCAGGAGCGGGAGCGAAGCGACCGACCCGTTCGTCCGCTGCAACGGCGGGTTGCCGGCGTCTTGGTCGCAGATGGCGGGCTCTAGTGACGCTGTCAACGACTGCACTGGTACGCCTTCGATATCCGCGTACGTTTCCGCTCTACCTACGTATCGGGAGACCGGACTCAGCGAACTCGACTGTAAAGCCAGCGAACCCGGTGCCCCAATCGAACGCGATGCCTCCGTGTTCAAGCGGATGCCAGACTCCACTGGGTCCAAACTCCCTCCCCGGATACGGTGACGATCGGACGACCAGCCCACGTCGAAGAGGAAACGTTGAACGTTCCGGACGGAATTCGACGAACGTGGGCACTCGGCGAAAGTCGACCATTCGCGCTTGCTCCGCAGAGATATCGAGCTTCAGTCTGAACCTCACCTGAGCTGACTCTCATCGGGCCGCAAGCTCGGCGAGTGCACGCAGGCCAGCACACCGGAGACGACAACCGACGCCCAGAACCAAAGAGGCGTTCCCGGACAGCGAACAGGCACGCGCAGCTGATGTGCACGCTCTGTGCCGCCTCGGAGATACCCGTCCCAGCCCATCCATCTCGCGCGCCCAAGATCGATTGTGACGTCGTCGTTCACCGCTCATCTACCGCTGGCGCGCCAGAACGACGACCGAATATCGACGACATCGTGCGCGCGCAACGCGACCGTATATCCGTGCACGGCATCGCCGGGGGATGGTCCAGTTGGTCAGCTTCTGCGCGAGGGGCGCGTAGTTGTGGGCAGGGTGATCGAGTACCTCGATCGCGTGCTGGCCCCGACAACTACCGCTTCCAACTGACCTTTCGGGGCTCCTCGGGTCGCTGGTAGGTCGGTGGTGCACCGCATTTGCGCCATTTCGCGGTCCGCGGCGCAAGCGAAGCAGTTGGGGAGTTGCTATCGACTTAATCACAGCGACTGGAAGTCACGCTCGGGGGAGGGGGAATCATGGCGAGAAGATTTTGTATGCCGGCCGCGCCGATGGGGGGAACGGGCGTTGGCCCGCTGCTGCTCGCGGCATTCGCAGCGGTGCTCGGCTCTGCCTGCACCGGCGACGAGGAAGATGTGGAGGCCTCAACGGACGCGCTCGGGAATCTTCGTTCTACTTTGCCCGGGTCAACGGCCGCACGCTGACCATAACGGGGGCCGGGCGGGCCCCTCACGACTGGCGCTTCGGTTGCAGACCCCCGCCCTGCTGGCGGTGGACGTCAACGATGACGGTTCGGCGGACTTCGTGTTCCGCCGTTCCACCTTCGACCGCATCCGGATCAGCGGGGGCGCTGGCGATGACTTCATCCGGATGGACGAGTCGAATGGGCTCTTCACCAACCAGCACATGGTCACGATCGACGGCCGGCGGGGCAACGACACATTGCTGGGGGGCATCGGTCCCGAGACATTCATTGGCGGACGCGGGGCAGACCTCGTCGACGGCGGGCCGGGGGTCGACACCGTCTCCCTGGGGCAGGGCGACGACACCTTCGTCTGGAATCCGGGGGACGGCAACGATCTCCTCGAAGGGGAGGAGGGCAGAGACAGGATAGTGCTGACCGGATCGGACGCGTCCGAGCAGTTCGACGTCGCAACTCAGAACGGCCGCCTGCGCCTGTTCCGCAATGTCGGCAACGTCATCCTGGACGCAGGCGGCTTCGAGCGCGTCGAGGTCAACACGCGGGGCGGTGACGATCGCGTGGTGGTCAACGACCTTTCCGGTGCGACGGTGACCAGGGTCAACGTGAGCCTCGCCGCGGCGGCGGGGGCGAACGCAGGCGACGGGCGGCCGGACGTGGTCGTGGTCCAGGGAGCAACGGCCGCCGGCACCATCGACGTGTCCGCCGAAGGGGCGGCCGTGGTGGCCCGGGGACTCGCCGCTGTCGTCAGCGTCACCGGGGGCGATCCCGCGATCGACGCCCTGCAGGTTAATGCGGGGGCCAGCGACCTCGTGAACGTGAGCGGTTCGGCCGCCGCGGACACGATGGAGGTCAGGGAAGCGTCCGGGCGCGCTGTGGTCTCGGCCACTGGGTTCAACGTCGCCGTGGACGTCCTGGTCACGCTCGGGCTGTCGGTCAACGGCCGCGGAGGCAACGACGTGCTCCGGATCGTTGCCGCCACGATGGCTCTGCCCATCCGCCTCGACGGCGGCGCGGGCAACGATCGCCTCGACGGAGGACCCCTCGCGGAAACACTGCTGGGAGGCACCGGCAACGACCTGATCGACGGCAATGGAGGCGCCGACACCGCGCTCATGGGCGCCGGCAACGACACCTTCGTCTGGGATCCGGGCGACGGCAGTGACGTCGTCGAAGGCGAGGGCGGCGCGGATGCTCTGGTGTTCAATGGCTCGAATGCCGGCGAGATCATGGAGCTCGCCCCGAACGGTGGCCGGCTGGTCCTGTTCCGGAACATCGGCAACATCGTCATGGACGTCGCCGGCGTCGAGCGCGTTGCGCTCAACGCGCTCGGCGGTGGCGATGTGGTGACCGTGCGCAACCTGACCGGCACGGGCGTGGCGCGGTTCGATCTGGATCTGGCGGGCCCGGGCGGGACGGGCGACGGGGCGACCGATTCCGTCGTCGTGGACGGAACGGCGGGCGCGGACGTCGTGACCCTGGTGGATGATGGCGCCGCGGTGGGCGTCCAGGGGCTATCCGCGCAGGTGGTGGTCAGCGGCGGCGAAACGGCGCTGGATACGCTGACCGTGAACGGCCTCGCGGGTGACGACACCCTGCGGGTCACGGCGGCGAACAGCTCACTGGCCTTGCGGCTCGAGGGCGGCGCCGGCAACGATCGCCTGGAGGGCGGACCCGGCAACGAGGTGATCGCCGGCGGCCAGGGGAACGACGTGGCCCTCATGGGTGCGGGGAACGACACGTTCGAGTGGAACCCGGGCGATGGCAACGACGTCATCGAGGGCCAGCAGGGGACGGACCAGCTGGAGCTCACGGGCTCCAACGCCAGTGAGGTGATCAGCGTCGCCCCAAACGGCGGCCGTGTGGCGGTGTTCCGCAACATCGGAAATGTCAACTTGGACATGGCGAGCGTGGAGCGCATCGACATCAACGCACTGGGTGGGGCGGATCAACTGGCGGTTGGCGATCTCTCCGGCACGGGCGTCGCTTCGGTCAACCTGGAGCTCGAGCCCGCGCCTGGCGCGGCGACCGGTGACGGTCAGCCCGACGCAGTGGTGGTGCAGGGCTCGGCGGCGAACGACGTGATCGCGGTCGGCGTCAGTGACGGCGCGCCCACGGTGTCGGGACTGGCCGCCACCACCCGGGTCGTTCACCCCGATCCGACCGACCTGCTGCAAGTAAACGGCGGCGGAGGCCTCGACACGTTCACCGTCGACCCGGCAGTCGTCGGACTCATCACCCTCCTGACCCAGGACTGACGGCACGCGGTCCTGGGGTCCGCGACGGCGGCCCGCGGTCCGCCTCAGGGCGCGGGTTAGGCGACGCAGGCGTCCGACCGAATCACAGAAGCTCGCGGTCGATGTCGAGCCCTGGCTCGACTCCGACTGACTTTGCGTTCGATGCCGAAGGCGTCCAACTGATTCACCAGATGAGACAAGAGCCTTCGTAGTACGCCAAGGCGCGTCCGTTCTCGAACGCCGCATCGCTCGAACTCGCCGAGATCCTGCAGCTCGCGATCGTGCCTTGGCGTCTCGGGCGCGCTCCAGTAACTCCCGAAGAACGTCGTGCAGGTAGTGCTGGGTACCATCTGGCATGGGGACGCCTTCGCCGCCTAACGATCACTGGCGTTCAGCGGCGGCGCGCAAGCGCCGTCCGTCTGCAACGCGCGGTTGGGCAGCGCCCGGGTACTGCCGGGGTTGAGCCTTACACGAACGGTACAGCCGGGGTAGATCCTTTACACGTGTCCGGGCACATCCTTTACACGTTCGCGGATGCCATGGAAGCAGACGAGTGCGCTGATGGAGCGGGCGAGGTTCGTGCGAGAGCTCGCGTCTGGCGAGTGGACGATGAGCGAGCTGTGCGAGCACCACGGCGTGTCGCGGCCGACGGGCTACAAATGGGCGCGACGGTACGAAGCCGATGGGGACGCCGGGCTGAAAGAGCGCAGCCGCGCTCCGCGGGGGTGTCCCCATCGGACTGCGGCCGAGATTGAAGAGTCCGTCGTGCTCTTGAAGAAGACTCATGGCTGGGGCGCACGAAAGCTTCACCGCCTTCTTCGAAAGCAGGTGCCGGCGTCCGATCTTCCCTGCCGAAGCACGGTCTTCGACATCTTGAAGCGCCACGGCCTGGTGAAGAGCCGGCGTCGACGTCAGAAGTGGCAGCACCCAGGCGCGGCGCCGCTGCATACGGACGCGCCGAACGAGGTCTGGACGATCGACTTCAAGGGCCAGTTCAGGACTCGCGACGGCATCTACTGCTATCCGCTGACGCTCCTGGACCACTTCAGCCGATACCTGCTCGCGTGCCGCGCGTTGTTCGACGTGAGGACCGCCGGAGCGCGAGCCACCCTCGAGCGGATATTCCGCGACCACGGCCTGCCGGCGGCGATCCGCAGCGACAACGGCTCGCCGTTCGCGTCGACGGGAATCCACGGACTGTGCGCGCTGAACGTGTGGTGGATGAAGCTCGGGATCGTTCATCAGAGAATCCAACCCAGCAGCCCGCAGGAAAACGGTGCGCACGAGCGAATGCACAAGACCCTGAAGGCCAGGGCAACGCGACCTCCCGCGGCGACTCTCCGCGGGCAGCAGTGGAAGTTCGACAGCTTCCAGCGTGAGTACAATGTCGAGCGCCCACACGAAGCTCTTAACGACGAGCCTCCCGCTTCGCTCTGGGTACCCTCTCGTCGACCGTATCCCACGGCGCATCAAACCACCCGAGTACCCTGGCCACTTCGAAGTTCGACGCGTCAGTAACTCAGGCGAGTTCAAGCTGGGTGCTAAGCACCGCTTCCTCAGTCAGGCTCTCAAGGGCGACCACATCGGCCTCGAGGCAATCGACGACGGCCTGTGGAACATCGTCTACTACAACACCCTCCTCGGCCGTCTCAGCGAACGGACCGACAAGATCAGCGGCGCTTCGTTCCGCTCGGACGAGTGTTAACGATGTCCCCGGACACCTGTAAAGGATGTTCCCGGTTGCTCACCGCTCCCGTTCCTTCTAGAGCTTGCGATCAGGTCGCCGACCGGGAGTTCGATCGACCGTCATTTGGCTGGCCATCCAAAGGCCAGAAGGCTGCCGACCGCAGCGACGATCCCGCAGGCGGCGGCAAAATACGTGGCGACGACCGCCATCGGTACCGTTCACAGAACGCGATTTCATCAGAACGCCTGCGCTCCAAGTACCGGTCGCCGAAGCAGATAGCTGATGGTCGGCCACGCTCCGATGAGATTGCCGTCGGTCCAGATGGTCCGCTGTCCGGAATGCTCCCAGAGGTCGGGAAACACTCGCTTCAGACGGCGGAGGAACAACCACGAGAATAGGGTCTCCACAACGAGGCCCGCAAAGAACATCCGCTGACGGCAATGCTCGTGGGATGCATCCGCTCCGCCCAACGATATCCGCGTTCAGCGGCGCACGCGCACGCTGCCCAACGACCTGGCGTTCAGCGGCGAGCACCCGCCCGAGCGAAGCGAGGAAGGATATCGGCCGCTGCAACACCAGGTTAGCCCGTGTCCGTCGCAGAGGGAGCCTCGATGGAGGGTACTCGCGAGGTCTCCGCAGTCGTCGGCGCGTTCCTGAGCAGTGCGACAAGCATCACCAAAGCCGGAATGTTGACGACGACTGCTCTGAGATCGTCTGGATCAAACTCCAGAAACATCTGTGCGTACGTCTCGAAGAAGAATCCGATCCGGCTTCCCGTGAATCCGAATCCGACGAACCCCAAGAGCGCGATCTTGTATTGAAAATGCGGTACGGCAAGAAAGACGACTTGAGCGGCGAGAACGATGATGCTGAGCGGTCGGCCCAAGGGGTGGTCCCGCCAGAGGAGTATGCCGCCCACGATAGAGGCGGCTACCAGTGCCGCGAAGCCGAGGAGTATCGCCCCGTTCACGTAAACGACGACGGTGTCTCCGCTTGCGACGGCGATGGGCCACTGTTCGCGCAGAACCCCCGCGAGCTTCGCAAGGAGAACGCACGCCCACACCCCACCCGCAACTAGCAGGAGCGCGATTACTTGGCGCGTTCGCTTCTGGATGGTCCCCACTGCCATCGGGCTAACGTCCTGGTGTTCAGCGGCGAGCAACCGAGGGAGCGAAGCGACCGGGTGATCGTCCGCCTGCAACACCGTGTCGGACGGCTCAGTCACGCTTCGCCGCCGCATCGATGCCGACCTTGGCGAGTTCCGCATAGAGAAACGCAACGTCACAGTCAGGAGATGTTCGGAGCTCCTCGAAGGTCTGGTCAGCCATCGCGCGCCGCACATCGAAGGACAGCTCCAAGCTCTTCTGAAAGTCCAAGGCGGCGCCACTCGAGAGCTGGAACTGCCCGATGCCCAGTGCCGAGAGCGAGTCCGAAGCTCGTTTCCGCCTCAAACGTCTTGTCCTTCAGGTAGGTCTAGGTGACAGGATTCGGAAGCCGAACCGCGTTGGCCTGATGCTCGTTCCAGTCGACGTACTCGACCTGACCGTAGTTCACGGAGAAGATCTGGCAACACGGTACTCCGTTCGCGATCAACATGGTCTGCCCGCTGAATGTCTCGTTGATGTGTTCACGTAGGCGGCCGAACCTGGCAACCAGGCACACCTTCCCCCGCGTTCCGCCAGTCCCGGCACCCGCCAGATCTCCGACGTGTTCTCCATCGCGAAACAGCACGCGTAGGTTCTCTCCCTCGACCGGTTGTAGTAGTCGGCCGCCGAGAACTCCGGCGCCATCTGAAACGTTGCGCTGCGGTTTCCCGGCTCGTCGCTCGGTAGCTGCCTGCCTTCATGTACGTCGACCCCGGGGAAGTCGGAATACCCGTCGACACGGTTGAAGTGCAAGTATCCGCCCCGCAACGAATCGGAGGAAGTTCTCAACGCTCATTACCTTGTACAGGCGGTGGTCTGCTGCGGGAACCTTGAGCATCGCCGCGTGCGGTTCGACGCTACCCAGCGGGGCCTTCCACCGTTGCTCAGTCACCGACATACCCTGTCCGTTGGACGGCACGGCCTACAAGACAGGTTCGGGTGGTCCGAGCTTCCCTTGCGGTTTCCCCGCAAGGGCCGGTAACGCCCATCGCAACTCGTCCTGGTTACACCAGTACTCGGTCGATGGGATGGTGCCGATCCGTAGCCACAAAGCACGAGACATTGAATCCATCTTCGATGTCGTTGTACCAGAGCACGCGATCGTCCATCACGGCGATCACCCAGAAGCCACCACCCAGTCGCCCCATGGCGACGAACTGCCACTTCGCGGGTGCTACGGCCGTTCGAGCAAATAGGGCCCGCTCCTCGTCCGTGGCCGCCGCGAGCTGCTCAACGGTGAGTCGTCGAGCCCCTCACGGGAGGTCTCCCAGTGTTCAGACTTGTCCGCCAACTTAGTATTCACCTGCAAGGATACTCGTTATCCCTGCACGAGGAACGGATAGCGCGGTCAGAAAGATCGCGTACTTGCGCGGCGCGCCTGTGAGTCGGGGCACGAAGCGACGTTGGATAACGCGATAAGGGCTGCGACTCGGCAGACCGGTGGGGCTGAGGGCGGCGAAGACGTGACCTAGTACGTCCCCAGCGTCACGCGCAGGATCTGCGGGGCGGACGTGAAGTTGAGGCCCCAGTCGGTCTGGTCGCCGTTCCAGATGCGCAGCGGCTTGAACTTGCCCTTGTCGTAGCTGCCTTCTTCGACGCGCAGGTACTGGCGCTGCTTGGCGGCTGCGGACGCCGCCGCGCCGCCGATCTGGAAGTCGACGCGGCAGTGAAAGCCGGTCACCAGGAATTCGCCGTCGCCGAGCTGGACGATCAGCGCGCGGCCGATGGGCTCCGGGTTGCCGGGCGGCTTGTCGCCGAAGCCGAACTGGGGCAACCCGTACGACACGATGGCCTTCCACGCGCCGAGCTCCAGCGTCTGCGCCGGCGTCCCCTTCTTCTCGGCGACGCCTTTGACCTTGCCGTCGAAGCTCCAGCTGCGCGAGCTCGCGCATCATCGGGCCGACCAGCCGGTAGTTCATCGCGAACGGCGCCAGCGTCTCGTCGTTCCACTTCTTCGCGCCGAGCGGGAAGTTCACGTAGCCCGTGTAGTCGATGCCGAACGGCGCGAAGCCGATGGCCTGCTGGCCCAGCGCCATGAAGAAGAAGCGCGCGTACTCGGGCGCGTTGGAGATCTCGGGGATGAACAGCGGGTTGTCGGGGCGCCGCGTAGAGCTCCAGGATGCTTCTGAACCTTGGCGTAGTCGTTCATGTAGATGTCGGGCGCCAGGATGTCGAGCGCGGGCGCGACGGCCTTCCAGATCGGCAGCACGTTGTCGGTGGGCCCGCCGCTCTCGTAGCTGCCGGCCGGCCCCGGCGCGATCGGATCGCGGAGCGCGGCGTTCGCGTACAGCGGCAGCGGGTACTCCGCCTTGCCCGCCGCGGCGACCTCGCCGATGAACGCGGCCACGCGCCCAGGCATGGAAATATTCGTCCGCGTCCTTGCCGAACACGTCTTTCCAGCCGGCGGTCGGGCTGGCGGGCTTCTTGTTCATCGCGGCGAGCACCGGCGCCGGCACCGGACTCTCGAACGCCTTCATCGCCGCCGGCGAGTAGTCGCGGATCGCGCCCCAGGTGCCGGGCTCGTTCTCCACCTGCACCATGATCACCGTGCGCTGCGGGTCGAACTTCTTGAGGTGGCGCATCAGCGCGACGAACGCACGCTTGTCGGCTTCCAGCGTCTCGCGCGAGAACGGCGACGCCGAGCCCACCGTGCGCCCGTTGGCGCCGAGCATCCGCGGGTACTTCGCCGGATCCTGCTTCATCCACAGCGGCATGTAGTGCGGACCGCCGTTCTTCCACGTCCCGAACCACAGCAGGATCAGGCGGACGTCGTTCTTGCGGCGACTGGGTGATGAGCGCATCGACGACCGAGTAATCGAAGACGCCGGGCTTGGGCTCGAACTGCTCCCAGTAGACGGGCATCTCGACGGTGTTGGCGTGGATGGCCTTGATCGCCGGCCACACCTGCGGCAGCACGCCCGGCCACGCGCTGGAGTTGTTCACCTGCGCGCCCGAGCACCAGAAACGGCGCGCCGTCGACCAGCAAGGCGTGCCGCCCGTCCTTGTGCACCAACTTCGGCAGCGGCCGATCCGCGGCGTGCGCGAGCGCGGGGAACGCGAGTAGAGCGAGGAGAACCAGGAGCGGCCCCTCACCCTTACCCTCTCCCCGCTTCGCGGGGCGAGGGCAAACGGCTGCGAGTGTTCGCTGCGAAACGTTGATCGGATCTATGCGCATGCGGTCATGTCTCCTAGGGACGCCCGCCGAGGGTGAGCTCGGTGATGGCGGGGGGGCCGTTGGCGGCGAGGACTTCGAAGCGGACGAAGCGGGCGGGCGTGGGGGCGAAGGCGACGGCCTTCATTCTGCCGTCGGCGGCCCATGTCCCGGTGGCGGCCTCGGTGAAGTTGGCTGCCGTCGATGCTGGTGAGAGATCCGGTACGAGGTGACGTTGCCGTCCTTGCCGCTCTTCTCCTTGCGGTAGTGCGGCACGCTGCCGACGAAGCCGACGTCGGGCTGCACGCGCCCGAGGTCCAGCGTGATCGACTGCGGCAGCGCGCCGGTGGGCTTCCACATGCTGATGAAGTCCGTGTCGTTCTTGCCGTCGATCGCGGCGTTCGGGTCGCCGCTGGTCGCCGTCGCCGACACCGGCGTGTACGGGCGATCGTTCTGTGGGCCCTGGGCGGGCAGGGGAGGGCGCGCGCTGTTCGGCGTCCACGCCGCGCCCACCTCGCGCAGCCGCGCGACGATCGCGGCGTCCAGCTTCCCGTCGCGGTTGGGCGGGCAGTTGAGCAGGAAGTTGGTCCACTTCGGTTCCAGGTCCTGCAGGTGGCGGGTGACGATGTCCGCGGTCGTCATCAGGCCGCCGATGTCGGGCGCCCAGAACCAGTCGTTGCCGCCGCTGGCGTTGATCTTCTGGCCTTGCGCGCCCGGGTAGGTGTTGCCGGCCGGCGACCACCCGCCCCGCGGCTCCTCGAAGCTGATGATGTCGACGTCCCACGGATCGGCCAGGTGCGCGTGATCGGTGATCAGGCAGTCCGGCTGCAGCGACTTCACCAGCGCGCGGATCTCCTCGTACGCGATCTCGTTGTGCCCCATCTGCCACGACCATCCGTCCATCACCAGGACGGGAATCGGGCCGTAGTTGGTGAGCAGCTCGGTGAGCTGCGTCTTGACGTACGCCAGCTTCGCGTCGGTCATCTGCCCGGCGGCGACGCCTTCGGTCGTGTCCCAGATCGAGTAGTAGAGGCCGGGCAGCAGGCCGCGGCTGCGGAACGCGTCCACGTATTCGCGCACGACGTCGCCCTTGCCGTTGCGCCACGGGATGTGCGCCACGTTGAAGGTGCCGGCGCTGCTGGGCCACAGCGCGAAGCCGTCGTGATGGCGCGTCGTGAGCACGCCGTACTTCATCTTGGCGGCGACCGCGGCGTCGGCCCACTGCCCGGGATCGAAGCCCGTCGGGTTGAACAGCTTGATGTCGAGGTTCGGCTTCGACCACGACCCGGTGTACGTGAGGATTCCGAAGTGGATGAACATGCCGAAGCGCAGCTCGACGAAGTCGCGCTGAAGCTGTTCGAGCGGCTTGCTCGGCGGGCGGCGAGGCGGGCTGGCCGCGGGCGGCCGATCGGCGTGCAGACAGGCCGACAGGACCGGCGCCGCGGCGAGCAGCAGGACCAGGACGAGACGGCCGATCATGATGCCGCGCAACATACGATCACGGCCCGTCGCCAGTCCCCATGATAGTTCGGAGTCTTTAAAAAAGATGCAGACGGCGGTGTACTCTCCGTGGCCGTGGCCACCGGTACCAGTCTCGCAAACAACACGCCGTGTCGAGGAGGTCTCTTGCGTCGGATTCCCAGGTCCCCCCTGTTGCTCGTCGTCGTCGCGCTGCCGGCTGCGCGGGCGCGAGCGCCCCGAGCCAGCCGGCTGCCCACCACGCCGACCGCCGCTTCCGGTGAGCGTTCAACGCGCGGCTGATGGCGTGCTCGCTCGCGTGGGCGAGGGCTGGCTGAAGCTCGAGGTCTGCGCGACCGACGTCATCCGTGTCGCCTACGCCAAGGACCAGAGCCTTCTTCGCGCGCAAGAGCCTGGCGGCGGCGCCGAAGCGCTGCGACGGCGCGAAGTGGGAGCTCACGCAGGACGCCGCCGCGGCGACGCTGTCGACCGTCGAAGCTGCGCGCGCGCGTCGACCTGGCCACCGGCCGCGTGTCGTTCCTCGACGCGACGACCGGCGCGCCGATCCTCGAAGAGAAGGACGGCGGCCGCACGATCATGCCCGCGATCGTCGCGGGCGAGAACACGCAGCACGTGCGGCAGGAATGGGTCGCCGACGCCGGCGAGGCGCTGTACGGGCTCGGTGAAAACCACCTCGGCCTGCTCAACATCAAGGGCTACGACCTCGATCTCTGGCAGCACAACGGCACGCATCGTCATCCCGTTCCTGGTCTCCAGCCGCGGCTGGGGCATCCTGTGGGACAACACGTCGTTCACGCGCTTCGGCGATCTGCGCGAGCTGGCGCCGATCCCGGCCGACCGCCTCTACGACGCCCGCGGCAAGCGCGGCGGCCTCACCGGGTCGTACTACACGCGGCGCGAACTTCGACAAGCTGGTCGGCGAGCGCGTCGATCGCGTCATCGACATCGCGCTGTCGAGCAAGGAGAAGAAGCCCAACACGCTGATCTTCCCCGGCCTGCCCGAGGGCAAACACGTCAGCGTGCGCTGGACGGGCGAGCTCGAGCCCGACGATCACCGGCGACTACACGTTCCAGACCTTCTCGAACGCCGGCATCAAGCTGTGGATCGACGACAAGCTGGTCATCAACCACTGGCGCCAGGGCTGGCTGCCGTGGAAAGACGTGGCCAAGGTGCGGCTGGAGGCGAGGCGCCGCCACAAGATCAAGCTCGAGTGGAGCAAGGACCAGGGCATGGAGACGGTGCAGCTGCTGTGGAAGCCGCCCGCGCCGCGCCGCACGGCGCCCGCGCCGACGTCGCTGTGGTCGGAGGTCGGCGACGGCATCGACTACTACTTCGTCTACGGGCCCGAGCTGGACGAGGTCGTCGGCGGCTACCGCCGCGTCACCGGGCCGGCGCCGATGATCCCGCGCTGGGCGCTGGGCCTGTGGCAGAGCCGCCAGCGCTACGAGACGGCGAAGGCGAGCCTCGACGTCGTCGACGGCTTCCGCAAGCGCGGCATCCCGTTCGACAACATCGTGCAGGACTGGTTCTACTGGAAGGAAGACAGCTGGGGCTCGCACGAGTTCGACCCGGTGCGCTTCCCCGATCCGGACAAGTGGATCCGCGCGATCCACGACAAGCACGCGCGCGTGATGATCTCCGTGTGGGGCAAGTTCTATCCCGGCACGAAGAACTTCGAGGCGATGCGCACGCAGGGGTTCCTGTTCCAGCGCAACCTGTCCGAGGGGCTGCGCGACTGGGTCGGCAAGGACGGCGGCTACCCGTACACGTTCTACGACGCGTTCAACCCCGAGGCGGGGAAGCTGTTCTGGGAGCAGATGAACCGCGAGCTGTTCCGCCGCAAGGTGCGACGCGTGGTGGCTGGACGCGCCCGAGCCGGACCTGCTGCCGACGCCGACGCTCGACGGGCAGCGCAACTACATGCACCCGACCGCGCTCGGCTCCGGCGCGCGCATGCTCAACGCCTACTCGCTGCCCAACAGCAAGACCGTCTACGAAGGGCAGCGCGCGGCGGCGCCCGACCAGCGCGTCTTCATCCTGACGCGCTCGGCGTTCGCCGGGCAGCAGCACTACGGCGCCGCGGTCTGGTCGGGCGACATCACGTCGACCTGGACGGCGATGCGCCAGCAGATCCCGGCGGGCCTCGGCATCTCGGTGTCGGGGATCCCGTGGTGGACGATGGACATCGGCGGCTTCTCCGTGCCGCCGCGCTTCGCGGCAAAGAAGCCGACCAAGGAAGACGCCGAGGAGTGGCGCGAGCTGAACACGCGCTGGTTCCAGTTCGGGACGTTCGTCCCGCTGCTGCGCGCCCACGGCGAAGAGCCGTTCCGCGAGATGTGGGAGTTGGGCGGCGAATCGCACGCCGCGTACAAGACGCATCTGAAGTTCGACCGCCTCCGCTACCGCCTGCTGCCGTACCTCTACTCGCTCGCCGGCGCCGTCACGCACCAGGGCGGCACGCTGCTGCGCCCGCTGGTCATGGACTTCCGCGGCGACGCCAAGGCGCGCGACGTCGGCGACGAGTTCATGTTCGGCCCGGCGTTCCTCGTCAGCCCGGTGACGACGTACAAGGCGCGCAGCCGCGCCGTCTACCTGCCGGCGGCGCCCGGCGGCTGGTACGACTTCTGGAGCGGCGCCGCCGCGGCGGCCGGCCAGACCATCGACGTGCCCGCGCCGTACGAGACCATGCCCGTCCACGTCAAAGCCGGCTCGATCGTGCCGACCGGCCCCGAGGTCATGTACACCGACGAGAAGCCCGCCGACCCGATCACGCTCTGGGTCTACGCGGGCGCCGACGGCGACTTCACGCTCTACGAGGACGACGGCCTCACCTACGGCTACGAGAAGGGCGCCTTCGCGCGCATCCCCATCCGCTGGAACGACGCCACGCGCACGCTCACCATCGGCAAGCGCGAGGGCACGTTCCCCGGCATGCTGCCCGCGCGCACCTTCGACGTCGTCCTGGTGTCGAAGGACAAGCCCGTCGGCTTCTCGTTCACGCCCAAGGCCGACAAGACCACCCGCTACGAAGGCGCGGCGGTCGACGTGAAGCTCTAGGGACGCCGCGGGTTCGAATCCCGCTGGGGTCGCTACTCAATTTGAGACTGTCGAGCCGGGCCGTCCCGGGCGCGATGGGGCTGCTCTGAGTCAGCGCGCGCGCCGGTAGTGCATGGCGACCGCGCCGCAACGGAGCGGCTTCGTCGAGACCAGCTCGAGCCGTCGCGTGCTGGGCAGCCCGCTCTGGTACAGGGTCGGGCCGTGGCCGGCGATCCTGGGGTGGACGAGGAACTTGTACTCGTCGATCAGATCGAGCCGGTCCAGCTCGGTCGCGAGCTTGCCGCTACCGAGGAGCACGCCCGCCGGGGTCGCGTCCTTGAGCTTCTGCACGCCCGTGCGCAGGTCGCCGGCGATGTGGTGACTGTTGGTCCACGGGAAGTCCTTTCGCGTCGACGACACCACGTACTTCGGCTTGGCCTCCAGCTTGACCGCCCACTCGCGCATCGCCGGCGGCGCCTCCTCGTCGCCGCGGGCGACCGCCGGCCAGTAGCTCTCCATCATCTCGTAGGTGACGCGGCCCCACAGCATCGCCCCGCCCTCGTCCATGAGGCGGGTGAAGAAGGCGCGTGTCTCGTCGTCGGTGATTCCCTCCTGGTGGTCGACGCAACCGTCCAGGGTGACGTTGATGCTGAAGGTCAAGAGTCCCATGGTGTCCTCGCTATATCTTCCCGAAGCTGGCGGCCATCTCGGGGCTGCTCAGTCCGTACTGGACCTTCTTGATGGCGCTCAGTCCTGGGTGAAGTCGACGGTCATGTAGCGATCGCCGAACTCCCAGCGCTGATTTTCGACCATCGCGGTATGGGTCGCGGGGCCGAGGCGCTGGTTCAACTGCGCGCAGGTTTCGTCCCACCGCACGTCGTGCGGCAGTGTGCCCGTGTACGGCGACCCGCCCTCGAGCCCTTCGCGCGAGAACTGGATGTCGGTGACCTGCTTCGTGCGGCGCGGCGGGGCGGTCTTGAAAAAGATGGTTACACCGGCCTTCGGCACCGGTTGGTCGCCGTATCCCGACTTCATGCGCGGCCCGTTGGCCGAGATCTCGAACTCCTTTAGCGCCGCCTGTACCTCCGGAGCCTCAATCAGCTTCCCGATGAGCGCGATCCAGTCCTCGCCTGTCATGCGCATGGTCAAATGATAGTCAGATCCCCGTTAGATGAACGTCAGATACCGCTCTCTCTGCTCCCTCGACACCGCATAAAAGCTTCGCTCCCACTCCCGCGTCTTGTGCGCCAAGTACACCCCTTTGTAAAAGTCACCGAACGACTGCGCCGAGATTGGGTCCGATTCGAAAGCTTCGAGCGCGTGCAACAACGTGCGCGGGAGCAAGTCGATACCGGCGGCCTTGAGCTCTTTCTTGCCGCGGCGATACAGGTCGTCGTTCAGCGGTGCGCCCGGATCTAGCCGCGTTTTCGATGCCGTCGAGCCCGGCGGCGAGCGTGATGGCGGCGGCGAGGTATGGGTTCACGCTCATATCCACGGCGCGGTTTTCGATGCAGTGGCGGTTGCCGGGCAACCGCAACATGGCGCTCCTGTTGTTCTTGCCCCAGGCGACGAGCACGGGCGCCCAGGAAAACTCCGCGAGGTCTCCTTGCGCGATCAAGCCCTGGTACGAGTTGTAGCTCGGGCAGGTGACGGCGGTGATCGCGGCGGCGTGCGCTTTGAGCCCCGCGAGGAAGTGCAGCGCGAGATCAGAGCACGACACTCCGTAACGGCTCGCAAGCTCGCTCTTGCCCGAGCTCGGAGCAAACGCATTCGCGCCGCCCTCTATGTGTGCGAGGGACATGTTGAAATGGGCGCCGTTGCGAAAGTCGTCCGCGAAGGGTTTCGCCATGAAGGTTGCGATGGCGCCGATGCTTTCGGCGACCTTCTTGATCATGAAGCGCAAGAACACGAGGCGATCGGACATGGTCAGTGCATCCGTGTAGCCGAAGTCGAACTCGTATTGCCCTCGGCCACATTCTTGGTCGTGGGAGTAAAGGCCCCAGCCGAGACCCTTCAGGTAGCTGGCGAGCGGCTCGAGGAAAGCGTCGGACTCGGTGACGAGCGCGACGTCGTAACAGGCATTCGGGCCTTTGAAGCGCGTGCGCGTGATCGGCGTCAGCTCACCGCCAGGGCCCTCGCGCAACACGTAGAACTCCGGCTCCACGCCGAGGTTGAAGCGCAGGCCGAGGCGCTCGGCGCGCGCGAGCTGGCGGCGCGAATTCTCGCGGAATCCCTGCGTACGGCTCACCGTGATAATAGAGGTCG
Source organism: uncultured Pseudomonadota bacterium (assembly GCA_963729535.1). Lineage (GTDB taxonomy): Bacteria > Myxococcota_A > Polyangia > Fen-1088 > Fen-1088 > JADGRB01. Next base: position 4,419 of record CAVSOL010000013.1, on the reverse strand, counting down.
CTGCTACAGACCGACCTTGGATTTGTCCCACGGAGCACCGATGGCGTGTGGAGATTCCGGCACTCGTGCGCATTCGTCTTCGTGTGGCCCTGCGAGGCCCATACCTTCGCAGGCGCCCACCGTGTAAAGCTCGCTGCCGTCGCACATGTGCTCGAACACTTCAATCGGCGTGACCTTTGCCTTGGGGACGCCGTAGATGTCCACGAACGTCGCCATACAGCTGCTCACGCCCGCGGTCGCGAGCTGGTCCCGCACCGTCGCAACGCGGTGGCGGTCTGCCTTGAATCCCTGCGGCACGCCAAACTGTGGCGCGTGTGCATCAGCCATGGTCGTCTCCTTGCACGTCGTGTACTGGGTCATCGAGGGATAACGTAGACCGCCTCAGGGCGCGGCGGTGACGCGAAACCAGTCGAAATCGGCGTGGCCGGACACTGCGGTGCCGGCATCGGCAGTGGCCAGGAGGCCGACCTTGGCGCCGACCCAGCGGTCGACGGAGGCAAGGACGGGCTCGCCGATGGGCGTGAACGTCTGGTTGTCCTGGCTCCACGCAAAGTGGCAGAAAGCCTTTTCGTCGACCGTGACGCGCAGATAGACCGGGCCGGGGTGGACGCCCGCGCTGGCCACTTCGCGGTGCCGGGCACCGGGCTTGTCGGCGCCGACGTTGACCAGCAGCACCAGGCGCGTCTGGTCGCCGGCGCGGCGCAAGCCGAGGAGGGCGTAGTTGTAGCCGAAGACGGCGAGGCCCGCGGTCTCGCCGTTGGCGGCAGGCGCGAAGCGGAGCACGGTCGTGGCGGTGAAGGCCGGGGCGCAGAATTTCTGCAGCAAGAAGTTCGGCGCGTCGTAGAAACTGTTCACCGCCGGTGAGCCATCGTTGCGCGCGGCCGGAGCGGGCACGCAGGCGAGGCGGAGCGAGCCGGGCTGGGCGGCGAGCGAGGCCCAGTCGGAGGCGGGGTTGGCGTTCCACTGCCACTGCAGGCCGAGCGCGGGCGCGTCGAATTCGTCGGAGGTCGACGGGGCGGCGGCGGGTTGGGCCGGCACGTTCGGTTTCTTGTGCGTGAGCACGGGCTCGCCCTTCGCGGCCCCGGTCGCGACGCCGGTGCCCATCAGCGGCCAGCCGTCGCGCCAGCTCATCGGCTGAAGGTGGGCGACGCGGCCGTACGGACCGCGATCCTGAAAATGCACGAACCAGTCCTCGCCCGACGGCGTGTCAACCCAGGCGCCCTGGTGCGGGCCGTTGACCGCGGTGGTGCCCTGGTCGAGGACGACGCGCGATTCGTACGGGCCGTAGATGTTCTTCGCGCGAAAGACGGCTTGGTAGCCCTTCGTGACGCCGCCGGCCGGAGCGAACACGTAATACCAGCCGTCGCGCTTGTAGAGCTTGGGGCCCTCGAGCGTGGTCCAGCCCTCGAGCTTGTTGGCGTCGATGATGACGCGCCCCACGTCGTGCGACTGGCCGTTGATCTCGAGCAGCTGTTCGCCGGCGTCGAGCACGCGGGTGGCGTCGGGGCTGAGTTTCCGCAGGGTGAGCTGGTTCGCGATGCCGGAGCGGCTGCGGGCCCAGCCGTGGATCAGGTAGAGCTGGCCGTCGTCGTCCCAGAACGGACACGGGTCGATCAGGCCCTTGCCGGTCAGGAAGAGGACGGGCTTCGTCCATTTCCCGGCCGGGTCGGTCGCCGTCGTGACGTAGAGGCCGAAGTCGGGATCCGGATAAAAGATCCAGAACTTGCCGCCGTGGTGGCGGATCGCCGGCGCCCACACGCCCTGCCCGTGGCGCGGTTTTGCGAAATGCTCGAGCGGCGACTGGACGGCGAAGACATGGTTGATGATCGTCCAGTTGACGAGGTCGCGGGAGTGAAGGATCGGCAGCCCCGGCGCGTGCATGAAGCTGGAGGCGGTGAGGTAGTAGTCGTCGCCGACGCGAACCACGTCCGGGTCCGAATAGTCGGCGAACAGCACCGGGTTCCGGTAAGTGCCGTCGCCCTGGTCGGGCAGCCAGGGCGCGGCGACGGGGCGGGTGGGAACGGTGCGGCAGGCGGTGACGCTCATGGCGAGAGCGACGAGGAGGAAAACGGGAAGCAGCGAGGGGGATTTCACGGGACCTTCGGGACCTTACCCCCCTTGAGCAAATCGTCATTGCCGTTGCGGCACCCGCCGGGGATGCCGGCGCAGGGCGCAATCCTGCAGCTGTGCGACTGCTCGTCCCAGTAGCCGGGCGCAGGGCAGTGGCCGTGCGGGCTAGGGGTCGCTTCCGCCGGCATTGGCGGCGTCGGCGCGAACTGGAGCCCCAGCTGGATGCGCACGCCTCCGCTCGATCCCGGCAGCTTCACCTCGCGTAGCACCTTCACAACGCATTTGGCCTGCGCGGTGTTCAGGTTCCCACGCGCGGTTAGCTTCGCCCTCGAGACCGCACCATCCTTCGCCACGTCGAGCCTCAAGGTCGCGGTCCGCGTCGGCTGGGCGAGGCCCGGGTCGAAGCACACGTCGTACGATGCCGCCACAATCGGCGCGAGCACCTGTCCGACGTCCGTGCAGCGCGGGCACTTGATGCTCTCCGGGGGCACGGTAGGTACGACCGCGAGGACGACCATCAGGGCTATGTGCATGTGTTCCCCCGCCGGATCATCTCATGAAACGGTGACCGCGCCGTGCGAGGCGACGACGCCCGAGCCCGACTCACCGGTGGAATAGCTGATCATGGCCACACGCGGCGTGATGCCGAATCTCGCCGCGCTGTCAGTGGCTACGCCGTCGTCCCCGACGCGCCGCTGCTGCCCGACCTGTTCCTGTAGAACAGGTGGAGGTATCAGCTTCGTCCAGCGGTGGCCGCTCGGCGTGGCCGTCCGCCGGGCTCACGCCGTTGTCGTTCGAGCCCGCGGCCGCCAGCAGTGAGATCTTGCGTTCCAGTCGCGAGATCTCGCGTTCGATCAATGCAACCGTGGCACGAAGCCAGGAACGCCTGGCATCTGGAACGGAGTCTCGTGAGCGGTTCATGGAACACGTCCCTGGGCAGCCGGTCGTGGCGTCTCTAGTTCGTCAGTTTCCTGAACGCCATGTCGAGGTCGTTCCAGGCGCTTTCGATGCCGCCCTGGAAGGTCTCCCACTTTCCGCTACCCACTTTCTTCAGCTCGCCGAAGCGCATTTCCGCGACTTTGTACTTCGCCTTCACCTCGTCGAGGCGCTTGCGATAATCGCTGCTCGCCTGGGTGCGGGCTGCCTCGACCCTGGCAACCATCTCGTCGAGCCGCGCGCCCCAGGTTCTGAGTTGCGTTTCCAACTTTCCCAGGTGCGATTCCAGCGGCTCCATGAAGCCCCCCTTCTCAGTCTTCCAAGCACCTTTCGGGCCACGGCATTGACGTGAACAAACGCGTGCACTTGCCCGGGGGGACGACAGGACGCGGCGAGGCAGCTCAATCAAAATGACGTACCACCTCATTCACTTCGAAGGATGGTCCTCTGATGCGTCGTGTATGGTCTAGAGGCGAGAAAGACCTCAGATGCCACCATGTCCGAATTTCAACCATCGGCGCTCCAATGCGCCTGTTCGGTTCTGCCCGCACTGCGGCGAGATCGTGAACGCCCAAAGGAGTCCCATTCTGTGCATCGCCACGCTTCACGACATCAGGAGGCGCGGCCGGTCAGTTTTCTGCTTCGATTGCGGCGCGCGACTCATCACGCGCCCGGGTTAGCGAAATCTACATGCACGCACGGAACCTCCAGCTGAGCAGCGGCGAACATTCCGAGAATAACGACTCATGAGCGCCACAACGCGGACCATCGAACAGCTACTGCAAGCGTTGCAGGTCACGGTCGCTTTCGGAGTCGAGACAGGTAGAGCGCCTGCCGTCGCCGCCGACCTCGCCGCAAATCGGAAATACTTCGCGCGCAGCGGCACCCGAGTGCAAACAATCACGAGAGACGAAATGGAAGTGCTCAGAGGCGCTGGGGCCCCGGGCCAGGATGTCGGCGTGTTGGAATCATTTCAGAACGCTGCGCGCACCACGTTTTCGAATCGCTGCCCGGGCTGCCAGCGATGGATCCATCTCGGCAGTACCGAGCATGCGGGCGATGCTCTGTGGTCAGACCTACCGGGTCGTCTTCGAATCTATCGCCCGAAGATTGGTCCTTGCGCCGGTGTGCTGCATGGACTGTGGCGTTGAGATGACGACGTCTTGGCTGGCCCCGCGCCGAACCCGTGGCATGCGATCAATGGCGATCAAGTGCAGTGCGACGCCTGTGCTCTCAAGCGAGTGGCGAGTCAGGCTGCGGAAGCATCGGCCAGAGAAAGGCAATGTAGCGTGCTCTAGCCAACCGCGACCGGCGCCGTCACTTGACCGGCGACTGCGTCCCTTTAGGGTGGCGGGGGCGAAAGTGGATGTGACCTGTTGCCTGATAGCTCTCGAGGCCCATGCTCCAGGGAGA
>CAVSOL010000012.1:0-284460 GCA_963729535.1 uncultured Pseudomonadota bacterium | reverse complement strand
GAGGCCGCGCGACGGCCGCGCCTCCCCGGGTGGCCAGCCGAGCGGCCGTTACAATCATTCCGCCTCTCGGAAACCAACGGTCCGTGCAGCATTCATTACGCTAGTCGCCGTAAGGAGGGGTGAGATGGCTATATCGAATGGTGCCCGCAGCGAGAGTGCACGAAGTGGGCTGGAATCGACCGCGGTCGAGACAATGCGTCTGGAGCTCGCGCGGGTGAGGGCTCGGTTCGGCGTCGATCCGACGCCGCCTTTGCACCTGTTCGAAGGAGCGTGGACGTCGCCGAGCGGCGTCGTCGAGGAAGACGAGGCGGAGTTCGTCGACGCGCTGGCCGACTGCATGAGCGTCGGGTTGCCGCTGGGCGCGGCGGTCGCGTTCTGGGCGTCGGGCGACCTCGCCCGCGACGACTACGACGACCCGGGAGGCGACGATGACGGCGGTCAGGGATTGACGTCGACGCACAGCACGTAGCTGCGCTCGCTACCGGCGCTGCGAAACTTGGTGCTGATCGTGCGGCAAAGGCTGCCGCTCGCCAGCGAGACGTAGGGGTCGGTGGTGTACTTCTGCATCTCGACTTCGACCAGGACGTAGAAGTACTCCTTGAGCGAGTGGTCGGTCCCGCGCGGTGCGGGGCGGAACATGGCGCCGCTGGAGCGGCGCTCGAGCGCCACGTTGCACACCGTTTCGGTCACCTGGACACCGGCGTCGTCGAGGACGTAGCAGCACTCGACCTTGGGATCCTCGCCGACGATCCGGTCGAGGATCGCGTCGAACCGCTCTGCCTCGGCGTTCCCCAGCTCGGCGATGATCCGGCTCAGGATTCCCGACAGACGGCGGTGGTGGAGCTTGCGCTCGTTGATGCCGCCGAGCATGTGGGACTTGAAGGAGTGCGCGAGCCCGGCAGCCTTCTGCGAGGCGCGCGCGATCCCGGCTTCGTCGAACGCCGACGCGTCCTGGGGACGGCACAGGAAGTAGCCCTGCAGCAGGTCCGCTCCGAGCTCGAGCGCCGCGATCGCCTCGGCCTCGGTCTCGATCCCCTCGGCGACGACCAGCGCGCCGATCCGGCGCGACAGGCTGACGAGGCTCTTGAACGTCTCCTGCTTGTAGAAGTCGGCCTCGACGCCCGTGACCAGGCTGCGGTCGATCTTGATGACGTCGGGGCGGAACAGCGGAATGCGATCGAGGTTCGAATGACCCGCGCCGACGTCGTCCATCACGACCAGGAAGCCCCGCTTCCTCAGCGCCGTCGCGAGCGAGCCGAAGCGAGCGATGTCATCGAGCCGGGCCTCCAGGAACTCGACCGCGACGTTGCGCGGCTTCAGGCCATGCGCGCGCACGAGGGCTTCGAGCTCGCCGGGGAGGTTGTCGTGCCCCGGAGACGAGGCGAGATCCAGGTTCAAGAACAGCAGCGTGTCGTCGGAGCAGTGGCGGAGCTCGGCGAACCGGCGCACCGCGCTCCAGCGGCACAGATCCTCGACCTCGCGGCCGAGCCTCTCCGCCTCCGCCATCCGGAACAGCGCCGACGGCGGCAGCAGCGTGCCGCCGCCCGCGACGCCGCGCGCGAGCGCCTCCATCCCGACGACGCCCGGCTGCCGCACGGAGACGATCGGCTGGAAGTGGCTGGTGATCCCCTTGGCGTCGACCAGCCAGCGGATCGGCCCCACCATTCCCAGGTTTGTTCGACGCAGAGCGGCTGCTTCCATGAGCGACGTGTCCCTCCCTCATCGGCTCCATCGGCCGCGCCGACGACTTACTGAGCGGCGGTAAGCAGAATTGACCAACTAGAAACAACGCCATGTTCATGGCAAGGCCGCCGTCGTCCCTGAGCGCGCGCGGCCCGATTCGTGAGCCGATTCGCGCCACTCGTGGATTGCGATCCGATGCGGGCGATACAGCCTTGACTCGACAAAGGTGCGGCGGTACTGCGATCGACGTGGCTGATTCGAGTCGCTGGTTGAGGCCGCTGGGTTGTGCCGCGCTGCTGGCGCTCGCCGCGTGTAGCGGCGGCGGAACGGACACGTCTCCCGGTCAGGCGGGTACCAATGGTGGCGCCGGCACGGGCGCCGCGGCAGGCGCGGGTGGTGGCCCGGTCGGCGCCGCGGGCACGAGCGCGGGCGGCGCTGGTGCGTCGGGCAACGGCGGCGGCACGACGGGCGTGGCCGGCGCGGGCGGCCGCGGCGGCAGCACTGGCAACGCTGGCTCGTCCAGCGGCGGCGCGGCCGGCAACGTCGCCCCGGGCGGCGCGGGCGGCACGGTTTCAACCGGCGGCAACGGCGCGGGCGGATCGAACGCCGCGGGGTCAGGCGGCACGGCCGCGGCGGGTCGCGGCGGTGGCGGGGGCACCGCCGCCGGCGGCACCGGTGGCACCACCACCGCGTGCACACGCGATCTGCTGAAGAGCACGATCACCGCCTACTACACGGCGCTCGCCGCGCACGACCCTTCGACGTTGCCGCTCGCGACCAGCGTGAAGTTCACCGAAAACGGCACGACGATGACGCTGTCGGGCACGGCCGGATTGTGGCGAACCGCCGGCATGGTCAAGCACACGCAGAGCGCGCTCGACGTCGAACAGTGCACGTCCGCGACCCACTCCGTCGTACCCGAGGGGAGCATGGACATCCCGGTCGCGCTCCGGCTCAAGCTCGTGAACCAGCGCATCACCGAGATCGAAACCATCGCCGTGCGGCCGGGCGACTACAGCCTCGGGTCGAACAACCCCGCCGCGATCATCACGATCGCGTCCACCGTCAAGTGGGAGGAAGTCCCCACCGGCACGCGCGCCACGCGCGCGGAGCTCATCGCCTGGATGGACAAGTACTTCCGGATGTTCCCGCGCGGCGTCTGCAACACGACCAGCGCCTGCCGGCGCCTGGAGAACGGCGGCGGCAACTTCGTGTGCAGCAACGGCGGCAGCTGTGCTGCCGGCCAGCCCACGGGGACACCTGCCATGACCCCGCGCCTGATCCTCGCCGACGCCGAGACCGGCATCGGCGTCGGCTTCACCATGTTCATGGGCAACACCGACATGCACATGTTCAAGATGTACGGCGGCGAGGTCCACGCCGTGCACGCCATCCTGGGCGAAGCCAGCAGCTCGGGCTGGTAGCCGACGAACGCGCCCGCGCGGGCGACCGCTCAGGGCGCGGGAACCGCCGCGGCGGCGCGGGCGATGCTCGCGACGATCAGCTTCTTCGCTTCGACGACGTTTCCCCAGCCGAGAACCTTCACCCACTTGCGCTCCTCGAGATCCTTGTAGTGCTCGAAGAAGTGCTCGATCTGCTTGACCGTGATGTCGGGCAGGTGGAAGTAGTCCTGCACATTTTCGTATCGGCGCGTCAGCCGGGAGACGGGCACCGCGACGATCTTCTCGTCGACGCCCGCCTCGTCCTGCATCAGGAAGACGCCGACCGGCCGCACGGCGATGACCGCGCCGGGCACGATGCCGCGCTGGTTCGCGATCAGCACGTCCATCGGATCGCCGTCGCCTGACAACGTGTGCGGGATGAAGCCGTAGTTGCCGGGATAGCGCATCGACGTGTAGAGGAAGCGGTCGACCACCAGCGTCCCGGCGTTCTTGTCCAGCTCGTACTTGATGGGCTCGCCGCCCACCGGCACCTCGACGATGACGTTGACCTCATGTGGTGGATCGCCACCCGTGGAAACTGCATCGACTCTCAAAGCATCTCCTGTTACCGCGATACCCAAGCTCGCGCGCGGCCGCGGCGGGATGATAAGCGAGTTGCGCGGCACATCCAGATCCGTCTTGGGAATTCGGCGGGTTGACCGCGTCCCCATCCGCCGTTACGTTGCCCGACCTCATGAGCCGCGCGCGGCTGACATTCATTGTCTTGGGGATCGTCTGTATGACAGCAGCAGCATCGGTTAGGGCCACGGAGCGCAAAGACGTTCCGGACAAGTACAAGTGGAACCTGGCGGACCTGTATCCGTCGGAGGCTGCGTGGACCAAGGCCAAGGAGGCGATCGCCAAGCGCCTGCCCGAGCTGGCGAAGCACCAGGGGCGGCTGGGCAAGTCGCCCAAGGACCTGCTCGCCGCGCTGCAGACGATGTTCGACCTCGACCGCGAGCTGTCGCGCCTGCTGGTCTACGCCAACGCACTGTCCGACGAGGACGTGCGCGCGGCCCGCCCGCGCGAGATGAAACAGGCGGGCGAGGAGCTGGCCACGGCGTTTTCGGCTGCGTGCTCCTGGGTGCGTCCGGAGATCCTGTCGCTCGACCCGGCCAAGGTGCGCAAGTGGATCGCCGACGAAGCCAAGCTCGGGCCGTATCGCGTGTACCTGGAAGAGACGCTGCGCAACAAGCCGCACACGCTGAGCGCCGGCGAGGAGCGCGTCGCCGCCGAGGCGGGCGAGATCGAGCGGACGGGCGGCGAGGTCCACGGCGTGCTGTCCAACGCCGACCTCCCCTACCCGACCATCAAGCTGTCGACCGGCGAGTCGGTACGCCTGGACGCCTCCGCGTTCACGCTGCACCGCCAGGCGCGCGTGCGCGCCGATCGCGACAAGGTGTTCTCCGGGTTCTTCGGCGCGCTCAAGACCTACGAGCGCACGATGGGATCGACGCTGTCCGCCGTCGTGAAGGCGCACCTGTTCGGCAAGCGCATTCGCCACTTCGACTCGGCGCTGGCGGCGGCGCTGTTCCGCGACAACATCCCGACGGCCGTCTACAAGCAGCTGCTCGCCGACGTGCACCGCAGCTTGCCGACGCTGCATCGCTACCTGGCGCTGCGCAAGCGCATGCTGAAGCTGGACACCCTGCGCTACCAGGACCTGTACGTGCCGCTGGTCGCCAGCGTCGACATGCGCTTCGCCCCGGACGAGGCGCGCGCCATCACGCTCGACGCGCTGACGCCGCTGGGCAAGGCCTACACCGACGCGCTGAAGAAGGGCTTCGACAGCCGCTGGACCGACTACCTGCCGTCGCCCGGGAAACGTTCGGGCGCGTACTCGACGGGCGTCTACGGCGTGCACCCGTATCAGCTCCTGAACTTCAACGGACGCTACGACGACCTGACGACGCTCGCGCACGAGTCAGGGCATTCGATGCACACGTATCTGTCGCACTCGTCGCAGCCCTACCCGACGGCGGACTACCCGATCTTCGTCGCCGAGGTCGCGTCGACGTTCAACGAGAACCTGCTGATTCACACCATGCTCGACCGCGCCAAGGACGACGCCACCCGGCTGTTCCTGCTCGGCACGTTGCTGGACGGGCTGCGCACGACGCTGTTCCGGCAGACGCAGTTCGCGGACTTCGAGCTCGCGTTTCACGAACAGGCCGAGCGCGGTGAGCCGCTGACCGGCGAGAACCTGTCGAAGCTCTATCTCAAGATCGCGCGCGACTACTACGGCCACGGCAAAAAGGTCTGCCAGGTCGACGACCTGATCGCCATCGAGTGGGCCTACGTGCCGCACTTCTATTACAACTTCTACGTCTACCAGTACGCGACCAGCATGGTCGCGTCGACGTCGCTGGCGCGCGCGGTGCGCGAGGAGGTCAAGACCGGCAAGACGACCCGCCGCGACGCTTTCCTGAAGATGCTGTCGTCCGGCAGCTCGCAGTACGCCATCGACCTGCTCAAGACCGCCGGCGTCGACATGACGACGTCAGCGCCGTTCGACGAAGCCATCGCCGAGATGAACGGCACGATGGACGACATGGAGCGCATCCTCGACCGCCAGAAGAAGCCCGGCGGCGCGTCGAAACGTTAGCCGCCCCGCCGGCTAGGCGTGCCGCTCGCGGGCGACGCGGCTGCCGCGGCCGCGCGGTTGCTGCAGCTCCAGCCAGCGCATGATGTCGAGGCGGCGAAGCAGCCCCACCAGGCGTCCGTCGGCTGCGCCGTCGACGACGGGCAGTTGCTCGACGTCGCGCGCCGCGAGCGTCTTCAGCGCGGCCGCCGCGGTTTCGTCGGGTGACACCACCGCCACCTCCGGCGCGTTGGTCATGATGTCGCTGACCCGTGTGGTCAGCCACAGGTCGCGCGGCACCTTCCTGCACGTCCTCCATGGTCACGATTCCCAGCAGGCGATCGATGTTTGCACCGTCGACGACCGGAAACGCCCGCTCGGCCGTCGCCATCAGGTAGCCGTCGACCAGCTGCGCCACCGAAACAGACGCATCGACCGTCACGGGCTGACGTTTCATCAACCGTGAAACCGGGACGTCGTCCAGCAGGTCGGAGACCATCACCTGCGAGTAGCTCGACGCCGCCGCGCTCTTCAGGAACCAACCGATGAACGCTATCCATAGCCCGGACACCAGACCGCGGCCCAGCAGGGGGATGCGCGCGCCCAGCATCATGGTGACACCGGCCAGGATGAACAGCAGGCCGACCGCCTGGCCGACCCCAGCCGCCCAGCGCGTCGCCTTCGAGTAATCGCGCGTCGTCGCCCACAGCGCCGCGCGCAGCACGCGGCCACCGTCGAGCGGGAACCCGGGGATCAGGTTGAACACGCCGAGCATGATGTTGAGCGGCCCCAGCCAGAGCAGCACGGTCGCCAGCGGGCTCGCGCCCTGAAACGCGCGCAACGGCTCGGCGGCGTCGAGGGCCCCGGGCGCGACCAGGTAGGAGCCCCACACGGTCGCGACGACGCCGATGAGCAAGCTGGTGATCGGCCCGACGCCGGCCATGAGCAGCTCGGCGCGCGGCGAGCGGGGCTCGCCCCGCATGTGGGCCATGCCGCCGAAGATGAACAGGGTGATGCCGACGACCTCGATGCCCTGCGCGCGCCCGACCAGCGCGTGCGACAGCTCGTGCGCCAGGATGGATGCCAGGAAGAGCACCGCCGCGAACCCCGCCATGCCCCATATCAGCAGCGGCGACCAGTCGGGGTGGCGCGCGGGGAACAGGCCGCCGCCCAGGCTCATCACGATCAACCCGAAGACGATGAGCAGGCTCCAGTCCAGCCGGACCTCGACCCCCGCAATCCGCCCCATCCGGAAGCCACGCGTCGCAGAGACCATTTGCACTCAATGTGAAGACCGTTCCGGGCCCGACAACCTGAGGCGGGCGCCACGCGTGACGGACTGCAGCATGGCCACCTGCGGAAAAGCTGATCCGAATTCCGGGCTAGTGGGAATCTCTTGGTGATGCCCCTCGCTTACCCAGCCGCCCGAACTGCCAGCCTGTCTTTGTGTCTCGCCCTGTTGCTGGCGAGCTGTGGCTCTCCGACGACCGGTGGCCCGAGCGGCGCGGGTGGCCAGGCGCCCGCCGGCGCGGGCGGCGCGGGCAACACCACAGGCGGCGCGGGCAACACGGGGGCCGGCGGCCAGGTCACGGGCCAGGCAGGCAGCGCCGGCCCGGGCAACGGCGGCAGCAACCCAACCGGCGTCGCGGGCAATGCCCCCGCCGGCTCGGGCGGCGGCGCCACCGGCGGCTCGGCAGGCAGCGCCAGCGGCGGCTCGGCAGGCGGTGGCGCCGCGGGCCGCGGCGGCAGCGGGCCCGCGGGCGGTGGCGGCACCGCGACCGGCGGCGCCGAGCAGTACCCGGTGCCGAATCCGATCCCGCCCGACGAGGACGGCGCGCAGCTCTGGCTGCGCTACAAGAAGGTCCCCCTCGCCGGCCGGCTGGCCGAGTACCAGGCCGCGGCGAACCACGTCATCACGGCGGGCAGCTCGGCCACGCTGCAGGCCGCCCAGGCCGAGCTGGTGACCGGGCTCAGCGGCCTGCTGGGAAGCACGGTCGCCGCCGTGGCCGCGCCGACAGGCAACGGCGCCGTCGTGCTCGGGACGCCGACGTCGTCGACGCTGGTCAGCGGGCTCGCGCTCGGCAGCCGCCTGACGGCGGTCGGCACCGAAGGCTATCTCGTCGAGGCGGCGACCATCAGCGGCCGACCGGCGATCGTCGTCGCCGGCAACACGGACATCGGCGTGCTGCGCGGCGCGTTCGCGCTGCTGCGCCACCTGCAGATGCACAAGCCCGTTGCCGGCCTGGCGCTGAGCGGCGCGCCCAAGATCAAGCGCCGCCTGCTCAATCACTGGGACAACCTCGCCGGCACCGTCGAGCGCGGCTACGCCGGGCGCTCGATCTGGTGGCCGTCGGCGATCACCGCGCAGCGCCTCACGGTCTACGCGCGCGCCAACGCGTCCATCGGCATCAACGGCACGGTGATCAACAACGTCAACGCCGACGCGCAGGTGCTCAGCGCCACCAACCTGGCCAAGGTGAAGACGATCGCCGACGCGCTCCGCCCCTACGGCATCAGCGTCTATCTGTCGGCGCGATTCAGCGCGCCCATCGACATCGGCGGCCAGACCACCGCCGATCCGACGAACGCCGCCGTCAAGACCTGGTGGTCGAACAAGGTGGCCGAGATCTACACGATGATCCCCGACTTCGGCGGCTTCCTGGTCAAGGCCAACTCGGAGGGGCAACCGGGGCCCCAGGGCTACAGCCGCACGCACGCCGACGGGGCGAAGATGTTCTCCGACGCGCTGGGCACGCGTGGCGGCGTCGTGCTCTGGCGGGCGTTCGTCTACGCCGACAACGGCATGGACCGCATTCGCCAGGCGTACGACGAGTTCAAGCCGCAGGACGGCATGTTCGGCGCCAACGCGATGGTCCAGGTCAAGAACGGCCCGCTCGACTTCCAGCCGCGCGAGCCGTTCAGCCCGCTGTTCGGCGCGATGCCGGCGACGCCGCTGTCGCTGGAGCTGCAGATCACGAAGGAGTACCTCGGCATGGACACGCACCTCGCGTACCTGGGGCCGATGTACGAAGAGGTTCTCAAGGCCGACACCGGCCGCAGCGCGGGGGCGACCGTCGCGCGCGTCATCGACGGCACCGTGCACGGCAACGCCAACACCGCGATCTCCGGCGTGGCCAACATCGGCCTCGACGCCAACTGGACCGGCTCGCACTTCAACCAGGCCAACTGGTACGTGTTCGGCCGCATGGCGTGGGATCCCGACGTCACGGCCAGCGCCGTCGCCGACGAGTGGGTTCGTCAGACGCTGTCCAACGACCCGGCCGTCGTCACGCCGGTGACGACGATGATGATGTCGTCGCGGCAGACGCTGGTGAACTACATGACGCCGCTCGGCCTGGCGCACATCATGGGCACCGACGATCACTACGGCCCGGCGCCGTGGGTCAACAACCTGTCGACGGCGAACTGGAACCCGTTCTACTACCACAAGGCCGACGCGCACCGGCATCGGCTTCGATCGCACGTCCGCGGGCAGCAACGCCGTGTCGCAGTACTTCGCGTCGGTGCGCGACAAGTTCGCGAGCCGCACGACCGTGGGCGACGACCTGCTGCTGTTCTTCCACCGCGTGCGCTGGGACGACACGCTGAGCTCATCCGGCCGCTCGGTGTGGAACGAGCTCGTCCATCGCTACAGCCTGGGCGTCGATGGCGTGCAGACGATGCGCAACTCGTGGATGACGATCCAGGGCCGGATCGACGCGAAGCGCTTCACCGACGTCGGCGGCTTCCTGCAGACGCAGCACTACGAAGCGCGCTGGTGGCGGGACGCCTGCCTGACGTACTTCGCCAGCGTCTCCGGCAAGACGATCCCGAGCGGATACGCCGCCCCGGCCCGCGATCTCGCCACCTACAAGGGACTCGAGACGTCGTGCCCGAGCGACGTGACCAAGCCGCGCTGCACGACCATCTACACGGGCAACCCGTCGCCCGCGATCACCACCCCCTGACGTTCGTCCGTGCCCGGCAGGGGGCTCGTGTGCGAAAATGAGGTACGCGGGAGCAGCACCGTGGAACCTCAACCGCCACAGCTAACCCCGGCCCTCGCAGCCCTTCGCGATCGCCTGCTGCGCGATCCCGCGCCGGGACGGCGCGGCGCTCGCCGCGGCGCTCGCCGCCGCCCCGATCACGTTCGACGACGTGCGCGGGTTCGTCAGCTTCGGCGACGAGGACTACGTTCGCGCGCTCATCTACCGCAACGACGACCTCGAGCTGCGGCTGCACTGCTGGCGCCCCGGGCAATCGTCGTCGCTGCACGGTCACGGCGCGTCGGCGTGCGCGTTCAAGATCCTCCGCGGCACGGCGACCGAGACCGTGCTCGGCGATCGCGATCGCGTGTGGGCGCCGGGCAGCACCGTCGTCGAGGATCAGCCGCGCCTGCACCAGGTGATGAACGCCGGCAGCGACGCGCTGCTCACGCTGCACGCCTACAGCCCGCCGCTGCCGGTCGCCGCCGCTTCGCCGCGACGTGGGCGCGACGTCGTCATCGTCGGCGGCGGTGTCGCCGGCGTCGCGGTCGCGTACCACCTGCTGCGCGAGATGAACGCCGACGGGCGCATCCACGTCGTGGAGATGGGGCCGTGGCTCGGTCGCGGCATCGCCTACGGCGTCGAGAGCGAGGTCTTCCGCCTCAACGTCCCGGCGTCGCGCATGAGCCTCGACCCGGAGGCGCCGGACGACTTCGTCGCGTTTTCAGGCACCAGCGAGCCGCACGCGTTCCTGGGCCGCGCGCTGTTCGCCCGCTACGTCACCGCGCGCGTCGCCGTCCGCCGTGCGCGACAGCGCGGCGAAGGTGCGGCTATGGCGCGGCGAAGCCGTCGCGGTGACGCCGAAGGGCGTCGTGCTTCGCAGCGGCACGACGCTGCCCGCGGCGGCGGTTGTGCTCGCCACCGGCATCGTCCCCCGCGTCACGCACCCTGACTGGCACGCGAAGGTCGTCGACGCCTGGGACGAATGTGCGCTCGCCACCCTCCCCAAGCAGGGCCGCCTGCTCATCGTCGGCTCCGGGCTGAGCGCGCTCGACGTCATCGCGTTTCTCGACGCGCAGGGATTTGCCGGCGAGGTCACGTTGATGTCGCCGCGCGGGCTGCTCCCCCAGCCCCACGAGCCCGTCTTTCAAGGCGCGCCCGCGTTGTCCGCCGCCGACGTGCAGCAGGCGCCGCGCGCGCTCGGTCCGCTCGTGCGCTGGGTGCGCGACACGATCGCGTCCGCCGTGCGCAGCGGCATGCCGTGGCAGCGCGCGGTCGACCGGCTGCGTCCCCACATCGCCGCGCTCTACCGGGCGCTGCCGCCCGCGCACAGAGCCCGCTTCGTCCGCCACGTGCGCCCCTACTGGGACGTGTTTCGCCACCGCGCGCCCGTCGACGCGCTGGAGCGCGTGGCGACCTGGGAGCGCGACGGGTCGCCTGCGCCGGCTGGCGGGGCGCGGGGTGATCGATCGTGCCCACCGCGACCCCGGCGAGCTGTTCGTCGACATTCAGGAGCGATCGGGGCGGCAGCGCCGCGAGCGGTTCGATGCCGTCGTCCGCTGCGTCGGACCTGCGCTGAACGTCACGGAAGCGCAGACGCCGCTGTTGCAGTCGCTGATCGACGGCGGCCTCGCGACGCTGGTCCCGCATGGTCTCGGCATCGAGACCACGCCCGAGGGGCGCGTCGTCGACGGCCGCGGCGAGCCGTCGTCACGGATCTACGGCATCGGCGCCGTCCGGCGCGCGAGCGACTGGGAGACCACCTCCGTGCCGGACATCGCGCGCCACGCGCAGCAGCTCGCGCGCGACATCGCGCGCGCCAAGCCCTGACGACCGACCGCTGACGATCACTTCCAGTTGATCGTCGCCCAGCCGTTGCTGGGCATCATGAACTGCTGCCGCTTGCCCGCCACCGAGACGATGTAGTTTCGCGCCGCGCCCGCGTTGTAGACGACCGCGACGAACGTGCCGTCGGGGTTCTTGAACGCCACCGCCTCGCTGCTGCCGCTCGTGGTGACGACCTTGGCTCCCGGGTCGACGTACTGCGAGACGTGGCGGAAGACGTAATACGCGGGCGTGACGGTCAACGTCTTCGACGACGTGTTCACGGTCAGCAGCGCGTTCTGCGGCCAGGGGCGCATCGTGTCCAGGTTCTTGCCCGCGGTGTCGAGCACCATGTTCCACGCGCTGTAGGACGTGACGCCCGCCTTGATCCAGTCGCGGATGTAGCCCCAGCTCTCGACGCCGTAGGCATAGTCGTTGGGCGGCACGTCCGGGTTGAAGGGGGGAAAGCCGGCCGGGTTCCAGTGGTAGTTGCCGCACTTGTGCTCCGTCTGGACGATGGGCAGGTTGCGCGACCGCAGGCTCGCCGACGATGGGCAACATGTTCCACTGCATGCCGTAGCCCTTGACGTAGCCCGACGCGGTGGCGTTGCCGTTCACGGTGGTGACGATCGTGCCGTCCTTGCCGGCGTCGTTGTTGGACATGGTGCCGAGGTAGATCTGCGCCGGGACCTGTCGGCTGGCGAACAGCGGCCCCAGGTGGCTGCCGATGAACGTCGTCATCCCCGCCGCCGTCCACAGACAGCTCGGGTAGCGCGTCTCGTAGCCCGGCTCGTTCTGCGGGTGGATCGCCTTGATGTTGATGCCGACCTTCCCGTACTCCTCGACGAACTTGGCGAGGTAGAGCGCCAGCGCCTGGAAGTTCGTCGCGTCCTCTTTCATGCTGCCGCCGTCGATGGCGTTGTTGGTCTTCATCCACGCCGGCGGAGTCCACGGGCTGGCCCACAGGTTGATGTCGGGTTTGATGGCCAGCGCGGCCTTGATGTACGGGATGAGGTACTGGTTGTCGTGGCTGATCGAGAATGAATTCATCGCCGTGTCGCCGGCGGTGTCGTTCAGCGTGTAGCGGGTCATCGCGTAATCGCTGGCGCCGATGGGGAGGCGTCCGTTCTGGAAGCGCGCGCCGTCCGTCGCGTCGAACAGCAGCTTCATCGCGCGATCGCGCTCGGCCGGCGTCAGCATCATGAGGACGTTCCAGCCGACCTCGTTGAACGTGCCGCCCATGCCGTCCCAGGTCTGCGCGGCGGTGTCGTTGACGGTGACGTCGATCGTCCCGGTCGTCACCTCGGTCAGCGTCCCGGTCTTCCAGTAGTTGTTCTGCGCGGAGGTGATCAGCTTGGGCTCGGCCACGGGTGTCGTGCCGCCCGTGCCGCCCGCCGCGCCGGCGCTGGCGCCGCTGCCCCCCCTGCCCGCGGCTCTGGCTGCCGCCGGCGCCCGCAGGTC
Organism: uncultured Pseudomonadota bacterium; assembly: GCA_963729535.1. Classification (GTDB taxonomy): domain Bacteria; phylum Myxococcota_A; class Polyangia; order Fen-1088; family Fen-1088; genus JADGRB01. The sequence goes on along the minus strand of CAVSOL010000012.1, from coordinate 271,483 downwards.
CGCCACCTCGCCCCGCGGGGTTGCCGCCCGCCGAGCCGGCGGCGCCGCTGCCTGTCGTCCCCGCCGGCCCGCTGCCCGCGAGACCCGCCGGGTTGAATCCGCCCGCGCCCGCCGGGCCCGCCCCCGCGCTACCGCCCTCGCCGGTGATCTGGCCGCCCGAGCCCGCCGGCCCCGCGCCCGCGTTGCCTGCCTGGCCCGTGACCTGGCCTCCCGTGCCGCCGCTCGACTGGCCGGCCATCCCCGTCGAGTTGGGCGGGTCGGCCGCGGCGCAGCCCGCCACCACGGAGAAAGCGAGAGACAGGAGCCCGGCGGCCAGGACGTGGCTTCGGTGCAAGCGCGACATAAGGAAGGACATGCTCAAGGAATTCCCAATAGACCTCAAGCGGATCGGTCTTGCGAAGGCCTTCGCTTCCGACAACCATCCTGGCTGCCCGCGTCAATGCGGCGCCCGGGCCGACGCGCGCCGGCGCTACGTGCGATCTCGCGCCGTCGCGCTCGTTGCCGCGGACGTCGCTGTTCACGATCTGATTGAGAAGGACGGTCAGGCCGGTCAGCGTGCCACCCACGAGCACCGCCTTGAGGACGTCGTCACCCAGCTTGCGCTGGTCCGTCATCTCCCTCGCGGCGAGGTTGGTGCGGAGCCGGTCGAGGATCTCCGCCTGCAGGGGATCGATGTGCGCCTCGCCCCGTGACCGCTCCCAGCGGTAGAGCGTGGACAGGTGGACGCCCAGTATCTTGGCGAAGACGTACGGATCGTGACCAAGCGTGGTGCGGACAGCTTTGATTTCCGGTCCGGTCATGAACTTGCGGGCCGCGCGCGCCCTCGTCTCTGACTAATGCCCGCGATCGGCCCCGCCGACCCACGAGCCGGGCGATACGCCAGAAATGAGATGTCGCGAGCAATAAATGCGACGCCGCAGCCGTGTGATCAGGGCTTCGGGATGCGCAGCGTCTTGCTGATCATGGCGTTGGCGTGCAGGAAGAACACGACGCTCAAGGGGTGCAAATCGAGGCCCGCGATCGACACCACGCCGAACGGAAGCGCGCCGTGCCAGCGCCCGACCGCGGCCAGCACCGCCAGCAACGTCACCAGCAGCAGGCTGGTCGGGATGGGCAGTCCCTCGAAGTGGCTGACCTTGCCGCTGGGGGTGGACAGCGACGCGGCGGTGACGTTGTAGCGCGCCAGCCGGCTGATGCCGCAGGCGACGAAGTAGACCAGGAACACGGCGTCCAGCAGCGCCGCGCATGCCGACCGCGAACGCCATGGCGACGGGCGCGACGCCGAACGAGACGATGTCGGCGAGCGAATCCAGCTCCTGTCCGAGCGGCGACGGTACGCCACGGCGGCGGGCGACGCGGCCGTCGAGCACGTCCATGACCAGCGCGATCGGCAGGAAGGCGGTGCCCAGCCAGAAGAACAGGCGCGAGTCGTCGACGCAGGCGCGCATGAAACACAGCACGGCGCCCGTCCCCAGGCAGGCGTTCGCCAGCGTGAACACATCCGCGAGGTGAAACTCCCGGATCATCGAGAAGTGACGCGGCTGCGGCTTGCTCATGCCACTGAATCTATGCCGTTCGGCACGGTAGAGGTTCACCATCGTGTCGGTTTTCCAGCTCCGCCGGCGAAGTCACCGTTTGGTCCGCCCCCCGCGCGCCCATCGGCTTTACCAAACCGAAACGGACCTCAAAATCGATCTATGAGCACCACCGCGCGAAACCGACTGATGAGGAAGGATCGCGGCCCGGGCGGGAAGCGGACGCGATCTGAAAGGACGAGCAATCTTCCCCTCGACGATGACGAGCAGACGCTGATCGAGGCCGAGCTCGTCTCCTCGGGCCGCTCGGATGTGGTCCCGCGAGAAGGCCTGTTCGGCGCCCATCGCGCCCGCAGGGAGGCGATACACGCCACGGCAGAGGACGGCGACGTATCAACGCATGGAGGAGCCGCTGGGCATGGGGGCCGAGGTCGCCCCCACGGCCGAGGCAGAGATGCACGAGCGCGAGCGGCACCGGCTGCAGCGCGAGATCGGCGTCGTCCCGGCTGGAGAGGTCGGCAACCTCCGCCAGCTGCGCGCGCCCACGGCCACCCGCGAATCGCTCGACGCCGCCGCGCGCCTCGCCGACCATCCCCACTCGTTCAGTAGTAGCCCCGGTCGAGGTGCCGTCCGGTAGAGGTCCGCTCCGCGCCGCGGGCTTGTCTGCCCGGGGCGCGGTAGCAGGTTTTCCTCATGCCAAGTAAGTCGACGCTGGAAAAGGCGAAGCGCGACCTTCGCGCCGGGAAGGCACCATCCACCGCCGCGGGTGAGTTCGTCCGCGAGGAGGTGGAGCACATCCGGCAGGGCAAACACGGCGCGCGCTCGCCGCAGCAGGCGATCGCGATCGGGCTGTCGAAGGCGCGGCGCGCCGGCGTGCCGTTGAAGCCACCGCCGCCCGGGCGCACCAGCGCCCGGACGCGCCGCTCCGCCGAGCGGGCCTACGAGGTCGGCCAGGGGCGTCGGGCGCCACGCGCTCCGTCCCGGCGGCGCGCACGCGCCGTCGAACGCGCGCTGGAGCGTGAGCCCCGGCGCGCGGCTTCGCGCCCGGCGCTGGCGCAACAGGCACGGCGCGCGGCGGCACGGCGACCTGCCAGCGAACGCAAGCGCGCCGCGAACAAGGCGGTCGCCACGAAAGGCCCGCGCGCGCGGTCGCTGGCCGCGAAGCGCGCGGCCAGGACGCGGCGCCGCCAGCGGGGGTAATTCCCAAGGAGGGCATCATGGAGGCACTTCAAGATTCTCGGGTGAGCTCGTCGTACTGGGCGCTGCGAGCGACGTACGTGCTCGTGCCGCTGCTGGCGGGGTTGGACAAGTTCGCCAACCTGCTGACCTACTGGCCGCAATACGTCAGCTCGACGTTCGCGCGCGTGCTGCCGCTGTCTGCGGTCGGGTTCATGCGCATCGTGGGCGTCGTCGAGGTAGCCGCGGCGTTGCTCGTGCTGCTGAAGCCCCGCATCGGCGCCTACGTCGTCATGGCGTGGCTCATCTGCATCGCGATCAACCTGGCGAGCATGGGCATGTTCGACATCGCGGTGCGTGACCTCGCGATGGCGGTCGGCGCGTTTGCGCTGGCGCGGATGCAGGAGGCGCGAGCCGGCGCACCGGCGCGCGTGCGCGTGCACAGGGAAGCGACCGCGGCGGTCTAGCTCAGGCCGCTGCATCGTCGCGGCGCGCGGCTGTGACCTCAACGTCACACGATCGAAGCAAGATCGTGCGGGTGCGGTTGCATACTCCCGGGCTCGCATGCAGCAAACGGGCGTGTTCTTCGCGGTTGCCCTCGCGATTCTGGGCGTGTTCGCCGGGGGTGGTGCCGGATGTTCGGTCCTGCTCGAGACCGACACCAACCCGTACAAGTGCACGACCGACGCGGACTGCCTGCGCTACGCCAGCAACGCCGCGTGCGACACCTCGCGCAAGCAGTGCGTGACGCGGTTGCCGCCGTTCACTCCTGGACGCGGGCGTGCCCGACGCGGCAGCGGCGGCACGGGCGGGCTCAGCTGCACGCTGTCGTTCGACAACCGACTGCGCGTCCCGCTCGACGGCCCCGACGGGGGATTGCGGCCGCTCCCGGAGGCGCCGTGAGGCGCGGGCCATCCGCGTGGCTCCGCTGTGGCCGGCGCTGCTGGCGGGCCTGGCGTGCGCGCTCGCCGCGCGGACCGCGGCCGCCATCGAATGCGCCACGCTGCCGACGCCGGTGTACGTGACCGGCTCGACCGCCGCCAAGCCGCTGCTGGCCGAAATTGGCAAGGTCATGGCCGCGCAGACGCCGCCGGCGACCGTCGTCTACTACGGCGTGGGCTCGTGCGCCGGCCCGGATGCGATCCTGTCCGGGACGCCGATCGTGAACATGGCCGTCGGCGCGTTCACGTACTGGGACGTGAGCGGCGTCGAGGTCAAGTGCGAGATCTCCGCCCCCAGCGGCGTCGTCGCGCACGTCGGAATCTCCGACGTGTTCGCGTCCACGTGTTTTCAGCTGCCGGGCGGCCTCCCGCCCAGCGTGACCGACATCCTCGGTCCCGTGCAGGCGATGGCGTTCGTCACGCACAGGTCGTCGAGCGAGCGGGCGATCAGCGCCGAGGCCGCGTATTACGTGTACGGGTTCGGCGCGCAGTCGCCGGTGTCCGCCGTGGACGCACGAGGGGCTGATCTTCCGGCGCGACGACGTCTCCGGCACGCAGCGGATGATGGCCGCCGCCATCGGCGTCCCCCCGCAGCGGTGGAAGGGCACGGCGACGACGTCGAGCGGCGACCTGCTCACGCGCCTCGGCGCGGCGAACTTTCCCGATCAGTCGATCGGCATCCTGTCGGCGGAGGTCGCGCAGGACAACCGCGCGACGGTGAAGATCCTGGCCTACCAGCACTTCGGTCAGACGTGCGCGGTCTACCCGGACAGCGACGAGACGTCGAACGACAAGATCAACGTGCGCAGCGGGCGATACCCGATCTGGGGGCCGCTGCACCTGTTCACGCGGCTGAACGCGAGCGGCGTTCCCCAGAACGCGAGGGCCGGCGAGGTCATCGGCTACCTGGCGGGCACGCGCCCCACGCCGGCGGGCCTGGACCTGGTGAAGCTGGAGGCGCAGCGGCACGTGATCCCGCAGTGCGCGATGCGCGTGCGGCGCACGCAGGAGATGGGGCCGACCATGCCGTTTGCGCCGCAGAGCGCGTGCGGCTGCTACTACGAGAAGGTCGCCACCGGCACCACCACCTGCAAGCCGTGCGCGACCAGCGCCGAGTGTCCCGCGACCGCGCCCGTCTGCAGCTACGGATTCTGCGAGGCGCAGTAGCCTTCGTCAGCGTGCCCGGAACGTCAGGTAGAACGACACCGCCGTCATGATCGAGGTGCCGATCAGCAGCCCGTCGGTGGCCAGCGCGAAGCCGCGCGTCCGGCGGCTGTAGTAGTCGACCTCGACGTCGTCGAGCGGGAACTTGGCCGAGCTGCGCGTCCAGCTCGCGCTTGCTGACCACCGCCATCACGCCGGTCGTCGCCGCGCCCGCCGCCAGCAGCCCGGTCACCGTCCACGACTTCCAGGGGAAGGTGGCCTTCGGCGCCGGCGGCGTCGGAGACCAGCAGCGGGACGGTGGTCGACGTCGCCGGCGCGGGCGCCGGGACCGCCATCACCGGCACCGACGCCGCCGCGACCGGCCACGGCGTGACGACGACGTCGTTCGTGCGACGCGCGGGCGCGGGCTCGGCCGGCGCGGCGGCCGCTGCCGGCTGCGGCGCCGAGACGCGGGAACGGCACGCGCACGATCTCTCCGCCCGCGACCTCGACGACGCGGGTCGCGTGCTCGCCGCCGCGCGCGACCAGGTCGACCTTGCGCCGGCCGACGTTGACGATCAACGTGCCGACGGGCGTCGTGCCCATCACCACGTCGTCGACGAGGACCTCCGCGCCTTCGTCGAGCGCCTGGACCTCGATGCTGCCCACGCGCGGCGCCAGCTTCGTGATCTCCGCCGCCACCTCTCGCTGGCGCTCGGCAGGGATCGCTTCGTCGCCTTCGCCGAGGTACTGGCGAAAGTAGCGCAGCGCGCTCGCGTAGTCGTGCCGCTGGTACGACACCTGACCCAGGTTGTAGAGAATCTTGTAGCTCGGCACCAGATCGTACGCGCGCTTGAACTCCACGAACGCGCCGCCGAAGTCGCCCTCCTTGTACAGCTCGACGCCGCGCTGAAAACGCCGCTGCGCATCGTCCAGCTTCGCCGCCTCGCTGCCCTTGGGCGACTGTGCGACCGCCGCCCGCCCCGCCAGCGTCGCGAGCGCGACCGCCAGCACCACGGCGATCTTCATTTGAACGGATCGCTTTCGTCGATCGCGCGCAGCGAGGCGGGCCGACGCTTGTCGATCTTCAGCTCCTCGAACGGAGACATCTCGAGGGTCGCGTCGTCCACGCCGGGCGCGTGGTCCGCGTGCCGTCGCGCGGCCGCCGCCCGCGCGGACAACCGCGGGCGCGGCCGGCGGCGGCGCGACCACATCGACGGCGGCGGTCGCCACGGGAGCGGCGATCGCCTGCGCGCTCGGGCTGGGCCGGCGGAATCGCGTGCTCGCTGCCGTGCAGCGGCGGAGACGCTCACCGGCAGGAGCTGCGCGCCGCCAGCGGCGCCGATAGCTGCTGCTGCTTGATCCCGGCGACGACCAGCGCCAGCCCCACCGCGGCCAGGCCGATGGTGGTGACGGCGACGCCGGCATGCCCGCCGCGCCGCGCGGGCGGTGGCGGCGGCACGCGCGGCTGCGGCGCAACGGCCTCGTCGACGACCGTCACGTCGAAGTCCCCGTCCAGGATCGGCAGCAACGCGTCGATCTCACTCGCCCACGTGGGCCGATGACGCGGGCGCGGACTTCGCCGACGCCCAGCGCGCGCGCGATCAGCGCCTCGCGCTCCGCGCGCGCTTCCGAAAACGCGCCCGCGACCACCTGCCCCAGCACGCGCGCGTGCGAATCAGCCATGCCCGCGAGCACGCCCTCGAGATCGCTCTGCAGAGCGGCGGCGGTGGCGTAGCGATCGCCGGGGTTGATGGCCAGCGCCCGCGCGCAGATCCGGTCCAGCATCGGCGGCCGTCCCGGCTGGGACGGCAGGTTGGGGACCGGCATGCCAGCCGCCAGATGATGGACGATGTGGGCCTCACCCATGCCCTGCCACAGGCGGTGGCCGGCCAGCAGCTCCCACAACATGACGCCGACCGCGAACACGTCGGCGCGCCGGTCGACGACCCCCGCGTTGCGGAAGTAGTCGGGCGCCATGTACGTGAGCTTCCCCTTGATGACGCCCGGACGCGTGTTGTGCGCGGCGGCCGTCGACTGGGCGACGCCGAAGTCCATCAGCTTCACGTGTCCGTCGTAGGTCACGAAGACGTTCTCCGGGCTGACGTCGCGATGAACGACGCCCAGCGCGACTCCAGCCGCGTCGGTCAGCTCGTGCGCGTAGTGCAGCCCTGCGAGCGCGTCGACGATGACGCGCAGGCGCAGCGCCAGGCTCAGCTCGCGCGATCCGCCGACGCGGCTGACGATCGTGGCCAGCGGCTGGCCGTGCAGGTACTCCATCGCCATCGCGAGCTGGTGCGCGTCCTCGACGACCTCGTACGTCTGGACGACGTTCGGGTGACTGAGGCGAATGGCCAGCCGCGCCTCGTCGCGAAACATCGTCGACGAAGTCGGGATCGCTGGCCAGGTCCGCCCAGATGCGCTTGAGGACCACCAGCTTGCCGCCTTCGCGTCGCGGCCAGCAGCACCTCCGCCATGCCACCGCGGCCGATGGGAACCAGGGCGCGGTAACGCGGCGGCAGTGGGCCCGGGAACGGCCCGGAATTCGCGTCCTCAGGCATCACGGCCACGACTGTCACGGGCCGAAGGTTAGGCCGGCGGACTGATCCTCGCTCCGGAACAGGCTGGTGACATTTGTGTGCCGCGCGGGGCGGCGCGCCGGTCGCGATTGAAGCACGGCCGGCGGGTCAGGCGAGTTAACATCGGCCGCGTGGTGTCACGGCTGCGCCTCCGGCAACCAGCGACGAAGCGGACGGTCGTGGAGCTCGTCGTGCGCGGGCCGATCGGGCGGTGGTTCACGCGCCGCCGCTGGGCCGGCTTCACGCTGCCGCTGCCGTTCGTGACCGTGATCTTCTACTGGCACACCGGCATGCCCAGCCCGTACACGCGCGTTCACGAATTCGTTCACGTCGCGCAGGACGAAGCCAACGCGGTGTTCGTGATGACGTGGGTGAAATATCTGGTGGAGCTGGCGCGCCACGGCTACCGGCGCAACCGCTACGAGGTCGCGGCGTATCGGGTCGAAGACGACGCGCGCGAGACCGGCCTGCCGGAGTGGGCGCGGCCCGACTGACGCGCTGCCTTTTGTCCCGACGCACGAGCTGACGGGCGCGCGGTCGAGCCGCCGCTAACCCCGCGCGCCACGCGGGCATCGGCCGAAAACACGTCCGGTCGAGTTGTCGCCCGCGTAGCTTCCCCGAGGTGAAAAATGCAACACGGCTCTAAGACCATGAAGCTCGCGGCGTTGGGGATTTTCGGACTGTCCCTGGCGACCAGCCTGCTTCCGCGCGCCGCGCAGGCGCAGTCCGCAACCGCGACCGTCGACAACATCGATGACGGTGACGTGTCGGACTGGAAGGCCTTCATGGGGAGCGGCGGCAACATCAGCCACCGCACCTCGTCCAGCCGCGCGACCACCGGCACCCTGTCGATGAAGCTGATGTACGCGGTCACGACGGGGGGATACGCCGGCCTGGAGAAGATCCTGCCCACCCCCGCCAACTGGTCGGCTGCCAGCGCACTGACGATGTCCGTCAACGGGGCGAGCACGGGGCACAAGTTCCGCGTACAGATCTACGAGACCGGCGGCGAACGCTGGGAGTACTCGTTCCCGGTCAACTTCACGGGCTGGCAGACGGTGACCATCCCGTTCAGCAGCTTCAAGCGCGCCAGCTGGCAAGTATCGGGCGCGCAGGTGAACAGCATCTTCGATCGCGCCGCGCATCAAGGGCGATCGCGCTCATCCCATCGGACGGCGTCGGAATCGGGCTCGGTCTACCTCGACTCGCTGGCGGTCAACGGTTCGACGACTGCGTCGACCCCCGCGCCGGCTCCGGCGCCCGACGACGATACCGGTCGGGACAATCATCCCGCTGTATGTGTATCCGCGCCCGGGCGCATGGGACGCGGTGGTCGCGGCCAAGAAGGCGTATCCCAAGGTACCGATCATGGCGGTGGTCAACCCGAACACCGGCCCGGGAACCGCGGCCAACTCGGCCTACATGACCGAGATCGCCAAGCTGGTCAGCGCGGGCATCAAGGTGATCGGCTACGTGCCCACCTGGTACGCCACGCGGCCCGCCGCCGACGTGAACGCCGACATCAAGACGCTGGCGCGCGTTGTACCCGAACGTGACCGGCATCTTCCTCGACGAGATGCACAACAAGGTGGGCGACGAGTCCTACTACAAGAGCGCCACGGCGTACGCGAAGAGCCACGGCTTCGACATGACGATGGGCAACCCGGGTGCGGACGCGGCGCCCAGCTACATCGGCACGGTGGACATGATGTTCATCTACGAGAACGCCGGGCTCCCCAGCGAATCCAAGATGGCCGGCTGGCACACGTCTTATGACAAGCGGAACTTTGGCATCATCCCTTACGAGGTTCCGTCCATGAGCAACACGTTCGTCACCATGGCGCGCAAGTACTGCGGCTACATCTTCCTGCAGAACGACACGAAGCCGAACCCGTGGGACAGCGTGCCGCCGTACTTTATGGACCTGGTCAAGGCGCTCGCGGCATGAGGCGCTGAATTTCTTGGGCCATTCTCCGGGCGGCCACGTAATAAGGGAGCCGAAATAGTGATCGGATGTCACTGTTCGAGGCATCTATAGGGTCAAGAGCTGACTCGCGGCTCGCCCGGAGAGTGTCCCCCATGCGCCGAGTCACTGGACATCACAGTTTGTAATCGTCGCAGCCGTGCTGTTCGCAGGCGGCTGCGGCTTCAAGAACGCCGGCACGTCGGGCGCCGGCGCATCGGGCGGTAGCGCCGCGGGCGGCGCCGCGGGAGGCGGCGGCGCGGCGGGAAACACGGGCGGTAGTGGTGGCGGGGGCGGTGGCGGTCGGCGGCGGCGGGACGCCGCCCATCATCATCGTGCTCGACGGCGGCGACCAGCGATGGCCCGATGTCGAGCCCCGATCTCAATTGCGGCGCGAAGACCAAGACCGCGACGAAGCTGGCGCCCGACGTCCTCATCGTGCTCGACCGCTCGGGCTCGATGAACGAGAGCTACGATGGCATGTCGTGCGGCGCTGGCGGCATGGGCGGCCGCGCCGGGGGAATGACGAACTGCGGCCCCGATTCGAAGTGGGCGAAGGTCGTCCCTGCGATCACGCAGGTGGTCAGCGAAACCCAGACCGACGTGAACTGGGGGCTCAAGTTCTTCCCCCAGATGACCGCCGGCGCGGGCATGGACGCGTGCGCTGTGAACAACACCGCCGAGGTGCCCATTGGCCCGAGCAACGGTGCTGCGATCCAGACCGCGATCATGGGCTCGACCCAGGCCAACGGCGGCGTGGTGACGGGCTACAACGGCACACCCACGCGGAACGCCGCAAACGGTGCGGTCGGCTACATGCAGTCGCTGACCGACGCCAATCCCAAGTTCATCCTGCTGGCCACCGACGGCGCCCCGACCTGCGCAGAGGCCGGCACCACGAACGCCAGCCCGGGCGCGATCGCCGCCGTCGAAGCGGCGAAGACGGCGGGGTTCCCGACCTTCGTCGTGGGCATCGCGACCGCCAACTCCGCCGAAGCGGACGCCACGCTCAGCGGCATGGCGACCGCGGGTGGGCTGCCCCGCGCCGCGACGCCCACCTACTACCCGGTCACCAACGCCGACGATCTGGCGGCGGCGATCCGGACCCTCATCGGCGTCGCCGCGACGTGCACGTTCCAGGTCGGCCCGACGCCAACCGACGACGGGTCCACCGCCCTGGACAAGATCGACGTGTTCGGCGACGGCGTCCTGATCGGCCGCGACATGACGCACACGAACGGCTACGACTACAAAGACGCCAGCATGCAGCAGATCGAGGTGCACGGCCCCCTGTGCGACCAGATCAAGAGCGGCGCGATCAAAGATGTGACCGTGACGTTCCGCTGCATCATCCTCTAGGGACGCAGGGCGCTCTCGCCGCTTTCTCGCGGCGAGGGCAAACGGCATTCGGCCCCTCCTCTGCGCGATGCACCTCGCGATCTGGCCCTCGCGCCTCGCGTCCGTTTCGCGCGGCTCCCACGTTGGTATTTCCGCGAGCGCTGCTGGCCGCCCGAAGCTTTTTTCCGGCGCGCAGCTTGCGGCTGGAGTTGAGACCAAGCTGCGCGCCGGAAAAAAGCCCTAGTCGGACGAACCGCCCGGGGGAAGACGGGCGGTGGCGGCGCTAGACGGTGGGGGCTAGGGCTGGGCCTGGGCGGGGCGGTGGCCGGGCCTGGGCGGTGGCCGGGCCTGGGCGGTGGCCAGGCCTGGGCGGTGGCCAGGCCTGGGCGGTGGCCAGGCCTGGGCGCGTGGCCAGGCCTGGGCGGTGGCCAGGCCTGGGCGGTGGCCAGGCCTAGGGCGGTGGCCAGGCCTGGGCGGTGGCCAGGCCTGAGCGGTGGCCAGGCCCGGGCGCGTGGCCAGGCCTAGGGCGCGTGGCCAGGCCTGGGCGGCAGCCAGGCCTGGGCGAGTGGGCGGGCGGTGCCAGGTGGAGGAGCTAGCGGTTCTCGCGGAGGAGGCGGTCGCGCCGGCCGCCAACCAGCTTGAGCAGCGTCGGCAACACGAACAGGCTGAGCAGCGTCGACGAGATGATGCCGCCGATGACGACAGTGGCCAGCGGCCGCTGGACCTCGGCGCCGGCACGCGTCGACAGAGCCATCGGCATGAAACCGATGGCCGCGACCAGCGCCGTCGTGATGACGGGGCGCAGGACTGCGGCCGCGCTGTCGATGTACGGGTTGCCGTTGCCGGGCGAGCGCAACTGGCGCTGCAGCTCGCTGGCCATGACGACGCCGTTCAAGACCGCCACGCCCGCCAGCGCGATGAAGCCGACCGCGGCCGGGATCGAGAACGGCAGATCGCGAATGTTCAGCGCCACGATGCCGCCCACCATCCCCAGCGGCACGCACGCGAACACGCACAGCACGGACCGCAGCTCGCCGAACATCAGGAACAACATGCCGATGATGATCGCCAGCGCGATCGGCACGACCACCACCAGCCGGTCCTTGGCGCGCGTGAAGTTCTCGAACTGCCCCGCCCACACCAGCCGGTACCCGGGCGGCAGCTGCACCGATGCTTCGACGCGGCTGCGGGCGTCGTTGACGTAGCCGACCAGGTCGCGGCCGCGGACGTTGCTCTCGACCAGCAGCCGCCGCTCCAGCGCCTCGCGATTGATCGTGGCGGGCCCTTCGCGCATCGTCAGCTTGGTGAGCTGCGCGAGCGGCACGATGACGCCGTCCTGCGTCCCCACCGGAACCTCGCCGATCGATTCGGGATCCGGCCGCGGCGGCGGCAGCAGCAACGTGACGTCGAACCGGCGCGTGTCCTCGAATACCTTGCCGGCGTAGATGCCGGCGCGCGCCGCCTCGACCGTCGCGAGCACCTCGGACGCGGGGATGCCGTGCCGAGCCAGGCGCAGGCGGTCGACCGACACGTCGAGCAGTGGCAGCCCGAGCATGCGCTGCACGCGCAGGTCGCCCGTGCCCGGCACGTCCTTCAGCACCCTGGCGATGTCCTCGCCGATCGACTTCAGCACGCTCAGGTCGGGGCCAAACACCTTGATGGCCAGATCCGCGCGCGATCCGGACAGCAGCTGGTTGACGCGGTCCTCGATCGGCTGAGAGATGGCGACGTACGTCGCGGGCACCTCGTCCTCGATCGCCTTCTTCATCTTGGCGCCCAGCTCGTCCATGTCGTGCGCCGTCGTCCATTCCTTCGGCGGCTTGAGCTTCACGCGCACCGCGGTCTCGTCGACGCCGACCGGTTCGGTCGCCACCTCGGCTCGTCCGAGGCGCGTCACGACCGAGATCGTCTCCGGGAAGCGCGCGACCACCTCCTCGACCTGGGTCGACAGCCGCTGCGCCGTGGAGATGCCGACCGAAGGCAAGCGGCGCACATCCAGCGCGAACTCGCCCTCGTCCAGCCGGGGCACGAACTCGGCGCCCAGGTTGCCCGCCAGCGGGATGGTCAACACCAGCGCCGCGGCGGCCACGGTCAGCGGCAGCTGCGGCCGCCGGAGCGCAAACGTCAGCGTGCGCCCGTAAAGCTCCGACAGACGGTCGAAGACGCCCTTGTGCCCGTCGCGCTTCGGCTTGGGCGAGCGCAGCGCGAAGGCGCAAGCGGCGGGGAACGTCGTCAGCGTGAACAGCAGCGCGCCGCCCAGGGCCACGGCGACCGTGATCGCCATCGGGCGGAACATGCGCCCTTCGACGCCCTCGAGCGCCATCAGCGGCAGGTAGACGAGCAAGATGATCGCGACCGCGAACGTGACCGGACGCGCGGAGCGCTTCATCGCGCGCGCCACCGCCTCGGGGACGTCTTTCGGCTCGGGCCGCTCCTTCTCCAGAGCGTGCAGCGTCCCTTCCAGCATCACTATCGCGCCGTCGACCAGCAGGCCGAAGTCGATCGCGCCCAGCGACATCAGGTTGCCCGTCACCCCCAGCTGCTTCATGCCGATGACCGCCACGCCCATCGACAGCGGGATGGCCAGCGCCGCCAGCAAGCTGCCGCGCAAGCTGCCCAGCGTCAGGAACAGCACCGCGATGACCAGCGCGGCGCCTTCGGCCAGGTTGATGCCGACCGTGGTCAGCATCCGGTCGATGAACTCGGCGCGATCGTAGTACGACTTGATCTCGACGCCGGGCGGAAGCTCCTTCTTGATCTCCTCGAGCTTGACCTTGACGTTCTTGACCACGTCGCGCGAGTTCTCGCCGATCAGCATCATCACGGTGCCGGCGACGATCTCGCCCTTGCCGTGCATGGTCACGACGCCGTAGCGCAGCGCGGAGCCGATGCGCACGTCCGCCACCCGCCGCAGCAGCGTGGGCGTGCCGTCCGCGTCGACAGCGAGCACCGTGTCGGCGATGTCCTCGGCGTCCTTGAACTGCGCCTCGCCGCGGATGACGATCTGCTCGTCGTTCTTCTCGATGTAGCCGCCGCCGACGTTGGTGTTGTTTTGTTTCAGCGCGGTCAAGACCTCGCTGAGCGTCAGCTTGAACCCCGCCATCTTCCGCGGGTCGAGCACGACCTGGTACTGCTTGACCTGCCCGCCCATCGTGTTGACTTCGATGACGCCGGGGACGGAGCGCAACCGGTACGCGACCACCCAGTCGAGCAGCGTCCGCAGCTCCATCGGCGTGTGGCGGTCGGACTCCAGATAGAACTCGTAGATCTCGCCCAGGCCCGTCGACACCGGCGCCAGCTCGGGGCGGCCGTAACCCGGCGGGATGTCGGCCTCGGCGAGCTTGAGCCGCTCGGACACCAGCTGGCGCGCGAACCAGACGTTGGTGTCGTCGGAGAACACCAGCGTCACCGACGACAGCGCCGTCTTGCTGACCGAGCGAACCTCACGCAGACCCGGGATGCCGTTCATCGCGGTCTCGATCGGGTAGGTCAGGTACTGCTCGACCTCTGCCGGAGACAGGCCGGGGGCGGTCGTCAGAATCGTGACCTGGACGTTGGTAACGTCCGGCACCGCGTCAATCGACAGCCGGGGCACGGTCAGCAGCGCCGCCGCCGTGACCAGCCCGCTCAGGGCCAGAACGAGGCCACGTTTCTTAACCGAGACCTCGACGATCCGTTCGAGAGCCTTCATGCTTCTCCCCGACAAAAACGGCTCATGGGGGAGTGACGATAGCGGTCGGGTGAGCCGGCGACCCTTACATCCAGATTAAGATTCCGTAATGTACCCCGTAGATCTTCCAAGCTCCGACGGTGGCGACCTAGACTGTCGGGACGTGAAGCTGCTGGTCATCGAGGACGATCCGAAGCTCGCGCGTCTTCTGACCCGTGTGTTGCAAGAAGAAGGCTACGTCGTCGACGGCTGCTCGAAGGGCGAGCCCGGGCTGCGCCAGGCGACGAGCGGCCTCTACGATCTGGTCGTGCTCGACTGGATGTTGCCGGACCTCGACGGGCTGTCGCTGTGCCGCCGGCTGCGCGAGCTTGGCACGTCGCTGCCCATCCTGATGTTGACGTCGCGCTCCGAGCTGAGCGAGCGCGTGATGGCGCTGGACGCCGGCGCCGACGACTACGTGGTCAAGCCGTTCGAGATCGAGGAGCTGGTCGCGCGCGTGCGCGCGCTGCTCCGGCGGGTCGCCGGCGTCGGCAAGACCAGCGTCGGCGCACTGACCATCGATACGCGGCATCGCCGCGCGGTGCTCGGGTCGACGCCGCTCGAGCTCACCACGCGCGAGTACGCGCTGCTGTCTTACCTCGCGCGCCGCGCGGATCAGATCGTGACGCGCTCCGAGCTGCTGTCGCACGTCTGGTCGACGCGCTTCGATCCAGGCTCGAACCTGGTCGAGGTCCACATGAGTCGGTTGCGCGACAAGCTGGGACGCTCGGCTTGGATGATCGAGACGGTGAGGGGAGCGGGTTACCGGCTGCGCGCCAGGCGAGCGGACTGGACGAGGACGGCACGATGAGCTTCCGCGCCCGCATGGTCGTCGCGGTCACGGTGATCACGCTGGTCACGCTGGGGGCGGCGTTCGCCGTCATCTCGGTGGTCGTGACGCGCAGCCAGGAGCATCACCTGGACGCGGCGCTGCAGCGCGCGGGGCACGATGAGGCGAAGTCGATCGCGCGCCTGGACGCGACCGCGCTGGCGATCAGCCAGCACCCCGCCCTGGCCGTCAACGACGCCGGGCCGCTGACACCGTACAGCGCCGTCTACGACCGCGCGGGCAAGGTCAAGGCCGCGACCCCCGGCTTCGACGCCGGCCCGCCGGAGCTGACTGCGCTGCGCCAGCCGACCGGCCGCTGCTTCGACTTCCACCTCGGGCGCGAACACATGCGCGGCGTGCTGACCGACGTCCCGAGCGCGGCCGGGCTGACGCTGCTGTTCGCGGCGTCGCGCACCGATCTCGACGGCGACGCGACGTTCCTGCAACGCGCGATGGAGCTGGTGTTCGCGGTCGCGGTCGCGTGGACGGTCGGCGTCGCGACCTGGATCGTGCGGCGGCTGACCCGCAACCAGCGGCGCATCGCCGAGGTCGTGCGGCGCGTGGCGGCGGGCGATCTGTCGGCGCGCGTCGGCGGGCGCAGGTCGGCGCGACGGCCGGCGCGCGGGCCGCTGCGGGGGACGAGGTCCGGCTGGTCATGGACATCGACGACATGATTGACCGCCTGTCCGATCTGCTGAGCGCGCAGCGCGTGTTCATCGCGCACGCCGCGCACGAGCTGCGCTCGCCGCTGTCCGCGCTGTACGGCGAGCTGGCGCTGGCGCTGCGCCGTTCACGCGACGCCGACGAATATCGCGCCGCGATCCGGGAGGCGCTCGATTCGACGCGCCAGCTCAAGGGGCTGGCGGAGGATCTGCTGGCGGTGGCGCGCCTGGGGACCGCGGCGCCGCCGCCGGCGGAGGCGACCGACGTCCGCCACGTGGTCGACGAGGCAAAGCGCGTCGTGCTGCAGGTCGAAGGGCCGACGCGCATCCGCATGGACGTCGAACGGGCGATCGCGGCCGGTGCTGGCGGGCGAACGCGATCTGGTCCGCCTGTTTCGCAACCTGATCGAAAACGCCGTCCGGCACTCGCCGCCCGACGGCGCGATCGTCATCTCGATCGCCGACGACGATGCCGGGCGCGTCGCCGTCACGATCGCCGACGAGGGGCCCGGCGTCCCCGAGGCGGATCGCGGCCGGATCTTCACGCCGTTCTATCAGGGGACCACCATCCCCACCGCCAGCGGCGCCGAGGTCGGCCTGGGCCTGACGATCGCGCGCGGCATCGCGCGCGCTTACGGCGGCGACGTCACGCTGGACCCCGAGCAGGGCGGCGGCGCGTGCTTCCGCGTCGTCTTGCCCGCGGCGCCGGAGGCGGCGGCCACCGGGATGACCCGATCGACCGCCGCCGCGAGCTGAAGGCCTCGCGAATCCCGCGCGCTCGCCGCCTACTTGCCTTTGAGGCCGGCGTGTCCGCGCAGCTTCGCCGTTCCCAGCGGCTGGACCGCCCGCAGCGCCGTCAAAGCATTCGCGACGCTCATGCCCGAGACGTTCAGCGTCGCGGACGAGAGTGCATAGATGGTGAACTCGTAGTTGTCGTCCATGTTGTTCACCAGCGACTGCGCACAGGGTGCCAAGTACGCTCCGTTTTGCTTGGCAGTCGCCAGGTCCCCGGTCAGCGGCGACTTCGTTCCTTGCGCAATCGTGCTCGACGGTGCTGGGGATGTTCCAGATCGCCCAGTGCTGCCCCATTGCGCTGTTTTCGCCGATCGTCGTGTCGATGAAGGTTATCGCGAAAGACATGGTGCCCAGCCGGGACCCCGGACCAATTGAGCTGGGGCAGGAGACCGGCACCGAACGTGCCGTTGTTCATGTCGCAGGTGAACATCTTGCCGAACTTGGCGCCGTCCACGTGATCGGGGCTGGTCAGGCTGAAGGTGCCCCCGCCGCCGCTGCCGCCGGCACCGCCGCGCACCGCCGGCCGCGCCGCCCGCCGCCCCCGCCACGGCCCGCGTTGCCGCCGCCTGCACCGCCGCGCTGCTGCCGCCCGCACCGCCGCCCGCTGTTCCGCTGCCGGCGACGCCGGTGCTGCCCGCGTTGCCGGCGGTACCCGCGTTGCCGGCGGTGCCCGCGTTGCCGGTGGTGCCCGCGTGCCGGCTGGCCCGCGTTGCCGGCTGGTACCCGCGTTGCCGGCTGGTACCCGCGTTGCCGGTGGTGCCTGCGTTGCCGCTGCCGGCTTGGCCCGCTGCCGCCGCGCGCCTGCTACCGCCGCCGCTGCCGCCGGCAGAGCTACCGGCTGACGATCCGGCGGTGCCGGTCCCGTTGGACCCGTCACCGCAACCAATGGAAATCACAGCGATTGAAGCGAAACATGCGAGTAGTGCTGAGCGATAGGACATTGAGCCTCCGACCCACCGATGCAGCGAGGCCCCGAAAGCGGCTCAGGAGAGTTATTTAGGGGCGACTATTGTGCAACGCACCTTGCGGTGGCGTTGCAGGTCATGGGCGCGACGCACTCGGGCGCGTCTTCCTTGCGCTTGACGTCGAGGCAGGTGCCGGTCGCGCAGGTTCGACAAGCGTCGGTGCAGGCGGTGGCGCAGCAGACGCCGTCGACACAGAACCCGCTCTGGCACTCCGGGCCGGCGCCGCACAGCTCGCCCTGCTGCTTGCTACCGACGGGCGGCGGCCCGCAGCTGCCGACGCCGTTGCACGTCAGGCCTGTCGTGCACTCGCGATTGGGATCTGTCCCCTGCTGATACGCCAGGCACATGCCGTCCTTGCCGGGCTGGTTGCAGGAGCGGCACGGTCCCGTGCACGCGCTGCCGCAGCAGACGCCGTCGACGCAGAACCCGGACGCGCACTGAAGCTCGGCGCTGCACGTGGCGCCCATCGGACGGTCACAACCACCGTCGGCGCAGATGTCCACGCCCGCGTCGACCGCCGAACCGCCGCCGCGACGCCCCCGGAGCCGCCGCCCTCGCCGCCTCCGCCGCCGCCGGCGCCACCACCGCCTCCGCCACCATCGTCGTTCGAACATCCGCGCTGATCGGGATCCGCGGCACCGGGGCAATCATCGATGGCGTCCGGAACGCCGTCGGCATCGTCGTCGGCGAGCTGCGCGGGATCCAGCGTCAGATCGAACGTGCCGCGCGATCGCTCGGCGGGCGTCACGACGAGCAGTCCGTCCAGCGCGCGCGCGCCTGCGATCAGGCCGCGCACGTGCAGCCTCAGGTTTCCCGACGTCGCGCCCGGCTGCACCAGCACGGTGCCGAGGCGGGATGCACTCTCGGGGACCAGCGCCCCCGACGCCGGCACGCGCGCGTCTCTCCACAACACGCCCGTATCGTCGTAGACGGAGATGCGCAGCTCGTCGGGTGCGGCGGCGCCCGACGCGGTCGACAGCGACAACATGAGCGCGCCCGACTCCAGCGCCGTCTGCTTGCTGCACGCCGCGCCCGCGAGCAGGAGAGCCGCCGCCGCCCACACACGCATATCGACGATCCGCATGCCGGGTCAGCGCCTGAGCGTGCCGAGGGAACCGTCGTGCACGGTCGTCGTCCCCCCCGTCGAGAGTACGAACGGCCGTCACCGCGCCGCCGACGACGACCGCGCCGATGGTCCCCCACAACCACCACCGCCTCCCCGATGGTGCGGGAGCCTCGTCCGCGGATGCCGGGCGACGCGACGAGCACCGGCGCCGACGTGGCGACGGGCGGCTCGGCCGCCGGGACGACCGACCGTGACCGCGGGCGCCGCGGCTGCCGGCTCGACGTCCGCCGGCTTCGTCTTCTGCGAATCCTCGCTGTCCTTGTTGGCCGTGGCGCTGCTGGCGGTGGCGTCCGCGTTTGCGTTCGGCGGTGCGTTCGACAGATCGGCCAGCAGCTTGTCGAGCTCCGCGACCATCGCCTTCGCCTGCGGCACCAGCGGCGAGTCCGGCGCCACCATCACGAACTTCTGGTACGTCGCGCGCGCAGCCTTCAGATCGCCCAGGCGGCGCTGGCACTGCGCGATGTTGATCAAGAAACCGGGCAGCGGCTTCGCGTCGTAGCCGGCCTGATACTCGGCCAGCGCCGCGTCGAACGCGCCCGCCTTGAAGTGCGTCTCGGCGGCCTGGAAATGCCGGCGGGACTCGCGCGCGGCGGCGTCGGACGGCGCCCCGTGCACCGGGGCGGCGAACGACAACAGCACGGCTCCAGCGCAGGCGACCAGCAGAACGGCCCTCATCGCGCGCCTCCTGAAAACGGATCGATGGACAGGCCGCGCAACACGCGATCGCGCTCCGCCTTGACCTTGTGGCGATGCGCGCGCCGGCGCGCCGGCTCGGGCTTGTCGCCCGACGCGTCGTCGTCACCCGCGGCGGCAGCTTCGGGAGCCGGCGTGACATTTCCAACCGCGGGCGCGGACGCCGGCGTGGGCATCGGCATCGGATCGACGGCGGGCGCGATCGCCGGTGACGGCGCCGCGGGCAGGCTGCGAGACAGCGCGCCCGAATCGGAGGTTGGCTCCCCGCTCCACCCTCCCCGTGCGATCACCAACCCTGCCAGCGCGGCCACGACGACAGCGGCGCCCGCCAGCCCGACGACCACGTGCCGGCGGCGCCCCGACGTGTGCGGCCCGGTCACCGGGGTCACGCTGGCGCTCGCGGTCGGGGGACGATCGTCGGGGGCGGAGAAGGTCGCCAGCAGCTCGGGCGTCAGCGCCGACATCGCCGCCTGGCTCGAGCTGCCGAACCCGAACAGCTCGCGGATCAGATCCGACAGCATCTTGCTGCTGTATTTCGTCTCGCGCAGCACCTCGTCGAGATCGTCGGCCATCTCCTGGCCTGTCTGGTAGCGCGCGTCCGGATCGCGCGCGATCGCTTGCATGACGATGCGATCCAGCGACGCCGGTACGTCCGGGTTCAGCGACGACGGCGGCGGCACCACCTTCTCCATCACGTTGGTGAGCGTCTCCAGCTCGTCTTTGCCGCGGAACAGACGCCGCCCGACCAGCATCTCCCACAACACGACGCCCAGGGCGAACAGGTCGCCGCGTCCATCGAGCGGCGCGTTCTTGATCCGCTCGGGCGGCACGTACGCGAGCTTCCCCTTGAACAGCCCGTGCTGCGTGTGCTCGACGCTGGCCTCGCCGAACACCTTCGCGATGCCGAAGTCGAGCAGCTTCACGCCGCCGGTTCGCAGGCACATGATGTTGGACGGACTGACGTCGCGGTGGACGATGTTCAGTCGTTTGCCGTCCGCCGACGTCAGCGCGTGCGCGTACCCGAGGCAAGCCGCGACCTCGTGCGCGACGAACGACGCAACGGGCACCGGGAACACGCGCCCCTGCCCGTGAAGCTTCTTCATCACGGCCAGGACGTCGTGGCCGCGCAGGTACTCCATCGCCAGAAAGTAGTCGTCGCCGACAGTGCCGAAGTCGAACACCTGGACGATGTTCGGGTGGTTGAGCAGCGCGCCGATGCGCGCCTCCTGCACGAACATGTCGACGAAGTCCGAGGTGTGCGCGCGCTCGGCGATGATGCGCTTGACGACCAGCGTCTGCTTGAAGCCCTGCGCGCCCGGCATCACGGCGCGGAACACCTCCGCCATCCCACCTGCCCCGATGCGATCGAGCAGGACGTACCTGCCAAACTTTTCGGGCTTAAGCTGAGGAGCACCCAAGGATCACCCATTCGCCCATCGACAGGCGGTGGCGCACGATTGAGCAAAGTTTCACGCGCTAACTGAACCGTCAGGCTGCTTACATTGCGTGCCAGCCCTGCTCGTCCCGGGGGGCGCTAGTCGCCCCCTGTGCTGCGCCCATATTAGGGAGGCAAGGAGGTCCGTCATGAGCGATCTCGTGCACTTCCGCGTCGAGCCGCCGCCCGACCGCGAACGCAACCGCTGGACCGCGCTGTTTCGCCCCATCCTCGTCGTTCCGCACGTGTTGCTGGTGGGCGGGCCGTTCGTCGGCTTCGGCGCCGGGATGTACCGCATCGGTGCGCTCGGGTTCCTGGCGGTGACGAGCGCGATCCTCGACTGGTTCGCCATCCTGTTCACCGGCCAGCCCATCGGCGGCCTGCAGCCGTTCAAGCGTCTCTACCTGGGCTGGCGCGCGCGCGTCCTCGCCTACGGTTGTTTCCTGCGCGACGAATATCCGCCGTTCGGCGATGGGCCGTATCCAGCGACGCTCGACCTGCCCGACGAGCCGGCGACGCGCGATCCGTGGCCGGTCGGGCTGCGGCTGTTCCTGCTGGTGCCGCACCTCATCGTGGTGTTCGCGCTGATGATCGCCGCCGTGTTCGTCTGGGTGGCGAGCTGGCTGTGGGTCGTCGTCGCGGGGCGGCTGCCCGACACCCTGTGGCGGTTCAATCGCGACGTGATGGGGTACGCGCTCCGCGTCGAGGCGTACGCGCTGCTGATCCACGACCGCTTCCCGTCGTTCGACGTGTTTTCGGGGGCGAAGGAACCGGCGGTGGCGTAGCAGCCGCGGCCTTCGGCACCACCAGCGTGAGCTCGCCGTTGTCGAGCTCCGCCTTCACGTGAGCGACGTCTGCCTGGTCCGGCAGCGTGAGCTTGACCTTGCAGACGTAGGCGTCATCCGTCTCCTTGACGTCGAACGCGGGCGCGTCAGCGGAGCGGCCCCACTGGAACACCTCGCGCATGAACCAGAACGGATCCCACACCGCGCGCGCGACGCTCGGGGTCTCACCGGTCTGCTTCTTCTGCACCGCAACGTTGGCCATGATGTCCTCCCCTGCTATTTCGCCCCGCGACGGGCATTCACCTTGAAATCGATGTCCACGTGGTCGCCGGCGAGCAACCCGCCTTTTTCACGTTCGCTGTACCAGCGCAGGCCGAAGTCCTGCCGCCGGATGCCGACGTGGCCCTTGAAGCTGAGCTTGGACACGTGCGAATGCACCGCGACCGTGGGCATCCTCTCGACCTCGACCTCGACCTCGCGCGTGACGTCGCGGATGGTCAGGTCGCCGGTGATCGTGAGGTGCCGGCCGCCGGCCCGTGCGCGGACCTCACGGCTGCGGAATCGAATCTCGGGGAAACGCCCGACGTCCAGGAACGCCGCCGAGCGGGTGAGCTCGTCCCGCTCGGCCGCGCTGGTCTCCAGGCTGCCCGCGTCGACGACGACCTCGATCGACGATCGGCTGGGCTGGTCGAGGTCGAGGACGAAGCTCGCCCGCCAGCGGCCGATGCGGCCCGAGATCTTCGCCACGATGAGGTGGTGCAGCGAGAACCGCAGCTCGGATTCCCGCGGGCCCGCGTGCCAGAGCTCCGGCCTCGGGCGGCTCCTCCGCACAACCGGCTGACGTTCGTGCGCCGTGGCTCGCATCCAGCTTCCCCCCGATTCTGAACCTAGGACCGGATCGTGACCGCGCCTTACGAAGCACAGCGGTCGGCCGCAGGCACGACGCCGAGCGGACGTAGCCCTGCCAGCGCCATGGCGACGGCCGCATCCGGGCTCGCGCTGGTGTCGATCGGAACATGCGGCGCCCCGCCGACGGCGGCGAACGGCTCGAAGCTCCGTTCCATGGCAGCCAGCAGGTCATCGGTGGCGTCCGAGACGGAGGCCGCGTGCCGGCGGCTCGCCAGGCGCGCGCGCAGGATGCCACGGTCGGCGCAGCGGGCCTCGACCAGCGCGAATCGTGCGCCGCGATCGCGGGCGACCTGCGCGGCGGCGTCGCGCCAGCGGCCGGAGGAGAACGTCGCGTCCAGGATGACGCTGCGGCCCGCGTCGATCACGACGGCCGCGTCGGCCATCAACTGGCTGTAAACGCGGTCGACGGCCGCCGGCTCGTACAGCGCCGCGTCGCCCCGGTCGGTCGGCGCCAGCCCCGCCAGCGCCTTGCGGACGCGATCGCTGCTCACCACCGGCGCCGCCAGCTTCCGCCCCAGCCCGGCTGCCAGCGTGCTCTTGCCGGAGCCGATCAGCCCGCCGATCGCGATCACCACCGGCGGATCCAGGGGTCTGCCCTCGAACGATCGGGCGAGCGCGAAGTTGCGCGCCGCCTCTTCGCGCTTGTGCCGGCGCACCGCGGTCGCCGCCGCTGGATCGGCGGCGACGAACGCGGCGACCTTGCCGCGCACCCAGGCGCGATAAGACAGATAGAAGTCGAGCACGCCATAGAGGTGGAAGTCGTTGCTCGCCTCGGCGAACCGGGCCAGGAATCCGGCGGCCAGGTCGGGCCGGCGGGCGGCCTCCAGCTCCATCGCCAGGAAGGCGACCTCCGACGCGACGTCGCCACAGCGGAAGCGTTCGTTGAACTCGATGCAGTCGATGACCGTCGGCTGGCGCAGGAAGTAGACATGCTCCAGGCGCAGGTCGCCGTGGCCTTCGCGAATCCGGCGCGCCGCGACCCGCGCGCGAAAGACGCCGGCGCGCTGCTGCAGCTCGCCGGTCTGGAACGCCCGCACCTCGGCCAACGTGCCGGCGTCGACGAGGTCGCCGACAAAGGGCTCCACCTGCGCGAAGTTCTCGGCGACGTTGGCGCCGAGGACGTCCAGCGTCCCCAGCTCCGACCGCACCGGCGCGGCTTCGAGGAATGCCGCCATGACGTCCGCCAGTCGGGCCAGCGCATCGGCGTCGAGCGACCCGCGCGCGAGCAACGACGCGGCGGCGGCCTCGTCCGGCAGCCGCCGCATGTGCACCGCCCAGTCGACGGCGGGTCCGTCACCGCCGATGGTGTGGCCGCGCGCGGCGCGGCGCACCGGCTCGACGCCCAGGTAGACGTCGGGGGCCAGCCGCCGGTTCAAGCGAACCTCCTCCTCGCACCAGTGCCGGCGCGCCTCCGGCGTGCGGAAGTCGAGGAAGCCCAGGTCGACCGGCCGCTTCACCTTCCAGACGTCGTCGCCGACGATGAACACCCACGACGCATGCGTGGTCCGGGTTTCCACCGTCGCGACCGCGCCACCGCCGCGGTCGCCAGCGCCTTGGTCGCCACCGCCTTGGACGCCACCGCCTTGGACGCTCCCTCGGTCGCTACCGCGGTAAGCGTCGGGGCGCTGCAGGTCGCGTACAAGGTCGTCGGTTTCGCTGGTCATTCCGGCTGACATTGCACGCCTCCGGCGCCGCTCAAGGTAACCATCAGCAGCCCGGCGGAGCCAATCGTATGACCACCGGGAGAGCCACTGGCGTCGTACTGAAATAGCCACCTCGCGCCACGACGACCTCGCGTCAGACTCGCGCGCGCCCAGCGCTCGGTTTCCCCGGGCCTCGCGTCCGCTTGAGGCTTTTTTCCGGCGCGCAGCTTGGTTTCAATTACAGCCGCAAGCTGCGCGCCGGAAAAAAGCTTTGGGCGGCCAGATGCGCCCGGGGAAATACGGACGTTGGCGCCGCGCAAAACGGACGCGAGGTGTGGCGAGCGAGACGCGAGGCAGGAGGAGGCGCGGCGCGAGGCGCGAGGCGGAGGCGCGCAGGGCGGCAGGGCAAGCCGGGCGTCAGGAGCCAAGCTAGCGCAGCCGCACCGCGCGCAACGACTTCCGGATCGGCGGCGCCGGTTCCACCGGCGCCGCGGTCGGTCCAGAGAGGACGCCCCGTGCGCGGCCCAGAACGCGGCGGCATCACCCCGGGACCAGGCAAGCTGGGCCGGCGATTCGCCAAGCAACGCCGCCAGCTCCGCCGCGGAGCGGGGCCGGTTGACCGGGCGCTTGGCGAGGCAGCCGAGCAGCGCGTGCTCCAGCGTGGCGTCGACCGCGCGCCCCAACCGCACCGACGGCGGCACCGGCGCCTTCGACAGGTGTGAGTTGCACATCTCGGCCAGCGACGACCCGCTGAACACGAGCTGGCCCGTGAGCAGGTAGTAGCCGACGCAGCCGATGGCGTAGATGTCGCTGGCGACGCCGGCGTTGTCCGCCGACTCGAACAGCTCGGGCGCCATCGCGGCCGGCGTTCCCAGCACGGCGCCCGACGTCGTCACCGTCTGCGAACCCGCGACCCGCACCAGGCCGAAGTCGAGCACCTTGACCAGGTCCGGTACACCCGCGCGGCACACAAACACGTTCGACGGCTTGATGTCGCGATGCACGAGCCCGCGGGCGTGCGCGGCGCTCAGCGAATCGCACACCTGGCGCAGGAGGTGGATGACCCGTGCCTCGGAGCACGGACCGAATCGCATGACGAAGCGCTCCAGGTCCATGCCGTCCAGGTACTCCATCGCGTAGAAGAACAATCCGTCGTCGCTGCGGCCGTAGTCGTAGATCGAGACGATGTGGGGATGGACCATCGCGGCCGTCACCTGCACCTCGCGTTCGAAGCGTTCCAGCGACTGCGGGTCGGTCCGGTGCTCGCGCAGCAGCTTCAGCGCCGTCGGACGCCTGAGCAACACGTGGCGCGCCAGGTAGACGTCGCCGGTCGCGCCGCTCCCCAGCTTGCGCTCGACGACGTATTGGCCCATCCGGCGGGCGACCGCCTCGGCGCGCAGCGCGCGCCGGCGGGCGCGCTGCGCCAGCATCCAGCCCATCACCGTGCCGCCGGCGGCGAGCGCCAGCAGCGCCAGCAGCACCGCGAAGATCTGCTGCAGCACGCTCAGCGGCCGGAACGCCTCCGCCGCGTCGACCTCGCTGATGATGCCGAAGCCGCGCGACGCCAGCCACGTCCAGGCGCCCACGACGGGGACGCCGCGGTAGTCCGGATAGGGGGTGATGCGGGAGCCGTCCTCGGCCGCGATGACACGCTGGGCGGCGAAGGTGAGCGGGCCTGCGCCCTGGCGCGCCGGACGGAATCCCTCCGTGACGTCGCCGCCCGGCTCGCGCAGCGCGACACCGAAGGTGGTGTCCGCCGCATCGACGCCGCTGAAGCCGGCCTCGCGTAGCTGTTGCCCGAACCTGCTGCTCGAGATCATGACCCCGCGCGCGTCGACGGCGTAGGTCTCGCCCGACCGCCCTGCCCTGGCGGCGACCAGCGGCGCGGTCAGCTCGCGGTTGTCGAACGCCAGCGCCAGGTACAGGTCGCTGTCCGGAATGGCGGCGGCGACCAGCAGGTACGCGTGTCCGTTCGGCGCGCGAAACGGTAGCCCGGCGATCGGCGACCGGTTGCGCGCGGCGGCTGCCACGGGGCAGATCGCCGCCGGCAGAAGATCGCCGCGGTGGGCGAGCCCGTCGCTCGCCTCCAGCACGATCCCCGATGGGTCGGTGGCGAGATAACCGGCCGATCTGTCGCTGCCAAAGTACGGCGCCAGCGCGCGGCGCAGATCGCCCCCCGTCGCGGCCGCCCTCACCTCGGGCGTGCGCACCGCGACGGCGGTCAGGCGTTCCGCGCCGGCCAGGAAGGTCGTGACGCCGCGGGTGGCGGTCGACACGACGACCTGCAGGTCGGCCTGCACGCGGCTTTCGACCTCGCGCTGCAGGCGCCAGTGCGTCCACAGGCCGATGCCCACGACCACCACGATGCCCGCCGCCGGCAACAAGACGACGGTGCGGGGTATGCGCATGGCGCTGGTTACCCTGACGACGCGGCCAGCGGCAGCGCCACCCTCAGCGTCGTCCCTTCGCCGGGCGCGCTCTCGACCAGGATCGTCCCCTCGCAGCGTTTGACGATGCCGTAGACCGTGGACAGCCCCAGGCCGTGGCCGGCCGACTTCCGCGTGAAGTACGGCTCGAACATGTGCATCTGGGTATCGGGATCCATCCCGCTGCCGTCGTCCGCCACCGACAGCACCACGAACGTCGGGCTGATGGGCTCGCTCAGGATCGGCCGGCGCAGCTGGATGCGCACGGAGCCGCCCTTGGGAATCGCCTCGACGGCGTTGACGCACAGGTTGAGCAGCACCTGCTCCATCTCCCCCGGCTCCGCCGTCACCAGCGCCCGTGGTACCGAGACGTCGAGGAAGAAGCGCGCGTCGTGGGTCAGGCGGCTGAGCACCGGCTCCATCGCGAGCGCGATCGCCGCCAGATCGACCGGCTGCCGCGACGCCGCCACCTCGCGCCCGAAGGTGGACAGCTGCTTGACCAGACGATCGCCCATCTCGGCGGCGTGACGGATCGATCCGCCCAGCGCGCGGAGGTCCTTGGGGAGGTCCGTCTGCAGCGACGCGCCCATCAGGTTCAGCGCGCCGAGCACATTGGCCAGATCGTGGGAGACGGCGCGCGACAGGCGCGCCAGCGCCAGCATCTTGTCCTCCTGCAGAACGTTTTCGCGGCGCTGCCGCAGCGCCGCCTCGATCTCCAGCCGATCTGCCTGTTCGAAGAACAGCGCCATCATGTCGGCGGCGCACGCGGCGAAGTCGCGGTCCATCTGCGACCAGGTACGCGGCGGCCCTTCGTGCTTCAGGCACACCAGCCCGGCGACGCCGCCGTCACGAATGATGGGTGCGGCGAGCAGCGACGACACGCTGTCGTCGAGAAATCCGTTCTGGCGCAGGTCCGCCACGCGCGGATCGTTGCTCGTCTCCCCCACCGCCAGCACCCGGCGTTCGTTGATCGCGGCGAGAAACACCGGGCTCGCCGCGATGCTCCCGCCCGATGACAACTTGCCCGACGGAAGCTGGAAGCGGCACAGGCACTCCAGCTTCGACTGTCCGGCGTCGAAGGCCCAGACGCTGGAACGCGCCACGCCCAGCGCCCGCGCGCCGGTCTCGGCGACCTGTCTGACGGCGGCGGCCCGCGCGTCATCGCCCGAGAGCCGAAGCCGCGCAAGTTTGAGCCGAGCACTCTCGTAGCCCGCCCGGCTCCCGTTGGTCCCCACCGACATTACGCGGCGACTATAGACCGCGACGGTGGAACCTGGAACGGCGCCATAAGGGGTACCCCGGAATCCGGCGCCGGGGCGCACCGATGCGGTCCGCGCCCTTGACTCCGTCGCTGCCGACCGCACATGCGGCTGGATGACAATCAAGCGCGCCACCGCTGTCCTCGTTCCCGTCGGTCTCGCCGCGGTCTTGCTCGGCGCCGGAGGTGCGGCGCGGTCGCAGCAAGGCAAGAAGCCGCCGAGCAGCTACATGCCGGTCGTCGCCAAGGAGGACTTCGCCACGGTCTACAAACGGATGACCGGCGAGAAGCCGGCGGTCATGAAGCGGGCCCAGGCGTTGCTCGCCGAGCGCTACGACCTGGCGAACCGGGCCGCCAAGACGACGAAGATGTTCCGGGGCAAGGCGGTCCAGGCAGGCGCGCGGGCGCGGTTGCCCAAGGGGACGACGTGGGACGCGCTGGCGGCGATGAGCCCCGAAGACGTGCTGGCCAAGAACCTGTTCCCCGCCGGCTTCATGCCGCTGCCGCACCCGAACCAACCCGAAGGGGGGATGTTGTTCCCCGAGTTTCACATCAAGGAGATCAAGAAGCAGGAGGGGCGCGATCTGACGCGCTTCGATCTCGACTTCGACCTGCCCGAGCACCTGCTGCCCGAGTTCCCGCCGCCGATCTTTCTGACGACGCGGCCCGATCTCGGCGACGTGTCGCGCGGGCAGCTCGTGACGTTGATGAACTTCATGGCGCTGTTCGACGGCCTGCTGAACCCGAAGCAGCTCGAGGGGTTTCGGCTGCTGGTGACGCCGTTCCCGCAGCAGCAGTTCAACGCCACCGAAGATCGGCGCTCGGTGGGGCCGCACCGCGGCGTGACGTGCTTCGATTGCCACGTCAACGGCCACACCAACGGCGCGGCGCACCTGGTCGGCGACATCCGCCCGCAGGAGTTCCGCCACCGCATCGAGACGCCCAGCCTGCGCGGCGTGAACATCCAGCGCCTGTTCGGCTCGCAGCGCGCGCTCAAGACGATCGAGGACTTCACGGAGTTCGAGCAGCGCGCCGCCTACTTCGACGGCGATCCGGTGATCGCGACCAAGAAGGGCGTCAACATCCTGGAGCGCGGCAGCCAGGTGCACTTCATGGCCGAGCTGCAGGAGCTGCTCGACTTCCCGCCGGCGCCCAAGCTGGCGATCGACGGCCGGCTGCACCCGAAGCGCGCCAGCGACGACGAAAAGCGCGGCGAGGCGCTGTTCCACGGCAAGGCGAAGTGCGGCGTCTGCCACCCTGCCCCCTACTACACCGACAACTCCATGCACAACCTGCGCGCGGAGCGTTTCTACAAGCCGCGCACGGTCGGCGGCATGGTCATGTCGGCCGACGGGCCGATCAAGACGTTCCCGTTGCGCGGCATCAAGGACTCGCCGCCGTACCTGCACGACGGCCGCCTGTTGACGCTCGACGACACGATCGAGTTCTTCAACCTGATCCTCGAGACGCGGCTCACCGACGCCGAGAAGCGCGACCTGCTCGCGTTCCTCTACACCCTGTAGGCGACAAGCGCCGTCAGCGAAGGGTCACGACGACGATGCCGGTCAGCGCGCCCGCGTCGGTCAGCTCCTGCTTGCCGGTTCCGTCGAGGTTCGCGCGGCCGAGCTGGCCCTCGGCGCTGGTGTAGTAGAGACGGCCGCGCGGCTTGTCGATCGCGACGCCGATGGCTTCGCCCACGGAGCGCACCAGGATCTGCCGGTCGGTGCGGTTCGCCGCCGTGCGCCCCGCCGGGATCGCGATCGGCGCGCGGTTGATGGTGTCGTCGCCGCGATCGGCCCAGTAGATCAGCCCCGCTTCCAGATCCAGCTCGATGTCGATCGGTTCGGGGAGCCCGGCGAACAGCACCTCGATGTCGGTCCGGTTCACTGACGTCTGGCCCGCCGGCATCGCGATGTGCGCGCGCCGGATGGAACCGACGCCGGCGTTGTCGCCGCCCTTCTGCGTCCAGTAGAACCAGCCGCCGGCGTCGTCGAGGGCCATGCCGACGCACCAGTTGCCGGCGTCCATGCGCGCGGTCGCGCCGGTGGCGACGGTGACCAGCGTCTCGACGTTCGAGCCGTCGGCGTTCGACCGCTGGACGCGCATCCCTTCGCGATCGGACCAGTACAGCTTGGCGCCTGCCGCGTCGACGCGCATCTGCTTGGGCGTGTACGTGCCGCCCGCGGCCACCAGCGTCGTCACGTTCGAGCCGTCGAGGTTCGCGCGCATGACGAAGCCGTCGTCGGCCGACGGACTGCCCATGCCCGTCCAGAAGATGTGGCCCGCGGCGAGATTGATCGCGATGCCGTCGGGCCCCTGCCCCGCCGAGCTGACGAGCGCACGGGGAACCGGCGCCTCCGCGGCGGCGGTCATCACGCGTCCCCCGACGTCCAGGTAGAAGATCGTCGGCGTGCCGGTGGTGCTTGGCGCGCCGCCGCTGCCCGCAGCGCCGCCGCGACCGCCGGCGTTCGTCCCCGCGGTGCCGCCACCGGCGCCTGCGCCCCCGGCGCCACCGGCCGGGCCGCCACCAGCCGCGGCGCCTCCAGCGCCGCCCGTAGCGCCGCCGCCATCGTCCACTCCACCACCGCCTCCACAGCCAACGGCCGCGAGCCAGATAGCCAGGGCAATGCGATGGTTGGCGGCCAGGGGGCACCTCCGGGACAAAGCCAATCCCCGTCACTCATTAGTGTCGGACCGCAGCGAATCCATCAGCATTTTCGCGGCGGGAAGCTGACCGGATGAGCTGGAATCATTACCTTTGGACCGCAAATGCGCCCGCTACGGTTGGTCGTCGCGCTGCTGGCAGTCGCGGCGTGTTCGGCAAAGCTGCCGGCGGCACCGGCGCCAACGTCCGCGCAGGACGTGATCTTCACCGGGATGTGCGACGCGTCCGGCGCGGTCGCGCTGTCGGACGCGCTGTTCGCGGTCGCGGACGACGAAGACAACGTGCTGCGTATCTACGACGCACGCCACGGCGGACCGGCGGTCGCGACGTCGGATCCGCTGGCGGACATGGCGCTGGACCTCGCCAGCGCCGGCAAGCACAAGCACGCCAAGAAGCAGCGCGAGCTGGACATCGAGGGCGCGACCCGGCTCGGCGACCTGGCGCTGTGGATCACGTCGCACGGTCGCAGCAGCTCCGGGAAAGAGCGTCCCGAACGACTGGTGATGTTCGGAACCACAGCACCTGCGCGCGCAACGCGCATCGAACGAGTCGGCGCGCCCTACGTGCGCTTGCTTGATGACCTGGCGTCCGATTCACGCTTCGCGGCGTTCGGTCTCGCCGAGGCGGCGGAGCGAGCGCCCAAAGACCCCGGCGGGCTGAACATCGAAGGCCTGACCGAGCGCCCCGACGGCGCCGTCTTCGTCGGCTTCCGCAACCCCGTCCCGGGCGGCAAGGCGCTGCTCGTCCCGCTGCTCAACCCGGTGCCGGTGCTCAGCGGAGAGCGCGCGCGATTCGGCGATCCGGTGCTGCTCGACATCGGCGGCCTCGGCATCAGGTCGCTGTCCTGGTGGCGCGGCAAGTACCTGATCGCCGCGGGCCACTTCGCGGACGGAGCCCCGCCGCGCCTGCTGGCGTGGAACGGCAAGGACACCCCGGAGGCGATCGCGGGCGTCGACCTCCAGCACTTCAACCCCGAGGCGTTCTTCACCCCGAAGGCGTCGACCGGATCCTGCTGCTCAGCGACGACGGTAGCGACGTCATCGACGGCGTCGCGTGCAAGCGGCTGTCCGACGCCGGCCGCAAGCGGTTCCGCGGCCGATGGATCGCGCTGCCCGCGCCGTGACGGCGTCAGGCCCAGGTGGCGCGCAGCCGGGCGGCGATGTCGACGCGCGGGCCGCCGGGCGCCGGCGCCAATCCGTCGCGGCCCGCCGGATCGGTGGGGACGAAGCGCTCGAACTTGTCGAGGATCGTGTCCGGGATGAAGCGCGTGCGGGGCGTGAACACGTGGCGATCGCCCATGCGGCTCTGCTGGCGGATGAAGAAACGCAGCGGGTGGATCAACGTCAGCGTGGTCTTCGCGCGCGTCATCGCGACGTACAGCAGCCGCCGCTCCTCTTCGATCTCGTCGGGGTGGCCGGTCGCGAGGTCTGACGGGATGCAACCGTCGGCCGCGTTGAGCACGAACACCGTGTCCCACTCCTGCCCCTTCGCCGAATGGATCGTCGACAGGATCAGGTAGTCCTCGTCCAGGTGCGGCGGTCCGGCCTCGGCGCCGGTCGCCTGCGGCGGATCCAGGCTGAGGTCCGACAGGAAGCGCTCGCGCGACGGCGCCGCCGCCGCCAGCTGCTCGAGCTGCTCGAGATCGCCGAGGCGCACGCGCGCGTCGTCGTACAGCCGTTCCAGGTGCGGTTGATACCAGCGGCGCACCAGGCCCATCTGCGCCGCCCACGGCGCGGCGGCGGCGCACAGCTGGCGGAACAGATCCGCGAACGCTGGCCAGTCGGCGCGCGCCGCGGCGGGCGGCTCGAACGCCGCCAGCGCGGGCGACAGCGCGAACTGCGCGCCGGCGACGTGACGAAGCAGGTTGTCCGCGAAGCGCGGGCCCATCCCCGGCAGCAGCTGCGCGACGCGAAACGCGGCCAGCGTATCGCGCGGGTTCTCCGCCCAGCGCAGGCAGCACAACGCGTCCTTGACGTGCGCGGCCTCCAGGAAACGCAGGCCGCCGAACTTCACGTAGGGGATATTGCGCCGGCCGAGCTCCACCTCCAGCGCGTCGCTGTGGTGGGACGTACGAAACAACACCGCTTGCTGCCGCAGCGGCACGCCCGCCTCGCGCCGCTCGAGCACGCGGGTCACGACATGTTCCGCCTGCGCGAGCTCGTCGGCGACGGTGGCCAGCACTGGACGTTCACCACTTGCACCGCCCGCGCGCGCCGAGAACAGCCGCTTGGCGTAGCGCGCCGTCGCCAGCTCGATGACCGCGTTGGCCGCGTCCAGGATCGCGGCCGTCGAGCGGTAGTTCTGCTCGATGGTCACGACGGCGGCGGGCGGATCGTACTGGGCGGGGAACGCGAGGATGTTCTGCACGCGCGCCGCGCGGAAGCTGTAGATCGCCTGCGCGTCGTCGCCCACCACGGTCACGCCGCGCCCGTCCGGCTTCATCAGGCGCAGGATGTCGGCCTGCAGGCTGTTGGTGTCCTGGTACTCGTCGACCAGCACGTGATCGAACAGCCCGCCGACCCGCCGCGCCAGCGACGCGTCGGTCATCAGGTGATACCAGCACAGCAGCAGGTCGTCGTAGTCGAGCACCGCGCGCGCCGCCTTCGCCTCCACGTAGGCGGCGAACAGCCCGCGCAGCGGGTCCTCCCACTCCAGGCACCACGGGAAGCGCGTCTCCAGGCACGCGCGCAGCGGCTCCTGCGTGTTGACGACGCTGGAGTAGATCGCCAGGCAGGTCCCCTTGCGCGGGAAGCGCCGATCGGTGCGCGACAGGCCGCGCTCGTGACGGAGGCGGTCGAGCAGATCGGCGGCGTCTTCACGATCGAGCAGCGTGAACGCCGGGTCGAGTCCGATCTCCTGCGCGTGGTGCCGCAGCAGGCGGTTCGCGATGGCGTGGAACGTCCCCGCCCACGGCAGCGCCGCGTCGGCCGGCGACCGGCGATCGAGCAGGCGGAACGCCCGCCGCGTCATCTCGTGCGCCGCCCGCCGCGAAAACGTCAGCAGCAGGATGCGGCGCGAGTCGGCGCCGCGCGCGATCAGCGCCGCGACCCGGTGCGCGAGCGTCTGCGTCTTGCCCGTGCCCGCCCCGGCGATGATGAGCAACGGTTGGTCGTCGGCGTCGGCGGCGCGGCGCTGGGCCGCATTCAGCTCCATGCCAGCGATACTATACTAACGTTCAGGTCACGCAAATCCGCGCGTCGCGGTCACGACGCCAGCGCCGCCGCGCGGGCGAGCAGCCGATCGCGCAGGCGCGTGTTGCGGGTCAGCGCCGCCGCGCGCTCGAACTCGGCGCGCGCCTCCGCGGGCCGGCCCAGCTTGGCGAGCAGATCGGCGCGCGCGCTGGGCAGGAGCGCGTACGACGCCAGCGCCGGCTCGCTGGCCAGCGCGTCGATCAGCGCCAGGCCGGCGGCCGGGCCTTCGGCCATCGACACCGCGACGGCGCGGTTCAGCGCGACGACCGGCGACGGCACGCGCGCCGCCAGCTCGCCGTAGAGCGCGGCGATGCGCGGCCAGTCGGTGTCGCCCGGCGCGCGCGCGCGGGCGTGGCACGCGGCGATCGACGCTTGCAGCTGGTACGGGCCCGGCTTCGACGCCGCCAGCGCTTCCGCGCGCGCGAGCGCCGCCAGACCACGCTGGATCGCCAGCTGATCCCAGCGCGCGCGATCCTGGTCCAGCAGCAGGACCGGATCGCCGGCGGCGTCGGTGCGCGTGGCGGCGCGCGAGGCGCTGAGCTCCATCAGCGCCAGCAGCCCAAACACCTCGGGCTCGTTGGGCGCCAGGCCGACCAGGATGCGCGCCAGGCGCAGCGCATCCTCGACCAGCGCCGGCCGCATGACGTCGTCCCCCGCCGTCGCCGAGTAGCCTTCGTTGAAGATCAGGTAGATGACCTCCAGCACGGACGCCAGCCGCGCGCCCAGCTCGTCGCCGTGCGGGACCTCGAACGGGATCTGCTTGTCGGCCAGCGTGCGCTTGGCGCGCACGATGCGCTGGGCGATCGTCGGCTCCGAGACCAGGAACGCGCGCGCGATCTCGTCGGTGGTCAACCCGCCCAGCAGGCGCAGCGTCAGCGCCACGCGCGCCTCCGTCGCCAGCACCGGGTGGCAGGCGGTGAACACCAGGCGCAGGAGATCGTCGTTCACGTCGTCGTCGATCGCGGCCGCCAGCTCGGTCTGCATCCGATCCGCGTCGGCGCCGGCGGCCTCCAGCTGGTGTCCCAGCTCCACGTGTTTGCGCGCGGCCATCTTGCCGTGCTTCAGCGTGTTCAGCGCGCGGTGGCGGGCGGTGGCCATCAGCCACGCGCCCGGGTTGTCGGGGATCCCCGCCGCCGGCCACTGCTCGAGCGCCGCCACCAGCGCGTCCTGCGCCAGCTCCTCGGCCAGCCCGACGTCGCGCACGACGCGCGTCAGGCCGGCGATCACCTTCGGCGATTCGATGCGCCAGATGGCGTCGATCGTCGCGTTCGTATCCGGGGCGGCCACGCCCCATCAAACATCAAGTGAGCGGCAAGAACATTCTCAATGTAGCCGCACACCCGCGCTTCGCGCGGGAGCGGCTAATGCGCGGGAATGTCCTGCGCCTCGAAGATGCGCAGGATCTCCCCCTGCGTCTCGCCGACGATCTTCATGAAGCGGGTCGCGTGGGCGATCGCCTCCTCCTTCGATTTCACCTCGACGATCGCAAAGCCGTCGATCAGCTCCTTGGTCTCGGCGTAGGGGCCGTCGGTGATGCTGATCTTGCCGGCGGCGTTCTGGATCTGGATGCCGGTCGTCGGCCGCACCATGCCGCCGGTCAGCACCACGGCCCCCGACTTCACCATCTCGGCGGTGAACTGGCCGAGCTCGGCCATCTGCGCGGGGGTGGGCGGCGGCGCGCCCGGAACAGACCTGGCAATCATCAAGAATTTCATCGTCGTTCTCCTGTTGGTTGGTTGGGCCGAAAACCGGCCGTCACCATGACGTCAATCGACCGCCCGCCGGATCGACAGCTTCACGCGAAAATAATTCCACACCGCGGCAAACCCGACGAAAACGCCCAGCACAGCCCAGACCATCGGCGGCGCCCCCTGCGCCAGCGCCACAGCCAGGCCGGCGATCGCCACCCCGGACCAGATGCACTTGAGCCGCAGCATCGACCGAAAGGCTTCGATGCCGTCGTTCCGGCACAGCAACGATTCGATGCCTATCGCCGCCAGCGCCGCGCCCACCATCCGGGCGGCGATCGGGTCGATGCTGACCCAGCCGAGCGCGCGCAGGAAGCCGACCGGCGCGACCAGCAGCGGGATCGCGAACACGATGTCGGCGACGAAATGAAACACGAACCATCGGCGCAAGCAGGGCGGGATGGTGGGGATGGTGGGCACCGACACCCGAGACACGTCGCGACAATGATGCCACGCGTTTGACAGCTTCGGCCGTTCTCCTACGCTGGTGGTCATGCGCGCCGCCGTCGCCATGATCATCGCTGGCCTCAACTTCGTTGCGTGCGGCGCTCCGACCCGTCTTCCCGTCGGGGTCGCCGCCGATCAATTCTGCGCCGAACTCGTCGAGGCGGCCTGCGATCGCGAGATCCGCTGCGGCCGGTACACCGATCGGGTGCAGTGCCGCGCCGAGGCCACGGACGCGCTGGACGCCTGCCCGCTGCATGTGCAGGCCGTCGCCCTGCTGGAGACCGGATACAACGCCGCGGAGGCGGACCGCTACATGGATGCCTTGCGCGGCAGCGACTGCGGGACGAGCTTCCCCGATCCGGTCGACGACATCCCCGTGTTCACGCCCATGCTGGGCGCCGGCGCCGTCTGCCACAGCGACGTGAGCTGCACGGCCGGGCTCGTCTGCCGGGACGTCTCGGTCGCGGATCCCCAGGGCGTCTGCACCGCCGACACCGGCGTGTGAACCGTCGCGACAGGGGTTGACAGCGGGCGTGTCGTGACGTATTTAACCAACAGGTTAATTAACCAATGGGTTCAACACAGACGAGCGCAGACCGGTTGACCGCGACGTTCGCGGCGCTGGCCGACCCCACCCGGCGGGCGATCCTGGCGCGGCTCGCGACCGGCGAGCATTCGGTCAGCGAGCTGGCCGCGCCGTTCGCGATGAGCATGCCAGCGGTGTCGAAGCACCTGCGCGTGCTCGAGCGGGCGGGGCTGATCGCCCGCGGGCGCGATGCGCAGCGCCGCCCGTGCCGGCTGAAGGCGACGCCCCTCAAGGCGGTGTCGGAGTGGACCGAGCGGTTCCGGACAATCTGGGAACCGCGCCTGGATCGGCTGGAGACTTATCTACAAGAGATGAAAGCAAAGGAGGCGAAACATGGCCGCAAGTAAGAAGGTCGCAAACAACGACACGTTCAAGGTCACGACACCGTCCGAGCGCGTGATCCACATGACCCGCCTGTTCGATGCGCCGCGCGACCTGGTGTTCGAAGCGATGAACAAGCCGGAGCACGTCCGGCGCTGGTGGGGCAACCTGGGCGAAGGCTACTCGGTGCCCGTGTGCGAGATCGACTTCCGCGTCGGCGGCGCGTGGCGGATGGTGAACCAGACGCCCGAGGGCCACATGGCCCCGTTCCGCGGCGTCTACCGCGAGATCGACGCCCCCGGGCGCGTCGTCTACACCGAGATCTTCGAACCGTTCCCCGACGCTGAATCGGTGGTGACGGCGCTGCTCACGGAAGAAGGCGGCAAGACGCGGCTGACGCTGACCGCCGAATACCCGTCGGAGGTGGTGCGCGACATGGTGCTCAAGACCGGCATGGAGACCGGAGCCGCGGCCAGCTACGACCACCTGGAGACGGTGGCGGCGGCACTCAAAGCGTCGCCGCGTGCGCCGTCTCCGCTAGGCGCGCAAGGCTGAGACGATCTCAGCAGCGGCGCGCGCGCCCGTGGCCAGCGCGCCCTGCACCGTTCCGGGATCGCCGATCAGATCCGTCGCCTCCCCGGCGAAGAACAGGCACCCCGCCAGCGGCGCCGCAAGCGCCGCCGGCGACGTGGTCGCCCCCACGGGAATCCAGCTGTATGCGCCACGCGCGTACGGATCAGACGCCCAGTCGAAGCCGCGCGCGTCCTCAACCGCCGTGAGCAGCGCCCGCGCAGGGACGCGCAGCGCGCGCGCCAGGCTGGCGAGGCCAGCGCGCAGCCGCGCCTCATGCGCGCGCGGGCCAGCGTGGCGCGCCGCGAACCGATCGGCGGCGGGGCCCGCAGCCCAGCCGACCAGGCACGGGTGATCGTCGTCGTGGCCGAAACGCCACCACGTCGGCACCGGCGCCCCCGGCGCATGCAGGAAGCTCGCGTCCCGCGGCACGGCGGTGAACGGCCCCGTGCCCAGCGGCGTCCGGAACCGCACCACCACCTTGACGACGTTGCCCATCGCCAGCCGCATCGATTGCCGCGCGCTTGCCGGCCGGCAGCGGCGGGTCGAACGTGACCGCCCCGGGCACGGGCGGCCGCGCCTGCAACACGCCCAGCGGCACCGTCACCAGCGCCGCCCGCGCGCGCAGCGCCGGCAACGGTCCGCCGTGCGGCGAGCGCGCGCTGACCTCGACCGCGCCGCGCCGCCAGCGCAACCGCGTGACGATCGTGGCCAGCCGCAGCCCGCCGTCGCGCGCGAACGGGCGCGCGAGGTGAAGCGGCAGCAAGTCGTAGCCGTCGCGTACGCGATACAGCCGATCACCCTGCTCCTCGTCCGACGCCGACATCTGCTGCTTGAGACCCAGCGTCGAGATCCGCGTGGCGTCCGCGGCGTTGAATCCTTCGACGAAGCCGAGCAACATCGCGCGCGCCTCCGGCGACAGCCGCGGCTGGCCCGCCAGCGGCCGGCGCAGCAGCGACGTGAACGCGACGTCCTCGTCCGGCAGGTGCGCAAGCCAGGCCTGGGCCGCCGCCCAGGCCGCGCGGCCCGACACGATCGCGCCGCGGCGAAAGCGGTCGTGCCGCTGCGCCATGGGCGCGATGCGCGCCCGCGCCGCCGCCAGACTTCGCAGCAGCGCCGGCGGCCGCCCGTGCACGAACTCGGCTCCCCCTTCCACAGGCTGCGGGCCAACCACCCGGCCGGTGCGTGTCGATCCGCCCGCCGACGCGCGCACGCGCCTCGACGACGACGACCGCCAGCCCCGCACGCCGCAACCGCCGCGCGGCCTCCAGGCCCGCGACCCCTGCTCCGACGACGATCACATCCCCATCGGCGTGACGCATGCGTTGCGCAACTCTATCCATCGTCGACGGGCACATGCTCGATTCGCCGTTGCCACATCCAGCGAGCGACGTTCTTGGAAGTCGGCAACGCGTCGCTATGCCCACTTTGTGGTTTCGACTGTCTTGCGCATCACGCCGAGCGCCTAAGATTTTCCCTCATGTCGATGTCGCGACGACGCTCGAAGGCTCGCGTGCCCAGGCAGCACCGCCTGCGTCGCACGCGCCGCGAGCAGCACGTCGACATCGACGCGGTCAACGCGCTCATCGACCTGGCGCTCGCGTCTGCCGGTGAACCCGCAGTCCCCCCGACCCCGGTGCCTGCAGGGGCCCGCGACCCCTCGCGCAAGCGGATGCTGGTTGGCCACGGCAGGCTGCCGCGACGGCGGATTCGCATCTATCGTTCCGGGATCGGCTGGCGCCGCCTGGCTCCCGCCTCAGATTCTCGTGTATGAGCCGTAACAATCGTTCGCGGCGCGACCGATCGCGCAAGGTTCGCTACGCGGTGGTCGGCCAGGGGTATTTCTCACAGTCGGCGATCCTGCCTGCGTTCGCCCACGCCAAGCATTGTGAGCTCGTGGCCCTGTTCTCGGACGACGACACCAAGCTGCGCGGGCTGCGCCGGCGATACGGCGTCGAGCACGCGCTGGCCTACGATGAGTTCGACGCGTTCCTGGCCAGCGGCGCCGTCGACGCTGTCTATATCGCGCTGCCCAACGACATGCACGCCGAATACACGCTGCGCGCCGCGCGCGCCGGCGTCCACGTGTTGTGCGAAAAGCCGATGGCCTCGAACAGCAGCGAGGCGGAGCGCATGATCGCCGCGTGCGCGCGCGCCGGCGTCAAGCTGATGGTCGCCTACCGGCTGCACTACGAAGCCGCCAACCTGTCCGCGATCGCGGCGCTGGCGCGCGGTGACATCGGCGAGCCGCGCCTGCTGTCGACGTCGTTCTCACAGCAGGTCATGCCCGACAACTCGCGCACCCACCAGGCGAGGGCGAGCGGCCCGCTGCGCGACATCGGCATCTACTGCATCAACGCCGCCCGCTACCTGTTCCGCGACGAGCCGCTGGAGGTGGTCGCGCTGTCGGGGACGAAGGCGGGCGACCCGCGCTTCCGCGACATCGACGAGCAGGTGAGCGTGCTGCTGCGTTTCCCGGGCGATCGGCTGGCGCAGCTGTCGTGCAGCTTCGGCGCCTACCACCAGTCGAGCTACACGATCCTGGGCAGCAAGGGTGTGTTGCGCCTGCGCCCCGCCTACGCCGTGCACGAGAACCTGGTGCTGGAGATCGAGGCCGGCGGCAAGACGACGCGCAAGCTGTTCAAGAAGCGCGACCAGGTCGCGCCCGAGCTGGACGAGCTGGCCGCCTGCATCCGCGACGATCGCGATCCCGAACCGTCCGGCCGCGAGGGGCTGGCCGACATGCGGGTGATCGAAGCCATCGAAGCGTCGCTGCACAGCGGGGGCAGCGTCGCCGTGGACCGCGTGCCGAAGAAGCGGCGTCCGAACCTGCGGCAGAATCGCCACGCGCCTGCCCACCGCGGCCGGCCGACGCTGATCAACGTCCAGGCGCCGGCGCGTCACTAGAGCGCATCCCGCGCGAAGCGCGGGTGTGCGGCTACTTTTGAATGTGCTCTAGCCGCTCCCGCCGCGGCCTGTGCGACGATGTCGCCATGGCGTCCTCCCGGTCTTCCATCGTCGTCGCCGTCGCCGTCCTCACGGCCGTCGCCGCGCCGTCTCGTCTGCAGTCGCAGGAGGCCGACACCGCCGACGAGGTGCTGCCGGTTCCGCGCATGGACCTGCCGCAGTTGCAGCAGGCGTACCAGGCCGAGAAAGACGACAGGAAACGCGTCCGCATCGTGCAAGAGATGAGCTGGCGCGCCGGCGCGGCGGATGTGCTGGCGACAATCGTCGTGAACGATCCGTCGGACGACGTCGCCGTCGCGGCGGCGAACGCGTGGCGCCGCAACGTCCTGGGCGGCGTCGTGCGCGCGCTGGAGCGGCGAGGCGACTCGCCGCGCGACACCCCGGGGCGCGAGCGCATCCGCCGCGAGGCCGAGCGCTACCAGGTGTTCGCGGCGGGCCAGAACCTGCCGCACTTCATGCGCGAGGCGCCGCCGCCGTTCCAGGTCCTGTCCGAGCACCACCGGCGCGTCCGCGTGCTGGCGTTCGGCGACTTCGGCGACAAGAGCGACCGCCAGGAACGGACCGCCGCGGCCATGCTCCGCGCGCACAACGACAAGCGCTTCGACCTGGCGATCACGCTGGGCGACAACTTCTATCCTGCGGGCATGACGGGGCCGGCCGACCCGCGCTGGGAGCGTGACTTCGAGCGCCACTACGCGCCGATGCGCATCCCGTTTCTCCCGTCGCTCGGCAACCACGACTGGGTCCTGTCCGACAGCCCTGCCGCCGAGGTCGCGTATTCCGCGCGCTCCAAGATCTGGCGCATGCCCGCGTCCCGCTACACCTTCACCGCGGGCCCGGTTCAGTTCTTCGCCCTCGACACCAACCTGGTGACGCGCGCTCAGCTCGACTGGCTCGACAAGGAGCTCGCGCGCAGCACGGCGCGCTGGAAGATCGTCTACGGCCACCACCCGATCCACTCCGACGGCGTCCACGGCGACGAGCCGGTGATGCGCGACCGCGTGCTCCCCCTGCTGCGCGGCCGCGCCGACCTCTACATCTGCGGCCACGAGCACGATCTGCAGCACCTGGCGCCCGAAGACGGCCTGCACCTCGTCATCGCCGGCGGCGGCGGCGCCGCGCCGCGCGTCGTGAGCCCGGGCCCACGGTCGCTGTTCGCCGCCAGCAGCAACGGCTTCGCGATCATCGAGGCCAGCCGCGACAACCTGACGGTCAGTCTGGTCGACGAAGACCTGAAGGTGTTGCACCGGTTCACGATCACCGCCGCCAATCGAAAAGGCCGGTAGCCCGTCAGCGTCAGGGCGTCACAGGGTGCACGCCAGGTTTGACTTGCACGCGGGCGCGCAGCAGAGTCGTTCGCGTGGCAACGCCGCCCCGCGAACGAACCTCGCAAAGAAAGCGCCCTGCCGATCCGCAGCTGATGTGGCGGGTCTTCCTGGGCCAGCGCGGGCTCAACGCGTCGAAGGCCCGCGACGCGGTCGTCACCACGTTTCTCGAGAGCAAGGATCACGTCGACCTGCAGGCGCTCTACGCCCGCGCCAAGCGGCGGCAGCCCGGCGTCGGATTCGCCACGGTCTACCGCACGATGAAGCTCCTCGAAGAGGCCGGCATCGCGCACGCGCGCCGGTTCGGCAACACCAAGGAGACGTTGTACGAGATCGCCGTCGGCCGCGCCCACCACGACCACCTCATCTGCGAGCAGTGCGGCGAGATCGTCGAGTTCGTCGACGACGAGGTCGAGGAGCTGCAGGACAAGATCGCCGCGCGCTACGGCTTCTCGCTGTCCGGCCACCGCCACGAGCTCTACGGCCTGTGCGCCCGCTGCCGCGAGTCCCACAAGTCGGCCTGACGCGGCGGTTGGGGACCGGCCCGTGATCGCCGGATCTGATGGCCGTCCCGTTCGCGGCCGCGCCGAACAAGCTGACTTGGTTCGGCGCGCCTCGCCTGGTCACCCGCAGCGAAGCCGGATAGGAACCCTGTGAGGGTTCCTATCGTTAGTCGTGCAGCTGCTCGGCCAGGTAACGCTCGCGGCCGATGTCCTTGATGATCGTCATCTGCGCTTCGAGCCAGTCGATCGAATCCTCTTCCTGCGTGAGGATGTGCTCGAGCAGCTCGCGCGTGCCGCCGTCGCGCTTCTCGCCGCACAGCGCGATGGCGTCGTTCAGCCGCTTCACGGCCTCGCGCTCCAGCTCGAGGTCGAGCTTGTGCATCTCGACCGGCTCCTCGCCCACCTTCACGGAGCCCATGCGCTGCATGTTGGGGATGCCGTCCAGGTAAAGGATGCGCTGGATGATCACGTCGGCGTGTTTCATCTCCTCGATCGACTCTTCGCGCTTCTTCTTGGCGATGCGTATGTAGCCCCAGTTCTCCAGCATCCTGAAGTGCACGAAGTACTGGTTGATGGCGGTGAGCTCGCTGGTCAGGATTGCGTTCAGCGCGGTGATGATGTCGGCGTCCCCTTGCATGGGCTGGAATGTACAGGACGAGCTGCCCGGGCGGCGCGACAATCGCCAACTTGCCCAAAAAATCAGGCACTTGCCCCAGGTAAAAAATCTGGTTGATAGTGATAATGACTTTCAATACTATTTAGTTGAAAGGACGGCCCCCACTGCTGGTTTGTCATTGCCTGAAGGTCTGCGATCGCATCGTGCGTGAGTGTGTGCGCGAGGGCGCGCGGTCAGTCGACGAGGTCGGCAACCAGTGCGGCGCAGGTAGGGCATGTGGCGGTTGCCGTTCGACGATCGACTCCATCGTGACCGGGGAGCTCGCGCCCCCCAACGATACGTCCCCGATGTGGATCCGGGCCGCGCGCCAGAAGGGCGCGTGACCGTGGCCGAGCCCCGCGACCTGCGGCGCGACGGCGACGACGCCAGCGTCAGGCAGGAGGTCGAGGTCGACATCTGCCCGGAACAGTCGGGCTACATCCTGTCGGTCGGCCCGATGTCGATCTGGCTCGACGGCACCACCGCCGAAGAGGTGGTCGAGATGCTCGAACGCGCCATCGCGTCGCGGAGCACGGACGCGCGGCCTGCGACGCTGACGCGAAGCGCCCGCGGCTCGAACTAGAGCGCGTACAGCCAGGAGCTGAAGTCGAGCCGCGGACGCTTGCGCTGGTGGCGCACGGCCCGGCTAGGTAGCTGGGGCCGTGAACGGTCACCTCGCGGTATCGCGCCGTCAGTCAGAGGTAACGCTGATCTCGGTGCGCCGGTTCTCGGCCCGGCCAGCGGCCGAGTCATTCGACGCGATCGGCTGGTCCTGACCCATCCCGGCCGTCTCGATGCGTGAGCCGTCGATGTTGCGCTCGACCAGCATCGTCTTGACGCTCTCGGAACGCGCTTCGGACAGCATCTGGTTGCTCTCGGGCGTACCGATGTTGTCGGTGTGGCTGGCGATGCGAATCGACAGCTCGGGATTGGCCTGAAGGATCGACGCCACCTGATTGAGGTTCTCTTGCGACTGTGTCGTCAGGCCGGTCGACGCGAAGCCGAAGTGCAGCGGCGACAGCTGCTTGATCTCGGAGATCGCCGCGACCGCGGACGTCGGGCGGCGGAATCTCCGCCGGCGGCGGGGTCTCCACCCGGGGAGCCGGCGCGGGGATCGTGGGGGTCTCGATGCGCTCCGCGATCGGCGCCCGCGGCGCCTCCGGAACCACCGCGCGCCGCGACGACAGCCCGCGAATCACGGGAATGGCGAGCAGCGCCAGCGCGGCCAGCAGCAACAGCGGCAGCCAGCTGCGCCGCTTCTCCGTCGGAACCTCGCGGATCGCGGGGCCGCTGACCACCCGCTCGTGCTCGTACGCCGGCTCGGTCGCGGCGGCGATCCCCTGAACAGCGACGGTAGCGAGCCCGGCAGCTGCCGCACCCAGCCGCCGCGCTGCTCTCGGAACAGCGAGCCGATGGTCGCCGAGCTCATGCCAGCGAGGCCCTTGCCCAGCGTCGCGAACGCAATCGACGCCACGCCACCGAG
Source organism: uncultured Pseudomonadota bacterium (assembly GCA_963729535.1). GTDB lineage: Bacteria > Myxococcota_A > Polyangia > Fen-1088 > Fen-1088 > JADGRB01. The sequence goes on along the minus strand of CAVSOL010000012.1, from coordinate 227,112 downwards.
CAGTTTCAGCGCCGACATGCCACCGATTCCGGTCGTCTGTGCGACAGCCGCCGCTATGCTCGCGGACTGCGGCCCCAGCTCGTCGGCCGCGGCGGCCGCGCGTGAGCCCACCATCGCTGACGCAATCGTCGAGGCGCCGTCACTCCCTGTCGCCTCCGACGCCCGCCGACTCTGGTCGAAGACCTGTTTGAGGTGTGTGGCCCCGGTGTCGGAGCTGGCGACTTCGGAGAGCGCCGTCAGCACCGTCGGCACGGATGCGCTGACTGCTGACGCGGTCTTGTCTCTCTCCTCCCCCAGCTGGGACGCGGCGGTCCTGACGACGTCGGGCGTTATCGCCCGGCGGACAAGCCCCATGAGGTCGGGCATCGTTGCGGCAGCGTGCGACATTGCAGCACCTCGCTTTCGTAGGGTGAAAAGTGCATGCCACGCGCCACCGTGACGCGACCACGCGCGCGGATCAGTAAGTGGTTCAGGAGGGCAAGTAAGCCCGCGGCTGATTTGCCACCTCGGGGGCGACCCTGGGCGCCGAAGCTGCCCACGTTAGTTACGAAGGGAGGCGCGCATGCGCTGGGACAGCAACAGCATCAAGCCTGGGATGTTCGTGGTGAGCACGAGCGGAGAACGGATAGGCAAGGTGATCCGCTGCGAGGACGACGACTTCATCGTCGAGAAGGGAGTGTTCTTTCCCCGGGACTACGAGCTCCGCTATGACCACATAACGGAGATCAAAGACGGCACGATCGCGTATTCGCTCGCCGACTACCTGGAATCAAGCCGGCAAGCAGGTGCGCGCACGGGCTCGGCGCCAGCGCCGCTTCGTGAGGCGGGGGCTGGAATTGCGGCGGCGGCAGCGACGACGGCGGCGCGGGCGCGGCGTGACGAGCGCGCCGGAGAAGAGCTGCGCATCCCGCTGATGGAAGAAGAGCTGGGCGTCGAGAAAGTGATGCGCGAGAGCGGCCACGTCAGGATTCACAAGGCGATAAAGAGCGAGGAGAAGCGCTTCGCGATACCGACGACGCGCGAGGAGGTCGTGATTGAGCACGTGCCGGCGACCAACGGCCACAGGGCGATCTCGGGAGAGCCCGCGTTCGAGGAGCAGACGCTGGACGTGACGCTGCACGAAGAAGAGGTGCGTGTCAGCAAGCGGCCTGTGCTGCGTGAAGAGATCGTCATTCGGACGGTCGCGCAGTCGGTCGAGACCGAGGGATCAGCGACGCTGCGACACGAAGAAGCGGAGATAGAAGACACGCGCCGCACCCTCCCGACCGCCAATCAAACCAGCGGCTACTCCAGCCCCACGACTGGCTACTCCAGCCCAGGTGCGACCAAGCGCTAGCAACCCCAGCCCAGGTGCGAGCAACGCTAGCGACTCCAGCCCAGGTGCGAGCAACGCTAGCGACTCCAGCCCAGGTGCGCAGGAGGTGGCGACTCCAGCCGAGGTGCGCAGGAGGTGGCGACTCCAGCCGAGGTGCCGACAGGAAGTGGCGACGAATCTGATCGCGTCCAGCCCAGGTGCGAGCAACGCTAGCGACTCCAGCCCAGGTGCGCAGGAGGTGGCGACTCCAGCCGAGGTGCCGACAAGAGGTAGCGACAAATCTGATCGCGTCGAGCGGAGGCGGGCTTCGCCCGCCGTAGCTCATCGCGGGAGGGTTTGGGAACCCTCCCAGGGTTCCCAACTTTATTGATACGTGATGTCGCTGGCGCTGTAGATGCACACGGTGCCATCGGCGCCGGAGCCGATCTTGCTCGGCTCGGCGCCGGTGCTGTTGCCGGTGTAGCGTTCGCAGATCGTCAGCGAGCTCGCGCGGATGGTGATGCGCGTGAAGCGCGCGGTGTCGTTGTAGTTCGCGTTCATCCCGGCCAGTGAGCTGCCGGAGCGCGGAATCACCATGACGTTGTCCATCTGAAGGTTGCGCTGGAACTGGCTGCTGCAGTTTCCGCACGAGCGGTACATCTTGCCGAAGTCCTGCGCGCAGAAGTTCCGGATGATCATCGTCCCAGGCCCGTTGTGCTGGAACATCTTGTCGGCGGCGCCCTTCGCGCCGCCGTTTTCGATGGTCATCGTCTGGCTGGACGACGATCCCTGCAGCGTCGCGGCGTCTTCGCCGACGTCCTCCCACCAGACGTTGCGCAGCGTGCACGTCCCGCGGCAGTGGACGCCATCGGCTGCCGGAGCGCCGATGATCACGTTCTGCAGCGTGCCGCCGTTGGCGATCTCGAACAGCGGATCTTGTCCCTCGTTCTGACCGCTGCCGCCCAGGGTTCCCGAGCCGACGAAGCGCTTCATGCCGCCGTCGTAGTTGCCGCTGACCGCGATCGTCGCGCTGACCGACTGGCTGCCGGCTGCCGTCGGCCAGGTGCACAGACTCGCGGCCGCCGGACTGCCGGCCGCGCCGCCGCGCCCGGCTGCGCCACCCGCGGCGCCACCGCGCCCCGAAGCACCGGCGACGCCGCCCGCGGCGCCCCCACGACCAGCCGCGCCGCTCGGCGATCCACCTTGGCCTCCACGACCAGCCGCGCCGCCCGCCGCCGCACCGCCGCGACCACCCCCGCCCGTCGTGCCTGCGACACCAGTCGTCCCGGCGACGCCGTTGTTGCCGGCCACGCCGCTCATGCCAGCGGCGCCCGTCGTACCGGCGGTCCCCGTCGTGCCCGCGGCTCCGGTCGTGCCCGCGGCCCCGGTCGTGCCACCGCTACCGTCGCCGCCCTGCCCCATCGTCCCGGCCGCGCCTGCCATCGGATCGGGGTCGTTCTCCGATGTCGCACATCCGCCTCCAACCACCCCCGCCAGTAGCGACGTAAACACTAGTTTGTACAGGGGACGAGGCGAGCGGCACACCATGGGGCCTCCTTAGAATAGACCTAGGGCGCTAGACGAGCCTGGGGCGCGTCTAGTGTGTGTACCGCGAGCCCGACAGCGGCTCAGGGAATCGTGATTGAATCGGAGAATCGGTCGGCAGCATGCCCGGCGGCGGCGGCTGCACCGCGGATGGAATCGGCGGCGACGACGACGGCGGGGACGGCATGGGCGACTGCGTCGGACTCGGCATGGCCGGAGGCGGCAGCGTCGGATTCTGCGGTGTCGCGGTGATCCCCTGTTCCCACGGCGCCGCCGGTCCGCCGGCCGTCGGCAGCGACGGTGACGCGGATGGCGACTCTGCCGGTGTCGGCGAGGGCGTCGGTGTCGACAGCGACGACGACGACGACGGCTGCGACGCGGCCGGCGACGACGACGGCGACACGTCGTCCAGACGATCGGGTGACGCGACTGGTTGCGACACCGCGCCGCCGGGTTCGGACGACGGCTGAGACGGTGGCTGCGGAGGCGGCGGCTTCTTGGTCGCACAACCGAACGACAGCGACAGGAACACCATGACTACGCGCGCCGTTGACATCCTTTACAACCTAACCAGTCGACACGCTGCCGAGCACGTAAGCCGCGTGCGCAATCGGCTCTGCCGTCGGTGGTGTGGGCCGCCGACATGGCTACGTTCGCCTCGTCCATTCCCCAGGAGGAGAGCATGCGCAGCAAGCGCCCCGGTCTGTTGCTTCCGTTATTGCTGGTCACCGCCGCGTCCGTCGCGCACGCCGCGGATCCCGCGGCGACAGCGAAACCGCCGACGACCGCACCGACGGGCCCAGCCGCGCCGGTGGCCTCAGCCGCGCCAGCGGCCTCAGCCGCGCCGGCGGCCTCAGCCGCACCCGCGGCCTCACCAGCACCCGCGCCGCCGCGCAAGCCGATGCCGACGGGCAAGACGATCGATCCGGCCGCCATCCAGGCGCTGGACAAGATGGGCGCATACCTGCGGTCGCTGGGCAGCTTCGGGATCGAAGCCGAGATGGCGACCGACGACGTCCTGGCGTCGGGGCAGAAGGTGAAACAGACCGGCCTCGTGCAGATGAAGGTCCGGCGCCCCGACCGGCTGCGCGTCGATATCGCAGGAGACCGCCGTACTCAACAGCTGTTCTACGACGGCAAGACGTTCACGATCTACGACCGGCCCGCCAACTACTACGGGTCGTTCGCAGCGCCGCCGCGACTGGCCGAGCTGGTGAAGACGGGCGAGGAGACGTACGGCATCGATATGCCGCTCGCCGACCTGTTCCACTGGGGATCGGACGCCAAGGCGACGGCGGCGATCACCGCCGCGTCCGACCTGGGCGCCAGCATGATCAAGGGGGTCACCTGCGATCACTACGCGTATCGCCAGCCCGAGGTCGACTGGCAGATCTGGATCGAACGCGGCACCAAGCCGCTGCCGCGCAAGCTGGTGATCACGACGATGACCGAGAAGATGCAGCCCGAGCACGAAATGGTGATGACGTGGAACCTCGACGTGCAGGTGACCGAGCAGACGTTCGCGTTCGTCCCGCCGCAACGGCGCGCAGAAGATCGAATTCGCCAAGGCCGTCGACGCACGCGCCACCGCGGTGCCCGCCGGTGCCCCACGCCAGGGCCGGTCAGCCCCACAGAAGAAAGGACCCACGCCATGACCTCCGCAACCCGCAAGACCGCGCGCCGCCACACCCTGGCGCTGGTCATCTCGTTGCTCGCCATGCTGGCCGCCGACACGGCGCACGCCATCATCATCGCGCGCCGCGCCGTCGCCTATCGCCCGCACCCGATAGCGCGCACCGCTGCCGTCGTCGGCACCGCGGCCGTCACCGCCGCGGTCGTTGGCTCGGTCGTGCATTCGCTCCCGCCGTCGTGCTCGTCGACGGTGGTCGGCAACGTCGCGTATCAACACTGCGGCAACGCCTGGTACCGGCCGCAATACATGGGGTCAACCGTCAACTACGTCGTGGTCAATCCACCACAATGAGGTCCTGATAGACATGGCAATCAAGGAGTACACGCCCGGCACCGCGTTCCCTGGAGTCATCGGTCGCACGGTTGGCGAATCGCAGCCCGCGTGGCCGCGGCCGCTGCGCGCCAAGCCCGGCGCCCCCAACGTCCTGTTCATCGTCCTCGACGACACCGGCTTCGGCCAGCTCGGCTGTTACGGCTCGCCGATCCGGACGCCGAACCTGGATCGCCTGGCCGCGGGCGGGCTGCGCTTCACCAACATGCACACGACCGCGCTGTGCTCGCCCAGCCGGTCGTGCATGTTGACCGGCCGCAACCACCACTCGAACGCGATGTCGTGCATCACCGAGGGGGCGACCGGCTACCCGGGAGGCAACGGCCTCATCCCGTTCGAGAACGGCTTCCTGTCGGAGATGCTGCTGTCGCACGGCTACAACACGCTACGCGATCGGCAAGTGGCACCTGACGCCGACCGAGCAGTGCAGCGCCGCCGGGCCCATACGACCGCTGGCCGCTCGGGCGCGGCTTCGAGCGCTTCTACGGCTTCATGGGCGGCGACACGCACCAGTACTACCCGGACCTCGTCTACGACAACCACCAGGTCAATCCGCCGCGGTCGCCCGAGCAGGGCTATCACCTGACCGAAGATCTCGTCGACCACGCGATCGAGTTCATCGCCGACGCGAGGCAGGTCGCGCCCGACAAGCCGTTCTTCATGTACTTCTGCACGGGCGCCATGCACGCGCCCCACCACGTGCCACGCGAATGGGCCGACAAGTACAAGGGCCAGTTCGACGACGGCTGGGACGCGTACCGCGACAAGGTGTACGAGCAGCAGCTCAAGCTGGGGATCATCCCGCCGGGCACGCAGCTGTCCGAGCGCGATCCGGACGTCGCGGCGTGGGACAGCCTGGGCGGCGACGAGAAGCGCCTTTACGCGCGCATGATGGAGGTGTTCGCCGGCTTCCTCGAGCACACCGACCACCACATCGGCCGGCTGCTCGTCGTTCCTCGAGACAGATGGGCCAGCTCGACGACACGCTGATCATGGTCGTCAGCGACAACGGCGCCAGCGCCGAGGGCGGGCCGCACGGCTCGGTCAACGAGAACCTGTTCTTCAACAACGTCCCCGAGACGCTGGAGGACGGCCTCGAGGCCATCGACGATCTCGGCGGGCCCAAGGTGCTTCAATCACTACCCGTGGGGCTGGGCGTGGGCGGGCAACACGCCGTTCCGCCGCTGGAAGCGCGAGACCTACCGCGGCGGCGCCAGCCGATCCGTTCATCGTCCACTGGCCGGCGCGGCATCAAGGCCAAGGGCGAGGTGCGCGATCAGTACGCGCACGTCATCGACATGGTGCCGACGGTGCTCGACGCGCTCGGCGTCGAGCCGCCGGCCGCGGTGCGCGGCGTGACGCAGTCACCACTCCAGGGCGTGTCGTTCGCGCACGCGTTTGGCGACGCCAAGGCGGAGACGCGCCACCACACGCAGTACTTCGAGATGATGGGCCACCGCGCCATCTATCACGACGGCTGGCGCGCGGTCTGTCCGGTGCCCGGGCCGTCGTTCGCCGAGGCGGGCATGGGCTTCGGCGAGATGGTGATCACCGAGGAGAAGCTGCGCGAGCTCGACGCCAAGGGCTGGGAGCTTTACCACGTCGACGAAGACTTCTCGGAGACGCGCAACCTGGCGGCCGAACATCGCGACAAGCTGATCGAGATGATCGCGACTCTGGTACGTCGAGGCCGGCAAATACGACGTGTTGCCGATCGACGCGCGCGGCGTCACGCGGCTGGCCGAGGAGAAGCCGCAGCTCGCGCCGCCGCGAGACCTTTACGTCTACTACCCGCGGACGTCGGTGGTCTCGAACAAGATCGCGCCGCGCATCCTCAACCGCCCGCACAGCATCACCGCGACGGTCGACATCGCCAACGGCGCCGAAGGCGTGCTCGTTGCGCAGGGGAGCTCGTCGGGCGGCTACGCGCTGTACGTCAAGGATCACAAGCTGCACTACGCGTACAACTTCCTGGGCGTGCAGCACTTCCACGTCGCCACCGACGTGACGATCGGCGACGGCAAACACGAGCTACGCGTCGAGTTCGAGCCGACGGGCCCGCGCCGACATCGCACACGGCAAGGGGACGCCGGCGCGCGCCCAGCTCTACATCGACGGCAAGCTGGCGGGGCAGGGCGACCTGCCGGTCACCATCCCGCTGGACATCGGCATCACCGACGGGCTGTCGTGCGGGCGCGACGAGGGCTCGGCGGTCACGACCGACTACCAGGCGCCGTTCGCGTTCACGGGCCAGCTCGAGAAGATCGTCGTCGATGTATCGGGCGAGCTGATCGAGGACAAGGACGCGCAGATGCGCTCCGTGATGGCGCACCAGTAGTCAGCGACGGAGCGCGGCCGAAGCCTCAGACGGCGGCTTCTCGGCCGGCTTCTTCCCGGTGGGGAACAGCAGCGCGATCTGGACGCGCAGCTGCCAGGAAGCAGACGGCAAGGTGTCCGGACGGACGACGTTGCGGTACATCTGCAGCGTACCGTTGAGCGGCAGCTTGCCCAGCTTGAACACCCTGCCGACGCCGGCGCCCAACGGAATCGTCCAGACATCGTTCCCTTCGGCCTGCCAGTTGGCGGTCAGGATCGGCGCGCTGGTCAGGTACCAGGCCTTGGGCAGGTTGTAGTTGATGAAGTACTGGATGGTCATCTGGTTGACCGGGATGCGATCGTCGGGACCGGAGACCGACCACAGGTTGCTGGCGAGCACACCGATCGTCCACTTACCGGGTTGCAGGAGCCCCACGGCGGTCACGCCGACCGACCACTTACCGCTGCCGGTCGCGCGCTGGGTGGCTGTCGGCAGCAGGAACGCGGGGCCCATACCCCACATCAGCGGGCCGTGCTCGACCGGCGACAAGAAGAACGCCGGGTTGATGTCGCCCAGCCCCGACGAGCCACCGCCCGTGTTGCTGACGTCGGGCTGGTATACGAGCGGCACGATCGTGCGCGTGATCAGCATCAGTCCCGGCGTCAGCCTCACCGGAATCACCGGCTGGATGTTCAACGTGCTGCGGGCGCGCTCGTAGGGGCCGATGTTGTAGTCAAGGTTCTCCTGGAACGGCACGCTGATGAGGTTCGCGATCGGGTTCTGCACCTGCTTCGCCAGCTCACCCGTGTCGGCGCTGCCGTTCTTCGCCGCGGCATCGGCCTCGGCGCTGTCGGCGGCGGGCGGCGTGGCCTCCCCGGCGGCCTCGGGAGCGGCGGCCGCGCGCGCAGGCACCGGAGACGCTGCGACGGCCATCAGGAGTGCAATGGAGGTCGCAGCTGTCGTCGCGAGGACGCGCATCCTCGGCGAATCTGGTGTCCGACCGGCCGCCCGCACGTCGGGCGTTCACGCAATCGCGCGGCGGGCAGCGGCGGGCGGCCCCGATAGGTAGACGACCTCTGTGTGCGCGAAGCGGTCGTGCCAGGACAGCCGCCGTGGGCCCAGCACCGACAGGAACCCGAGATAGAAAGGCAGCGCCGACACCAGGTAGCCGGCCAACCGGAGCAGCCCGCGCCAGAGGGTCACGGGGCCGCCGTCCGCCGCCACGACCTTGATGCCCATCAGCCACTTGCCCGGTGTCTGGCCGATCGTGCACCAGAAGGCGAGGCAGTAAGCGACGCTGAACACCGGCGACAGCGCGATCACCAGCGCGGCCAGGTCGACGGGCGGAGCCATGCCGCGCAACGCGCGCGCCAGCACCTCGAGCACCCAGTGCGTGGTGCGCAACGACGACGTGACGATGACGGCATCGACCAACAGCGCGGCGGCGCGGGTGACGAAGCCCGCGCGCCGTCCTGCCACCGCCGCCGTCGCGGTCACCGCCGCGACCCCGCCAGTCGTCGCGGCAGCAACCGGCGCGCGACCGATTCGACGGCGTCGTCGGCGCGCGCGGAGCCGTCGCGCAGGGTGGTCACCGCCGACGCCGCCAGGCTCTCGCTCTGCTCGGCGATGACGTGCTTCAGCTCGGGGCTGTCGGCGACGCGCGCCATCGCGAGCTCGTAGTATCCGCTCAGCGCCTCCCGCGCGAGCGCGCGGCCGCCGTGCTCCTCGCGGCGGCCCGCCTCGGCCCATGACGCCATCTGCGCGCCGACGCGCAGCGCGCAGCGAAAGGTAGCCGCGGCGCGCGCGTTCGACGCCGGGCGCGCGCGCGAGCAGGCGGTGGGCGCGGCTAGTGGTCGGGCGCCGCGACTCGAGCGGGCGCGGCGGCCCGGCGCGACGCCGGAGCCTGTGCGCCAGCCACGCGGGCGCAGCGGCGGCCGCGCCGATGAACACATGCCGAGCACGGACGCGTGGCAGCGTCTCATCGATGTCGGTGTTTGCGGCGGCGTGGCGTGTCTCCTCGAACACGCGCAGCGAGGTGATGAGGCCCTCCCCCACCAGCTCCGCGAGGCCGATCGAGAATCGGAACAACAGCCGCCCCGGGTGTGCCCCACCGTCCATGTCCTGGAATCTGGGAGCGCGCCGACGCCCGGCAACGAGTCGCCGGCGCGCGCGGCCGGTTTGGGCCTTTGCCTGACGGGCGGCGCCCTGCGAACGAACCTACCTTAGTGCGCGGTGGTTACCGATCCGCGCACCCTGCAGGCCAACGAACGCACGCTGCTCGCCTGGCTGCGCACCGGCGCGTCGCTGATCACGCTCGGCTTCGCCATAGCGAAGCTGGGGGAGTGGCTGCGCCACAGCGGCGGCCACAAAGACCCGACCAGCGTGGCCGAGATCATCGGCGGCGCATTCGTGTTCCTGGGCGCGATCTCCGAGTTCCTGGCGTTGAAGCGCTACCAAGGGATCCGGAAGGCGTTGCTCGCCGGTGGCGACGTGCCGATCGCGGGCACCGCCGTCACCACGATCGTCGTGACCGTCGCCATCATCGGTCTGGTCCTGGGTTTCTACGTCTTCCTTCACCCGCTCCAGAGCCTCTGGTCTTAACCCAGCATCGCGACCACGTAGCAGAACAACGTGAACAGCACGTTCGAGATCGCGAACGTGACCGGGTACGACACCGCGGGTACGGTGCTGCCGGTGGCCTCCTGCGCGGCGCGCATGCCGGCGCTGTTGCAGCGCCCGCCTGCGACCGCTCCCATCAGCAGCGCCGCGTTCATCCGCAACGGGCGGTTGCGGCCGATGATCCACGCGACGGCGGCGGGGACCGCCCCGAGGACGAGCGAGCCGACGAGGATCGGCGTCAGCGCCCCGCCCGACATCGCCGCCAGCAACGCCGGCGCCCGCGTTGATGCCGAGGATCGCGATGAAGATGTTGAGGCCCAGGTCCTCGAGCAGCTGCCGCGCCGGCTCCGGGTACGGACCGCCAAACGCCGGGTGGCGGGTGCGCAGCGTGCTGAGCGCGATCCCGGTCAGCAGCAGAGCCGACCGCCGAGCCGATCGCCAGCTTGATGCCGCCGCCGATCGGGATCGTGATCATGCCGACCAGCGACCCGATCGTCAGCCCGGCCGCCAGCGTGACGATGTCGGTGCTCAGGCTGGCGCGCACGACCCGCCCGGCCTGCCGCGCGAGCAACTCGATACGCGCGTCGCTGCCCGTGACGCGCACGATGTCACCCTTGCGGACGACGGTGTCGGGCCCGACGGGCACCTGCTCGCCGGCGCGGAACATCGCGTTCAGGAACAGACCGTGGCCAGCTGCTCGCCGCGAGCTCGCTCAGCGTGTGGCCGGCGACGCGATCGTCGTGGATGACGATGTCGACGGTCTGCGCGCCGATGTCGCGCGCCTCGGGCGCGTCGACCTCGGGGCCCAGGCGCGACGCGTTGATGAGGCGCGACACACGGCCGTACAGGCGCCACGGTGTCGTGCGCCTGCAGCACCAGATCGTCCGCGGGCTCGAGCAGCTTGCTGCCGCGCATGACGCGTTCGACGGCGACGAACGGGTACGTGCGCCGGAGCTCGTCCAGGCGCTTGCCGATCAACTCCTGCGCCTCCACCAGATAGGTGCGGCGCGCGACCGGCAGCGGCCCGCCGAAGAACTCGTCCGCCGCGCCCGGCAGCGGCGCGCTGCCGACGCCGTGCACCTCGGCCTCGAACGCGCGCGCGGCCTCGGCGGTCTTCGTGCCCAGCAGATCGGGGACCTTCATGAGCAGGACGAACAGCACCATGCTGATGCAGTACGAAAACGCGAACGCGGTCGACAGGTTGGCGACCGCCGCGGTCTTGTCACCTCCGGCGGCCGACGCCAGCGCGGCTTGCGCCGCGCCCAGCCCCGGGGTCGCGGTGTTGGCGCCGGCGAAGATGCCGGCGCCCAGGCCGGCGGGCATGTCGAACATCGCCCGCAGGCCGAACATCAGCGCCAGCGACAGCACCGGGATGAAGGTGCCGAAGAAGATGAACTTGCCGGCGTCGCGGCGCAGCCCCGCGATGAACTGCGGCCCCACCTTCATGCCGATCGAGAACATGAACAGGTTGAAGAACAGCGTGCTGGCGAACTCGGCCACCGCGTACTTGATGCCGTAACGCGACGCCGCCGACATGCTGATCGCGAGCCCGACCAGCAACGTCGACGCCGTCGCGCCCAGGCCGATCCCCTTCACCTTCACGCGGCCGAGGGCGTAGCCCGCCCCCACGACCAGGAACAGCAGCACGAAGGGCTGCTGTCCCAGCCCGCGGAGGATCGCGTTCACTTGGGCGGATACTTGTCGAACGCCTTCGAGACCGCTTCCTGGATCAGCTTCGGGTCACCCAGCTCGGCGACCTTGTTCTTGTCCGCCGTGACGGTCGCGCGCCACACCATCTTGTGCGTCGCCGCGTCGGTCATGTCGATGATCAGCGTCCCGTGCTGGTATTCGGTCGTCCACACGTCGCTGGGCCCCCAGTACCCGGGGTACATGTACGGACCCATCATCGGATCGTAGGGGCCCATCGACTCCAGCTCCTGGCGGGTGCGCGCGCCCCCCACGAAGCCGACCAGCACGCTTGGATTGTCTTCAGACAGCGTCAGCCCCTTGGCCAGCAGCTGGTTCTTGATCTCCTCGCGGATGCGGTCGGCGACCATCGTGTTCGGGGGTGCGCCCGACTCCGATGGCAGCGTCTTGCCCTCCAGCATCTTGAAGGTACGAAACCCGCCGAAGTTGGCGGAGCGATCGAAATCGGTCTTGGCCTGGACGGTCGAGCAGCCGATCGCGGCCACCGCCAACAGCAATAGCTTGTTCATGGACGACCTTTCGTTTGTGGGCATGCCGACGAAAGTGGCGCCGGGGCGGTGCCGGACAACTGGCAGCGGCACAAATGCGGGGTCGGCTGACATCGTCTTCAGGGCGACGCGGGGTGCAGCTGGCGCAGCCTGGCCATGAATTCGCGTTCGTCGATCAGCGTGAACGCGCGTTGCTCGGTGAGCGCCCCGCGCAGGGAGGCGCGCACGTTGCCGAACACCAGGCGGATGCCGCGCTGGGCGAGCTCGGCCTGCGCCTTGAGCAAGGCGTCGCGCGCGGTCGCGTCCGGGATCCCCATCGCGTCGGCGTTGACGATCACGGTGTGGATCCTGCCGGCCGCCGCGGCCGCGATGTCGCGCATGTCGCGCACGAACACCTCGGCGTTGCCGAAGAACAGCGCGGCGCCGAAGCGATAGACCAGCGGCTCGCGCGCGGCGCGTATCGCATCGGTGGTGAGCGGTTCGTAGAACCGCTCCTTGCCCAGGCGCGCCGTGAACAGCGAGCGGTCGGGGTACATCGCCCGCCGCAGCGCCTCGGCCAGCGCCACGCCGACGCCGATCACGACGCCCTTGAGCATCCCCGCGAACACCACGCCTGCGCCGGCCGCGACCGCGATCCACAGGTCGGCGCGGCGCAGGCGCCAGAATTCGCGCAGCCGCTCGACGTTGATGAGATCGGTCGCGGCGACCAGCACGACGCCTGCCAGCGCGGCCAGCGGCATCGGCTGCAGGAAACGCACGACGGACAGGGCGGTGAGCAGCAGCAGCGCGGCGGCGATCAAGCCCGCCAGCTTCGACTTGCTCGCCCGCGCGAATGCCGACCATGCTGCGCGACGTGCTGCACCCGGCGACGAACCCGCCCCACAGACCGGCGATCACGCTGGTGGCGCCGAGGGCGAAGTACTCGCGCCGCGGGTTCAGCGGCGGATCGCCCTTTGCTGCGAGCATGTCGCCGTTGGCCAGCGCGTCGACGTAGACGACCAGCGCCACGCCGGCAGCCGGGCCAAGCAACGACTTCACGTCCGACCACCCGAGGCCGGTCGGCAGCACCAGCGCGCCGAAGTGTCCGAGTGAGTTGCCGATCACCGGCACGCCGTGACGCCCCAACCCCAGCGCGACGCTGGCAAGCGTCGCCGCCAGCAGCACGACGAACGGCCCGGGAAGCTTCGGCGCGAAGCGCCGCAACGCCAGCACCGTCGCGATCGCCGCCAGGCCGACCAGCAACGCCGGCCTCCCGGACGACACCAGGTCCTTCGCCTGGCCGATCATGATCATGACACCGGTGCCGGCGATGTAGCCGACGAACACGGGCGTCGGAAACAGGCGCGTCAGGAACGAGATGCGCGCGATGCCCGCGGCGAACAGGAAGCCGGCGGCCATCAACGTCAACAGCGCCAGCGAAGACGCCAGCTTCGCCGCCGGAATCGCGACGACGGCGGCGCCAACCATGGCGGCGATGCCACCGGCTGGGCCGATCGACATCCGCCGGCTGGAGCCGAGCAGGCTGTAGACGGCCGCGCCGGCGATCGCGGTCACCAGGCCGGCCGCCGACGTCGCGTGCGCCAGGCGCGCGTAGGCGAGCGCCTGCGCCGCGAACACGGCCCACAACGTCACGCCGGCGATCACGTCGCCAGGCAGGTTCGACGTCTGGTACCGCTGCAAGCCTTCAGCCCGTCAATGGACGTGCGCGGCGCGCCGGACGTGCGCCGCGCGCCGCCGCCCGAGATGCGAGCGCCGCCAGAACCGATTCATGACGCCGCGGACGATCACGAACGGAATCCAGGCCAGGACTGCGCCGACGATGATGGCGGCCAGCGGACGGACGTACCCCAGGGTCAGCCGTTGCAGGATCACATCCAGGATGAAGGCGAGCGCCAGCGGGTTGAGCGCGCGCGTCACCGAGTCCTTCATCACTCGCGCGCGCGGCTCGCTGGCTTCCCTCAGCCGCCGGGCGAACGGCAGGGTGCCGTCCCGCGCGTCGGCGATCCCCGCGCGAACGCCGAGGACCAGCGCCACCGCCGGCAGTAACAGCAAGCGGAACTGACCCTGCCCCGCCGTCAGCTCACGCACCACCCCTTCCCAGAAGCCCAAGTACTCCACCGTCAACTTTCGCCGTGCCTCTCGACCAACGTGGCCCTGGCCGAACCGGGCGCAAGTGCGCCTGTGGCTGATGCACGCCCGGGGAAAGCCCCGTCCGCGAGCTGACGCAACGTGATGTCGCCCGACGTGATGGTGCGGACGCCAGCCACCGTCGCCAGCGCCGCCCTGCCCTCCGGTCCTAGCTGGTCGAGCAGCTCGGCGCGGCCGTCGGCGCGCTCGGGATCGCGCGCCATGGCGTCGACGACATCGGACAGGCGGACCTTGTCCGGATCGCCTCGGATCGCGTAGCCGTCGGAGCTGCGCTCCAGCAACCCGCGCCCCACCAGCCGGTCCGCGATCGCGCGGACGGCCTGCGGCAAGACACGCAGCTCCCGCGCCATCGCGTCGGCCCCCACCCAGCGCACACCGGTGCGCGTGTCCGCGGTCGGTGCCCGCGCCAGCTCGGCCATCACCAGCGCGCCGATGATGTGGCGCGTGGCCGCGTCCGGGATCAACACCGCCACGCCACGGTTGACGATACGGCCCACCGCGTGACAGACGGCGACCTCTGCGCCGATCAGAACCATCAGCCACGACGTGTACGTCCACATGAACAGCACCGGGATCGCCGCGACGCCGGAGGTCACGCCATCGCGCCGCGACACGCCGATCTGGAACGTGGCGAACACCCACATCGTCGCCAGCAGCAGGCAGGCGCCGACCGCGCCGCCGATGGCGGCGGAGGCAAACGGAACCTGCGCCCGCGCGGCGGCCGCGTACAGCACCGTCAGCACCAGGGCGATGGCGCCGGTCGCGATGACGACGCCCACCACCAGATCCATGGTCTCGATCCCCCCGAAGGCGCTCGAGACGACCCCGCGCAGGGGCGCGAGCAGCCAGGTGCTGACCACGCCGGCGCCGACGGTCAACACCGCGGGCATCACCAGCAACACCACGTAACCGAGCAGCCGGCCAACACGCAGCGGGCGTTTGCGCGCGGCGGCGATCGTATCCACCGTCCCTTCGATGTGAAAGAACAGCCGGGCGACAGCGTAGAGCAGAACGCCCAGACCGACGAGGCCGCCACCCGTCAGATCGACCTTGCGCACTGCCTTATCGATCACCGCCAGCGCGTTCGCCAGCTGCGCGTTGTCCTGCAGGTACGCGCGGATGGGCGACTTCGCGGGGTCATCCCCGACGTGCGGGATCCAGTCGAACCCCTTCGCGACCCACAGCACGACCGCCAGCAGCGGGATGATGGAGAACATCGTGTAGTAGGTCAGCGCGATCGCGCGCCGCGACAGGGTGTGGCGAACGAACCCGGCCACACACCAGGTCACCAGGCGCAGGACGCGATGGCGCAGCCGCTGCCATCCGTGCATGGCGGTCAGGTCGCGCCCCCACACGCGGTTTATCCAGTCGACGACGGCGGCGCGCGCGCTGCGCACCCGGCGTCCGATTCGTCCCGCCACGTCAGCCTCCGTCGCTCGCGTCGGCGGCGGCGGCGTCGGAGCCGGGATCGACGCCCAACGGGACATCGCGGCCGCAGTGAAGGCCGGCGAGCCCGACCGCCAGCGCGACCATGACCGTGAACAGCCACGCTGCCTGCTTCATGGCGGTGTCGACCCCTTGCCGTCCAGCGTGTAGTTCAGCGACAGACCGAACCACCACTCCGGGGTTTCGCCGACCGTGCCGATGGGCGCGACTTGCAACCTGTAGGGGCGCGGTTCCCAGCGAACAGACAGCGCCGCGGCCACGCCGACGCGCCCGATCACCCGCAGGGTCGCGCCAACCATCGCCAGCGCGCCGAGGCCCATTCGCCATTCGCGCTGCGTCTGGACCACGTCCTGGCCCAGGATGCCGGTCACGATCGCCGACCCGCCCAGCACCAGCCACGGACGAAAACGCCAGCGGTAGCTGGTCAGACGCATGCCTCCATCCAGCGGGAACCGGATGATCTCCGCCTTGAAGCCGTCATTCAGGGTCAGCGTCACCGGCGTGCGCGCGCCGGCTGCGCCAACCACCGACCAGGGCTTGCTGCCGAACGCGCCTCGAATCTCGGCGCCATAGCTCCATAGCGGCTCGCCGCGATCGAACGCGGCGTCGATGACGAGCCCCTTCTCCACCGTCCACGTCGGCGGACCGAACACGACCTTGTTGACCTGCAGCGCGTTCGCCGCGACGACGGCCGCCGTCCGCGCGCGCGCGACGCAGTCCCGCGCCGGATCGTCCAGCATCATGGCCGTCGCGCCGACGACGACCCGAAAGTGCGGCCCGCGATCCTGGACGATGACCGTCGCGGCGAGCGCTTCATTGGTCGACACGAGCGAGGCGAGCAAGCCGCGCACGGCGCCTGCGTCCGGGCACGCACCCACGGCTTCGACCGTGGGCTCGGCGGCCTGTCCGGCAGCGGCCGCGGGAATTAGCAGCGCGGACACGGCGATCGCCAGCGGAGCTGCGCGCAGGTTCATGCACGCAGCTCAGTACTCGTTGAACATGCGCTGGATCTGCTTGGGGTCGCGCGTCTTGGTCAGCGCCAGCTGCAGCAGCACGCGCGACTTGGGCGGGTTGAGCTCGCCCGAGGCGACGAAGCCCATCTTGTCGTCGTTCGACCTCGTTGTTGCGCAGCACCAGGCCGCTCGGCCAGCCGCGTGCTGCGCACGACGACGACGCCCGCCTTGGCCGCCCTGGCCAGCGCGTCGAGCGCCGGCTTGGTCATGTTGCCGTCGCCGACGCCGGCGATGACGAGCCCCTTCGCGCCCGCTCTTCGACCGCGGCGTCGATCAGGTCGGGCTCATGTTCGCGTGGGCGTAGATGATGTCGACGCGCGGCAGCTCCGTCGGCAGCTCGACCGCGAACTCGGACTCGCGTCGTGTGCTTGCTTGTCCATGCGGCTCGAACCAGGCGATCTGCGCCGTGTGGACCAGCCCCTGCGGGCCGCGGTTCGGGCTCTCGAACGTCTCGACGTTGGTGGTGTTGGTCTTGGTGACGTTGCGCGCGGCGTGGATCTCGTCGTTGAGCACGACCAGCACGCCGCGGCCCGCGCGCCCCCGGGCTCGGCCGCGACGGCGACCGCGTTGTAGAGGTTGCCGGGCCCGTCGGCGCTGATCGCGGTCGCCGGCCGCATCGAGCCCGACCAGCACGACCGGCTTGTCGCTCTTGACGACCAGGTTGAGGAAGTACGCCGTCTCCTCCATGGTGTCGGTGCCGTGGGTGATGACGACGCCGTCGACGCTCGCGGCTCGCCAGCAGCTCGTTGGCGCGCTTGGCCAGCTTCAGCCAGACCGCGTCGTTCATGTCCTGGCTGCCGATGTTCGCGACCTGCTCGCCGCGACAGCTGCGCCAGCTCGCTCGAGGTTCGGCACGGCGGCGATCAGGTCCTCGACCTTGAACGACCCCGACTTGTAGCCGTACGACTGCTGGCTGGCCTGCGCGCCGGCGATGGTGCCGCCGGTCGCCAGGATGTCGATCGCGGGCTTCGGCTCGGCGGCGCCGTGCGTCGGCGCGCCGTCGACCGCCAGCGCGCCGCCGACACGAGACACCGCCGCCCATGTGACATGGACCGCATCGGCCACCTCCGTCGTTCGGTTGTCATTGTCTGGTCGGCCCTGCCGACGCTCCGGCGCCACTGCGCCACGGCCGCGCGCGCGATCTCGCGCAGGTCGCGGCCGATCGCCGCGTAGTCCTCGGCGTCCAGGTTCGCCAGCGAGACGCGCGCCGACCACGGCGGCCCGTCGAAGCCGCTGCCGTTGAGCAGCACCGTCCCGTACCGCTGCGCCAGCGCGAGCACGATGTCCAGCGGATCGTGGTGCGCCTCGACGTAGCCCATGAACTCCTCGCCGAACGTGTGCGCGCCCCCAGGCCTCCAGATCGAGGTCGGCGTAGTAGCCGACGCGCAGCGGATCGTGCGGGACCGGCGATGCCCAGCCCTTCGAACAGCTTCGCGAAGCGCTCGTGCACGATGGCGCGGCAGCGCTTGCTGTAGCGCGTCGTCCTCGTCGAGCAGCGCGAACAGCGAGAACAGCGTCATCTGCAGCTGCTGCGGCAGCGACAGGCCGGCGGTGTGGTTGAGCGCGACGTCGCGGCTGTCGGCCACCATGCGGTCGATGAACTTCAGCTTGTCGGGCTCGGTGCGTCAGCGAGCCGTAGCGCTGGCGCAGCGCGCTCGCGCTCGGCCTCGCGGCAGCCGCGCGATCGTCTCGTCGATGACGTTGTCCTCGTGCAGCGCGACGACGCCCAGCCGCCAGCCCGTGCAGCCGAAGTGCTTCGAGTACGAGTAGACGAGGATGGTGTTGTGCGGCAGGTCCGCGGCCAGCGAGCGGAAGCCCGTCGACGAAGGTCCCGTACACGTCGTCGGTGAGGATGATGAGGTCGGGCCGCTTGTTGCGCACCAGCTCGACGATGCGGTCGATGCGTCTCGCGCCGCATCGCGAACGACGCGGGGTTGCTGCGGGTTGACGAGGAAGAACGCCTTGATGCGCGGATCCTCCAGCTTGGCGAGCTCGGCGTCCGGGTACTGCCAGGTGTGGCGCCCGTCGGCGCCATCTCGCTCTGCTCGACCTCGACGGTCTTGAACTCGAACTCGCTCGAGCTGCGGGATCTCCAGGTACGGCGTGAAGATCGGCGTGCCCAGCGCGATGGTGTCGCCCCGTTGCAGCAGGCCGTTCGCGACCAGGCTGTTGAACACGTAGCACATGGCCGCGGTGCCGCCCTCGACCGCGAACAGGTCGAAGTTGCCGGGCGGCGGCCGGTCGTCGCACATCGTCTTGGCGAGGTAGCGCCGCACGATGCCCTCGCCGTGCACGAGCATGCGATCGGGCACGGGATAGTTGTCGCCGATCGATCGCGTCGACCAGCTCGTGGACGAACGCGTCCGCGTCGAAGCCGCAGCTGCGACATCGCGTAGTCGAGCGCGCGCCGACAGCAGCGTCGGCGCCGGGGCTGGTCTCGGCGCGCGCCAGGAAGTCGCGCAGCCGGCTCGCGATGCCGCTCGGCGTGCGGCATGCCGCCGATGTCCGGCTCGTCCCACACGCGCTTCGACTCCTCCAGCGCGAACTGCCCGAGCAGGAAGATACGCCTCGCGCGGCGTGGTGGCGACCCAGTTGGGGTTGCCGCGGCCCGCGTCGAGAAACTGGTGCGTCGCGGCCTTCTGCCGCGTGAAGTCCCGCGCCGATCGGATCAGCTCGTCCTTGAGCTGGAACGGACTGAGCGCCGAATACTCCGACTCGAGGGGATGTTGAGACATTGCCTCCGAACGTAAGCGGCGTGCCCGCGTCGGCGATGCGCCGGCGCCTGATTCAGTTTGCCGTCGCAGCGTGGCGACCCAACTGAAGGAAGGCGGGGACTCTGCTCACCGACTACTACGGCGAGCAGAGCTGCTCCGCCGGACGCGACTACTCGCCACGCGTCCCTCTTCATATCCGCCCAGGGGTTCGTCGCGAAGTTTCCTGGCGTCGTTCCGTGACTTCCCGCCGCGGCAGAATGCGGCCAGCTTCACCGTCGACCAGGTCATGGAGAAGGTGACCCAGGGTATCGCCAAGCAGGGGCGCCCGCGTATTCAGCAACAGCCCTTGCTTGGCAACCAGCCTCCTGGATCCAGCTTCCAGGCATGGGCAAACATCGGGTCGCGGCCATCGCGCTGGTTTCGGCCGGCGCGATCGCCTGCACGGGCGAAGTCGGACCCTCGACGACCAGCTGCGCTACCGACGGCGCCGGCAATCAGGTATGCGCCGCCTACGCCGTCGCGTACCCGTACGACTACGCGTTCGTGGACCCGCTGTACGCGGGCAGCGGGGGCTATTACCCGTACACGATCGATACCGTCTACGCTCCGCCGGACTACTTGACGCGCGCCGTGCGCACCAGCGCCATCGGCCCGACGCCGATCGCCGATCCGCCCGCGGTGCCCGAGGCGATCGACCAGGCGCGCGCGGGCGCGGAGGCGATCAACGCCGGCGTCCGCGCCGCGCTGACCCCGATCCGCGACCTCATCAGGACGGCGCCCGCCGAGGAGGACGACACGCTCATCTACGGACCGACGCCCGGCGGCGGCGCGAGCTATCGCTTCACGATGCGCCGCCTGTCCGAGGCGCGGCGCTTTGGCTGGAGCCTTGAGGTGCAGCCGAACGGCGGCGACACGTTCGCGCTCGCCGCCGGCGGGCTCATCCAGGTCGGCGATACACCCCGGCGCGGGCGCGGCACGATGGGCGTCGACCTGGACGTGATGTCGGCCGCCGATCCCACCGTGTCCGGCAAGGGCAAGCTGCTGATCGGCTTCGTGCACACGGGCAGCGGCGATGGCGCGAACGACGCCAAGGTCCTGCACGTGTCGCTGCGCGGCTACACGCCCGACCCCGCCGCGGTCATGGCGATGAACGCCGAGGTGTTCGCGTGGCGTCGCGGCACCAGCGCGAACCAGGTCCGCGTCGTCGCGCGCGCCAACGTCGCCGCGACGGCGACCGCGGCCGATGAGCTGATCGCGATCAAGCTGCGCTGGCAAGACGGCGTCGGCGTCCGCGCCGATGCCGCCGCCACCGAAGGCGACATCCCCTCCGGCGACGTGTTGCGCGCCACGACCTGCGCCGACGCGACGTTGACCGTGGTCACCTGCCCGGCCGGCCTCGACGCCGCCGACGCGCCCAACCCCGATCCGGCCGCCGCCGATCCGCCCGCCGGCATGCCCGACATGCCCGCGACGCCGACCGTCCATTCCGGACGGGACGTAGCGCACGCGGCTGCTAGCGTGGCAGGCCGCCCATGGCGACGCCGCTCAGCTTGCGAAACAGCTCGACGAGCGGCACCTCCATGAGCGCAAGCGGGATCATCGGCACCAGCACCGCGAGCGCGATGACGGCGATCGTGTACAGGTTGAAGGGGAACGGGCGCATCACCCGGATGATCTCGTAGGACGTGCCCATGTCCGCCAGCGACGAGACGTCGGGGGACCCCATCAGACCTTCGCGTTCACCCCGCTGCACCCAGCGCGCATGAAACATCCGGGCGTGGTCGGCGGCCAGCCGGCCGTATTCACGCACCGCCTGGAAACGCGCCATCCACAGCGGCCGCACGAAAAACAACAGCGGACCCAGGGCGACCATGAACGCCACCGCCAGCAGCACCGCGACCTCGGGCTTGAACGACAGGACCGAGGCGTGAGCGAACGACACCTTGTCCGCCCACACCGCCGCCTGCACTGCACAGACGGCGAAGATGACGACGGCGAAACCGGCTGACGTCTCGGCCAGAAAACCCAGGCCCCCTTGCTTGTCGGGGTGGGTCGCCAGCGCGCGCAGCTTGAGGCGCGACAGACCCCACAACAGGCGCGACCAGATCACCCAGCGCCACAGCCAGCGGTACAAAAGAAACTGGTAGACGCTGAGCGCGACGGCACCGTTCCACACCGCGGCAGCGGATGTGTTCGCCAGGCCGCGGCCGCGATCGAGCCCGAGCGGCTGCAACAGCCCCCACAGCAGCGCCTGACTCGTCATCACCGCCAGCGCCAGCACCGCCACCTCGGCGATGGTGGAGTCACGCCGGCGCTCCGCGGCGGTCGTCAGCGCGAGCACCTCCGGCAGGGGCTCCACCCAGCGTTCGTCGACGATGCGGTCGATGCACCGGCAGGTACGCATGTGCAGCACCGGCTCGGCGGCGAACAGCACCGGAATCGCCACCAGCAGCTTGACGTGCAGGCTGTAACTGACGACCAGCGACGGCAGCTTGCCGGTGACACGCCATTCGACGATCGACAGCACGATGATCGGCGCCCAGGTCACGGCGATCGCGAGGAACGCCATGCGCTCCCAGTGGGCGCGCGCCAGCGCCACCCCCAGCCTGTGCATCGGTCCACCTCGTGTCAGGGAGAACGGGGGGGCCACCGAATGGTGTATTGGCCCGCGCCGGCAAGACGTCATGTCCGGCATCGCCCGATTTCGCGAATCAGCCAGCGGCGTATGGCCAACTCCCGAGATTCGAACACACGTTGCACAGCCATATGGCGAGCAAGGGACAGACCCTGCCCGATGGGTGGGTGACGACTCTGATCGGCCTCACCGGCCGGTTGGCCTTCGAGGTCGACGGCAAGACGGTCGCCGCGCTGCAGGTCGACGACCAACGCATCGAGGTCACCGGCGGCGACGCCGGCAACGCCGGACAGCCGCGGTCACTCGCTACCTGCCCCAGCGAAGACGACGTGCGCGCAGATCCTGAACGGCGCGCTCGATCCCGTGGTGGCGGCCCTGCAGGGGCGGCTGGTCATTGATGGCGATGTGTTGTTCGGCATGAAGGTGCTGCGCGCCCTGCGGGCCGCGCCACAGCCCGGGGCGCCCGCCCCGGCAGGGGGAGGGTGAATCGATGGCGCTCGATACAGTCAGCATCCTGGACGGCAACACGTTCGTGGTCAGCGATCGCCGCGGCGATCTCGACGCCACGCCGATCGACAACCAAGGGCTGTTCCTGAACGACACCCGCTTCCTTTCGCGCTGGCTGCTGACCGTCGACGGCCGCCGGCCCACGCTGCTATCGGTGGATGAGCAGGCCTATTCGCGGGTGCAGTTCTTCCTGGCGCTGGCGACCGGGACCGTCTACGTCGATTCGCACGTGTCGGTGGTGCGCCGGCGCGCGATCACGGCGTCGGCCGGGTTCACCGAGGCGATCGACATCGTCAACCACGACAACAAGGCCGTCGATCTGCAGGTGAAGCTGGAGGTGGCCGCGGACTTCGCGGACCTGTTCGAGGTCAAGGACAAGCTCGACGAGGTTGACAAGGAAAGCGGGGCGAGCTCTACAGCGACATGGACGAGCGGCAGCCTTCGACTCGGCTACCGGCGCGAGTCTTACCAGCGCGAGACCGTCATCTCGTCGTCCGCGCCGGCGCGACTCGGTCAGGACGGGCTGTCGTTCACCGTCCACCTGGAGCCGCAGGAGCGGTGGACCACGAACCTCGACGTCACCGCCGTGGTGGCGCGCATGGTGCGCAGCCGTTCGAACGGCAGCCGCGTGACCAAACGCGAGGGGGTCAACATCGAGGACTGGGTCGCATCGGCGCCCCGGCTGGTCAGCTCGTGGGAGCCGCTCGGCGGCATCTACCTGCGCAGCCTGATCGACCTCGCGGCGCTCCGCTTCACCACCAACGTCTTGCCGGGGGCGCTGCCGGCGGCGGGCCTGCCGTGGTTCATGGCGATCTTCGGGCGCGACAGCCTGATCACCAGCTTCCAGGCGCTGCCGTTCGTCCCCGAGCTGGCGGCGACGACGCTGCGCACGCTGCCCCTGCTGCAGGGCCAGCGGGTGGACCCGTTCCGCGACGAGGAGCCGGGCAAGATCCTGCACGAGCTGCGCTTCGGCGAGATGACCGCGTTCGAGGAGCGGCCCCAGTCCCCCTACTTCGGCAGCGCGGACTCGACGATGCTGTTCCTGATCCTGCTCGAGGAGTACGACCGGTGGACGGGGGATCGATCGCTGGCGTACGTGCTGGAGGACGAGGCGCGGGCCGCGCTGGCGTGGATCGATCGCTACGGCGACCGCGACGGCGACGGCTACGTCGAATACGAGCGGCGCAACAAGCAGACCGGCCTCGACAACCAGTGCTGGAAGGATTCGTGGGACTCGATCGTGTTCGCCGACGGCACGCTGGCGCCGACACCGCGCGCGACCTGCGAGCTGCAGGGCTACGTCTACGACGCCAAGCGCCGGTCGGCGCGGCTGGCGCGCGAGGTGTGGAATGACCCCGACCTGTCAGCGACGCTGGAGCGCGAGGCCGAGGAGCTCAAGCGCCGGTTCAACCGAGACTTCTGGATCGAACAGCGCGGCTTCTTCGCCCTGGCGCTGGACGGCAACAAGCGCCAGGTCGACTCCCTGACGTCCAACATCGGCCACCTGCTGTGGAGCGGCATCGCCGACGAAGACAAGGCGGCGCTGTGCGTGCGTCACCTGATGAGCGACGACCTGTACTCGGGGTGGGGGGTCCGCACGATGGCGGCGTCGGAGGGCTCGTACAATCCCATCGGCTACCACGTCGGCACGGTGTGGCCGCACGACAACTCGATCATCGCGTGGGGCCTGCGGCGTTACGGCTACCGCGCCGAGGCGGCGCGCATCTGCCGCGCGATGCTCGAAGCCGCGCACCTGTTCGACGGGCGCCTGCCCGAGGCGTTCGGCGGCTACGCGCGCGAGGATACGCGCTTCCCGGTCGAATACCCCACCGCGTGCAGCCCGCAGGCGTGGTCGACGGGTGCGCCGCTGCTGTTCGTGCGCACGCTGCTGGGCCTCGACTCCGACGGCAAGCACCTGATCGTCGATCCGGCGCTGGTCGATCCCTTAGGTCAGCTCGAAGCTGCTCGACATTCCGGGGGTGTGGGGGCACATGGACGCTTTCGGCCGCGCGCGCCGCGGGAAATCCGCCGCGCGCACCAAGCCGACCGAAGCCCCGGCTCCCCCTGACAGCCGTTAGGCCATTGTCTGAAAGCCCGGCGGCGATCTGGTATCCCCGACCGAGAACGCAACCTTGGTCTGCATGCGTAGAGCTCGTGCAATAGCGCTGGTGTTGGTGGCGGCGGTGATGATGGCGGCAGCGGTCGAGGCGCGCGCGACGACGCCGACGACCGAAGATGGCTTGCCGTTGCTCGACGAACGCACGGCGTACCTGATCGGCGCGAGGCAGTTCAAGATCGGCGTCCTCGCGCTCGAATACGGCATCACCGACCGGGTGAGCATCGGCTCGGATCCGCCCGCATGGGCGGCGCGCGCCTTCCTGCCTGTCCTCGTCCCCAACCTGCACGTCAAGACGCAGTTCTATGAGACCGAGCGCCTGGCGCTGATGGTGAACGTCGCCGGCTATGCCGCCAACCTCGCCAAGGACAACCTCCCCGCCTCGTGGCTGCTGTCTTTCCCGATATCGCTGTTCGCGTCGGTGCGGGTCGCCGACCGCTTCTGGATACACGGTGACGGCACCTACATCTTCGCGCGCGCGATGGGCTCGGGCAACGTCGACGTCGGTCGCGCCGACGTCGCAGGGGGAGCCGCGGCACGCGCCGCGCAGCTGGGCACCATGCTGGAGTGGCGGCTGACCCGGATCTTCTCGCTGACCGCGACTGGCCGCTACCAGGTGTACACGGGCCCGCTCACGTTCAGCGCCAGCGGAATGACCGACCCGTTCACCACCGTCAACGTGGCGGGTGAGCTCACCCCGCGCGTCGAACACCCCTGGCAGGCGCTCGCCGGCGTGGCGTTTCTGTGGAAGCACTTCCACCTCATCGCCGGCGGCGGCTACGGCTACTACTTCCTCCCCGGCATGGACATCGCCATTCCGAAGAAGTCGTTCATCCCGGACCTGTCGCTCGCGGTGATCCTGTGAAGAAGCTGCTGGCATCGACCGTCGTAGCGCTGTCGATGGTCGCCGGCTGCGGACCCGATCCTGTCGTGCTGCCGACGCCGCCCATGCAGACGGAGATGGCGGCGCTCGTGGCCGCCTACGATTCGCCGACCGGCACGTTCGATACGGCGAAGGCCGAGGACACGATCATGCGTGCGCAGGCGCGTCTGGATGAGCTGCAGCTCGACTGGGTCCCGGACCTGATGTCCGAGGTGCTCGCGCGCGTCGACAGCCGCCTGGACGACAACGGCCTCCCCGGCGATCCCGCGACCCTCACGGACACGGATCCGGATCGCCCGATCATCGACGCTTACGCAACCGTGCACCGCATCTGCAAGGGCTGGGTCGACACCGCGGGACAACCCGATGAGGCAACCAACGGCTCGATCGACATCACGGCGGTCGTCGAAGACGGGTTTCTGAATCGCGCCGCCTGGGGCACGGCGACCAACTGTCATGCGCGCATGCTGCCCGTCGGCAAGGCAGCGTTCGACGGCTACCTGGACGGGACGGTGATCCTCTACCTCGAGGGCGCGCTGACCCAGGACGTGTCGCAGGCGCGCTTCTTGTTCTACCTGACCGGCAGCATGGGTGTGGCCGGCAAGATGGCCTCCGGCAGCTTCGACTTCCGGTTCATCGAGGGGAAGATCGAGTATCGCCTGCAGCAGCCCGAGGGCGGGGATATCGTCATCATCGTGGGTGTGACGACGCTGGGAGTGCGCGATCGGACCGGCATGTATAGCTGCGACCTGGTGACCCGAATGTGCACGCACACCTAGGCGGCCGCCCCCGTCCCCGGGCCAAGCCCCCGGCCTAGTCCCAGCGCCTCTCACCGCGGCGCCCGGCGCCCACTTCATTCGCCGCACCTCGCGTACGTTTTGCGCGGCTCGCACGTCGGCTTTTCCCCGAGCGCCTCTGGCCGCCCAAAACTTTTTTCCGGCGCGCAGCTTGGTTTCAAATCCAGCCGCAAGCTGCGCGCCGGAAAAAAGTCACGTGCGGCGGTTGGCGTGGAATCGCACGCGACCTTCGACCCGCACGTCTCACGAGCCGGAGCTCGCAGAAGACGCGGAGGCGTCCGACGCGGAGGCAAGCCGCGGGCGAAGGCAGCGCGCAAGGTGACGAGCGCAGGCGGCCGAAGCGGCCAGGTCGCCAGGGCCAGGGTCGTGGCCCTGGCCGAAGCGGACGCTAGCGCGCCACGAGCTGCAGCCGCGCGTCCGGGCGGCGAGCACCGGCGGGCCGACGCCGCGCCGTGCGCCCGATGGGCAGATGCGTGGCCTCCGCCGTGGGCGGCTGCGAGCGCAGGTGAACGACGAACGTCGCCCCCTGCCCCGGCCGGCTGTGAACACCGGCGCGGCCACCATGCGAGTTCGCGAGCTCGCGCACCAGCCACAGACCCAGCCCCAGGCCTCCGCCTTGATCCGGGGGCACACAAGCGTGGCGTTCGAAGATCCGTTCGCGATCGACCGGACGAATACCGACGCCGTTGTCCTGCACCGAGATCCACGCGTGGTCTCCCGATGCGCGCACGACGATCCGCACCGCCCCGCCGTGCCCGAACTTGAGCGCGTTCGACAGCAGGTTGATGACGATCTGGCTGACGGCGACGTCGTCCCACCAGCCGACCAGTCCGCGTGGCGCTTCCACCGTCACCGGTGATTCGCCGTCGCTGCCCGGCAGCATCGCCCGCTCCACTGTGTCGGCGACCACGGCGCCCAGATCGACCATGGCCGGCCGGAGGACCGCACACCCGAGCTGCTCCAGCTCCGTCACGCGATCGACCAGCTGCTTGAGTCGCTGGATCTCCGCCCGCGCGACGCCCAGCGCCGAGCGCGCCTGACTGGCGGGCCCCGTGGCGCAGTGCCCCTCCGCGATCCCGATGTACAAGAGCGCGGTCGCCAGCGGCGAGCTCAGCTCGTGATTGACCAACGATGTCACCTGCGCCGGCGATGCGCGCTCACCCCTCGAACCCATCGAAATCATGGTTGCTCCTCCATCCATTGTCCCGCTGGCGCCTCGCCGTTGCTTGCGCTCGCGCCTTCGCGCGTGCGCCCGGCGTGCGTCAGCCCCAAACCGCTCGCCAGTCTAACAAGTTCTGCGGATGTTCGGAGGCCGAGTTTTCGATGAATTCGGTACAGGTGTGTGTCCACGGTCTTGCGCGAGATACAGAGCTCGTTCGCAATCTCGCGGGTGATCAGACATTCGGCCGCCAGGCGGAACACCTCGCGTTCGCGCACCGACAGCACCCCCAGGACGTCGCCGGCCTTGCGGCGCCGCGATTCGTACGTCTCCAGGCGCACCGCGATGGCCGGAGCCAGGTAGCGCTCGCCACGGGCCACTGCCCTTAGCGCCGCGATCAACGACTGGCTGTCGTCCGTCTTCAGCGCATACCCCGAGACGCCCGCGTTGAGCGCGTCCAGCACGTCGCACGTCTGATCGTGGACGGTCAGGATCAACACGCGGCAGCGCGGGGCGCGACGAAGCACCTCGCGTGTGGCGACCACGCCGTCCATCCCGGGCAGCGCGACATCCATGACAACGATGTCGGGTTGTTCGGTATCGAGCGCGGGGAACGCGTCTCTCGCGCGTCCCCATTCACCCACGACCTGGAATTCAGTGAGGCCGGCCAGCACTTGGCGGACACCGGCACGAAACAGCGGATGATCATCGACTAGGAAAACCTTCACGACACTCCTCCCGGCGCTCGAGTCGCGTCCTGACGAACAACGATAGTCACCTGCGCGCATTGTCCAGAGCGACAGAGACACGTGCGTATCGAAATCCGGCGAGCGGGGGACCGAATCGGTCGCCTCCGTACAACTGCGACCAACACCAACCAACGCGCCCGCTCCAACCGAGACGTCCATGCGATTCGTTTTCTCCGGCTTTGCAATTCATCACCGTCCCGCCTTTCCTCCCCGCCCGCAATCGCCGAGAGACGCATGTTCTAGCCGCACAACTTTTACAGCCGCATATCGGCGTTTGTCTATTTGAAATCGCATCACGTTCGAAAGTTTACAGGGAGTGATTTGCGATCGTGAGTCATGTAGTCGGGCGCCTCAAACACCACAACGAAGCGCGCGACTCGCACTTAGGGACTGGCCAAGCGACGCGCAATCCGGCATGTAGCGAATCGAGGGAGGCGCGATGCGTGTCATGCAGAGACTGCAGCAGGCGACTGGAAGTGAATCGGTTGCGGAGCACACCAGATTTCTCGCGAACGTCAGCCGCTATCTGATGTCGCAGGATCTCGATCCGATGTTGGAGGGGATTTCCAATGCGTCCCTGCCGATGTTGGGCGACATCTGCGCCATCGATCGCACGTTGGATGCGCGTTCTGTGCGAGTTCTGGAGGTCCGCAAAGTTGCCGATGCGTGGATCGAACCCCCCGAACAGCTGACGTCGATCGTCCGGGGCGAGATTCGCGTCGATGGCAATCGGTCTCGCCTGAGCGTGCCCATCGGCGGCCCCGCCGAACGCTTCGGAACCCTGAGTTTTGCGGCAAATAACCGCTTGATCCACGGGCCGGCCGAGCTTGCGCTGGCGCAGGAGTTGGCCGACCGGATGGCGCTCGCGATTCACAACATCCGGACCCGCTTTGACCTGCGCGAAGCGGTCAGCGAACGGGAGAAGCTGATCTCGATCGCGGCGCACGAATTGCGCGGACCGGCGTGCTCCCTGCGCATATGTGTCCAGGCCCTACACCGCATGGAGTCGGCTGTTCCTGCCAAGAGCGCACGCTTGCTCAAGATCATCGAACGGGAGGAACGACGATTGGCGCGGCTCATCGACGATCTGCTCGATTTGTCCCGCATTCGTTCCGGGCAATTCCAACTGGATCTTGAGCCCGTCGATTTGTGCGACCTGGTCCGGGAGGTCGCTGGCCGTCTGAACCAAGAGGCCACGACGGCGCAGACGCAGATTGAGCTGGAGCTTCCAGAAACGCTGATCGGCGACTGGGATCGATCGCGACTGGATCAAATCGTGACAAACCTGGTTGGCAACGCGATCAAGTTCGGCCGCAACAACCCGGTGGCCATCCGGGTGACCGCCGACCCGGCGCACGGCTGCGCGCGCCTGTCGGTCACCGACCACGGCCCGGGAATCGAACCCGCCGTTCAGCAACAGATCTTCGAGCCCTTCAAGCGCGCTGTAACGTCGAAGCAATACGCTGGACTCGGGTTGGGGCTCTACATCGTTCGCAGCGTAGTTTCGCAACTCGGAGGCAGCGTGGGAGTCGTCAGCGCTCCCGGCTGCGGCGCAACCTTCACCGTCGAGCTCCCGCTCAACCAGCGCTAACGCGCGCGGCGCGGACGTTCGCGACAACGACGAGCCGCCGCTTTCCGCGGCGGCTCAACGGACGTCCCGGGACGAGTTGTGCAAGCCGTGGCGACGCGCCCGCCACTCGTCGGTGGTTGTGACCCCGGCGATGTGCATCGCGCCCGCGCAAACAGTGCAGGCGTGTTGTACGTTGCCGGCGGCTGTCCGACCTTTCACCACCTCGTGGCCCGGTCGACCGGCAGGGCCGCGGCAAGTTGTGCAACGAAGCCGGCGCCGCGCGGGCGCGGCTGCGAGATGGTTTCGAAACTCGATCGGGCTACGCGTGCCCGACCAGCTTGAACACCTGGCCGAGGAGGTCGTTCAGCCCGAACGGTTTGAGCAAGACGCCGTCCGCGTCTATGGGGTGGTTGACCAGATCCCGGCTGGCGGTGATGACGACCAGGGGTATGTCCCGGATGCGCGCGTCCCGCTG
Organism: uncultured Pseudomonadota bacterium; assembly: GCA_963729535.1. Classification (GTDB taxonomy): domain Bacteria; phylum Myxococcota_A; class Polyangia; order Fen-1088; family Fen-1088; genus JADGRB01. Next base: position 196,907 of record CAVSOL010000012.1, on the reverse strand, counting down.
CTGCGCCTCGCGGAACTGCCAGCCGTTCATGTCGGGCATCATCAGGTCCAGCAGGATCAGCTGGGGCACCTGCGGCCCCTGGGTGGCGGCCAGCGCCTCCCAGCCGTTGCCGGCCACCGCCGTCTCGTAGCCCGCGTCCGACAGCGCGTCCACGGCGCTCTGGCGCAGCTCCGGGTCGTCATCGACGATCAGCAGGCGGGGACGTTCGTTCATGCCGCCCTCGGCAGCTTGACGGTGAACGCGCAGCCGCGGCCAATTTCGCTCGCCACGGATATCGTCCCGTGGCAGGCGTCGACGATTTGTTTCGTGATCCACAAGCCCAACCCCATGCCGGGGTGCCGGCGCACCGTCGTCGCCCGTTCGAAGCGCTCGAAGATTCGCGTCTGCGCCTCCAGCTCGATCCCCTCGCCGTCGTCGCGTACCTGGAGCTCCGCCTCGCGTTCATCGGCGCAGAGCTCGATCTCGATGGGCCGCCCGCGGCCGAACTTGATGGCGTTCGACAGCAGATTCGTCACCACCTGACCCAACCTCAGCCGGTCCCAGCGCCCGACGACGCTGTCGGTGCCACGGAACAGGATCGGCGAGCCCGCCCGCTGCGCCGGCTCGCGCAGCAGGTCGATGGCCTCCAGCGCCACCGATTGCAGGTCTACCTCCTCGATGTGCAGGTCCAGCCGCCCCTCGATCAGCCGGGAGATGTCCAGCAGCTGGTCGACCAGCTGGTCGAGGCGGACCACCTGTTTCCGGATAAGCCCCAGCCGCCGCAGCAGGCGCTCGTCCTCGCTTCGCGGGGGCTCCTGGGCCCTGCCGTACGACTGCAGCAGGCCTTCCGTCTGCAGGCCCAGGGTCGTCAGCGGCGTCCGCAGCTCGTGTGACGCGGCTGAAAAGAATTCGTCACGCGCGTGTAACGTTCGCCGGAGGTTGGCCAGCATCTCCTCTTGCTGGGTGTTGCGGCGCCGCATAGCAGCCAGCTCCAGCCGGGTCCGGACCCGCACCAGGAGCTCGCGGCCCGAAAACGGCTTGGCGAGAAAGTCGTCCGCCCCGGCCTCCAGGCCCGCGATGGTCTCGTGTTCGCCGGCGCCCCGCGCCACCAGGATCACCGACACGTCCTGAGTCTCGCGGTTCGCCCGCAGCCGCCGGACCAGGTCGATGCCATTGATGTCGGGCACCTCCGTGTCGCTGATGACGAGGTCGAAATGCGCGCTCTGCGCGACGTCCCACGCGTGCTCGGTGTTGTCGGCCAGCGTGACGTTCCAGCTCGCGCTCAGCAAAAGCTCGAACGTGCCGCGAAGCTCCGGATCCGCCTCGACCACGAGAATGCGCGCCGTGCGCTCGTCGAAGCCCAGCACGTTGCCAACCTTGATCCGTTCGTCGACGGCGGCAACAGCGACGGGTGTAGGCCCGCGCCGCAAACACGGCGCAGCCGATCTCGTCAGGCGTTGCCGGAGCAACAGGCGTCCTCAGCTTGCGGGAGCGAAGTGGGTCCGATGACCGAGGAACACAAACGCCTGGCCGCTGCGCGCGCGCTCGAGGCCCCGTGGCGGAAGTGGGGCCCGTACCTGAGCGAGCGCCAGTGGGGGACCGTGCGCGAAGACTACGGCCCGACCGGGGACGCCTGGAACTACCTCAGTCACGATCTGGCGCGCTCGCACGCCTTCCGCTGGGGCGAAGACGGCATCGCCGGGTTCTGCGACGACCAGCAGATCTTGTGCGTCGGCGTCGCGCTGTGGAACGGCAAGGATCCGATCCTGAAGGAACGCCTGTTCGGGCTGACCAACAGCGAGGGGAACCACGGTGAGGACGTCAAGGAGTACTACTACTACCTCGACGCGACGCCCACCCACTCGTACATGCGCTACTTGTACAAGTATCCGCAGCGCGCGTTCCCGTACCTGGATCTCGTCGAGACGAACCGGAGCCGGTCTCGCGCCGATCACGAGTACGAGCTGATTGACACCGGCGTCTTCGACGACGATCGCTACTTCGACGTCTTCGTCGACTACGCGAAGGCGTCTCCCGATGATCTGTTGATCGAGATTCAGGCGTATAACCGCGGCCCCGACGCCGCGCCGCTGCACATCTTGCCGACGTTCTGGTTCCGCAACGTCTGGGCCCACGCCGATGCGCGGCGGCCGGCGTTGAGCTGCAAGCGGGCCGACCGGACGATCATCGACGTGACCAGCGAGGCGCTGGGCAACTACAGCGTGGTCTGCGAGCGTGGCGCCGAGCTGCTGTTCGCCGACAACGAGACCAACCCCGTGCGCGCGCGCGGCGTCCGCCCCGTCGTCGACCGCGAGCATCCGTATTTCAAGGACGGCATCAACAACTACCTCGTGCTGGGCGACCAATCGGCGGTCAACCCGAAGCGCGTGGGGACCAAGGCCGCCGCGCACTACCACCTGCACATCCCGGCGGGGGCTTCCCAGTCGGTGCGGCTGCGCCTTCGCCCGCGCAACGGGCGCAACGGCGACGGCGCCGGTGCCGGCGCCGCCGATCGCCAGCAGGCGCTGCTCGCCGCCGATTTCACCACGACGCTCGCGGCGCGACGACGCGAAGCCGACGAGTTCTACGCGGCGATCATCCCGCAATCGCTGTCGGAGGATGACCGCCGGATCGCGCGGCAAGCGTCGGCCGGCATGTTGTGGAGCAAGCAGTTCTACTCGTACGACGTCGACGCCTGGCTGGCCGAACATGGCGCGAGCCACGGCCACGCCAGCCGCCATCGCAACGGCGCCGGCGACGTTTCACGGCGAAACGACCAGTGGCAGCACATGGTCGGCGACGACATCATCTCGATGCCCGACAAGTGGGAATACCCGTGGTACGCGGCGTGGGACCTCGCGTTTCACTCGATCCCGCTCGGCCTCGTCGATCCCGACTTCGCCAAGCAGCAGCTATTGCTGCTGCTCCAGGAACGCTATCTGCATCCGAACGGTCAGGTACCGGCCTACGAGTGGAACTTCAGCGACGTCAATCCGCCCGTGCACGCGTGGGCCGCGTATTTCCTCTACCAGCAGGAGAAGCAGCGCACCGGCAAGGGCGACGTCGCGTTCCTCAAGAGCGTCTATCAGAAGCTGCTGCTCAACTTCACGTGGTGGATCAACCGCAAGGATCCCGCCGGGCGCAACGTGTTCGAGGGCGGTTTCCTGGGCCTGGACAACATCGGCGTGTTCGATCGCAGCGCCACGCTGCCGTCCGGCGGCCACCTGGAACAAGCCGACGGGACGGCGTGGATGGCGTTCTACGCCCAGATGATGCTGCAGATCTCGCTCGAGCTCGCGCTTGCCGACCCGTCGTACGCCGACATGGCGCTGAAGTTCTTCGAGCACTTCATCTGGATCGCGTCGGCGATGGTGCACATCGGCGGTCAGGGCGCGATGTGGAACGATGAGGACGGCTTCTTCTACGACGTCGTGCGCACCCCCGACCGACCCGACCGCCAGCTCAAGGTCCGCTCGATGGTCGGCCTGCTGCCGCTGTGTGCGGTCGCGGTCATCGACGAACGCGTGATGGCCCAGCTGCCCGAGCTGCAGCGGCGGGCTGGCTGGTTCGCGCGGCACCGCCCCCACCTGGTCAGCAACATTCACGACCCGCGCCGCCCCGGCTTCCGCGACCGCCGCATGTTGTCGCTGCTCAACGAAGACCGCCTGCGCCGCGTGCTGGCGCGCATGCTCGACGAAAACGAGTTCCTCAGCCCGTTCGGCATCCGCTCGCTGTCTCGCTACCACCTCGACCACCCGTGCGAGTTCGAGCTCGGCGGCGAACGCCTGGGCGTCGGCTACCTGCCGGCAGAGTCGGACACGGGGATGTTCAGCGGCAACTCGAACTGGCGCGGTCCTGTCTGGCTGCCGGTCAACGGCCTGCTCATTCGCGCGCTGCTCAACTACTTCGGCTACTTCGGCCCGACCTTCAAGGTCGAGTGCCCGACCGGATCGGGTCGCCGCATGACGCTGTACGAAGTCGCGCGCAACATCTCCGAGCGCGTGGCCAAGATCTTCCGCGCCGATCAAGGCGGCCGCCGGCCGGTGTTCGGCGGCGCCCGCAAGTTCAGCGACGATCCGCTGTGGCGCGATCAGCTGCTGTTCTACGAATACTTCCACGGTGACAACGGCGCCGGCATCGGCGCCTCGCACCAGACGGGGTGGACCGGCCTCGTCGCACCGCTGATGCACTACTTCGCCACCGTGCCGCCCGCGCAGGCGCTGGAGCTGTGGTCGCCGCTCGCGCCGCCGGTCACGCGAAAGAAGCGAGCGCCCGGCTCCGGAAGACCGGAGGCCGGACGCTCGCGCTGATGGCTAGCTAGCTATCTTTGGCTGGCCAGCCGCCACGAGGCCGCGTGACCACTCAGAACTCGAACCCCACCCGACCGGAGGCGTTCCAGGTCTGCAACGGAGCGTCCCCCAGCCCCGTGCTGGACGACGCGACGTCGAGCAGGTTGTCGTAGAACGCGTACCGGTAGGTACCGCGCGCGTCGATGAAGAACGACCGCGTCAGGCGCGCGGTGAGACCGACGCCCATCGGCACGGTGCCGACGTCGTCTGCCGCACGCACGGCGGACGTCGAGGTCGTCGTCCGTTCCAGGTTGTAGCGCGTCCAACCGATACCGCCGAACAGGTACGGCTGCACGCGCCTCGTCGTCAGGTTCAGGCGCAGGTTACCCTCGGCGCCCTGGCCGACCAGCAACGCGTCATTGTCGAGCCCCAGCGCGTTGATGCCCTGGGCCGAGCCGACGTAGGCCGCCTCGATGGCGATCGGCGACCGCGACCCGAAGATCATGCGCGCGTCCCACGACGTACCGGTGTTGGTGAAGCCACGCGCACCGTTGTCCGTGAAGCCGATCGCGCCCGCGCCAATGGCGGCCTCGATACCGATCCGCGACGGCGGGCCCTGCGGCTTGGCCGACGGCGGCGGCATTGGCGCCGGCGGCGGCACCACGACGGTGACCGGCGCTGCCGGCTCGGGTTCCACGGCTACTGGAGGAGGCGGCGGTACCGGCTCCACAGGTGCCTCGGCTTCGACCACCTTCACCGGCTGGTCGCACGCCGTCACCGTGACGGTGCGCCCCTCCGCCGTCGGCGGACGGTCCTGCGTATCGCCGAACGCGTTGGTGGCGATGCGCTCAGGGTCAACACCCTGGGCCGTGAGGTAGCTCTTGACCGCCTCCGCGCGTTGCTCGCTCAGCTTCTGATTGACCTCCGCGTTCCCCGTCGGGGACGCGTAGCCTTGCAGCTTCACGGTCCGCTCGTCTTTGGCCTTCATCCACGTCGCGAGCCCGGTCAATCCGCCGCGCGCGTTCTTGTCGAGCGTCGTCGACGCGTTCGCAAAGCTGACGGTCACGCCGGCGTCTTTGCAAATCGGCTCCCCGGATGCCGCTTCCTCCGTCCCCGTTTGTGCACGAGCCACCCCCAACGAGAGGAGTAGCCCCGCACACCCCGCGAACCACACAACCGCCTTGTTGTTACGCATAATCGGCCTCCTCTACCCCCGAATCTGGGATCCGGTTTCGGGGATCGGGAAGTGAATGCGAAAACGACTTACGGGTTGTTCTGAGAGCGAATCACGCAGCGAAAACCGAGGTGACAGGTCGATGTGTCGATGGGCTGCGCCATGCGCGCCGCCGGCCGATAGCGACGACAGTAGTTAGGGGCGCACAGGAACGATCCGCCCTTCATCACCTTGCGCGGGATGCGCACCGGGATCTGCGGGTCGTAGCTGGTCTCGCGCTCGCCGCCGCGCGGGTTCACCAGCCCGCAGCAACCGTGTCCCTTCGCGCGATGGCGCGTGGAGTACCAGTCGGTCGTCCACTCCCAGACGTTGCCGATCATGTCGTACAGGCCAAAGGCGTTGGGCGGGAAGTGGCGCACGGGCGACGTCGTCTCGAACCCGTCGGACGCCAGGTTCTCCGTCGGAAACTCGCCTTGCCAGGTGTTCGCCATGAAGCGGCCGCCGGGGTGCAGATCGTCGCCCCAGGCGAACTCCGACGTCATGCCGCCGCGCGCCGCCATCTCCCACTCCGCCTCGGTCGGCAGCTTCTTGCCCGCCCAGCGCGCATAGGCAGCCGCGTCCGCGTAGGTGACGTGGACCACCGGGTGATCGTCCAGCCCGTCGAGCGAGCTCTCCGGCCCCAGCGGGTGCCGCCAGTCAGCCCCGGGGACGTACGTCCACCAGTTGTAATGGTTGCGCATGTCGACCCGGTGCTCCGGCCGCCGGAACACCGCCGACGCGGGGACCAGCAGCTCCGGCTTCGCCCCGGGATAGTCGGCGGCGTTGGGCGTCTGCTCCGCGACCGTCACGTGACCGGTCGTCGCGACGAAACGCAGGAACTGCGCGTTCGTCACCGGCGTCGGGTCGATCCAGAAGCCGTCGACGCTGACGTCGTGCGCCGGCCCCTCCTCGGGATAGTGCTTGTCGGATCCCATGACGAACGACGCCCCCGCGACCCAGACCATGTCGGGCGGTTGCAGTTGGGTGTCGATCGGCTCGGCGGTGGCGATCGTCATGATGTCTCGCAGCCGCAACGTGGGCTGCGATATCCCTTTCTCAAGCCTGGGCGCGCAATTTCAGCCGTCGCCTGACAGTTGAGCGAATCAGGCGGCGGGCTGATTGCCGCGCGGCCCGACCTTCATCACATTCTGGGAAGCAAGATGTCGACGACGGACGCGACGAAGCAAAAGGCAACAGATGCGCCAGTTCCATGCGGCCCGGATCGCTCACGCCTGTTCACCGATCCGGCGCGTGACACCGCGACGCGGCCGGCCGCGTCCGACGACAGCGAGCAGACCGGTTCACCTCGGCTTTCGCGGCCCGACCTCCCCCGGAGGCGTTCGTAGTTCCTCCATGGCCACGGGGGAGTCGGGTCGCGCACTGCTGGTCGTCGCGGCGCTGGTGGTCGCAGGGTTCGGATCCGCGTGTGCTCACCGGATGGGCGAACAGAGCGCGAAGGGCATGGCGCAGGCCCTCGAGGAGCAATCCGATCCCAACAAGCAGATATCGCGCGTCGCCGCCGGCCGCGCCGTCGAGGGCGCGCTCACCGCGCTCGAAGAGCCGGAGCAACGCGAGCAGCTTCGCAGCCTGGTATCGGAGGTGATGGCCGAAGCCATGCAGACCGCGGTCAAGGGCGCGGTCGCCGCGTTCGACGCGCCCGAGCAGCGCGAGCAAATTCGTAGCCTGGTATCGGAGGTGATGTCCGAATCAGTCCAGACCGCAGTCGACGACGCCACCCGACAGATGGTGGCCGCGCTGGGCCCCGACGGCGACGGTCGGCTCACGGCCAGCCTGACGAACGCCAGCTCGCGGATCGCGGCTGGCGTCGTGAGCGGCGCGCGCGGCGAGGTGATGGCGATGTTCCCCGAATGCGGCGGCGCCGACCCGCGCGGCTGCATCGAACGCCAGCTTCAGGAGATGGCGCGCTCGACCGCGGCCGGCTTCACCAAGGGCGTGCGCGAATCGCTCGGGCTGCCGATGCTGTTCCTCGCCTTCGTGCTGGGCGTCGCGGGCGGCGTATTCGGGACGTGGCTGATGACCCGCCGGCCGCAGCGGCGCGTCCTGCGCACGGCGTGACCGCTAGCCGCTCTCGCGCATAAGCGCGAGTCTGCGGCTACCTTCGGAACAGACCCTATCGTTCGGCGGTGGGCGGGCGCGTCGCCGGCTCGGGCTCGGCCTCGACCTGTCGCCCCGATTCGATCATCCCGAGGTTGGCCGCCAGCCGCACCAGCTCGGCCAGATTACGCAACCCGAGCTTGTGATTGATGCGGTTCAGGTGCGTGTCGACTGTCTTGCGCGCGATGCACAGCTCCGTCGCGATCTCGCGAGCGATCAGGCACTTGGCCGCCAGGCGGAAGATCTCCCGCTCGCGCTCGGACAACACGCCCAGCACGTGTGTCGCGCGCCGTCGCTTCGCTTCCAGCGTCGACAGACGCGTGGCAACCGCCGGCGCGACATAACGCTGTCCGCGGGCCACCTGCTGCAACGCTTCGAGCAGCACCTCGGGCCCATCCGACTTCAGCGCGTAGCCAACCGCGCCGGCGCTCATCGCGTCGAGCACGTCGTGGATTTCGGAGTGCGCGGTTACGATCAGCACGCGCGCCAGCGGTGCGCGGCGTTTGAGCTCGCGCGTGGCCAGCACCCCGTCCATGCCAGGCAGCGAGATGTCCATGATCACCACGTCGGGCACGGTCGCCTCGATCAGCTTGAAGCCCTCGCGTGCGGTCGCGGCCTCGCCGACTAACTCGAATTCCGAGGACATCGCCAACACGTGCCGAATCCCCACTCTGAAGAGTGCGTGATCATCGATCAGGACGACTTTCATGACTGAGGCCCCCTCCCATAGGCTGTCGAAGCGGTCGCCGACTATATGGGTTGGGCGGGGCGCGGTCGGGATCTTGAAATAGAATCAGTCAACGCCTTACAGGGATCCTGGAATCTACCCCACTCGGCATTGCGCCATCAACGACCGACCACACGATCAAAGTGAGGGTACGTGGAGAGGGGGACGGACGAGGCAATGAAGCTCACACTATCAAAGCAACGATCGTGGTTCGCGGCTGCTGCAGGGCTGGCCGCTACGGTGGCGCTGCCGGCGGCAGCACAGCCGCCGGACAGGGTCGCCGTGCAGGCAAACCTTGCTGCCGAGGGCCAACCGGCGGCTGATCCGGACGCCATCATCGTCACTGATATTCGGACGAAGTTCGACGATGACCCGGTGCTGAAGCGAACGCGCATCAACATCGTCTCCGCGAACGGCGTCGTGACGCTGTCGGGGGGCGCGCCGACGGGCATTGCGCGTGATCGCGCCGTGCAGTACGCGCGCGAAACGGCTGGCGTGTTCCGCGTCGACAACCTGATCCGGCTCGACGTGACGTCGCCGGAAGCGCCGGTACCGCCGTAGTCAGGCGCGGCGGGCGGACGCGCGAAACAGCTCCGCGTCATCGACGGCACGGACGTCGTAGCCACCCATGGCCGCGGGCACCAGCACCGGTACGCCCGCTGCCAGGGCGACGACGCCGCCGCTCCAGCTGACCTCGGCGCGACCAACCGTCGCCAGCCAGATGTCGACGCCGCGCTCGGCAGGCCGCCGCGCCTGCTGGCCGGCCGCGACGTGCAGTCGGGCGACCTCGAACTCGTCGGCGGGCGTCCGGTAGACGCCGGCTGCGTCGGGCGCGATCACCCGCGGAGCACCGTCGTTGAACCTCACGATCGACAGCAGCGCCTCGACGTCGACGTGTTTGGGCGTCAGCCCGCCCCGGATCACGTTGTCCGAGTTGGCCATGACCTCGACGCCGACACCGCGCAGGTACGAATGCAGCTCGCCGGCGCCCAGAAACAGCGCCTGACCCGGCGCCAGCACGACGAAGTTGAGCAGGTACAGCGACAGCACGCCGCGGTCCTTGTCGCCGCCGCGCGCGTAGCGGCGATCGGTCTCCACCACCCAGTGCTCCCGGGTGTCGTCGGGGAACGGCGCGGCCGCGTTCTGCCGCTCCAGCCGTTCGACCAGCGGCGTCAGCAGCTCGTTGCGTCGTTCCTGCGGCAGCCGCATCGCGCGTTCGTACAGCTCCCTGACCACCGCCGCCCGCGCCGCCGCGTCGTCCCCGGCGCGCGCCGCCCGCGCGGCGATGTCGGGCATCAACGGGCGCAGCTCGGGGGCTTCGTCCTCCAGCGCGGCGACAATCTCGCGCAGCGGCCGGAAGCCATCCAGGCTGAAGAACGGCGTCAGCGCGACGATCAGCTCGGGCTTGTGGCTCGCGTCCTTGTAGTTCCGCGCCGGATCCGCAACGGGTATGCCGCGCCGCTGCTCGTCGTCGTAGCCCTGCCGTGCCTGCTGCTCGTCCGGGTGGACCTGGATCGACAGGCACTCCGCGGCCGCCAGCACCTTCATCAGGAACGGCAGCCGCGTGCCTGTGGTCTCGGCCAGCGGCGCGACTTCGCCGCTGGCACCGCCGACCTCGGCGAACGCCGGCAGACCGGGGTGGTCGCCTATCCACATCTCGGCGTACGCCCTCCCCACCTCGGGCGCGGCGCCGCGCAGCCGCGCGATGTAGCTCGCCGCCCCGCGCTCGCCCCACGCGTAGTCCTGCACCCCGCACAGCAGCGGCAGTGGAAACGGGCGCGCGGCGAAGCCCGCGATCGCCGGCCGGATACGCCGCGACTGCAGGTACCAGTACGCGGGCGTCGATTCCGCGGCGGTCACGAGGCCCGACCGACTAGGCGGACGGCGCCGCTGCCGTGGTCGCGCTCGCCGCGGCAGACGGTGTGCTTGGCGATCAGACGTCCGAGGCGCGGCACGGCCGCCTCGACGTGCTTCTTCCCGGTCGGGCGTAGCTTCTCGTACGCCTTCTTGACCCCCTGGTTCTTGGCGCGCGCCGCGCGCGCATCGCTGATCGACAGCAGCGCGTCGGCGACGTCGCCCGCGCGCGCACTCATCAGCGCGCCAACCGGTTCGTTCTTGGCCTGCGCGTCGGCCCAGAACGGCTCCAGCCTGTCCGCGAAGTCGTCCACCATGTTGTCGACCGCCTCGGTGATGAAGCCCGGCTTCACAGCCTTGACCAGCGCGTAGGCCGCCTTGATCGCGAAGCCCGTGAGCCCGCCCTTCGAATCGACCTCTTCGTCGATCAGCTTCGTGCAGTCGGCGATCACCTTCGGTCGGTTCGCCGGCACCAACAGAATGTCTTTCAACGTTGCCATGGCGGGGAATCTACACCACCACCCGCTGGCGTGGTACGCATGCCCGACATGGGCCGTCACTTGCCGTCACCGCGCACGGCGCTGGCCCTGCTGACCGGCCTCAATCTGCTCAACTACCTGGATCGCTTCATCCCAGGGGCTGTGCTGCCGTTCATCAGCCGCGACCTCCACCTGTCGGACACGCAGGCCGGGTCGCTGCAGATGGCCTTCATCTTGAGCTTCGCGCTCATCTCGCCCGTGTTCGGCTGGCTCGGGGATCGGCGCGCGCGCTTCCAGCTCGCGGCCATCGGCGTGATCGTCTGGAGCGGTGCGACCGTCGCCTCCGGGCTGGCGGTGTCGTTCGCGACGCTGGCGCTGGCGCGCGCGCTGACCGGCGTCGGCGAGGCGAGCTACACCGTCGTCACGCCGTCGCTGCTGTCCGACTTCTATCCGGCGGACCGACGTGGCCGCGCGCTCGCCATCTTCTATGCCGCCATCCCCGCCGGGACGGCGGCCGGCTATGTCGTCGGCGGACAGGTCGCCGCCCACTTCGGCTGGCGCAGCGCGTTCTACATCGCCGGCGCGCCCGGCCTGCTGCTGGCGCTGACGCTGTACGCGCTGCGCGATCCCATCCGGGGCGCGCTCGATAGAAGCGGCGCGGCCAGCACGATCGCCGTCACGGCGCGCGAGGCGCTCCGCGCCTTCCGCGCGCGCCCGAGCTTCTTCTACAACACGGCCGCGCAGACCATCTATACGTTCACGACAGGCGGTCTCGCGTTCTGGATGCCGACGTACTACGTGCGCGTACGCCACCTCGAGGCCGCCGACGCGACCCTGATGTTCGGCGGCCTGCTGCTCCTGGCCGGCTTCGCCGGAACACTGATCGGCGGCGTCGTCGGCGATCGCCTCGCCCGCACCCGCCCCGACGCCCACTTCCTGATCTCCGCCGTCGGCCTCATCGCTTCCGGCCCGTTCACGCTGCTGGCTATCATCCACCCCTCGCCTGCTATCTTCTGGCCGTCGATGTTCGTCACGCTGCTATTGCTGTTCATCAACATGGGCCCGCTGAACGCCGCGATGGCCAACGTCCTCCCCGCCGCGCTGCGCGGCCGCGGTGTCGCGGTCAACACCTTCTCCATCCACGTGCTCGGCGACGCGTTCTCGCCGCTCGTGGTCGGCGCCGTGTCCGACCGCATCGGCCTGCAGGTGCCGGTGCTGGCCACGGGCCTGCTGCTGGTCGTGGCCGGGCTGGTGCTGCTCGCGGGGCGCCCGGCGTTGCGTCGCGACCTCGCCGCCGCCGCCGTGCTTTCATGAGCAACCTCGATCACGAAATCGACGTCGCGGCCCGCATCGCACGCGAGGCCGGCGAGCTGGTGCGCGGCTACCACGGCACGCAGCTGACCATCAGCGCCAAGGCAGGCGACGAACCGGTCTCCGACGCCGACATCGCGGCCAACGCGCTCATCGTCGGGCGCCTCGCCGAGGCGTTTCCCGACGACGTCATCCTGTCCGAGGAGATCCCCGACACCGGCGAACGTCTCGGCCAGCGGCGCGTCTGGATGGTCGATCCGATCGACGGCACGCGCGACTTCATCGCCGGCGACTCCGGCTTCGTCGTCATGATCGGCCTGGCGATCGACGGCCGCCCGGCCGTCGGCGCCGTCGCCCACCCGATCACCGGCAAGGTGTACATGGGCGCGGCGGGCGTCGGCGCCTGGGTGGAAGCCACGCCCGGCGACCGCATCCCGATCCACACGTCGCTCACCGCCAGCCCTCCCGGCATCCGGCTGGTCGCGTCGAAATCGCACCGGACCGCGCGCGTCGACGCCGTCAAGCAGGCGCTGCAGATCACCGACGAGATCAACGTCGGCAGCATCGGCCTCAAGATCGGCCTCGTCTCCGAAGGGACGCGCGACCTCTACTTCTACGGCGGCGGCCGCACCAAGATCTGGGACACCTGCGGCCCCGAAGCCATCCTGCTCGGGGCCGGCGGCCGCGTGACCGACGTCGACGGCGCGCCCCTGGTCTACGACCGCCCCGAGCTCTACAACCGGCGCGGCATCGTCGCCTCGAACGGCCCGCTGCACGACTTCGTGATCACGACGATCGCGCCGCTGGTCGGCACGTATTAGCCGGCTCTAGCTGCCTGCGATCATCATCTCGGACACGCGGAACGACGGGCACTGCACCGACGAACGCGTGTCCAGGTCGTCGCCAAGCGCGTCGATGCGTTTCCACAGGTCGTCGAAGTTGGCCGACACGGTGATCTCGCTGACCGGGAACGCACGCTCGCCGCGCTCGATCCAGAAGCCGCCGGCGCCCTGCGAATAGTCGCCGGTCACGGCATTGAAGCCGAATCCCATCAGATCGGTCACGTACAGCCCGCGCTCGATCCGCTCCAGCTCCGCCGCCGGCGTCCGCCCCGGCCGCAGAATCAGGTTCGAGATGCCGACGTGTGGGCTGCCGCCGATGCCGCGCGCCGCCGATCCCGTCGACCGCCTGCCCAGCTTGCGCGCCGCGTACACGTCGCACAGGAACGTGCGCAGCAGGCCTTCGGAGACCAGGACGTTCGTACGGCTCGCCAGCCCTTCGCCGTCGAACGGCCGCGACCCCGGCCCGCGCCGCACCAGCGGATCGTCGACGATCTCGATGATCGGCGCCGCCACCGCCGTCCCCTCACGGCCGGCGAGATAGCTGCTACGCCGCCACACCGCCCCGCCCGACATCACCCCCGCCAGCTGCCCCAGCAGTCCGCGCGCCGCGTCCGGCGAAAAGATCACCGGCGCCGCCCCCGTCGGGATCTTGCGCGACCCCAGCTTCGCGACCGTCCGGCGCGCCGCCTCGACCCCGACCTGCTCCGGGTCGAGCAGCCCGCGGCCGAACCGGCTCGACGTCCAGTACGAACCGTTGCGCTTCTTGCCTTCGGTGTCGTCGCAGATCGGCTCCACCGAGAACGAAACGTGCGTGCCGCGCACCGATCCCGAAAACCCGGCCGACGTCGCGAACGCCGACGCGCCGACCGTGCGACCGAACACCGCCCCGTCGGAGTTGGTGACACGCTTGTCCAGCGCCAGCGCCGCCGCCTCCCCGGCGCGCGCGCGCCGGATCCCCTCGGCGACGTCCAGCGACAGCACCGCCTCGTCCCACAGCTCCAGATCCGGCACGTCGCGCGCCATCTCCTCGCGCCCCGGCAGCGCCGCCGTCGGATCGGGCTCCGCCAGCGCCGCCAGCTCGACGCTGTCGCGCGCGAACCGCTCCAGCCCGGCCGTCGTCAGGTCCGACGTGTACGTCACCGCCGAGCGGTCATCCTTGAGCACGCGCAGTCCCAGCGCCCGGCTGCCCGCTTCCTTGATCAGCTCCGGCTCGCCCAGCCGGACCTTGACCTCCAGCTCCGTGCCATCGCGAACCAGCACCTCGGCGCCGTCGGCGCCCGCCTTCAGCGTCAGCGCCAGCATCTGCTCGGCGATGCGCTGGCAGCTGGCCGGATCAGGAACGCGGCGCCCTCCCCCGGAAGGCGCCGTCATCGGGTCTTGGTCCCGCCGACGGTGATCTCCGCGATCTTCAGCGTCGGCGTGCCGATGCCGACCGGCACCGACTGCCCGTCCTTGCCGCACGTCCACGTCCCCTGCGACAGCTCGAAGTCACCACCCAGCATCGTCACCTTGCGCAGAACGTCCGGCCCGTTGCCGATCAGGTTCGTCCCCTTGAGCGGCGCGGTCAGCTTGCCGTCTTCGATCAGATAGCTCTCGGTCAGCGCGAAGACGAAGTCGCCGTTCGAGATGTTCACCTGTCCGCCCGCGAACCGCTTGGCGTACACGCCGCGCTGCACGGACTTGATGATGTCCTCGGGCGCGTCCGCCCCCGGCGTCAGGAACGTGTTGGTCATGCGCGGCAGCGGCTCATGGCGAAAGCTCTGGCGGCGGCCGTTACCCGACGGCGCGGCGCCGAAGTGCTTCGCCGACAGCCGGTCCTGCATGTAGCCGACCAGCGTGCCATTTTCGATCAAGACGTTGCGTTGACCGGGGTTCCCCTCGTCGTCGACGTTGATCGAACCGCGCGCGTTGTCGATCGTCCCGTCGTCGACCAGCGTGCACAGCGGCGACGCCACCTGCTTGCCGATCTGATCGGTGTAGTTGGACGTCCGCTTGCGGTTGAAGTCCGCCTCTAACCCGTGCCCGACCGCCTCGTGCAGCAGGATGCCCGACTCACCGGCGGCCAGCACGACCTCCATCGGCCCGGCCGGCGCCTCCACCGCGTGCAACATCCCGATCGCCAGCCGCGCCGCCTCTTGCCCGTGCTCCTCGGGGCTCTGCCCCGGCCGCGTGAAGAACTCCATCCCGTAGCGCCCGGCGCCGCCCGACCGGCCCCCCTGCCGCTGCGCCCCCTCCTCGGCCACCGCCGACACGCCGAACCGGATCATCGGCTGCTGATCGCGCGCCAGGTAGCCGTCAGAAGTCACCACCAGCAGCTCGCGCCATTCCTCCGCCAGCGACGCCTCGACGCGCACGATGCGCGGATCTGCGGCGCGCGCCGCCGCGTCGGCGCGACGGAGCAACGCGACTTTGTCCGCGCCCGAGCGCGCCAGCGACGGCTCGGCCACTGCATACCGGTCCGCGAGGGGCACCGGCCGCACCGCGATCGGCCCCGGCGCCGCGCCGCTGGCCGCGATCTGCGCCGCCGTACGCGCCGCTTCCAGCATCCGATCGTCGGACAGCTCCTCGGTGTACGCATAGCCGGTCGCATCGCCGCGCAGTACGCGCACGCCGAGACCCAGCGTGACGCCGCGCCCGACGGTGCGGATGCGCCCGTCCTCCAGCACGTAGTCCGCCCCGGACCGGTGCTCGAAATACAGATCGGCGTAATCGCCGCCCGACGACAGCGCCGCCGTCAGCAGCCGCTCCGCGATCGCCGCGTCGATTCCGTCCAGCGGAGAAGCCGCAACAACACCAGCGCCCGCGCTCATCGCTTGCCCTCTTGCGCCCGTCCAGTCAGCGACGCCAGCGTGTCGTCGATCGCCGCCGCGCCCTGGCGAATGTCCTCCTCGCGGCCGCCGAGCCAGACGCGGCCGACCGCACCGAAGGTCACCATCTCCAGCAAGCGAATGTCGGCGCGCTTCTCCGCCTCGTTGGCCGCCAGCGCCGCGTAGCCCGCGGGCTGCACCTCCAGCGTGTACAGGCTGTGGCCGTCTTCCAGCATGTCTCCGTGTCGCATTCTATTGATCATGGCCGACTGGTGACCGTCGACGCCAGTGATGATCTCGCGCGACAGCGTCCGCGGCGCGAGCCGGTCGCTCTCCGTCAGCTTCAGCTCGTGCAGAATTGCCGCCGCCGCGGCGCGCACGTCACCCTGATCGAACGCGTGCAGCTCGAGCAAGCCGTACGCGCGCTCCACGATCTGCATGCCGGGCGTGACCCGCGCGCGTTTCAGCGCGATGTCGGTCAGCGTGTTGATGGCGATGCCTGGCGCGATCTCCACGACCAGCGACGCCTGCCCTTCGAGCGGCAAGAATCCCTGTGCGACGGTCTGCAGAAATCCCGCAAGCTGCGGCTGCAACACGTCGATGAACGTCAGGGCGCGCAGTTCCATCGGCGACAGACTACCCGCCCGCCCCCCACCCCCGCTACAACGCTTTAGGAGCTTCGTTCCGGAGGCAGACCCAGCTCGCCGCCCGTGTGATCCTTGATCTTGCAGAGCCCGCGCACTTCGACTTGCCGGATGCGCTCGCGCGTCAGGTTCAAGATGGCGCCGACTTCCTCCAGCGTAATGCCGCCGCGATCCGCGACGTCGAGCGAGCAGGTCTCCGCCATCTCCCAGACTTCGAGGTGCGGGAAGTTGAGCTTGATCGCGCCCGTCTCCGGATTGACGTCCAGATACAGGTGGTGCGAGCAGCTCACGAACGGGCATGGCCGCGACATCCCTTGGCACTCCTGACGGCTGCCGGGCCGCTCCACGTCGTCCGGATACACGAGCAGCTCCGACAGCCGCCGCTCGTCTCGCGTCAGCCGTTTCGGCGCGATCGTCTTCGACCGCACCCGGCCGTCGCGGCCGGCGGAGTGCACCTTGCGACGAATTCGCGCCACTTCGGGCTGTGGCGCGTCTTCGTCTTCGAATCTCGGGTCGTCGCTTTCATCATCCATGGGCTTCCCTCCTCAGTCGGTGGCTAGGCCACGGTCTCAATACAGGTCGCTCCCGCCGCCTCCGACGGGAGCGCCAGCAAACGGTTCGGAATGTGCGGAGATGTGGCGCTCCAGGGTGCTGATCCGACGGACCAGCTCCCCCGCAGCTCGCTTCGCCTCCGTGATCTCGCGTTCCAGCTCTCGGCGGCCATCGACATCCACCGTCGGCGCCTTCGCTTCGCGTTCGAAGCTGCTGATCAGCTCGCGCAGATCCTTCGATACCGATTCGATGTCGTCCTTGAACCGCGCGAACGACCGCTGGATCTCTTCGATGGTGCGGTCCTCGGCCATCATGCCTTTGACGGCATTGACCCGACGCACGACGTGCGACGGGTAGAGCCCGCACGACCCGCGATGTTTTCCCTTACGCCCGACGCGCACGGAGCGTGGCAACAGTCCGAGCTGCACGTACTTGCGCAGCGTCGCCTCCGAGAACCGAATCCCGCGCGTCTCGAACACGTCGACGATCTGGCGAGACGTCAGCCCGTCCGGCCACGACCGTTCGATCTCATCGATCTCGCGATCCTGTAGCAGTCCGCGCCCCGTGGAGATCACGCGCCGATCGCCTTCCGCGATCGTGACGGCGGTGCGCGGGGATGAAGATGGGCGCTTCATTATCTGTTATTCAACCTAATCTATTGAATAGAATCTGCTCAATAGAAAAACGACTGTGAATCTGTTCAGCATCATCGTCGAGACGAGAGACGTCGACTCGACTCCCGCAGCGGAGCGCGCCCCTTAGACCGAGTCTCGGGACGCCCCTATACTGGCGACAACGATGCGCGCCGCAGCCCGAACCACCGGCCTGTCACTCGTCGTCGCGCTGGCCGCGATCGCGGTCGCGCAGCTCGCGCCCGCGCAGACGACACGCAGCAGCTCCAGCAAGGAACGGCGCTACTTCAGCGCGCGCCACGGCGTCGGCATCGAAGCGCCACCCGGCTGGACGCTGTCGCAACACACCGGCTACCCGTCCGTGCTCGTCGCGCTCGTGCATCCAGGCGGCAGCCGGATCTCGCTCGCGGTCGACAAGACCGCCGCCAGCGACGCTGCCGAGCTCGTCAACCAGAGCAAACCGGGATTGGCCGCGCAGGGGCTGACCGTCGAGCGCGTCTATCCTGGCCCGCACGCGGGCATGCAGATCGATGCGCGCGCCGAGCGCCGCAATCAGGCGCTTCGCCAGCTCTACATCGTGCGCGACATCGACCGTGGCCGCGACAACAAGCAGGCGATCGTCCTCACGCTGGCCGCACCCTTCGATCAGCTTGCTGGCGCGACCGGTCCATACGAATGGGTGCTCGGCCACCTCGACCTCGAGACGCCGACGCGCCCCGACAGCAAGTCCGACAACAAGCCCGACGGCGGCCGCTGATCTGGGAGCGCGTAGCGCGTGGACCGGCTTTGCCGGTCGGAGCTCATCACCGGTTCGGAACCCTTTGAAGGCTCTGAGCTAGCTGGTCGGCGTCGATCCCGCGAAGCTCGCGGGCAGCTCGCCGCGGAACAGCCGCCCGAACTGCGCCAGGCCGTCCGGGCCCAGGATGTCGATCGCCGGACGGCCATAAGGCGCGCCCATGTACTTCCACATCTTCTTCCACCAGCGCACCGGCCCCTTGTCGACGCAGCCCAACGAACGATCGTTCGGCGCGCAGTAGAGCCGGATATGCATGTGGTCGTCGTGAACGTCCGAGTCGCTCGGCTGGCGCATGATGAACGACGCGCGCGCCACCAGCGCAGGATCGTCGCCCGCCGCCGTCGCCTCGCGCAGCAACGCCGCGGCCAGCGCGCGGTGGATGAAGACGAACTGCACCTCGACCTCCGGATCGCTCAGCAGCGCCCGCACGAAGGCCCAGTTTCGCCGCGCATCGAAGCGCGCCGCCGGCACCGCCGCCGACGGCGGCTTCATACCCTTCGGCGGCGACCAGCGCGCCGCACGCCCGTCAGGAGCGAAGCGCAACATCGCGTCCCCGGGCGGCATCGGACGCCCGTCCCGATCTACGCTGTAGAAAAACAGGTCGACGTCGCGCCCGCTCTGGTGCGAGCGGTGCTCGGCCGACCCGCCCCCGCCCCGGCGCGACAGATCCCCGATCGCCGCCATGCCTCCTGGGGCGTCGCGCTCGACGGCGCGCGCCGCGCGCACCACCGCCCCCACCAGCTCCTCGGTCGCGTAGTTCGCCCGGCGGACACGCCAGGGCGCAGGGATGCTGTAGCCGTCACCTTCGACAGGCAACATCGCGGGATGCCGCAACGTGCCGTCGGCGTGCGTGCCGATCGACGCGCTGCCCTGTTCAAAGGCCAGCGGCCCGGCGCACCCGGCGAGTCCGAGGCAAACGAAGCCGGCGGCCAACCACGCCGCCGGGCGCCCGCTCAGCCGTACGCCTTTTCGATCCGTTCCTGATCTTCCTTGCAACGGATGCACAGGGTCGTTTCCAGGCGCGCCTCGAGCCGCTTGAGCGAGATCGGCTCGCCGCACTGCTCGCACACCCCGAACGTCCCTTCTTCGATCTTCTCTAGCGCGTGGTCGATCTTCTGCAGAAAGACCTTCTCGCGCCCGCGCAGCCGGAACGTGAACGAATGCAGGTACTCCGACGACGCAAGATCCATCTCGTCAGGCAGATCGTCCGCGTCGAGGGTCATGTC
Organism: uncultured Pseudomonadota bacterium; assembly: GCA_963729535.1. GTDB lineage: Bacteria > Myxococcota_A > Polyangia > Fen-1088 > Fen-1088 > JADGRB01. Next base: position 177,441 of record CAVSOL010000012.1, on the reverse strand, counting down.
CTCGTTGAGCGTTCGCTGCGCATTTCGCAGGATCTCTTTCTTCTTCGCGAGCAAGATCTCGCGGAAGCGCTTGAGATCCTTCTTCTTTAGCCCGGTCCCTTCCATGAACATCCCCGCGCCGCTAAAGGCGCTGCCGTGAAAGTAGCCCGTTAAGATAGACGGACGCTCCATTTCCGTCAAGGACAGCCCCTAATAAGATCAAGCTCGTGCAGCGCGTTCCTTGACACCTGACCGTCATTCAACTTACACTCTCCCACCTCGACCACACGCGGAGGCTTCGTCGTCCAATGGGCGGTTCCGACAAGCGCAAGCAGTCCCTGTACTTTCCGGAGGAGATGTTGAAAGAGATCCAGGACGAGGCGACTCGTCAGGATCGTTCGCTGTCGTGGATCGTCCAGAAAGCATGGAAGATCTCGCGGAAGGAAATCATGAAATATCCCTCCGTGAACGAATTCCCCGGCGAAGAAGACGAGCGCGGCGCAACCGAGTAGCGCCCCACTCGCCTCAGAATAGATTCCTGTAGTGGCCGGACGCGACCTTCTCCTCATCTCCGACGCGGTCGCGCCGTTGGCTGACGGACCGGCGGCGCTTGGCGTCGCCGGCCTCAGCCGTGCGTTGGCCTCAGCCGGGCATCGCGCCACGGTCCTCACCCTCGCGGGCCCGGATCAGGTCGCGCGGGTGCCCGGGCTGGCGCGCCGCCTGCGGACGGTGCCTGCCGTCGTTGGCTCCAGGACCTACGACCTGACGCTCTACGAAGGGCGCGCGCAACTGAGCGACGCCCAGCTCCTGGTGCTGGCCGCCACACCTGAAAGCCGCGCCCAGACGGCCGCGCTGCTCGCCGCTGCCGTGCGTTCGCTTGCGAACGACAAGCTCATCACGCCCGAGGTCACCATCGGCTGGGGTGAGCCTGCTGCGGCCGCGCTGTCCGCGACATCGGCGGCGGTCCGACTGTTCGTGTTGCCGACCGGCCGCCTCGGCCCCTCACTTACGGCCCCTGAAGCCGAGCTGCTCGGCCCGCTGCTGCTGGGTGACGAGTCGGCGTCGCATTCGCTGGTCGCGCTCGGCTGCCTGGGCGGTAACGCGATCATCGCGCCCAGCCCCAGCGCCGCGCGCGCGACCGAAGGCGATCCGGGGCTGGCGTCGCGCGCGTCGGACGAACCGGTGATCGCCGTGCGCTTCGGCGTCGACGACCCGCCCAACGATCCCGCCGCTGACCCCGCGCTGGCCGCGCATTTCAGCCCCACGGCGCTGTCCGGCAAGGCGGAATGCCGGCGCGCGATCGCCCGCCGCTGCTCGCTGGCGCTCGGTCCGCGCACCCTCCTGCTGACGACCGGCCCGCTACACCGGGACGGCGCCGCCGAGGCCATCCTGGCGGGAATCGAACGCCTGGCGCCGTACGACGTCGCGACGATCATCGTCCCGCGCGGCGAACCCGACATGATCGAACGCGCGCGATTGCTGGCCCTCAAGCAGCCGGGACGCGTGACGATCTACCCGGGCAACGACGCGACGGACGAACGCATCGCGCGCGGCGCCGCTGACGCCATCCTGCTCGGCGACGATCACGATCGCATCGGCCGCGCCGCCGGTCTGGCGTTGCTCTATGGGACGCTGCCGATCGCTCCAGACGTGGGCGCCAACCACGACTACCTGGTCGACTACGACGCGGCGTCGCGCACCGGCCACGCCATTCTCTACGGCGTGCCGACACCGTTCGAGATCGAAAGCTCCGTACGGCGTGCCCTCGCGTTGCGCGCCGACGGCGACGTGTGGATGCCGTTCGTGAAGACACTGATGGACGGCGCGCCCCGCTGGACGGCGACCGCCGCTGCCGTCGTCCAGATCGCGGAACAATACCTGGCGTAGAGCCGCCCCAGCTCAGCGGCGCGCGACGCGGGTGACGCGAACGCCCAGCTGGCCGTCGACGTCGACGATCTCGCCGTCGGCCCAGACCTCTCCGGCGACGCACAACGAGACGCTCTGCCGTCCCCGACCCAGCGCCAGCACGGCGCCGGCGCCGAGACCGAGCAATTCGTCCCCCCGCATCGTGATGCGGCCGATCTCGGCGACGACCTCGACCGGCGCCGACGCGAGCACGTCGGTCGCATCCGTCCTGGAATCAGCAGCCATCGTCATCTCCTCTACTTGTTGTCCCGAAAATCCGTCGACCATAGTGAGCTCGCCGCCTGCGCCCACGGCGACCGCCGCGGCGAACGCGCCGACCCGAAGCTTCCCAGACCACGACGCGTGCGGCGCGAAGACATCCGCCCCAACACCGTCGAACACCACCGCGTCGCCGGCGACCAGCGCCCCCAGCTCCCGGTACAGCAGGCTGGTGCGCGCGATCTCGACGTGCGCCACGACCCGCAACCGTCCCGCGCGCGCCCCCCAAACGGCGTCGCCCTTCCCGCTCCAGAACCCTCCATGCGCCGCGGGCGTCAGCCGGACGTGTCCCACAACGCCGCCAGCTTCTATCCGCATGACGATCGCGGCGACGTCCAGGACGCGCGCCGGCGCGCCCCCGAGATCGACCGTGGCGCCCAGGCGATCCCACAGCGGCGCCAGCACGGCCGCCAGCACGCCGCGCTCCGCGGGCCCCAGCGCCCGCACCGTCGGCAGGATCGACCGCCCGCCCAGCACCCGATCGACCACCCGGGATGCGAACAGCGGATCCGCCGCCACCCGTCCCGCGCCCGCTCCAAACCGCAGGACCAGGTCGACGTCCCCTGCCCGCCAGGCGTCGTGGTCGATCCCCACTGGTGCAATCATCGCGGCCCCCAGCGGAGGCAGGTCCACGTCCCAGCGCTCGGGCAACATCGCACACGCACGCAACGTGGCGCGCGTCGCCTGCGCGCTTCGCGCATCCACTGTCGGACACGAAGCGAGATCGAACGGTGCGACGTTCAACGAGGCTCCCCGCGTTCACCCGAGTCACCGCGGTCGTCGCGATCGCGCCTCACCGCGCTCCTTTTGACCTGCAGCGCGATCCCCTTCCCACGCAGCCGAACCGCGATCTCGTCCATCACCACGGAAAGCGTCTGCCGCGAACCATCCACGCGTGTCAAGAGCTGCGCCTCGATGACGCCCCCCCCGGGCGCGGTCTGCAAGTGAATCTCCGTCCCCGCCAGCGCGCCGGTGCCAATATGGATCCGCGCCTCGGCCGAATCACCGGCCCCGCCGATCAGCACCCGATCGACCGGGCGCGGAGGCGCAACGGCGGGCGTCCGCGACGGCGGGCCCGGCTGGCACCTCCGCGCGAAACCACCCGGCCATCGTCGCCCCCGATGACGTTTCCGGCTCGGCACCAGCCGCCGGGCCTGCGGTGTGGGGAGACCGCAGTGCGGCCCGGAAGTCCTGACGCGGGCGGCGATCGCGGGCGTGACGCCCCTCGTCCGGTGCCGGCCGCGGCCTCAGCTCGTCCTTGCCAATAGCAGCAGCTGGCCCCGGCGCGGCCGCGGAATCGCCCACGAACATGCCCTGTCATCGACCGCCACGCATGTCAGTTGCGGACAGATCCCCCGCTTGCGGTATGATTCCGAGAAACCGCCGCTCGCGGGAGCCATCGAAAGCTTGGAACGCGGGAACACGGAATGACGGGACGAACACCGTGATCAGCTGTCACGAGCTCATCGAGTTCTGTCTGGACTATCTGGACGGCGAGCTACCCCAAGACGAAGAGGTCGGCTTCCGGCGCCACCTTGCGCAGTGTACCGACTGCGTTTCGTTCTTCGAGACGTACCGAAAGACTCCCGAGTTGTCGCGCGAAGCGTTGAGCGAGCAGATCCCTGTTTCGGTGCGTGAGTCGGTCCGCACCTTCTTGCTCTCGCGGCGCTAGTTCCGCCCGGTCCCCGCGGGCGCCGGCGACCTCACGCCAAGTATTTTTTGACGCGGGTAAGGTTTACTCCTACCATGTAGTACATGTACGACATTAACTCACCGGTTGCTGACAACCGTAGGTTGGCGCCCCGGTTTCCGCTGCGCACGTACCTCAATCAGTACGTTTGCGACAATCCCTATCGGGCGGTCGCCATGGACGTGAGCGAAGCCGGTCTGGCCATCCGCAAGCCGATCGCCCCTATCCCACACGCGAAGGTCGTTGGGCTCGAGCTCCAGCTGCCCGGCAGCAGCGAGATCATCTGGGCGTCCGCGGAGCCCCGCTTTCACGCCATCGGGCAGAACATTCACCTCTCCGGCCTCCATTTCCTGGCAATGGCCGGCAAACACGAACGGTTGCTGCGCGACTACGTGCGCGACCGACACGATCGCTGGCTGCGACTGTTCACGCCGCGCCCGGTCTATTTCAGCCGCTTCGGCTGCCAGTTCTCCTGATTTTTGAAGCCTCGGCCGGCCCCCGGCGTTCGCAATGGTGCGGACTCGGGGGCCGTTTTTTTGCCTCGCGTGCGCTATCTTTTGGAGCGTGTGTCGCTGGTTCGTGGCTGCGGCTTTGGCGGCGATCCTGGCGGCAGCACCGGCGCGTGCCGACTGGCAGGTGCACCGCGCCGATTCATCGGCGCTGCTCGAACGCGCTGAACGCGCGCTGCTCGAAAGCCCAGACAACGACCAGCTCGCCCGCAGGCTGATTCAGATCGCCGGCGCCAAGGGGCGCGCCGGCGTGCGCGAGCGGTTCAAGAGCCGCGCCCAGCGCGCCGCGCAGACAGGAGGCAACGCCGCGTACGCGCCGCTCGCCGCGTACGCGCACCTGCTGCTCGCCCTCGGTGACGGCAAGGCCGCAGCGGTGGCGTTCTCCGATGTCCTGCGCGTCGCGCCGCAGTCGGCCGCGGCGCTGACAGGCCGCGCCCAGGCGTTCGCCGCAGCCGGCGACGACGCGGCCGCGCTGGCGGCATACGACGACGCGCTGGCGAAGGAGCAGCGCCCCGGTCCGCGACAGCGATTGATCGAAGCCGAGCTGGCCATCGTCGCCCGCACCGCCAAGGCCGACGACCGCGCGGCCCTCGACAAGGCGGTGACGCTGCGCCGCGAGATGGCGCGCATCGACCCGGACAAGGACGACGCCGCCACACGCCTGGCCGACGCGCTGGAGCACGCTGGACGCCCTGGGGAAGGCGCACAGGTTCTGGAGGAACGCCTCAAGCGCGGACGCGCCGCCGCCAGGTTCGACCTGGCGATGCGGGCGGCGCGCCTGCGGCTTGCCGCCGCCTCCCCGCAGGATCTCACGCTCGCCGCTAACGTGCTCACCGAGCTGGCGCGCGAGCTTCCGGCGCGCGACGCGGAGCGACGCCGGGCAGTCTGGGCCCTGGCGTTCGCCGTGGCGCGCAACCGCGGCACGCTGTCCGCGCTCGCGCGCGAACTGGAAGGTTCCCCCGGCGCGGTGGAGTGGGACGTGCTCGCGCAGGTCCGCGACGCACAGGGCGATCTGGAAGGCGCGCTGGCGGCGACGCGATCCGCGCTGTCGCAGGCGCCGCGTGACGGCGAGATTGGCCGCCGCCTGATCGCGCTGTGCGATCGGCTGGGTCGTGAACAGGAAGCCACTGCGACGTACGAAGAGCTCACGCGGCGGATCGCCGACGATCCGCAGTTTCCCGTCGAGCTCATCGACCGCCAGATCCGGCGCGGCCAACGCGGCGAGGCCGCGGCCGTGTTCGATCGCGCCATCACCCGCTTCGCGCGCGACCGCAACGCGCTGCTGGCGCTGGCCACGGTCGCGTCGCGCTGGGGCGAGGACCAGCGCGCGCTCAGGGCGTGGCAGCTGCTGCGCAAGCTCGACCCCACGAGCGAGGTGGTCATCATCGGCCTCGGCGAGTCCCAGTTTCAGCTCGGCAAGAAGGACGAGGCGCGCCGGACGTGGGCATCGCTGCGCGACCGTGTGCGCCCGCCTGCCGCAGGACACTTGCGGCTGGCCGAGGTGCTGCTGGAGCACGATCTCACGGGCGACGCGACGACGGAGGCAAGACGGGCGCAGGCGCTCGATCCCAAGGGCCTGGAACCGCACCGCCTGCTCGCGCAGATCTTCGAACGCCAGCGGAAGATCAACGAAGCGGTGGCCGAGTGGAACCAGGTGCTGGCGCTGGCTGCGCGAGACAAGCGCCTGGCGCACGGGCAACATGTCGCGGTCCGACGCGAGGCGCGCGTGCGGCTGCTCGGCCTGCTGGCGCGGCAGGGGCGCGGCCGCCTGGACGCGCAGATCCGACAGCTGCGAGACGAGGCGCGCGCGCAGCCCGACGACTTCGAGACCACGCTGTTCCTCGCGGAGGCGCAGCAACGCAACGGTGACGCGCCGGCGGCGGTGGCGACGCTGCGGCAGCTGCTGGGACGGCTCGGCGAACGCGCGCAGGACGCCGCCACCCGTGACGTCACGATCGAGGCGACGTTCGCCCTCGTGCATCTGCTCAAGCGCACCGGGCAGCTCGATGAAGCGGTCACGCGCCTGGCCGACATCACGCGGCTGGCGCCCGGCCGCGCGCGCGACGCCAACCTGCAGATCGCCGACATCGCGCTGGCCAGCGGCGATACGGCGCGGGCGCTCGAGCACGCGGCGGCCGCCGCCGCCGGCGCGGACGCGCAGACGTTGCAGCGCATAGGCGACATCCAGGCGCGCGCCGGCGCGGACCCGCTGGCCGTCGCCACCTATCGCGCCGCGGTCGCGCATGGCGCCGGCCCGACCGCGGCGCTGGCGCTGGTGCGCCTGCTGTTGCGCGCCGGCGACGAGAAGGAGGCAGCCGGCGTGCTGGACGGTCTGCTGCGCGCGTCGCGTGACGACGAGGCGATCATGGAGGCCGGCCGGCTGGCGATCGATCTCGGCGAGATGCAGGGGCGTCTTCCCGACGTGCAGCAACGGCTGGCCGAGGCAGTCGCCGCGGGGCAGGACTCCCCCGCGCGCCGCAGGACGCTGGTCGCCGTGCTCAAGCGGCTGTTGCCCCCGCTCTACCGCGATCCCACCGCAGACGAAGCGCGCCTCGCGATCGGCCGGGGCGTCTTGCGCACGTTGCTGGAGATCGTCACCGACAGCGAGCAAGCGCCGGACCGCGCTGCGATCGATCTCATCGGCATGCTGGGCAACGGCGATGCGGCGCCCGCCCTGGCACGCATCGCGACCCGCGACAGAGACCCCGCCGCCGGAATCCTGCGCAGCAGCGCGCGCCCGCCGCTGCTGGCGACGAACACCGAATTGCAGCTGGCCGCCGTCGTCGCGCTTGCCCGTCTGGGCGATCCGCGCGGTCGCGTCGCGTTGCAGCACTGGGGGACATCCACGGGAGACGTTCGCCTGCGCGCCGCCGCGCTGTGGGGCCTCGGGCGGCTCGATGACGCCCGCGCGATGCCCGACCTCGTCAAGGCGCTGGATGATCGCCAGCCCGACGTCGTCATTGCTGCTTGCTTCGGGCTCGGCCGCCAGCCGATGGCGGCCGCCGTCGATGCGTTGCGCACCGTTGCGGCGGACGCGCGCCGACCCGTGGCCGTGAGGCGGGCCGCGATCGTCGCGCTCGGCCGCGTGGCCACCCGTCCAGGGCCCGAACGGCAAGGCGCCATTCCCGGGCTGCTGGACCTGCTCGACGCCGGGGACGCGGAGCTGGCGCGCCCCGCCGCGCTTGGCCTGGCGTGGTCGCGCGAGCCGCGGGCGCTGGCCGCGCTGCTGGCGCGCGCGCTGCTGCCGCGCCGGTTCGCGCTCCCCGATGCGACGGTGCCGCTACAGGCGCTGGCCGCCTGGCAGATCTCTGCCACGGTGCCCGACGAAGCGCGACTGCTGGCAGGGTCGCGTATCGATGTCGACGCGCTGCTGGCCAGCCCATCGGCCGCCGCCGCGGACGTGTCGTCGCTGTGGCGCGCGCACACGCGAGACCTGCAGGACCTCCTCGCCGAAGCGCTCGCGCGCGCGGGCGACGCCCGCCGGGAGGCGCTCGCCGCGCTCGACAACCGCAGCGAGGGCCTGGCGCTCGGCCCACTGACGCCCGAAGCGGCCGCCCCCCTGTCGGCCGAAGCCGCGGCGGCGACACGCGAGATCGTCGCCCCCCTCGCCGACCGGCTGGCAGTGCTGCTCGACGATGCGGACGCGGACACACGCGCCACCGCGCTGCGCCTGCTGGTCAAGCTCGGCGATGACCGCGTGACGCCGGCGCGCATCGCCGCGGCGGCGGCTGACGGCTCCCCGTTGCTCGCCAGCGCCGCGACGTTCGCGGCGATACGCGTCTCGCGCGCACGCCCAGGCAGCGCGCCGGCGATCGCCGCCGCGCTGACGCCAACGCTGGGCGATGAATCCTGGCATCGCCGCCTTGCCGCCGTCGAAGCGTTGGCCGCCCTGGGCCCACCCGGCCTGGCGCTGCTCGAGCGCACGCGCAGCGACCGCCACGCCGTGGTCCGGGCGGCCGCGCTCGCCGCGCTCGCTCCGCATTGATTGACCGACTGGCGTATTGACTTGCGCGCGCAAGCATCGAGAATGACGGGCCATGGCGATGCGAGCGTGTCCGACCTGCGGCGCTGAGATCCCAGCCGACAATCGCTTTTGCGGTAACTGCGGCTCGAAGGTCGAGCCCCTGGTCGGCGGCAGCGGCTCCGGCCCCGCGAAGACGATGTTCTTCGGCGCCAGCCAGGCGCCGGGGCGCGCAAAGCTCACCGTCATCAAGGGCGAAGGGATGGACGGCGTGACCTACCTCCTGAACGCCACCGAGCACATGGCCGGGCGGACGGAAGGCGCGATCATGTTCCCCGACGACCCCCTGCTGTCGCCGCGCCACGCCAACTTCGTGTATCGCGACGGCAGGTTGCACGTGGTCGACGAAGGCTCGGTCAACGGCGTCTTCATCCGTATCAAGGCTCCCGTGATCCTGGGCCCCGGCGCGCTGTTCCTGATCGGCGAACAGCTGCTGCAAGTCGAGCCCTCACCTCCCGACCTGGGGCCACAGCCAGACGCCGAAGGGACGTATTTCTACGCCAGCCCCAAGCGCCCATCGAAGATGAAGCTGATTCAGCGACTGCGCGGCGGCGAGATCGGAATGATCTATCGCTCGCGCAGCGACACCATCACGATTGGCCGCGAAGGAAATGACGTGAACTTCCTGGACGATCCGTTCATCTCGGGCCGCCACGCGCAGATTGCCATCAGCCCCGAAGGCCAGGTCACCCTCACGGACCTCGGCTCCAAGAACGGCACGTTCGTGAGGATCAACGACGAGATTGCGCTCGACCACGGGGACCATGTCTTCGTGGGACAACAACTTTTACGCGTCGAAGTCACCTGATCCGGAGAAGTTCCGGGCCGTTGACGCTTCCCCGTCGGCGTGTTAGTTGCGTTAGGTTCTCCGGGGGTGCATTTGATCACCTGTAACCGCTGCGGCAAAGAAAACCAGGACCACTATAAGTTCTGTCTCGGCTGCGGAAATGAGCTTAGTCGGCCGGCTCCGGCCGCTCCCCAAAGTGCGGGTCACGGAAATGACGGTCCCATCGAGACCGCTCGCACCGTCTTGCCGCCGCCGCCGACCACGACAGCAGCCGCCATGGCCACCACGGCCGCTGCCGGCGAGCTGCGAACCGCGGGCGCCGTCCCCAAGGCCAAGGGCGGTATCCCCTGGAACGATTCGCCGAAGATGCCGGCGCCTGTCCCGTTTCAGCTCCCGCCGAACCCGCTGGCCGGTTTGACGGCTACCCCTCCTCGCCCGAGTGGCGGAATGACGCCGGCGCCCTCGCGCGTGATAGGCGCAGCTGCCGGTGCCCCCACCGCCGAGATCCCGTGCCCGACCTGCGGCCGCATGGTCCAGGCGGGGTTCGCGTTCTGTGGCGCCTGCGGCACCCGCATCGGCTCCGCGGCCTCGGGGCCCAATGCTCCCATCGGGCAGCCACGCACGATGTTCGGGGCGGGCGCGACCGCACCGGCACCGGCACCGGTGCCGCGTGGGCGTCTCATCCTCATCCGCCCCGATGGTTCCGAGGGGGGCTCGCACGCGATTCATGACGGCGACAACCTGATCGGCCGCGGACAGGCGCCGCTGTTTGACGCGGACGCCTACCTGTCGCCGCGCCACGCTGAGCTATCCGTCGGCCCGACGGGCGTGACCATCCGCGATCTCCAGAGTCTGAACGGGGTGTTCCTGAAGACGACCACCGAAGAGGCCCTGGAATCGGGCGACATCTTCCGGATCGGGCAGGAGCTGCTTCGTTTCGAGGTCATCGCGCCGCCCCACCCGCTCGAAGACGGCACCGAGGTGATGGGAACGCCGAACCCCGGCTTCTGGGGCCGGCTTTCGGTCATCGTCGGGCGCGACGTCGACGGGTCGGCGTTTCCTCTGTTCGGCGAAGCGATCGTCCTGGGTCGCGAGCGTGGCGACATCCTGTTTCCCGAGGACGGCTACGTCTCCGGCACCCACGCCCGCATCTCGCTGCGCGACGACCAGGTGTTCCTGACCGACCTCGGATCGTCGAACGGAACCTTCCTGCGCCTACGCCACGAGCGTACAGTCGCTGCCGGCTCGTACATGCTGATGGGCCAGCAGCTCTTTCGACTCGAGTTTCGCTAGTCGGGTCGTCAGGCGGTCGAACGGCGCGGCGCCGATTGAGCGGCGCCGCGGAAGCGGACTACTTCTTCTCGACTTCGATCTTGTCCTTCGCCCCGCCGCCGCCCTTTTGACCGGTGAAGAACGCGCGACGAGCCGCCTCGCCGTCCGCCGGCTCCACGTAGCGGAAACCGTTGGCGATCTTGAAGGCGCTGCCGTCGTCGAACATCACCTGCACGTCGACCGGCCCCTTGTCGTTGGGGGGCGTCACGACGCGAATCTTGCCGGTGGAGGCGATCTGGACGTGTTCGGCTTTCTTGCGGCCGAACTTCACCTCGGCCTGAGTCTTTCCGGGCGTAAAGCCGCCGCCTACGATCGAGATCTCATCACCGCCTGCCGTCGTTCCTTGTGGCGGTTCAACCGCGTCGACCTTCAGCGGACCGCCTTTGCCGGTACACGCCGAGATCAACGCAAAACCAACGAGCGAAATCGTGATGCCGAGGGCACGCTTCATCGGGTTCGCCTCCGTGTGCGAAGCAGCGACCATAGCCCTCGTGCAAATTGGGGTCAAGGACTCGTCGCCGGAAAGCCGCAGCTCATCAAGAGCTTAGCCGCGGCCTTCCAGCACCGAGACGCAGATCAGCTCAGACGCTTTCGCGCTTGGCCATCGCGCGCCGCATCTTACCCAGCGCCTGCTCCTGCAACTGGCGCACACGCTCGCGCGACAGGCGATACTCGTCGCCAATCTCCTTGAGCGTGCGTTCCCGGTCGTTCACCAGGCCGAAGCGCTTGCGCAGGATGTCGGCCTCGATGGGTTTCAGGGACGCGAGCAGCTTCAGCATCTCGTTCTGGGTTTCGCTGGACGCCATCTGCTCGGGCACCGCGGGACCCTCGTTCGGATCGACCAGGACGTCGATGAGCCGACGCCCATCCTCGTCCGAGATCGGCCGGTCGAGAGACACGGGCGTCTCCGACAGGAACGTCTTCATCTTCTCGAGCTTGTCCGCCTCGATGCCGGTCGCCGCCGCGATCTCCTGCGTGCTGGGCGGCCGCTCGAGCTTGGACTGCAGCTCGCGCTGCGACTTCGCGATACGGTGATAAGCGTCGATCATGTGCACGGGCAGACGCACCGCGCGCCCCTTGTCGGCGAGCGCCCGACTGATCGCATGCCGGATCCACCAGCTGGCGTAAGTCGAGAATCGGAAGCCGCGACGGTAGTCGTAGCGCTCGACCGCCTTCATGAGGCCGATGTTGCCTTCCTGGATCAGGTCGGCGAGCGGCAGGCGACCGTGGTTGAACCGGCGCGCGATCGACACGACCAAGCGAAGGTTCGCCTTAACGAACTCGTTCTTGGCCGCCTTGAGCTTGAACGCCTTCAGCCCGACCACGCGGACGTAATCGGCGAACGCCTTGGTCGTCGTCGAGAACGGAATCGTCCCTTCATAGGGCAGGCCCTTGGTGGCACGACCCACGCGCTGGATCTCTGCCAGCGCCGCATCGATGAACAGGCGGTCGATGTCCAGCACCCGCAGCTTGGCCGCGAGTGCGGTCCCGGCCTTTTCGAACCGGGTGCGCGCCTGAATCGACGACTTGCGGCGGGCACGTTCAGCCGCCGCACGGTGCAACTTCGCCTCGGGCAGCGGCTTATCCAGCTCCTTCTCGACCACGTCGAGGATCCAGCCCGTCCCCGGCGCGAACCCGAGCACGGTCCGCCACAGGTCCAGCTCCATCTGTTCGATGTTGCGGGCGGTCTCGAACTCTTGCTCCGGACGGAGGACATCCAGCTCCGCCATGTCGCGGAAGTACATCGCCAGGAAGCTCGCAGGCTCGTCGTCGGCACGGCGCTTCGGCGTCGTCGTGGCCGCGGCGCCCTCTACCTGCTGCTCGGCCTCTGCCTCTTCCTCGTCGTCGTCTTCCTCGTCGCTGTCGTCCTGCGCCTCGACGGCACCGGCGGCAAGCTCCTCCGTGTCGGCCTCGACCATCTCCTCGACAGGCTCGGCCGCGGCGGCCTCGACAGCCATGTCGGGAAGCACGGGTAGACCCAGCTCCTCGGGAGGCAACGGCATGGTGTCATTGGCGGGTGCGGGCACAGCAATCCGCCCTGGCCGCGGTTTTACCCGCGGCGCGCGATGCGCCACTCCCTTCGAGGGATGAGCCGGACGCGCTGCCTTGACGCGTACCCCCTCACCTGTTCGAGGTTTGCGTGTCGTCCTTGCCTTTACCCTGCTCACGTGCATTTTTCTGGGTTCTCCATCGAGCGTCGCCGCGGTCCGGACACCTCTGAGTGCTTAAGGGATATACGAACCTCGTCAGATAAATATTCCGGGTTGGACCGCAGCACGTCTCGTACACTTCGATGCTTGACCCGACGCTTTGGTTGCAAGCGTCGCCACCCCGCAGGAACATGGGGTTGCCCACTTGACGCACAAGGGGCAGATGGCGTCGGCGACGTAATGCGGCTCAGCCGCGCCGCGTCATAGTGGCTGCGCTGAGTCGGATTCGCGTTTTTCGGCGACGATCAGGAGGCTGCGCGAGGCGGCGCCGAAGAACTGACCGCGAGTAGCTAGACCACCTGAGACGTCCATCACACGAAAGCCGGCCTGACGCAGCAGGCGACCGATCTCGTGCAGGCTGTAGGCGCGCACCGAGAGCTCCTGTTCCAGCTGGCGTCCGTCCTCGAAGACGATCGAGCGGTGCGTGACGATGCGGCTGGTGTGGAAGTTGAAATCGACCTCTTCGAGTACGACGCAGCCCGTCCCTTCCCACCAGACGCGAACCGGCAGGTCAGCCACGACGTAGTCGCGGTTGACGACGTCGAGCAGCAAACGCGCGCCGGGCTTGAGCGCGCGGCCGATGCGCTCCGCCACGCGCAGGTTGGTGTCCTCGTCGAAGTAGCCGAACGAGGTCAGCATGGAGTAGGCGCCGTCGAACTGCTTTTCGAACGCCATCTCGCGCATGTCGGCGTGCACGAAGTTCACCGCCAGCGCCCGACGCTGGGCTTCGTCGGCGGCTCGGATCAGCAGCGGCAGAGACAGGTCCAGGCCCGTCACATTGAAGCCGCGCTGCACCAACTCGATGGCGTGTCGGCCGTAGCCGCACGCGACGTCCAGGATCTCGGCGCCGGTTCCGAGCTTGAGGGCATCGGCGATGAACTCGACCTCGCGCAGCGTCTGGTCGGGCCGCATGAACGGCAGCGTGCGCAGATAGTCCTCGTCGAACACCTCTTCGAACCAGGGCTTTGAACGCTTCGGGCGGCGCGGCCTTTGCGCCAGCGCCTCGGGAAGAATGGCCAGGCCGGGGATCGCGACAGGCTCGCCCGGCATCACGATGGCTTCCGGGCCAGGCGTCTTCAGGTAGCTGCCGGGGATTGGCGGTGGCGTCGCATATTTCGGCTGAGGCGTAGGCTGGCCGTCTGCAAATTCGATCGCCCGCGCCTGTTCTGTCCCGTCCATGACCTCGACGTCGTCTCCGTCGAATTCATGCTCGGTCAACGCCGGATCGACGTCGGGGCTGGCGGCAGCCGCGTCGCCGGCGACGTCGGACAGCGCCTCGGCTGGGAGGCTAGAAACCGCGCCCGCTCCGCTACCGTCGGCCGTCATCGCGTCGACCGGCAGCGCACCGTCCGCGGGCGGCACCGGGGCGGCGACTACCTGGGGCGGCGGCGTTGGCAGATCATCGAAATCGACAGCCGGTGGAGGCGTGACAGCCGCAGGCATCACGGCAGGCGCCGCCGCCTCGGGACCTGGCGTCCGCGATGCCTCGAGGAGCTCGGGAGCTGGGGTCCGCACCACGGTCTGGAACTCGGGCGGCGGCGTACGGGCGCTCACCGACGGCGCGGGAGCCGGCGTTCTGCCGTTGGCGTACACCTCCGGCGGTGGCGTCGGCGCGGCGATCTCTGGTGCAGGCGTGCGCGCGTCTGCCTTGACCTCCGGCGGCGGCGTCGGCGCGGCGATCTCCGGTTCGGCCGGCGGCGCGACCGCAACCACCTCGGGTGGTGGCGTTTGAACGGCGGCCGCCGGTTCGACCTCGGGAACCACGGCGGCGGCCATCAACTCCGGCGGCGGCGTCATGGGCCCGACGTCGAGCGCCCGGACTGCGGCTGCCTCGGCAGCGAGCGCGGCCGCCTCGCTGTCGGGCTCCACCTCGGGGCGCTCCTCCGCCGCAGCCTCATCGCTGAACGGACTGTCGTCCGGGGGCGGTGGAGGTGGGGGAGGACGGGTTGACATGGCCCCCGGGGTCGCCTCGACGACGGGCGTGGCGGGGACGGCGCCCATCGCCGTCGTTTCAGGAGCGGGGGTAGGCTTTGGCTCGGGAGCGGGCTCTCCGACATCGGCCGCCGCCGCTGCCGCTGCCGCCAGCGGGGAGCGAGGCCCCAGCACCGGCACGCCACGCGGCTGGGTCGTGGTCCGCTTGCGAACCACCGGGGTCGAGAAGTCGCCAGAGGCGATCCCGATCGGACCGCTCCGCTCGCGCGGGGCGGCTGAACGAACGCGTCGCGGCACCGCCCCGTCGCGTCCCTTGGCTATGTCGGCCACGGGCGTGTGCGATGCGTCGTTCGACGGGTGCGAGGGATCGTCGTGGGGGGCTTTCGACACGTGCCTTAGCCCTGAGAATTCCCGCGCGTGGTCTCGATGTGTCCGATACCAACGCCCATCTTCATGGAGTCGCCGGACACAACGGGATCGAGCGCCACGCGACCGGGCTCGAACACGACGATTGTCGTCGAACCGAGATGAAACATGCCCAGCTCTTCCCCCCGCCCGATCGGCTTCGGTTGGTCGTAACGCTGGCGACGGACCGCAGCGCGGAGGAACTGCGGCTTGTGCGTCGCCACGTCGGCGTCGTACGAGACCGTGACGTGACCGACACCGACGGCGGCCACCATCACCACGGCGGCCAGGCCACCACCGTCCATCTCGATCATCGTGACGAAGCGTTCGTTGCGGACGAACAGCCCCGGCTCGCACCGGATGCTGGCGCTGCCGACGGAGAACAACGTACCCGGGACGTGCTGCCAGCCGATCACCCGCCCGGCCACCGGCGAATGGACGCGGTGATAGTCCTTGGGCGAAAGGTAGGTGATGAGATAGGCGCCACCTTCCAGGCGGGTAGCGGCATCGGCGTCGTCGAGCAGGGTCGCCAGGTCGAAAAGGCTCCCCTTCGCCTGCAGTAGCTGGCCGGCGACCGCGCGGCCGCTTTCGACGACGGTGCCGTCGGCCGGGGACACGATGCGGCCCGGCGCGGTGTCGATGGGCCGGAGGCCGGGCCTGAGCTTGCGGGTGAAGAACTCGTCGAAGCCGGAGTATTCGGCGAGGGGCTTCTCAGCCTCGCTGACGTCGATGCCGTAGACGCGGGCGAACCGAGACAGCATCACCTCGCGCAGGCCAGCCGGAATGCCGAGGCTCACCCCCCAGCCGATGGCCTCCGACACGGCGCGTTTCGGGACGATGCGCCACACCGAGCGACGCGCCCGATCGCTAAAGGAAAGCCCACCCATGGGAGGTTTTTTCGCAGCGTTTGCGGCCTGCTGCGAACTTCGAATCTTAGGTCAG
The DNA here is from genome assembly GCA_963729535.1 of uncultured Pseudomonadota bacterium. Classification (GTDB taxonomy): domain Bacteria; phylum Myxococcota_A; class Polyangia; order Fen-1088; family Fen-1088; genus JADGRB01. Next base: position 161,450 of record CAVSOL010000012.1, on the reverse strand, counting down.
CTCGAATGCCCCGTCAAAGGCGAAAGGGCCGCCCTCCGAGGGAGAGCGGCCCTTGGCCAGAGCTTTTGTGCGCCGCTTGGGCTTAGTTGTCGAAGTACAGCGCGAACTCGTACGGGTGCGGGCGCAGGCGGATCGCGTCCACCTCGTTCTCCCGCTTGTAGTCCAGCCAGGTCGAGATCACGTCCGGGGTGAACACGTCGCCCTTGAGCAGGAAGGCGTGGTCGCGCTCGAGCGCCTTGAGCGCCTCATCCAGTGAGCCCGGCGCCTTGGGGACGTCTTTCGACTCCTCGGGCGACATGGCGTAGATGTCCTTGTCGAGCGGCTTGCCCGGGTCGATCTTGTTCTGGATGCCGTCCAGGCCGGCCAGCAGCATCGCCGAGAAGGCGATGTACGGGTTGGCGGTCGGGTCCGGGCAGCGGAACTCGAGCCGCTTCGCCTTCGGCGAGTTGCTGCCGATGGGGATGCGGACCGAGGCCGAGCGGTTGCGCGACGAATACGCCAGGTTGACCGGCGCTTCGTAGCCCGGCACCAGACGCTTGTAGCTGTTCGTGCCCGGGTTGGTGAACGCGCACAGCGCCGGGGCGTGCTTCAGGATGCCGCCGATGTAGTGCAGCGCCATCTCCGACAGCCCGGCGTACTTGTCGCCGGCGAACAGGTTCTTCTCGTCCTTCCAGATCGACTGGTGGCAGTGCATGCCCGAGCCGTTGTCACCGAAGATCGGCTTCGGCATGAACGTCGCGGTCTTGCCGTGCTTGCGCGCGACGTTCTTGACGACGTACTTGTACCACATGGTCCAGTCGGCCATCGCCTTGAGGCTGTTGAACTTCATCGACAGCTCGCACTGACCGCCCGACGCCACCTCGTGGTGGAACACCTCGACGGGGATGCCGAGCTCTTCCAGCGTCAGCGCCATCTCGGTGCGGATGTCGGTCAGCGTGTCCGTCGGCGGCACCGGGAAGTAGCCGCCCTTGTGCGCCGGCTTGTAGCCGAGGTTCGGCCCTTCCGCGCGGTCGGTGTTCCAGCGGCCCTCGATCGAATCGACCATGTAGCTGGCGCGGTTCGGCCCTTCCGAGTAGCGGACCTCGTCGAAGATGAAGAACTCGGGCTCGGGGCCGAAGTACGACGTGTCGCCGATGCCGGTCGACTTGAGGTACGCCTCGGCCTTCGCCGCAATCGTGCGGGGGTCTTTGGGGTACGGCTGCTTGGTGATCGCGTCGACGATGTCGCAGGTCAGCGACAGGGTCGGCGTCGTCAGGAACGGGTCCATCACGCCCGAGTTCGGATCGGGGATGAAGATCATGTCGGAGGCGTGAATCGGCTGCCAGCCGCGGATCGAGCTGCCGTCGAAGAAGTAGCCGTCCTTGAAAGTCCCGATCTCGAGCTTCCCGATCGGCATCGTGGTGTGCTGCCAGATACCGAGGAGGTCGATGAACTTGAAGTCGACCATCTTCGCGCCGTGTTTCTCTGCGAGCTTTAGAACCTCAGCTGGAGTCATGGACGTTCCCCTATTGCGGTTGTTGGATGGTTGTACCTGCGAACGCGAGGCAGAATCAGAGGGCGTCTTCGCCGCGTTCTCCGGTACGGATGCGGATGGCTTCTTCCACAGGGGTCACGAAGATCTTTCCATCGCCGATGCGGCCCGTTCGCGCGACGGCCGTGATCGCTTCGACGACGTCGCGGACGATGTCGTCCTTGACGACAATTTCGATCCGAACCTTCGGTACGAAATCGACGACGTAGGCCGACCCACGATAGACCTCCTTCTTGCCACCGGTACGCCCGAACCCCTTCACTTCGTAGACCGTCATACCCTGAACGCCGACTTCGCGCAGCCGATCTTTTACGTCGTCCAACTTGAAGGGTTTGATGATGGCTTCGATCTTTTTCATGGACGAATCAAAGCTACCGCGGCTTTGTTTCGCATCGATTTCGAGGTCGTTAAATCGACGTAACCCAGGCCCGGCCTCACCGACGATAAACGGTGTTATGTACGGAGTGCGCCGACGAGCTCGCGGACGTCGCTGATTCCGTCGGCGGCGAGGCGCGCCTGCAGATCGCGCACGATATGTCCCGACGCGTCGGGGTCGACGAAGCTCTGCGTCCCGACCTGAACGGTCGTCGCGCCCGCCAGGAAGAATTCGATCGCGTCTGTCGCGTCCTGGATGCCGCCGATGCCGGAGATCGGCAGCGGGACCCCGGCGCGATGGACCTGATAGACCATGCGCAGGGCGATGGGCTTGATGGCGGGGCCCGACAATCCGCCGAAGGTCGTCGCGATCTTGGGGCGCCGCGTCCGGGCGTCGATGGCCATGCCGGTGATGGTGTTGATGATCGACAGGCCGTCGGCGCCACCGTCCGCACACGCGCGCGCCAGGGCGACGATGTCCGACGTGTTGGGTGTCAGCTTGATCCACAGCGGCTTCTTGACCACGGGGCGGCAGGCACGCACCAGCTCGGCGAGCACGCGGGGATCGGTGCCGAACTCGATGCCACCGGCCTTGATGTTCGGGCAGGAGACGTTCATCTCCAGCGCGTCGACGCCGTCGAGCTTGTCGAGGCCGGCGCCACACGCGACGTATTCGTCGAACGTGGTGCCGAAGAAGTTCACGATCACGCGCGTACCGCACTGCCGCAGGTAGGGGAGCTTTTCGCCCTCGAAGCCGGCGACGCCGACGTTCTCGAGGCCGATCGAGTTCAGCATGCCGGCGGCGGTCTCGCAGATGCGCGGCGTGGCGTTGCCGAAGCGGGGGGCGGGCGATATCCCCTTGGTCACCAGGCCGCCGAGAGCGGTGAGGTCGGTCAACCCCTCGAACTCCTTGCCGTAACCGAACGTCCCCGACGCGGTCAGCACCGGGTTGCGGAATGCGACGCCGCCGGTTTCGATGGCCAGCTTCACGGTCGCGGGGTCGATGGCCACGGCGGTCACGCCGGGCACGCCGGCGGGGGCGGCGGGGCCCCCGGCTTGACGTCGAGCACGTCCGCCGCGTCGAACACCGGGCCGTTGCTGCAGACGTAACGGTAGGGGCGCGAGCGCGCCGGGATCGCGCAGCCGAGGCAGACGCCGATGCCGCACGCCATCTGTTCCTCGAGCGAGATGAAACACGGGACGTCGCGATCGCGGGCGAGACGCGCCACCGCCCACAACATCGCGTTCGGCCCGCACCCCATCACGCGCACGCGCGCGCCGCGGTGCTGGTCGAGCCGCGCCTCGAGCGCGCGCGTGACCAGGCCCTGCATACCAACGGTGCCGTCTTCAGTCGTGAGGTGCATTGCCAGACCCATCGTTTCCATCTCGTGCAGGAGAACGAGGTCCTGCGCACCGCGGCCGCCGTAGAGCAGCTCGGAGTGCGAGACGAGGCTGCGCGCCGCCGCGAGCTCGCCTTGCATATAGAGAGGCGGCAAGCCCACGCCGCCGGCGACCAGCAGGTCGATCGTGTCAGCGCGCGGCTCGGGGAAGCTGGTGCCGAGCGGACCGAGGACATCGACCTCGGCACCGGGTAGAGCCCGCTCCAGGAGAGCTGTGCCCCGTCCGACCGTCTTGGCCAATACATCTGCGGTGCCGCCAGATGGGTCGACCGACATCAAAGAGAATGCGCGAGGCAACAGGGGATCGCGTCCCCAAGCACCTCGAATCATTACGAATTGTCCGGGCTTTGCGACGGAAAGCGAGCTGCAGTTCGCGAGCCGAAGCACGAAGTAGCCGCCGCCCAAAACCCGGTTTTCTGAAATCCTGGCCTGGAAGTAGCGCATGCGCTGCTGGGCGTTCTTGTACCGCGAAGCGTGGCGATTTTCTTCTTAATCTTGCAGGCCTAGTAGACCTGTGTTAGTAGCCGGACTCTAAAGGGTCCAAAGGAAATGGACTTCATGTTCGAAGACGAAGTCGACGAAGTCGGCTCAGACGTCGAGGCATATTGCCCCAAGTGCAAGGGCGATACCACGCACGTCGTCATATCAAAATACGAGGACGAGATCCGTCGTGTGCAGTGCAATCCCTGTGGGGACGTGCACTCGTTCCGCAAGCCACGCGGGGACGTCGAAGAGGACGTGCCGGAGCCAATCGCCGCCAAGAAGCGGGCGATGCTCAAGAAGCCGACCTTCGACGAGTTCTTCGCGAAGCACAGCGATAAGAACGCGAAACCTTACGAGTTCCGCGAGCACTATCACGAGAACATCATCGTGACCCACCCCAAGTTCGGTAAGGGGTTCATCTCGGAGATCCTGTCCGACAGCAAGGTCGAGGTGACGTTCAAGGATGCGCGGCGCGTCCTGGTGCACAACCGCAAGAACATGCCTGGGCTGCCGCTGGCGGCCGAGGGCGACGGTCGGCCCAGCAACACCAAGCTCCCCGCCGCCAAGGCGCCCAAGGGGAAGCAGAAGATCGAGAAGGCCGAGAAGCCGGAGAAGGCCGAGAAGCCGGAGAAGGCCGAGAAGCCGGAGAAGGCCGAAAAGGCCGCCCCGCCGCCCAAGAAGCCGGTGGCGGCTCGGGCGCCGGCAGCTGCCAAGCCTCCCAAGCGCGTCGCAAAGCCCGCTCGGTCGGTCCGGGTGGCGTCGGCGAAGCGGGCGCGGCCCGCTGCCAAGCGCGCCACCAAGGCCGTCAAGCGCGGCAAGAAGTAGGCGCCCGCCTCTCGCGGGCGTCGCCGCTCGCGGGCGTCGCCGCTCAGCGCAGCAAGAGCACGTAGACGTCGTAGATGGCGTGCGTGTAGACGGCGATGGCGAAGCCACGCAGCCAGTAGATGAGGCCGAAGAAGCAGCCGGCCAGCACGCGGAAGGTGAACACGCCGAGCTGCAGCGGATCCCCGTAGGGCGGGATGTGGTGCATCGCCGAGAACAGCGCCGACGACACCAGCAGCGCGATCGTCACCGCCAGCCAGCGGCTTAGCCCGAGCAGGCGTTCCAGCAGCACCACGACGCCGGTCATGATGCCCAGCCGGAATACGGCCTCCTCCCAGACGCCGGCGCCCAGCGACATGACGAAGCGGCTGACCATGCCCTGCTCGGCGATGGCGCCTCCGGCCAGGCGCGGCGACACGTGCAGCACCCGGGTCATCACGAAGATGATGAGCGTGCCCATGGTCAGCGCGTAGATCGCGCTTTCGATGAACACGGGCAGGATCAGGCGCGGGTCGAAACGCTGCCGGCGGTGCAGCACCGCCACCGCAACGAGGAACGCCGCCGCGACCACGAGCGTGTAGGCGAGGTAGGCGCTCTTGGTCAGACCCAGGTTGTGGAACAGGAACGTGGTCAGGAAGTCCGCACCGTTCAGCATCGGCAGCGTGAACAGGACGCCGATCTGGTAGGTGAGGAAGAGCGGGAAGACCAGCACCAGGCTGGTGAGGAGGTTCTTGGGGTCGTACCGGAGCCTGGTCATCCGTGGCTATCTTCCGCGACGCGAGCGGCGTTGTTCGGGCGCCACGCCGCCCTTCTTCTCTAGCTCTTTGATCGCCTCGGGGAGCTCTTTCTTCATGCACGCAGTGTCGGACGCGCCAAACCGCAGCGGCCCCAGGCTGCGTCCGCGCAGGCCGCGGATGGCGGGCAGCGCGCGCACGTCGCCCAGGCCGCGGAGCTTCTCGACCATGACCTTCTTCTCCTCGCAGCTCGTGGCCTTCTTGAGCTCGAGGATCGCGAGCGACACGTGGTCGACGCGTTTGCCTTCGCCGATGTCGTCGAGCGCGGTGGCGGCGCGCTGCCGGCGCTGCAGGTCGGAGCCGTCGTTGGCGACCTTGACCAGGAGGTCGGTCGCGGGCGCGCCGACCTTGTCGATGAGCAGGTCCAGGGCGCCGTCGACGTCCTTGCCTTCCTTGCCCTCCTTCGGATCGCCGATGAGCGCGTCCACGTGCGCCAGCAGCACGGGATCTCCCCGGAAGCCGCTGTCGAGCGTGATCGCCTCGCGGTAGTGGGACAGCGCCTCCTGGTGCTTGTCGTCGGCGTAGGCGACCCGGCCGAGCATGTAGCGCACGCGGCCGTCCTTGGGGCGCTCCGACAGCGCCTGCTCGAGGCTGCGGCGCGCCGACGACAGGTTGCCGTCCTCCAGCCAGGTTTCGACCTTCTTGAAGCGGTCGGCCATGTCGGGCGGCGCCGGCGCCGGCGCGGGCGGGGGTGCGACCAGCGCGGACGCGTGGCGCCCGCTGCGCTTGACGACGGCGAAGCCACCGACGAGCACGACGGCGCCCAGAGCGACCGCGCCCAAGAGGCCGCTGCGCCGCCCCGCCAGGCTACGCATCACCCGGAGGCCGCCCGTGCGGGCGCTGCGGTGGCACCAGCTCGCCCGCATCGGCGGCGATGTCGTCCTCGGGCGATTCGGCGTCGTCGAGCGCGCGCAGGAACGCGGTCGCGGTCGCGAACCGGTTCTCGCGCGACTTGTCGAGCGTCTGCATGATCACCTGCTCGAGCGGTGCCGGACAATCGACCGTCGGGTTGACGTCGCGCACGCGCGGCGGCGCGTGCGACAGGTGCATCGATATGATCTTCACCTTGTCTTCTGATTCGAACGGGCGGCGGCCCGCCAACATTTCGTAGAAGATGACGCCGGCGGCGTAGATATCGGCGCGCGCGTCGACCGCCTCGCCCAGCGCCTGCTCGGGCGACAGGTACTCGGGAGTGCCGAAGATGACGCCCGCTTGCGTCAGCGCCTCGCCGCCCGATTGCGGCTGCGTCACCTTGGCGATGCCGAAGTCCAGGATCTTGACCACGTCGCGCTTGCCGTCGCGCTCGACGAGCATGATGTTCTCGGGCTTGAGGTCGCGGTGGATGACGCCGGCGGCGTGCGCGTGCTCCAGGCCGCGCAGCATCTGGCGCAGGATGTTGAGCGCGCGCGGCAGCGGCATCGGCCCGCCGGATATGGCGGCGGACAGCGATTCGCCCGCCAGGAATTCCATGACAAGGAACAGCGAGCCTTCGTTGGTGTGGCCGAAGTCGGTGACCGCGATGATGTTCGGGTGCGCCAGCCGGCTGGCGGACTCCGCCTCGCGTTCGAAGCGACGCGCGAACTCCTCCTTGCCGCTCAACTCGGGCAGCAACACCTTGATGGCCAGATCGCGGCGCATCATCGTGTGCTCGGCGCGGTACACCGCCCCCATGCCGCCGATGCCGATGCGGCTGGCGATGCGGTAGCGGCCGCCGACGGTGACGCCGATGAACGGGTCAGTGACCGGGGCGCCGCAGCGGGCGCAGAACGTGTCCTCCAGCTGGACGTCGGCTGTGCAGCCTACGCAGCTCGACACGTTTCCCGGCTCCGGCTGAGGGTAGTCACGAAGTTTGCCGAGGTTACCAGATGCGGGGCTAGGAACACGTGGAGCGTGGGCGGTAGCGCCCACGTGGAGCGTGGGCCGGCTGCGCCGGTCGCAGCTCATCAACTGGGCACCTCACGCTTGGATGAGCACGGACGTATTATTGTCGGGGAAACGCGGATGAGACGACGCGCATTTCTGGGAGGGCTGGGTGCGGCCGGGTGCCTGACGGTCGCGGGGCGGCTGGAGGCGGCGGCGCCGCGCGCGCGAATCGTCGAGCGGCTGCGCGATGCCAAGGTCGAGATCGTGTCGCGCGTGACCCTGGTGGCGGGTTCGCCCGACGAGACCATCGAGGTGACGCTGGCGGGCTCGGGCACGACCGGACGCAACGGGCGACACGGCGGGCTGACGATCGCGGCGGCGCCGGCGGTCGCGCGCCCCGACGCGGTGGAGCTGGTGTCGACGGCGCGCGTGGGCGCGCGGGCGATGGCGACGGAGCAGCAGATCGGCCTGACGTTTTCGGCATGGTCGCGCGACAACTACGTAGCGCTGCCGGGCGCCTGCTACGCCGGCAATCGCTTCCAGTCGCGCGGTCCGGGCGTTTACCCGCTGCTGCTGACCGAGCCGGCGGACATCGGCCCGAACGTGCCGCCGATCGTCCCGGACATTCCACGGCTGGCCACCGGCGATGGGCCGTCGGCGCTGGTCGTCGACGCGGCAGAGCTGGCGACGCCTGCGGTCGCGCTGCTGCTGCCGGCGGCGCGGCTGGGGATCATCGTGCTCGCGGAGCCGGCGACGGAGGCGGGGCCGATGGAATTTTCGGTGCGCGAGAGCGACGACCGGACGCGCGCGTTCGTCACGGTGGGGCCGCGCGCGCCGCGCGGCGGCCCGCGGAGCGCCGGCGGCAAGCCGGGTGCGGCGCCCTCACCGCCGCGCGCGCTGAGCGTACGGCTGCACGCGTTCGACTGCGCTGACGTGCCCGCGCTGTTCGAGCGTCTGTTCGCGCTGCGCAAGGACGTGACCGGGCCGCTGCGGCTGGTGCACGAGCTGCCGTTTTCGGCGGCGTTCGCGGCGCACGAGGCGCGTGTCAACGCGCGCTGGGTCGAAAAGCCGGGATACCTCGCGGTCGGCGGGCGCGACTCGGCGTATTCGAGCTGGCAGACCGGGTGGTGCGGCGGCTTGATGGCGACGTTGCCGCTGCTGCTCGCCGGCAGCCGCCAGTCGCGCACGCGCGCCAAAGACACGATCGCGTTCGCGCTCGAGGGGCAGGCGCCGTCGGGTTTTTTTCACGCGATCTCCGACGGGAAGACGTGGTTCGACGACGGGTTCTCGGCACCGCTACCGCCGCCGGCAGAGGGCGCGCGGCCGCGACCGGCGCCGGTCTACAAGCAAGCGAAGCGGTGGCACCTGGTGCGGCGCAGCGCCGACGCGCTGACGTTCCTGGCCAAGCAGATCATGCTGGTCGAACGACCGGTGGGCGGCGGCGAACCACCGACGGCGCCGGCTGCCTGGACCAAGGCGGCGCGCCACGCGGCGGACGCGCTCGTGCAGCTGTGGGAGCGCTATCACCAGCTGGGCCAGTTCGTCGACGTCGAGACCGGGCGGCTGGTGGTCGGCGGATCGACGTCCGCGGGGTTGGCGCCGGCCGGGCTGGCGCTGGCCGCGGCATGCTGCAAGGAGCCGCGCTACCTACAGAGCCGCCAAGGCGATCGGCGCGCACTACTACAACCGCTTCGTGCGCGTCGGGTTGACGTGCGGCGGACCGGGCGATGCGCTGCAGGCCCCGGACAGCCAGTCGGCGGCGGCGCTGCTCGAGTCGTTCGTCACGCTCGCGGACGCGACGCGCGAGCCGGTGTGGATCGATCGCGCGCGCGCGGCGGCGCACCTGCTGGCGAGCTGGGTGGTGTCGTACGAACCGCGTGGGGTTGCCGCGGGCTGCGCCGGCAAGGCCGCGCCGGCGGCGGGCAGCGTGCTCATGAACGCCAACTCGCACGTCCGCACGCCGGGCTACGTGCTGGCGTCGGGCGAGGCGTTGCTGAGGCTCTACCGCGCGACCGGCGACGTTTCGCTGCTCGAGCTGCTGCGCGACACGATCCACAACCTGGCGCGCCACCTGCCGGCGACCGAGGATGCAGACTGCCGGCGGCCGGATGCGCGCGCGAGCGTCATCCCGATGGACGGGCTGTTCGACAGCATCGGACTGCTGTCCTACACGGAGGTTCCGAGCATCTACGTTCGCTCGGACACCGGCTTCGTGTTCGTGTTCGATCACGTCACCGCCCGGATCACGGGCCGGCCGCCCCGGTCCCTGACGTTGTCGATCACGAACCCCACGCGCAGCGACGCGGTGGTGCGCGTGCTGTGGGAATCGGCGGAACAGGCGGCCAAGCCGCTGCTGCCACCGTCGCTGCTGCCGCCCCGGGAGCTCGCGGTTGCTGTGCCGGCCGGCGCGACGATCTCATTCGACCCCGACCGGCCGGGGCCGTCGTAAAGAGGCCCTCCTCTGCTAAGATCGCCGGGTGCCCGAGGCGGCCCCTCTGTTAGCACTGCTGCGGCGAATTCGACGCCGGCTGCGGATATGGAACGCGGTGGAGGGTATGGTTGTCGGTACCGCGATGGGCGTCGTCGCGCTGGCCGCGGTGGTGGCGGCCGCCAAGCTGGGCGGACGGACGATCGGCATGACGCGCGTCGTGCCGCTGCTGGTGGCGAGCGCTGCGATCGGCGCGCTGGTGACGGCGGCGCGGCGGATCTCGCTGGTGCGTTGCGCGCGGGCCGCGGACGCGGCGCTGGATCGCCAGGACCGCGTGCTGTCGGCGTTGTGTCTCGGTGACGCGGATTCGGCGCTGGCGCGCGCGCTGGTCACGGATGCGGCGGCGCGCGCCGCGACGCTGACGCCGGGGCGCGCGGTCCCCGCGCGGCGACCGAGCGGGCTGCCGGTGCTGGCGGCGGGCGCGCTGGCGCTCGCGGTCGCGGCGGTCGTGCCCGCGCGTTCGCGCGCCGCGCTGCCGGTGGCGGCGACGCCGGCGCCCGCGTGGACCGCCGCTCGCTGCGGCGACGCTGGAGGTCGAGCGCGACGAGGCGCGGGCGGCCGCGGCGGCTGGCGACAAGCTGGGCGACGAGCGGCTGAAGGCGCTGGCGGCGGAGATGCACGCGACGCTGCGCCGGCTGGCGGCGGGCAAGCTCAGCGACGGCGACGCGCTGGACGCGCTGGCGGCGCTGGAACGCCAGGCTGCGGCTGCTGCTGCCGCGGCGGCGCGCGAGCAAGAGGCATTGCGCGGCGTGGAGCGGGCGCTGACGGCGGAGGCGGCGACGCGCGCCGCGGGCGAGGCGCTGGCGGCGGACGCCGCGCAGGCCGAAGATCGGGCGCGCGCGGCGATGGCGACCAGCGCCGAGCAGAACCCGACGGAGACGGCGCGCGCGCTGGCGGCGGCCGCGCGCGCGGTGTCGGCGGCCGCGGCGGCCGAAGCGGCGGCCCAGGAAAAGAGCGGCGAGCGGCGGCTGTCGCGCGAAGCTGACACGGCGACGAACGCCAACAACAGCGGGCGTGACCGGGCCGAGTCGAACGAGCGCCGGCTGGAGCGCCTGCAACGAAACCTGAACCAGTCGTCCGCGGCGTGCCGCGACGGCGACCCCAGCTGCCGCGCGAAGGCGGAGCAGAGCGCGCGCGATCTGGCCGAGCTCGCGCGGCGCGCGGCCGGCGCCGATTCGCTGAAGCGGCTGGAGCGGGCGGTGCGCCAGATGCGCGAGCGGCTGGGACGCGGCGACATGCGCGACGGCGAGAGCTCGGCGATGCGGCGCTTTCAGCGCGATGCGCGCGGCAGCAACGGCCAGCAGCAGGGGGAGCGGCCGGGACAGGAGATGGGCCGCGGCAGGGCAGGGGCAAGAGGGCCAAAGAGGGCGAAGGCTCCGGCCAGGAGCAGGGCGGCGGCGAGCCGGGCGAAGGCTCCGGGATGGCCGAGGGGGAAGGCGGCGGCGGCGCGGGCGAGGAGGCGCTGATGCTGTCCGAGCAGGAGGCCGGGCAGCAGGCGGGTGCCGGGGCCGGCGGCGACGGCGCGGGGAACGAGGCAGGCGGCAAGCCGCTGGGGCAGCGCCAGGATACGCGGGCGCGCGGGCATGAGACCGAGGCGCGCGTCGCGAGCGGCGCGGGGCCGAACCGCGCCGAGGTGATTGGCGGCGCGGCCAGCCGCGGCTTCGCCCAGCGCGGGTACGCCGGCACGTTCCGCGAATACGAAGCGGCGGTCGAGGACGCGCTGACGGCGACCGCGGTCCCCGAAGGGAGGCGCTACGTCGTGCGGCGCTACTTCGATCTGATCAGGCCGCGCACGGGCGGCAGGAGCAAACAATGACGGCACCCGATCGCGCTCACCCGACAGACGTGGACGCGCGCGCGGCCGCCGAGGCTGTCGCCGGTTTCCGTGCCGACATCGATCGCCTGCTGGCCGAGATCGGGCAGCGCATCGTCGGGCAGACAGAGGTGGCGAACGCGGTCGCCGCGGCGCTGCTGGCGGGCGGTCACGTGCTGCTGGAGGGCGTGCCCGGGCTGGGCAAGACGCTGCTGGTGCGCACGCTGTCCGAGGCGCTGGACCTGTCGTTTTCGCGCATCCAGTTCACGCCCGACCTGATGCCCGCCGACGTGCTGGGCACCAACCTGATCGTCGAGGGCGGGCCGGCGGGCGAGCTGTCGCGGCGCTTCGAGTTCCAGAAGGGGCCGATCTTCGCGCACATCCTGCTGGCCGACGAGATCAACCGCGCGACGCCGAAGACGCAGTCGGCGCTGCTGGAGGCGATGCAGGAGCAGTCGGTGACGGTGGGCAAGCAGACCTACGAGCTGCCGCCGCCGTTCTTCGTGCTGGCGACGCAGAACCCGATCGAGATGGAGGGGACGTATCCGCTGCCCGAGGCGCAGCTCGATCGCTTCATGTTCAAGCTGCGCGTCGAGCCGCCGGGGCGCGACGACCTGCACCGGATCCTGGAGCGCACGACGGGCGTGCAGGAGGCCGCCATTCGGCCGGTGCTGGGGCGCGAGCGCCTGCTGGAGATGCGGGCGCTGGTGCGGCAGGTGCCGGTCGCGCGGCCGGTGCAGGACTTCGTCGTGCGGCTGGTCGAGGCGACGCACCCGGCGCGGTCGTCGGTGGCGGAGGTGAAACGCTTCGTGCGCTACGGCAGCTCGCCGCGCGGCGCGCAGGCGGTGATCCTGGCGGCCAAGATCGCGGCGCTGCGCGACGGCCGGTTCGCGCCTTCGTTCGCCGACGTGCGGCGCGTGGCCGTGCCGGCGCTGCGGCACCGCGTGCTGGTCAACTTCGACGGCGAGGCCGAGGGCGTTTCGTCCGACACGATCGTCGAGGCCGCGCTGGCGGCGCTGCCGGAAATGGCGTGATGGCCAGGCGCCCGCGCCACGGTCGAGCCCGTCGCTGCAGGCAACGGGTCGGCTTCCGTGAGCGGACGCTTCGACGAACGCTTCCTGCGCAAGCTGGAGTCGCTGGTGATGATGTTGCGGCGCAGCTCGCGCGTCGCGCTCGGGCAGGTGCGCGCCAACCGGATGTCGAAGCGGGTCGGCGCCGGGCTGGAGTTCGCGGACCACCGCGACTACGCGCCGGGCGACGATCTGCGCTACCTGGACTGGAACCTCTACGGGCGGCTGGGGCGGCTGGCGCTGCGGCTGTTCCAGGAGGAAGAAGACCTGACCATCGAGGTGCTGGTCGACGCGAGCGCGTCGATGTCGGTGGGCAGCCCGCCCAAGCTGGATCTGGCGCTGCAGATCGGGGCGGCGCTGGCGTATGTGGGGTTGGCGAACCTGGATCGTGTCGCCGTGACCGCGCTCGGTGACGCGGGCAGCGAGCGCGCGTCATTGCCGCCGGCGCGTGGCAAGGGGGCGATCTTGCCGATCCTGCGCGTGCTCGACGGCGTCGACGCCGCGGGGCGCACGGCGCTGGCGCCGGCGGTGCGCGGGTTCCTGGCGTCGCGGCGGCGGCGGCGGCGCGGACTGGCGATCGTCGTGTCGGATTTCTACGACCCGGCGGGCTACCGCGCGGCGCTGGATCTGTTGCGGCACCACCGGCTGGAGATCGTCGCCGTCCAGGTCAGCGCGCCCGAGGAGGTGTCCCCTACCCTGCACGGCGACGTGCGCCTGCGCGACGTCGAGACCGGCGAGACGCGCGAGCTGACGGTGTCGCCGGCCGTGCTGGCGGCGTACACGAAGCGGCGCGAGGCGCTGGTGCGGGGGCTCGAGGGCTTCTGCCGCGAGCGGGCCATCCCCTGCTTCTCGGTGCAGTCGGACCAGCCGTTCGACGCCGTCGTGCTGCGCATGTTCCGCGCCGGCGGCTTCCTGCGCTGAGGCGCGCGCCGGATGCGATTCGGGTCGTTGTTTTCGGGCGCGCTGTCGGGGACGGCGGCGGCGATCGCGGGCGCGGTCGGCGTGGTGGCGCTGACGGTGCTGTACCTGCTGCGCATGCGGCGGCGCGAGGTGGTGGTGCCGTTCGCGCAGCTCTGGCTCGGGGTCGCGGGGCAGCAGCGCACGCCGTTCTGGGCGCGGCGGCTGCGGCACCTGCTGTCGCTGGCCCTGGCGCTGACGATGTACGGGCTCATCGTGCTGGCGGCGCGCGATCCGCGCGCGGCGGCGACGGATCGCGCCGGGCGCAGCGTCGTCATCCTGATCGATCGGTCGGCGTCGATGTCGGCGCGCGACGAGCCGGGATCGCGGCTGGTCGCGGCGCGGGCGCGCGCCACCGCCATCGTCGATGGCCTCGCGTCCGCAGACCGGGTGCTGGTGGCGTCGTTCGCGGCCGACGCGGTCGCCGAGAGCGGCTTCGAGGCTGACGCCGGGCGCCTGCGCCGCGCGGTCGCGACGGTCGGCGCCAGCGAGGAGCCGGGCGATCTGCCGCGTGCGCTGGCGTTCGCCGCCGCCGTGTTGCGCGGCCGGCCGCGGCCGACGGTGGTGATCGTCAGCGACGGCGCGTTCACCGACGATGCGCGCCGGTTTGACGTCGGCCGTTTGCCGGGCGTCGACGCGGACCTGGACGTTCGCTTCGCCCCCGTCGGCCGGCGCGGCCACAACGTCGGCATCGTGTCGTTCGCGGCGCGGCGCGTGCCGGCGGATCCGGGCGTCGTCGACGCGGCGGTCGTGGTGCAGAGCTTCGCGGCGAAGCCGATGCCGGTCGCGCTCGACGTCACCGCCGGCGGCGCCACCGTCGAGCGCGTCAGCATGACGCTGGCGCCGGGCGAGCGGCGGCGGCACGCGCTGGCCAACGTGTTCGCGCCCGACGCTCGGCTGGAGGCGAAGCTGGTCGCGGCGGACGGGCGCGCGCTGGCGGACGCCGGCGACGACGATCTGGCCGTCGATGATCGCGCGTTCGCCGTCGTTCCGCCGATGCCGCGGCGGCGCGTGCTGCGCGTCGGCGGCCCCGACCTGTACCTGGACGGCGCGCTGCTGAGCCTGGGGCGCACGGTCACCGTCGATCGCGCGACGCTGACCGCGGCCGAGCGCGACCGCGCGCGCTGGGGCGACTACGACCTGGTGATCTTCGACGGTGTCACACCGGCGACGGCGCCGACGGCGGGCCGTTACCTGTACCTGGATCCGCACGGCGCCGGCAGCCCGTTCGCCGAGCGCGGAACGGTGCGCGAGCCGGTGCTGGCGGACATGCGCCGCGACCACGCGCTGCTGCGCCAGCTCGATCTGGGTGACGTCAACATCTCCGAGGCGCGCCGGCTGGTGCTGGCGGCGGGCGACGTCGCGGTCGCGGGATCGTTCGGCGTACCGCTGATCGTGGCGCGCGAGCGCGACGGGCTGCGCATCGCGGCCACCAGCTTCGCCCCGCGCCGCTCCGACTTGCCGATGCGCCCGGCGTTTCCGTTGTTCGTCGCCAATGCGCTCGCGTGGGCGGGGACGAAGGCGGAGATGCGCGACGCGCCGGCGGCGGTGACCGGCGCGACGCTGCGCGTGCGCGACGACTTGCCGGAGATCGCGATCGCGCGCACCGGATTTTACAAGGTCGGCGACGAGGTGGTGGCGGCCAACCTGGGCGATGCGCGCGAATCCGACACGACGCCCGCGCGCGTGCTGGCGCTGGCGGGGCACACGCTGGCGCCGCCGGATCCGCCGGTGGTGAGGCCCACCGTCCGCGCCGGCATCGTCGCGTTGTGGCTGGTGCTGGCGCTGCTGCTGGTCGAGTGGGTCAGCTACCACCGCAGGTGGACGACGTGAGGATCCTGGGCTGGCTCGGGTCGCTGACGGGCGACCGCACGCTGGCGTTCGAGCGGCCGGCGTGGCTGCTGCTGCCGCTGGTGGTGGCGCCGCTGCTGTTCGTGGTGGCGCGGCGCTCGCTGGCCGATTTTCCGCGCGGGCAACTGGCGCTGCAGGCGTTGCTACGCGCGCTGGTCGTCGCCGGCGTGGCGGCGGCGCTGGCCGGACCGACGCTGCGGCGCCCGGCGCGCGTGGTGTCGGCCGTCGCGCTGGTCGACGTGTCCGACAGCGTGTCCGATGAAGCGCTGGTGACCGCGCGCGCGGCGGTCACGGCGCTCGCGCGCGCCGCCGCCGAGCGCGGCGAGCCGGCGCCGCGCGTCGTTCGCTTCGCGGCGCGCGCCGAGGAGATCACGGGCGACGACCCGGCAGCCGGCATCGCGCGCCTGCCGGCGCCGGCGGGCGCCGCGACCGACATCGCGCTGGGGGTCAACTTCGGCGCCGGGCTGGTCGACGCGACCGCGATCCCGCGGCTGGTGCTGCTGTCCGACGGGGTGGCGACGCGCGGCGACGTGCTGGCCGCAGCCGAGCGGCTGCGCGACCGCGGCCTGCCCCTGTTTGCAGCGCCGCTGCCACCGGGGCCGCTGGGTGACGTCGCGGTCGTCGAGCTCACCGCTCCCGACGACGTGCGCCCGCGCGTGCCGTTTCAGGTCGACGTGCGTCTGGCGGCGGACCGGGCGACGGAGGCGCGCGTGCGGCTGGAGGGGGACGCGCACGTCGGCATCGACGAGCCGGAGCAGACGATCGCGGTCGGGGCGGCGGCGCGACCGTGACGGCTTCGTTCACGGTGCGGCTCAATGAGCCGGGGACCAGGACGCTGCAGGCGCGGCTGGTGACGTCGCCGGGGGACCGCCATCCGGGGAACGACGCGGGGGTGCTGGCGATCGCCACCGAGAGCGCGCCGCGCGTGCTTTGCGTCGAGGGAACGCCGGCGGGGTGCACGTCGCTGGCGCGTGCGCTGGCGGCCGGCAACATCGCGGTCGACGTGCGGTCGGCGCGATCGCTGGGGCGCGACGCGGACTTCGCCGGCGTCGACATGGTCGCGCTGGCGGACGTGCCGCGCGCCGCGCTGCCGGACACGACGATGGCGGCGCTGGATCGCTACGTGCGCGCGGGCGGCGGCCTGCTGGTCGCGGGCGGGACGCAGAGCTTCGGCCCCGGCGGCTATATCGGCACGCGCATCGAGCAGATGCTGCCGGTGCGGCTGGACATCCCCGACAAGCGCGAGGAGGCGACGCTGGCGCTGGCGCTGGTCATCGACCGGTCAGGGTCGATGTCGGGCGCGAAGCTGGACCTCACCAAGGAGGCAGCGCGCGCGACCGCGGAGACGCTGCCGCCGGTCGACCTGATCGCGGTCATCGTGTTCGACAGCCAGGCGAACCCCGTCGTCCGGCTGCAGCGCGCGTCGAACCGCCAGCGCATCCTGGCCGACATCTCGCGCATCACGGCCAGCGGCGGCACGAACATCCTGTCGGGGCTGCGCGAAGCCGTCGACGAGCTGCTGCCGGCGCGCGCGCGCAAGAAGCACATCATCCTGCTGTCCGACGGGCAGTCGCCATACGACGAGATCCCCGACCTGATCGACGCGGCCAGCGCGGCGCGCATCACCGTGTCGGCGGTGGGCGTCGGCGACGGCGCCGATCAGACGTTGCTGAAGATGATCGCGAACCGCGGCGGCGGGCGCTTCTATCACACGCGCGATCCCGCCAGCATCCCGCGCATCTTCTCGCGCGAGACGTCGGAGCTGGGTGACCGCGCCATCGTCGAGCGGCCGACGACGGCGCGCGCGGCGAAGCGGGCGTCGGCGCTGGCGGGCGTGCCGCTGGAGACCGCGCCGGCGCTGGGCGGCTACGTCGTCACGCGGCCGCGCCCGCAGGCCGAGACGATCCTGGCGACGGCAGACGGCGCGCCGCTGCTGGCGCGCTGGCAGCTGGGGCTGGGTCAGGTGACGGCGTGGACCAGCGACCTCGGCGCGCGCTGGTCGGCGGCGTGGACGCGCTGGCCGGCGTTCGACAAGCTGTGGGCGCAGCTGGCGCGCGCGACGATGCGGCGGCGCGCAGCCACCCACTTCCCGATCCGCGCGACGCGCGCCGGCGACGTCGTGCGGCTGGCGATCGACGCGGTGGGCGCCGACGACCGCTTCCTGGTCGGCCTGGAGGGCGGCGTCGACGTGACCGCGGTGGCGCCGGGGCGACCGGCGGCGGCGGCGCGCACGCTCGTCCTGGCCGAGACCGCGCCGGGGCGTTACGAGGCCAGCTTCCGCCCCGACATCGAATCCGGCGCGCTGCTGTTCACCGGACGGCTGGCGGCGGGCGGCACGCCGATCGCGGCGGCGAGCGGACGCATGACGCTGCCGTTCGCCCCGGAGCTGCGGCCACACCCGCCCGAGGAGGGGCCGGCGCTGCTGGCGTCGGCGGCCGCGCGCACGGGCGGGCGGCTGGTGACCGACGTGCGCGCCGCGCTGGACCCGGGCGGCGACCGCCGCGAGACGCGCCAGCCGCTGCGGACGCCCATCCTGCTCGCCACGCTCGCGCTGTTCCTGATCGACGTTTTCCTGCGGCGCGTGAGGCTGCGCGGCGTAAGGCGTTGACTTGCCGAGATTAATTTGGCATAGCCTGCCTTCCACAAAGTTAGCCACGGGGCGTGGCGCAGCCTGGTAGCGCGTTCGGTTCGGGACCGAAAGGTCGGAGGTTCAAATCCTCTCGCCCCGACAGCTGTAAGTTCGCGAAATTCCGTAGCAGCCGTTCGGGGCCGAGGACGCTCCGAGGGCTCCGGAGGGGGGGCGGGTAGTAGCCGGGTAGTAAATGCCGTCGGAGACGTAGCCGCAGTGCGCTCTTTCGCGCGGGTGTCGGCGGGCCGCGGCGGCTCCGATGCGCCGCCCGCCGAGAGCTGGTTCTTCGCTTCGTCCGCCGGGGCCGGACCGAAGCTGAGGCGCTCGATTTCCTTCCTGAGGTAGCTCGTCGACAGGTGCCCGTAGACCTCGGTCGTGAGGCGCGGATCCTGGTGGCGCATGATTCGCTGCACGGCGGCCAGGTCGGCGCCGCTCATGAGCAGCAGCGACGCGGTGGTGTGGCGAAGGTGGTGGAAGCGGATCTTCCGGACCTCGCCCACCGGGAAGAGCTTGAACGTGCACTTGGGGCAGCGACGGAGGTTCGCATCGCGGGCGGCCTCGAGGTGCCCGCACCCGTGTCGGCGGCACTTGTGGACGTAGCCCGTGACGAGCCCCGCCCGCCGCATGGCCCGGCGGAGGACCTCCTCGAGCTTCGTGTGCTTCGGCAGCATGGTGCCGTCCTCGGCCGGAAAGACCAGCTCGGACGACGAGGCGGCGATCGAGCGCTTCAAGTAGACGAGCAGCTCGGTGTTGATCGGGATGGCGTCGACGCGGCCGCCCTTCGGGATGTCGCGGTCGTGCGAGCGGCCAACCATTACGAGCCCGGCCTCAAAGTCCACGTCGGACCTGCGCAGCGCGAATAGCTCGCCCTTGCGCATTCCGGTGTAGATC
Organism: uncultured Pseudomonadota bacterium; assembly: GCA_963729535.1. Lineage (GTDB taxonomy): Bacteria > Myxococcota_A > Polyangia > Fen-1088 > Fen-1088 > JADGRB01. The sequence goes on along the minus strand of CAVSOL010000012.1, from coordinate 142,483 downwards.
GCCGTCGCGAACAGGTTCTTCCACTTCGGCGTGAGCGAGGCGAGCAGCGGCGGGACCTCGGTCGGCCGCAGGTAGTCGGGCAGCCGCTTCACGACCTTCCGCTTCGGAACGTCCGCGACCGGATTCGCCCGCGGGAACTTCTCCATCCGCCGCGCCATCGTGAAGGCCCGGCTCAGGTAGCCGCGCAGGTGGTTCACGCTGCGCGCGCTGAGCGCGTTCTCCTTGCCGGATAGAAAGAGATCGATCTTCCCGGGTGTCACGTCGGTGAGAAGCGCCGACCCGAGCGGCGAGCGGATGATGTGCCGCCGGATGCTCGACACGCCGGTGTCCGAAGCCGCCCTGGTCAGGAACTTCTGGATCCACCACTCCATCAGCTCGTCGACCGTGCCGCCGCCGCCCTCGAGCTCCATCGGCTCCAGCCCGAGGCGCTGCCGCTCGTAGCGAACTTCCAGCTCCATCGAAAGTCGCTTCGCTGCGGTCTTGGTGGTCGCCGTCGAACAGATCAAGCCGGTCCGCTGGCGCATTCCTTGCTCGCCAAATGCATATGATGAGTGGCATGGCACAGCCAGCGAGACGGATTGGTGGTGCACTGCTCATGGCGGCGCTCGTGGGTTGCGGCGGCGCTTCATCGAGCCCAAAGGGGAACCCCGGGACGGGAGGCATGGCCGACGGCGGCGGGGGCGCTGGGACCGGGGGGGGCGGGACCGGGGCCGCAAGGACCGGGGGAGTCGATGGCAATTCGGCCAACGACGGGGGCACGATCCCGCCAGACCTGCGTGTGCGCCTGGACGCCGCAAACAGCGCGTGGGCGGCTGCGAAGACCGGCTGCGCCACCTACTCCTACGACCGGCGCTGGCGATCCGCCTTTCCGACCGAACCGCTCCGATCGACGGAGGTCGAAGTGATGGCCGACCGGCCGACCCGTCGCCGCTACTCGACGGGAGCCACAGTCTGGGCCGACGGGGGCACCGAGTTGAGGTGGACGACGGTGTGGGACGAGACCGGCACCGAGGTCGGTTCGCACGCACCCGGAGGGAGCCCCGCAATATTTCCTGCTTCCACGGTGGAGCAGTTGCTGGCGGAATGCGCGACCGTTCTCGCGGGCGATCCGGCGATGTATATGGTCGAAGCCGTGTTCGATCCCCAGTACGGCGTTCCCACCCAGTGTACTCAGCGCCTCATGGGTTGCGCCGACGACTGTACGCTCGGGATCCAAATCGACCGGTTCGCCTGCGCGCCTTTGCCCGCCCGCTGAGCGTCGCCGGAGACACCGCGCCGCCCTGCCCGCCCGCCGGTGCGCGGCCGGTCCCGGCAAGGGGGGCCCGAAGGCCCCGGAAATCGAGGGCCGGCTCGGTTAACGGAAGCTGGGTTATCAGCCGAAGGGGCGCTTGTTCTTCTTATCCGCCGTCAACGCCGTGGCGCCCGGCGGCATCCTCACCGATTTTGGTGGCGGCTACCTGCGTGACGAACAACTGCAAAAAGTCGTCGTCAGCGATACACCGCTTGGGCGTGTCGGTCAGCCTGAAGACGTGGCGGGCGCCATCGCCTCGCTGCTTTCAGCGGACACGCGCTGGAGCACGGGTCAGCGCGTCGAGGTCAACGGCGGATACCGTTTGTAGCTAGTCTACGGAGCTCCCGCGAGAAGCGTGGCGAGCTTGTCGTAGTGCTCGCGGGCGTGCTGCGCGGCCCCGGAGGCCAGCAAGCGATCTCGGACATCTTTCGAGGGGAAGCGCGTCGTGACGATGAGCAGCGTGACGCCATGCTGGTCGACGAGCTCCGTGGTCACGACGATCTCCCCGACGTCCCAATCCGCCCACCGCTCCGTCTTCACGAAGCGTAGGGGCGCCGCGACCTCGAGGAATTCTCCCGACTGGATGATTCTCGTTGCCGTCGGGCTTGCGGGTGACGATACGCCAAGGCCCACCCACGCGAAGGTCCATGGTGCAGTCGGTACACGTCCATCCGGGGGGCCCGTACCAGCGACGGATGAGGTGGGGCTTAGTGAGCGCATCGAAAACCGACGCCGGCGGCGCAGCGAACACTCGTCGGTGCACGATGACGTCGTCGCTAGGTGTCTCGAGCTGAAATTCAGAAGGGGTCATCGTGCGATTTTTCGTGCGCGTTTCCGTCGAGGTTGAGGCGCGAGCTTCTGTTCCTCGAGCAAGGCATCCAGTCGCGCATAGCTGCCCTCCCAAAACGCTCGATACTGATTCAACCACGTCGTCGCTTCGCTCAACGGAGCGGCATGTAGTGAGCGCGGTCTTCGCTGGGCATCCCGGGCGGTGGACACGAGGCCGGCGCGTTCCAGCACCATGAGATGCTTGGACACGGCGGCGCGGGTCATGCCAAACGGTTCCGCGAGCTCCGCGACGGATGCTTCGCCCTGTGCAAGTCGGGCGAGGATGGCCCGACGTGTCCCGTCCGCGAGCGCTCCGAAGGTGGCATCGAGCCGTTCGGCGGGAGTCATGACTCCAACACCGCGGTCAGCTTGTCGAGCGTTTGCAGCAGGCCCGCCTCGGACATTTCGACTGCTTCGGCCGTCGCATAGCCGCGCTCTTCGACTGTCAACTCCGACCCGCCGCCGGGCAGAGCAACGAACGTGAGGACGTGAGGCACTTCGCCCGGGACGCCGCTCGGAATGCCGAGAGCTTGCGGTGACACTGCCTCCCGGTTCGCGTTCGTGAAGCGAAGCACGAACTCCAGCCGACGACTTGGTTCCACGACCCCGTAGCTCCAGGTGTTGAAGAGCTCCATTGCCCCGTATTCTCGTGGGGCGCGCATGCAAACGAGCGACACTCCGCCTGCGCGGACGTCCATCTCAGCGACTGGGCATGTGAATCCGGATGGCCCCCACCACCGCTTGACGTATGCGGGCTCGGTCCAGGCTCGATACAACAGCTCCGCGCTGATGTTGAAGCTGCGCTTCACCTTGAGGTCGATAGGCATACCCTCACCGTATAGGATACCAAACGGTTGTGCAACCAAAAGGTTGTGCAACCGCAAGGTTTCCCAATGGGAAGGCTGACCGCGGCGCGGCTGATTACCCGTCGCTTTTCAGGGCTATTGTGACCAACCCATCGCCTGGGCGCGCGGGGCGCCTGCGTTGAAAAACTCGCTGAGCAGCGGCGCCACGACCTCAGGCGCCGCCTGGTGGCTTTGGCCCGGAATGGTCTTGCGTTCGGCGCTGGGGATCAGCTGAGCGAGGCGATCGGCGGTGGGGTGGATGAACGGCAGGGTCTTTTCGCCGTCCAGCACCAGCGTCGGGATGCTGATCTGTTTGACGGTACCTGGAATGCTGCCGTCGCCGAGCACCGCGTAGTCATAGGCGAGCGTGAAATCGAGCTTCGTGAAGCCTTCCCAGGCCGGAGACCGCTTCATGTCTTCGAGCGCTTGGGGTGGGGGGCCGATGGCGGTGAAGAAGTACTCGGCCGCGTCACCGGGCTTGCCGGTTTGTAGCAGCTGACCGATGCGCTGATCGATCCCCGTACTGTTCCAAGCATCATCGTAGAGTGAACGCCCTGGCGAAGGCGTCCTATTGATAGTACACTCCTACAGGTGAGCGAGGACGGGCCGACGCCACGCCGTCTGGGGCTTCGTTTCTATCGAACGCCGGCCGGGGCGGCGCCGGTCCGAGACTGGCTTCGAGGACTTGCTCGTGAAGCGCGTCGACAAATCGGCTGGGACATCGGGCTGGTCCAAGAGCGCTGGCCCATCGGCAGGCCTCTGGTCGGCAAGCTGGGCGGCGGACTGTGCGAGGTGCGCACGACCTTCGACAAGAACGAATACCGCGTCTTCTTCTATATCGAGCGGGCACAGTCGTCGTGGTTCACAGCACCATGGTGCTCGTTCACGGGATTCACAAAAAGACGCAGAAGACGCCCGCCGCGGACCTCGCGCTTGCTCAGCGTCGGATGAAGGAGGGGACATGACGATTGGACCACCGCGAGACGAGCTAGAGGATCTCTTCGACGAGCTGGGGGAGCTTCACGAGCTTCGCGCCGGCGTGCAAAAGAAGGTGCTCGCGCACGACATCAAGCAAGCCATGAAGGCGAAGGGGATCTCGCCTTCCGAAATGGCGAGGCGAATGCGGACAAGCCGCGAGGCGGTCTACCGCCTGCTCGATCCGACCCGCACCGGAGTGACGCTCGATTCGCTCCAGCGCGCCGCATCGGCGCTCGGTCTCACCCTCAGCATCAGCTTCGAAGCGCCGCCTAGGCGCTCCGCGGCGCGGCCGCACGGCCTAACGGGTCGGCGGAAGAAGCGAGCCGCCTGAACCTATTCGGCTGACGGGCGCCGTCGGCCAGCCTTCGGCCTGCCGGTCGCGAGCACGGCAACGAGCGCATCGAGGTCCGCTCGACGAACTCGGATCGAGTTGACGATGCGGACGTGGGGCAGCTCGCCCCGTTCGCACAGCCGATAGACGGTCGCGGCGCAGACCCCCAGCTTTTCGGCTACATCAGCGATGCGCAGCAGCTGATCGCGCCCGCCATGAAGCGCGACCAAGTCCGCAGTCGTCGGTGTTGTCGCGACCTTAGGCGCCGTCCCCGGCGCGAGCGCAGTCCCGATTTTGGGTAGTAGCCGGGTAGTAAAATCCTTCGAAACGCCTGTGGATAACTGGGAGGGCTGGACTTCGCGCCCTCCCCTGTTTGCAATGCTTTCGCTTATTTGCGAACGGTTCGCACGGGCTACGACGCTGCGACGGCCGTTTCGGGACCGAAAGGTCGGAGGTTCAAATCCTCTCGTCCCGACAACTCCAAGCTCGCGAACTTCCGTAGCAGCCAAAATGCCGGCGGAGACGGAGCCGCAGTGCGCTCTTTCGCGCGGGTGCCGGCGGCTGCGACGGCTCCGAAGCGCCGCCCGGCGAGTGCAGGGTCTTGGCCTCGTCTGCGGCCGGAGGACCGAAGCTAAGGCGTTCGATTCTCGCGCTTCAGGTAGTTCGCCGACAGGTGGCCGTAGACCTCGGTCAAGAGGCGCGATCCTGGTGACGCATGATTCGCTGCACGGCGGCCAACTCGGCGCCTCTCATGAGCAGCAGCGAGGCCGTAGTGTGGCGGAGGTGGTGGAAGCGGATCTTCCGGACCTCGCCGACCGGGAAGAGGTTGAACGTGCACTTCGGGCAGCGACGGAGGTTCGCATCGCGGGCGGCCTCGCGGTGCCCGCACCCGTGTCGGCGGCACTTGTGGACGTAGCCCGGGCGTCACGTCGGTGAACAGCGTCGACCCGAGCGGCGACCCGATGATATGCCGGCGGATGCTCGACACGCCGGTGTCCGAAGCCGCCCTGGTCAGGAACTGTCCGGACGGAAGCGCAGGAGGCCACCAACCCGGAACGCACGGAAGCTGGCCTGCCTCCGCGCGCTGGTAGACCCACGAGCGACTCACCTTGAGGTAGCGCGCGACGTCCTGGGCGTCCCACAGGTTCGCGGTCTGGTGCGCGCGGCCGAGCAGGCTCTCGTGCTGAGCCGCCAATTTTGTCGAAACGGAATTCGTTGCTGCGGATGCGTTCTCGCGCGGCTTTCGAGCTGGCTCAATAGATCGGCCGGAATCTGCCAGCACCCATCCGCCAAGCGCTTCCCCAGCCTAGGCGGGCAGGACAGTCCAGCCCGCGCTGAGCAGGAGCTCAGAGCGGAATCGTCCCATTGTGCCGGTATCCCTGGCGCCTACTTGGGCTTCGGCTCCACAAGAGCGAAGGGCTGCTGCCGGACAGCCCGCTCCAGATCAGAATCCGCGGCCGTGGCCGCCGGCCGACCACGCTCGTCGGTACGGAACGGCCGGGTCTCGACGAGCGGCCGGGGCTTACTGAACGGCGTCTTTCCCTCCTGATCCATCCGCATCAACCCCTGCTTGTCGTGCTTCGCGTCCTTCGCGTCCTCGGCCATCCGACACCTCCACGGTTGATACTCTTCGCTACTCCGCCGTTCTGAACCAGCCCTGGAACTCGTAGTCGGCTCGCTCAGGGTCCGCGAAGTTGGTCCACATCCAAATCCACAATTGCCCAGCCCGGTACAATGACATGTCCGCGTAAACGTAACGTGTGGCGAAGCCCTGACGGTATGTCGCGAACACATAGTTGCGATCGCCGACAGTGCGATTCTCTGCATCCACCTCGCCCCAGGAACAATCTTGGGGCGAGCAGGAGCCCCACAGCCTCATGTGCCAGGGAGGCCCAGGCGGATACGGCTCTCCGTTCAGAATCTGGTCCTGACAAGTAAAGCGCAACTCAGCACGCGTGAGGCCCCGAGTGGCCGGATCTGTGTTTACCCACTTTCCATCCTCTCGCTGTTCCGCACACGACATCCTCGCCTCCTCCTGTTCGCGGGGCACGAAAGGTCGCGACCTTTCTTGCTAACAGGCCCATCAACTCGGAGCGCCCCTGGTTGAACGTCACCAACACTCGCCCTCATCAATCGTCCTACTTGCGCCACATTCCGTCCGCCCGTGACCGCCGTCAACGCGCACGATGTTTACGGCAGTCACGTCGCGCCTGCTTCAGCCGTCGCTGGCACCGCTACGGTGCCGGCCAGATGCGCCGACAGCGAACGCTGATCTATTCGAACGCGCCGATGGTCGTATCGGTAGTGCCGCGCGTCGCGCAGGCGAAGTCGAGCGGCACGGCGGCGACCGCGCGGCCGGCGTGCCGCAACGCGGAAGGCAGCCTATCGGCCGAAACCGGCGCTTGTTCTTCTTATCCGCCTCCTTCTAGCAACCAACCGTACCCTTCGCCGATACGACGCCGTCGGCCTGGCCTTACCCCGGTGGTAAGGTGCGCGCCGTCGACTTGGAGGAGTTGAAGATGCTGCGTCAGGTGGCGGTGACCGTTCTTGCGATCTCAGTCGTGCTTGGCCTCTCAGGAGGTTGCAGCTACCGCCGACTCAGCGACTTCGATGGTGGAGACGGTGGCTCGCCGCCGGACGCAGGCGGGGGATCGAGCGGCGTCTCGGGGAGAGGCGGCGCCTCGGGCGGCGCCTCGGGCGGCGGGGCGGGCGGGAACGGCGGTGCGTCGTGCGGCACGGCGAACCTGGCTGGAGCCTGCGGGACGACCTGCAAGCCCGGCGTCTACGACTGCACCATCGGCACGGCGGTGTGCAGCCAGATGAACGCGGCGGCAGGCACCACCTGCGGAAGCAACGAGGTTTGCGACGGCAGCGGTAACTGCGTGTCCTGCACCGCCGGCGGAACGTGCGGGACGACCTGCAAGCCGGGGACCTTCGACTGCAGCACGGGAGCGCAGGTCTGCTCCCAGAAGAACGCCACCCCGGGAACACCTTGCGGTGGCGGCCAGGTCTGCGACGGCAACGGCGGCTGCGTGGCCTGCACGACCGGGGCGGCCTGCGGGTCGGCCTGCAACCCGGGCACCTTCGATTGCAGCGGCGGAGCGCCGACCTGCAAGAACCAGAAGGCCATGTCGGCGGGCTCGTCCTGCGGGACCAATCAAGTCTGCGACGCCAGCGGCAACTGCGTGACTTGCACGATGAGCGCCGCGTGCGGGACCACCTGTAAGCCAGGGACGACCAGCTGCAGCACCGGGACGCCTTTCTGCAACCAGTCGAACGCCAACGGGGGAACGTCCTGCGGGACTAACCAGGTCTGCGACGGCAGCGGCAGCTGCGTCTCCTGCACCGCCGGCGTCCCCTGCGGGACCACCTGCAACCCGGGAACGACCAACTGCAGCACGGGGAGCCTCACCTGCATCCAGAGCCCCGCGACCGCCGGAACGTCGTGCGGAACGAACCAGGTCTGCAACAGCGCCGGCACGTGCGTGTCCTGCACCATCAACATGACGTGCGGAACCACGTGCAACCCGGGGACGATCAGCTGCAACACGGGAGCTCCGGTGTGCCACCAGTCGGCCGCCGCTGTGGGAACGGCCTGCGGATCGAACCAGGCGTGCGACGGCGGCGGCAACTGCGTGACCAAGACGGCCGACGGGGGCTCGTGCACGAACAGCCAGCTGTGCCGGAACGGAAACTGCGCCAAGAACGGGTCGGCCGGGATCTGCTGCCCCATGAACGACGTCAATTGCGGCGGGTCGTGCGTGAACCTTCAGTCGGACGCGAACAACTGCGGGACGTGCGGATCAAGCTGCAACGGGTTGGGGTGCTCCGGCGGCCAGTGCAGTTGCACCGCAAGCACACCGAACGGCACACGCTGCATGCGGCCGGGACAGGTGCGGGGGACATGCTGGGGAGGGGCGTGCGTCCTTCCGGCACACTTCTCGGGGTGTAACACCTCGGCTGATTGCGTCCCGGGAGGCTGCACGGGGCCCGGCGGCTACTGCCTCGGAGCAGTCGACGTGGCGGGGCAAGTCAGTTGCACCGACAACACCGGTTCCTATGTGGTCTGCCCCGCGTCGCAGGGCTGCTCGTCAACGAGTGGCGAGGTCCGATGCGGAGACGGGACCGCCACAGGGACAGGCACGGTCACTTGCGACGGCCCGAGCGATTGCCCTGCGAACAACGATTGCTGCAGTTACCCCGGCACCGGCAATAATTGGCACTGCGCTGCGCAGGCGCCGGCTGGCGTGATTGGGTCGGGGTGCCCCTCTGTCGGGCCGGGGAGTCAGTTGCCGAACCTGTGCGATCCAGTCAACCCGACGGCGAACTGTCCCGCGGGCAAGTCCTGCGTGTCGCAGGTCGGCACCCAGGTCATTTTCGTTTGCCAATGAAGTGCGCCGGGCCGTGCGCCCCGCCACCCCCCCCCGCCGGGTCTGGGCGTTGTTCAGGACCGCCCGGCTCGGCCGCTTGTTCTTCTTATCGCGCTGTCGCTACGCCGCGTGCCGGCTGAAGTGTTCGATACTGCCCGGCAGGTCGCGTGCCAGGCAGACGGCGGTGCCGCGGGAAGCAGCGATTGACGAGGGCGAACAGGGCGAGGCGGTGCCTAGAAATCACTGGAGTAGTTTTTGATAGAGTGCCAACGCCCTTGTGCCCACCACGCCCGCAGAGCATGATCTCCGATCATGTCGGCGCCAACTCGGCATGGCAGTCTCGCAATTGGACTGTTGATTCTCGTTCTCTCGTCGTGTGGGCAGACGCGGCCTGGATTGATCGGGACGCCGAGCGCAACGGGCGGCGCAGCGGGCTCAGGCGGTGGGCCGTCGGCAACCGGAGGAGCGCCAGCGGGGAGTGGTGGTGAAGCCTCCGGGACGGGCGGCGCCACTGGGATCGCAGGCGCCGGTGGTGGTTCCATCGTCACACCCATCGACATCTCCGGTCGTTGGGGAATGTTCGAGTTCGAGGACCCCGTCGGGGTCCAGCTGATGCAGGACGCTGACGGAAGGCTGACCGGACGGGGGTGCGCCGCCGGCGCACCCGGAGTGCCCGCCTTCGACGCCTTCACCGGCGATTTCGGCTATTGCGGGAGCATTTCCGGCGAAGTGAGTGGCCGGTCGGCTTCGTTCGCGTTCACCTTGGAGATTCTCCCGCAGGTGCGGTACTCGGCTCGGGTCACCGTTTCCGACGATGCCCGTCGAATGGCCGGCGAGTTCACCAACGGCGCCCCCGATTTCTCCCTTTCGACGGCGTGGCTCCGAGTCGCCGACGACGCCGAGTGGATCAAACGCTCCAAGGCCGATCTCATCCGAGACAGCGCCCCCCTCGTCGGGGCATACGAGCTGACATTGATCGCCGAAGAGAGTACAGGTCCCCATTTCGTTCCCGGGAGAAGTTACGCCTTCAAGTATTCGCGGGACGGCCTCGGGGGCGACCTCGGCAGCTTCTGGAACAGCGAAATGTCGCGGGTTGCCGCGGGCAGCCCCCAGCACGTCGGGCCGGTGCCTGCGACCGCCCCCGCCCTGCCCACTTCGCTGGACCTGGACTTCGACGGCGGCGGAATCCGCCGCGTCACGGCCACGATGGCGTCGGGCGATCGCTACACGTTTGCCGCCACGAAGATGCAGTAAGCGCCGCCCGTTTTGCGGACCACGCCGAGCGCGGCCGGGCGGCGCCCATCTCGGAACGTCGCTCCAAGGCCCCGTTTGCACGGCGCCGCAACATCCAGTGACGGCAACTTCCACATGTTGACCGTCTTCGCGCGCGCGCCGCGCAGAAACGCCCTCAGGGTTGGTAGGGGCGCGGCGCCACCTTGGGCGTAGTCCCCTCGACCCACGCCGGGCTGCCCTGGGACGTGATGGTGACGCTGGAGCTGACCAGCCCAGGCGAAGTGGCCTCGATGATCGACGTGCCGGAGTAATAGGTACGGAATTCGATCGCCGCCTGGCCGTCGCGGATGCTGATGTCGGATGCCGAACCACTGCCCGGTGGAGTGAACGTGATGCTCGGTCCGGTGGGAAACTCCCCGGGCCCCGACTTGAGCGTGAGCGTCACTGGAACGTTGTTGCTGATCGCTTTGCCCGTCGAGTCCACGACGGTGACCAAGAGCCAGGCGTCCTGCGTGCCGTCTACCGCCGAAAGCGTCGCCGTGCTCGACGTGAGCTTCAATCCCGCCGGCGTGCCCGCGGTCGGCCACGCCGGCGGTGGCACGTTCGCGTAGCTATTCCGATACCAGTAGTACGATCGCTTGGGGATGCGGAAGTAGTCGACGATGCCGGAATTTGTGTATTGGTTGCCCATGTGGCTGCCGTAATCGAACATGCACCACCTGACTACTCCGCTGCGCCAAGCGGGTCTGGCGGCCACGCCGTTCATTACCGTCAGGTTGTTCCAGCCGGGATCGTAGTTGCCTGGCCGAATCGTGCTGACGTCGGCCCCGTATTCGGAAACCATGTTGGGTATGCCCGGGTTGTCGTAGCCGACGCCGTCGCCGTTGTAGGCAGCTATGTCGCCAAGCGTACCGGGTTCGGTGTTGCCAAGACGCGCCTGCGCGCCACCGATGGCCGCGGGCCGCCCGGTGGGTGGGGGATCCAGCTGGTGGGTGAGGGCCACCGAGCTCCGGAGCAGCGCGATGACCCGGTCGGCGGGGCCGCCGTTGAAGAAGTTCTCGTTGCCCATGCTCCACACCACGATGCTCGGGTGATTGCGATTGATGCGGATCATATCCGTCAGGCTCGCCAGGACGTTGGCATCGAACGCGGCGAAATCGGCGGACGTGTTCGGGTAGGCGCCGTCGTAGGTCCATCCGCCCGAACCGCCGAAGCCACCCCAAAAGTTGTTCTCCGACATGAACAGGAGGCCGAGCTGGTCGCAGGCATCGACAAAGGCGGGGGCCTTGGGATAGTGCGAACCACGGATGAAGTTCATCCCTGCGTCCTTGACCATCTTGACGTCGCGGTAGAGAGCGGCGTCGGTCACGCCGGCGCCCCAGCCCGCGTGGTCCTGATGAAGATTCGCGCCTTGAATCCAGTAGTGCGAGCCGTTCAGGGAGAAACCCTGCGACGCCGACCAGCTGAACCAGCGAAACCCGAACGGCGTCGTGAACTCGTCGATGGTTCCCGTACCGTCCGAGAGGTAGGACAGCGCCCGGTACATCGTTGGATGGTCGGGGTGCCATAGTGAGGGATTGCTGATGGCGGGCGTCGTTTGGTCAAACGTCACCGTCTGTCCAACCGCGATCTGTTGCTGGGAGGAGATCGTGGCGACGACCCTGCCGTCTTTGTCCACGATGTCCGTCTTCAACGTGGCGTTGACGGCGGCCGAGCGCTTGTTCCGCACCTCGGTTTTGATCGCCACCGTGCTGGATGAACCGGTGTTCGTTGCCAGCGTCGGCGTCGTGACCCAGGTGCCGTACCAGGTGACGTGCAGCGGATCGGTGACGACGACAAACACGTTTCGATACAGCCCACCCTGGAAGGTATGATCGCCCGTGATCGGCGGGATCCTCGCGTTCCACCTGTTGTTCAGTCGAACGGCGACGACGTTGTCGCCAGTCCTGATGGCGGAGGTTATATCGATCGAAAACCCGTTGTAGCCGCCGATGTGCTCGCCGACCTTCGTGCCGTTGACGTAGATCTCAGCCTGTTGGAACGCCGCCTGGAACTCGAGAGACACGTTCTTGCCCGTCCAAGACGACGGGACGGAGAAGTGTTTCCTGTACCAGCCGTAGCCGACGTAGAAACTCGACGCCATGAAGTAGGGCAGGCTGAACGAATGCGGCAGGCCCACGCTCTCCCAAGACGAGTCGTCGAAGGCGGTCGCTTCAGCCCCTGACACGTCGGCGCGTCTGAACTTCCACGACTGGTTGAAGTTCTGCATGAGGCGAACACCGCTGACGCCCGGCGATCCAGCAGAGCCCCCCTGTCCGCCGTTCCCTGATGCTCCACCCGAGCCTCCGCGCGCGGCCCCCCCGCTACCAGCGCGACCACCCGAGCCGGCCGTTCCGCCAGCTCCCGCGCCGCCAGGGCCCGCGCCGCCACTCGCCGACGTTCCACCAGCGCCTGACGAGCCACCCGTCGCCGTTGCGCCACCGGCCCCGGACGATCCGGCGCCGCCGAAGACACCGCCGCCGCCGGCACCGCCCGTGTTCGTTGTGCCGCCCGAGCCGGACCGTCCGCCAACATTTCCGCCCGATCCCGCCTGACTCCCGCCCGCGCCGGTTGCGTTACCACTTCCGCCGCCGCAACCGGCAACCGGAGACACAGCGAAACACCCGAGGGCAATGACGACCACGCATCGTCCGATAGACGCCCAAATCCTTTGCGGCCGCTCGACCATACGCATGAAAAGCTTCCTCGGATTCATTTGACGCAAGGGCGCTCACTGCAGGTGAGACAGCGCGGCAGTCCTCTCGCGGGCGACATGACGGCCGCCAGTGCACTACTGCCGCGGCAACCGCCTTCTTGTTTAACTTTTCACGATTCACGCTACGGAGCCCAGATGTCGGCTCGCCGAAGCGTGCGGGAAATCGAGGCCGCCGGGAACCTGCTAGCGCGGCGGGTCCCAGATCGTCGGCGGGACCGGGCCGCCGGAGACCTGCTCGAGCAACTCGACGATGAAGTCGTCTGCGTTCTTCCCGGAGTCTCTTTGCATCATCGAGAACGCGCCTTCAGCCATCTTGAACAGCGATCGGAGATCGACGCGCCAGGCGCCTTTCTCGCGGCGGAGCGAGATCTTGATCGGCGTCTTCTTCCCTTTGATCACGAACGCCGCCGACGCCTGATCGCCATCGACGTCGATCGCGCCGAGCTCGGCCACGGCGGCGCCGTCTTTGCCGATCCAGCCCTGTGCGACGCCGTGAGCCAGCGCGCCGCGCCCGTCCATGTCCTTGAGCTCGGCGACCGGGATCTGCAGCCGCATCCGGGTGACCATGAGCTTGTCGAGCAGCGGCAGCTTCTTGACCTCCGCCGCGCCGCCGCTCACTGCCAGGTCCCGCATGCGCTGGTAGTAGTCGAGCGTCCCTGAGTCGACGACGGCTGCGCACGCGGCGCCGTCCTTGTTCAGCAGCGACCGCTTGTACGCCTTGAACGTCGCCTTGATCTGCGCGGCGTCGCTGGCGGCGCGCGCGGGCGCCGCTGCGACGAGCATGACGGCGGCCGACGCCGCGATGGCCATCATGTGCATGCGTCGATTGTAGGGTGAGGCGCGCCAACGCACCAGGCGGTCAGAACCGGCCGCGCACGCCGGCGGTGGGCAGGACGTAGCGCAGGACCGCGCCCGGCTGGACCTCCTCGGGGAGGAGCGCGGCGTTGGTGACGTCGACGTAGAAGTCGAGCAGCCAGTTGCGCCAGACGACGCGCTTGTCGACGCGAAAGTCGAAACGAAAATAGCCCGCGCCGTACGCGGCGTTGTAGCCGGCGGTCGTCGTGGTGGGACGGCCGCTCTGGTACTGCAGGCGCAGACCGAGATCCCAGTTGCGGCGCAGCGGCAGGCCCGCGACCACGTTGAGGAGATGCGGGCGATCGAAGTCGTAGGGCACCCAGTCGCCGTCGCGGTACCGCTCGGAGCGCGAGAGCGTGTACGAGATCCAGCCGAAGAGGCCGGTCTTCGACTGCCGGCGCAGGAGCACCTCGAGACCGTACGCGCGGCCGATCTGCGGCGCGGTGAGGCGATCGATGAACTCCTGACCTTGATCATCGGGCATGACGATGTTCGTCGGCAGGATCGTGCGGTTGGGATCGGTCACCACCGACGCCTGGTTGAACGACAGATCGAAGATCGTCGGGTCCATGTAGTTGAAGAAGCCCTCGACCGAGAGCGAGGTCTTCTCGCGCAGCGGGATCTCGGCGCCGGCGCTGGTCTGGTACGAGCGCAGGAGGCCGTACTTGAGCGGCATCACGTCGAGGCCGGGCAGCGGGAGAACGAACCGCGGCGGCTGGTGGTAGATGCCGGCGCTCGCCTTCAGCCAGACCGCGCGCGCGTCTCCGGTGGCCTCGCTGTCGGGCAGGTTCCGCTCGAACAGGCGGTAGCGCAGCGGTGAGGCGCGGATCGACGGCGGGCTTGGTGGCCGTCGCGTCCGCGTAGACGTCGGCGCGCACGCCCGGCCGGATCAGCACGTCGGGCGTCGGCCGCCAGATCGTTTCCAGGTACGACGATCCGACGTAGATGGTCCCGAGCGACGACGTGATCGCGGCGAACGGGTTGTCGGTCGGCAGCGCCAGCGCCCCCTGCCGGAGGCTGCGGAACGTGCCGAGCACGCCGCCGACGATCCGCAGCCTGTTGCTCTGGGTCCACGTCGCGGCGATCTGTGGCTCGGCGGTCCACACCCAGAAGTCGGTGCCGTTGCTCAGCGTGCGGTCGTAGCCGAGCACGGCGCGGAACGTCTCGACGAGTCGTCCCTGCGTCAGGTTGAGGCGCAGGTCCAGGCGATGAAAGCCGAGGATCAGCGACGGCTGCGAGCGGCGGGTTGGGATCGTTGGGCATCGCCGTGGGCGCCGGCGTGTCGAGCTGGTCGCGCGCGCCGAAGACGAAGACCGTCCAGTTGCTGGCGGGCCGACCGCCGTCGATGCGCAGCTGGTAGTCCCAGTACGACAGCGACACCTCGTTGGTGGCGAGGCCGAGCAGGTACCCCGGGTATCCGTAGCGCCCGGCCGCCGTCACCGTCGCGCCGAGCGGCGCAACCGGCGCGCGGACGAACGCGCCGGCCTGCAGCAGGTTGACGTCGAAGTCGAGGAGGCGCTCGTCCGGGCGCGCGCGCCGCGTGCGGCCGTCGACGATGCCGCCCACGTAGCCGCCGTACGGCGCGGGCGCGCCGCCGGGGAAGAACTGGATCTCGTCGATGAACACCGGGTGGACGACGCTGGGCCCGGCCAGCAGGTGAAACAGCAGCGGGATGCGCGTGCCGTCGAGCAGGAAGCCCGTCGAGCTCGGGCTCGCGCCGCGCACGATCGGGAACGGCAGCAGCGACACGACCGACGCCACGCCGGGCAGCGTCTGGATCACCCGGAACGGATCGCCGAACGTGCCCGGGATCTTCTGGATCTCGTCGCCGCGCAGCGTGATGCGCGAGACCTCGTCGCGCCGCCGCTCCGCGACGACGACGGTCTCGTTCAGGTTGTAGCGTTCGCGCTCGATCAAGTAGGTGACCGCCAGCTCTTGTCCGGCCGCGATCGTCTCTTGCTGGACGAAGGCGTGGTGCTCCGGTCCGAAGATCGACACGCGCGCGGCGCCGGGCGGCAGCGGCAGGCGAAAGTGCCCGCGGGCGTCGGACTCGGTCCGGTAGGGCTGGTCGCCCACGACGGCGACGACGGCCGCGGCCGCGAGCGGTCGGCGCGTGCCGAGCTCGACGAGGCGCCCGCGCAGCACCGCCGTGAGCGGCGGGCCTGCCGGCGTTTCGGGCGCGTTGGGCGCGCCGGGCGTCGGCGGGCGCGCGCGGGGCAGGAACTTCTGCGTGAACGTGATCTCGACCGGGACCGGCTTGCCGCCGTAGCGGCCCGGCTCGAAGCGGAAGCCGCGCGCCGCCGTCATCACCGCCTCGTCGAACGGAGGCGCGGGCGGCGTCACCAGATCGACCTTCGTCACCGCGCCCGTCGTGTCGATCCAGCAGCTTGACCGTCACCGAGACCGGCTCGTTGATCGGCGGGGCGTCGGCCGGGTAGAGGGCCTGCGTGTCGGTGAGCGCGCGCGGCGGGTCGAAGACCGCGCGCGCGTCGGCCGTCGCGGCGCCGGCGTCGGCGGCGTCGGTGGGTGACGCGTCCCCGCGTCCGAGGCGTCGACGGCGGGGCGCGCGTCGGGAGCTCCTGCGTCGGTCGCAGGAGACGCCGGCTCCGGCGCGTCCGCGGCGCGCGCGCGCGCCGCGGACAGCAGCGCCACGATCGCGAGCGCCAGCGCCGCGGACGCCGTGCACGCCGGCGCGCCGCGTTTCAGCGCCACGTGAAGCCCCACGTGCCGACGGCGCCGGTGTGCGGCCACCACTGGCGCCGGACGATCGCTTGCCCGCTGTCGGGTTCGACCCGCCCGGTGTCGTCCACGCAGCCCGTCCATTGCCCCATCACCTCGAGGCCCAGGCCGGTCGCCGTGCGCGGTCCGAGCACGAACGTCCACTCGGCGCGCGCCAGACCCGCCACGCCCACGCCGATGCAGCTCGGCAGCGGGGGCGAAGGCCTCGGGAACGTGTACGAGGTCTCGAGCGTTCCGGACAGCGGGTCGACGTCGGGTCTGCCCGTGAACCCCTCGACGATGCCGCCGAAGCCGAGCCCGAGCGCGAGCGAGAGGTGCCGCGTGGCGTGCCAGGTGGGATCGACCGTGCCCGCGAATCGCAGCCCCGAAAGACCTCCGGGAGCGGACGCGCCGGCGTACTGAAACGACGCGAACAGGGACCAGTCGGCGTCGAGGCGCAGGCCGACGCGCACCGTCGGGCCGATCAGCCGGCCGCTGGGCGCGCCTTCCAGCCCGATGAGCTGGCCGTACGTGAGGCCCAGGCTCAGTCGGAAACCGCCGCGCAGCCAGGCGTCCCGATCGCTCTGCGTCGGCAGCGACAAGCGTGGCGGCCCCTCGTCGTCCTTGTCGTCCTTGGCGGGGGACGCGACCGGGTCGACGGGCGGCGGTGGCGCGGGCGGAATCGCGGGCGCCGCGCGGGCTCAGGTGCGGGCGGCCTTTCGTGCTGGGCAACGGCCGGCGCCGGCGCCGCGAGCGCGAGCAACAGCACCGCGGCCGTCGTTCTTCGCGTCTGCTTCGTCCGCTCGCGGCGCCTCACGGCCCGCATGGCCACCAGCCGGGCGGGTTGGCCGTGAAGTCCCATTCGGGGTCCGCGCAGTTGACGTCCTCGAAGCACCCGCGCAGCGTGTAGTGCGTCAGGAACTTGCAGCGGTCGGAGGCGCGCCCCGAGACGACGAGCTGGATGAGATCCGAGGCCGGGCCGCCGCCCCCGGTGCCTCCCGTATCGAATGTCGGCAGGTGGGCGCACGCCCAGACGCGGCCCGCAAAGTCGAGCGCGTTGGGCGGCGGCGCGCGGTAGCGGACGCTGCTGTCGTCCCTGGGCTCCTCGCACCCGACCGCCTGCACGTCCGCCGGCGCGCGTGCGGCGATCACGATCGTCGTCTCGGCGGGCGCGGACACGGCGCACGTCGCCGGATCCTCCGGCGGAAGCTCGCCGCCGAGCAGCGCCGCCAGCGCGGCCTCCGCGGTGAAACCGCCGGCGGCCAGCACGGAGAAGCCGGGGAGCGGCGGATCGCAGCCCGCGCGCGGATAGAACGCGCTCGCGCGCATCGAACGCGCCTTCGCGGAAGGCGACGCGCCGATCGGGCGCGGTCATCGTGACGAAGCTGGCGCCATAGATGATGTCGGGCGGCTCGGGGTCGAAGGGCCCGGGTGGGCCGCCTCGCCCGTCCGTGAACGACCGGATCGTCCGCGGCGTCAGCTCCAGCGTGCCCGAGCCGTTGCGATCGTCGAACACCACCAGGCTCGCGTACGCGACGCGCGCCGTGACGTCCCCGACCATGACGTCCGCCGCCGGCAGCTGCGACAGCGTCAGCGTCGCCGGCACGTCGACGGCGATCGGAACGCTGACCGATACGACGGCGGGAACGAAGCCGAACGGATCGCGGCAGCCGGCGTCGATCACCGCGGCCGCCTCCGGCGATTCGGCGGGCAGCACGCAGAAGGGCTCGGTCAGCCACTGCGCGCCCCAGACGAGCGCGACGCGCAACGCGTGCTCGTCGGTGACGCCGGCCGGGCGCAGCGGCGCGACATCGCCCTGAAACACGACGTCGAACGAGACCAGCGGCGGCGCATCACCGCCAAATCCCTGGAGCTGCCCGCACGCCGCGACCAGCAGCGGCGCGAGACAGAAGACGCCGCCTCGCCTCACGGCTGCCACCCCGCGCCGAGCTGCGCCGTCCACCCGCCACGCAGCGCCCCGTCCGCGACGATCGCGGTTGGTCCGCCGCTGAGCGTGAGCGACCAGCGCCCGAGGAGGTGCAGCGTGACGACGCCCTCGAGATCGACGCCGGGAAAGACCGCGAGCGCCGACGACTCGAGATCGGTTCCGGTCAGGCCGGCGCGCGCGCCCTGGTTGCGCGTTCGGTGCTCGTAGACGAAGGTCGGGCCCAGCCCGAGGCGCAGCGCGAAGACGCCGCGGCCGGCCGGCTGCTGGAGAGCGGCGACGCCGCGCAGGCGGAAGTCGTCCTGCGACACCGTCCACACCAGCGACGATTCGGTGGCGGACGACCAGGACCCGCGCACGCCCCAGGCGAAGCGCCGGCCCCGGGTCACCCCGGCGCCGATGCCGCTCGACAGCCCGGTCTGCCAGGTCGCCGGCAACGCGAGCACCAGGCCGGCGTCGACCGCGAGCGATCCCGCCGACTGCACGGGCCAGTCCTCGTCGATGGGGCGCCGTCCGTCGTCCGCCCGCGCCGCCGACGCGGTCAGCGCCAGCGCCGCGACGACCGCAGGCAGATGGTGAAAGCACCGGTGAAGGGCCGGGCGCACCTGTCGGTTATGTACCCGACATCACCCGCGACGCCAGCGCGAACCGAAGAGGCGTGCGCCGGTCTGTGTCACCTCACCTTGAACAGACGATTTGACCATCCCCACGTGTCGAACAATGGCTGCGGGCTTTGGCCGGTGCCAGCGTCGTAGACGGTCGTAGTCGCTCGGTCACCGGCGGCGATCAGCAGATAGGTCTTGCCGTCGATGTCGAACGAAGAGTGCGCGCCTCCCTCGGACCAAAGGAGAGCGTCGACGATGGAGGCTGTCCCTGCCGTGAGATCGTAGGACCACAAGCGCCAGTGGGAACCGGCGACCGCGTCGTCCGGGTCGGGGACAGGCGTCTGCGTGATGTGCTCGCCGTGCAGCACGGAGAACAGCGCCTTGCCACCGCCGATCACGCGCATGGCAGCGCCTTGCCGCCCGCCCGCCACGTCGGCGAACTTGAAAGGCACCGACACCGCGCCCGTGCCGGCCGCCACCTTCACCACGCAGGTGGGCGGTTGCTGCAGCAGCAGCGCGCCGACGGCCGCGCCCACCCCGCTGCTGAAGTAGAGATTCCCGGCCGGGTCGGCGGTCGCGGCGTCGATGCCCGGGCAGGGTACATCGAGCACGCCGCTGACGGTGTCCGTCGCCGTGTCGACGACGACTATGCGGGAGTCGACCGTGTACTTGTAGTGCGGGTCGTAGGTCCAGTAGAACGGCTGATACAGCTTCCCGTCGCGCAGCAAGGCGGCGCGGTCGCTGGCGCTGGCGGCTAACCTGAAGCCGGTGCGCGCCGGAGGCTCGGGTAGCGCAAAGCTACCGGTAATCAGCATGGTCGCGGGGTTCCACACGATGAAAGTCGCGGCGTCGTTCAGGAGATAGGCCTTGGTCGGGCTGACGAAACTGTTCCGCCAGAAGCCGACGTCGGGGAGGCCGTGGGCCGCGAAGCTGATGCTCCCCTGCTGCACGAGACGGCCGTTCTCGACGGCGAACTTCGTGATGGTGAGCGCGTCCCTGTCGGAGACGAACACCGAGCCGGCGTTGACCCACACGTCGGCCAACCCATGGAATTCGATCGCCTTCGCCATATTGATGGTCTGAGGGGCCAACGACTCGATCACGCTGACGAACCGGTTGGGGAGACCGGCGGCGTCGTAGACCAGGCTGCCCACGACGTAGGCGGAGCCAGCGCCGCCGCCACCCGCTCCGCCCACGCCGCCAGCCGCTCCGCCGACGCCGCCACCGCCGTCACCTCTGCCGCCCCCACCGCTAACGCCGCCCGCGCCACCACCTCTCCCGGCGCCTCCCGCCCCGACCCAGGATCCACCCGATCCCCCACTTCCGGCGCTGGCGCCGCCCCCTCCCCCGCCGATCCCCGTACCGCCCGCTTTACCGCCCCCGGCCCCCGCGGCATCGCCTGCGGTCCCACCGCCCCCTCTCCCTCCGTCGGACGTCACCGGAGCCTTGGCGTCGCGAGAACAAGCGGCGGCGCTCAGGAGAAGCGCAGCAACCCACACCAGTTTGGTCACGACTTCATGCGACTGAGTTGGCCGAGATCCCGCCCGGCGCCGCAGGTATTTGCTACGCGTTCCGGTCCCAATCAATGAGAGTGATCCTTCGAACATTTTCATCTGTCACTCCCACTGGCGCGGCGGTGCCGCGTCGCTATCGGAATTGAATCACTGGATTCGTGTGGGAAGTGATAGCAACGCCGCGTGAGAGCTCAGTAATCAGACGGAATTTCGAGCAATCAACGTCCTCGTTCACGGGGCGCCCCGCGCGCTCGCGAAGAGCGCGAGCGCCTCGCGGAGCGCGACCTCGAGCTCAGGCTTGAGCGCATCCGGCGCTCCGTCTGGGCGGTACGAATGCGGTAGCCGAGACCCAGGCCCATGTAGACCCCACCCACCGTCGAGTGCGGGCCGCCGGCCGTGTACGAGATGAGCGCCGGCGCCGCCTCGACCCAGGCGGCGAACCCGCAACGACACGCGTATTCGACGCCGCCACCGAGCGCCGCGTACGGGTAGCTTCGCTCGCCCCCTTCGTCCAGATCGTCGAACCATTCGCCGGCGTGCGCCATGACGTAGGGGCTGAGCGATCCGTCCGTGAGGTGCCAGCGCAGCCCGACGTCGATGAGCGTCACTCGCCCGCTCACCTCGTAAGGGATGGAGCTTCCTGTCAGCTCCAACACCAGTCGCGGTGAAATGTTGACACCCAGGCGCAGCGACGGGAGCGGACCCGTGACGTCGTGGTCGAGCGTCATCGGGTACACGAGCCCGACGCCCAGCAGCACGCGGCGTTCAGCCCGCAGGGGCGTGGGCGCTACCGCGGGCGACGTCTGCGCGACGGCGGAGGAGGAGATCGGAACCAGGACAGCCGCGGCGAGCCACAGCAACGGGATGGCGAACTCTCGGCGCATGCGCTCACTCATGGCAATCGGGGGTCCAACCTGGAACCGCCTTTGCTTAGAATCCACGGCATGACGACCAGTGGTCGAACGAGAACGGTGTCGCTGGGCATGTTGCTGCTACTCGCTGCCGCCGCGGCTGGCTGCGAGAGGCCCCTGGACCCGACCGACCCGACCGACGCGTGGCCGACGACGGCCGAGCAACCGCCCGTCGTAAAAGACCCGCCCCCCGCCGTTTCCATTTCGCCGGCCTACGCCGCCTGGTGCCGTCACTACTGTGAGCAGCTCGAGGCGACAAACGTCTACAGCTGCGTCAGCAGCGGCAGGGAAGCGAGCCTGGCCGCGTGTCAGGCCACGTCGGCGGGGCGCGCCGACACCTGTTACGACATCCGCTGCGCGCCCGGGCTGGTGACGCCTCCGACCTGCACCGCGCAGTGCGACTCGCTGAACCTGGTTTATGCCGCGACCTGCAACACGGCGGAGGCACCGTCCGAGCTCTGCCCCGAGACGCCGGAAGAGGCCGACGCTCGCTGCCGCGCGGGCTGCCCGGCCGACGGTGCGTAGGCGCTGCGAGCCTTTGTCTGTCCCGTTCTTGTGAACGACGATCCGCGGGCAGCGCGATGACCCGCACCGGCGAACGCTACGGCACGCGGATGATCGTGTCGCCGAACGCCTGCTCGGATTCGCTCGCGTCCTTGCAGACGCCGGCGCCGACGGCGTGGTCGCCCTGGTCGAACAGGAGCTGCACGTCGCGCGAGCCCGGGTACGCGATGATCGACTCGGGGGCCGATCCGGCAGGAACGCCGGTGATGTCAGCCGACGGCGATCGGCGCGTCGCCGGCCGCACCCGACCACTTGTAGAGGCGAAACGGGCCCGCGACGTCGGTCTGCGGGCCGGCGATGAGCAGGACGGCGGCGTGCGTGGCCGACCAGGTCATGCCTCGAATGCCCAGGCCGCCGAGATCGAGCAGCATCGCCTCGCCGAACTGGGCGGTGGCGCCCGTGACAACGGCGTCGGCGTTCAGCAGCGACACGACGATCGCCTTGCCGCCGTGGGGCGGGTTGCGGAGACCGATCAGCAGCTGGCTCGGGTGCGCCGCGGTCGGCGCCCAGGCGAGCCCCTCGATGTTGGTGCCACCCGCCATGGGGGCGAGCGCGGGGTCGGTCGCGCGGCTCAGAGTGGAGGCCGTCGTCAGCGTGGCGATCACCGCGCTGTCGGGCGTCGCCCAGTTGTCGGCCACCAGCATCTGATCGAGCAGCTGGCCGGTGTAGCCGGGAATGCTCAGCGCGATGTTCGGGATCGCGCCGGCGACGTCCATCGCGAAGAAGCGGTAGCGCGTGCGCTCCAGCTTGCCGTTCTTGTTCCGGCTGTGCGAGCTGATCACGAAGACACGATCGCCGATGCGGGCGGCGTCCTCGAGGTCGCCCTCGTCGCCGGTCGCGAGGCCGATCCCGATGCTGACGTCGAACGCGGACAGCGGCGTACCCGCCACGCCGCGCGTGTAAACGCGCATCCCCTGCTGCTCGTCGTTGCCGTCGAGAAAGTGGGTCGCGTCGACCATGACGGCCATCGAGCCATCGCAGGTCAGCCGGTAGTTGCTGGGCGTCGAGGTCGGTGGCGTCCCGCCGGTGCCCGCGGCGGCGCCACCACCGATCGAACCGGCTGCGCCCCCGCGCCCACCAGCGCCGGACACACCGCCGGCGCCGGTCGTTCCCGCAACGCCGGTGGTTCCCGCGACGCCCGTCGTGCCCGCGACGCCGGTCGTTCCCGCGACCCCGCTGGTTCCCGCGACCCCGCTTCCGCCACGGCCGGCGGTTCCCGCGCTTCCGGCCGTCCCGGAGACGCTTCCGACGCCGGTGGTCCCCGCGACGCCGGTGGTCCCCGCGACGCCGCTGGCGCCCGCCATGCCGGTCGTGCCCGCGATGCCGCCGGCGCCCGCTACCCCGGTGGTTCCCGCGACGCCGCCGGCGCCTGTGCCGGTCGCGCCTGCCATGCCGCCGCCGCCCGTCGTTCCCGCGATGCCGGTCGCTCCCGCGGCACCGCTCGTGCCACCGTCGCCGGTCGCGCCGTCACCGCCCCAGCCGCCGCTGCCCGCGGCGCCGCCACCGTTCCCGCCGGTCCTTGTGGAACCATCATACGCAGGGCGGCCACAGCCAATCGCAACGGCCAGCAGCGCGGGGATGATGAGGATCGGGCCGGAGCGCCGGTCGCGGATCATTCGTAGTGTCACAATATCGGAACAATCGTCGCCACCGGAGGGAAACAACACGCTCGATGCGCGGCATCTGTACCGTCGAGTGGGATACCGCGGCGAGCCACGGCCGTGAGCCGCGGGATCTTCAGGTCAGCGGGTTGCGATGGCGAGGTCGAATCCCCACCCCAACCGCGTAGATGCCTCGCGTCTTCATTCCCCGTCGACGGCGGGGTGGTCATCGAGGAGGCGCCGCAGGACGTCGAGGCTCATCGGTTTGACGATGTGGTCGTCGAAGCCGGCGGCGCGTGATCGTTGCACGATCGGAGGGCTGCCCGTACCCCGTGACAGCGATGATCCTGAGGGAGGGATCGCGGGAGGTCTGCCGCAGGCGGCGCGCCACCTCGTAACCGTCGATGCCGGGCAGTCCGACGTCGAGAAGGACGACCTGTGGTTTGAATGCCGCGGCCGAGGCGAGGGCCGCGTCGCCGTCGTGAACGACGACGGCGGAGCACCCGAGCACCGACAGCGCGTGGCCCAGCATCTCGGCCGCGTCGTGGTTGTCGTCGACGGCGAGCACGCGGCAACGACGGTCGGCCGGACTGCGCGCGCCGCCCGGCGAGGCCGCGACAGGGGCGGCGACGTCGGCCCTTGCGCGCGGCAGGCGGACGACGAACTCGCTCCCCTGGCCGAGGCCCGCGCTGTGCGCCGACAGCGTGCCGCCGTGCAAGGTCACGACGCTCTTCGCGACCGACAGCCCGATCCCGAGGCCGCCCTGCGCCCGATCGAGGGCGCTCGCACCTTGCACGAAGAGATCGAAGATGCGCGGCAGCAGCTCCGGGGCGATGCCGATGCCCGAGTCCTGCACGCGCATCGTCACGTCGCTGTCATCCGCGGTCGCGGTCACGGTGATCGCGCCGCCGGGCGCCGTGTACTTCGCCGCGTTGGTCACGAGGTTCGCGATCGCCTGCGTCAACCGCGCCTGATCGGCGATCACCTCGAGACCGCGCTCGGGCACGGAGACGGCGAGCCGCTGCGCCCGCTGCGCGACGAGCGGGCTCGCAACCTCGACGGCGGCGGCGACGATCGACGCCAGCTCGCACCGCTCCGGCACGAGCTGGATCTTGCCGCGCGTCGTTCGGGCCACGTCGAGCAGATCGTCGAGGAGCTTCACCAGGTGCCGCACGTGGCGGGAGATCATGGCGCGCTCGGCCGCGAAGTGCGCGTCGCCCGTCAGATCCATCAGATCGAGGGCGGTCACCATCGGCGCGAGCGGATTGCGGAGCTCGTGGCTCAGCATCGCGAGGAACTCGTCCTTCAGGCGATCGGCGTCCCGCGCCTCCTGGTAGAGGCTCGCGCGCTCGAGGGCCTGGGCCGAATACCACGCGATCACCTGCAAGAACGCGCGCTCATCCTCGAGGAATCGATGGGTGTCTTCGAAGCCGTACACCAGCGCGCCGACGCGGCGCCCGCGGGCGACCAGGGGGAGGCACGCGAACGACGTCCCGCCAGGGGGGCGGCCGAGCATCTCCGGATATCGCTCGTCGAGCTGTCTGCGCGATTCGATCCACACGGCGACGCCGTCACGGACCGCGTCGACGACGGCCACACGCGGAGGCGCATCGAGCGGCAGACGATCAATCTCCTCCGAGCCTGGCCCGCCGGATCCGACCCTGCGCGACAGCACGAGGCTGGCGCCGTCCGGCGACGACAGCCAGAGCGCGGTCGACTGTGCCGACGTCGCCGCCAACCCCATGTCGATCACCCCGTCGACGACCTGCGCGGGCGTGATCGCCTGCGCGAGCGTGCCGGTGAAGGCGTGCAGGCGTTCGAGACGCAGCGACGCGAGCTCGGCGCGCCGGCGCGAGGCGCTGTTCGCCTCGAGGCGATGGAGCCGCTCGAGCTCGTCGGCGCACCGGTCGCCGAGCGCGATCAGGGACGCCCGCTCCCCGGGAGTGAAGATCCGCGCGGCGCCGAACCCGAGCACGAGGGCCCCCACGCAACGCCCGTCGAGCGCGAGCGGCAGCGAGACGAAGGCGTTCCGCGCGATCTCGGGGTGCGCCCTCGCGAAGTCGGGATAGCGGGCGACGTAATCGGCGAGCGACTCGAGGAACATCGGCGCGCTCATCTTGACCGTGTCCACGACGGGCACGTTCGCCGCGAGCGGGATCAGGCGGTACCGATCAGCGAGCGGCTCGGGATATTGCACCGGAATCACGAGCTCGAGGTTGGCGCCGCCTTCGTCGAGCACGAAGATGCCTCCGGCGACCGCGCCGATCGACGCCACGGCCTCGCTGGCCAGCGACCGCAGGATCTTGTTGCCGCCGCACCCGTCCGCAGACGCGACGCCGCGGGTCCGCGAAGGATCGCGCAGAGTCTCGAACGTCCGTCGGAGGCTCTCGACGTCCGCGGACGGCTCACCCGATCTCACCACCCCGACCCTAACCGAAGCGAAGGCCCTCGTTCAACCGGGCCCCGCGCCGGCAGCAGGCCCCGACACCGTCGGTGGTTCACACGACGTCCAGCAGCTGCAACAGCTTGGTGGAGGTGTTCCAGTTGCGGATGGTCATGTTCTTGTACATCGGCATCGCGACGACCTTGCCGAGCCGGCTCGACGTCGCCTTGGCATTCAGGCGCGAGAAGTAGAGGACCCCGGGGCCCGCGTGCGCCTGGTCGACGCCCGGCTTCATCGGCACGTCCTTGAGCGCCGCTGCCGCGGTCAGCGGGGCCTTCAGGAAGATGACGTCATAGCGGTACTTTTCCGGCTGCGTGCCGAAGCCCGCCGGCGCGCGCGCGATGATCGCCCGCAGCTCCTTCTCCGACCGCAGCACGATGCTCGCCTTGTAGTTGAACGCCGCGGCGAGCGCCGCCTCGATGCCGACGGCGAGCTTGGCGGCTCCCGACGCGCGCGCGCTGAACAGCACGTTGCCGCTCTGGATGTACGTGACGACGTCGGCGAAGCCCTGCTTCTCGAAGCAGGCCTTGAGCGCGGTCATCTTGATCAGGTTGTTGCCGCCAACGTTGATCCCACGCAGCAGCGCGACGTATCGGGGCATCGACACCGATCTATCACCCCGGGCGAGCTCGCGGCCTCGCTCAGCGGGATCGGACAGCCTTGGCACGGCTGCCGACGAACGCCGCCAGGTGCTCGCCGGTCAGCGTCGACTTCGCCGCCACCAGGTCGGCGGGAGTGCCTTCGAACACGATGCGCCCGCCGTCGTGGCCCGCGCCCGGCCCGAGGTCGATGATCCAGTCGGCGTGCGCCATCACCGCCTGGTGGTGCTCGATGACGATGACCGACTTGCCGGAGTCGACCAGCCGATCGAGCAGCCCGAGCAGCTGCTGGAGGTCGGCCAGGTGCAGCCCGGTGGTCGGCTCGTCGAGCACGTAGACACCGCCCTCCTCACCGATGTGCGTCGCGAGCTTGAGCCGCTGGCGCTCGCCACCCGACAGCGTGGTGAGCGGTTGGCCGAGCCGCAGGTAGCCGAGCCCCACGTCGGCCATGCGCTGCAGGATCGCGTGCGCGGCCGGCGTGTGCGTCTTGCCGGCGCCGAAGAAGCCGACGGCGTCTTCGACCGACAGGTCGAGCACCTCGGCGATGTTGAGCCGGCCGAGCCGGTAGTCCAGCACCGACGGCTGGAAGCGCCGGCCCTCGCAGTCCTCGCAGACCGTGGTGACGCCGGCCATCATCCCGAGGTCGGTGTAGATCACGCCGGCGCCGTTGCAGGTCGGACAGGCGCCCTCGGAGTTGGCGCTGAACAGGGCGGGCTTGACGCCGTTGGCCTTCGCGAACGCGTTGCGGATCGGATCGAGCAGACCGGTGTACGTCGCCGGGTTGCTCCGCCGCGAGCCACGGATCGGCGTCTGGTCGACCGACACCACGCCGTCGCGGCCAGACACCGAGCCGTGGATCAGCGAGCTCTTGCCCGAGCCAGCCACGCCGGTCACCACCACCAGCACGCCGAGCGGGATGTCGACGTCGACGTTCTTGCAGGTTGTGCGTGCGGGCGCCGCGCACCTTCATCACACCCGACGGCTTGCGCACCGACGGCTTGAGCCCAGCGCGGTCGTTCAGGTGACGCCCGGTGAGCGTGCTGCTCTTCTGTAGCTCGTCGACGGTGCCCTCGAAGACCACCTCGCCGCCGGCGGTGCCGGCGCCGGGGCCGAGGTCGACGACGTGGTCGGCGATCACGATCATCTCCGGCTTGTGCTCGACGACGAGCACGGTGTTGCCCTTGTCGCGCAGCCGCAGCAGCAGGTCGTTCATCCGCTGGATGTCGTGGGGGTGCATGCCGATCGTCGGCTCGTCGAAGACGTAGGTCACGTCGGTGAGCGACGACCCGAGGTGGCGGATCATCTTGGTGCGCTGCGCTCTCACCGCCCGACAGCGTGCCGGACGGGCGGTCGAGGCTGAGATAGCCGAGCCCGATCTCCACGAACGAGTCGAGCGTGTGCCGCAGCCCCGCCAGCAGGGGCGCGACGGACGGCTCGTTCACGGCGCGCAGCCACGCGGCCAGGTCGTTGATCTGCATCGCGCACGCGTCGGCGATGTTCTTGCCCTTGATCTTGGACGACCGGGCGGCCTCGTTGAGCCGGGTGCCGCCGCAGTCGGGACAGGTGGTGAAGGTGACCGCGCGCTCGACGAACGCCCGGATGTGCGGCTGCAGCGCATCGACGTCCTTGGACAGGAACGACTTCTGGATCTGCGGGATCAGCCCCTCGTAGGTGAGGTTGATGCCGTTGACCTTCACCTTGGTCGGCTCCTTGTGGAGGAAGTCGTGCAGCTCCTGCTTGGTGTATTTGCGAATCGGCTTCTTCGCGTCGAGGAAGCCGGACTCTGTGAACGCACGCACCGACCAGCCCTCCGCCTTGTAGCCGGGGACGGTGATCGCGCCGTCGGCGAGCGACTTCGTGTCGTCGTAGATCTGGCGGAGGTCGATGTCGTTGACCGATCCCATGCCCTCGCATCGCGGGCACATGCCGCCGTGATAGACGAGGTCGCGCACAACGATCCGCTCCCCCTTGCCCTTGTCGACGGTCATCGCCCCGCTCGCTTTCCGCGTCGGGACGTTGAACGAGTAGGCCGTCGGCGGCCCGATGTGCGGCTTGCCGAGTCGGCTGAAGAGGATGCGCAGCATGGCGTTGGCGTCGGTGACGGTGCCGACCGTCGAGCGGGCGTTGGCGCCCATGCGCTCCTGGTCGACGATGATCGCGGTCGTCAGCCCTTCCAGGACGTCGACGTCGGGCCGGCCCAGCGTCGGCATGAGCCCCTGCAGGAACGCGCTGTAGGTCTCGTTGATCAGCCGCTGCGACTCCGCCGCGATGGTGCCGAACACCAGCGACGACTTGCCCGATCCCGACACGCCGGTGAACACGGTCAGCCGCCGCTTGGGGATGTCGACGCTGACGTCCTTCAGGTTGTTCTCCCGGGCGCCCTGGACGCGGATCAGGTCGTGACTGTCTGCGGCGTGACGGTCTGGAGGAGGCCATGTTCGCGACCATGCCATCGACCGCCGACGGGCTGTCAAGCGTCCCTGCAGGCGTCTCGACCGACGCCAGCCACGAGACATCGTTTTCGGCTCATAAATTATGCGTACGTTCCCGACCCATTCGGTCGTTGGTCTTCGCCAAACGTTTACATTGCGCCGCGCGGAACGACGGAGTCGTTCCAGTAATTCCGATTGCGACCAATATCGTTGCGGGCCCCACAACTAGCAGCAGACGTTCGCAGCAATTTTGTTATTGTCGCACCGCTAGACCGGGGGGTAGCCGTTTGGGCAATGACGTTTGTCGGGGCAACGCGCTCCTCCCGGAGGTCACATTCGATTTCTTGGGGGAGACAATGACGAAGGCTTCTTGGTTACTGGGCAACATCGTGATCGTTGGTGGTCTGTTGGTGAGCGCTTGTTCGGACTCGAACGGCAACCCGACCGGCGCCGGCGGCAGGGGTGGCAGTTCATCGGGCGCTGCGGGCCGCGGTGGAGACTGCGCGGTGGCGCGGCGGGCAGCGGTGGCGCTGCAGGTGGCGCGGCGGGCAGCGGCGTGGCGGGTAGCGTGCGGCGGGTAGCGGCGTGGCGGGTAGCGGTGGCACAGCGGGCGCCGGCGGCGCCGCAGGCGCGCCACCGACCTGCGCGGAGATCCCGTCGATGGCGTCCGGGAGCACGACCTTCACGATCATGAGCTCCGGGTTCGCGAGCTGCGCGGCGATCCCCGCTGCGTCGACCTGTGAGGCAAAGCCGTTCCCGCAGGGCACGTCCCCCGCGCTGTCGTGGACGGCCGGCCCGACGGGGACGATGAGCTACGCGATTGTCTTCAAGGATCTCTCCGTCCTGGCTCGGACGGCTTCGACCGACCCCAACTACAACCGCGGTTACCACTACGTCATGTGGGACATCCCGGCGACCGTCACCAGTCTGCCCGCGGCGGTGGCGGGCGGCTTTGCGGTCCCGGGTGTTTCGGGAGCGCTGCAGTGGTCGAACTTCAACAACTACGGCTTCTTCGGGCCGTGCCCGAACTTCGACCCCGCGATGCCCACCAACTTCAACGACGTCTACAGCTTCCAGATCTACGCGTTGCCGTTCGCGAAGGCGCCGGTTCCGGCTGCGATGATGGGCACCAGCACCGTCAGGCTCCTCGACAACGTGTTCAAGCCGGCGGCGCTCGCGGTTGCCGAATACCGCGGCACCTCCAACGCTCACGCGAGCGAGATCCCGGCGGGCGTTCTGCCTCCGACGGCAGTGCCGCCCGTGCGCGAGGGCGACCGGCGGGGCCGGCGGAGCAGGCGGAGGCGCTGGTGGTGCGGCCGGCGGTGCCGGTGGCGCGGCCGGCGGAGCCGCTGGTGCGGCCGGCGGAGCCGCTGGTGCGGCCGGCGGAGCCGCTGGTGCGGCCGGCGGAGCCGCTGGTGCGGCCGGCGGAGCAGCTGGGGCAGCCGGCGGGGCAGCTGGCGCAGCTGGCGGTGCCGCTGGTGCGGCGGGCGGAGCCGGTGGCGCGGGTGGAAGCGCGCCGACCTGCCTGCCTTTGCCGTAATCGAGCGTTACTGATCGCGCCGATAGCCCGTCACACGGTTATCGGCGCGAACAGGCCTTCGACCTCGCGCGCGGACACCGGCAGCCCGGCAGCGTGGGCATTCGCAGTGTGGACGCCCGCCAGGATGCCGTCGGCGAGCAAACGCTTGCGCCGCTGCAACCCGAGCATCCGCTCCTCGACGCTGCCGGCGACGATCAGGTTGTAGACGAACACCGGGCGCGTCTGGCCGATGCGGTGGGCGCGATCGGTCGCCTGGGCCTGCGCCGCCGGGTTCCACCACGGGTCGTAGTGGATGACGGTGTCGGCGGTCGTCAGGTTCAGGCCGGTGCCGCCGGCCTTGAGGGTGATCAGGAAAACGTCGGCGCGGCGCTGCTGGAATGTGTCGACCGCGCCCTGCCGGTCGGCGGTGGCGCCCGTCAGCGCCACCCAGCGAACGTCGCGTGCCGTGAGCCCCTCGGCGATGAGGCGGAGCATGCTGGCGAACTGCGAGAACACCAGCACGCGCCGCCCCTGCGCGAGCTGCTGGGCGACGAGCTCCATGAGCACGTCGTACTTCGCCGACTCGCGCACGCCGGCGCCGCTTCGCCGCGCACGAGGCGCGGGTCGCAGCACACCTGGCGCAGCTTCATCAGCGCGTCGAGGATGGTGATCGTCGAGCCGCCGATCCCCTTGCTGGCGATCACCTTGCGCACCTCGGCGTGCCCCGCGACGCGCAGGCTCTCGTAGAGATCGCGCTGCGCGCCGCCGAGCTCGACGGGCGCGGATGATCTCGGTCTTGGCGGGCAGATCGCGCGCGACCTCCTCCTTGTTGCGGCGGAGGATGAACGGGGCGACCTGCGCGCGCAGCGCCTGCAGGCGCTCGCGGTTCTGGTCGCGCTCGATCGGCACCTGGAAGCGGTGGCGGAACCAGTCGGCGTCGCCGAGCAGCCCCGGGTTGAGGAAGTCGAACAGCGACCACAGCTCGCCGAGGTGGTTCTCGACCGGCGTGCCGGACAGGCAGAGCCGGTGGTCGGCGTTGATGCGCGCGGCGGCGCGGTGGGCCTGGCTGCGCGGGTTCTTGATCGCCTGCGCCTCGTCGAGGATGAGCGCCGAGAAGCGGCGCGACGCCAGCAGCGCTTCGTCGCGCGCGAGCAACGGGTAGGTCGTCAGCGCGACGTCGCAGCGGCCGGCCTGCGCCCACTGAAAGCGCCGGCCAGCGCCGCGCACCAGCCGCACGCGCAGGTGCGGCGCGAACCGCCCCAGCTCGCGCCGCCAGTTCCCGACCACGCTGGTCGGCGCCACGATCAGCGCCGGCGCGTCGAGGCGCCCGGCCTCCTTCTCCGCGACGAGGTGGGCGATCGTCTGCAGCGTCTTGCCCAGCCCCATGTCGTCGGCCAGCACGCCGCCCGCGCCGTGCGCGCGCAGGTGCTGCAGCCAGCGCAGGCCGTCCTCCTGATACGGGCGCAGCGTGGCGCGCAGACCGCCGGGCACGGGGCCCGCAGCCGGCGCGCCGGCCAGCGCCCGCCCGCGATCGGAGAGCGCGGTCGCGCCCGACCACACCAGCCGGTGGCGAGCGCCGGACACCGCGGCTTCGGCGAACGCGGCGTCGAGCTGGCCCAGCGAGCCGGCGCGCGTGGCCGGGAAGCGCGCTGCGCCCGCCTCGCCCTGATACAGCTCACCGAGCACCTTCATCAGGATGCGGAGCCGCTCCGGCGGGACGGTGACGTACTGGTTGCCGCCAACCGGCAGCGCGAACGAACGACCGCCCGGCACCGCCAGACGTTCGAGCGACGCCGAAGCCGGCATCGACTGCAGGAGATCGAGCAGCGCCGGCAACAGGTTCACGCGGCGGCCGTCGACCTCGATGCCGAGCTCGAGGTTGAACCACCCCGGCTGCTCGTCGTCGGCGACGTGCGCGTACCACGGCGAATCCGCGGCCACCACCTGGTACGGGTAGTCCGCCGGCAGATCGACGCGCCAGCCCAGCGCCCGGAGCTGCGGCACCGCATACGCGGTGAACGAGCACAGCGCGTGGATGTTGCTGTCGGCGCGGATGATGTAGTCGGCCGTCGACCCTGGGCAGACGCTGACCTGGTCGAGGCAGGCGATCTCCAGCACGCCCAGGCTCTCCAGCAGGTAGCGCGCGCGCCACTCCGCCTCCACGTCGCGCGCCGCGCCGTCCGGGTAGTCGAAGCGCAGCGCCGCCACCGCCGCTTGCTCCTCGCGAACATGCAGCGCCAGCACGTCGCCCTCGTTGACCATCACCGTCTCGACGCGCAGGACCAGGCACGGCAACGGGCCGCACCCCGCGGCGGCGCCTTGCGAAGCGGACGCGGGGGGCGACGGCGACATGAACGTACGAGTATCGGCGATGGCGGCGGCGTGTCCAAAATTGTCGCCGCGGCCGCCGCTGACCTACAGGACACGCGTCGGCGCGCCGGCGGCGGCCCCGGTCGTCAGCGACGCTCGGTGAGGCAGAAGATCTGGTTGTCGACCTGGACGCGGCGGCCGGTGCGCGAGACGGCGAGCGGAGGAGACTGGTTGTTCGTAAAGTAGGAAGCCGTGAGGCGCGCGACCTCGTGCCCATCCGCCACGCTCACGAGGCGGATGGCCGCCGACATCGCCATCTCGCTGTCGAGCAGAGACAGCAAGACAGAGAAGTCACCAGAGAACCTCCCCTCCCGTACCGGAGCCGAAGCTGGCTGGGAGACCGTCTGGCCGGTCGACAGGGCGACGACGCTGTTCCGCGTGGCGACCAGCTCTCGTGTCGCGGCCAGGAACGGCGGCCGACCGCTCACCGTGACGCTGCCCCGCGACGATGTCGATGTCGAAGGAGATCGGATCGCCGCTCAGCAGGGCTGGTCCACCGCATACGGTTGATTCGGATCGCCCTCTACCCGTTGCATGGCGGGGTAACCCCAACCCGCCAGCTTGGCCCCTTGCCGGTCGAAGGCGATGTCGATCGGGTATGCCGGCGTCGTGAAGCGTGCCGCGACCGCACCCGTCGTCGCATCCCAGACGACGACTTCCCGCGCGGGCGTGTAGCTCGGGCGGTCATTGTCGCGGTAGTGCCAGTCGGGCGTCGCGGCCAGATATCGACCGTCGGGGGACCAGACGATCCGACCGGCAGTGGCGTCGATGCGGACGACCGACTTCAGCGTGACGGGGTCCAGGACGGCAATCATGTCCGGGAAGACGGCGGCAATGCGCGCCTCGTCGGGCGAGAGAGCGACATCGCCTTTCCACTCCGACTGACTTCGGCTCGACCGGTATGTCGACGCCGCCCCGCCCTTGCCGCGCTCGACGCGGTCGAGCCTGATCTGGAACGAATCGTCTGACACGATCATGAAGGAGTCATCCTCGCTGACAGCGACCGCACCCAACCACCCAACGCCCCCGAACTCCGTCCATCGACCTTCGATGCCGCCGCGACCTTGAGCGACGAGCCCTGCTGAATCGCGGCCGAACACGAGCCCGCCTGGACCGAACGCGGCGTCCCTCCCGTCGATCGACCAGGTCGACGTGGTGGCCAGCGAAAGATCGTGCTCTACGAGCGTCCCCTGGTCGTCGACGGTCAGGAAGTGAGCGGAATCGTCGGAGAACCTCGCGCGCGACACGTTGCCGTCGAGCCGAGCCACCATCGTGCCGTGGCCAGCTCCCATACCCGCAAGCCGTCCCGCGCGTATTGCAGCAGATACCGTCCATCGGGTGACCAGGCGAACCCGCACAGGCCGATTTCGCACCACGCCGGCGCTCGGGCGAGTCGCTCAATTTGACGACCTGCCCATTCGCATACACCACGACCGTCGCCGTCGCGCGCGCGTTCGTGGCGTCCCACACGACCACCGCGACGGCGCCACTGTCGAAGGACAGCGCGGTGGGGTCATGATCCGGGATGCGGACGTCCACGGGCAGCAACTGGCTGAAGTCGAGCTCCAGATCACCCGTGGCCGTGTAGAGCCGAAGCTGCTGATCGAGGACGAAGCGACCGTCGTCCGAAATCGCGCTGACGCCGATCGGGAGGGGTTGGTCCGACAGGAAGCCGCCGGCTTCGACGTCGTAGACCCGGAACGCCGAATCGATCAGGCGACCAGGCATTTCGCACCTCGAAGATTCGCTTTCCGTCGCGGCTGACGAAGAAGGGCGGCACCTCGCCCGGCGACCATTGAAGCCATCACCGAGGAGACGAACAGGAGTTTCGAGGACATTCGTTCGGGGATGCCAGGCGCGGACCAGTACCGAGGGCACCTTGGCCGGTGGAGAAGACGTCACCGACGAGCGTCCTCCCGTCGAAGAGAAAGCCCAGGGGGATGGGTCCCCCACGTGTGCCCAGTCGCAGAGCTGCAAGTCACCCGCAGGCGCTGCCGGCGCTATCGAGAACGGCAGCGCCGGCGACAGCGTGATACCGGTCCCCGCGTCGCCCGGCGTCAGCGGGGCCGCTCCGCACCCGAGCAGAGCGACCGCACAGGCTGCGGCCGCTCGCCCACCCACCCGCGTTGGTGTCACGGGTGGGGAGTGACGTCACGTCCGTGCGACGGCTCAGAATAACGACGCCGGAACGAGTCAACGCCCGCTATTTGCGAAGTGACTTGAAGCCGGCGCGGATCTCCTCGGTAAGGAACTTGCGGCTGTTCCCAGGCCGCGAAGTGCCCGCCCTTGGGCAGCTTGTTGTAGTGGATCAGCTTGGGATACACCTTCTCCGCCCAGCTCTTGGGCGCCGTGTAGAGCTCGTCGGGGAACGCGCTCACGGCGACCGGGATGGAGACGTTGAAGGGAACGAAGAACGTGAACTTGTTCTCCCAGTACAGGCGGGCCGCGGAGATCGCCGTGTTCGTCAGCCAGAACAGCGTGATGTTGTCGAGCACGTCATCGCGCGTGAGGCCTTCCTTCTGTCCGTCGAAGACGCGTGAGATCAGCTCCAGGCTGCGGTCGTCGTGGTCGATCATGAACGCGGCCAGGCCGACGGGTGAATCCGCCAACGCGGTCAACGTTTGCGGGCGCGTCCCCATCAGGATGGCGTAGCCGAGGTGCCTGTTGAAGGTGGCCAGCTGCTCGTAGGCCCGCTT
Source organism: uncultured Pseudomonadota bacterium (assembly GCA_963729535.1). Taxonomy (GTDB): domain Bacteria; phylum Myxococcota_A; class Polyangia; order Fen-1088; family Fen-1088; genus JADGRB01. The sequence continues at coordinate 107,080 of CAVSOL010000012.1, read as the reverse complement.
CTCGTCCGCCGACAGATTGGCCGGCGGCGGCCCGCCCGGCCGCGAGCGCCTGGAAGATTTCAGGCGGCACCGTGCTGGGCATGTTGACGTGAATGCCGAGCCAGCTCCGGAGCTGCCTGGGCGCCCATCACCTCCGTGATGGCCGCGCCCCAGTCGCCGCCCTGCGCGACGAATCGCGTGTATCCCAGGCGCTTCATCAGCACGACCCAGGCACGCGCGATCTTGGCGGGTTCCCAGCCGTCGTTGGTCGGGCTCGGCTTGCCTGAAAATCCGTAGCCCGGCATCGACGGGATCACCAGATCGAAAGCGTCGGCCGCGCTGCCGCCGTGCGCCGTCGGATTCGTGAGCGGCTCGATGATCTTCAGCTGCTCGAGGATCGAGCCGGGCCATCCGTGCGTGACGATGAGCGGCAACGCGTCCTTGTGTTTCGAACGGACGTGAATGAAGTGAATGTCCAGCCCATCGATCTCCGTGATGAAGTTCGGCAGAGCCTTCAGCTTCGCCTCGCACTTGCGCCAGTCGTAGTCCGTCGCCCAGTAGCGCGCGAGCTTCTGAATCGTCGCGAGACTGCGTGCCCTGCGTTACGTCCGCGACGGTTTCCCGCTCGGGCCACCTCGTCGCGCTTATGCGCTTCCGCAGATCGTCGAGCTCCGATTCCGTAACCGTCGGCACTTCAAACGGACGAACGGCGGCCTTACCCGCCGCCTGCTCACGGCCTTCTTGCGTAGTACTGGATTCGCTCACGATGTCCTCCTGTCGAATTTGGTCGTAGAGGTGCGCACTCGCGGACACGTGGGGAACTGGCTAGCCGCTCGAGACGCTCGCTTTGCGGACGGGGCGTACGAGATGTGTGCCCTGGCGTCGGCGGTGTCAGAATTCGTCCGGCGTCTAGAGTCCGCACCGACGAACGGAGGACGATGATGGGAACAGATACAGCAACGGTCCGGTATCAGGTCACGAACGTCGATCGGGCGATCGGCTTTTACACAGATACCCTCGACTTCACGCTGGAGATGAAAGCGGGCCCGGCGTTCGCGCTGGTGTCGCGCGGTGCGCTGCACCTGATCCTGGGCGGCCCCGGTAGCTCGGGTGCGCGCCCGATGCCCGACGGCCGCCGTCAGGAGCCGGGCGGCTGGAATCGCATCGTCCTCTACGTCAGCGATTTGAATGCGCAGATTCAGGCGCTAACGGCGGCGGGGGTTCACTTCAGGAACACCGTCGAAGAGGGGCCTGGCGGCAAGCAGATTCAGATCGAGGATCCGGACGGCAACCCCATCGAGCTTCACGAAGGTGGCGGCGCGGCCAAGTAGCGTCTCATTCGCTAGACCCGGCGGTCGCGGCGCATGCCGATGAGCACCTCCTGTATCAACCGGCGCCGTACAATGCTGTTCGGAAAGTATTGATAGACGGCCCGTCGGTGGCGCGACCAAAGTGAACGGAATGACGTTGCGCGCGGCCGCCTCTCCGATCGTGGTCTCGCTGCTCATCGCGAGTTGCTCCGAGGGCGCGGGCGGCATGGCGGACGCGGGCGGCATGGGCGGCAGCGGCGGCGCCCCCGTCCGGATCATCCGGGGCGACCCGAACGAACAGGGCTGGTTCAGTCTCGTGATCGAAGGCCGCGGCCTCGCGAATGACGAGGGCAAGCTCGCCACCGTGCGCATCGGCAGCGAGGGCTACCCGCTGGAGCGGCTGGGATCCGGACAGGTGCGGATCGAAGACGGCGCATTCCGCATCGAGTTTCCCCAGGGATGCGAGGCCTCCCTCTACAAGAGGAAGGTTCTGTACATCGACATGGACGGCGACGGCTTCTGCACGCCGGGCGTGGACCGCGTCTACCGCGACTCCCGAGCCCAGACCGGCGACATCACCCTCACGCTCGAGGGCAGCGTCCCTGAGGGACCGTCGAATATGCAGATGCGGCTGTCGTTTATCGAGTCCGCCGCCTCGGAGTGCCAGGTCTTGAATCAACCGTGGCCTGAATCGTGACCGTCACCTGAGTCGTCAGCGCCCGACCTTCAGCACGCGCGATCCACCCGCCCAGCGGACCTCGAGCTCGACGGGGGCGCTGGCCGTCGCCTCGATGCGCGGCGGGTCGCTGGGCGCGCGACGGGCGGCGCAGGAGAGATCGAGCGAGATGTCCGCCCCCAGCGGGTAACGGCGGACACCATGGGCGTCGAGCAGCCGCACGTCCCACAGCAGCCGGCGCGCGGGCGCGTCCGGGCGCAGGCCGAAGACGTACTCGAGCAGCACCGCGATCGGCGGCAAGCCGGTCCACCCGACGAAGTCGGGCTTCGACGGCGTGCCCGGCGCTGCGGACTCGGGCGCGTAGTTCTCGTGGACGGTGCCGGTCTTCTCGAACACGGCGACGACGTTGTCGAGGTGGTTGCGCCCGATGTCGTGTGCCAGCGCGTCGCGCCCCACCTCGGTCAGCCCGCGCAGCACCATGTACGTCGTCGGCGCCCAGACGCTCCCCTTCCAGTAGCCGCCGCGCGCGTCGTAGGCCGCGTGATCGGCAGACAGCGACGGGACACGATGGGGGCGCTTGAAGGCGCGCGCGTCGTCGAGGTGGGCGACGAACGGCCCCACGCGCGCCGGCGGCACGGCCGCCGCCAGCAACGCCCAGTAGCCCCCGACGCTCTTGACGCGGTTGAGCGCGCCGTCGCTGAAACGATCGCAGTAGAAGCGGTCGCCTTCGCTCCACAGCCGGTCGTTGACGAACCGGCCCAGGCGCGCGGCCTCGTCACGCATGTCGGCGACGTCCGACTCCGCCCCCAGCGTGCGCCCCATCTGCGCGAGCAGGCGCGCCGACAGGATCTGCTGCAGCGTCGTATCGGCCCAGGTCATGCGCCCGTGGTAGTGCTCCGGGTTCCCGTACGGCATGCCGCTCGGGACGCGCGGCTGGTTGTCCATCCCGCACCCCCACCCGGTCGACCAGTAGCTGCCGTCGGGCCAGGTCCGGTAGGCGCGTAGCCACTGGTGGTACGCGAGCAGGACGGGAAACACGCGCGCCAGTCGGTCGCGGTCACCGAAGTTGCGGTAATGCTCCCACTCCGCCCACGCCAGCACGTTCGGCCCCGTCGACGACGGGTCGAAGCGCTGGAAGCGATCGTCGCCGAGCGCCCGACCGATCTCGCGGCAGATGAACCCGTCCGGGTGCTGCTTGGCGTAGAAGTTGTCCAGCGTCCGAACGAACGGAAACGCGCGCGCTCCGTAGCGCCCGAACAGCGTCATGAAGCACGAGTCCCACAAGAAGATGCAGTCGTTGAACGCCGGGTCGATGAACCGCGCCACGAACCCGCTCGCCGCCTCGGGCCGCCGCAGGTTCGCGAACGCCAGCTTCCACGCCTTGGTGGTGCACGCGATCGCTGATGCGTGACCGTCCCAGAACGGCTCCGGCAGCAGGCTCTTGGCCTGATCGAAGGTGGGCGTCGCCGTGGCGTCGGGCGCCATCGTCAGGAAGGTGTTGCGCGCGACCAGCGGGTTGCGCACGTACGTGTCGTAGGGCGCGCGGATCCACGGCCCTCGGTGGACGGGCTCGGGCGCCGGCGCCGGGAATCTGCCGGCGCGCGCGGGCGGCGCGCGCGCCGGAGGTGACGGCCGCGACGGCCACGGCGGGCACCATGAGCATGCGACGGCGGGTCACCATGGCTGCGCCTTCTAACCTCCGGCAGTGAGGCCAGTACCGAGAACAAACGGCCCGATCCGCAACACCGATCCGTCCGCGTTGCCGTCGAACAAGCTCACGTCGCCGTCCTGAGAGACGACTATCGCGAGCGCCTGTCCCGCCTGCTGAGCACAAAACGACGCGGCGGATCTGTGACGTGTCCCGGGAATCGACGATAGCGGCAATTCGCGCCGGTTCGTCCCATCGACGTCCTCGGCGAGGAGGGAGAATGGCTCACTGCTGACGTTGATCTTGGCGCCAAACCCCCGGATGTTGAGGTCCGCGGCGAGATGAACCGCGCCGTCGAGCTGGCTGAGCTGCGCCACGAAATCAAGCGCATGCCGTTCTGCAGGTCGGTCGTCGGGCGTTGTGGTCGGCTCTGAAACGGCGTCTCGCAACAACGAGCAAGGTGGAGCAAATGGGTACGACACATCCAACAGCCCGGCCCGCACCTCGTTCTCCGGAGGCGTTATGAGAATCGTTCCTCCGTGTCCCTGGATCGACACCCGCGCGGCGACCTGGCTCATGGCGGTTGCGTGCAGCGGGTTCAGATCTGCCCTGTCGCGGAGAATCTCCTGGAGCCGTCCCGACGGTGGGCTGAAATAGGTTCTGCCCCTGACAAACAGGAGATGGAGGTGATGCCAGTGGTAGACAGAAAGGACGCCCGGGGCGCGCGCCCTGATCGACAGGAATGGCGCGTGTGGGAGAAACGTCGGATGCCCTTGCGCAGGTGAGCTGCCAATCGTTCGGCTTTCGGCGGTGACGAGACCCCAGATCTTCGGCTGCCGCTGACCATCGCGCCATAGAGCCAGCGACGTCACCGTCGGGTCAGTAGCGCTCGCCAGCCTCACGACGTTGGCCGTCGACAGCTCGAGCCCCTCCGTGAACTGAGCACGTTTGTAGAAAGGCGACTGGCTATCAGGCGACACGAAAGCGATGGAGAACGTCGCGAAGCGTCGCTCCTCGGGCTCCATTGACGCGACGTAGGCGATGTCCAGCATCACACTCAACGTCTCGAGGTCGGGGAGTGGCCGCGCCGAGTTGCCGTCCCTGTCATTTTCTCGAAGCCTGGTGAGCAGGTCACCGGCACAATCGCGGGGATACTGCATTTGCGACCCATCATAAGGCCGCGCGCAGTCAGCGACAGAGCGCGGCGACGCTATGGCGACAATCCGCGGCGGTCGCGGCGCATGCCAATGAGCACGCCGGCGAGCACCAGGGCGGTGCCGGCCATTCCGGAGGCCGTCAGCGGCTCGCCACGCACGATGCTGCCCAGGATCACCGCGATGATCGGGACGATCACGGTCACGTAGCTGGTGCGCGTGACGGGCCAGTGCCCGACCAGCCAGGACATGATCACGAACGCGCCCAGCGAGCCCGCGATGGTCAGGTACAGCAGCGGCAGCGCGGCGGCGGCGGTCAGCGGCAGCACGCGCGGCTCGCCCGCGGCGACGCTGACCACGGCGGCCATCACGGCACCGATCGCGCAGCCGACGGCGTTGGCGGCGATCGGGCTCTGCCGGGGTCCGCGCTTGAACAGCACCGTTCCGAAGCTCGCGGCCGTCGCGGCGATGAAGATCGCCAGCAGACCCACGGGCGCCACGTGGCCGGCGAAGCTGCCGGAGAACATGACCGCCACGCCGGCGAAGGCGACGACAGCGCCGATCACCTTGAAGGGGGTGAGCGTCTCCATGCGCAGAGCGCGGGTGAACAGAACGCTCGACAGTGGGATGGTGGCGTACAGGACCGCCGATAGACCCGACGGCACCATGGTCTCGCCCCAGTACAGCAGCGGAAAATTGATGCCGAACTGGAGCGCCCCGTATGCGAGCGCCGTGCGCAGGGCAGCGCCGCGCGGCAGGCGCTCGCCCCGCGCGAACGTCCACATCGTCAGCAGGATCGCGGCCAGCACCAGGCGCAGCGCTGCCGCCCACACCGGCGCCAGCGCGTCGTTGCCGATACTGATGACCAGGAACGTGCTGCCCCAGATCGCGCCACAGGCGCCGAAGGCGATCCACGGCTTGGCGCCGGTGGCCGGCGGCTGGGGAGGTTGCACACCGACGTTCTACTCTGTCCGGAGGGCGCCGTTGACTTCAGGCGGGCGACAGCAGTAGCAGCGCGGCGATGACGGCCGCGGCGACGGCGACGAGCAGCGACAGGCGCTTCGGGACGATCCAGACGTCGTGGAGCCAGACGCGGCGCCAGCGTAGATCCGCGCCGAAACGAACGGCAGGCGGCGGCCAGATGTCGGGTGGGACGGGCTCGGCGAAGACGCGTTCGTAGCTGGCCAGCGTATCGCGGTACTGCCGATCGAAGCGCGCGGCTTCTTCGCTGCCACCGCGGGTAGGGCCGTGGTGCAGAGGGCGGCCCAGGATGTCACGGCACAGACTGTCCCAATAAGAGCGCGTGTAGACGAGGTGCAGGTGCCAGACCTGGTCGACAGCCTCGGACGGCGTCACGGGATGGCCGGCCACCATAGCCAGGAACAAGAAGCGCTGGTACTCGGCGACGACCCGGCGCGCGCGCGCCATCGACCAGCCGTTCTCCCGCGCCAGCCGCGCGCAGAATGACAGCGCGTGCGGCTCACCGTCGTCGAAGTCGAAGGCGCACAGCCGCAGCCACAGCGCCTGCGGACCCGCGATGTGCGGAGCCGCGGTCACCCGCAACCTCCGCAGCCGCCACAACCGCCACAACCACCGCAGCCGCCGTCACCGCCGCCGCCGCCGTCACTGGTCCCCACGCCTAACTGCGCCCAGTACTCGTGCGCGGCCTGCGCTTTGCTGACCAGCGCCTCCGGCATCGCGGCGGCCAGCGCCGGGAAGTCGCCGGCACCTGCGTCCGCGATCAGCGCAGCCGCGGGGCGAATATCGGGGCGGCTCTTCAGCCCCTCGCGCCAGCGGTGGAGAACCTGATCGCCACGCCGCGTGCGTGTCAGGGGTGTGGCCAGCCCCACCACGCTCAGCGCGCCGCACAGCAGGAGTACGATCAGCCAGCCGACGGGGCGGTCCAGCCGCCAGCCCCACATCAGCCGCGGCACGCCGAGCGCCACCAGGGCCCCCATCGTCACGGTCGGCAACCAGCGCGCCGCCCAGTCCGCCCGGCCAGACAGCAGCAGCTCACGCGCCTCCAGGTCGGCGCGCAACGCCTCCATCTCCGGCAGCGCCCGCAGCGCCGCCCGACCGCCATCATCCAGCGGGAGACGTGGCGCGGCGACGGCCAGCGCGCGCTCCAGCGCGCTGGCGCCGTCGGGAACCGCGCCCGGACCTCGGACGGCGCTCGTCCCGAGCGGCGAAGACCTCAGCGCCAGCGCGCCCGACTCGAGCAACGCGCCCATCGCCGCCGCGAGCGCGCGTACCGGTCCCCCGGCCAGGAACGCGGCGTCCAGCGCGCCGAGCACCGAGCCGTCCCCGTCATCGTCGGGGGCGCGTAGCCGCCTCCTCCACGCCGTGACCTGGATGATGCCCAGCCCCAGCAGCACTCCGTACACCAGCAAGAAGGCGCGCCCGTCCAGCGCGGGCAGAGTCAGGCATTCCATGTCGTCTCACTCCTGTTGTTCTTGCTGACAGGAGAAGAAACGCCGCCGCCGTGTTACCGCCGCCGACGAGCGCGCCCCACCCAGAACAGCGCAGCGCAGGCGACCAGCGCCACGCCCAGCGCCACCCCGCTCACGGCCCGCATGCGGCTGGCGAGGCGCTGATTCGGAGCAACGGCCGCCTCGTGGCGGGTCTGCACGATCACGGCGAACGGCGCGTCCCCGACGGCGGCGAAGCCGGCCAGCCAGCGGCCATCGAAGCCCGGGACCGGGTCGTGGTGATCGTCGTCAGTGACCGCCGGTGACGGCCGCGCCACCTCTGACTGGGCCGATACGGCGGACAGCGCCGCCAGCCCACCCCGGCCGGTCATGCGGTGGTCGCTGCCGCGCGCGACACCGTCGTGCAGCAGCACCATCCAGTCGTCCGGCAACGCGTCGTCGCGGCGCGCGCGATCGCGGCGCGCTACCAGCGCGGCCATCCGGTGCTGCTCGCCGGGATCGATCAGCGTCAACCCGCCGAGCGCGGTGTCGCTGTCGACCGCCCCGCTGACCACGCCGATCCAGCGCCCGGCCGCATCGTAGACCGGCGCCACCAGCGAAAAGCGCGTGGTCCCGTCGGCAGTGGAGACGTAGGCGCGCGACACATGAACGCCATGCCGGCCCGAGCGACCAAGTTGGGCAGCACGCGCGCAGTAGTCACGCCAGTCGAAGAGCTGCCCCGCCAGCTCCGGTCGTGTATCGGGCGCGCGGGTGATCCAGCGGCAGTCGGTGTCCAGGATCTGCATGCTGTCGAAGCGCGACGAGCGTGGAGCCGCGCGCCACGCGGCGGCGGCGGCCGGATCGCGCGGCGCACGCAGCACCGCCAGAACCGTGGGATCACTGGCGGCACGCGACACATCGTCGGCGAGCGCGCGAAGCTCGTAGCGCACGGCGCCCGACAGCGCCCGGGCCGCGTAGGCGTTGACCGTCAGCACCTCGGCCCGCAGCTCGGCCTCCTGCGCGCGCGCCACGGACACGGCGGCGGCGGTGGTCCCCACCAGCAGCACGAGCGCGACCGCCGCCAGGCCCGCCGCCAGCGGATGCCGGCGCAGCATCCGCGCGGCGCGCTCGGACATCGACGGGCGGCGCGCCGTGACCGGTTCGTCGGCCAGATAGCGATCGAGGTCCGCGGCCAGGCCCGCGGCGCTGGCGTAGCGCTCGGCCGCTGACTTGCGCAGACACTTGCAGCAGATCGCGTCCAGGTCGAGATGGATGGCTGCCCCGCCCGGCATGCGGCGCGGGGGTACGGGCTCGACGTCGATCACGTTCTTGATGATCTCCGCCGCCGTGTTCCCCTCGATCGGAGGCCGCCCACACAGCAGCTCGTACAGGATGGCGCCGACGCCGTAGACGTCGGCGGCGACGGTCAGGTCGTTAGGCGTCTGGATCTGCTCGGGCGCCATGTAGGGCAGCGTCCCCGAGACCTGGTTCGCCGACGATGTGACCTTCTCGTCCAACCGCCGCGCGATACCGAAGTCGGCGATGTGCGGCCGGCCATCGGCGTCCAGCAGGATGTTGGCAGGCTTGAGATCGCGGTGCAGGATCAGGCGCTGGTGGGCGTGGTGCACGGCGCGCGCGACTTCCGCAACCAGGATGGCAGCGTCGTCCGGCTTGCCGCGAAACTCGGCGGCGTGTTGCGCGACCGAGCCACCCTCCATCAGGCGCATCGTGAAGTAGGGCTGGCCGTCGTGAACGTCGACGTCGAACACCGGGACGATTCCGTCCTGGTGCAGGCCAGCGGACTTGCGCGCTTCGCCCTCGAAGCGCGTCACGTCGGCGATGCTGGCCTGGTCCCAATCTTTGAGCATCTTGAGCGCGACGATGCGGTCGGCGCCCGGCTCGTACGCGCGGTAGACGACGCCCATGCCCCCGTGATCCAGCTGGTCGCGCAGGATGTACTTGCCGAACGGCCGCGGCAGCGCCTTCGCCGGCGTGCCTGGCGCCTGCGCGGGCAAGGTGGGCGCCTGCGGGGACGACGCCAGCGCCGGCACGGGCGAGAGCGCCGCCGCGCGCAGCAGGCAGCGCGGGCACAAGCCGTCTGCGGCGGCCCGGTCGGGGAAGCCGCACGTCTGGCAGGCGGTAGGCTTCACGGTGCCGGAAGAAGAAGCAGCCACGTCCGCCCGTTACGACAGCGCCTGAATCAGCTCAGCGATCTCGGCGTCCACGTCGCCGTCCAGCCCCATGGTGTCGGCCACCTCGTCGCGCAGCAACTCGCGCCAGCGCGTGGCCGCCGTGCGCAGCGCACCGGGCGTCGTGCCCAGCCTGGCGGCCAGCGCCTCGTAGCCGCCGTCGGCTGGCTCGCCCAGCAATACCTCCTGCAGCGCGTCCAGCTCGCGCGCCTTCCTGCCGTCGCCAGCGGCGTACTCGGCGCGTAACGCCGCCAGCGCCCGCTGCACCGCCACGATCGCCCAGCGCCGCGTGTAGAGCTTCTCCGGGTCCAGACCATCCGACGCCTCCTGCAGGTAGCGGCGCTCCGCCGCCGCCGCATCCAGCGAGACGTGGGCGGCACCGCCGCCACGCTTCTGCGCGCCGGCGTGGTCGCTCTGGTTCGCCAGGAAGTGCCGCATGGACTGCAACAGCCACGCGCGAAATCGCCCACGCACGCGATCGACCCTCGCCACATCGCCGCGTGCCAGCATGTCCGCGAAGAAGGCCTGGGTCAGGTCGGCGGCGTCCGCAGGCGCGCGCCGCCGGTCGTGCCGCACGAATGCGTACAGCGGATCCCAGTAGATCGCGCACAGCTCCTCGAGCGCCGCACGCTGGTCGGGGGCAGATCCCGCGGCGGCCACTACCAGGCTCCACCGCGTGGTGATGAACCGACCGGCCCCCATCGCCCTCATAGTGCCTCAACTGCCGCGGAGGTGCAGCGCGGGCAGGTTGCCGGAGTGCGGTCGCCGGTCGTCCGCCGGTAACCTGAATCGTCAGAGATACCAGGCGACGACGGACTTCAGCAGGCCGCCGGCCAGAGATCGGTACGGCGACGACGGCTTTCAGGCCGGCGGCCGGGCTGCGGGCCGACTCGGTGGCGCGGGCCGCGGCGAGATCGTCGCTGACAGCTGGCACGCCCGTCTCGGCCACTTGTCCCAGGATGCCGTCGCCGCGCGGGATCTGAACCCCGCCGTAGACCGCCTCCAGATCGGCGCCGCTGTCGCAGCGACCGGAGACGAACCGCAGTACGCCGGGCTGTCCCGGCGCGGCCGCGTTCGCGGCTGGCGCCCATACCTCGAAGCGGCGCGCGATCGGCGTCCCCAGAGCGGACAAGAACGTCATCACGTAGGCCTGCCCGTTGCCCGCCGAGCACGGTATCCCGAGGCCTCGATTGATTCCCACTTGGCGGGCGCTCTCCGCCCGGAGGAAATGCGTCGACTTGCCGAGATCATCCATGATCAACGGCATCCCGGTCTGCCAGACGATGCCCGGCAGGCCGAACCCCGGGCGAAACTTGATGTAGCGTGAGTCGCGTTCGAAAACCTCGGCGGTCCCGTAATACCCGTCGATCAGCCCGAGCTCGCGCGACTGGGCGGGGTCGTTGTTCCATAGCTCGATGGCGCCGACGTGCTCCTCGTCGTCGCCGCAGAAGAACACGGCCACGGCCAGCAGGAACTCGCCCGCGAAGATCGGCAGGGCGATCCCACAGGTCAGGCCCGCGGCGCGCGCCGCCTCCGCGCGCTTGAAGTAGGGTACGTCCAGGTTCTTGAGCACGATGGGATGCCGCTGGGCCCATGCCGTCCCAGGCAACCCTTCGCCTGGCGAGAACAGCATCTCTCGGCTCACCCGTTCGAGATCCGTGTTTCCGCCGTAAGCCCCTGACTGTGCTCGAGCCGCGCTCGGTCCTTCGTCGGGACCCAGACTTCGATCGCCTTGATGAAGGTCTTCACCGTGCGCCACCCTCCCGAGGGAACTGCAACAAACGGCGCAGCGCCTGTCAAGCAGGCGTACCGTTTCGAAACGGTCAAGCGTGCCGCTACGGGACCGTGAAGCAGCGGAGCTTGATCAGCGTGTTCATCGGCGTGGTGTCGCCGATCTTGCCGGCGTGTGAATAGTAGAGATCGTACATGCCGGGGATCAGGCGCGCGGTGTAAGCGCCGCCGGCCGTCGAGGCGAACGGGGCAAAGTCGCCGGAGGCGTGGCGCAACATCAGCGTGCCGTGGTCGCCGGCGCCGGCGGACGTGCCGTTGATGGTGATCGCGCCTGACACGGTCGCCGATGGGATGTCGATGTCGAGCTCGGTGGTCGCGCCGGGCGCGAGCACCAGTCCCGCTTGCAGCTTGGCCGCGTGGTTCTGCGGCGCCGGGGTCGTCGTGTTGGCGGACGTCGCGGTGCGCGTGTAGTAGAGGTCGTACGTCCCCGGGACGACGCGCGCGAAGTACGTATCCCTGGCGGTGTTCGCGATGACCACGCGATCGCCGTCGGCGGAGCGCAGCGTGACGATGCCGGAGTTCCCCGCCGCGGCAGGCTCGCCGTTGATCTTGAGCGTGCCCATCATGACGGTCGACGTGATGTCGATGTCGAGCACGGTGGTGCCCGTGGCGGCGACAGCGACGCCGCCCCGCAGCTTGGCGAGCTGGTTCATCGGCGTCTCGGTCTGGACGGTGTTGTCCTTCGCGTAGAACAGGTCGTAGGTCCCGGGGACGACGTTCACGCTGTATTCGCCGTCGCTGTTCCACGGGATCTGGGCGTAGTCGCCAACGGCATTGCGCAACACGAGGTGGGCGCTGTCGGTCGCGACGGGCGGCGCGCCGTCGATGAGCAGCGTCCCCGCGACGACCGCCGCGGGCACGTCGACGTCGATCGCCGTCATGCCCGTCGGCCTCACCACCACACCGGTTCGCAGCAGCACGTTCTGGTTCGTCACCGAATACGCGTCCGAGTTGCCCGTGAAATACAGGTCGTAGGTGCCGGGCACCACCCGGGCGGCGTAGGCGGCGGTGTTGGCGACGGCGATCCTCACGACGTCCCCGGCGCCGTTGCGCAGAGTAGACCTGGCCGCGGTTGGTCGGGCCGGCGGGAACGCCCCCGATCGCGATGCTGCCCGACACCGTCGCCGACGGAACGTCGACATCGAACCTGGTCGTGTCCGCCGTGATGACGACGTCCGTCCCGATCCTGGCGAGCTGGTTCATCGGGGTGGCGCTGCCCGTGCCGGCGACGTTGGACGACAAGAACAGGTCGAACGTTCCCGGCACCACGCGCGCCTCGAACGCACCGCGGCTGCCCAAAGCGATGGTGACGTTGTCGCCGGCCGCGTTGCGCAGGAACAAACTGACCACGTCACCGGCGGCCAGGACCGCGCCGTTGATCGTGATGGTGCCCGCCACGATCGTCTGTGGGACGTCGGCGTCGAGTGTGGTCGTGCCGCCCGGCAGGATGACGACACCGTCCCGCAGCCGCGCGAACTGGTTGACGGGCGCCATCGCGGTGGCGCCAGTCGCCGAGAAGAACACCTCGTAGCTGCCGGGCGCCGCCCGCACGGAGTACGCCCCCCCGGTGAAGGGGATCTCGACCAGGTCGTTCAGCCCGTTGCGCAGCAGAAGGCGGGCGTTGGGGTCCGCGCCGGCGGCCGCGCCGTTGATGGTGACGGCACCCGCCACCGTCGCCGACGGGATGTCGACGTCGTGGCTGTCGCAGTCCTCCGGCGCTGTCCCGCCGGCGCCCCCCAGGCCCGCAACGCCGTCACGATCACCCGCCGCCTGCGGCGGCCTGGCGCACGCGCCCAGAGCCCCCGATCGACACGGCGAGAAACGCGATGCAAACGACGTTTTTCACTGTGCTCCGCCAGCTCGCCTACCAATAAAGTGTCGCGTCCCCCCTGCGGGGGGTCAAGCCGGGGCGCGCGCTGTCAATCCGACGCCGAGCCAGACGCCGACGCGGCGGCCGCAATCAGGTCGCGCACCTGCGGGTAGACGATGTCGCGCCAGCGGTGGCCGCTGAAGATGCCGTAGTGGCCGGCGCGGGCGACGGTCAGGTGGCGCTTTCGCTCGGCGGGGACGCCGGAGCAGAGCGCGAGCGCCGCCTCGGTCTGGCCGGTGCCCGAGATGTCGTCCTTCTCGCCTTCGACGGTCAGCAGCGCGGTGCGGGTGATCGCCTCGGGCGCGACGCGCTCGCCGCCGACCTGCCACTGCCCGCGCGGCAGCAGGTGCTCCTGGAACACGATGCGGATGCAATCCAGGTAGTACTCGGCCGGCATGTCGAGCACGGCGTTGTATTCGTCGTAGAAGTCGCGGTGCTCGTCGGCGCGCGTGACGTCGCCGGCGGCGAGGTGCTCGAAGAACTCCCAGTGCGAGCTCATGTGGCGCGCGGGGTTCATGGCGATGAAGCCGGCGTGCTGCAGGAAGCCCGGGTAGACGCGGCGGCCGTGCCCCGGATATTGCGCCGGCACGTCGTGAATGACGTGGTCCTCGAACCAGCTCAGGCGCTTGCGTGGTGGCGAACGTGTTGACGCGCGTCGGGTGGCGGCGCGTGTCGATCGGGCCCGCCCATCATGACCAGGCTGCGCGGCTGCGGGCTCGCCGGCGGCCGCGTGCAGCGCGACCGCCGCCAGCGCCGGCACGGCGCCCTGGCAGATCGAAACGATGTGCAGCCGTTCGGCGCCGATGTGGCGGATGAACTCGCGCAGGTAGCCGACGTAGTCCGCGAGCGTGAACGCACCCTCCGCCGCCGGCACCAGCCGCGCGTCGAGCCAGTCGGTGATGTAGACGTTGTGGTCGCCCAGCATCGTCCGCACCGTGTCGCGCAGCAGCGTCGCGTGATGTCCCGACAGCGGCGCCACCAGCAGCACCACGGGATCGGCGCGCCAGCGCCGCCGCGACACCGGGGTGGTCGCTCTGGCGATCGAAGCGTTGCAGGCGGCAGAACGGCTTCGCCAGCGCGGTCTGCTCGACGACAGCGACGTCGACGCCGCGCACGCTCACCGACGGGATGTCGAACGTCGGCTTTTCGTAGCTCTTACCCAGTCGGTACAGCAGCTCGTAGCCGGCGGCGACGTGGGCGGCGCCGGGGAGCTGAGCCAGCCAGCTTCCGGGCGCGCCAAACATGCGGGCACCGGCGTGCGCCAGGTGAGTAGCTGGGTTGAGCAGCGCGCGGTTGAGCTCGTGGAGTCTGTACAGCACGTTGGGGACGACCTGCCGCCGCTCGGCCGCGCAGCAGGAGACAGACTATATCCGGGAAGACCCTGATTTGGCGATAACACAATGCAGGTGTCACAGTCCCTCGTTGCCCTCATTACGTGATCTTACTGATGGTGCTCATCTCGCTCATCGTCTCAGCGTGCGGTCCAGCCACCATCAACGACGATCGTTTGCCCGGTGATGTTGCGCGCGGCGGGCGACATCAGGAACGCGGTTATGCCGGCCAGCTCGTCGAAGCCGATGAACACGCCCTTGGGCATCGGCTCGAGCATGACCTTGGCTCATCACCTCCGACTCGGGCATGCGGCGGATGCGCGCCTGATCGGCGATCTGCTGTTCGACCAGCGGCGTCTTCACGTAGCTGGGGCAGATGGTGTTGATGGTGATGTCGACGGCGGCGGTCTCCAGCGCCAGCGCCTTGGAGAAGCCGACCAGGCCGTGTTTGGCGGCGACGTAGGCGCTCTTGAACGGGCTGGCCACCAGCGAATGGATGCTGCCGATGTTGACGATGCGGCCGAAGCCGCGCGCGCGCATGCCGGGCAACACGGCGCGCGTCAGGCGCGCCACGCCGGTCAGCATCACCTGGACCAGGAAGTCCCACTTCGCCATCGGGAACTCCTCCAGCGGCGCGACGTGTTGCAGGCCGGCGTTGTTCACCAGCACGTCGCACGGGCGGGACAGCGCGGCCAGCGCGGCGGCGACGCTGGCGTCCGACGTGACGTCCAGCGCCACCGCCTCCGCCGACCAGCCGCCCGAACGGATCCGCGCCGCGACCTTGCCGCACGCCTCACGGTCGAGGTCGCTGACGATGACGTGGTGGCCCGCCCGCGCCAGCTCGGCCGCCACGCCGGCGCCGATGCCGCTCGCCGCGCCGGTGATCAAGACTGCGTGCGTGGGGGTGGCCATCGCCCACGTTCGCCGCGGCCGCGCCTACCAGTCGAGCAGCGCGGCGCCCCAGGACAGACCGCCGCCGAACCCGCACAGCACCACGCGCGATCCGGGCTGAAGCCGGCCGGCGTCGCACGGCCTTCTGCAAGCGTGATCGGGATGCTGGCGGCCGCCGTGTTGCCGTAGCTCTCGATGGTGGTGACGGTGCGCTCCATCGGCAGCTCGAGCCCTTTCATGATGGCCTCCAGCATCCGCAGGTTGCTCTGGTGCAGGATCAGCAGGTCGACATCGCGCGGCGCCAGCTTGTGCTCCGCGAGCAGCGACCTGATCGTCCGCGGGACGGCGTTGACGGCGAACTCCCAGACCTTGGGCCCGTCCATCGTGAACGTGTTGAGCCGCTTGTCCAGGACCTCGGCGTCGACCGGGCGCGCCGTGCCGCCGGCGGGGACCTCGATCGCGCGCCTGCCCCTGCCGTCGCTGCCCAGCTGGAAGTGCATGCGGCGGTCGTCGCCGTGGGTCGCGGACAGCAGCACCGCCCCCGCGCCGTCACCGAAGAAGAAGCACGTCCGGCGGTCGTTCCAGTTGAGGATCTTCGAGAACGCGTCCGTGCCGATGACCAGCACGTTGCGGTACCGGTCGCGATCCGCGAGCATCATGCCCTGCGCGACGTTCAGCGCGAACACGAAGCCGGCGCACACGGAGTTCACGTCGAACGCCGGGCACTGCCGCTCCGAGATGCCGAGCTTCTCCTGCACCAGGCACGCAGTCGCCGGCTGTGACTGATCCGGCGTCGCGCACGCGACGACGATGAGATCGACCGCCAGCTTGTCGACGCCGGCGCTGGTCAGGCAGCGGGTCGCGGCCACGACGGCCATGTCGCTGGGAGCCTCATCGGGCCCTGACACCCGCCGCTCCAGAATGCCGGTCTTGGCGGCGATCCATTCGTGCGACGTGTCGACCCGCTGGGCCAGCTCGTTATTGGTGACGGTCTTACTCGGCACATAGGCCCCGACGCCGGCGATACGGATGCCCATGACAACTCCTCCTTAGCCTCGAATCAGTGGTGGCATGAACGTGACCACTCAAGGCCGCTGTGGCAACTGTTCGTTGCGCGCCGGCGCAACGAAGTCACGCACGCGTACGCCTCTGCCTTCATCGTTGGCTTTGGAACGTTCGGCAAGCCAGCGCGTTGCATCTGGCCAGAGCGTTGCTTGCGCCTTTCCGCCAACGACCAAGCCCGACGTGCCCGGCGCCGATCGTCACCGACTTGATGTCGCGCGATCCGACGCGGCGGCGGATGCCCTCCGTCGACGACGGCGGCACGAGGTGATCGTTCTTCGCCGTCAGCAGCAGCAGTGGACACACGATCTTCGCCAAGTCGACATGACGGCCGCCGATGTGGAAGCTTCCGCGTACGAGCTCGTCGTTCTGATACAACTTCTTGACGAACTCGCGAAACGTCTCGCCCGCAACCGGGACGTTATCGTTGATCCAGCGTTCCATCGCGAAGTAGCTCGAGATCGCGCGCGGCTCGTCCATCGTTTCGTACAGCGCCGTCGTCTTTTCGATGAAACTCTGGATCGGCTTGAGCCACAGGAACGACATCTGCAGGAACCACCCTGGGCAGTTGCCGTGCGTGTCGATGAACGCGTCGACGTCGAACGTCCGGCGCGACGCCCACAGATTCAGCAGAGACTCCCGGCCGCCGAACGCGATCGGCGCGGCGAGCAGCGTGAGGGTCTTGATCCGCTCGGGATGGAGCGCGGCGTACGACGCCGCCAGCGTCCCACCCATGCAGTAGCCGAGCATGTGCAGATCCTTGCGCGCGTGTTCGCGCAGGATGAAGTCGACCGCGTCCTTGATGAAGCGGCAGACGTAGTCTTCCAGGGACAGGTGGCGATCGGCAATCGAGGGGATCCCCCAATCGATCATGTAGACGTCGAACCCTCGATTGAGGTACTGCGCAACGACGCTCTTGTCGGGCTGGAGGTCGAGGATGTACGAGCGGTTGACCAGCGCGTAACAGAACAGGACCGGCTCGGCGTACGTCGCCGGCGTCGTGCGGCGGTAGCGCAGCAACTTGAACGACCGCTGCTCCAGCACCACGTCCCGCGGCGTGGTGCCGACGGGGGTGTCACACGCCGCGTCGACGGCGCGCGGAAGGTTCGCCAGCCGGCCCCAGAACCGCTGGTGTTCGGCGGCCATGCGGGCCTGCAGCTCGCGCTGCACGCTCCGCAGGCCGCGGGCAATATTCATCGGCTGGTCCGCTGCGGCTACATCGCCATGCCGCCGTTGACGTCGAGCACGTGCCCGGTCACGAAGCCGGCGGCGGGTGAGGCGAGGTACAGGACGCTCGCGGCGATCTCCATCGGATCGCCGAGCCGTCCCACAGGGGTGTTGTCGATCACGGTCTGCAGCGCCTTGTCAGGCACGCCGTCGAGCATGCGCGTCCTGACGAATCCCGGCGCGATGGCGTTGACCGTGACGCCCTTGCGGGCGTATTCGCGCGCGAGCGTCTTGGTCAGGCCGATCAGGCCGGCCTTGGCGGCGGCATAGTTGGCCTGCCCGAAGTTTCCGACGCGGCCCACGATGCTGGAGACGTTGATGACGCGCCCCCAGCCGCGCGCCGCCATCTTGTCGATGAACCGGTGCGTCACGTCGAACACGCTGTTCAGGTTGGTGTTGATGACGGTGTCCCACGCCTCTCGATCCATCTTCCGGAACGAACCATCGCGGGTGACGCCGGCGTTGTTGACCAGGATGTCGATGGCGTCGAAGTCGTCGTTCACGCGCGCGCACATCGTCTCGACGTTGTCGCTCTCGGAGAGGTCGAACGCATACGCCTTCGCCCGCCGCCCCAGCTCGCGTATCTCGCCGCACACGTTTTCGGCGGACTCCGTCCCCGCCGGGCTGGAGCCGACGGCGACGTCGGCGCCGGCGGCCGCCATCGTCACGGCGCACGCCCGGCCTATGCCGCGCGACCCGCCGCTGATGAAGACCTTCTTACCAGCCAGGCTGAAGCTGGGTAACACGTACGTCTCGGACACATTGAATGCGAGCGCCATGGTTCGGCCCTCCTATCGGCGGAGAAACGGAAAGGCGAGACCGGCCGATCGGGTCATCGCTTGCAGGTTGAGACGAATCACTTCCAGGAACGCCGCGGACCGCATGCTGCGGTCCACGACGCGGCTCATGTCAGCCAGCCAGCGCTGGCGCAGTGACCGCGGATCCCAAAGGGTCAGCCACTCCAGCGCCAGCGCGGTGAACGGATCGGGCGGCATCCCTACGACTGGCCGTTCTGTGCCTGCGCCATGTCGAAGGACTTCTCCGACCACTTCTGGAATTCGCGGACCTGGGTCTCGGTCTGCGTCTTGAAGGTGTCGATGAGCGTGCGCCAGAGATCCTCCATCGTGCGCCGATAGTCGTCGGGCGACTTGGCTTCGGAGGCCCGAAACGTCTGCTCGATCAGCTGGATGCCGGCCTTGAAGGCGGAGTCCAGCGCCTCGCGCTGCTTGTTGAGCAGGTCGACGACCTGCTTCTGGTAGTTCTTGGACCATTCGCCGGCATTGCCGCCGGCGTTCTGCGCGCCGGTGAGCTGCTGCGTCCAGTACTTGAACATGTCCTGCTGCATGTGCAGCGTCGACTCGGACGTCTTGCGGAAAGTGTCAAACAGTTGGTCAAGCATCCCGTTCCTCCGTTCTGTCTGTGCGGCCCCAGTGTGGGTCCGCCCTGATGCGCGACAAGTAAGGCAAGGGCGCATTCGGGTGACGAATCCGCTGTCAGAAGCGGACGAGGAACTGGGCGGGGAACAGCACGCCCGTCTGACCGGCGGAGTAGACGTAGAGGACGCTTTGATACGGGCTGTTCTTGATGGCGATCGCCTCGGCGGCGAGCCAGACGCCGCGCGTCTTGAACGGAAACCAGTGGAACCCGATGGCGCCTTCGCCCGCGGTGCGGAACGGTCCGTGGACCAGCGACCCTCGCAACGTGATCTCGAGGCGTTTGGGTATGAAGAAGTATCCGAGCGACGAGTCCAGGCCCACGTCGTACATGCTGCTGATGGGTATGGGGCCGTCGGCGGTGAAGTTGTTCAGCCAGCGCTGTGACAGCTCGACGTTGAACGACAGCCCGCGGTACTTGATGCCCGCGTCGAGCGCAAACAGGTAGAAGTGGGCCAGCGTCACGGTGACCATGTCCGCCAGCGAGCCGGTCTCGAACAGCAGCGTGCCGTCCGACATGTACGTCGAGTTGTTCTCCGGAACGTTGGTCGCCAGGTCGGACAGGCGATCTTCGCGGGCGTAGGTGAACGCGCCGCCGATGCGCAGCGCCACCGAGTCGTGGCGCTCGTAGTCGCCCCACGAGTTGCCGAACTTGTTCCAGTCGTACCAGACCGACGTGCCGTAGGCGAAGTTGTAGTCGATGCGCGCGGCGCTGATGTTCAGCGTGTTGAGCGAGTTGCCCACCATCGCGATGTAGTTGAAACCGGGCAGCGGCTCGCCGTTCGCCCACACGCCCTGCGTGAAGCCGGGCCGCATGTAGTTGGTCGCCAGGCTGCGGTCGGTGCCGTGGAAGTAGGGGTAAGTCCCGGTCATGGCGCGCAGGCTCGGCAACGAGAAGTACCCGGCGCGCAGCGCAAAGCCCTTGTGGAACACGAAGCCCACGTATCCGGCCGCCGTCGCGCTGAGATCGGCGCTCGACATGTAGACGATGATGTTGAAGTCGAGCCGCTTATCGAAGGCGTAGCCCGAGAAGTAGAAGACGTCGCGCGTGAGCTGGATGTCGTTGCGCTTCAACACCTCCCGCGTCCTGCCCAGGTGGTCGGTGAACGTGTCGTTCACCGCCAGCGTGTTCGTGTACTTGAACTGAGACACGTGGTTCAGCCGCAGCCGGAACGGCAGCTCGGCGCCCTCCGGCGACTCCGTCAGCACGAACCCTTCGTCGTAGTGAGGTGTCTTCCAGCCCTCGGCCGCCTTGGCATCGGGGGCGGGCGTGACGACAGGCGCGGCCGGCGGCGGCGGCGCCTGGGTGACATCGGGTGCGGCCGGCGGCGGCGTCTGTGCCAGCGCGCGCACGGATCCCCCCACGATGCACAGGAGCACGGCGCCCGCGCACACGCACCGCTGGTGCCAGCGCATTACGCCGGCCTTGGCGATGACGAGCGGTCCGGCTGTTCGACCACCGGCAGCGCCGCGGCGTCGAGCGGGCGGTCGGTGTCGCCAATCTTGGCGAGGAAGGCGCTGGCCTGGCGCTCGCCATCGGCGATCAGGCTGTCGATGAACGTCGGTTGTCGCGACAGCTTGCTCGGATAGTCGAGCCCCTTTTGCAGGTCCTCGGACATGCGGATGAACCGCACCGCGATCGGCTCGGTCAGGTCGACGCCGAAGCGCGCGCGGACCTCGTCGGTCAGCGCGCCCTCCTGGATCAGGAGGTTGACGAGATCGATCATCTGCAGCTCGTGCTGAAGGCTCAGGTTGCCGGCCAGGTGGTTGCGGCGATCGACGATGTCGCTGGGCCACTCCGGCACCGACTCGTGCTGGCTGCGATTGACTTGAATCACCCAGATCTCGTTGGGGATCTTGCCCTTGCCGATCATGGCCTGGCGCAGAAAGCTCATCACCGGCGGGTTCTGGGAAAAGATGCCGTCCCAGTAGGCGTGGCCGTTGACCCACACCGCCTCGAACAGGTTCGGGATCGCGGCGGACGCGAGCACCGCCTCGACGCTGATCTCGCCCTGCATCGACGTGAAGACCTTGAAGTGACCTTCGAGGACGTCGCTCGCCCCGAGCAGCAACACCGGGCTTTCGGGCTCGACCAGCGTCGGCAGGGCCGCGAAGTCGATGTGCTTGAGGAGCAGCGCTCGAAGATCCGTGAACTCGGGCCTGCCGATCATCTTCGCGAACGCCTGCTGCGCGAGCTGGAACCGCGGCGACGACGGACTGCTGGCGAAGGTAGGCAGGACGCCGCGCTCCGTGAGCCGCAGCATCATCGTGCCGAACGCGTCGGCGCCGATCTCGATCGGCGTGCGCGCCGACAGATCCTTCCAGCAGTCGATGATCCCCTTGCCGACAGGCGCCGGATCGCCGTGCGCCTGTTTGAGCAGTCCGATCCAGCCAAGCGCGGCGGTGATGGCGCCGCCCGACGTTCCGCTGAGCCCGACGATCCTGTAACGGTGCTGGACACCGTTCGAGAGCAACGTGTTGAGCGCGCCTGCTACGAATGCGCACTGACTGCCGCCCCCCTGACAGGCGATCGCGATCCGCTTCCTGTTCATGGTCCGATGGATGTGCGGACGCGGGCAAACCCTGTCAAGCAACGCTGCCCTCAGCCGTTCCCTGATTGAAGCGACCCCTGGATCGCGCACGGTTCGTGCACACATCGAAAGCTGTCAATACACGGGGAGGAGGCACGAGCCATGGACGTAGCCACGCCGGTGATGATGAAGGCCGCAGCCATCGAGCGATTCGGGGGACCTGGGGAATTTCGTGTGCGGACGCTTTCGGTGCCGAGACCGAAGGCCAACGAAGTCCTCATCAAGCTCGGCACGGCCGGTATCGGCGTCTGGGATCCGGAGGCGCGTGAAGGCGAGCTCGATCTCGGCAACGACGGCTTCCCGCAGATCATCGGCAACGACGGCGCCGGGATGGTGGCCGCGGTCGGCTCACGCGTCGAGCGGTTCCACCCCGGCGATCGCGTGTACGCGTACACGATGAAGGGCGGCTTTTACGCCGAATACGTGACGGTCCGACAGGATCAGGTGGCGCACATCCCGCCCGGGGTGCGGCGCGACGAGGCGGGCGCGCTGGGCGCGGTCGGCATCACCGCCCTGCGCGGCCTGGACGATCAGCTACGGATCAAGCGCGGCCAGCGGCTGATGATCTTCGGCGCCAGCGGCGGCATCGGCCACGTGGCGGTGCAGCTGGCGAAGCGGATGGGCGCCAGGGTGTTCGCGATCGCTTCCGGGACGGACGGCGTGCGGCTGGTGCGCCGCCTGGGCGCCGACGCCGTGGTCGACGGGCGCAAGGACGACGTCGCCGCCGCCGCGGCGCGCTTCGCGCGAAAAGGCTTCGACGCCGCGCTGGTGTTGACGAGCGGCAAGGATGTGACGGCGGCGCTGCGCGCCGTGAAGAAGGGGGGCCGCGTCGCGTACCCGAACGGCGTCGAGCCCGCGCCGCGCGCACCCAAGGGCGTCAAGCTGCTCGCTTACGACGGCACACCGACGCGGCAGGCGTTCGAGCGCCTCAACCGCCTCATCGGCCGCGGGCGGTTTCGCGTCGCGCTGGAGCGGACGTACAGCCTGCAGGAGGCCGCCGACGCGCACCGCGAGCTCGGCAAACATCACGTCGGCAAGACCGCGTTCCGACTGCACTGATCACGGGCCACCTCCGGAGCCTGTGATCGGCTGCGCCGGCGCGATCGGCAGCTCGACTTCGACGGCTGTCCCCTGCCCCGGCTGCGACACGACCTGAAACGTGCCGCCGCGGGCGCGAACGCGCTCGCGCATGCCGACGACGCCCAGGTGCCCCTGCGCAGCGGCGCTGTCCAGCGCGCTGGTTGCGTCGAAGCCACGCCCGTCGTCGCGGACGGCGAGGCGGACGTGGCTGCCGTCGCGCGCGATGCTGACACGCAGACGCTGCGCGGAGGCGTGGCGCAGGACGTTGGTCACCGATTCCTGCGCGACGCGGAAGCAGACGATCTCCAGATCGGGCGGCAGCCGCTGGCTGGACGAAGTCGTGCCCGCGTCGCGCCCGTCTTCCTCCAGGTCCATCGCGACCCCGGACAGCGCCGACTGGCTCTCCAGGTAGGCGCGCAGCGCGGGGACCAGCCCGACCTCGTCGAGCAGCGGCGGCCGCAGGTCGACGGACATCTTGCGCACCCGGGCGATGAGCTCATCGACCAGCGCCACGGCGTCGGTGACGCCCGCGGCGCCGGCGCCGGCGCCCACATTGCCGGTACCGCTGCCGTTGCCGGCGCGGGCGCCGAGCTGCAGCCGCAGCTTGAGCGCCGTCAGCGTCTGCCCCAGCTCGTCGTGTAGCTCGTGGGCCAGGAACCGCCGCTCGTCCTCCTTCGCCGCCTCGACGCGGCCGTGCAGCGTGCCCAGGCGCTCGTAGGCGAGGCGCAGCTCGGCGAGGGCGTGCGTGGCGGCGCGCGAGCTCGCCTCGACGTGGCGAATCACGGAATCGATCACCATCGCCAGCAGCACAGCCAGCAGGCTGGTCACCGCCGTCATCCGCAGCCAGTTCTGCATCAACATCGGGTCCACCTCGCTGGCGTCGAGGTGCAGCGTGCCGCGCGTGACCAGGACACCGACGACGATGTGCGCCGCCGCGGACAGCGCGATGAGCACGAAGCCCAGGCCGCGCCCCAGGTAGATGACCCCGATGACGCAGGTCGACACCAGCAGCACCGTCACCCCGGCGGCGAATCCGGCGCGCGCCAGCACGAAGATGCCGGCGATGAACAGCACGGCGATCGCCGCCGAGGCGCGCGCGCGCACCGACAGCGCGAGGGACCAGCCGGATCACCGGCAGCGCCACGCCCGCCCCCGCGATCATCACGTAGTCGATCAGGTATCGCGGCGATGGCCGGATGAACAGCGCCAGCGCCGCCAGCACCGGCGTCACCGCCGCCGCCGCCGTCAGCATCCCGCGCAGGACGCTCTCGCGCCAGAATCGTCTCGCATCACCATCATCCGTTCACCTCGCCAGATCCGCCATCACCGCGCTGCACGCTTCTTCGATGCTGCTGTCACATGCCCGGCGCATCAGCGCGCGGCGCGCCTCCGCCGGCTGGCCGTAGCGCGGCTGTGCCAGCGCGTAGCACGCCGGGCCGGAGCCCTGGTCGCACGCGCTGGTGTAAAGCCGCGCCTGGTCGACGGCGCCCGCGGTCATCAACGCCTGCCGGAAGCAGCCCCACAGGTCGCCGGCAGCGCACGCCTTCTGATACGCGGCCCGCGCGGCGGCGACGTCGACGGCGACGCCGTAGCCGGTCTCGAACGCCAAGCCGTGCATCCGGCAACCAAGCCCGTCGCCGCGCGCGCACGCCTGCTCCTGCGCGCGCACGTAGACGTCGCGCGGATCGGCCGGCACCGGCGTCGCCCGGCACACGTCGTCGCGGTCGCCGCCATAGCCGCACGCGCGCGCCAGCAGCCTGGATATCTCGGGATCATTCTCCAGCGCGCTCTCCGGCGCCTTGCGGGCGCGCACTCGCACGGCGTTCAGGCAGGCGAGCCAGCCGTGCGCGTCGCAGCCGCGCTGGAGGATCTTCGCCGCCCGCGCCTCGTCCGCCGCCACGCCGTTGCCCTTCGCGTACCGACTGCCGAGCGATCCGCACGCGAACGCGCTACCTGCGTCGCACCCCGCCGTCAGCCACGCGAGCCCGTTCTTGCGTCGCTGCTCTTCGTCCGAAATTTCGTGCAGTAACCCGCAAGCAAGCCCGTCGCCGCCACGGCAGCTTTCGCCGAGCCGCTTGCGATCCGGCGCCCCGGCGGCCGCGGCGACGACGTTCGCGGCGCCGAAACCGGACCAGCGTGCGAGCGAGGCGAAGACCTCGTCACGCGCCGGTTCGCTGTCGTGCTCGATCGTGAACATGAACGGCAGCTCGTTCACGAACAGCACGCCCTTCGTCGCCTGGAGGAGCTCCCCCTGGCCGGGGCGCGGTTGGTTGCCGTGAAATAGACGAGCCGCGAATCAGCGAGGCGCACCTCGATGGGGTCGAGGCGCGTCTCCACGGCGTGCCCTTTCATCTCCGCGACCATCACCTTGATCAGGTCGGCGACCGCGGCCGGCTCCCGCAGCAGCCGCTCGTCGGGAAGCGGCAGGATCGGCCACAGCTCCAGCGTGGTCTGCGCCGGTGGCGGGCCGCCGCCGGCGGGCGACGGTGGCTTGCGGAGAAGCGGATCTGCTTCAACGAGCCGGCGTGATACCGGCTGGTGTCGGCCCACGCCCCGTCCATCCGCGCCACCAGCAGCGCGGTCGGTCCGGGGCGAAAGATGTACTGCCGCATGCCGGGAACCGCGGCGGGCGCGGCGGAGGCGGGCGCCGTCGCCGCGCTACGGGCAGCGGCAGGCGCCGCCGGCGGCGGAGCATGCCGGCACGCCGGCATCACGAGCCCGGCGGCGACAACGGCGACCGCCACCTGCCACCCCGGAAGCCGTTTCACGCGGGCAGACTAAACCGTCTGGCCGCCACCTGCACGCCCCTGCCGCGACAACGGGCGCGCGATCGACCACTACAGCGGCGCGGCGCGCTCGGTCTCACCCGGGATGACGTCGCGCGGGTTGCCCTCGGCGAGCATCTCCGTCTGCGTCTCGTCCATCGCCTCGGCCAGCGCCTCCAGCGTCTCGTCGTCGAACATGTCCTCGACCACCGGGAACAGCTCGCTCTCCTCTTCTTCGACGTGCTGCTCGACCTCGTCCCTCAGCATCATCGCCTGGGCGGCGAATGTCTTGTCACCCGCGTCGAGCTGCAGCAGCTCCGCGATCGCGCGCTTGATCTCCAGATGCTCCTCGACCGCCTCCAGCAACATCTCGTCGGTCGCCTTGTTCTTCACGGCCGGATAGAAGTGCCGCTCTTCGATCGTGGCGTGCACCGCCAGCGCGTCCGCGATCGCGTTGAAGATCTCGCGACGCTGTCCCGCCGACGTGGCGCTCTCGAGCTTGTCGAACAGCCCGGCCACTTCGCGGTGTTGTTTCTTGAGCATCTCGATTGCAGTCATGTTTCCCTCCCGTTTCGGTTTCCACAGAACGTAGGCACGCCGACGCGATTGGGTGAGGGGCGCCCTGTTTGAGGGCCAGGCCCTATGCGTTCATCGCGACTTCGGGCTTGAGCACGACCTTGGTGTAACCGTCGCTGCGTTGATCGAACTTCTCGTATGCCTCGGGCGCCTCGTCGAGCGTGAGGCGGTGACTGACGATGACGCTGGGCTTGGCGCGCCCGGCGATGATCAGATCGCGCAGGTAGGCGTTGTACTTCTTGACCGGCGTCTGGCCCGACCCGATCGTCAGCCCCTTCTCGAAGATGTCGCCCAGCGGCAGCTTGAACTGCCCCCGCTTGGCGTCCTTGTCGACGCCTCCCGGATCTTCGTTGAAGTAGACGCCGACGATGCCGATGCGCCCCGTCGGGTTGACGACGTGGACCAGCTCCTCGATCACCTGGATCGGATCCTCCCGCTCGGGATCGTCGATGCGCCGGGCCTGGTAGCCGACGGCGTCGATGCCGCACATCACGCCTGACATCTTGTCCTCGCCCGAACGCAGCGCCCCGCGCAGGAGCGCGTTGCCCTTGCGCAGCTCCTTGATCTGCTCGCACGGCTCGCCCTGCGTGTAATCGATGGCGACCGCGCCGATGTCCTCGGCCTTGGCCAGCCGCTCTGCGATGCCGTCCACGACATAGACCTCGGAGGCCCCGCGCAGCAGCGAGCTCATCGCCGCGAGCAGCCCGACCGGGCCGGCGCCAAACACCGCTACCGTATCGCCTGGACCAACACCCGCCAGTTCGGCGCCGTGATACCCGGTCGGAAACACGTCGGACAGCAGCAAGAAGTCGTCCTCGAGGTCGTCGCCGGGGTGGCCCGGAAGCTTGAGGCAGTTGAACTCCGCGAACGGGACGCGCAGATATTCTGCCTGTCCGCCCGGGTACGGCCCCATGCCCGCGTAACCGTACCCGGCCGAGACGCCTTCGGGATTCGCGGCCAGGCATGCGTTGGTGAAGCCACGCGTGCAGTTGAAGCACGTGCCGCACGCGATGTTGAACGGCATCACCACGCGATCGCCCACCTGGAGGCTCGTGACCGCCACGCCGACCTCTTCGATGACACCCATGTTTTCATGTCCGAAGCGCATGTCCCCTTCGCCCGGCGACCGCCCCTCGTACATGTGCAAGTCGCTGCCGCAGATCCCGGCGGACGTGATTCGCACAATCACATCGGTTGGCGCCTCGATCGTGGGATCCGGGACCTCCTCAACCACGACCTGGTTCGGCTTCCTGTAAACGATGGCGCGCATGCCGCCCTCCTGCGCCCAACGTAAGCGTCAGTGACCTCCTCACAAGCGCGGCCGCTCGCAGGTTACTTGCGCGGCTGCGCCGCCAGCGAGCGGCGCGATCTCCACGATGGCGGACCAGTCGGTGGGGCTCATCGCCGGAACCAGGAGCTGGCACTCATCGAGCAGCGTGGCGTGCGGCCCGGCCAGCGCCGCCACCGCCGCGAACGGGACCATCACGATCTCGCCCTCGGTGACGCGCAACGCGACGTAGTCGACACGCGGGAGCACCAGGTTCTCGTCGGGGAGCCAGATGGCGAACTGCGTCTCGCGGCCCTTGCCGGCGTTGCCGCCGCCAACGCCGCCGCCCGACACGAACACGCCGGCGTTGCGAAAGCTGGCCGGTACGTCCCACTGCACGCGGCGCATGGTCTCCAGCACGCGATCCGCGAAACCATCGCTTGGCCCTGCCGCCTCCAGCTCGGCCAGCAGCCGGGTGCCGATGTAACACGAGCGATTCGGGCCGGGCATCGCCATCGGCCCGCGTCCCTCGCGGATCAGCGTCGCCAGGATGCGCGCGCCGGAGACGGCCTGCTCGCGCATCCAGTCCGCGGTGTGCAGGCGCCGCAGCTCGGTCAGCTCCACCTCGCCGAAGTAGTCGGCGTGAACGGTCGCCGCGCCCGCGAGCCGCGCGACAGCGTCGGCGACGCGCAGGGCCAGGTCGCAGTCATCGGGCGACGCCAGCGCACGGATGACGATCCTGAGCTTCCCCTCCTGCCAGTCGACGTCGGTGGAACGCGTCGACCGCTGCTCGCGGCAGATCGACAGGCCGCGCGCCGGCCACTCGTCACCCGCGGGCTCGTCCGGAAACATCCGCAAATCGGCGAGCCCGACGGCGTCGCGCAACGCGCGCCAGCTGGGCGGCGCCGCCGCGTTGATTTCCAGGTCGTAGCTCACGCGCGCACTGTCGCACGCTGCGGCGACTTCACAGTCGGTAGTTCCGCCGCCGCGCCAGCGGATGGTCAGCGCCAGCTGCCGCCGCCCGACCGATGGGGTGGCGGCG
Source organism: uncultured Pseudomonadota bacterium (assembly GCA_963729535.1). Classification (GTDB taxonomy): domain Bacteria; phylum Myxococcota_A; class Polyangia; order Fen-1088; family Fen-1088; genus JADGRB01. The sequence continues at coordinate 78,790 of CAVSOL010000012.1, read as the reverse complement.
CCGCACGCGGCGCCGGCGCCGGCGCCGAGCGCGGTGCCGGCCCGGAACGCCAGCCCGACGACGGCGGCGCGGGTTGGTAGGCGGGCGGGCGCCTCATCGGCTCGGCCGGGCGTGCCTGTGCGGGCGGCGGACCACCACGCCAGCCACCTCGCGCTGGCGTGGCCGGCGCGTAGCCGCGCGGCTGCGCGACATACCCGTGGGGCCGATAGCGCGCGTAGCCGTACGGCCGATCGATGCGCAACACGGCGGCGGGCGGCGTCGCGTAGACCCAGCCACCCGTGTAGTAGCGCGACCGGTACCAGGTGTTGTTGCTGTAGCGCCAGTAGAGGCCGTCCGAATAGAAGATCGGCTCGTTGTAGTCGGCGATGACCTGCACGCCGGGCGACACGTACACGAGGTCGGGCGGGTAAGGGTCGCTGGTGACGGCGGCCGTGCACCCTGCGCCTGCGAGAACCACGACCAACAACGCTGCCGGGATGACTGAGCGCATGAGGTAAAGGTAAGGCCTCCCCTGATAAATGGGGAGTCACCCCGGTCACGTGACTGGGCGGCCCGGCTATTGCGTACCGAGCAGCTCCAGGCGGGCGTCGATCTCGCGACGCAGGTCCGCCAGCGACGCGCCCCGCGAGGTCCTCGAACATCGCGCGCAGGTGCATCAGCTGCCCGCGGTCGAACGCGTCGACGCCCGGCCACACCTCGCGCACCCACTCCGCGAAGATCGGGGCGAAGCGGGTCTTCAACCTGTTGGGCTTCGGCAGGCTCTTCCAGCCCAGGTAGTCCGTGCCCTTGAGGTCGAACGCCCACGCCGCGGCGCCGTGATAGACGATGGCCAGCGTCTCGGCGCCGGCGCCGCTCGCCTCGAACCACTGGTACATCAGCGCCAGCCCGCGCGGCGACCACGACTCGGTGTACAGCAGCGCGTTGGCGATCGCGGCACGGGCGGCGACCAGATCGTGCCGCGCCAGCCGGCTGGCGCTGACGATGTTCCACCAGTGCGCGGGAAACCGGGTGCCGTCCTGCAACACGCGGGCGGCGATCCTGTTGACCAGCGCGTGTTCCCCGGCGTCCAGCAGTCCGCGCGCGATGTGCGTCAGGTGATTGCCGCCGCTGTCGAAGCGCCGCTCGACGTCCGGGGCGCTGGCGTCGAACTTCTCCCACAGCGCACGCAGCGCCTTGACGTCGGGCGTTGCGACCGGCAGCTCCGCGCGCATCGCCTCCCGGTCCGTGGCGCGGATCCAGGCGTCGCGACCGCTGTGATAGAGCTCGAGGCCGCCCACGGCCAGGCGCGCCTTCGAATACGGCGCGCCGCCGTCACCCTCACCGGCCAGGCCGGCCGCCAGCTCCTCGGCCAGAACCTCCAGGTCGGCCAGGTGCGGAAAGCCGTCCCGCCGCGCCGCCGCCACCAGCTCCTGCAGCGCCGCCACCTCATCGTGGGCGTACTCACCCATCTCCTCGGGATAGTTGAAGATCTCTATCGCCTTTCTCAACAACGCATCGCTCAAGCCAATAACCCTCAAATGAAGGACGCGAGCACCCCTCGTTCAAACCGCGTCTTTCGACCGGTCCGTGCGTTTTCTTGTGCGCCGTGTCAGCGGCGGCGCGGGCTAGAATTCCGCCATGCCGGAATTGACGCGCCTGGCGCTGGTCGCGCTGCTCTGCTCGACCCTCACCGGCCGTACTGCATCAGCGATGGGCATCCGCAAGGACAGCAGCCTGCTCGCCCGGTCGGGCGACGGCGCGGGGCTGTACGAAGTGCGGGAGCACGGACCGGAAGGGGGCGGCGCGCTCACCTACCGGATCGAAGGAAAGAGGCGCACGGGCGCCGTGGAATTCCTGGTCTCGTCCGACTTCAGCCCGGGAGACGGCAGCCAGCCGCAGCGGGTATCCGTGAAGGAGTGCGAACAGCGCCTCGCCGCCCTCGGCGCCGAGCTCGCCCGGCGCAAGATCCCCGGCGTCGCCGTGCACCCGGAACGGTGCCGCGCGAAGGACCGCGACGGGCTCGTGGTGGTGGCGACCGAGCCCCCGCTGACCGCCCGGCAAGAGTTACAAAACCTGTGCTGGCGGCTGAGCTATGTCGCTTTAGACTTGGCCCCGTGGCGACTCAGGCAACGACTCAGGGACGATGGAAAAGATACGCGCTGGTAGCGGCCGGCCTGCTGGTCGTCGTCGGCATTCTGGTGGGAATCAAAGGCGCGCAGATCGGCTCGCTCATGGCGATGGGCAAGCAGATGATGGCGGGCGGCCCGCCCCCCGAAGCGGTGGGATCCGCGGCCGCGAAGGCCGAGAACTGGGAGACAACCGTCGCGGCGGTCGGCAGCATCTCCAGCCTGCGCAATGTCTCGGTCAGCAACGAGGTGCCGGGGACCGTCAGCAAGATCCGGTTCGAGTCGGGACAGATCGCGCGCGAAGGCCAGGTGCTCGTCGAGCTCGACGCGGGCGTGGAGCGCGCGCAGCTGGCGTCGGCGGACGCGCGGCGCGAGCTGGCGGGTCGGACCGCTCAGCGTTCCAAGATCTTGGCGGACGGCAATGTCATCTCGCGCTCGCAGCTCGACGAGGTCGACGCGCAGCTCAAGACCGCGACGACCGACACGGCGGCGCTGCGCGCGGCTGTCGATCGCAAGGTCATTCGTGCGCCGTTTCGCGGCCGGCTCGGCATCCGCGCAGTCAACGTCGGCCAGTACCTGACGCCGGGGACGACGGTGACCACGCTGGACGCGATGGGCGGAACGTTCGCGGACTTCACGCTGCCGCAGGAGGAGCTGGCGACCGTCAAGGTGGGGATGCCCGTGCGCGTGACGATAGAAGGCGCGAAGAAGCCGCTCGACGGGACGATCAGCGCCGTCGACCCGACGATCGATCCGACGACGCGCAACGTGAAGCTTCGCGCCGCGATCCCCGACCTCGCCGAAAACACGCGACCCGGGATGTTCGTCAACGTGCAGGTGATCACGCCAGAGCAGAAGGCCGTGGTGTCGGTGCCGGCGACGGCCGTCGTGCACGCGTCGTTCGGCGATTCGGTGTTCGTGATCGAAGACAAGAAGCCGGGCTCGCCGGGGATGGACACGTCGCCCGACGGTAAGCCGGTCAAGATCGCGCGCCAGCAGTTCGTGCGCGTCGGCGTGGCGCGCGGCGACTTCGTCGCGATCACCAAGGGCATCACCGCCGGCCAGCAGGTGGTGAGCGCGGGCGCGTTCAAGCTGCGCAACAACTCGCCCGTGGTCGTGGACAACACCATCCAGACGAAACCGCAGCTCGACCCGAAGCCCGAGAACCGCTGACCCGATGAAGTTCACCGACATCTTCTTGCGCCGGCCCGTGCTGGCGGTCGTGGTCAGCGTGCTGATCATCGTCGCCGGCCTGCAGGCGATCCGCGGCCTGAACGTGCGCCAGTACCCGAAGCTGGAGAGCGCCACCGTGACGGTGAAGACCGTCTACGTCGGCGCCAGCGCCGAGCTGGTGCGCGGGTTCATCACGACGCCGCTCGAGCGCTCGATCGCCGCCGCCGACGGCATCGACTACATCGAGTCGCAGAGCGTGCTGAGCCTGTCGACGATCAGCGTGCGCCTGAAGCTGAACTTCAACGCCGCCGAGGCGCTGGCGGACATCAGCGCGCGCGTGAACCAGGTGCGCGCCGACCTGCCGCCCGAGGCGCAGGTGCCGTCGATCCAGGTCGAGCCGTCGGACGCGCAGATCGCGGCGATGTACCTCGGCTTCACGTCGGACGTGCTGCAGGACAACCAGGTCACCGACTACCTGATCCGCGTCGTGCAGCCGCGGCTGTCTGCGATCGCCGGCGTGCAGCGCGCCGAGATCCTGGGCGCGCGCACGTTCGCGCTGCGCGCGTGGCTGAAGCCCGATCGCATGGCGGCGCTCAACGTCACGCCGTCGCAGCTGCGGCGCGCGCTGGCCGCCAACAACTTCCTGACCGCGACCGGGACGACCAAGGGCGCGCTCACGCAGCTCAACATCACGACGTCGACCGACCTGCGATCGCTGGACGGCTTCAAGAAGCTGGTGATCCGCGAGCAGAACGGCGCGCTGGTGCGCCTGGAGGACGTCGCGACCGTCGAGCTGGGCGCCGACGAATACGACCAGGACGTGCGGTTCTCGGGCGAAAAGGCCGTGTTCATGGGCGTGTGGGTGCTGCCCAGCGCCAGCGCCCTGGACGTCATCGGCCGCGTCAACGACGAGATCAAGAACATCGCCGCGGAGCTGCCCACGGGCATGCAGGTCAAGATCGCCTACGACTCGACCTCCTACATCCAGGACGCGATGCAGGAGGTCGTCAAGACGCTGAGCGAGACGATCCTCATCGTCATGGTGGTGATCTTCCTGTTTCTCGGATCGCTGCGTTCGGCGCTGGTGCCGGTGGTCGCCATCCCGGTGTCGCTGATCGGCGGCGTGTTCCTGATGCAGGCGTTCGGGTTCACGCTGAACCTGCTGACGTTGCTGGCGATCGTGCTGTCGGTCGGCCTGGTCGTCGACGACGCCATCGTCGTCGTCGAGAACGTCGAGCGCCACATCCGCGAGGGGCGGACGCCGTACCGCGCCGCGCTGCTCGGCGCGCGCGAGCTGATCGGGCCCGTGATCGCGATGACCATCACCCTGGCGGCGGTCTACGTCCCGATCGGCATCCAGGGCGGCCTGACGGGCGCGCTGTTCCGCGAGTTCGCGTTCACGCTGGCGGGCGCGGTGTTCATCTCGGGCGTCGTGGCGCTGACGCTGTCGCCGGTGATGTCGTCGCGGCTGCTGCGCTCCGAGCACCAGCACGGCTGGTTCGCCCGCAAGGTCGAGGGCGCGTTCGACGCGGTCAGGAACCGCTACACGAAGATGCTGGACGGGACGCTGCGCTTCCGGCCCGCGGTGTACGCCGTGTGGATCACGTTGGCGGTGCTGCTGGTGCCGATGTACATGTTTTCGCCCGGCGAGCTCGCGCCGCACGAAGACCAGAGCTTCATCTTCGGCGCCATCGACGTCCCTGCCAACGCGACGCTGGAACAGGTGACGACCTACTCGGCCGAGGTCGGCAAGATCTTCGCGCAGACGCCCGAATTCGAGCACAGCTTCCAGATCAGCTTCCCGAGCGCGCGGCTTCGGCGGCATGGCGCTGAAGCCGTGGAATCAACGCAAGCGCAGCGTGTTCCCGATCGAACACGAGCTGAACATGAAGCTGGCCGGCATCACCGGCATCCGCGCGCCCGTGTTCCTGCCGCCGGCGCTGCCCAGCCCGGGCCTGTTCCCCGTCGAGGTCGTGCTGACGGGGACCGCGGAGCACGACCAGCTGGTCCAGTACGCCGATCAGCTGGTGCAGGCGGCGATGGCGAGCCAGCAGTTCGCGTTTCCGCCCATCGTCGACGTGCGCATCGACCAGGCGAACACCGAGATCGTCATCGACCGCAACAAGGCGGCGTCGATGGGCCTGACCATGGAGCAGCTGGGCGCTGACCTGTCGTCGATCCTGAGCGGCAACTTCGTCAACCGCTTCAGCATGGACGGGCGCAGCTACAAGGTGATCCCGCAGGTCGAGCGCGCCGGGCGGCTGACGGCGGCGCAGCTGTCTGACATCCACATATCGGGCCCGAACGGGCGGCTGATCCCGCTGTCCGCGATCGCGACGCTGAAGAGCGGCCTGGAGCCGCGGTCGCTGAACCGGTTCCAGCAGCTCAACGCGATCAAGATATCGGGGCTGCCGACGCGTTCACTGCAGGGCGGCCTGGCGGTGCTGGAGGACACGGCGGCGAAGATCCTGCCGCCCGGCTCGCGGCTGGACTACACGGGCGAATCGCGGCAGCTGCGGCAGGAGTCGGGCAAGTTCCTGCCGGCGCTGGGGCTGGCGCTGCTGGTCATCTTCCTGGTGCTCGCGGCGCAGTTCAACTCGTTCCGCGATCCGTTCGTCGTCCTGGCGGGCTCCGTGCCGCTGGCGATGTTCGGCGCGCTCATCTTCACGTTCCTGAAGTTCGAAGGCCCGCCGGGGATGACGTTCGGGCTCACCGAGGGCTGGACGACCACGCTCAACATCTATTCGCAGGTCGGGCTGGTGACGCTGGCGGGGTTGATCGCGAAGAACGGCATCCTCATCGTCCAGTTCGCCAACGAGCAGCAGCTCAAAGGGATGAACAAGGTCGACGCCGTGCGCGAGGCCGCCCACATCCGCCTGCGCCCGATCTTGATGACCACGGTCGCGACCGTCGCCGGCCACTTCCCGCTGACGCTGGTCACCGGCCCCGGCGCCGTGGCGCGAAATTCGATCGGCGTCGTGCTGGTCGGCGGCATGACCATCGGCACGCTGTTCACGCTGTTCGTCGTGCCGTCGGTCTACGTCCTCATCGCCAAGGACCACAGCAAGGAAAAGGCGAAGCGCGACGCGCTGGAGGCCGAAGGCTGACGCTCCCGGTCCGACCAACGGCGGCGGACAGCCCACGCCCGCCCCCGCCTTCGACAGCTGATTATGTAGCGGCGCTGAACGCCGCCGTTTCGATCATATTGATTCGGCCTACCATCCGGATCGTCCACACTGTCGTCATGCGGATCGACATCCTCGCGGTGGCAGCGTTGCTGGCCGTCGGGTGCGCACACAAGCCGGCCCCCGCACCAGTCGCGCGCAACGCCGCACCTGGGCTACTACGTGCCGGGAGACGAACGCGTGCCGGTGCGATCGCCCGCCGACCTCGTCGGCCGCTACCGCTCCGTCCTGAACGACGAAGCGCTGACGATCTACGTCGACCGCGGCGAGCTGATGATGCGCAGCAGCCATCACGGCGAACCCCATCGCATGGCGATCGGCAGCGACGGCGGCGTGGGGGTCAACGCCAGCGTCCGCGGCGGCCTGGTGCGCCGCCACGGCCGGGTGATGTTGGACATCCTCTGGTGTTATCGCTGGGGGCTCTACGAGAATGAGCCTACCAAAGAAGGCGAGGCGCACATCGCTCAAGCTGCATGGCCGATCAGGTAGTCATGCACACCGGGCATCTGCTCGCGACGCCCGGCGCCTCAGATCGGACTGAATCAAGGACCGCTAACTGCGCTGGCGGTACTGCGATCGATTACATGTCAGGGATCCTTTACCCGTCGCACCAGTTCACTTGAAGGAATTCGCTAAGGCCTCGCTCAGGTGTGCTCGCTACCTTGGAATCGCACCAAGATCACCCGAGACGATATCACGCGAGGGACCACGGCCGGTTGATGTGTCCAGGCGCCTGTATCTTCTCTACGCCGTTCACGGTCCACAGACATCGACTCCGGTTCAGCCATCGAGTACCGCCACGCTGCGCATCCTCGCCTTGAGCATGCAGCTCGAGTGTCTATCCCGCCGTCGTCAAGCGTCATGAGGTGCAGGCACCAACGTGAGAGCAGCCATGACTGCGTAGCCGATGTGAGAACTCCGTCCGTTGAACGGTCCAGCGCATCCATAAATGGTGGCTGACAACTGGCTCAAGCGATGATCGCGCTCGGATATCCAGTCCTTTACCGTCGCACGGTTCGCTTGAATGATGCCGAGGGCCGCTTGACTGGGTCGCACCAGTCCTGCCGCTCTGATGTTCGGTCGTGTCGACGCGTCCGCGTCTGCTTACGAGGATGCGCGATTGGTCTGTTTAGCCCCACCTGATCACTGCTGACATAACGCTGTCAGCAGGGTGGCGACAGAGTGGCCTGCGTGCTTCGGCACGCAAATCCAACACAGAGGGAGGACACCATGTCGAATCCGTTCACGTACGCAGAGCTGCACACCAAGAACGCAACCGCCGCCAAGGCCTTCTACGGCCAGCTGTTCGATTGGCGGCTGAAGGATGAGCAGATGCCGGGTGGGACGTACATCTCCGTCGACACCGGCGACGCCGTACCGGGGGGCCTGCTGGAGGCGGACGAGCCTGCCGGCTCGCGCTGGCTGCCCTACGTGCTGGTCGGTGACCTGCTGGCGTCGACGGCGAAGGCAAAGAAGCTGGGCGCGCAGGTCGTCAAGGAGAACATGGAGGTGCCGGGGATGGGCCGGTACAGCGTGCTCGTCGATCCGACGGGTGCGTCGTTCGGCTTGTGGGAGAAGGCGGGGAAGCAGAGTTAGAGTCGCCGCCGATGCGCCGCGCCGACCGCCTGTTCCGGATCGTCGAGCGGCTGCGGCGCCGGCGTCCAGGGGACCACGAGAGGAGCGCCGCCGGCATCACGGCGGCGGCGCTCGCCGAGGAGCTGGAGGTCTCGCCGCGCACGATCTACCGCGACGTCCAGGACCTGCTCGCTTCGGGCGTGCCGATCCAGGGCGAGGCGGGCATCGGCTACGTCATGCAGCGCGGGTTCGACCTGCCGCCGCTGATGTTCACCGAAGACGAGATCGAAGCGCTGGTGCTGGGGGCGCGCATCGTCGTCAGCCGCGCCGACCCGGCGCTCGCCGGCGCGGCGCGCGATCTGCTGGCGAAGGTCGAGGCCGCGCTGCCCGCCCGCATCGCCGACCGCGTGGCGAAGGCCGCGCTGTTTGCTCCCGGCCGCAGCAGCCGCGCCGCCGACGATCGGCTGGGGACACTGCGCGGCGCCGTGCGCGCGCGGCGCAAGATCGGCTTCGCCTACCGTGACGGCGCCGACCAGCCGACGACGCGCACCGTGCAACCGCTGGGCGTCTTCTACTGGACCGACGTCTGGTCGCTGGGTGCCTGGTGCGAGCTACGCGAGGGCTTCCGCAACTTCAGGGTCGACCGCATGCAGGACATCAATGTGACGGCCGACGTGTTCGAGCCCCAACCCGGCCGCACGCTGCGCGACTTCTTCCGCCACTGCGAAGAGGAAGGCCGGCGGCGCTAGCTCCCCGCGGTGGCGGGGATGAACAGGATGTCGGTGCGGCGGTTGCGGGCGCGGCCCTCGGCGGTCTTGTTGCTGGCCAGCGGGTTGCCCGAGCCGTTGCCGCGCGCCACCAGGCGGCGGCGATCGACGCCGCGGCTGGCCAGGTAGTCGACGATCGCCTGCGCCCGGCGCTCGCTCAGGCCCTGGTTCCAGGTCTCGTCGCCCAGGTTGTCGGTGTTGCCCTCGACGCGGACGTACATGCCGCCGGCCATCTGCACCTGGGGGACGACGTTCTTGTTCAGCACCGACATCGCCTCGCCGGTGAGATCGCTCTTGCCGCTGTGAAAGCCGATGGTGACCGGCTTGGTGAACAGCGGCTTGCCGGTGGCGGCGATCTCCGGCTTGTACTTCTCGGCCTTGGTGGCGACGCGCTTGCCCTCGGCCTCCCAGATGCGGCGGACGACGCGATCGTCGCGCAGCGTGGCGGGGACGAAGCGGTCCTTGATCTCGGCCTGCGGGTAATTGATCCAGATGCCGTCGGCCTGGTTGTAGACGCGGTCGAACGCGGGCGGCTGCCCGTCGAGGCCGAACAAGCGCACGTTGTCGCCCAGGCTGGTCCACTTGACCCAGTCGAACGCCTTCAACGTCGCCTCGTAGCCGAGCTCGTCACGGAAGCGCGAGCAGACGGTGGCGACCAGCTTGGCGGCCGCCGCGCGATCGGCCTCGGCCTTCTTCACGCCCGCGAACCAGACCCGCGCCAGCTTGACCGCCAGCTCGGGGTACAGGTCCAGGAACTCGCGCTTCGCCACCAGCGTGTCGGCGACCAGCTCGGTCGCGTCGGCGGTGGAGAACAGGCGGTGCGCGCCCGGCCGGCTGGCGAGCGCCAGCGTCACGTCCGGCTCCCACAGGCAGGCGACGTCCACCTGCCCCTTGCCGAACAGGATGCGCGCGTAGGTGAAGTCGTCCATCGAGAAGCCGGTCGCCTTGCGGACCTGCGCCACCTCTTCGGGCGTGAGGCGCGAGTTCGTCATCATGAACTCCAGCACCGTGTGGTCGGGCGAGAACATCATCACCGCGGCCTTGCGCCCGACGATGTCCTCGACCTTCTTCACTTCCTTGCTGGCGACGCAGGCGTCGCCGCCGCGCGACCAGTCGATCTGGATGAAGGCGCGCGCGTCCACCTGGGCGGCCTTGAAGCCGACCATCGCGATCGGCAGCTCGTCGACCGTCTCCCAGACGGCGTCGATCTTCCCGTCCTGCAGCGCCTTGTTCTTGCTGGGCGCGTCCTCGATGAAGACGATCTTGAGGTCCAGCCCCTCGGCCGCCGCCGCCGAGCCGGCCTGGGTCGTGAGCCCGCCGTTGCCGACGACCAGCGCCATGTGGCCGGGCCACTGCGACAGCGCGACGGTCACCTCGCGCCGACCGGGACGCGCCGCCGCCGGAGGCGTCGCGGCCGCAGCGGGTGACGATGGCGACGGCGCCGCGGCGGCCTGCGCCGGCGCGCCCGCCGCTACTGGCTTCGGCGCCGCGGCCGGCGCCGGCGTGCTCGATGTATCCCAGAGCGTGAACACCGCCATCGCCACGGTGCAAACACCGAGACCTGCGATGAGTGCCCTGGTTGGGCCGTCGAGCCGTGCCATGGCCCGAACACCACACCACTTTTCGTGTCTACGTGGGGTTTCGGATTGGCAAAGAAGCGGTGGCAGCCACTAGCTCCTCGACGAACACCGTCGCCGGGTTGGCGGCCAGCTCGGCCGGCGTCCCCTGCTGCACGACCTTGCCGGCCTCGACGACGACGATGGTGGTGGCCAGCGCAGCCGCGTCGGCGATGTCGTGCGTGACGAGCACGGTCGGCAGCGCGAGCCGGCCGAGATCGCGCGCCAGCGACTGCCGCACGGCCCGCCGGACGCCGACATCCAGCGCCGCCAGCGGCTCGTCGAGCAGCAGCGCGCGCGGGCCGCGGGCCAGCGCGCGCGCCAGCGCCACACGTTGCGCCTCGCCGCCCGACAGCTCGCGCGGTCGCCGCGCCGCCAGCCCGTCGATGCCCAGATCCTGCATGACGGCGCGCGCGCGATCGCGGCGGTCGTCCACAGGCAGCGCCGCCAGCCCGTACATCACGTTGCCGAGCGCGGTGAGGTGGGGAAACAGCGCGTAGTGCTGCGGCACGTAGCCGAGCGCGCGCTGCTCGATCGGCAGGTCGACGCCCCGATCGCGATCGAACAGCGTCGTATCGCCGAGCACGACGCTGCCGCGCGCCGGGCGCAGCGCGCCCAGCACCATGCGCAGCACGCTGGTCTTGCCGGCGCCGTTCGGCCCGACGATGGCGATCGGCGCGCCGCCGGCGGCGCGAAACGCGACGTCGATCGCCAGGCCGCCGCGGCCGACGTCGCCGGCCACCGCCACCGCCAGAGCGCCGCCGCCGCCGCTGCCAGCGCCGCCACTCATCGCCGCGACCCCGCGCGGATCGCCAGCAGCAGCGCAAACGCCACCGCCATCAGGATGAGCGCGATCGCCCGCGCCGCCGACAGATCCGATTCCAGCGCCGTATAGATCGCCAGCGGCAGCGTCTGCGTCCGCCCGGTCAGGTTGCCGGCGAACATCAGCGTCGCGCCGAACTCGCCCAGCGCGCGCGCCCACGCCATGGCGGCGCCGCCCACCAGGCCGGGCAGCGCCAGCGGCACGGCGATCGTGAAGAACACGCGCGTCCGCCCCGCGCCCAGGCTGTGCGCGACGACCAGCAGATCTTCGTTCACGCGCCGGAAGGCATCGACGGCGGCCTGCAGGAAGAACGGCGCCGCGACGAAGATCTCGGCGAGCACGACCGCCGGCGTCGAGAACGGCAGCCCGATGCCGATGCGCCCCAGCGCCGGGCCGAACAGCCCCTGGCGGCCGAACGCGAGCAGCAAGGCGACGCCCGCCACCGCCGGCGGGATCACCACCGGAATCTGGACCAGCACCTCCAGCGCGCGCCCGGTGCGCGTTCGCCAGCGCGCCAGGAACCACGCCAGCGGCGTGCCGGCGACGATGATGAACGCCACGGCGACCGCCGTCGTCAGCAGGCTCAGCCGCAACGCCGGCCCCACCAGCGGGTGGCGCAGCCCACCCGCCAGCTCCCCCGGCGACGCGGTCAGCAGCAGGCCCGCGAGCGGCAGCAGCAGCGCCGCGACCAGCACCACCGCCGGCACCGCCAGCGCGGTCGTCCACAGGGCGTCGCGCGCGGCGCGTCCCGGCTGGCGGCCGCGCGGCGCGCTCACTTCTTCGGGCAAGCGGTGAAACCGTGTTGCGCCAGCACCGCCTGGCCGGCGGGCGACATCACCAGGGCGATCCACGCCGCCGCCAGATCGGCGCGCGGCGCCGCCTTGAGCGCGGCGATCGGATATTCGGCGGTGACGTTGAGCGCGTCGGGGATCGCGATCGCGATCGCCTTCCCCTTCGCTGCCGTCGCGTCGGTGCGGTAGACGATGCCGGCGTCGGCCTCGCCCAGCGTGACCTTGGCGAGCACCTGGCGCACGTTCAGCTCGCGCGACACGACGCGCGCCTGCACGCGCTTCGCCCAGTCGGCACCGAACTGCTTGCCGGCGGCCGCCAGGATCTGATCGGTGTACGTGCCGATGGGGACGTCCGGCGCGCCGATCACCAGCCGTTCGACGCTGGGCAGGTCCCCGAACGCCTTCACGCGGCTTCCCGGACGCACGACCAGGACGGGCTGGTTGCAAGCGAACACGGTCGGCGCCAGCACCAGCCCGGCCTGGCGCAGCTTGTCCATGTGTTTGAGGTCCGCGGACGCGAACACGTCGGCGGCCGCGCCATGTTCGATCTGCGTCCGCAGCTCCTGGCTGCCGGCGGCGTTGGCCGTCACCTTGATGCCGGCGTGCGCTGCCTGGAACTTGTCGGCCAGGCCCGCGAACGCGTCCTTCAATGATGCCGCCTCGAACACCACCAGCTCCTGCCGGGGCGCGGCGGTGGCGCGGCCGGCGTGCAGCGCCGCGGCCAGCGTGAACACCATCGCAACACGCGCCATCGCCATGGCGACAGGCCTATCATGGTTTGCGAGCTCGACCGCATGCCCAACCCCACCGTCGCCGTGTTCAGCACGAAGCCCTACGACCGCGTGTTCCTCGACGCGGCGAACGCCGCCGCTCCCGGCGGTCCCGTGTTCGAACCGCGCTACCTCGAGCCGCAGCTGACCGCGGCGACCGCGGCGCTGGCGGCGGGCTGCCCGGCGGTGTGTGGCTTCGTCCACGATCATTTCGATCGCGACGTGCTGGCGACGCTGGGCGCGGGCGGGACGCGCCTCGTCGCGCTGCGCTGCGCCGGCTTCAACAACGTCGACCTCGCCGCCGCCGCCGCGCTGGGCATCGGCGTCGTGCGCGTCCCGGCGTATTCGCCGCACGCGGTCGCCGAGCACACCATCGCCCTGATCCTGAACCTCGATCGCAAGCTGCACCGCGCGTGGAACCGCGTCCGCGAGGGAAACTTCGCGCTCGACGGGCTGCTGGGCCGCGAGATCCACGGGCGCACGGTCGGCGTCATCGGGACGGGCGCCATCGGCGCCGCCGTGGCGCGCATCCTGGCCGGCTTCGACGCGCGCCTGCTGGCCTTCGACCCGCGCCCCAACCCGGCGGTCGAGGCGCTGGGCGCGCGCTTCGTGCCGCTGGAGACGTTGCTCGCCGAGGCGGAGATCGTCACCCTGCACTGCCCGCTGACGCCCGACACGCGTCACCTCATCCGTCGCGAGCGGCTGGCGCTGATGCGCGACGGCACCTTGCTGGTCAACACCGGCCGCGGCGGACTGATCGACTCGCGCGACATGATCGACGCGCTCAAGTCCGGCAAGCTAGGCGGCGTGGCGCTGGACGTGTACGAGGAGGAAGAAGGGCTGTTCTTCCGCGATCACTCCAGCGACATCATCACCGACGACGTGTTCGCGCGGCTGCTGACGTTTCCGAACGTCATCGTGACCGGCCACCAGGGGTTCTTCACCGAGCCGGCGTTGCGCGCCATCGCCGACACGACGGTCGACAATTTGCGAAGGTTCTTCGCCGGCGAGCCCCTAACGTTGCTGTGAGTCGCCAAAACAGCAGTTGCCGTAACTCCTGATTTTGATAGCCTGGGCCCGCGTTAGCGTCCGGTGTTCACCTGACACGGAGGTAACCCCATGAAGAGCCTTGCTTTGATCGCAGCCGCGGCCCTGGGTTGCGGCGCCCTGTCCTGCTCCAGCTCGGGCAAGAACATGACCGGCCAGGGCGGCGGCGCTGCTGGTGATACGGGCGCGGCCGGTACCGACCGGCGCGGCCGGCACCACTGGCGGGGCGGGCACCACGCGGCGCGGCCGGCGTCACGCGGCGGGGCGGGCACCACGGGCGCGGCCGGCACCACGGGCGTCGCAGGCACCGGCGGCTCCGCGACGGGAACGGCTGGAACCACCGCGGCCGGCGGGCGGGGCGGAACCACCGCGGCCGGCGGGCGGGGCGGAACCACCGCGACCGGAACGGGCGGAGCATCGGCCCTCGCCGACCCCTGCCGCGGCACGGCGCTGCCGACCACCGGGCACTACGTGCCGTCGGGGATGTGCGCGCGCACGATCGCGACCGGGCAAGGCGACCTGCGGCAGCTCACCTTCAGCTCCAACGGCGACCTGTGGGGCGTCAACGCCACCGGGCAGATCAAGCGCTTCCGCGACGCCAACGGCGACGGCATCTTTCAGACCGCCGAGATCGTCAACTGGGCGTCGACCGGCGGCAACGGCCAGAACGTGCACATCGACGAGGCGGGTGGCTTCCTCTACTCGGGGACGAGCGCCGGCGTCCGGCGCTGGGCGTGGTCGAACACGACCGACTCGGGCGGCACCGGCCAGGACGTGTTGACCGGCCAGCCCACCGGCGGCCACGGCAAACACACCGTCCACGTGTGGGACGGATGGATGTACACGCAGTCCGGCTCGGCTGGCAACGTCACCAGCAGCAGCACCAGCAGCTACGATACCGGGCGCAACGTGATCAAGCGGTTCAACCTCGCCAGCTTCACCGCCGGCACGCCGTTCACCTGGAGCACGGGCGGCGAGGTCTACGTCGACGGGATACGCAACGTCCTCGGATTCGCGCGCGACGCGATGGGACGCATGTACGGCGTGCAAAACGGCCAGGACGACGTCACCTACGCCGGCGCCGACGTCCACAACGACAACCCCGGCGAGGCCATCCTGCGGCTGGACGCCGGGTCGCACCACGGCTATCCGTTCTGCTTCGCCGTCCAGCGCGTCAACAGCATCGCGCCGGGGACGCAGGTCCGCTCCGAGATCTTCTCGGGCAACACGCGCGACGACGCCTGGTGCCAGAACGCGACCAACGTGTCCAAGCCGGTGACGGTCATGCAGGCCCACGCGGCGCCGATGGACATCACCTTCTTCACGGGCCCGGCCGGCAACCTCCCCGAGCGGTGGCGCAACGGCGCGTTCGTGTCGCTGCACGGATCGTGGAACCGCGACCCGGCGACCGGTTACCGCGTGATCTGGATGCCGTTCAACGCCGACGGGACCGCGCCCATGCCCACGAACAGCGGCACCACCACCACCTTCCCGTACGAGGTCGTGCTGGCGGGAGGCAACGCCAGCGCGCCCCGGGACGGCACCTGGAACGTGTCGGGCGGCGAGCAGGGCGTGCGGCCCGTGGGCGTCGCCGTCTCGCCGGTCGACGGCGCGCTCTACATCTCGTCCGATTCGCAGGGCTACGTGTACCGCGTCGGCCTGATGCGATGACTCACGTCCTTCTCCGACGAGCGGTGGCCGTTGCGGTTGCCGCCGTCGGGGCGCTGGCGGGCGCACACGGCGCGCGCGCGGCGGGTCCCGCGGTGGCGGCCGAAGGGACGCAACCGGGTGGCCTGGCGAGCGGCACCCCGCCCGCTGACGTCGCGAGCAAGTGCAGCAGCTGCCACGGCGGCGGCCTCGACGAAGACGGCAACACGTTCCGCCCGTGGGACACGTGGTCGGCGACGATGATGGCCAACGCCACCCGTGACCCGCTGTTCCTGGCGGCGCTGACCGTCGCCGAGCAGGACGCGCCCGGCGCGGGCGCCTACTGCCTGCGTTGCCACACGCCGAAGGGCTTCGTGAAGGGGCACGCCACCGGCGTCGGCGCCGCGCTGGACGCGGACGACAACCAGGGGGTCGACTGCGAGGCCTGCCACCGATCGATCGACGCGTCGGTCGCGCAGCCCGCCCTCATGCACGACGGCGCGATGCTCGCCGGCATCGCCGCGCTGGACGCCCAGGCGCCGTACATCGGCAACGCGCGCCTGTTCTGGGATCCGCGCGACGTGCGGCACGGCCCCTACGACGACGCGGACAGCCCGGCGCACGCCGCAGCCGGCGATCGGTGGACCGTCAGCTCCGAGCTGTGTGGCCAGTGCCACGAGGTGCTGAGCCCGCTGCGCAACCTGCTGGACGCGGCCGCGCTGGACACCGGGTTCCCGTTCCCGCTCGACAACACGTACACGGAGTGGCTGTCGTCCGACTACGCGCGGGCGGGGACGATGAAGTCGTGCGCGGACTGCCACATGCCGGCGGCGCGCGGCGACGCGCTGAAGGTGTCGACGTTTCCGTCGTCGCTGCCGCGCGCGAATCCGCGCATGCACCTGTTCGTGGGCGGCAACGAATGGGGGCTCGAAGCGGTGAAGGCGGCGGCGCCGGCGATCGCGACCGAGCGGGAGGCGGCGTTCACCGCCACGGCGGCGGCGGTGCGCGCCATGCTCGCGAGCGCGGTGCGCATCGACGTCACGCCCGGGCCGGCGGTGACGGGCGCGACCACGTTCGACGTCCAGGTGCGCGTCACCAACCTCTCCGGCCACAAGTTCCCGACCGGCTATGCCGACGGCCGCCGCGCCTTTCTGCAGGTGGAGCTGCACGACGCGCAGGGGCGATCGCTGGGCGTTCTCGGCCGCTACGACGACGCGACCGCGCACCTCGACGCGGCGACGGAGCTGCGGGTCTGGGAGTCGATCCAGGCCGAGCACCTCAGCGGCGGCGGCCACCGCGAATGGCACATCGCCAAGAACGACACGGTCGTCAAGGACACGCGCATCCCGCCCGCCGGATTTCGCCCGATGGGCGCGGCGGCGATCGCGATGACCGCGCCGGTGGGCGCCGACTACGGCCCGGCGTCCGGGATGCGGAACTACGACGACGTCGCCGTGCGCTTCGCTGCACTCGCGCCCCTGCCCGCGGGATCGGTGCGCGTGACGGCGCGGGTGTTCTATCAGTCGACCATGCGCGAGTTCGTCGAGGAGCTCGCGCGCGCCAACACGACCGACGACCGCGGGACGAAGCTGGTCGCGATCTGGGAGCAGACCGGGCGCGCGGCGCCGCGGCTCATCGCCAGCGCCACGGCGGACGTGACCGTCGGCGCCGCGGTCGTCGAACCGGGGGCCGACGGAGGTGTCGACGGCGGCGTCGACGGAGGTCCCGCGCAGGGCGGCGGCTCGGGCTGCGGCTGCACGTTCGTCGAACCGATCGGCGGGCCGATTGGCCTGGTCCTGCTGTCCGCGCTCGTCGCGCGCGCCCGCCGCCGACGACGCTGAGCGCGCGCTGTTCACAAGTTGCGCGTGCCGGACCGCGGCGTTAGGAAAGTGCATGCTCCGCCTGCACGACAGCGCGTCCTCCGGTAACGCCTACAAGGTTCGCCTGCTGCTCACGCAGCTCGGCGTCCCGTTCGATCGCATCGAATACGACATCGACCACGGCGCCACACGCACGCCCGAGTTCTTGCGCGGCAAGAACCCCAACGGCCGCGTGCCCGTGCTGGAGCTGGACGACGGCCGCTGCCTCGCCGAATCGAATGCGATCATCTGCTACCTGGCCGAGGGGACCCGCTTCTTCCCGGGCGACAGCAGCGAGCGCTGGCTGCGCGCGCAGGTGCTGCAGTGGCTGTTCTTCGAGCAATACAGCCACGAACCGAACATCGCCACCGTCCGCTTCTGGATCACGCACAAGGTGCAGATGAACGCCGAGCGCCAGGCGGCGCTGCCCGGCAAGCGCAAGTGGGGACACGCGGCGCTCGCCGTCATGGACGGCCACCTGCGCAACCGCAGCTTCTTCGTCGGCGACCGCTACACGATCGCCGACATCGCGCTGTACGCGTACACACACGTCGCGCCCGAAGGCGGCTTCGACCTGGCACCCTACCCTGCCGTCCGCGCCTGGCTGGCGCGCGTGGCGGAGCAGCCCGGGCACATCAAGATCACCGACTAGAGTGCATCGCCGGCGCCGGCGTCGCCGACCACGCCGTCCGTGGACGGCGTGACCACCGGCTCGGATTCGAGGTCGATTCGGGGGCGCGGGCGGTGGCGGTGGTGGCGGCGCGACGGCGGGCTCGGCCGGCGCCACGCGCTTCGGGGCAGCATCGATGAAGAAGCCGACGCGCAGCATGCCCCCCCAGGTGTGCCTCGTCTCGCCGATCTGCGCGCCGGCGCCGAGCCACAGGTTCCGCGCCACGGCGACGTCCACATCGGCGATGCCGCTGGCGTCCTGACCGGCGGAGGCGGCGATGCCCAGCGACGCCTTCACTCGATCGCTGCGGTGACCGATGCCGATGCCGACGATACGGTTCAGGCTGAGGGTGCGATCCGCGAGCAACGACGCCCACCCGTGCGCGACGCCGTAGCGCCCGGCCCACACCTTCGCCGAAGGAAGAATCAGCCCGTCGGGGTCGCTACTCCCCGTGGGGAGAAGGCCGGCGGCCGGCCCGACCTCGAAGCCGCCGTAGCGGCCCTCGTAGCCGACGCGGAGCGCCAGCAGCAGGTAGTTCTCGCGCTTGCCGATCTGAGGCCCGACGGTGGAGTCCGTCGCAACGGAGTCTTTCACCTGCGCGAACATCGCCGCCGACTCCCCCACCAGGACGAAGCCGTTGGCCGCGCGGTGGCGCGCCCGGATCTGCATCGCTGTGTAGTTGTCGTAGTTGTGCGGGCCGCCGCACGCGCCGACGTAGTGGTACGCGCCGGTCTCGCCGCCCGCCTCCAGCTCCGTGCCGGCCGGTGGGGCGCCCAGGGCCAGCGTCAGCAACGCCGAGCTGGGAAGCAGACGACGAACCAACTGTCAGGTAGCGGCCGGCCGGCATCATCCTCTGCGGGAAAACGCGCCCGTGTCGGTAAACTTCCGGCCGACATGCGCATCCTGTTCGAGAAACTCTCCGACGAGCGCCACCGGCTCGTCATCGAGCGGGCGCCGGGCACGCGCGAACAGGTGGAGTGCGAGACGCGCAGTTACCTCGTGCACGATCTGCTCCACTATGCCGTCGAGAGCGAAGCGCGGCTAATTACCGGCTTCTGGGGCAACCTCGCCGCCGGCAAGACGCTGGCCGACATGAACGACCGCACGGGCGCGGCGATGAAGGACGCGGCGCCCGACATGGGCGCGATCGAGCAGATCGTCGGCGCGCTGCACGGCAGCACGAAGGGGGTCGCGGCAGGCGAGCTGGTCGCCGGCCTCCGGCGCTTCGCGGCGTCCGTGGGCGCGACCATGCCCGACTGGCTGACGGAGCCATTCGTCGTCGCCGTGCAGGAGCGCATGCGCCGGCTGCAGGGTCACTGGCGGGCGACCCCATTCGGCGGTGTCATGGAGCTCCCCTGGCCTGCCTGAGCCGCGCTGGTCTCTGGCGCGGGCTTTGCTCGTACGCAAGCCATGGCCGAAACGACCGCGCTGCGCCTGCTTGCTCCCGATCTGTGGCACGTCGAGCGTCACGAGCACTCCGGCCTGCACTTGCGCATGGCCATGACGGTTGTCCGCCGTGCCGGCGGTGCGCTGTGGTTGCACTCGCCGATCGCGATCGACGACGCGCTGGCTGACAAACTGGCGGACCTGGGCGAGGTCCGCGACATCGTGGCGCCGAACCGCCACCACCACCGCTTCGCCGCCGCCGCGAAGCGGCGCTACCCCGCCGCGACGCTGTGGGCGGCGCCGGGTTTGCCACGCAAGCGCAAGGCGATCCCGTTCGACGTCGTGCTGAGTGAACCGTCGGCGTGGTCAGAACTGGAGTCCGTGTTCCTGTCGGGCGCGCCGCTGTGGAACGAACACGTGTTCTTCCACGTCGCGTCGCACACGCTGATCTGCACCGACCTGCTGTTCAACATTCGCGACGAACCCAGCGCCGTCACGCGCGTGTTCTACCGGTGGCTGGGCGTGTGGCAGCGCTTCGGCACCAACCGCGTCTGGCGCTGGAAGACCAAGGACCGCGCGGCGCTCGGCGCCAGCTTCGACCGCATCCTGGCGTGGGACGTCCGCCGCGTCGTCATGGCGCACGGCGATCCGCTCGACATCGCCGGCAGCGCCGAGCTCGCGAGCGCTCTGCTAGCATTGCGCGCATGAAAGCAACGCCCCGCCCGTGGCGGCGACGGCTCAAACGCATCTTCGCAGGGCTCGGTATCCTGCTGGTCGTCGGCCTGATCGCGGCGACCATCGACGGCTGGAAGGCGTTCGGCCACCGCGCGACCGGCGAGCGCCGGGCGCGCATGGAGCGATCGCCGCAGTGGCAAGGTGGAAAGAACGGGCACTTCGAGAACCCGCAGCCTTTGACGAACGACGCCTGGGGCGCGATGACCGCGATGTTCCACGCCAGCCCGGACGCCAGCCCGCGCGCGCCGGTCGACACGGCGCCGGCGATCGACAAGGCGCGGTTCGCGACGCCGCCCGCGTCCGGCCTGCGCGTGACCTGGCTGGGCCACGCGACGATGCTGATCGAGATCGACGGCCACCGCGTGCTGACCGACCCGGTGTGGAGCGAGCGCGCATCACCGTACGATTGGGTCGGGCCCAAGCGCTGGTACACGCCGCGCATCGCGCTCGCCGACCTGCCGCCGCTGGACGCGGTCGTCATCTCGCACGATCACTACGATCACCTGGATCACCGGACGATCATCGCCATGGCAAAGCAGGGCTGGCCGACGACGTTCGTCGTGCCGCTGGGCATCGGCGCGCACCTGGCGTACTGGGGTGTGCCCGAGGCGCGCATCGTCGAGCTCGACTGGTGGGAGCGCACAAAGGTGCGCGACCTGGACATCGTGTGCACGCCGGCGCGCCACGCGTCCGGGCGGACGATGCTGACGGACAAGGACGCGAAGCTGTGGGCAGGCTACGCGTTCATCGGCGCACGCCACCGCGCCTACTTCTCGGGCGACACGGGCCTCTTCCCGGCGATGCGCGACATCGGCACGCGGCTGGGTCCGTTCGACGTGACGATGATCGAGATCGGGCAATACCACCGCGCGTGGCCCGACTGGCACATCGGGCCCGAACAGGCGGTGGTGGCGCACGGCATGGTCGGCGGACGCGTGATGCTGCCGATGCACTGGGGCCTGTTCACGCTGGCGCCGCACGCCTGGACCGAGCCCATCGAACGCGCGCTGGCGGCTGGTGGCGGCGCGGGCGCGAAGCTCGTGACGCCGCGGCCGGGCGAGAGCATCGAGCCCGAATCGGCGCCGGCGGCTGCGCGCTGGTGGCCCACGCTGCCGTGGCAGACCGCGGCGGAGCACCCGGTCGTGTCGACGAAAATGAACTGATGAAAGTCGTCCTGTTCGGCGCCACGGGGATGATCGGCCAGGCGGTGCTGCGTGAGTGCCTGGCCGATCCCGACGTCGCGGCGGTGCTGTCGATCGGCCGTCGGCCGGCCGGCACGGAACACGCCAAGCTTCGCGAGATCGTCCACGAGAACCTGGTCGACCTCGGCCCGATCGAAGCGCAGCTCGCCGGCCACGACGCCTGCTTCTTCTGCCTGGGCAGCACGTCGGTGGGGATGACCGAGGCCGAATACACGCGCGTCACCTACGACGTCGCGATGGCAGCGGCGACGGCGCTCAGCCGGCAGAGCCCCGGCATGACGTTCGTGTTCATCTCGGGGCGCGCGACCGACGCCACCGAGCAGGGCAAGCTGATGTGGGCGCGCGTGAAGGGGAAGACCGAAAACGCCATCGCCCGGCTGCCGTTCAAAGCGACGTACATGTTTCGCCCCGGCTACATCCAGCCCGTGCACGGCGAGAAGTCACGCACGGCGTGGACGCGCAACACGTATCTCCTGGCCGGCTGGCTCTACCCGCTGTGGAAGCTGCTGTTCCCGAACCACGTGTCGACGACCGAAGGGCTCGCGCGCGCGATGCTGGCGGTCGCCAAGCGCGGCACCGACAAGCACGTCCTCGAAGTCAGCGACATCAACCGCGTCGTCGCGGAAGCCGCGACAAAGGGCTAATCGTCCGCCCAGCGGCGGGGCATCGTGCGTAGCGTGTCGGAGCCGATGCGCGTGCACCAGTCGTCGAAGCGGGCGCGCGGCACGCCGCGGAAGCGCAGGTCGTCCAGCGACTCGGCCAGCGGCACCGTGTCGATCAGCGTCGCCAGCTTCCGGTAGAACAGCGCCTCCTCGCGCTGCTCGGCCAGCGTCGCCGCCAGCTGCAGCGCGCCGCGCGGCTTCACCTTCCACTCGAACGCGTGCTGCGGGATCGCCTCGATGTGCTCGTAGGCGGCGATCAGCGCGCGCCGCGCCCTTGTCGCCGAAGCCGCGCAGGCCGGGGATGCCGTCGGCGGTGTCGCCGACCAGCGCCAGGAAGTCGGGGACGCTGGCCGGGACCGAAGCCGCGCAGCGTCCGGAACGTGGCCTCGTCCGTCACCTTGCGCTGGCGGCGGTCGACCTGCACGACGCGCTCGCCGCGCACGCACTGCCCGAGGTCCTTGTCCGGGCGTCATGATGCGCACCTGGTCGACCGCGTCGGCGTACAGGCGCGCGCCGGTGGCCAGCGCGTCGTCGGCCTCGTACTCGCGCATCGACCAGACGACGACGCCCATCGCGCGCACCGCGTCCTCGACGGGGTCGAACTGCGCGTGCAGCTCGGGGGGAACGCCCTCGTCGCTCTTGTAGGCGGGGAAGAGATCGTTGCGGAACGAGCGGATCGGGTTGTCGAAGGCGACCGCCAGGTGGGTCACGTCCTCGCTGGCGTCGTGCAGCAGCGCGAGCAGCGACGCGACGACGCCGGTGGTCGCCTTCGCGTCCGTCCCGTCGGGCGCGGTGTGACCGGGACGCGGCGCGAAGTGCGCGCGATACAGCTCGTAGGTTCCGTCGACCAGGTGCAGGCGCATGCCGCCGCCGTCACGCCAGATCGAACAGCAAGACCTCGGACGCCTCGCCGCCCACCGATGTCCAGCGCGCCGGCGCCGCTGACGGCCGCGGCGTCGCCGGCCGCCAGCTTCTCGCTCCCCAGCGCGACCGCGCCGCGCGCCACGTGCAGCCACGCGTGGCGCCCCGGCCGCAGATCGTGAACCACGCGCTGGCCGACGTCCAGCAGCCCGGCGTACAGCGCCATGTCCTGCTGCACGGTCACCGACCCGTCGCGCCCGTCGGACGACGCGACCAGCCGCAGCTTGCCCTTGCGCTCGGCCTCGGAGAACGCCTTCTGCTCGTAGCCGGGCTTGCCGCCCGGCGTGGCCGGCAGGATCCAGATCTGCAGGAAGTGGACGAGCTCGTCGGGCGACGCGTTGAACTCGCTGTGCATGACGCCCGTCCCCGCCGACATCCGCTGCACGTCGCCCGGCCGGATCACCGAGCTGGTCCCCATGCTGTCCTTGTGCTGCAGCGCCCCCGCGAGCACGTACGAGATGATCTCCATGTCGCGGTGCCCGTGTTGCCCGAACCCCTTCCCCGGCGCGACGCGATCCTCGTTGATCACGCGCAGCGCGCGGAACCCCATGTGCGCGGGGTCGTAGTAGTCCGCGAACGAGAACGTGTGAAACGAGCGCAGCCAGCCGTGGTCGGCGTAGCCGCGCTCCCCGGCGCGACGGATCGTGATTTTGGCGGCGTCCATGCCGCCAACGTTAGTCGATTACCTCGTCACTGGCACACGAACTTCAGGTCGTCGACGTAGATGTCGTAGTTGGCCGACGGCACGTTGACCTGGAACTGGATGCCGAAGATCTTCGACGGCGTGATGTGCGGCTTGCGCGGGTTGCCCCAGCCCGGCATCTGCTTCATCGACTTCCACGGGAAGATGTACTGCTTCCACTCCGTGGTCAGCGTCAGATCGCCGCCGAAGTCGTTGAAGCACTCCGTGCACGCGCCGCCGTCCGGGTCGGTGTTCGCGTCGGGAACCTTCAGGCGCACCTTGGCCGACGGAGTTTTCGCCCTTCTTCGCCCAGAACGAGATGCCGGCGTACTGCGACGCATCGTAGGTCGCCTTCGGGTCGATGAAGTTCATGCCCATGCCGCCGAACAGCGGCGCGCCCGTGCCGATCTTGCCGTGGAAGCGGGCGGCGAACTGCGAGCTCTTGCCCCCCTCGCTCATCGCGAACGTGCCGCCGTCCTCGCCGGCGACCGGCTCGATGACCGTCCCCTTCTTGTCGCGGAACGTGTACCAGTAACCGCCGCGGTTCCCCTCCGGCATGTTCTGGTTGTTGCCGTCTTCGCCGTCGTCGATCATCCCCACCTGCCCGCACTCCTTGAGCCCGGTGCTGCCGATCGGCGCGCCCGGCACGATCGGCGCCGATGGCGCGGCGCCCGCCGGCGCGGCCGCCACGGCGGTGTCGCCGCCCGCCGGCGCAGCCGCGCCGCCGCCGATCGAAGCCGCCGATCCGGGCGCCGCGCCCGGCAACGACCCAGGCGGCGGCTTCAGGCAACCGCCCGCGAGCAGGCCCAATGTCAAACCGATCATCGTCACGCCAAGCTTGGTCGTCATCATGTCGCTGTCCTCTTTGGTTAGAACCAGATGATCGCGGCGACCTGGAACGCGTTCCTGTCGCCGGTCGGGAACATGCCGCCGCCCACCTGCTGGTTGTACGGAAACATCCCCTGGCCCGCCGCCGGCGTCTCGTACCAGTAGCGCGAGTACTGGAACAGGATCTGCTCGTGGGTGACGAACGCGGTTCGCAGGATCAGCCGCGGCGAGAACACGAAGAAGTCCAGGTCGCCGTTGTCCAGGTTCGGCATGACACGGTCGGCGCGGAAGCCGACGCCCATGAAGTCGAGCGGCAGGTAGGTCAGGTCGGCGCCGAACTTGAGCTTGTCCAGCGTCGGCGACGCGACGTTCAGCGGACGATCGACGTGGTTGTACATACCGAACACCGACGCGATCAGGTCCGGGCCCTGCCCCCAGAACGGCGCCGGGTGATAGAACAGCTGGCCGAAGCTGAACACGTACTGGAACAGCACGGTGTCGATCTTGCCGTGCACCGGATCGATGGCGCCCGGCGTGCCGAAGTAGTTGTCGTGCAGCTGCCAGCCGCCGAACGAGTGGATGGTCTCGATCGCGTCGGGCAGGTACAGCGCGTTGCGCGCGTCGAGCCGCGAGTAGCCGATATAGCCGTCGCCGAGCACGCCGCCCAGCAGCTTGGCGTCGACGCCGTTGATCATGATGCGCGGCTTGCCCAGCGGATCGTTGCTGGCGCGGCCGCACGCCATGAGGTCCATCGGCGGGCAGTAGATGTTGAACGGCGATCCGCGTGAACGCTGTCGACCGCTCGTTGTCGTTCGAGAACACATCGATGAAGTGCGCACCCAGGATGAGCTGCCTCTTCCACACGGCGCCGATGTGCCCGTGCAGCAGGAACCCCGACTCCTTCGGCCGCGGGCCCGGGTACGGCTCCCACATCGGCAGTTGCGTGCGCGCGTTGCCGCCGGCCCCGGCGCGCCGTAGTAGGGAATCGGCTCCAGCTTGCGCGCCGCCGCCGGCTTCGATCTGAAACGTCCAGTCGTCGCTGGCGTCGTACGCGACGTTGACGGTCAGGCCCGCGACGTGCGTGCGGCCGAACAGATAGGTCTCGTATTTGCCGGCGTCGTAGCGGCCCGCGGCGCCGTAGCGGTTGGTGAAGCCGCCGACGATCAGCGACAGGTGCAGATCCTCGCGGCCAAGCAGCTCCGGCCACAACATCTGGATGAACGCCTGGTTGATGCCCAGGTTCGACTCGAGCCGGC
The DNA here is from genome assembly GCA_963729535.1 of uncultured Pseudomonadota bacterium. Taxonomy (GTDB): domain Bacteria; phylum Myxococcota_A; class Polyangia; order Fen-1088; family Fen-1088; genus JADGRB01. The sequence continues at coordinate 53,090 of CAVSOL010000012.1, read as the reverse complement.
GGTAGCCCGGGTCGGTCAGGTTGTACGACGCGATCTGGACCTGCGCCTTGACGCGATCGTTGCCGTACTTGAAGTTCAGCTCGGTCCACGGCGCGACGAGGCTGTTCGTGTAACGCCAGTCGATGTAGTTGGCGTCCGGCACCATCGGCGGCGTGCGCAGCTGCGTGCCCGAATCGATGGGCTGCCCCATCGCGTTGGTCTCCTGCGTGACCGCCGGCCCCCACGACATGCGCATCGGCGCGCGGAAGTAGCCCGTGACCTCGAACTTCCACTCGGCGCTCGGCTCGGCGCGCGACCACCGGCGATGGCTCGGCCGGCGATGCGACACGCCCGCCGGTCTGCGGCGTCTCGGGCGACAGCGACAGTCCGGGGCCTGATCCGGTCTTCTTCTTCTCGGGCGGCGGCGCGACCGGCGTCCCCTCCGGTCCCGGCACGACGGGCGCGGGCTCTCCACGGGTGGCGTCGGTGCGGCCGTCTGCGCGCTTGCCGGCTGCGCCACCGACGATGCGAACAAGATACCAACCAGGACCGCCGAAAGTTTAGGGGTCATGGCTAGGAGGAGTACGAGGGTGCGACGCGCGGTTCAGTTTTCGCGACGGCGGGTTGCCACTTTTTTTTTCGTTGGTCCGTCGCGGCGCCGCAGGCACTCTAGGTTCCCCTGGAGGCCAACCTTGAACGGAACGAAGCAGACCCCCGCGCCCGCCACACTCCTGTCGATCCTGTCGACATTGGCGCTTGTCGCATTCACGCCGTCCGTCGCGCACGCCGAGGCGACGATGACCGCCGGCCCGTCGGAGGCCGCGGGCAACAACGTGTTGTGGAACGGCACCTTCGACACCACCAAGCCTGCTGCCGTGGCGCATGGCGTTCGATTCACCGCGCAACGGCCAGGCCGCCGCCGACAAAGGCGAGCTGTGCGTGAAGATTGACGACCCCGGCAAACAACGCTTCGACGTCGTGCTGCGCCAGCGTCCGCTCGCCGTCGCCAAGGGACACAAGTACCAGCTGCGTTTCAAGACGCGCGCCACGGCGCCGACCAAGCTGCGGCCGCGCATCTCCAAGATCAGCGTCCCGTACACCGAGCTGTGGGCAGCGACCGTCGACGCCGACGCGACGCCGCGCGCCTACGCCGCCGCGTTCGACGGCACGATCGACGACGACAACGTCGAGCTGGCGATCGAGCTCGGCGGCCCGCTGGCCGGCAAGCCGCCGCTGACGGTCTGCCTCGACGACATCGAGTTGAACGACCCGCAGTTCGAGCCGCCTATCGAACGCGCGCGCAGAAGGTCGAGCTCCCCGCCGTGCGCGTCAACCAGGTCGGCTACCTGCCGGGGCTCGCCAAGATCGCGACGGTCGCGACGCCCAACAACTCACCTTCGACGCCGCTCGACTGGCAGCTCGTCGACAAGGGCGGCAAGACGCGCGCCAGCGGCAAGACGCGCCCCTACGGCGACGACAAGTCATCGGGCGAACGCGTGCAGCAGATCGACTTCACGTCGTTCACGGCCGCCGGCAAGGGCTACAAGCTGCGCGTCGGCAAGCTGGAGAGCGCGCCGTTCGACATCGGCCCCGACGTCTACAAGAAGCTCAAGTACGACGCGCTCGCGTTCTTCTACCTGCAGCGCAGCGGCATCGACATCAAGATGCCGTACGCCGGTTCGAAGGCCTACGAACGCCCCGCCGGCCACGTCGGCGACAAGAGCGTGCCGTGCTCGCCGGAGGCGAAGTGCAACTACAAGCTGGACGTCAGCGGCGGCTGGTACGACGCCGGCGACCACGGCAAGTACCTGGTCAACGGCGGCTTCTCGGTCTGGGCGCTGCAGAACCAGTACGAGATGCTGACCCGCTTCGGCTCGACGCCCGGCGACTTCGCCGACGGCAAGATGAGCATCCCCGAGGGAAAGAACGGCAAGCCCGACATCCTCGACGAGGCGCGATTCGGCCTGGACGCGCTGCTGCGGCTGCAGGTGCCGCAGGGACAGCCCAACGCGGGCATGGCGCACCAGAAGATGCACGGCGACAAGTGGTCCGCGATCCCGACGATGCCGCACAAGGACGACATCAAGCGCTACCTGCGCCCGGTCAGCACGGCGGCGACGCTGAACCTGGCCGCCGCCGGCGCGCAGGCCGCGCGCGTGTGGCAGAAGCTCGACCCGGCGTTCTCGGCGCGCTGCCTGGCCGCGGCCGAGACCGCGTACGCCGCCGCGAAGAAGAACCCGAACGCGCGCGCCGAACCCAAGGTCGAGGGCGGCGGCATCTACGGCGACGGCGACGTCAGCGACGAGCAATACTGGGCCGCCGCCGAGCTGTTCATCACCACCGGCAAGCCCGAATACAAGGACGATCTGACCAAGTCGCGCTGGCACACGCCCAAGGACGGCGGCGCGACCGCCGCCGGCATCATGGGCTGGGATCACATGGCGCCGTCCGCCAAGTTGAGCCTGATCGCCGCCCCCAACGGCCTCGGCGACGCCGAGATCGGCGAGCTGCGCAAGCAGGTGCTGGCCGCCGCGGATCGCTTCTTGGGCCTGATCGCCAAGCGCGGCTACCGCGCGCCGTTCGCGTCCGACAGCGTCTACAACTGGGGCTCGAACGCGGAGGTCATGAACGCGGCGATCGTCCTGGGCGCGGCGTATTACCTGACCAAGGACGCGAAGTACGCCAACGGCGTCATCGATTGTTCGGACTACATCCTGGGCCGCAACCCGCTGGCCATCAGCTACGTCTCCGGCTACGGCACCATCGCGATGAAGAACCCGCACCACCGCATCTGGGCGCACCAGAAGGACAAGAAGCTCCCCCAGTCCCCGCCGGGCGTGGTGTCGGGCGGCCCGAACTCGGCCCTCCAGGACCCCTACATCCGCAAGGCCGGCAAGGGGGGGTGCCCGCCCATGACATGTTTCGTCGACAACATCGACTCGTATTCGACCAACGAGGTCGCCATCAACTGGAACGCCGCCCTCGCCTGGTACATCGCCTTCCTCGACGACGTGGCCCACTCAAAGAAATAGCGGTCTCTGACTCGGAACCCTCAAAGGGTTCCGAACCTCCCGCGATGAGCTCCGGCGGGCAAAGCCCGCCTGCGCTCCACGCGTTTTTACGGGCAAACCCCCGGCGATTGATGACCCGCCGGGGGGTAGTCGATACTCTCCTGTTACGTAAACCAATGGTGTCTGGCCGCAACGCGTCGTCGCTTCCCTGGTCCGGTCCGTACCGGCGACGGACGACGACACGTCGCTGGCGGCGGCGCTGGCCGCCCGCGAGCCGCAGGCGGCGACCATCGCGTGGACGCGGTTGTCGCCGCTGGTGATGCGCCTGCTGCGCCGGTATTTCGGCCCCGGCGCCGACCGCCAGGACCTGTGCCAGGAGGTCTTCCTCCGGTTCTTCGCGCGCATCGACGAGCTGCGCGACCAGGCTGCCCTGCGCAGCTTCCTGATCGGCATCACCCTGGGCGTCGCCCAGAACGAGGTGCGCCGCGCGAAGGTCCGGCGCTGGATCTTCCTGACCCAGACCGGCGACCTGCCAGACGCGCCGATCGCCGCCTCCGATCCCGAGGCGCGCGAGGCGACCGTCCGCTTCTATCGCATCCTGGCCAGCGTGGGCGCCGAGGACCGGACGCTGTTCGTCACCCGCTACGTCGAGAAGATGGAGGTCTCCGACATCGCGGACGCTATCGGCCGGCCGCTGTCGACCACCAAGCGCCGCCTGGCGCGCGCCACCCGCCGCATCGCCGCCAGGATGAGCAGCGACCCGGCGCTGGCCGACTACGTCCAGGTGCTGTCGGCCAAGCTGGGGGCGAAGACGTGACGCGCGAAGATCTCGACCTCGAGCGCGAGCAGAAATGCGAAGCGATCGGCGACGTGGTCGCGGCCGTCATCCCGCCGACCGCGCCCGGGACGCAGGCGCTGCCGCCCGAGAGCGTCGCGCTGGCGATGACGCGGCAACCGCGGCCGCGGCTGCGGGCGGGGTGGAAGTGGGCGCCGGCGCTGGCCGTCGCGGCGGCCGTGGCCGTCGTGGCATTTCCCAAGCTGCGCACGCTGCTGCCGGGACGGCCGCTCAGCTACGAGCTCACCGGCAGCTTCGCGACCCACAACGATGCCTTCGAGACGCCGGCGGCGGCGGGCGCGACCGCGCGCTTCACCGACGGCACGGCGATCGCGGTCGGCGCGCGCAGCGTCGCGCGCGTCAAGGCGCGCACGCGCAAGGGCGCCACCATCCAGCTCGATCGCGGGCGGGCGTCGTTCGCGGTCGTCCACCACCCCGGCGCCGACTGGCATGTCGAGGTCGGCCCGTACGACATCGCCGTCACCGGCACCGCGTTCGACGTGCGCTGGTCTGACAACCGCGACCGCTTCGAGGTCGTGATGAAGTCCGGCAGCATCGTCGTGCGCGGCGCGCTGACGGGCGCCGGCATCCCGCTGCGCGCCGGCCAGCGGCTGGTGGCGTCGCTGGAGGAGAAGACGCTGATCGTCAACGAGATCACGTCCGAGCAGCCCCAGATCGAGCCGCCGCCGGCGCCGCCCGAGCCGGTGGGGCCCGCGCGTCGAGACGCCGCGCGAGGAACCGCCGCGCGCGCGACGAGAGCGCGCGGTCGTACCGCCGCCTCCCGCGCCCGAGCCGCCGCGCGGCCCGCCGCTGTCTTCGCTGGCGCCGCCGCCGTTCGAGCCGGCGCCGCTGCCGCCGCCGCAACAGCCGTCGCCCGTGCCCGAAACTCCGGCGCCGCCGTCGGTCTCCGACCTGAATCAGGGCGGGGCGGCATGCACCACCAAGCCCCAGCCGCAGATCCGCTTCGATCACGCGGGCGAGGGCTTCCGGGTGCTATCGACGGACGCGACAGCCGTGTTCAGCAACCCGGTCGTCGACCACACGCACTCGTGGTGCGGCGGCGGCTCGCTGCGCTTCGACGCTTCGTTCGACACCACCGTGCCACGAGGCCAGGGCGAGGTGTCGTCCCAGTCCGGGGAGGCGGTCATCTTCCTGCCCCGCCACGTCGATCTGCGCGGCCGCACGGTGACCCTGCGCTTCATGGTGCGCGGCCCGTTCGAGGCCGAGTTCACGGCGCGCATCCTCGCCGGCCAGGGGGGCCAGCGCACCGGTAACAGCTACACGCCGCACCTGACCACGGGTAGCTGGTGGACGATCAGCGCGACCTTCCACGAGCCGCCGCCCGGCTTCGGCAAGTTCGAGTCGCAGGTCTACCAGGCCGATCGCGTGATCCTGAAGATCGACGCCACCGGCGACTACAGGGTATGGTCCGGCCTCGTTTACGTCGACGACATCAGCTGGCGCTGAAACCCGAGCCGCGCTCGTCGGCGTCTGACTCAACTGTTAACGGAGGTCCGGATGACACACAGGTGGTGGCTTCTCTCGTCAGCTCTCGTGCTTGGCGCGTGCGCGAGCGGCGGCTCGATGCAAACGAAAGCGATCGCGAAGCCGACGACGCCGCCGGCGCCGGCGCAGAACCCGTTCGCGGGCGCGAAGATCTACGGCGATCCCGAGTTCGCGAAGATGGTCGCCCGCGTTCCGGCGGCGACGCCGGAGGACGCGGCGCGCATGAAGAAGCTGGCCACGTTCCCGGTCGCGTTCTGGCTCGAGTCGCTCGCGACCGCGAAGCTGGCCGGGCCGGCGCTGGACGAGCTGGCCAAGCAGCAGGCCGCGGGCGGCGAGCCGCTGGTGCCGACGTTCGTCGTCTACAACCTGCCGAACCGCGACTGCTCGGCGGCAGGCTCGCGCGGCGAGCTGTCGGTCGACAAGAACGGCGAGGCGCTGTACCAGACCCAGTTCATCGACGTCATCGCGGCGGCGTTCAAGGCGCACCCGAATCAGAAGATCACGGTGGTGCTGGAGCCTGATTCGCTCGGCAACCTGGTGACCAACATGGCGGTGCCGACGTGCGCCGCCGCCGAGCAGATCTACCGCCGCGGCATGGCGTACGCGATCGCGACGCTGTCGCTCCCCAACGTCTACATCTACGTCGACGGCGCGCACGCCGGCTGGCTCGGCTGGCCGAAGAACCTGCCCAAGGGCGCGCAGCTGTTCAAGGAGGTGCTGGACGTGGCCGGCGGCGCCGACCGCATCCGCGGCTTCGCGATCAACGTGTCGAACTACGACCCGCCGCGCGATCCGAACGGGGCGAAGAGGATCGAACCCCGACGACCCGAGCCAGGACGAGCTCGGCTACGCCGAAGATCTGAGCGCCGCGCTCGCCAAGCTGGGGGTCACCGGCAAGGGCTTCATCATCGACACCAGCCGCAACGGCAAGGCGTACATCCGCTCGACGCGCGGCAACTGGTGCAACGTCAAGGGCGCCGGCCTCGGCGAGCGCCCGCGCGTCGCGCCGGCGCCGAACGTCGACGCTTTCCTGTGGATCAAGACGCCGGGCGAATCGGACGGCACCGCCGACCCCAAGGCGGCGCGCTTCGACGAGAACTGCGTCTCCGACGACGCCATGCCCGGCGCCCCCGAGGCCGGCGAGCTGTTCGCCCCCTACCTGCTCGACCTCGCGAAGAACGCCACCCCGCCGCTGTAGTAGAGCGCGGCCCCTCACCCTGCCCTCTCCCCGCCGAGCGGGGAGAGGGGACCCGGATCCCCTTCTCCCTCTCCCGCTTGCGGGAGAGGGTCGGGGAGAGGGCAAGCCGCCTGAGCCAACGCCCGTCGCTAGAGCAGCGGCGGGCTCGCGAGGTTCCGCGAGCTCGAGCGCCTTTTCCGGAAACCACTCGACCGGCGGCCGGATTGACCATGCCGCCCCACTCGGGATTAGTCGTCGCGCCCGCGACGCCCCGGTTGCACGAGCCGTCCGACTGGCCCGGGATCTCGATCCAGAGGTGCGGCGTCCACCAGCGCCACGCCCGTCTTCAGCGTCGGGCGCACGCCGAGGCCGCGCCCCGGGCGGGTTGCACCAGTCCTGCGCGTCCGGCTAGGCGGCGGTCGGCGTCCACGGGCCCTGCCCGTTACGGCTCGTGTCGATCACGAAGCGCGTCGTCGCGGGCGCGCCGCCCATCATGTTCTCGATCGACGCGGTCACGGTCGCCGGCGAACTCCGGCGTGTAGTTGACGGTCTTGTAGTTTCTCGCCGTGTCGTACTGGCCCGGGCACCAGTCGAAGTGGCCCGCCGCCCACGGCGCACCCGCGGTCGCCGCCGCGTGATGCACGCCGGAAACCCACGTGCCGAACTGCGCGAGCTGGGCGTCGGCTGGTAGTTCGACACGTTGAGGAAGAAGCCGTGCGCGCGCCGTGCGACGCCCGCCGTGCACGAGCCGGGAGGCGGCCTCGCTGACGCCCAGCCAGGCGCTGTGCGTGCCGTCGAGATAGACCGACGCGCGCGGCGCCTTGGCGACGATCTTGTCGACCGCGTAGTTGAGCTGCGCGTAGCGCTCGGTCGCGCTCGCGCCCGGCGCGGGACCGTGTTCCCGCGTCGTCGGCCACCGTCGGCTGGCACCAGTCGGCGCGCGCCATAGATCGTCGTGTTGTACGGGATGATGCCGAGGCCGTCGGGCTCGAGGATCACGATCGCGCGATCGCCGCCGATGCCGCGCGCGAACCCGTCGATCCAGTCCTTGTAGGCCGCGGTGTCCGTGGCGCCGCCCGCCGAATATTGCGCGCAGTCGCGGAACGGCAGGTTGTACGCGACCAGCACCGGGACGGTGCGCGTGAGCGCCGCGGCCCGCATCGTCTTCTTCACGCTGCGCTCGACCTCCGCGGGCGTGCCGCCCGTCAGCCACACCGCCTGCGGCGTCGTCGCCATCGCGGCGATGCGGAACGCGTCCTGCGCGCGCCGCGCCTTCAGCAGATCGAAGAACTGATCGACCGCCGCCGGATCGGGCGTCGGGACGAACAGCTTCGTCTCCCGTGCCTTCAACGCCGAGGTGTCGGCGTCGACGCCGGCCTCCCCGTCGTCACATCCCGTCGTTGCCGCCAGCAGCGCCCCCATTGCCACAATCGACAACCAGCCAAACGACTCTCTCCGTCGGTTCATTGCTGTCTCCCTCGCGTTCGTTCGTGGCGCGGACCCAGGTCCGCGCAATCACCTCGCGGCGATCGGAGCCAGCAGAGTGCAAATCGCATACCGCCGCGTTGGCGGCGTGGCCGCTACTTGTTTACGAAGTAGAGGTCGTCGATCCAGACGTCGAACGACAGCGGCGGCGCGCTGCCGCCCGGGCACATCGAGATCGCGCTGGTGGCGCAGATGCTCGCCGAGACCTGAAAGCTCATCGAGTAGACGCGCTGCCAGTCCGGTACACCCGAAGCCACTCGATAGCCCCAGCGCGGATCCTGCATCAGATCGGAGAACGCAATCCGGTATCGCTTCGGCGCGCTGGTCAACGTGACCTCGACACCGAAGGCGTTGTAGCACTCCGCCTCGTCGGCCAGGTCGGCGGCATTGCAGATGCCGCCGCGCGGATCGGTGTTGACGTCGTTGATCTGGATCCTGAGCGTGCGGGCGCCGTCTTCGCGGGCCATCGCCCAGAACGTGACGCCGGAGTACGCGCGAAGATCGACGGCCCCGCCCGGAAAATCCTGGTCGCTCCCCTGTCGGCATGGCTGCCCGGGCTGGGGCGGCGCTGGAACGTACGGCGGCGGCGGCGGCCAGACCGGCCGGCCATCGCCAGGCGGGAGCTGCGCGAAGTCGAACCCGGCGTTCGCGCCCCATGCGCCGACAAGCGGCGACAGCGTGCGCATGCGCGCCGCGCGGGTGCTCGTGATGCCGGAAAGCGTCTCGTGTGGCTCGGGCAGCTCGGCGGCCGACCAGCCGTACGGATCGACGAAGTACGGCGCCGGATCGATCTGCCCGGCCTGCGTGCAATCGGTCACCGTCCACCAGAAGCCGGGCGTCATGCCCGGCGGCGGCGTCCACTGGATGAGCCCTCCGGCCGCTTCCATGTCGTCGATCTTCGTGTACGTGGCGGGGTCTGGCGGTGGCGCGTCTGAACAGGCGGGCGTCAGCACGCCCAGCGACGTCGCCCCGACGAGGCACGCGAACGCTCGAGGTGAGGCAGATCTCCGGTGGCTCACTTGTTCACGAAGTAGAGGTCGTCGATCCAGAAGTCGAACGACAGCGACGGGGCCCCCCCGGGGCACATCGTCGCCGCCGAATCGGTGCAGCCCGGCAAGTTCATAACGAAGTTCAGCGTGTAGACGCGGCTCCAGTCGATACCGGACGGCGGGTGATAGCCCCAGCCCGCAACCTGGGTGAACTTCGAGAACTCCAGCGTGTACTGCCGGTACGTATCGGTGAGCTCGATCTCGAACGCCGAAGCCGTTGTAACAGTAGTCGGACGCTTCGTTATCCTGCTCCTGGCAGATTCCGCCGCGCGGATCCGTCTGGGTGTCGATGACCTGAACGCGCAGGATCCTCCCGCCGGGCGCTTCCGCCCGCGCCCAGAACGTGATCCCAGAAAACGGTGTCAGATCGATGGGCGTCGCGGGAAAGTCGCCCCCGATCGGCTGTCGACAGACGCCGGCGTCGTCGGTGACAGCGCCGCCATCGGCGGCTCCGCCGATGCCGCCGTCAATCGGAGCCCCGGCAAAAGTGAGGGTGACGTTCGCTCCCCAGATACTGACGAGCGGCGACGTGGTGCGAAGACGCACGGCCTGCGTGCTCATGATCCCGGGCATGGTTTCGTGAGCGGCGGGCAAGTCGGCGTACGGCCACACCTCGGGCACGAGCTGAAAGGGCGGCGGCTCGATCCGATCGTACTGGCTACAATCTGTGACAGTCCCCCAGCCGACGGCGACCAGCCCTTCCATGTCGTCGATCTTCGTGTAGGTGAGCGTCAGGTTCCCGCTCCCCCCTCCACAACCGGCCTGGAACAGCGCGCTCGCGACCAGTGCCGCGAGCCACGGGCTCGATCGGGTGACCGCCGCGGCCGTCATTGCAGCCGCACGTTGTCGATGGAGAAGGTCCCCTCGCCCGTCTGGCCGTCGGGCAGCCCGGGGTCGAAGATGAACTGAAATCCGTCGATGGCACGTAAGCAGGCGGGCCGCCCGCCCTTGATGTGCTCCTGCCGCCAGGGGGCAGGGCCGAAGTTCGAGATCGCGAGGCTGACCCTCGACCATTCGGACGTGAAGGCTATGGCCTGAACGACGGTGAAATCGATCAGAGGGGCGCCGTTTTCGCCGATCGCGGTCGAGCACTGGAGATCGAGGTGCATGCAGGGCACCCGGGAACGACGCCGTCGTGCTCGTGAGACGGACGTCGAACGTGATGGCGGAACGGCCGGTGAGATCGAGCGGCGTGTCCGCGAATGTCGCGATCACGACGCCGCCGTGCTGCTGAGTTGCATCCGGCGGGTCCGAGATTGAAAACGCGACGGACAGGCTGGACGCGCTATCGGAGCCTGGTGTCAGGGCGCACGTGAACGGTGCCTCGGGTTCAAATGCACTGCAGGACCAATCCATGAAAGGGCGAAGGCTAGGTGTCATGTTGCCGTCTTCGAAATCGTCCAGGACGGGTGCCCCTGGATCGACCGCGTGAACATCGAAACAGCCCATCGCCGCGATGGGGAGCATCACGACAGCGAGCCCCGATACCTGGGTGCTGCACCACCTCATTGCATGCGCAGGCTGTCGATGAACAGCGTCCCGCGCCCGGCTTGTCCATCCTTGAGCTCCGCGCTCAAAGAGATCGATATCTGGTCAACCGCGCCCAGGCAGGCCGGGATCCCCCCTTGATATGCTCGCGCTGCCAGGGCGGCGGGGCCCAGTTCGCAGCCCCGAGCCGGAAAGTCGTCCACTGCTCGCTCGGCTTGACGCCCTGTACGACGTAGAAATTCGACACCAATGCGCCGCTCTCGCTCTCGACGGTCCCGCAGTAGAGCTCGACATAGAGCCGGGCCTCGCTTGGAATCGACGGACTACCGCTCTGTAGCTTGGCGCTCATAATCAGCTCCCCATAGGGCGTCATGTCGATGGGGACGCTCGCGGGGATGGTCCCGACCCCTGCGCCGCCATACTGCTGCACACCATCGGGCGGGTCCTGCAGCGAGAACTCCACGAACAGGCTGTACGGGCTCAGGTGCCCGCTGGTGTGATCACAGCGATAGTCCCGGTTCGAACTGGGATTGAACGCGTAACACTGCCAGTGGCGAAGCTCGGACATCATCGGTACGAAGTCGCCGTCGTCGAAGTCGTCGATGACGACCGCGCCGGGATCGACGGTCGCGACGTCGAAACATGCCGGAGCCGCGAGCAACAACAACAACAAGCCGGCAGCGTTCCAGGTCGCCTTCACCATGTTGCGCTCCAGACGACGCGCGGGGACCAGTCCGCGCCGACGGCGATGGCGAACGGCCACATCGGTCCCGCCGTGTGCGCTGCCGAGCCGGTCTCCTCCCGACGGCGCGCGCGGTCCAGCAGATACAGCGTCGCGCCCCCGGCGATCAGAACACCGCTCGCAATCGACAGACCGATGATCGCGTGGTTGGCGGTGGTCAGCGAATCCGCACGCGCGTTGTTCGCGGCGGCGGCATCGTGGTAGGCGGCGCTGCCCGGTAGGAGCTGTTGCAGAGACGAGTTGGCCGCTCGCCAGTCGTCATACTGGTCTCGCTTCCACAGGTAGACGCTGAACGCCACCGCACCCGCGGCGGCGCCCGCCGCCGCGCTGACGTAGGCCCACTTTCGCAGGTCGCGGGCAGCGACGGTTGGCGGCGGGAATGCGTCGACCGTTGCCGCCGTGGGTGGCGGCGTCACGATCGGCGTCGGCGCGCGCCCGACCGGCACGACGAACGCGAGCGCCTGACGATCGCCCTCGCGCAACGTGATTATCTGCTTGAGAGACGGGATGCCCTCCATCGTGATCGACACCGTGTGCGTCCCGGCCGCCGCGCGAATCGGTTGATAGAGCGGTGTCTTGCCGACGTCTCGCCCGTCCATGCTCACGAGGGCACCTGGCCGGTCAGTGGTGACGGAAAGCTCGGCGAGCTTCGACTCGAGCAGCGCGATCTGCGCCTGCACCTGCTCGCGCCGGCTGAGCGGGACCTTGTCCGCCCCCTCGCGCAAATACGTCGATAGCGCCTCGATCGCCTCCAGCGGCCGGCCGAGCGCGATCTGCGCCTGGCCGATGTTGTAGAGCACGGCGAAGTGCGGGCTCTTCGTATAGGCCTGGTTGAACTGCTCGAGCGCCGCCTCGTAGAGCCCCTGCGTCGCGAGATCGATCCCGCGTGTGTAGTGCGCGGCGGCGGCGTCCCGGTCAGCGTCGTCGGCGGCGCGACCAGGCGCGGCCGACGCGACCACGAGCAGCACGAGCGCGCAGTGGGCGATCCGTTTCACCAGGGGACCTCCAACTGCACGGCCGGTGCCATCACTTGTAGGGGTTTTCGACGTCGAACGCAGGCGCCGCCGACGCGGGCGCCGGCGGCCGCGGCGCGGCGCCGTTTGCGACCTCCGGCGCCTTTGCGACGGCCGCGCGCCGCCGGACGCCGCGCGCCGACGGGCGGCGGACGTCCAATTGGACGTCCAATCGTCTCTGGACGTCCAGGAACAATGGCGGTCACCGCCCGTTCGTCCTCGGTCTTGACGGGCGGCGGTGGGGACGGCGGCGTTGCAGGAGGGGCCGGCGTTGGCTCGGCCGGCGGGGGCAAAGCAGCCCCCGCGCTCTCACCGGACGTCCGCCCGGACGCAGATTGAGGCGAGGCGCCGCCGCGCCACACGATTCCGGCCGCGACCGCGATCGGGACGAGCACCAACGCCGCGATCAGCGCAGGGCGCACCCGCGCGCGGGCGGCCGCAGGCGGCGGCGGCGACGCCGCCACGACCGGTGCGCGATCGTCGGCCGTGGACACCCCCGACGCTCGAGCCGGGCTCGCCCGCCACCCCGGCGGGCATCGTGGACGCCAGCGGGTTCGCGTGCGGCCCGGATTCCGAAGCCGGAGGCCCGGGCCAGACCTCGCGGCGCGCGAACGGCGCCAGCTCCGCCGCCAGCGCCGCCGCCGTCTGCGGCCGCGCGCCCGGATCGGACGCGAGCGCACGATCGATCAGGTCGACCAGCTCGGGGGCCAGCCCCTCCTGCACCGACGCAAGCGGCACCGCCGGCTGCGTCGCGATGTGATGGAGGACCGCGTTCTGCGAATCGCCTGGGTGCGGCTTCCGCAGCGACACGAGCTCGTACAGCATGGCGCCCAGCGCGTAGACGTCGGCCCGCTTGTCGACCATTCTGTCGCCACGCGCCTGCTCCGGGGACATGTAAGACGTCGTCCCGAGCAATGTCCCGGTGTGCGTCGCCTGCGCTCGGCGCTTCGATGGCCTGCAGCTTGGCGACGCCGAAGTCGAGGACCTTGATCAGGTCCGTCCCGTCCTCACGACGGCACAGGAACAGGTTGTGCGGCTTGAGATCGCGGTGGACGATGCCAGCCGCGTGGGCGGCGCTCGACGCCGCGGCAAGCCTGAGCCACCGAGATCGCAGGCGCGCTGCGGCGGTAGGCGGCCCTCGCGTTCGAGCAGCTGCGCCGACGCTCTCGCCGACGAGGTACTCCATGACGATGTAGGGCGTGCCGTCGTCCGAGATGCCGAAGTCGACCGCGGCCGCGACGTTTTCGTTCTCCAGCGCGCCCGCGGCCTCCGCCTCGCGCTGGAAGCGGGTCAGGATCTCACGTCGCTCGGCCAGATCACGGCGCAAGAACTTGATCGCGAAGCGCCGCCGGACCACCGCGTGGTGCGCCTCGTAGACGACGCCCATCCCCCCCTTGGCCAGCAACCGGACGATGCGGTACTTCCCGCCAACAAGGGCACCCACGGAGGCCCCGCTGGGTCCAACCGTCATCGCGCCCCTAACACCGCCGACGACAACAACATTGCAACCTCCAACCTAGATACCACGGACGACCGTCGCTGATAAACGCCGGGGCGCGCACAGCCGTGATTTGAATGGTTTACGTGCCCGCGACGGGCACGCCGCGCTGCGGTGGACAGACCCGCCCATCGCCGCCCGCGGCGGCCGTCCGCCATCGACCTGGACGCGTCCAACATCGACCTGGACGGCGTCCGGACGTCCGCTCGAACGCCACCGCCGCGACAGCGCCGGTCGCGCCCGCTGGCCCGCCAGTTGCTCTTGAGTCGCCTCGTTCGCAATCACGCGAACCGAGGAAGGGACAAATGAAAACGATCGTGCTCGCCATTTCGATGCTCGCTGGTGCCGCCGGCTGCTCCACCACTCTCGCGAAACACAAGACGCGCCACGCGGTTTCGGCCGCGAGCGAGATTCGCGGCGGGGCGGCCGTGCGCGCGACGCAGGCCAGGGCGCTGCTGAGCGGCCCGGCCATCGTCAAGCACCTCGAGACCGCGGGCGAGGGGACGCTCACGCTCTACCTGACGGACGATCCGGGCATTCGCGACCGCGCCTGCCCTGGCGTCAGCGCCGAGCAGTCGACGCCCGTCGCCATCCTCAAGAGCGCCAGCCGTATCACGGAGCTCACCGTGCCGAGCGGCAAGCGCGTGTGCGCCGCGGTCGGGGTCGACGCGCTCAAGATGAACGTGACCTGGCACGCGCAAAAGGTGGACGACAGCGAGCGCGCGCTGGCTGTCGCGCTCGCGCAGTACGGCAGGTCGCAATGACCGCCCTGGCGTTGTGCGAGGTGACCCCACCGGCGATCCCCGCCGGTGGGACCACGCCCGCGGCCGCCGACGGCGAGATGGGCCTGACCGCCGCGCTGCTGGCGGGCGACCCGCGCGCGGCGGCCGCTGCGTGGACCAGCCTGTCGCCGATGGTGCGGTCGCTGCTGGGCCGCTACTTCGGCCCGGGCCCGGAGCGTCAGGATCTCTGCCAGGAGGTCTTCCTGCGCTTCTTCGCTCGCATCCACGAGCTGCGCAATCCGAGGGCGCTGCGCGCCTTCTTGATCGGCATCTGTCTGGGCGTCGCGCAGAACGCGCTCCGTCGGGACAGGAGGCGGGGCTGGCTTCGGCTCACATCGAGCGGAGATCTCCCGGACGTTGCCATCGACCGCGGCAAACCCGGAGGCGCGCGCGGTGGTGACCCGTCTCTATCGCGTGATCGCGGCGGTGAGCGCAGATGATCGCGCGCTCTTCGTCACGCGTTACGTCGAAAAGATGGAGGTCGGCGAGATCGCAGCGGCGATGGGCCGACCGCTGACCACGACCAAGCGGCACCTCGCCCGCGCCACCCGTCGCATCGTCGCGCGCATGCGGCGCGATCCCGCGCTCGCTGCCTACGCCGACAGCCTCGTCCGGGCGCGACGCCGCCGCGTCTCCGACGTCAGACGGAGCGCCGCGGGACTACGCCTCGGCGCCGCCGCGCGCAGCGCGGCGATGGCGCCGCGCGTAGTCGCCGCCGGGCGCGCCGTAGATCGACGCGCCCGCGACCAGCACGTTCGCCCCCGCCGACACGACCTCGGCGACGGTGTCGGGGGCGATGCCGCCGTCGACCTGGATGTCGACGTCCAGCCCGCGCCGTTCGATCTCGGCGCGCAGCGTGCGGACCTTGGGCACCGCCGCCGCGATGAACTTCTGGCCCCAGAAGCCGGGGTTCACGCGTCATCACCAGCACCATCGCCAGGTCGGGGAGCACGTCCGAGACGCCGTCGAGCGGCGTGTCGCGGGCTGATGGCGACCGCCGGCCTTCTTGCCCAGGGCGCGGATGCGCTCGATGGCGCGTCGCAGGTCGGGCACCGCCTCGATGTGGATGCTCATCAGGTCGGCGCCCGCGCGCGCGAAGTCTTCCATGTAGCGCTCGGGCTCGACGATCATCAGGTGCGCGTCGAGCGGCAGCTCGCGTCGACGCGCGCACCGCGCGCACGACCAGCGGCCCGATGGTGATGTTGGGGACGAACAGGCCGTCCATCACGTCGACGTGGATCATGTCCGCGCCGCCCGCGTCGACGGCGCGCACCTCTTCGCCCAGGCGGGCGAAATCGGCGGGGAGAATCGACGGTGCGATCCGGAGGGGGCGCGGCATGGCGCGGCAGCTTAGCGCAAGCCGCTCGAAGTCACGGGACGAAGTTGGCGAAAAACAGGGGGCCTAACCGCCGACGAAGACGAACGGGTAGCTGATCGCCAGGCCGCCCTTCTGCGACTTCGGGAACACCCAGCGCGACACCATCCCCATCACGCAGCCGGGCAGCGACGTCCCGCTGAACGCGGGCGCGTCGACCTTGGTGTCCTTGACGTCGCCTGCCGGGCCGATCTCGAAGCTGACGATCGCCTTGCCCGACCGCTGGTTACCGCCCTGGCCAAGGCGCATGAAACACGTCCTGACGCCCGCGAGGTTCTGCTTGATCACCCGCTGCGCGTCCTCGTGGCTCAGCTTGGCGGGCGGCATCGGAGAATCGCTCCCCTTCGTGGCAGGGACGTCAGCGGCGCCGCGCGCGCGACGGACGTTGCCCATCAACCCCTCGCCGCGATCGTCTTCGATGTAGAAGACGTCGACGTCCTCCTTCGCCAGCGCCGACCACTTCTGGTCGAACTCGGGGTTGGACGGCGCCGCTGCCTTGTCGCGGGGCTTTCCTTGCTGGCCTTGTTCGCACAACCCGAACCCGCGAAGCCCGCCAGCCCCGCGAGCCCCACAATCACTGCCGCCACGGCTGTTCGCATGCCCAAGATTGTATCAATCACCCCTTGTTACCGGCCTTAAAAGGTGACGCGTGCTGGGCGCGATGGACGCGGCGCAGAACGAACACCCACAGCGCAACGGACAGCAGCGAAATCACGACCCAAATCCGCAATCCCATGCCTCGATTCAGCGCGTAATTGTAAAGCCCGTGGAAGCCGACGGGCGCCAGCAGACACAAAGTGCGGTCGCGCCAGCGCGCGCCGCCCTTGTCGAACTTGGCGCGGCCGGCGTAGTAGCCCATGGTCGCGCCGAACAACGCGTGCGCGGGGACCGCGAACAGCGCGCGCTGCCACGCCGCGCCGATGCCCAGGCGCGTGACGAACAGGAAATTTTCCAGCGTGGCGAACCCCAGCGCCACCGCGACGCCGTAGACGACGCCGTCCAGCGGCTCGTCGAACTCGTCCCAGTGGTAGACCGCGGCGATCAACACGACCCACTTGGCCAGCTCCTCGACGCAGCCCGACAGGACGAACGCGTCGAACAGCTTGGCGGGCTCGCCGCCCGTGCGCAGCCAGATCGCGGGGACCCAGCTCTCGGCGGTGGTCGCCATGCCGTGCGCGGCGATCATCGAATACAGCCCCAGCCCGAACGCGATCAGGATGTGCTGCAGCGGCTCCCGCTCGTAGCGGTCCTTGAGATAGAAAAATGTCAGCAGAAACAGCGACGGCGCAGCGGCGACGACAACCGTCAGCAAGCAGGCCTCATGGAATGATCGGGGCCAGTGCCGCGAACCACTTGGCGGCGACCTTCATGGCGCCGCTGGCATTCGAGTGAACACCGTCGGTGGTGTCGGCGCCGGTGGCGGGATCGAAGCCGGTGTTCTGGTCGACGACCGTGATCGGGGACGCCGCCGTGGCGTTCGCCGTGGCCCACCCAGGGATCATCCCGTTCAGCGTCGTCACGCGCGACGGGCACGCCGAGCAACCGGACGGGTTCAACGACGTGATCTGCGCCACCAGCACGCGCACGTTCGGATTCGCGCCGCGCAATCGACCCAGGATGGTCGTGTACGCGCTGAGGATCGTCGCCGGCGCGATGTTGTTCCAGACGTCGTTGGTGCCGAAGTGCATGAGCACGATGTCGGCCGGCTTGTTGTCGAACCAGGTCGCGAGATCGCGCCCATCCGACACGAACGGATCGCCGCTGTCCGCGCCGCCGGGGCGGACGCCGGTGCCGGCGGTCTTGAGGATGTCGGTGACGATGTAGCCCCGTGGCCTTCGTTGTCGCGGTCATAGCCGCTGACGTTGCAGCCGGGATCCCCGCTGCGCGTGCCGATGAAGTCGAACTGCGTCCGTCCCGCCTGACGCAGCATGCTCCACAGCAGCGCGCGATAGCAGCTCGACCCGGTCGTGGAGTCGCCCAGCAACATGACGCGCGGGTTGGCGACGGTCGCTCCGCCCGCGCCGCCGCGCCCGCCGCTGCCTGACAAGCCACCCTGGCCACCCGCCGCGCCGCCACGTCCCGCGACGCCACCGCCCGCGCCGCCGCGCCCGCCCATCCCCACCACCGCCACCCGCGCTACCTCCGGCGCCCGCCGCGCCCGCCTCCCGCACACCGCAGTACCGCCGCCGGCGCCACTGCCACAGCCGTCGCCCCCGCGAGTCCGGTCGTTCCCGCGCTGCCGCCGGCAGCGCCACCGCGACCTGGCGATCCACCCTCACCACCGCCCGCCCCCGCCCGACCGCCGCCGCCACGCCACTGCCGGCTATGCCACCTTGCCCACCGGCTCCCGTCGGGCTGCCGCCGTCGCCAGATCCACACGCAGCCAACAGGAGACAGACGAATCCCATGTAAGCGACGGTGCTGCGCACCGAGCCATCCTAACGCTAACGAATGCGCGGCCGAACCAGTTTCCCGGTCGCCCCGGAACAGGTGGCGACCGTGGCCGCGCTTACAGCGACTTCAGGTACTGCACCAGGTCGCCCTTCTGCGTCGGCGGTCAGCGCCCAGCGACTTGCGCGTGTCGTACGTGTCGACGACCGCCTCCAGCGTGGCCGCGCTGCCGTTGTGGAAGTACGGCGGGTGCTGCCAGAGGCCGCGCAGCGGCGCGGTCCGGTACTGCTTGGTCGCGCTGCGCGACGCGTAGCTCGGGGCGCCGTTCGGCTCCGGCTCGCTCACGACCTCGCTGGCAGCGTGCAGCTTGCTGTTCGCGTCGGTGAACATGCTTGCCGCTGTGGCAGCGTGGCGCACTTGCCCGCGCCCTCGAACACCGCCTTCCCACGCTCGGCCGCGGCGGCGTCGAAGCTCCCGGCCGGCGGCGCGGGCGCGGCGAGGCTCAGCTGGTACTCCTGCAGCGCCGGCAGCTTCGCCGTCACAGATCGTCGCTGCCGTTGGTCACGTCGACGCCCGTGCGCGGCTCCGTGAACGTGCCGTGCCCGCCCATCTGGGTGACCCCGACGTAGCGGTTCCAGTACGCGATGTCGTCGCCGTCGCCGGTCGCGGTGATGCTGTTGATGCCGAGGAGACCATACGCCGGCGGAATGACCTGCGGGCCGTTCTTGCCGTCCTGGTTGTAGCGCGGGTCGTACTTCCCCGTGCCCCACGAGTTGTAGACCGCCTTCTGCTCCGCCGTGAGGGCCGGCGACAGCGCGATGATCGCGCCCGGGTTCAGATCGACGTTGGCCCACCCGTCGAGCCGCTTGCCGATTCCCGGGGTGAACGAATTGTCGACGGTGGAGTGGCAGAGGGCGCAGGTGATCCCGACGCGCGTCAGCGTGTCGGTGCCGTCGACGTTCTCGACCGTGCCCTTGACGCCGACGACCGCGTTCAGCTTCAGCAGCGCGATCGTGGTCGCCGGTGCTGGTCAGGCTGATCGAACCGTCCTGGACGCCGGCGACGACCTCGGCGGGAAGCGCCTCGGCGTCGACCTTCAAGCCCACGCGACAGCGCCGTCGTCGGATCCACGGCGGCCTGGATGACCTCGTTCATGCGCAACGTGTCGGTCCAGAACGTCTCGTCACCGAACGTGTCGATGCGAAAGATGTCTTTGCCTTGCGCCGCCAGCGCCGGATCTATGGTCGGCGTCTTGGCGTCGTCGCTGCCGCAGCCCACCGCCGCGAGCGACACGAACGCGAGCACGCACACAGGATCCTGGAACCATCGAGCTCTTCATCGGTTTCTCCTTTTCGACTACCCCAGAGTCGGCAGGAGACGAAAGGTGACGGCGCCCGCGCCGATCGCGCGCGCTGACTCAACCCGCGACGTTCAGGCGCGCGAGCACGGCCGCGACGACGCGGTCGCAGCGCTCGTTGCCAAACGTGTACGCGCTCTTCATCTGTCCGCCCAGGCGGTCCTCGATCGCCGCGCGCAGCGACGCGCGGGCGCGGTGCAGCCGCGTCTTCACCACGTCGGGCTCCACGTCCAGCACCGCGGCGGTCTCGATGGTCGACATGCCCTCGACCTCGCGCATGATGAGCACGGTCCGATAGATCTCCGGCAACCCGTCGATCGCTTGCTCGACCATGTCGCTGAACTCGCGCCCCGCCGCTGCGCGCTCGGGATCGCGCGCCCGAACACCTGTCGAAATCCGTCATCGACTCCTCGCTTGCTCCGTCGATTGAGACGAATCGGCCTCTGTGCCTGAGCCGCGCCAGCGCCTCGTTGATGGCGATGCGGCAGACCCACGTCGACCACCGCGCCTTGCCGCCGAACTGATCGAGGTGAAGGAACGCCTGCAGATAGGCTTGCTGGATGACGTCTTCGATCTCATCCGCGATCGCGGAGCACCGCGCGGACCACGCGGTAGACGCGCTGGTTGTGACGCCGCATGAGCAGCTCGAACGCCGCGCGATCATGGGCCCGCGCGCGGTCCACGAGATCTTCGTCGGTGTCTTCGAGGTCCGCGGGTTCGACAGCCGCCCGCGCAGCACCCGCCATGTTGAATGAGGGTCACGCAATCATTAGAGCGGCCAGGACCGGAAAAGGTGACCGCGTCAGCGGCCTTTTTTGCGTCGCTTCTTGCGCTTGCTCGCGTCCGGCGCGGGCTTGGGCTTCGCAGGCGCGACCGGCTCCTCCGTCACCGCCTCCGGCTCCGCGGCCCCCACCGCCCCGCCGCCACCGGCTCCGCAGCCTCCGCCCGCGGGCGCGACCGCGATCGGGGCACGCGACGGCTGCAACAGACACGCGAGCACCGGGTACGTGAGCACGTCCATGAAGTTCGCGTAGAACCATGACGCCGCGCCCAGCGTGCGCTCTTCCAGGCGCCGCGACGGCAACACGAAGCGCGATTCGACCAGGCTCGCGTGATCCAGCGTGCACTCCTGGTCCACCGTGCGCGCGACGATGTCGGCGACCACCGCGTAGCGGTCGCCCGACTTGATCCGCGTCCCTTCCGCCATCGCGGCGGCGATGGCGGTCACGGTCATCGCCAGCGCGCGCGACGTCGCCCCGATCGTCGCCGGCGTCGGGCTGACGAGCAGGATCTCGGGCAGGTTGTACAGGTAGTACAGCCCGATCGAATGCGCGAACACCCCCTTGCTGTCGTCGCCGGGCAGCCAGACCGCGTGCGGCCACCATCGATCGTGCGGGCGGACGCGTCGCCGGGCTTCATCAGCCCTTTGGCCTCGTACGACGCGAGCCGCGTCTGCAGGTTGGCGCGCCGATCCTTGCTGAGCAGACGCGGCCACGTGTCGTATTGCGCGGGCTCCCACCACAGCAGATCACCCTGCCCGGCACGGCGAAGCGCGTTCAGCTTCACGCGGGCGGCCGAATCGGCGAGCCCGGCCGCCGCTCCTTCGTACGGCGCGCGAAGCGGACCCGCCGCCGGGTCGGGCCAGCCGGGCAGACGCGACGTGAGCCGCACCGTCCCCGCGTGCATCGTCGCGACGGTCGGCACCAGCCCGGACGTCTCGCACTCGAAGCGCACCGATTCGACGTGCGCGAGCAGCTCCGCGATACACGCGTCGACGTCCAGCCGATCCAGCCGGTCCGCGTGCCGGACCAGGACCTCGCACACGCCGCGCATCGCCTCCCGGCTCTGCGGCCGGACATAGATCTGCAGCGGGCGATCGTCCTCGAACGTCATCGACACCAGCGTCACGGTCACCGTCCCGGCCGTGAACGAGCAGCGCAGCGCCGTCATCAGCGACGTGTTCGCGCGCAGCAGCAGCGATGGCTGACCGTCGACGGGCTGCCATCCCGCGGGCGCCAGGATGCCCGTCACATCGGTGAGCAGATCGGCGGACAGCGGCTGAAGCTCCGGCGGCGACGTGGCTGACATCGGGCCGGCGATTGTATTTCATGTCGCGTCGCGGCGGCGTCCCTACCTGTCGTCGCTGCGCCAATCGGCGCTGCTCTTACCCCGCACGCCGTGCTTCGCATGATGGAGAGCGCGCGCCACGCCCACCGCGAACTCGACCGACGTGTTCCGGCCACGCCGTGGCCCCAGCGCCAGTCCGATGCTGACCGTCACGAACACGGCGTCGTGCGCGCCGTCGACCTCGAACGGCGTGTTCGAGATGCGGCTGGACAGCCGTTGCGCGAAGGCCAGCGCCCGCTCGGCCGAATCGCACCACCGCAGGACCGCGAACTGATCGCCGTCGTAGCGGGCAAAGAGATCCTCCGGCACCAGGCAGGATCTGATGCGGCGGGCGAGCAGCGCCAGGATTGTGTCGCCAGCGTCGCGCCCCCAGCGGTCGTTGATGGCGGAGAAATCGTCGGCGTCGACGACCAGCAGCGCCAGCCGGCGCCCCTCGCGGTGCGCGTCCAGTAGCCGCAGCGCGAGCTGCTGGTCGAAGTACGCCCGGTTGAACGCCCGCACCAGCAGATCCATCACGACGGCCGACCTCCGCAGAAAGCGGACGGTGCCCCGGCGCTCACACAATGGGTTGAAGGGCCGGCCCGCCCTATTGCGAGCCCCCCATGCCGAAGCACCGTCCTAATCCAAACCAGCCAAAGGGAAGCATACTTCCTTATTTTCGTCAATCAACCGTCATTTACAGAAGCTTGCTGGGTTTATGTATTGGGCTCGCGTCGTGACCATGCCCGCATGTCCCGAGGCCGCCGCGCAAACGTCCGTCTGCTGTTCGGCCGCCGCCTGCGCGCGCTCCGGCGCCTCAGGGGATTCACGCAGGAAGCGCTGGGAGAGCGCTCCGACGTCAGCGGCAAGCTGGTCGGCCAGATCGAGCGCGGCGTCGGCAATCCCACGCTGGAGGTGCTCGCGGGCCTCGCGGACGCGCTGTCCGTGGACCTGGCGGCGCTGCTGCAGTTCGAGGAGGAGCGCCCGTCGGGAGCTGTCGAGCGCGCCGCCGGCGGCCTCGCGGCCCGCGAGCAGGTGGCGCGTTACCTCGCCCGCAAGCCCGCCGGCGACGTCGAGAAGGCGCTGCGCCTGCTGGAAGTGGCGCTGGGCGAGCCCGACAAGGGCAAGAGCTAGCTCGAGCAGCACGGCATCTAGCCGGCCAGCCGCAGGCGGACGGCGTAGAACCCGTCGGCGTCGTCGCGGTGCGGCCAGGTGCGGACCGCGCCCGTGGCGTCGGCGAGCCTGGCCCAGGGCACGCCGCCGCCGGCGGCCGCCGCCGGCTCGAGGGAGAAGCGCGGGTTGGCGCGCAGGAACGCCGCCACGACGTCTTCGCATTCGCGCCGCTCGAAGGTGCACACGGCGTAGGTCAGCAGCCCCCCCGGCAACAGCGCGGGCGCCACGATCGACAGCATGCGCAGCTGCCGCTCCGCCAGCGCCTCGATGTCCGCGGGCTGGCGCCGGAGCAACGTCTCGGGGTGGCGGCGCAGCACGCCCAGGCCGCTGCACGGCGCGTCGAGCAGGATGCGGTGATAGCGCGGCGTCTGGTCGGCCAGCGGCGCGGTCAGATCCGCGGTGACCGGCGACGCGCCCGCCAGGCCCAGCCGGCGCAGCGCCGCCGCCGTCGCGTCCAGCTTGTCGGCTGCGACGTCGACCGCGTCGACGCGCGCGCGGTCCCCGGCCAGCGACAGCAGGTGCGCCGTCTTGCCGCCGTTGCCGGCGCACGCGTCCATGATCCGCTCGCCCGGCGCCGCGCCGCACAGCTCGGCGACGACCTGGGCGCCGGCGTCCGCGATCGCGAACAGGCCGTCACGCCAGGCGGCGGTCGTCGCCGGGGCGGTCAGCGACCGCGCCTCCAGCGCATCGGGCGCGATCGGCGACGGCGCCAGCGTCGCCCCCGGCCGCTCGACCTGGAGCCGCGCCGCCAGCTCGTCGCGCGTCACGCGGCTGGTGTTGGCCCGCAGCGTCACCGGCGCAGGTCTGCCGGCGGCGTCGGCGAACGCGATCGCATCGGCCGGCGGCAGCTCGGCCAGCAGCAGCCGCGCGAGCCAGCCCGGCAGGCCGATCGCCGCCAGGTAGCCGCCCGGATCGGCGGCCGCGTCGGGCAGCGGCCGTTCGCCGTCGCGCGCCAGCCGGCGCAGCAGCGCGTTCGCGAAGCCCGCGACGCCCTTGCCGCCCGCCTGCTTGCACGCCTCGACCGCGTCGTCGACCGCCGCGTAGGCGGGGATCCGATCGAGGAACAGGATCTGGTAGGCGCCCGCGCGCATGGCGATGCGCGCGCGCGGATCCAGCCGGTCGAGCCCGGACGTCGCCAGCGCGCCCAGCGCGCGCTCCAGCCGCCCGTGCCGCCGCAACACGCCGTAGACGATCTCCGTCGCCAGCGCGCGATCGTCGGCGGCCATCGCCGGCGCGCGATCGAGCGCCGCCAGCAGCGCGCGGTTGGCGTATGCGCCGTCCAGCTCGACGCGCTCGAGCACCTCGCGCGCCAGCTGGCGCGCCGTCAGCGTGGCGCTCGGCTTCACGCCAGCAGCGTCCCCGGCGCGATCGCGTGGCCGGTCAGCACCGCCGCCGCCGGCATCCGCCGCCGGCCCGCGAGCTGCAGCTCGGCGAACGCGACCGCACCCTCCCCGCACGCGATCGCCAGCCCTTCGGCGCGCAGGCCCAGCACCTCGCCCGGCCGCCCGCCCCCCGCGGCGTCGACCACGCGCGGCGCGAACAGCTTGAGCGGCTCGCCGTCCAGCAGCGCCGTCGCGCCCGGCCACGGGTCGACCCCGCGCGCCTGCGCGGACACGGCGCGCGCCGCCGCGTCGAAGCGAAGCCGCCCGTCCGCCTTGGCCAGCGGCGGCGCCAGCGTCGCCGCGGCGTCATCCTGCGGCGCGAGCACGATGCCGCCCGCCGCGATCGCGGGCAGCGTGTCGCGCAGCAGCGCCGCGCCCACCTCCGCCAGCCGCGCCGACAGCGTCCCCGCCGTGTCGTCGTCCGCGATCGGCAGCGCGCGCGTCGCCGCCGACCGGCCCGGTGTCGAGCCCCGCCTCCATGCGCATGATCGAGACGCCCGTCTCCGCGTCGCCGCGGATGATCGACCACTGGATGGGGGCCGCCCCGCGCAGCTTGGGGAGCAACGACGCGTGCACGTTGAACGGCCCCAGGCGCGGCAGGTCGAGCAGCGCCTGCGGCAGGATGCGGCCGTACGCGACCACGACGAACACATCGGCGGCGTACGCCGCCAGCGTCGCCGCGATCTCCGGCGTGCGCAGCTTCTCCGGTTGCAGCACCGGCACGCCCAGCGCGGCGGCGGCCAGCTTGACCGCGGGCGCGGCCGGCTCGCGGCCCCGCCCCGCCGGCCGATCGGGCTGGCTGACGACCGCCAGCAGCTCCGTGTCCGCGGCGACCACACGCAGCGACGGCACGGCGAACGCCGGCGAGCCGAAGAACAGCGCGCGCAATCGCGACATCAGCCGAGGTGCGCCAGGTAGCGCGACCGCAGGCGATCGTTCGTGAGCACGCGCAGCGCCTCGGCCACGACCTCGCGCATGGCGTCCAGCCGATCGCCCAGCTCCGCGCTCAGCGCGGCGTCGATCGCGTCGGGCGCCAGCTCGCGCGCGATGCGTTCGTGGGCGTGCTGCAGCTCCGCCGCCGTCGCGTCGCGCGCCACGCCCAGCACCTCGAAGTAGTCGCCTTCGTCGACCAGCGCCGCGCGCGCCATCAGCGTGGCGCGATCGGCCGGCGCCGGCGGCGCCGGCCGGCGGTCCGCGGTCACCTCCTGGTCATCGAACTCACGTTCGGTCGCGTCGGCGATGGGGACCGACTTCCGCAGCGGCGACGCTCGACAGCTCGGCATCCAGCAGCGCGTCGATACCGCTCGTCAGCTCGGCCAGCAGCATGGTCGCGTCCGGACCGGCGTGCGACGCATGCGCCTTCGGCGCGCTCGGCGCCGGGCTGGCGCGCAGCGGCTTCAACCCGGCGACCGGCCGCACGGCCATCGGCCCCGACTGATCCTGCGCGGCCTGCGCTTGCGGGAACGGCCCCAGCCCTTCCGAGGTGCGCGCCCGCCGCCGCGCGCCGTTGCCCTTGTCCTTCTCCTCGGTCAGCAACGTGCGCGCGCGTTCGACCAGCTCTTCAGGCGAGATCGGCCGGACGAAGAACCCATCGGCGAGCCCCGTCATGCGCGGCTCGTCAGCGCTGTCGCCGACGAAGAAGATCGGCACGCGCCCGCGCGGCACGGCGCGAACCTTGGCCAGCGCCATCGCCGGATCCGGGTGGACCATCTGCGGCGCCATGACGATCACCTCGGGCCGGCTGGCGGTGATCCAGCCCGACAGGCTCTCGCCCGGCTCGACCGCGACCGCCTCGAAGCCGCCCGCGACCGCGGCCTTGCGGATGCGATCCGCCTCGTAAGGCCCGGCGATGATCAGCAATTTCATCGGCTCACGCCAATTTAGCAGAATTCTTTCGTGTTTCAGCCGACGCCTAAATTCGCCGCCGTCAAGACGGTCAAAGCGTGCTTTGGGGGTCGACGTCGACGACGACGCGCAGGTCGCGATCCGGCGGCACCGCGTCCGCGCCGGCGCGCGCCGCCCGCGCCACCGCCGCGCGATCGCGTGACGACAGCCAGACCTGCCAGCGCGTGCGGCCGCGCAGCAACGCCAGCGGCGCCGCCGCCGGCCCCCGCACCCTGACGGTGGCGCCCCCGGCCGCGCGCGACGCGTCCGCCGCCGTGCGCGCCGCCGCCTGCGCCTTGCCGGCGTCGCGCGCGTCGATGCGCAACGCGACCATGCGCGTGAACGGCGGATAGTCGGTCTCCTCGCGCGTCGCCAGCTCGCCGCGCGCGAACCCCTCGTAGTCGTGCGTCTGCACCGCCTCGATCGCCGGGTGATCGGGCGTGTACGTCTGGATGAGCACCCGCCCCGGCCGATCGCCGCGCCCCGCCCGCCCCGCCACCTGCTCCAGCAGCTGGAACGTCCGCTCGCCGGCGCGAAAGTCGGGCAGGTTCATCGTCTGATCGGGCGACAGCACGCCGACCAGCGTGACGCCCGGAAAGTCGTGCCCCTTCGTCACCATCTGCGTCCCGACCAGGACGTCGATCTCGCCGGCGTGCATGCGGCCCAGCAGCGCGTCCAGCTCGTCGGCGGTGTCGCGGTCCAGGCGGGCGACGCGCGCCTCGGGAAAGCGCTCGCGCACCACCGACTCCAGGCGTTCGGTGCCGGTGCCCAGGCGTTCGATGCGCGGCTGCTGGCACGACGGGCAGCGGTCGGGGACCGGCGTGTTGCGGCCGCAGTAGTGGCAGATCAGGCGCGCGCGCCCGTGGTGATACGTCATCGACACCGAGCAGCTCGGGCAACGGACGACGTGCCCGCACGCGCGGCACAGCGCGACGGTCGAGAACCCGCGCCGGTTGAGGAACAGGATGCTCTGCTCGCCCGCGGCCAGCGCCGTCCCCAGCGCCTCCGCCAGCGGCGACGACAGCACCCCGTCGGGGCCGGGCGGGCTGCGCTTCAGATCGATGATGGTGACCTCGGGCAGCGGACGCGGCGTGGCGCGCCCGGGCAGCACGAGCCGCGTGAACCGCCCGCGGTCGGCGTTGTGGTTGCTCTCGAGCGACGGCGTCGCCGAGCCCAGGATCGCGATGGCGCCCGCACGCTGCGCGCGCACGACCGCCAGATCGCGCGCGTGATAGCGAACGCCGTCCTCCTGCTTGAACGACGGGTCGTGCTCCTCGTCGACGACGACGACGCCCAGCGCGCGCACGGGCGCGAACACCGCGGAGCGCGCGCCCAGCGCGATGCCGACCTGGCCGGCGCGCAAGCTGCGCCACGCCGCCAGCCGCTCGCGCGGCGGCAGACCGCTGTGCAGCACCGCGACGTCGTCGCCGAAGCGGGCGCGAAAGCGCGCCGCCAGCTGCGGCGTCAGCGCGATCTCGGGGACCAGCACCAGCGCGCCTTTTCCAGCCTTGCGCGCCGCCTCGATGACGCGCAGGTAGACCTCGGTCTTGCCCGAGCCGGTGACGCCGTGAAGCAGGAAGCTCGCGAAGCCGTTCGCCTGCGCCGCGATCAGCGCCGCCACGGCGGCCGCCTGCGCGGCGTTCAGCGTGACGCTCGAAGCACGCGCCGCCGCGCGCGCCTCTTCGACGCGCGCCACCTCACGCTGCTCGATGCGCGCCAGCCCGGCCGCGACCAGCGCCTTCAGGTGCGTCCGCTCGGCCGTCGACAGCAGGGCGACCTCCAGCCCGTCGCTGGCGGCCGCGATCCGCTGCGCCAGCGCCTGGCGCGCCTTGGCGCGCGCCGGGATCGCGGCGGCGGCGGCCGCCGTCGCGTGCGCGAAGGCGACCGACGGCGGCGGCCGCCGCCCCTCCACCTCGTCGCCCATCTCGACCAGGCCTGCGGCGGCCATCCTCGGCAGCCTCGACTCGGCCTTGGGAACGGCCCGCAGCAGCCGCCGCAGCGGCAGCTCGCCGCCCGCCGCCGCCAGCGCCGCCAGCACCGGGTCGTCGACCGCGCCGCCTTCGATCAGAGACTGCTGGCGCCCGACCGTCCGCCGTCCTGCGTCGGTCAGCCGGACCGCGCGCGTCGCGCTCGCCTGCTCGCCTTGAGGCAGCGCCGCCCGCAAGCACCTCGCCCAGCGGCGCCTGGTAGTAGTCGGCGACGAAACGGCAGAACCCGATCATCGCCTCGTCGAACGGTGGCTCGCCGGCGACGATCTCCTCGATGTCGCGCAGCTCGGCGCCGCCCGATCCCGCCGCCGCGAGCGCGACCACGAACCCGGTCACCGTGCGCGATCCGAACGGCACGACCACCTGCGCGCCGATCGGCGCGGCGA
The DNA here is from genome assembly GCA_963729535.1 of uncultured Pseudomonadota bacterium. Taxonomy (GTDB): domain Bacteria; phylum Myxococcota_A; class Polyangia; order Fen-1088; family Fen-1088; genus JADGRB01. The sequence goes on along the minus strand of CAVSOL010000012.1, from coordinate 24,483 downwards.
CGCCGGGACGCGGATCGCGGTAGGTGAACGTGCCCTGGACGGGAAGCGCGACCGCGACCTCGAGCAGCGATCCTGCCGCGCTCAAGCTGTCACGTGGCCGCGGCGGAGCTTTCCAGCAGCTTCACGAGCGCGGCGCGCACCTCGGCGCCGATGTCCGGGCGGCGGAGCGCGTAGTGGACCATCGCGACGACGAAGCCGGTGCGATCGCCGACGTCGAAGCGCAGGCCCTCGACCTCCAGCCCCGCCAGGCCGCTCTGCGCGCACAGCGTCGCCAGCGCGTCGGTCAGCTGGATCTCGCCGCCGCGCCCGGGCTTGGTCTCCGCCAGGATCGGGAAGATCTCGGGCGGCAACAGGTAGCGCCCGATGATCGCCAGCCGCGACGGCGCCGTCCCCGGCGCCGGCTTTTCGACCAGGCGGCTCAGCTTGAGCTCGCGCGCGCTCACGCGTTCACCGTCGACGACGCCGTACATGTGCTCCTGACCCGCCGGGACCTCCTTGAGCGCAACGACGCCCGTACCCGTCCGCTCGTAGACGTCGATCAGCTGGCGAATGCCGGGCACCTTCGCGTCGAGCAGGTCGTCGCCCAGGATGACCGCAAACGGCTCGTCGCCGACCGCCTCGCGCGCGCACAGCACCGCGTGCCCGAGGCCGCGCGCCTCGCCCTGCCGCACCGAAAGGTAGCGCGCCATCTCCGTCGGCTTGCGCACCAGCGCCAGATCCGCGGTCTTGCCCCGCTTCTCGAGCAGGCCCTCGAGCTCGGCGGCGCGATCGAAGTGGTCCTCGATCGCCGACTTGCCGCGCGCCGTGACGAAGATGATCTCCTCGATGCCCGCCGCCACGCACTCCTCGACGATGATCTGGATGCTGGGAACATCGACCAGCGGCAGCATCTCCTTGGGCACCGCCTTGGTCGCCGGCAAGAACCGCGTCCCGAGCCCGGCCACCGGCAGCACCGCCTTGCGCACTCGCTTCGTCGTCATGGGGCAGACATTCTATGCGCGCTTCCACCCAGCGCTAGCCCTGTCGACTCCCGTCGCTCCACCCACCGCCGACGAGGCCGCTGGCGCGGTCGCGGCCGCCGGCGCCGGCCCCCCCGCCTCCCCCGTCCCGTACACGGTCCGCAATATCTCGGCGACCGCCTCGTACAGCGCCGCCGGGATCTCCTGCCCCTCGGGCAGATCGCGCAGCGACCGCGCCAGCGTCACATCGCGGAAGATTGGCACCCCGGCCTCGCGCGCCGCCTGCCGGATCCGATCCGCCAGCAGCCGCTCGCCGCTCGCGACGACCACCGGCGCTGCGTCACCGTCGCGGTCGTAGCGAAGCGCGACGGCGATATGATCGGGATTGACCACGACGAAGTCCGCTTTTCGGACGTCGGCCAACATTCGTTGCTCCGTCAGCTCGCGGTGCAGCCGCTGCCGCTCCGCCCGGTGGCTGGGATCGCCCTCCGATTCCTTGTGCTCGCGCTTCACCTCTTCGCGAGTCATTTTCATGCCCTGCATGTGCCCGCGCCGCGTCCACAGGTAGTCCGCCACGCCGAGCGCCAGCGCCGCGACCGCCACCCGCTCCGCGAGCTGTGCGGCCAGCAGGCCGAGCGCGGTCGCCATGCGCGGCACCGGCGTCCCCGCCAGCGCCAGGACGCCCCCCAGCACCGGCCGCACCGTGATCCACGCCAGCGCCGCGACGAGGGCCACCTTGACCAGCCCCTTGCCGACCTGCCACGCCGCCTGACCGCCGAACACGCGCTTCAGCCCGGCGGCGGGCGAAAGCCGCGCCAGATCCGCGCGCAGCGCTCCAAACGCGAGCAGCCCGCCCGTCTGCAGCGCCCCCGCCGCCAGCGCCAGCACCAGCGCCGCCAGCAGCGGCGCCGCCAGCGACCGCGCCAGCACGCCCACCCCCGTCGCCAGCGCGCCGGTCGCGTCTCCCGCCGCCGGCGCGGCGGCGAACGCCTCGCGGAAATAGCCAAACAGCCGCGCCGTCAGCGCCGGCCCCTGCCCCACCAGCGCGACGATGGCCGCCCCCATCGCCGCCGCCGACGTCAGATCGCGGCTGACCGCCACCTCGCCGCGACGCCGCGCCTCTTCGAGACGCCTCGGCGTCGGGTCGAACGATTTCTCGTCGGCCATCCGCGCCCCGGCCCGCCGCTGCCGTTACTTCTTCGGCGCCGGAGCGGGAGCAGGCGCCGTCGCCGGCTTGCCCGCGGGGGGCCCGCCGGGCCCGCCCCCTGCCTTGCCACCCTGCATCTGCTGAATGAACGCCGCCTGGTCGAACGGCTTCGCCGGCTTGGTGACCAGCGCCTTGGCGTCAGCACCCTTCGCCGCGAGCTCCAGCGTGACCGGGCCCTTGATCTGCGGGTTGCCCTTCTGCTCCGCTTCGATCTTCACCAGCCCGAACGGCGGTACGTCTTCACTGATCCAGAAGTCGACCTTCTCGCCCTTCGACGACTTGTCGCGATAGTGCTTGGTCTTGAACGTACCCCCGGCGACCGTGATCGTCTCGGACTTGAGCAGCGTCTTCGGGTTGGGCTTGGTGAACTGCTTTCCGCCCGTCATCTCGATGGGCATCTCCATCGGATCGCCAGCGCCGATCTGCATGACCAGCTTCTTCGCGGTGCCATCCTTCTCCGCGCCGGGCGCCAGCGTCACCTGCATGACCATCTTGCCGCCCAGCGCCGCCAGCATCTCGCCGTCGACCGTGGTCTCGATGATGGTGCCGGCCGGCGACTTACCCACCAGCGCCATGCGCATCTTCATCTTCGCGAGCTGCCCGACGGTCATCGTGTAGTCGGCCCAGCTCCCGACGGGAACCTTGGCCAGGTCCATCGCGATTGGCATCGGCGGCCCCGCTCCGGGCTGCTGCGCCGATGCGACGGTGGGTGCAAACGCGACACACAGCGGAACAAGGAACGACGCCAACAACCCGGCCAAACGCGACATGGTCTCTGCCTTTCGAAAGTGGGGTGCGCAGTGTACCCCGGCGGGTGCGCGTCTGCCCTGGCTACTTGCGCGCGTGCGGGCGCAAGCCGCGGGCGAACACCCCGATGCCGCCGCCTATCAGGCCGAACATCAGGATCGTCTCCCACAGCGTCGTGGGGCGGAAGTAGATATCCATGTTCAACAACACGCCGACCAGAATGACCGCGATGCCGCCGACGGTGAGCAGCCAGCCGAGCACCGACCTGCCGTTGAAGAACAGCACGCCGATACCACCGAGGAGCGGCAGCAACGTCATGCCGAAGCTGGTGCCCGGGCCACCGTAGAACCGCCAGAACGACGTGTGAACCGTGACGTGGTTGAACACGATGTACACGCCGATGCCAATCATCAGCAGCCCCGCCAGCACCTCGACACCGCCGCCTGGCGTACCGCCCGGGCCCTCGAACTTCTTGCGTCCCGCGAAGCTCGCCCCGGTCTCGCTCATCCCGGCGATGGTAACACGCGTGAGCGAAGGCCGGCTTTGCGGCCGGAGCTCGTCGCGGGAGGGTTTGGGAACCCTCCGAGGGTTCCCATCTCGATCAGATCCCTATATGCCGATGCCGATCTTGAACGACCAGGTATCGACGAACACCGTCTCGAACTGCTGCACGCGCGCGAAGCCGTTGACCGGGCGCATGTAGCCGATCGCCAGGCTGATGTAGCCGGGGCGCGCGAAGTAGATCTCCGTCCCGACGTCGACGCCCAGCTGCCAGTACAGGGTGGGGACGGTGCGGTCGAACTGCAGGCGGCGCATGTAGCCGACACCGCCGAACGCCTCCGCGAACGGGACGAAGCGGCCGGCCTCCAGGTACTGCACGCCGAGCGAGACCGACTGCGCGGCGAAGTAGTCGCCGTTCGAGACGAAGCCGCCCGACTGCCACCCGTACTGCGACGACAGGCCGATGCGCACCAGCGACGTCAGCGGATAGACGTCGATGCCGACGCTGTGAAACGGCTCTGTCGCGACGGCGCCGTTGATCGACGACGATGCGCCGATCTGCACGAAGTTGAAGTGGCGATAGGCGAGCTTCAGGCGCGGCGCGACGGTCGCCCCCTGACCCGCGGCCGGCGGCTCCGCCGTGCGCGCCAGCGTCGGGACGCCGCCGTCGCCGTCCCCGGCGGTGGACGCTGCGGCGGCGGTCGCGGTCGCGGCGACGGTCACGGTCGGCACCGCGGCCGGCGCCGGAGCGGCAGGAGGTGGCGTCCCCCACCAGATCCGCACCCCCAGACGGCGCGCCACCTTGGGATCGTCGATCTGCTCCGTAGCCGTCGGCGTCTGCGCGGCCGCGAGCCGGCTGCCGGCGAGCAGCGCGAGTACCAGCGATAGGCGGCCGAGCATCGTCATCTCGTCGGGGTGAAGCTGGCGATCATCTGCGCGACCATCGCCTCGTCGGCGATGTCCTTCTTCGCGGTGAAGTGGAGGCGGTAGGTCGCGGTCCCCTGGCGCGCGACGAACGCGTCGCGATGAAACACCGCCGTGCCCTCCTGCCACGCCATCTCGACGCCAGTGGCGCCGGACGCGGTCAACACCGACACCCCGGGGACCGTCGCCCCCGTCCCCGGCAGCGTGCCCTGGATCGCCTGCATCGCCGTCGCCGGATCGCCGGGCATCGGCGATACCTGCAGGCTGTACAGCGCCTCCGACAGCAGCACCCCCGGATCGGCCGTGATGGTCGCGTTCATCGGTGTGACCACGCTGAACGTCTGGCCGGCATAGACCACCGGCGGAATCCAGGGCGGCACCAGCAGCCGGAGCTCGAACGCCCCCATCGGCTCTCTGTACAGGTGGGTGCCGACGAACGGCTGTTGCTCGGCGTCGATGTCGCCACATCCCGACAACGCCGCCGACAGAGCGACGAGCACGCAAGCGCGCACGCGGGGGCGAAGCGTCAACATCGCGACCTGATCCTACGAGAAAACGAAGCCGATTGCTCCCGACAAGGTAGCCACGGGCCGCGCGGGCGCCAATGGTCAGCGAAACGCGTCGGTGGTCTGACGCAACATTCGTAACCAACTCGCGGCGTTGCCAGCCATTGCGGATTCCAGCGCGCCGAGTCCCAGCAGCACGATACCGATCGCGAGCAGCCCTTTGAGCGGCAGGCCGACGAAATACACCGGGACGGACGGCGCCGCGCGCGCGATCAACCCGAGCGCGAGGTCGGTCAGCCACAACGCGACGATCACGGGCGCCGCCAGCGCGACCCCGGCGGCGACCAGCTTCGCGGCGACGATGGCGACGACGAACGCCGCGCGGCGCGCAGACACTTCGCCCAGGCCACCCGCGATCGGTAGCGCCTCGTAGCTGCTCACCAGCGCCTCGACCACGCGTGGAACGCCCCCGATCTGCAGGAAGACGAGCGTGGCGAGCAGCAGGTAGAGAACGCCGAGCGGGCTGGCGCGTTCCTCCGCGGTCGGGTCGAGAATCTCGGCGACGTTCGCGCCGCGCAAGGTGTCGGCCAGACGGCCGGCGATCTCGGCGGCGCGGAACACCGCGGACGCGACCAGCGCCAGGCACAGGCCGATGACGACCTCGCGGGCGACCATCATGGCAAAGCGAAGCGCGGAGACGTCGGCGAGCCGGTCGGCACCGGCGGCTGCCGCCAGCACTGGCGACGCCACCAGCGCGAGCAGCAGCGCGAAGCCGACGCGCACGGTCGCGGGCAACCGCGGTCCGCCCATCGGCGCCACCATCCAGACGACCGGCAGCGCGCGCGCCGCGCCCAGCGCCGTCGTGAACACGACCGCCAGCAACTTGTCGGGCGGCAGCATGTTCGACGCTTCACCCTAGCGACGGGATCGCGACGAACAGCGCCTGCGTGAAGCGGACCAGCGCCGCCCCCAGCACCGGCCCCATCGCCAGCAGCACGACCAGCACGACGACCAGCTTGGGCACGAACGCCAGCGTCTGGTCCTGGATCTGCGTCGCCGCCTGGAACAGCCCGACGACGAACCCGACCACCATGCTGGCGATGAGCGGCGGCGCCGACAGCAGCAGCACGAGCAGCAAGCCCTCACGGATCGCCTTGAGCACGAAGTGCGTGCGTCATGTGTAGCTCTGCACCAGTCCGCGGATGACCAGCGTCCAGCCGTCGGCGAGCACGAACAGCAGCAGCTTGAACGGCAGCGACACCGTCGTCGGCGACAGCATGTGCATGCCGAGCGCCAGCAGCAGGTTCGCGATCACCATGTCGACGACCAGGAACGGAATGAAGATCAGGAAGCCGATGTGGAACGCGCGCCGCAGCTCGGACGTGACGAACGCCGGCACGATGACGCCGAAGTCGCGGTCGGTGACCGAGGCGCGCTCGGCCGGCGTCCGCATCTTCAGCGTCAGCGCGTGGAACGCCGCCCGGTCGCGCGGGTCGACGTGTTTGAGGATGAAGTCGCGCAGCGGCTCCTTGCCGCGGTCGGCTGCCGTCTGCAGCGCGGCGACGGTCTCGACGCTGGCGACGTCCGCGCCCGCCGCCAGCCCCAGCGCGGGGGCCATCGCGTCGTACATCCGCTGGCCGGTCGGCGCCATCACGGCGATGGTCAGCACCAGCGACAGCCCGGTCAGCACCTGCGTCGGCGGAACCGACGGCGTGCCGATGGCGCTGCGCAGGATCGACAGCACCACCGAGATGCGCACGAACGACGTGAGCATCAGCAGCGCGAACGGGATCAGCGACAGCGCCGCCATCGCCAGGATCAGCACCAGCGGGCGCGACGCCATCCCGGTCTCGTGCCCCTTGCCCGCCGCGCTGGCGACCGCGGGCAACAGCATCGCGAGCGATGCCGTCAGCAGTGCCGCGCGCTGGCTCGACCTCATGGCTGCTTTGCCGGATCGGGCGCGGCCGGCGGCCGGCGCCCGAGAGCGCGCGCGAGCACGTCCGCGAAACGCAGCTGCGATCCCGCTGGCCGCGTCGGTCGCCGCCTTGAGCTTGTCCGCCTCGAGCTCGGCGAGCACCGTCATCGGCCCGTCGCCCACGCCGACCAGGAAACAGCGCCCGGCGGCCTCGATGATGAACACCGAGCGGCGCGGCTCCAGCGGGCAGCGCGCGACCACGCGCACCGCGCCCGACGCCCTGCCGATGCCGCGTCCGGCCAGCAACCGCAGCGCGCCCCACGCCACCAGGCAGACGACGCCCAGCGACGCGAACGACAGCGTCAGCGATTCCCAGCCAATCCCCGGAAGCTGCGCCGCCGAATCGCCCATCCGCGGCGTTATACGCCCGGGGCGCGGTAGGGTGTCAACCGCGAAGCGCTAGCGATGGGGCAGCGCGCGGCTCAGGCTCCGCGAGGTGGCGACTTGTTCAGGGCCGCCGCCCTGCTCGCGCGCGGCTAGTCCTCGTCGTCGTAGTACAGCGAGTCGCGGCTCTGAATGAAGCGCGTTGATCGCGGCAGACGCTTCGGGGGAGAGGTTGATGAAGCGGACCCCCATGCCCGCGGCGCCTTCGACGCGCTGGAGCGCCGAGTTCTCGCGGATCCAGCGCACCTCGGTCTCGACATCGATCGTCTTCGTCCGACCCGGGCAGCGTGAACTTCAGCGTGATGCGATCACCGATGCGACGGATGTGGTGCGTCGCGATGAACACGCCGCCCGCGCTGATGTTCTGCGTGAGACCGGTGTAGAAGTTGTGATCGCTCTCGAGGTCGACCTTCACCTCGAGGTCGAACCGCTCCGAGGCCCGGACGTTCTGCTGGTTCGCTGCCGTTTTGGCCCCCGTGGGATTCATCAATAGATAGCTCCTGTTGCGGCGTCACAAGGTCGACCAGCGCCTTGCACCCCACACGTTCGACAGGACGGGGACGAAACTGTAGCGACGGAGAAGCGGCTACTTCTTGGCGGACTTGGGCTTCTTGGCGCCCTCGGCCTCGGCCTTGCCGCCCGACGACTTGGCCGGCTTGTCGCCGCCCTTCGCCTGCGCCTTGGCCTTGCCGGCCTTCTCGTCTTTTCCAGGCTGGCCGGGCTTGTCGCCCTTGTCGGCCGTCTTGGCAGACGCGGCGGCCTCGTCAGGCATCAGCTCCAGCATCGACATCGGCGCGGCGTCGCCCGGACGCTGCGGCAGCTTGATGATGCGCGTGTAGCCGCCCGGGCGGCCAAAGAAGCGCGGCGCCAGCTCGTCGAACAGCTTCAGCACCGCGCCGCGATCGCGCACCACGCGACGCGCCATGCGCACCGCGTGGACCACGCGCGACGACTCCTCGATGGAGCGCCGGTCCGGCTTCTTGCCCAGCACGTCGCTGACCCGGCGGGCCCAGGTGATCGTCCGCTCGGCGAGCCGGCGCGTCTCCTTGGCCTTCGCATCGGTCGTGCGGATGCGCTCGTTGTAGAACAACGCCGCTACCAGGTTCGAAAACAGAGCCTTGCGGTGCGCGGAGGTGCGCGAAAGGCGGACGCCAGCTAGACGATGTCGCATCGGATATTCCTCAGTCCCTTGCTTGGCCTCTTGCGAGGCCGGCTTCTAATTCGAGCCTTGGTTAGGCCTGCGTTAGGCTTTCTTGGGCGGGCCGTCGCCCGGCCAGCCTTCCAGCTTCATCCCCAGCGAAAGTCCCATCTCCGCCAGGATCTCTTTGATCTCCTTCAGCGACTTGCGGCCGAAGTTCTTGGTCTTCAGCATCTCCGACTCGGTCCGCTGCACGAGCTCGCCGATGTACCGGATGTTGGCGTTCTGCAGGCAGTTCGCCGAACGAACCGACAGCTCGAGCTCGTCGACCGACTGCAACAGGTTCTCGTTGAGCTTCGCCTGCTCCTCGGAGACGTGCGCGTCGTGCGACGGCTCGGCGCCTTCCTCGAAGTTGATGAAGATCGAGAGCTGCTCCTTGAGGATCTTCGCCGCGAACGCCACCGCGTCCTCGGGCCGCACCGCGCCGTTGGTCCAGACCTCGAGCGACAGCCTGTCGTAGTCGGTCTGCTGGCCGACGCGCGCGTTGGTGACCTGGTAGTTCACCTTGCGGATGGGCGAGAACAGCGAGTCGATCGGGATCATGCCGACCGGCGTCTGCGCGCCCTTGTTGCGCTCGGCCGGCACGTAGCCGCGGCCGCGTTCCGACGTGCAGCTCCATGCGCAGCTTGCGCGCCCTTCGAGCACGTCAGCACCTTGTGATCCGGGTTGAGCATCTCGATGCCGTCGGACATCTGGATGTCGCCGGCAGTGACCCTGCCTTCGCCGTCCTTCTCGAGGCGCAGCACGCGCGGCTTCGAGTCGGCCGACTTCGAGCAGCACCTCTTTCAGGTTCAGCACGATGTCGGTCACGTCTTCGACGACCTCGGGGATGGTGGTGAACTCGTGCAGCGCGCCTTCGATCTTCACCGCGGTGATCGCCGCGCCCTGCAGCGACGACAGCAGGATGCGGCGCAGGCTGTTGCCCAGCGTCGTCCCGAAGCCCCGCTCGAGCGGCTCGCAGGTGAACTTGCCGTAGGTCTCCGTCAGCGTCTCCGGATCGACCTCGAGCTTGCGCGGGCGGATCAGGTCGCGCCAGTTGCGCGCGATGATGGTCTGTGACGGTCCCGAATGCGTGCTTCCAGCCAGAGTCATATACCTTCTCCTCGTCGATGACGATTACCGCGAGTAGAGCTCGACGATGAGCTGCTCGCGAATCGGCATGGTCAGGTCGTCACGCGCAGGCAGCGACGTGAGCTTCCCTTTGAAACCGTCCTTGTCCAGCTCGAGCCACTTGCGGGACGCCACGTCGGTCGACGGCGCCCAGGCTCTCGAGGATGCGCGTGACCTTCTTCGACGGCTCCTTGACCTCGATCTGGTCGCCCGCCTTGCAGAGGAACGACGGGATGTTCGACCTTCTGCCCGTTGACCTTGAAGTGACCGTGGCGCACCAGCTGGCGCGCCTCGGCGTGGTCGGACGCGAAGCCCAGCCGGTAGATCACGTTGTCGAGGCGACGCTCGAGGAGCTGCAGCAGGTTCTCGCCCGTCGACGCCCTTCATGCGGATCGCCTTGTGGTAGTAGCCGCGGAACTGGCGCTCCAGCGAGCCCGTACATGCGCTTGACCTTCTGCTTCTCGCGCAGCTGCGAGCCGTAGTCCGACAGCTTGCGCCGGCGCGCCTGGCCGTGCTGGCCGGGCGGGTACGGGCGCCGCTCGTAGCCGCACTTGTCCGTGTAGCAGCGGTCCCCCTTGAGGAACAGCTTCATGTCTTCGCGCCGGCAGAGCCGGCAAACGGGGCCAGAGTAATTCGCCATGTCAGACTCGCGCGCCGCTTGGGCGGCCGGCAACCGTTGTGGGGGATCGGGGTCACGTCGCGGATGAGCGTGATCTTGAAACCTGTCGAGGCCAGCGCGCGCAGCGCCGACTCGCGGCCCGAGCCCGGGCCCTTGACGAAGACGCTGAGCGAGCGCATGCCGTGCTCCATCGCCTTGTGGGCGGCGTCTTCGGCGGCCAGCTGCGCCGCGAACGGCGTCGACTTGCGCGAGCCCTTGAAGCCCTTCACGCCGGCCGACGACCACGCGACCACGTTCCCCGAGACGTCGGTGATCGTGACGATGGTGTTGTTGAACGACGACGTGATGTGAGCGATGCCGCTCTGGATGTTCTTCTTGACCTTCTTCGCCTTGGACTTGCCCTTTGTCTTTGGGCCGCCCTCGGGAGATCCGGACGATGCTGGACCGGCCATGGCTTACGCCCCCGTCCCTTCGGGCTTCTTGCCCGCGCTCGCCGACTTGATCATCTGACCCTTGCGCGGGCCCTTGCGCGTACGCGAGTTGGTGTGCGTCCGCTGGCCGCGCACCGGCAGGCTCTTGCGGTGGCGCAGGCCGCGGTAGCAACCGAGGTCCATCAGACGCTTGATGTTCATCGACACGTCACGCCGCAGATCGCCTTCGACCTTGAGCTGCTGCGTCTCGATGGTCTCGCGGATGCGGCGCGTTTCGTTGTCGTCGAGATCGTCAGTGCGCTTGTCCGGCGACACGTCGGCGGCCTTCAAGATCTGGCGCGAGAGCGCACGACCGATGCCGTAAATGTAAGTGAGTGCGATCTCCATCCGCTTGTTGCGGGGAAGGTCGACGCCTGCAAGTCGCGCCATCTAGCCTTGCCTTTGTTTGTGTCGTTGGTTCTCGCAGATCACCCGCACGACACCGCGTCGGCGGATCACCTTGCATTTGTCACATACCGGTTTGACTGAAGCTCTGACCTTCATCGGACGCTCCCGATATCACGAAATCTCACGTAAAGACGCATAAAAGAACGTCCTTACGTCTTCGACAGCACAAACGGCCCGTCATCGGTGATGGCGACCGAGTGCTCGAAATGGGCGGAGAGGCTACCATCTTTGGTTACAGCCGTCCACCCGTCTTCTTTTACAACCACTTCCGGGCTCCCCGCGTTGACCATGGGCTCGATGGCGACCACCAGCCCAGCCGAAAGTCGGCGCCCCTTGCCGGCGTCGCCGTAGTTCGGGACGTGCGGCTCCTCATGCATGGCGCGGCCGATACCGTGGCCCACGAACTGCCGCACCACTGAATATCCGTTCCGTTCGGCGTGCGACTGCACGGCCCAGCCGATGTCGCCCAGGCGCTTGCCCGGCGTGCAGGCGGCGATGGCGCGATCCAGCGCCTCCTTCGTCGTCCGCATCAGCGCCTGTGCGGCCGCGCTGACCGTGCCGATGGGGATGGTGCGTGCGGAGTCGCCGCACCAGCCGTCCTTGAAGGCGCCGAAGTCGATGGACAGGATGTCGCCGTCCTTGAGGATGACGTCGTGGCGGGGGATGCCGTGGACGACCACTTCGTTGATCGACGTGCACAGCACGGCCGGGTACTTGGGGTGGCCGTAGCCGAGGAACGCCGACTCCGCCTTCAGCTGCTTGAGCCGCTGGACGGCGATCTCGTTGAGGTCCCAGGTCGATACGCCGGGGCGGGCTGCCTGCTCGAGCGCGTCGAGCACGTCGGCGACGACCAGGTTGGCCTCGCGCAGCTTGGCGATCTCGGCGACGCTCTTGAGTTGGATCGACATCGGTTCAGCTCAGCAGCACGGCGGCGTAGATGCGACCGAAGATCTGGTCCATGTTTCCCGTCGCGTCGATCTTGCGGACCGGCAAGCCGTTGCGCTCGAAGTACTCCAGCACCGGCCATGTCTTCGCCATGAACTCGCGCAGACGGTTGCGGATGATCGCCTCGGAGTCGTCGCTGCGCTGGATGAGGGTGCCGCCGCAACGATCGCAGACGCCGGATACCCGCGGCGGCTTCGCGACGAGGTGGTAGCTGGCCTGGCAGCTCTCGCACGTCCGCCGGTTGGCGATGCGGGAGACGAGCTCTTCGTCGGCGGCGTGCAGGACCAGGATGTGGTCCAGCTTCTTCCCCTGCTTGGCGAGCATCTCGCCCAGCGCCTCGGCCTGGGGGACGGTGCGAGGAAAGCCGTCGAGGAGGAAACCGCGCACAGTCTCGGGCTGCGCGAGCCGCTCGGCGATGAGGTCCAGCACCAGGGCGTCGGGGACCAGCTGGCCCTTGTCGATGAACTCCTTGGCGCGGGCGCCGAGGGGTGTGTAGTTCTGGATGGCCGCGCGCAACATGTCGCCGGTGGCGATGTGCGGGATCTTGAAGACATTCGCAAGCCGCTGGGCCTGGGTCCCCTTCCCCACACCCGGGGGTCCAAACAGCAAGAGGTTCTCACTCAACGCCCAGATTCTTCATTCGCCCGCAGTCGCTGCCGCTAGCCGCCAGGACCACGCGTACCGCCCGTGTTCCGGCCGCGGATGCGCGGACCGCGCGGACCCGTGAAGCCTTCGTAGTTGCGTGTGATGAGGTGCGATTCGATCTGCTGAACGGTGTCGAGCGCGACGCCCACGACGATCATCAGCCCGGTGCCGCCGAAGTAGAACGGCACCTTCATCTTCTCGTGCAGCAACGTCGGCAGCACGCAGATGGCCGAGATGTAGACGGCGCCGCCGAACGTGATGCGGGTCAGCACCTTGTCGATGTACGCGGCCGTCGCCCTGCCCGGTCTGATGCCGGGAATGAAGCCGCCGTACTTCTTCATGTTGTCGGCGACGTCGACGGGGTTGAAGGTGACCGCCGTGTAGAAGTAGCAGAAGAAGACGATGAGCCCGACGTAGATGAGGTTGTAGCGCCAGTCGCCCGGGTGCAGCGCCTCGGAGATGCGCTGCATCCACGGCGTCTGCACGAACGACGCGATCTGCTGCGGGAACATCAGGATCGACGACGCGAAGATCGGCGGGATGACGCCCGCGGTGTTGACCTTCAGCGGCAAGTGGGTCGACTGGCCGCCGAACATCTTTCGACCGACCACCCGTTTTGCGTATTGGACGGGTATTCGTCTCTGTCCGCGTTCGAAGAAGATGATGACCGCGACGACCCCGACGATGACCAGGGCGACGACCGCCAGCTCGAACGCCGTCATGTCGCCGGTTCTCGCCTTGGACACCAACTTCACGGCGGCGTCGGGCATGTCGCACACGATCCCCGCGAAGATGATCAGCGAGATGCCGTTGCCTATGCCGCGTTCGGTGATCTGCTCGCCCAGCCACATGATGAACGCCGTCCCGGTGGTCAGCGAGATCATGGTCAAGATGCGGAAGCTCCAGCCTGGATCGGTGACGACCTGGCCGAACTGGGCGTAGGCGCGGTTGTTCGACTCCAGCCAGCGCGCGATGAAGAACGACTGGATCAGCGACAGGATCACGCAGCCGTAGCGCGTGTACTGGTTGAGTCGCCGCCTCCCCATCTCGCCTTCTTTTTGAATGCGTTCCAGCGTCGGGACGACGACGGTGAGGAGCTGCAGAATGATCGACGCGCTGATGTACGGCATGATGCCGAGCGCGAAGATCGACATCTGCTCGAGCGCGCCGCCCGAGAACATGTTGAACATGCCCAGGAACGTCCCCGACGCCTGGTTCACGATCTTCGCCATGATGGCGCGATTGACGCCCGGGGTCGTGACGAACGCGCCGATGCGATAGACCGCCAGCAGCGTCAGCGTGAAAAGTATTCGCCGCCGCAGCTCCGGAATCTTGCCGATGTTCGAAAACCCGGACGCCATGACTCGATTGACCTACCCTTCGGCCTTACATCAGCCCGCGGCAGCTTCGCTGCGGCCGCCGACTACCTCGGCGGTCCCGCCGGCCTTCTCGATCTTCTCTTTGGCCGAAGCCGAGAACGCAGACGCCTTGACCACCAGCTTCTTGGTCAGCGGGCCCTCGCCCAGGATCTTCACCGTCTCCATGCTGCGGGGGACCATCCCCGCCGCGTGCAGCGCGGCGACGTCGACGGTGCCCGAGCTGAAGCGCTTCTCCAGCGCCCCGACGTTGACCGCGAAGATCTCCGCCCGGAACGGGTTCTTGAACCCCTTCTTCGGGAAGCGGCGCTGCATCGGCATCTGACCGCCCTCGAAGCCGAAGCGCGCGCCGTGATGGCCGGTGCGCGCCTTCTGCCCCTTGACGCCCTTGCCCGACTGTTCGCCGGTACCCGAGCCCGGACCGCGGCCGATACGCTTGCGGTTGCGGGTCGCCCCGCGCGGGCCCTTCAACGTGTGCAGTGTCGTTCCCATTGATGGTCGGTCCTATTCTGCTTTTTCCACTCGCACCAGGTGCGAGACGGCTCGAATCATGCCACGGACTGAGACGTTGTCAGGCAACGTCACGGCGACGCCCATCTTGCCGAGCCCGAGGCCGCGAATGGTTCGTTTTTGCTGTTCGGGGCGGTTGATGCCGCTCCTGATCAGCGTCACGCGTAGCTTGCTGGCCATGTGACTACTCCCTGATCTCCTCGAGCCGCTTGCCGCGCAGCCCTGCCGCGACGTCCGGGGCGCGAAGCTGCTGGAGGGCGTCGATGGTGGCGTGAATGACGTTGTGCGGGTTCGACGTGCCGATGCACTTGGTCAGGATGTCCTGCACGCCGGCAACCTCTAGCACGGGGCGAACGGCGCCGCCCGCGATGACGCCGGTACCGGCGCTGGCCGGACGCAGGACGACGGCGCCCGCGCCGAAGTGTCCCTGCACCTCGTGCGGGATGGTGCCGCCCTGGAGCGGAATGCGGAACAGGTTCTTCTTCGCCTGCTCGGTCCCCTTGCGGATCGCTTCCGGGACCTCGTTGGCCTTGCCGAGGCCAGCGCCGACGTAGCCGCGCTGATCGCCGACGACGACGAGCGCCGAGAACGAGAAGCGCCGACCGCCCTTGACGACCTTGGCGACGCGATTGATGAACACGACGCTGTCGACCAGCTCGCCGACGTCTTCGTAGTTGATAGCCATCTAGCTGTCCTATTCCCTTCTCAGAACTTCAGCCCGGCTTCGCGCGCGCCGTCCGCGAGCGCCGAAACACGACCATGGTATTTGTAGCCGGCACGGTCGAAGACGACCTTGTCGATCCCCTTTTCCAGGCACTTCTTGGCGATGCTCGCGCCCACGATCTTGGCGCGCGCCTTCTTGTCGCCCTCGGCCTTGCTCCCCGGCTGCCGCCTTCTTGCTGGCGAGCGCGACGTCCGACGTCGACACCAGCGTGCGCTGCTGCACGTCGTCGATGACCTGAGCATAGATGTGGCGCGTGCTGCGGAATATGGCGAGGCGGGGCCGCTCGGCGCTGCCCTCGATGCGCTTGCGAATCGAGCGATGCCGCTTCTTGCGACTTTCCTTCTTGAAACTGACGTCCGTGAGCATTGGTTATCCTCCACCGCTACCGGTGGCTCCAGCTTTGCCGACCTTCTTCTTGATGACCTCTTCGGCGTACTTCACGCCCTTGCCCTTGTAGGGCTCGGGAGCGCGCAGCTCGCGCACCTTCGCCGCGGTCTGGCCGACCAGGTCGCGATCCGCGCTGGCCAGCGTGATCTTGTTCTTCTCGACCTTGGCGGTGACGCCCTTGGGCAGCTTGAACACCACCGGGTGCGAGTAGCCGAGCGCCATGGTCATCGTGTCGCCCGCGACCTCGGCGCGATAACCGACGCCGTTGATCTCGAGCTCGCGCGTCCAGCCGTCGGTGACGCCCTTGACCATGTTCGCCAGGTGCGCGCGCACGAGGCCGTGCTTGGCGCGGTTCTGGCGCTCATCGTCCGCGCGCAGCACCATGATCTTGTCCGCTTCGGTCTTGATGCTGATGCCCGACGGGACGTGCTTGGTGAGCTCGCCCTTGGGCCCCTTGACGGAGACCGAGCCCGGTTTCTGAGACAGCGTGACGCCCTTGGGGAGCGGCAGCACTTTTCGTCCGATTCGACTCATGATGACGGGGCTCCTTTTACCAGACCTCGCACAAAAGCTCGCCGCCGAGACCTTCTTTGCGGGCAGCGCGATCGGTCATCAACCCTTTCGAGGTCGACAGAATCGCGATGCCCAGGCCGGAGCGAACCTTTGGGATGGTGCCGTGACGGACGTACATGCGCTGGCCGGGGCGCGAGCGCCGGCGCAGGCCGGTGATCGCGTTGGTGCGTGGGTCCGCCCAGCGAAGGCGCACCACGATCTCCGGAAGGTTGTTGTCGTCCTCGCGCACGTCGTAGCCGGAGATGTAGCCCTCGTCCTTGAGCACCACGGCGAGCCGCTGCTTCAACTTGGACATCGGCGCAACCACCTCCGCCTGGCGAGCCAGGATGGCGTTGCGAATGCGAGCGAGAAAATCCGCGATTGGGTCAGTCATTGACATGCATGCACCTATTTACCAGCTGGACTTGATGACGCCCGGGATGTCGCCGCGCAGCGCGAGCAGGCGGAAGCAAACACGGCACAGGTCGAACTTGCGCAGAAACCCACGCGAACGACCGCACTGGTGACACCGATTGCGGTGCCGCACGCGCCACTTCGGCGTCTGTTTGTTGGCGGGTAAATCGACGGTTTTGGCCATGGGTTAGTTCCTGAAGGGCATTCCGAGGTGGCGCAGGAGCGCGCGCCCCTGCTCGTCGTTGGGGGCCGACGTGTTGAAGGTGATGTTCATCCCCTTGGGCTTGTCGAGCTTCTCGAAGTTGATCTCCGGGAAGATGATCTCCTCGCGGACGCCCATCGTGTAGTTGCCGCGGCCGTCGAACGACTTGGGCGACACGCCCTTGAAGTCGCGGACGCGCGGCAGCGCGAAGTTCACCAGACGGTCGAAGAACTCGTACATCTGGTCGCGGCGCAGCGTCACCATCGCGCCGATCTTCTGGCCGGCGCGCAGCTTGAAGACCGCGATCGACTTCTTGGCGCGCGTCACGACCGGGCGCTGCCCGGTGATCGCGCCCAGCTCCTCGACGGCGCTGTCGAGCAGCTTCGGGTTGGTGACCGCCTCGCCGAGACCCATGTTGATGGTGATGCGGGTCAGCTTCGGCGCCTGCATCGGGTTGCCGAGCGAGAACTCCTGCATCAGCTTGGCGCGCAGCTCGGCGTCGTAGAGCTTGCGCAGGCGGGCCTGGCGCGGTGCGCTTGACCCGCTCCGTCGCAACTTCGATTGCCGCTCCGCCACCCTTGCCCTTGCCCTTGGCTGGCTTTCCACCCTTGGCCTTGGCATCGGCGCGCGCCGCCTTCTTGGCGGCCGCTTCCGCTTCCTGCTCGGGGGTCAGCTGGGGCTTGCCGCCCTTGGGCGCTGACTTCTCTTTATCGTCGTCTTTATCGGCCATGACTCAGTCCCTTACGTCGTCTCGAAAACTGTGCCGCACTTGATACACACGCGGCGCTTCTTGGCGCCTGCTTCCTCGAGCGCGCGCGAGCGGCGCGGCGCCACGCACTTGCCACACCACAGGGCAACGTTCGACACCTCGACCGAGCCCTCTTTCTCGAGGATGCCGCCGCGGGGGCTGCGCTGGGTCGGCTTGGTGTGCTTCTTGACCATGTTGACGCGTTCGATGACGACGCGTCCCTTTTCGGTCATCAGGCGCAACACGCGACCGCGCTTCCCCTTCTCCTTGCCGGCGATGACGACCACCTGATCGCCCTTGCGTACGTGCATGACTACAGAACCTCCGGAGCGAGCGAGATGATCTTCATGAACCGCTTGGCGCGCAGCTCGCGGGCCACCGGGCCAAAGATGCGCGTCCCGACCGGCTCATTGTCCTTGTCGACCAGAACGGCCGAGTTGGTGTCGAACCGGATGTACGAACCATCCTGGCGCGAGACCTCTTTCTTGGTGCGGACGATGACCGCCTTGGCGACCTCGCCCTTCTTCACCTTGGCGTTGGGAATCGCTTCCTTGATCGACACGACGATGATGTCGCCGATCGACGCGTATTTGCGCCTCGTACCGCCGAGCACGCGGATGCACATGATCTTCTTGGCACCCGAGTTATCGGCGACGTCGAGGGTTGTTGTCGTCTGAACCATGGCGGCTTTTCCCTCAGGCCTCTTGCGGCCGTTCGATGAGCTTCTCGACGCGCCAGCGCTTGTCCGAGGACAGCGGCCGGCTCTCGACGATCTGAACGCGGTCGCCGGTCTTGAATTCGTTCTTCTCGTCGTGCGCCTTGTACTTGGTACGGCTGGTCATGTACTTGCCGTACTTCTCGTGCGCCAGGCGGCGCTCGACCACCACCACGCGCGTCTTGTTCATCTTGTCGCTGGTGACGACGCCGACCATGCGGCGCTTGTGAATCTTGTGACCGGGCACGTTAGCGTCTCCTGTCCGTCATTGCAGCTTGCGACTGCTTCTTGGCAGCGCGCTGACGCTTGGGGGCTGGCTCGCCACCGCCCGCGGGGGCAGCCGGCGCCTTCTTGGTAACCGTCACACCGCGCAGCTTCTCGCCGAGGACCGTGTTCACGCGTGCGATCTCGCGGCGCGCGTTGCGGATCAGCATCGTGTTCTCGAGCTGGTTGGTGTTCTTCTTGAGACGGTTCTTGAACAGATCCTCCTCGAGCTTGCGCACCGTCCGGCGCAGCTCGTCCGGGTCGTTGCCGCGGAGGTCGTTCGCCTGAACGCCCTTCATAGCAACCCCGTCCGCGAAACGAAGCGCGTCTGAACCGCCAGCTTGTGCTCGGCGAGGTGGAACGCCTGGCGCGCCAGCGTCTCGTCGACGCCCTCCAGCTCGTACATCACGCGCCCGGGACGCACGACGGCGACCCACTCTTCCGGGTTGCCCTTACCGTGACCCATGCGCGTCTCGGCCGGCTTCTTCGAGATCGGCTTGTCGGGGAAGATGCGGATGTACAGCTTGCCGCCGCGCTTGACGTGGCGGGAGATCGCGATGCGCGCCGCCTCGATCTGGCGCGACGTCACGAAGCCGCACGACAGCGCCTGCAGGCCGAATTCGCCGAAGGACAGCGTGGTCGCGCCCTTCGAGATGCCGCGCATCTTGCCCTTCTGCTGTTTGCGCCACTTTACTTTTTTGGGTGCGAGCATTTCCTGAAGTTCCCTTCGTTACGCGAGCCGCTGGCCCCGCTGCGGCAGGACCTCGCCCTTGAAGATCCAGCACTTCACGCCGATGGCGCCGTACGTGGTGTGCGCCTCGGTGGTGCCGTATTCGATGTCGGCGCGCAGCGTGTGCAGCGGCACGCGACCCTCGTGGTACCACTCGTAGCGCGCCATCTCGGCGCCGCCGAGGCGACCCGAACACGCGAGCCGGATGCCCTTGGCGCCGAACTTCATCGCCGTCTGCACCGACTTCTTCATCGCGCGACGGAACGCGACCCGGCGCTCGAGCTGCGTCGCGACGTTTTCGGCGACGAGCTGTGCGTTGGTCTCGGCCTTGCGCACTTCCTGAATGTTCAGGAACACCTCGTTCGAGGTCAGCGCCTGAACCTCTTTCTTCAGCGTCTCGACGCCGGCGCCACGCTTGCCGATGACGATGCCCGGCCGCGCGGTGAAGATGTTGATCTTCACCTTGTTGGCCGCGCGCTCGACCTCGACGGCGGCGACGCCCGCGTGGTTCAGCTTCTGCTTGACGAACTTCTTGAGGCGCAGGTCTTCATGCAGCCACTTCGAGAAGTCCTTCTCGGAGTACCACTTCGAGCTCCAGCCGCGGACGACGCCGAGCCGGAAACCAACTGGATGTGTTTTTTGTCCCATTTTTCGACTCTTCTTTTCCTGCTTAAACCGGCACGTCGACGACGACCGTCACGTGCGACGTCCGTGCGTTGATCCGGTTCGCGCGTCCCATCGAACGCGCCATCCATCGCTTCTGCACCGGCCCGCCGTCGATGAACACCTGAGTCACCACCAGCTTGTCGGCGTCCGCCTTCTCGTTTTCGGTCGCGTTGGCGATCGCCGAGTCCAGAACCTTGGTCAGCATCTTCGCCGCCTTGCGCTGCTGGACCTTCAGGATCGACATCGCGTCGTCGACCGAACGGCCGCGGATCATGTCCGCAACCGCCCGCACCTTACGGGGCGACTCGCGAAACCGTCTCAACACCGCGCGGGCCATTACTTCTTCCCTGCCGCAGCCGCAGGCGCCGCACCGGGCGCGCCGCCGCCACCACCACCGCCGCCGCCGGACGACGACTTGCGATCGCCCGAGTGGCCGTGGAAGGTCCGCGTCGGCGAGAACTCGCCCAGCTTGTGACCGACCATGTTCTCAGTCGCGAACACCGGCACGAACTTGCGGCCGTTGTGAACCGCGAACGTCAGTCCCAGCATCTCGGGGATGATGGTCGAACGCCGCGACCAGGTCTTGAGCACCTTCTTCGACTTCTGGCGCTGAAAGTCGGCCACCTTCTTCAGCAGGTGGGCGTCGACAAACGGGCCTTTTTTGACTGAACGAGCCATGGGGTCCTCTACACCTTCTTGCCGCGATGCTTGATGATCATCGCGTCGGTTCGTTTGTTCTCACG
The DNA here is from genome assembly GCA_963729535.1 of uncultured Pseudomonadota bacterium. GTDB lineage: Bacteria > Myxococcota_A > Polyangia > Fen-1088 > Fen-1088 > JADGRB01. The sequence goes on along the minus strand of CAVSOL010000012.1, from coordinate 3,854 downwards.
CGTCTTGAGGCCCTTCGACAGCTGGCCCCAGGGCGAACAGGGATGGCGGCCGCCCGACGAACGGCCTTCGCCGCCGCCCATCGGGTGATCGACCGGGTTCATGGTGACGCCGCGGTTGTGCGGGCGGCGGCCCTTCCAGCGCGTGCGGCCGGCCTTGCCGACGTGCACGCTGCCGTGCTCGCCGTTGCCGACCTGACCGATGGTCGCGCGGCAGTCGAGGTGCACGCGGCGGGTCTCACCGGACGGCAGCCGGATCTGACCCCAGTCGCCCTCCTTGGCCATGACCTGCGCGCCGACGCCGGCCGAGCGGCACATCTGCGCGCCGCCCGAGATCTTGAGCTCGATGTTGTGGACGGTCGTACCGAGCGGGATGAACCGCAGCGGCAGGTTGTTGCCGGGCTTGATGTCGGCGTTGCGCGACGACAGCACCTGGTCGCCGACCTTCAGCCCGTCCGGGCAGAGGATGTAGCGCTTCTCGCCGTCGGCGTAGTTGAGCAGCGCGATGCGCGCCGTGCGGTTGGGATCGTATTCGACCGTCGCGACCGTGGCCGGAACGCCCACCTTGTTACGGCGAAAGTCGATGAGGCGGAAGCGGCGCTTGTGACCGCCGCCGCGGAAGCGCGACGTGATGCGGCCGTTGTTGTTGCGGCCGCCCGACTTGGACATCTTCTCGGTGAGCGACTTCTGGGGCGCGTTGCCCTGCGACAGCTCGGAGAAGTCGGGGGCGACGCGGTGGCGGCTGCCCGGCGTGATTGCGTTGTGTGGACGAACACCCATGGCGCTTACACTCCCTCGAAGAATTCGACGGTCTGGCCGGCGGCGATGGTGACGATCGCCTTCTTCCAGTTCGACCGCTTGCCGACGAAGCGCCCCATGCGCTTCTCCTTGCCGCGCACGACCGACGTGCGCACGGCGACGACGTCGACGTTCCACAGCTTCTCGACCGCGTGCGCGGATCTCGACCTTGTTCGCGTCGCGCGCGACCTCGAACAGCAGCTGCGACTTCAGCGTCTCGGGATCCAGCTCGTCGCCGCCCTGGCCGCCGGTGTCCTTGAGGCGCGTCCCCTTCTCGGTGAGCAGCGGACGCTTGATGATCAGTTCTGGTGATCGCATGACGTTCCCTTACGAAGCCTTCGCCTCGGTCTCGGCCCGCCAGGATGCGCGTCTCGATTGCTTTGACGGCGTCAGCGGCGATGACCAGGGTCGGGTGGTTGAGGATGTCGTAGACGTTCAGGCCCTCGGGCGGCAGCACCTTCGACTTGGGCAGGTTGCGGCACGACTTCGACAGGTTGACGTTGGTCTTGCCGTCGACGACGACGGCGGAATCAGCGCCCAGCACCTTGAGGATGCCGGCCAACCGCTTGGTCTTCGGCGCGTCGAACGCCAGCGCGTCGACGATGACCAGCTTCTTCTCTTTCACGCGCAGCGACAGCGCCGAGGCCAGCGCGGCGCGCTTGACCTTCTTGGGCACCGTGTACGAGTAGTCTCGCGGCTGCGGTCCCCAACACCTTGCCGCCGCCGACGAACTGGGGCGACCGGGTCGACCCCTGGCGCGCGTTGCCCGTCCCCTTCTGCTTGTACGGCTTCTTGCCGCCGCCGCGAACCTCGTCGCGCTTCTTGGTCTTGTGCGTACCCGCACGGCGCGCCGCGCGCTGCATCTTGACCACCTCCCAGAGGAGGTATTCCTTCACCTTGGTTCCGAAGACGGCGTCGGCGAGGTCGACTTGACCCACCTTCTTGCCTTCGATGTTGACGATGTCGATCTGCATGGCTTTGGGGACCTCGAAAAGCGGCTAGGTCTTGATCTCGACGTCGACGCCCGCCGACAGGTCCAGCTTCATCAGGGCGTCCAGCGTCTGCTGCGTCGGCTCGAGGATGTCGAGCAGGCGCTTGTGGGTTCGAATCTCGAACTGCTCGCGCGACTTCTTGTCCACGTGCGGCGAGCGCAGCACGGTGAACTTGTTGATCTTGGTCGGCAGCGGAACGGGGCCGGCGACGCTGGCGCCCGTCCGCTTGGCCGTGTCGACGATCTCGCCGGCCGACTGGTCCAGCAGCCGGTGGTCGTACGCCTTCAGTCGAATGCGAATCTTCGGTGTCATCGTTTACTCCAGAATCTTGGTGACGACGCCTGCGCCGACGGTCTTGCCACCCTCGCGGATCGCGAAGCGAAGACCTTCTTCGCAGGCGATCGGCGTGATGAGCTCGATTTCCAGGTTGACGTTGTCGCCGGGCATCACCATCTCGGCGCCTTCCGGCAGCGTCACCAGCGCCGGTCACGTCCGTCGTGCGGAAGTAGAACTGCGGCCGGTAGCCCTTGAAGAACGGCGTGTGACGGCCGCCCTCTTCCTTCTTCAGGATGTAGACCTCGCCCTTGAACTTCTTGTGCGGCGTGATGCTCCCGGGCTTCGCCAGCACCTGACCGCGCTCGATTTCCTCGCGCTTGGTGCCGCGCAGCAGCGCGCCGATGTTGTCGCCCGCGCGACCTTCGTCCAGCAGCTTGCGGAACATCTCGACGCCCGTGACGACCGTCTTCGTCGTCGGCCCGAAGCCCACGATCTCGATTTCCTCGCCCACCTTGACGATGCCGCGCTCCACGCGGCCCGTGACCACCGTGCCGCGGCCGGAGATCGTGAACACGTCCTCCACCGGCATCAGGAACGGCTTGTCGATCTCGCGCTTCGGCTCCGGGATGAACGTGTCGCACGCCTCCATCAGCTTCATGATCGACGGCTCGCCCAGCTCGCCCGCGTCGCCTTCCAGCGCCTTCAGCGCGCTGCCGCGGACGATCGGCGTCGTGTCGCCGGGGTACTGGTACTTCGACAGCAGCTCGCGCAGCTCCAGCTCGACGAGGTCGAGCAGCTCCGCGTCTTCCTTCGCGATCATGTCCACCTTGTTCAGGTAGACGACGATGCAGGCACGCCGACCTGGCGGGCCAGCAGGATGTGCTCGCGCGTCTGCGGCATCGGGCCGTCCGGCGCCGACACGACCAGAATCGCGCCGTCCATCTGCGCCGCGCCCGTGATCATGTTCTTGATGTAGTCGGCGTGCCCCGGGCAATCGACGTGCGCGTAGTGACGATTGTCCGTCTCGTACTCCACGTGCGCGGTCGCGATCGTGATGCCGCGCTCTCGCTCTTCCGGCGCCTTGTCGATCTGGTCGTACGCCAGGAACTTCGCGAAGCCCTTCTTCGCCAGCACCTTGGTGATCGCCGCGGTCAACGTCGTCTTGCCGTGGTCGACGTGACCGATCGTCCCGATGTTCACGTGCGGCTTGTTTCGTACGAATTTTTCTTTGGCCATGGTCTTCTCCAGATTCCCTTACATGCCTCGCATGCGCTCGACGATCGATTCGGTGACGTGCGTTGGAACGGGTGCGTAACGTGAGAACTGCATCGTGTAGGTCGCCCGCCCCTGCGTCATCGACCGCACGTCCGTCGAATACCCGAACATGCTGGCCAACGGCACCTCGGCGGTGACGGCCTGCGCCGATCCGCGTGCTTCCATACCCGAAACCCGCCCGCGACGCGAGGCAAGATTTCCGGTGACCTCGCCCATGAACTCATCGGGGGTCAGCACCTCGACCTGCATCAGCGGCTCCAGCAGCACCGGCCCCGCCTCACGCGCGGCCGCTGTCGCCCCCATCGAGCCCGCGATCTGAAAGGCCATTTCACTCGAATCCAGCTCGTGGTAGCTGCCGCCGGTCAGGCGGACGGCGACGTCGATAACCGGATATCCGGCCATCACACCTCGCGCCAGCGACTCGCGCACGCCGCGCTCGACCGCCGGGATGAACTCGCGCGGCACCGTGCCACCCACGGTCGCGTCCTCGAACACGATCCCTTTGCCCTGCGCCGG
>CAVSOL010000011.1:0-346227 GCA_963729535.1 uncultured Pseudomonadota bacterium | reverse complement strand
GGCGCCGACCGCACGCCGGTCGACCTCGACGTCGAGGTGGTGGCGAAGACCGGCACGCTGTTCTTCGCCTGCGGCCTCGCCGGCTACATCACCGGCAGCCGCCGGCTCGCCTTCGCGATCTTCGCGGCCGACCCGGAGCGTCGCGCCGCGATCCGGCCAGAGGATCGAGCGCGGCCGCCGGGCTCCAAGGCCTGGGCTGCGCGGGCGCGGGCGCAGGAGCAGGCGCTCCTTCGGCGCTGGGCGGCCGTCTACGCTGCCTGAGCGGTCGGCCGGCCGACGGGTGCGGTGGACAGGACCCGGCGGCGGGGATTAGCGTTCTCGCGGGGAGGCACGGCCGCCGGTTGGCGCGCCGATGCGTGTCGGGGGAGGACCGCAATGAACATCGAGAAGACGTGGCTCTGGGGGGCGCCGGCCTCGTCGTCGGGCTGCTCGTCGGCATCGCCATCGCCGGCGACGGGCGCGAGGCGCGCGAGGCGGCGCGGCGCGGCCAGGAGGAGATGGCGCAGACGGTGGCGTCGCTTTCGGAGACGGTCGGGCGGATCAACCAGTCGCTGACCGACCTCGACGGCAAGGTCTCGGGGATCGGGGCGACGGTGAGCCAGGTCTCGGAACGGCAGGCGGGCCTCGACGGCCTGGCCGCGCGGCTCGACCAGGTCGGGAGCGACATCGACGGCGCGGTGGCGCAGCTCGGCGGCGCGGTGACCGACGTCGGCTCCAAGGTGACCGCTTCGCTGACCGAGCGGATGGAGGGGCTGCGCTCGGTGCTCGCGGGCGTCGGGTCGCGAGTTGCCGGAAGCGGCGGCGGCTCGGAGGACGCGCCGTCAGCGGCCCCGGTGGGCGCCGGCGCCGGGGAACCGGTCGCGATCGGCTCCAGCATCGCCCTCGGAGACGGCGCGGCGCGGCTGTTCCTGTCGGGGGTCGACCCCGAGGCGCGGACCGCGCGCGTGGCGATCAACGGGCCGGTGGCCCGCGTCGTCACGGTCGGCGAGGCCGTCGAGGCCGGCGCCTGCAGCGTGACCCTCACCGGATTTACCGATGCCGGAGCGACCTTCAGCGCCGACTGCGGCGGGGCAGGGGCGGCCGAGGCGCCGGAGGCCGAAGGAGCGGCGCCGAAGGTTGCTGGAGATGCCACCGGGAAAGGCACTCCGGTCGCGGTCGGATCGGCGGAGACGCTCGTCGATGGCAAGCTTCGGGTGTTCCTGTCGGCGATCGACGCCGAGGCCGGAACGGCGCGCGTGGCGGTGAACGGGCCGCAGACGATCGCGCTCGCCGTCGGCGAGCCGGTCGAGGCGGGCGGCTGCACGGTGACGCTGACCGGGATCGGCGACGGGCAGGCGACGATCGACGGCGGCTGCTGACGTCTATTCCTCGGGGAGGCGGCGGTGCCGGGCGGCGCTGCCGCGCTCGATCGCGGCGGCGTGCAGCCGGTCGATGCCGAGCTCGTGGCGGAGCTCGAGCAGGAATTGGAGTTCGGCCTGGAAGGCGTGGCCGTCGGCGGCGGCCACGTCGCAGCAGAGGGCATAGGCGGTCTCGCGCAGACCGTCGGGCAGCGCCTGGCGCATCAGGCCGAACAGCGCGTCGAGGCCGTCGTCTTCGGTGAAGAGATCGAACACGGTCTGGCCGACGGTCCGCAGGCGGTCCTGGTCGTAGCCCTCGAAGATCGGCAGCGTGTCGACCATGCGGCTGATCGACAGCAGCTCCTTGGTCGTCATGTTTTCGTCGGAAGCCGACACCCCGACCATGGCCGCGACCAGCGCGTCCTGCACGGTGAAGGAGGGGAGCGTCTCGCTGAAAGTCATGCTGTCCTCGCCGTCGGCTGGCTCCGCTTGTATTAAGCCGGGGAAGTTCGGGCAAGGGTGCCGGAACCGGCTGGTCGCCGCCCAGTGCGAAGCCTGTGCGACGCCGCTCGTATTGACCCTCGGCCCGACGGGTTTATAGGAGGCCGCTCGAACGGACGGGATGGCGGCGATGGACGGGATGCGCGCAGCGGCGACGGAGTTGAAGGCCTGGCCCTTCGAGGAGGCGCGAAGGCTCGCTGACCGGTTCCGCGACGGGCCACCTGCGAAGGGCCACGTGCTGTTCGAGACCGGCTACGGGCCGAGCGGGCTACCGCACATCGGCACGTTCGGCGAGGTGGCGCGGACGACGATGATCCGGCGGGCGTTCCAGGAGATCTCGGAGCTGCCGACGCGGCTGATCTGCTTCTCGGACGACATGGACGGGATGCGGAAGGTGCCGGAGAACGTGCCGAACCAGGAGATGCTGCGGGCGCACCTGCAGCGGCCGCTGACCAGCGTGCCGGACCCGTTCGGCGAGCACGAAAGCTTCGGGGCGCACAACAACGCGATGCTGCGGCGGTTCCTCGACACCTTCGGGTTCCAGGACCAGTTCGTCAGCGCGACGGACTTCTACCGCTCCGGACGGTTCGACGCGGTGCTGCGGCGCGCGGCCGAGCGGTATGCATTGAAGGCAGGTCGCGATCCGCAACGGCGCCGATCTCGATGATGTGAGGGAGAACGCCGAGCCGCTCGGCCAAGGCGCGCTCCGCGCCCGCGAGGGATGGTCCGACCCGAGCCACGCAGGCATCAACGCCATCGCGGCGCAGGCAGTGAAGCGCGCGAATCACGGCAGGCAGGTTCTTGTAGAACCCGCGGCCGATCTGCAAGATGACGCGCTTCGATTCGAAGCCGAACCGCCGTCGCAGGGTCGGCCTGTTGCCCAGATCGGGCGCGAATACCTGGTTCAGGCCCGGGTGAATCACCACCACCTTGTCGGGATCGATGTGGATGAAATCGACGAGGTCACGTTTCGTTTGTGTCGAATCGGCAACCACGACCGCAGCGCGCTTCATGAACTCGAGGGAAATTCGGAACAGTTGCAGCGCAACCAGGGGAACGCGGATCGCCCCGATACGCCCCGCAGCCAGCACCAGCAGGATCACGTCGTGGCAGGTGACGATCGTGCGCCGCGCATCCAAGCCGGCGACGAGATATCCCTGCCCGTGGTCGACGACATGGGCCACGTCGCGTCTTGAGGCCGCGCAGCAACCGCGGATAGACCGCAAACCGCCCGAGGTAACCGTCGATCTTGTTCCAACCGGCAGAACGGCGGCGCCAGGCCGCCGGCACGACTTCCGGAGGACGAAGCCGGGTAACAGCCACATGCTGGCGGACCAGCGCCTGTCCCAGGCGCTCCGCGTAGAGCCGCATGCTCGGCTGCTGCTCGTCCCGGTAATTGTGGAGCAGCGTGACCCGCAGCTCGGGCGCCGACGGCGTCATCGCGTGCGGCGCGCAGGAAAATACGGCTTGGCAGTCATTACCGGTCGAGATCTTCTATACTAGCGGCCCGCAGATGAACATCCTGGGTATCAATGCCTACCACGGCGACGCTTCCGTCGCCCTGATCCGTGACGGCAAGCTGGTCAGCGCGATCGAAGAAGAGCGCCTCAACCGTCGCAAGCACTGCGCCGGCTTCCCGTCGCTGGCGGCCAAGCGGGTGCTGGCTGACGCCGGCCTCGCGCCCCACGACCTGGACCACGTGGCGGTGTCGCGCGATCCGAAGGCGAACCTGCACAAGAAGATCCTGTTCGCGATCCAGAAGCGCCCGTCGTTCACGAAGCTGGTGAAGGACCGCCTGGCGAACGTGGCCAAGGTCCGCGGCGTCGACGACGCGCTGGCCGCGGCGCTGGACGTCCCGGCTTCCGCGCTGCGCGCGAAGTTCCACGCCGTCGAGCATCACAAGTCGCACATCTCGAGCGCGTTCTTCGTTTCGCCGTTCGAGCAGGCCGCCTGCCTGTCGATCGACGGCTTCGGCGACTTCGTCTCGACCATGCGGGGCGTCGGGCGCGACCGCACGCTGGACATCATCGATCGGGTCGAATTCCCGCACTCCGCCGGGCTGTTCTACACGGCGGTGACGCAGTTCATCGGCTTCCACCGCTACGGCGAGGAATGGAAGATGATGGGGCTGGCGCCCTACGGCAAGCCGACCTACGTCGAGCAGCTGCGGCAGGTGATCCGCCCGATTGAAGGCGGTCATTTCGAGCTCGATCTCGACTACTTCCGCCACCACACCGACGGCGTCGAGATGACGTGGGACGACGGCTCGCCCCAGATCGGCCTGGTGTTCTCACCCAAGCTCACCGAGCTGCTGGGACCCGCCGCGCGATCCGGAGGATCCGGACTTCTTCGGCAAGTGGGCCGACATCGCGCACAGCGCGCAGGTCGTGTACGAGGAGATCTTCTTCCACGTCGCTCGAGGACCTGCAGCGGCGAACGGGGCTGACGCAGCTCGCGCTCGCCGGTGGCTGCGCGCTGAACTCGGTCGCGAACGGCAAGATCTTCGAGCGGACGAAGTTCCAGGATGTCTTCATCCAGCCCGGCGGCCGGCGACGACGGCACCGCGATCGGTGCGGCGTTCTACGTCGAGCACGCGGTGCTCGAAGCGCCCGCGGCGCTTCGTCATGCACGACGCCTACACGGGGCTCGAGTTCGACGACAAGTCGATCGAAGCAGCCATCGAACGGGCCCGCGGCAACGGCTGGGATCCCGGCATCGACGTGCGCCGGCTGGACGACGCCGACCTCTACAAACAGGTGGCCAAGGCCGCGGCCGATGGCAAGGTTGTCGGCTGGTTCCAGGGCCGGATGGAGTTCGGCCCGCGCGCGCTCGGCAATCGATCGATTGTCGCCGATCCGAGGCGCGCGGACATGAAGGACATCCTGAACCAGCGCATCAAGCATCGCGAAACCTACCGGCCGTTCGCGCCCAGCGTCCTCGAAGAGAAGGCGTCCGACATCTTCGAGCGCAACGAGCCCTCGCCTTTCATGCAGCTGGTCTACAAGGTCAAGGAGAGCCAGCGCGCCCGCATCCCGGCGGTCACCCACGTCGACAACACCGGGCGGCTTCAGACCGTGAGCGCCGCGACCAACCCGCGTTACCACGCTCTCATCAGCGAGTTCGAGCGCCAGACGGGCGTGCCGCTGATGCTCAACACCAGCTTCAACGAGCACGAGCCGATCGTGGCCAGCCCGGACGAGGCGCTCGCCTGCTATCTGAAGACGCGAATGGACGTGCTCGCGCTGGGAAACTGGCTGCTGCAACGTCCAGCTCGAACCGACGGGCTGACAGGAACGCCGTGCCGACATGAGGACCGCGTCGATCGCTTTCTGTCATCTCCGTGATCGTCGGTACCCTGCTGACGCCGCTCATCCGCCGGCTCGCGCACCGGTTTGGCGTCCTCGATCACGCGCATTCGTCCCGGAAGATCCACGGCCAGCCGATCCCCCGCCTGGGCGGCATCGCGATCGTGGTCGCGTTCTACGTGCCGATGGTGGCGCTGCTGTTCTTTCACACCACCGGCGTCGGCGCGATGTTCGTCGCCGAGCGCGATCACGTCATCGGCCTGTTCGTGGGCGGCGCCGTGATCGCGTCTGCTGGGCCTCTACGACGACCTGCGCGGGGCCAACGCTGCCAAGAAGTTCCTGGTCCAGTTCGCGGTGGCGGGCCTGCTGTTCAAGCTCGGGCTTCCGCTTCGACGTCATCGCCAACCCGTTCGGCGACCCGATCGCGCTCGGCTGGGCCAGCCTGCCGGTCACGATGTTCTGGTTCGTGGGCGTCATCAACGCGATGAACCTGATCGACGGCCTCGACGGTCTCGCGGGGGGCGTCGCGCTGGTCGCGGTCATCGCGACGTTCCTGGTTTCGCTGCAGCGCGGGCACCCGCTGATGATGCTGTTCTCGGCCGCCCTCGCGGGCGCGATCGTCGGGTTCCTGTTCTACAACTTCAACCCCGCGTCGATCTTCATGGGTGACACCGGGAGCATGTTCCTGGGGTTCGTGCTGGCCGCCAGCGCGATCGCAGACCAACCAGAAGGCGTCGACCGCGGTCGCGGTGCTGATTCCGGCCATCGCGCTGGGCCTGCCGATCATGGACACCCTGCTCGCGATCGGGCGCCGCGCCGTGCGAGGCCGTCCGCTGTTCCAGGCGGACAAGGAACACATCCATCACAAGCTGCTCGACCGTGGCCTCAGCCACCGCCAGGCCGTGCTCATCCTGTACGGGCTGTGCATCTTCCTCGGCGCCGCGGCTCTCACCCTCACTTATGCAAGCAGCGGCCAGTCCGCGGCGCTGCTGATCGTGCTGGCGCTGCTGTCCGTTGCCTTTCTGCGCTCGCTCGGCTACGTCCGGCTCGACCAGATGCCGGAATCGGCAACTCGGAAGCGAAATCGCGCGATGCGCGCTGCGCTGCGACCGCTGGGCCGCCGCGTGCGGCAGCTACGTGGACCGACGGAGATGTGGCCGCTGGTGGTCGAGGCCACGAAGGCGCTCGGCGCCGTCGCTGCGACCTTGCGCGTCGACGTACCGGAGATGCCCGCGACGACGGCGCCCCTCACGCTGACGCATGCGCCGCCCGAATCGGAAGTGCCGCCCCAGGAGCCGTTTCAGCTTCCGGTTCATGGTGCCGGGCGCCAAGGCGACGGAGCGGACGCTCGAGCTCGTCTGGTGGGACGGTCGACAGGAGCTCGACCGCGACACGGAGATCGCCCTGGAGATCTTCTGCGAGCACCTCGGCGAAGCGCTCGATCAGGCGCGCGCCGCGACCAGCCCCAAGGTCCCCGCGCAGCGGCCGCTTCCGCGCGTGTGAGCTCAGGTCGCCGGGACCTCGAACGGTACCGGACAGCCGGCCTGCGCCAGATCGTGGGCGAGCAGGGTCTTCAGGATGGCCTCGAACGATACGCGTCGGCCCCACGCCGAGCGCGCGCTTCAGCTTCGCGCTGTCGCCGACGATGCGGAACCGACTCGCTCCGCCTGACCAGCGTCGTGTCGACGCGAACGTACTTCTGCCAGTCGAGCCCGCCAGCCCGAAGGCCTGCGACACGAGGTCGCGCACGGTGTGTCCGACCCCCGTCGCGATGACGTAGTCGTCCGGCGTCGGGAGATCGAGCAGCGCGATCGACAGCGCCGCGTACTCGGGCGAGTAGCCCCAGTCGCGGACGGTGTCGAGGCTGCCGAGCGACAGCGTGTCCGCCTCCCCGGCGACGATCTGCGCCACACCGCGCGTGACCTTGCGAAACACGAACTCCGGTGAACGCCGGAGCGACTCGTTGGTGAAGAACACGACGTTTGTCGCGAACTGCCCGTACTGTGCGCGATACGCGGCGACCGTGTGATAGGCGAAGGCCTTCGCCGTACCGTAAGGGTTCTGCGGCCGGATGGGCGTCTCCTCGTTCTGCGGCGAGCGCTGGGCGCCCGCGAACAGCTCACTGGAGCCCGCCTGGAGTATCCGGCAGTTGGGCACCGCGCGCCGCGCCGCCTCCAGCAGCCGGACCACGCCGAGGCCGGTGTACTGCGCGGTGAGGATCGGTTGGGTCCACGAACCCGGCACGAAGCTCTGCGCGCCGAAGTTGAAGATCCGATCGGGTCGGACGCGCTCCAGAATCGACTGCAACGAATATTCGTCGAGCAGGTCGCCGGTTATCACCTGGTAGGGCAACTTCACGGTGGATCCCCGTCCCAGCGTCGACTGCCGCACCATCCCCCAGACGACCTCCCCGCGCGCCGCGAGCTGCTCGGCGACAAAGTACCCGAGCTGGCCGGTGACCCCTGTGACTAGCGTGGTGCGCCATCGCCGGCGGCGACGCCTAGGTCGCGATCTTCCGATCCGGAGCATTGCCGTACGTGTAACCGTAACGATAGTAGTTGCGGTAGTAGTACTCGTAGCCGTACGCCGGATTCGAGAAGTCGATCGCGTTCACGACCACGCCGACCAGGCGCACCTTGGCGGTCGCGAGCTGCCGGCGCGCGTGGGTCGCCGCATCGCGGGTGGTCTCGCCCGCCTTGATGACCAGGATCACGCCGTCCGCGAGGTTCCCGAGAACGGCGGGATCGGTGACCGCCGACGTCGGCGGAGAGTCGAGGATGATCGCGGTCGTAGAGCTTCCCGCACTCGGCCAGCACCGCCCCGAACCGGTCGGTGTGGATCAGCTCCGAGGGATTGGGGGGAACGGGCCCGCACGGCAAGATGTCCAGGTTGGGCACGTCGGTCCGCTTGATCGCCTCTTGCAGCGTCGCCTTGCCGACGATGACCGTGGAGATCCCGGTCTGGTTCGGGACGCCGAACGAGCGATGCAGGCGCGGCCGGCGCATGTCGGTGTCGATGATCAGCACCCTGCCGCCCGCCTCCGCCATCGTGACGCCCAGGTTGATCGCGGTCGTCGTCTTGCCTTCCTGCGGACTCGGGCTGGTCACGACGATGGTCTTGAGCGGGCGATCCGGCGACATGAACAGGATATTCGTCCGGATCGACCGGCAGCACTCCGCGGCCACCGATTTGGGATCGAGGAAGACGCCGAGGTCCCGTTCGCGCATGTGGTCCGTAGCCTCCGCCGCATCCGCGCCCGCGGCCGCGCCGATGATCGGCACCAATCCCAGCACCGGCGTGCCCAGCAACTGCTCGACGTCGGCCTGTGTCTTCAACGTGTTGTCGAGCGCTTCGATGGCAAACGCCAGGCCGATCCCGGTGCCCAGACCCAGCAGCAGGCCGAGCATCAGGCTCTGGACCGGTTTGGGCCGCACCGGCGCGCCCGGGACGACCGCGCGCTCGAGCACGCGCACGTTGTTGGTCTTCATCGGCCCGGTGATGTCGATCTCCTTCTGCCGATTGGCGATGATGCTGTACATCTTCTCTTCCTGATCGGCGGCGCGCTTGAGCGGCTTGTATTCGACCTCGATCTTCGACAGCTCGATCGCCTCCTTCTTCTGCTGCTCCATCAGGCGCCTTCAGCGACACGCTCGTTGTCGAGCAGCTCTTGATAGCTCTTCTCGAACGTCGCCAGGACGCCGTCGATCTCGTGCTCGTACGCCTTCCGCACGGTATCCATCTGGCCGCTCACCGCCTTCATGCTTCGGGTGCTCGGGCCCGTACTCGCGACGACAGGTCTGCGGTACTCCTTCGACAGCTGGATGTAGGAATCGCGCAGCTTCTCGATCGTCGTCCTTCTCGCGAATCTCGGGCAGCGTCTCCTGCTCGGAGATGTTGTCGCGCGCCCGCTCGATCATCTTGCGCTTCGCGTCCAGCTCGATCAGCCGGATGTGCAGGTCGGTGAGCTTCGCGTTCACGCTCGCCAGGTTCTGGCTCAGCATGCTCTGCTTGTCGTCGAGGCTGACCGCGAGCAGGTTGCGATCCTTCTTGTACTGGTAGAGCTTCAGCTCGGAGCGCTCGAGCTGCCGCTTGAGATCCGACTCCTGCTCCGCGAGCCACGCCATCGCCGTGCGCGCGCCCTCGAGCTTGTAGTCGAGGTTCTGCTCGATGTACGTGTCCGCGTCGTGTTGGCGATCAGCGCCGCGCGCTGCGGCTTGCGGTCGGAAACGGTGATCAAGGCGAGCCGCGAATCCTTGACCGCCTTGACCGCGACCTGCCCGGAGACAACCCGGCCGAGGGCCTGCAGATCGTGATTGGCTCCGACCACGCCGGCATAGTCGGGATCGTACTGCAGCCCCAGCTTCTCCGCCGTCCGCTGGCCGACGCCCGTCGACGTGATGATCCGGTACTGCGTCTCGTAGAACTCCTTGTTCGCCCAGAACGTTCCGGTCCCGAGCTCGACGACGTCCTTCGACCCGGGAAGCACCTGCGGCGCCATCGGCTCGATGATCACCTGGCAGGTCGCTTCGTAGACCTTCGGCTGCCGGTAGGTGTAGACGAAGGCGATGACGGTCGCGACGATGACCGAGAGCACCACGAACGGCCACCGCTTCCGGAGGGTCCGCCAATAGGCAAGCAAGTCAATCCGGTTCGAGGAGTTCTCCCCAACCTCGCTCGCGCTAGGATCTGCGGCGTTACTCACCTGCGTACCCTATTGGAACAGGGTCAAATTAGCAAGCATCGGCGGCCTGTTACGCCGCAGAATGGGCCAGGATCTGCGCCAGACGAGCGGCTACCGCGGCATGCCCGTGAGCGGTGTGGACACGCGCCTGCTCGCGCAATGCGCGGTCGTTGTGGGCCTGCGGGTCGCTGAGCAACGCGGCGAGTGCCGCCGCGAGCGCCGCGCTTTGGCGGGGCGGCACGATCGTCACGTTGCGGGCATCGACCTGTGCGCGGAGCATCGGTGTGTCGGCGATCACCAGGGGGACGCCCGCCTCCTGGGCACGCATCAACATCGCGCTGGCGCCGCCTGCCAGCTCAGGATGATACGGAAGGATGAGAGCCGTCAGGCTCGCGAGGAATGCCGGCAACTCCGCGGGCGGAATGAACCCCGGCATCTCGATGTGTTGGCTGACGGCCGCCACGCGCGCGCGGAATGACGCCTCGTAGCCGTCCCCGGGCACGCCGCCTCCGGCCATCACGAAACGCGCATTGGGGAAATGGGGCAGCAGCGCGCGATAGGCACCGAGCAAATCTTCGATGCCCTTGCTCGGTCCCCAATATCCAAGATAGGCCAGCTTGGCCGGATGGGGGATCGCATGAGGCCGGACGGTGGGGTCATAGACCGGCTGCGGAAGGTATTCGAGCGGAACCCCCAGCACCGATGGAACCGCCGGGTTGAGCACAAGGACGGCCTTGCAGCGTTTCAGCATCGCTCGCACGATGCGGCGCCCAACCAACCGCTCGAGGCGAAAGGCGCCGCTTCTCAAAGCGCTCGCGACGATACGAGGCGCTGACTCGAACCTCTGCGATCGGACAATCCCGTTCACGACCAGTCCAGGATCGTGAAGCGTCACGACAATCGATCGTTGGCTGCCGAGCAGCAACAGCGCCCAAAACATCGCAGCGTCTCCTAGGCCGAGGTCCGCGTAGATGACGCCGCGCCGCTTTAGCAACTGGCGCGCCAGGTCAACGCCCTCCTCAACGGGGTCGCCGCCCGAACGCGTCGTCACCACATCCGCCTGTGTCGCGGGAAAATGCGCGCGCAGAATGCCCAGGAGGCTCTCGCTATAGTCGAAGATCCCGCCAAACGCCGGTCGCACGTAGACGATGTTCGCTGGAAGATCGGTAGCGCCCACACCAGCCCGCTTACACACGTTTTTCGAGGCCGACCGCGGAGCGCACCCGCTCGCTGACTGCGCGACGGAGATAAAATGGCCACGACTTCCACATCTGCCACTTGCGCGCCAATGTCACTGCGACACGCGCGGCCAACGTCAACCGACCGTTGGGTCCGAGCGATTCATAGACCGGAGATCGATAGGCGATGTCCTGGCACGCCGCTAGGAGTATCGCCTCCCATCCGTAGCGGCCCTGCCAGGCAGGCAGCTTCAGCGTCGAAGCGATAGCCGCCCACTTGGCCGATGCCCCCCCCTCTTTCTTGAACACGTGCGTCGTTGCTACCGTCTTGATCTTCCCCTGGAACGCAACCGACGCCATCCATAGCCAATCGCCGCCCATCACGTTCGGCATCGGCGGTAAAGACAGCAGCGTTTCTCGGCGAGCAACGCCATGAAAGCCACTGTTCTCGACAACCGTTCTGTAATAGTGAACGACTCGCTCCTCGGGCGAGTCGTCCAGAATGGTCGTCTCCTCTCCGAAACGGACCGGGCGCTCACCCTGATACATCTGCGGACGGCCCACGACCGACACGAGCGAACGATCCGCGACCAGCTCCGCGACGCACGTGCTCACGTAGTTGGGCGCCAGCCAATCATCGTCCGCCGTCGCCAGGTAGATCTCGCCCGTCGCAGCGGCCAGCGCGGCCGCGTAGTTCCCCGTCGGCCCGATGTTCGTCTTCTGGCGCATACACTTGACGCGCCTGTCCGCGTCCAACAGGCGCCGGCACAGTACCGGCGTGTCGTCCTGGGACGCGTTGTCGGAGATGACGAGCTCGATGTTCGGATAGTCCTGCGCCAGGATGAACTTCACGGCGCGCTCCAGCCCCTCGACGCGGTTGTACGTCGGGAGTCCGATGCTGACGAGGGGTAGTGCCGTCATCGTTGAGCGCGCGAGACTCTACCGCATGTTGGTGGTCTACCGCACTTCAGTCGCTTGACTCGGGCGCATGAACGGACAAGATCCCGACCATCAACATGACGGGCTCCACGCTCATCCGCGTGAGCTGATTCTTCGTCCGAACACTGCGTTTTCTTGGCAGGATCTCCTAGACGCCTGGAACTACCGCGAGCTGCTCTGGATCCTCGCACTTCGCGACGTGCAGCGTGCGCTACAAGCAGGCCTCGCTCGGCGTCGCCTGGGCGCTGCTCCAGCCGCTCGCGCAGATGGCGATCTTCACAGTGCTGTTCAACCGCTTCGCGGGCATCCGCGCGACAGCCCGGTCCCCTATCTCGGTGTTCTGCTTGGCGGGGCTGACGGTGTGGGGACTGTTCGCGAGCGGCCTTTCGCACGCCAGCGAGAGCCTGATCGAACAGCTCGAACCTCGTCACGAAGGTCTACTTCCCGCGCGTGATCGTCCCGCTCGCGAGCATCCTGACCGCCGTCGTCGACTGCGCGATCGCGTCCGCCTTGCTGATCGTCCTCATGGTCGTCATGCGGGTGCCGTTCCACGCGACCGCGCTGCTCGCGATCCCGATCGCCGGCATCGCCGCGCTGTGCGCGGCCGCACTCGGGCTGTGGACGTCCGCGCTCAACCTGCAGTTTCGCGACGTCCGCCACGCGCTGCCGTTCCTCATCCAGATCCTCGTCTATGCAACGCCGTCTTCTATCCGGCGTCGATGGTCCCGGAGCCTTTCGCTGGCTGCTGGCGCTGAACCCGATGGCCGCGGTCGTCGACGGGTTTCCGCGCGGCGCTGTTCGGCACGCCGATCCCTTTCGGCCGGCTCTGGCGCTCGCCGCTGGCCATCGCGCTCGTCGTCGGCTGCTCGGGTTCGTACGCTTCCGGCAGCTGGAGCGCACCTTCGCGGATCGGATCTGATGTCCGACTCCGATCATCGAGGCGCGCAGGCTCGGGAAGCGGTACGTGCTGCGGTGGCCCTGGCAGCCGGACGTTTCGCGAGGCGATCGTCGCGGCGCTGAAAGCGCCGCTCGAGCCTTCTGACCCGGGCGCGGCAACCGACGGAAGACGTTCTGGGCGCTGCGGACGTCAACTTCGACATCCAGCCCGGCGAGGTGGTCGGCATCATCGGCCGCAACGGCGCGGGCAAGTCGCACGCTGCTCAAGATCCTGTCGCGGATCACCGACGCCGACCGACGGGCGAAGTCGCGCCTGCGCGGGCGGGTCGGCGTCGCTGCTCGAGGTCGGCACCGGCTTCCACCCCGAGCTGACCGGCCGCGAGAACGTCTTCCTCAACGGCGCGATCCTGGGCATGACGCCGCGCCGAGGTCCGCGCGCGCTTCGACGAGATCGTCGCGTTCGCCGAGGTCGAGCAGGTTCCTCGACACGCCGGTCAAGCGCTACTCGTCAGCGGCATGTACGTGCGCCTGGCGTTCGCGGTCGCGGCGCACCTGCGAGCCGGAGATCCTGGTCGTCGACGAGGTGCTGGCGGTCGGCGACGCGGCGTTCCAGCAGAAGTGCCTGGGCAAGATGGCAGACGGTCGCGTCGGGCGGCCGCACGGTGCTGTTCGTCAGCCACAACATGGCGGCGATCTCCCGCCTCTGCAGCCGCGCCATCCTGCTCGAGCCACGGCACGGTCGCCGCCGACGGCCCGGTAGCGAAGGTCGCCGGCGATCTACGCCGGCGGTACCGAACGGGGAGAGCCGCGACCGAGGTCGACTTCCGCGTCCGGGGCAAGCGCTCCCGGGCTCGGAGCACGTGCGCCTGCTCGCCGCGCGGCTGATCGGCGACCAACCGGGACTCGCCGACGATCGACATTCGACGCCCGTTCTCGGTCCAGATGGATTTCGAGGTGCTGACCGACAGGTACCCGCTTCACCCCAACCTGCATTTCTTCAATGAGGAGGGCGCCTGCGTCTTCATCACCAGCGACGGCTACGTGCGCGAGTACGCAGCGCCCGACGGCGCCCGGGATGTACCGCTCCACGGTGACGATCCCGGGCAACTTCATGTCGGAGGGCATGTTCTCGGTCGACGTCGCGATCTCGACGCTCGATCCCGTGATCGTGCACGTCCTCGAGAGCGGGCTGTTCTCGTTCCATGTTCACGACCCGGGCGAGGGCGACTCTGTGCGCGGCGTGTACGCCGGCCCGATTCCCGGCGCGGTTCGGCCGATGCTGCCGTGGAAGACCGACAACCTCGACTCGGTCGTCAGCTTGAGTGAAAGCCGCGGCAAGGTCTCGTGAGCTCCATGCGTCACCAAGACGGCTGCCCTATCTGCGACGGCTCGGACGTTTTTACCTTTCTTTCCGCCCTCGGGTGCCTATCCATCAGAACCTCGTCTATAGATCCCAGCGAGAGGCTGCCGAGGCGCCACGCGCCGATCTGACCATCGCCATCTGCCGCCGCTGCGGCTTCACGTTCAACCGATCTTCGATCCCGATCTAGTCCTGTACGGTCAGGCCTACGACAACACCCAGACGTGCTCTCCGTCGTTCGCTGCGTATGTCGACGAGCTAGTCAACCACCTGGTCGTCGAGAGTGGCGTCCATAACGCCGACGTCATCGAGGTAGGCTGCGGCAAAGGGCACTTTCTCAGGGCGCTCGCCAACCACCCGTCCGCCAACAACCGCGGCATCGGCTTCGATCCGAGCTACGAGGGCCCGCTCGAGGACGCCGGCGGACGTCTGCGCTTCGAGCGCCGATTCTATGGCCCCGACTGCGCCGATGTACCGGCGGACGTCGTCGTCTGCCGGCATGTGATCGAGCACGTCCAGCATCCTCGGCTGTTCCTCGATTCGATTCGGCAGGCTCTCGCCCGGCGACCGGACGCGAAGGTCTTCTTCGAGACCCCCTGCGTCGAGTGGATTCTCCGCGGACAGGTAATCTGGGACTTCTTCTACGAACACTGCTCACTGTTCTCGGCGGGGTCGTTGCGAGGCCTGTTCGAACGAGCAGGGTTCGCGGTGACCGACGTGAGGCACACGTTCGGCGGCCAGTACCTGTGGTTGGAGGCGCGCCTCGCCGATCCTCCCCTAGCTACCGCTGAATCCGCCGAGGAGCTGGTCCAGATGGCGGAGCAGTTCTCGCGCGAGGAGGAGCGCTTGACGCGTGAGTGGACGGCGCGGCTCTCCGAGCAGCGGCGCATAGGCAAAGTGGCGATCTGGGGCGCCGGCGCCAAGGGCGTCACCTTCGCCAATATCGTCGATCCAAACCGCGACCTCATCGACTGTGTGATCGACGTGAATCCCAACAAGCAGAACGGCTTCATTCCCGGCAGCGGCCACCCGATCGTGGCGCCCGCAGAGCTCGCGCGTCGTGGCGTCACCGCAGCGATGTTGATGAATCCCAACTATCGCGCAGAGAACCTCCAGATCCTGAACGAGCTTGGCATTGCTGCCGAGCTGTTCAGCTGATCAGCGCCGCAACAGGTAGGCGCTCGGCCAATGCGTGATCCGCTCGGTCACGGCGCCTTCGTTGAACGGAAGGCGGGTTCTTCCAAGAGGAACTCGGGGTGGCTGCCGCGCAAAGTCGACGGCGGCGGCAACAGCGTTGTCGTGTTTCCAGTGCGAGTTCCCGCGTGGAACGTCGTCGCAGCGATCTCGCATCACCCCGTCGGTCGCCACGATGTAGGAGCCGGGAGTCACGAACGATGAATAGGCCGCCAGCTCCTTCGCTGACGTGATCCTTTGAGTGGTCCGAGTCGAGATACCAAGACCTTGTCCTGCGGCCCGATCATGCCCCTGACCTTCGCCACGATCTCCGGGATCGATCGAGATCCCTTCGACGAGCGTGATGTACGAGCTGAGCTCGTGCGCCTCTATCGCCCTCCGATTGTGGGGCGAATCTCGATGTCGACGCCAATCACCTTGCCGACGTCCATGGCCTTGAACAGGCTCGCGTAGAAATCAATGACCGCCGTGGGCGACGCCGGTTTCGATCAGACGTCAGGACGAAGTCGATAGATGACCTCCTGAATCCGGATCATGTCCTCGGGCAGCTCGATCACCGGCCGGCCCATCCACGAGAAGGCGTAGGTGTACTTCGAATCCAGCCCACCTTGACCCAGAGCTCGGACAACACGAGAAGGCTTCCGGGGAGTAGAGCGCCAGCCGTTGAGGCCCGCCGTCCCGCTCGACGGTCAGGTGCCTCGCGTCAGTGTCGATATTCACCTTCATGGGGGCGAAAGGATAACCTAGTTGCCGCCACGCAGGGCGTCCTGGATGCCGTCGCGGAGCCCGAAGCGCGGCGACCACCCGGGGGCGCGCAGCCGGGTCGATCGCCGGCCAGGAACATCGTCTCGCTGGCGCGGTGGGGGCGGGCGCCAAAGCGGAGCAGCCCGGTCGCCCGACGATGTCGCCGACCGTCTCGAGCACCGGGCGCAGGGTCACGGGCTCGCCCGAGCAGACGTTGTAGGTCGCCGGCGGCGCCGGCGCGAGCAGCGTGACCAGTCCCGAGCTACGTCGGCGACATGCAGGTGGTCGCGTACCTGCGGCCGTCGGTGAGGTCGACGGCGCGGCCGGCGCGGAGCTCGCGCGCGACCCACGGGATCAGCCGTCGCTGGTCTTCGTCGGACCGTGGAGGTGAACAGTCGCCCCCACGCCAGCGCCGGCGTCCGCCGCGGCGGCGAGCGCGCGCGAAACCAGCCAGGCGGCGTGCTTGCAGCGCCGTAGAGCGTGCGGGCCCAGCCGGATCGGTCTCGACCAGCGGCCGGTCGCGCGGACTGTATTCGACGCACGTGCCGGCCGCGACCAGCTTGCGGCAGCCCGCCGCAAGCGCGGCCTCGACCAGGCGGTGTCGTCATCGCGAGTGACGCGAGGTTCGCGCGGAGATCAGATAGTCCTTGGGTTCGCGTACCAGGCGAGGTGGATGATGCCGTCGGGGCGCGCTCGTTCAGGACGGCGCGCGACGCGCGCCGGCGTCCTCGAGGTCCACCGGCGTGATGCGCCCGGCGCCTGCCGCGCGACGCCTCCGGCGGCGAACCGACGATCCAGCGCCACCACCTCGTGCTGCGCGCCGCAGCGTGCTCACGACCTCGCGACCGATCAAGCCTCCCGCACCGGTGACCAGAACTCGCATTGCCTGCGATCCGCCTTATGGCACGGGTCGGCGCGCCTAATGCCAGACCTTCACGAGGGTCAGGTATAAGATCGCCAGACATGAAGGCGGTCATCCTGTGCGGCGGAATGGGCACGCGCATCCGCGACGCGACCGAGTATCTCCCAAGCCGATGGTCGCGATCGGCGGCCGCCCGATCCTCTGGCACATCATGAAGGGCTACGCCCACCACGGGTTCAGCGATTTCGTCCTCTGCCTCGGCTACAAGGGCTGGCTGATCAAGGAGTTCTTCCTCGACTACGAGCATGACCACGCGACTTCACCGTGAGCTCGGCCGCGCAGGGCTCGATCGGAGTTCCACGACGTCCGCCGCCGGGAGAGGACTGGCGGGTCACCCTCGTCGACACCGGCCTAGACGACGATGACCGGCGGCCGGCTCGCGGCGATGCGCCGCTACCTCGACGGCGACGACCTTCATGCTGTCACCTACGGCGACGGCGTCGCCGACGTCGACTCGCGCGCGCTGGTCGCCTTCCACCAGCGCGCACGGCAAGCTCGCCACGGTCACCGCGGTGCGCCCGCCGGCCCGCTTCGGCGAGCTGGTGTTCGACGGCGACCGCGGTCGCGCGAGTTCAACGAGAAGCCGCAGACGGCCGAAGGCTGGATCAACGGCGGCTTCTTCGTGTTCGAGCGCGGCGGATCTTCGACTACCTCGCGCGGCGACGCCGCACCGTGCTCGAGCGCGAGCCGCTGCGAGCGGCTGGCGCGCGACGGCCAGCTGGCCGCCTATCGACACGACGGCTTCTGGCAGTGCATGGACACGCTTCGCGAGTACAACGATGCTCGAACGAGCTCTGGGCAGCAGGCAAGCGCGCCGTGGAAGGTCTGGAGATGACCGCGTGACGCGACTTCTGGCGCGACCGCCCGACGCTGTCACCGGCGCGACCGGCCTCGTCGGCGGCTGGCTGGTCGCGCGGCTGCGTCGAGGCCGGCGCCGACGTCGTCTGCCTGGTCCGCGACTGGGTGCCGCAGAGCGAGCTGGTGCGTCGAGCGGCTGATCGAGCGCGTCAAGGTCGTCGCGCGGCGACGTCGCGCGATCAGGCGCTGCTGGAGCGCGTGCTCGGCGAGTACGAGATCGACACCGTCATCCACCTCGCGGCGCAGACGATCGTCGGATCGCCAACCGCAACCCGGTCTCGACGTTCGAGACCAACATCGCGCGGCACCTGGGCGCTGCTCGAGGCCTGCCGGCGCAGCCCGCGCGTCGAGCAGATCGTCGTCGCCTCGTCGGACAAGGCGTACGGCGACCACGACGCGCTGCCCTACGACGAGGAGACGCCGCTGCAGGGCCGGCATCCCTACGACGTCAGCAAGTCGTGCGCCGACCTGATCGCGCAGACCTACGCCGTCACCTACGGGCTGCCGGTCGTCGATCACGCGCTGCGGCAACTTCTACGGCGGCGGCGACCTGAACTGGAACCGCATCGTCCCGGGCACGATCCGCTCGGTCGCTCCGCGGCGAGCGCCCGGTCATCCGCTCCGACGGCACGTTCGTCCGCGACTACTTCTACGTCGAGGACGGCGCCGCCGCCTACATGCTGCTGGCCGAGAAGCTGGCGCGCCGACCCGACGCTCGCGCGGCGCAGGCGTTCAACTTCTCGAACGAGATCCAGGTGACCGTGCGCGAGCTCGTCGACCGGATCCTCGCAGCTGATGGACTCGAACGCTCGAGCCCGACGTCCGCAACGAGGCCAGCAACGAGATCCGCCACCAGTACCTGTCGCGCCGCGAAGGCGCGCAGCGAGCTCGGCTGGGCGCCGCTGTTCACGCTCGACGAGGGGCTGGCGCGCACGATCGCCTGGTACCGCGACTTCCTCGAGGCGCCGGCATGACGCATGAGCCGCGATCGCCTGCCGCTCCTGCGGCGCGGCCGAGCTGGAGCTCGTCCTCGACCTCGGGCGCACGCCGCTCGCGAACGCGCTGCTCGCGCGACGCGAGCTCGAGCGAGCCCGAGCCGCGCTTCCCGCTCGACCTGGTGTTCTGCCCGGCCTGCGCGCTGGTCCAGATCACCGAGACGGTGCCGCCCGAGCAGCTGTTCCGCGACTACGTCTACTTCTCGTCGTTCTCGGACACGATGCTCGCGCACGCGCGCGAGCTGGCCGGCGCGCCTGGCCGCGGACGCGGCAGCTCGGCGCCGGCAGTCCTGGTGGTCGAGATCGCCAGCAACGACGGCTACCTGCTGCAGTACTACGAGCAGGCCGGCGTCCCGGTGCTCGGCATCGAGCCGGCGCGCAACATCGCCAAGGTCGCCGAGCGAGCGCGGGCATCCCGACGCTGTGCGAGTTCTTCGGCCGCGACGCTCGCCGCGCAGCTGCGCCGGCGAGGGCCAGCGCGCCGACGTCATCCACGCCAACAACGTGCTCGCCCACGTCGCCGACCTGAACGGCTTCGTCGCCGGCATCCGCGACGTCCTGCAAGCACGAGCGGCGTCGCGGTCGATCGAGGTGCCGTACGTGCGGCGACATGATCGACCACTGCGAGTTCGACACGATCTATCACGAGCACCTCTGCTACTTCTCGCTGACGCGCGCTCGAGCACGCTGTTCGCGCGGCACGGCCTGCGCTGCGTCGACGTCGAGCGGCTGCCGATCCACGGCGGCTCGCTGCTGCTTCAGCGCGGCGCGGCGCGACGGCGGCGCAGGCGCCGACGCCGTCGGTCGCGGCGCTGCTCGACGAGGAGCGCCAGCGCGGGCGTGGCGACGCTCGGCTTCTACCGCGACTTCGCGCGGCCGCGTGCTGGCGCTCAAGGACGAGCTGCGCGCGCTGCTCGCGCGAGCTGAAGGCGCGAGGGCAAGCGCATCGCCGCCTACGGCGCCGCCGCCAAGGGCAGCACGCTGCTGAACTACTTCGGCATCGGCGCCGAGACGCTCGACTTCGTCGCCGACCGCAGCACCGACAAGCAGGGCCGCTTCACGCCCGGCATGCGCATCCCGATCGTCGCCGCCCGAGGCGCTGCTCGAGGCGATGCCCGACTACGTGCTGCTGCTGACCTGGAACTTCGCCGACGAGATCCTGCGCCAGCAGGCCGAGTACCGCGGCCGGGGCGGCAAGTTCATCGTCCCGATCCCCGACGTCGCGGTCGTGTGAGCGCCGTGCTGCGCACGATGATCTTCGACGCCGACGGACATCGACGGCGCGGTCGCTGATCCAGCCCGAGCGCCACGAGGACGAGCGCGGCTTCTTCGCGCGCACCTTCTGCGTGCGGCGAGCTCGCGCGAGCACGGCCTCGATCCGCAGGTCGTCCAGCGCAGCGTCTCCTTCAACCGCCGGCGCGGCACGCTGCGCGGGATGCACTTCCAGGCGGCGCCGCACGAGGAGACCAAGCTGGTGCGTGCAGCCGCGGCGCGATCTACGACGTCATCGTCGATCTGCGCCCGGCCTCGCCGACCTATCGTCGCTGGTATCGCGGCGAGCTGACCGCCGACAACGGCCACCTGCTCTACATCCCCAAGGGGTGCGCGCACGGCTTCATCACGCTGACCGACGACGCCGTCGTCGACTACCAGATCTCCGACGCCTACCACCCCGAGTCGGCCCGCGGCGTGCGCTGGGACGATCCGGCGTTCGGCATCGACTGGCCGCTCGAGCACTCCGTCATCAACGACCGCGATAGTGGCTGGCCCGACTACCAAAGATGAAGGTCGCGCTTTCGATCATGGGCGACGAACGATGGATGGCCGGTGAGGTCATCGTTCGTAACTTGTTGCAGTCCGTGCGCGAATTGGAGGGCTGCGACATTCGGCTGGCGTTGCTCGCGCCCGAAGGCAGCGATGAGACTCGGCTTCGCGGCCGCTATCCAGCCGCCGACGAGTTCTCCACTACGCGGCGCCCAAGCGCTTCAGCGGCGCCTGGATCGGGAACACACTATCGACGCGCCTGATGCAGCGGAATGCTGCTTCTTGATCGGTTCCTGCGTGCGAAGGAGGTCGACGTCCTGTTCGGCTCCTGGTTTCCGACCCGCTATCCGAGCGTGGCGACGCTTGTCGTGGATCCCTGACTTTCAGCACGTGCACATGCCCGATATGTTCAGCGAGACAGAGCGGGCCGCCCGCGACCGGAGTTTCGGCGAGACCGCCCGGTTGTCGACGCGCGTCGTTCTGCTCAGTCAGGCGGTCGCAGCGGATCTCCGGTCGCGCATACCCGCGCACGCCCACAAGGCCAGGGTGCTATCTCAGATCACGCGAGTTCCGCCACGGATCTACCACTCGGACCCAGCCGAGGTTCTCGTGCGATATCACTTGCCGCAGAAATTCGTCTACCTACCCAACCAATTCTGGAAGCACAAGGACCACGAGCTCCTGTTCCAGGCCGTGAAAAGCCTGGACTCCCGCGGCGTGCCCGTGACGGTCGTGTGCACCGGATATCCGGGTGACTACCGCGACGCGGGTCACTTCGCGGGTCTGTGGGAGCGCTCTCGCGCTGGGGGATCCGCGATCGAATCATCTACCTGGGCCTGGTTCCTCACGACGACGTCCTGTTGCTGATTCGGCAGAGCCTCTGCGTGGTCAACCCATCCCGGTTCGAGGGTTGGGGCATCAGCGTTGACGAAGCGCGCACCGTCGGAAAACAGGTCTTGCGTCTCGGACATCCCGACGCATCGTCGAGCAGAATCCGGCCAAGGCCACCTTCTTCGCCCCGGGAACAGCGACGACCTGGAATCAAAGCTCGCGGCCGTCTGGAACAACTCGACCGCTGGACCCGATCCCAGTTGGAGCGCGCCGCCCGTGATAGCCTGCCGGGGCGGCTCCGTCCTACGCTGAACGCTTCGTCGGCTATCGCCACCGAAGCCCAGCAGGCTCACCGCACCTAAATCGCCCGATGTCATACTCCGAGCGCCTCCTAGAGCACGGCAACTTCCTCACACGACTCGCGCACAACGGCCGCTACCGAGCGGGCGCTCGATCTCGTGGACGACATCAGGGGCGCGATCGCGATCGACTTCGGCTGCGGCGACGCGATGATTCTCCGGCGCGCCTACGATCGCGGCATTGTCCGCGGAGGGTACGGCATCGACAACGATCCCGACGATGCGCGAGAGCGCTGCCGCGACCTTCGCGGGCATCGACGGCTTTCATTTCTTGCACCCCGACGACCTCGCCAAGACCGTTCCGACCGGCACCTGCGATCTGGCGATGTGTACCGAGGCGCTCGAGCACATTCCGAATCGGGCCACCATCCTCGACGCCGTGAGCAGGTTCTGCCGGCCCGGCGCCGACGTCTTGATAACCGTCCCGATCGAGGTCGGTCCCGAGCCTGCTGGGTAAGCAGGTGGGCCGGTACCTGGCGGGACCTGCGGCGGCCCTTACGGCTACGAGACGCTACCGCCTGAGCGAGCTGTTCTCGGCGGCGGTGCTCTGGAATGCGCACGCGTTCGATTCGAGCCACACTCAGTCGGATGCGACGCTGACGGGTCACAAGGGCTTCGACTTCCGCGACGTGGAGCGGGAGCTGCGCAGCCGCATGGACATCGCCCGCACGGTCTATTCCCCGTTCCCGCCCCTCGGCGCCGTGCTCAACAGCACCGTGATGTGGCGGTGCCGGACGCGCGCGACCCCTCCGGCCGGGTAGCGCCGATGGCTCTGCCCGTATCACCGTCGTCACGCCGTCGTTCAACCAGGGCCGCTACCTGGAGGCGGCGATCCGCTCGGTTCTGGACCAGGACTATCCGAACCTCGAGTACATCGTCATGGACGGCGGCAGCACCGACGGCAGCGTCGACATCATCAAGCGCTACGCCGACCGCCTGGCGTACTGGGTGAGCGAGCCCGACGGCGGGCCAGTCGGCGGCGATCGCGAACGGCTTCCAGCGTTCGACTGGCGACGTGCTCGCCTGGTTGAACTCCGACGACGTCTACCTCTCCGGGCGCTTTGAGCCTTGTCGCGCGTGCCTTCGACCAATCGCCCGACGTCGACTTCATCTATGGCGCGCGCCGGGTCATCGACGAGGAAGGGCGGCTGATTCGCTGATACGAGCCCCCGACGCTTCTGCACAAGTACTACTTCGCATTTGGGCAATGGATCCCGCAGGAATGCGCGTTCTGGCGCCGGTCGCTGTACGATCGCGTCGGCGGCCTCGATCCGGACGATGAGATTTTCTCTCGACTTCAGTTTGTTCATACGGATGTGGGACAAAGGTCGGTTCAAGAAGATCGATGCCGAGCTCGGCGCCCTGCGCGCGCACGCCGAGACGAAGACGCGACTGATGAGTGACGTCATGGTGCGTGAAGGGCGCCGGCGATTCGGACAGTGAACGGAATTCCGAACATCCGTTCGCGCCTGGCGTACGTCGCGGGTGAGCGACTGATCCTCGGTCAGACTTCGATCGAAAAGTCGCTGCGGTCTGCGATCGCCGCGGTGCGGCGACTGGCGATCCCTGCGGAGCTGAGGATGTGACCGTCCGCTTCCCTTGCGCGGCCGTCTGGTCAGGAGTGCTCTCAACCGTGCGCGCCCGCTCGTCGATGCTGGCGCGCGGCGCGGCGATACGCGCTGTTCCTGCCCGGGCTCGTAGTCGGCGGAAGGGCCTGTGCATCGGACGCAACGTCGACCTTGGCCGTTTACGGCGAACTAATCGTTGGCGACAACGTCACCCTGTCCGACGGATGTGCCATCGAGGTTCGGCCGCCAGCGGCCGCCTGGTCCTGGGCGATCGCGCGTTCATCGGGCGGCATTCTGTCATCGTCACGCAGGCTCGGATCGACGATCGGAGCGATACGCTGATCGCCGAGCACTGCAGCATTCGCGATCAGAACCATCACCTGGATCCGGATCAGCGACGTCGCGAGGTCGACGCGCAATCCGTTCGGCGGGCCCTCGAGGGCGGCATCGATACCGCACCCATCGTCATTGGCTCGAACGTTTGGATCGGCGCCGGGGTTCGCATCCTCAAGGGGTCGCGGATCGGTGATCGTACCGTGGTCGGCGCGAACGCCGTCGTTCGGGACGAATTGCCTGCTGATGTCGTGGCCGCCGGCATCCCTGCCCGGGTGTTGCGCAGCGTGCGACCAGCGACCGAATGATCCAACGTGACGTTTGCCCAGGATCAGCGGTCGGGGTAAACAATGGCGCTCGTATGCCTGTCATCGACACGCTCAAGAAGCTCAAGCGCATGTACCACCGCGCCGCCGAGATCTACAGCGAGGACAACCACCGTCGTGCGCGATATCCCGATTTCGAGCCGGCGCATCATGACACCCTAGACTTTGTTCGCCCCTACACGATGACGAGCCCGGAGCGCGTTCATTCGGTCATCGAGGCGGTGAAATACGTGGTCCGGCGTCGTATCCCGGGCGCGATTGTCGAATGTGGCGTTTGGCGCGGCGGCAGCATGATGGCCGCAGCGAAAACGTTGCAGGCGCTGGGAGCGACGGATCGCGAGCTCTACCTGTTCGATACCTTCGAAGGCATGTCGCCTCCGTCTGAGGCGGACGTCGACCTGGCGGGACAACGCGCGGCCGCTGCGCTGGCGCAATCGTCCAGGGGACGATGCCGGTTCGTACTGGTGCTACGCGTCGCTGGAGGACGTTCAGGCGGCGATGGCGAAGGTCGGGTATCCCGCGAATCGGCTTCACTATGTGCGCGGCAAGGTGGAGGAGACCGTTCCCGCGCAGGCGCCGCAACAGATCGCCTTGTTGCGGCTCGACACAGACTGGTACGAATCGACGCGCCACGAGCTGAAGCATCTCTACCCCCGCCTGTCGTCGGGCGGCGTCCTCATCGTCGACGATTACGGCCACTGGAAGGGCTCGCGGCAGGCAACCGACGAGTTCATCGCCGAGACGCCCGAATTCGGATTGCTGACCCGCATCGACTACACGGGCCGGCTATCGGTCAAACCGTAGTCGCGCCGTCGCGGACAGGCTACGCGCAGGTGGCGACGATCCCGCTGCGACGAGCAGAGGTGCCGTGCCAGCCGCTGCGGCCCCGAAATCGTCGACGGCAAGAGCATTATCTCCCGGCGCGCACGGTAGGCGAGTTGGTGCAGATATCGAGTCTTGGCGTGTCCCTCGACCCACGCGGGCAGGAAATAGCCATGCTCCCCGAGACTTGAGCCCGACGCCGCGGACAAGCGCGATCAGCTCCTCGCGCTGTAGAGGAAGCGGTGCGCATCGCCGTCCAGACTGTTCGTCTCCATCGTGTCGATCACATCTCTACGCCGCTGCCGCGAAGTCGGCAACTGCTCAGAACGTAGTCCGCGTTGGGCGTGGTCAGACAGATGGCGCCACCCGGCCGTACCTTCTCGGCCAGACTCGACAGCAGCCGCGCAGGCGCCGTCACGTGCTCCAGCACCTCGGTGCAAACGACGACATCGTAGTCACCGTCCGGCGGGACGAGGTTGCCAGCAACCCGACGTAAAAGCTGACGTCGCCGCGCTCGTGCGCGCTCGCGCATATTCGATGTTTGTCGCGCGTACGTCGAGGAGACTGACACGGAGACCCTGCTCCGCCAGGGTCAGGCCGAGCGTCCCCTGGCGCATCCGACGTCGAGCACGCGGCCGTTCGGACCAGCCAGCGCGTCACTATGCCGGCCAGCAACGACAACGCGCCGCATACGCGCTGGCGACGTGCGGCCGCAGCGCATGTCCCAGAGCTCCTGACGTCATGCTCTCGCAGCCGCGACCAGTCTCGATCGTCGTGCCGCGGCTCAGGCAGCTTCGTGTCGAACGTTGAGCGCCGCGGGCTGAGCGACGCTCGGCACGAGCGCGGCGGCCGCTCGTTGCCGGACGTTGACGACCTCGGCCAGGATGAAGCCACAGCCAATGAAGTACAGCGCCTGCCAGTTGTGATCGAAGCCGAGGTTGCCGAGGATCGTCAGCGCGCCATACGAAAGCGCCGCGGCCGCCGACCCGCGCCGCCCGGCTCGTTTCAGGATCTTGTAGCTCCGGAGCAACGCGATGGTGAGCCCGAGCTTGGTGAACCATATCAATATCAATCCGATCGGCCCTAGCTCGACCAGGTAGCGTGCGACCTCGGTTTCGGTGTCCCATTTCGTCCAGATCCGGAACGTCGCGCGTGCGTTTTGTTGCATGCCCGTCCCTATCCCCATGAAGGGATAGTCGTGGACCGCCATCGCCACGGGGGGCAGCAGCGTCCCCAGCTGCTCGAAGCGCGTGTTGGTTTCTTCCTGGTTTTCGAAGCGGCTCTGGACACCCAGCAGGGCCTCCGGAAACGCGACGACGGACAACGTGGCCGCGACCGCGGCGCCGATCAGCACGCGGCGCCCGATGCGGGTGAAGAACAGCCCCGCCGACCACAACGTGAGCCCCAGGATCGCGATGCCGATGACAACCGAGCTGCGTGATCCCGACATCGGAACGACGGCTGCCGTCACGAACGTGCCGATCAGCGCGGCCCGTCGGACACGCGGACTCTGCGCGTCGAGCCCCAGCGACAGCAGCAGGGCCGGAACCAAGATCGTGAAGTCGACGAAACCGGTTACGTACGCGAACGTTGACGCAACCCGCGCGCGCCCGGTGCTCGTCACGGTAGCCGAGCCGGCCGAGTAGATCTCTTCGCCGTTCCAGACAGAGTACATGTTCACGCTGGCGTCCGGCGGCGCTGCGAACTGAACGGCGGCGAAAAGCGCCACGCCCGCGCACAACACGACGAGCGCGAAGATCGCTCGTTCCTTCTGCACGCGGTGCTGCATCACGCCTGCGATGATCCCCGGCGCAAGCCACCAGAGCCAGTATGCGCGTAACCCGAGGACCCCGAGCACCAACGACTGCGAGTCCGGATTGAAGATCTGGGCAACGGTCCAAACGAAGCTGATCGCAAGAACGACTTCAAATCCGCGGTAGAGGTACTTCGCCGTGCCGCTAACCAGCGGCTGGCGGGCGGAACCGGACGTATCCGAACAGGAGAATCACGTCCTTCAAGAAGTAGAAGAACGCCGACGGGATGAACGGCAGGTAGCGACGCCCGAGGCCCTCCAGGCAGACGGCGGAGATCAGCGCGACGAACCAGTACGTCTGCATGAAACGGCCGAAATCATAACAGAAATGAGGCCTTACTTCGCAGGACCATCCAGCGCGCAGCGCGTCGGCTCCTGGGGCGCGCAGGCGCGCCATGCGCGCATCGAGCGCTCGTTGCGCGTTCGCGATGTCCGGACTGTTTGGGCTGAGACGCGATGCCTGCGCCGTACGCCTCACGCGCGGTGGTGTCGCGACCACCGGTCTCGGCCGCGCGAGCGTACTCGAGCCAGAGCGATACGTCCGCCCGGACGATCCGCCAATGCGATCCGATACTCCTCGAGCGACCTGTTCCAGTGGCCGAGCTGAGCCTCAATGCGCCCTGCCCAGATATGCGCGTCAGTCGCGACCCGTAGTTGTGAAACAGCGCGAGCTTGAGGCCTTCGAGCGAGCGCGCAGCGGCGTTCCATTTCTTGTGTGTGACGACCAGCTCGATTCGTTCGCGCTGTACGTTCAGATTCGAGGGAGTGCGAACCGCCGCCTGATCCAGGATCTGGAGCGCCGCGTCGGCCCCGTTCGCGCCCTGGCTCGCGATCAGTAGCCGCGCCCGCAGGACCGACAGGCCGGCGTCCTGGACCCCCAGCTTCATCGCCGCATCGACGCTGGCTTCGGCCTGCTTGAGCTGCCCGGCCTTCAGTTCCAAGCCGGCGCGGGCGAGCAGAATCTCCCCGCGGGCGGTGCCGAGCGCATTTGCCTGATCGAGGACCACGAACGCCTCCTTCAGGCGCTCCTGTGCGCTCAGGAACGCGACGAGCTCCAGCGCGCGAGCCGACATCCGTCGACGCGACCGCCGCGAGCTCCTCGGGCTTCGCGCCGGCGACGTACAGCTCGCCGACCACGCTCGTGAACAGGGTCGGCTGAATGTCCACCGCCGTTCGCCATTCGAGCACGGCTTGGGCGCGCAGGCCGAGCTTCCATAGATTCCTCGCGACCTCGACATGCGCGGTCTCGCAGCCGGGACAGAGCCGGAGCGCGCGATTCAGGGCGTGAAGGCGTGGCGAGCGGACCGCTCGGGCCCTTGAGAGGCAGGAGCCGCGCCTGAGCGAGTGCGTAGAAGTAGTCGAGGGGGTGGGTCCGCTCGGCGCGGGCCAACAACGTGCGCCGCGCGTCGGGGTTCGGGACCTGCTTGAGCATGGCGTCGAAATCGTCGAAGCTCCGGTGAGCTGTCGCTGCGACGCCGAACATCGCGCACGCCGCGGCTACCGCGGCGATCCCCCAGCCAGCTCGGGCTGGCCAGGCCGGCTGTGCTGGCGCCCTGAGCCGTCCGAGAACGCTGCCGAGGATCGCGGTGAACGGAACCAAGACGCCCAGCGTCTCGAGGCCGAAGTCGAGTACGCCGTGGGCCAGCACGGCGACCAGCCCGGCGACGAGGGCTGCCTCGATCTTGTCCCGACGTCCGTAGCGAACGATGCGCCATGCGATCAACGCGATGAAGAGGACGGCGAGCAGGAGGAAGAAGAACCAACCGCAATCGATGAGCAGCTGCAGGGGTTCGTTCTCGACGAACGCAAATCGCACCGGGAACGGCATCTTGAACGCGCGGTAGATCGGAAACACGCGATCGAACGCGCCCCGCCCTATCCCGAACGGATGCGCGGCGAAGACGCCCAGCCCGTCGCGCCACAAGCGCAAATCGGACGTCCGTGCCGACGGTGTCGGTCTTGAAGCGATCGACGAGCTGACCCGCGCCGAGCGATGCCGCACCGAGCACCACCACGCAAAGAATGAGCGCCGCCCATGCCAACGACGCCCGCCGGCGGGCGCCCGCGCTGACGTCGCTGCCGAAGTAGCGCATGAACATGAACACCACGACGGCTATCGCCAGGCGCGACGACGGCACCGCGCGAAAGCGTGGCGAGCGCGGCACCGGCGCACACCAGCGTGCCGACCAGCCACCCAATCCTATTGAGCAGCGTCTCGCGCTGGAACGAGCACGCCAGACAGACGAATGCCGACAGCTCGAGCAGCTCCGCCGTGTGATTCGCGTTCACGAACGGCCCGGTGATCAGCGCGCGGCCGGGCGGATTGAACATCCCGTAGAGCTTGGTCATGCCGAAGATCCGATGACCGATTCCGATGACGACCGCGATCAGACCGGCGATCGCCACCGCGCGCAGCAACAGATGCCGCCGCGTCTGGCCGGACGCCAGGTGATAGGCGACCAGGAAGGCCACGAGCGCAACGGCGGCACGTCCGACGTACACGCGTGTCCCGGGTGGATCCAGGCTGAGGGGCCATGACGGTCGCGACGTCGTTATCGCGCAGCAGCGCCGTTCCGGCGGAATCGACCAGCGCGCGCAGCGAGAGCGGCAGCGGGATCGACTGCAGAGCGGGATCAGCACGAACGCCAGCGGGACCAGGACGGCAGCGCCAACGCGCAGGCTGCGGTTCTGCAGGGCGAGCCCGCCGGACAGCGCAGCCACGCAGACGAACGCCGCGATCATCAGCACGATCATCGTCGGACGATGAACGCCGCCGGCAGCGAGCGGAGCCGCCAACGCCAGCGCCACCGCGATGCTGATGCCGGCGTTTGCGAGCACGCCGCCCGCGCGCGAGCGGTGCGCAGCATCGAACGGCGGCTTCGTTGCCTGTCGCGCTCGCCACGCGGCGCTGTGACCGGTTCCGCAGCTGCGGCCTGGGCGCGCGCGGAGCCATCCGCGGGTGACCCCGGCGAGGTCACCATTTCAGAAGACGCGTTCGTCGACGACCAGCACGTCGCCAGGCAACACCACGACGTTCTCCGAACGTCCCTCGCTGATGTCGGCGACGCGATAGGTGTACGTCTCGATCTTGCCGCCGACCTCGCGCCGCAGATTCACGGAGTTCTTCGCGGCGATGCCCGTGAACCCGCCCGCGCTGGCGATGGCGTCGACGATCGTCATGTTCGGGTAATAGCCAACCTGCCCAGGCCGCGCGACCTGGCCGAGCACCGAGATCTTCTGGCTGTTCCGGTCCTTGATCGTGACGACGACCTGCGGGTCCTTGAGGTAGCGGTCCTTGAGGTTGCTGACCAGCAGCTTCTGGATCTCACCCGTGCGCAGACCCGCGACCTGCAGCCGGCCCGCCAGCGGATAGTCGATGCTGCCGTCGGTCGCGACGCGGAACGCTCCGCTCAGCTCGGGCTCGCCGTAGACGCGCACCTCGAACGTGTCGTCGATGCCGATGCGGTCAGCGGGCTCGCCGAGCTGGCTCGCGGCGACGTCCCGGCGCGGCGGGGTGGCACAGCCCGCGCCAGCAGGCAAGCACAACGATCGCAAAGTGGTCTGCTGACCACACAGAACCACCTGAGCATTCGGCGATTCTAGTACGTAATGCCGAGCCGCACGAACACTTGCTGCTTGAGGTAGTCGACGTTTGGCGGTGGGCCCGTGGTCGCGGTGACCGTGCCGTCGTTGACCAGCAACGCGTAGCCAACGCCGGCGTACATCCAGTTCCTCACGAAGTAGTCGAGCGTCGCGCCAACCTGGAAGAAGTTGTCCGTGCGAGCAGCCGTCGTGGGGTCGATCATCTCCAGCCCCTGGTAGTCCTTGAACACGTAGCGACCAGAAATATCGATCGCAAAGCGGCCCGCAATCTGCTGCACGTAGGACGCGTAGGCGGTCTCGCTGTAGTAGAAGTTGCTGATGACCGAGTTCTCGAAGCCGTGCCGGAAGCCGACGACGATGCGGCTGAGCATGGTCGGCCGCAGGGTGAACGACAGATCGGCGAACGTGCTGCCAAGAAAGCCGCTCGTCGTCGCGCCCGACGAATAGAAGCCGTTGTCGTAGCCGAGGGCCAGCACGACCGACGTCTTCTCGCTGATGAGGCCCCGCAGACCGGTCGTGAGACGCAGCGGATACGAAGGCACCTTCGGCGTAGTCGTTCTCGAGATAGGTGACGAAGCCCTGGGTGGCGTTCACGAACATGGCCGTCTTCGGCAGCCATCGCCACGAGCCGTCGAGCATGATCTGATTGGTCATCGACGTCGCGTAGCTGTACGTCGCCCTGCAGGAAGTCGAGCATGTTGGTGTAGCGCGCCATCCCGGTCAGCCGGCCACCGCCGGGCGACCAACGCACCTCGGCGGAAGCCTGGTTGTTGTACCGGGTGATCGGGAGCTGATTCGGGGTGTACGGCGCCTCCTCGGTGCGAACGAAGGTGTCGGCCAATCCGAACCCGACCTGGGCGGACCCAGTGGTGAGCGCCACACCCGCAGTTGGCATCCAGGCGTTCTCGAAATCGCTGGATCGCTGGATCGTCGCTCTGATAGCGGCGGTAGGTGAGGCCCGCCCGCGCGTTGAACGTGAACTTTCCCACCGGCCCCGGCGCGGGTCGCGTTCGAAACGTCCGCGAACAGCGACGTGCGCATCATGGCCGCGCCGCTGGGCGATCGCCGCGTCCTGGTAGAAGACGTTGGTGTCGTAGCCGGCCTCGGCGCCCGCGCCGACGTGCATCAGCACGCTGTCGCTGACCTGGATGCCGGTCTTCGTCTCACCGCTCGCCTTGTAGGGCAACCCCTGATAACCGATCGTGACTTCCCCTTGCCCCTGCTGCGCGAAGGCGAGCGGGGACGCAGCGGTCATCGTGACGAGAACAGTCCACAGTGCGAGGCGTCGGTTCATGTAGGCAGGGTGTCGCGCAGACGTTGGTTGTTAGACGGCTATGAGGTCGGGTGTGGGGGCCGACGGGGTTAGCCGGTCAGAGGGCTGGCCTCGCCCGGGCGTTCGATGTCGATGCCGGGGGCTGGCGGCAGCGTGGGGTCGTACTGAGGAATGTTCGGGTCGACTTCTACGTCGATGCGAGTCGCGCCAACGAAGGACAGGTCCTCGCCTATGCAATTCTCTGCCTCGGCTCCAAGAACCTGGACCTTCTGGTTGACGATCGTGAGGCGCGTGAATTCATGTGTGCGCTCACCTTCATCGGCACGCGTCACAGCTTCCTGTAGAGCTGCAACCGACTGTTCCGCGATGCTGATGTTCACGCGCACCTGCACCACCTTGTCGGTGACGCAGTTGAGGCGAATGATGTCCTTCTCGCGCTTCGCCTGATCCTGCAGGGTCTGCGTGCGCTTCGAGAACCTCGGTCATGTTCCGGCCGTAGTCCTTGGCCTGGTTGACCATCTCCTCGGGCGTGAGCGTCGGGCGCTGCTTCACAGAGATATCCACCGCGCCGCCCGCGCCACCTGCCGACGGAGGCGCGATCGGTGTCGGCGCGGGACCCTGCGCAAACACTGTGCTCGCGACGAACGTCGTCGTCAGTAAGGCCTTTGCATTCACCACAGCGCCATCCTTTTCACCCTGTTCACAACCCCGTTGTGCAAGCAGCTCAGCCGGAAAATAAGTCCAAGAATATCAGCTAGTTAGAATCTCGGCAGGAATTATAGTCATCGACATCCGGATGTGTCAACACGGGAGACCCCGGATTACCCACAAGAACACACCCGTAACAATCCCGTTAGAGACGCACCGGTAACAGTGCCATCGACCGCGGATCGGGTTAACCGATTTTGCGGGCTGCTTGCGGGTAGCGGCTACTGCGAGGCCTGGAACACGAACGGGAACGACACGTCGACCGAGCCGCCAGCCGGCGCAGGGAAGCGCCAGCGCGCGATGAGCGCCTTGATGCAGCTCGCGACCTCGGCATCGCCCAGCGTGTCCTGCTCGACGTCCACGCCGGACACCGTGCCGGCCTGGGTGATCGTCCAGTGGATCACGACCTTGCCGCTGAGGTTCGGGTTGCGCTTGAGGGCGCGCTCGTAGCACGCCTTGATGGCGCCGAGGCGCGAGCGCACTTCCTTCGCGACCATGTTGGGATCGAGCTCGCCGTCGACGGCGGGTGTTTCGGTCTTGATGGCTGCCTTCACGGTGCGCTCGCCGGCGCCCGCGCCGGTGCCGCCGCCCGCGATGCTGCCACCGCCGCGCAGACCGCCGACGTCCGCGACGCGGCCCGAGCCGCTGCCGCCCGCCTTGATGCCGCGCAACTGAATCGTTGCCGCTGGCGACGCCGACGCCGCCGACGCCCTGGAACGCCTTCTCCTGGTCGCGGTCGACGTCGCCCTTGCCGAGCACGTCCGCGATCGAGCCGTCGCCCTCGGCCTTGGCGCCGAGCAGCTTGAGCAAGCCGGTCTGCTTGACCTGCTCCGCGAGGCGCGCGCGCCGCTCGGCGTCCGCCTTGGCCTTCGCCTCGGCCAGCTTCGCCTTCTCCTCGTCGGACATCTCCTTCTTCGGCTGCTTCTTTTCCTCGTCGTCGCCCTTCTTCTTCTCGTCCTTCTTCTTGTCGTCTTCGGGCTTGGTCTCGTCGACGACCTTCTTCTCTTCCGGCTTCTTCTCTTCCTTCTTCACCACCATCTGCACGAAGCGATCGGGGACCGCTTCGATGTCAGGCTTGCGCGGCCAGTCGACGTTGCGCAGGTAGATGACCAGCATCAGGTGAAGCAGGAAGGAGATGGCGGCGACCGTCGTGAAGAACCAGTCGACGCCGGTCAGCGCCGATCCGCGCACCGACGCGGGCAGCTGCGGCCGCGGCTGCGGCGGCGGCGGCGTGACGAACTGGAACAGGATCGTCATGTCCGCGAGCGTGATCTTTCCGCGCGCGCGCTCGTCCAGCGGCAGCACCCACGATGCGCCCCGCTTCTGGATCTTGCCGGTCTGCTTCAGCTGGGACAGCGAGATGATCTCGTTGCCGACCGCGATGCGGGCGTCCATGCCGTCGGAGAAGTGCGCGACGTATTGCGGGCCGCTGGCCTCGAACAGCAGCCAGTTGCGCGGCAGCGCGTCCGACAGCACGACGAAGGTGTTCTTCGCCGACTGGCCGATCGTGATGTTCTCGCGCTTGCGGACCAGCCGCTCCTCGACGATTCGTCCGCCCTGGATGATGCCGATGCGCAGGATCTTCAGCTTCGGAGTCGCGCCGGGAATCGCCTGTCGGGCAGCTGCCTGAGTCGCCATGGTCGTCAGATCCTTTTTGCTCGCGGTGGGTTTCGAAGGGGGCTCAAAACGGCGAACGCGAGACGCTATCTAGAATCCTGGGGAGGAAGTCCTGCTTGAGCTCTTGCCAGTCGTAGTTGATGGTCGACTTCTGGTAGAAGAAAAACGCTTCGGGCTTCTGGATCTTGCCCTCGATCCGGATCTCCTCGGTGATCCGGTAGACCTTCTTCCCGCCGGCGCCCTTCTCCACCTTCACCTTCGGGGGGGCTTCAGCGGCGGGAGGCGGCGCGGGGGCCGGGGGCGCTGGCGGATTGCGCGCGGGCGCCGGCGCCTGTGCGCCCGCCGTCGCGGGGATCGAAACCGCCGCCATCAGCAGCAGGCCGGAACAGATGTGTGTGGCGCGCGTCATGGGATTCCTATTGCAGGATCGGTGGCGCGGCAGGGGGCGCGGGGGGCGCGGGCTGAGCGGGCGTCGCCGCCGGTGGCGCCGCAGGGACGGGCGCGCCGGGCTCGGGCGCGGGAACGGGCTGACCGCCCGCCTTCTTGGCATCGTCCGCAGCCTTCTTCGCCGCGCGCGCCGTCTCACGCTCCTGCTGCTTCTTCAGGCGCTCGAGGCGCTTCTCCTCTTTCTTGATCTTGTCCTGCGCCTCGGCGATGTAGGTCTCCGCCGGGTCGGACGCGGGCAGCGTCCCCCCCATCATCGCTTGTATTTCTGCAGGTATTGGATGGCGGTGTTCTGTTTGGCGAAAAGATCCATGTTCGGCATCTTGTCCGCGTCGAGATAGAGGATCCCGAGGTTGAACACCGCGTCGGCATAATTTGGGAAGAGCTGTAGGGCCTTCTGGTACTCCTCCAGCGCTTTCTCGTACTGCTTGTTCCCCCGGTAGGCGTCGCCCAGGTTCAGGTGAGCCTTGGCAAACCCCGGTTGCAGCTGGGACGCCCGCTCGAGCACCGGCATAGCTTCCGCGTAGTTCTTGGCGGTCAGGTACTGAGCGCCGAGGTTGTTCCACAGGATGGCGTCATCGGGCTTCTGCTCGGCGGCCTGCTTGAACAGCGCGATCGCGCCCGGGACGTTCTTCTGGTCGACCTCGAGGAACGCGAGCAGCTGGTAGATCTCGGCCTTCTCGGAGCTCGATGCGCCGTTGGCCTGCATCATCTCCCACAGCTTCTTCATCCACTCGTACTTGTGCAGCTTGTAGTACGACTTGGCCATCACCAGCATCGCCGGCGTGTAGCGCTCGTTCTTGTTCAGCGCGAGCTTGGCGGCGGCGACGGCGTCGGCGTAGCGCCCGACCTTGTACAGGTCGCGGGCCTTCTGCGTGTCTTCGGTCGGGATGACGGGCGGCGGCGGCTGGCGGCGCGCCAGCGCGACGTTCGACGCCAGCATCAACATGGCGCCGACAAGCAGGATTCCCGTCCGGGCCAGCGCCGACATCCTCATGGGTACTCCAGCCCGATGCGCTCGTCCTTGACGAACGGGAACTCGTCGGGGAGGTACTTGGACAGGTTCTCGCGCGCCTTCTTGACGTAGTCGTTGGTGACGCCCATCTGCGACGCGCGCCCCAGCGTGTCCTTCCAGCGCTTCTTGGCCTCTTCCTCGACGGGCGTGACGAACTGGAAGATGGCGTCCTTGTATTGCCCCTCGACCAGACCGCAGTCGTCGGGATTGAGCTTGCAGGCCTGCTTGGCCAGCTTCTTCAGCTCGTCGGGCGGTGAATCGCCCGCCTTGATCAGCTTCTGCGCGAACTCGTAGTAGACGTCGCCGGAGCGCAGGAACGACGCCAGCGTCCAGGTCGCGTCCTTGTACGCCCAGATCTTCTGGTAGTCCTCGTTCAGCTGCTTGGCTTCGTTGGTGAACGCGTCGAACGTCTTCTTGATCTGGTCCGGCTTGCTGCCGAACTTCAGTTCCTTCTTCTGGAAGGCCTTGAACTTCTCCTCCATGATCATGAAGTCGGCCTTCGCCGCGAAGCCTGCCGCCGGGGTCGCGGGCGGCAGCTTGCGCGCGATGAACTCGTCGCGCACCCGCTTGTACGCCTTGAGGACCTCGTCCTTGTTCTTCGTCGACCGCTCGGTGACCACCGCCTGCTTCATGTACGCCTGCACGACGAACTCGCCGGCGGCCGGCTGCCTGTCGTAGCGCTTGATGAAGTCCTTCAGGCAGGCGTTGTAGCGGGACAGGTCGGTCGCCTTCTCGTACGCGTTGCACGCAAAGAAGTAGGCCTGCGCGCTGTCCTGCGGCTTGTCGGCGATCGCGTCGGAGTACTTCTTGTAGAGGTCAGCGGCGCGCGCGTACTGCTGGTCGTTGTCGAGCATCGACGCAGCCAGGCCCAGCGCCTCCTTGCGGTGCTCCGACTGCGCGAACTTCGCGTCCTGCGCGACGGTCAGGTAGCCCTTGACCGCCTGGTCGAACTCGAAGAACCGGTAGTGGTTGCGCGACGCGTTCCACAGCGCCTCCTTGCCCCACTCCGAATCGGGATAGCTGCCGTACAGGCGTTCGTAACACTTGGTCGCCTCGCCGAACTGGAACAGCTTCTCGTAGATGACGCAGGCGTTGTTGAGCGCCGTGGGCGCGCCCGGATCGCTCGGGTTCGCGTTCACCACGTCGATGAGATCCAGCGCCAGGCCCGGATCGAGCTCGGTCGACAGCTTGCCGGCGCGGGGCGGCCTTGCCGTCGCCCGACTTCGGGGTCGGTCCGGCCACGCCGGTGACCATCGCGATGCCGCCCGGTCCCGACTGGCACATCACCAGCTCTTTCTTCGTGCCCTTCTCCTCGTTCTCCATCGAGAGCTGGAGGCGCTTGGTGATGATCGTGGTCTTGACCGACGACTTGATTTGCGAGAACCGCGCCAGGTACGGCTTGGCGGCGGCCGCCTTGCCGCACGCCGATTCGCCGAACTGCTCGGCGACGGCGAGCAGCTTGCCCAGCGCGCAGTCCTTCTGCTCCTCGTCCTGGACCAGGTAGTCGATGAAATACGTCTGCAGGATCGCGTCGTAGGCCTTGAAGCCGACGTCGGACTTGGTGCCGCAGTACTGCTCCGAGATCTGTGACAGCCGCTGGCGGGCCGTCGGCCAGTCGCGATAGCGCAGCGTGATGACCGCGGCCGCGTACTTGAGGTCGGGGATGCGGTCGTTCTTGATGCGGTCGACGTACCAGTCGATCGCCTCGAGGTACTTCTTGTACACGTCCGGCATCGCGATCGAGACCACCGGCGGCTTCGTGTTCTTCTCGTCGGGGATCGGCGGGTCTTCGATCTGCTTGCTCCGCTTCATGTCGTCGATGATCTCTTCGTACGTCTTGATCATCCGGAACGCGGAGTCTTCCTGGTACCTGTTATCCAGCTGGGAATCGCGCACGTTCTTGTACGCGGTGATCGCCTGCGGGAGCTGCCCGGAGTAGTAGAGCGCGTCGGCTTGGAACGCGGCGAACTCGTAGCTGCGCTTCGAGTTGGGATACGCGGCCAGGAACTTCTCGTAGAGGTCGGCGCTGGTCGCGTAGAGCTTCTTGCACTCCTCCAGCTTCTTCGTGTCTTTCTGGTTCTCCAGCCACTTGCCCTTGCAGGCCTGCGCTGCCGCGTGAACGTTGGTGGCCGCGGTCAGCAGCGCGTCTTCGGCCAGCTGGCGCGCGACGGCGAGGGCTTCCGGGTTGTCCTTGTTGTGCAGGTACCAGTCGCTCCCCTTGGTGTACTGGCGCCCGAGCGTCTCGCGCTCCTTGGCGGCCGCGACCAGGTTGCGGTCCTTCTCGTAGGCGTGAACGATGCGGTCCTGGACGCGCGGCGCGTCGAGATAATACGGCCACCTGTTGAGCAGAGCCTTGTAGACCGCGATGGCGTCGGCGTACTTCGTCTGGTCGAAGTAGATGTCGCCCAGGCGCTGGAACACCTCGCGTACGTGGGGCTCCTTCTCGCGGCCCTTGTAGAACTCGATCGCGCGCTGCAGGCCGTTGATCGGATCGGGCAGCGTGTCGCCGTCCCAGTCGGGCTCGCCGAAGCTGACGCCCAGGTACTGGACCGCCTCGGGACGCAGATCGGAGCCGACCTTCTGGCCGGCGGCCGTGCGCGCGTCGGCGTACTTGACCAGGTTGTCGAACTCGCGCACCGCCTCGGGGAAGCGGTTGTCGCGGTAATACGACCAGGCG
Source organism: uncultured Pseudomonadota bacterium (assembly GCA_963729535.1). GTDB lineage: Bacteria > Myxococcota_A > Polyangia > Fen-1088 > Fen-1088 > JADGRB01. The sequence goes on along the minus strand of CAVSOL010000011.1, from coordinate 308,163 downwards.
AGCTTGTACATCGCGCGGTCGTAGTAGGGCGAATCCTTGAACGTCAGCACCTTGCGGAAGGCGGCGATCGCCAGCCGCAGCTCGTTCGGGTTGTCGAAGTGGAACTCGCCGACGCGCGTCCACGCCTCGGGGATGAACTTCGACTCCTTACGGACCGGCGTGCACTGCTTGTAGAAGTCCTCGTCGGCCGGCGGCGGCGCGCCCGGCGCCCGTACCCCCGCCTTCGGCGTCGGGGCCGGCGTGTCGAGCGGCTTGTAGCGGTTGGAGCAGACCAGCGCCAGCAGGGCCTGCTTGGCCTGCATCTCCTCGCCCATCTCGCCCAGACAGAAGCCGAGCAGATAGTAGGCGGCGTCGAGGAAGCGGTAGCCGGGGAACTCGGTCAGCAGACGCCGGTAGAGGTTGATGGTCGGCGTGTAGTCGACCCGCGGCGGCGGTGTATCGGGCGGGCTGGGACCGTCGAGCGCCTTCTTGTACGCCTCGTCGGCGTCCAGGTACTCCTCCGCCGACTTCTCGTAGTAGAGCTCGGCCAGGCGGAACATCGCGTCCGGCGTCCACCGCTTGTCGTTCGGGTAGCGGAGCAGGAACGCCTCGAACATCGAGATCGCGTCGCGCCGGCGATCCCGCGCCTCGCGGTCGTTGAGATCGATCTGCGGATCGTACTTCGCGTTGATCTGCTTGACCTTGTCCTTGTACGCGCGCTTCAGGATCTCGCGCGCGGTGCCGCGGTATTCGGTCACCATCTGCGCGAAGCGCTGGACGTCCTTCTCCATCTCGTCCAGCAGCTTCGGATCGGGCCCGCCGGGCGCCGCCGCGCGCACGCCAGGCGATCCCCCGACCAGCGCCAGCGTGAGGGCCAGCGCCAGTCCGACTGCGCGGCTCGTCACTTGTCTTCCTCCAGAACCTTCCGGAAGTCTTCGTCGAGCGCCTTGATCTCCATGCTCTTCTGGTTGGTCAGCCGCGTGATGGCCTGGGTCTTCTGGTCCTTGAGTCCCCACGACACGTCGATGATGCCGACGTCGGAGCGGACGACGAGGTCGTAGAACTTGTCGGCGACCTTGGTGAACATCGCCTGCGCGAGGCCGCCGCCCATGGTCTTCGAGTCCTCCATGATCGCGCCCAGCTTCTCCTGCACGCGCGCCAGCTCTTCCTTGCCGGCGGCCAGGTAGCGGTTGACGGCGACCAGGCGCGTGCTGGCCTGAGCGTCGATCTTCTGGTCGTAGACCTGGATCTGTTTCTCGATCGCGTCGCAGCGCGACAGCAGATCGCTCATCTTCTCGACCTGAACACGGTCGGCGCCCTGCAGCCGCGGCATCGCGCGCCGCGCGATCTCCATCTCCTGCTGCAGCGCCTCGGACAGCTTCTTCGTCGTCTGCCGCTCCGACTCGCCGATACCGCCGGCGGTGGTCGCGTCACGCCGCGCGTCGGCGATGGCTTCGCGCAGCTTCTCGTGCACACCGCGCAGCTCTTCGATCACCACGCGCATGTCGCGCACGGGGCCGCGGATGTCTTCCGGCCGGATCTTCTGCTCGGCGCGCGACACACGATAGTAGTTCTCGATCGCGACCAGCTGCGCCTCGAGCGCCTGGATCTCGACGTTCAGCTCGGATGCCTGGCGGTCGATCTCTCCGAACTTTTCCTTCATCCCGCGCTCTTGCAGCAGGATGCCCTCGTCGGTTGTGGGCAGGTTGTTTAGCTGCCGCGCCAGACCGTCACGTTCGATGGCGAGCCGGTCCAGCGCCTTGCGTTCATCGGCGGTGAGGATCGGGTCCAGGATCGTCCTGATCTTGCCCGCGAACTTCTGCCGCGTGCCGACCAGCTGGTTCATCATCTCGACCGACTTGGTGCGCGCGGCCGCGAGGTCCGGAAAGATGCCGACGCGCCCGCGCCCGGCCATCACCGACTGGATGCGGTCGAGCAGCTTCTGGCTGTCCGCCAGATCGCGCTGCATGTCGCCCATGTCGGTCGCCAGCACCATCATCCGCGCCACCTCGGGCTCGGACTTGACCCACTTGGCGGCGGCGGGCGGCACGAACGCCGCGATGTCGAACTTGTCCAGGCTCTTGCCGATCAGCTGATCGAAGTACGCCGGATCGGTCTGCGACCGGACGATCACCTGCTGCAGCTGGCGGTGGATGGGATCGAACTCGTCGCGCACCTTCGAGAACGTGTCGCTCGCCAGATAGAAGTTGCTCATGCGCAGCTGAAGGTTGCCCTCCAGGATGCGCAGGTCGGGACCGTCGGGGACGTCCGGATCGGCGAGCAGCAGCAGGTTCACGGACCGGTAGGCGCGCTGCCAGTCCTTCGCCTTGATGTACGTCCACGTCTGCTCGCGCAGCGCCTCGGACCAGTACTTGGACTGCCGCGGGATCGCGAGGTAGGTCTCGATCGCCTTGTCGAACTGCGATCGCTCGTAGAGGATGCGCGCGATCGCCAGCCGGGACAGATCCTGCACGTCCTTGGCGGCCGCGTCGGGCGCCTGCAGCTTCAGCAGCGCGTCGTAGCCCTGCGTCGCGCCGGCCAGATCGCCGCGCTTGACCTGGATGGTCGCGATGAAATACCGCGCCTGGAAGAAGTAGGGATTCGCCTGCGGGATCGCCGCGAACACCTGCGCCGCCTCGTCGAGGCGGTTGCGGTAGTAGTAGTACTTGCCGCGCACGTACGGCGTCGCGGGCTCCATCAGCTGCGGCGGCAGGTTCTGCAGCCGCGTGAGGTAGCTGTCGATGCGGTCGTAGTCGCCGGTCTTCAGCGACAGCTCGACCAGCCGCTGCAGCGCCTGCTGTTCGGCCTTGGAGCCCGTGTTCTTGGCGACCGCTTCCTGCAGAAAGTGGCGCGCGGTGTAGTAGTCGCGCGCCTGGAACAGCGATTCACCGAGCAGGTGCAGGGCATCGTCGTGGGCCCGCGAGTTCGGGTACTTCTCGACGACGTCGAGCAGGATCGTCGCCGCCTCTTCGTAGTTCTTGAGGCTGTAGAGAACCTGGGCGTCCAGCACGCGCCGGTCCGCGATGTCAGGCGGCGGGGGCGGCGCCTCCTTCATCTCCAGCGTCATCAAGTGGATGCGCTGGTCGAGCTCGATGAGCTTCTTCAGGTAATCGTCGACTTCGTCGGCTCGGACTGACGAGCCGACGAGACCCACCCCGCAGAAAACAAACGCCGCGGCGACAAGCTGCCCCTTTGCCATGCAGGTCTGTTACTTCTTCGGCGCCGCCGCCGTCGTGCCGCCCTCGCCGGCCGACAGGACCGTGACGCGAAAATCGATCGCAGGCTTGTCGGAGAGCTGGGTGGTGATGTTCCCTTTTTCGTAGCCAACGACGGTGATGTTGGTGCTCTTCGATTCGCCGGCGACGAAGGTGTGGCTGGACTTGACGTTGAACTTGTATCCCTTGAGGTAGCTGAACACGCCGAAGCCGTTGCCCTGGTAGACGAGCGCGACCGACAGCGTGTGCGAGCCCGGCTGGATGGCGCCGTTGTAAACGTCGAACTCCTGCATCTCGGGCAGGCTCCCCTCGCTCTTGGCGGAGATCTGCACGCCGTCCAGGGCGTACGCCGCCTTGACGAGGCGGAAGGAGCTGCCCATGTCGTTCTTGTGGCGGATGACGGCGCGCGACGCTCCGATGACCCCGCCGAGAACGGTCTCCTTCAGCAGGTTGAGACGCGCCTTGGTGCGGAAGATCTGCTCCTTGAGCTCGTTGACGTTCTTTTCTAGACCCCGGAGCCGCACGTTGTACGCACCTGAATCGGCACCTCCGCCAGATGGTGTAGCTCCGGCGGTCGATTCTGACGGAGCCGGGGGCGCGCCCGTGGCCGACGGAGGCGCCGGCACGGCCGACGGAGCCGCGGGCGCAGCGCCCGGGGACGGAGCCGCGGCGGTTGTGGTGGCGGCTGCGGCGGCCGCAGGCGCTGGCGGCGCGTCAGCCGCGCGCGCCTGGCTGGTGATCAACAGCGTTGCGGCGCACAGCACTACCCAACCGCCCGCTCGCTTTGCCTTCCGCGACCCTCCCAAAAGACCTATCCCTCGCGATGTCATGTTCGTTACTCCGTCAGGCGTTGAGAGGCTTTGCCGTGTGGTGACCCGAAGAGCGGAGCGCGCACAAAGTCGAAGTGGTTTTTTATCAGGCCACGCAAGTATGGTCAATCCCTTCGGCTTTTGCGGTTTCTCGGATTTTCTTTCGATCTGCGCTGTCCCTCTTTCGGTTCCGCCGGTCTGGGCTCCTCTCAACGCCGTGAATAAGCCCAGCCGGCCCCCTCGGGGGAACCTAAGTCGATCGGACGCGCGACGGCAGAGCACGCCAGACGGATTCGAGCAGCTCAGCGGTACCTTCGCCGGTCGCCGCGCTGATCGCCAGCAGGGTGACACCCCGCTTGGCGAACGTGCGAGCGAGCTGCGCCTTCCGCTTCCGGACTTCCGGAATGTCTATCTTGTTGAGGACGACAATCTGGGGGCGGGCCGCCAGTTCCGGATCGTAGAGCGCCAGTTCGCGGTTCATCGCCTCGTAGTCGGCGAGCGGCGAGCGTCCGTCGGCGGCAGCCGATGGGTCCAGCAGATGGACCAGCAGGCGGGTACGGTCGAGGTGGCGCAGGAAGCGGTCGCCCAGCCCGGCGCCCGCGTGCGCGCCTTCGATGAGGCCCGGGATGTCGGCGACCACGAACGTGCGCTCGCCCGACAGCCCCACGGTCCCCAGGTTCGGCACCAGCGTCGTGAACGGGTAGTCGGCGATCTTGGGGCGCGCCGCCGAGATGCGCGCGATCAGCGACGACTTCCCGACGTTCGGGAAGCCGAGCAGGCCGACGTCGGCGAGCAACTTCAGCTCCAGGCGGATGGTGCGCTCCTCGCCCGGCGTCCCCGGCTCGGACCTCCGCGGCGCGCGGTCAGTCGGCGTCGCGAAGTGCATGTTGCCGCGCCCGCCCTTGCCGCCCTGAGCAACGACCAACCGTTCGCCGTGCGTGCGCAGATCGCCGATCAGCGCGCCCGTGTGGGCGTCGAACACCTGCGTCCCGGGCGGCACGCGCAGCACGATGTCCGCGCCCGCGCGCCCATACATGTCCTTGTTGGCGCCGGCCTCGCCGGCAGGGGCGTCGAACTGGCTCTTGTAGCGAAAGTCGAGCAGCGTCGACAGGCCTTCGTCGACGACCAGCACGACGCTGGCGCCGTTGCCGCCGTCGCCGCCCGAAGGGCCGCCCTTGGGGACGAACTTCTCGCGCCGGAACGCGATCGCGCCGTTGCCGCCGGCACCGGCCTTCACGCGGATCGTGACCTCGTCGACGAAGTGCATGGACGCGCGTCCGTCGACGGCGCTTCCGCGCCGGTTAGGCGGCGGCGGGAGCGGGGATGATGCTGGCGATCGTGCGCGGGCCCGAGCGCCGGTAGTTCACGTGGCCGTCGACCAGCGCGAACAGCGTGAAGTCGCGGCCCATCCCGACGTTCGTGCCGGGGTGAATGACGGTGCCGACCTGGCGAACCAGGATGTTGCCCGCCGGCACCAGCTCGCCCGCGTGGCGCTTGACGCCACGGCGCTGCGACTGCGAGTCGCGGCCGTTGCGGGAGCTCCCCTGACCTTTTTTGTGTGCCATCGCCTAAGCCTTTGCGCCCGCGCTGATCGCGGTGATCTTGAGCGCGGTGTAGGGCTGCCGGTGCCCCGCCTTGCGGCGGTAGCTCTTGCGGCGCTTGTACTTGAAGATGATGATCTTCTTCGCCAGGCCCTGGTCGATGATCTCGGCCTCGACCGTGACGCCCTTCACCGTCGGCTGACCAATCTGGACGCCGCCGCCATCGTCGGCGAAGAGCAGCGGCCCGAAGGTCACCTTGGTGCCGGCTGCGCCGACGAGCTTCTCGACGCGCAGGGTTTCACCCTCGGCGACGCGGTACTGTTTTCCACCTGATGAGATGACGGCGTACATGAGTCCTGGACCTCGCTGGAAGCGGCGTAGTTTAGAGAGGGCGGCTCCCTTGTCAAGCGAGGAGCCGTCGGAGAATCTCATTTATGGTCTTGGGGTTCCCCTTGCCGCCCGTCGCCTTCATGACGTGGCCGACGAAGAAACCCATGAGCTTGGGGCTGTCCTTGAAGCGGGCCGCCTCGGCCGGGTGCTCCGCCACGACGCGGCGGCAGGCCTCCTCGAGCTCGCCGCCGTCGGAGACCTGAGCCAGGCCCTCGGCAGCGACGATGTCCGCCGCCGTCCGCCGCTCCGCCCACATGCGGCCAAACACGTCCTTGGCCAGCTTGCCCGACAGCGTGCCGTCCTCGACCAGGCGGCACAGCTCGGCGAGCGCGGCGGGCGGCACGGGCAGGTCGGCGGCGCCCAGGCCGCGGGCGTCGCCGACCCGGGCCAGCACATCGTTGATGACCCAGTTGGCGGCGCGCTTCGCCGGCGCGCCCGCCGCCACGACCGCGTCGAAGTAGTCGGCGATCTCGCGCTCGGCCACCAGCACGCCGGCGTCCTGCTGGGACAGACCCAGCGGGCCCGTGTAGCGGGCGAAACGATCCTCGGGCAGCTCGGGCAGCGACGAGCGCAGCGACGCGAGCGCGGCGTCCGAGACCACCACCGGCGGCAGATCCGGCTCGGGGAAGTAGCGGTAGTCGTGCGCTTGCTCCTTCGATCGCATCGCCTGCGTCACGCCGCGGCCCGGATCCCACAGCCGCGTCTCCTGGACGATGCGGCCGCCGCCGTCCAGCACCGCCGCCTGGCGCTTGACCTCGTGCTCGATCGCGTCGCGCACGTTCTTGAACGAGTTCATGTTCTTGATCTCGGTCTTGGTGCCGAGCGTGGTCGTGCCGCGCGGCCGCAGCGACACGTTGGCGTCGCAACGGAGCGAGCCTTCTTCCATGTTGCCGTCGCCGATGCCGAGGTAGCGGACCAGCGTGCGGATGGCGCGCACGTATTCGGCCGCCTCATCGGCGGAGCGGACCTCGGGCTCGCTGACGATCTCGCACAGCGGCACGCCCGCCCGGTTGAAGTCGACCAGGCTCTTGCCGCTGTCGGCGTGGATGTTCTTGCCCGCGTCCTCTTCCAGGTGGATGCGCACCAGCCGGATCGCGCGCGGCTCGCCGCGCAGCCGGAAGCGGACCGTCCCCCCCTCGCAGATCGGCTCGTCGAACTGCGAGATCTGAAAGCCCTTGGGCAGGTCGGGATAGAAGTAGTGCTTGCGCGCGAAGCGGCAGCGCTGCCGGATCTTGCTGCCGACCGCGAGGCCGAGCCGCACCGCCGCGTCGACCACCGCCTGGTTGAGCACGGGCAGCGCGCCCGGCAGGCCCAGGCAGACCGGATCGGTCGCCGTGTTCGGCTCGGCGCCGAACGCCGCCGACGACCACGAGAAGATCTTCGAGCGCGTCGCGAGCTGCACGTGCACCTCGAGGCCGATGACGACTTCATAGTCCGTCATGACGCCTCCGGCGGGCGGCGCGTGTGCCAGTCGGTGCGCGCCTCGTAGGCGCTCGCGACGCGAAAGCAGATCTCTTCGCCCAGCGCAGGACCGATGGTCTGCAGGCCGATGGGCAGCCCGGACTTCGTGAAGCCGCATGGCTGCGACACCGCCGGGACGCCGGCCAGGTTCGGGGCCACGGTGAGCACGTCGGCCAGGTACATCTGCAGCGGGTCGCCCATGCGTTCGCCGAACTTGAACGCCGGCACCGGCGACGTCGGCGTCACGATCGCGTCGCACGCCGCGAACGCGGCGCTGAAGTCGTCGGCCAGCTTGCGGCGCGCGCGCAGCGCCTTGCCGTAATACGCCTCGTAGTAGCCGGCGCGAAGCACGTACGCGCCCAGCATGATGCGGCGTTTCGGCTCGGGGCCGAAGCCTTCGCCGCGCGTCTTCGTGTACAGGTCCTCCAGCGACGACACGCCCGCCGCGCGGTGGCCGTATTTGACGCCGTCGTAGCGCGCCAGGTTGGACGACGCCTCGGCGGTGCAGATGAGGTAGTAGGTCGCGATCGCGTACTTCGTGTGGGGCAGCGAGACCTTGACCAGCGTCGCGCCGGCGCGCGCCAGCTCGTCGAGCGCGGCGCGCACCGCCGCCTCGACCTCGGGGTCCATGCCCGCCTGGAAGTATTCGTCGGGGACGCCCAGGCGGACGCCCGCGAGCGGTGTCGCGCCGGCGCGGCCCGCTCGCGCTGCCTCGCGATAGGCGCCGACCGGCTGCGGGATGCTAGTCGCGTCCAGCGGATCGGGGCCCGCCATCGCCTCGAGCAACGCCGCCGCGTCTTCGACGGTGCGCCCGAACGGGCCCGGGTGATCGAGCGACGACGCGAACGCGATGACGCCGTAACGGGACACGAGCCCGTAGGTCGGCTTGATGCCGACGACGCCGCACAGCGCGGCCGGCTGCCGGATCGACCCTCCCGTGTCGGTGCCGATCGATGCCGCGCACAGCGACGCGGCCACCGACGCGGCGGAGCCGCCCGACGATCCGCCGGGGACGTGCGCGACCGACCACGGGTTGCGCACGGGCTTGACCGAGCTGTTCTCGTTCGACGAGCCCATCGCGAACTCGTCCATGTTGAGCTTGCCGAGCATCACGCCGCCCGCCGCGGCCAGGCGCGCCGTCGCGGTCGATTCGTAGGGCGGCTTGAAGCCGCGCAGGATCGCCGACGCGCACGTCGTCTCGACGCCGCGCGTGCAGAAGATGTCCTTGATGCCCAGCGGGACGCCGGCGAGCGCGCCCGGATCGCGGCCAGCCTTGCGCGCGGCATCGACGGCGTCGGCCCGCCGCCGCGCGCCGTCCGCGTCGACCAGCAGGTAGCAGCCAAGCGCGCCATCGAGGCGGGCGATGCGATCGAGGTAGTGCTCGACCACGTCGCGCGCCAGCCAGCGTCCCGGCACGCACCTTGTCCGCGATCGCGACCGCCGTCGCGCCACGCGCGTCGATGGTCACGAGCCCTCCTCCGCACCGCCGGCGCCGCTCGGACCGGGGACGATGCGCGGCACCTGGAAGAAGTCGCCGTCGCGGCGGGGCGCGTTCGCCAGCGCTTCGTCGAGGGGCAGCGACGGTCGCGTCTCGTCGGGGCGCGCCGGGCAGTCGAACGGCACCGCGTGCGTCATCGGCTCGACGTCACTGGTGTCGAGCGCGCGCAGGGCGTCCACGTATTCGAGGATGGCGCCCAGGTCGCCGGTCATGCGCGCCACCTCGTCGTCGGACAGCCGCAACCGGGCGAGCAACGCCAGCTCGCGAACTTCGTCGGCGTTTATCCGAGACATGGCGCGGTGTCATACCACGATCGCGCCCACCGATAGGGAGCGCCCCCGGCGTCGATTTTGTACCTCTTAGGGGCTCGGACGAATTGGCCAGCGCGGCGCATAAACGGTATAGTGATGGGTCCGATATGAGGCTTTCCGGAATCCGCTTTCGGGCGCTGGTCGTGTGTCTTGCAGCCTTGGGCTGCGACACCGGCGGGCGCGTGCCCGATGCGCAGACACAGCACGCCGCCTATTCGGCGGAGCTGCTCGTTCGCTTCGAGATCACGCCCGACAAGGCGGCGACGGTATCGGTGCTGGGATTCAGAGCGGCAGCCGCCGGTCCGGAAGTGGACGTGCTGGGGTTGGTGGATCCGCTCGCGGCCGCGGCGCCCGATCAGGGCTGCGTTCTGCACGACGCTGATCTCGCGAACCGCACGCTGGTCACGCGCGGCAGCTCGGTCGACCTCGAGGAGCTGGGCGGCATCGGCGTCGGGCTGGGCGCGAGCGGTACGCCGCTGACGGTGATTCGCGCGTTCCCGCGCGTCTACCCGGACGTCGCCGGCGTCCTCGGTGGTGTGGTCGCCGAGGCGGGGCCGCAGCCGATCACGGCGCTCCCCGAACATGTGAGCCTGTTCACCGCGGACTCCGAGCTGCCGATCGTCGAGCTCACGGTGCCCGCGCTGCCGCGCCTGCGCGCCATCAACGGTGCAGCGCCCGTCGCCGGCCTGCGCGTCGACGCCAGCAGCGGGCTGACGCTGGCGCTGGGCGCGCCGGCGGGCGCGATCGTCGAGCTGCGGCCGTTCGGATCGACGGTTGCGGTGAGCTGCTCGATGCCCGCCAACTCGTCGACTGAAGGGTTGCTGGTGATTCCGCGATCGCTGCTCGCGCACCTGCAGGCGCAGGATGCGTCGGGGACGGCTGGCCGTCCGGTGTCGCTGGAGGTCGCGCGCCGGATCCAGACGCGCGAATCGGTCTTCACGCGTGGCACGCGCATCTCGGTCGAAGTCCGCTCGGCGCTGGCCGTGGAGCTGCGCCCGTGAACGGCACCCCGCGCGACACACGCAAGCATCCGCGCGCTGTCATCGAAGTTCCGATGATGGTCTCCGACGCCGCCAAGCGGGTGCGCAAGCCGATCCGGTTTGCGTCGGGCGACATCTCGGGCGGGGGCGCGTTCCTGCGCTCTGACTTGCTGTTCGAGGTCGGCGAGATGTTGCTGATGGAGTTCGACCTCCCCGGTGGCCGTCACATCCGCACGCAGGGGCGCGTCGTGCGCGTGGCGCGCGGCGGCCCCAAGGACAAGTTTCCGGGCATGGGGCTGGAGTTCGTCGACCTTTCGCCCGACGATCGGGCCGCGATCGCGCGGCTGACCTGAGGCGGCGGAGCCGGCGAGCCGATGGCAGAGACGCTGGAGGACCTCACCTACGACTACGAGGACGAAGGCGTCCTGGTGCGCAAGCAGATCGACCGCGCCATCCTGACCAAGGGCAGCTGGGCCACCGTCATGTTCCTGTTCCAGGAGCTTGACCGCGCGAAAGGTAAGTTCCGCGCGCCGAAGATGGCGATCGTCCGCTTCAAGAAGGCGAAGGGGAGCTATCGCAAGCAGTCGTCGTTCAACATCTCCAACGAGAAGCAGGCGCGGCAGATCACGGAGGTCTTCGAGGGCTGGTATCCCAAGATCAATGAAGTGACCAGTCAACTGGCCGGTGAATCAGCGTCGGACTCGGGCGAATCGGGGGACGGCGACAGCGACGACGACGACGCGGGCTCCGACGAGTGAGTGACACCGTCGCGGTGATCGTCAATCCGCGGTCGCGCGCCAACCGTCGCGACCCGCGCATCGCGGCCGAGTTCCAGGCGCTGATCGGCGATCGCGGGCGCGTGCTGGCGCCCAAGTCGCTGGCCGAGCTGGACACCATCGCCGCCGACCTGCACCGCACGCAACCGGCCGTCATCGGTGTGCACGGCGGCGACGGAACGCTGCACAAGACGGTGACCGCGCTGGGGCGGGTCTTCGGCGACCGAGCCGCTGCCGCCGATCGCCATCCTGTGCGGCGGCACGATGAACGTCGTCGCGACGTCGCTGCACATCCGCGAGCGGCCGCGGACGTTCCTGGCGGCGATCACCGAAGGGCTGCGCGCCGGCAGGCCGCTGGATACGTTGCGCCGCCGCTGCCTGCGCATCGACGACACGCTGGGCTTCCTGTTCGGCAACGGCCTGCCCGCCAACTTCCTGGGCGAGTATTACGGCGACCAGGACGGACAGTACGGTCCCGGTCGGGCGATGTGGCTGCTGACGCGCGCGTTCTTTTCGGGGCTCTGGCGTGGACCGTTCGCGCGCCGCATGTTCCGCCGGTTCAAGGGCAGCGTCCGCATCGACGGCCAGCCCCTGGAACAAGGGGCCCTCGTCGGGTTGATGGCGGGGACGGTGCGCGAGGTCGGTATGGGATTCAAGCTCGTGCATCGCGCTGACGACGATCCGGAGCGGTTCGGCGTGCTGGCCATCCACGCGCCGCCGCTGGCGCTGGCGCTGGACCTGTGGGCCGTGCATCGGGGCCGGGGCATCGCGGCGCAGCGCGCCTACAGCGCGGTCGCGTCCCTCATGGAGGTGCACTCGAATGACGGCGCCATGTCCTACACCATCGACGGCGACCTCTACCGGACGCAGGCGCCGCTTTCGATCTCGCTCGGACCGCAGATCGCGTTCGTCAAGCCACCCTCCGCGTTGATTGTCCGCGGCCGGGGCGATACCATGGTTGCCACGCGATGAGCTCGTCGTTTCCTCTGGACGGCATGCGGGTGCGGTTCGCGGGAGACTCGAACGTGGGCATGAAGCGCGCCCACAACGAGGACTCGTTCTACCTCCCCGAAAGTGAACGCCTGGCGATCGTCGCCGACGGCATGGGCGGGCACGCGTCGGGCGAGGTCGCCAGCCGGATGGCGGTCGACACCATCGTCGGCTTCTTCAAGGCGACGATGGACGACCAGCAGCTGACGTGGCCGTTCAAGATGGATCACGGCCACCGCTACGACATCAACCGCATGGTCACGGCGATCAAGCTCGCCAACCTCAAGATCCACGAGCAGGCGCAGAAGGATCCGCGCTGCCACGGCATGGGGACCACGGTGGTGTCGACGCTGTTCCTGGATCGCGCGCTGATCGTCGGGCACGTGGGCGACAGCCGGCTCTACCGGCGGCGCGACGGCGTGATGAAGCAGCTCACCGAGGACCACTCGCTGCTCAACGACTACATCAAGATGAAGAACCTGTCGGCGGACGAGATCGCGGCGTTCCCGCACAAGAACGTCATCGTCCGCGCGCTGGGCATGAAAGACACCGTGCAGGTCGACGTGCACGTCGACAAGCCGGCGCTCGACGACCTCTACATCATCTGCTCCGACGGCCTGACCGGCATGGTCAAGGACGAGGAGATCGAGGCGATCGCTGACCAGCGACGACGACATGGACGTCGTGTGCGAGAAGCTGATCACGACCGCGAACAAGAACGGCGGCCTCGACAACATCACCGTCGTCGCCGTCCGCGTCGAGCGCGCGTAGACCGCGCGCGCCTCGATCTAGCCGACCGCGACGATTGCGTCGGGCATGACGACGGCGTCGGCGACATCGCCGGTGACGGTGGCGCCGGGCCAGACGACGGCGCGCTGGATGCGCGCGCCGGCAGCGACGCGCGCGCCGGCGCCGAGCACGACATCAGGCCCGACTTCGGCGCCAGCCTCGACGGTGGCGCCGGCGGCGATGCGGCAGGGGGTGGTGACGCGCGCGCCGGCGGCGATCGCCGCGCCCGGGTCGACGCCGACCAGCGGCCCGGGCGGATCGGCGAGCAAGCCCGGGTTGCGAAGCAGCGCGACGTTGCCGGCCAGGTAGCGCTCCGGCGTCGAGTGTTCGGCGAAGTAGCCGGCGAGCGTGACGGCCGAGATGGTCTCGCCAGCGAGCAGGGCAGGGATGTAGGCGTCGCGGATGACGTCGCACACGACCGGCCGCAGGCGATCGAGCAACGCCGGCGCCAGGACGTGAACGCCGGTGAACATCCGCTCGGTCACGGGGCCTTCGGGCGGGCGCGGTGAGCGCGCGTCCAGGATGCCGACCACGCGGCCGGTCGCATCGCACGCGATCGCCCCCCAGCGTCGCGCGTCGGGATCGTCGCGCAGCAGCATGGTCGCGGACGATCGCCCCGCGGCGGCGCGCGCGTGGGCCGCGCAGAGCGCCGGCAGGTCCAGATCGGCGACGACCTTCGCGTTCATCACGACGACCGGCCCGGGGCCAAACAGCGGCCGCGCCGCGGCCAGGCCGCCGCCGGTTCCGAGAAGCTCTTCCTCGACCGAGTAGTCGATCGAAATTCCCAGCGAAGCGCCGTCGCCCAGCGTATGCCGCAGCAGGTCGCCGCGGTGGAACACGTTCACGACCGCCCGGCGCGCACCGGCGCGCGCGGCGGTGTGCAGGCCGAACCGGATGGCCGGGTAGCCACAGACCGGGACGAGCGGTTTTGGCACCGCGGCCCCGAGGGCGCCCAGGCGCGTCGACCGGCCCGCCGCGAGTAACATGACGTTCACGTTTTCACCGTTTGGAGTCGTGGTATGTCAAATACCATGAAGATCTGCGTCATCGGCACTGGGTACGTGGGGCTCGTCGCAGGAGCGGGCTTCTCCGATATGGGCAACGACGTCACTTGCTGCGACATCGACGCAGCAAAGATCGACGGCCTCAAGAACGGCATCATGCCGATCTACGAGCCGGGTCTGGACAAGCTCGTGAGCAACAACGTCGCCGAGGGGCGGCTGCTGTTCACGACCGACATCGCCAGCGGCGTCGCCGGCGCCGAGGTCATCTTGCTGGCGGTGGGGACGCCGCCCGGCCCCGACGGGTCGGCCGATCTGTCGTTCATCTTCAAGGCCGCCGAGCAGGTGGCGGACGCGCTCACTGGCTGGGCGGTGCTGGTGACGAAATCGACGGTGCCCGTGGGGACCGGCGACAAGATCGAAGCGATCGTCAGGAAGCGCGCCAAACACGAGTTCGCCGTCGCATCGAACCCCGAGTTCCTCAAGGAAGGCGACGCGGTGAGCGACTTCATGAAGCCCGATCGCATCGTCATCGGCACCGACGATCGGCGCGCGGTCGAGACGCTGCGCGGCCTGTACGCGCCGTTCACGCGCACAACCGATCGCATGCTGGTGATGGACAGGCGCTCCGCCGAGCTGACCAAGTACGCGGCCAATTCGATGCTGGCGACGCGCATCTCGTTCATGAACGACCTGGCCAACCTGTGCGAGCTGCTGGGCGCCGACATCGAGCTGGTGCGCAAGGGGATGGGGTCGGATGACCGCATCGGTCCCAAGTTCTTGTTCGCCGGTCCGGGCTTCGGCGGCAGCTGTTTCCCCAAGGACCTGCGCGCGGCCGTGAGCACCGGGCGCGAGGTCGGCTACAACCTGGAGATCCTGGATGCGGTCGTCGCCGTCAACGAGCGCCAGAAGCGCAAGCTGGGTGAAAAGGTCCTCGCGCACTTCGGCGGCAACCTGAAGGGACGCCGGATCGCGGTCTGGGGGCTCGCGTTCAAACCGGGCACCGACGACACGCGCGAGGCGCCCGCGCTGGTGCTGATCGACCAGCTGCTCGCCGCCGGCGCGACCGTGTGCGCGACAGATCCGGTTGCGATGGAGGTCGTGCGCAAGCAGCTCGGCGACCGCATCGAGTACGAGGAGTCGAACTACGACTGCGCCAAGGGCGCCGACGCGCTGGTGCTGGTCACCGAGTGGCACGAGTTCCGGCGCCCGTCGTTCGACCGCCTGAAGACGCTGCTCAAGCAGCCGGTGCTGTTCGACGGCCGCAACGTCTGGAGCCCCGCCGAGCTGCGCGCGGCCGGATTCACGTACTACGGAATCGGCCGCGGCAAACCGTTGTCAATCTGACTCGGAACCCTGAGAGGGTTCCGAACCTCCCGCGATGAGCTCCGGCGGGCTGAGCCCGCCTACGCTCGACGCGATCGCTCGCCTTACCCTAGACGGAGGGGGCGGGGGCAGTCGGGTGCGGCGCCGGCGCGGGGCGGCGCAGGCCGACGCGCGCGCGATCGTTCGAGGCGTTGCTGTCCGCCGTGGTGGGGGTGGCGGCGGCGTGCGCCAGCTCGACCGCGGTGAACGTCGACGGACCGCGGCGCGGATGGGTTGCTTCGTAACGACCCGCAACGATGTGAACCCGATCCGGGAAGAGCTGCAGCACGCCGATCAGACCGACCGCCTCGGGCGGCATCGCGTACGACTGGCCTTCGTAGACAACCGAGGCGCGCGGTCCCACCAGAACGGGGAAGCGCAGCGCGAGATCACGCAGCGCGACTTTGAGCGGCCGCAAACGTTGACGTTCCTCGGCGAGGAGAATGGTAGGAGCCTTTCCAAATACCTCGTTTTGGGGATCGGCGTTGTAGTCGTTCAACCATTCAGCAAGCTGTGACGCGACGTCGGCTTCATCGGTGAAGGTGGCGGACTTGAAGAACGCCAGCTTCAGCCAGTTGCCGAGATTGGTTCCCGGGCCGCGCTCTGCGCCGCGGCGAGCGCGCACCTCGACGCCAAGCCCGAGCTCCAGCGTGGCATATGCGAACGCGGGGTCCCATTCCGTCACCTGACCCTCGCCATCGGCGCGCAGGCCGATGGGGCGCGCCCGGTCGAACGCAGCCATCAGCGGGACGCCGCCCATCGCCGCGTGGTGCGCCGCCAGCATGCGCACGCACGTCTCGACGCTCTGGTCCTGGACCATCGACGCGACGACGAATCGCGAGTATTCCAGCCGCGAAACGAAGAAAGTCAGCGTACGTTCGGCTCCGTCCTTGAAGCGCACGTCCACCTGACCGAAGCCGTGGCGCGCGATCTCGCCCGGAACGCGATCATGGTCGCTGAGCGGTCGATTGCGGCGCGGACGCACGCTGGCAATCAACGAGTAGAGCGCGCTCTTGCCGCCTTCGTAGCCGGCCTGGCGCGCGCGCTCGACGATCTCCAGCGAACGCAGGTTTGGCTGTTTGAGCAGCAAATCCACGACGAACGCTTTGAATGGCTGCGCCTTCGAGGGGCGGCCGACGCTCCGTTTCAACGATGCGATTTCTTTGTCCACGCGGAATCTACGAACGGAGCGCCAATTGGATACACGGAAATTCAGTGCACCCAATTGTTACGGTGAGGTCTTGAGTTTGCGGCGGAAGTCCCGTCGCTGGATCGCGAGATCGATCAATCGGCTCACCAGATCGCCCGCGGACACGCCCGAGGCTTGCCACATCTTGGGGTACATCGAGACCGCGGTGAACCCAGGGATGGTGTTCACCTCGTTGACGTACAACGATCGTAGATCGCGCGTTACAAAGAAATCGACGCGCGCCATGCCCGAAAGCTCGAGCGCACGGAAGGTGGCGACCGCCAGCGTCTGCACGCGCGCCGTGACGTCGGGCGGCAGGTCCGCCGGGATCTTCCAGCTGGCGCCGTCGGGATCGACGTATTTCGCGTCGTAGGAATAGAAGCCGTCGGCGTGGTGCACGAGGATCTCGCCCGGGATCGACGCCTGCGGATCGTCATTGCCCAGCACCGCGCATTCGATCTCGCGCGCGTTGACCGCGCGTTCAATCAGCACCTTGCGATCGAACGTCAGCGCGGCGCGGACGGCGGCTTCCAGATCGCCGGGGCGCGCGACGCGCGACACGCCCACCGACGAGCCGGCGTTTGCCGGTTTGACGTAGCGCGGGTAGCCGAGATCGGGGAGCGCGGCGAGCGCTGCGGCGGGATCGGCGTCCATCGCGGCGGCGGTGACCAGCGCGAAGTCGACGATCGGAATGCCGGCGTCGCGCAGCAGGCGCTTGGCGACGTCCTTGTCCATGCCGATCGCGGAGCCCAGCACGCCCGAGCCGACATAGGCGACGCCCGCCAGCTCCAGCAGCCCCCTGCACGGTGCCGTCCTCGCCGAACGTGCCGTGCAGGACGGGAAACACGACGTCGTCGCTGCCGACGGCGGCGGCGACGGCGTCGCCCGCTGCCGGCACCAGCGCGTCCTCCATGGCCACGGCGGGCGCCGCGGCGTCCAGCATCACGCTGCGCGGGATCGCCCGCGGCGGCCTCCAGCGTCCGCTCGGACTCGCGATGCCAGCGCCCGGCCTTGTCGATGCCGATCAGCACGGGCTCGAAGCGCGACACGATCCAGCGCCGTGAGCACGTTGCGCGCCGACAGCAACGAGATCTCGTGCTCCGCCGAGCGGCCGCCGAACAGGATGATGACGCGCGTTTTTTTCATCGTCATGACTTTGCCACCGCTAGCTTGAGCTCGGAAAAAACGAACGACCATTCGTCGACCAGCTGCGCGATCACCTTCCCCAGCGGCTTGCCCGCGCCGTGACCGGCGCGGCTCTCCAGCCGCAGCAGCACGGGTCTACCGCCGCGGCTGGCCGCCTGCAGGCGCGCCGTCATCTTGCGCGCGTGCATCGAATCGACGCGCGTGTCGGAGGCCGCGGTGTGGAACAGCACGGCCGGGTAGCTGACCTTGTCGCGCACGCGATGGTAGGGCGAATACGCGGCGAGCCAGCGGAACGCCTCCGGGTCTTCGGGCGACCCGTATTCGGGGACCCACAGCTGCGCGATGCGGAAGCGGTGATAGCGGAGCATGTCCAGCAGCGGCACGCCGCACACGACGGCGCGGAACAGCTCGGGGCGCTGGGTCAGCACGGCGCCGACCAGCAGGCCGCCGTTCGAGCGGCCCGAGATCGCGAGGCGGCCCGGCTTGGTCACGCGGTTGGCGATCAGCCACTCCGCCGCGGCGATGAAGTCGTCGAACACGTTCTGCTTGTGCGCCAGCATGCCGGCGTGGTGCCAGGACTCGCCGTATTCGCCGCCGCCGCGCAGGACGGCCAGCGCGTAGATGCCGCCGGCCTCCAGGAACGGGATCGCGGCCGGCGACCACGTCGGCAACATGCTGTGGTCGAAGCCGCCGTAGCCGGTGAGCAGGGCGGGGTGGCTGCCGTCGCGCGGCAGGTCCTTGCGGTGGGCGAGGAACAGCGGCGCGCGCGAGCCGTCGCGCGACGTGACCATCACGCGTTCGACCTCGTAGCGGGAGGCGTCGATCGGGGCGGCGAGCCGCCGCCACAGCTGCGCCGCGGGCGCGGCCGTCGACGTCGACGCGGAACACCTCCGTCGGCACGAAGAACGACGTGAAGCCGTAGCAGATCTCGGCGATGTCGCGCGCGCCGGTCAGCGCCGTGAGCGCGCCCAGCCCGGGCAGCGGCGATCTCGCCGCGCGGCGCGCCGTCGATCGTGAACAGCCGCAGGCGCAAGGCGGCGTCGTGCAGGTAGGCGGCCGCGAGCCCGCCGCGGAAATACACGACCTGCTGCAACACGTCCGGCGCTCTCCGCGACGATCTCGCGCCAGGCCGCGCGCGCGGTCCGCGTCGGATCGACGGCGTAGAGCCGTCCGCGTGACGCGCCGCTGGTCGTGAACACGATGAGGCGGTCGTCCAGCACCTCGACGACGTTGAACTTGGCGTCTTCGCCGGCGACGACGGCGACGGCGGCCGACCCGGGCTTGCGCGTGTCGATGCAGGTACACCTCGCTCTTCGACCAGCCCTGACTGACGGTGATCGCCAGCCAGCGGCCGTCGGGCGACAGGTCGACGCCCGGCCAGTCCGTCATGTCGCGGCCGTCGCCGAACAGCTTGCGATCCTTGGCGGGGTCGTCGCCCAGCCGGTGGTGGTAGACGGCGCGGTGGTACTTCACCTCGCCGGGCGGCACCTCGCCCGCCGCCGGGTAGCGCGTGTAGTAGAAGCCGCGCCCGTCGGGCGTCCAGGCGACCGAGCAGGCGCGCGTGCGCGCGATCTCGTCGCCGCGGTCGCGTCCGGTCGCGACGTCGCGCACGCGCAGCACCGACTCCTCGCTGCCGTCGTCGGAGACGCCGTAGGCGACCAGCGCGCCGTCGTCAGACGGGAACCACCAGTCGAGCGCGCGCGTGCCGTCGGCGCGGTCGGCGTTGACGTCGACCAGCGGCTTGTCGGCGCCGCCGGCGCCGTCGCGCACGTACAGCACGGGCTGGTTCTGCTTGCCGTCGCGGCGCGTGTAGAAGTAGCGGCGCGTGGCGGCCGGACCGGGCGCGATCGCGCGCGACACGGGGACACCGATCGAACCGATCTCGTAGAGCTGCCACAGCCGCTGCTCCAGCGCGGCGCGGCCGGGGACGCGATCGAGCGCGCGACGGGTCGACGGCGTTCTGCGCGTCGGTCCAGCTCTGCACCTCGGGCGCGTCCGAATCCTCGAGCCAGCGATACGGATCGGACACGTCGACGCCGTGCAGGCGTTCGACGACGTCGGCCTTGCGCGTGGGCGCGGGTGCGGGCGGCTTGGCGGCGTCGGCCACGGCCGACGACAGTAGCAGGGCGCACGCGATCGCGAGCGACCTCAAACGTCCCTCCCGTGCATGCGCCGGCGCAGCCACGGCGTCAGCGCCAGCAGAACACCGGCGGCGATCACGGGCACGATGACCCACATCAAGTAGAAATTCGCCGGCGTGCTGAACGAGTCCTTCACGGCGGCGAGCTGACCGGCCACGAATTCGGCGATCGCGGTCGCCAGGAACCACAGGCCCATCAGCAGCGCGACGATCTTCGACCGGCGCCAGCTTGGTGACGAACGACAGGCCGATGGGCGACAGGCAGAGCTCGCCGAAGGTGTGGAACGAATAGGCGGCGACCAGCCACCACGGGCTCACCAGCGCGCCGCCGCTGCCGGCGCGGGCCGCGAACACCATGAACAGGAATCCCGCCGCCATCAGCACCAGCGCCAGCCGCCATCTTGGCCGGCGTGCTCGGCTCGCGGTTGCGACGCGCCAGCGCCGTCCACAGCGCGGCGAACAGCGGGCGCCGCAAGACACGAGGACGACCGGGTTCACCGATTGAAACCACGGACGCCGGAATCGAGAAGCCCCCGACCATCCGGTCGGTGCGGTTCTTCGGCGAAGAAGTTCAGCGACGTCGCCGGTCTGCTCGAACCCCGCCCAGAACACGATCGTGAACGCGAACACGACCAGCAACGCGATCAGCCGATCGCGTTCCTCGCGCGTCAGCGGCGTCGGCCGGGCGGCTCGTCGGCGGCGGCCGCGATGCGGTTCGGCACCTCGCCGATGCCCGCGAGATATTTGCGCCGCAGCGCCAGGTACATCGCGAGCCCGAGCAGCATGCCCACGCCCGCCGCTCCGAACCCCCAGTGCCAACCCCAGCGCGGGCTCTCGCCAGGTAGCCGCACACGATCTGGCCGAGGAACGCGCCGACGTTGACGCCCATGTAGAAGATGGTGAAGCCGGCGTCGCGGCGCCTGTCGCCCTGCTGATAGAGCTGTCCGACCATCGTCGACGCGTTCGACCTTGAAGAAGCCGGTGCCGATCGCGACCAGCGCCAGCCCGACGAAGAAGGTCGGCATCGCCGGCACCGCGAGCATGAAGTGGCCCGCGGCGATGATGAACGCGCCGATCACCAGCGCGCGGTGCGTGCCCAGGAAACGATCGGCGACGAAGCCGCCCAGCACCGGCAGCCCGTACGCCATGAAGCCGTACGTCGCCCATCAGCCGGCTGGCCGACGCCTCCGACCAGCCGAGGCCGCCGCGCGCCGAATCGGCGGCGAACAGCACCAGGAACGCCTTCATGCCGTAGAACGAGAACCGCTCCCACATCTCGACGCCGAACAGCAGGAAGATGCCCGGCGGCTGCCGCTGGCGCTTCGCTGCGTTCGCGTCGGAGGTCACGAAGGATTCACGCGCAGCCGGCGGAAGCCGGATCGCAGCTGGACAGGCTCTGCGCTGAAGCGCCCCGGCACGGGGTGGCCGCAATGCGCGCACGCGCCACCCTGCAGCGCGAAGTGCGTGATCGCGTACCAGTCGCGGCCGATGACCGGCCGCGCGCAGCGCGCGCAGTACGTCGTCTGGCCGTCTTCGTCGTGCACGTTGCCGACGTATACGTAACGCAGACCGGCCGCGCGCGCGATGGCACGGGCGCGCCGCAGCGTCTCGGGCGGCGTCGCGGGCACGTCGGTCATCTTGAAGTCGGGATGGAAGGCGGTGAAGTGCAGCGGCACGTCCGGGCCCAGGTTGGCCACGAACCACGCCGCCAGGCGCGTCAGCTCGTCGTCGCTGTCGTTGTGGCCGGGGATGAGCAGCGTCGTCACCTCCAGCCAGGTGTTGCTCTTGTGGCGGATCCACTTGAGCGTCTCCAGCACGGCGTCCAGGTGCGACGCGGTGGTCTTGCGATAGAAGTCCTCGCTGAACGCCTTGAGGTCGACGTTGGCGGCGTCCACGTCGGCGTACAGCTCGGGGCGCGCTTCGTCGGTGACGTAGCCTGCCGTGACCAGCACGTTGTTGATGCCGCGCTGGCGCGCGGCGCGCGCGATGTCGATGACGTATTCGGCCCAGATCACCGGGTCGTTGTACGTGTACGCGATCGACGGCGCGCGCTGCGCGACCGCCAGGTCGACGACGTCGTCGGGCGTGTTCCGCCGCAGGCCTTGTTCATCGAGCTTGGCCTTCGAGATGTCCCAGTTCTGGCAGAACTTGCAGCCCAGGTTGCAGCCCGCGGTGCCGAAGCTCAACACCGGCGTCCCCGGAAAGAAGTGATTGAGCGGCTTCTTCTCGATCGGATCGACGGCGAACCCGGTCGACCGCCCGTAACCGAGCTGCACCAGCTTGCCGCCGCGGTTCTGCCGGATGTAGCAGAAGCCGGCCTGCCCATCGGCCATGCGGCAGAAGCGCGGACACAACGTGCACAACACGCGCCCGTCCGGTTGCGCGCTCCACCAGCGCGCCGCGACGGCGTCGGCGTCGGCAGAGCTTACGGCCGCTGATGTGTCCGCCCGGGGCATGGTCACAGAGAATCCGTATTGTGATGGCTGAACGCCGGCCAGTCGACGATCGCGCGCCGATTCCCACGCTTCGGGTTAGGATGGCGCCGTGACTGGGAGCTTGCGTCTCGCGGTGGCGGCGCTCGCGCTGACGTCGGTCGCGGCAGCAGCGGGAGGCCAGCAGCTAAAGATCCAGGTCGACAAGACCAAGGTCGACCTCAAGGCCCACCGGCTGGAGGTGAAGATGTCGCACCCTCCCGGCAAGGTGAAGATCGAGGTGTTCTCCGAGTCGGGCGGCTCGCTCGCCGACGAGGAGCACGACTTCTCCGGACGCGCCGCGGGGACGCCGCTCATCGTCACGTGGAACCCGTCCAGCGACGCGCCCGTCGGCAAGATCGCGGTGCGTGCCTACGACGCGCGCGACAACTGGGTCGGCGTCGAGCTGTTCCCGTGGTTCGTCCCCATCCCGCACGAAGACGTCAACTTCCGCACCGGCTCGGCGGACATCGACGCGGCCGAGGTGCCGAAGCTGGAGGCGGCGTTCACCAAGCTGCAAGAGGTGCTGGCCAAGGACAAGGCGCACGGCAGCACGCACGCCGGCATCACGCTGCACATCGCCGGCCACACCGACACGGTCGGCAGCCCGTCGAGCAACCTCAAGCTGTCCCAGGACCGCGCGCGCTCGATCGCCGGCTGGTTTCGCAAGCGCGGCGTCAAGCTGCCGATCGCGTTCGAAGGGTTCGGCGAGACGTCGCTGGCGGTCAAGACCGCCGACAGCATCGACGAGGTCCGCAACCGGCGCGTCGACTACATCCTGTCCGACGGCCCGCCGACGTATTCGGCCGCGTTCCGCCCGTCCTGGAAGCGGATCCCGTAGCTACAGCGCGTAGCTGCCGGCTTCGATGACGTGCTTCGCGATCTTGCGCCGCAGCGAGAACGTGTTGACGCGATCCAGGTTGTAGTAGTTGTTGACGTCGCGCACCTCGCGGCCCCACTCCTCCTCCTGCGACATCCACATCATCATCTCGCGCAGCCAGTCGAACACCTGCTCGTAGGCCTTGGCGACGAATAGCTGGGTCATGGCGATCGGGATCTCGGCACCGGCCTCACCCTTGGCGGCGATCAGCTGCTGCGTGCGCGCGATCGCCGAATCCATCCCGAACGTCTGGATGAGGCAGTCGGCGAGCACCCCCAGCAGCTCCTGCTTCTCGGAGATCTGCTGCATGTACTTCTGCACGCCCAGCGACGCGCCGTAGGCGATCGCGCGCTTGGCGAAGTCGCACTTCTTGATCTCGCGCCCCAGCGGGCCGTCCGGGATGCGGCGGTCGATCTTCATCGGATCGCCCAGCTCCTGCTGCACCTCGCCGACGAACGCCATCAGCGGCAGCCGCCCCATCATGCGCGCGCTTGAGCATCGTCCCCGGCACCAGCAGGCGGTTGATCTCGTTCGTCCCCTCGAAGATCCGGTTGATGCGCGCGTCGCGGCTGACGCGTTCGATCGGGTAGTCCTCGATGTAGCCGGCGCCGCCGAAGATCTGCAGCGTCTCGTCCGCCGTCGCGTGCAGCATCTCCGAGCCGAACACCTTGATGATCGACGCCTCGATGGAGTGCTCCTCGATCGCGTCCATCTGCTTCTTCTGCACCTGCGGGTCCGCCGGATCGATCGCCTTCGACCGCGCATCGAGCAGGCCGGCGGTGCGGAACACCATCGATTCGGCGACGAACGTCTGCGTCGCGATGTCGCCGATCTTCTTGCGGATGAGATCGAACTCCGCGATCGGCTTGCCGAACTGCTTGCGCTCCTTCGCGAACTTCACGCCCAGCTCCAGGCAGAACTTCGCGCCGCCCACCGACCCGACGCCCAGCTTCCAGCGGCCGATGTTGAGGATGTTGAACGCGATCTTGTGCCCCTGGCCGATCGCCCCCAGCACCGAATCGATCGGGATGGTGCAGTCCTCGAGAAACAGCGGGCACGTCGAGCTGCCGCGGATGCCGAGCTTGTGCTCCTCGGGGCCAATGGTCAGGCCGGGCGCGCCGCGTTCGATCAGGAACGCGGTGAACTGCTCGCCGTCGACCTTGGCGAACACCGTGAACAGATCGGCGAAGCCCGCGTTGGTGATGTAGAGCTTCGACCCGGTCAGCTTCCACGATGTCCCGTCGGCCGACTTGACCGCCTTGGTCTTCGCCGCCAGCGCGTCGGATCCCGAGCCCGGCTCGGTCAGCGCATACGCGGCGATCAGCTCGCCCGTCGCGAGCCTGGGCAGGTACTTCTGCCGCTGCTCCGGCGTCCCGAACAGCACGATGGGCATCGTCCCGATGCCGACGTGCGCGCCGAAGCTGACCGCAAACGAGCCCTGACGGCTGGCCGCCTCGGTGATCAAGCTGGAGCTGGTCTTGTCGCCGCCGAGGCCGCCGTACTGCTCGGGCACGTCGTGGCCGAGCAGGCCGACGCCGCCGGCCTTCTCCAGCAGCCCGCGCATCACGCCCGGCTTCTTGGCCTCGATGTCCGCGACCCGCGGCAATACCTCGCGGATCAGGAAGTCGTCGGCGGTATCGCGCATCATGCGCTGCTCGTCGGACAGCATCTCCGGCGTGAAGATCGTGACGGACCCGGTCGGCTCGAGAAGAAATCCACCGCCGGGCGAAAGCGTGATCGAGGGGGCGCCCATCCCTCTAGGATATCAGGTGTGACTCCCCGTTTCTGGCGCCGGCGCACGTTTTGGCTCGAAGCCAGGTGGACCAGCTGGAAATGCCGCTTGGCGCAAAACCGCAGACGGCATTACCCTGAAGGGATCGGATGAGCGCGCCGACGCGGCCCCGAATACGCGGTGACAGACCCCGCGTCGCCCTGGTCCTATCGGGCGGCGGCGCCCGAGGCGCCTACGAAGCGGGCGTCATGCGCTACATCCGCGAGGACCTGGCCGGCGATCTGGGCGGGCAGGTCCAGTTCGACATCATGTGCGGCACGTCGGTGGGCGCGATTCACTCGTGCTTCTACGCCGCCACGGCCGACATGGCCGACCGGCAGGGGCGCATGCTGGTCGACCGCTGGGAAAACTTCGTGCTCGAGGAGATGGTCACCTTCGGCGTGAAGGAGTTCATGCGCGCGCCGGCCACGCTGCTGGGCAGCGGCCACATCGAGGAAGTGGACGGCGATCGCCGCCTGGGCGGCCTCGTGCAGACGCAGCAGCTCGAACGCATCGTGCGCCGCCTGATCCCCTGGCAGCGCATCGGCGAGAACATGCGCGCCGGGCACCTGGAGTCGCTGTCCGTCACCGCGACCGACATCGGCTCGGGCAAGAGCGTGGTGTTCGTCCAGAACGCCAGCGGCCAGATCCCGGAGTGGAGCAAGGATCCGTTCGTGCGCGCCCAGATGGTGACGATGGGCGCCGAGCACGCGCTGGCGTCGGCGGCGCTGCCCATCCTGTTCCCCGCCATCGCGGTCGGCGAGCGCTTCTTCTGCGACGGCGGCCTGCGCCAGAACACGCCGCTGTCGCCTGCGCTGCGCCTGGGCGCCGACAAGGTGCTGGTCATCGGCCTGCGCCACAAGCCCCCCGCCAACGCCGCCGACGTCCCGGAGGAATCGATGCCGTTCCCGGGCGCGGCGTTCCTGGTCGGCAAGGTCCTGGACGCTTTCCTGCTGGACCACATCGACTACGACCTCGATCGCCTGCGCCGCTTCAACGCGCTCATCGAGGCCGTCCGCGCGGCCGGCAGCCCCGACCACCGCGAGCGCTTCGATCAGGTCGTGACCACGATGCGCGGCGCGCCCTATCGCATCGTCGGCGAATACATGATCCGGCCGTCCGAGGATCTGGGCGAGATCGCCGGGCACATCGCGCGCACCGGCCGGTTCAAGGGGTCGGGCGGCGGCGCGGGCATCCAGCTGCTGCGACGGCTGGCGACGGCGCGCGGCGCCGACGAAGCCGACCTGCTGTCGTACATCCTGTTCGACGGCTTCTACGCCGCCGAGGTCGCGCGCCTCGGCTACGAGGACGCGCGCGCGCATCACGACGATCTGGCGAAGTTCCTCGGCGACGCGGTCGTCCGCGAGTAGCGCAGCGTGGCGCGACCGCGGCCGGTCGGGCGACGAACCGACGCGCTACTTCACGAGGCGAAGCTGCGGGCGGCGGCGGCGGCGCGCAGCAGCGGCCAGCGGCGCCGTGTAGTCGGGCGCCGCGTCGGCGGGGACCGAACGGAGCAGGCTGGGGCGGGGCGCGGGCATCGCCGCCATCTCCTCCGCCTCGATCTCGCGCCGTCGGCCTCGGCCTCGGCTCCGATGTCCGGCGGCGGCGCGTCGCTGGCCGAGCGCGCCGCTATCACCGCGACGTCCTGCGGGACGTCTTCCGAGTACAGGATGCCGCGGCCGTCATCGCACGCGACGACGTAGACCGCGGACCACGGAACGACCGTCCGGTGCGCCGTGCGCGAGAACGACAGCGTCGCGCGCACGCCGTAATCGTCGATCTCCAGGTCGGGAATCGGGATCGGCAGATCGTGCCCGTATTGCAGGACCAGGTGCGGCTCGCCGCCGCAACGAATCCGGAACCACTACACCAGCACGCCGTGCGTCCAGGTGCAGCGAAGTCCACCCTTCCCGCAGGAGCGCCAGAAAGGCCTGTTGCTTCGATGGTCGTTCGGAGGAGCTCATTTACTCAGTTACGCCGAAACCAATGGGGGGCCGCGACCCGCTAGAGTGTTACTTGGAAGTTGCCCGCTTGCAACGCCCAGGTTCGTGGAGGCCCTGTCCCGACGGAGATTCGACGAGTTTTTTCTTGCATCCGCATCGCGGATCGCTTTTTTGCGATACGCTTCCGGGGTGATGAACCGCCTGACGCCGGCGCCCCCGCTCGGGACCCCACCGCGTTTCCCGTCGGGCTGGCGCGCGCGGCTCGGGCGTGATCCGGTACCCATCTTGCTGCGCGAAGGCGGACCCGGCGCTGGTCGCGCGCGTGCGCCGCGATCTGATCGACGACGACGAGGCGCCCGGCCAGGATGAGGTGGTCTCCTACGCGGAGGTCAAATCGTTCCTGCGCAAGCAGGAGAAGACCGGCGGTTCCCGGCAAAACCACCTGAAAAAACGCTGGGTCCGGCGCGTTTCGCGCGCACGGTCGCGACGCTGCGCGCGCTCGAGCGCATGGCCGACTACGGTCTCGGCAAGACCCATCCCGCCGTCGCCAGCGCCGCCGAGCTCGTGCTGTCATCGCAGGCGGCCGACGGCGGCATCGGCGATCTGGCGCTGGGCGAAACGCCCGAATCGCGCGGGCGCACGGTCGCGATTCATTTTCAGGGCTGGGCGCTCGCGGCGTTGTGCCGCATCCGGATACGACGATGACGCGCGCATCGAAAAGGGTTTCCGTCACCTGCTCGCGAACCGCCAGGCCGACGGCGGCTGGGCGTGGCGCGGCGTGCGCACCGATTCGGCCGCGCGCCCGTCGAGTCACCTCGTCACGGGCATGGCGCTGCGCGCGTTTGCGGCTTCGCCGACGCGGCGCACGTCGCGCGAGGCGCGGCGCGCCGCGGAGCTGCTCGCGACGCGTTTCCTGCAGCCCGATCGCTACCCGGACCGCAAGGCGGCCACCTTCTGGGAGCAGCTGGGCGAGCCGCGCTTCTACACCGACGTGCTGGATGCGCTGGACTGCGTGACCGCGGTCGGCCTCGGCAAGGAGAACTCCGGCGTGCGCACGGCGGAAGCCTACGTGCGCGGGCGACAGAATGCTGACGGCCTCTGGTATCCCGGCGCCCCGCCGCGCATGGAGCCAGGCGCCAAGCCGCCGCCGCCGAGCGCGAAGGACCGCGAGCCCGCGCGCTGGCTGACCGTGCGCGTGCTGATCGTCCTCCGCCGCGTCAATTAGGCCTGTCGGCGCCAGTCAGGGCCGGTCGGTCCTAATTCCGCGCTCCGCGCCAAACGTGCTACAAAGATGCCCCTTGTCACGGCATCAGTACACCGTCGCTGAGGTTCGCGCGATCCACGACCTGCCGATCCCGGAGCTCATCCTGCGAGCCCAGCTCGTCCATCGCGAGCACCACCAGGCGTCGGAGGTGCAGCTCTGCTCGCTGCTGTCGGTGAAGACCGGCGGCTGCCCGGAGGACTGCGCGTATTGCCCGCAGTCGTCGCACTACGACACCGGCCTGGACCGCGAGCGGATGATGCAGCCGCCCGAGGTGCTGGCCGCCGCGGCGCGCGCCAAGGACGCGGGCGCCACGCGCTTCTGCATGGGCGCCGCCTGGCGCGAGGTGAAGGACGGCCCGGCGTTCGACCAGGTGCTGGAGATGGTGCGCGGCGTGCGCGGCATGGGCATGGAGGCGTGCTGCACGCTGGGCATGCTGACCGACGACCAGGCGCGCCGGCTCGCCGAGGCGGGGCTGACCGCCTACAACCACAACCTCGACACGTCCGAGACGTTCTACGGGTCGATCATCTCGACGCGCATCTACGACGACCGCCTGCGCACGCTCGCGCGCGTGCGCAACGCCGGCATCACCGTCTGCTCGGGCGGCATCATCGGCATGGGCGAATCGCTCGACGACCGCTGCGCCATGCTGATGACGCTGGCGAACCTGGACCCGCAGCCGGAGAGCGTGCCCGTCAACGCGCTGGTGCCGGTCGCCGGGACGCCGCTCGCCGACCGGCCGCCGCTCGACAGCCTGGAGCTGGTGCGGATGATCGCGACCGCGCGCATCCTGATGCCGGCGTCGCGCGTGCGGCTGTCCGCCGGGCGGCTGGCGCTGTCGCGCGAGGCGCAGATGTTGTGCTTCATCGCGGGCGCGAACTCGATCTTCTACGGCGAGAAGCTGCTGACCACCGGTAACCCGGACGTGTCGGAAGACCAGAACCTGCTACGCGACGCCGGGTTGCATGCGGCGGTGGCGAGTGGATAGTGCCGTCCCGCGCGCTTACCTGCACTCGACGCGGCGGACATGGCGAAGCATTCGCCGTGGAAGCAGCCGTGGTGGCGGCCGACGCGCGGCGACGAGCTGTTCTTCGCCTGGTTCGTGCTGATTCACGTCGGCGCGGTGGCCGGGCTGATCCTGTTTCCGCTGCCGGGCTGGCGCGTGCTGCTCGGCGCCGCGGCGCTGCACTTCCTGGGCGGGCTGGGAACGACGGTCTGCTACCACCGCGCCATCGCGCACAAGTCGCTGCGCCTGCATCCGGCGGTGCGCAACGTGCTCACGTTCTTCGCCATGCTCAACGGCTCGGGCTCGCCGCTGTCGTGGGCGGCGTACCACCGCCTGCATCACGCGAAGTCGGACACGCCGGAAGACATCTCCAGCCCCGGCGTCGGCGGGTTCTGGTGGTCGCACCTGCGCTGGCTGTGGCAGGCGGGCGCGGCGCCCATCCGCAAGTACTGCAAGGACATCGACACGCCCGGCATGCGCTTGTGGACGCGCATCCAGGTGCCGCTGGTGCTGCTGTCGCTGCTGGGCGGGCTGGCGTTCGGGCTGGCGGCGTTCTTCTGGCTGGGGCCGATCCGGCTGGTGTGGGCGCTGCACGCGCAGTGCTTCGTCAACAGCATCAGCCACATGCGCCCGGACGTGCGCCCCGCGGGCACCGCCAGGAACGTGGCCTGGCTGGCGCTGATGCATTTTTTCGCGGGCGAGAACTGGCACCAGAATCACCACGACCGCCCCGGCTCGGCGCGGCTCGGCTGGACGCCGGCGCAGATCGACACCGGCTGGTACACGATCCTGCTGCTCGAGCGCCTGGGCCTGGCGAAGGACGTCCGCCGCCCGTCGATCGACCGCGACGCCCTCGACGCCGCCGCCTAGGCGCGGCCGTCCCAGCCGCGCTGGCGACGGACTTCGTAGGCGGCGAGCGCGACCGACGTCGACAGGTTCAGCGAGCGCAGCTCGCGGTCCAGCATCGGGATGCGCACGGTGTCGGCGGCGTGCGGCGCCAGGATCGCGTCGGGCAGGCCAACGCTCTCGCGGCCGAAGATCAGCACGCTGCGCTCGGGGTACGCGACATCGTGATAGCCGCGCGCGGCGCGCGCCGTGAAGAAGAACGGCGTGCCGAGCGACGGCAGCGCGGCCGCGAGCGCCGGCCAGTCGGGCCAGACGCGCGGCTGCACGCGCGGCCAGTAGTCGAGCCCGGCGCGGCGGACCTCCTTGTCCTCGAGCGAGAAGCCGAGCGGCTGGACCAGGTGCAGCTGCGCGCCCGCCGCCAGGCACGTCCGCCCCGCGTTCCCCGTGTTCCACGCGATCTCGGGCTCGACCAGCACGACGTGCAGCGACACCGTCACGGCGGCACGATCCGATCGAGCAGGCGGTAACTGCCGGGCGCCAGGTCGCTCGGCAGCGCGACGTCGCCGTAGCCCACGCGGCAAAGGCCCAGCACGTGGCTGCCGAGCGCGGCGAAGATGCGGCGCACCTCGTGGTACGCGCCGCCGGTGATGGTGATCGTCGCCAGCGCCGTCGTGTCGGGTGGGACGTCGAGGCTCGGGTGCGCGTCGGCGCGTGACAGATCCGCCAGCGCCGTGATCTGCGGGCGGTAGCCGTCGTCGAGCACGAACTCCGCCGGCGCCGGCCGAAACCCTCCCGCCAGCGACGCCTGGTACGTGCGCGGCACGGCGCGCTTCGGGTGCGTGAGGCGCTGGATCTCGGTGCCGTCGGTCGTCCACAGCAGCAGGCCCGACGTGTCGAGGTCGAGGCGGCCGACCGAGCGCAGCTCGCTCCACAGCGGCGCCCCGCGCAGCAAGCGCATACGCCGTCGGGTGGCGCGCGTCGGTCAGCGCCGACACGCAGCCGAGCGGCTTGTTGAGCACCAGGCGGACGACGTCGACCAGCGTGTGCGCGCTGTCGTCGATCTCGGCGGCGACCGGCAGCTCGTCAGCCGCGAGTTGCCGCCGCGGATCCGACGCGGGCGCGCCGGCGATGGTGACGCGTCCGTCTTCGATCGCCTCGCGCGCGGCCGCTCGCGACCAGCCGAGGTTGCGGGCGAGCAGCGCGTCCAGGCGCGGCACGGCCGCTACCGCCCGTCGCGTGCAGGGTCGGAACGGTCGGCGAGCTTCGCTGCTTTCAGTGCCGCCCGTATCTCAGGGTGCTCGTCCAGGAACGCCTGGCGGCTCTCGCGGCTGGTCTCGACGACGATCGTCGTGTCGCGCGTGATCTTCGACTGGCAGCCGAGGCGCGAGTGCGACTTCACGTCGAACGCCTTGTCGAGGATGTCCTCTTCGCGGTCGGACGCGTCCGACAGATCCTCGAGGCCCGCCTTCACGTAGACGTGGCACGTCGAGCAGGCGCACACGCCGCCGCACGCGGAGCCGACCTGGGCGTGCGCCTTCTGCGACGCCTCGAGGATCGACGTCCCCACCGGCACATCAATCTCGATGCCGTCGGGCTCGAACCGCACCTTGGGCACGGCTACCTCCCTCCGGCTTTCCCGGCGCCGAGCTCGGCGTCGACCTTGTCGACGCTGCGCCCGCGGAAACCCTGCTCGAGCGCCCGGTTCATCCGCCGCGTCGCGAACTCCTTCGAGGCGTGGTCCAGCTCCTCGATGGCGGCGCGGATGGCGTGGCGATCGCCGCCGCCGCGCGCGAGCTCGACGTCCGCCACGGCGCGCGTGATGGCGTCGCGATCGGCGTCGGTCAGCAACTCTGGTGAATCGCTCATCGCGCCGCGCGCCGCCGCGACGATGCCGTCTGCCTCGACCCGCTGCTCGACGAGCAGCCGCGTCTCGACGTCCTGCTCGGCGTTCGCGAACGAATCGAGGATCATCCGCTCGACCTCGGCGTCGGTCAGCCCGTAGCTCGGCTTGACCTCGATCGCCGTCTGCCGGCCCGTGACCTCCTCGTGCGCCGACACGCGCAGGATGCCGTCCGCGTCGACGGTGAACTCGACCTCCAGGCGCGCCATCCCCGCCGGCATGGGCGGGATGCCGGTCAGCGTGAACCGCGCCAGCGACCGGCACTCGGCGACCAGCTCGCGCTCGCCCTGCACCACGTGCAGGTCGAAGCCGGTCTGCTTGTCGGCGAACGTCGTGAACGTCTGCCGCGCGCCGCACGGCACCGTCGTGTTGCGATGAATCAGCTTCTCGGCGACGCCGCCCATCGTCTCCAGCCCCAGCGACAGCGGCACCACGTCCAGCAACAGCACGTCGTCGCGGCTCGCGCCGCCGGCGAGCATGTCCGCCTGCACCGCCGCGCCCATCGCGACCACCTGGTCGGGATCGATGTCGGCGAGCGGCTCGCGCCCGAACGCCTCGGCGACGAAGCGCCGCACCAGCGGCATCCGCGTCGCGCCGCCGACCAGGATCACGCCCGACAGCGTGCCCGGCTCGATGCCAGCGTCGGCGATCGCGCGCCGGACCGGCCCCGCGCAGCGCGCCAGCACGGGCGCGACCAGCGCCTCCATCTCGGCCCGCGTCAGCGCGAACCGCGACGGCGCCTCGCCGTCGGCCAGCGTGACCTCGAGCGAGGCTTCGCTGTCGACCGTGAGCTTCTCCTTGAGCGCGCGCGCCGCGTCCAGCATGCGGCGCACGAAGTGCGGCTCGACGTCACCGGTGCGCCCGATCTTGGCGATCAGCGACTCCGCGATCGCGCGATCGAAATCGTCGCCGCCCAGCGCCGAGTCGCCGCCCGTCGCCTTCACCTCGAACACGCCGTCCTCCAGCTTCAGGATCGAGATGTCGAACGTGCCGCCGCCAAGGTCGAACACCGCAAACGTCCCTTCGGCCTGCTTGTCGAGGCCGTACGCCAGCGCCGCGGCCGTCGGCTCGTTGAGCAGCCGCAGCACCTCGATCCCCGCCAGCCGGCCCGCGTCGCGCGTCGCCTGGCGCTGGCCGTCGTCGAAGTACGCGGGCACGGTGATCACCGCCCCCGCCAGCGGCCCGCCCAGCGCCTCCTCGGCCCGCCGTTTGAGCACCTTCAAGATCTCCGCCGATACCTCCATCGGCGTGACCGCGCGGCCGCCCGCGACCGCGAACCGCACCACGCCCTCGTCGGCTGCCGTCGCCGCGGGCGCGAACCGGTACGGCGTCAGGCGGCGCGTAGCCTCGGCGTCGCGCATGCCGCGTCCCATGAAGCGCTTCACCGACGCGATCGTGTCGCGTGGGTGGTCCGGCGCCAGCCGATCGCGCGCGTCCGCGCCGACGACGACATCGCCGCCCGCCGCGTAGTGAACGACCGACGGGACGATTGCACCTTCCGCATCGCCTTCGTCGGCGGTCAGGCAGACCGGCTTCCCCGCGTCGACGATCGCGACCAGCGAGTTGGTCGTCCCCAGGTCGATGCCAACGGCGTTCGTCCGGCACGCGTGCTTGACGCGCGTCTCGCCGGGCTCGCCGATCTGAAACAGCACGTCAGGAGCCATGGCTGCCCCCCGCGTCGGCCAGCGCCTCTTCCATGAAACGCTGGTAGTAGCGCATCGCCATGAACGACCGCGCCGCCTTCTCCATCTTCGGGCGCTCGCCGGAGTCCAGCGCCTCGGCGATGCCGGCCATCGACTGCGCCGCGCGCCCGCGGATCTCCTCCGCCATGAACGCGACCTTGACCGAATCGCCCGCGCGCCGCGCCGCGCGCAGCTCCTCGTGCAGCTCGATGATCTCCAGCAAGAACGCGGGCGGCGCCGAAACCTCCGCCGTGCGCTTGTCGTCACCGCCGCCGACGGTCGACTTCTTGTCGTCGCCGCCGATGAGCATGCCGGCGCGCTCCAGCAGGTAGCCGGCCCGACGCAGCGGATCTTTTATCGTCAGCCACGCCTGGTTCAACTGGACGGTGCGCGCCAGCGACGCGCGGCGCGCGCGCGGATCGGCGGTCGCGAAGCGATCGGGGTGCACCTGGCGCGACTGCTCCTTGTACGCCGCCTCGGCCGCGCCCAGATCGATGCTGTAGCGCGCCGGCAGCCCGAGCACGGAGAATGCGTCAGCCGCGTCGTTGGCGGGCTGCAGCGCACCGCACGCGACGCAGAACGCCCCCGATCCGGCTTCCCGCTGACACGACCAACAGAGCATGGCTCAGGACCTCAGAACTGGACGCTCTCGCCGCAGCCGCACGTCCCTTTCGCATTCGGGTTCGTGAACTTGAAGCCACGGCCCATCATCGTGGTCTGGTATTCCAGGGTCGCGCCGTCCAGGTAGATGAGGCTCTTCGGATCGATGAACACACGCACCTTGCCCTCTTCGAAGGACAGCACCTTGTCCTCCGGACGCGGCTCCTGATCCGACCATTCGAACAGGTAGGAAAACCCCGTGCAACCGCCGCCGCGGATGCCCACGCGCAGGCCTTTCGGCACCGTTGCGCGCGATCCAGCCGCCTTCTTGATCTCGGCGACCGCTCTCTCTGATACGGCGACAGCCATTTCCCTGTTCGCTCCTTCGACCCTCTTGGATGCCTTTACTGACCCTGTAGCTTCTGGCGCTTCGCCTTGTAGTCGGCGATCGCGCTCTTGATCGCGTCTTCCGCCAGGACCGAGCAGTGGATCTTCACGGGCGGCAGGTTGAGCTCCTCGACGATCTGCGTGTTCTTGATCGCCATCGCCTGATCGATGCTCATCCCCTTGACCCATTCGGTCGCGAGCGACGACGACGCGATCGCCGATCCGCAGCCGAACGTCTTGAACTTGGCGTCTTCGATGAATCCCTGCTCGTTGATCTTGAGCTGGAGCTTCATGACGTCGCCGCACGCCGGCGCGCCGACCAGGCCGGTGCCCACGCTCGGGTCGTCCTTGTCGAAGCTCCCGACGTTGCGCGGGTTCTCGTAGTGCTCGATGACTTTTTCGCTATACGCCATGACTGTTTCTGTCCCTTCTCAGTGCGCTGCCCAGACGATGCTCTTGAGATCGATGCCCTGCTGCGCCATCTCGTAGAGCGGAGACATCTCGCGCAGCTGCTTTACCTTGTCGACGACCACCTTCACGACGAAGTCGACCTCCTCATCGGTGTTGAAGCGGCCCAACCCGAAGCGAATCGACGTGTGCGCCATCTCTTCCTCGACGCCGATGGCGCGCAACACGTACGAAGGCTCCAGCGACGCCGACGTGCACGCCGATCCCGACGACACCGCGATGTCCTTCAGGCCCATCAGCATCGCCTCGCCCTCGACGTAGGCGAAGCTGATGTTCAGGTTGCCCGGCAGCCGGTGCTCCATCGAGCCATTGACGAACGTGTGCGGCACCTGCGACTGAATCCCCTCGCGCAGCCGCTCGCGCAGCGCGCGCAGGCGCGCCGCCTCGACCGGCATCTCGGTGCGCGCCAGCTCGGCCGCCTTGCCGAAGCCGACGATCGCCGGCACGTTCAGCGTCCCCGAACGCATGCCGCGCTCGTGGCCGCCGCCGTCGATCTGCGCGGTGATGCGCACGCGCGGCTTGCGCCGGACGTACAGCGCGCCGACCCCCTTGGGCCCGTACATCTTGTGCGCCGACAGCGACACCAGGTCGGCGCGGGCGGCGTTGACGTCGAACGCGACCTTGCCCACGCCCTGCACCGCATCGATGTGGAACATCGCGCCGCGTTCCTTGACGATCGCGCCGATGTCGTTGACCGGGTTCACGGTCCCGATCTCGTTGTTGGCGAGCATGATCGACACCACCGTCGTCTTGTCGGTCATGGCTGCGCGCACGGCCTCGGGGCTGACGCGGCCGTCTTTCTCGACCGGCAGATACGTCACCTCGAAGCCTTCCTTCTCGAGGCGCTTGCACGTGTCGAGCACCGCCTTGTGCTCGGTCTGCGCGGTGATGATGTGGTTGCCGCGGTCCTTGAGGAACTCGGCGGCGCCCTTGATCGCCAGGTTGTCCGACTCGGTCGCGCCCGACGTCCAGACGATCTCCTTGCCGGAGGCGCCGATGAGCGCCCCGACCTGATCGCGCGCCGTCTCGACCGCCTTCTCCGCGCTCCAGCCGAAGCTGTGCGACCGGCTGGCGGCGTTGCCGAACACCTGCGTGAAGTACGGCAGCATCGCCTCGACGACGCGCGGATCGACCGGCGTCGTGGCGTGGTTGTCCATGTAGATGGGGAGCTTGAGCGTCATCGTGTAATCCCTTCGACCAGCAGCGGCGCGCGTCCGTCGTGCCCGTGGATGCCGCAGGTGCCGCATTCCGCCTGGGTGTGCGTGGGCTCGCACGAACGGCAGCTGTCCATGTAAGCGAGCGTCTCGGTCAGATCACCGACCAGCCGTTCCATGCGCGAGATCGTCTCCTTGGTCTCGCGCAGCTTGTCGGAGAAAATCTCGCGCACGCGCGACATCGCCTTGGGCGCCGCGTCCGACTCCTCCCAGTCGCGGAGGAACGCCTTGATCTCGGTCAACGAGAACCCGAGGTCCTGCAGCTTCTGGACCCACTCGATCCGCTTGACCGCCTTGCCCGGGTACAGGCGGAAGCCGCCCTTCGACCGGACGGCGGGCGCCAGCAGGCCGAGCTCCTCGTAGAGGTGGATGGCTCGGACCGTCTTCCCGGTCCGTTTCGCCAGCTCACCAACCCTGAGCAGCGTCAGGCTGTCTGCGGAGATCTCCATGTTGAACCCTGACCCTTACGTGCAGGTTAGGTTCTACATGTGTGCTTTCAAGGCGTCAAGACGAGCTTCCCGAAAACCGCGCGAGATTCGAGGAGTTGGTGCGCTGCGGCAACCTCGGCCAGGGGCATAACCTGGTGCACGACAGGCTTGAGGCGGCCCGCCCGGAAGAGGTCCAGTAGCTCGTGCAGGCGCCCCTTGCTGGCCATGGTCGAGCCCAGGACGCTCAGCTGGCGCCAGAACACGTGGCGGAGGTTCAGGACCGGCTCGTAGCCCGAGGTCGCGCCGCAGACCACGATGCGCCCGCCGCGCGCCGCCGCCAGCACCGACTTGCCGAAGGTCGCGGTGCCGACGTGGTCGACGACGATGTCCGCGCCGCGCCGTCCGGTCAGCCGTTTCACCTCGGCCACGATGTCGGCGGTCGTGTGGTCGATGGTGTCGTCGGCGCCCAGCGCGCGCGCCGCCGCCAGCTTGGCCGCGGTCGACGCCGTCGCGATCACGCGCGCGCCCCACAGCTTCGCGATCTGGATGGCCGCCGTGCCGACGCCGGAGCCGGCGGCCAGCACCAGCACCGTCTCGCCCTGACGGATCGCCGCCCGCTCGACCAGCATCTGCCACGCGGTCATGAACACGGTCGGGATCGACGCCAGCTGCGCGTCGTCCAGCGGCAACCCGTCGCGCGGCGCCGGCACCACGTTGGCCGCCGGCACCACGACGTATTCGGCCTCGCCGCCCCAGGTCTGTTCGCCGAGCATGCGGTAGTCGGGGCAGAAGTTGTCGCGGCCCGACAGGCAGCGCCACGCAGCGGCCGCACGACAGCCCGGGGTTGAGCAGCACGCGATCGCCTTCGCCCGCGCCCGGCATCACCGCGACGCCGGGGCCGAGCGCCGCGACGACGCCGCACACGTCGCCGCCCGGCACGTGCGGCAGCGCCACGCGCAGCGCCGGCAACCCCTGCCGCAACCACAGATCGATGTGGTTGAGCGCGGCGGCCGTCACGCGCACCTGCACCTCGCCCGGTCCGGGCACCGGCGCCGGGACGTCGCCGACCTCCATGACCTCGGGGCCGCCGTGGCGGCGGAACAGCGCCGCGCGCACGACCGTCAGACCGACTTGAGCGCCGGACGCGCCGCTGGCGCCGGCGCGCGCCGCGCGTCTGCGACGACCGCGGTCACCGCCGCCAGGAACGCGTCGATGGTCGCGTCGGGCAGCTCACCCATGTTCGAGATCTGGATGTGACGATCGGCGAGCGCACCCTTGGCGCGGTAGACGATGAAGCCGCGCGCCTTCATCCCGTCGTAGAACGCATCGACGGCCAGGCCGTCCGGCAGCCGCAACATCGAGATCGTTTGCGATTCGCGACCGGTGTTGCTGAACGATTCGAAGCCGAGGTCGGTGAACAGCCGCCGGATGCGCACGTTGCGGCGGCGGTACAGCTCGCGGCGCGCCGGCACGCCGCCCTGCTCGGCGAGCTCGTCCAGCGCGGTCTCCAGCGCGAAGAACGACGACACCGCCGGCGTGAACGGCGTCTGCCGCAGCTCCTGCAGGTATTGCCGGTGGCGAACCAGGTCCAGGTAGTACACGCGCGGCTTGATGCCGGCGATGCGCGGCCACACCTCGGGCGCGACGCACAGGAACGACACGCCCGACACCGAATGCAGGCACTTGTTCGCCGACGAGTAGCAGATGTCGACGCCGTCACGCATGACGTCGACGTCCTCGGCGCCCAGCGCCGACACCGCGTCGACGATGAGCGTGACGCCGCGCGCCCGGCACAGGCGTCCGACCTGGCCGACGGGGTTCAGCAGGCCGACGGACGTCTCGTGGTGGATCATCGCGACCGCCGCGATGTCCGGGTCGGCGTCCAGCGCGCGCGCGACGTCGCGCGCCACCGGCAGCTCACCCCACGGGTAGCGCAGCAGCACGCGCGGGATGCCGTGCAGCGCCGCGACCTCGTCGATGCGATCGCCGAACGCGCCGTTCGCGATCACCAGCAGCTTCTTCCCGGGCGGCACCACCGACGCGATCGACATCTCCATCGCCGCGGTGCCGGAGCCGGTGATCAGCAACATCTCGTGCGCGGGCGACGCGCCGAACGCCGGGCGCAGCTTGTCCTGCAGCCGCCCCACCACGGCCGAATAGTCGCCGTCGCGGTGGCAGACGTCGTGGTGAACCAGCGACGCCTTCACGCGCGCCGACGTCATGACCGGGCCCGGGCTGAACAGCACGTAGCCGGGCTGGTCCTTCTCGGCCAGCAGGCGCTCGATCAGCGCCAGCGTCCCGGCCGCCGGCGACGGCGGCGCCGCCTGCATCGCGGGGCTCGCCATGTCGTCGCCGTAGACGCGCAGCAACCAGTCGGCGTGCAGCTTCATCTCGGGGCTGTCGACGTCCTGCCACAGCTTGGTGCCGACGTCGTGCGCGACCACCAGCCCCCGCGCGGCGGCCGCCGCCGACGCCTTCGGTCAGCGACGGATCGGACAGCGACGCCAGCGCATCGACCAGCGACGGCGACATGACGAACATCCCGGCGCTGACGGCGTCGTACGCGGTCAGGCCCTTGCCGATGTCGGTGACGCGATCGCCGGCCAGCTTCACCTTGGTCGCGTCGTCGATGTCGAACACGCGCGACAGATCGCGGTCGATGGCCAGCACGCTGCGGTCGCCCGACTGCGGCAGCGACGCCAGCTCACGCACCAGCGCGGGCGCGGCGATCTGGTCGGCCATCACCAGCAGCGTCCGTTCGGTGATGAACGGACGCGCGGCCAGCACCGACAGGCCGTTGGGCCCCTGCCAGCGATCGTTTTCGAAGAACGTGACGCGACGCCGCGTCGCCATCGACAGCGCCCCGGAGGACGCGACGAACTGGCGAATGGCGGCGCCTTCGAAGCCGACGCTGATGCCGATGCGCCCGACGCCCAGGCTCTCCAGCAGCCCGAGCGTCCGCTCGAGCAGGTTGCACCGGCCAACGGTGGTCAGGCAGTTCGGCACCGCCGGATCCCCGATGCTGATCCCCTTGCCCGCGGCCAGAATGAGCGCTCGCGAAATCACGGTGGCGACCGAGCTTAGCTGCCCCCCTGGCCTCCGTCACGGAATCCTTGAAGCGCGGGCGTGCGCGCACGGGCCGCGAGGCGCGGACCCTCAGGGTTCCGCTGTTATCACCCTTGCGGCGGCTGCCGGTGACGGCGGCGAGCGCGTGCGGAAGCTCGCGCAGCGGCTCAGCCCGGAAGGTCAGCAGGTAGACCGAATTTTCGGTCTCGACGTAGATGTGGTCGCCGCCGGCGTCGCCCAGCACGCGCCTGACCGGCGTCGTGACCATGCGGTGGCCGTTCGGGTCGCGAAAGATGACCATGCCGCGACCGACGCTCGGGTAGCTGATCAGGTATCCCGCGTAGGTCCGTCCCACGCCGAGCGAAGCGCGCTCACGGCTGTGGTTGCGAATCTTTCTGGCAGTTACGCTGACCACGAGATTCCAATCTGAATGTTAGCACAAAGCAGTGGGGAGTTAACCTACCTCTAAATCCAGGACCCGCGCGGGTCCCGCACCCATTGCAATCAACACCTGACCCTGTCAATCTAGTGCCGGTTTACGGGAATTTCATCGACGGAACCTCGGGGATGCTTGACCGCAGGTGAACTGCCGGAAACCGCAGGTATAATCCGCCGCTTCGATGGAATCCGCGATGCGGCGCGCCCGCTCCGGGAATCTGACGGCGCTCCTGGTCGCCGTCGCGGTTCTGGAGTTCTTCGTCAACCGGCTGGCGGGCCGGTTGTTCTTCCCACGCCCGACCCTGGCGACCGGTGGTTCGCAGACCACGCACTTCGTCAGCGAGGTGGGCCCGTACCTGTTCCAGCTGACGGCCATCCTGGCGCTGGCCGTGATGGCGGCGGGGTTCTTCGGTCTGTTTCGCCGCGGCG
The DNA here is from genome assembly GCA_963729535.1 of uncultured Pseudomonadota bacterium. Lineage (GTDB taxonomy): Bacteria > Myxococcota_A > Polyangia > Fen-1088 > Fen-1088 > JADGRB01. The sequence goes on along the minus strand of CAVSOL010000011.1, from coordinate 267,790 downwards.
AGCTCTACCCGCGCGCGGTTCGCTTCTCCGTCATCGTCATCGCGCTGTTCTTCGCGGCGCTGTCCGGGACAGGCGATCGTGCGCGGCCACGTTCCCCAGCGCTTCTTCCTGTACCTGGAGATCTGCTTCGCGTTCCTCGCCGCGCTGACCGCGGTCGCGTTCTGGCTGACGAAGGCGGAGCTGCGCGTGAAGATTGGCGTCACGCTGTTCGCGCTGCCCGGCGCGCTGCGCGCGTTCGGCGTCGTCGGCGCCAGCATGGGGATGCGCGATCCCCGCCCCGGCGAGGGTGGCGTCGCGCTGGCCGCGGCGGGCGCGCTCGCGATGCTGATCGGCGGCATCACGGCGCCGTTCCTGCTGCCGCCGCGCCCGTCGCGCGAGCGGCGCTGGCGGCTGCCCGCCGCCGTCACGCTGGCGGCGACCGCGGCGTTCATCGTCGCGCTGATCGCGCGCTTCGATCTGATGCAGGCGAGCGCGCTCTACGGGCTGCGCATCGAGCTGCCGCCGCTGCTGTCGATCCACGGCCTCGCGCACGTGCTGGCGTTCGCGGGCTGGGCGTACGCGACGACGGAGCTGATCTCGGACAAGGGGGGCATGCGGCTGGCCGGCTACGGCATGGTGCTGCTGGCGCTGGGTGGCTACGAGCAAGCGTCGCCCGTGGAGCTGTCGCTGTCGCTGCTCGGGCTGGTGGCGCTGGCGGTCGGTGAACACCGCGCGCTGCCCTACGGCCAGCGCAACATCACGCGCGTCGGCCTGCCGGAGTGGCGCGCGTTCGTCGGCCGCCTGGCGGCTGGCGTCGGTGACGGCACCGGCCCCGACGAGGTGCGGCCGGAAGCGGTCGTGGTCGCGGAGGGCGAGCTCGAGGTCAGCCGCATCCGCACCCACCGGCGCGGTCAGCCGGTGACGATCAGGCTGCTGCGCAAGCGCGGAACCCCGGTCGAGCTGGACGCGAGCTTCGGCAGCGCCGGGCACGCGTCGCCAGACGCCAGCATCGAACGCCACCGGCGCTGGCTGGAACGCAGCCCGGAGGCGCGGCTCAAGCTTCCGCGCGTCAAGACCGGCGACACCGCGTTCGATCAGAAGTTCAGCGTCCACGGCGCGGCGCCGCTGGGCGACGCGGAGATGCGGCGTCGGCTGGAGCGCCAGCAGGGCGACGGCGTGCTCACGATCTGGCACGGCAGCGCGGCGCGCTACCAGCTGTCACATCCCAGCGCCGACGTCCCGCCCGCGTTCAACGGCACCGTCGACGGAAGCGCGCCCGTGCAGTCGATCGTCGAGATCGTGGATACGCTGGCCGACCTGGTCGAAGCGTCGCAACCGGCTGCCGGTTAGCTACTAGCTACGGCCCAGGAGCGGGTGCCGGGGGCGCGGGGGGCGGCTGCGGGACCGGCGAGCTCGCCGCGTGGTTGGGACGTGGCGGCTGGCTCTCGAGATCGCGAATCTGCCGGCGCGCGGCCGGCGCGTCGGGGCTGCCGGGCGCGGCGGCGAGGTACTTCTTGTAAGCGTCGACCGCCTGGGCCGTATCGCCCGCGGAGCGGTACGCCTCGCCCAGCCCGAACAGCGCCTGCGGATAGTTGGGCGCCAGGTTCAGCGCGCGCTTGAACTGACCGATCGCCGCCAGCGGCTTCTGCTTGTCGAGCATGACGAAGCCCGAGCTGGTCACGGCCGCGACGCCGCTCGGTTGCAGCCGCAACGCCTCGGCGACCGCCTTCTCCGCCTTGCCGGTGTTGCCGTTTTCCAGCGCGCGATCCGCCTCGGCGACGAGCTGCTCGTAGCTGCGGCCGCGGACCGGCGCCTCCGCCGCCGCGCGAGCGGGCGGGCGGGCGGGCGGCATCGGCTCGGGCGGTGGTTCGTCGGGCGGCGCCGCAGCGCGCCGGCTGCGGGAGCCGCAGCCGGCGGGCGGAGTCGCCGCGGGCGGCGGCGGCGGCGGCGCGGCGCCGGAGTTGGTGACGCCGCGGGGGCCGGCGGCGGCGCGGCGGACGCGGACGGAGCGGCCGGTGCCGGAGGCGCGATCACGGGTGCCGGGCGCGCTGCCCAGGAGCTGCGACAGACGAACGCCGCCGCCACCGGCGCCCATGTACGCCGCGCCAGCGGCGAGCCCACCGATGACCAGCACGACCGCGATCTTGCGGCCGGTGCGGCGCTGGGGCAGCACGACGTCGATGCTGTCGTCGATGCCCATCGTCGCGAGGCCGGAGATGTCAGAGTCGAGCCGGCTCGCGACGCCCGCGCTGGGCGCCGCCGCGCGATCGCCGGCCGGTCATCACGTCGTCGTCGTCTTCGTCGGGCGACGCGTAGCCGCGCACCGGCATCTTGTTCATCCGCATGCGGCGTCTCGGGCTGCGTCGGGCGCGCCAGCCGCGAAGCCGACGCGGACGCGGACACGCGATCCGCCTGATCGACCAGCTCGAAGAACGGACGTAGCTCATCCATGTCGCCGAGCCGGCGCGGGCCACCGGCGGGCGGCGTCACGCGGTCGTCACGTCCGACGCGGCGCTCGACGATCCACTTCTGCAGCGTGGTCGGGTCGCGGAAGCGGTGGGTCTTCCCCTCCTCGGTGGTCAGCAGCCACGACGGCCCCGACGCGTCCGCGGCCAGCCCCGGCGTCGGCGTGGGCGTGGCACTCGCCTTGCGCGACACGATGAACGTGTGGCCGCACGTCGTGCACTGCACGGAGGCGCCGCGCTCGGCGACGCTAGCGTCGTCGAGCTCGTATTCGGTCTGGCACCGATCGCAGCGAACGTCCATTGGCGACCTGCCCTTGCGGCCCTACCGACCGCAAAAAGGCGCAGTCAACATACCATGGCGTTCGCGCCATGACAGCGCGACCGCGCGCGTGGGCGCGGCGTTCGTCACAGGCTTTCTGGGAACAGCGCGTAGAGCTGGGCCGGAGGCGGGGTGTAAGGCCCCCGCACCATCAGGTTCCCCAGGTGGTCGACGCGAAAGCCGCGGTCGAACGCGCGCCGCAACACGATCGGCGCCGCCGCCGAGGCGCGGATCACCGCGCCCCGCCCGGGCAGCGCGGCCGCAACGCCGTCGACCAGCGCCGCCAGCACGTCGGCCGATTCGGCGATCGCCGGGCCGATGACGACGCGCGCAGGCAGCGCACGAAAGAACAGATAGCCCGCGATGCCCGTCGCGGCTGTCGCCCGCGACGAACCCGCCGCCGCTGGCCGCCAGCAACGCCAGGTCGCGGCGACGATCCGCGCCCGTGCGCGCGGCGTCGTAACGTTCCAGCATGGGCAGATCGGCCGCGGTCAGCGATCGCACGCCCGACGGCGGCGCGATCGGCGGCTCCAGCTTCTCGGCGAGCAGGTAGGGCGCGACGTCGACGACCGCGTAGCCGAGCCGCGTGTAGAGCCCGAACGAGTCGGGGTTGAAGCCGTCCTGGAACAGACGAACGCTGGCCGAGCCGGCGGCGACGGCGTCGAGCTCGCTCATCAGGGCGCGCGCGACGCCGGCCGGTGCGCCTGGACGCGCCGCCAGCGGGCCGATGCTGGTGACCGCGCCGCGCGGGTGCGCGAAGCCGACGCCGACGACCTCCGATGACGACCGCGCCAGCGCGCAGCCGTCGGGATCCAGATCCAGGTAGGCGCGGCAAAGCCACGCGGCGCTCTCGCGCGTCGGGAACGGCGGGGCGTGGCCGCGGCGGCGATACGCCGCGCCGAAGGCATCGAACAGGATGCCTGCTGCGGCGCCAACATCCTCCTGGCCCAATCGGGCGACGTGGATCATACGAGTGGTAAGGTTAGATTACTGTTTCGCGCTTGCACGTCACGGAATACGAGCTTGCACGCCCACTCCGCCATCGATCTCGAAGCGAAGCCATCGCCTGAACGCCAGGGTCTCACCGAACTGTACGTAGATCCCCAGGTTGCTCATGACATCGAACATGAGGCCGTTCGAGTTGCGGACGCCGAAGTCGTTGTTCTCGAGCCGCGGATCGCCCTGTGCGGTCGCGTCGAACACCCCCTGGATGGTCGCGAAGAACTTGAACGGCAGCTCGGGGTCGACCCAGTAGCGGACACCCGGCGCGATCGCGAACTGGCGCGAGCGGGTGAAGTCGCTTTCGATGCCGAAGCGCAGGTCGACGAGGACGTCCCAGTGCTCGGCGAACCCGAACGACGGCTGCACGTCGATGAAGAACGGCAACTTGCCCGTGCACACGCGCTTGGCCTGCTCGCCGCAGTTGATCCCGTCCTCGTACGGCGCGATGCCACGGAAACCGGCGCCGGGGAGCAACGCGATGCCGAGCTGGTACTTGTGCAGCAGCGACGCCTGGCGGAGCTTGGCGAAGCGCTTGGGCGGCTGCGACGCCAGCGTCGGCTGGCCGGGAGCGACCGGGACCGCGGTGGCGGCAGGCGGCGGCGCGGCGGCGCGGGGCACGGCGGCGGGGAGCGCGTCGGCGGGCGCCCCGTCGGCGGGCGCGCCGTCGGGCTGTGCGGCGACGGGTGGCGACGGCTCGTCGTCGGCGCCGCGCGCGGCGGGCGCGGATGCGAACCACGACGCCAGCACCACGATCGCGAGCAAGGCCGGACGCATCCGAGCGCCAGTTTAGTTGAAACCGCGCGCCAGGCGAAGGGGGAACGGGGCCATGCCGACGCGACGTGAGGTGTCACGACGCGGGCTGATCGCCGCCGCCGCGGTGACGCCGGCCGCGCTGCTGCTCGCCCGCGCGCGCCGGGCGCTGGCCATCGGCGACCGCTCGCTGTTTCGCTTCGCGCGCCTCGCGATCCCGGGGCTGCCCGACCCGCGACCGACGGCGCTCCGCCGCCTGGCGTGGGAGATCGTCCGCCGCACCAGCGTCGTGACCGCGTCCGATCCGGTCGAGGTTCGCCTGAGCGACCCCAACCTGTTCCGGCACCCGTTCCTGGTGCTGTCGGGCGACCGGCGGTTCCCGCTGCCGCCCGAGGCGGACGTCGCGCGCCTGCGCCGCCACATCACGTACGGCGGCTTCCTGCTCATCGATTCCGCCGAGGGACGGGCGGGCGGCGGCTTCGACGAATCGGTGCGCCGGCTGCTGGCGCAGACGCTGCCGGGCGAGCTGCCCATCCGCATCCCGGACGCGCACGTGTTGTGGAAGTCGTTCTACGTGCTGCGCGGCGCGCCGGGACGGATCGTCGCCGCCCCCCATCTGGAAGGTGTCGAGCGCGACCGCCGGCTGGCGGTCGTCTACACGCAGAACGATCTGGGCGGCGCGCTGGCGCGTGACGGCTTCGGCCGCTGGGAGCACGAGGTCATCCCGGGCGGCGACGACCAGCGCGAGGAGGCGTTCCGGCTGGGGATCAACCTGGTGATGTACGCCCTCTGCCTCGACTACAAGACCGAGCAGGCGCACATCGACTACATCCTGCGCACGCGGCGGTTGCCGCGGTGAGCGCCCTGTTTCACATCCCCGCCGGCTTCAACGACTGGCGCATCGCGCTCGGCGCCACGACGCACCTGGGGCGCGTCGCCGTCGGGCTGTTGATCGCGGCGGCGGTGCTGGCCGTGCTGTTGTCGGCGCTGTCGCTGGCCGAGGAGCGGCGTCTGCCGGGGTGGCTGCTGCTGCTGCTGCGCACCGCCGGCATACTGGCGTGTCTGCTCACGGCGCTGCAGCCGACGATCGAGCTGCGCCAGGTCACGCGCCTGCCCAATCGCGTCGCGCTGCTGGTCGACGGCTCGCGATCGATGGAGGTGCGTCCGCCCGACGGCGGGCCGTCGCGCGCCGAGCGCGCCGCCAAGCTGATCGAAGACGCGGCGCCGCGCCTGGCGGCGTGGCAGCAGGCGGGGCACGACGTCGACATCTACACGTTCGGCGAAAACGTCTCGCCCGCCACCGTCGCGTCGCTGCGCGAGCCGCCGGCCGCCGACGCCACCCGCATCGGCGAGGCCCTGGCCGACGTGCGCGCGCGCTACGCCGGGCGCGATCTGGGCGCGGTGATCGTCGTCTCCGACGGCGTCGACACCGGGCGCATCGGCGAAGGTCCGATCGACACGATGACGCGGACGACGCTGGAGGCGCTGGGCGCGCCCGTTCACACCGTCGGCATCGGCGAGAAGTCGCTGCGCGATCTGTCGGTGGCGGCGGTGCTGGCCGATCAGTTCGCGTTCGTGCGCACGCCGGCGAACATCGAAGCCGTCATCCGGCAGACCGGGCTCGCGCGACCGCCAGGTCGAGGTGACGCTGGAGCGCGACGGGCGCCCGGTGGCCAGCCGCGGCGTCGTGCTGCGCGGCGATCACTCGGAGGAGAAGATCGCGTTCGACTGGCTGCCTGACCACCCGGGCAACTTCGTTTTTCGTATATCGCACGCCGGTGCTGGGCGGCGAGGCGCTGGCGAGCAACAACGAGCAGACGTTCACGCTGAAGGTGATCCGCGATCGCGTGCGCGTGCTGCACCTGTCGGGCAGGCCGTCGTGGGACGAACGTTTTCTGCGCGCGATGTTGCGCCGCGATCCGAACGTCGACCTGGTGTCGTTCTTCATCTTGCGCACCGAGAGCGACGAGCAGCCGTGGAACCGCAACGACCTGTCGCTGATCCCGTTCCCGACCTACGAGATCTTCGAGGAGCAGCTGCGCTCGTTCGACCTGGTGATCTTCCAGAACTTCAACTTCGCGCCCTACGGCGTCGAGCCGTTTCTGCCCGGCGTGCGCGACTACGTCGAGGGCGGCGGCGCGCTGGCGATGATCGGCGGCGACCTGTCGTTCGCCAGCGGCGGCTACGGCGCGACCGCGCTGCGCGACGTGTTGCCGGTGGAGCTGCCGATGAACGCGCCGGCGATGGCGGGCGCCGCCGACCCGTCGATCACGACGGACACGTTCCGTCCCAAGCTGACGCCCGAGGGGCGCACGCACCCGGTGACGTCGCTGCTGCTCGACCCGCGCGAAAACGAGCAGCGCTGGCTGCGGCTACCGGCGCTCGAAGGCATCAACCGCGTGCCGCGCGCCCGCGCCGGTTCGGCCACGCTGCTCACGCACCCGACGCTGAAGGGCCAGGACGGCAAGCCGGCGCCCGTGCTGGTCGCCGGCGACGCGGGCAAGGGACGGTCGCTGGCGCTGCTGACCGACAGCGGCTGGCACTGGGGCTTCATGTCGGCGGGCGAAGGCGACGACGGCCGCGCCTTCCAGCGCTTCTGGGAGAACGGCATCCGCTGGCTGGTGCGCGATCCGGCGCTGAGCCTGCTGCGCCTGGAGCTGGACCGGCTGGAATACCGGCGCAACCAGCCGATCGCGGTGCGCGTGCGCGCGATGCACGCCGACTATTCGCCGGCGCCGGGCGTCGAGGTGTCGCTGGCCGTCAACCGGACCGACGCGGCGCCGGTCAAGGACAGCCAGCAGGGGAAAGACGGTAAGGACGCCAAAGACGGCAAGGCGACGCAGGCGCTGCGCGCGACCACGGACGCCGACGGCGAGGCGCACGTCGACGTCGGCACGCTGCCGCCGGGCGCGTACCGGCTGTCGGGGCGCGCCAACGTCGACGGCCGCTCCGTCACGCAGGAGGAGACGTTCGTCGTCAGGGCCGGCGGCCCCGAGCTCGATGACGTGGCGTCGCGCGACAAGGTACTACGCGAGATCGCGCAGGTGTCGGGCGGCAACTACGCCACGGAGACGCTCGCCAGCGTCGCCATCCGCCCGTCGCGCGAGGTCCGCATCGGCCGCCAGCAGTCGATCGAGATCTGGTCGACGCCGTTGCTGCTGATGCTCGGCATCGGCCTGCTGACGCTGGAGTGGTTCCTGCGCCGCCGGCTGGGTCACACGTAGGCGTCGGCGGCTAGCGCCGCGTCAACGCGCCCGGGACGCGGCGGTAGCGGCTACGCCGGTTGTGGTTGGAGAACAGCAGCAGCATCACCAGCGACGGAACCAGGCCCGCCGCGCCGAAGCCGCTCGACGCCACGTTGCAGCCGGCGCTCTCCTCGACGCCCGGTCCGAGGTCGCCGCGCGTCTCGGGCGCGGTGACGGCCAGGGTGGCGCGGCCGACACGTCCGCTGCGATCGGTGGCGGTCACCGTGATCGTCTGCGGCCCGCTGATGCCGGTCAGCTCCCACTCGTAGGGCGGCGCCGAGGACACCGCCGACAGCCCCTGCGGCGCCACCGTGATCTCGACCTTGTCGACGTCGCAGTCATCGCGCACGTCCACCTTCACGGAGAAGTTGTGCCCCATCTCGCCGCCCGGCTTCGGCGTCACGAACTGCACGCTCGGCTCCTGCGTGTCGTCCACGCACCCGAACGGCGACGGCTTGGGACCGCCCGGCCAGTCGCCGAGCGCCTTCTTCATCATCCTGTACGAGTTCTGCTTGTCGGTGTCGCAGCGATCGCCGCGTCACCTGCGCGTTGTCGTCGGGAAAGCCTGTGGTGCTGGCGCTGATCGTCGGGAACATGATGTCGTTCGGGTTGGTCGTGTGCTGCAAGCCGAGCAGGTGCGCCTGCTCCTGCGCGATGATGATCGCGGTCTCGCGCGCGTTGCGGCCGCCCTGGAACGTGTAGGCGACGCCGCCCGCCAGGTCCTTGCACAGGAACGGCGCCACGCCGGCTACCTTGTCATCGGCCTTGCACCAGCCGCCGCCGCCCGATGACACGACCTCGGTGTAGTACTTGCCGCTCGTCGGCCGCGTCAGCGTGAAGATGATGTTGAAGTCGGCGTACCAGTCGTCCAGGTACGCCTGGATCTGACGCTGGCATTCCAGCAACGTCGGCGCGAACGTGCACTCGAACTTCGGCACCTTGCCGGTGCACGCGTCGTAGTTGGCCGTGTGCTGCTCGGTCCCGTCCGCGTAACGCAGGTAGAACACCTTCGGCTCGTCGCCGCCGCCGGTCAGCGCGCGCTGGACGGTCACCGTGTCATCGCCCGCGACCGGTACAGGGGTGACCAGATCGTCGTGAAGCGACGTCGTGCCACCGCCGAGCGATCCGCTGCCGCTGCCGCTGCTCACGTCGCCAGCGGCGCTCCCAGATCCGGGATCATCCCACGCCTCGCCGCCGCAGCCCGTAACGGCTGAAAGCAGAACGAAAGCGCGGATCGGAAGGGTGTGCTGCAAAACTGGGCCCTATTCAGACTCGGCACGCGGGCCAGCTAGCTATAGCAAGCGACCTGTGGCAGGGTCTCGAGTTGGCATCGGCAACACCGCGTAATTTCTTTATGCTCTAGCATACAATTTTTCCCGACCGAGTAACCTCCCCCCAAAGCACAATGGTCGCAGCCGAAACCTTCGTCAGCGAGCTGGACGCAAAGAACCAGCCCTCCATCCAGCGTGTGGTCGACGCCCTGTCGGCCGCGCTGGGCAAAGACGGGGTCGATGTCAGCCGACGCGCTGCGCTACGCCGTGAAGGCGACCATCGAGCTGGCCGAGGTAGCGGCGCTGTGGATCAGCGACTGCGACGACCTGGAGATGAAGCTATCGCTGGCGGAGCAGTGTGGCGACAGCGCCCGCCAGTGCCGGCGCGTGCTGTCGCGGCTGGAAGCCCTGGGCGTGGCCGGCTACGACCCGCGCGCCGGTGGCTATTCGAAGCTGTTCGCCTTCCTTCGTTCGCTGCAGACGCCCGAAGAGCGTTCCTCCGCCGGATATGTGACGGGCAAGGCGCTGTCGATGGCGCGGCTCGGCGCGCTCGCCGCCCTGAGCCAGCAGAAAGGCGACGACGAGAGCACGCAGCTGCTGGGCGTCGACATGCTGAGCGAGGAGCGCCGCTACTACGAGCTGGGGAAGCGCATGTTGATCGCGGTCGCCACGACCGAAGAGAGCCAGGCGCGCGCCCGCCGCGCCGCGTATCGGACGCTCGAGCTCGCGGGTGAAACGGCCGAGCCGCTCCAGCTTCGCAAGGCGCTCGGCAAACGCCGCTGACGACATGGTTGGAAACCCTCAAAGGGTTCCCAAGCGATCGGGCCAGGTCGGCGTCCTGATATAGTGAATCGTATTCATGGCGACGGAGGGGGAGCCGACCGCGCCCACGCCTTCGGCATTCGGCCGCTACACGCTGCTTGAGCGTCTGGCCGTCGGCGGCATGGCGGAGGTGTTCCGCGCCAAGATCTCGTCGTCGCACGGCTTCGAGAAGATCCTGGTCGTCAAACGGATCCTGCCCCACCTGGCCGCCGATCCGAACTTCGTGTCGATGTTCATCGACGAAGCCAAGCTGACCGCGCAGCTGACCCACCCGAAGATCGTCCAGGTGCTCGACTTCGGCGCGGTGGCCGGCCAGTTCTTCACCGCGCTCGAATTCATCGACGGCTTCGACGCGCTGGGCCTGCTGCGCGTCGCCGCGCAGAAGCGGGTGCACATCCCGCGCGCGCTGTCCGTGTTCATCATCAGCGAGGTTCTGGAAGCGCTGGACTACGCGCACAACGCCCGCGACATGGAAGGCAAGCCGATGCAGATCGTCCACCGGGACATCTCGCCGTCGAACATCTTCATGTCGAAGCGCGGCGACGTGAAGCTGGGCGACTTCGGCATCGCGCACGCGCAGCGCCGCGAATCGAAGACGCAGGCCGGGACGCTGAAGGGGAAATACGGCTACATGTCCCCGGAGCAGGTCGTCGGCCGCCCCATCGACGCGCGCAGCGATCTGTTCGCGGTGGGCGTGTTGTTCGCGGAGCTGCTGACCGGGCGTCGGCTGTTCTCCGCGCCGGCGGACCTGGACGTGTTGCTCAAGGTCCGCGACGTGAAGCTGGAGCGCCTGGACAAGTACGGCGCCGATCTGCCGCCCGCGCTGGACAAGATCGTCCGCCACGCGCTCAGGAAAAATCCTGACGAACGTTTCCCCTCCGCCGCGGCGTTTCGCGACGAGCTGGCGGATTACCTGTTCGCGACCGGGCAGCGGGTGCGCGCCAGCGACCTGCGCACCTTCGCCGCAGGGCTGTTCGGCGACGACGCCGACGCCGCGGCGCGCATGCTCCAGGAAGCGCGCCGGATGGAGACGGCGAAAGTGGCCAAGCCGGGCGAAGCGGCGGCGGCGGGCGCGACCGCGGGTCCACCGGCGGCGCCTGCCGCGTCACCAGCCACCAGGCCGCCCGCGGGGCGACCGGCCACGTTTCGGGCGACCACGACGCTGGTGAGGGACGTCGTCTCGGACGCGCCCACGGCGCAGACCGCGCCGCCGACCGGCGGCTGGCCCGACGATGACAGCGCCGAACGATCCTCGGTGCGGGGATTCACGCCGGTGTCAGGCCCGGGCGACGGGTCGATGCACACGCCGACGGTGCGCCCCAACATCGCCGGCCGCGCGACCACGCACAGCGACGTCGGCCGTTTCGTGTCGGCGGCACCCAAGCGCCCACCGGACAGCGCCGGTGACGTCAGCATCATCTCGCCCATGCGCCTGTTCTGCGATCTGGCGCTGGCGGGCGAGACCGGCCTGCTGCACTTCGGCCTCGAAGACGTGCAGAAGGAGATCTTCCTGGTGGGCGGCGCCCCGGAATCGGTCAGCTCCAGCAACCCGAGCGAACGCTTCGGCGAGTACCTGGTCGGGCGCAAGGTGCTGGGCCCGAGCGACCTCGATCTGGCGCTCAGCATGTTGCCTCACTACAACGGCAAGCTGGGCGACACGCTGGTGGCGCTGGGCCTGCTGCGCCCGCTGGACGTGTTCCGGCTGCTGTCGGAGCAGGTCCGCGATCGCGTCATCGACGTGTTCATGTGGACCGAGGGGACGTTCGCGTTCTATCGCGGCGCGACCAACCGGCAGGAGAACTTCCCGCTCGGCCTCGACACCTTCGAGATCCTGGGCGCCAGCGTGCTGAACCTGCCGTTCGAGCTGTGCGAGCGGCGCTTCGCCGAGATGCTCGACTATCGTCCGACCGCGACCGGGCGCGGCCGCGTCGAGCCGGAGGCCTTCCACCTGGGGCCGACGCCGCGCGAGGTGCTCGCGCTGCTCGACGGCAGCCGGACGCTGCGCGACTGGATGGCGCAGTTCGGCGACCGCGAGGAGCTGCTGACGTTCCTGCGCTCGCTCTACCTGCTGGTCGAGACCGACCTGGCCGAGCTCGACTGACGCGCTCGATGGCGGCTAGAAGCCGCCGCGGAACAGCACGGCGATCGCTGTCGCCGCCGCGATCACGGCGGCCATCACCGAGATCAGCAGCGCCGCGCTCGGTCCCGACGCGCTCGGCGGCGCCGCAGGCTCGATCGCGCGCGACGGCGCGACGCCGCCCGCGACGGACCCGCTGGCCGTATAAGTCTTCGAAGGGTAAGTGTCGTCGCGCCGGTCATCGTCGTCGTGCGGCGCCTCGCCGAACATCTGCTCGAGCAGCTGCGGCATCGACCGATCGGCGTTCGGGGTTTCGACCAGGAAGCGATCGAGGTCGTCCGCCATCGCCTCGGCGGTGGCGTATCGCCGCGCCGGATCGCGCGCCAGCGCGCGCGCGACGATCGCGTCCAGCGCGGCCGGCACACCGTCTCGGCGCCGCGACGGCTCGGCGATCGGCTGCGTCAGCACGTTGCGCATGGTCTCCAGCTCGCTGACGCCGGCGAACAGCCGCTGCCCCGCGATCATCTCCCACAGCACGACGCCCAGCGAAAAGATGTCCGAGCGCCGATCGACGTCGGTGCCGCGCACCTGCTCGGGCGACAGGTACGCCAGCTTGCCTTCGAGCTTGTTCAGCTTCCTGTCGTCGGGCCGCGCCATCGCTGCCGCCCGGGCGATGCCGAAGTCGAGGATCTTCACGCCGCCCGTCCACAGCAGCATGATGTTCGACGGCGTCACGTCGCGGTGAACGATGCCGCCCGCCTCGCCGTCGGGCTGCACCGCGGTGTGCGCGTGGTGAAGCGCGCGCGCCACCTCGCGCGCGATGAACGCCGCCAGCGACGGCGGCATCGCGTCGCGCTGCCCACGCAGCGCCCGCATCACCGTGGATAGATCCTTGCCGCGCAGGTACTCCATCGCCATGAAGTACGCGCCGTCGATCTGACCGAAGTCGTAGACCTCGACGATGTTGGGGTGGTGCAGCAGCGCCGAGATCCGCGCCTCCTCGCAGAACATCTGCACGAACTTGGGCGAGTCGGAGCGGTCGGGACGAATCCGTTTGATCACGAACACGCGTTCGAACCCCTGCATCCCCTGCGCGACGGCGCGAAACACCTCCGCCATCCCGCCTTTGCCGATCATCTCCACCAGGCGATAGCGGCCGTAGTCGTCCCCGACCGAACGCGCGGATACCGACTGACCGGATGTGTCTTGCGAGGCTGCCACGTAACTCCTACGACGCGCTGCTCCCACCCGAACCCGAACGGGGTCCTCCTGTTCGTGGCTTCGGTGCAAAACCACGCCAACTTGAGGGCGCCGACGGCTACGTGCATATAATCGCGCGCCTCCAACGCCTGCCTGCTTCCAAACTGCCGCCGGAGACAACCCATGTTGCGCCTCGTTTGTGCCTCCCTCATCGCTCTGTCGGGCACGATTTCCGTCGCCCGTGCCGCTGACGAAGGGCAGCCGAGCGAGGCGCAGCCAGCGCCACCGCCGGCCGCCATGCCGCCGCCCGCCGCGGCGATGCCGCCGCCCGCCGAGAGCGCCGCGCCGCAGCCGTCTGGTGGCGCTCCGCGCCCCATGGCGGCAACCGCCGGCGAGCTGGTCGATGACGCGGGCGCGACCCGCCCCGCCGACCTGTCTTATGGCATGGCGCTGGTCATGCGCTGGGTGACGGTGCCCGCGTGGATGCTGAACCTGTTCACCGAGCGGAACGTGCCGCTATCGTCGTGGGGAACCGGCATCCAGTTCTTCCGGCGCAAGCAGAACTTCGACTTCGTCGCGTCGTTCACCTACCAGAACATGTCGCCGCGAGACGGCAACTGGCTGGGCAAGGATCACCCGCCCGAGCTCGACACCGACTACGTCCAGTTCAACAAGCTCGCGATGTGGGGCGTGGACCTGTCGTTCATCTGGCACACGATGTTCAACGAATGGTTCGGCATGCATTACGGCGCCGGCATCGGCCTCGGTATCGTGCAAGGGCAGATCCTGCGCACCAGCAACGCCGGCTGCACCGAGGCGAACGCAGGCGATCTGACCCAGTGCCACCCACAGGGCGCCGTCTGCACGGACGCGTCGTGCCAGCTGCCGGCGTCGGTGCTCACGCCCGGTCCCGACAGCGTGACGAACCCGCACCGCTTCGCGGACCCCAACGTGCCGCCCGTGCTACCCATCGTCAACGCCGTGGTCGGCATCGACTTCCGCCTGCCGCAGGTGCGCGGCTGGGAAGGCAAGATCGAAGGCGGCTTCTACAACGCCTTCTTCCTGGGCGGCGGCGTCGGCTACACGTTCTAGCGCGTCACGACTAGGGCAGGTCGTCGCGGTGGCCGCCGGCGACTTCCTGGATGAACATCGCGAACTCGCGTTCGAGGCGCGGCAGCAGCAACACCAGCTTGGCCTGCTGCACCGGCGGCAGCACCTTGCGCAGCTCGCGCAAGCGTTCGTCCTTGAACGCGTGGCGCTTGGTGCGGTTGGCGAGCATGCGGTTGACCGCGGCGGTGATGCGCGCGTCATCGGGGTGCGGCGCGGCCAGCAACGTCTGCAGGTCGCGCGTGATGTCGCGCCGTTCGGTCGCCAGCGCCATCTCTTGCTCGTCGTATTTGGCCAGGATGGGGAACAGCCGCGCCGACGCGGCTTCGTCCAGCTTCAGCTCTTCGACGATTCGCCAGGCGCGCAGCGCGCGCATGCGTTCGAGCACCTCCTTGCGCAGCTCCCCCGGCTTCTTGCTGTCGACGGCGGCGGACGGCGCGGACGGCGGTGGCGTTGCCGCCGGCGGCCGCGGCGCGGCGGCAGCCGGAGCCGTCAGCGACACGCGCGGACCAGCAACATCGCGCCGCGCACCATCATCACAGCGTCGTCCCCGCCAGCGACCGTTGCACCCGGCGCAGCGCGGGGCCATCCAGCTCCGCCAGCACTTCGTCCAGATCCGCGTCGTCGTCGAACACATCGGTGTCGTCGCCCGTCGACGTCGCCGCGAGCGCGTTGGCCTCGCCGGCGACGCGCATCCGATTCAGCAGCGCCTGCAGCGCCGGCTCGTCGAGCGCCGCCACGTCCGCCATGCCGGCTTCGTCGGTCGACCCCTCGTCGACTATCGCGACCCCGCCCCCGGTGACATCCGGTGACGCGCCGTTGTTCGCCGGGCCGGGCGCCCGCAGGAACAGCATCAGCGCCGCGGCCGCCGCCAGCATGACGCCCGCCGCCGCCAGGCGCAGCGGCCGGCGCCTGCCCGCGCGCGCCATCGCCGCGGTCGCCGCGTCACCGGTGCGCACCGCCAGCTGATCCCAGAAGCGCTCGTCCCTGTCGGCCGCGGTCCCACCCGCCATATCGCCACGCAGCATCGCAGCGATGCGCGGCGCATCGCGCAGCTCCGACAGCGCGCGGTAGCAGGTCATGCACGAACCCAGGTGCTCGCCAAGCTCCGCGTCGCCGCTGACATCGGCGCCCTCGACCAGGCGATCCCACACGCGCTGGCACAGCGGAGAGCTTGGTGCGTCGTCCGTGGTCGTCGTCGTTGTCATCTCACCCCTTGCCTCGCTGCGAATCGCCGTCGGCAGGCGCCAGCGTACTGCGGAGCTTTCGCACTGCGTAATGGAAATTCACCTTCGCGGCGCCTTCGCTGATGCCCAGCGCCACGGCGATGTCGCGAAACGCCAGCTCTTCATAGATGCGCAGCTCCAGCGTCATGCGTTGCTTGGTGGGCAGTCCCTTCACCGCGTCGCGCAGCTCCGCAGCGGTCTCCGCCGCTTCGAGGCGCTCGGGCGCCGACCCCGACGCGCCGCGGGCGCCGGCATCCGGCCAGTTATCGAACCCGCCGTCGGCGTCGCCGCCCACGAACCGCGCGTTGTCGCGAATGTGGTTCAGCGCCAGGTGCGCGCCGATGCGTAGCAGCCACGACCGGAACACGCTGGCGTCGCGCAGCTCGGCGAGGCTGGTCATCGCCCGCACGAACGATCGCTGCACCAGGTCAGCCGCTTCGTCGCCGTCGCGCACGTAGCGAAGACAGAGCGCGAACAACGTCCGCTGGTGGCGGCGTACCAGCTGGTCCAACGCGCCGCGATCGCCGCGCTGCGCCTGCTTGACGAGCGTTTCATCGGGCGTTTCGTCGGCTGGCGTCGCCATCGGAACCAAGACCAACTTTGGACGGCTCGACATCGTTGACCCAAGCAAGGGGACTGCCCCCCCTGGTCAAGACCCACCGCGACCGGCGCGGGGTTAGGCGGCTAAAGCTAAGCCGGGGGGCGGCCCTTGGCCTCGATTGCCGTGAGGTTGTCCTCCAGGCTCTGGACCGTCGAACGCAGCTCGGAGACCTCTTCCTGCGTCGCCAGGCCGAACAGCCCGGCGGCGAAGCGGCTGGCGCGATCGAGCTCGGCCTTGACCGTGCTGCCCAGACCGACGGCCTTCATCGCCACGTTCATCAGGCGTGGGTCGCCCATGACGCGAGACACCCGCGGGTCGCTCATGAGCCTCATCGCCCGACCCACGACCACGTCTTTGACGGCGTCCAGCATCGACATCTTTCGGTGTTGTGCCACGCAGCCCTGCTTGCGTCAACGGCGCCGGCGCGCCATGCTCAGCGCGTGCTCGAGCGGGTCGTCGGCCGCACCTCCAGTTTTGCAGTGTTTCTTGCGGGGACGTTCGTGTTTGGCTGGCTGCTGGGACTGGCGATCGTGTTCAAGCTCTGGCACGTCGCGCACGCGCCGCGCTGGATGATGTTCAGCGGCGTCGGCTACGTGAGCATGATGCTGCCGCCGGCGATCACCGGCTTCGCGATGGCGTGGAGCATGGGCCGCCTTGCCGCGCGCGGCTGGGGACGCCCGTCGCTGGGGCTCGCGGGTGTTGGTGCCATCGGTCTGGTCGCCGGGCTGCTGGTTCTCTGAACCGAGGTCGCCGGCGCGGTCATGTCGTCCTCGTCGTCGCCTGCCGGGCACCATCGCTCGCACGCGCCCGCCGCGTCCGACGTGCGGGTGGCGATCGTGACCGCCTCCGACAGCCGCACCGCCGCCACCAACGAAGGCGGACAGACGCTGCGGCGGTTGCTGGAGGCCGCGGGCTTCGCGGTCGTCGCCGACGCGATCCTGGCCGAAGAGCCGGAAGCGTTGCGCGACGAGGTGGCGCGGCTGGCGCGCGCCAGCGACGCCGTCCTGGTGACCGGCGGCACCGGCATCTCGCCGCGCGATCGCACGCCCGAAGCGGTGGCGCCGCTGTTCGACCGCCGCCTGCCCGGCTTCGGCGAGCTGTTCCGCATGTTGTCGTTCGCAGGCGATCGGGCCCGCGGCGATGTTGTCGCGCGCCGACGCCGGCGTCGTCGGCGATGCGCTGGTCTTCCTGTTGCCGGGCTCGCCCGCCGCCGTCGAGCTGGCGGTGCAGAGGCTGATCGTCCCCGAGCTGGCGCACGCGATCGGCCAGCTGCGGCGCCGGCACGGCCACGAAGGCCACCATGCCTGAGCGGCGTCTCGCAGCGCTTCGCCGCGGAGCGGCTCGATCGACCCGCAGGCGCGCGTCGTCGATTACCTGCGCATCTCGGTCACCGATCGCTGCAACTACGCCTGCACCTACTGCATCCCCGAGGGCGGCGTCGCGCACGCGGCGCGCCCTGACCTGCTCAGCTTCGAGGAGACCGCGGCGCTGGTGCGCGTGTTCGTCGGGCTCGGCGTCCGGCGCGTCCGCCTGACCGGCGGCGAGCCCACCGTGCGCCGCGACCTGCCCACGCTGGTGCGCCTGCTGCGCGCGCTCCCCGGCCTCGACGACATCGCGCTGTCGACGAACGGGCACCTGTTGCCCGAGCTCGCGGCGCCGCTGCGCGCGGCCGGCGTCGATCGCCTGAACGTCAGCCTCGACTCGCTCGACGCCGAGCGCTTCCAGCGCATCACGCGCCGGGGCGAGCTGGCGCGCGTGCTGGCCGGCATCGAGGCGGCGCGCGCGGCGGGCTTCGCGTCGATCAAGCTCAACACCGTCGCGATCCGCGGCTTCAACGACGACGAGCTGGCCGCCATCGCGGCGTGGGCGTGGCGGCGCGGGCTGGTGCCGCGCTTCATCGAGCAGATGCCGATGGCCAGCGGGCTGGCGACGGTCCCGGGCGCGCTGCTGCCCGCGGCGGAGATTCGCGCGCGCGTCGCGGCGGGCTGGAGCGGCGTCCGCGTGGTCGACGACGACGGCGGCGCCGCGCGCGGCGCCGGACCCGCGCGCTACTTCCGGCTGGTCTCGGACGACGGCGACGCCGACGACGGCGGCGCGCCGCGCCGGTTCGGCATCATCTCGCCGATGACGGAGCACTTCTGCGACACGTGCAACCGGCTGCGGCTGTCGACGACCGGCGCGCTGCACACCTGCCTGGCGTACGACGACGCCGTCGACCTGCGCGAGCCGCTGCACAGGGGCGGCCCCGAGGCCGTGCGTGCGCACGATCCGGCAGGCGCTGGCGGGGAAACGCGCGGGACACACCTTCGACCTCATCGGCATCGGCGGCCCGCGCAAGGCGATGGTACAAATCGGCGGATGACCATCGATGCCGCCCGCCTGAAGAGCCGTATCGCCGACCTGGCGCCCGAATTCGAGCAGCGGCTGGGCGCGCTGTGCGCGCGCGCGAGCGTCAGCATGGATCCCGGCCGCCACGCCGAGATGGACGCGTGCGCGACGCTGGCCGGCGACTACCTGCGCGAGGCGGGCGCGCGCGTCGATGTCATCGCCACCGGCGGATTCCCGATCGTCCTCGGCCGCATCATTCAGGATCCGTCGTTCCCGACGGTCACCGTCTACAACCACCTGGACGTGCAGCCCGCCGACGCGCGCCGACGGCTGGGACCAGGCGTCGCCGTTCGAGCTGACGCGCAAGGGTGAGACCAAGTCCGGCGCCGCCCGCTGGTTCGCGCGCGGCGCGACCGACGACAAGGGGCCGGCGCTGGCCGCGCTCTACGGCGCGCGCCTGGCGCTGGAGCAGGGCGTGCGCGCCAACATCCAGTTCCTGTGGGAGCTGGAGGAGGAGATTGGCAGCCCGAACTTCGCCGCCGGGCTCGCCGCCGCCATCGCCGGCGACGCCGGCGCCGGACGCGCGCCGTTCGCGACCGATTCGGTCGTCGTGTCGGACACGATCTGGACCGCCGCGGGCAAGCCGTCGATCTCGTACGGGCTGCGCGGCCTGATGGGTTTCACGATCGCGCTCGAGACCGGCGTCAAGGACGTGCACTCCGGCACGACGGGCGGCGCTGGCGCGCAACCCGATCGGCGAGCTGTCGGCGCTGCTGGCCGAGATGTACGACGCGCGCACCGGCCGGGTGAAGATCCCCGGCTTCTACGACGACGTCGCCAAGCTGTCGGCGCTCGAGCGCAAGGCGGCCGCGCGCGCCGGCTTTTCGCGCAAGGGCTTCCGCGCCGCGCACGAGCTGCACTCGCTTGCGGCCGGTGCGCCAACGATCTGGCGGGCCTGATCGCGCTGACCGGCGCGCCCACGCTCGAGGTGCACGGCATCGTCGGCGGCTACTCGGGCCCCGGCATCAAGACCATCGTCCCGCATCGCGCCGAGGCCAAGCTGTCGACGCGCCTGGTGCCCGATCAGGAGCCGGCCAAGGTGTTCAACCTCATCAAGCGCTTCGTCAAGAAGCGCCTGCCCGACGCGGTGGTCACGCATGAGGCGTCGCTGGCGCCGTATCTCGCGCCGCTGGGCGGCACGCTACAACGAAGCGGCGGCGGCGGCGATGCGCGCGACCTTCGGCAAGGTGCCGGCGTTCGTGCGCGAGGGCGGGTCGATCGGCGCCGTGCTGACCATGCGCAAGCTGCTCAAGGCGCCGGTGCTGTTCCTGGGCCTGTCGCTGCCCGAACACGGCTATCACGCCGTGAACGAGAACTTCGACTGGGGGCAGGCGAGCGGCGGCATGGAGATGTTTTGTCGTTATTTCAACGAGATCGCCGATACCGCGCACAAGGGTTGAATCCCTGACTGGCCGCGCTACCCTTGGCCGATGGACGACGCCGCCCCTAAGTCCCGGTCTTCGCGTGGGTCGATCGTAAAGGTGGTTTCGACCATCGTGGTCATCGGCGGCGCCATCGGGCTGCTGATGAGCGCGTCGATCAGCAAGGGCTCCGAGTACTACAAGTTCGTCGACGAGGTGACGACGAGCCCCGACGCGTTCCGCAACAAGAAGCTGCAGGTCCACGGCAAGGTCGTCGACGGTTCGATCGAGCAGGCGAAGGGGACGCTGATGTACCGGTTCAAGATCGAGAGCCGCCCCGACCGTCCGGCGGCGACGATCGCCGCCACCTACGAGGGCCTGGTCCCCGACACGTTCAAGGGGGGCGCCGAGGTCATCGTCCGCGGGTCGCTGACGTCGGACAACAAGGTGGCCGTCATTCCCGACGGCATCATGGCGAAGTGCCCGTCCAAGTACGAAGCTGACCAGGCGGCCGCGGCGAAGACCGGCGGCGTCACGCAGAAGCTCTGACGCGCGCGCCGAACGTCAGGTCGCGCGCAAGCCGTCGACCGCGCGCATGCGGCTGGCGCGGTACGACGGGTACAGCGTCGCGATCCACGAGATGACGAGCGTGGCGGCCGCGACGCCGACCAGCTCCTCGGGACGGATCTGCACCGGCAGCTCGCCGATCAGATACACCTTGGGGTCCAGCGAATAGCCGTACAGGCGGGCGAGCAGGCAGACGAGCAGGCCGTAGCTGATGCCGAGGCTGGTCCCCATCATGCCGACGGTGGTGCCGCCGATCAGGAACACGCGCGCCACCAGGCGCGAGGTGCCGCCCATCGATTTCAGGATGGCGACCTCGCGCATCTTGGACAGCACGATCATCGTCAGCGACGAGACGATGTTGAACGCGGCGACGACGATGATGATCACCAGGATTAGCGCGATCAGCACCTTCTGGAACTCGAGCGCGCGAAACAGGTTCTGATTCAGCTCGCGCCAGTCGACGAGGTGGTGCGGGCTGCCCAGCAGCCGCTGCACCTCCTTGCCCGCGCTGAGCGCCAGCACCGGGTCGTCGAAGCGAAGCTCGACCCCCGACACCAGCCGGCGCACGTTCGCCAGCCGCATGGCGTCCGCGATGCTGACGTACGCGATGCGCGTGTCGTATTCGTTGAACCCCATGCGAAACAGGCCGACGACCTTGAACTGGTAGGCGATGGGCGCGTCGGTGGCGCCGGAGCTGAACGGCACCATGATCGACACGCAGTCACCGACGGTCTTGCGCAGCTTGCGCGCCAGCTCGACGCCGATCGCGACGCGCCCGACGTCGTCGCTGGTCTTGCGTGGCGTCGTCGCGGGCAGCGGACAGCTGGCCGGGCGCGCCAGATCTTCGATGCTCCCCTGCACCAGCGTCCGCTTCAGGTCGTCGGCGCCGTCGCGCAGGTCGATGCCTTTGAGGTTGGCGCCGACGCGGCCGATCATCACCTCGCCGGGCGAAAACAGGAACGGCGCCATGCGTACGACGTTGGGCAGGCCGGCCAGCCGACGCTGGATATCGGCCAGCTCCTCGAAATCGGCGTCGCCGTAGGCCTGGACGATGAGGTGCGCGTTCAGCGCCAGCACCTTGTTCTGGAACTCGCGCTCGAAGCCGCTGGTGACCGCGAACACCACGACCAGCGCCGCCACGCCCAGCACGACCCCCATCGTCGACACGGTGGTGAACACCGAAAACAGCCGCATCAGGAACGCCACCACCACGATCAGGCCACCCACCAGGATGCTGACGATGCCCGCCGTCTCGATGCCGCGCGCCCGCCCATGCGCCGCCACGAACATCACCACGCCGGCCACCACCAGCGCGCCGCCGCCCACCAGCCCGCGTGGTGCCCAGCGCGAACGCCGGCCGCGGTGCAGATAGCGAAAGCCGACCAGCCGCTCGAGATCGAAGGTGAGGAGCTCGCCCAGCGCCCACCCGAGCAGCAACGCCACGTCCACCGCCACCAGCGTCCACAGATAGCGGGGATGGATCACCGCCGAGACGGCGACCGTGACCACAGCGACGAAGACCGCTAGCCGGGGCGTCATCCCGGAGCCCTGCCTGCGGACGATTTCGGCCGCGCCCCAGGCGACAATCACCGCCAGCCCCAGCCCGGAGATCACCCAGCGCCAGCGCGGAATCAGCGCCGCGGCCGTGACCATGCCCCCGAGCACCAGCAGCAGGGAGATGCGGATGATGGCGCGCCGGACCGCAGGATCCGTCGCCACCCCCGTCGCGAACGATCGCAGGGTCCGGGCTATCGCACCGACGGCGGAAGGCATACGTCGGGGGTCACGCTAGCAGCTTCCTTGACACCCTTCGACGCCAAACCGTACCGTACACGGCAATGGCCTTTCCCAAGGTGTGGCGTTGGCCTCACCTCCTTTGCGTCGTCGGGGTTTCAGCCCTCCTGAGCCAGGGTGTCGCGCGCGCGGGCAAGAACGACCTTCAGCTCGGAAATCTTTGCGCGCCGGGGACGAACACGCCGATGGGTCTCACGCGACCGGAGTGCTCGTGGGTCCAGCGCGACTCGATGGGCCGGGTCACCGGCGTCGCTCTCGACGCCGACGCGGCGTCGAGCTACCGCAGCCTGATGTCCGAGCTCGGCGTCGCCATCGCACCGCGCCTGATGACACCGGCCGACACTCTCGGCTACGCCGGCTTCCAGTTCTCCGCCGAGCTCGGCGTCACCAAGATCAGCGCCAACAAGGATTTCTGGGACGGCACCGCCGCGGTCACGCCGGGGAGCACGATGGCGGCGCGCCCGGATTCGTATCTGACGACGGTGGGCGGCTTCGTGCGCAAGGGTCTGTGGCTTCCGCTGCCCGCGTTCGAGTTCGGCGCCGGCGCGCTCAGCATTCTGGGCTCAAAGATGTACGCGCTGCAGGGCTACGCGAAGATGGCGCTGCAGGAAGGCTTCCATGGCTGGTGGCTGCCGTCGTTCGCCGTACGCGGGTCGGCGTCGCAGCTGCTCGGCACGTCGGACGTCGACCTGATCGTCTACGGCGTCGACCTGATCACGTCGAAGGCGTTCGCCATCGGCGGCACGGCGCGCATCGAACCGTTCTTCGGGTGGAGCATGTTGTTCATCGACGCGCGCAGCGGCGTCATCGACGCCACGCCCACCTGCGACGCCTACGTGTCTCACGCCACGGCCACGACGTCAGCGGCCCCGAGCGGCTGCTCCGAGGTGTCGAACGGCACCTGGGACGACCTGAACGCGAACTTCACCTTCCCGAAACAGGACGCGATCATGCGCCAGCGATGGTTCGGTGGCTTCAAGCTCCGGCTGTCGGTGCTGTTCGTGGCCGCCCAGCTGGACATCGTCCCGGCCGGCACCAGCCGTGACAACAAGAGCGGTGCCGCCGATCGCAGCAACACCCAGCAGACCTACTCCCTGTCTGCTGGGTTCGACTTCTAGGTAGCGGGACCGCCCGGCAGCTTCAGCTAGGCGGCGGCGCCGCCCATGCCGCCGGCGCTGCCGGTCGAGCCGACGGGCGCCGCGGGCGTGACAGGAGGAGCAGCGGGGGGCGCTCCAGCGGCCGGCATCCCGCCCTGGATGATCTTGCGCAGCCCGGCCACGGACAGCCGCGGCGTCTTCTTCTCTTCCTCGAAGATGATCTGCGCCAGCGTCGCCGTCGTCAGGTCAGCGCGCGTCGTGTTCTCGACCACCCGCACGTCGTCCCCCGCACGCACCATTGCCGCAATGTGATCGAGCGTCACGTAACGGCTATCGCGCGTGTCGTACAGCTTCCGGTTCGCGTACCGCTTAATAGTGCGTGCTGTCGTCATTGTCTTAGGGTGTCATAGCCAAAACTGCGCGTCAATAGTGTAATACAAACAACAAATCCACCCACATCTGAAATGCCCTTGGGCTTCGCGATGTTACGTCCCATCACGTCAAGTTGCCGCGGCGCATATCCGGCCCGGAACCGGTGCGCTCGTGATGAGCAGGATCCGTGAGCGGAGAGCCGTCGCGGCCCGTCCGACTTCACTGGTGGAGGCGGGCTTACTTGCCCGACTTGGACGCGGGCTCGGAGCCCTCGTCGACGATCTCGTCGCTCTTCTTCGGCGCGCCAGGCGAGACGTCGATCTCGTTCTGCTGGTTCACGGCGCGTTTGAAATTCTTGATCGCCTTGCCAAGCCCGTCGCCGAGCTGTGGCAGCTTCGTCGCCCCGAAGACGACAACCACGATGACCAAGATGAGTACGAGTTCGCCGAAGCCCATTCCGAAGGGCATGTGTGTGCTCCTTGCTCCCGTGAGCTTGGGCAATCTATAGCACCCTGGCCACGGCAACGCTCGGGAATTTTGGAATAAGTCTGGTTGATCCGATACGATCGGCCGGTTCTGCAGTTCTTCGAACGACACCGACACGAACGGACGCGGCGCCCGGTCGCGATCGCCCTGGCGCTGGCTCTCGCCGGCGGCACAGTCGCAACGCGCGCGAGCGCGGCGCCGCCCCCGGCGACGAGCAAGCGCCCGACGACGAGCTCGCAGCCGGTCGAAGAGAGCTTGTCCGAGCGACGGGCCGTTCGCGGCGTCTCCGTCGACGACGTCGGCAGCGCCGAGACCCCGGAGCTGCGCGAGATCCGTCGCTTCGAGGAGCTGGCGTTTCCGCGCGCGGCTGCCGGCCGCCCCGCGCCTGTGGGCGGTGACGTGCAGCCCGCCGCGCTGCCCGGCAACTGGGGCGGCAGCGGCGACGTCGCCCCGGATGCGCGTCCGACGGCGCCCGGCGCGCCCGGCGCCGTCGCGGCGGCGCCTGACTCCGACTGGCTGCGCGCCCTGAAGCTGCCGGACTTCCCGGTGCGCTGGGATCCGCAGGTCCTGCGTTACCTCGACTACTTCAAGAACGACTCCAAGGGGCGGTCGATCATGGGCAACTGGCTGCGCCGCGCCGGTCGCTACCGCGACATGTTCGAGAAGGTGCTGGCGCGCCAGGGATTGCCCCGCGACCTCGTCTTCCTGGCGATGATCGAGAGCGGCTTCGAGAACACGGCCCGGTCGCGCGTCGGCGCCGGCGGCATCTGGCAGTTCATGCCGAGCGCGGCGCGCGCGTACGGCCTGGAAGTCAGTTATTGGATGGACGCGCGGCGCGATCCCGAGCGCTCGGCCGAGGCCGCCGCGCGCTACCTCAAAGACCTGTACGTGCGCTTCGGGTCCTGGCACCTGGTGTTCGCGGCGTACAACGCGGGCTACGGCGCGGTGTTGCGCGCGATCACCAACTACAACACCAACGACTACTGGGAGCTGGTGAAGCACGAGTCGGGGCTGCCGTGGGAATCCAGCATCTACGTTCCCAAGATCATCGCCGCGGCGATCGTCGGCCGCAATCAGGCCGCTTTCGGGTTCGCGGACGTCACGCCCGAGCCGGGGTTCGCGTACGAGGAGGTCATCGCGCCCGCGGGGACGGCGCTGTCGTCGGTGGCGCGCGCGGCGGACGCGAAGCCGGAGGCCATCGAGGCGCTGAACCCGCAGCTGGTGCGGAGCCGGACGCCGCCCGATCGTGGCGCGTCGCGCGTGCGCGTGCCCGCGGGGTCGGCGGCGGCGTGCGCGGCCGCGCTGGACAAGTCACACGCAGGCTCCGAGAAGCTGGACACGGTGGTGTTGCGGCTGGGCGAGACGCTGGACGACGTCGCGCGCACGCGCGGCGTCGCGGTGAAAGAGCTCCGGCGCATCAACGGCGTCAAGGAGTCGATCGAGCTGCGCGCGGGCGTGGCGATCCTGGTGCCGCCGAAGCGGACCGCGCCCGACAAGGCCAAGGACAAGGACAAGGACAGCGATAAGACCGGCGACGGTGACGAGACGATCCTGGTCGCTGTCCCCGAGCGATCGTTCAGCTACGAAGGGCGTGAGCGCGTCTTCTATCGCACGCGCGACGGCGACGGGCTGAACGAGATCGCCGATGCGTTCGGCGTCAAGAGTGACGAGCTGTGCGAGTGGAACAACCTGGATCCGGGCGCCAAGTTGCAGGCGCGCATGGTCGTGCAGATCTTCGTGCGCAAGGACTTCGATCGCGCCGGCGTGATGCTGCTGGATCCGACGCAGGTGCGGGCGGTGAGCCTCGGCTCCGAGGAGTTCCTCGAGCTCGAAACCGCGCGCCGCGGGAAGAAGCGGCTGTACTACACGGCGAAGACGGGTGACACGCTGGTGAAGCTGGGCCGGCGGTACGGGCTGACGCCAGGCGATCTCGCGCGCATCAATCGCTTCTCGTACAACACCGAGCTGCGCGAGGGTGATCGCATCGTCGTGTATTCGCCGACCGCCGGCGTGCAGCGCGAGACGTCGCTGGGGCTGACGCCCGGCAAGAAGCGCCCGGAGCGGACGGCTGCGGAGGCGCGCGCCGCGGAAGCGCAGGCGAAGCGCAAGCCGGCGGCGCCGGCCGCGGCCGACGCCAAGAAAAAGCCGGCGGCCGCGTCGCAAAACGTCGCCAAGTCGGATAGCAAGGACAGCAAGGGCGCCGCCGCCGTCAAGGCCGGCGCCAAGAAGAAGTAGTCGCGGGGAGCGAACATGGCGCAGACCCGCGTGCCACCGCAGGCGGCCGGGCAGCGCGTCGACCACGCGCTGGCGGACGCGTTGCCCGCGCTGGGCGTGGCCGGCGCGCGACGCTTGCTGGCCGCCGGCAGCGTGCGCGTCGACGGGCGGCGCGTGCGCAAGGGCGACAAGGTTGCCGCCGGCCAGGCGATCGACGTCGACGACGTGGCGCTGGCCGCCGAGACCGCACGGCACGACGCCGCGCCCGTGCGCCCCGATCCCGCGCTGGCGCTGGCGGTGCTGTTCGCGGACGACACGCTGGTGGCGGTGGGCAAACCTGCCGGTGTGCCGTCGCACCCGCTGCGGCCAGGAGAGCTCGGCACCGCGGCGAACGCGCTCTGCGCCCGCTTCCCGGGTTGCGCCACCGCATCGCCCGACGCGCGCGAGGGCGGGCTGGTGCAACGCCTGGACACGGGGACGAGCGGCGTGTTGATCGCAGCGCGGACCGCCGACGCGTGGGCGCCGCTGCACGCCGCGCTCACGGCCGAAGACTGCGAGAAGACCTACCTCGCCGAGGTGACGGGCACGCCGCCGGGCGGCGGCGTCGAGGAGGCGCCGATCGGGCGGGTGGGACGGCGGGGCACGCGCGTGCGCGTCGGGGGCGGGCGGCGGCCGCTGGAGGCGCGCACGGTGTGGCAGCTCGTCGAGCAGCGCGAAGCGACGGCGCTGGTGCGCGCGCACCTGCACGCCGGGCGCACGCACCAGGTGCGCGCGCACCTGGCGGCCGCCGGATATCCGATCGTCGGCGACGAACAGTACGGTTCGGGCGGCGAAGCGCTGCATCTGCACGCCGCGGCGGTGCGCTTCCGTCATCCGGTTTCCGGTCAGACGATTTTGATTGAAGCGCCTCCGCCCGATTGGGCAATGATTCGCGGGTGAAGACGGCCGTCGTCCTGCAACACACGCCCAGTGAAGGGCCGGGCCGCCTGGCCGATGTGCTGGCGGCGCGCGACATTCGCTGCGACGTGTTGCCCATCTACCGCAAGGACGTGACCGTCCCGGCGTCGCTGGGCGATGACCAGCTGCTGATCTCGATGGGCGGGCCGATGGGCGTCGCCGACGCCGAGCGCCCCGAGTTTCGCTATCTCGCCGACGAGCTGGCGCTGCTGCGCGGGCTGGTGGCGCGTGACGCGCCGGTGCTGGGCATCTGCCTGGGCTCGCAGCTGCTGGCGGCTGCTGCGGGCGCGCGCGTCTACCCGAACACGCGGCCCGGGCCTGACGGCGCGCCGGTGCCCGCGCGCGAGGTCGGCTGGGGTCCCGTCGACTTCGTCGCGCCCGACGAGCCGGCGCTGGCCGGGCTGGCGGCGCGCGAGCTGGTGCTGCACTGGCACGGCGACACGTTCGACCTGCCGCGCGGCGCGGTCCACCTGGCGTCGACGCCAGAGTGCCGGCACCAGGCGTTCCGCCTGGGTCGGCGACAGTTCGGCCTGCAGTTCCACTGCGAGCTCACGCGCGACACGGTCGCCGACTGGGTGCACGGCGACGCGGTGTACGTGCGCGAGGCGCTGGGCCCCGACGGCGGCGCGCGCATCCTGACCGACACCGATCGCTACCACGCGGCCGCGCTGCCGGTCTGGGACCGCCTGCTCGGCAACATCGTTTCGATCATGCATAGTTGACGACGTGCCTTCTCCACAGCAATTCAAGCTCGGGCTCGTGCAGATGCGTTGCTCGCCCGACGCGGACGACAATCTGAACCGCGCGGTCGCGCGCATCGCCGACGCGGGCAAGCGCGGCGCCAACGTCGTCTGCCTGCCCGAGCTGTTCCGCACGCAGTACTTCTGCCAGAGCGAGGACCACGCGAACTTCGACCTGGCCGAGCCCATCCCGGGCCCGAGCACCGAAGCGCTGGCGAGCGCCGCGAAGGCGGCGGGGGTCGTCGTCGTCGGATCGCTGTTCGAGCGGCGCGCGGCCGGCGTCTATCACAACACGGCGGTGGTCATCGACGCGGACGGCAAGCTGCTGGGCAGCTACCGCAAGATGCACATCCCGGACGATCCGCTGTACTACGAGAAGTTCTATTTCACCCCCGGCGACCTCGGCTTCCGCGCGTTCGACAGCGCGTTCGGGCGCATCGGCACGCTGGTGTGCTGGGATCAGTGGTACCCGGAGGCGGCGCGGCTGACGGCGCTGGCGGGCGCCGACGTGATCTTCTACCCGACGGCGATCGGCTGGCACCCGGCCGAGAAGGCGGAGTACGGCGCGGCGCAGGCGGCGGCGTGGCACACGGCGCAGCGGGCGCACGCGATCGCGAACGGCGTCTACGTCGCGGCCGTCAACCGCGTCGGGCTGGAGCAGCCGATCGGCGGCGAAGGCATCGAGTTCTGGGGCGGCAGCTTCGTCGCCGATCCGTTCGGGACGATCCTGGCCGAGGCCGGGCGCACCGACGAGGAGACGCTGATCGTCACCTGCGATCGCCGGCACCAGGAGACCGTCCGCCGGCACTGGCCGTTCCTGCGCGACCGCCGCATCGACGCCTACGGGTCGATCACGCGGCGGTTCATCGACGAGCAATGAAGAGGACGAAGACCGACGGCGCGTCGCCCGCGGCGCTCGGGTTCCGCATGCCCGCCGAGTGGGAGCCGCACACGGGGACATGGATCGCGTGGCCGCACGAGCCGCGCGACTGGCCGGGGAAGATCGCCGCCATCCAGTGGGTCTACGGCGAGGTGGTGCGCCACCTGGCCGGCGGCGAGCGCGTGCGCATCCTGGTCGGCGACGCCGGCATCGAAAAGCGCGCGCGCGGGCTGCTGCGGCGGGTGGGCGCCGCGCTGGACGCGGTGGACTTCGTGCGCGTGCCGACCGACCGCAGCTGGACGCGCGACTATTGCCCGCTGTTCGTCGGCAACCCCGCCGGTGAGGTGGCGATCACCAACTGGCGCTTCAACGGCTGGGCGAAATACGCGAACCACAAGCGCGACGACGCCGCCAACGATCGCATCGTGAAACGGCTGGGCATGCGGCAGTGGCAGCCGATGGCGCCCATCGCCGGCAAGCCGTCGCGCGTGGTGCTGGAGGGCGGCGCCATCGACGTCAACGGCACCGGCACGCTGCTGGCGACCGAGGAGTGCCTGCTGGACTCCGTACAGGCGCGCAACCCGGGGCTGCCGCGCGAGGACCTGGAAGCGGTGCTGGCCGCCAACCTGGGCGTACGCAAGGTGCTGTGGCTGGGGCGCGGCATCGCGGGCGACGACACGCACGGCCACGTCGATGACCTGGCGCGGTTCGTCGATGACACGACGGTCGTCATCGCGCACGAGAGCAATCCAGCGGACGTGAACTACGAGCCGCTGCGCGACAACCGCGAGCGGCTGGAACGGATGACGACCGCGGACGGGCATTCGCTGCGCGTCGTTCCGCTGCCGATGCCGGCGCCGCTGTTCTTCGACGGCATCCGGCTGCCCGCGAGCTACGCGAACTTCTACATCGGCAACACGGTGGTGCTGGTGCCGACGTTCAACGACCCGGCCGACCGCCGCGCCATGGACATCCTGGCCGAGCTGTTCCCCACGCGCAGCGTCGTCGGCATCCACGCCGTCGATCTGGTGTGGGGGTTCGGGACGCTCCACTGCATGACCCAGCAAGAACCGAGCGGTCTTCCGCAAGCGGCGCCCGCCAGTGAGTAGCCGCCTCGATTGACTCGCGGCGGCTCGAGCACAAGCTTTGTCGGCCATGGCTGACAGCGACTGGCCGCGACTCGACAGTCCCAACTTCCTGGACACGACGGCGTCTCTGCAGCTGTGGGCGCAGATCGTCGGCAAGATCCGGCTGGCGCTGGCGCCGATGGTCAACCACTGGTGGCAGGTGCCGCTGTACGTGTCGGCGCGCGGGCTGGCGACGTCGCCCATGCCGGTCAGCGGCGGCCGCGCGCTGGATATCGAATTCGACTTCGTCGACCACCGCCTGGTGTCGCGCTCCAGCGACGGGGGCGTCGATTCGATTCCGCTGGCGGGTGCGCCCTGTCAGGCTTTTATGCCGGCGTGATGGCGAGCCTCGGCAAGCTGGGCATCGCCGTCGCCATCAACCCGGTCTCGGTCGAGATGCCGGAGGCTGTGCACATGGACCGCGATGCGCGCGCGTGCCATTACGACGCCGACTGGGCGCGCCGGTTCTTTGGCGCGCTGGTGCGGATCGACGCCGTGCTCAAGCGGTTCCGCGGCGGCTTCCTGGGCAAGTCGAGCCCGGTGCATTTCTTCTGGGGCGCCCTCGACCTGGCGGTGACGCGATTTTCGGGGCGGACGGCGCCGCCGCACCCCGGCGGCATCCCGCACGTCGCCGACGCGGTCATGCGCGAAGCGTATTCCCACGAGGTGAGCAGCGCCGGCTTCTGGCCCGGCGATGCCCGGTTTCCCGAGGCGGCGTTCTACGCGTACGCCTATCCCGAGCCAGCTGGTTTCAAGGACGCGGCGGTGCGCCCGGACGCGGCCCGCTTCGACAAGTCGCTGGGCGAGTTCGTGTTGCCGTACGCGGCCGTGCGCGCGGCGCGCGACCCGGAGGCCGACCTGCTCGCGTTCCTGGAGACGACGTACGCCGCCGCCGCCGACCTCGGTCGCTGGGATCGGCGCGCGCTGGAACGGCCGCCGCAGGCCGTCGCCCGCCAGCAGACCTAGGGAGGCGGCGCCATGCCCATCGCCGCGCGCCGCTTTCGCCGCCAGACCTTGAAGCCGAAGATGGCGGCGATGAGGACGATCGCGATCAGGATGCCGTGTTCGGTCCGCCGGGCGATCGACACGACGCGGTCGATCTGGTGGCCGAAGAACCACGCGGTGTAGACCAGCGCCGGCACGGTGACCAGCGCCGCCGAGAAGTCGTAGATGACGAACGTCGACGTCCGGACATGCAGCGTCCCCGCGGTGAAGAAGATCGTGAACCGCAGCCCGGGCGTGAAGCGCCCCACGAGCACGACCTTGCTGCCGAACTTGCGGAAATAGGCGCGCACCCGCAGCTGCCGGCGGGGCGTGAAGTAGCGGCGGGCAAGCGAGCTGGCCAGGACGCGGCGCCCGAACCACCGCCCCATCAGAAAGGCCATCGTGTCGCCCCCCAGCACCGCCGCCAGGCAGACAGCGAACGCCTTGTGGACGTTGAGCACGCCCTTCCACGAGAAATACCCCGCGGCGATCAGCGAAATGTCCTCGGGGATCGGCAGTCCGAGCCCACACAGGAGCAGGATGCCGCCTAGCCACAGGTACGCCCCCATGGGCGTCATCGTGGACAGGTGCTCGATAAACCACTTCACGTGGGTGCCTGGGGCGGGGGCTCTGGAATATCACATCGTGGCGCGCGCGTTGACATTGTGAGCGCGCGAACGTACGGTTTTCCCGTCGAGGGGGTCCCCCATATGCCCATGCGCCACAGTTCGAGCCGCGTCGCACACATCGTCGCAACCGCCGCCATGGTGGTGCTCGGAGGCTTTTTGCTTACTGGTTGCCCGGCGGACTACCCGTCGTGCGAGACGGACAAAGACTGTCACGAGAAGGAATTTTGCGTCGCTCGCAAGTGCCAGCAGTGCCGCGATTCCAACGACTGTCCAGCGGGCAGCGCGTGCAACGCCGGCAAATGCGACGCGATCCCCGGCTACTGCCGCAGCAAGGCTGACTGCCCCGCCAACAAGGAGTGCGTCGCCAACCGCTGCAAGGCGTGTGAGGCGGACAAGGAGTGTCCGGGCGGACAGAAGTGCGTCAAGGGAGCCTGCACGGCGAAGAAACCGTGCAAGACCGACAACGACTGCCCGCAGGACGAAGAGTGCAAGGACGGCTTCTGCAGCAAGGACAAGACGCCGCCGCCACCGCCCGCGCAGTGCACGCTGGACGCGGTGTTCTTCGACTTCAACGAGTCGGCGCTGACGACCGAGGGCACCGCCGTGCTGGCGCGCGACGCGGACTGCCTGAAGAAGGTCGGGCGCGGCGCGACGATGATCGGCCACACCGATCCGCGTGGCACCCAGGAATACAACCTGGCCCTGTCCGAGCGGCGCGCGCAGTCGGTGCGCGACCACCTGGGCCGGCTGGGAGCGGACGGCACCAAGCTGTCGATCCTGCCGCGCGGGTCGCTGGACGCCAAGGGAACCGATGAGCCCGGCTGGGCCCAAGATCGCCGTGTCGACTTCACCTGGAAGTAGCCTTCGGATAGCCGTCGTCGCGGGGCTACTCGCGAGCGGGCTGGGCTTCGCCGCGGGGGGCTGCGTGACCTCCGGCGAAGGGGAGAAGCTACGCCACGACATCACCGACCTGCGCACGCGGCTGGACCAGATCGACCAGCGCGACAAGGAGTACAAGGAGCAGGTCGTCAAGCTGCGCGACGTGCTCGACCGGGCGACCAAGCTGCTGACGCGCAACTCGGCGGACGTCGGGGCCAAGGCGGCCAAGGCCGAGCAGGACATCGCGGCGTTGCAGGGGCGGATCGAGGAGCTGACCCACGCCATCGAGGTCCAGAACCGGCAGACCGCCGACGAGCGCAACCGCTTCGAGACGCGGCTGGCGGCGCTGGAGCAGACGGCGACGAAGATCGTCGACAAGGTCGCGCCGACGATGCCCGACGACAAGGAGCAGCTGTGGGCGCAGGCGGCGCAACGCCTGGCGTCCGGCCAGCGCGACGACGGCCGGCGTTTCTACCGCGTGTTCATCCAGCGCTTCCCGGCGGACCCGCGGGCGGCGCAGGCGTACCTGGCGATCGGCATGTCGTTCGTGCAGGAGACCAAGTACCCGAACGCCGCGGCCGAGTTCCAGAAGGTGCTGACCGCCTACCCGTCGGCGCCCGAGGTGCCGGAGGCGATGTGGCAGCTGTCGCTGGCCTTCGTGCAGCTCCACTTCTGCACCGATGCCCGGTCGCTGCTCGGCGACCTGGTCAAGCGCTACCCCAAGTCGCCGCGCGCGACCGACGCGAAGAACCAGCTCAAGACGATCGCGAAGCTGCCCAAGTCGGCCTGCACGAGCTAGGGACGGCTGAGAGGCGGCGAAGCGGCGGCACGGCGCGGCCCGCGGCTGACGGATCGGGGGCCGCGGCGACGGCGGCGATCAGCGCGGCGGCGGCGGCGCCCGCCGCGGCGACGGCGGCGACAGCGTCCAGACTGATGCCGCCGATGGCGACCACCGGGACTTCGACGGCGCGGCAGACCTCGGCCAGCGTCGCGACGCCCACCGTCGGATCGGGGTTCAGCTTGCTGGCCGTCGCGAAGATCGGGCCGTAGCCGATGTAGTCGGCGCCGCCGGCGGCTGCGGCGCGGGCCTGCGCCAGGTTGTGCGTGGAGAAGCCGATCACCAGCCCGGGCATGCCGGCGGCGGCGCGCACGCGGAGCGCGTCGGCCAGCGGCAGGTCGTCCTGGCCGAGGTGGACGACGTCGGCGCCGATGGCGAGCGCGACGTCCATGCGGTCGTTGACGCAGAACGGAACGCCGCGCCTCGCGGCACACCGCCAGCAGCGGGCGCGCGGCGGCGGCCAGCGCGCGCGCCCCCGCCCCCTTGGCGCGCAGCTGCAGGCAGCAGGGGCGCGCCGCGAGCAGGCGGCGCGCGCGCGCGACCAGCTGCGTCACCGTCGCCGAGCAGCTCGGGCGTCACGTCGAGGATGGCGTAGTAGCCGCGCATCGCGCTCTCCATGTGACATACACTATAGCGTTTTGCCGACGCCGTTCCGTCTCCAGACCGACCTCAAACCGATGGGCGATCAGCCGCGCGCCATCGAAGAGCTCTACGCCGGCATCCAGCGCGGCGACCCGACGCAGGTGCTGCTGGGCATCACGGGCAGCGGCAAGACGTTCACGATGGCGCAGATCGTGGAGAAGGTGCAGCGGCCGACGCTGGTCATCGCGCACAACAAGACGCTGGCCCACCAGCTGTGGATGGAGTTCAGGTCGCTGTTCCCCGACAACGCCATCCATTACTTCGTCAGCTACTACGACTACTACCAGCCCGAGGCGTACGTCCCGTCGACGGACACGTACATCGAGAAGGACTCGCTCATCAACGAAGAGATCGACCGCATGCGGCACGCGGCGACCTACGCGCTGCTGACCCGGCGCGATTCGCTCATCGTCGCGTCGGTGTCGTGCATCTACGGCATCGGCGCCGCCGAGGCCTACCTGGGCATGAAGCTGGACCTGGCGCGCGGGGTCGAGGTGCGGCGCGACGCGGTGCTGCGCCGGCTGGTCGAGATCCAGTACGAGCGCAACGACGTCGACTTCGCGCGCGGCACGTTCCGCGTGCGCGGCGACACCGTCGAGATCTTCCCGGCGTACGAACGCGAGAAGGCGATCCGGATCGAATGGTTCGGCGACGAGATCGACGCGATCTCGGAGGTCGACCCGCTGCGCGGCAAGGTGCTGCGCAAGATCGACGAGGTGTCGATCTTCCCCGGGTCGCACTACGTGACGCCGGCCGATCGGCTGACGCGCGCGATGGCCGGCATCAAGGACGAGCTGCGCGAGCGGCTCGTCGAGCTCAAGGCCGGCAACAAGCTGGTCGAGGAGCAGCGGCTGCAGCAGCGGACGCTCTACGACCTCGAGATGCTGGAGCAGATGGGGCGCTGCAAGGGGATCGAGAACTACTCGCGCCACCTGTCGGGACGCGCCCCCGGCGAGCCGCCGCCGACGCTGCTCGACTACTTTCCCGAAGGACTACCTGCTGTTCGTCGACGAATCGCACCAGACGGTGCCGCAGATCTCCTCGATGTACAAAGGCGATCGGTCGCGCAAGGAGACGCTGGTCGACTTCGGCTTCCGGCTGCCGTCGGCGATGGACAACCGCCCGCTGCGCTTCGACGAGTGGGAGGAACGCGCCGGCCAGAAGGTCTTCGTGTCCGCCACGCCCGCCGAATACGAGCTGACGCGCGCCGAGGGCGTGGTCGTCGAGCAGATCATTCGCCCGACGGGCCTGCTCGATCCCGAGATCGAGGTCCGCCCGGTCGGCAGCCAGGTCGACGACCTGCTGGGCGAGATCCGCGAGCGCGTCAAGATCGGCGACCGCGTGCTGGTCACGACGCTGACCAAGCGCATGGCCGAGGACCTGACCGAGTACTACAGCGAGCTCGGCGTGCGCGTCCGCTACCTGCACTCGGACATCGACACGCTCGAGCGCATCGAGATCCTGCGCGACCTGCGGCTGGGCGAGTTCGACGTGCTGGTCGGCATCAACCTGCTGCGCGAGGGGCTGGACCTGCCGGAGGTGTCGCTGGTCGCGATCCTCGACGCCGACAAGGAGGGCTTCCTGCGCGCCGAGCGGTCGCTGATCCAGACCATCGGCCGCGCCGCGCGCAACGTCCGCGGCAAGGTGATCATGTACGCCGACCGCGAGACCGACTCGATGCGCAAGGCGATCAACGTGACGCGCGGCCGGCGCGCGACGCAGGAGGAATACAACCTGCGCCACGGCATCACGCCCAAGACCATCGAGAAGGCGATCGCGGCCCTCGAGGGGACGGCGCAGGACGACTTCGTCGACGTCACGAAGCCGGTGAAGAAGGCGAAGGAGACCGACATCCCGCTCGAGGAGCTGCCGCAGATCATCTCCGCGATGCGCCGCGAGATGTTCGACCTGTCCGAATCGCTGGAGTTCGAGAAGGCCGCCGCCCTGCGCGACAAGATCAAGGACCTGGAAGAGATCCGGCTGTCGCTGGGCGGGCGATGAGCGCGGCGGGCTACGCGCGCCGGTAGAGCAGCCGCCAGATGTGCGAGCCGTCGGTCTCGCACTGGCGCTCGCGGCGCGACTTCGCGCCGTAGGGGTTGCGGCGCGCGAACGTCCACGCGCCGTCGACGTTGACGAACGCCGGCGCCTCCTCGAGCGCCGCCATCGCCTCCAGCGCCAGCGCGAAGATGTCGGTCTGCACGAACAGCTCGCCGCCCGGCGCCAGCGCGCGTGCGACGTCAACCATCAGCCCGGGCCCGATCACGCGCCGCTTGTGTTGCCGGCTCTTGAACCACGGGTCGGGGAAGTTGAGGAAGAAGCGCCGGACGCTGCCGTCGCCGAACAGCCGGCCCATGTCGACCGACATGTTGGCGAACACGCTGCGAACGTTGGTGATGCCGGCCGCGGCGCACAGGACGTTGGTCTCTTCGGCCAGCTCGCGCCGGATCTCGACGCCGACGAACAGCGCGTGGCGGTCGGCGGCCGCGCGGTCGATCAAGAAGTGCGCCTCCGCCGATCCCAGCTCGACCTCCAGGGCGCGCCCGGCGCCCGCGTCGATGCGCGGGACGTCGGCGATGTCGAGCAGGTCCGACTTCAGCGGGTTGACGTGCTGGCGAATGCGCATGCGCCCGTGTCCGTCAGAGTTGCCGCAGCACCGCGGGCGGGACCGACGCCACCTTGGCCCCGGCCAGCGCCGCGTCGACGATGTCGCTCGGGTGCCGGATCGCCCCCGCCAGCACCTCGGTCGTCGTCACGTCGTACGTCTTCAGCAACGCAACGGTCTTGCGGATGACATCCGTGCCGTCGACGCCGTCGATGCGCCCGACCAGCGCCGAGATGTACGCGGCGCCCGCCTGCGCGGCCGCCAGCGCCTCCGCCGGCGTCGCACCGGCCGCCAGCGCCGTCACGATCCGTTCGGCCGCGCACGCGCGCACGACCTCGATGCCAGCAGCGGTCGCCGGCAGCCTGACCACGATGTTGCTCGCGATGCCGGCGAGCGCGCGCGCCTCGCGCAACATGCCGTCGCGATCGGCGGCGGTCGCGTCAACGACGATGGGGCCGGCCACGAACGCGCAAACGTCCCGCAGCAACGCCGCTGGTTGCACGGCTTTGCCAACGGTCACCCCGCTGGCCGCCGCCTGTGCGACCCAGGCTCTGATCTCCTCCGGGTCGGCGCTGTCGACGAAACGTCTCACGACTGCCGGACAAAAGTACCACGCCCGCCGGGCGGGTAATCAGACGCCGATGGCGCCCTTTTTATCCAGGTGATTGACGTAAAGCTGCTGGACGATGCCGATGAGGTAGCTGGTCAACATGTACAGCGCCAGCCCGGCCGGCAGGAACAGCGAGAACACCGTGAACATGATGGGCATCATCACCGACATGATCGCCTGCTGCTGCTTGTCGGCCCCCGCTGGCGACATCCGCATCTGCAGGACCATGACGCCGCCCATCACGAGTGGCGTGATGTAAAAAGGGTCTTTGGCGGTGAGGTCGTGGATGTGCGCAAAGAACGGCGCGCGGTACAGCTCGACCGCGTAGTTGAGCGTCGAATACAGCGCGATCCAGATCGGCATCTGGATCAACATCGGCAAGCAACCGCCGACCGGCGACACGCCGTGCGCCTTGTACAGGTTCATCGTCTCCTGCGACATGCGCTGCCGGTCGTTCTCGTACTTCTTGCGGATCGCCGCCATCTTCGGCGCCAGCTTCTGCATGCGCTTGCCCGACATCAGCGACTTCTGCGTCGGGTAGAACGTCAGCGCCTTGATGAAGATCGTCAGCAGGACGATCGCGAGGCCCCAGTTGTGCGTGAAGTTATGGAAGAACTTCAGAACCAGCAGGATGGGGCGGGAGATGACGGCGAGCGTGACATCCACCGCCTTGTCCAGCTCAAGCTCCGGCGCGGCGGCGGTCGGCGCGGCGCCCGGCGCGATGGCGGCCGCCGCGGGCGGACGCACCTGCTCCAGATCAGAGATCTGCTTCGGCCCCGCGAACAGGACGAAGGGATAGCTGACCTCGCTGCGCGGCGGCACCGTGCGCTGCGCGAACGACAGCCGCACCTGCCCCGCGTCCGCACCCGTCGATGTCATCGCGCACGAGCGGTCGCGCCCGGGCGCCTCCGGGGCGGGAACCGCCGCCAGCAAGAAGAACTTCTCGTCGGTAGCCACCCAGCTGATCACGCCGTTGTGGGTCTTCGGCGTCAGGCCCTCGATCGATTCGCGCTCGACGCTGCCGTTGACGTAACACACCGCCGACGCCGTGTTGGCGGACACGGCCGAGAAGATGCCGCCGCCGCGCTTGTCGGGATCCTGCCGGCCGGTCACCGCGATGGCCAGGTTGTGATTGACGGGCGCGTCGCCCCGGTTCGACAGGACGACGTCCAGGTACAGCCGGTAGCGCGTCGTGTCCGCGCGGTAGCGCTTCTCGATGTGGACGTTGCCGCTGTCGGCGGCGAACACGACCGTGTCCGCGGCCGGCTGGGTCACCTCCCAGGCGCCGTCGGGCGGCGTCGCCACCCCCTCGAGGAACGAGATGCGGAACGGCATCTCCTGGCTGTTCGCCGCGCGAACGACGTCGTGCCCGGTGTTCGGATCGCGCGTGTTGTCGAGGAACTGCTTCTCGCGCAGCTGGGCGTGCGCCAGCGTCGCGCCCAGGCTGGAGAACACGAAGCGCACGTTCGGCGTCACCAGCTCGACCTGACGTTCAGGACGATTGGTGACCGGCGCCGCCGCGCCTCCGGGCGCAGGCGCCGCCGCGCCCCCGGCCGGAGCGGCCGCGGCGCCGGCCGCCTGGCCCGCGTCAGCTCCCGCCGGCGATGTCGCCACCGGCGGTTGCACCGGCGGCTTCGGCGGCGGCGAAAACAGCTGCGTCCAGACGATCAGCACACCCAGACACAACGCGATCGCGACGATGACTCGCTTGTCCATGGACTCTCAGCTCACTTCGATCTGGCGCGGCCGCCGTTCAGGCACCGGGTCAAATCCCGCGCGCGCGAACGGATGGCAGTGCAGCAACCTGCGCACCGCCAGCCACATTCCGCGTACGGCGCCGTGCCGGCGCACGGCCTCCTCGGCGTAGGCCGAACACGTCGGCTCGAAGCGGCAGCGCGGCCCGACCAGCGCGTGCAGCACCGGCGACAGCACGGCGCGATACAGGCGAACCAGCGCCAGCAGCGCCCAGCTCATGACTTGCCCAGACGCCTGGCCAGGGCAGACAGCTCGCGACAGACCACGGCGTGCCCCGCACCCGCGGCGGCCGGGCGTGCAACCACGACCAGGTCGAGCTGGCTGGGGAAGTCGCCGCGTTGGCGGCGGAAGCACTCCCGGATCCAGCGCTTGACCCGGTTGCGGACCACCGCGACGCCGACCTTGCGGCTCACGGTGACGCCGATACGCCCACTCCCCGCGCGGGAGAACAACATGAGATGTGTCCCGGACATGCGCCGACCCTGATTCTGGATCGTCAAATACTCGGCGCGACGACGAACTCGCACCGACCGCGGAAGACGCTCGCGTCGCCGCTCGGCGGTACCAGCGGGGCCGGCGGCGATCAAGGCCCTACTTCTTGGCTACGGACACGGTGAGCTGCCGGCGCCCCTTACGGCGACGACGGCGCAGTACCTCGCGCCCTGCCCGCGTCCGCATGCGCTTCCGGAACCCGTGTGTTCTCAAGCGGCTCTTGCGGTGGGGTTGATAGGTCCTCTTGCTCACGACATCCTCCAGAACTTCGCGCGTGCATGCGGGCCCGCCTGGGCGAACCCGGAAAAGCGCAAGTCAATAGCACCGGCCCCCCTGGCTGTCAACGCGCCCCGTGCCTGTGGATACCGGCATCCCAGAACCGATGTGCGCTGTCCGTCGGAGAGATCACGCGGTCTGGTCGGGCGCGTCGTCAATCCCCGTCGACACGCAGTCGATCTTGCGCACTGCTCGCGCGCCAATGCCCATGGCATGCGGCTTTGCGCCATCACATACGGGAAATGCGCATGAAACCCGCTGGCAGCCTGTGTTCGGGTCTGCCACCGGACAAAAAAGTGCGCGTCTGCGCCTGCTTACGCGCATGTCGGACGTCCGCCACCTCGACCGTGCATCGTGCGAGTGACAACCGTGAAAAAATTATCCCGCTGCTTTTCGCGGCCTTGCACGCATTCCCCCCTTCCTCCCTTGCTGGTCTTTGCCGCGGTTTGATAGAGAAACGTCCACCGCGCGCAGCAACCCCCGCGCACGCGGTACTCGGCGAAACAGAACGCGAGTGGACTCGGAGCGAACGTCGGCCTGGGGAGGGTATGCCATTGCCTGTGGTTGTGGACAAACAGAGGGAAGACGCGTGAGAGACCTGGAAATCACAGACATTTTTTCCGAGCACCGGGTGTGGACAGCGTTCACTGCGAGGACAGGTAGAACAGATGTTTGAGCTCTGGACCGAGGCGGTTCGATCCATCGAACCGCTCGTCAAACCTGCGCACCGCGATCTGTGGCTGCGGCCGATCGAATGCGTGGGCATCGACGACGGGCGCATCCGGCTACGGGCGCCGAACCGCTACCACAAGGAGTGGTTCG
Source organism: uncultured Pseudomonadota bacterium (assembly GCA_963729535.1). Lineage (GTDB taxonomy): Bacteria > Myxococcota_A > Polyangia > Fen-1088 > Fen-1088 > JADGRB01. Next base: position 227,214 of record CAVSOL010000011.1, on the reverse strand, counting down.
AGGACAATTTCCTGCCGTCGATCCTCAAGGATCTGGAGGTGCGCGCCAACCGCGTGTTCACCGTCGACTTCGAGGTGACCGAAGGCGACGCCGTCTCGGCCGCCTCCGTACCGAACGCGGCGGAACGTGGGCATGGGCACGTCAGCATCGGGCCAATAGCCGGGCCACTGCCTGACCTGGTATCGCGCTACACGTTCGACAAGTTCGTCGTCGGCCCGACCAACCAGTTCGCCCACGCGGCGGCGCGCATGGTCGCGGACGCGCCGGCGTCGCGCTGGAACCCGCTGTTCATCTACGGCGGCGTCGGCCTGGGCAAGACCCACCTCTTGCAGGCCATCGGCCACGAGATCCACAAGCAGCATCCCGAGTGGTCGATCGTGTTCGTCACCTGCGAGAAGTTCGTCACCGACTTCATCGGCTCGATCCGGCGTTCCTCCGGCACGTCGATGGAGGACTTCCGCGCCCGCTACCGGACGGCGCCCGACGTCCTGTTGGTCGACGACATCCAGTTCCTGTCGAACAAGGACAGCTCACAGGATGAGTTCTTCCACACGTACAACGCGCTTCACTACGCCCACAAGCAGATCGTCCTGACGTCGGACAAGCTGCCGGCGGAGCTGCCGGGCGTCGAGGACCGGCTACGCAGCCGCTTCACCTGGGGCCTCATCGCCGAGGTCGAGACGCCCGACCTGGAGACGCGCGTCGCCATCCTCAAGCGCAAGGCCGAGGCCGAGCGGGTCAACCTGCCCGACGAGGTGGCGCTGTACCTGGCGGCCCATATCAAGACCAACGTGCGTGAGCTGGAGGGCGCGCTGCTGCGCCTGGCGGCCCGCGCCTCGTTCAACGGGCAGGCGATCTCGGTCGAGCTGGCGCGCGACGCGCTGGCCAAGCTGCTCGCCAACACGCCCACCGGCCTCACCATCGAGACCATCCAGCGCGAGGTAGCCGCGTACTTCGACGTCAAGCTACACGACCTCAAGGGGCCCAAGCGCCACCGCGCCATCGCGCACCCCCGCATGGTGGCGATGTTCCTGGCGCGCAAGCTGACCAACATGAGCTACCCGGAGATCGGCAGCCGCTTCGGCGGCAAGGATCACTCGACGGTCATCAGCGCCGTCCGCAAGATCGAGCGCCTCACGACCGAAGACCCCACGGTGAGGAGCGTCGTCGGCACGCTCGAGAGCCGTCTGCGGCAGCCGTAGAAACCTGTGGACGACGCTGTGGATGGGTGGGGGACCTGGGCGTCGCGCCGTTTGTCCACGGTTCATCGGTCGGTCTCACCCGAATCGTCCACAGGGTCCCGGGACGTGATCAGCGACGGAGACCGGCAGTTGTCCACATCTCCACAGCCCCTACTACATCTGCTGTTTTCTCTTCTAAATTAAAAAGATAGAAGAAGGACCGGTTAACGGTTTAGCGCCTCGCCAAAGGAGCGTTCGGGATGGAGTTCAAGATTCGAAAGGACGAGTTTCTCCGCGGGCTCTACCTCGCGCACGGCATCGCCGATCGCAAGAGCACGTTGCCCATCCTGGCGAACGTCCTCATTCGCACCGAGGGCAAGGACAAGATCCTGTGCGGCGCCACGGACCTGAACGTGACCACCATCGTGTCGCTGAACGCGAAGGTCGAAAAGGAAGGCGGTCTGACGGTATCGGCGCGGCAGCTGTACGAGATCGTCAAGGGCCTGCCCGACGACGAAGTTCGCGTGCGACGTACCGACCAGAACTGGGCGGAGATCAAGGCGGGGCGGGTCGAGTTCAAGGTCGTGGGCATGTCCGACCGTGACTACCCGAAGCTGCCGGCGATTCAGGAGGCGGAGACGTTCAAGGTCGAATCGGCGGTGCTGCGCGACATGATCAGCAAGACCATCTTCTCCGTGTCGCTGGACGACACGCGCCAGCACCTGGCGGGCGTGCTGTTCGAATCCGACGGCGCCGTCGCGCGTATGGTGTCGACCGACGGCCACCGGCTGTCCAAGGTGACGCGCCCAATGGCAGGCGGGCCGAAGCTGGCCACCGGCGTGCTGATCCCGCGCAAGGGCGTCGTCGAGCTGCGGCGCGCGATCGAGACGCGCGAGGCACCGAGCGCGATCGGCATCCACGACGGCAACTTCGTGCTCAAGGCCGACGACGTCGGCATCTCGGTCAAGCTCATCGACGGGCAGTTCCCGCCCTACGACCAGGTCATTCCCAAGGACAACGACCGCGCGTTTGCCGTGTCGCGCGTGGCGTTGCTGGACGCGCTCAAGCGTGTCGCGCTGATGTCGTCCGACAAGACGTTCGGCGTCCGGCTGGGCCTCGAGAAGGGGAAGGTCCGCATCGAGAGCGACAACCCCGACCTCGGCGCCGCCAAGGAAGAGATCGACGTCCCCGCGTACAAGGGGACGCCGGTTCAGATCGGCTTCAACGCCCGCTACTTCATCGACCTGCTGGCCGAAATCGAGACGCCCGAGGTGCGCGTCGAGCTGTCGGGCGAGCTGGATCCGGCCGTCGTTCGCCCCTCCGAGGGCGACTACGTCTGCGTCGTCATGCCGATGCGGCTTTAGTCATGGGAACCCTCAAAGGGTTCCCAAACCCTCCCGCGATGGACCTCGCCGAGCAGAGCTCGTCGAGGCTCCGACGCGGCTAGCGACATACGCGGGGCTGCCCGTGCGCATTCGCGAGCTGCGGGCCGAGGGCTGGCGGAACCTGGAGCCGCTGACGCTCGTCCCGGGCGAGCGGCTGTCGGTGCTCTACGGCGACAACGGCCAGGGCAAGACGAACATTCTCGAGGCCGCCTATTACCTGGCGGTGCTGCGGTCGTTCCGGACGTCGCACGCCGAGGACCTGATCAGGCGCGGCGACTCGACGGCCGTGGCGCGGCTGTCGGCGGACATCGACCACCGCGGCCTGCAGCGCCGGTTCGACATAGAGCTGCGCGCTGGCGGACGGGTGGCGCGGCTAGACGGAAAGGTAGTTCGGGGCGCAGCGGCCGTCCTGGGCGGCGTCAGCGTCGTTCTGTTCGTGCCCGAGGATCTGCTGCTGCCGCGCGCCGCTCCGGCCGCCCGGCGGCGGTTCATGGACCTCGCGATCTTCAACATCGAGCGGACGTACTACGGCGAGGCGGGGGCGTTTCAGAAGGTGCTCAAGAGCCGCAACGCCCTGCTCAAGCGCGGCGTGACCGACGCGCGCTTGATGGCGACCTACGACGAGGAGCTGGCGCGCACGGGCGCCCGTATCGTCGTGCGCCGGCGGTTGTTCGTGGCCGCGCTGGAGCCGCTGCTGCGCGGGCATTTCCGCGCCCTGCATGGCGACATCCCGGTGTCGCTGGCATACCGGAGCGACCCCGACGTCGAGCAAGCGGCCGGCGAGGACGACGTCCGCCTGAGCCTGGAGCGCGGCCTGGCCGCCCGGCGCGCGCTGGACGAGCGCCGGCGCTTCACCGGCTTTGGCCCCCATGCGGACGACCTGGAGATCGGCCTCGGGGGAGCGCTGGCGCGCACGCACGCGTCTCAGGGGCAGCTTCGATCCCTGGTGCTGGCCCTGAAGCTGGCCGAGCTGACCAACGTCGAGGCGCGCCTCGGGGACCCGCCCGTGCTCCTGCTCGACGACGTGCCGAGCGAGCTCGATCCGGTGCGGCGCGGTCTGTTGTTCGACGTGATCGGTGGGCTCGCCTGCCAGACCCTGATCTCGGTTACCGAGCGCGACATCGTCCCGACCATGGCAGGCGAGCGGAGGGATTTCATGCTTCGGGCCGGGCGCGTCAATTCGAATCCATGATAAGCTCCTTTACACAACCGCTAGAGGATGCTAGGTTATTGGAAACGTTCGGGTTTGTAGTCGGTTTGCGAACGGCTCCCTTGAACGTTTTTCTCCTCCTGGGTGTGTGACTGATCTACCGACGATGACAACTTCGGGACTACCGGCGGCGGGCGACTACGACGAGGCAAGCATCCAGGTGCTCAAGGGCCTGGAGGCGGTCCGCAAGCGCCCCGGCATGTACATCGGCGACACCGATGACGGCACCGGTCTGCACCACATGGTGTACGAGGTCGTCGACAACGCCGTCGACGAGGCGCTCGCGGGTTTCTGCGATCGCGTCGACGTCATCATCCACTTCGACGGTTCGGCGTCGGTCGAGGACAACGGCCGCGGCATCCCGGTCGGCGAACACCCGACGGAGAAACGCGCGACCGCCGAGGTCGTCATGACCGTGCTGCACGCAGGCGGCAAGTTCAACCATTCGAACTACAAGGTCTCCGGCGGTCTGCACGGCGTCGGCGTATCCGTGGTCAACGCGCTGTCGGAGTGGCTGAAGCTCGAGATCAAGCGCGACGGCAAGACCTACTACCAGGAGTACCGCCGCGGCGATCCGGCGACGCCGCTGTCGGCGATCGGCGTCTCCGAGAAGAGCGGCACCAAGGTGACGTTCAAGCCCGATCCCGAGATCTTCAAGGGGACCGAGTTCAGCTTCGAGATCCTGACGCAGCGGCTGCGCGAGCTTTCGTACCTGAACCACGGCCTGGCGATCACGATCCGCGACGAGCGCTCGGACAAGTCGCACGAGTTCAAGTTCTCGGGCGGCATCGCCCAGTTCGTCGCCGATCTGAACGTGTCGAAGACGCCCGTGCACGACAAGCCGATCGCGGTGGCGGGCGAAGTCGACGGCACGCAGGTCGACATCGCGTTGCAGTGGAACGACTCCTACCAGGAGGCGATCTACTGCTTCACCAACAACATCAAGAACAAGGACGGCGGCACGCACCTGACCGGCTTCCGCGCCGCGCTCACGCGCACCGTCAACGCCTACGCGCAGTCGGCGGGCCTGCTCAAGGACCTGAAGGCGGGCCTGGGCGGCGACGACATCAGCGAGGGGCTGACCGCGATCGTCTCGATCAAGCATCCCGATCCGAAGTTCAGCAACCAGCCGAAGGACAAGCTGGTGTCGTCCGAGGTCAAAGGGATCGTCGAGCGCATCGTCAACGAGAAGCTCGGGCGCTTCCTCGAGGAGCATCCGCGCGAGTCGAAGCAGATCATCGAGAAGGCCGTGCTCGCCGCGCGCGCCCGCGACGCCGCCCGCAAGGCGCGCGAGATGGTGCAGCGCAAGGGCGCGCTCGATTCGTCGTCACTGCCCGGCAAGCTGGCCGACTGTCAGGAACGCGATCCGGCGCTGGCCGAGCTGTACATCGTCGAGGGAGACAGCGCCGGCGGCTCCGCCAAGCAGGGGCGCAACCGCAAGGACCAGGCGATCCTGCCGCTGCGGGGCAAGATCCTGAACGTCGAGAAGGCGCGGCTGGAGAAGATGCTGTCGTCGCAGGAGATCGTCACGCTGATCACCGCGCTCGGCTGCGGCGTCGAGCAGGAGAAGGATCTGGCGAAGATCCGCTACCACCGGATCATCATCATGACGGACGCCGACGTCGACGGAAGCCACATCCGGACGTTGCTGCTGACGTTCTTCTACCGGCACTTCCGCGAGATCGTCGAGCTCGGCTACCTGCACATCGCGCAGCCACCGCTCTATCGCGTCAAGCGCGGGAAGAAAGAGCTCTACCTGAAGAACGAGCAGGCGCTGGAAGACTTCTTGCTCGAGAGCGCCGCCGAGAATCTCCGCCTGCGTTCCGCGACGCCGAGCAACGGCAAGGACGGCATCAGCGGCGACGAGCTGCGCCGGCACGCCCGCCAGGCGACGAAGTACAAGCGGCTGCTGGGCGTCATCGACCGCAAGGGCGACGCTCGTGTCATCGACGCCTTCGTGCGCTGCGTTCGTCTCACCAAGGACGATCTTCGCGATCAGGCCAAGCTGGTGAAGGGGCTCGCCAACCTGCAGAAGCAGAGGTACTTCGAGCGGTTCGCGCCCGAGCTCGTCGAGACGAAGTTCGCGATCGCGGCGGACAGCGAGCACGGCGGCTTCAAGATCGTCGCTCCCGCCAAGGGCGGCGGCGTCCGGCGGACGACCACCATCGACTTCGAGCTGATGAACTCGCCCGAATACGCCGACCTCGAAGCGCTGTCGACCGAGCTGGCTGGCGCCGGCGAGTCGCCGTACGTGCTGGAGCACGGCTCCGAACAGGTCGAGTTCGCGCGCATCGAGGAGCTGGGCGAGCGCGTCAACGAGATCGGCAAGAAGGGCCTCGCCATCCAGAGGTACAAGGGTCTCGGCGAGATGAATCCAGAGCAGCTGTGGGAGACCACCATGGATCCCGCCCGCCGGACCCTACTTCAGGTTCGCATCGAGGATGCTTACGAGGCCGACGGCCTGTTCTCGACGCTGATGGGCGACTTGGTCGAGCCCCGGCGCGCGTTCATCGAGACCCACGCGCTCAGCGTCCGCAACCTCGACGTTTAGCCCCGGGCTTACGCCCGCACGTTCTGCAGGATCGACATCTGCATGTCGTGCAGCGCCGAGATCATCTGCGTCATCAGCTTGGTCATCTCGCCGATGTGAGCGACGCGCTGGTTGATCGCCAGCATCGCCTTCGGATCGTCCGTGATCTCCTTGGGCAGATCCCCTTTGCGGACCTTCGCCATGAAGTCCGCATCGCTCAGCTTGTTCAGCTTCTCGAGCGCGGTGTCGTCTTTGGAAGACGAGGACGACGTCTTCTTGCTGCTGGTGCTGCTGGTGCTATCAGCGCTGTCGTCGGCGTCATCCGGCTTGGTGCTCGCGTCCGTGCTCGCGGACGACGAGCTCGCGGACGACGAGCTGCTGGTGCCCGCGGGCTTCTTGCCACCGACGAGGTCCATGATCTGCTGCATCATCGAAATCAGCTTCTCGATGTTGAAGGCGCCGCCACCTGGCTCGCCACCGCAGCGATTCGGCGGCGGTTGCGGCTCGAATTTGGTGGTGGCCTGTCCCCGCCACGAGCCGCCCCCCGCTCTGGTGGGGCCGTCGGTCTGGTTGAAGGCCTGCGGCAGATCCCGCGCCGCCTGGGCGAGGTGAGCGGCCGCCTGCATCGGCCGGCCGCTGTAGTAGCTGGCCGCGGCGCCTGCCAGGTCGGCGACGACGTCGAGCTCCTCGGGCAGCACGGCGTCGACCATCTCTTTGACAATCTTGCCGGGGTCGGTGACGGCAGAAACCAAACTTCCAACTCCACTGAAAAGGCTCATAGCGATTCTCCTCTCACGTTGTGGTCCGGGTTGTTGACGGTGTCGCGAAGCTCGCTGCGCATGAACAGCAGCTTGGGCGAGTCGGGTTCGTAGACGAGGCCTTGCTCGATCGCCGCGAGGGCTTCGTCGAGCTTGCCGAGGCGGCGCAGCGTGGCGGCGTAGAGCGAATACGACCACCAGTACTTGTGGTCGGCGGCGATCAGGCCGCGGCACAGCACCTCCACCTCGTGGAGGCGGCCCGTTTGATAGAGCTGATACGCGGTGGCCATCACCGCGTCGAGGGCAGCCTCGGGGATGCCGAGCAACGACTGCATCGTCGTCTCGTGCAGGAACTTGCTGGCGGCTGGTGACAGCGCGCTGACGTCAACGGACATGGTGAGCCTCCTTTTGCGCCCTCGTTTGTCGAGGACATGGAGGCTTCGGATGCGCGCGCGCAGAGTTGCTTACGAACAGCGTCGCGCGGACAAAAAAAACCCCGGCGAGCGTCAGCCAGCCGGGGTCAAAAGCTCAGGTAGAGCGCGTCAGCAGGAGAAGATGCGATCGAGCTTCTCCTCGATCTTCACTTCCTTCGACTTCGTCGCCACCGCGATCTCCTTGATCAGGAGCGTGCGGGCGGTGTCGAGCATCTTGCGCTCGCCGAACGAAAGTTCCTTGTCGCCCTTGAGCCGCTGCAGGTCGCGCAGCACCTCGGCGATCTCGAAGACCGAGCCGGTCTTGATCTTCTCCATGTACTCGCGATAGCGACGGTTCCAGGTCTGCCCCTCGACCGCAACCTCGCGGCTCTTGAGGATCGCAAACACCTCGTCGACCTCGTCGGCGCGAATCAGCTCGCGCAAACCGACCGCGCCCGCATTGCGCGTCGGAATCATGATCTTCATGCCGTTCTCGAGGATCTTCAGGATGTAGAACGTCTGCTTGTTCCCCGAGATCTCCCGCGTCTCGATGCCGACAATCTGCGCCACACCGTGAGCCGGATAGACGGCCAAGTCACCCACTCTGAATGTCGGCTCCATGGCTACGATGACTCCTTGTTGAATGCGGTTTTCAAGGCACGCGAACTCTATCACGCGAAAGCGCTCGAATCAACGCATCTTCAGGGTTGTCTCCGACGCAAATGCTGACGGATCCCTGACGCAATTGTTCGCTGAAGACCGTCCTCGTGCCGTCACATTCTCGACATTTGCGGTCGTTTGTTGCGAAACGAAGCGCAACGCTACCCTGAGCTTCTAGGCGATCCAGCTCAGGCTGCGGCGCGTCGCAAGAGCTCCAGGATCGAGGCCGCCGCAAAGCCTGTCCCGCCTTTGCCGACGTGGCCGTAATCCTTGCTCGAGCTCGACGGACCGGCGATGTCGACGTGCACCCACGGAACGTCGCCGACGAATTCCTTGAGAAACAAAGCGGCGGTCAATGCACCACCCCAACGTTCGCCGGTGTTTTTCAAATCACCGATTTCGGATTTGAGTTGCTCGGCCAGCCGCGGCGGCATCGGCAACCGCCACATATCTTCGCCCGCGCGCTCGCCCGCGGCCAGCATCTCGGCGGCCAGCGCGTCATCGTTGCCCATCACGCCGGCGGTGTGCGGCCCGAGCGCGACGATGCACGCGCCGGTCAGCGTCGCGAAGTCCAGCACCGCGTCGGGTTTGCCGCGCAATGCGAACGTGAGCGCGTCGGCGAGCGTCAGCCGCCCCTCGGCGTCGGTGTTGTTGATCTCCACCGTTTTTCCGTCGAGCGAGCGAATGACATCGCCCAGCTTGTACGAGCTGCCGGACGGCATGTTCTCGGTGCACGCGGCGAACGCGTGAACTTCCACGGCCAGCTTCTCTTCGGCCGCGGAGGCGATCGCGGCGAGCACGGCGGCCGCACCAGCCATGTCTGTCTTCATGTCGAGCATGCCTTCGTTGGTCTTCAACGACAGGCCGCCGGAGTCGAACGTGACGCCTTTGCCGACGAGCGCGATGCGGCGCCGCGCGCCGGCGGGCTTCCACGCGAGGTGAACGAAGCGCGGCTCTTCGCTGCTGCCTTGCGCGACGGCGAGAAACAGGCCCATGCCGAGCTGGGTGCACGCGGCGCGATCGAGAATCTCGACGGAGGCGCCGGCGTCGCGCGCCCACCCGGAGGCGGTGTCGGCGAGACGCGCGGGCGTGAGGTAGCCCGCGGGCTCGTTGACGAGATCGCGCGCGCGCGCGACGGCGCGCGCCGTGGAACGGGCGCGGGCCAGCGCGGCCGGGGTGCCGTCGTCCGACGTGGGCGCGCGCAGCAGAAGCGTGGTTGGCGTGCGCTGTCGGCTGCGTTCGTCCGTCACGTATTTGTCGAAGCGATAGCTGCCGAGCAGCGCGCCCTCGGCGGCGGCCTGCGCGGCGACGGCCACCGGCGCGCGCGTCGCGGCCGACCAGGCGAGCGCGACGCGGGCCGCTCCGACGCTCGCGGCGGCGCGCATGCTGCTGCCGGCCGCGAGGCGCAGGGCGCGCGCTGCGGGATCTGGCGCGGCGCCAAGACCCACCAGCGCGACGCGCGTGGTGCGCTGTCCGTCGACGTGGGCGATGACGGTCTGGCCGGTCTTGGCGCGGAAGCGCTCGTCGGCGATCGCGCGACGGAGGATGCCGGCGACGCGCGTGCCCGTCTGGTTGAGCAGCGAGCCGTCTTCGATATCCTGGTCGCTGACGGCGATGACCAGGAGGTCGGCGTCGATCTGGTCGAGCGGGAGATCTGTGGTGGCGACGTCGAGCATGGGCAGGCGACGAGCTGGGCGAGGTGGGGAGACGGAGGGTAGGGGTGAAAACCGCTGTTTTCAAGCTTCCGACGGCGGAAGCGTGGTTGACGGCGCTCGCGGCCGACAGTAGCGTAGGTCCGCAATGGGGAAGGCACGACCCTCGCGGGCGTCAGGGAAGTCCGGAAAAGCCGGCAAGGCGAAGGGCCGCCCGACGGGCGGTGCCAAGCCCCGGCGAGCGAAGCCGGCGCCCAAGCCGACGGTCCAGGCGCGCGGTAAGAGTCCACGCGTGGTGATTGCCCCCAAGCCTGTTCGGCCCGAGAAGGAGCCGCAGGAGAATTCCATTCCTGAAATACCGCCCCCCCTGCCGGCGCCCATCGCCAGCTTTACTTTCTAAGCCTTGTCGGAGCCCATGACAACGACCGCCGTAGCCGCTGAGAAGCGCGAAGAAGCAGCGAAAACTCTTAGGGAAATTCTGGATCGCATGGGGATCGAGGCGGAGGTGAGCGCCTTCGATGATGGCGAGCGGATCATCCTCGACGCGCACGGCGCCGAGTCCGGCCTGATTATCGGGAAAAAAGGCGCGACGCTGGACGCGTTGCAGTATGTGATCAACCGAATCATCAGCAAGAAGCCGAGCGATGGCCCGGGCGTCGTCGTGGATGCCGAGGGCTACCGTGGGAGGCGCGAGGACTCGCTTGCGGATATGGCCAAGCGCCTGGCGGAGAAGGCCATCAAGAGCGGCCGCCCGGTTCCCGTCGAGCCGATGAGCCCGCACGACCGCAGGATCGTTCACGTCACGCTGAAGGAGCACCCCGACGTCACGACCGAGTCGGAAGGTGAAGGGTTGTTCCGCCGCGTCGTGATCTTCCCGAAGAAGCCGAGCGACTAGGTCAGCTCGAACCGAGGAGGTGGCGGAGCGCCGCCTCACCCAGGGAGGCGACCAGCGCATCGGCGACTGCGTCTGGATTATCGCGCGCCGGTGCCGGAAGAAACGGGACGGTGCCGAGCGGGCGGTTGCCGGTGACCGCGGTGATGAGGTCGGCGTTCGCCGCTTCGTGCGGGCCCATGGTCTCGGAGACCCGACTCAGGATGCAGCCCGCGATGGGCAGCTGGCGACGGCGCGCCTCGGCCAGGGTCAGGGCGGTGTGATTGATGGTGCCGAGGGCGGTGCGGGCGACGACGAGGAGTGGCAAGCGCAGCTGGGCGGCGAGGTCGGCGGCGGTCGTGCTGCCCGCGTACGGGACCAGGAGGCCGCCGGCGCCTTCGACCAGTAGGAGGTCGCCAAGGGCGGCGAGCTCGCGGGCGCGGGTGACGATGCGGTCGACGTCTATGGACTGGTTTTCCGCGGCGGCGGCCAGTGCCGGCGCGGCGGGGAGGCGGAACGCGTAGAGGCAGACGTCGGCCGGCGAGACGGGGGGCTGGGCTGCGCGCCAGAGGCAGAGCGCGTCCAGGGGGTCGGGGTCGCAGCCGGTCTCGACTGGCTTGAATGGGATTGGTGCCAGGCCGAGGCGGCGCGCGTACCGAGCCAGGCCGGCGGCGACCAGAGTCTTGCCGACGCCAGTGTCGGTGCCGGTCACGAACAGGCCGCGGAGCGGGGTCATTGGTTCACCGGGTGGTCTCGATGAGGGCGGCCGCGAGGCGCTCGAGGTCCTCGGGGGCGTGGCCAGCCGACAGGGTGAGGCGCAGTCGGGCCGAGCCGGGGGGCACGGTGGGCGGGCGGATGGCGGGGATGAAGACGCCGCGGTCGCGGAGCGCAGCTGCCACGGTGAGGGCGCGGGCGTCATCCCCGAGGACGACCGGGAAGATGGGGCCGGCGGCGGTGGGGGGCGACGGGGCGAGGCCGGCTGTGGCCAGGCGGTCGGCGAGCCACGCACACCGGTTGGCCAGCAGGTCGCGGCGGCGGGCACCCTCGGGGCCGGCGGCGAGCGCCAGACCGGCGGCGGCGGCAGCGGCCACGGGAGGGGGGAGCGCGGTGGTGTAGATGAAGGTCCGGGCACGGTTGATGAGGATGTCGCGCAGGGGCTGCGCCCCGGCGACGAAGCCGCCGGCAGCGCCGATGGACTTGCCGAGGGTGCCGACGAAGACGTCGGGGACGATGCCCGCGGCAGCGCACAGGCCGCGGCCGTCCGGGCCAAGGGTGGCGAAGGCGTGGGCTTCGTCGACGATCAGGACGGCATGGGTCCGGGCGGCGGCCTCGGCCAGCTCGGCGAGCGGGGCGACGTCGCCGTCCATGCTGAACAGGGATTCGGTCACCAGGATGCGGCGCCGGAAGGTGTGACCATCGGCGAGCAGGCGGGCCGCCGCGGTCACGTCACGGTGGGGGTAGACGGCGATCTGGGCGCGGGACAGGCGGCAGCCGTCGACGATGCTGGCGTGGTTGAGGGCGTCCGAGACGATGAGGTCGTCGCGGCCTGCAAGGGCGACGAGGGCGCCCAGGTTGGCCTGGTACCCTGTCGGGAACACGAGGGCGGCGGGGCGGCCGAGGTGGGCGGCCAGTGCCGACTCGAGGTCACGGTGCGCTGGCAGATCGCCGGCGACCAGGCGGGAGGCCGAGGCACCGAAGCCGTCGTGGGCGGCGGCCTGGGAAGCAGCCGCCGCCAGAGCGGGGTGGGTGGCGAGGTCCAGATAGTCGTTGGAGCAGAACGCCAGCATGGGGCGTCCATTGATGCGGGGCGCGGTGCGTCTGGCGCCGTCGACCTGGGCCGGGGTGCGGAGGCGGCTGGCGGCGGCGAGGGCCGCGAGCTCTTCCTCCAGCATGGCGGCGAAGCTGGGCATGGAGTGTTTCACGTGGAACGGTCGAGGACTGGAACCTCGGCGGCGGGGGAGACGACGGTGGCAAAGCTGGGCATGGAGCGCTTCACGTGGAACGGTCGAGGACTGGAACCTCGGCGGCGGGGGAGACGACGGTGGCAAAGCTGGGCATGGAGCGCTTCACGTGGAACGGTCGAGGACTGGAACCTCGGCGGCGGGGGAGACGACGGTGGCAAAGCTGGGCATGGAGTGTTTCACGTGGAACGGTCGAGGACTGGAACCTCGGCGGCGGGGGAGACGACGGTGGCAAAGCTCGGGCATGGAGTGTTTCACGTGGAACGGTCGAGGACTGGAACCTCGATCAGGACGCGCTTGCCGTCCAGGTAGACCTGGCGACGGGTTTGCTCGGGGAGATTTGGCGGCGTCGTCAGCACGAACACCCGCCCCCCGGGGCGCACCAGCCGCAGTCCGAGGGGGAGCCACTTCTCAGGGGGAAGGGTCGCGCGGGAGATCGCGACATCGAAGGCCGCCGGGTGCTCCTCGGCCAGCTTCTCGCCGCGGCTGGCGACCAGCTCGACCCGAGCGGCCAGGCCGAGCTCGCGGATGGCCGTTCTGAGGAAGGCCCCCTTCTTGGCGATCGGTTCGCACAGCACGATCGAAAGCTCCGGGCGGATGAGCGCCAGGGGGAGGGCCGGGAGTCCGCCGCCGCTGCCGACATCGATCAGGCGCGCCGGCTGGTCGAGCTGTTGCGCCAGCGCGAAGGCGTCCGGAAAGTGCTCGGCGATGAGCACGTCCACCGTACGGGCGGCCGTCAGGTTGATGCGCGCGCTCCAGCGCAGCAGCGACTCGGCGTAGGCCAGCAGGGCGGCCGTCTGAGCTTCGTCGCAGGGGATCCGCCAGCTCGCCGCCAGCGCAGCGATCCGCTCGCCGGCACCGGCGCCGCGTCTCGGTTCCTCTGTCGCGAACATCGCGCGGTCACGTATTATCACGCGGATGTCGATGGTGTTGTGGAAGGCGGCGGGTCCTGCACCAGGTACGCGCCCCGACAGCGTTTAAGCAGGTTGTACCTAACAATTTGTTCATATCATCCCGCATATACTCCGGGGCCTAGGTGATGGAGCAGCAGCAGCAATCGGACGGTCAGCAGCCGCAGACGATCCTCGTCGTCGAGAGCGACGAGGCGACGCGTCGAATTCTCGATCTCAGCTTGCGGCACGCGGGTTTCGCCGTGCGCGTGGCCAGCACCGCCGAGGAGGGGGACAAGCGGCTCGCGGAGCGCCCCGATCTGGTGATCGTGGCCGCCGACGATCCCGACGGGCTCGCGTTTTGCCGACGGGCGAAGCAGGCCGATGCGCTGGCGCCGGCGGTGGTGCTGGTGCTCGATCCCACCGTCGAGAGCAAGCGCCGCGGCCTCGAGGCTGGCGCCGACGATTTCGTGTCGCGTCCGATCTACGTCCAGGAAGTTGTGGCGCGCTCGCGTGCGCTGCTGCAGCGTCGCGACCGCGAGCGGCTGGAGCTGTCAGCGCAGGGAAACCAGCGCTTCATCGGCACCATCGAAGACGTGCCGCTCGTTGATCTGGTGCGCGCCATCGCCGCCAACCAGAAGTCGGGCGTCGCGCTGGTCGTCGGCCCCGAAGGCGCGCGCGGCGAGATGTTCTTCAGGCAGGGGCGCGTCGTCGACGCCGAGGTCGGGCGGCTGTCGGGGCGTAACGCCGTGTACCGGTTGTTTTGCTGGTCGTCGGGCCGGCTGGCCGTCGAGTGGAAGAGCATCCGCCGCAAGGACACGATCGAGACGCCGCCGCATGACCTGCTGATGGAGGCTTTGCGCCGCGTCGACGAGTGGCGGCGGCTGCTGGCGGGCGTGCCCGCGCTGGATACGATCTTCGAGGTCGATTACCGCTTGCTGGCCGAACGGCTCGCCGACATTCCCGACGAGGTCAATCGCATCCTGCGGCTGTTCGACGGCGTGCGGACGTTCCTGCAGGTCATCGACGACTGCGGCCTGCCGGACCTCGACGCCGTCGCCGCGGTCAGCAAGCTGTATCGCGAACGCATCGTCCACGACGTGCGTGTCCCGGCGGACGACGAGGAGTCGCTGAGCGCGGAGATGGAAGGCTGGCTGTCCGACGCGACCGGGCCGTTCCGAGCGCAGCCGCGCGTGGAACGCGATCTGTTCGGCGCCGCGCCGGAGTCGGGCGGCGGCGTTCACGGCCGCATCACGGCGCCGCTGGAACCGCTGGGCGACGGCGCGCGCGATCCGCTGGACGATGACATGCGGCTGCGGTTCACCGATCGTCTGCAGGCGGAGGCCGCGCCCGAGCCGGCGTCCGACGCGGGCGCCGATGTCGCGCCCGCGGCCGCTTCCGACATCGCGCGGCCCGACGTCCCCGTGATGACGGCGCCTGCCGAGCTGCCGCTCGAGGCGCTCATCGACTCTGGCCCGGCCGAAAACGGCGCGCGCCCGAACACGCTGCCGGGCATGGGCGCAGCGTCCGCTTCGTCGTCGGACGGCACGCCGCTCATCGATCCGGGGCGCGGCACGATCGAGATGAAGATGCCGGTCGAGGATCAGACGCCGGGCGCGACGCTGCACGGCCGTCCGGACGCGCCGGCGCCCGCACCGGCGCCGGTGGTGAAGCGCAAGCGCACCACCGACGCGGGGCAGCCGCGCAGCGCTTCCGGTGAGATTCACGTGCAGAGGGCGCTGATCAGGGCGGCGCAGTCGCTGCCGGTGTCGTCGTTGCCGCTCGTGCACGTTCAACACGGGAGCGACGACATCGGCGCGCGGCCGTCCGTCGTGCAGCGGCGCGAAGACTCGGGGCGCGAGTACGTGCGGCCGACGAAGGTCACGCCGCCCGGCAGCGCGCGCGCTCTCGACGAGCCGCCGCCCATCGGTGGCCAGACGGCGCCCGCGGAGCCGGTGCGGCCCCGGCGCACCAGCGATCGTTCGGAGGCGCTGTCCGTGCGCAAGCCGACGCCCGGTCCCGGAACGCGGCAGATGTCGGTCGCTGACGCGGACGACGAGATCAGCATTCCGACGCGTGGCCATCGGGTGCTGGCGGTCGTCGGCGGTGCGGTGGCGCTGATCGCGGTCGCCGTCGCGCTGACGTGGCGGCCCGGACGCAACAGCGCCAGCACGCGACGAGCCGGCGGTGCAGGAGACCTCCATCGCGACGCCGGGCGCGACGGGGCAGCCGACCATCGTTCCGCTCGCGAGCGCGCCCGCGGGCCAGCCGCCCGGCGCGCTCACCGTCGCCGACGCTGCGGCGGGGACGCGCAAGGGCCCGGTTCCGCCCACGACCGCGGTGGCGACGACGCCCGCGGTTCGCGACGAGCTGGACGAACGCAGCGCCGATCCGCGCATGGCGCGCGAGCGGGCGGCCGAGGCGCGGCCACTGCTCGTCGCGTGCCGAACGGCGTTCCAGGAGCGGCGGATGCGCGACGCGGAGGCGACGTGCACGGCGGCGCGCGACGCGAACCCCGAGTCGCCCGACGCGTACACGTTGCTGGCGCACGCGCTGTTCAACCGCAACCGCCGGCGCGAGGCGCTGGGCGCCGCCGAACGCGCCGTGAAGATCAACCCGCGCGCCGCGGATGCGTACGTCATCATCGGCGGCGTGCGCCAGGACGAAGGCGACACCGAAGAGGCGCGGCGCGCGTACCAGCGCTATCTGGATCTGGATCCCAAGGGGCAATACGCCGCCGACCTGCGGGCCATCATCGGGCGGCTCCCCGCCAAGCTTTGATCGACGTGACCGCCGGCGCACAGGTGCTGGACGACGATCTGCTGGTGCTGGGGATCGAGACGTCCTGTGATGAAACGGCAGCCGCCATCGTCGAGGGCGGACGGCGGGTGCGCGCCGACGTCGTCGCGTCGCAGATCAAGACGCACGCGGCGTATGGCGGCGTCGTGCCCGAGGTCGCGTCGCGCCAGCACGTGGCGACGATCGTGCCGGTGATCGAACGCGCGATCGCGGAGGCGAACATCGCGTTCTCCGATCTGGACGCGGTGGCGGTGACCGCGGGCCCGGGCCTGGTGGGCGCGCTGCTGGTCGGCGTCGAGACCGCGAAGGCGCTCGCGTTCGCGATCGGCGCGCCGCTGGTCGGCGTCAACCACCTGGCGGGCCACCTGGCCGCGGCGTTCCTGGAGCACCCGGCGGCGGCGCCGCCACCGTCGTACCCGCACCTGGCGCTGCTGGTGTCGGGCGGGCACACGGCGCTGATTCGCGTCGACGCCCCGGGCGCGACGCGGCTGCTCGGCGCCACGCGCGACGACGCGGCCGGCGAGGCGTTCGACAAGGTCGGCAAGCTGCTGGGGCTCGGCTATCCGGGCGGCGTCGCCATCGACAAGCTGGCGGCGACGGGCGATGCGCGCGCGGTCGACGCTGCCGCGCGCGTTGCCTGGCCGCGACGATCTCGACTTCAGCTTCTCGGGGCTCAAGACGGCGGCGGCGACGTTGCTCGCGGCGCGGCCGGCGGCGGCGTTCGTCGACGGCGAGATGGCGAACTTCTGCGCCAGCTTCCAGGCGGCGATCGTCGACGTGCTGGTGCGCAAGTCGCGGCGCGCGCTGGCGCGCGAGGGGCTGGGGGCGCTGGTCGTGTGCGGCGGCGTCGCGGCCAACCGCGGGTTGCGCGCGGCGCTGGCCGACGCGGCGAAGCAAGACGGCTTCGCGCTCAACATCCCGCCGCCGAAGTACTGCACCGACAACGCGGCGATGATCGCGGCGGCGGGGACGCAGCTGTATCAGCGCGGCGTGCGCGCCGGGCTGGATCTGACGGTCGATCCGGGCCTGCCGCTCTGACACCGGCGGGGCGAGGGACAGTTGGAAGATCCCCGGCGAGTGCTCGCGCGCCACGGCATGGCGGCGAAGAAGTCGTGGGGGCAGAACTTTCTCCACGACCGCAGCGTGCTGGCGCGCATCGTCGCGGCGGCCGGCGCCGGGGCGGACGACGTCGTCGTCGAGCTGGGCGCGGGGCTGGGGACGCTGACGGCGGCGCTGGCGGGGGCGTCGCCGCAACCGCGGCGCGTCCTGGCGGTCGAACGCGATCCCGACATGCAGCGCGTGCTGGCGGCGGAGCTCCACGACCAGGCGCACGTCGAGGTCATGAACGCCGACGCGCTGGCGTTCGACTACGCGGCGGCGCGGGCCGCGGCGGGACGGCCGGTGGTCGTGGTCGGCAACCTGCCCTACCAGATCGCGAGCGCGCTGATCCTGTCGCTGGTCGAGGCGGGCGCGCGTGGCGACGTCGCGCGCGCGGTGGTGATGGTCCAGCGCGAGATGGCGCAGCGGATAGTCGCGCCGCCCGGGAGCCGGACGTACGGGCGGCTGACGATCGCGGTCGCGCAACGCGCCGAGGCGCGGCTGTTGTTCCACGTGCGCCCGGGATCATTCCACCCCGCGCCCGCCGTGACGTCGTCGGTGCTGGTCCTGGTGCCGCGGGCCGCGCCGCTGGCGCCCGTGCGCGACGCGGCGCTGTTCGAAGACGTCGTCAAGCAGGCGTTCGCGACGCGACGGAAGATGCTGCGGCGGGCGCTGGGCTCGGCGTTCGGCGATGCGGTGGCCGGCGCGGCGCTGGCGGCGAGCGGCATCGAAGGCACGAAGCGCGCGGAGCAGCTGTCCGTCGCCGACTTCGCGCGGCTCGCGGATGCGCTTGCGGCCCACCGCGACGCGATGTAGTTGCCAGGGCTGCGATGCCCGAGCTGCCCGAGGTCGAGACCATCGTGCGCGGGCTGCGCCCGCTGCTGGAAGGGCGTCGCGTCGAGGCGGCGTGGTGGAGCGGCAAGCCGCTGCACATGCGCCGCTCCGTCGACCTGCGCGGTCTGCGCGCGCTGGCGGTCGGGCATGTCATCGCCAGCGTGCGGCGGGTGGGGAAGTACATGCTGTTCGCGGTCGACGACGCGCACGCGGACGCCGGCATCGTCATTCACCTGGGCATGACCGGGCGCCTGCACGTCGAGCCGGCCGCACGCCCGCGCGCGCCGCACACGCACGTCGCGCTCGACGCTGACCGGCGGCGACGAGCTGCGCTTCGTCGACGCGCGGCGGTTCGGCTGGGTCGAGCCCGTGCGTTCGTTCGCGGCCGCCGAGCCGCTGGTCGCCCTGGGACCGGATCCGCTGGCCGAGCTCGACGCGGCCAAGCTGGCGGCGGCGCTCACCGGCGTGCGCGCGCCCATCAAGGCGTTCCTGATGGACCAGCGGCGCGTGGCGGGGCTGGGCAACATCTACGTCTCGGAGGCGCTGTTCCGCGCGCGCATCCACCCGCGGACGCCTGCCGGCAAGGTGCGCGGCCGGGCGGCGCCGCTGCTGGCCGGCATCCGGGCGTCGCTGCGTGGCGGTATCGAGAATCGCGGCACGACGCTGCGCGACTACGTTGACGCGCTGGGCAAGCGCGGTGACAACCGCAGCGCGCTGCTGGTCTACGACCGGGCAGGTCAGCCGTGTCGGCGTTGTGGCGCGGCGATCCGGCGTCGCGTCGACTCCGGTCGCTCCACTTTCTATTGTTCGGCCTGTCAGTTAAAGTAACGAGCCTTTCGTTATGCCGCTTCGATTACGTGTGATTCCGTCCGGCAAGTCCAAGGGGCGCGCGCGCAAGCCCGCCCCGGACGAGCGCGCGATCGAGTTCGACGACGGCGTTGGCCAGATCCGCATCGGCCGCCGGGCCGACCTGGAGCTGTCGCTGCCGTTTTCGCCGCTGTCGGGGGTGCACGCGCGGCTGGTGCGCGCCGGCGGCAAGGACGGCGCCGGGGGCAAGGACGGCGCGGGCGGCAAGGATGACGGCGGCTGGCTGCTCGAGGATCTCGGCAGCACCAACGGCACGTTCGTCGGCGGCGAGCGGCTGAAGCCGGGCGTCAAGCGCCTGGTGACGGCGGGGACGCAGATCGCGCTGGCGCAGGTGAAGCTGATCTTCGACGGCGAGGTGCCGGGCAGCGACGCGACGGCCACGTATGTGTCGCGCCAGATCAGTGACAAGTTCTCGCCGGGGCCGATGGGCGGCACCGCCCCCTTCCTGGCGGTGGTCACCGGCGTCAAGGGCGGCGAGACGTTCCGCTTCGCGCAGCGAAATCACCACTACGTGATCGGGCGCGACAAGGCCTGCGACTTTCGCATCAAGGACGACCAGGCGTCGCGCGAGCACGCGACGTTCACGTGGCGTGACCAGGGCGTCGTGGAGGTCGCCGACCTCGGGTCGGCGAACGGCGTTCTGGTCAACGGCGAGCAAGCGCTGGGGCCGACGCGACTTTACGACGGCGACCTGGTGCAGGTCGCAGACGTGAAGATGAGATTCTTCAATCCGATCGAGAACGCCGAGCACCGCTCGGACGCGCGGGCAGCAGAGGCGGCCAGCGCGCGCGTGCCGCCGTCGAGCGCGACGGCGGCGGCTGATCTGTCGAGCACGTTCGCGTCGCGCCTGCATCCGGCGGTCGGTGGCGCGCTGTCGGCGGAGCGCAGCCCAGCGGCCAGCGACGGAGCGCTTGCCCGCGGAGGACCGCACGTACACGTCGCGGTCGCGGGCCTCCGTCTTCCTGATGGTGCTCGCGGGCGTGGTGGTCCTGGCCGTGGCGGCGCTGATCGGCGGCCTGACCGCGCGGTAGGTCGCCGGTCAGAGCGCCTGGAGCGCGGCGTCGAGCGCCGCCAGCGGGCGCTGCAGGCCGTGCTCGTGAATCAGCGCGTGCATCTCCGCGTCGACCTCGGCGGCGGCGATGTCGGCGGCGATGGCGTGGAAGCGCGCCGTCAGCTCGCGCCGCAGCGGCGAGAACAGCGCCTCCTCGGGATCGGGGGCGCGGCGGACCAGCGCGTCGCGGATGGCGGCGACCTCCAGGCGCAGGCGCGGCAGCTGGGTGCGGAAGAAGTCGGGGACGGCGCCGCCCTCGATGACCCCGCGCGCGTAGGCGGTGAAGCGATCGAGCGCGGTGTCGATCGTCGCGACGATTGCAGTGGCGTCGATCGCCGCATCGGCGAGCGCGGCGCGCAGCGTTGTGCGCGTCCGCTCCAGCGCGCGCGACACGGCGTCGTCGAGCAGCTCGCCCAGGAAGTCTTCGTCGGCGGGGGTGGCGCGGTGTTCGCCGAACAGCCACGAGCGCGGGCGGACGAACTCGCGCACCTCCAGCGCGGCGCGCCGGTAGCCTTCGTGAATGCGCGCGCGCAGCGCGACGCGTTCGCCGTCGAGGGCGCCGGACACGGCCTGTTCCAGGCGCGCCAGCTCGGCGTGCGCGGCGGCGAAGTCGCGCGGCGCGGGGGCGGCGGCGTCCGCGGCGGCGCGCGCGGCGGCGAGCAGGCGGCGCAGCGCCGACACGGCGGTGGCGCGCTTGAGCGCCAGGGCCTGCGTGAAGAAACGTTCGTCGAGCGCGGCGCTCGAGCGCGGTCATCGTCGGGTCCGACTTGCCGGCGCGGCGCGCGGCCAGCGCGCGCGTGGCGGAGAACGGCACCACGGTGTCGACCAGGTCGCCGAGCGAACGCACGACGTGGGCGGTGACGGCCTCGATCTCGGCGGCGTCGGCGCTGATCGACCTTGTTGAGCACGCCGACGACGCGCTTGCCGGCGCCGCGCGCCAGCTCCAGCGCCGCCTTCTCCGTCGCCTTGGCGGCCTGGCCGATGCCGAACACCCAGACGATGGCGTCGGCCTCGTGCAGGAAGTCGCGCGCGACGCGTTCGTGCTCGGGGCGGATCGAGTTCAACCCCGGCGTGTCGACGATCTCGACGCGGCGGAGGGTCTCGACGGGCAGGAAGATCTCGACCAGGCGCACGGCGCCCGCCGCCTCGCCGTCCAGCGACGTCAGGAAGCGGGCGATGTCGGCGGCGGGCAGATCGCGCGCGCTGCCGTCGTGGGCGACGACGCGCGCCGCGGGCGTCGGGCCGTAGCGCAACACGTTGATGGTGGCGGTCGTCGGCGTGACGCCGGTGGGCGCGACCTCCTCGCCGGCGAGCGCGTTCACGAACGACGACTTGCCTGCGTTGAACTCGCCCATCACGGCGACCAGCAGCGGGCGATCGAGCGCTTCGGCGGCGTGGCCGGCGGCGGCCGTCAGGCTGCCGAGCGGCACGGACCTGGTGAACAAGTCGTGCGTCCAGGTGAGCAAGCCGGCGAGCTGACCCGCCGGCGGCGGCTGAGGGGCCACGTCGCGCGCCACGAACGCGCGCGCGGCGGCGTCGGGCGCGATGCGCCCCAGGCGGAGCAGCGCGCTGGGGTCCGCCTTGCGATCGACGAACGCGCGCAGCGCCGCGTGCAGCTCGCCGTCGGCGTGACGGCGCGGGCGTCGTCGGCTCGGCGCGCCAGTCCCGCGAGTGCGTCACGATCGCCGGCGGCGAGCGCCAGCGCCACCCGCGTCGCGAGCGGCGGCGGGTTGCCGGCGCGCGCCTCCTCGGCCGCGATGCGCAGGCCGTCGCGGGCGCGGCCGGCGTCGGCGTAGGTCTCGCGCAGGGCAGCCAGCGCGGCGACGTCGCCCGGCGCCTCGGCCACGCACGCCTCGGCGATCGCGATCGCCTCGTCGCTGCGCCCGAGGCGGGCGAGGCGGCGCGCCAGCGCGGCGCGCAGCGGCCGATCCGCGGGCTGTTTCGCCAGCCCCTCGGCCAGCAGCTTGCCGGCCAGCGCGTCGTCGGTGGTGGCGGCCGCGGCCTCGATGAACACGTGGACGTCCGCCCCTTCGGCGCGCGCCGCGCGCGTCAGCCACTCCGTCGCCTCGCGCTCGCCGACGGCGGCCAGCGTCCGGCCGTAGTCCAGCGCGACGACGCGGTCGGTCTCCTGCTGGCCGCCCAGCTCCAGCGCCTTGCGGAACGAACGCAACGCCGCCGTCCACTGCCCCTCGCGCGCGTGGATCCGTCCCAGCGCGGCGTGGATGCGCGCGTGCAGGCTCAGATCCAGGCTCAACGTCAGCGCGCGCCGGAGCGCGTCCAGCGCCGGCTCGGCGCGTCCCAGCGCGCGCCAGCGCGTCGCCCAGCGCGTACCACGTCTGCGCGTCGCCGCTGTCGAGATCGACGGCGCGGCCGAACGCGGTGACCGCGTCGTCCAGGTGGCCGGCGCCGCGCCGCACGCGCGTCCGCCCCAGCGCCGCGTGCGCCGGCGCGAAGCGCGGCAGCCGCCGCGGCGAGCTCGACCAGCGCCGCCTCCGCCGCCGCCAGGTCGCCCGCGTCCGCCGAGCGTCCTGCGCGCGCGCGATCTCCGCGTTCGCCTCGCTGTTCGCGTCGCCGGTCAGCTCCTCCAGCGTGCCCGCGATGCGATCGAGGATCCCCATTTACGATTCGGCGGGCGGTGTCGTGGCGGCTGGCGCCGGCTCTGTCTCCGGCTCCGCCGGCGCGTCGCTGTCCCCGGCCCACACCCGCTGCCGGATCTCGGCGATGCGCTCCTCGATCTTGCGCAGGTTCGAGATGGCAGCGTCCAGCTTGACCACGTCGGTCGTGGCGGCGTGCGTCTCGGTGGCGGTCTTGCGCTCGTGCAGCGCCTGATCGAGCACGTCGGCGATGCCGCGCGACAGCGCGTCGCCCGCCTGCGAGACGAACTCGAGCAGCCGCGCGCCGAAGCCGTCGATCATCTCGTCCAGCTTGGGCCCGACCAGCGCCGCGACGCGATCGACGGCGACCGGCGCCTGCTCCTTGGCCTCGGCCTTGATCTCACCGGCGACCTTTCCCTTGAGCACGAACGCGAGCACCGGCGCCGCCAGCGTCAGCACGCCGCCGACCAGCGTGTTGACGAACAGGAAGATCGTCGAGCCGAGCGCGCCCAGCGCGAACACCGACGCGTCGTACTTCAGCGTGTCGATCTTGATGTCGACCTTGGTCTCCGACGGCCCGAGCTCGCCCGTCACGGCGCGCGCGACGTCGCGGATGTTTTCGTTCGCGACCTGGATGATCTCCTCCGCCAGCCGCTCCAGCTCGGCGGCGATCAGCTCGCCTTCCGACTCGGTCCACGCCTTCCAGGTGTCCTGGACGAAGAACGACAGGTAGCGGCGGATGTCGTTGCCGTCGACCTTGTCCAGGTCGGCGGCGAGCGCGTCGCGCATCCGCGCCGTGAAGTCGGCCAGGTCCTGCCGCACGCGCGCCTTGAGCGCCGCGGTCTCGGCGCGCACCGTGCCGGCCGCCGTCTCCAGCACCTTCTTGCCCGAGCGCAGCTTGTCCTGCGCGCGGCCGATGCGCTCCTCCAGCTCGGCCACCGGCAGCTCCAGCGAGCGGCGGTGGATGGCCAGGCTCTGGCGGATGAACGCCGACAGCCGGGTCGCGTCGGCCAGCGCGTTGTCGAGCAGCAACCGCCGCCGCTCCAGCGCCACCGTCGCGCCCAGCGCCTGCTCGAACGCCTCCAGCCCGGAGCCGACGCGATCGCCGGCCAGCGCCCGCTTGGCCGACACCGGGAAGATCGCCGGCTCGGGGACGATCGCGCCCAGGTGCTGGCGCGCGAAGCGCAGCGTCTCCGCCAGCTCGGCCTCGTCCAGCAGATCGGCCTTGGCGACGACGAAGATCAGCCGATCGCGCGTCGAGCGCAGGATGCGCTCCTCCAGGAACTGCCGCTCGGACGCGGTCAGGATCTGCGTCGCGTCGAGCAGGAACACCGCCGCGTCGGCGCGCGGCAGGTAGCCGTAGGTGATGTCGGCGCGCTGCTCGTTGATGTCGTTGACCCCGGGCGTGTCGACCAGCGTCAGCCGGTTCTCGAGCACCGCCGCCGGGTATTCGATCTCGATGTGGTGGATCGTCGCCTGACTGGGCCGCCTGCCCTGTCTTGCCCGCGGCCTTCTTGTCCTTGTCCTTGGCGAGCCCGTCGACCGTCAGCCAGTCGCCGAGCGCGGCCGCGTCGATCGGCTTGCGGTCGCCCGATTCGGTGACGGCGGTGGCGCGCGCGCTGCGCGCCGTGCGTGATGTGCGCCAGCAGCGCGGTCGTCGGCGTGATGCCGGTCGGCAACACGGGACCGCCGAGCAGCGCGTTGATGAACGTCGACTTGCCGTGGTTGAACTCGCCCAGCACGACCGCCGAGAACCGCTCGTCGTCCAGCTTCGGCAGGCGCGTGTCGCGGACGTCGCGCGCCACCCACGGCAGCCCGGCCGCCTCCGCCGCGCCGGCCAGGTCGGCGAGCACGGTGCGGATCGCCGCCTTCTTCTCGTCGAGCGACGCGAGCGCCTGCTTGCCGTCCGTGGTCATCGCAGCACCGACAGCAGCTGCGCGACCTTCGCGTCGCACTCTTCCTTCGATGTCCCGGCGGGCGCCGCGTCGGGCGCGGCGCCCGGCGCGCGCCCGGTGCCGATCAGGCTGCGGAAGTACGTGGTGTCGGCGAACAGCCGCAGCGCCGCGACCCGCTTGGGCAGGTACGGGTGCGTGCGCGTCAGCTCGTCCAGCCGCCCGACGCTGCTCGACGCCTCGTCGAGCTGCGCGAGGTACTCCGGGATGTTGACCTCGCTGTAGAGCTTCTTCGACCCGAGCGCCAGCTTGACCAGGCAGCCGATCGACGCTTCGACGTCGCGCGTGCAGATCAGGCCGGCGCGATCACACGTCACCTCGGCGCGGCGGGCCCAGCCGTTCAGCGCCAGCACGGCGGGCTTCACGCTCCAGCGCAGGAACGCGTTGGCCGCGTGCCGCAGGAAGTGCAGCGTCGTCATGTAGACGACGTGGCTGTTCTGGATGTGGCCGCACTCGTGGCCGATGACGTCCATCAGCTCGACGTCGGACAGGTGATCGATCAGCGCGGCGCTGATGACGATGTACGGATCGTCGGCGGTGCCGAACGTGTGCGCGTTGAGCGAGCCGATGTTCGGCGACACGTACACGGTGGGGACCGGGATGCGGAGCGCGTCGGCGCAGCGCTCGGCCAGCTTCATGATGTGCGGGAACTGCTTGCCGGTCACCTTGACCGACGTCCCGAGCATCCGGCTCTTCTCCATCGACTGCCACAGGCGCACGGACGCCTCCACCGCCAGCGTCACCGGGCGGATGCGGTCCAGCGCGGCGCGCACCTTGATGTCGCCCGCATAGGCGTACGCCGCGCCCTCGCGGGAGCGCGCGGACGCCTCGCCTTTTCGGGCCGCGACGTAGCGCGCAAACGACAGGTCAATCTCGGGGTTGGCCACGAATGATCTCCGTCCGGTAGATAATGATACGGTAACCTAGGGATAGGAAACGCTATGACTACCGCAGTTGCTTCATTGTCCGTCGCCGAGGGTGTTCCGGGAGTCGGCGAGCGGGAAATCGCGTACATGCGACGCGCGCTGGCGGCCGCGGAGCAGGCGGCGGGCCGGGGCGAGGTGCCGGTCGGCGCGATCGTCGTCGTCGGCGACGAGATCGTCGCCATCGCGCACAACGAGCGCGAGACGGGCAGCGACCCGACGGCGCACGCCGAGATCCTGGCGCTGCGGCGCGCCGCCGCGGCGCTGGGCCGCTGGCGGCTGACCGACGCGGAGATGTTCGTGACCATGGAGCCGTGCCCGATGTGCGCGGGCGCGCTGGTCAACGCGCGCGTGCGCCGGCTCTACTTCGGGTGCGACGATCCCAAGGCGGGCGCGGTGCGGACGCTCTACAACCTCGTCGAGGATTCGCGGCTGAACCACCGCGTGGAGGTGATCCCGGGCGTGCTCGCGAGCGAAGGCGGCGCGCTGCTGCGTGGCTTCTTCTCGCGCCTGCGCCAGCCGGTCGGGGGCGCTCGTTGACGCGAAGCGGATCGACAACGTCGCGGCGCTCGCGGCGTGCGTCGCGCTCGCGGCGCTGGTGGGCTGCGGCTCGATCACGACGACGAACGACGGCGGCGGTAGCGGCAGCGCGGGCAGCGGTAACGCCGGCAGTGGCGCGGCCGGCAGCGGCAGCGCGGGCACGGGTGGCAGCAGCGCGGCGGGCAGCGACGGTGGCGGCGGCAGCGCCGCGGCCGGGCGCGGCGGCGCGGGCGGCGCGAGCGACTGGGCGCGGCGGCTCCGGCGGGATGACCGGCGCGGCCGGGCGCGGCGGCGCGCCGGGCATGGCCGGCCGTGGCGGTGCCGGCGGGAGGTGGCTCGGCTGGACGCGGTGGCGCTGGCGGCGGCACCGCTGGCCGTGGCGGTGCGGGCGGCGGCGCGGCCGGTCGTGGTGGTGCGGGCGGCGGCCCGTGCGCCTGTCCGGCGATCTACGCGCCGGTGTGCGGCTCCGACGGCAAGACCTACAGCAACGACTGCGAGGCGAGTTGCGCCGGCGTCATGGTCGTGCACACCGGCGAGTGCGTCGTCGAATGCCAGAACAACACCGACTGCGTCCACTACGCGGACGGCGTCGGCACCTGCTGCGGGGCCTGCCAGCCTGCGACGGCGCCCCGCCCCGCCATGGTGCAGTGCCTGGTGCCGTGCATGCAGCCGATCACCTGTCCGTGCGTGATGGGCACGTGCGTGCCCAAGGCGACCGGGTCGTCGTCACAATGATCGTGGGACAACGCTGAGCACCGGCCCCTCTCCTCTCGTTCTCGTTGTCCCCGGGCTCGGCGGCTCGGGGCCCGAGCACTGGCAAACGGCATGGGAGCGGCGGTATCCCCGCCACGTTCGGTTGCGCAGCAGAGCTGGGATCATCCCGACCTCGAAGCCTGGCTGGCAGCGCTGGAGCGCGCGGTCGCCGCCGCCGGCGAGCCGGTGGCGATCGCCGCACACAGCCTCGGCTGCGTGCTGGTGGCGCACGCCGCGCGCCGGACGCCCGGGCTCGCGGTCCGCGCCGCGCTGCTGGTGGCGCCCGCCGACGTCGATTCACCCGCGCACACGCCGCCCGAGACGCGCTGCTTCGCGCCGATGCCGCTGGCGCGCCTCCCGTTCCCCGCCACCGTGATCGCCAGCCGCAACGATCCCTACGTGACGCCGGAGCGGGCGCGCGCGTTCGCCGCCGCCTGGGGCGCCACGTTCGTCGACGCGGGCGCGCTTGGCCACATCAACGCCGCCTCCGGCCTGGGCGACTGGCCCGACGGCCACGCGCACCTCGAGGCGCTGCTGCTCAGGGCATCGTTACCGGCGACGCGAAGTACGCGGTGACCGCGTTCCTGAACTGACCGCCGTCGCTGGTGATGTACGTCTGGTTGCCGACTGCCGTCGCTGCGAACGCGACTGCGAAGCAGACCGCGCAAGCCGCGACTCGGGTCATCGCCAGGTTTTCTCGGCGGAGACGCGGGCAAAGTTTAGGCGCCCGGCGGGTGGTTCTGGCAATATGCTGACCATGGTTCGTGTCTCGGTGGGGGTTGCTACCGTCGCTGTGGTGCTGGGACTGGCGAGCGGCGCGCGCGCTCAGCGTCCGGCGCCCACCCCGCCTCGCGCGGCGCCGCCCGCGGATCCGTCGGACACCTGGGACAAGCACATGTCGCTGGGGCTCGACATGGGTCCCGGCGGCGTGATCTCCGCGTACACCGACAACACCAGCCCCAGCAACCTGCTGTTCTACACGTCGCTGCGCGCGACGTACGACCTCAAGTCGCAGTGGGCGGGCGGCCTCACGCTGCGCGAATGGTTCCTGCCCGGATCGAACCGGGCGACGATGTTCGGCCCCATCGTGCGCTGGGAGCCGAAGAGCTACGCCTTCGGCCGCGTGTTCATCGAGGCCGCGCTGGGGCTGACGTCGACGAAATACGCGTGGACGTACGGCTTCGATGTCGGCGGCGGCTTCGAGTGGGACATCCCCGACGCGCCGGGCTTCGCGATCGGGCCGTATCTGCGCTACGGCGCCGTGATCGACGCGGACGAGCGCACCAGCACCGACGGCCACGCGTGGACCGTGGGCGGGTCGTTCGTGTATCACTTCGGCCGCGCGGCGGCCGGCGCGCGCCCCGGCGTCGGGCCACGCCGGACGGGCGGCGGCGCGTACAAGGTCAGCGTGCCCGATTCGGATCGCGACGGCATCGGCGACGATCAGGATCTGTGCCGCGATCAGCCGCAGGGTAAACATCCCGATCCGTTCCGCCCCGGCTGCCCGGAGAACGACGAAGACGGCGACGGGATCCCGGACGCCGACGATCCGTGCCCGGTCACCGCGCCCGGCGCGACGCCCGATCCGAATCGTGCGGGTTGCCCGTTCACCGACAGCGACAACGACGGCGTCGGCGACAGCGAGGACGCGTGTCCGGGCAAGCCCGGCGTGTTTTCGCCCGATCCCGCGCACAGCGGCTGCCCGGGCAAGAAAGAAAGGGCCGCCCCGTCGGAGGGAGAGAGCCGCCGCCGCCGTCGCGAGCCGATCGACGCGCCGTCGACGGTCAAGAAGCGCCGCGTGAAGTAGCAACGGGGCGCGCGCCCGTTCACTGCCCTTCGATTTACTGCCCTTCGATTTACTGGCCTTCGGCGGGCAGCAGGTTGACCGAGCGAACCAGCGATTCCACCCAGCCGGCGTCGGACGCCGCGGCGTACGTGATCGTCAGCAACAACATGCGCCCCGGCCGTTCGATGACGGCGTGCGCGTTGCGCGACGTCTCGCCGTCTTCGGGATCGAGCAGAACGCAGTAACCGCTCACGGGCGGCGCTTCGATCGCGAAGGCGCCCGACGGCTCGGGGCCGCCCCGTCCCCGGCTCGGTGCTGCGTTCGACCAGCTCGCGCGGCGTCGGACCGCCGCCAGGCCTCGTCGCTGGTCACCAGCCACGACAGGACGCGGACGATGCGGTCGCCGAACCAGTAGACCTTGGCGTGGTCCTCCTCGTCGTCGTGCTCGTAGAAGTAGCCCGGCAGGTCGAGCGTGCAGCCCGGGAACGGCGTCCGTTTGACCGGGCGCCGCATGAACCCGAATCCGTCGGACGTTGGCGGCCGCGCGCGCGCCGCGGGCGTCACCGTCATCGTCGCCAGCTCCTCGATGTCGCGGTGGGAGATTGAACCGCCGGGCCCGAGACTGGACGGCGTCGGGCCGAGGCAGGCGAGCGCGACGTTGGCGAGCGCGGCCTCCTCATCACCTTGCGGCGGGTGCCACGGGAATCGCCACAGCGCCGCGCGTCCGGCGCCGACCCGCGCCTGCTCGTGCACGCCCATCTCCCACCACGGAAAGAAGCCGGCGGCGCGCGTCCGCAGGTCCGCTTCGCTCGCGTCAGCGGTCTGGCGCAGCCACTCCAGGCTCACGTAGCCCATGGGGGTCACGACGCCCTCGAGGCCGCACGGCACGGGTGTGCCCTGCGGCATCGACATCAGGTAGAGGTTGCCGTCGACAGCGGCCTCGCTCAGGTGGCGCGCGACGGCGAGCAGCCACCCCGCCATGTTGTCCTTGAGCGCGGCGGTCTGACGATCGGCGAAGTAGCCGGTCTCGTCGTTGAACACGTCGTCGCCCTCGGTGACCTCGGGCAGCCAGCGCAGCCGGTGCGCGGCCGCCACTTCATCCATCAGCGACACCAGGAACGCGTGATAGCCGGGGCCGCCGCCGTTGGTCCGCGCCGACAGCAGGATGTGCTCGCCGTGAGGCGTGAGGCGCACCTCCTCGTCGGCTGGGTGCAGGCGCAGCAGGACCTCGTCGTCGTCGCCCTGGCCCTGCATCACCGTCGCGTACGGCGCCAGCTCGGGGAACGCGCGCGCCGCCGCCTCCCGCAGCGCCTCGGCGATGGTCGTGAGCACACGCTTGTGTCGACCGCGACCCAGCAGCCCGCGCCGGCTGACCTCCGCCAGTATGTGAATCCCTACACCCACCGTACTTCACATTGTAGCCGACCGACTTGCGGCGCTAGTGCCAGAAGCCGAGCGACAGGGCGATGTTCTGGTAGTGGTCGGCGACGTCCGCGGCGAGCGCGACGCGGACGCGGCGCTCCCGGCCGAGGAACGAAAACCCGAACAGCTTGAGCTCGGCGCCCAGCGTGCCGTGGATGCGGCCGCCGCGACCTTCGATACGCTCCGGCTCCCAGTAGCTGCCGGCGCGCAGGCGCAGCCGTGCGGGCACGAGCTCGGCCTCGGCGCCGACGCGCGCCGACACATTGGCGGTGCGTCCCGACGCCTGCGGCATCTGCGCGGCGAAACCGGCGACGCTCATGCCATCAGCGACCGGGCCGATGAGCGCGATGTCCGCCGTCACGACCAGCGCGCGTTCATCGCGGAACAACGTCTGGCCGGGCTCGTTCCACGCCGTCGGTCCGAAGCGCCACGCGAACCCGCCACCCAGTTGCCACGGCATCTCGCCGGCTGTCGGTGGGACGAAGCCGTTGCAGTTGGTCGGGTCGGCGCAGTTGTTGGTCACGGTGCCGCTCATCGTCGGTAGCTGGCCGAACAGGCCCGCGCGCCATGGCTTGTCGGGCAGGCGCAGCGACACGCCGCCGGCGAACGACGCCGCGGTCATGTCGAACAGCGTCGTGTCGCCCTGCTTGATCCAGAAGTCGGCGGCGGCCAGCGACACGCCGATGCCGAGCCGGCCGTCGAGGAACGGGCGGCCCACCGTCACCTGCGATCCGCTGACCGACAGCGTCATCGGCGGCGCGCCGGCGGTGGCGGGCGGCAGGCCGTACGACACGTCGACGCCGGACAGGCGCGATGCCCCACCTTGCCGAAGTACATGCACACGCCGCCCGCGCCCGCCGACACCGGGCGATCGGGGCTGGCAGGCAGGCCGCTGTTCGTCAGGTCGGTGTCGCGGCTGGCGAGCAGCGTGTCCGCGTAGAAGTCCCAGTCCCACCAGCCGGTCGCGCCCGCCGGCCGGAACGCCATCGCCGCCGGCGTCGCCAGCGTGGCGGTCATGTCCTCCGACACCGCGGCGACCGTTCCTCCCATCGCCACGATGCGCGGCGAACCCATCACCGTGCCTTGATAGAGGTCCAGCGTCTGCGCGCCGGCGCGCCCCGCCGCGAGCGCGACCAGCGCCGCCGTCAGCGTAATCGTTGCGCGCCGCATCGCGAGGCCGCGCAGTGTACCGCGCGCATCGGAGACACAGGTAAAATGGCACGCGATGGCCGAGACCAAGAAGCGCCGGCAGCTCAAGACCTTCCCGGGGTTGAGCGCCGACCGATTCCAGCATCCGCAGGATCAGGCGGCGACCGAGGCGCTGGCCGGGATCCCGGGGCTCGACATGCTGGTTTCGAAGGTGATGGAGTACGGGCTCGAGAAGGTCTACTACCTCGAGAACATCGCCGACAACGTGCGCGTGACGCCGCGGATGCTGCCGCGCCTGCACCGCTATCTCGGCTGGGGATGCCGCATCCTCGACATCGAAGAGCCAGAGCTGTACGTCACGCTGGATCCGATCGCCGAACGCGTTCACCTACGGCCACAAGAGCCCGTTCATCGTGCTGACGTCCGGGCTCATCGATCTGCTGGGCGACGAGGAGCTGTCGTTCGTCGTCGGCCACGAGCTGGGCCACATCAAGGCGGGGCACGTGCTGTACACGGTGCTGGCGCGCAACATCGCGTCGATCATCTCGGCGCTCGGCCAGGCGACGCTGGGCATCGGCTCGCTGCTCGGCCAGGGGCTGGTGGTCGCGCTGCACGACTGGTATCGCAAGTCCGAGCTGACCGCCGATCGCGCCGGGCTGCTGTGCGTGCAGGACCTCGACCCGTGCCTGAAGACGTTCATGAAGCTGGCGGGCGGCGCCAGCCGGCTGTGGCCCGAGATGGATCAGGCGGAGTTCGTCCGCCAGATCCAGGATTACGAGGACGCCGACCGCTCGACGCTGAGCCGTGCCTACAAAATGTTAGTCACGGCGTGGCGCACGCACCCGTTTCCCATCCTGCGCGCCAAGGAACTGCAGAGCTGGCATGACGGCGACTACGTCGACATGGTGACGCCCCGTGCCCTCCCCGAACGCTCGCCATCATCATAAA
This sequence comes from uncultured Pseudomonadota bacterium, assembly GCA_963729535.1. GTDB lineage: Bacteria > Myxococcota_A > Polyangia > Fen-1088 > Fen-1088 > JADGRB01. The sequence goes on along the minus strand of CAVSOL010000011.1, from coordinate 194,987 downwards.
TTCTTTGCCAAGATCCGGTAAACGCCCTGGTAAACGCGTCATGCGGGCATCCGGAAATTTCGCTCGCTGCAAACGCTGACGTCAGCCGATTTCGTATGGCAGGATGGAGCACGTGATCGTCGAGTTCACTCCGGGCAACGAGCTGGAAGAGGTGTTCGTTCAGGCCGCCACCGATCCGGCGGCGCGCGTCGATTTCTATCGCCGGCTGCTGGCGTCCGAGATCTACGTGCTGACCGAAGATTCGGCGCTGGCCGGCGGCGCGAGCAACCGCGAGACCAGCGCGACGTCGACGCTGGTCACCTGGGATGGTCCGACGGGCCCGTACGTGCCGCTGTTCTCGTCGCGCGCGCGCGTCGACGAGATCTCGAAGGCCCGCGAGCGCGCGTTCGGCTACGTCGCGATGCGCGGCCAGGCGGCGTTCGCGCTGCTGGCGGAGAAGCCGCGCGCCGCGTTCCTCAACCCGGGCTTCGCGTGCGGCAAGCAGTTCTCGCCCGAGGTGATCGAACGCCTGGCCGACGCGGCGCTGCCGGCCCGACCGGCGAACGGCCCGCCGCGCGCGACGGCGCCAACGGCAGCAAGGGCGTGCCGGAATCCGTGTCCGACTCCGACAAGTCCCAGGGCAGCCGGCCCTGGTGGAAGCTCTGGTAGCTCGCTCCAGCGTCAGTCGATCGACGCCGTCAGGCGGAGGATCGCCAGGTACGAACCGCCGCTGCGCTGTTCGATGCCGGCCTGCACGCGCAGCGCGGGCACACGCGTGGTGGCCGTCAGCGACAAGCCTCCCGACCAGGCGTTGGTGTCCGCGGCGCGCGCCCACGCGACGCGCGCGGCGACGTCGAGGCGGCCGGTGAACACCGTCAAGCCGGGCTCGACGTACGCGCCCTGCCGGTCGCCCGACGGCACGTGCTGGAAGATGTACTCGCCGGTCGCGACGAACCGCCGCCACTGCGCCGACACGTCCATGCCCGCGCCCAGCGTGCGCGCCTCGAGCAGCGTGCCGTAGAGGAACGACGCGCCGACCGCGAACCGGAACCAGTCGGTCCACGGGTCAATTGACGGTTGCGTCGGCCGGCGCCACGGCATCGTGCCCACCGGGCCGATCGGCTCCGCCACCACGCGCGCGGCGGCGAACGCGCCGCGCGCGAACAGATCGCGGTCGAGCACGCGGCTGGACGCGAACACGCCGGCGCCGTAGAGCAGCGCGCCCAGATCGCCGCCGACGCCGGCGCCGGCGCGGAAGTCGGGCGCGAGCGCGTTCACGAACGCCGGCCGCTCGGGCAGCCGCAGCCACGCCTCGTCGATCTGGCGCGACAGCGAAAACGGCACCCGCATCGCGCCGACCTTGGCGTGGAACACGGCGGACGGCGCCCACGACGCGAACGCGTCGGTCAGGCGCATCGGCCGGTCGTTGCGGAAGCGCCCGCCTTCGATCGACGTGTAGTACTGCCCGGCGGCGTCGCGCGGCCGCCCCTCGAGCACGACGCGCAGCCGGAAGTCGCGCACGGTGACGTCCTCGCCGGCGCGCACGCGCCGCAGCCGCACGCCCGCTTCGGGCGGCGGATCACCCGGCAACGCCGGCGTCGAGTCGGCGTACGCGTCCGCCTGCACCAGCAGCGTCAGCGGATACGCCGGGCGCGCGCGCCGGGCGGCGTCGGCGTCGCTGTCGCCGGCGAGCACGGCGGCCGCCAACGCCAGCGGCGCCGAACATCAGGCGGCGCTACTGCGGATCTTCTGTTCGAGCCGCTCGACCACCTTCACCTCGTACGCGTCGTTGTACAGGGCGTTGGCCTCGAGGATGCCGGTGGGGCTGGTCACGTTGATCTCGGTCAGCCAGCCGCCGATGACGTCCAGGCCGACGAAGAAGTGGCCGCGCTCGCGCAGGCGCGGGCCCAGCACGCGGACGATCTCGGTGTCGCGTTCGTCCAGCTTGGTCGCCATCGGCTTGGCGCCGACGTGCAGGTTGCCGCGCGCGTCGTCGGGCGCCGGCACGCGCAGCACCGCGCACAGGAACTCGCCGTCGCACCAGCAGGATGCGCTTGTCGCCGCGGCGGACCTCGGGCAGGTACTTCTGCGCCATCGTCCAGCGGCGGCCGAGGTTGGTCGCCTGCTCCAGGATGGCGCCCGTGTTGGGGTCGCCCTTGCGGACGTGGAACACGCCGAAGCCGCCCGACGCGTCCAGCGGCTTGACCACCATCTCGCCGCCCTGCTCGGACAGGAACGAACGCAGCTGCGTCGTCTCGCGCGTGACGGTGCTGGGCGGGCACAGGTCCGGGTACTCGAGCACCGCCAGCTTTTCGTTGTGCTCGCGCAGGCCGCGCGGGTCGTTGATGATCAAGGTCTTGCCGCGCGCGCGCTCGAGCAGCAGCGTCGCGAAGTAGTAGTCCAGGTCGAACGGCGGATCCTTGCGCATCAGCACCGCGTCGCAGCTGGCCAGCGGCACAGCCGCCTGCGGCCCGAGCAGGTAGTGATCGCCGACGAGCCGGCGCACGGTGACCGGCCACGCGCGCGCCACCGCGTCGGCGTGCTCCAGCGACAGGTGGCGCGGCTCGCAGAACCAGATGTCGTGACCGCGCGCCTGCGCGGCCAGCATGATCGCAAACGTCGTGTCGCCCGCGATCTGCAGGCGCGCCAGCGGATCCATCACGAACAGCAGCTTCATGAGCGTCGGTGCCTCACCCTTCCGAAGGTGCGGGCGCGTCCTTCATCGGCAAGAGGTGCTCGAGGCCATGTTTGCGCATCCGGTAGTAGAGCGTCGATCGGTTGATGCCCAGCGCGCGCGCCGCGTGCGCGATGTTGCCCTGCGCGACGTCGATGGCGGCGACGATCGCCGTGCGCTCCTGCTCGTGCAACCGCTCTGCCAGCGGGCGGCTGCCGTCGACCGCGCGCGCGGCCGCCGCCGCGGCAGGCTCGGCCGCCGGTGCGGGACGGCGCGTGAACTCCAGATCGGACCCGGTGATGTCGGTGCCACGCGCCAGGATGAGCGCGCGTTCGATGACGTTCTCCAGCTCGCGCACGTTGCCCGGCCACGGGTAGCCGGTCAGCGCGGCCAGCGCGCTCGCGTCCAGGCCTCGGGCCGGCTTGCCGCTGCCGGGCGCGTACTTCTGCGCGAAGTGTTCGGCGAGCAGCGCGATGTCGCTCTGCCGCTCGCGCAGCGGCGGCAGCGTGATCGGGAAGACGTTGAGGCGGTAGTAGAGGTCCTCGCGGAACTTGCCGTCGGCGATCAGGCGCTCGAGGTCGCGGTGCGTGGCCGACACGACGCGGACGTCGACCTTGACGGTCTCGCTGCCGCCGACGCGCTCGAACTCGCGCTCCTGAAGCACGCGCAGCAGCTTGACCTGGACGTCGGGGGGCAGGTCGCCGACCTCGTCCAGGAACAGCGTGCCGCCGTCGGCCAGCTCGAAGCGGCCGAGCCGGCGCGCGACCGCGCCCGTGAACGACCCCTTCTCGTGTCCGAACAGCTCCGATTCGAGCACGCCCGGGGCCAGCGCCGCGCAGTTGACGCGCACGAACGGCCGCGACTCGCGCGCGCTGTTGATGTGGATGGCGCGCGCGACCATCTCCTTGCCGGTGCCGGTCTCGCCGCGCAGCAGCACGGTGGACGACGTCTGCGCCACCTGCTCGACGCGCGTCGAGCACGTCGCGTAGCGCGGGCGAATCGCCGACGATGGCGCCGAAGTTGAACTCGCCGTGCGCGTCCTTCGACAACATGCCGACGTACGACGACAGCTGGTCGGCCAGACCGCCGGTTCTCGCGCACCAGCGCGAAGCGTTCCATCGCGTGCGTGAGCACGCCGCGCAGCTCCTTCGAATCCCACGGCTTGGTGACGTAGCGGTAGATGCGCCCCAGGTTGATGGCCTCGATCAGGACGTCGACGTCGGTGAACGCGGTGACGATGATGCCGACCGCGTCGGGGCGGAGCTCGCGCGCCGCCTTGAGCAGGTCCAGGCCCGTCATCTTCGGCATGCGCTGGTCGGTGACGATGACCGCGACGTCTTCGGCGCGCGCATGCGCCAGCGCCTCCTCGCCGCTGCCGGCGAGCAGCAGCTTGAAGCTGCGGCCGAAGTTGAAGCGGAAGGCGTCCAGGTTGTCGGACTCGTCGTCCACGACGAGCACCGGATGCTTCGCCAGATCGAGGCCCTGCGACATGACGCAACCGTAACATGGGCGCGGCGGCCGCATCACGGTCTGCTTCGGGTCATGGCGCGGTTTTTGATAGCGTTTTTGCGGTCCGACCGTGACTCCTGCTACGATCCCGCTTTCGCGGCCATGGCAGAGATGAAGCGGTCCCATTCTTCGAGCTCCGACGCGCCGTCGGCGCAGGCCATGACGCGGCCGATGGCGCGGGCGACGCGCATCGCGCTGTTCGAGCGCGAGGTGCGCGAGCGGCTGTCGCGAGCGGCGCTGGAGCTGGTGCTGGGGCGCGCCGAGGTCATCTCCGAGGGGCAGCGCGGCGTACGCGGCGGCCGCGACGCCTACTTCGGGTCGACGATGTTGACCATCGACCTGCCGTCGCTGGACCTGCTGCTGCGCGACGCGTGTGACGCGGGGACCGCGCGCCGGCTGGCGGACCTGCTCGAGTCGGACGAGACCGCGCAGCAGCGCATCCAGACGCTTGCGGCGACCGAGGCCGAGCGGGTCGCCGGCGCGCCGCCCACGAGCGTGAGCGCGCACGTCGCGATCCGGTCGCAGGCCGCGAAGGTGTTCATCGACATCGACGTGGAAGCAACCTTCACCCCTCACAAGTGATGGAAGAGGCGGCATACACGTTCGGCGGCGTCGCGAAGATCCTCGACATCGCCGAGAGCAAGCTGCGTTATTGGGCGCAGGTCGGCTTCGTCGGTCCGTCGGGGCGGCGCGGCGGCAAGCCGGTCTACTCGTTCCAGGACCTGGTCAGCGTCAAGGCGGCGAAGGAGCTCCACGACCGCGGCTTCAAGGCGTCGGAGATCCGCAAGGCGCTGGACGGCGTGCGCGCGCGGCTGCCGCACCTGGACCGGCCGCTCGATCACGTGCGCGTCGCGTTCGACGGCACCAAGCTGGTCATCGTCGACAACGACACCGCGTACGAGGCGAGCGGCCAGCGGGTGTTCGACTTCGGGCTCGGGGAGCTGGCGGGCAAGGGCGGCTACGTGCCGGCGGCGCCGGAGGCGGACGCGTCTGCGACCGCGGCGCCCGAGCCGGCGGCCGCGCTGCCGGACGAGCCGGAGGCGACCGCAAAGGCTGGCACCGCGAAGGGGGGCCTCACCGCCGCCCGCAGCGCCTACGACTGGTTCGTTGAAGGGACGCGCGCCGAGATGGCGGGCGGCGCCGAGGCGGACGCGCGCGCCGGCGAGTGCTACCGCCGCGCGCTGGAGCTGGAGCCTGGCCTGGCCGCGGCGCGCACCAACCTCGGCAGCCTCGCCTACCGCGCTGGCAACATCGAGGGGGCGCGCGCGGCGTTCGAGGCGGCGCTGGCGCTGGATCCGGATCAGCCCGAGGCGCGCTTCAACCTGGCCAACCTGGAGCTGGAGGCGGGCGACGTGGAGATGGCCGTCGCCGAGTTCCGCCGCGTGCTGCAGTCCGACCCCGACTTCGCCGACGCGCACTACAACCTGGCCGTCGCGCTCGAGCGCCTGGGCGGCCGCTCGCAGGCGCGCGCCCACCTCGAACGCTACATCCTGCTCGAGTCAGCCGGCTCGGGCTGGACCACGCGAGGCGCGCGAGCTCATCGATCGGCTGAGCTAGTCGTCGTCTTCGTCCGGCCCGCACGGGGTGACCGGTGGCTGGCGCGTCGCTGTGTCGATGATGAAGACCTGCAGACGACCGTTTCGGACAGGGGACTTGATCCTGTACCGACGCCCGCCTCTCGCTTTCAAGCACAGCGACAGCAACCCCGACCTGTGGATCGTGCGCCCAAACAGGTGATGCTCGTAGACCTCGACGGTGACGTCCAGCGTGTGGCCACCGGGGCGAAGCTCGAAGCCACCGAACGGTGAGCTGCTGACCGCTACGCCGTCGAGGCGATGAACCGTCGCGTCACCAGGCTCGAGGGTCGCGATCTCCGGTCGCGGTCGCTGGGGCGCGATGCAGGCCACGGTTGTGGTGACCGCGACGAACACGACCACCGTCGATGCACGGCGCGCGCATGACAGGTCCGCCATCCCTCGTGCAGCTTACGGATTTTCGTGTGTCCCGGCGGGCGCTAAATTGGCCGCTGCCGTATGATTGCGGGTTCATGACGCGGGCCGCTTTTGTCATCGTTTTCGTGGGCCTGGCCACCGTGCCGGCCGCCGCAAAACCGGAGCGCGTCGCCATCCCGGCCGGGCCGTTCACGCAGGGGAGCACCAAGGGGGACGAGGACGAGCGGCCGGCGCGCAGCGTGACGCTGAAGGCGTTCGCCATCGACAAGACCGAGGTGACGCGCGGCGAATACGGCAAGTGCGTGGCGGCGAAGAAGTGCAAGGCGCCGCCGGTCAAATCGGCTGAGACGGATCCGGATTTGCCCATGACCGACGTCGATTGGAACGACGCGCAGACCTATTGTCGGTACGCGGGGGGCAGGTTGCCGACGGAAGGCGAATGGGAGAAGGCGGCGCGCGGGACCGACGCGCGCGAATACCCGTGGGGGAACGACGCGGACTGCGCGCGCGCGAACTGGGGCAACTTCGAAGGCGAAGGGCCGTGCGCGGGGAAGAACCCGGGGCGGCCGGTGACGGTCGGGAAATATCCGACGGGGGCGAGCCCCTACGGGGTGCTCGATCTCGGCGGCAACGTCTGGGAGTGGGTGGCGGACAAGTACGACGAGGATCCGAAGCGCCGTGTCGTTCGCGGTGGCTCGTGCTGCAGCTTCTTCGTTGGACCGCGTGCCCCGAATCGGAACGCCTGGTCCCCGCAGCACCGTGACGGAGACCTGGGGTTCAGATGCGCGCGGTAAAGAACAGCCTGGTCGCGCTGGCGACGTGCGCGGCTCTGCTGTCGCCGGCGCCGCTGGTGTTCGCTGCGCGCCCGCCAGCGAAGGAAGCGGCGGCCAAGGACCGCAAGAACCGCGCGTCGGACAACGCGCCCGAGCCCGCCGCGACCGATCGCGATCGCGAGCGCATCGTCCGCATGCAGGCCGCGCTGCGCGACATCATCCAGGGCAGCGTCCTGCGCCGGCTGCGTGTCGGCGTGCGCGTCGTCGAGGCGCGCACCGGCCGGCTGTTCTACTCGCAGCGCGACGGCGTGCTGATGGATCCGGCGTCGAACCAGAAGGTGCTGGCGACGACGACCGCGCTCATGCGGCTGGGCGCCGAGTGGCGGTTTCGCACCGAGCTGTCCGGCGTCGCGCCGTCGCCCGACGGCACGCTCGTCGGCGACGTCTACGTGCGCGGCAACGGCGATCCGACGTTTCGCAGCGCCGACATGGACGCGCTCGCGACCGCGCTCGTCCGGCGCGGCGTGCGCAGCATCGCGGGCGCCGTCGTCGCCGACCCGCGCCGCATCGGCGCCGACGAGCCGATCGCCGACGAGGAGGGGGGCGACGATCCCGTCGAAGCCACGGAGAACACGCCGCCCGGCAAGCTGTCGCCGCGCGTGCCGCTGGTCGTCAACCACGGCCTGCTGCTGATCCGCGTGCGTCCCGGCGTCGAACCGGGCGCGCCCGCCGAGGTCATCACGTCGCCCGCCGATCCGTCGTTCGTCATCCGCAACGGCGCGCGCACGAAGGCGAAGAAGCGGTCGCGCGTCACGGTGCGCCTGTCGGTCAGCGGCTCGCGCATCCAGATCGACGTCGCCGGGCAGGTATCGCAGGACGGGAACGGCGTCGTGTTCAGGCGGCGCGTGCCACACCAGGCGCTGTACGCGGCGGCGCTGATGCGGGCGGCGCTGCAGTCGGCCGGCATCACCGTCCGCGACGACGCGCGCGTCGAGGCGACGCCGGCGCCGAAGTCGGGGCGGCCGCTGCCGCTGCTGGCGGTGCACGAATCGGCGCCGCTCGGCGTCCTGCTGCGCAAGATCAACAAGGACTCCGACAACGACTACGCGGAGCGCGTGCTGGAGGCGGCGGGCGCGGAGGTTCACGGCGGCGCGCCCACCGGCGAGAAGGGGGTGCGCCTGCTGCGCGAGGTGATCGGCGAGCTCGGGCTGCCGCCGCGCAGCTACGTGCCCACCAACGGCTCCGGCCTTGGCCACGCCAACCGCATCACGGCCGACGCGATGTCGGCGTTGCTGCGCACGCTGTATCTCGATCCCCGCGTCGGGCCCGAGATCCTTCAATCGCTGTCGGTGGGCGGCATCGACGGCACCACGCGCAACCGGTTCAAAGGAACGCTCGCCGCAGAGCGCGTCCGCGCGAAGACCGGCACGCTGCATGGGAAGTCGTGCCTGTCCGGGCTGGTCGGCGACGGATCGGACGTGCTGGCGTTTTCGATCCTGGTCGAAGGCATCCGTGGCCGTCACCTGAAGGCCGTGCGCGGCGCGCAGGTCGGGTGCGTCAACGCGATGATGCGCTACGCGTACGAGGCCGAGGGGAACCGCTCCGACGCCGAGATCGCGCGCACCGGCGTCGCGAGCGACTTCGAGACCGGCGGGGTCAGCGAGGGCGAGGAGGAGGTCGCGCCCGCCACGCCGGCTGTGGCGCCCGTCCCGCTGGGCACGGCGTCGCACAAGCCCGGCGACCCGGTCGACGCGTACCTGCGCAAGGCGGCGCCAGCCATGACGCCGGCCGCGACGACACCGGCCCCGCCGCCGCCGGCAGCAGCGCCCGCGGCCCCGCCGCCACCGCCGCGCATCCCGCGCGCCCACTGGTAGCGCGAGCGATCGACAGCGCCGGCTAGGCGAAGGCGCCGCGGATCGCGGCGAGCGCCTGGTCGATGCCGGCGGCGTCGACGTCCAGGTGGGTCACGGCGCGCAGGCGCGTGGGCGCGATGACGTGCAGCCGCACGCCCGCGGGCTCGACGCGCGCCGCGACATCGGTCGCCGTGCCGCGCCGGACCTCGAAGATGACGATGTTGGTCTCGACGGTGGCGCTGTCGATCGCGACGCCGTCGATCGCCGCCAGCCCGTCCGCCAGGCGGCGCGCGTTGGCGTGATCGTCGGCGAGGCGATCGCGATGGTTGTCGAGGGCGTACAGCGCGCCGGCGCACAACATGCCGACCTGGCGCATGCCGCCGCCCAGCATCTTGCGAAACCGGCGCGCGCGTTCGATGTCCTCGCGCGTGCCGGCGACGACGGAGCCGATGGGAGCGCCCAGCCCCTTCGAGAAGCACGCCGACACCGTGTCGAACGGCGCCGCGATCTGCCGCTCCGGCATGCCGGCGGCGACGGAGGCGTTCCAGATGCGCGCGCCGTCCAGGTGCAGCGCCAGCCCGCGCGCGCGGGCGCGCGCCGCGACCGCGACGACCGCGGCGCGCGGCCAGACGCGGCCGCCGCCCCGGTTGTGCGTGTTCTCGACCGACACCAGACGTGTGCGCGGCAGGTTGCGATCGGCGGGCAGCGTCGCGTCGTCCAGCTCGGCGGCGGTGAACGTTCCATCGGGGGCGCCGATCTCGGCGAACTGAACGCCGGCCCACGCCGCCGCGGCGCCCGATTCGTAGAGCCGCGTGTGCGCGCCGCGCCCGACGATCACCTCGTCGCCGGGACGGCAGTGCACGAGCAGCGCGATCTGGTTGGCCATCGTGCCGCTGGGGACGAACAGCGCCGCCTGCTTGCCCAGGATGTCCGCGGCGCGCTCTTCCAGCGCGCGCGCCGTCGGATCTTCTCCCCACACATCGTCGCCGACGTCGGCCGCCGCCATCACCGCGCGCATCGCCGGCGTCGGCTTCGTGAACGTGTCCGACCGCAGATCCACCACCGCCATGCGGCGGAGACTACCGCGAACGCGCGGCTACTTGCGGACGAGCTGCGCGTCCACCTTGGTCTCGGGCTCCTTGAGGTAGACGCTCTTGCTCCACGGCGCGTAGCCGGACAGCGTGACCTTGACCGGCAGCTTCTCGTAGCGCCAGACCTCGATGCGCTTGGGCGTGACGCCGATCGGCTGGCGATTGAACGTCACCTGCGCGCCGGGCGGCGACGACGTCACGAACAGCGTGCCGCGCGGGCGGTGCAGCTTCTCGCGCACCGACGTGACCGCGCGCGCCTCGGCGGTCACGTCCAGCGTCACCGTCTGATAGCGGTCCCGATCCAGCGTCACCTCGGCCGCGCCGCACGGCACGGCCGCCTTCTGGATCGGCGTGCGGCCGATCAGCTTGCCGCCCCAGATCACCCTGGCGTCCTTCGGCTCGGTGATCACGCGCGCCGTGCAGTTGCTGTCCGCGGCGTCGGCAGCGGCGACCACGGGCGCCGCCTTCGGCGCCGCCGCAGGCTTGGACGGCTCCGCGGGTTTCGGGCTGTCGGGCTCGGCCTCGCGCGCGGCCGGCGGTGGTGGCGCGACCGCGGTGGGCTTCGGCGGCGTCACCGCAGCCGGCGGCGGCACGACCGCAGCGGGCTTCGGCGGCGCGACCGCAACGGACGGTGGCGGTGCGACCGCGGCGGGTGGAGGCGGTGCGACTGCAACGGCGGCGGGCGCTTGCGGCGCGACCTGCTTCGTCGGTGTCGGCGGCGGCGAGCCGCGCAGCGCGAAGCCAATCACCAGGCCGACGATCGTGCAACCCGCCAGCGGGCCCCAGCGCTTCACGATCGCGCGCGCCGGCGGCGGCAGCAGCGCGGCCAGGCGCTGCGCGGGGGCGAGCACGCTCGGGCGCGCGGGCGCGCCCGTCGCAGCCGCCGCGCTCGCGAGCGGCCCTGAGTCGAGGTCCCCCTCCATCAACGTCGTCTCGATGAACGAAGACAGATCGTCGACGTCGAGCTCCGACAGCGGGTTGGCCGGCAGCGTGTCCGGCGCGCCCGGCACGCGGGTCTCGCGCACCACCGGAACCGGCGCGGTGTCGTGAACGGCAACGGGCACCGCGGTGGAGGCGGCAACCGGCGCGGCAACGGGAACCGGCGGGGGAACGGTAACCGGCGCGGGAACGAAAGGCGGCGCCGGCGTGCCCGGGATCCGCCCTGTCGGCCCGACGCCGATCATCGTCTGATTGATCCGGACCGGCGGGGGCGGCGGCGCTGGCCGCGCGGGAATCGGCGGCGCGGGAACGGGCGCGCCGGATCGCGCCGGCTCGATCTGCGTCGTCTCCGACGGCTCGGGCGGAATCGGCAGCGGCACCGGCGCGCTGCGCAGCGCGATCAGGCGCCGGTGCACCTCGCGGCTCACCTCGTCCATGTCGGTCAGCGACACGCGCAGCATGAAGCGCGGCGCGGCGGTCGCCGGGTTGCGCGCCGGCGGCGCCGGCTTCGCCTCGGTCACGCGGCACTGCCCGCGCATCACCACCCGCTGATCCTTGAGCACGATGACGAATCGCCCCTGGGTTCCGATCGGCAGCCGGGTCGCCGCCGGCAGGACCAGCGATCCCTCCCACGCAAACGCCGCGAACCGTTCGACGAACTCGTCCACCGACGCGCAGCGCGTCGCGACGTGAATCACCTGTCCGCGCCCGCCGGCGTCGCCCCCCTTGGCGTCGTCGTGCTGCGCGCTGTCGCCGTGTGGTTTGGGCATCAGACGCGGCCCTCCGCCGTCATCGGCACCTCAGCCCCCCCGCTTGACCTTCGGAGGCCTTCCATGGCGCCCGTCAGCGGGGGATGGGGGGGGTACCCGAGGTCCGGGCGCGCAGGACCGCCGCCAGGTCGATTCCCGTGGCCGCCTTGATCTGTTCACTGGCCGCGATGAGCTTGCCGGTCAGGTCGGCGCCGGCGCCACCCAGTCCTGCGCCGCCGTCCGCGCCGCCGATGCCGCCCAGGATGGTCAGGCGGTCGACCTTCAGCGAGCCGACGGTGCCCATGACGATGCGCGTGAGGTCCGCGACCTTCTGCATGAGGAAGACGCTGCGCGCCGCGGGGCCGACCTCGCGCCACGTGGCCGCGATATCGCCCATCGCCGCCGCGGTCGCCCGCCCTTCCTCGATGATCTGCGCCGCCGCGCCCTTGGCGGCCGATTCCTGCGCCGACCGGTGGGCGCGCGCCGGCTCCAGCACGTCGGCGGCGAGCTGGCGCTTGACCTGCTCTATGCGCGCCTTCTGAACCTCGAGCTCGCCCTCAGCCCGCGCCAGCTGCGACGCCACCTGCCCCTGCGCCTCCGCCACCAGCGCGCCGGCGCGCGACTGCGCGTCAGCCAGCCGTCGCGCGTTGTCGGCGCGCGCGCTGGTGATGTCCGCGTCGAGCTTGGACAGCTCGGTCTCGCGCCGATTGCTCGCCGACTGCACCGCGCTCTCCGCCTTGGCGCGCGCCTCGGCGATCAGCGCCTTCTTCTGCACCTCAGCCGACTGCCGCCGGCCGATGCTGTCCAGGTAGTTGACGTCGTCGGACACGTCCTGAATCTTCAGCGTGTCGAGCTCCAGCCCGAGCCGCCGCAGGTCATCCTCCGCTTCGGCGAGCAGCGATTGCGCGAACTTGATCTTGTCTTCGTTGAGCTCCTCGGGCGTCAACGTCGCGAGCACGCCGCGCAGGTTCCCCTCCAGCGTGTCCTTGGCGATGCCCATGATGCGCGAGCGGTCGACGCCCAGGAAACGTTCGATGGCGTTGTCGAGCACCGGCTGCTCGCCCGCGATCTTGACGTTGGCGATGCCGTGGACGTTGACCGGGATGCCGCCCTTCGAATACGCGCCCTGCACGGCGACCTCGATCGGCATGTTGGTGAGATCCATCGAGTCGACGGTCTCGAGCAGCGGAATGCGCAGCGCGCGCCCGCCCTTGATGATGCGATAGCCGACCTTGCGGCCGACCGACGCGCGCTGGCCGCCCGAGAACACCAGCACCTCGTTGGGCTGGCAGATGTAGAGGAACCGCGACAGCACGAACGACAGCACCAGCGCGAAGATGACGGCGACGACCACCAGGCCGATGATGACGGTCATCGCGCACCTCCCAGGGTCGGAGCGGCGGTGACCGTGACCGCGGCACCGGCGGGCTTACCGTTGCCGCCACCGCCGACCGGCGACAGCAGCGACGTGATGTCGACGCCCGTCGTCTCGGCGAGCGCCCGCAGCACCGTGGCCACCGCCTGCGGGTACGCGGCGGCGAAGCGCGGAAACGTCTGGCCGTCGCCGTTGTCGATCAGCTGCACGGGGCCGAGCTGGATCTTGCCGACGCTGTCGACGACGATGCGCGTGATCTCCTCCAGCTTGTTGATCAGGAACATGTCGGGCGCCGACGGCCCCGCCTGCTTCCAGGCGTCAGCCACCAGGCGCAGCGACTCGGCGGTGGCGCGGCCGTTTTCGGCGATCGGCGACGCTTCACCGGCGGCCATCAGCGCCGCTGCCTCGCGGTTGATCTCGGACGGGACGACGACCTCCGCTTGCAGCCGCACCGTCTCCAGATCGCCGCGCACCGCCTGCAGCGCCTGCTCGGCGGTGGCGCGTGCCGCCAGCCCCGCCTGCTCGGCGCGCTCCTCCGCCGACTTGGCCTGGCCCTCCAGCTCGGCGGCGATGCGGCGCATCTCGTTGCGCTTCTGCACGATCGCGCGCTCGGCGTCGGACTCGGCCACCTTGGCGCGCATGTCCGCGCCCGCGGCCTCCTTCGCGGCTTCGTTGTTGGCGTTCGACTCGGCGATCTCGGCGTCGCGCACCACCTGCGCGATGCGCTCGCGGCCGATCGACGCCAGGTAGTTGGCGTCGTCCGTGACGTGCTGGATCTTCAGCACGTCGAGGTGCAATCCCAGCTTCGACAGATCCTGCTCCACCTCGCCGGCCAGCGAGTCGGCGAACTTCAGCCGGTCTTCGTTGACCTCTTCCGGTGTCAACGTCGCCAGCACGCCGCGCAAGTTTCCCTCCAGCGTCTCCTTGGCGACCTGCTGGATGTCACCCATGCCGCGGCCGAGGAACCGCTCCACCGCGTTCATCACGACCGCGGGATCCGACGACAGCTTGATGACCGCGATCGCCCGCACCTTGAGCGGAATCCCGACCTTCGTGTACGCGCCCTGCACGGCGACGTCGATCGGCATCGCCAGCATCTGCATGCGCTGCACCGTCTCGATGATCGGGATGCGCCACGCGCGCCCGCCGAACACGACGCGCGATCCGACGACGCTGCCGTCGGCGAGCTGATGCTTGCGCCCGGAGAAGATCAGGATCTCGCACGGCCGGCACAGATAGAGAAAGCGCCCGATCCACATGAACGTGAACAGGAACAACACAGCGCCGCCGCCACCGATCAGAAACGACAGGTCTGTTTCGGTGAACCAGGTCTTGAGCTGCTCGATGAGCGACGACGGCTCCATATCTGTCTTCCTTCCGCTTTCCCGCTTTGCTACGACCGCCGCGCTGGCTCGGTGGCCGGCGTCGGTTCCACGACTGCCACGTTCCCCCGTACCTCGACGATGAGGACGTCGGAGCCGGCGGCCAGCACCGCGACGTTGTCGGACTCCGCGACCAGGTCGAGGTGGCCGCTGCCCGGCATCGCCACCCTGACCTTGCCCCGCTGGGCGCGATCGACGGGGAGCAGCAGCCGCCCCTCGCGGCCGACCAGCGCCGCGGCGCCGCGCACCTCGCCGATCGTGTCGCGGGCCAGCATCCTGAACGTCGCGGACGCGCCCAGACCCGCCGCCACGCCGATGCCCGCCGAGATGAAGGGCGCCAGCGCTGCCACGGTCGAGCTTCCGATCGCGCGCAAGATCAGGCCGGTCAGGCCGAAGAACGCGGCGGCGAAGCTCCAGAACCGGACGCCGAACAGCGCCAGCCACGCCGACGCGCTGTTCTGATCGTGGCCGTCGCCGTGCCCCGCGTCGCCGGCGTCGCCGGTGTGGATGTCAGCGTCGTGGCCGGCGCCGAGGAACGACGCCCCGATCAGCAGCCCACCGAACAATAACGAACCAACGTAGACAGCAAACACCGGTACGCCCCCGACCGGAATGATACCAGCGAACGGTCAGGAAGTACGCGGCGGCCCTAGGACGGGAATGTGTATGTCCATTCAACCGTTTGCGCCCCTCCGGGCTGCCGGGCGAACGTCCATTCACTGATCACCCGCTTGGCGCAGGCGGCGACCTCGGTGTCGGTCTGCGGCGCCAGCAGCGCCTCGGCGTCGTGTACGCGCCCCGACGGTTCGATCGTCCAGCGCAGCGTCACCGACTTCGCCGCGACGCGGGACGGCGCCACACGGCGGCGCCGGGCGACCTCGATCCGGCACTGCTCCAGGCGCGGCTCGGCGCGGCGGTATTCGGCGACGATGATGGCGTCGGCGTGCGCGCGGCTGTCGTTCGCTGCCACCTGTGGAACCGGCCGTTCCGTGAGTGGCCGCGTGCCCAGAGAAGGCTGCGGAACGGCCGTGAGTGGAGCGGCCGTGAATGGAGCGAGCGGAGGCCGTTCGGGTCCGACGCCGCCGTCGCCACCCTGGGCCCACAACGCGCCAACCCACACGAAAACCGCCAGCAAACTGCCCGGCGTCATTTCCCTGGTGATTGAGCAAGCCCGATACCAACCCGGATGGGCACGACAACGGCGCCGATTCTGGCCCGGGGCGGTAACGCCGGTCCGGAAACGGTAGCTACCTGGACAGGTGTGCCACGGATGAGCGTCACCCCGGGCGGCTTGACTCGTCCGTGCCGTAGGCGTGTGATTGCCATATGGCGGATCGTTTCGGGCTCGTTGACACGACGCTCGCGGATCGCTATCGCGTGGACGGCCTGGTCGCGGAAGGCGGGTTCGCGTCCGTGTATCACGCGTTGCAGCTGGCGCTGGATCGGCCGGTGGCGATCAAGGTCCTGAAGACGCCGGCCGAGCTCGATGATACGGCGCGGGCGCGGTTCGGCGAGCGCTTCGCGTCCGAGGCCAGGACGATCGCGCACCTGCGGCACGCGCACATCGTCGACGTCTACGACTTCGGCGTCACGCGCATGCCGTCCGGCGAGGTCGCGCCGTGGATGGCGCTCGAGTGGCTCGACGGCGAGACGCTGGAGACGGATCTCGCGCGGCGTCGCGGCGCGGGTGGCCGCAGCGCTGCCGAGGCCGTCGCGCTGATCCGTCCCGTCGTCGAGGCGCTGGCGTACGCGCACAGCCGCGGCGTCGTTCACCGCGACATCAAGCCCGCCAATTTGATGCTGGTGACGACCGAGGCAGGTCCGGTGCTGCGCATGCTCGACTTCGGCATCGCCAAGACGATGCGCGACGGCGATGGCGGCAGCCGTCCGGGCGGCAGCGGCGCGCCGGGATTCTCGCCGGACTACGCGTCGCCCGAGCAGGTCACGTATTCGCGCACCGGGCCGTGGACCGACGTGCACGCGCTGGGGCTGGTGCTGACGGAGCTGCTGACCGACGCGCCGCCGTTTTCGGACGGGCCCGACGAGCTGCTGTTCGAGCAGATCATGTCGGCGGCGCGCCCGACGCCGCGGCGGCACGGCAACGACGCCGGCGCGCTGGAGACGATCATCGCCAAGGCGGTCGCGCTGTCGCCGCGCCGGCGCTGGCGCGACGCGGGCGCGTTGCTGGCGGCGCTGGATTCGCCCGCCGCGCGTCACGCCATGCGCGCGCCGCGCCGGCCGCGCCCGGCGGTGACGACGGATGTGACGTCGACGATCGCGCGCCGTTACAACCACCTCGCGGTCGCGGGCGCGGGCGGACTGGCGGTGGTCGCGCTGTTCACGGCGCTGATCTGGGCGCTGGCGGCGGGAGGCTCGCACCGGCGATCGGTGGCCGAGGAGATGGCGCTGGCGGAAGCGGCGCGCGGCGCGCACGTGACCGTCAGATCGTCGTCGCTGCCGGCGGCGGCGGGCGTCGCGCCGTGGATCGTTCCCCTGCCCGCGTGCCCATCGGGCGATACCGCCGCCGGGCATGCGCCGCGTGAAACCATGGTCGCGGCGCGGCGGCCGGCGCGGCCGGCGCGCGCGTCGTCGTCGCCCGCCGTCGAGCCGGCGCCCGCGGCGCCGGCGTCGCAAGCCGCCTGCGCGGTGACGATCAACTCCGTGCCGTGGTCGCAGGTCTGGATCGACGGCCGCAACACGGGGCGCTACACGCCGTTCGTCGACTACGAGGTCGGCTGCGGCCCGCACCGGATCGAATTTCGCCGTCCCGACCTGGCGCTGGCGCAGAGCGAGTCGATCGTCGTCAGTCCCGGTCAGACGTTCAAGCGCCGCTACACGCTGGCGGAAGCGCCTGAATAGCGGCGACCGCGGCGATCACGGCGGGTCGGCGAAGGCGCCGGGAAACGGATCGGCGCCGCGGCGCACGCGACGCCGCCCCTTACACGTCCGACGTCACCGTCGAACGTGTAAGGCTCGCGCCTGCGGGGCTGCGGGTTCTAGGTCTCGGCGCGCTCGGCGCGGCGCTTCGGCTTGCCGGCGGCGGGCTTGCTGCCGCCGTGGCCGTTGCGGGCGCCGTTGGTCGCCGGGGCGGAGACCGCCTGCAGCTTGCGCGCGCCCGCCTTGAGCGCGTCCGCCTTGTTGGTGCGCTCCCAGTAGAAGTCGGCGTCGGCGCGGCCGAAGTGGCCGTAGTTCGACGTCTTCTGGTAGATGGGGCGCAGCAGACCCAGCTCCTTGATGAGCGCGCCGGGCCGGCAGTCGAAGTTGTCGCGCACGATCTCGGCGATGCGATCCTCGGAGATCGTCGCCGTGCCGAACGTGTGCACGAGCAGCGACACCGGGTCCGCGACGCCGATCGCGTACGCGACCTGCACCTCGCAGCGGCGCGCCAGACCGGCCGCGACGATGTTCTTGGCGATGTAGCGCGCGTAGTAGCAGGCCGAGCGGTCGACCTTCGACGGGTCCTTGCCCGAAAACGCGCCGCCGCCGTGACGTCCCATGCCGCCGTAGGTGTCGACGATGATCTTGCGACCGGTCAGACCGGAGTCGCCCATCGGGCCACCGACGACGAAGCGTCCCGTCGGGTTGATGAAGAACTTGGTCTTGTTCGACACCAGCTTCGCGGGGAGCACGGGCCTGACGACCTCGTCCATGACCGCTTCCTTGAGCGCCTTGTACGAGACGTCTTCGCTGTGCTGGGTCGAGACGACGACCGCGTCGATGCCCAGCGGGCGATCGTTGCCGTCGTAGCGGACGGAGACCTGGCTCTTGCCGTCGGGGCGCAGGAACGGCAGCGTCCCCTTCTTGCGCATGTCGGCCAGCCGCTTCGACAGCTTGTGCGCCGTCATGATCGGCAGCGGCATCAGCTCGGGCGTCTCGTCGCACGCGTAGCCGAACATCATCCCCTGATCGCCGGCGCCCTGCTCCTCGCGCGTGTAGACGCCCTTGCCGTCCACGCCCTGCGCGATGTCGGGCGACTGCTGCTCGAGCGCGACCAGGATGCCGCACGTCTTCCAGTCGAAGCCCATGTCGGAGCTGCTGTAGCCGATGTCCTTGACGACGCCGCGCACGATCTTCGGGATGTCGATGCGCGAAGCCGAGGTGACCTCGCCCGCCACCATCACGTAGCCAGTCTTGGTCAGCGTCTCGCACGCGACCCGCGATCCCTTGTCGTCCTTGATGAGCGCATCGAGGATCGCGTCCGACACCTGATCGCACAATTTGTCGGGGTGGCCTTCGGTCACGCTCTCGGACGTAAACAGGTACTCGGACATCGACGACTCCTTATTGCGGGCACTTGGGGGAACTGAAAGCCGGCGGAGTTTCCCAAGCACCAGGACCAGAGTCAATGCCGTGGATCGTCGTCCGGGGGCGCGATTTGACGGTCGTGACGCTGGTCGGCGTCGGTCGTGCTGGGTGGGAGCGTTGCGTCTTCGTCCAGCACAGGCGCGCGGTGGCGCCGGCGGGCGCGTAGCGGCTCGGCGCGGGGGGTGGCGCCGGCGGTCGGCCCCGGCGGTCGAGCAGTGGCCAGCTCGGGCGTGTCGCGCGGCGGCGCCGCGGTCGCGCTGCGGGTCACGGCCTGCGACGGAAACCTGACGACCGTCCGTCCGCCGTCGACGAGGGCGACCACGGTCGCCAGGGCCGCCAGCGCGACGACTGCCGCGGCCCGCCGCAGCCAGACGACGCGCGGCAGCAGGGTCGTCACCTCGCGTGGCGGCGGAGACGGCTTGTGGTCCAGGCCCGACAGCGTCACGTCGATGTCGGGCAGCTCGCTCTCCAGCGTCGTCTTGCTGTCGATGATCGCGCGCTCCGTCGCGGAGGCGCGCTGGCGCACGCAGCATTCGATGAACGCCTGCCGGTCGGCGCGTTCGACGTCGAACGCCAGCGACACGACCTTGCCCAGGTCGCGGGCGTGCGAGTCGGCGGTGCCCGCCAGCATGCCTTCCAGCTCCAGCTCCAGCTCGGCGGCCGTCTGGTAGCGGCGGTCGGGATCCAGCTCGAGCGCGCGCGTGCAGATCGACTCCAGCCCGGCCGGCACGCTGCCGTCGGAGGGGAGCGGCGGCAACGGCTGGCTGGACGCGAGGTGCGCGACGATCTCCACCTCGGTCATGCCGTGCCACATCCGCCGGCCCGCCAGCATCTCCCACAACATCACGCCCACCGCGAACACGTCGGCGCGGCGATCGATGGTGTTGCGCTGCAGCTGCTCGGGCGCCATGTACGCGAGCTTGCCCTTGATGGCGCCGGGCCGCGTGTGGTGCGCCGCCGCCAGGGTCTTCGCGACGCCGAAGTCGACCAGCTTGACCTGCCCGTCGTAGGTGACGAACACGTTCTGCGGGCTGACGTCGCGGTGAACGACCTCCATCGGCGTGCCGTCGAGATCGGTCAGCGTGTGCGCGTACTCCAGCCCGGCGAGCACGCTGGTCAGGATGCGCAGTCGCAGCGGCAAGCTGAGCTGGCCCGGGCCGCGCAACATGCGGTTCAGGACGCGCGTCAGCGGCTGGCCGTGCAGGTACTCCATCGCGATCGCGAGCTGGTCGTTGTCGGTCAACACCTCGTACGTCTGCACGACGTTCGCGTGGTTGAGGCGCAGCGACAGGCGCGCTTCGTCCAGGAACATCGTCATGAACTCCGGATCGGCCGCCAGCTCGGGCCAGATCCGCTTGAGCACCGCCATGCGGCCGACGCCACCGCTCGCTTCGACCATCGCCAGCAGCACTTCGGCCATGCCGCCGCGGCCGATCTGCGCGATGGGCGTGTAATGCACGCCGTTTCCCCCGAGGGGACGCGTGCCTTCAACGCTGGTTTCGAAACTCGTCACGAAACGTCTTTTGTATCAGGCGATGACCTATGGGAGCTACAACCGTTGCGTTACGAATCGTCGAAAAAATGTGCCAAACCCCGAGGAGTTTCCGGAGGTTCCGACTCGACGGCCGCGCGGGGATCGACCCGTCCGTTGCGCACGTCGTGCCACGAGCGAAGGGCGATCGCGGCCGGGCGCGCGGCGCGGGTGGTGGCGGTGTGCGCGAATCGTGCGACTGCGTCTGCCACGACGCTGACATCATGGAAGCCGCGCCGTTGGCTCAGGGCAGCGGCGCCAGATCGGGTTCGAGCCAGGAGCGACGCGCCGCGACCGACAGCAGGCGCTCGCGCGAGTAGTGGCGCAGCAGCACGTCGCGCGCGGCCAGCGGACCGGCGAGCAGCGCGGCGACCGTCGCCGCGAGTGGCTCACCCGCGGGGCGCGCCGCCAGGAACGCCGCCAGCAAGCGGACGAACGCGCACGTGATCGTCTCGTGATAGCCGCGCGTGTCGGAATCGATCGTGCCGTGCGCGGCGTTGAGCCGGCGGATGCCGGCGCGCATCCGCTCCAGCGCCGCGTCGGGGCCGTAGCGGGCGATGTGCCAGGTGCCGACGGTGAGGTGCGCGTGGTGCGTCCACTCCGTCGCCGGGATGGCGGCGGCCTCGAAGCGCGTGGCGAGCGCATCGATGTCAGCGTCGGTGATGGGACTTGACGGCGTCATGGTGTCGGCCTTTGCTGAGCTATGACCCGCTTCGACGTCAGCGGCAAGATCGCGCGTGCCTGGCCGTCGAGTGGGGACCACACGGCATCAACGTCAACGCGGTCGCGCCGACGTTCGTGCGCACGCCGGGGACGGCGAAGTGGCTCGAGGACGAAGCGTTCCGCACCGATCTGCTGGCGCGCATCCCGCTCGGCCGCGTCGGCGAGCCGGTCGACGTCGCCGGCGCCGTCGTGTTCCTGGCGTCGCCCGCCGCCGCGCTGATCACCGGCACGACGTTGCTGATCGACGGCGGCTTCACGGCGCGATAGTCGAAGACAAAAAAAAGCCCCGGCGACTGGCCGGGGCCTTTTTGATTGCTGCGAAGAGGCGGAAGCTACTCGGCCTTCTTCTCTTCCTTCGGCTTGTCTTCCTTCTTCGCCTTCTTGCCGCCCTTCTTCGCAGGCGCGCCCTCGGCCGGTGGCGCTTCGTCGCCAGCCATCGCAACGGTCCAGGTGGTCGGCAGCGTGACGGCCATGGCGAAGAACATGATGCGCGTGAGCTTCATTGGATTCTCCTTGTACCGGGTGACGTGAACCCGAGGGTTTTCGGGGCCCCTGTTTGTACACCAGCCGGTCAGGCGCGGGCCAGATCGATCTGAGCGCGGAGCATGATCGAATCCGGGACCATCCGGATGGCGAGGTTGCGCAGCGCGCACGTCACAGAACTGTCCTGGATGGCGATGCGCGCGTTGCGGCGCGCCAGCGCGACGATCGCGGCCGCGCGCGGCATGCGCGCGCGCTTCGTAGGCACGAAGGCCAGCCTCCGTATCGGTCGCGGTGGCCAGCGCGTCGCCGAGCGCGACCGCGTCTTCGAGCGCCTGCGCCGCCCCTTGCCCGGCGTGCGGCAGCATCGGGTGCGCGGCGTCGCCCAGCAGCGTGACCGGCCCGATCCCCCAGTGCGCGAGCGGCGCCCGCTCCATCAGCGCGTCGAGCCGCAGGTCGTGCGCGTCGGTGCGCGCGACCAGGGCGCGAAACGGCTCGTGCAACTGATCGAGCAGCGGGGCCAGGTGGGCGCGCGGATCGCCCGTGCTGTCGCCGTCGCAGTCGGATGCTCGCCGGGGTGGTCGGCGCGGGCGCTGATGAACCAGTACACCGCGTCGGATCCCGCGGGCGACGTCCCCGCCTCGCAGCCGCGGCCGTAGTAGACCGCGGCGCCGAGATCGGGCATGCCGCGCACGAGACCGCGCAGCGCGACCAGCCCGCTCCAGCGCGCGGCCGGCTCGTCGGGGTGGAGCGTCTTGCGCACGACGGACTGCACGCCGTCGGCGCCCACGACCAGGCGCGCGCGCCGCACGTCGCCGCTCGCCAGCGTCACCGCGGCGCCGTCAGCGTCGGACGTGACGGCAGCCACCGGGTTGCCGAGACGAAGCGCCGCCGGTCCGACCGCCTCCAGCAGCGCGCCGTGCAGCACCGTGCGCAGCACGGTCACCGACGGCTCGCCCAGGCGATCGCGCACGGGTCGGAAGTCGATGCGCTTGAGGACCTTGCCGTCGGCGCGGCGAATCTCGCCGTGCTCCGCCACCGCGCCGCCGGCCACGATGCGATCGGCGAGGCCGAGCGCGCGCAGCGCCCGCATCGCGTTGGGCGCGAGCAGCAGCGCGAACCCCAGCTCCCCCGGCGTGGCCGCGCGCTCGAGGACCTCGACCTCCCAGCCCGCGCGCCGCAGCGCGATCGCGGCGGCCAGCCCGCCGATCCCGGCGCCGACGACGATGGCGTTGCCGGTCATGGCGACGCCACGAAGACCACGCAGCGCAGCGGCGGCGGTGGGTCGAGCCGCGTGACCGCGCAGATGTCGGCGATCTCGGCCGCGTCGAGCGTCGACGGGCCGCCGGGGTTGCGATACGCGCACGTGTACGCGCCGCAGGTGCTGCCGGGCTCTCCACCCGGCGCGCAAGAGAACATCGGCGACGCCGCCTCGATGCGCGCCGCCCCCGCGGCGTCGTCGGCGCACGCGTAGACCTCGTCGCACAGCGTCCCCGGCGCCAGCGTCCCCCCTTGCGGGAACGCGATCGCCGCCGCGTTGCACGCGCCCGCGTTGCTACCCGTGTCCGCGCCCGCGTCGCGATCCGCGTCCGCGCCAGTGTCCGCGCCAACGTCGCGACCTGCTTCCGCGCCCACGTCGCGACCCGCGTCCACGCCCGGCGCGTCGCTGGCCGCATCCGACGTGACGGGAGCCACCTCCGCACGCCACCGCGGCCACGACGAGCAACGGCGACAGCCACCGCACCAGGGTCACGATTCTTCGCAGCCGACTTCGCGGACGGTGGCGCCGGCGGGCGTTGCGAGCGTGAACGCGTTCGCGGCGGGTGGCGTGTTCAGCTTGCGATCCTTGAACAGGATCTCGACGCCGTCGTCGAAGCTGGCCTTGCCCTCGGCGAAGCGGATGGTCTCGGGCAGCAAGACGCCGCCGGCGTTCTTCACATCCTCGAACGCGGCCTGCCACTGCCGCGCGCCCGACGCGGACGTGCGTACGATCGCGACCAGCGCGCGATCGGCGTCCTTGCTGCCCCGGAACATGAGCTGCAGCGCGCCGCCGTCTCGGGTGCGCACGACCAGCACGTCGGCGCCGCGCGTGGCGTCCCACGACACCTGCTTGTCGGGCTGAGCGCCGTCGGGCAGGCGCACGTCGCCGAGCAGCAGCGCGGCGACGTCGGCGGGCGCCAGCGGGATGCGGAGCAGCGACGCGACGTTCGCGGGGCAGGCGGGGCCGTGGTTGACCTCGTTCTTGCGCGCGTCGTAGAGCGAAAACGTCGTGCCGTCGGTGGCCAGCGCGGCGACCATCCCCTGCAGCCGGACCTCGGCCTCGAAGCGCAGGTGGCCGTCGCGCTCGACCAGCATGTTGACCGTCGCGCGCACGCGCGTGCCGTCGATCCAGCTCGTCGCGCGCGCGCTGGCGTTCATGCCGCGCACCGCCGCCTGGTGCGCCGCCAGCGTCGCCAGCAGCTCGCTCGGCTCCGGCGCAGGATACGTACGCACGGTCGGCTGCGCGTGCGCGCAACACGCGATCGCGCCCGCCAGCGCCAGCAACGCGATCGGCATCGCCCGGTGCATCGCGTTTGTCATCGGCCGGCGGCGCTCTTCGCTTCCAGCGTGCGTATTCGCTCGCCGAGCTCGCGCGCGACGCGATCGATTGGCTTGAATCCCAGCGCGCGCCGGTAGGTGGCCAGCGCGCGGTCGCGCTCCTGGCGGCGCGCGTAGAGATCGCCCAGGTGCTGCAACACCTCCGGATCGCCGGGCTCCAGCCGCCCCGCCTGCTCCAGGAAGACGTCGGCGCGCGCCAGATCGCCGGCGCGGAAATACGCCCAGCCCAGGCTGTCGATCACCGCGCCCGATCCGGGCGACATCGCCACCGCCGCCTGCAGCCGCTTGATCGCGCGCGGCAGGTCGTGGCTGTGATCGGCGGCGACGAAGCCGACGAAGTTCAGCGCCTCGAGGTTGCGCGGCTTCTTCGCCAGCAGCTCCTCGCCGCGCTTGATGGCGCGCTGCCAGTCGCCGCGGCGCTCGTCGA
Source organism: uncultured Pseudomonadota bacterium (assembly GCA_963729535.1). Taxonomy (GTDB): domain Bacteria; phylum Myxococcota_A; class Polyangia; order Fen-1088; family Fen-1088; genus JADGRB01. The sequence continues at coordinate 170,647 of CAVSOL010000011.1, read as the reverse complement.
CCGCGGCGCGCGCCAGCAGCAGGCGCACGTCGGCCTTGGCCGGGTCCGGGTCCTTGCCCAGCGCTTCGTCGAGGCGCCGCGCGGCCCGCGCCGCGTCGCCGCGCTTCTCGTCGAGCTGGCTGCGCGCGATCGCGAGATCGGTCTTGCGCCCGTCGGGCACGTCGCGCGCCGCCGCCTCCAGCGCGCGGTCCGCTTCGTCGTATTTCCCCAGCTCGCGCAGCTGCTCGGCGGCGCGCAGGCGCGAATCGAAGAACGAGGCGTCGCGAGCGGGAACGGCCATGTAGGCGGCGACGGCGGCGGCGCGATCGTCGGCGGCGGCCGCCGCCGCGCCGATGAGCAGCGACACCTTGCCGGCGGCCAGGCCCGCCTTGCCGGCGCGCTCGGCGAGCGCGCGCGCCTTGTCCGGGCGCTTCACCGTCCGCTCGAGCGCGCTCGCCGCCGCCAGCGCGTCCGCGTTGCCCGCGTTCGCCACCAGCCGATCGACGAGCTCGCGCGCCTCGGCGACGTCGCCGCGCAGCACCAGCCAGCCCGCGAACGCGTCGCCGACCTCCATCGGCGATTCGGCGCGATCGATCGCCGCCAGGAACGCCGCCTTGGCGGGCGCGACCTTGTTGGTCGCGATGTGCAGCTCGCCGAGCAGCAGCCGCGCCTCGACGTCGTTCGGCTCGCGCTCGATCGCGCCCGCCAGCGCCTTGGCCGCCTCGTCCAGCGCGCCCGTCGGCCACGCCAGCATCGCCAGCTGCACGCGCCCGCGCAACGTCTCCGGCGCGGCGTTCACCAGCTTGCGCGTGGTCTCCAGCGCCGCCGGCAGGTCGAGCCCGGTCAGCTGCGCTTCGGCCAGCTCCAGGTGCGTGCGCTCCACCGCTTCGGGGTCGTCGTCGTCGAACGCCAGCACCGTCGCCTCGCGCAGCGCCGCGATCACCTGCGCGCGGTGGGCGTCGTCGCTGTACGTGTCGGCGAGGTGCGCCCTGGCCAGCTGCCCCTCGACCGTCGGCGCGATCTGCAGCGAGCGCGTGATCTGCTCGGCGGCGTCGTCCAGGCGGCCGAGCCGGATGAACAGCTCGGCCAGGTGGGCGCGCACCTCGGCGGCGTCGGGATCGAACGGCAGCGCGCGCTGCAGCTCGTCGGCGGCTTCCTTCCAGCGCTCGTCCTGCTCGAGCAGCATCGCGCGCGTGACGTGTTCGTACGCCTCGGGGCTGACCGCGCGCGTGACCACGACGCGCCCCTTGACGATCTTCGTCACCGGCTGCGGCGTCGTCGCGCAGCCGCACGCAAACACGATCGCGCCGCCGCGGCGGCTCGGGCGACCCAGACGCACTCACAACGGGATGTTCCCGTGCTTCTTGGGTGGGTTGGAGTCGCGCTTGTTGCCGATCGCCGCCAGCGCGCGGACGAGCTTGGCGCGCGTCTCGCGCGGGCGGATCACCTCGTCGATGTAGCCCAGCGACGCGGCGACGAACGGGTTGGCGAACTTGTCGCGATACTCGGACAGGTAAGCGGCGCGCGCCGCGACCGGATCGGCCGCCTTCGCCAGCTCGTCGCGGAACACGATGCCGACCGCCGCCTCGGGTCCCATCACCGCGATCTCCGCCGACGGGTACGCGAAGCTGAAGTCGCCGCGGATGTGCTTGGACGACATGACGTCGTACGCGCCGCCGTACGCCTTGCGCGTGATCACCGTCAGCTTGGGGACGGTCGCCTCGGCGAACGCGTACAGCAGCTTGGCGCCGTGGCGGATGATGCCGCCCCACTCCTGCGCCGTGCCGGGCAGGAACCCGGGGACGTCGACGAACGTCACCAGCGGGATGTTGAAGCAGTCGCAGAAGCGGACGAAGCGCGCCGCCTTCACCGACGCGTCGATGTCCAGGCAGCCGGCCAGGTGCGCCGGCTGGTTGGCGACCAGGCCGACCGGCCGCCCGTCCAGGCGCGCGAACGCGACGATGATGTTGCGCGCGTGGTCGGGCTGGATCTCGAACAGCTGGCCGTCGTCGACGACGCGCGCCAGCAGCGTGTGCATGTCGTACGGCTTCGCCGGCTCCGCCGGCACCAGATCGTCCAGCGCCGCGTCGGCGCGGTCGGCCTTGTCGCGCGTCGGCAGCCGCGGCGGGTCCTCGCGGTTGTTCTGCGGCAGGAAGCCGAGCAGCGTGCGCACCGCCTCCAGGCAGGCCGGCTCGTCGGGGAACGAGCGGTGCGCGACGCCCGACCGCGCGTGCGCCGCCGCGCCGCCCAGCTCCTCCTTCGTCACCTCTTCGTGCGTGACGGTGCGGATGACGTCGGGCCCGGTGATGAACATGTGGCTGGTCGCCTCGACCATGAACACGAAGTCGGTGATCGCGGGCGAATAGACGGCGCCGCCCGCGCACGGCCCCAGCACCGCCGACAGCTGCGGCACGACGCCCGACGCCAGCGTGTTGCGCAGGAAGATGTCGGCGTAGCCGGCCAGCGACACGACGCCCTCCTGGATGCGCGCGCCGCCCGAATCGTTGAGGCCGACGATGGGCGCGCCCGCCTTCATCGCCAGGTCCATCACCTTGCAGATCTTGCGCGCGTGCGCCTCGGCCAGCGAGCCGCCGAACACGGTGAAGTCCTGCGCGAACAGGAACACCGGCCGCCCGTGCACGGTGCCGTAGCCGGTGACGACGCCGTCGCCCAGCGGCTTGTTGTCGCCGAGGCCGAAGTCCGTCGACCGGTGCGTGACCAGCTTGTCGATCTCGACGAAGCTGCCGGCGTCGCACACCAGGTCGACGCGCTCGCGCGCGGTCAGCTTGCCCGCCTTGTGCTGGCGCGCGACGCGCTCCGGGCCGCCCGCGCCCGCCGCCTGCTTCTCCAGCGCTTCGAGCTTCGCCAGGCGGCCGCCGCTGCCGTCGGCGCCGCTCACGTCGGCAACCCCAGCCGCTCGTGCACGTAGTGGCGGATCGCGGCGCGGCTGTCCGAGGACGGGTCGATGAACTCGAGCGTGTCGTCTTCGGCCTCGCCGGGCGCGATCACGGCGCGCAGCGCCAGGGGCACGATGCCGCTCGCGCTGGTGGGGCCGGGCAGCGCGAAGCGCACTTCGACCGGACGCCCCGGCTCGAATGACGAACCGCGCTGCAGGCGGACGCCGTCTTCGCCGATGGCGGCCGCCAGCCGGAACACCCGCCGCGCCGGGGCACGGATCTCGACGGGGACGGCGATGGGGGCGCGCAGGCTCATCGACGGACAATCATAGGGGAACCCCGTGTGAGTTACGATGCCCCGGACCGTCGAGGCCGTGCTCGCGCTTGCGCCTGTCGACCTAGGCGCTCTGGAAGAAGCGGTTCAGCGCCCAGACGTCGCGGGCGCGCAGACCCTGGAAGCGGATGCCGATGCCCGACTGATCGCCGGCGCCCTTCTTCACGACCCAGCGCACGTCGCCTGAAACTTCGACCGGCTCGGGCTGCGTCGGCAGCTGGAAGCGGAGCTGGACGGTGGTGCCGATGGGCAGCGGGCTCGCCGATTCCAGATAAAGGCCGCCCAGCGAGATGTTCCGCGTCTGCGAGATCTGCTTCTTGCCCTCGAACAGGACCTCGATCTCGAGCTGGCGGTCGTAACGCGGATCGATTCTGCGAAAATGCTCGGCCAAGGTGGGTTGTCCTTCTTCCGCCGTGCGGATGATGCGGAGAACCTCATGGTACGACAATCACCCACCTTGGGTCCAGTCGCCTGGCGACTGACTTTAGAAGGCCGGAATATCGGGACAAACGGAGGGGTCGCCGCCGACATTCTCTATTGGTATTCCATGGCTTATCGTTATAAGTCGCCCGGAAATTAGTATCCCAGCACTCTACCTGCATGAGCCCAACAACCTGAATCACCCCGGCGACGGCATCGCCCTGCGTGACCGTCGCCTCGCCGCGGCCGGCGCCGGAGGCCAGCCAGCGCGTCGTGACCGCCAGGCTGTCGACCATCGGACCCGTCGATCAGATCGGCACCCGTGATGACGAACCGCATCGCTCCCTGGCCGTTTTCCTGCGCTCCGTATTCGTAATGGAACGTGTTGGTGGTCGTGAAGGTGAAGTCCGTGAACTGGACGAAGTCGACCACGACGCTGATCGGGAACTCGCGGGTCGAATACGTCACGTCGATCGATGTCGATCCGTTCACCGCCGTTGTCGAACGGGTAACCCGCATCGCGTAGCTCGGCGGTCTGAACGCGGAAGCCGCCCACGCCGCGGCGTGCGCCGCTGGTCGCCGTCGCCTCGAACCACCCGGTGAGCAACGCAGCCCAGGCGTCTGGGCGGGTCGCCGATGCGCTGGAACTGCAGCGCGTAGGTGAAATTCGCGGTGGCGGCCGGGTCGCGCGTGACGATGAACCGCCATTGCCAGCCCGGCTCTCGCTCGGCGGGCACGGGACCCCAGATGCGCTGGTTCGGCAAGCGCTGGGTCGGCGGGTACTCGCGGACCGCGTCGACGATGCCCAGGAACAGGTCGAGCAGCGCCGTTGAACGTCGCGACGACTTCGTGCGTGGTCTTCGACAGCTCCGCTTCGTTGGCCGGGCAAGATGTACGACGCGCGGGCATGTTCGCCGTCAGCGCGTCGCGATCGGGGACCGCGTTCATGTACTCGAGATCTTCGTTCGAGTAGTTGCCACACCCCGCCAGCGCCGCCGCCAACACCAGCGTCAGAGTCGTAACGCGCTTACAGGTCATAGGACACCATTGCGGCGAGCTCCCAGTAGCCGAGCGAGCGATCCTCGTCGACGTTGTACAAGAGATAGTGCAGCCGTCCGCGGGCGACGACGCTGGTATTTTTCATGACGCGGACGGCGGCGCCGCCCACGACGCCGGGCGACAGCGTCGAGAAGAACTGCGCCGGGTAGAGATCTTCGGTGAAGCGGCGCCCCATGAGCAGCATCGCCAGGCGGCCGCCGACGAACGGCGTCACGTAGCGCCCCGGCCACTCGACCAGCAGCGACGACGCCAGCGACATCTCGGTGAAGCGGAACGGCGCGCCGACGTTGGACACGACGCCGTCGGTCGAGCCGGCGGCCAGGTCCAGGCTCCACACCCAGTCGCGCCGCAGAAAATTTCGCAGCGACAAGTCTATCGCCAGCATGCCAGTCGGAGGGAACAGGCTGGCGCCGCTTGGCGCTGCGAAAACCGATTGGTACGTGGCGCCGGCGGCCACCGACCAGCGCGACGTGATGTCGACGCGCCCGCCCTTGACCGGGTCGTCCGAGAACGGCGCGTCGCGCAGCGTCGCCTCGGCCAGCGCGATCATGCGCCCGCGCGGCACGTCGATCTCGCCGATGCGCAGGCGATCGGGCAGCCGCCGCTTGACGCGGTAGCGCCCGGGCGACAGCGCGACCCGGCGGTCGATGCCGTCCCCCTTGCTGATCTCCGCGGCGACGAAGCCCTTGCCGTCCACGAGGTAATAGACCCCGCTCGGGGCCTCGCGCGGAAAGTAGACGCCTTCGTTACGCACCACGACGTCGCGTCAGCACCAGGTCGCCGTTGCCGGCCAGGTCGTAGCTGAACGTCGGGTGCTGCGCGCCGGCGGCGCTCTCCGCCGTGTCGGCGACGGTGCGGTCGTACGCGTAGGCGTATGCCTCGAACAGCGTCACGCGTCCGTCGCCCGAGCGGTCGGCGCCGCCCAGCATGCCGCTGGCCAGGTGGTGCGAGAAGTAGCTGCCGCCGATCGCGTCCGATTCCTGCGAGTCCTCGTCCGACGTGCTGGATGTCAGGATGACGACGCCCTTGGCGTTTTTCGAGTTGTCGGACTGGATCTCGAACGCGGGCAGCTTGCGCGCCCCTTTGATGCGCGTCAGCGCGCCCGACCGGCACGAATCGAGGATGGCGACGCGCACGTCGAACTGCGACGCGGCGATGCGCGACTTGAAGCCGTCGATCGGGATGCGCGTCTCTCCCAGGCGCAGCGCGCCGTCCTTGGCGTGGCCCGAGTAATAGAAGAACAGCGCCGTCTTCTCGCCGCGGCGCGCGGCGTCGGCGGCGCGCGCTTCGACGCTAACGATCGCGTTGAGCAGCTGCGACGAGCTGGCGCCGACCAGCAGCGTCGCGTCTTCGGCGCGCACGCCGCCGAGGCGGGTCAGGATGTCGTGCACCTTGCGCGCGTCGGCGCCGGCGTAGAGCAGCGCGCGCGTGTCGCCGCCGCCGTCGTCGTTGCCCGCGACGATCGCGAACCGCCGCAGCGCCTGCGCGCGCGCGGGCGCCGCCGCAGCTGCGACGAGCAGCAACGAGGCGAGCGCGATCTTGGATGCGGCGCGCGAGCAAAGGTTGTCCTCAGGGCTTGGCGAACGTGCGGACGAACTGCTCGCCCGGCAGGTCCAGCTTGGGCAGGCGCGTGACGTCGCCGCCCGCGCGCTGGTACGCGGCGCGCGCGGCGCGGCGCGCGACCTCGACGTCGATCGGCTGATCGGACAGCACGACGACGATGCGTTCGGTCCCCTTGCCGGTCAGCTCCAGGCTGTCGGGCAGGAACTGCGTCGCCTTGTCCGAGCCGTCGGGCACCTGCAGGCTGGGCCCGCGTTCGGGATACAGCGGCGTCACCTCGCCGCGGTCATCGATCGACAGCGACAGCAGGTACTTGTGGCCGCCCGACTTGTAGCCGATGCGCAGCCGGTCGCCGCGCGCCAGCGCCTCGGTCGCGTCGACGCCGGCCGTGCGCTGGCCGTCGCTGCCTGCGACGCGCACGATGACGTCGGCGCCGCCCTTGATGCGGTTGCCGCGCTCGGGTTCCTTCGGCGACGTCACGAAGACCAGCAACGCCGCCGCTGCCGCCGCCATCCCCGCCATCGACGACATCCAGACGCGTGCCCGCACCGCCCGCCGCGCCGGGCGCGCGCTGCGCGCCGCCCGCTCGACGCCGGCCGAGAAACGATCGAACGAAATGTCATCCTCGAACCGGCGCTGCTCGTCGTCGAGCGCGCGGATGCGCGCGCGGCAGTCCGCGCACGCCGTCGCGTGCTCCTCGATGGCGGGCGCCTCCGCGCCCAGCGCTTCACCCGCGCGCCGCCGCCGCAGCGTCAGCTCGGCGATGTGTCCGTTTGCCAGATTCATGACTCACCTTCTGTTGCTCGTGCTGCTGCCGTCTCACGCAGCGCCGCCACGCTGCTCAATCGTTTGCGTACCGTCGGGATCGACCGCCCGATCGCGGCCGCCACCTCTTCCAGCGTCATCTCGTCGACGAAGTAGTGAATCAGCGCCTGCTGCGTCTCGACGTCCAGCCCCGCCAGCAGCTTGCGCACGGCCTCGCGGTCCTCGACCAGCTGCGGGCCGCCGTGCCCCTCGCCGCGCGCGCGCACCTCGGTCTCGAAGCGCTTGTGCCAGGGCGCGCGTTCGGCGCGAATCACGTTCAGGCAGTGGTGCGTCGCGATGCGGACCAGCCACGTCACCGGCGACGACTCGCTGCGGAACTCGTGCCAGTGACCGAGCGCCTTGGCGAACACGTCCTGCATCGCGTCCTCCGCCTTGGTGCGATCGCCGAGCAGGTACTGGCAGCGGCTGTACACGGTGCCTCCGTACTTCGTATAGAGCTCTCGCAGCGCCGCCCGCGAATCGGCCGGCTGCCCGCCATCGATAAGCTTTAGAGAAGGTTGACTCATTTTGCGTGTCAGCCCCGGGCGCCCCCTGCGCCCGGGGCCTCCAATTATCGGCCTAAAGACTCGGGCTGATGAACACCGCGTTTTCGAAAACGCAGCTGGTTTCCACGCCCCAGCTCTCGGTGGGGTTTGTGGGGTCGTATGACACCATTCGGTACTGCGAGGTGAAGCTCACGTCCCAGCACTCGGACACGGTCGCGTTGCCGTTGATCGCCGCCGTGATGTCGCCACCCGACAGCTGGTAGTCGGTGCGCCCCGCGCCCGACTCCATCCAGCGGCTGTGGATCGTGAAGCTCTCCTTGGCCGTGCCCGACGGGTGCGGCTCGGGGAAGTAGTCGCGGTTCGCGGCGTAGCGCAGCTCGCCGCCCGCGCCCGGCGTCGCCGTGTAGCGATAGATGGCGTCGTAGAGGTCGGTGGCCACCGCGCCTTCGTCGCGGATGCCCTTGAAGTCGACGTCGATCATCGTCACCGCCGCCGGATCGAGGCGCGAATACGTGAACGTCGCCACGCCCACCGCCTGGTCGTGCTCGGGCAGCGTCTGCGCCATGTCCCAGTCGACGATGAACGTGCCGCTGCCGTAGTTCTCCATGCGGTAGCCGCGCGCGTCGACGGCGCGCGTGTGCGTCCCGGACAGGATGGTGACGAACGTGCTGTCGTCGGCGGCCTTCGGCTTGCCGTCGAGCTTCCAGGTGAACACGTGGCGATCCATGCGCGTGACGGTCAGCCGCCACGCGTTCTTCGCCAGCGGCTCGCTGTGCGGCCCCCACACCGCCGTGTCGGTCGCCGGATCCCGCGTGGTCGGCGGATACGACACGATGGTCTTGACCAGCAGCAGCACGGCGCCGGTCGCGCCGTTGACGATGCCGGTCACCCCGCGCGTCAGCCGGTAGCTGTCCGCTTCGTCACCGAGCAGCGCGCTTGCGCGCACGCCGTCGCTGGTCAGCGCGCTGGACGCGGAGCCGCTGGCCGGAACATCCAGGGCCACGTTCGCCGCGGTGGGCGTGCTGCCTTCGAAGCCGCTCGGTTCGGCCGGGACGCACCCCGCGAGCGCCATCATTCCCGAAACGCTGCAAAACACCGACAACCGTGACAACCGTTGCATTGGGCTTTCTCCTTGGGACGAGTGGTTCCGACCAGCTGTCCCAATCGACACGGCTCGCGCAGAAAGCAGAAAGGCCTGCGCGCGGCGACGCGTTCGTGACGCGTTCAGTCCAGGGCGGGCAGCCTGGCGCCCGCGGTCTTACGGCGCGCTCAGGGTTCTTCGGGCGCGGCGTGCGGCGCCGGCTCGGACGGTGGCGCGGGGCGCGCCGGCGCCTCCGGCAGCTGCGACGGGTCCGGGGCCATCATGCTCTTGAGATCGGGGCCGTGCGCCTTGCGCGGCGCTTGCTTTTCCTTGCTCTTGCGGCGGCTGCCCGACTCGCGCGCCGGCGTGCGCTCCGCCTTGGCGGGTGCGGCGGCGGCCTCGCGAGCGCCGCTCCCAGCGGCAGTCTCGGCATCAGCGCGCCCGGCGGCGGCGGGGTGTGACTTTCCAGCCGTCGGCTTTCCAGCCGTCGGCTCGGTCTTGGTCGGGATCGTGCGCGGCGGTTCGGCGGCGGTCTTGGGCTTGGTCTCGGTCTCGCTCGGGCCCGCGCTGGTCTCGGTCGCGGGCTCGCCCCCGCCGAACCACTGGCGGTAGTAACGGCCGCCGTACCACGCGCCGCCCACCAGGATGAGGGCGAAGATCAGGACCTTGAACAGGCCCCCGCCGCCACGCTTGCGGCGCCGGCCGGGCGGCTCCTCGGTGTCGGGAAGGTGCAGCGACAGCTCCTGGCTGGGGCGCCCGTGGAGCTCGGCTTCCGCGTCGTGGGGCACAGGCAGCGACGGCGCCGCGACGCCGCGGTGGCGTGACAGCCGCATGCGCCCTGCCCCGCCGCCCCCTTCGACGACCGCCAGCGACGTGACCGCCTCGCCGTCGATGACCTCTTCTTCGTCGAGCTCCTGCGAATCGGACAGCACGACGTCCTTGCCCTCGAGCTCGCCCGTCCCCTGGCGCCCCGACGGCAGCCGTTCGGGCGCCTTGCCGATCGACGGATGGCCGTCCTGCGCGGACAGGTCGTGCAGCCAGCGCTTGAGCTCGGTCTGTCCCACCGGCTGGAACACCGTGCGCAGCACGCGTTCGAGGTCGGTCAACATGTCGTCGGCGGTCTGATAGCGCTCCGCCGGATCCAGCTTCATCGACCGGTTGATGATCGCGGCGACCTCGGGCTCCAGGTCAGGCGCGACCGCCTCCGGCGGGTTGTAGTCGCCCTTCTGCACGCGCAGCAGCGTCTCCAGGTCGGTCGGACCCTCGAACGGCCGCGCCCGCACCATCAACAGATACAGCATGGTGCCCAGCGAGAAGATGTCGGAGCGCTGGTCGATCGGTTTGCCCATCGCCTGCTCGGGCGACATGAACGCGACCTTCCCCTTCACGACGCCCGTGCCGGTCTGCTCGCGCTTGTTCATCGCCTTGGCGATGCCGAAGTCGGTCAGCTTGACCTCGCCCTGCTCGGACAGCAGCACGTTGTGCGGGCTGACGTCGCGGTGGACGATCCCCAGCGCGCGCTGGCCGTCGGTCTTGCCGTGCGCGTAGGCCAGCGCGCGGCAGACATCGGCGGTGATGTGCAGGCCCAGCTCGCGTGGCAGCGGAATGCCCGCGGTGGCAGCGCGCTGCAGCACCCGCCCGAGGTCCCAGCCGTCGACGAGCTCCAGCACCAGGAAGTAACGGCCCGCGGCGACGCCCAGGTCCAGCACCTGCGCGATGTTGCTGTGCGCCAGGCTCATCGAGATGTGCGCCTCGTCGACGAACATGTTCCGGAACTGCGGGTCGGCGTAGATGGTGTTGTGGATCCGCTTGAGGATCACGGGCTTCTGGAAGCCGTCACGACCCACCTGCGTCGCGAGAAAGATCTCCGCCATCCCGCCGTCGGCGACGCGTCGAACGATGTTGTAACGCCCGTGCTTGGACATCAGCCGAACCCAAACCTTACCACTGTTTGTGACCGGGTTTCGCCGGCGGTCCCGAGCGTTTTTTTGACGCTGGTGTTGTCTGGATCGACGCTGTTGTCCAGGATGAGCAACCCCGCACCCAGTGACAACGTCGTTTTGAGGCACGCGGTTGAGCAGATTCAGCGCTGTCTGCCGGGGCACTGGTCGACGAGCGTGACGCTGAAGACCAACGACGCCGCCGACGCCCGCCTGACGATCAAGACGCCGGCGGGCGCCAGCGCCGCGCTGGCCATCGGCGCCCGCCGCCAGCTGGACCCGCGGCTCGTGGCCGAGGTGGCCGGCGCGCTCAAGACGGCGGCGGCGGACGCGTTCGTCGTCATCGCCCCGTTCCTGGGGCCACGGACGCGTGAGCGGCTGGCGGACGAGGGGCTGGGGTACGTCGACCTGGTGGGCAACATGCGGCTGCTGCTGGACCGCCCGACGGTGTTCATCTCGTCGCGCGGCGAGGACAGCAGCCCGTGGGCGGCACCGCGGACCGCGCGGTCGCTGCACGCGGCCAAGGCCAGCCGGCTGGTGCGCGCCCTTGTGGATGCCGACGCCGAGCGAGCGGGGTGGGGGCCGCGGCACCGGTCGGCGTCCGCCAGCTCGCGGCGCTGGTGGGCACCGACCCCGGCTACGTGTCGCGCCTGCTCGACCTGTTCCATCGCGAGGAGCTGATCGAACGCCTGCCGCGCGGGCCGGTCGCCGCCGTGCACGCGGCGCGGCTCATCCAGCGCTGGGCCGAGGACTACCGGTTCGGCGACGCACACCGATTCGTGGCGGTCGCGCACGCGCACGGCGTGCCGGGCGCGCTGGCGGCGCTGCGCGACGCGGGCGTCCCGCACGCGCTCACGGCGCGCGCCGGCGCGGCGGCGCTGATGGGGACGGCGCTGCCGGGGATCGTCGCCGCCTACGTCGACAACCCGGAGCGCGTCGCGGCCGAGATCGGCGCCGAGCCCACTGACAGCGGCGCGAACCTGCTGCTCATCGATCCCTTCGATGGCTTCGTCTTCGACGGGACCTGGCAGGCGTCCGGACTGCGCTACGCGGCGCGCGCGCAGATCATCGCCGACCTGCTGGGCAGCCCCGCGCCGGCGCCCGCGCAGGCGGCAAGCTTGCTCGCGGCGATGGCGGCGCCCGCGCGCGCTGCTGCAGATTCAGTCAGCGCGGCGTCAGCGTAGCTCGTTGCGCAGGTCTTCGGCGTTGCGCGTGCGCGCGTCCGGGTGCTGGCGCAGGTAGCCGTCGAGCAGCTTGCCCAGCTGCTTCACCTCCGCCGCGCTCAGCTTCTTGCCCGCCGGCTCCGCCTTTGCGGGCGCCTCGGGCTTCACGGTCTTGTCCGCCTTCACCTCGACGGTGGTCGCCTTGTGCCGGCGATCGGCCTCGGCCGCCTTCTTGGTCTCGGCCTCGATCTCCTTCTTCATCTGCTGCTCGCGCTTCTCGTCGCAGCCCTTGGGCTCGCAGTCGCCCGGACAGCCGCACTTGGCCTTCTTGTCGCAGAAGCACGTGCCGGCGCCGTCCTTGTAACAGCCGCAGCTGTTCTTCTCGGCGGCGGTCGCGCGACCCCCGCCCGTCAGCAACAGCATCAGCACCACGAGCGGTGCGAAAACGTACGTAGTCCTTATCCCCTTCCCCATGCCTCAATGAGACGCCTGCTCGACAGTGACGTCAAGCGATCAGGCCGCGGGCCCGAAGCTCTGCCGTCAGTGCCTCGCCGACAGTGCTCGCGAGCCTCGCATTTGCGAAACCCGCCCACGCCACGCCGGTCGTGACGTCCAGCGGCGCGGCCAGCGCACCGCCGCGCACATCGCCCACCAGCACGCCCGCCTCGCGCGCGATCAGCTCGCAGCACAGATCGTAGGGGTGGGCGCACAGGATGTCGCCGACGCCGCGCGCGCGCAGGCCGGGGATGAGCAGCGGGCGCAGGTCGGCGACCCAGCGGTCGTGGCCCATCATCAGCTCGTAGAGCTGGCCGGCGGACGTCAGGTATTCGTCGTCGAACGCCACCGCGTCGGGATCCGTCGTGCCCGCCAGCACGCGGCGCACGACGGCGTCGTCGATGTCCGCCAGCTCGGCGCGCGTGCCCGAGAAGAACTTCGCGATGCCGCCGAAGCCGTGCGCCACCGTCTCGGCGGTCGACGGCCGCAGCGCCAGCGGCGTGCGCGTGCCCGACGCGAGATCGAAGCGCTCGGCGTGCGCGCCGCCGCCCTCGACGGCCCACAGCGTGTCCGCGAGCCGCTGCTTGTGCAGCGGGATCTCTGTCTGGACCGCCAGCCGGATGTCGGCCAGCGTCTCGCCGCCGCCGCGATAGGGGGCGACACCGGTCAGCACCCACGCGGGCCGCTTCTGGTACATGAGGCCGCGCGTGCCGTCGATCGGATCGACGATCGCGACGATCTCGGCGTCGGCCTCGGCGGTGCCTTCGGGCAGCACGCGCCGCCCGGTCTCGCCGAGCCCCTCGGCCACCAGGACGCACGGCCATTCCTGGGCCAGCGCCGCGAAGCGTTGCAGCAGCACGGGCTCCGACAGGCGATCGATGGCGTAGATGACGTCGCCCGCCTGCTTGCCCGTGACGGCGGCGGCCTGGTCGACGGACAGCCGCGCGCACACGGCGACGACCTCGGCGCGGATCGCGTCGTGGACCTCTCTGAGCTTGGCGACGAGCGCTAGCTCGTTGCGGATGGGCGCCGGCACGCGCCGAAGTGTACTCGGAACCGTTATGATGCGCGCCGGAGCTCATGGTGCGGCGCCTGTGGATGTTGATGGTTGTCACCGCGCTCGCGTGTTCGCGGCCGGTGCTCGAGCTCGATGATTCGGGCGCCGCAGGTGCAGGCGGAGGTGGGGGCGAAGACGCAGGTGCCGGAGGCGCAGGTGCCGCGGGTGGAGGTGCAGGTGCCGCGGGCGGAGGCGCAGCCGGAGGTGGAGGTGTGGGCGGAAGTGCCGCGGGCGCCGGCGCGGGCGGCGCGGCGGGCGCGACGCAAGTCGAGCCGCGTGCACGCGGCCACAGCTGCACACGCAGCGACGAGTGCGCGTCCGGGTTCTGCGTCGACGCCGTGTGCTGCAACGTCGCCTGCGCGGGGCCCTGCATCTCGTGCGCTCTCCCGAGCACGCTCGGCACCTGCATGCCGATCGCCGCGGGCGCCGCCGATTCGCGCGCGGCGTGCCCCGCGCAGCCAGCGGAGAGCTGCGGACGCGACAGCATGTGCGACGGCTTCGGCGCCTGCCGCTTTCACGCGGCGGGGACGGTGTGCGCCCCCGCGTCGTGCAGCGAGTCGTTGCTGACCCCGCCGCACACCTGCGACGGCAAGGGCGCCTGCCGGGTGCCGCCGATCGCGCTGAATTGCGCGCCGTTCATGTGCGATGCCGCCGCCGTCCGCTGCGCCAGCTACTGTACCGGCAACGTGGATTGCGCGCTCGGCAGGGTCTGCCTGAACGGCAACTGCGTGCCGACGCCGCCGCCTTCGTGACCAGCGCGCGAGGCTACGCGGCCTTGCCACCTGCGGCCGCCGCGCGCGCGAGCATCGCCTCGCGCTCGGGCCCGTTCAGCGCCGGCAGCAGCAGCTCGCCCCAGGTGCGCATCCGCTCCGGCGCGATGCTGGTCGTGATGCGATTGCTGATCGCCACGATCTCGGCGTCCGTCAGCCGCGCCCACAGCAGGGCGTTGAGCTCGCGCTCCTCGCGGTCCATGTGCTGGACCTCGTCCGCCACGAAGGCGTGGAACCGCCGCGCCAGCTCGCTGCCCAGCGCATGGCGTTCCTCCGCCGCTTCGGCCGGCAGCGCCGCCAGCCGCGGCCACAAGCTCTCGACCGCGATCGCGCCCCGCTCCAGCTCGGGGTGGCCGTCTCGCATGATCGCCGCCAGCTCCGGGGCCAGGCGCGCGATCTCGGGCAACACGTGCCGGTCCTCGTGGGCGGCATGCTCGCGCATGAACTCCATGCAGTCGGCGACCGCGCGCTCGGCGGCGGCGGTCTCGTCCGCGGACGCGAAGCTCGTCCGTCCGAGCGCCAGCGCCGTGTCGAACAGGCTGCGGCGAAGGGCCTTGTGAATCGGGGTGAACATGTCGAAGCGCATCGGGTCTCCTTTCGCCCCAAGGTACCGAAGCGCGCGGCCGCCGCCTGCTAAGTGTTCCTCAAGGCGATGCTAAGAATTCGCTAAGTGGAAGCATCCAGGATGTTAGGCTGAGCACGGATTTTCGGCATGGTGTCACCCGATCCCCGCCCGCTCGCCGCTCTTTCACCTGACCTCTACGCGCTGCTCGACGGGCCATCGATCACGTACATCGCGACGCGCGACGCCGCGCTCCTGCCGATGAGCACGATCGCGTTCGGCCTGCAGCACAGCGCCGACGACAAGGAGATCACGCTGTTCCTGCCGGTGGCGCTGTCGCCGCGCATCCTCCCCAACCTGCGCGACAACGGCCAGATGACGGTGTCGCTGGTCCGTCCGTCGGACCACCGCGCCATCCAGATCAAGGGGACCTGGCTGGGCGAGCGCCGCACGGGCGAGGACGATCGCGCGTTCCTGTCGCGCTACCGCGACGCGATGGTGCAGGAGATGAGAAGTGTGGGCGTGCCCCGGTGGGCGTGGTCGCGGCTCGCGTGGTGGCCGACGCTGGCGCTGCGCATGGAGGTGCGTGAGGTGTTCGTGCAGACGCCGGGCCCCAGCGCCGGGCGCCGCTGCGAACGCAATAGCCGGCGCGTCCGACGGCAAGGCTTCGCTGCGGCCGTGATCGATCTCGACACGCTGTCACGTTGCTTCGAGGGCGTGGTGCCGGCCACGGTGGCGACCTGTTCCGCCGACGGCGTCCCCAACGTCACCAGCATCAGCCACGTGTATTACGTCGACGCGAAACACGTCGCGCTGTCCCGCCAGTTCTTCAACAAGACGACGCGCAACGTGCTCGAGAACCCGCGCGCGCGGGTCAACATGTGGGATCCGCTGAGCTTCGACGTCTACTCGCTGGAGCTCAAGTACGTCCGCTCCGAGACCGCCGGCCCGACGTTCGAGAGCATGGCGGCGCGTATCGAGGCGATCGCGTCGCACACGGGGATGACCGGGATCTTCCGCCTGCTGGCGTCCGACGTGTTCGAGGTGCTGGCGGTCGAGCACATCACCGCGCACCTGTCGACCGAGCCGCCGGAGCCGGACGCGGATCCGAACCCGATCTGCCGAGCGTGGAGCTGCAGCCGCCGCCCGACAAGCGGAGCGAGCTGTGGGTGCTGCACCGGCTGTCGTCGCGCATGAACCAGGCGTGCGACCTGACCGGGATGCTGGGCGCGGTGCTCGACAGCCTGGGCGAGGACTTCGGGTTCGAGCACGCGAAGGTGCTGCTGCTCGACGAGACCGGGCGGCGGCTGTTCACCGTCGCCAGCCGCGGCTACGACGAGAGCGGCGTCGGCTCGGAGGTCGTGTTCGGCGAGGGGCTGATCGGCACGGTCGCGCGCGATCGCCGCATCCTGCGCGTCGGCCGGCTGGACAGCGACCTGCGCTATGGCCGCGCCGTGCGCGCCGCCGAAATGTCGAGCGGGGCAGGGCGCGCGCCGCTGCGCCCGGAGATCCCGCTGCCCGGCCTGCCCGACGCGCAGAGCCACCTCGCGTTGCCGCTGGTGATGCGCGAGCGGCTGGTCGGCGTGCTGGCGCTGGAGAGCC
Source organism: uncultured Pseudomonadota bacterium (assembly GCA_963729535.1). Lineage (GTDB taxonomy): Bacteria > Myxococcota_A > Polyangia > Fen-1088 > Fen-1088 > JADGRB01. Next base: position 154,418 of record CAVSOL010000011.1, on the reverse strand, counting down.
GCAACGCGGCCGCCTTCGCCAGCTGGCACGAGGCGTTCCTGGGCATCGTCGCCGATCAGGTCGCGGCGGGCATCGAGCGCCTGGCGGCCGCCGACGTCGAGGAGCCGGCGGGACCCGGCGCGCGGCCCGTCGCGGTCGCCGACACGCGCCGCCGCCGGTCGTTCGTCTTCTACCAGAACGACGACTGCGTGTTCGTCGACGGCGAATACCTGATTCGCAACGTGCCGGGGCGGATCCTGTGGAAGCTGCTCAAGGCGCATCGCGACAGCGGCCGCGTCGAGTTCTCGAACCGCGAGCTGCGGCTCGATCCGGGGCTGGGGCTGCCGCCGCTGCGCGACAACCTGGAGAGCCGCCTCATCCTGCTGCGCCAGCGGCTGGCGCAGAAGTGCCCGGACGTGCGGCTGCCGGCGCGCGGGCGCGGCCGCTTCGCCGTCGAGATCGACTGCAACATCGAGCTCGACGAGCGCGCGACCGCCTGACCGGCGCGGCGCGCCATCATCGCTGCGCGACCGTCGGCGTTGCGGCGGGAGCGGCGGCGGACGCGTGGCCCTTCATCTTCGCCAGCAGCTTGTCGTAGCTGGCCGCGATCCCGTTCATGACCTCCTCGGGGACCTTGGGCGCCGGCACGTCGTTGCGGATGGCCGGGATGCTGCGCAGGTACGCGAAGATCGCCTTGAGGTCGGCGTCGCTCTGCATGCCGACGTTCGGCCACGGCATCGGCGGCATGATCGGACGGCCGTTGCCGCCCATGTGGCGGCCGGTGCGGACGGCGCGGACGAACATCTCCTCGGTCCAGTTGCCGAGGCCGGTGTCCGGCTCCGGCGTCAGGTTCGCCGTGTAGACGATGCCGAACGGCAGCTTGAAGCTGGTGAAGGTCGGTCCGATCACCGCCTGGTCGTGGCCGGTCACCGCCGACACCGGATCGGGCGCCCCCTCCGGGTGGCCCGACAGCATGCGCGTCATGTCGGGGACCGGCATGCCGATCTCCGGGTCGAACTTCATCGGCGTGTGGCAATCGTTGCAGCCGCCCATCGTCACCAGCTGGGCGCCGCGCGCGACCAGCGTCACCGCGTCGGCGGCGGCGGGCGCCGCGGGCTTCGTGCAGCCGGCGCCGGCTGAGCGCCAGCGCCGCCAGTGACAGTCCGGCGATCGAGATGTGTTTTGCGTTTGCGTGAACATCGTGTCCTCCTCGGTTTTGTTGTTCGCCGCAACAGCGCGGCGTCGAGGATCACCATGGCAAAACCGCATGGACCCGATTGCTAAATGGTCCTTCGCTGGACGCTAAGAAGTCGCTAACTGACCGCGGTTGGCGGGACGCCGTGCTCGCTCTCGGCGTTAGCGCCGTCTCGCCCTCGGCGGGGCGCCGTATCCCTTCGTCCGACGAGCGCCATCGTGCGGGCGGCGGCAGTGGTCCGAGCCTCGGCGTTCTAGCCCGCACGAAACATGGGCAGGCTCCGTAAGAACCCTTGGGCGCAGGCAAGATCAGGCTGAGCGCGCGGTGCGGAGGCCGCGGCTCGAACCACGGCGCCCGTCCGCTTGCTTTGCGCTCGTCGGACGAAGGGATACGGCGCCCCGCCGAGGGCGGAGACGGGCGCCGTGCGACGGGTGCCGGCGATGCGCCCGGCGGTGCGGCCGGGTTAACCGGCGAGCGCGCGCCTGGACGCGGACGCCGCGGTGCATGCCCGCGAGCAGATCGGGGCTGACGATGGCGTGCAGGGGCTGCGGCGTCAGGCCCAGCCGGTGCTTGATCTTGGCGTTCAGGCGGCCGGCCTCGACGCGCTGCTTGCCCTGCGCCAGCGCGTATTTGTAGGCCTCGGCGAAGCAGACGCTGTACGGACTGAAGTCGATCCCGTCGTACGCCATGCCGCCCAGCCAGACGTGCAGGACGGGGCCGTCGTCGATGCAGATGACGCCGCCGACGATGCGGTCGTGGTCATAGACGACCACCAGCCGGATCATGTCGCCGCACGAGCGCACGAGGTGCGCCAGCGGCGCGGGCGGCAGATATTGCGGCGTGCCCCGCCGCGCCGTGGTGAGCTGGCAGAGCTCGGTCAGCTCGTCGAGGCGCGCGAACGGAACCGTCTCGATCACGGCGCGCGCGCCGCTGGCCGCGAACTTGCGCAGCTGGCGGCGCATCTCGTGCCGGCCGTCCTGGGGCAGCTTGCGCGCGATGAGCGATTCGAAGTCGTCGACCCCCGCGAGGTCGAGGTGAAAGCGGTCGAACATGTAGCTCACGTTCAGACCCAGGCTGCGCGCCGCCGCCAGCAGCGGCCCCTCGGCGACGTTCATGATGACGAAGTGCTGCGTGCCTTGCCCTCTGCCCAGCGCCGTCAGCCGCTCGAACAGCGCGTCGAGCACGGGCGGCCCGCCGTCGTACAGGATGGTGCTGTCGTAGCAGTGCATGACGTGGCTGAACAGGCCGCGCGCGTCGGGCTCGAAGCGCGCCGACGTGGTCTGCGCCAGCACACCGAACGGATCGACCACCGCGGGCGACTGGAGATAGATCGGCACGAAGCCGGCCAGGCGCGGGCCGTCGTACGCGACGACGTAAAACGCCTTGTCGGCGGGCAGCAGCGGCGCGCGCTCGACGGCGCCGAGCAGCCGCGGATCGTAGAACGCCGACGCGCCGCAGGCGCGCCGCAGGGCGAGATAGGCCCCCGCGTCGACATCGTCGATGCGCGTGACGATGTCGGTGACGATGGTCATACGCGCATCCCGCTCGCGTCCCACGACATGACGACCTTGCCGGCCTCGCCCGCGCGCATGGCGGCGAAGCCGTCGGCGTAGCGCGCGGCCGGCAGTCGGTGCGTGATCACGCCGCGCACCGACAGGCCGCTCTGCAACATCATCAGCATCTTGTGCCAGGTGTCGAACATCTGCCGGCCGTAGATGCCTTTGATGGTCAGGCTCTTGAACACGATCTTGCTCCAGTCGACGGTCATCGGCCCGGGTGGGATGCCCAGGAACGCGATGCCGCCGCCCATGGCGATGACGTCGGTCATCTGTCCGAACGCGGCTTCGGCGCCGCTCATCTCGAGGCCGACGGCGAAGCCGTCGTCGATACCGATGCGCGCCATGACCGCGCGCAGATCCTCCTTCGCGACGTTGACCGGCTGCACGTCCGCCACGTGTGACGCCAGCTCCAGGCGGCGATCGACGACGTCGGTGATGACGATGCGCCGCGCGCCGACGTGGCGCGCGACCGCGGCGGCCATGATGCCGATCGGTCCCGCGCCCGTGATCAGCACGTCCTCGCCGCACAGCGGGAACGACAGCGCCGCGTGGACGGCGTTGCCGAGCGGATCCAGCAGCGCGCCGATCTCGTCATCTATGGCGTCGGGCAGCGGCACGACGTTGAACGCGGGCAGCGACAGCAGCTCGGCGAACGCGCCCGGCAGCGTCACGCCGATGCCCTTCGTGTCGGGATCGTGGTGGAAACGCCCGGCGCGCGCGGCGCGGCTGCTCGTGCCGGTGACGTGACCTTCGCCCGACACCCGCTGGCCCGGCCGGAGATGCCGGACGTTGGCGCCCACAGCGACGATCTCGCCCGCGTATTCGTGGCCGATGACCAGCGGCACGGGCACCGTGCTCTGGGCCCAGCGGTCCCAGCGCCAGATGTGCAGATCCGTTCCACAAATCCCCGTTTTTGTGACGCGGATCACGGCGTCATCGGGGCCTAAACTTGGTTCCGGAACATCCTGGAACCAGAGTCCCTCTGCGGACTCGGCCTTTACCAGTGCACGCAAATCTCCCCTCCCACAAACTCGGTCGGCGGATGGGAGCGACGGCTTGAGCCTCAACCACTGATGCGGCTTGCTCGCGGGCGCTCAAAGCGAGAAATTCCAGCGGTGCGCGAGTTGAGCGGGGGGTCGGTGCCAATCGAAAGCGAAGAGCAGCTGCGGTTTGTCGTCAACGCCCTGCCGGCGCTGATCGCCTACGTCGATGGGAACGGGCGCTACGTGTGGGCCAACGAGAGCTACCGACGGTGGTTCGGCTATCCACCCGAGCGGGTGTGCGGGCTCCACGCCAGCGAGGTGCTCGGCGCCGACGCGTGGGTGACGTTGCGGCCCTACGTGGATCGCGCGCTCGCGGGCGAGGAGGTCACGTTCGACCACCGGATCACCTACAAAAACGGCCCGCCGCGCGACGTGCGCGCTTCGTACATTCCCCATCGCAATGCGGCCGGGCGGGTGATCGGCTTCGCGGTGATGGTCCACGACATCACCGAGATCCGCGCCGCGGAGGCGGCGCTACGCCACAGCGAGGACATGCTGGAGCAGTCGCAGTCGTCGGCGCACGTGGGGAGCTGGGAGGCGGAGCTCCGTGACGATGGGCACATCGGCCGCGTGCGGTGGTCGGCCGAGACCTACCGCCTGCTCGGATTCGAGCCCGGCGCGGTCGGCGTCGCCGAGGTGGGCTTCCTGGCGTACATCCACCCGGACGACAAGCAGCCTATCTGCTCCGACTGGCTCGCGCGCATCCCGCGCGGCGAGCCGTTCGAGTCGGACTTTCGCGTCGTTCGGCCGGATGGGACGGTGCACCTGCTGCACACGTGGAGCGATTTCCAGCGCGACGCCACGGGCAAGCTGGTTCGCATGCGGGGCACCTGCCAGGACATCACCGAACGCACCCGCGCGGAGCAGGAGCTGCGTGAGGCCGATCGCCGCAAGGACGAGTTCCTGGCGATGCTGTCCCACGAGCTGCGCAATCCGCTGGCGCCGATCCTGAACGCGGTGGAGATCCTGAATCACGCGGGCATCAACGACTACGAGCTGACATCGAACTACCGCACGGTCATCGCCCGCCAGGTGCAGCACATGAAGCGGCTGCTCGACGACCTGCTGGACGTGTCGCGCGTCAGCCAGGGGAAGATCCAGCTGCAGAAGCAGCACGTCGAGCTGGGTGGGCTGCTGCTGCAGGCGGTGGAGGTCAGCCGCCCGCTGATCGCCGAGAAGCGTCAGCAGCTGTCGGTGGCGCTGGCGCTGGAGATGCTGCCGCTGAACGCCGATCCGACGCGTGTCGTCCAGGTGTTCGCCAACCTGCTCAACAACGCCGCGAAGTACACGGACGTCGGCGGCAACATCACGCTGGCGGTGGGCGTCGAAAACCGCGAGGCGGTGGTGAAGGTTCGCGACGACGGCACGGGGATGACCGCGGACCTGCTGCCGCGCGCCTTCGATCTGTTCGTGCAGGAGACGCGATCGCTCGACCGCTCGCAGGGCGGGCTGGGCATCGGCCTGACCATGGTGCGGACGCTGGTCAAGATGCACGGCGGGACGGTGCGCGCGTTCAGCGACGGCCCGGGTCACGGCAGCGAGTTCGTCGTGCGGCTGCCGCTGGCGGTGCCGGTCGCGACGCCGGTGGCGCGCGAGGAGCAAATCTCGGCGAAGATTGGCACCGGCAGCGCGTTGCGCGTGCTCGTCGTCGACGACAACGCCGACGCCGCGCAGGCGCTGCAGCACCTGCTCAGGCTGCTGGGCCACAACGTCATGCTCGCCCACGACGGACCGGGCGCGCTGGCCGTGGCGGCGCAGCTGCGGCCGGATCTCGTGCTGCTCGACATCGGGTTGCCCGGCATGGACGGCTACGCGGTGGCGGCGCGGCTGCGCGCCGCCGGACACGAGAAGGCGTCGCTGGTGGCGCTGACCGGATACGCGCAGGACGAGGACCTGCGGCGTTCGAGCAACGCCGGCTTCGACCGCCACATGGTCAAGCCGGTCGACGTCGGGGCGCTGCGGCGGCTCACCGCCGAGGTAGCCGGGCGCTCCGTATCGTCGTCGTCATGACGTCGCGGGCGGCGGCGCTGGTCGCCGCCGCGGCGATCGCGACGGGCATGGCGGCGTGTGGTCACGGCGCGGCGAGATCGCCCGGTGGAAAGCCGACGCCGCCCGGGAAGGCGCAGGTCATTGTTGCGCCCGCCGCCTTCAAACGTGGGGGCGTGGCCCTGTCGACATGGCTGGCTTACGGCTCCGGCAAGATCGAAGCCTACGACCGCGCCGCGTTGCCGCCCGCCAACGACAGCGGCGATGATTTCCAACTGGAGCTCGCGGGGCGTGAGGCGCAGAGCGCGTTCTGGGCCGAGCATCGCAAGGACGCCGATGCGCGCCCGGATGCCGATCTCGACCGGCAGGTCGACATCTGGCGCGCCGGGTTTCTCGCCGAGATGGTCATCGCCGTCCACGGCCGTCCGGGATGGACGGTGCCGGCGGCGACCGTCGGGTCGCTGCGCTTCGAGGAGTTCGCCGAACGATTCAAGGGGGACTTCAAACAGGGCGCGCCGGTCGCGGTCAAGCCGGCGTCGGGCAAGCTGTACCCCGACGTGCCGGGTGACGACTTTCCCGATCCGGAATCGCTGCCCGTCGGACCGGCGACGTGCGGCGTCGCGCGCGCCCAGCGCGCGGCCGCGTGGAGGCGCTGGGACGCGCTGGCGCCGCGCCTGGGCGGCACGCCCGTCGGCGCGTCGTCGACGCTGGACTTCGCGCGCCAGCTCATCGCGCTCAAGCGCGACCCCGACCGCGCGCCGCGCGCCGTGACATGGGTATCCGAGCGCGTGGCGCACCTGGCGATGGTCGAGGGCTTCTGCGCCGTCGAGGAACACGACTGGCCGCGCGCGCTCATCACCCTGGCGCGCGCCATCGCGCTGGCCCCGGCGAGCCCCCGGCCGCGGCTCGAGCTGGCTGGCGCGCTCAGCAGCGCCGGCCGGAACAAGGAAGCGCTCAAGGAGGCCGACCACGTGCTGGCGTCGGCGTACGACGACGGCTGCGTGATCGCGCGCGCGTGGCGGCGGCGCGGCTACATCCTGGTCGAGCTGAACGCGCTGACGGCGGCGCGCGCGGCGTACGTGAAGTCGCTGGACGTCGACCCGGGGAACCGCATCGCGCTGGCCGAGATCGCGACCATCGATGCCGCGATCAAGCGGGGCAAGGGCGTGAAGGACATCCCGGAGCTCACCGTTCCGCTCGGCAGCGTCACGGTGGTGACGACATGTAAGCCGACCGCATCCAAGTAGACGCCGGCGCGGACGTTTTTTTGAAAGATCCCGCGCGGGCGGACATCGAATAGAGATGATGCGCCGCCTGGGACGTGTGTCAGGGGTGTTCCTGGTCCTCGGCCTCGGAGGCTGCTCGGCCGGGATGATCGGCGATATGGGGTCGGGCGGAACGACGGGCGCGGCGGGGACGACGGGCGCGGCCGGCACGACCGGCGGTGGCGGCAGGACGGGGGCGGCGGGGACCACCGGCGGTGGCGGCAGGACGGGCACCGCTGGTACCACGGGCGCTGCGGGGACGACGGGCGCTGGCGGAACAACGGGCGCTGCGGGGACGACGGGCGCTTCGGGAGCAACGGGCTTCGCGGGGACGACAGGCGCTGCGGGGACGACCGGCGCTGGTGGCGGCGGGATGCCGACCGGGTCGCTGCTGGACCGGCTGGGGACGACCGACGTCACCGTGCCGGCAGGCGTCAAGGCCGGCGTGCGCAACTATCGCGTCTGGGGCAATCCGATGTTGCGCGTCGCGCCCGTGTACACGGCGCCGCTCGCCAACTGCGGGACGCTGATCTGCTACACGTCCGGGACCGCAGCCGCGCCGAACGCGCGCATCGTTCGCCTCGACGCCGCTGATCGGCTGGCCGGCGCGCTGGATCTCGGCGCCGGGCTGGAGTGCCGCGGCGTCGCCGCCGAGCCCGACGGGCACTTCGCGGCGCTGGTCTGGGACGGCGCGACCGATCGCATCTGGGTGCGCCGCTTCGACACCGCGGGGGTGATGGGCTGGTCGACGGAGCTGACCAACTCGGACAACCACCCGACCGACTTCGGCATCGGCGAGAGCCGGCTGGAGTTCGGCGGCGGCAAGTACGGCGCCTACTACCACGTGCACTCGGACTCGGGGCACGAGGGCGACACGCTGAAGTACGCCGACGCCGCCAGCGGCACGCAGTCGACGACGTGGTCGTGGGGCTGCTCGCACAGCATGAGCGACCTGCTGACCTACCACCCGACGTCGAACATGTTCCTCGCGTCGTGCGTCACCGACTGTTATCCCGGCACCAGCGGCAGCAACTTCGCCACCGACAGCATCGGCGGCGTCTACACGGAGAACCGCAACCGGGTGATGAACGTCGCCGCCGGCTGCGACGGCAAGGTCGCCGGCGAGCTGGGCGGCGCGGCGGTCGCGCCGTCGGGGTGGAAGCTGGTGTGGAACGCGCACCAGGGCGCGGTCGCGATGGGCCAGTCGTCGTACAGCACGTCGACGATGAATCAGGACATCGCGTTCGCCAGCATCGCCACCAACAAGACCCTGTCGGGCGCCGTCGTCTGGCTGACCACCACCGCCGGCGTCAACGAGGCCGACTCCGCCATCGCGCGCTGGCAGCCCGAGGGCGACGCCACCGAGCAATACGTCGTCGGCTGGCTGGAGCCGACGGCCGTATACAAGCTGGGCCGCATCGGCGCGACGGGAACGTTCATCGAAGCGCCCATCGACGTCGCCGCCAAGGCGCGCTGGGGCCAGCGCGACGATCCGTTCCGCGTCCACGCCAACCGCGACGTCGTGTGGGCGTGGTTCGACGCCGCCAACGCGACCACGCTGCACGTCGCCCGCCTGCGCTCCGGCGGCACCGCGCAGTGCGCGGCGTTCTAGCGACGCGCGCCGCTGCCTGATCGCCGGCGACGGCGAAGCGCGCCGGCCATGAACGCGACGCACGCGAACAGCGCCAGCGGCGACGGGCCGCCGGCGATGTCGCACGAGCACCCGCCCGGCGCGGGCGGGTCGCCGCCGCCGGTCCCGGCGTTCCCCGCGAGAGCACCACCTGTGCCGGCGGTCGTCGCGCCGCCTCTGCCGCTCGACCCACCACCGCCCGCGCCAGCGACCGCGCCGCCCGCACCGGCTCGCGGTGTGCCGCCCGCGCCGGCGGTGGCGCCGCCCCTGCCGCCCGCGCCGGCGGTGGCGCCGCCCCTGCCGCTTGCGCCGGCGGCCGCGCCACCCGCACCGGCTGATGTGCCGCCCGCGCCGGCGGTGGCGCCGCCCCTGCCGCTCGCACCGCCAGCCGTAGTGCCACCCGCACCGCCACGACCACCCCCGCCGCCGCTCGCGCCACCGGCGCCGCTCCCGCCACCGGCGCCGCCGCGTCCACCCGTGCCGGCGGTGACCGAGCCGAGCTCGAACGCGCCGATGTCGATCGCTGCGTCGGACGGCCGCGCCATCGCGGTCCCCGCCGCGATCAGCGCTCGCGTCGGCGGATGAAAGCCGGGCGGCCACAGCGGGCTCGGAAACGGAAATCCGGCGGGGCCAGCCGGGCTCGCGTTGCCGGCGCCGAGCACCGGGCTACCCGCCACCGGCCGCGGATCGTCGCTCAGGTTCGTGAGCCCGGGGGACGCGCCGGTCACGGTGCCGGTCCACTGCGTCGGGACGTTCGTCGCGCCGGTCATCACCCAGTTGTTCGATCCCACCAGGTGCTCGCCGTTCACCCAGGTGAACTCGTCCGTCGCCGCCCGCAACACGTTGGGCGCGCCGCTGCCGCTGGTGACGATGACGTTGTTGTGCATCTCGACGCTCTCGAGCTCGTCGAACAGCCTGAACACCGCGCCCGAGCCCGTCGTCGTGATGATGGTGTTGTTGACGAACCGGTAGCGCCCCTTCGACCAGCCGGTGGCGTCGCCGCCGATGCGCGCCACGAACGACGTCGATGTCTTGCGCAGCACGTTGCCGACGACATCCGAGTCCTCGCGCTTGAGATCCACCGACCAGTTGGCGGGCGCGCCGTTCGGATCGGGGCCGATCAACTCCAGCTCGTGGTACTGCGCCCCTTCGATCCAGTTGAAGTAGATCTCGTTGCGCTCGGCGCGCGACTTGACGCTGTTGCCGCCGGTGGCGTCGTGCACGTAGCAGTACTGCATCCGGAACACGCTCCCCGCATGCGCCACCTCGTCGGTGGCCATGTAGATCTGGTGGTATTGCGTGCCGCTGCCGCAGTGGTGGACCTCGACGTATTCGAGCAGCAAGCTGCCCGAGTCGGTGTCCGCGCCCAGGATGCCGTGCGCCGCACAATCGTGGACGACGCTGTCGCGCAGCGTGATGGCGTCGCCGTGATGGAAGAAGCAGCGCGACGAGCCGCCCGAGATGTCGAAGCCCTCCATGACGACGTGGTCGGCTTCGATCTCCACCGTGTTCGTGCCGCCCCGGATCAGCGGACGCATCCCGGCGGCCGGCACACCGCGGAGCCGGATCGGCTGCGCGGCCGAGCCCGACTTCGTCCAGCGCACCGCGGAGTACGTGGCGTTGCCGTCGACCTCGACGACGTCGCCCGGGCCGACCGTGGCCATCGCCTGTCCGATCTGCGTCCAGGTTCGCGTCGGCCCGACCTGGTACGTGGCGGCGCGAGCCGCCGTGTTGCCGACCACCAGCGCCACACACGACGACACGAACGACAGCAGCAACAGCCTGGCCATCGTCCACCATGATATCGCCGGACCGCCTTCGTGAGTTAGACGACTGCGAGCTCGGCGTGAAGCGCGACGAGCGGCGTCATCGCGCGGCCCAGCCTGGCGACGACGTGGCGCTCGCGCGCGATCGCGATGCCGTGCGCGGTGACGAAGTCGCGCCACAGATGCGCGCCGCGCGCCATCCAGCCCACGATGTCGGCGACGTAGTCGTGACGGCGCAGCAGCCCATCGGCATCGAAGTAGAACGACTGGCGGCGGCTGTGCGTGTGCAGCGCTGCCGGCAGCTCGACTTCGACGCCGGTCAGGTCGCGTCCGTCGCAGCGCACGCGCCGGATCGCCAGCGGCCGGCCCTCGGCCAGAGAGAACGGCAGGCTGTGGTAGTGCGACAGCGCGTAGCCGAAGAAGTAGAGCGCGTCCGCCGGCGACCAGCGCCGCCACTTGCGCAAGCCGCGGAAGCGCACGCGCGCGTCCGCGCAGGCTTCGACGACGGCGCCGCTGTCGTCGACCAGCTCGACGGCGCCGGCGGTGAAGGTGCCGCGCCGCCCGGCCGTGGGGAAGTCGTGGAACACCGCGCGCTGTTCGTGGGGGAACACGTCGGCGCGCGCCGGCAGCGAAAACGTCCGGCCGTAGCCCTTCAACGACGGCACCAGCCCGCGCAGCCGCCGCGGCGCCAGCGACACGCAGCGCAGCGCCTGCCACGCCGCCCAGCCGCCGTGCCGTTCCACCGCGCGCTCGAGCAGCGCAGCCGCGTCGCCGCTCCAGGCGGCCGCGTTCACGCGCACTCTTCGTCGAAGATGAACGCGAGCTGCGCGGTCATCGCGTCGCGCGCCAGGATGGTGAACCAGCTGAACAGCTCCTGCTCGCGGCCGCGCCACTTGGGGTCGCGCGGCTCCTCGTCCGGGTACTCGTAGCGCACGAGAATTTCGTGGGGCGGGTCGAAGTCAGCGGGGACCAGACCGTCGGCGACGTCGCCCTCGGGCTCGATCTCGAAGGTGCGATCGGCCGCGTCGTAGCCGTGTTTGCCGACGTCGAACACCACGTGTTTGGCCTGGCAGGCGCTGCACTCGATCGTGATCGGTGGCCGCGGCTCGTCACCCTGGAACCACGCGCTCACCGTGAACAGCCTGCCGCCGCACGGGCAGGCGACCGCGAAGACCACGTCGATCGAATCGTCGTGGCCGTCGAAGTCCCACTCCAACCGCTCGATGAGCGTGCACGTCAGCCCGGATAACGCGCTCGGTGGATCGCGGGTCGGCATCTTGGCGGCTCGAAGCGACCATACCAGGATGCGGACCACCTCGCGTCAAACGGCGACGCGGGAACGACACCGCGGGGGACGCCACCCGCCGCCATCGGCTCAGTACTGCCCGCGGTCGACCTCCTCGACGATCGTCGTGCGCGGCGGCACCGCGCGCTCGTCGCGCGCCAGGCCGGGCGACAGATCGACGCGCCCCCACACCGCGCGCAGCGCCTCGAGGAACGCCTGCGCCTCCGCCTGCTGCTCGAAGTCCAGGTCGATGAGCACGTACCTGGGGTCGTCCTTCGGACGGAACACACGGTAGCGGCGCACGCCGGCCTGGGCGCGGCCAATGGGGTCGCGTTCGAACGCGGCCCGCCAGGTGTCGAAGTCGCGAATCGCGTGTTCGATCTTCAAGGTGAACATGTTGCCTCCTGCGTTGAACATCCGCCTTGCGTGGATGCACGGCAACCCGCATGATCGCAAGCAATGCTTGCATCTGTGCAAGGCGGCGCCGAGCCGCGCTGGGACGACGTCCGGCTGTTCCTGGCGCTGCACCGCGAGCGGACGCTGGCCGCGGCCGCCCGGTCGGTGGGCCTGGACGCGTCGACGCTCAGCCGGCGGCTGGTCGCGCTGGAGCAGGCGCTGGGCACGCACCTGTTCGATCGCACGCGCGACGGGTTGGTGCCCTCGGCGGGCGCCGAGCTGCTGTTGCCCGCCGCCGAGGAGATGGCGCAGGCCCACGCCAGCTTCGCGCGCGACGCGCACAGCTTCGAACGCGTCGCGGAGGGGACGGTGCGGCTCAGCGCGCCGCCCGGGCTGGCCGATGCGTTCGTCGTGCCGGCGCTGGTGCGGCTGCGCAAGCGCCACCCGCGCATCCGCGTCGAGCTGGACGCGTCGATGCACTTCGTCGATCTCACGCGTCGCGAGGCCGACCTCGCCATTCGCTCGCGCCGCCCGCAGACCGGCGACCTGGTCAGCCTCAAGCTCGGCGAGCGGCGCTGGAGCCCGATGGTGGCGGCGCGCGGGGCCGGAAGGGCGAAGCCTGGCGCCGGCGCCGTCAAGGACTGGGCCGCCGTCCCCTGGATCGGATGGGGCGACGACATGGCCAGCTTCCCGCCCGCCGCCTGGGTCGCCCGTCACGTTCCGAAGGACGCGATCGTGCTCCGCACCAGCCACATCACCACCCAGGTCGCCGCCGTCGCGGCGGGCCTGGGCGCCGCGCTGCTGCCGCCCGCGTACGCGCGCATCGTCGGGCTCGCGCCCCTCCGTCATGCCGCGGCGCTGGCGCGGTCGGCCGACGAGCTCCCCAGCAACGAAACCTGGCTCGTCGGTCACCGCGCCCTGCGCGCCGTCCCGCGCGTCGCCGCCGTGTGGAGCTTCCTCGTCGACGAATTCACGCGCTACGAACCGCCGTCCGCGCGGGCTCGCTAGCGACCAGAACGGGAGGCCGTGTGCGGTGTCACGCGCCGAATCGCCTTTTGCGAGCGACGGCGCGCGCTCTCGGACGTGCGATCGGAAACCCGCGGAGCGGGAATTTGAGCCATGAGGTCGTCGTCACGCAGCGTAAATGGCGGCGGCGCCGTTCTTTTCTTTACGTGGAACGCGAATCTTCATATTTTCCTGTGCGCGGCGGCCCCGACAGATCTCGCCGGTTTTCGGTGACTCGGCCCATGACGGAGGAAAGATCGTGATGCGACAGCGTGTACTGCTCGGAGCGTTTTGTGCGGTGGCCTTCGCAATCGCGGGCTGCGGTGACGGCGATGGCGGAACCGGCGGCGGCGGCCGTGGCGGCGGAAACGCTGGCCGTGGCGGCAGCGGCGGTCGCGGTGGCGCGGCGGGCGGCATGGCCGGTCGCGGCGGCGCCGGCGGCATGGCCGGCGGCGTGGCCGGTCGCGGCGGCGCTGGCGGCGTGGCCGGTGTCGGCGGCGCTGCAGGCGCGGCTGGCGTCGGCGGCGCAGCAGGCGCGGCGGGCGCAGCGCGGCGCGGCGGGCGCAGCTGGAGCGGCGGGCGGCAGGCGCGGCGGCATGGCTGGTCGCGGCGGCAGCGGCGGCACGGCGGGCGCGGCCGGTGCAGCGGGCGCGGCAGGTGCAGCGGGTGCGGCGGGCGGCAGCGGCCGGCGCGGCCGGCGCAGCCGGGGCGCGGCCGGCGCGGCTGGCGGCGCGGCGGGCGCAGCCGGTGGCGCGGCGGGCGCGGCCGGTGGCGCGGCGGGCGCGGCCGGTGGCGCGGCAGGCGCAGCCGGTGGCGCGGCGGGCGCGGCTGGTAGCGGCGGGCGCAGCCGGTGGTGCGGCAGGCGCGGCGGGGCGCAGCCGGCGCGGCGGGTGCAGCTGGCGCGGCAGGCGCAGCCGGCAGGCGGTGCGGGCGGCGCCGGACGGCGGCACGCCCGGAACGTTCATGATCAACGAGATCAACTCGAACGGCGACGCCGGCGACTACGTCGAGTTCATCAACACCGGCTCGAGCGCGCCATGGACGTCAGCGGCTGGTCCTTCACCGACCCGACCGTCGACCGACGGCGGCGACCGGGATACGTTCACCTTTCCGCAGGGCACCGTGGTGCAGCCCGGCGTCATCTGGCCCTCGACACCGGTGCGACGGCGTCAGAGTCAGTTCCCTTTCGGTCTGGGCAGACACGGACTCGGTCATCCTGCGCAACGCCGCGACGACGATCGATCGACACGTCACAGCTGGGACACGCACGTCGCGTACGCCGTCGGCCGTTGCCCGAACGGCACCGGCGCGCTTCACGGTGCGAACATGACCCGCGACCAAGGACGCCGCGAACGTCTGCTGCGCGCCGACGGCGGAACGCCCTAGCCGTCGCTCAGGCTGCGGGCTTCCGCGCCTGCCTTCATCGTCGTCGCGAGCACCGTGTAGACGGTGGTCCAGGCCGCCTTCACGTCGGGTGTGAAGGCGGAGCCGAGCCCCTTCTCCAGCGTCCACAGCAGCGCGCCGCCCACGGTGTCGTAGTGCGCGTCGGTGACGCCGTAGCCAGCGTGGCGGCGGCCCAGGTCCTTGACCGCGGGCACCAGCGTGTCGAGCGAGTCCAGCCCTTTGACGGCGACGCCAATCATCTGCATCAGCTTCTTCCCCTGTTCGCCGAGGTCACCCTTGAACAGCGGCCTCAGTGAAGGGTCCATCTCGAACAGGCGGCCGTAGAACAGCGCCGCGGCTTGATCGGCGATCGGAACGAGTGTGGCGAACGTGGTCTGAACGAGGGTCTTGTGGGCTGACGTCATGCGCCCCAGTCTCACGCCGTCCGCGAACGCCGAGGTTTTCGATTTGGTCAAAACTCTGTAACGCCGACCGCCAGGCGATCGGCGGCGTCGCGGGAGAGCCGCATTCTGCTGGGTGCAAGGTGGACAGAACGGCATCGAAATGATTGGTTGGCTGCGTGAACCTGCGCAACCTCTTCCTGCTGACTTGTGTGGCGGCGTTCGTCGGCGTCTCGGCCGGTGGCTGTGGCGGCGATGGCGACGAGACCGTCTCGTACACGCCGGTGTCGGCGACGACCGACGGCGGTCTCTACACGCTGCAGCTCGGCGCGCTGAAGTTGGTGATCGACGGGACGCGCGGCGCCCGCATCACGGAGTTTTCGGTCAAGGGGACCAACGTGCTGGTCACCAGGGACGAAAATGGCACCTACGGCAGCACCTACTGGCCGAGCCCGCAGTCGAGCTGGTGCGCGGGTGGCGCCGCCTGCTGGCCGCCCCCCGGGGCCATCGACATCCAGGACTACACGGGCGACATCGACGCGCAGACGAACATCATTCGGCTGACCAGCGCCGAAGCGACGATCGGCGGGATCGCCGGCTCGGCCGTCACGTTGACCAAGCAGCTCGCGCCGGTGCCCGACAGCGGCGCCGTCGACGTCACGTACACGCTGACCAACACCTCGCCCAGCGTCAGCGTCGACGTGGCGCCGTGGCTGATCAGCCGCGTCGCGACGAGCGGTCTGACGTTTTTCGGCCAGGGGAGCGACGCCGTGGTTTACGCGCCCGACAGCGATCCCACGTTTGTCGTCGCCGAGGCGGGTGGCGATCTCTGGTACGAGTCGGCCCCCGTCGCGCACAACTCGAAGGCGTTCGCCGACGGGACGGGGTGGCTCGCGCACGTGACGCCGGATCGACTGCTCTACATCATGGCGCATCCGGACATTTCGCCTGCCACCGCCGCGCCCGGCGAAGCGGAGATCGAGATCTTCACCAACGGCGATTACGTCGAGATCGAGAGCCAGGGGCCGCTGACGACCGTCGCCCCGGGCCAGGCGCTGACCTGGACGGTGAGGTGGAAGGTGCGGCGCGTCCCCGGCGGCACGAGCGTCGCCGCAGGCAGCGCCGCGCTCGCATCGTTCGCGACCGCGACGCTCGCCGAGTAGTTCGTCAGAGCTGGTACGGATTGAACGACCAGAGATCCGCGCGCACGCCGCAAAGAAAGTCGTTAACGGACGCCGGGCCTGCGGGAACACAGGGGTATGAGGCAAGTGGACTGGATGCGACGAGCGCTGGGGGCCGCCGTGCTCGTCGTGGCGTTGGTGGCGGCGGGTCCGGCGGGGGCGGCCGATTGCGCGGTGGCGCTGGTGGTCAACGCCGATTCACCGGAGTTCTCGCGGGCGCGCGTCGAGCAGGCCATCGGCGATGGGCTCGGCGCGCCGATCGTCACGCCCGACGAGCAGGGCGCGCGCGATCGTTGCGGCACCCTCGTCGTGACCTGGCGACCGTCGCGTAGCGAGCTCGCGGTCACCTACGAAACCAGGGGAGGCAGCATCAGCCGCATCGTGCCGACCACGGCCGACGTCGACGAAGGCCTGCGGACGGCCGCGGCGCTCGCCGCCAACCTGGTTCGCAACCAGGCCAGCGAGCTGATCGGCCCCGCGCCTGCGGCTCCTTCCAGGGCGCCTGCGGCTGCTTCCAGCGCGCCCGCGGCGCCGCCCGTCGTCGAGGCGCGGACCGCTCCCAGCCCGGACCCTCGGCCGACGGTCATCGTCGCGGTCGCGGTCGGCACGGGGTTTGGACCGGCGCGGGGGGGCCCGGAGAGCACCGGTTTGGCCTGGGCGCGGCTCGGCCACATCGCTCCCGAAATCGGGGTGTCCTTGTCGCAGCGCTGGTCGCTGTCGCTGCAAGCCCGGTGGCAACGCATCACCACGTCCGGGACGTGGAGCGGGGACTCCGACGGACCGTGCGACGCCGACGGCCCCTGTTCCCCGCGCAAGTCGGCCTTCGCTGTTTTCCTGAAGGCGGCCTGCGTCTTCACCGCGCCATCCGCGCCGGTGCGCGGGTTCGTGTCCGCCGCGGTGGGCGTGGGCTCGATCACGCAGGTGCTGTCGCCCCCCTATTGCTCCGCGGGACAGATCTGCTCGTCCATCTATACGGCCGGACCGCTGCTGATGGGCCCGGGCGTGGGCCTTGCCTTTCGATTTGCCAAACACATCGACGGCGTGGCGGCGCTGGAATCGCGGACGGCGATGATGGGGTCGATGCTGAACTTCGACATGAACGTGGGTGTGGCGACGCGCTTCTGAACCGGAGCATGATTCGAGGATTCCCAAACACGTGTCCGCCAACGCCCTGACCCTGGCCTCGGAGGCGGCGCCGGCCGAGACGTCGATCTCTGCGCTGGCCGCCGGGGACGACGCCGCCCTGTGCGCCGCCTATCGCGCGCACCACGCGCACGTGCGCGCGTTCGCGCGGCGGCTGGTGGGAAGCGACGACGAGGCCGAGGACCTGGTGCACGAGGTGTTCTCGCGTCTGCCCCGGGCGGCGCACCGTTTCCGCGGCGAGTCGTCGCTGCGGACCTTGCTGGTGGGGATGGCGATCAACCTCGCCCGCCACTCACGTGCGCGCGGCGGCGCGTCGCCGCGCCGCCGGGGTCCGCCTGGCGCGCGAGCCACGCACGGCGGCGCAGCAGCCGGCCGACCCGGTCGAACGGCGGCAGCTGGCCGAGGCGCTGGTGCGCGCGCTCGATACGCTGCCCCTCGATCAGCGCGTGGCCTTCGTGCTGTGCGAGGTCGAGGAGCGCACCTCGGCGGAAGCGGCCGCGCTGGCCCGCACGAACGACGGGACGATGCGCGCTCGGCTGATGAGCGCCCGACAGAAGCTGCGCGTCCAGCTGCGCGCGTGGGGGTACGGCACATGAGCGACGACACCTTGAGCCGCGCGGCGCTGGCTCTGCGCGACGGCGCCGATGGCGTGGACGGCGAAGACGAACGCAACGGCCGGCCGACGCTGACCCGGGTGCTGCGCACCGTGCAGCGCGCTCGCCGGCGTCGCCGGGTGATGTGGATCGTCGGGTTGCAGGTCGCCTTCGGCGGCATGGCCGTCGGTGCGTGGGCGGTTCGCTCCGGCGGCGTGGCGGCGCTGAAACGCCGCTTCGTCTCCGACGACGTTCCGGCGCGAAGCGCGCCCGTGGCCCGCGTCGCTGCTCCGCGTCCGACGGCCGAGCCGCCCGTCCCCGCCAGTGATCAGAGCGCCACGCCGGTCGTCGTCGCCGCCCGGCCGCCCGTGGTGCCCGCCGCACGACCTGCGGCGCCGGCTTCCCTGGCGTCCGCTGCGCAGCGCAAGCAATCGGCGAGGCATCGCAGTCGCGTCGACGTTTCGCTCCCGGCGACGGCGCCGATCCCGCCTGCGCTCACCGCCGCGGAGCTCTACGACCGCGCGCACCAGGAGCACTTCGTGCGGCGCGACTTCGGGGCGGCGCTGGAGCTATGGAATCGCTATCTCCAGCTCGGCGGCGCCGCGCCGCTCGTCGCGGAGGCGCGCTTCAACCGCGCCATCACGCTGCTGCAACTCGGACGGCCGGCGGCCGCGGCCGCTGACCTTCGTCCCTTCGCCGACGGGGACTACGGCGCCTACCGTCGCGAAGAGGCGCAGACGCTGCTCCGCCGGATCGCGGAGCAGCCCTAGCGCTCGCTTAGCGCTCGCTACACGACTGGACTAGCGCCAGACGTTCGCCCAGACGTCGTACTCGGTGCCGTAGTACCAGGCCGCGACGGCGGTGCCGTTGACGCCGACGCCCAGCGATGGCCAGAGCACGCCGTTGGTGTCGCGGGTCTCGAGCAGCGTCGGCGCGCCCCACGGGCCGCCGACCGGGTAACGGCGCGCGTACAGGTCGAAGCGCGTGCCGGTTCGCTTGCGCCAGATCAGCGTGACGTTGCCCGCGGTGTCGTTCTTCACGATCGGCATGGGCGCACGGACGACAATGCTGTTCGGATCGTCCTCCGTCGCCGCGTTGTCGGTCTCCATCTGCATGGCGGTCGGCCAGGCGGCGTCGGTGGCGCCGGCGCGGCTCGTGAACACCTGGTACTTCTGCTGGATCGAGGCGGCCCACGCCGCCGTGGCGACGCCGCTCTCGTCGAGCGTGATCGACGGGTAGAAGATCGTCTCGATGTCCCCCGATTCACCGGCCTTCAGCGGCGCCGCGAACCCCGACCCCGGCGTGTAGCGACGCGTCCACAATTGCATCGTGGCCGACGTGACCTGGAGGTAGCTGCCGATGACCGTGCCCGCCTTGTTGGCCGCCAGCGCCTGCGAGTAGGAGTTCTGCGACGCGTAGCTCTCGAACAGCGCGGCCGGTTGCCAGCCGCTCGGCGTGTGCTGTCGCATCCAGACGCTGATCCAATCCGCGTCGTCCTGGGTCCACAGCACGAATCCCTCCCCGGTGCCCGACATCGTGACGACCGGGTCGCGATTGCCGTTGTCATCGCCGGCGCGCATGACCGTGGGCGTGCCCCAGGCAGAGCCCGTGGTCGCGCGGGTCGTGGCCGCCGCCTGCCACAAGTTGCCTACCGCCTCCGTCCAGGCGACGATCGCGGCGCCGTCGGCGTTCATCGCCAGCACCGGGGCCCAGGACTTCGTGTTGGTGAGCGGCGAGATCGCGCTCCACGTCGTGCCGTTGGTCGACGAGCTGGTGTAGATACCCATGAGCGTGTCGTTGGGACTCTGCGCCCAGACGGCAAGCCAGCCGCCGTTCTTGTCGACGGCGATGTTGGCCTGCTGCGTCGCCGATCCGGGGCGCGCATCGATGGCGACGGGGGTCCCCCAGTTGCCGGTCGTCGCGCTGTAGTAGTTCGACCAGGTCTCTCCGCCGTGCTGGTAGACGACGACGGCGTTGCCGCTGGCGTCGACCGCCACGTCTTGGGCGTACTCGTTGAGCCCCGGGTCCATCGCCACGGCGACCGGCCCACGCCACATGCCCACGACCTGCCCGCCGCCGGTTCCGCCGGCGCCCGCGCCACCGCCGGCCATGCCGCCACGTCCGCCCGCGCCCGCGCTGCCCGCGACGCCCGTCGTGCCCGCCATGCCGCCGCCACTACCGCCGCGACCAGCGAGCCCGCCGCCGGCGCCACCGACGCCGCCACCAGCACCTGCGCCGCCTGTCGCTCCACCGCCGCCGATCCCACCTGTGCCGCTGGTCGTGCCGGCGCCACCCGCCGCGCCCGCGTTACCGGCCGTCCCACCGGCGCCGCCGGTCGCCCCACCACCGCCGCCCATGCCGCCGGTGCCGCCAGAGCCTGCGCAGATTGGCGAGGTTCCGGCGAAGAGCACGATGGGCTCCACTACTGATGTCGCTGTCCCCGGCGTGACGATCGCGGTGGTCGGATCCGCGTTGATCGCGACCCCGACGCGCTCGGAGCTCCCACAGGCGTAGACGTTGACCGTACCGCTGACGTCCTTCGACAGGTAGACGCCCAGCTTCAAGGCGGCCCCGTCCCACGACGTGCTCGTACGAGCGACCTCGTTGCTCCCCTGCATGACGATGACGCTGACGTTGTCGATTGGCCTCACCTCGGTCGTCAGTTCGACGAGCACGAGCGAGCGCCCCTTCTCCGTGCAGCTCAGGCCCGAGGCGAGCGCGCCCGACGGCGACAAAGGCGAAGGCGGCGAAACGGGTCATAGACATTTGGTGCCGTCGTTCGGGCATGTAGCATCCTCGGTTCGGGTGAAGGCGCCCGCCGCAAAGGCAACGCCAAGGCCGGTGGCGACGACGCCGCCAACAATTGCCCAGAACCACCACCGACCGTAGATCGGCGACGGTTCTTCCGCGGGCGCGGGGGGCGGCGGTGTCATGACCAGCGACGCAGACGCGGTGGAGCTGCTCGGCGCGGGCGTCGGCACCTCCTTCGGCAACGGCGTCACGGGCTCGACGGGCGTCGGTGGTGGCGCGCTCGATGCGCTGGCCTCCTTCGACCGCTTCAGCTCCTCCATCTCCTTGATGTAGCCGTCGATCTCCTTACGCTCGGCGGCAGGCAACGCGTTCGCCTTGCGCAGGTAGTCGCGAAAGCTCGCGATGGCGCGGTCGGGCTCACCCAGGTTCTGATGGCAGCGGCCGATGTTGCGCAGGTAGATCGGGTTCAGCGACTCCGCGTACAGCTTGGCGAACACATCGAGCGCGTCCTGATAGCGCCCGGCGGCAAACGCTTCGCGGGCCCTCATCTCCCGCGGGTCCGTCGCCGCTGACGACAGGCGGGCGGTGGAAACCACCAGCACGAACGCCACCACCCAGGCAGACCATCGATTCAATCGGCGCAAGCAAGTCACGGCCGACGACGATACCGCACGTGAGCGTATTGCGGGTCGCGAATTCCGCCGACCGGCGCGGTGATTTTCCGCTCGTGTGTGCCCGGCAGCTACCTCATGCGCTTCGCGCTAGTTAAAAAAACGCGGGATTCGGGCGTTGCCGAACCCCGCGGGGGGAGAGAAGGACCGACTAGAAGTACAGCTCGCCTGGGTCGAGAAAGTAGTCGCCGTCGACGTCCCAGTTCGTCAGCGCCGCGTTCCACTCGGCGTCCGACAGCAGCCC
The DNA here is from genome assembly GCA_963729535.1 of uncultured Pseudomonadota bacterium. GTDB lineage: Bacteria > Myxococcota_A > Polyangia > Fen-1088 > Fen-1088 > JADGRB01. The sequence continues at coordinate 132,942 of CAVSOL010000011.1, read as the reverse complement.
GTCGGCGTTGACATCGAGGTCGGTGAAGCCGCCGTTGAGCAGGTACTCCGACTGGGCGATGTAGCCGTCGTCGTTGAGGTCCCAGGCGTCGAACGCCGCATCCCATTCCGACGCGCTGATCAGACCGTCGTCGTTCAGGTCGATGGCATCGAACTCCGTCTCCGCGACGATCGCATCCTCGTCGTCGCATCCAGTTCCCAGCATGCCGAGCGCGGCGAACGCCGCTGCAAAAATGATCCCTTTGAATTTGCCCATTTCGATTCTCCTCCAGTTCGAAGTCACGTCGGTGAACATGGCTCCGACGCGCAGGCCGGGATGGCGGCCAATTCCTGATTCGAGCCCGGCGCGGGAATGTTCTGCGAGGGACGCCTACGGGCCCTGCCGGACTGACTGCCGTCTCAACGTGTAGAGAACGCCGAGCACGCAGACGCCGACGATTCCGCAGAACAGAAGACCCGCGGTGACCATTCCGACGGGCAGCGCCACGAAACCGACCCCGACGACCGGCAGGGCGACCCCGCAGTAGAGGAGGACGAAATAGGCGGAGTCGGTCTCGCCGCGTTTGTTGCCGACCTTCTCGTTGATCGCGCCGAGGCCGAAACCGACCGGCAGCCCTTGGCCGAGACCACAGACGGCGGCCGACAGAAACAGCAGCAGGGGCGACCGCGCCGCCAGCGCCGCCGCGAGCAGTCCCAGACCGGCGACCAGGACGACGCAACCGACGGCGAGCCCGAGACGCTTCGGGATCCGATTGACGGTCAGCTGCCCCGACGCGGACATCGCGAAGAAGAGAAACACCAGCAACCCTGCGCGCACGGGGCTCTTGTCGCCGAGCTCGTTCCCCAGGAACTCGGGCGCCACGGCGCTGAACACGCCGGCCACCGCAAAGGCGCAGACACCGACGATGGCGGCGGGCGGGAAGATGTCGGCCACGTCAGGGGGAACATGCATGTTTTGCATCCGCAGCTTGATGTGGCGGCCCTTCACCGCGAGTGTCTCCGGCGCGATCAGCACGCCGAGCAGGGCGGGCGCGATCAGAGCCAGATTGACGACGAACGGGAGGCGAAGCGGCGAAGGGGCCAGGCCGGCGAGCAGGCCAGCGAGCAGCGGACCGAGGGAGAGCCCGCCGATGTTCGCCGCGACCGCGAGCAACGTCGCGTGCTGTTTCCCGCGCCGGCCTGCCAGATCGACGAGCCACGCCGTCGCCGTGCCCGAGGCGATCCCCGCCGACAACCCTGACAGGACGCGCCCTATCAGCAGCGTGGTCAGGCCGTGGGCGAGCAGGAACGTCACCGCGCTGGCCGCCGACAGGCAGAGGGCGGCGGCCATCACCGGCCGCCGTCCGATCTCATCCGACAGGTATCCGAAGAACAGCAACGTCGCCACCACGCCGAGCGCGTAGGTCGCGAAGATGACCGGCGTGAGAAACGGCGCGAGGCCGAACGCGCGGTCGTAGAGCGGATAGAGCGGGGTCGGCAGCGTCGTCCCCATCATCGCGACGGCGAACCCGAACGCGACGAGGGCCGAGCCCGCGACGTGGCTTTTCACCTGGCGCATGAATGCGAAAAAACATACGCATCGAGCCGGCGAGCAATTGATGGACTTTGTGGACGAGGTGACCGCTTCGTAACGGCTCGACCAGGACACGTAACTAATACGCGTCTTGCTGACGGCCCAATCGGCTGTGTTCCCGGGGGCGTCCACCGTGGCACGGGGCTTGAAACTGCCGCTCCGTCAGACAATGCAATCGAGAGCGGAACACACGGGACTCCCGGTGGGGTATGGGAGTGAGCGGGGGCGCACCGGGGGTGGTACTGACAGCGCGACTGTCGGCAGGTGGGGATCAGGGGAGTGTCGGCGCGATGGGGAGTCCCGTGTGTATTCGTTGGCCGCTGGTGACGCCGAATCACCGCACGTCGGCGACATGCCGATGCGTCGGATCCCGGTCATAGCGGCGCATCTGTCGATGGCCGCCGCGCGCAAGGTCGCGGCGTTGAGGCGGATCGCCGTGCTGCTCGTCGAGCGCGATGACCACATCGTCGGGACGATCGACGAGAGCGTCCTCGCCGCCGCCGACGACGAGTCGGTGACGGTCACGGTGATGAGACCGCTTGGCCTCTGTCTGCGTCCGGCGATGTCGGTGGCGCAGGCACGCGAGGTGTTCGTCCGTGCGCGGGCGACCGTCTTGCCGGTCATCGCCGGCGGCTTCGTGTTCGGCGCGGTCGCGCGCGCCGACATCGAGCGAACGAAACCACCCCAAACCCGAGGTGACGGTCATGAATGACGCTGAAAATATCGACGCGATCTCGCTGGGGGAGCCGAGACGTCCGCTGGTTCTCGTCGTGGACGACGACGACTCGATCAGAGAAGCCCTCTGTGACCTTCTGGATGATGCCGGGTTCGCGACCGTCGGCGCCCGGCACGGGCTCGAAGCTCTCAAGGTCCTCGCCGCATCGGCGGAGGCACCGTCGTTCATCCTTCTCGATTTGATGATGCCGGTCATGGATGGCTGGGCGTTTTGCGACAGCCGAAGGAAGAGCAGCGCTCTGCGTGACATACCGGTCATCGCGATCAGCGCGGTCGAGATCTCCGAATCAAACCGACCAACCGACATCGATGCGTTTCTGGCCAAGCCCATAGACGTGGACAGGTTCGCCGGGCTGGCGGTCCGCATGGCCGGTTTCAAGAACGTGCGCGATCAGCCGAGCGGTCGTCTGCACTGACGACCGTCGGCTCAGTCGAGGACCACGACCGCGGTCGGATGAAGCAGCGCCGAATGCATGTCGCTGTCGCCGGCGCCGAGCTGGCCACTGCTGTTGTCGCCCCAGCAACGCACATCGCCGGTGTCGAGGACAGCGCACGCGTGGGCACGTCCGGTGGCGGTTCGGCTCAGCGAACGCCCGCCGCCAGTCACGGCCTCTGCCAGGAAGTCCCCTGATTCGTTCGGGTCGTCGCCGTAGGCCGGCGCGGTGATCGGCGCGCCGAGCTGCATGGCACGGTTGTCGCCCCAGCACTTTGCCTGCGACGTATCGAGCAGCGCGCACACGAACCCGCCCCCGACGCTGACCGCGGACGCGGTGCGCCCCGACCCGAGCGCGATGGCCACGGCCGGGGGCAGCGCCCGAGGCGCGGCGTCACCCGCGCCCAGCTGGCCGCGGTCGTTGGCGCCCCAACACGTGACGGCGCCGCCGGCGACGAGCACGCACGTCGTGTCCCCGCCCGCCGCCACGGAGCGCACCTCGCCGGGGCCGGTGTCGATGACGGCGGGGCGCGATCGGTCCGTCGTGTCACCGACGCCCAGCTGGCCGCTGTCGTTCGCGCCCCAGCAGGCGATCCTGCGGCTGTCGAGCAGCGCGCAGACGTGTCGTGCCCCGGCGGCGAGCTGGGTCACCTTGCCGCCCAGGCCGATCGGGCCGGCGGGCGCCGTACGCCCCAGCAGGTCGCCCGTGCCGAGCTGACCGCGGGCACCGGCACCCCAGCAGATCACCTGGCCGCCCGCGAGCAGAGCGCAGGAATAGTCCGCTCCGGCCACCACGGCGGTTGCCGCGCCGGGAAGCGCCACCGCCGTCACGGCAGGGACCAGCCCGCCGATTTCGCCGCCGAGCCCCAGCTGCCCCGAGTCGCCCGCGCCCCAGCATCGGACCGCGCCGTCGCTGGTGACAGCGCACGTGTGGGCGCCGCCGGCCGCCACGGCGACCGCCGAACCACGAACATCGATCTCCGGGAGACTGGCGCCCATCTGGCCGGGCTTGTCGCCGCGACTGGCAAGGTCACCGACGCCAATCTGGCCGGCGTCGTTGCGCCCCCAGCACTTGAGCGCGCCACCCTCGAGGATCGCGCACGTGTGATCGTCGCCCGCGGCGAGCGCGAGCACCCGGCGACTGCGCAGCCGAAGATCGGGGCCGGGCGCGAGGCGATCGCCTGCGGCATCGGGACCGAGCTGACCGAGCCGGTTGCTGCCCCAGCACTTCACGCGGTCGTCCGCCGAGAGCGCGCAGGTGTGCTCGTTACCGAGCACGAGCCGGTCGGGCGCGAAGTCCTCCGGGAAAACCAGCGGTGGGGAAGGGCGCAGGCGCGGCGTCGTGTCACCGGTGCCGAGTTGCCCCGAGCTGTTGCCGCCCCAGCAAGACACGGAGCCGGTCGCGAGCAAGGCGCACGCGTGCGCTCCCGCGCCGTCCTCCAGCCCGCGCGCGCCGACGGCCACCGCGGGCCCCGTGAGAGACACCACGTTGGCGTCGCCGACCTCGCCGGGCGAACACGATCGCGCCGCGCCGACGTCGCCGTTGCCGAGCTGGCCGGACTCGTTCATCCCCCAGCAACTCACCACGCCGTCGTCGCCGAGCACACACGTCGACTGGTAGCCGCCGCCCAGCGCGATCGCCTTTCGTTTCGCGCCTGCGGCGGTGACGCCGAGGTCCACCCAGTCGAGCGCGTTCCCCATCGACCCGGTGTCGCCGCCGCGGCCGCCATCGTGCGTGCCCAGCCCCAGCTCGCAGTAGTCGTTGCTCCCCCAGCACTTGAGACCGCTGCTGTCGGGACCGGTGTCGTCCACGATCGCGCAGAACGAATGGTAGTCGAACGCCGCGATCTGCGTGACGCCGAACGCCACGCCGTCGCGGCTGCCCAGATCGACGGCGGGCAGGTTGTCGCCCATCGTCCCTGGGCGATCACCACGCGTCCAGATGTCGCCGTGTCCGGTCGCGCCCTGGTACGCATCGCCCCAGCACTTCACGGCGCCATCCGCGAGCAGGGCGCACGTCGCCGAGCCACCCAGCGCGAGTCCCACCGCGCGACGTCCGTCGCCGAGATCGACGGCGGCAAGCGCGTCGCCCATGGCGCCCGTCCCGTCACCGCGGGTGACTTTGTCGCCGAGACCGAGCTGGCCGAAGCTGTTCGCGCCCCAGCATTTCACTGCGCCCCCTTCCAGGATCACGCACGTGCCGTGGGCACCTGCGTAGACCGCGGTTGCACGCTGCCCCTTGCCGAGGTCGACGCTGTAGTCCGCGAGCGGATCGTCTCCCGCTGCGCGCCCGAGCTGCCCGTGGTCGTTGTCCCCCCAGCAGCGAACGGCGCCGGCGGCAAAGATGCCGCACGTGTGGAACGCGCCGGCGCTCAGCGATGGGCCGGCAGGAGCGATGCCGCCGTCGGCAGGCGGCGCCCGCACGCTCGGAGGACGCTCGCACGCGACGGGAAGGCCGGCGAGCGCCGCCGCGAGCCAGAGCCGTCGAGATCGTCGCGCTCGAGACACTGCTTGCGAATACGCCCGTGGGACGCGTCGCGCTTGAGCGCAGATTGAGGACCGCGTGAGGATCGCGTGAGCGGCACCAGCGCCCGGGCGCCTGGTTGTCAGCGTCGTGCTGCGCGCGTCCTGGCTGCTTTCAAATACGACGCCGGCGCGGACGGCCAGAAAGACGTGACGACGCGCGAAAGCGCCGGCAACCGCGTCGTGGCGGTCCGTCGCGCCAAGCCGCGCAGAAGCGCCGTCGCGCGCGCGGCCGCGCCCGGTTTCCCGGAGTCGGCCAGCGCGCGCGCCAACCCGTGCGCCGCCCAGGACTCCCAGCATGTCGAACGGGCGTTCTTGCTGTCGGCGACGGCTTGCTCGAAGTAGTGGCGACTGGCGTCGCGTTCGCCCAGCTCCCTGGTCACGCGTCCGAGATGGAAAGCGACGGGGCCCCAGTCCGCGAAATGCAGGCAGACGTTGCGCCCCAGCGCGGGTCGCAACGCGTGACGGACCTCGAGCAGATGCTTCGCGTCCCGGAAGGCGATCAGCAGGTCGACCAGGCTGATGAGCGTCGGCACCAGCCGGTAGTCGTCATCGAGCGCGGCCAGGACACGCGCCGGCTGTCCCAGGACCCGCCGGGCAGCTTCGGCGTCTCCGAGCTGGAGCTCGGTCAGCGCGAGCATCGTCCGCCACGCCATCACTCCCGTCTGGTGGCCGTGCAGGGTGCGCAGCAGTCCACGGAGCTTCCCCAGGGTGCGCCGTCGCGCCGGCCCGATCTCCTCCAGCGCGAGATTGAGAAGGTGCGCCGCCGCGATCTCCCTCGACATGGGGCCGACCAGCTTCAATCCGCGCTGCCACCGCTCGGCCACCAGCGCGCCAGCCCGGGCGATCTCCGCCTGCCGGAAAAGCTGAGTGGCCTCGATGATGTCGGCGTACCAGCGGTGGGCGGGGTGGTCGATGCGCTCGGCCAGGCTTCGGTGGTTCTGCGCCGCGCGACTGAACGCCGCACCATCACCCGCCTCCAGCAGGGCGTGCAGGTGCGCGAGCAGCGTGTCCAGCCGGCGCTGCGGATCGGCGCGCTCCGTCGCCCGCCGCAGCAGGGATTCGGTCAAGTGCAGACCCGCGCGCGCGGCGCGCCCATCCGCCGTCAGCGTCCGCCGGGGCCCGACCTCGGGCGGCGCGAGCGCCGTGCCAGCGAGGAGCGACGGCGTCTGCGCGGGGTGGCGATCGGGCACCCTGAAGGCGTCGGCGTCAAAGCGGAATCCCTTCCCGCGAACGGTGGCGATGAATCCGGGCAGACGCGGACTGCCGCCAGCCCAGGTGAGCGCGCGGCGCGCCTGCATGATCGCCTGGCTGAGGGCGGCGTTGCTCACCGCCGTCCCCTGCCACGGCCCGGCGATGAGGTCCGCGGCAGTGACCAGGCGGCCGTTGCTGGCCGCAAGGAACAGAATCAGGTCGAGCGTCCGCGGCTGGATCGGAACGACGCGGCCGAGCTTGCGCAGCTCGTACCGCTCGTCATCCGCCTCGAACGGACCGAACTTGTGGATCACCGCGCGATGATACTGACGCACGCGCCAGGCCGCGAAGCCGCGCGAATCAATTTCAGGTGGGCGTGGGGGGATTCGAACCCTCTACCCCCGGCTTCGGAGGCCGGTACTCTATCCAAATGAGCTACACGCCCGTGTAACTTGAGGGGGCGCAGACTAGCAGGCCGTTGGAAAACGCGCCATCGGCGCGTGGACGCTCAAGGCGAGCGGGACCGGCGGGGGTTGCCGCCGCGGTCGTAGACGGGGTGGCGTTCGAAGTGGTGGCGGGTCTCCATGGTGCGCACGGTGCCCGAGCGCGAGCGCATGACGATCGAGCTGGTCTGCGCGCCCGTGCGCGTGAAGCGGACGCCGCGCATCAGGAAGCCGTCGGTGACGCCGGTGGCCGCGAACATCACGTCGCCCGCCGCCAGGTCGTCGACCGCGAACACGCGGTCGTGGTCGGCGATGCCCATGCGCGTGGCGCGCGCGCGTTCGTCGTCGTTGCGGAACTTCAGCACGCCCTGCATGTCGCCGCCCATGCAGCGCAGCGCCGCCGCCGCCAGCACGCCCTCGGGCGCGCCGCCCGTCCCCAGCAGCACGTCGATGCCGGTCGTCTCGTCGGCGGTGGCCATGGCGCCGCCGACGTCGCCGTCGGAGATCAGCCGGATGCGTACGCCCGCCTTGCGCACCTCGGCGATCAGCGCCTCGTGGCGCGGGCGATCGAGGATGACGGCGGTCAGGTCGTCGACGCGCACGCGCTTGGCCTCGGCGATCGCGCCCAGGTTGTAGGTGGCGCTCTTGCGGATGTTGATCGCGCCGCGCGCGCCCGGGCCGACCGCGATCTTGTCCATGTACGTGTCGGGCGCGTTCAGGAAGTGCCCCTCCTCGGCCATCGCCACCACGGCCAGCGCGTCGTTGCCGCCGCACGCGCACAGGTTGGTCCCCTCCAGCGGGTCGACGGCGATGTCGATCTCGGGGGCGCCGTTGCTGCCGTCGCCCAGCTCCTCGCCGATGTACAGCATCGGCGCCTCGTCGCGCTCGCCCTCGCCGATGACGACGCGGCCGTGGATGTGCATGTAGCCGAACGTTCGCCGCATCGCCTCGGTCGCGGCGCGATCGGCGCCGTCGCGATCGCCCAGGCCGACGAAGCGGGCGGCGGCCAGCGCCGCAGCCTCGGTGACACGCACCACCTCCAGCGCCAGGTTTCGGTCCATTCGTTCAAGATAGATGTGTCCGCTGGGCTGGGCTACGGGCCACCGTCGTTTCACTGCGCCTTTTGACGCCGCTGGGAACACTTTTGGCTATGCGGTCAGGGCTGCGTCTGTGTGTGGGTGTGGCCGTGGTGGCTACGCTCGGCACGTGCACCGGGCGTCGCGACGCGGCGGTCGCCGACGCGACGCCCCCCGCTCCGACGGTGCCGACCGCCCCCCCGCGGCCGCTGCGCATCGCGATGATCGCCAAGAGCGCGACCAACCCGTCGTTCGTCGCCGCGCGCCTGGGGGCCGAGACGCGCGCGCGCGAGCTCGGCGCGCAGCTCCATCGCGGCATCGAGATCGAGTGGCTGACGCCGCCGCAGGAGAGCGGCAAGGTGCAGGCCGAACGCATCGCGCAGGCGATCAAGGACGGCGTCGACGCCGTGTTGCTGTCCTGCTCCGACGCGCTGGAGCTGACGCCGGCGATCGACGACGCGGTCGCGCACGGCGTGCCGGTGATGACCTTCGACAGCGACGCGCCCGATTCGAAGCGCTTCGCGTACATCGGCGTCGACGACTTCAAGGCGGGTGAGACGTTGATGGCGGAGCTGGCGCGGCTCACCGGACGCGGCGCGCGCATCGCGGTGCTGGCCGGCAACCGCACCGCCCCCAACCTGCGCCGCCGGGTCGAAGGCGTGCTGCACGAGGCGGCGGCGCGCCACCCGGATATCAAGATCGTCGGCACGTACTTCCACGTCGAGACGCCCGAGGAGGCGAGCGCGACGGTGATGCGCGCTCAGGCGGCGCACCCGGAGATCAGCGGCTGGGCGATGGTCGGCGGCTGGGCGCTGTACACGCGGACGTTGCTGCGCGAGCTGACCGACACGGCCGGTGCCCGCGGTCGCCTGCCCGCCGTCAAGATGGTCGCGATCAACGCGCTGCCGCCGCAGCTGGCGTACGTCGAAGCCGGGCTGGCGCCCGTGCTGCTGGCGCAACCGACGTACCTGTGGGGCGCGCGCGGGGTGGAGACCATCGTCGACAAGCTGCTGGCGCGCCGGCCCGTCCCGTCGCACGTCCCGGCGGAGCTGGTTCGTGTCACCGCCGCCAACCTCGTGGCCTGGGCACACCAGCTGCGCGACTGGGGCTTCGCCGACGTTCCCGAGGAGTACCTCAGGGCGCGCTAGCGGCCGTGAACGCGGGCGAAACGCGGCCAATCGTGGCCCGTCCGGGGGTGCTCGGGACACCCACCCCCGGAGCTGTCGCATGCCGGAGTCGCGGGAATTCGTGGGGGCGGGGACGGTCGTCGTCCGGCGCGGGATGCTCCTGTGCGCGCTGCTGGCGAGCGGCGGCTGCGGCGGCGCCGGTGAGGCACGCGCGCCCGGCGACGGCTCCGCGCCGGGCGAAGACACTGGTGTGGACAGACCGGCAACCACCCCCGACGCGCCGGCCGGCATGGACGCCGCGGATGACGGCGGCGGCACCGGCATGGACGCGCCCGTCGTGCCTGGCGGCGAGATCGCCGAGGCGTGCGCCGGCCACACCGACTGCAAGAGCGGCTTCTGCTTCGACAGCGTCTGCTGCCGATCGGAGTGCGCGGGCCTGTGCCAGTCGTGCGCGCTGTCGGGCAGCGTGGGGACGTGCATGAACGCGTCGGTCGGCACCGACCCGCGCAACGAATGCCCCGACGACGGCATCGCCGGCTGCATGCGCGACGGCACCTGCGACGGCACCGGTGCGTGCGCCGTGTACGCCAGCGGCGTGATCTGTCGCGCGCAGGCGTGCACCGGCTCGACGGTGATGCACGCCGCGCTGTGCGACGGGCAAGGCGAGTGCGGCGCGGGCACCGCCCAGTCGTGCGGCCAGTACCTGTGCGGCAGCGACGGCAAGTGCCGCGCGACGTGCGCGTCGGCGGCGGATTGCGTCCCGGGCGCCGCGTGCGTGGCCGGCAGCTGCGGGCCCAAGCCCCCCGGCGCCGCGTGCACCGCGGGCAGCGAGTGCGCGTCGACGATCTGCACGCAGAACGTCTGCTGCGCGACCGCGTGCACCGGCACCTGCAAGTCGTGCGCGATCGCCGGCAGCGAAGGGCAGTGCATCAACGCCGCCAGCGGCACCGACCCGCTCGACCAGTGCAGCGACCAGGGCGGCGCCACCTGCGGCACCGACGGGACCTGCGACGGCGCCGGTGCGTGCCGCTTCCACGCGGGCGCGACGGTGTGCGCGCCGGCGGTGTGCTCGGGCGCGATGGCGACGCCCACGCGCACCTGCAACGGCGCGGGCGTGTGCCTGATGGGGCTGCCGGTGTCGTGCAGCCCGTACGCGTGCGGCGCCACCGGCGCCTGCCGCACCAGCTGCGCCACCGACGCCGATTGCCTGGCGCCCAACGTCTGCACCGCGAACGTGTGCGGACCGGCGGGGACGGGCGGCGGCGGCGCGGGCGGTGCCGCAGGCGCGGGTGGTGTGGCTGGCGTGGGCGGTAGCGGCGCGGGCGGGTCCGGCGGCGCCGCCGGCGCGACGGGTGGGGCCGGCGCTGCGGGCACGGGTGCCGCGGCTGGTGCGGGGGGGACAGCGGGCGGCGCAGGTGGCGCCGCCGGCAGCGCCGGGCAGGGCGGGGCGGGAGCGGGCGGCAGCGGCGGGCGCGGCGGGGCCGGTGGCGGCGGTTGCCCGGGCTACGTCTTCTGCGACGACTTCGAGGACGGCAACGCCAACGGGTGGTCGCCGAATGGCGGCACCTGGTCGGTGATCACCGACGGCACGCGCGTCTATCAAGGCGGCAACGGGTCGTCGATGTCGCTCGCCGGCCAGGCGGGCTGGACCAATCAGACGCTGACCGCCCGCGTGAAGGTGCTGCAGTTCGGCGGCACCAGCACGTCGTACCGCGCCGGCATCGTCGCGCGCGCGACCGATTCGTCGAACCTCTACGTGTTCGCGATCGACGCCAGCGGCGCGCTGCGCCTGCTCAAGGGGACCAGCTCGCCGTCGGGCGAGGGGGCCACCGGCATCTGCGGCAAGGTGACGCCGGGCGCGGGGGCGCTACCCAACACCTGGTACACGCTGCAGATCCGGGTCGCGGGCACCGGCAACGACGTCGTCATCACGACGTACTTCGACGGCACGCCGATCCACGACTGTCACACGACGTTGGCCACGCTGCCATCAGGCGCGATCGGCACCTACGTCTACGGCCCCAACACCATCGCCGAGTTCGACGACGTCCGGGTCTCGGTCCCCTAACAAGGGTCCTTCCGACGCGTCGCGTCTCAAGATCTGCATTAAGTCAGATCGGCGCCCGTCTTCCATATGGAGGGTGTGGAGATGAATCCGACGACTCAATCAATCGCTGACTTCGATCTGGACCTGCAACCGGAGCGCGCCGACGCCGGCCACCTGCCGGAGCGCGCGGTCGACGGCGCCCGCGTCGTCATCGTCGATGACAACCAGCTGCGCGCCTCGACGCTGGCCGCGGCGCTCAAGGGAGGCTCACGAGGTCCTGGTGACGGTGACGACGCCGGACGCGCGCCCGCTCGAGCAAGACCGCGCGCCAGCGGACCTGGTGCTGCTCGCGCTCGGCGGCCGCAACGTCTCCGCGCTGGCCGCCGGCGCGAACGCCGTCCAGCGCAATCCGTTCGCCGAGGTCGTCTTCTACTGCGACGACTCCGAATCGCCGGAGGTCGCGGCGGCCGCGGCGCTCGGTATCACGCGCATCGTCCCCGCGCGTGACATGGCCGCGTGGCTGGCGCGCGCGGGCAACCTGCTCGCGCACGGCGCGTTCCTGCGGCGCGCGGCGTCCGCGTGCATCGCGGCCGCGCCCCGCCCGCCGGTGCTGGAGACGATCGGCGCCGCGCCGGTCCGCATGCCGCTGCCGACAGCAGAGATGCAGTTCCGCGAGAGCTACATCCGCTTCCTGCTGACCGAAAGCGGCAGCCGGCAAGAGGCGGCGCGGCGCGCGGGCGTCCCCTACCGCACGATGTGCGAGATGATCCGCAAGCTCGGCATCGGCTCCGAGTAACCCGAACGCCCGCGCGCGCGGGCTGGACAACGGCGGCGCGGGCGTCGACAGTTGTTGCAGGTCACGTGAGCACCGAGCTGCCTCCGCCCGTGAATCCCTACGCGCCAAGCGATGCGCTCGCGCACGACGAGGCACGTGGGGGTGAGCCGGGGCAACCCAGCCCGAGGCGCTTAACGCGCGCGCTCGCGGCAATCGTCGTCACGCTCCTTAGCTATCCGGTGCCAGGCATCGGCCTGTACGTGCTCGGACGGCGAGCGCCTGGCATGGATGGTCAGCGAGCACCTCTGCTTTACGCGACCGGAATCGCGGCCGTCTTCCTGAACGCGCCGCGGGTGGCGTTTCGCGGCCGTGGCGGTGACGTCATCCTGGCTGGACTTGTTGTGTTCGTCTATACGATCGTCTGCCCGTCCGGGGATCGGCACCGCCACCGCGCAGCCGGGCGTTGCTGGTCTGTCCTCCTGCTGATCGCTGGGTCCCGCGGCGGCATCTCGCAGCAGGCAAGAAGTGGCTCGCCGATTCGTACCTGATCCCGTCGGGCGCGCATGATGCCGACGCTGTTCGTCGGCGATCACATCATGGTCGCCAAGACGAAACGCATCGCGCCCGGCGATCTCGTCGTCTTCCGCTACCCGCTCGACCAAGACCTCACGTACATGAAGCGTGTGGTCGCGGTCGGCGGACAGACAGTCGAGATCAATGAAGGCATCGTCGGGTCGACGGCATCGCGCTGAAGCAGTGGTCGCTCGTCGGCGACTGCCCGCCGTCTGGTGAGTCGGCTCACCGACAATGCGAGGTGCAGGCTCTTGCAGGAGAACGCGGGCAATGGCTGGTATTCGATCATGCGCGACCCGTCGTGGGCGGCCGACGCGCCGCCGACACATGGTCCCGCCGGACCACGTGTTCGTGCTCGGCGACAACCGCGACAACAGCAGCGACTCACGCGTCTGGGGGCCGGTGTCGCTCGATCTCGTCGAGGGGCGAGCCGCGTTCATCTGGGGTCCCGTGATCCGCAGCGGCACGACGCACTGGGACCGCATCGGCCATGAAGATCGACTGAGCCCGGGTTCGGGTGGGCGTTTGAATCGGATACGCGTGCAATCTCCGTCACTTGTCCGGGGTGGCCAGTTGCCGGAGCATGATTCGTATGCGGCTGCGCATCGCGCTTCTGGTGGTGTCCGCCGCGCTCGGCTGCGCGCGCCAGCCCGCGCGGCAGCCACGCGCACCCGCCGCCGCTTCGGCGTCGCTGCGCGTGATGACGTACAACGTGAACTTCGGCATTCCGGGCGACGCGCCGACGATGGACGCGATCAACGCCGGGCGCGCGGACGTCGTGTTCCTGCAGGAGATCAACCCGGCGTGGGAGCGCGCGCTGCGCGCGGCGATGGCGACCGCGTACCCGCACATGTACTTTCACGCGCGCGGCGGCGCCGGCGGCATCGCCGTGATGTCGCGCTTCCGGATCACCGCCGCGGAGATCATTCGCGCCGAGGGCGATGGCTGGTTCCCGGCGCTGCGCGTGGTGCTGGCGTCGCCGCTCGGCCCGGTGCAGGCGCTGGTCGTGCACCTGCGCCCGCCGGTCAGCGACGGCGGCAGCTTCGTCGCCGGCCACTTCACGGCGCCGCGAATTCACGAACAGGAGATCGCGCGCTACTGCCAGAGGCTGGACCGCGCGTTGCCCACGCTGGTCGTCGGCGACTTCAACGAAGAGGAAGACGGCCGCGCGATCGCCTACCTCGCGCGCGCCGAGTGGGGCATGCGCAGCGCGCTACCCGAGTTCGAACCGCATCGCCCGACCTGGCGCTGGCCGACCAGCGTCGGCACGCTGGAGCGGCGGCTCGACCACATCGCGTACGACGTCCGGCTGATGCCGCTCAGCACCGAGGTCATCGAGGCGGGCCGCTCGGATCATCTCCCCGTCGTGGGCGTGTTCGTCAGCGCCCGCTAGGTCGATCGTCGCCGCGGCACATCGTCCGCGGCGGCTTCGGCGCGCCGCTCGCGCTCGCGTTCGCGCGCGGCGCGGCGGCGGGCGATCGCCTTGTCGACCACCTCGCGCCGCTGGTGCGCCTTGCGGTGGGCGGCGCGGGCAGCTTCGTCGGCGGCGATCGCGCGCGCCAGCGCGCCCGCCCGATGGCTCGCCAGCGCGTCCGTGGCGACAGCGATCTGACGCTCGAGCCGCGACCAGAAGCGCCGGCGCGCCTGGGCTTCGCCGGCCCGTTCGTCGCCGCCGCCGTCGCGGCGCGCTGCGGCGAGAGCCGCGCGCGCGTCGGTGACAGCCACGCCCAGCCGCGCCTCTTCTGCTTCAGCTTCCCGTCGGGCAGCCGCGCCGGCGGCGACCGCTCGCTCGGCGTGACGCTCCTGGTCGAGGCGCATCGCCGCCAGCGCATCCAGGGCATCCGGGGCCCCCCCTGTAACCGGCTTGTAACTCGCCATTGAATCTTGTGTTTTGCGATCCTACCCTCGACGAGCGTGACAGCCACCTCCCACCAGCTGGCCTCAGCCCGCAGGTACCGCATCGAACGGTACCTGACGGAAGGAGGGATGGGCGCGATCTACATCGGCAAGAAGCTGGGCCCGGGCGGCTTCGAGAAAGAGGTCGTCCTCAAACAGCTGCTCCCCGAGTACACGTCGCGCCCGGAGTTCCGAGATCTGTTCTTCCGCGAAGCCAAGATCTCCGCGACGCTCGATCACGCGAACATCGTCCACACCTTCGACCTGGTCGAATCGGACGAATCGCTGTTCATCGTCATGGAGTACGTGCGCGGCGTCGACCTGCGCACCATCGTGCGCCGCGCCAAGCTCCGTCGCCGCGAGCTCGCGCCCGCGGCTGCCCTGCACATCACGCTCGAAGTTCTCGCCGGGCTCGCCTACGCGCACAACCGCCGCAACACCACCAGCGGCGCGTCGCTGGCGATCATCCACCGCGACGTCTCGCCGTCGAACATCCTGTGCTCCGCGCAGGGCGAGGTGAAGCTGTCCGACTTCGGCATCGCCAAGGCGGCGACGCACTCGTCGACGTTCTACCGGGTGCGCGGCAAGGTCGGCTACATGTCGCCCGAGCAGGCGCGCAACGAGGAGATCGATCACCGCACCGATCTGTATTCGGTCGCGGTGTGCCTGTACGAAGCGCTGACCGCCGAGCGGCTGTTCGTCGGCGATCTCAGCACGCCGGCCGAGGTGCTCTACGGCCAGCCCATCGTGCCGCCGTCGCAGAAGCGCAAGGTGCTGCCCAAGGCGCTGGACGCCGTGCTCGCCACCGCGCTGGCCCCCAAGCCGGAGCGATCGCTATCAGGATGCGGTCGCGTTCACCGAGGCGCTGCGCCAGGTCGGGCACCGGCACGGCTTGCTGTTCTCCGCGCCTCAGCTGGCCGAGCACCTGCGCCACATCCTGGGGCGCAACCAGGAGCAATGGCTGAGCGACGACAAGGCCGGCCCGACCGGCGATCCGTCGACGCAAAAGATCCCGGCGCGCGAGCTCGAGGGCAAGGAAGCCAAGTCAATAGGTCTGGTCATGGATGGGGAGGTGGCGGCCAACCTGTTCGTCGTCGGCGGCAATGACCAACCTGTGCTAAGCCAAGGGGCTGCATCCGTGAGCTCACGAACTCCAAAATCGGATCCGCACCAGCAGCTGCCGACGTCCCGCTTCGGCCTCGACGAAGAGGACGTCAGCGATGACACGACCACGCGCGTCGCGGACCCGGTCGCGAACGCCGCGTGGGCAGCGTCGCGTGAGGCGCGTGATCAGATCCCCATCGACGAAGACGAGGCCCACGATTGCGACGGCGACTTCGACATCGGGCTGACGCCGCCGCCGCCCGTGCGCCCCCTGGCGCCGCCGCCGCCGCGCAGGCCGACGCTGCCGCCGCCGCCGCCCGAATCGCCGTTCGACGAATTCCCGCCGACCCCGGCGCCGCTGACGCTGTCGACGCTGCCGCTGCCGCCACCGGCGCCGTCGCCGTTCGGCCAGGGGAGCTTCGAGGAGCCGGAGCCCGAGTTTTCCTCCGACACGCCGCCGCCGATGCGCGCGCCGATGGGCGCCGCTCCGCAGCAGTCGTACGCTCAGGGGCCTCCGCCGGGCAGGCGCGGGTTGCCGCGTCCGGGCGGTTACCTCGAGCCCACCTACAGCAACAACATGAACCTGCACATGCCGCCCGCGCCCCCCGAGCCGGCCGTGTTCGATCCCGCCAGCGGCTTCGGGTTCCCCGAGACCGTCGACTTTCGCAGCGGTTCGCAGCCGGTGGTCGTCCGTCGTTCGGGACCTCCGGGGCTCCTGATCCTGATCGTCATGCTCGCGGCCGCCGCCGGCGGCGCGAAGCTCGGCGAAGTCGTGACCCGGGACGCCGTCAGCAGGCTGGAGGCGACGATCGGGACGGCTTCTAAACAGGGGAAATGATCGAGAAAAGCGCCACGCGGGTCCTGGATGCGGGGGCTGCGATCACCCGGCAGTCGGGGCGCGGCCGGTTGGTGGTGGTGAAGGGTCCGGACCGTGGAGAGACGATCGCCGTCGGCGAATCGCCGCTGACCGTCGGCTCGGGCGGCGGCAGCAGCGTGCTGCTCTCCGACCCGACGATCTCGCGAAAGCACCTCGGCATCGATCCCGGGCCGACCGGCCTGGTGTTGCGCGATCTGGGATCGACCAACGGCTCGTTCGTGCAGGGGGCGCGCTTCAACGAGCTGACGCATGGCGTTCGGCACCGAGGTGACGATCGGCAAGACGGTGCTCAAGTACCTGCCCGACGAGGAGGAGGTCGACCTCGCGCCGTCCGACAAGGAGAGCTTCGGCTCGCTGGTCGGGCGCGATCCGAAGTTGCGCCGCCTGTTCCGCGTGCTGGACGACGTCGCCGCCACCGAGGCCACGGTGCTGATCGAAGGCGAGACCGGCACCGGCAAGGAGCTGCTCGCCGAGGAGATCCACCGCCACAGCCCGCGCCGCGACGGCCCGTTCATCGTCTTCGACTGCGGCGCCGTCCCCGACGAGCTGATCGAATCCGCGCTGTTCGGGCACGTGCGCGGCGCGTTCACCGGCGCGGTGACCGATCGGCCGGGCGCGTTCGAGGAAGCCGACGGCGGCACGTTGTTCCTCGACGAGATCGGCGAGCTGGCGCCCGGCGTCCAGCCGGCGCTGCTGCGCGCGCTGGACAAGCAGTCGGTGCGGCCGGTGGGCGGTTCGACGTACACGCGCGCGTCGGTGCGCGTGGTCGCGGCGACCAACCGCAACCTGCGCGCCGAGATCGCCGCGCGCCGATTTCGCGAAGATCTGTACTACCGGGTCGCGGTCGTCCGCATGGTGGTGCCGCCGCTGCGCGATCGCCCCGACGACATTCCGCTGCTGGTGCAGCACTTCATGCGCCACTTCTGCGGCGACCGCACGCTGGAGGTTTCGCGCGAAGATCTGGAGCGGTTGCGCCGGCACGACTGGCTGGGCAACGTGCGCGAGCTGCGCAACGTCATGGAGCGCGCGTGCGCGCTCAGCCACGGCGACCAGCTGGTGATTGACGAAGCGCTGGACGAACGCCCCGGCGCCGTCGCCGCCGGGGGCGTCGGCGTGGCCGGTACGGTCGACGTCGACCTGCCGTTCAAGGAGGCGAAGGCGCGCGTCATCGAGGCCTTCGAGCGCGAATACATCCGCACCCTGCTCAAGCGCCACGAGGGCAACCTGTCGGCGGCGTCGCGCAGCGCCGAGATCGACCGCAAGCATTTGCGCGAGCTGCTGCGCAAGCACGGGCTGCGCGAGTCCTCGGAGTAGATGCGCCTCTTCGACGACCTGCGGACGCGGGTTCGCCAGTGGGCAGAGGAAGTTTCGGGCGGCGTCGCCGATTCCGGGCACGCCGCCGTGTACCTGCGGCAGCTGCTGCGCGGCAACCGCGGCAGGCGCGCGCTGCGCACAGCCCCGCTCAGCCACCCGACCGGCGCCACCGCCAGCACGACCGCCGTCGGCGAACCGCCGGTGCTGCTGATCCACGGCTACCTAGCGACACGCGGATCGCTGCACCTGCTCGAGCAACACCTCGCCAGCCGCGGCCTGGTGGTGATGAGCTACTCGCTCGGCCCGATCAACGTCGGCGACATCCGCGACTCCGCCGGCCTTATCGCGCGCAAGGTCGAGTCGATCGTCGCGCAGACGGGCATCGCGCGCGTCGACATCGTCGGGCACTCGATGGGCGGCCTGGTCGGGCTCGACTACCTCAAGCGGCTGGGCGGCCGGCATCGCGTGCGCCGGCTGGTGATGCTCGGGACACCGACCCAGGGGACGTGGTCGGCGCTGCTCGGCCTGATGACCGCGCCGCTTGGCCTGGCCAGCCTGCAGCTGCTTCCAGGAAGCCCCTTCCTGCGCGAATTGTCGGAGCGGCCGCTGCCCGCCGGGGCCGATGTCGTGTCGATCGGCGCCGTCCGCGACTGGCTGGCGCCGCTGGCCAGCACCGTGCTCGACGGCGTCCGCCACATCGCGCTGCCGACGGGACATTCGGGGCTGCTCGTCGACGCCGAGGTGGCCCAGGTGGTCGTCGATATCCTGCGCTCACCGTCGGAGACCGCCGCGGGCGGCGGATCAGCGCGCCCGGTTGACGTAACCAAGACTCCACCTTAAAATTGTCAAGTTTTGAGCACCTTTAGGCCACGCGATATGGTCTCCGACGGAGGTGAAGGCGGGCAGGACGCCGCGCAGTGGGCGCTCCGCTTCATCTCCGGGAAATACCAGGGCGGCGAATTTCCGCTGCGCCCTAACCGCGAGATCATCATCGGCCGGTCGTCCGACCTCGACATGGTGCTGGTGGAAGACATGGTGTCGCGCAAGCACGCCAAGATCACCACCGACGAGAACGTGGTGTCGATTCAGGATCTCGGGTCGACGAACGGCACGTTCGTCAACGGCGAGAAGGTGCGCAAGGCCGAGCTCAAGGACGGCGACCGCATCCTGATCGGCACGTCGATCATCAAGATCGTCTTCGTCGACGGCGAACAGACCAGCCACCTGACCGAGACCGAAGCGCGATCGAAGATGGCGGTGGCGGCGAACCGGCGCTCGGCGTCGTCGCCCAAGTCGATGGCCGGCAGCATCGAGGAGATCCCGCTCCCCGACCTGCTGCAGCTGCTGTCGACCAGCAAGAAGTCGGGCGTGCTCGTCGTGCATTCGGACCGCCACGTCGGCAAGACCTTCTTCCGCAAGGGGCAGATCTACTTCGCCAGCATCGAGAACCAGTTCAACATCGGCCCGCGCAAGGCGCTGACCCGCATGCTGAGCTGGACGCAAGGCTCGTTCGAGCTCGAGCCGCCGGACGAGGCTGCCGTGCTGGAAGAGATGGATGACTCGACCGAGGGGCTGCTGATCGAAGGCATGCGCCAGCTCGATGAGTATCGCGTCCACGCCGAGAAGCTGCCCGAGCTGTCGGTCCCGATCGGCCTGGCGCGGCCGCTGAAGGGGAAGCTGCGCGATCTGTCGCCCGACGAGCTGGACGTGTTCCAGGCGGCGCTCGAGGTCAAGACTGTCGCGGCCGTCTTCGACCAGTCGCCGCAGACCGATCTGATCATCGCCGAGAAGCTCGTCGCCCTGTTCGAAAAGGGCTACCTGGTCGCCGGCTAGTCGACGCTCCGCCGCCAGCTAGAAGATGAAGCGGCCTTCGAGGCCGGCGCGGCGTTCGTTGGTGGAGACGGACATGCCGGGCAAGCTGCTGGTGCGTTCGATGTCATCGAACGCGACCGCGAACCGCACCGAATCAGCCAGCACGCGCACGGCCGCCTCGCCGTGCAGCTGGATGCGGGTGTCGCGGAGCGTGAAGTCCCTGATGATCTCATCCTGGCGCTGATCGCGCGCGTTGATCGACCAGTACCAACCGCCGCGCGCCGCCGCCAACAGGTCGAACCTCGACACCGCCAGCGACACGACGGCCGACGACACGGCGCCTTGCGCGTAGTAGTAGCCCTCCTTGCGCAGCGGGCTCTTGACGAACTCCTCGGGCAGGTAGGGCTGCGCCTCCATGTACGCCAGCGACTGGACGAGCGCGAAGGCGTACTGGGCGTTCAACGCGGCGGTGACCGCGAGCCAGCCGCGACGCATGGACCACTCCACCTTCGGCCCCGCCACCCCCCAGGACGCGATGCGGTCGCGCCCCATCGGCAACATGCGTAGGTCGTAGTCGAAGGTGCTGCCGGCGCCGAGCAGCAAGCCCCTCCCGTCGGCCTCGCGCCCGCCACCCGCGTCGGCGTAGCGCCGCAGGTAGGCTCCTATCAGCGAGGTGTCGGCGTGAAAGTCGATCGCGAGCACGCGACTGTTGCCGAACGCCTGGCCGCCGCCGATCGTCGACCACTGTCCGGGGCCGACCAGCGACGCGTCGTGGCCCGCGCGCCGGTATCGCGTGTGCGTGACCACTGCCGCGGCGAGCGCATAGCGGGTCGCATCGTATTCGACGACGCCGTCGAACACGCTGCGCCCGACCGCCACCCCCGCGTCGATCCTGTGCCAGGCGCGACGCGAAAATCCGAGCCCGTCGTACGGTGCCGCGCCGGAGCCCGAGCCGGAGCCGCCGCCGCCGCAGACGTAGGTATCGTTCAGCGTCGCCACCGGCGAGAACAGCACGGCGCCGACGCAGTTCACCGGTCCCGGCCGTCCTGCGGCGAACAGACGCCCGAGGCGAAAGCTGGCCTCGCCGATGACGCCGCCGACCGCGGGCGTCAGGATCAGGTCGTTGAGCGACGGCCGCTCGATGAACTCGCTGGTGTACTCCCAGGCGGTCGACGCCAGGAACGATGTCAGCAGCGACCCGCCGACGCCAAGCCCGTTGCCTCGACCGATCTGGTAGTAGATCGCGCCCATGATCGGGTGCAGCGACGCGTTGGTGTCGTAGCGGTCCTGATCGAACTTGATCTCGCCCGTGGAGAACAGCTTCGTCTTCCAGCTGTCCCACGTCGTGCCGCTCTCGGCGCCGGCCAGGCTCGGCCGCCGCCAGTAGTAGATCGATTGCAAGGCGAGGATGAACGCCGACTGCGAAAACGTCCGCAACGTCGGGTTCTTCGTCGGCCGCGACGCCGTTGCGGAGCCGATCTCCTCAATCTCCGACGGTGGTTCGACGCCGGCGACCTCTTCGACGTCGTCGTCGATATCGCTGGCCACCGGCGCCGGCGCCTGCGTGGCCAACAGGGCCGCGGTCAGCGCGACGACTGACAACATGCCGACTCCTCACCCATCCCGAACGCCACCAACACGTCAGCCCGATCAAAGACTTAGGCACGGATCCTCGATCCGGCCACCACGTGGGTGGGTCGCTAGCTCAGAATCGGTGTTCGACGCCGACGCCGAGGGTAGGTCCGTAAGACGTCGCCGACGCGGTGCACGGGACGACCGCGTCGTAGTTGCACTGCGCGCGATCGACGACCATCGCGACGCCGAATGCGCCGCTGACGTACCACGTGCCCGGTCCGCCGTCGCCAGTCAGCCGATGCCGCAGGCCGAGCGTCCCATAACCCCACGCGTCCAGGCTCATGCCGGCGCTGAGCTCCAGCGTGAGCGGCCGCGCCACCGGGATCGACAGCTTGCCGGTGATGTTCGCGAACCCCACCGTGGGACGGCCGCTGTATTTGTTGCGCGCGACCGTGTGCGTGTAAGTCAACGACAGGTTGAGCCCGTCCAGGCTGCCGAGGCGCAGCTGCGGCGCCAGCGACAGGCCGCTGGTGCCGAAGCGCTGCAACCGGCTGCCGACGCCGAAGCCGATCATCAGGTGGTCGGAGACGTAGCCGGCGACCGCGCGCGCGTGCGTCACCGCGCCCGTGCCGTCGCCCGACGACGCCACGGCGACCGGTGCCAGCTCGACGCCGAGCATGAACGGCATGATGAAGTGGTGCTCGACGCGCGCTTCGCCGATCTGGCCCCAGCTGTTGCCGACCAGGCCCAGGAACGGGCGCGACACCAGCTCCACGCGCGTGATGCCGCGCGGCCGTGGCGGCGCGAACAACGAAGGCGCCGGCGCCGCGGTGGCGTAGACGACGGGCGCCGCGCACACGCCGTCGTCCGACGGCGACGACGACGCGGGCATGGCGACCCACGACGCCAGCAGGGCCAGCCAGCCGATCACGCCATCACCCGATCACCCTGATCGCTTCCAGCTCTTGCGCGTGGCGCAGCCAGCTCCGCACGCGTTCGCGGCGGGGCGCGCGTCGATGTGCGCTGCCGGGACGCGGCCGGCCCGGGCGGCGCGCGCCAGCTCGGGGAGGCTGCTGGCCCGCGACGGCGCGCGCAGCGAGCGCGACGCGCTGAGCGCGACGATGGGCAGCGACGGCGCCGCCGCCAGCGCGACCGTGCCAGCCGTCGCCGGATCCAGGCAGGACGACAGGTCATGGCTGGCGTCCATGCGCGGGCCGAGGCTGCCGATGCCGAAGCGCGCCGCCAGCGTGGCGGGGATCGACACGTGCTCGAACGTCGTCGACACCACGGCGCCGCGCCGCACGCGCGGCCCGACGACGATCGTCGGCACGCGGAACCCGAGCTGCTGAAAGTCGGGATCGGGATCGACCACGCTCGGCGGCGCGACGTGGTCGAAGAAACCGCCGTGCTCGTCGAACGTGATCACCAGCAGCGTGCGCGGCCATTGCGGGCTCTCGGCCAGCGATCGGTAGATGCTGGCGACGAACGCCTCGCACAGCCCCAGGTCGTGGGGCGGGTGGCCGTCGTTCAAAGAGAAGTCGGGATCGATGACCGCGAAGTTCGGCAGCCGGCCCGCGGCGGCGTCTCGATAGAAATGATCCATCGGCTCCGGGACCATCGCGTCGTCGCCCGAGAAGCTGTTGGCCGGGAACGCGACCGAATACCAGGGGATCGCGCCCGAATGGTAGTTCTTCCCGGTCCAGCACCGGTCCGCCAGCCGCTGCCAGATCGTCGGCGGCGGCGACAGCCCCATCGGCAGGTTCGTCTTCTTCCCGGTCGCCGTGCCGGCGTGCAGGTAGAAGCGGTTCGGCCACGTCGGCCCCATCACCGACGAGAACCAGCGATCGCAGACCGTGTATTCGCCGGCCAGCGCGTGCAGGAACGGCAGCTGTTCGCGGGTGTAGTACCCCATGGTCTCGTCCTGATTGGAGCCGGCGTTCACCTGCACGAAGCCGTCGTTACGGCCGCCGTTGAACGCGCGACGAGACGACGCCCAGTCGTGCCGCGGATCGAGCGTGCCGTTGCCGGTCAGCTTGCGCGCCATCACCGGCACGCCGAAGACGTCGGGGTTGCTCTCGCTGCCGCGTGACGCCGTCGATCGCCGCCGCCGCCGGGTAGACGGCGTCCAGCTTCAGGCCGCCCAGCAGGTTGTCGAACGATCGGTTCTCCAGCATCACGACGACGAACGTGTCGATCGCCTGCAGCAAGCTGCCGGCGGCGGCGTCCGCGCCGGCACCCACATCGGGGCCGCCGGCGCAGCGGTTCGGCATCGGCCCGCAACCCGACCCTGCCGATCCGGCCGGCCGCGGTCGCCAGCGCGCCCGCGCCCAGACCAAGTCCGGCTTTCAGCGCATCGCGACGCGAGAGTTTTTGCTTCGACTTCGACGACAAGACTTCACCCCCCTAGGCGCCGGTGTTTGGCGCGGGGGGCAAAGAAGCATTCGGGCTGCACGCGTCGCGTGCAAGGGTTACTCCCGGGTTTCGACCACCAACCTGTCGTCGACGACCGGCGCGCCCGCCAGCTCGGCCACGCGCACAGCCTTCGCTCTCTCATCGACGGAGTCGACCGTCCCCGTCAGCCGCGCGACACCGTCGTAGACGCCGACGTCGATCTTGTCGTCGGCAAGCTCGGGCTCGCGGGCCAGCTTGTCGCGAATCACACGCTCTAGCTTGTCGCCGGAAGTCCCCTGCTGCTGAGCCGAGACAGGGGGCATAACGGCAAGCGCGAGCACAAACGCAATCACCCACCTCATGGCCTCACCTCCCATCCTCTACGTTGGGGCCCCGATCGTAAGTTGGGGGCTGATTCGGTCGTGAGGGCTCTAGACAGTCAGCGTCGAGCCCTCGACGGCACCGACGAGCTCGATGTCGCGCCCGCCGCGCTCGTCGAGCAGCCGGCGGCCGCGCGCGCACAGCGCGTCGACCTCGGTGTCGTTGTAGTCCTGGTCGTAGTGGAACAGCACCAGCCGCTTCACACGCGCCGCGATGGCGGCGCCCACCGCGTCCTCGACCGACGAGTAGCCGCGGTCGGCGTAGCGGCGGCCGTCTTCGGGCGTGTACGTGCTGTCATGGATGAGCACGTCGGCGCCGCGGTAGAGCTCCAGCGACGCGGCCGGCGGCCCGCCGCGCCGTAGCCGGCGTCGCTCGCGTAGACGACCACGCGCCCCGCGTCTTCGATCCGGAACGCCAGCGCGCCAGCGCGGCCGTGCGGGTTGGTGCGCGCCCGAACCTTGCAACGCTCGACCTCGAACGGTTCGCCCTCCGCGATCGCGACGATGTCGATGCTCGCGCCCATGTTCTTGAGCGTCTGCACCGGGAAATACTGCGGCGCCATCTGCCCCTCGAGGATGCCTTCCAGCATCGACGAGCTCTTGGCGCCGCCGAAGATGTGAAACTTGTTGCCGGGCTGGTACAGCGGCACGAAAAACGGGAAGCCCTGGATGTGGTCCCAGTGCGCGTGCGACAGCAGGATGCTCGCCTCGCCGGCGCCCTTGCCGAACGCGCCCTCCATCAGCTTGATGCCCAGGTTGCGCGCACCGGTGCCGCAGTCGAGAACGATCAGCCCATTGCTCGACGGGCGCAGCGACACGCACGCGGTGTTGCCGCCGTAACGAACCGTCGCCGGGCCTGGCGCCGGGATCGAGCCGCGCACGCCCCAGAACTTCAGCTCCATCAGCCCCGCCCGACCTCGACCTCGAGCCCTTCGTAGGCGGCCACGATGTCCAGTTTCGGCGCCGTCTTCGCCGCGCCCGCTCGCGTGTCGGCCAGGATGGCGTCGACCTCGGCGTCGGTGCGCTCGGGCGCGTGGTGGAACAGCGCCAGCCGCGACGCGCCGGCTTCCGCGCACACGTCGACCGCGTCGCCCGGACGCGAGTGCCCGTAGTGCGGGATGCGCTGGTAGTCCTCGGGCGTGAACATCGTGTCGTAGATGACCAGGTCCGCGCCCTCGCACAGGCGAACGACGCCCTCGCGCATCTGCTTCAGCTTCTGCTTGTCCTTGGCGGGCAGCTCGGCGCCGATCGTCGGCGGCCGCGCGATGAACTGATCCTCGAACAGGATGTCGGTGAACGGCGCCGTGTCGGAGACGTAGACGACCGACGCGCCGTCGGCGGTCAGGCGGTAGGCGGTGGCGATGTACGGGTGATTGAGCCGCGTGCACGCCACCTGGACGTCTTCGATGTTGAACTTCGCCGAGTCAGGCAGCTCGTTGAACTCGATGGCGGCCTCGGCCTCGTTGAACGGCACCGGGAAATACGGGTCGTAGGTCTGCGATGCGAACACCGCCTGCAGGTGCAGGTCGTCGCGCTTGCGCGCGTACACCGACATCTTGTTGCCGCGCTGGTACATGGGCGCGAAGTACGGCAGCCCCTGGATGTGGTCCCAGTGGGTGTGGCTGATCAGCAGGTGCACGCTGGCGTGACCGGCTTCGCCGTCCCCGGCCAGCTCCTTGCCCAGCTTGCGAATCCCGGTGCCGGCGTCGACCACGACGCGCGTGCCCGAGGCCGACCGCATCTCCACGCACGACGTGTTACCGCCGTAGCGTTCGGTTTTCCCTCCCGGCACGGGCAGCGATCCGCGCACGCCCCAGAAACGGACCTTCATGGCAGGGGGGCTGGCGAAGGCGCGCCGACATCTCGACGCACGCACGGGAACATGGCGACGAGGATAACACGGACCGTCGAAAGGCGCGGATTTGCACACCACCGGCCCCCGCCCCGACTCACCGTCGGGGGGGGACCCTCCCACCACCACGCCCGAAGCAAAGGGCCGGACCGACTCACCCAGCCCCCAGGGGGAGGGGGCGGGAGCCGGGCCGGCTAGAAACGGTCGGCAGGGGACCGCGCCGGTACCGGCGCTCCGTTTGCCTCCAATGGTTTCGAAACTCGCGCGCGGCGCGGTTCGGAGCATGAGCGACCGGGATTGACCGGGGACCCGTTGGGTTTCGAGCAGTTGTGTCGGGCAACGGCTGATAGGGGTGGCTGGGTCATCTGTAGAGGTCGCGAAAGACAATGCCCCGCATTACAAGATCCGTGCCCGTCCGCGTCGCTGGTATGGCGAAGCCGATCAAGGTACAAACGCCCCCCGTGAACGCGCCGTCTCGCATCGTTGTGCTTCGACTGGCGCTCGTCGTCTGCGCCGCGGTTTCAGCCGCCTCGTGCGGCCGTGAGATCGGCGACGAATGCGTCACGGCCGCCGACTGCAATCCCAACGGGTCGCGGTCCTGCGACGTGTCGCAGCCCGGCGGCTACTGCACGATCATGGGCTGCGACGAGAAATCCTGCCCGGAAGAGGCGGTCTGCATTCGCTACTTTCCGGCGGAGTTTCTGACGCTGTCGTGCAACCCGTGCTGCGAGGACGGGGTGGTGAGTCCGGATGACCCGAATCGGCCGCCCGGTTGCGGCGTCGATAGCTGCCTCAACGGGTTGGCGCTCGACGATTGCACGTCCGACGAGATCTGTCTGGAGCGCGTCTGCGCGCCGCGGTCCACCGAGCGCCGGTTCTGCGCCAAGAGCTGCGACAGCAACGACGATTGCCGCGGCGGCTACGAGTGCCGGCTGTCCGGTACACGCGGCAGCCTGGCGCTGACGTCGTCCGTGAATTCGTCAGCCCGTTTCTGCGCCCCCATCGTGCGCTGAGCCGAAACCCGCGCGCGGCCGGTCCGACAACCGGGCGTGCGACGGGTCGTCATGTTGATCGTGGTCCTGCTGGCGCCGCCGCCCGCGCGGGCCGCGAAGGCCGTCGACGGCGTCGTGAACCTGAACACTGCGCCGGCCGAGGTGCTGGGCCTGTTGCCCGGCGTCGGACCCGCCAAGGCCGCCGAGATCGTGGCGTATCGCAAGAAGCGTCCGTTCCGGACCGTCGACGAGCTGGTGCGCATCAAGGGGATCGGTCGCAAGATGGTGCGCCGGCTGCGCGTCCATCTCGCGGTCGCGGGGCCCACCACCGCGGCGGGGGTGATCGGCGGGCGCGCCGAGACGCCAGCACCGCCGCCGGCGCCGCGACCGCAGCCACCGCGCGTTGCCTGCGCGCCGTGCGCGAGGCCGATCGCTCGCCCGCCCGTTCAGCGGCGCGCACCCGACGGCTGGGCCACCCGCGGCGTCTGCCTGCGACAGCCGTGAGCTGGACGGGCGGCCGCTACTGCGGAGCGTTGGCCGGCGCGGGATCCGGCGACGGCGCGCCCCCGGCGGGCGGCGGGGGCGGCGTGGCCGGCTTATCCCTCGGCAGGTACATCTGGACGGACAGCGCCACGGACTTGTCGTAGCGGACATTGTCGCGCGTGGTTTCGAAACCCGGAATCGACGCCTCGACGACGTGCGGGGCGCGATCTCGCCAGACGGACACGGTCATGGGCGCCGTCCCGGCCAGCGGCACGCCGTCGAGCTTGAGCGTCGCGCCGGTCGGTTGCGTGGTGATCGACAGTCGCGCCGGGCTGCGCCAGGTGACGAGCACGTCGAGCGGAATGAAGAACAGATGCACGACCGCCGCCGCGCCGCCGAGCAGAACGACCAGCGTCAGCACCCACTTGGGCCAGCGCGCCGGCGATCGGACGGGGATGCGCGCGGTCTGGTGGTGGACGCGGGCCGCGTTGTACGCGAGCGGAGGCGCCGGCTGCGCCGGGAACTGTGGCTGCGACTGCCGCGCCCCGGCGAACGCCGCGGGCGGCGGACGCTGGACGCCGTACGCGGGCGTCTCGGGCTGAATCGCGGGGCGCTGGCCGCTGGCGCGTGCTCCCGCGTTGGCCCCCAGCGGCTGGTTTCCGGGCGGTGGCGACATGGCCGGACGTGGTTGCTGGTCGCGCTGGCTCGGGGGAAGGTTGTGGGGACGCGACTGGGGGGCGCGGCCGCCGGCCTGGGGAACGGCCTGGCTGCGCGGTGGTGTCGGCCGCGGCGCTCCCGGCGGCTGCAGGTTGACGGGCGGCGGCGGCGTCTGCTGGCGTGAGCGCGCGGGCGGCGGCGGCGTCTGCATGCGCTCTCGCGCCGGGGCCATCGGCGTCTTGCCGCGCGGACGCGCGCCGGGGAGCGGCGGTGTGTTCTGCGACGGTCCCCATTCGGCGCCCGCTCCGGGGAGGTGCGGTGTCTTGCCGCGTGCGCGCGCGGGGATTTGTGGCGTCGTCATCCCGGGCGTCTGGTCAGGATCGACGGCCGGCGGGCGCGGCGTCTGCGTGCGGACGTGTGCCGGGGCCATCGGCGTCCTGCCGCGCGGGCGCGCGGGCGGCGGCGGCGTGTTTGGCATCGGCGTCGCGATCCCGTCGTTGGCCGGCGGCGGCGTCGCCGCGGGAGTCGGCCCGGGCGTCGGCCCCGGAACGGTGACGCGCGGCGCGGCCGCCGGGACTGCTGCGCGCGGCGGGGGTGTGGTTGCGCGCGGCGCGCCGGAGGGGGCGCGCGGCGACACCGGCGTCAGGCCGGGCGTCACGACGACAGGGGCCGGCGTGGCGGGCGCGGCGAGCGCCTCCTTCAGCGCCAGCGCCTCGGGGCCCAGGCGAATGACCTTGGAGCGTTCCAGGTTCAGCGTGCGCGACTGCCGCGGCGGCGTGATCACGCCCAGCAGCGCGGACAGGTCGCTGGCGCCGACGGCGATGTTCAGCTCGGCGAGCGCGCCGCGGATGGCGGTGCCGAACGCGGCGGCGTCGGGAAACCGCTTGGCGGGATCGGCGGCCAGCGCCGAATCCAGCAGCTTCTCGATCGGCACCGGCAGATCGGGCCGCAGCTGCCGCGCCGACTGCACGACGCCCGAAGCCACCTGGCTCCAGCCGGCGACCTCGTCGGTGATCTCGCGCAGCCGGCGCCCGGTGATGAGCTCGAACAGAACGGCGCCCAGCGAGAAGATGTCGGTGCGGCGATCCAGCTCCGCCTGCATCGCCTGCTCGGGCGACATGTACGCGAGGTTCCCCTTCAGGCTGCCGACCACCGAGCGATCGCTGCGCCGTTTCGCGAGCCCGAAGTCGGACAGCTTCACCTCGCCCGCGAACGAGATCAGGATGTTCGACGGCGTGACGTCGCGGTGAATGAGGCCGAGCGGCTGCCCGTCGGCGCCGCGCAGCTCGTGCGCGAAGTGCAGACCCTGCGCGATCTCGGCGGCGATGTGCAGCGACAGCGCTTCGGGGATGATCTCGCCTGAGCCGTGAATCTGCTCGGTGATGATGCGCAGGTCGTAGCCCTCGACGTATTCGAGGACGATGAAGTATTCGCCCTGCTCCGAGATGCCGAGATCGTGGATCTGGACGATGTTGCGGTGTGACAGCGCCGAGTGAATGCGCGCCTCGGTGAGCAGCATCTTCACGAAGCGCTCGTCCTCCGCCAGGTCGGGGAGGATGCGCTTGATCGCGACGTATTTCTCGAAGCCTTCCGCCGCGACGACCCGTCCCTTGAACACCTCGGCCATCCCGCCCACGGCGATTTGCTCGAGCAGCTCGTACTGGCCGAACTTCATGGGGGCAGCTCGCCAGCGTAACACAGCGCGGGCCACGCCCGCTGCCTGCGCGGGACCGAAAACCGTGCTCAGCGCCGGCGGCGGGGCGACGAGGGCTGAGCTTGCATCTCAGCTTCCTCTGCCTCTTCGGGCTCTTCGTCACCGGGGATCGAGATCAGTCCAGCGACCGGGCGCGGCAGCGGTTCCGCTTCGGCTTCCAGCGGGTTGGTCTCGTCGGTGTCGTGCGCGAACTCTTCCGCCGCGCTGGTCTCGATGAACGGACCGCCGATCTCCTCGGGCACCACCTGATCGAGATCTTCCTCGGCGTCGCTTCCCTGCGTCGCACCCTGCAGGTACTCCTCGGCTAAGCTCTCCGCCAGATCGTCGGCGATCGTCGCCGGTCCGCCCTCAGGATCGGGCATGAACGCGTTGGCGTCGTCGGTGCGATGGTGGTTGTGGCGTGCCGGCCGCTCGTCGAACTCCCTGCGGACAGCGGGCTTGGCGTCGGTGCTACTTGACCCTGCCGACTTGGCCGATTTGGCCGACTTCCCCGACATAACTCCCCTCCTTCCATCCCGAGCTTAAGCACGACTCGCGAAATCCGTACCGGGCTCTCCCCGAGTATAGTCCGGCCGTCGTCACGATGAAGCTGAGATTCGAGCCCATCCACAGGATTTGCACCGCGGGAATCGACGACGGCACCGTTCCCGGCCTGGTGCTGCTCGTGGTGGCCAATGGTGAGGTCGTGTTTCACGAGGCGTTCGGCGCGCGACAATTGATTCCGCGCAAGTTGCCGGCGTTTCGAGACACGGTTTACGACGTCGCGTCGATCACCAAGGCGGTCGCGACCAGCTTGCTCGCCATGCGTGAGGTTGCCGCAGGTCGGCTGGCGCTCGACGCGCCTGTGGTCGAGCTGCTGCCAGAGCTTGCTGGTCCCGACGACCGCGCCCAGATCACCGTCCGGCACCTGTTGTGTCACGCATCGGGCTTACCCGCGCATCGGCCGTTCTGGCGGCAGGCCGCGGCGGCGCCGTCCGAGCGCTGGGCGGTGTCGCAGCTGGCCGCGCGCGAGCCGCTCGAACGCCCGCCCGGCGCTCGCGCTGTCTACTCCGACCTCGGCTTCATCTTGCTGGGCTGGTTGCTCGAGCGCCTGACGGGCACCCGCCTGGACGTGCAGTTCGCGACCGGCGTCAGCGGACCGCTGGCGCTGACATCCACGATGTTCATGAACCTGGTCGACGATCCCGCGGCGCGCGCGCGCACGCTGTCCGAGCGATCGATCGCGGCGACGCAGCACTGTTCGGAACGACGGCGCGTGCTGATCGGCGAGGTCGACGATCTGAACGCGATGGCGATGGGCGGCGTCGCCGGCCACGCGGGTCTGTTCAGCACGGCGGCCGATCTGTCCGCGATCGCGGCGTCGCTGGTGCGCGCCTGGCGCGGCGACGATGGCGGCGGGCTGGTCCCGCGCGATGTGGTGCGCACGTTCTGGACGCCGTCCGGCATCCCCGAATCGACGTGGCGCCTCGGCTGGGACGGGCCGGCGGCGCGCGGCTCGCAGGCCGGGACGCGGTTTCCGCGCACGGCGGTCGGACACCTGGGCTTCACCGGCTGCTCGCTGTGGATCGATCCCGAGCGCGAGACGTGGATCGTCACGCTATCGAACCGCGTCCACCCGTCGGTGCCGACTGACGATCGCTTCCGCCGGTTTCGCCCGGCGCTGCACGACGCGATCGCGGAAGCGCTCGGGTACTAGCGCGGCGACGCGCTAGCGTAGCCCTTCGGGCAGCAGCGGCGACGGGGCGCCGACGTACGTGACCCACAGCTGGTGCGCGGCGCGCGTCATCGCGACGTGCAGCAGGCGGCGCGCGTCGTCGGACGCCGGGTACGACGCGTCGTTGACGTCCAGCAGGATGACGATGTCGAACTCCAGGCCCTTTGACTGGCGGACGTCGGTGACGTCGAGGCCGGCGACGAACGAGAAGTCCTGGTCGGCGACCAGCCGCAGCGTCGGCACCTCGGCGTGCGTGAGCGCCTCGTACATGGCGCGCGCCTGCTCGGCGTGGCGGGCGAGCAGCGCGACCGACGCGTCCGGCTCGTTACGCACCAGCTCCTTGAGCGCGTGCGACAGGAACTCGGCGCATTCACCCGCGGTCGCGAACGGAAACGATTCGACCGGCGCGCCGGCGCGCGGCGCCACCGGCCGGACGTCGCCTTGCAGCGGCCCCAGCACGTGCTCGGCGACGTCGACGATCTCGCGCGTCGAACGGTAGGAGACGCGCAGCGGCTCGACGCGCTCGTGCGCGATGTCGAGGAAGTCGAGCAGCTCGGTCCACGACGAGAACCCGTGTTCGGGCGCGATCGCCTGCGCGGTGTCGCCGGCCAGCGTGACCGAGCGGCGCTCGGACGTCGCGTCCAGCAGCACCGCCAGCTCGAGCGGCGAGAAGTCCTGCACCTCGTCGACCATCAGGTGCTCGTAGGCGAGCACGCCCTTGCTGCCGTCGGGGAGCCGGCCGCGCTGGCGCTGGTAGATGCGCAGCAGCAGCGCTTCGTCCTCGGCGTCGAGCGCGAACACGTCTTCGTCCTCGTTGCGGCCGCCCGTGCGCAGCCGGTCGCGCACGACGCACCAGCGGTGGACGTCGTCGAGCTGTCCGGGCGTGAACACGCCGGGCGCGTGGCGGTCGAAGCCGGCGCCCAGCGCCGCGCGATCGGTGAGCAGCGCCGCCCACTCGCCGACGACGTCGCGCGTCCGCACGCGCAACAGGCGCCCGACGTTCTCGAGCGCGTTGCGCGTCGCCGGATCCAGCGTCGCGTCGCGCAGCCACTTCGCCAGCGCGGTCACGCGCCCGTCGACGGGGCCGGCGCTGCCGTCCCATTTCGCCAGCACGGTCTCGGCGTCGGCCTTGCCGGCCAGCTCGGCTTCCAGGCGCGTGCGGCACCAGGCGGCCAGCTCCGCCTGCCGGTCGTCGATGATGCGCAGGAACGCGCCGTGCGCCTTGGCGCGCATGACCAGGGGCGGCGTCTCCTCGGTGAGCCCGACATCCATCGACGGCGGCATCGCGGCCTTGCGCGCCGCCTCGGCCCAGCCCGCGAACGTCTTCACCGGCACGCCCTCGACGTCCAGCGACGGCAACACGCGCGACACGTACGCGGCCAGCGCGCGCTGATAGACGATGACCAGCATCCGGTCGGGCTTGAAACGGCGCGGCTCGGCGAACGCCAGGTAGGCGATGCGGTGCAGGCCGATGGTGGTCTTGCCGCTGCCCGCGGAGCCCTGGATGGCGATCAGCCCCGACGACGGCTGCGTGATCAGCTCGAACTGGCGCGGATCGATCAGCGCGGCGATCGCCGGCAGGTGGCGATCGGGGCCGCGCGAGCCGGTGTCGTCGAAACCCAGCTTGCCGCGCGACGCGGCCGGCGGCGGCGGCAGCGCGTCGCGCCGCGGGACGACCGGCGCCTGCCCGACGATCTCGGCCGCGCTGCCGTCACGGGCGATCTGCAGCCGCGCCTGGCGCGTGGCGGTCTCGCGCCACTGCCCCGAGCGGATGTCGCGCGAAAACGTCCCCTGCGGCGACGCCACCCGCCGCAGCTCCGCCTCGACGATCGCGACCGTCCGGCGCGCGACGATCTCGCCTTCGACCAGGCGGTCGCCCAGGCGCTCTTCGTATGCGTCGCCTTCCTCGTAGCGATAGAACAGCCGCGAGATCGGCGCGTTGCGCCAGTCGACGATCTGGACGCCGCCACCGGGTTCCACGAAGCTGCGCGCGCCGACGAGCACGTCGCGCTGCCTGCCGCCCTCGTCCAGGCGCAGGTGGCCGAAATACGGCGACTTGCGGTCGACGGGCGGCGTGTCGCCCTTGCCGCGCTGGCGCGACAGCGCCTCGATGCGGTGCATCTGCTCCAGGATCGAACCCTGGTCCTCGGGTTTCGCCTCGGCCAGCGCGTCGCGCAGCTCGATCAGCGCGCTGGCGTCGTCGACCTGGACGCGGATCTTGGGCTTGCCGGCATCGAGCTTGCGCAGCACCACGTCGAGGAGCTGCTGCTCCTCGCGGACGATCGGTGGCGGTGCCGGCGCGGGCTGAGGCTCCTGCGCGGCTTCAGACGACGGGTCCTGCACGGGACCGGTCAGCATAGTGGCGACGGCGGGCGCTGTCACCTGCCAGCAGCGGCCAAAGGCGCCGGCGCCCCTTCTATGGCGACGGGCTGAGCGGGACGCCGAACAGGCGCTCGTGCGTCGCGCTGGTCTCGTGGCAGCCCATACAGGCGGAGACGCGCCCCGACGACGTGAGCTGCCCGGCGGGCGACACCGTCGCATAGACCCAACCTTCGTCGGTGTCGGGCGTCGCGGGATCGACCTTGAACATGATGAACAGGCCGGCGGGCTCGGTCGCGCGGTACAGGACGCCGTCCTTCTTGGCGTACGGATAGAAGTGGTCGCCGCCGTCGTTGTCCGGGCGCCAGGTGCCGGGGCTGAACGACGCGTCCTGGGCCGTCACCGCGCTCGGTCTTCCACGACTGCTTCACCACGGCCTGGCCGGTGTGCGGCCCGTTCGGGTAGGCGGAGTGGAGCTTCGCGAACACCGAATACAGCTTGCCGCCGTGGGTGGTCTGGTCGGTCGATTCGCTCGGGCGGGCGATGCCGGGCAGCGGCTGCCGGCACAGGAACGGCGCCCAGCGCAGCTCGTCGTCGACGCGCCCCCAGTTCAGGTAGTCGCCGGCGATGGCCAGCGTCTCGGCCTCGAACGCCAGCGCCGCGCTGGCGTCGCCGGAGCCGCCGCCGCTGCCTGCGTTGCCGCCGCTGCCAGCGCCGCCGCCGCCAGCGCTGCCGCCGCTACCACCGCCGTCGCTGCTTCCTCCGTTGCCGCCGTTGCCGCCACCACCGCCGCCGCCCGTCTTGTCGAGCTCGGACTTGCCGCCGCACGATGCGACGAACGCCGCGAGCGCAAGGCCCCGAATCAACCAGCCACGCATGCCCGCAAGGCTAACACGCAGCCGCGTCCGCGTTCACGCCGAGGCGGCGGGCGTCAGTCGGACGCCAGCGATCCGAACAGCGTCATGCGCGTCGCGCGCGCGATCGTGACGTCGACCAGCGCGCCGGGCGCGATGCCCGGCGCCGCCGGGACGAGCACGGTGCGGAACGCGTCGGTCCGCCCCATCAGCTGTTCGGCGGATCGCTTCGACGGCTGCTCGATCAGGATGCGCTCGCGCTTGCCGACCTGCGCCGCGGAGATCTCCGCGGTGATCCGCTGCTGGACGGCGATCACCTCCGCCAGCCGGCGCGACTTGACGTCGGCGGATACGGTGTCCGGCAGCTTGCGCGCCGCGTATGTCCCCGCGCGCTCCGAATAGGCGAACGTGAACGCGCTGTCGAAGCGCAGCTCTTCCTGCGCGCGCAGCGTGGCGCGGTGCTCGTCTTCGGTCTCGTCGCAGAAGCCGATCAGCAGATCGGTGGTGATGGCGACGCCGGGGATCGCGCGCAGCTTGTCGTGCAGCGCGCGGAACGTCGCGAAGTCGTAGCCGCGGCGCATGCGTTCGAGCACCGTGTCGGACGCGCTCTGCAGCGGCAAGTGGACGTGTTTGCACACCTTCGGCGTCTCCGCGATCGCGGCGACGACGTCGTCGGAGAAATCGAGCGGGTAGGGCGACGTGAAGCGCACGCGCTCGATGCCGTCGACGCCGGCGACCGCGCGCAGCAGCTCGGCGAAGCCGACGTCTTCGTAGCGGTACGAGTTCACCGTCTGCCCCAGCAGCTGCACTTCCTTGACGCCCGCGTCGGCCAGCGCGCGCGCCTGACGCAGGATCTCGCGCGGCGCCGCGCCGCGCTCGCGGCCGCGCGTGTACGGCACCACGCAGAACGTGCAGAACTTGTCGCAGCCGCGCTGGATCGTGACGTGGCCGATCACGCCGCCCGACGTCGTCATGTCGCCGTGCGACGCGCCGTCGATGCCTTCGTAGGTCTCGTCGCGATCGAGGCGCGTGTCGACCACCGCGCGCCCGGCGCGCGCCTCGTCGACGTGCTCGAGCAGGCGGCGGTAGCCGTCGGGGCCGACGACCAGATCGACGTACGGCGCGCGCTCGCGGATCTGGTCCTTGAGGTGTTCGGCCATGCAGCCGGTGACGCCGACGACGACGTCGGGCCGCGCCTTGTCGCTCTTCAGCATGCTGGCGCGCGCGAACACGCGCTCCTCGGCCTTCTCGCGCACGGCGCAGGTGTTGATCAGGATCAGGTCGGCCGCCGTCGGATCGTCGGTGCGCGCGTAGCCGCCGCGATCGAGGATGCCCAGCATCAGGTCGCTGTCGGCGACGTTCATCTGGCAGCCGTAGGTCTCGAGGTACACGGTTCGCGTCGCCGGCGCCGCCACGGGCGCCGGCGCGGTTTCCGTAGCCGGCGACGTTGTCGCCGCCGCGGCGCGTGAACCGCGCCGCAAGTGAACCAGCTCGCTCACGGATGGATGTATAACCCGCGCATGCACCGCTACGCACGCGTGGCCGTGGCTGCCGGCCTGGGGATGCTGGCGCTCGCGGCCGCATCGCCGGCGCGCGCCGCCGCCCCCTGGATCTACCGCGGCCTGACGCTCCCCCGCGGCGATCTCGCGCTCGACTTCGGCATGGGTTACGGCCACGCTCCATTGACCCCGACGACGAGCATCGATGGCTTCGGTCTGAACCTCGAGCTCGGCGCGGGCGTCGCGCACGGCTTCGAGCTGGGCGTTCGTCTGGGCTTTCGGCTCGACGAGGGCGGCCAGGCGACGCAGGCCGACCGCTACGGCCGCCCGTTCGACACCGAGACCTACGGCACGGTCATCGACCGCACGGCGAACCCCGAGCTGCGCTTCCGCTGGTCGGTGGCGCGCAGCTACGGGGCGGAGCTGGGCATCGAGCTGCGCGCCTACCTGCCCATCGAGGCGCGATCGCGCTTCGGCTTCATGTTCGGGCTGCCGATCTTGCTGCGCGCCGGCCCCATCCGCCTGGACACCGGCATCTACGTGCCTGTCGTTTTCTACGACCAGACGTTCACAGCCGTCAGCATTCCGCTGCACGTCTGGATCCAGGTAGGGCACAACTTCTGGCTGGGGCCGTTGCTCGGCCTGCGCGTCGTCAGCCAAGGCGGCAGCTACAACCAGTACCCGCTCGGCTTCGGCCTCGGCTGGCAGCTCAATCGCGGCGTCGATCTCAAGACCTGGTTCATGTTCCCCGACATGAGTCAGGACGCCGCCGCCCGCCAGTACGGGCTCGGCGTCGCGCTGCAGATCAGGTTCGAGTAGACCCCGCGCTCAGATCGCGCGCGCCAGCCGCGCCTCGAGCGCCGCCTTCGGCACCGCGCCGCGGATCTGGTCGACCTCGATCGGGCCGCGGAACAGGATCATCGTCGGGATCGCCTGCACGGCGAAGCGCGCCGCGCTGCGCGGGTTCTCGTCGACGTTCAGCTTCGCGATCTTCAGCTTGCCCGCGCGTTCGCCCGCCACGGCCTCGAGCATCGGCGCCACCGCGCGGCACGGGCCGCACCACGGCGCCCAGAAGTCGACCAGCACCGGGATCGGCGAATCCTCGACCTCCTTCTTCCAGCTCGCGTCCGTGACCGTCACCGGCCGGCGCGGGAAGATCTTCTCCTTGCACACGCCGCAGCTGGGATCGTCGCCCAGCCGCGAGCGCAGGATGCGGTTCATGCGCCCGCAGCCGCTGCACGCCGTGATGACGGTGTCCTCATCCGTTGCCGTCGCGTCCATGTGTCTGTTTGTAAACACCTCACACCCCCGGTCAAGCACACCCCTGAGCTGCGGGTTATGCTTGCCGCATCATGATGAGAACCGCGAATCCCGCGCTGTCGTCGAAGTCGTTCGGGGGCTTTGCCCGGCCACGGGGCGGCCCGCAGTCGGACGTCGCCCCGGCGACGATGACCATCCAGGGCACCGTCAACAAGACGGCGATCCTGCTGTTGCTGGTGATCGGCGCGGCGGCGTGGCCGTGGTACCTGGCGACGCGCAACCCGGGAGCGATGATGCCGTTCCTGCTGCTCGGCGTGATCGGCGGTCTGATCACGGCGCTGGTGACGATCTTCAAGAAGGAATGGGCGCCGATCACGTCGCCGATCTACGCCGCGTGTGAAGGCCTGGCGCTGGGCGGCATCTCGGCGATCTACGAGATGCGCTTCCCGGGCATCGTCTTCCAGGCGATGGCGCTGACGTTCGGCACGCTGGGCGTCATGCTGGTGACGTACAAGACGGGCGCGATCAAGGCGACCGAGAACTTCAAGCTCGGCGTCATCGCCGCGACCGGCGCCATCGCGCTCGTCTACATGGTCACGTTCGTGCTGCAGATGTTCGGCGTCAACGTCGGCTTCATGCACTCCGCCGGCTGGC
Organism: uncultured Pseudomonadota bacterium; assembly: GCA_963729535.1. Lineage (GTDB taxonomy): Bacteria > Myxococcota_A > Polyangia > Fen-1088 > Fen-1088 > JADGRB01. Next base: position 95,097 of record CAVSOL010000011.1, on the reverse strand, counting down.
TGGGCATCGGCATCAGCATGGTGGTGGTCGTCGTCGCGGCGCTGAACCTGGTGCTCGACTTCGACTTCATCGAAAAGGGGGCCGAACAGGGCGCGCCCAAGTACATGGAGTGGTACGGCGCGTTCGGCCTGCTGGTGACGCTGGTCTGGCTGTACCTCGAGATCCTGCGCCTGCTGTCGAAGCTGAACAGCCGCCGCGACTAACGCGCCGGGCGCAGGAACACGGCGGACAGCGGCGGCAGCGTCAGGCGCACCGATCCGGTCCGCCCGTGCCAAGTGACGGCCTCGGCCGTCACGCCGCCCAGGTTGCCCATGCCGCTGCCGCCGAACGCCTCGGCGTCGCTGTTGAGGATCTCCTCCCAGCGGTCGATCTTCGGCACGCCGACGCGATAGTCGGTGCGCGGCACCGGCGTGCAGTTGAACACGGCGATGACGACGTCGCCGGGGGCGTCCCCCTTGCGCAGGAACACGAACACGCTGTTGTCGTCGTCGTTGGCGTCGATCCACTCGAAGCCGCCCAGGCCGACGTCGTTGACGTGCAGCGCGGGCTCGGTCGCGATACAGCCGGTTCAGCTCCGACACGAACGTCATCAGCTGGACGTGCAGCGGCGAATCGCCCAGCAGGTGCCAGTCGACGCTGCGGTCGTGCGCCCACTCGGACTGCTGTCCGATCTCGCCGCCCTGGAACATCAGCTTCTTCCCCGGCTGCGCCCACATATACGCGAACATCAGGCGCAGGTTCGCGAACCGCTGCCACTTGTCGCCGTGCATCTTGCCGATCAGCGACCCCTTGCCGTGCACGACCTCGTCGTGTGACAGCGGCAGCACGTAGTTCTCGCTCCAGAAGTACATGCTCCTGAACGTCAGCTTGTGGTGGTGGTAGCGACGCCCGATCGGGTCCTCTTTGAAGTACGACAGCGTGTCGTGCATCCAGCCCATGTCCCACTTCATGCCGAACCCCAGGCCGCCCGTGTACGTCGGCCGCGACACGCTGGGCCACGACGTCGACTCCTCGGCGATGGTCTGCGTGTCGGGATGCTCGCGGTACATGCCCTGGTTGAACAGGCGCAGGAAATCGATGGCGTCGATGTTCTCGTTGCCGCCGTACTGGTTCGGGATCCACTCGCCGCCCTTGCGGCCGTAGTCGAGGTAGAGCATCGACGCCACCGCGTCGACGCGCAGCCCGTCGATGTGATAGCGGTCGAGCCAGAAGCTCGCGTTCGAGATCAGGAAGCTGCGCACCTCCTTGCGGCCGTAGTTGAAGATCGCGCTGCCCCACTCGGCGTGGATGCCCTGCCGCGGGTCCGCGTGTTCGTAGAGGTGCGTGCCGTCGAAGTAGATGAGGCCGTGCTCGTCGGTGGGAAAGTGCGCCGGCGTCCAGTCGAGGATCACGCCGATCCCCTGCTGGTGCAGGTAATCGACGAACCACATGAAGTCCTGCGGCGTGCCGTAGCGCGACGTGGGCGCGAAGAACCCGGTCACCTGGTAGCCCCACGACGGATAGAACGGGTGCTCGGCGATGGGCAGCAGCTCGACGTGCGTGAAGCCGCAGCTCAGCACGTGCGCCGCCAGCTTGGGCGCGATCTCCCGGTAGCCGAGCCAGCGCTGCTGCTCCTCGGGGACGCGCATCCACGACCCCAGGTGGACCTCGTAGATCGAGATCGGCGCGTCGAGCGCGTTCTTCGCTCGCCGCACGCGCATCCAGTCGCTGTCGCCCCAGCCGTAGTCGAGATCCCACACGACCGAAGCGGTCGCCGGCGGAAGCTCGCAGCGGAATCCGTACGGGTCGGCCTTGTCGACCTGGTACGCCCCGTCGCGCGAGGTGATGCGGTACTTGTAGCGCGCGCCGTGGCCGATACCGGGGATCTGCCCCTCCCAGATCCCCGACTGGCCGCGCATCGCCAGCGGCGCGGGCTTGCCGCCCCAACCTTCGAAGTCGCCGATGACGTGGACGCTGCGCGCGTTCGGCGCCCAGACCGCGAAGTCGACGGCGTCACCCGCCGGGTTGCCGCCGGCGCGGCGGAAGACGTGCGCGCCGAACCCCTCGTAGGCGCGCGCGTGGGTTCCTTCACCGAACAGATGCAAGTCGACGTCGCCCAGGCGAGGCATGAACGCAGCATGGTAGCCGAATTGGCTTCGTCCAGGCTTTGACTGCCGGCGGCGCGCGCGCCGCCGCGCCGTTTAGTCCATGCGGCGACCATCGTCGATCACACACCGGGGGCGCACCTGAGACGACTGCCGCCAGGCGCTCGCGGCCGGCTCGCTCAGGGACGCCCTGGGGTTTCCGGATCGAACTGAATCGCGTAAGCGCGATCGCCCAATCGGGCAAGGCGTGCCTGACGAGGCGTGAACCTAAACAGATCGAACGAATGTGTGCGCGCTGCCGGCAACCATCCGCCCAGGCCAGCGGCTGATATTTACGCAACCGTGTGCGTTATGTGACTTGCAGACCGCACTGGCGCTCCGTTACTGTCCGTGCGTTTTTGCGCACAGGGTCCGTCGTGTACGACGGGAAAACACAGGGATCGCCGGCCTCGTGCCGGCAAGGGAGAGGGCACCATGGTCACGACTAGCTTGCAGGGCGCCAGCCGCCCGCGCGTTCGCGCTACTGTTGTCGGCACGCTGATCGCGTTCACCGTCGCGAGTTGTTCCGGCGGCAAACGCGTCGACGAGGGCACGACGTCGCGTACAGGCGCTGTCACCGCGGTGGCGCCGGGAGCGGAGACGCCGCTGACGGACCTGGTCACGACCGTCGAGGCATCGAACGCCAAGCTGTCGGCGATGCTGTCGGCGATGGGCAGTGAAGGCGGCGTCGACAACGCCGCTGACGATGTCACGTTGCTCGCGGCGCAGCTGGCGAACGCCGCCGCCGACGCCATCGATCAGACCGACGAGCGCGAGCTGGAAGAGAACGTGGCCAAGATGATCGAGGCGGCCGCCGCCGCGGCGCACGGTGCCGCCGCCGGCATGATCGACGCGGCCGGCAAGGCGACGGAGCCTGACGACGGCGCCGACCGCGTCGCGACCTTCGCCGCCGCCGTCGCGGGCGCGCACGCCGCCGCCGTCGCCGCCGCCGAGGCGGCCGCCGACCTCGCGGGTCGCGGAGACATCTGCGGTAGCAACGCGGGGCTCAAGCAAGCGGTGGATTCCGCCGCGGCCGCCGCCGGCTCCGCGCGATCCGCCGCCGAGCACTCCGCGGCGCTCGCCAATCAATTCGCCGCCGGCAGCGAGGGCCTGCTCGCGCAGGACGCCGCCGAGCTGGCTGCGTCGTTGCTCGACGGTGGTCCGACGGCGACCGAGCTGGCCGCCGCGCTGGCCAGTGTCAGCGCCGCGCTCGAGCAGGATGCCGCCGGCGTGCCGGCCGCCATCCAGGCGGTGAAGCAGAAGGCCGCCGCGCACAAGACCAAGATCCAGACGTTCGCCGACAAGGTCGTCAAGATCGCGCAGGACGGCGCGCCCGACGGCAACGCCGAGGCGAACGCCAAGGCCGCCAAGGCCGGCGCCGGCGACGCGGACCGCAAGTGCGCGGCCGCCCGCAAGGATGTCATCAAGAAGCTGGCCTCGAAGAAAGCCGCGGCGAACACCGCCGGCGCGGCGCTGGCGATCGCCAAGAAGCGCCACATCAAGACGCGCTCGATCGAGACCAGGAAGAAGCTGGCGAAGGTCGCCGAGGAAGCGAACAAGGCGGCGGCCAAGGGCGCCAACGGCGCCGCCAAGGCCGGCGAGGATCTGCGCGAGATGGAGGGCGACATCGCCGCCAAGCGTGCCCGCAAGCGGAAGATCGCGAAGGCGGCCACGGCGATGCACATCGTCAGCGCGGGCATGGCGCACGGCGCCGCCAAGATGATGGACGAGGCGGCGCCGGACGACGACGCCGACTCCGCGGCCGACCTGGGCGCGATGGTGGCGTCGATGCAGTCCGCGCATGGACAGCCTGGCGGACGCGGCCGGCGAGGTCGCCGAGGGCGAGGGGATCGAGACCGAGCTCGGTGAGATGCTGGAGATGGTCACGGCAGCCGCGACGTCGAGCAACACCGCGGCCGAACAGTTCGCCATCGTCGCCGAGCTGACCGAGGGCGCGATCGAGATGATCAGGAGCTCAAGACCAAGCTCCACGAGCTGAAGGAAGCCGCGAAGGACAAGGCGACCCGCAAGGACGTGGCCAAGAAGTCCGCCGACGCCGCGAGGAAATACGCGATCAAGGGTGGTGATCCGACCGGCGCGGCCACGGACATGAAGACCGCCGTCAACGCCGACAAGGGCAAGTCCAAGGCGACTGGTGAGAAGGCGGAGGCGTTCGCCGGCAGGAAGCAGCCGGGCGGCAACTCGGAGTCGATCTCGAAGACCGCGGCGGGGCACGCGGGCGACGCGCCCGAGAAGTGCGGCGGCGTTCGCAAGGACAAGCTGCGCAAGCTGGCGGAGTCGATGGCGGCTGCTCACACCACGAAGGCGGCGCTGGCGTCGGCGAAGAAGAAGGCCGCCAGGGACAAGACAGCGGACGCCAAGAAGAAGGCGGCCCAGGCGGCCACCGAGGCGAACAAGGCGTCGGCGCACCTCGCCAACGCGGCGGCCGAGATGATTGAAGGGGCGCGCGACGCCGAGCCCGACGCCGCCAAGGCGGAGCAGTTCGAGGGGACCGCCACCGCGATGCACACGTTCGCGGCGGGCCTGGCCGATGTCGCCTCGAAGGTCATGGACGAGGACGCGGACGACGGACTCGAGTCGGTCGCCGAGCTCATGGCCGGCGCCGCGGCGGCGCGCGCCGCCGTCAACCGCATGATGGACATCGTGGCCGACGCGATCGTCGATGAGCCGGCGTCGCCCGACGTCGGCGAGCTGCTGCAGATGGTCGCGGCCGCGGCCGCGTCGGCGAACACGGCCACCGATCAGGTCGCCGACGTCGCCGAGATGATTGAGGCGGTCATCGAAGACAGCGCGAAGGCGCAGGCGCTGGCGGACTTCAGGCTGGACGCTCGCGACAAGGAGTCCCGGCAGGAGTCGATGAAGAAGACGGCCGAGGCGTCGCGCAAGCTGTCCGACGCGACCAAGGATCCGACGGGCGCGGCCGGCGAGATGAAGGGCGCGGCGCAGTTCGACAAGCAGCGCGCGAAGGCGACGGCCGACAAGGCGGCGGGCGCCGCGGGCGCGGTCAAGCCGGGCGGCAACTCCGAGCAGGTGTCGAAGACGGCGTCGGCGGGCGCGAGTGATGCGCCGTCGGTCTGCTCGTCGGCGAAGGAGGACGCGGTCAAGCGACTGGCGTCGTCGATGGCGGGCGCGCACACCGCGGCGGCCAGCCTGGCGGCCGCGCACAAGAAGGCCCAGAAGGAGAAGTCCGCGGCTTCGTTCGGCAAGCTCGCCGCGGCGAAGGCGGAGGCGCACAAGGCGGCCTCGCAGCTCGGCAACGCGGCCGAGATGACGATGGAGGGCGTGTCCGAGATCGGGCTCGCCGTGGATAGAAAAGAGCAGATCGAGGACGCGATCGCGTCCGCGCACGCCGCGGCCGGCGCGATGTCCGCCGCCGCCGGCGAGACCGCGACCGATGATGATGCGGCCTGCGGCGAAGCGCCGATCAGCGACCTCGCCGGCATGCTGGCCGCGGTGCGCGGGGCGTCGAACGCGCTCGCGCAGTCGTCGGCGGACGTGGCGACCGGCCTCGGCGCCTCGGCCGGCATCGGCCACGTGCTGCAGATGACGACGATGTCGATGGTGTCCGCCGACACGGCGGGCGACGACGTCGCCGACACGGCCGACGACATGTCGGCAAAGACCCAGGACGCCGGCAAGAAGCAGGTCCTCGACACCTTCAAGCTCAAGGCCCGGGACAAGCAGACGTCGCGCGAGGCGACGAAGAAGTCGGCAGACGCGGCGCGGAAGCACTCCGACGCGACCAAAGATCCGACGGGCGCCGCCGGCGAGATGAAGCAGGCGGCACAGTTCGACAAGCCGAAGACCAAGGAGACCGCCGCGGCGGCCGGCGGCGCGGCGCAAAAGTACCGGCCCAACGGCTCGGGCGAGTCGATGTCGAAGATCGCCGAGGCGGGCGCCGACGACGTGCCGTCGAAGTGCGGCAGCGTGACCAAGGAAGGCATGAAGCGGCTCGCGTCCGCCAAGGCCGCGGCCGACACGGCCGCGATGAACCTCGCCGCTGCGATGAAGAAGAAGCAGCGCAAGAAGTCGGCGGGTAGCCAGTCCAAGCTGGCGGCGGCGAAGGCCGAGGCGCACAAGGCGTCGAGCAAGCTCGGCATCGAGGCGGCGAAGGCGATGGAGATGGTGTCCGAGATCGGCGGCGGCACGTCCGCGGCGGCCACCAAGCGGCGCAAGATCGAGAGCGCGGCAGCGGCCGCCCACACGATGGCCGCCAGCCTCGCCGAGGCGGCCAACAAGTCGCGGACCGAGGATGACGACACCTGCGGGGAGATCCACGTCAGCGAGTTCGGCGCGGTGATGGCGTCGATCCGTGCGGCCTCCAACGACCTGACCGAGGCCAGCGCCGAGGTGGTCAGCGACGGCGTCGCGTCCAGGGCAGCGGGGACGATGATGCGCATGGTCGCCACGGGCGCGACGGTCGGCCACAGGGCGGTGGCCGAGGTCGGCAAGCTCGCCGACGAGGCGTCGAAGAAGGAGCCGGCGGCGGACAAGGCCGCCGCGTACGCGAACCTCAAACAGGCCGCCGAGGACAAGACGACCTCGGAAGCGATGGCGAAGAAGGCCGCCGACACCTCGACGAAGTTCTCGGGCGGCGGGCAGGACACGAGCGGCGCGGCCGCCGACCTCAAGGCGTCGGCCCAGGCCGACAGGGGCAAGGCGCGCGAGAACGCCGACGCGGCGGCGGCCTCGGCCACCATCGCCGACGTCGGCTGCAACGCCGCCGCGTTCGCGACCAACGCCGCCGCGGCGGCGAGCGATTCGCCGGCGACCTGCTCGGGCGCCAGCAAGGAGACGATCAAGAAGCTCGCGTCCGCGATGGCCGCGGCGCACACGGTCGGCGCCAACCTGGCGGCGGCCCAGAAGAAGGCCGCCACGACGCGGACCGGCGAGGCGCACGCCAAGCTGGCCGCGGCGAAGGAAGAGGCGCACAAGGCGGGCATGCACCTCGGCAACAAGGCGGCCGAGGCCATCGACGAGGCGAGCGCGCTCGGTCTCGCGCCGGCGGTCGAGTCGCTGATCCAGGGCGCCGCCACCGCGGCGCACGTGTCGGCGATGAGCCTCATTCACGCCGCGTCCAAGACCAAGGCGGACGACCGCGTCGCCTGCGACGACGGCAAGGGCGCGTCCGACATGGGCGCGATGCTGGGCGCGCAGCGCGTGGCCTCGAACAAGCTCGCGCTCGTCTCGGCGCAGGTGATCGCGGGCGAGAGCCCGTCGGTCGACGTCGGCCAGATGTTGCAGATGACGATGGTCGCGCAGGCGGCGACCGGCACGACGGCGGAGCACGTCAGCAAGCTCGCCGGCAAGGAAGCCGCGTTCAGCCTCGACGCCGCCAAGGCCGGCAAGCTGAACAACTTGAAGCAGGCGGCGGACGACAAGGCCGACGCGCGCAACGCCACCAGGAAGTCGGCGGAGGCGTCGCGCAAGCTGTCGGATCAGACGAAGGATGCGAGCGGCGCATCCGCCGACATGAAGGGCGCCGCGCAGGCCGACAAGCCGCGCACGAAGGCCGTTGCCGACACGGCGGCGGACACCGCGGGCAGCGTGACGCCGGGCGAAAACGGCGAAGCGATCTCGAAGGCGGCGTCGGCGGGCGCGACGGACGCCCCCGCGTCGTGTGGCGGTTCGATCTCGAACGGCCTCAAGAAGTTCGCGGCCGCGCTGGCGGCCGCCGAGCTGGCCGCCGCGAACCTCAGCGCCGCCAACAGGAAGGCGGCGACGAGCAGGAAGGCGGACGCCATCTCCAAGATGCAGCAGGCCGCTGCCGACGCGCAGAAGGCAGGCGCGCGCCTCGGCAACACCGCGGCGAAGACCATCGAGACCACCAGCTCGCTCGGGCTGACGCCCGCCGCGGTCGGGCAGCTCGAGACGACGCTGGCGCTCGCGCACACGATGGCCGTGGGCCTCGTCAACGCAGGCGGCGCGGCCAAGACCGAAGATGACGGGCTGTGCGCCGAGACGCCGGTGGCGGATCTGGGCGCGCTGCTCGCGTCCGGGCGGATGGCGTCGAACAGCATGGCGCAGACGCTGGGCGTGGTGATGGGGTCGTCGCCGGCGTCGTCGTCGAGCGGCCAGGTGATGCAGATGATGGTCGTGTCGGGCGCCGCGGCGAACACCAACGCCGAAGAGGTCGCCGAGACGGCGGAAGCGATGGAGGCCAAGACGGCCGACCCGATCAAGAAGCAGGCGCTGGGCGGGCTCAAGGCGGCGGCGAAGGACGACGCGCCTGCCAAGGTGAAGACCAGGAAGGCGTCCGAGGCCGCCAAGGCGCACTCGGGCAGCGGGGCGAACACGGGCGCGGCGTCGACCGAGCTCAAGGACGCCGCCACCGCCGACAAGGGCAAGGCCAAGGGCGTCGCTGACGCCGCCACGAACAACGCCAAGGCTCACGCCGGTGGCGGCAACGGCGAGGCGATCTCCAAGCTGTCGAAGGCGGGCGCGGCTGACCTGCCGCCGGCGGGGACGCCGAGCGCGATCCAGGACCAGATGAAGAAGCTGGCCTCCGCCAAGGCGGCGGCTGACACGGCGGCGGCTGCGAAGGCGCAGGCGTCCGGCCGGGCCGCCAAGTCCAGGACCGCGGACAACACCGCGAAGAAGGAAGCGGCGGTCAAGGAAGCCCACAAGGCGGCCGCTCACCTGGCGATCATGGCGCAGCGGACGCTCGAAACGGCGGGGGACCTGGGTCTACCGGCCGCGCAGATGGCGCACATCGAAAACGCGGTCGCCGCCTCGCACGCGCAGGCAGCGAACCTGGCCCACGCATCGGGCCGGATGAAGACCGACGACGACTCGACGTGTGGTGATTCGTCGGCGGCGCCCGAGCTGGGCGGCGTCGGCAGCGCGGCGCGCGGCGCTTCGAACGCCATGGCGCAGGCGATGGTGCAGGTCCTGGGTGGCGCGACCGGCTCGCAGGCGGCGGGACACATGGTGTCGCTCGGCGGCGCCGCCGCTGTCGGCGCCAACCTCGCGGCCGACAGGGCGGGCGACGCGTCCGACATCGTCGCCGACACCATCGGCGACGGCGCCGTGAAGTCGGCGCTCAAGGCCTTCAAGCAGGCGGCGAACGACAACGCTTCGGCGAAGTTGCTCGGCAACAAGCTCGCCGACGCGGCCGAGACGTTCGCCAACGGCACCGGCGCCAGCCCCGCCACCGCGGTTGCCGACATTGGCGCCGCGGCGGGCTCCGACAGGCTCAAGGCCCGGGCGTTCGCCGACGCGGCGATCACCACCGCGGGCGCGGCGGCGCCCGGCGGCAACACGCTGGCGCTGGCCAAGCTCGTGACCGCGATGGTCAGCGGAGATCCGGCGACCGGGCCAGCGCCCACGGCGGCCGAGGTCTCGCAGAAGCGAGCAGCGTCGGCGCTCGCGGCGGGGCAGACGATCGGCGCGGCGATGGCGAGCGCGGCAGAGAAGTTCGAGAGAGCGAGCTCCGCGGCGAGCGCCGAGATGTTCAACGCCATCACCAGCAGTGCGCAGGCTGCGTCCGGCGCCATGGGCAACGCCGGCAGCAGGGCGTTCGACGCGGCGGGCGCCATCGGCCTCAACGCGCCGGCCGTCGCGCAGCTGGAGGCGACGCTCGCTTCCCAGCACACCAACGCGGCGGGCCTCGGGCACGCGGCGACGCAGCACACCGGCGGCGACGCCGCGGCCTGCGGCGCCGAGAAGGCGAAGATCGGCGACCTGGGCGCGATGCTCGCGTCGGCGCGCGGCGCCGTCAACGGCGCCGCGCAGTCGGCGACGCAGGCGTTGACCGCCACCTCGACGCAGAGCGGAGCACGGCTCGCCGCCCTCACGGGCGTCGCGGTCGCCGGCTCCAACACCATCGCGGAGAAGATCGGCTCGGCGGTCGACGCGGCGTCGGCGAACACAACCGACAGCGGTAAGCTGGCGGCCTACGCGAACCTCAAGCAGGCGGCGATCGACAAGACCACCGCCGATGCGATGGCCAACAAGGCGGCGGATGCGGCGCAGATCTTCGCGAGCGGCGTCGGCTCGAAGGCGACCGCGATCTCCGACTACTCGACGGCGGCCACGAACGACAAGGCCAAGGCCAAGCAGACCGCCGACAGCGCGACCAGCACGGCGGGACAGCTCGCCGTCGGCAGCAACTCCGAATCGCTGTCGAAGCTGGCCGCGGCCGGCGTCACCGGCAACCCGGTGACCGGCGCGACGGCGACCACGTTCGAATCGGCGCTCAAGAGGCTCGCGTCGGCGATGGCGGCGGCGCAGACCGCGGGGGCGAACCTCGCGGCGGCTGTCGCGCGCGCAACGGGCAACACGAACGTGGCGACGATCGCCAAGGCGGCTGCGACGGTGAAGGCCGCCAGCTCCGCGTCGGTCACGCTGACCAACGTGTCGACCGCGATCGGAAGCGCGGCCAGCACCTACGGCCTCAGCGCGGGTTTGCTGGCGCAGCTCAAGCTGACGCTGACGGCTGCCCAGGCGTCGGCGTCCAACCTGTCCAAGGCCTCGGCGCAGGCGTCGCTGGCCATCTCCGGCTCGTGCACCAGCAAGGGCGCGCTGCCCGGGCTCGAGGGCGCGGTGTCAGGCGCCCAGACGTCGGCGAGCAGCCTCGCCACGACGATGTCGCAGGCGTTGAACGGGCTCGCCGCATCGGGCAGCCGTTCGCGCATGAGCCAGATGCTGGGCGCGTCGCTGGCCGGCGCGAACGTGTCGACGAGGAACCTCGGCGACGCGGCGCAGACGGCGGCCGCCGACACGACGGACGCGACGCTCGCGGCCAACCTCAACGCCCTGCTGGCGGCGACCGCCGGCAACGCCACGGTCCTGACCATGACGGGCAAGGCGGCCAACACCGCCCAGACGATCGCCGGCGGCGGCAGCTCGTCGGCGGCGCTCGCCGAGCTCAACACGGCGATTAGCGGGGCGAGCACGTTCATCGCCAACCTCGGATCGGTGGCCGGCGCAGCGGCGGCGGCCAACCCGACGGAGCGCATCGCCCAGCTCAGTGAGCCGGCGCTGTGGACCGCCAGCAACGGGACGCTGAGCAAGAGCCCGATCTCCTCGAACGGGTTCAACTCGATCTCGGTCGCGGCCGGTGGCTACGTGCCCATCGTCAGCGCGCCGCTGACGAGCGCGGACATCCGCGCCACGGCGGGACCGAACCTGTCGAAGATCTCGGTCGGGCTGCTGGTTCCGACCAACGCGCCCAACCCGTTCTGGGTCGGGCAGGTGCTGATGTTCATCAGCGCGCCGAGCGCGAACCTGTTCAACGTCTATCTCGGCGAGGTGGCGCTGACGGGCCAGCCGCTGCAGACGTTCATCCGCCCGTCATTCACCGTGCCGGCGTCGGCGATGCCGATCCTCACCGGCGACCGCAACGACGTGACCATCACGATCGCGATCAACGTGAACGGCGGCACCCAGGGCTGGCTGCTCAACGATCTCCGCTTCGGCCAGTAGGCCGCGACGGCGATCGGCGGCGACGGCGCGCTGTATCGACGCGCGCCGCGCCGCGCCACGTTTTTCCACAGGAGGCCATATCAGGCGTTCCTTGACGCGCTGCGGATGTAGGGCGGTGTATAGTTCACCGACGTGATGTCGCTGGTCACACGTGCCGCCGCCTTGCTTGTCCCCTGCCTGCTGGTGGCGGCGACAGGCACGGCGATGGCTGGCAAGCCGTGGCCGCCGCGTGAACCGACACGTGAACCGAACCCGGCGCACCAGCTGCGCAACCCGGTGACGACCTGGCCCGCGGAGCCCGAAGCGCCCGCGCCGATCGACGACGCGCGCTTCACCGCCGCGCTTGCCTACCTGTGCAACGCCAAGCCCGACGCGCCGACCATGGTGGCGCTCGGGCCCAAGATCATCGCCGCGGCGACGACAGCGAAGACGGATCCGTTCACGCTCGCGGCGCTGGCGCACTTCGCAAGCCGCTGCAAGCCCGACTACAAGGGGAAGAAGGGCACGACGTATGGCCTGTTTGGCATCGACCCCAGCATGTACCGCGTCGCCGGCTCGCCCGCGCCGCCTGTGGACAAGAACGACCTGACCAGCCGGCGGCTGCTCGATCCGGATGTCAGCCTGTCGGTGGCGGCGACCCTGCTCGAGATGTGGAACACCAACCACAAGGAGCTGGACGAAGGCTTCGGCGGCGCCCCGCACCGGAGCGGCGTCTCGCACTTCGTGTGGGGCGACCAGGTGCGGTCCAGCGGGCACGAGGATCTGATCCTGACCGCGCGCCGGCGCATGATCGGCAACTACCTGGGTAACAAGGACGTGCCGAAGCCGGCGCCCTACGTCGGCATCGACATCGTCTCGCCGCTGGAAGCGACGCCGCGCGTGGCGCCCAGCGGTCCGGGCGACGATCGTTCGGGCGGCGCGCGCCGCCACGCCGGGCTGGACATCGTCGGCACGATCGGCGAGCCGGTGCGCGCCATCGCCGACGGCGTCGTCATCTTCGCGGGCATCAACAGCCCGACCAAGTCGCGCATGAGCGGCATCCCGCCCGAGAAGATCGCCCGCTACAGGCACCGCCGCATGGGCGTCGGCGGCATCTACGTGTGCATCGAGCACACGGCCGAGCCCAAGCGCGTCGTGTCCTGTTACATGCACCTCGACAGGTACAACGTCGCCGAGCGCGAGCAGGTGCTGGCCGGCCAGGTCATCGGCGAGCTCGGGCGCACCGGCGTCAAGGTGTCGCCGCCGCACCTCCACTTCGAGATCCGCATCGGCGACCGCCACACGAACCCGCTGCGCACGCTCGGCGCCCTGATGATCCCGCCCAAGGCGACGATGACCCATCAATACGTCGTCCGCGCCAAGCGCGCCAAAGCGCGCCTGCGCGCCTAGTCGCGGCGCCAGCAGCGCCTGCGCGCGTAACGCGCGATCCGCGGCATCGTACGCCGCCATCGCGTGAGGGAGCGCGAGCTCTGCTCGCGCGAGCTCGTCGCGGGAGGCATGGAACCCTGTTAGGGTTCCATACTCGAATGATCCGCAAACAGGACGCGCTCGACTATCACCGCATCGGACGACCAGGGAAGATCGAGGTCGTCCCGACAAAACCTCTCGTCACCCAGCGCGACCTTTCGCTCGCCTATTCGCCCGGTGTCGCAGAACCGTGCCTGGAGATCGCGGCGAACCCCGAGCTCGCGTGGGAGTACACGGCGCGCGGCAACCTGGTCGCGGTCGTCACCAACGGCACGGCGGTGCTGGGGCTCGGCAACATCGGCCCGCTGGCCGGCAAGCCGGTGATGGAGGGCAAGGCCTGCCTGTTCAAGAAGTTCGCCGACATCGATGTCTTCGACATCGAGCTCGACGCGAAAGACACGGCGCGCTTCATCGACACCGTCGCAGCCCTGGAGCCGACGTTCGGCGGCATCAACCTGGAGGATCTCAAGGCGCCCGAGTGCTTCGAGATCGAGGCCGGCCTGCGCGCGCGCATGCAGATCCCGGTGTTCCACGACGATCAGCACGGCACGGCGATCATCTCGGGCGCGGCGCTGATGAACGGCGCCGAGCTGTCGGGCAAGAAGCTGGCCGACATGAAGGTCGTCGTCTCGGGCGCCGGCGCGTCGGCGATCGCGTGCGCGAACTTCTACGTCGAGCTCGGCGTCCGCCTGGAGAACGTCACGATGGTCGACTCCGTCGGCGTCATCTACGAAGGCCGCGACCAGGGCATGAACCAGTTCAAGGCGCGGTTCGCGCGCAAGGACGACGGCTCCCGTACGCGCGCCGACGCGATGCGCGGCGCCGACGTGTTCCTGGGGCTGTCGAAGGCAGGGCTGTGCACCGCCGAGATGCTGAAGACGATGGCGCCCAAGCCGTTGATCTTCGCGCTCGCCAACCCGGACCCGGAGATCAGCTATCCGGACGCGAAGGCGGCGCGCCCCGACGCCATCGTCGCCACCGGGCGCAGCGACTTCCCCAACCAGGTCAACAACGTGCTCGGCTTCCCGTTCATCTTCCGCGGCGCGCTCGACGTGCGCGCGCGAGAGATCGACGAATCGATGAAGATCGCGGCGGCGCGCGCGCTCGCCGAGCTGGCGCACGAGCCCGTCCCCGACAGCGTCGCCGAGGCCTACGGCGTGCGCGCGTTCCGCTACGGTCCGGACTACATCATCCCGAAGCCGTTCGACACGCGCGTGTTGTGGTGGATCGCGCCGGCGGTCGCCGACGCGGCGATGAAGTCGGGGTCGGCGCGGCTGCCGCTCGACATCAACGAATACCGCGAACGGCTGCAGCGGCGCGCGGGCGGCACGCAGTACACGATCATGAGCCGCATCGTGCAGCGGGCGAAGAACGCGCCCAAGCGCATCGTGTTTCCCGACGGCGACAACATCAAGGTGCTGCGCGCCTGCCAGATCGTGCTCGACGAAGGCATCGCGCACCCGATCCTGCTCGGCTCGGAGAAGAAGATCCGCCAGCGCGCCGGCGAGCTGGACCTGGATCTCGAAGGCGTGGAGATCCTGAACCCGTCGGAGTCGCTGAAACATTCGGCGTACGCGCACGAATACCTGGAGCTGCGCTGCCGCAAGGGCGTGACGGCCGCCAGCGCGACGCGGCTGATGAACCGGCGCATCCACTTCGGGATGATGATGGTCAGGCGCGGCGACGCGGACGGCTTGGTCGCCGGGCTGACGGCGCCGTTTCCCGACACCATCCGGCCGGCGCTGCAGATCCTGGGCATCCGCCCCGACGTCAGGCGCGCGACCGGCATGTACATGATGCTGCTGAAGAACGACGTGAAGTTCTTCGCCGACGCGACCGTCAACATCGAGCCCGACGCCGAGACGCTGGCCGACACCGCCATCCAGGTGGCGGACGCGGCGCGCACGTTCGAGGTGTCGCCGCGCATCGCGATGATCTCGTTTTCGAACTTCGGTTCGGCGCCGCACCCCGAATCGAAGAAGATGGCCGACGCCGTCGAGATCGTGCGCAAGCGCCGCCCCGATCTGGAGATCGACGGCGAGGTGCAGGCCGACATCGCCGTCGATCCGGAGAAGATGCACGAGCTGTTTCCGTTCACGCGCCTAACCGACGAGGCGAACGTGCTCATCTTCCCGTCGCTGGCAGCCGGCAACGCGGCCTACAAGGTGCTGGCGGCGCTGGGCGGCGCGACCGCGATCGGCCCCATCCTGCTCGGCGTCAACAAGCCGGTCACCGTGCTGCCGCGCGACGCGAACGTCGACACGATCGTCAGCATGACCGCCTACACGGTCGCCCGCGGCGCCGCGCAGTAGACGCGGCTACTTCAGCATCTTATCGGTGTCGACCGGGTCGCCGCCCGAGCGCTTGCTGGTCGTCGAGCTGGCGAAGTTGATCGTCGAGCTCTCCAGCGCGATGAACGCCTTCTGCACCGCGGCCGGGGCGATGTCGGGCAGCGTGACCTCGAACGGCTGCGCGATCCCGGGCGGGACCTTGGGCAGCGTGAACGTCGCGCGCTTGTCGTCGACGCGGACCGAGAACTGCGCGGCCTCGTGGACCACCGATGTCGGGTTGACGATCTTGCCGACGACGCGCGTCCCCTTGCCGGCGGCCGTCGCGGAGATGTCGATGATGTAGAAGCCGCCCGCGATTGGTTGCCAGCCCGCGGTGGCCGTGTCGACCTGGTGAAAGACGTTGGACGCGAGCTGGCGGTTGACGTCGCGCACCGCGCCCTTGAACTGCTCGAAGCGCGGGCCGAACGCGGCGACCTCGGCGGCCAGCGCGACGCGCGCCGCCTCCTCGCGCTTGAGACGGAGGAACAGATATGCCGACGACGCCAGCGCGGCGACGACGGCCAGGAACATGATCAACCCCCACAGCCGCCGGACCAGCGAGCGCTTGGGCGCGGGAGAATCGGTCATGCGGAGTTCTTAGCACGGGGGTGGTTCCCCGGGATCCGACGGCCGATGCGCGGGAATTCTTTACTGCTGTGCCAACCACACGAATCGCCGCGACACCCGCACTTTGCGACCTCTTCCGTGAGTCAGTCGAATGCTTACGTTCTCCGGATAAAGGAGGGATGGGGAATGAAGACATTCAGAACTGCGGTGATCGCGGTGTTGCTGGCCATCTGGTCGTTTCCGGCTGTGAGCCTCGCGGCGCCGCCGCCGAGCCCACCGGCTGCGACGCAACCGGTCGCACCCGTGACGCAGAAGCAGGCCGCAGAAAACGAAGCCACCGAGATGGCGCAGCGCGAACAGCAGACGCCCGATCTGCAGGACTTCAAGGGTGGCGCTGTCTACGTCTACTTCGGCAGCGGCGTCGCGCTGGTGCTGCTCATCATCCTTATCGTCATCCTGATCTGATTGACCTGAAGGTGAAACCGCGCGCCGCGCTCCTGTTCGCGCTCGCTCTCGTGCGTCGCCGCGCCCGCTTGCTACACGGGCTCGGCGCGCACCGTGTCGGCGGGGCGCGTCGCCGAGCTGGCGCGCGACCCGTCGTGGCGCGTCGCGCATGACGTGCCGTTCGTCGCCCAGCGTTCCGACAACGACTGCGGCCCGGCCGCGCTGGCCATGGCGCTTTCCCGCTACGGCATCACGCGCGAGTCGCTCGCCACCATCGAGGAGCTGGCGCAGGGCAACGTGCGCGCCGGCGCGTTGCGCGACGCCGCGCGCGCCCGCGGCGTGCAGGCGTTCGTCGTGTCCGCGACGTTCGCCGATCTGAACACGCAGCTCGAGCGGGGACGCCCGGTGCTGGTGGGCATGGCCAAGCCGATGGCGCTGACGGGCGGCAAGGCCCTCGCGCACTACGAGGTCGTCGTCGCCATGAGCAAGAAGCAGAAAAAGATCGTAGCGCTCGATCCCGCAGTCGGTGTGCGCGAGTATTCGCTCGAGGGCTTCGCGCGCGAATGGGTTCCGACTCGACGGCTTGCGATCGTGTTCCTGCCGCAGGAGCTCGCGTCGCGCTGGCCGGACTCCTGGCAGTAGCCGCCTGCGCCCGCCCGGTTGAATTCTCCGCCGCCGACATCGCCGCGTCGCCGATGCTGGCCGGCGCGCCCCCTGGCTTCCTGCTAGGCGCCGCGACATCGGCGCACCAGATCGAGGGCGGGACGCGCAACGACTGGACCGAGTGGGAGAAGACCCGTTATCCCGACGGACGGCCGCACGTCGCGGACGGCGGCAACACGGCGCGCGCCGCCGATTCGTGGAACCTGTGGCGGTCGGACCTGGCGGCGCTGCAGGTCATGGGCGCCAACGTCTATCGACTCGGCGTCGAATGGAGCCGCCTCGAGCCCGAGCCCGGCGTGTGGGACGCCGCCGCCGCCGCCCGCTACCGCGAGATGTTCGCGGGGCTGCGCGCCGCCGGCATCGCGCCGTTCGTGACGCTCTACCACTTCACGCTGCCGCCGTGGGTCGCGGCACGCGGCGGCTGGGACTGGGAGGGCGCGCCCGCGGCGCTGGCCGCGTTCGCCGGCCGCGCGGCCGCCGCGTTCGGCGGCGAAGTCGACTGGTGGTGCACGATCAACGAACCGAACGTGCTGGTGGCCAAGGGCTACCTGTCGGCGGAGTGGCCGCCCGGGGTCCGCGATCCGCGCCGCGCCGCGCTCGCGCTGGCCGCGCTGATGCGCGCGCACGGCCTGATGGCGCGCGCGCTGCGCGAAAACGACCGCGCCGACGCCGACGGTGACGGCCACGCGACCCGCGTCGGCATCGCGCAGAACCTGCGCCTGTTCGATGCGTATTCACTCCATCCGTCGGACGGCCTCGTCGCCGGCGCCGCCGACTGGTTCTACAACCAGTCGTTCCTGGACGCGGTGACGCTGGGCCGCGTCCGCGTCGTGTTGCCCAAGGTGATCGACATCGACGAACCGTTCCCCGAGCTCGCCGGCAGCTTCGACTACCTGGGCATCAACTACTACACACGTGAGCTGGTCGTCGGGCATCTCGGCGGCGCGACACCGTACAAGTCCGCCGCGGTCCCCGGCCGCCCGCGCAACGATCTCGGCTGGGAGATCTATCCCGAAGGCCTCTACCGCCTGCTCGTCCGCTACGCGCGCAGCGGCTGGCCGCTGATCGTGACCGAGGCCGGCGTCGCCGACGGCCGCGGCACCGCGCGCGCCGACTTCTTGCGCGCGCACATCTACGCCGTCGATCGCGCGCGCGCCGAAGGCATCGCGGTCGGCGGCTTCATCTACTGGTCATTGATCGACAACTTCGAGTGGTCACACGGCTACCGCGGCCACTTCGGTCTGTATTCGATCAACTTCACGGATCCGATCCTGACCCGCCGTCCGACCGCCGCGGTGGCCGTGTTCCAGGAGGCGGCGCGCAACGTGGGCACGTTGCACTAGCGTCCTGACCCCGGCGCTTCGCGCCTCGCCTCTCCTGGGCATCGGCGCTTCGCGCCTCGCCTCTCCTGGGCATCGGCGCTTCGCGCCTCGCCCCGGCCTTGGCCCCCTTGCTTGGCCTGGGCCCCTGGCCTCGACTCACCTCGCGTATGTTTTGCGCGGCTCGCATGTCCGTATTTCGCCGGGCGCTCCGGGCCGCCCAAAGCTTTTTTCCGGCGCGCAGGTTGCGGCTGGAAATTGATACCAACCTGCGCGCCGGAAAAAAGCCATGTGCGGTGGTGGCCGTGGAGATCGGAGGTTGCCTTCGACCCGCACATACCTGACGCGACTTTCACTGGTGACGAAGAACGCAACCGAAGCGCGCGCCGCGTCTCGCAGGTGCGAGGTGGGAGGCGCGAGGCGCCGTGCAAGGTGCGGGGTGCGAGGTGCGGGGCATGCGGGGCGCGGTGCGGGTGCGGGGTGCGGGGGTGCAAGGTGCAACCGAGCGTGACAGCGAAAGTGGTCAGGGCGGCAACGTCGGCGGCGCTATCAAACCCTCGGGAAAGTCAGCCGAAGGCAGCGGCGGGCCGTCGTCAAGGGCAAGCAGGAACGCGACCACATCGCCCAGCTCGGCGTCGGTGAGCAGCAGCGGCGCGATCGCCGGATCTTTGGTGCCCGCGTATTGCCCGGTGCCGCCGCCGAAGTTGTAGTGGTCGACGACGTCCCACAGCGTCGCGTACGCGCCGTCGTGCATGTAGGGCGCCGTCCGCGCGACGTTGCGCAGCGTCGGCGTCTTGAACTGGCCGTCGGTCGCGTGATAGGGGGCGGTCGGATCCAGCGGCGTGAGCGCGGCGATGTGCTGCGCCTGGGGCTTGTCGCTGTATTCGCTGTCGCGGTTGAACGGGCTGTTCATCAGCATGTCGATGCCGGCGTAGCGCCCGAGGTCGATGGCCGGGACGTAGGTTCCCGTCTGCGGCGCGCCGACGTTGTGGAACGAAAAGTCGCTGAACGTCGCGCCGCGGTGGCACTCGTTGCAGCCGGCGCGGCCCACGAACAGCCGCGCGCCGCGGATCGCCGCGGGTGACATCGCCTGCTCGTCGCCGGCCATGTACCTGTCGAACGGCGACGGCTCGAACGCACTGCTCACCAGCCGGCGTTCATAGGCGGCGATCGCCTTGCCGAAGCGGACGTAGATCTCGTTGATCGTCTTCTTGTCCTCGAAGGCCATGCCATCAAACGCCGGCTCGCCGGGCTTGCCGGCGAGCGGAAACCTGTAAAGGTCCGACAGGTCGGGCATCGCGCCGTCGCCGAACACGGCGTCGTATTCGGCGCGGTAGTGATCGGCCAGCACGTGCGCCACGGCCAGCCGGCTGCTGTTGCACTCGGCCTCGCCTTCGGGCGGCGACAGCGCCTGGCTCCACAGCGAATCGGCGTGGCCGTCCCAGAACTGCCACAGCGGCGAATACGCGGCGTTGAACACGGTCGGCGCGTTGCGCGTCGTGTACGCCGCGCCCAGGCTGGTCGACCCGGGCAGCGAGCGGTTGTCGGCGCCGGCGTGGCCGGGGTCGTGGCACGACGCGCACGCGATCTTGCCCGTCTCGCCGGGCGCACCCAGGCTGCCGGTGATCCCGGTCTGGTGATACGCACCCAGCGCGCCCGAGAACCGCGGTTCGAAGTAGAGCTGCTTCCCCAGCCGCGCCACGTCAGCGCGATCGGCGTAGACGTTCGATTCGTCGAGCGGCAGCGCGGTGAGCGTGTACGTGCGCAGCGTCGCCGCCTCCGCATCGGAGAACTGGCCGTCGTGGGTACACGCGCACACCGCGATCGCGGCGAGCGCGATCCCCGACCAGACAACCTTGCGCGTGCGATCTTGCATGTCCGCGGGAGGGCGCAAGCCTAGCGCGATTGCGGGCGGCGTGGGACGCGCCGATAATGCGATTCGCTTTGGTAGGCGCCCCCCGGTGAGCCCCAGGATGCCAAAGGGTGTGGTGATGGCTGTGCTGCTCGCTGCCGCCATCGTCCCCCGGCAGTCGCGCGCGCAAGCGCCGGCCGTCGCTCCCGCCGCCCGCCGACGACGACAACGCGGGCGGCGACGACGACGCGCTGCACACGGCCGGCGTCGACGCCGCCGCGCTGGAGCAACGCCTGGCGCAATCGGAGGCGCTGGTGCGCAACAGTCAGCCGACGGTCCAGCTCGGCGGTTACGTCGACCTGGGGTACTTCGTGCCGCAGGGGGATGGGGCCGGCTACATCGAAGACTTCGGTCACTTCTACTTCCCGCAGTACGACCCGTTGCTCTATCCGGGCCTCGGGTTCGGCTGGGTGTTCCTGGGCGACATCCTGGCGCCCGCGGTGAACACGCGCGGCGAGGTCGCCGACCTCGGGCCGGCGCCGGGCGTCACGCGCTACGACAGCATCAACTCGCGCGGCGCGCCCGGCTTCATCGCCAACGAGGTGAACCTGTCGCTGCGCTCCGCGCTGACGCCGTCGGCGCTGGTGTCGGCCAGCATCAACTTCGTGCCGCGCACCGGCAACGACTTCAGCCTGGGCGACGTGTTCGACGTCGACATCGCGCAGGTGGAATGGCTGCCCGGCGAGTCGCAGCGGACGTCGTTGTTCGTCGGCAAGACGGAGCCGGTGTTCGGCATCGAGTACCGCGACCGCAAGTCCGATCGTCGCTTCGGCATCACACCGTCGCTGATCGCGCGCTACACGACGGGGACCGCGCTGGGCATCAAGATGCGCACCAAGCTGGGTCGCAACGACTGGCTCGTCGTCGCGCTGGCGCTGACCAACGGATCGAACACGACCGAGCAGTTCCACTTCTACGACGAGATCGACAGCAACGCAGGCAAGACAGGCAGCGGTCGGCTGGCGGTGCGGCTGCCCCACGACGTCGAGGTCGGGCTGTCGGGCAGCTACGGCCCGCAAGATCGCACCACCGACACCGAACACGCGATGTGGTTCGTCGGCCCCGATCTGCTGGCGCACCTGGGGCGGGTCGACGTGAAGGGACAGTGGTTGAAGGGCCGGTCGGCGGGGCAGGCGGCGCAGGGCGCGTACGGCCTGGATCTGAAGGGTGGCGGCTACCTGGAGGTCGACGTGATGTGGACGCCGTCGTTCGGCATGCTCGGCCGCGGCGAGTATCGCGACGCGTTCGTATGGCTGAGCGATCAGCGCGCGTACCTGACGAAATCGTGGCGCGCGACGTTCGGGCTGCGCTGGGTGCTGACCCCGCGCGCGGTCGTGAAGGCGGAGTACCTACACAACGGCGAATACGGTGGTATTCCGAAGATAGCCAACGACATTTTGACCAGCAGCCTGGTCATGGGCTTTTGAACGAGGACCGGCCGTGGAAGAATGCGGACGCATTCCGATGGCGAGGATCAGCTTCGCGGGGATAGTGGGATTCGTGTGCGCCGCGTCGTTGGCGCTGTCGCCTGCGCGCGTCGCCGCGCTGCCGGCGGACGCGCCCGCGCCGGCCGCCGCCACTGCCGCCACGCCCGCCGACGTCGCGCGCTTGCAGGGCGAGATCGATCGTCTCAAGCAGGAGCTGGCCGCGCAGCGGCAACTCATCCTGCAGCTGATGCAGGCGGAGCAGCAACGCTACGACGTCGTGCTCAAGTACCTGCAGACCGGCGGCACGCCGCCTGGAGATCCTGCGGCGCTGCTCGCGCCGCCGCTGCCGCCGCCGTCCCCCACGTCTGCCGCAGGCAAGACCGACAAGGACAGCGCTGGCGCCCCTGGCGCGCGCGAATCGGCGACCGTCACCGGCAAGGTGCGCACCGCCAGCGGTCAGCCCGTCGGCGAAGCGTACGTCTACCTGGACGGCATGCGCTCCAGCGCGCGCGGCCACAGCGTGCAGATCCGCCAGCGCGACAAGCAGTTCGCGCCACGCGTCTCGGTGGTTCCCATCGGCACCAAGCTGCTGTTCCCGAACCAGGACACCGTCATCCACAACGTGTTCTCGACGGCCGCCGGCAACGCGTTCGATCTGGGATCGGTCAAGGGCGGCGAGACGTCGCCGCCGGTGGTCCTGCTCAAGCCCGGCCCGGTCGAGATCTTCTGCAACATCCACTCGAAGATGCGCGCCGACGTCCTGGTCGTGCCCAACAGCCACTGGACGCGCGTGGCGGCCGACGGCTCGTTTCAGCTGACGGGCATTCCCGTCGGCACGCGCAAGATCGTCCTGTGGAGCCCGATGCTGAAGCCGACGTCGCAGCAGGTCGAGGTGACGGCGAAGGGCGGCACGGTGTCGTTCATGTCCGAGGCGGCATCGCTGCGCCCGCACATGAACAAGCGCGGCCAGGCCTACGGCTCTTACGATGAGTGACAAGCGCAGCTCGCCGCGCGCCGAAGACGCGTCGGCGCGCGCGATCGCTGGCGCGCTGCTGGTGGTCGTCGGGCTGCTGCTGGTCGCCACCGGCGTCGTCGCGCGCACGTACCTCGCCAGCGGCGGCCGCGAGGATCCGCTGCCGGCTGCGGCGGCGCTGCGCGGGCGTCTCGAGCAGGCGCTGGCCGCCGCCGCGCGCGCTCTCGAGCCGAAGGCGGCGACGGCAGCCAGGCTGTCGGAGATTGTCTCTGGCCTCGACCTCGACGCCGATCCGCACACGTTCGAGGACCTGCTGCACAACGAAGACTGGTGGGCGCCGTATCGCGCCGAGTTCCCGGTGTCCGGCGTGATCACGTCGTCGGGCGCGCTGGCGCTGCTCGGTCCGAACGAGGCGGCCGTCAGCACGACGCCGGTGGTGCAGCAGGCGCGTGAGGCGGGCGCCGCCTCGGGGACGGTGGCGCTCGGCGGCCGCCCGTTCCTGCTGGCCGCGGCGCGTGTCCCCAAGGGCAAGCGCGTCGATTCGAGGGCCGTCGTCGTGCTGGGCGCGGTGCTCGAGCGTCCGGCGCTGCAGGGGATCGCCGACACCGCGGGCGTCGCCACCGCGCTGTCCGACGGCAAGCAACTGCTGGCCGCCGCCGGGCCCGAAGCCGCGCATCCCACCCTGGCGCGGCTCGTCGGCCGCGAAGGCCAGGCGGCGGGCCAGGGCGGCGTCATCCGTCTGGACGACGGTCAATCCGCCGTGGCGCTGCCGCTGGACCGCGGCCTGTGGCTGCTCGGCCTCATGCCAGAGACCTCGCCGCCCGCCGGATCGCAGCTAGGAATCTTCATCGCGGGCGCCGGGGCGCTGCTCGGTCTCGCGGGGCTCGTGCTGCGGCTCGCGTCGCGGACGCGCGGCCGAGCGCAGGCCGGTAACGACGGCACGCCCGTCGTCGCGCGCTCGACCGGAAGCGGCGCACGCCGGCGTCCCCCCAGCGCCGAGTTCGCCGCGCCGAAAGGTCCGGGAGCAGCCGCGCCCGCGGCCGTGGCTGGAGCAGCCGCGGCCACGGTTGCGGAGGTAGCCCCGACCCTGGAACGTCCCCCCGCCGGCCCGGGCATGACGCTGGGACGCTACCGATTGCTCGAACGCATCGGCGAAGGCGGCATGGCGGAGATCTTCGTCGCCGCCGCTCACGGTCCTGAAGGCTTCGTGCGCAACTTCGTCGTCAAGCGCATGCACCCGCACCTGGCTCGCAGCCGCGACGCCGTCAACCAGTTCATCGACGAGGGACGGCTGCAGTCGGTGCTCGTGCACTCGAACATCGTCCCGGTGTTCGACTTCGGGCGCGCCGGCGAGGAGTACTTCCTGGCGCTCGAACACATCCACGGGCGCGACCTGGAACGCCTGGTGCGCCGGCACGTGGAGAAGTTCGGGCGTTCACTGCCGACGCAGGTCGCCTTCTACATCCTGCACGAGGTGCTGGAGGCGCTGGCCTACGCGCACGCGCGCACCGATCAGGCGGGCAAGAGCATGGGCATCGTCCACCGCGACATCTCGCCGGGCAACATCCTGGTGTCGCTGTCGGGCGAGGTGAAGCTGTCGGACTTCGGCATCGCCAAGGCGGAAGGGCGCATGAGCCGGACGGAGGCCGGTCTCATCAAGGGGAACGTGAGCTTCATGTCCCCCGAGCAGGCGCGCGGCGAGGTGGTCGATTCGCGCTCCGACCTGTTCTCGGCGGCGGTGGTGCTTTACTACTGTCTGACGGCGCAGTTCCTGTACCGCGACGAGACCATGTTCAACCGGCTGGTGAGGGCGGCCATCGGTCCCGACAGCGCCGAGTTCAACCAGCTCGGCGACCTGCCCCCGGCCGCCGGTGACGTGCTCCGCAAGGCGCTGACGCTGGACGCCGACAAGCGTTACCAGAGCGCCCGGGAATTCGCCCGCGATCTGGCCGGCCGCTTCACCGCCGGCCGCACCGAGCTGGCCGACCTGATGGCGACGCTGTTCCCGGAATTGAAACGCGAGTCGCGCTGACGTTCTACAGTGCCGCGAGCGGCGCGGACCGGCTCAGGGTCCGCTTGACTCGGCGAAATCGCTGTGGTTGTGTGTAGGCGACCCGAGTTCTACAAACGGGCGTTTTGGCTCCGTTGGTGTCGGGCGCTCGTGCACTAACCTACCGACGAAAGGGCTTTAGGCCATGAAAACGCGTCACTTCTCTTTTATTTCTCTACTGCTTTCAGCGCCTGCCTTGATGGTGCTTTCAGGCCCGCTCGGCGGCGGCTGCGGGGGCAGCAGCAGCACGGGCAACACGACCGGCGCCGGCGGCGGCGGTGGCGGTGGGGCCGCTCCCCTCCCCGACGACAAGCTCAGTGACTTCGAGGACGTCGCCGCGGCGACGATCGTCAACGCCGGCACGCCACCGCGCAACGGCTACTGGTTCACGTACAGCGACGAGTCCCCGACCTGCGTGACGATGCCGGCCAAGGGCGTAGCCTACATCCCCGAGACGCCACCGGCGACGCCTGGCCCGTCGCCCTTCGGCGGCGGCATGGCGCTGCACGCGAAGTGGGACGGTTGCACGGTGTGGGGCGCCGGCATTGGCGCCGACATCGCCCAGCCCGCGGCGCCCGATGGCGGCAGCTACGAGGGTGTCAAGGTGAACTACGACCTCACCGGGGCGAAGGGCATCACCTTCTGGGCCGCGACCAATCCGGACGGCGACGGCAAGCTGCGTGTGAAGGTGAACATGCGCGCCGAGACGAAAAAGGCAGACGCATGCCCGGTACCGGGCTGCCCCGCGGCCACGTCGCCGCCGTTCTGCGACGAGGCGGTGGTCGGCATGAACAAGTGCAGCAACTCGTGGGGCCAGGTGTTCAATCTCCCCCCCGCCGGCAACTGGATACAGATCACAGTGCTGTTCGCCGACACCGCCAAGTTCATGCAGGAGACCTGGGGTGCAGTCATGCCGTGGAATTCGGCCGACGTGACCGGCATCCAGATCCAGAATCAGGGTAGCGAGCTGGATCAGCCGTACGACTTCTGGATCGACGACGTCTACATCATCCGGTAAGCCGCCCGCCGCAGCACCATGAACCGCCGCGCCCGGCCTGCCTCGCAGCTCGCCGGGCGCGTTGCTTTTGCCCCGGGGAAATGCCGATGAAGAACCATGCTCGTCCCTTGGTCCTCGCGTGTTGTCTCGCCGGCCTGGCGGCGTTCGCCTGCGCGGGGGTGAAAGAAGGCGCCACGCCCAGCGGCAGCGGCGGCAGCACCGGCTCCGGCAACACGACCGGGCTCGGCGGCTTCGGCAACACCGGACCGCAGATCAACCCGTGCCAGGGGATGTGCACCGATTTCCCGGCCACCCCGATCATGGACGGCACCGTCCCCGGCAACGCGGGGCAGATCTTCGGCACGCCGGGGCAGGGCGCGGCCGGCGGGCCGTGCATCCTCGAGCCGCAGGAGAACTCGCTGTTCCCCAACAACTGGCTGCGCCCGCGCATCCGCTTCACGGCCGGCCAGGGGCTGTACGAGATCCGGCTGCACGCTCCCAACCAGGCCAACGACCTGGTCGTCTACACCAGCAACACGACGTGGACGATGCCCAAGCCGATGTGGCAGGCGCTGACCCTGCACACGCGCGACATGCCGATCACCGTGACCGTGCGCGGCGCCGCGGCGACTGGCGGCAACGTCACGATCGGCGTCGCGACCCACTTCAGCATCGCGCCCGTCGGCGCGAGCGGCAAGATGGTCTACTGGTCGACGTCGGGGACGACGTACTTCAACGGCCAGCCGACCGGCACCGAAACCATTCTCAAGGGCTTCTCGGTCGGTGACGAGGGCGTGGTCGATGTGCTGACGCCGCCGCTGGTGGCGCTGCGCACCGTCGATCAGGGGCTGAACGAACGGCCGGTGAGGTGCATCGGCTGCCACACGTCGACGCCTGACGGGTCGTTCATCGCCTTCAACGACTTCTATCCGTGGGGCGCGGCGCTCGCGTCCGGCACGGCGGCGACGGTGGGCATGGCGCCGCCGTTCCTGGGTGCGGGCGGCTACCGCGCGATCCGGCTGCCGTGGGTCGGCATCACGACGTTCTCCAAGGCGCACTGGACGTCGGGCGACTACACGATGGTGGCGCCGCTCGGCTCGTGCGGCGGCGTGCCGTGTGCCAATGGCGCCGGCAACGACAAGGATCAGCAGCCGGGCCTCGCGTGGTTCAATCTGGAGGCCACGACGGCGGCGAATGACGCCGCCGGGCTCAAGGGGACGGCGTGGGACTGGATCTACGCGCCCGCGACCGGGCAATACGCGGCGGCGCCGTCGTGGAGCCACGACGGTACGAAGGTGCTGTTCACGATGACCAACGTCGGCAAGTCGGGCCGGCTGGGCAGCGGCACCGCGCACCTGTACACGGTGCCGTATTCGAAGACGGGGCCGCAGGTCGCCACGCCGGTGCCGGGCGACGGCTCGCTCGCCAGCCGCGCGCAGTACTACGGCACCTATTCGGGCGACGACAAGCTGATCGCCTATAACGAGCTGGACGCGATCACGGCGTCGCGCTCGCACCCCAAGCTCGACAGAACGGACACCGAAGATCCGGACGGCATGTACGCGCAGCCGCAGACGGAGATCTTCGTCATCAACGCCAACGGCGGCAACAAGGTGCGCTTCGCGGCGAATGATCCACCCATGTGCCCCGGCGTGAAGCCCAGCCCGGGCATCAACAACAGCTGGCCCAAGTGGTCGCCGCAGGTCGAGACCTCGGGCAGCCGGACTTTCTATTGGGTCATCTTCTCGTCGTGGCGCGAGGGCAAGACCTATCCGACCGGCGGGCCGATCGCGCAGCTGTATCTGACGGCGGTCACCACCGACGAGATCTTGACGGTCGCGAACTACCCCGCGATCCACATCTGGAACCAGCCGGACAACCAGAGCAACCACACGCCGGCCTGGGATATCTTCCAGATACCCGACGTCATGTAGTAAACAGACCGCTCGCAGCAGCACCGTTTCAAAACGAGTCCTGCTCGTGTTATGGGGGACTCCTAACTGTCCACTAAACCCCCCACGTGAAGGTCCAAGGAATGATGCGAACCATCAAGCGCTCCTTGATTGTGTCGAGCCTGTTCGTCGTTCTGCCGCTGTCGTCGTCGCGGGTGTTCGCGCAGACGCCGCCGCCGGCTGCCGCGCCGGCAACCGCCGCGCCGCCCGCTTCGCCGCCGCCGGCCGCCGCGGCGCCGCCGATCGTGGAGCCGCCGCCGCCCGCCGCACCGCCGGCGCCGGCGCCCGAAAAGAAGAAGGGGGGCCCGAGCCCCGGACTGTCGCTGGCGCCGGACACGCCGCAGACCGGCGGGCGCGTCGCGTCGCCCGCGGAGCCGCCGCCGGTGGTCGCGCCCGAGCCGAGCGCCGAGTGGAAGTTCGAGGTCACGGGCTACTTCCGCGCGCCGATGCGGATGTCGTGGGGCCCGGCGGTCACGACAGAGACGAACGCGATGGGAGCGCCCATCGATTCGGGCACGCAGCTGCGCACGCCGCCGATGGTGCCGGACGCGAACTACATCGACTGGCGCTACACGAACAGCCTCGTCGCGCCGTGGACCGAGCTCAACTTCAAGTACGGCAACGATCGCGTCAAGGCGCAGGTCCAGATCGCGTCGTACAACCTGACCGACCCGGGCTACCGCCGGCTCGAGTCGAACCTGGGCATCAACCAGGCGTTCATCCAGCTGCTGTGGCCGGAGCTGCTGGGCCGCGAGGATCTGCACCTGTCGCTGATCGTGGGCGGCTTCACCAACCGCTACGGCGCCGCGGGGCGCTACGACGCCGGCAAATATGAGACGTATCTGTTCGGCCGCACGCACGTCGCTGGCCTGACCGCCAACGTCGCCTGGGACGCCACCGATGACTGGACCTTTCAGATCGAAGCCGGCGGCGGCGCCAAGCTGGAGCCGATTCCGTACTACGGCGCGCCGGGTCCGGCCAACGCGCGCACGCAACTGCCGATGTGGGAGCCGTACCCGGGCCCGCGGCCGCAGGAGTCGGGCTTCCTGCTGCACGGGCACATCGGCGCCGTGTGGAAGCGCCAGCTCATCTTGGGTGCCCACTTCATCAATGTGTTCTCGAACGACAACGAGCGGTCGACAGCGTTCACGCAATCACCGTTCAACACTGCCTGCCCGCCGATGGGGCTCATGGCGTGCGGCCGCGCCAGCAACGACCCGCTCGGCAAGCCGCGTATCCAGACCTACGGCTTCGACGCCAAGCTGCTGGGCGGCGTGCTCGGCGACGGCTACATCGGCGTCTCGCGGCTCGACGCGCGCAACGCGCTGTACCTGCCCGATGCGATCGAGGTCATCCACTCGTTCGGCGGCTGGCAGCTGCACGACAACTACTTCGGCACGCCGGGCGCCATCGACCCGGTGCAAGGCAAGGTCGACACCGTGCTGTTCCAGTACGTGTTCAGCTTCGGCCAGCTGTTCTATCACCCGGCGCCGTTCTGGGGGCAGGGCCCCGACCTGATCGCGTCGGTGTTCGGTATGTACAACCACGTCGATCGTCCGCTGAACGTCGCGTCGCCGACGCTGGACAAGCTCAAGTTCGGCGCCGACCTGACCTACCTGCCGCTCGACTTCATGGGCGTCGGCTTCCGCGCCGACCGTGTCATGCCGAACCTGGACAACGGCGATCTGGACTTCTTCGTGTTCTCGCCGCGGCTGATCCTGCGAACGGCGTTCGTCACCCACGAGCAGATCCTGTTCCAGTACTCGCGCTACTGGTACGAGACGCCGGCGGCGGGCCAGGGGATGTTCCCGTACAACCAGCAGGTCGGCGGCGGCATGTTCCCGACCGGCGACAGGAACGCCTTCCAGGTCGCAGCGATCATCTGGTTCTAACTCAATGAGGACGATGACTATGAAGACGACGTTGTGCACATCGGTAACCTTGACGCTGGCGCTGGCCGTGGGCGGTTGTCTGAAACCGCCGCCTGGGTCGTTGCCGGGCGCGGCGCCCGGATCGGCGGCTTCGATCGGCGGCGGCACGGTGGCCACGCCGGCTGCTGGCGCTGAAGCGGCACCGGCGCCCGTGGCCGCGGCCGTTGCGCCGTCGGGCCCCGCGACGCCGGGCGCGCCCATCGGCGCCACCGGCCTCAAGGAGTGCGGGCAGGAAGGCATGCTCGACGACGGCGAGGACGGCAACAACCAGAACATGCCGGAGGGGAACCGCGGCGGTTACTGGTACACGTTCCGCGACAAGAAGGGCACGACCATCGAGCCGGTCGCCGGCGAGGACGGCGGCACGTTCGCGATGAGCGAGGGTGGCAAGAGCTCGCAGTTCGCGGCGCGCTTCCACGGCAAGATTGGCACTGGCGCGCCGCTGTTCGGCGGCATGGGGATGAACTTCGTCGACCCGAAGGCGCCCTACGACGCGTCGAAGTACGCGGGCATCTCGTTCTGGGCGAAGAAGGGCGAGAACTCGACGCCGAAGGTGCGGCTCAAGGTGCCCGACGCGAACACCGACCCGGACGGCGGCGCGTGCACGGAGTGCTTCAATGACTTCGGCGGCGATCTGACGCTGACCACGGAGTGGAAGCAGTACATCTTCCCGTGGAAGTCGATGAAGCAGATGCCGGGCTGGGGTAACCCACGCAAGCCGCACATCACGCCGTCGAAGATCTTCGGCATCCAGTTCCAGGTCAACGTCCCGTCGGCGAACTTCGACATCTACATCGACGACATCAAGTTCGTTTGCCAGTAGAGACCGCGTAGCGCGCGTATGAGCCGCCGGCGCAGCACCACGGCGGTCGCAGCCCACGCTGCGATCGCCGTCGCCATTTTTGGACCGGCATGTGTCTCATCGGGCGGTGGCGGCGGCGCCACGACGCCGGCCACGCTATCGGCTCCGATCGTTCTCGAGGAGACCGGTACCGCGGCGGCGGCTGCGCCCGCGGCGGCGGCTGCTGCGCCCGCGCCGATCCAGGCCACGTTCGTCGCCTACGAGCGAAAGTCGGGCAACCCGTACGTCGATCGTTTCGCGGCGCTGTGGAATGACATCCACAACCCGCCGGTGTTCAGGTACCACCGCTTCTGGGCGCAGGCCGCCATCGCCAACGCCAGCTCTGGCTGGCTGTTTCCGGACGACAAGGCCGCCCCTGCGGCGGTAGCCTCTGACCCCGGCAAGGCCGACGACGGTGCCGCCCGCAAGGGCAGCGGTCGTGCCCACTCTTCGCGAGCGCAGAAACAGAAACGACAGACATGAGGGAGCCTTAAATGCGTTTTGGCTATTTCGACGACAAGAACCGCGAGTACGTGATCACCACGCCGAAGACCCCCTACCCGTGGATCAACTACCTCGGGTCGGAAAACTTCTTCGCGCTCGTCTCGCACCGGGCGGGTGGCTATTGCTTCTATCGCGACGCGCGGCTGCGGCGCCTGATGCGCTACCGCTACAACAACGTGCCGACGGACGTCGGCGGCCGCTACTTCTACATCAACGACGGCGGCGAGGTGTGGAACCCGAGCTACGCGCCGACCAACACGGCGCTGGACGCGTTCGAGTGCCGCCACGGCCTGGGCTACACGCGCATCACCGGCGAGCGCAAGGGCGTGCGCGCGTCGCTGCTGATGCTGGTGCCGACAGGGCACACGGCGGAGAT
This sequence comes from uncultured Pseudomonadota bacterium, assembly GCA_963729535.1. Taxonomy (GTDB): domain Bacteria; phylum Myxococcota_A; class Polyangia; order Fen-1088; family Fen-1088; genus JADGRB01. Next base: position 63,774 of record CAVSOL010000011.1, on the reverse strand, counting down.
TCATCAGCTGACGATCAAGAACACGACGTCGGGGCCGAAGAGCCTGAAGGTGTTCTCGTTCATCGAGTTGTGCCTGTGGAACGCGTACGACGACATGACCAACTACCAGCGCAACTTCTCGACCGGCGAGGTCGAGATCGAGCGCAACGGCTCGACGCTGTACCACAAGACCGAGTACCGCGAGCGGCGTGACCACTACGCGTTCTACAACGTCAACGCGGACGTCGCCGGCTTCGACACCGACCGCGAGACGTTCCTCGGCCTGTACAACGAATGGAGCGAGCCGCAGGTGCCGGCCAAGGGCGAGTCGTCGAACTCGGTCGCCAGCGGCTGGCAGCCGGTCGCGTCGCACGGCCTGGACGTCCAGCTCGCCGCGGGCGAGGAGAAGACGTTCGTGTTCATGCTCGGCTACGTCGAGGTGCCGCGCGAGGAGAAGTGGGAGAAGCCGGGCATCGATCAACAAGAAGCCGGCGCACGACCTGATCGCCAAGTTCTCCAAGCCGGAGCAGGTCGACGCGGCGATGAAGTCGCTCGCCGACCACTGGTCGAAGCTGCTGTCGAACTATTCGATCGAATCGTCCGACGAGAAGCTGAACCGCATGGTCAACATCTGGAACCCGTACCAGTGCATGGTGACGTTCAACATGTCGCGCTCGGCGTCGTACTTCGAGACCGGCATCGGCCGCGGCATGGGCTTCCGCGATTCGAACCAGGACCTGCTCGGCTTCGTGCACCTGGTCCCGGAGCGCGCGCGCGAGCGCATCATCGACATCGCGTCGACGCAGTTCCCCGACGGCAGCGCGTACCACCAGTACCAGCCGCTCACCAAGCGCGGCAACAACGACGTCGGCAGCGGCTTCAACGACGATCCGCTGTGGCTGATCTTCGGCGTCGCCGCCTACATCCGCGAGACCGGCGACTACAAGATCCTCGACGAACAGGTGCCGTTCGACAACGACCCGAAGACGGCGGTGCCGCTGTTCGAGCACCTCAAGCGATCGTTCCACCACGTGCTCAACAACCTGGGCCCGCACGGGCTGCCGCTGATCGGCCGCGCCGACTGGAACGACTGCCTGAACCTGAACTGCTTCTCCGAGACGCCGGACGAATCGTTCCAGACCACCGGCAACCGCACGGGGCGGACCGCGGAGTCGGTGTTCATCGCCGGCATGTTCGTGGGCGTGGCGCCCGACTACGCGTACCTGGCCGACAAGCGCGGCGAGGCGGCCGAGGCGAAGGCGGCGCGCGGCGAGGCGGCGAAGATGACCGACGTCGTGCTCAAGCACGGCTGGGACGGCGAGTGGTTCCTGCGCGCCTACGACTTCTTCGGCAACAAGGTGGGCAGCAAGGAGAACAAGGAGTCGCAGATCTTCATCGAGCCGCAGGGCTTCTGCGTCATGGCCGGCATCGGCGTCGAGGGCGGCCAGGCCAAGAAGGCGCTGGATTCGGTGAAGGAGCGGCTCGACACCAAATACGGCATCGTGCTGAACAACCCGCCGTACAGCGAGTACCACGTCGAGCTGGGCGAGATCTCGTCGTACCCGCCCGGCTACAAGGAGAACGCGGGCATCTTCTGCCACAACAACCCGTGGGTGATCATCGCCGAGACCGTCATCGGCCGCGGCGACCGCGCGTTCGAGTACTGGAAGAAGATCGCGCCCGCGTACCTCGAGGAGCAGAGCGAGGTCCACCGCCTGGAGCCGTACGTCTACGCGCAGATGATCGCGGGCAAAGACGCCGCCCGTCACGGCGAGGCGAAGAACTCGTGGCTCACCGGCACGGCGGCGTGGAACTTCGTGGCCATCTCGCACTACCTGCTGGGCGTGCGCCCCGACTTCGACGGGCTGCGCATTCACCCGTGCATGGGCGGCGAGGTCAGCAAGTTCACGGTCACGCGCAAGTGCCGCGGCGCCGAGTACCGCATCCACGTCAAGAACAGCGGCAAGGGCGGTGCGCCCAAGCTCACCGTCGACGGCAAGCCCGTCGCCGGCGACCTGATCCCGTACGCGGCGCCTGGCGCGACGGTGATCGTCGAGTGCGAGGTCTAGGCGCTAGCGAGGGGCAGCAGTAGGTCGGGTCCCTCTCCCCGCCGAGCGGGGAGAGGAGACCTGACGGGAACTTACTTCTTCGCCGCCGGCTTCTTGCCCGCGCCGCTCGCCTTCTCGTCGAGGAACGCCGCCACCCAGGCGAGCGGCGTGTTCCAGTTGATCGCCATCTCGTTGGCCGACCACGCTTCGATGTTGTCGATGAAGCACTTCTGTGGCGCGCACCCCGCCAGCCCGGCCGCCTGAACGTACGGGTCCTGCAGGCCGGAGTTCGGTCCGCCCGACACGACGCCCGGAGGCGCCGACGGGAACTTGGCGTTCGCCTGGTGCGCCCAGAAGCGGTGGTGCGGGTTCTCCAGCGGCCGCTCGCCGTAGCCGGTGATGTACGACTTGTCGAGCGGGTTGCGCCCCAGGATGTAGTTCATCCCCTCGGCGGCGGCGTTGAGGTACTTCGCGTCGCCCGTCTGATCGTGCGCCAGGCCCAGGATGATCGCGTTGTTGAGGATGAACGAGTTCGAGCCCCACGGGTACTGGCCCTTCTTGCTGGGCTTGAACGGCAGCCGGTAACCCTGGCCGTCGACGATCGCGGCGAAGCTGTCGGCGGCCGCGCGGATCGCCGCCTTGCTGTCGTCGACGTCCTTCTGCGGCAGCCCGTTGGGCACCACCGCCAGCGAGATCGTCCCCAGCGCGCCGACCAAGTTCCAGCCCATCGACGTCGGCAGCTGATCGTCGCCGTCGAAGATCGGCACCTTCTTGTAGTGCGGCGACTTCTCGATCGCCGCCTTGTAGGCGTCCTTCTTGGTCGTGACGTACAGCTCGGCCGCCGCCCAGTAGAACTCGTCGGACAGCTCCTTGTCGTCATAGGGCCCGCCGCCGATCGCGGCCGTGCCCGCGAGCAGCGCCGGGTTGGCGAGCGCCGCCGTCCACGCCTTCTCGGCCGCCGCCAGGCACTTGGCCGAAAACGCCTTGTCCAGCTTCGCCCACACGCGCGCGCACTGCGCCGCCGTCGCCGCCAGGTTCAGCGTCGCCGCCGTGGTCGGCGGCCACAGGAAGCGCGGCTGCGGGTCCTCGTCGGGACGCGTCCCCATCGCTGTCCACGCCAGGTCGTGGATCTTGTGGTGCACCATCCCCGCCTTCGGCTGGCCGTCGGGGACCTGCATCTTGAGCATGAACTCCATCTGCCAGCGCGCCTCGTCCAGGATGTCGGGCGTCTTGTTCTTCTTCTCCGGGATGGCGAGCTTGCCGTCGCCGAACGGCGCCGCCGTGCCACGCGCCACCGCGCGCTCGTACTGGTTCAGCATCGTCCACGCCGAGATGCCGCCGTTGACGACGTATTTGCCGTGATCGCCCGCGTCGTACCAGCCGCGCGTGACGTCCAGCTTGTAGTCGCACCCCGAGTCCTTCAGGCACGGCACGGCCTTGTCCCCGGTGTTGGGCGAAGCCTTGACCGGATCGTTGGCCTTCACGTTCACGTGCCCGGCCGGACGCGTCCACTGCTTGCCGCCGGCGTACGGCATCACGATGTCGATGCCGCTGCGCTGGTGATAGAAGATCGCCAGCGCGTCGTACTTCAGCTTGCGGTACGTGTCGGCGGCGATGTCGAACGGATGGCTGGTGTCAGCGCCGACCTTCAAGGTGTAGCCCTTGCCGGGCGCCGTCACCGACGAGAAATCGGCGATGTGGACTTCCTCACCCGAGGCGGCGTCCAGGCCCACCGGCTTGGTCGTCGCCCGACGCGGCGACAGCGCCACCCTGCTTGAGCAGCTCCCACTTGAGCGGCGTCTTCGACGCGCTCTTGATCGTCGCCAGCTTGGGCATCGCCGGCAGATAGCCGACCTGGTTGACCAGCACGTTGGGGACGGGCGCGTCGTCGGTCCTCTTCGCCTTCACGAACTTCGGGTCGTCGAGGTGGATGTCGTCGAAGCAGACCGTGTAAGGCGCCTGGGTTTCGCCCGCCATGGCGCCGCCGAAGTGAAACGCCAGCTCCGCTGTGGCGTCGTCGTCCTCCTCCATCGAGAACACGCCCACGAACGCCTGCGGGCGCGTCGTCAGTTCGACCGTGTCGGCCCAGTATTCCTTGTGCGGCGGCCCCGACATGCCGACCTTCGTCTTCATCTGCACCGGCTTGGTCGCGTGCGCCGTGTACTTGATCGAATAGACGTGGCCCTTCTGGATCACCATCTCGCGGTGGCGCGCCTGCGCGTCCCACGGGTCCTTCCCCTTGTTGGTGACCGTGACGCAGAACTGGCCGTCCTTCAGGAAGGCCTTGCCGTCGCCGGGCGGCGTGAACGATGTCGTCCACGGCAAGTACGTCTTGGCGGCGAAGTCGGTGTTGCCGAGCAGCTCGTTGCCCGACAGCTTGGGCACATCTACACCCGGGGACCCGTTGGTCGGCGGCGCGTTCCAGTCCGCGGCCGTGCCGACGTCGGCAGCAGCCGCGGGCGGCGCTCCCGGCACGGCGGGCTGTGCCGCCGCTGGTGCCACAGGAGGCGGTGCTGCCGGCGGTGGTGACGCACACGCAAACGAACAGACCAGCAAGGCGCAGGGCGCCAGGGCGCGATAATTCATGTCGAGACCTCGGGCTGAAGGGGGAAGCCGGCATCGTGCCGGCGGCGGAACCCTAACCCGAAATCGTCTGGTCGGGCTACGGGCTACGGGCTTGCGTAGCCTCTAAGGAGTCGTTCCCCACGCGAGCTGGCCCATGTAAAAGCCGGCGATTCCCATGCGTGGCATGAACGTCGATCCCGGGCACGCCATGAATGAAGTGGTCGTCTGCCTGACTCGGGTTCCAGGTCGAATGGTAGTCCGCCGGGTGGATGCGCATCTGCATGTCGCCGCTGCCCGCGATGTTATCGAAGGCGAACAACGTGCCGGCGGTCGCCTTGAAGCCGATCTCGACGTAGGAGCCCGTGGGGGTGACGATGACGTTCGACTTGTCCATGCTCCACACGGTGTTCGCCAGGTAGTCGAACTCCACGATTGGCGCCATGCCGTCGCTGGTGAAGTAGTAACGAACCTTGATGTCATTCCACTGCTTGTCGGACGGTTCGAGGTTGTAGATCTTGATCGTCACCGAGATCGCGCTGGTCGACGCCGCATCCTGACCACACTTGGCGACGACCTGGATTTTGTCGGTGCCGCGGCCGGCCGTGCCGCCGGCGCCGCTGCCGGCGCGTCCAGCCGCTCCACCCGCCCCGCCGGCACGTCCGCCAGCTCCGCCCGCCGTGCCGCCGCGTCCGCCGGCGCCAGCCGGGCCTGTGCCCGCGGCGCCGCCGCGCCCGCCGGCGCCAGCCGGGCCCGTGCCGCCGCGTCCACCCGCGCCAGCCGGGCCACTGCCGGCCATTCCTGTCGTGCCGGCCGGGCCGCTGCCCGCGGCGCCGGTAGTGCCCGCCGCGCCGGTACCGGCGACCCCGGTGGTGCCCGCGGCGCCGGTCGTCCCGGCCGTGCCCACCGGGCCACCGCCCGTCCCCGCACCGCCCGCCGGATCACCACCCGCGCCGGTGTCGCCGGCGACGCCGGTCGGGCCGCTGCCGGCGCTCCCGGACGTGCCGAAACGATAGAACTCGTCCGGGTTCTGGCAGCCCACCACGGCTAACACGCCGAAAGAGGCTGCAACGATGAACGATCTCATTGAACGAGCACTAAGGCAGGACATAAAAAGTCTCGAGCTAATAGCGGGCTAGGTCATCAAGACGCGCAGGCTTTTCAGTTCTCCTTGACGCTCGTCAGCGTCACACTCACGCTGGGCGTCGCCGCTGCGCCGCCAGGAACAACCAGCTGCACGTTGTTGATGGGTTGCTTTGCGTAAGCGGTACCGCTGTTGTCCCAACACGCCGAGTTTAGCATTGCGTACGGGACCGTGACCGGGCTCGTCCCCGTGATCGTGTAACACCAGAAGCTGGCGCCGGCGCTGAGTTGAAGCCGAAGCGGCAGCCCACCTGTGCTAGCGGTGAATGTAACCGTCAGGCTCGTGCCCGTTGGCGCGACCAGCCCTGTCGACGTCGACCCCGATTCCTGGCCGATGTTGAAGCCGAGGTAGGCAACCCCGGCGTAGGCGTTCGCCATGGTCGCGGCCCCGACGGTGCCAGTCATCGTGAGACTGCACGGCGAGCCGCACGTCCCGAAGGTTGCGGGCGTGATCGTGCTGCCCGTGTCGCCGCCTGCGAACGCGTAACCTTTCCAACAGGCACCTCCCGCGGCCGGCACCGTTACGAACCCGTCGCTGAGGGCGGCGAAGGCTGCCCCGCACGCGGTCGTGCCCGTCATGCCGGCGGCGCCGGTGGTGTTGCCCGCGCCGGTGACGCCCGCCGCGCCCGTGACATTGCCTGCGCCCGTGACGTTGCCTGCGCCGGTGACGTTGCCGGTGCCGGTGGTCCCACCACGGCCCGCGGCACCCGTGACGTTGCCGGTGCCGGTCGTGCCGCCGCGCCCGGCGGCGCCGGTGGTGTTGCCCTGGCCGGCGTTGTTGCCGACGCCCGTCGTGTTGCCGGCGCCCGTGGTATTGCCGGCGCCCGTCGTGTTGCCCTGACCGGTGGTATTGCCGGTGCCCGTCCCCCCCAGCGGCCCCGTGACGGTCTCCCCGGGCGCGCAGGCCACGGAGACGGTGCCCAGCGATAGGAGGCTCCAGAAGACAACAGCAAACGTCCGGTTCATGACCACGGCCTTTCGTCTAAGAGTGCGTAGGAGTGCTCGTGAGGCGAGCACGAATAGTCCGCAAGCTAGACCCCGTTTCTAGCGCGAATGGCCTTCCGGTTCAATACTCGACGCAGGCGGTCAAAGAGCGGAGAAGTTGGCCATGTTGCCGCTCATCAGCATGAGCGACAGCAGGCCGACCGACGCGTTGTAGTAGTTGTACGCGCTCGACGTGCCGGCCTTCGTCACCGACGCCACCCGACCGTAGATCTGGCGCATGAACTCGGCGTAGTCGCCGCTGGCCGCCATCGCCGCGTTGCCCGCCGGACCTTCGAACGCAGACGACACGTACATGCTCGGGATTGGTTCCGTCCAGGTTGTAGCCGTCCTTGATCGCGCTCGGCCCGACGCCCTTGAAGAACGCCGCCACGCGCCCGAGGTAAGCCTTGGCGCGCGCTTCGTTGTACCAGCAAGCGTCCTGCGCGATCCGCCACGGCGTCCGCGCCGCGTCGTAGCCGTAGCGCGAGCTGCGAGCCGCGCCGCCGCCGGTCGTGCACCAGTCGGGGACCAGGCCGGTCGTGTCGTGCGCGCACAGCTCCAGCAACGTGTAAGAGCGATCGAGCACCTGCATCCAACGAGCGTTCCCCGACGCCTGCGCGAAGACGCGGTAGTAGGCGGGCGCGAAGTACGAAGGGTTGACGTCGCCGCTGTTGACGTCGTCGGGCCGCAGCGTGTTGTCGCCGGCGACCATGCTGTTCATCATCGACGTCAGGTGTGTGTTGGCGGCGGCGAGGTAATTGCCCCATTGCTTGTCCGCCATGATCAGCGCGAACGCGGCGTCCTCGTCGGCGTCGGTGGCGGCGTTGTCGGCGCCGTTACCGATCGGCGATCCGTTGCCGTCGTAGTGCCAACGCAGCAGGCCCCTGCTGTTGCGCCGGGCCTGCGCGTGTTGCCAAAGACCGTCGAACGTTGGCTTGTCGTTCATGTAGACCGCGAACAACATTCCGTACGCCATGCCTTCGGACACGGTGTCGTTGTTGTCGGACGGACGCTGCACGCGCAGTCCGGGGCTGGCGCTGACGATGTGGCGCGTCTTGTACGTGTTCCACGACATCTGTATGTCGGCGTCATTGCAGTTCGTCGGGTAGCCGCAGCTCTGCGACAGCCGGTGCTGCGGGAACGGGTAGTTCGCGCCCCCTGCCGGCGCGGGCGGCGTCTGCGGCCCGCACATCACCACGGTCGAGCTACCACCGCTGCCCGCCACGCCGGTGGTGTTGCCGGTCCCGCCCGCGTTCCCCGTCTGGTCGGAGGGGGTGGGCGAAGCACATCCGGCCGCGGCGGCAAACAGCAGCGTCGCGGCCAGGGGGGCAAAAGCTCTCATGGGACCTCCGAACAAAATTGGAATAGTGAGAACCTCATACTGTCGTGGAGCCCGCCTCGACCGTCAACCGCCTTGACGAGCACCGGATCCGGGACGACCTTTAGCGCGAGGGGAATACCGCGAGCAGTCGCGGTACGGAGGAGGCTTCATGGGCAGGCGGGGTTCACTGTGGGCGTGCGTGGCGCTGGCCGTCACGCTGGTCGGGTCGGGGATGTTCGGGCCGGCGCGCGCGCGGGCGGACGAAACGTCGTGGCGCCAGTTCCGGGGGCGCGTCGTGGTCAGCGATTATGTCATCGCGCCCGCGGCCAGCTTCCCATCGCCGGAGGTCATGGTCGCGGCGTTGCGTCGCCTCGAGCGCGCCACCATCGAGGCGGCGAGCGCGGGCTTCTGGCGAATGCACCTCTACGCCTTCCTGGACCGCGTGCCGGACGGCGACGGCCTGCGGCTGCTGGCGATCGACGTCACCGACGCGCGCGAGCCGCGCGAGGTGCGCGCGTTCGAACTCAAGGTGGCCGGCGGCGAGAAGGAGCTGCCGCTCGGCGACTTCGTGTTGACCGAGGCGATGGGGTTCGTCAAGGGGCACCGCTACGAGATCGCGGTCGCGCGCGGCCGCGGCGACAGCGACACGCCCGACAAAGGAAAAGCAGACGTCTACGCCAAAGGGGTGATAACCCTGAAGTAGGTGATCTCGACCGCCCCCGCGCAGGGAAACACACCCAGCCGCCGCGCGCGCAGCCGCGCATGGCGCGGATGGGTGTGCGCGGCGGTCGTGATCGTTGTATGTCGCGTCGATCGGGGACGCGGCGGCGAAGGCGTCGCGATCGCGGCGGACGAACCCGCGCACGGGGCGCATGACGCCCGCGCAGTCGGAGCTGGTGAAGGCTCACAAGCGCAGCGATCGCGCCGCGCTGGCGCGTGTCGCCGATCGCATGGGGCTGGTGCGGCTGGCCGAGGCGATCGCCAGCACCGAGCCCGGGGTCGGCGACGCGGCGCTGGCGGCGGCGCCGCTGGCGCGTGGCGGGGTGTTGTTGATCGGCGCGACGACCGAACAGATCGCGACGTCAGACTGGGCCCGGGCCGCGGCGGCGGCCGGCGCGCTGGGGGCGCTGCTCGACGGGGCGGTGCCCAGCGCGATCGAGGAGTGGGATGTTCCGGCCGATGTGATCGCGCGCGCGTGTACGTCGCTGCGCGCGCTGGCTTGGCGAGCGGACGCGGCACTGGCGACGCGGCTGGCGGCGCTGGACGCCGTCGCGGCCGCGGCGCCGACCTGCGGCCGCGGCACCGACCTGGCGCCGCTGGCGCGTGACAACGTTCCCGCCGTGCGGCGCGCGGCGATGATGGTGGCGGCGTCGGGGCCCGACCGCGAGGCGCTGCTCCGCGACGCCATCGCCGACAACGATCGTCTGGTCAGCACCGCGGGGACGGCGGCGGCGTGCCGCGCCGAGGGCCGCACGCGTCCGGGTGGCAAGATCGAACCGCCCAGCGAGCAGGCGCTGGCCGCGGCGCGCGTGCAGGCGACGGCGCCGACGACGCCCCCCGAAGACGCGGTGGACATGCTCGACTGCCTGGCCGCCAGCGGCAGCGCGCAGGACAAGGCGCTGCTCGAGGAGCTGCAGCGTCGCCCGCCGTCGCCGTTGCGCGATCGCGCCGTCGAGCTGGGTGTACGGCCGTCGGGCGCGGCGGCGCCGCCGGGTAAGCCCTGATGGCCGGCGAGGCGGACGCGGGCGCGGGGGCCGAGCGGCTCGCGCGCGGCGCGCGGCGCGTGAGCGCGCTGACCATGCTGTCGCGCCTGCTCGGCCTCGTGCGCGAGCAGATCTTCGCCGTCACCCTGGGCGCCGGCGCCTACAGCGACGCGTTCCTGGCGGCGTTTCGCATCCCGAACCTGCTGCGCGATCTGTTCGCCGAGGGCGCGCTGTCGACGGCGTTCGTCCCCACGTACGTCAAGACGCTGCGCAACGAATCGCGCGCGGCGGCGATCGCGCTCGCCAACCGCGTGGTGACGACGCTGGCGTTCTACCTGGGCGTGCTGGCGCTGGTCGCGATGGCGTTTCCCGAGCCGGTCGTGCACCTGGTCGCCACCGGGTTCTCGCCGGCCAAGGCCGAGCTCACGGCGACGCTGGTGCGGATCATGATGCCGTTCCTGCCGGTGATATCGCTCGCCGTCGTCGCGATGGGCGCGCTCAACGCCGAGGAGAAATACACGGCGCCGGCGCTGGCGTCGTCGATGTTCAACCTGGTCGCGATCATCGGCGGCATCATCGTGTGGCTGGTCGTGCAGTCGCCGGTCACGGCGGTCGTCGCCTGGGCGTGCCTGACGCTGGTGGGCGGTGTCGCCCAGCTGGTGGTGCAGGTGCCGTCGCTGTGGCGGACCGGCTTCCGACCGCGCCTGCTCCCCGATCTCCGGCTGCGCGATCCCGGCACCCGCCGCATCGCGACGCTGATGGCGCCGGCGACGCTGGGCGTGGCCGCGGTGCAGGTCAACGTCGTCGTCAACTCGTCGTTCGCCAGCCTGATCTCCGACGGCGCGCTGTCGTGGCTGTCGTATGCGTTCCGGCTCATGCAGCTGCCGATCGGCGTGTTCGGCGTCGCGGTGGCGACGACGGCGCTCACCCACCTGTCGCGCGACGCGGCCGCGCAGGACTGGGACGCGCTGCGCGGCACCTTGCGGCGGGGGCTGCGCATGGTGCTGTTCCTGACCGTGCCGTCGACGGTCGGGCTGGCGCTGCTCGGCGTCCCGATCATCCGCCTGATCTTCGAGCACGGGCGGTTCACACACGACGCCACGATCGAGACGGCGCGCGCGCTGTCCGGGTATGCCGTCGGGCTGGTCGCGTACGCGGCGATCAAGGTCGTCGCGCCGGCGTTCTACGCGCTCGGCCGCACGCGCGTGCCGGTCATCGCCAGCATCACGGCCGTCGCCGCCAACCTGATCTGGAACTTCGCGACCTTCCGGCGCTTCGGCCACGTCGGCCTGGCGCTGGGGACGTCGGTGGCGGCGCTGGTCAACTTTGCCGTGCTCGCGTTCGCGTTCCAGCGCCAGATCGGCGGTCTGCTGACGCGCGAGCTGCTCGTGCCACTGGTGCGGATCCTCGCCGCCAGCGGCGTGATGGCCGCGGCCGTGTGGGCGCTGTCGCGCTGGCTGGAGACGCTGCCGCCCGTGGGGGCGCGGTGATGTTCGTGGTGAAGGCGCTGATCCCGATCGTCGTCGGCATCGCCGTGTACTTCGGCGCCGCGCGCGTGTTCGGGTTGGAGGAGGCGCGGGTGCTGGTTCGGAGGTTTCGGCGCTAACGGTGCGCGCGGCCTCCGCGCCGACCAGATCGCGCCAGCTAGCGTTCGTGGGGCATACGGTCGCGCGGTCCGCGGAAGTACTGCATCGGCGAATAGAAGCGGAAGTTGGACACGCGGCTCGTGTAGACGCAGGCGTAGGCCTCCACCTGCTCGCCGAACTTGCTGACCTCGTAGCCCTCGCGGAACAGCGGCCCCCAGTAGGGGTTGAACGAGTCGTCGATCTCCGCCTCGGCGGAGCGATGTTGCGCCGCGGTCGTCCGCAGATCGCGGCGCAGCTTCTCGATGGCGTCCTTCACCGTGCGCTTGGCCGCCGCCAGCCGTTCTGCGTCGTGGCTGCCTTCGTCCAGCTTCTGCAGCGATCGCATCGCCGCCTGGCGCTCGTACAGCTCCGAATCCAGGTGGATGAGCTCGGCGTCCAGCCGGTCCAGCCGCGTCAGCGCGGGGCGCAGGTGATCGTATCTGCCGATCTCGTGCTCCATCTCTTGCAGCACCATCGCCGTGCGCCAGTTCGACGACTTCCGGCTGCGCAACATGTCGCCGTAGATGTGGTCGCCGACGAACAACACGCGGTCGCCGGTCGCCCGCGCGCGCGTCTGGAACTCCTTGATGTTGCCGCCCGAATACACACGCCCGCGCTGGAACGGCCCGTCGCCGCTCTTTGCCAGCGGCTCACCGTCGGGACCGAGCTCGACGAACGGGTGCTCGTCGGTGAAGAACTCCGGCTTCGCGGCGCTGACGACGATGACGTCGAAGTAATGCCGCCACGACGGATACGCCGTCCGGTAACCACCGCGCTCGCCGTCGAGCAGGTAGCTCATCACCTGCGACGTGTAGTCCCACGCCGAGTTGGTCAGCAGGAACAGTCGCTTCCCGGACGAACGAAACTTGTGCAGCGTGTCCGCCAGCCACTCGTCGCGTTCGACGTACTCCGGCAGCTTCTGGCTGACGATCACCTTGATCGAGCCATCGCGGTGCGCCAGGTCGATGCACTCGCGGATGTGCTCCCACAGCGTCGCGTAGTCGGGCTTGCTGGCCATGTCATGGCGGTCGAAGTATTCGACCAGACAGGCGTAGAGCACCGCCTCGGGCAGCGCGAACAGCGAATCGATCCACGCGTAGCGCTGGTTGGACAGCCGCATGCGCTCCCGCTGATACAGCTCGCCGACCTTCGTACGATCGATCGACTCCAGACCGTGGCGCGCGCGGCCGGGAAAGCCGTAACGATCGGGCTTGAAGATGTTGCCGTTGACCCGGTCGACGACCAGGCCGCGCACCGCCAGCATCGGATCGTAGGCCAGCTCCTGGATCTCGGCGGGGTAGCCCTTCGCCGTCACCAGCTTGTGCAACGTCGCGCGCATCGACAGCTCTTCGATGCGCGCCTGGTTGTACAGCGCCAGCGTGTAGTCCATGTCGAACCCGACCATCTCGATCTTGTCGAGCCGCAGGTTGCGGTTGACGTAGACGCGGTTCGCGCGCGGCACATCCAGGGGCCGGGTCGCCGACGCGATCAGCTCCAGGCTGGCGGGGGCTGCCTTGGTCTGGGGTTCAGCTTGGATGACGGGGGAGGGCGTGCTGGCCTCCACCGCTGGGGGCTCGGGACCCGGTGCGGGCCCCGAACTGGTCGTGGTCACGCCTCAATTTTATCACGGCCCCCGCTGCTGCGCCGGTCGTCAGCGCCAGACGTGTGGCGCGACACGTTGTGTAGAATCGGTCTGCGGTGAAGATTGCTCTCGGACAGATCAACCCGACCATCGGCGACTTCGCCGGCAATCGGCAGCTGATCCTGGACGCCACCGCCGCGGCCGAGCAGCGCGGGGCCGAGCTGGCGATCTTCCCGGAGCTGGCCCTGGCCGGCTACCCGCCGCGCGACCTGCTCGAGCGCACGGCGTTCCTGGACGCGGCGGCCGCGTCGCTCGCGGCGCTGGCGGACGGGCTGGCCGCGTCGCGCACGGCTGTCATCGTCGGATTCCCGGAGCGCCTGCCGGCGAGCTCATCCGGGCGTCCGGTCGCGAACAGTGCGGCGCTGATCGACGGTGGCCGGGTCGTGCACGTGGTGCGCAAGTCGCTGTTGCCGACCTACGACGTGTTCGACGAATGGCGCTACTTCGAACCGGCCACCGACGTCGTGCCCGTCGCGTGGCGCGGCCGCCGGCTGGGCATCTCGATCTGCGAGGACATCTGGAACGACGCCGACTTCTGGCCGCACCCGCTCTACCGCCGTGATCCGATCGAAGCGCTGGTGCAGCAGGGCGCCGAGCTGATCGTGAACGTGTCGGCGTCGCCCTACACGATTGACAAGCGGCACCTGCGCCCGCGCATGCTGGCGGCGACGGCGGCGAAGTGGCGGCGGCCGCTGGTGTTCGTCAACCAGGTGGGCGGCCAGGATGATCTGGTGTTCGACGGCGCGAGCATGGCGTTCGACGCGCGCGGCGGCAGCATCGCGCGCGCCGCCGAGCTGGACGTCGACCTCGTCGTCGCCGACATCGACATCGACGGCAGCGCCGCCGCGGCGGGCGCCGGCGCGCCGCTCGCGCCCACGATCTCCGACGAGCGCTCGGCGCTGGCGGCGCTGGTGCTCGGCACGCGCGACTACGCGCGCCGCTGCGGCTTCTCGCAGGCGCTGCTCGGGCTGTCGGGCGGCATCGATTCGGCGCTGGTCGCGTGTATCGCCGCGCGCGCGCTCGGCCCGCGGCAGGTGCTCGGCGTCGCGATGCCGTCGCGGTATTCATCACCTGGCTCGATCACCGACGCCGAGGCGCTGGCGCGGGCGCTCGACATCGACTTCACGGTGCTCCCGATCGAGCCGATGTTCGCGGCGTACCTCGACACGCTGGCGCCGGCGCTCGGCGCGTTCGCGCCCGCGCGCCCACCCGCCGTCGCCGCCGCCGCCGCCGATCTCACCGAGCAGAATCTGCAGGCGCGCGTGCGCGGCGCGATGCTGATGGCGCTGTCCAACCGGCAGGATCGCTTGCTGCTCACGACCGGCAACAAGAGCGAGGTGGCGACCGGCTACTGCACGCTGTACGGCGACATGGCGGGCGGCCTCGCCGTGATCGGCGACGTGCCCAAGACGCTCGTCTATCGCCTGGCGCGCGCCGTGAACGCGGACCACCCCGTCATCCCGGAGTCGACGCTGAACAAGCCGCCGTCGGCCGAGCTGCGTCCGAACCAGACCGATCAGGACAGCCTGCCGCCTTACGACGTGCTGGACGCGATCCTCGAAGCGCACCTGGTCGAAAACCTGGACGCCCCGGCGCTGGTGGCGCGCGGCTTCGCCCCCGCCGTGGTCGCCGACGTCGTCCGCCGCGTGAGCAACAGCGAATACAAACGCCGCCAGATGCCGCCGGGCCTGAAGATCACGGGCAAGGCGTTCGGCCCCGGCCGCCGTTACCCCATCGCTCGAGCTTCCGGGTGACAGGACGACGGCCGACGACCTGTACAACTTTTTTCAGGGCTTGCCCCTAGGGGACTTGCTCAACCGCGATCGTACCTTGTATGGTCCGCGACTCCCCGCGGCGGAGGGTGCCAGAAAGAAAAATGCGCGCTGCCATTACTGTTTTACCCGGTGACGGGATCGGACCAGAGGTCACTGCCCAGGCGACGCGCGTGCTCGCGGCCGTCGCCGAAAAGTGGGGGCACACGTTCACGCTACGCGAGGCGTTGATCGGCGGCGCCGCCATCGACAAGACCGGGACGGCGCTGCCGCCCGAGACGCTGGCGACCGCGCGCGAGACCGACGCGGTGCTGCTGGGCGCGGTCGGCGGACCCAAGTGGGACGACCCGCGCGCCAAGGTGCGGCCCGAGCAGGGGCTGCTGGCGATCCGCAAGGGCCTGGGCCTCTACGCCAACCTGCGCCCGGTCACCGTGAACCCCAACCTGCTGCACGCGTCGCCGCTGCGCCCCGAGCTGCTGGCGGGCGTCGATTTGCTGGTGGTGCGCGAGCTGACCGGCGGCATCTACTTCGGCGACAAGGTGCGCGACGGCGATCGCGCCAGCGACCTCTGCGTCTACACCGTCGCCGAGGTCGAGCGGATCGTGCGCACCGCGGCGCGCATCGCGCGCGGTCGCCGGCGCAAGCTCTGCTCGGTCGACAAGGCGAACGTGCTGGAGACGTCACGCCTGTGGCGCGAGGTGACGGTGCGCGTGATGGAGCAGGAGTTCCCCGACGTCGCGCTGTCGCACATGCTGGTCGACGCGTGCGCGATGCAGCTCATTCGCCGCCCGGCGGACTTCGACGTCATCGTCACCGAGAACATGTTCGGCGACATCCTGACCGACGAGGCGTCGATGCTCGCCGGCTCGATGGGCATGTTGCCGTCAGCGTCGCTCGGTGAAGGCAAATGTGGGCTTTACGAACCCATCCACGGTTCGGCGCCCGACATCATGGGCAAAGGCATTGCCAATCCGTACGCTACGATCCTCAGCGTTGCGCTGTTGTTGCGCCACTCGCTTGGGCTCGAGGCCGAGGCCGCCGCCGTCGAAGCCGCGGTCGCGACCGCAATCGAACGAGGCGTGTTGACCGCGGACCTTGCAGCCGCGGGCGCGCGGCCTGCGTCGACCGCGACCGCGGGCGAAACGGTCGTCGGGCTGCTCGCCGCAGCGTCCTAGGTTTGTTGCACTAAGTAGGCGCAGACTCGCGCTTCGCGCGAGAGCGCCTAGTCAGCGCGCTGTTTGTTGACGATTGTTTGAGCCCTTTTTGAAAGGGGCTGTTGCGGCCGCAAACGACGCTTTGCGACGCAGTTGCGTGAAACGCGACTTCCCGGCATCGCAGCTTCGCTGCGATGTACCGCTCAGTTGGGCTCTCGACAGTACAAAGCCGAGCTGCTAACTTTACAGAAGCTCCCTGAGCGTCTGTCGGTGTCTCGTTCGTTGCCTCTTCTCGTTGTTGCCGCCGGCCCGCAGCCTTTGCGCGTGTTGCCGCCGCGTTCACTCGTGCCTGCCGCCCCTGTTGCTGGCGTTGGCGCAGGCGTCTCCCGCATGGTTTGAGAAGATTTCCCCCTGAAAGGGCCGTGTCGCGCCGAATCCGTGAACGAAGGAGAACGAGATGGGAAAGAGGCTATACGTCGGGAACCTGTCGTACAACGTCACCGAGAGCGAGCTGCGAGAGGTGTTCGCGGAGGGGGGACGAAACGTCGTTGAAGTGAAGGTCGTGATGGATCGCGACACCGGCCGTCCGCGCGGGTTTGCGTTCGTCGAAATGGGGACCGACGACGAGGCAAACGGGGCGATCTCGTCGTTGAGCGGGCGCGAGATTCAAGGGCGGCCGATCAACGTCAGCGAAGCGCGCGAGCGCGCACCGCGCTCGGGTGGCGGTGGTGGCTACGGCGGTGGTGGTGGCGGTGGTTACGGCGGCGGCGGTGGCGGCGGCGGCTACGGTGGTGGTGGCCGTGGCGGTGGTGGCCGTGGCGGCGAGGGCGGCGGCCGTGGCGGTGGCGGCGGCGACTACGGCGAAAGCCGCGGCCGATCGCGCCGCGGCGGCTGGTAGCCCGGAACGCGGCCCTACCAGCGTGAGCGTGGCAGCGTGGGAGGGGCCCCCCCTCCCACCGTCACGCCAGCGCGCGCAGGCCTTCGGGGTCCGCGAGGATGACGCGGCGGCCTTCGGTCTGAATCAGGCCCTTGCGCTTGAACTGCGACAGGGTCAGCGACACCGTCTCGCGCGTCGAACCGATGAGGTTCGCCATCTCCTGGTGCGTGATCTTGAGACCGACCACGGTGCCGCGCTCGTGCGATATGCCGTGCTCGTGACCCAGGTTGAGCAGCAGCTCCGCCAGCTTGGCGCCAACGTCCTTGAAGATGAGCTGCTCGACGCGCGTCTCGAGATCCTTGCGGCGCAAGATCAGCGCGCGCGCGAACTTGTAGGCGGCGCGCCCGTCAGCCTTCAGCAGACCGTCCAGGAGCTCGCGCGCGATCTCGACAGTGGTCGAGGCGTCCATTGCCTCGGCCATCTCCTCGCGCGGTCCGCCCTCCAGCAGGCATGGCTCGCCGAAGAAGTCGCCCTCGGTGCGGTACGCCAGGGTCAGCTCCTTGCCGTCCCGGGTGACCTTGGAGATCTTGATGCGACCGGACGCCAGGAAGTGGACCCCCTGCGCCCTGTCGCCGGGCAGGTAGATGACCTGGCGCGGCCGGTAGTTACCGGTGGTCAGACCAGGCAGGAGCGCCTGCAGAGCTTCCGCCGAAATGTCGGACAACACGTCACACCTGCGCAGGAGCGCCAACGTTTGCTTCTCTTCTCCGCTCGGCATTTCGTAAGCCGTTCTAGCAAAGGCGCAGAATTCGGACAACCAAAATTCGGTGAAGTAGGCTACATCTGAGGTCCCGGGCCCCTGAGCTATCAGGGGGCGGTGACACGTTGTGTCTGTCGTCCGCGCGCCAGCAGCACGGCCGCGGCGGCCAGACCGACCACGCCCATCGCCAGCAGCATCAGCTTGGATCGCGTCCCCGCCTCGGTCGCGTCCAGACCGCGGTGGACGAGCACCAGCAGGCAGGCGTTGTTGACGAAGTGCGCGACCATCGCCGGCACTATCGAGTCCGAGGCGAGCGCGATCGCCGACAGCCCGACGCCCAGCAGCGCGGAGGGGACGAAGCGCCAGACGTCGCCGTGAAACAGCCCGAACAGGATGCCCGTGAGCAGCACCGCGCCGAGCGGCGAAAACCGGCTGAGCAGGCCACGCAGGATCGGCCCCCGGAACAGCGCCTCTTCGCACACGGCCGGCGACACCGCGACCAGCAGTAGCGTGAGCACGAAGCCGCGCCCGCTTTCGGACGGCGAGACGACGTGGCGGAGGGTTTCGATCACCTGCTTGGGCGCCGGCATGAACCATTCAGCCAGTAGTCCGACCACCAGCCACGCCGACAGCCCGAACAGGATGGCTCCCGCCAGCGATGCCAGCGACGGCCGTCGCAGGCGAAGCACGTCGCGCAGCGGACGGCCGCTGCCGCGCGCGTAGGCCGCGGTCAGGCCGAGCAGGCCCACCCACTGGAACGCCGCGATCCCCGGTCCCAGCCGCCACGCCTGCAGCGGCGCGAACGCGAACAGCATCAGCCAGGCGATCGCGTACAGCGCCAGCGCGTGACCAGCCGTTGGTGTCGTCGCGGCCGTCGGCGCGGCGGGGGCGGGGGCGGGGCCGGCGCGGTCGCCGCGGCTGCCGAACACGAGATGGTGCAGCCACACGCGCAGGGGGACGCCGGCGTCGTCGCTGCCCAGCAACCGTTCGGAGTCGTAGAGGCGTGCCGCCAGCACCAGCGCGGCGCTGCCGTAGATCGTCGTGCTGACCAGCACCGCCAGCGCCCCCGCCAGCGTCGCGTGCCCGACGATGAGATCGCGCGCCAGCAGCGTCACGCCTACGCCGGGGATCAGCGCCGCCGCGCCGCTGAGATCGAAATCGCCCAGCGCCGCCAGCAGCGACGGCGCCATGCACAGGAAGTAGACGGGGGTCAGCAGCGTCTGCGCTTCCTTGAAGCTGCGTGCGAGCGCGCCGATCGCGACCATGACCGACGCGAACAGGAACGCGGCGGGCGGTACGACGGCCAGCGCCGCCGCGACGTTGAGCCAGGGCAGCGACAGCGGCGGTGCGTCCAGCGCCAGCCGCGCGCCACCCAGCACGGTCAGCGACATCGACACGAGGTTGAGCATTCCCGAGATGGCGGCCAGCGTCGCCACCGCGAGGACCTTCCCCGCCATCAGCGCGGAACGCGCGATCGGCGCCGACAGCGTCGTCTCCAGCGTGCCGCGCTCGCGTTCGCCGGCCGTGATGTCGATGGCCGGGTGAAACGCTCCCAGCATCACCATCACGACGATGACCAGCGGCATGATCTTCGACAGCACGTAGCCGCCGACCGCCTTGCGCGGCGCGATGCCCTGCGCGCTGACCGTGTACGCGGGCGCGCACGCCGGCTCTTGACTGCCGGCGAGCGCTTCGGCGACGCGCTCGCGTGCCGTGCGCGAGCGGTCACGCGTCTCGTCGAACAGCACGCGCGCCGTCGGGACGGTGGCGGCGCCGGCGGCCGGCGTCACCTCGACCAGCGCATCGAGGTGGCTCGCCATCACGTCGTCGGCGGTGGCCGGTGACGGCGACACCGCGATGTCGCCGAGCGCTTCGTGGCGGTGTTCCAGCCGGGCGCGCACGCCGTCGGCCAGCGCTGCCGGGCCGGTGACGGCGACGCGTGCCACCTCCTTGTCGGATCGGTTCACGCGCGTCGCCATCACCTGCGCCGTCGCCAGCGACACCACCGGATAGACGACCAGCGGAAACAGGATCATGATCGCCAGCGTCCGGCGATCGCGCAGCGTTTCGCGCAGCTCCTTGCCCGCGACCAGCAGCACCTCCGCGAGCTTCATGCGTCAGGCGCCTCGGCCGCGACCAGGCGCAGGAAGGCTTCCTCCAGGCTGGGAGCGTCGCCGGCGGCCGCGCGCAGCGCCGCCGGCGTCCCCTCCGCGAGCAGGCGGCCCCGGTGCAGCAGGCCGATGCGATCGCAGAGCAGCTCCGCCTCCGCCAGGTAGTGGGTGGAGAACAGCACCGCCTTGCCGCGGTCGCGTTCGGCGCGCACGAAGTCGCGCAGGAAGCGCGACGCGAGCACGTCGAGCCCGGCGGTCGGCTCGTCCAGGATGAGCACGTCGGGATCGTGCAGCACCGCGCGCGCGATCGACGTCCGCTGGCGCTCGCCGGTGGACAGCGATTCGCAGCGGCGTTCGAAGAACGGGCCCAGCGCCAGCGCCGCGACCAGCGTGTCGATGCGCGCCGCCGTCGCCTCGCGGCTCATGCCGTGCAGCCGCGCGAAATACCCGAGCAGCTCGCGCCCCGACAGGCGCGGGTACAGCCCGGTGGTGTTGGTCAGGAAGCCGAGCCGGCGCCGCACCGACAGCGGATCCTGCGCGACGTCGATGCCCGCGACGTGGGCGCTGCCCGTCGTCGGTACCAGGATGCCCGCCAGGATCCTGAGCGTCGTCGTCTTGCCCGCGCCGTTGGGGCCGAGCAGGCCGTAGATCTCGCCCGCCGCGACCGAAAACGACAGGCCCGCGACGGCCGCCGTGGCGCCGAAGCTCTTGACCAGGGATTCTACCGAGACGGCAGACGCAGACGCGGACATCGCACCGGAAGGATGCGCGATGTTAGCAGTCGCCGCGATAGCAGAGGTAGTTGCGGCCCGAAGGGATGTCCCTGCCCGCTCCCGAACCCTCGCGCTGAGCAGGACCCGGGCGTCACCGCACCCGACGTCGCGTCGAATCGGCCGGTGCAAGGAGGGGGCGGCCCGGCGCCGGCCGGCGGCGCGGCGCCGAATGAGGTGCCGAGGTTCGGACGCGCCACCTTGTCATAGTCGTACTTGATGTAGACCCGCAGCGGGGCGGAGACGCTGAGGTTTCCGGCGCGGTCTTTGGTGCCGACCGCGATGCACGCCCACCCTTCACCGATGTGATTCGCCCAGGCATCGAACTGATTCCCCTGGCAGCGCAGGCCGTTGATGGGTTCGACGGACCACACCGCCGGCTGACCGAATGCATAGCTGATCGCGATGTGCGGTTGCAGGAACGTGCACAGCGGCTCGGGCCGTGCCGGGTCGATACCGCTCTCGCAGTAGGACAGCGCGAGCGTCTCGGGGGTGAAGTCCCCGGTGCCGGCCGGCGGCACGGCCCCCAGCCGGATCTTGAGCACCTGATTGTTCTCCGTCGGCGGCTGGGTCGTCGGAACCAACAGGGGGTTGATGCCGTCGCATGTCCCGTCGCCGTCCGTATCGACCACGAGCGCCTGCGCCTCGTCATCGAGGACGTAGATGCTGGTGGCGTCCGGGTCGACCAACGAGATCGGTGCCAGCTTGAGCCCGGCGGCGCGGTTGCCGTCGTCCTGGATCCGGGCGCGAAGGTCGAACACCTGCGGCACCATCCTGCCGTCGTTGGGCATGTCGCCGTAGTGGGAGTCGTTCCCCAACGGGTTGAATTCGTGCGAGCAGCGCAGCACGCGGTCGAGCTTGGTGTCGCGAAGATTCGGCGGGTCGAGGTCGGCGATGGGCGCGATGTTGTCGACCGAGAAGCTGTAGCCGACGACGGTCTCGTTGCCGACCTGATCGGAGGCGCGAAACGAAACCGTCGGGAACACGACGCACAGCTCGGTGGACGGCGGCTCCTTGCAGCCGGTCAGGCGCGCGGTATCGAACAACACCCCGTAGAGCCCCACGCCCCGCGGCTTCAGCGGCAGCTCGAACAGCGGCGTTCCTGGTCTCGTCGCCGATGATGGCGATGACGGATGAATCGAGGACGCCGGCGCCGTCGGTGACGACGGCCGAGACGGCAACGATGCCGCCGACGATCCATCCAGGCGCCGGCGTGGTCTCGGTGATCACCGGACCCTCGTTGTCGATGAAGAAGATGAGCTGGACCTCGGTGCGCTTGTTGTTGTTGTTCACGGCGGCGACCGTCAGCAGCTGCTCGCCGAACAGAGGAGGAGTCTGGGCGTCGAAGTCGATGGTGCCGCGAAACGTGTCCGGCATGCCCGAGGGTTCCAGGGTGACCGGGATGCTGCCCACCATCGCCGTCGGTGGGCCGACGAGACCAAAGGGATCGCTCGCGATCACCTCGATGGTCAGCTGGCGCTTGTAGCTGCGCCCTTCGACGGGCGCGGCGATCGTGACGACCGGACCGGCGTCGACGCGAAAGTCGACCGTCGCCATGCCGACCGATCCACCCGAGCTGCGCGCGGTCACCGTCAGCGTGTAGGTACCGCTCGACAGGTCGCCGAGACTGATGCGCCCCGTGTAGGTGTCGCCGCTATCGATCACCAGTTGCCCGCTGTCCAGGACCTCCACGCTGCCGGCCCTGGTCACGGTCGCGCGGACGCTGGGGCCGTCGACGAAGTCGGTGCCGTTCTGGACGGCGACGTGCGCGACGACGTCGACGAGCGTGCTCGCGCCGAATTCCTAGGTCGGCGACCGGCGTGTCGATGGTGACGACGACGTCGCCGCTCGGCGGCGACACCATGCCGCTGCCTGCGGTGCCCCCTGGCGGCAGCGGGTGGTTGGGGTTGCTGGCGCCAGTGCAAGCGGTGACGGCGCACGCCAGCGCGCACGCGAGCAGCGGAACGTGCGTGCGCCTCACTGCGCGCCCACCAGCGGCGGACAGAAGAGCTGACCGTTCAGGCTACAACAGTCGACGAAGTTGTCCTGCGCGACGTTGCACTCGTTGCCGGTGTTGCGGGGCGCCGACGTGAAACGGACACGAGATCAGGTTGGCAATGAGGCAGCCGCTGCAGACGTAGACCGGGAAGTCGAAGGGATCCGATTCGAGGTCCTGCGTGTTCGTGCTGCCGAAGACGCGGATGCGGATGTTGACCAGCATCGACGTCGCGGAGCCGCCCACGTCGCCGGTGGCCAGCACGCGCGCCGCGAGATCGACCGGGAAGCCGCCCACCAGCGTCGCGGCCGTACCGCCGCCCGACTCGATGTTCGCCGCCCACGGCAGGCTGTAATGGAGCAGGGAGTAGTCGGCAGAGCCCGGCCCTGCCGCGTTCAGGCTGTCGAACAGCGCGCTCACCTTCGGCGGCAACGCGCCGAATTGGGAGGTGCTGATGTCGACGGCGAAGCTGTTCACCGCGATCCTGTTGGTGTCGGGCGCCGCCGCCGGCCGACCCGGGGAGATTGTTCTTCACCAGCGGAAACACGAAGTACGCGGAGGTCGAGCCGCTGCTGACCAGCGAAAGGTCGAGCTGGCCGTCACCGCGGTAGACGTTTCCTTCTTCGCCGCTGATCACGCAGCCGGGCTGCGGCACCTGGTTCTGGATGATTTCGAACTGTCCGGGAACGCGGCCGCAGGCGACCAGCCCGACGGCAAGCAAGAGCGAAGGCACGGCGAGGGATCGGGACGGGGTCATTCGCACTCCCATGTGGACGGTAGGCCGGCGAGGTCACGCCGCGAGAACTCAAGGCGGCGAGGTCAGTATGCGCTCTTGCGCGTACCACCATCAATCATGCTCGTCGTTTGTTTACGTTTTCGGCGCAAACGTCAACAATCTTGACGTTCGCGACCTCGAGCATACGCTGGGAGCGCGTGCTTGTAGGTCCATTGCGCACTTTCGGCGACCGTGGACAACAAACACCCAAATGTCGGAGGAATTTGATCCGAGTGTCCCCAATTCTCTTCCTGCTAAAGGTTTTTTCCCTTACGGTCGACGAGGAGGGACATGACGTATTCACGCTTCGCGCGTGCATATGTCAGAGCGCCGTCCGGTGGGGGTGAGCTCGAATCATTGTGCCGCCACGTCGGACCCTGACCAACCAAGGAGAATGCAACAATGTTGAAGAACCTGAAGAAGCTGCTCAAGGACGAGGAAGGCGCGACGGCGCTTGAGTACGGCCTCATCGCGGCCGCCATCGCGGGCGTCATCATCACCGTGTCTATCTGCTCGGTAGCAAGGTCAACAACACGATCAACAACGTCGCAGCTCACATGTGAGGTCCGTCGGGCGCAAGACCCGGATCGGGGATTGGCTCGCAACCGCTCGTCCTAGTATCTCCCTTCGATGAGCATGTCCGTTCCCCATCTGGCTCCGCTCGCGCTCGGACTCCTGTGCGCGGTCGTCTTTGACCTGCGACGGCGGCGAATTCCCAACGCTGTCGCAGCGTCGGTGTTCCTGGTCGGACTCGGGATGCGCGGATACGAAGGGGGCATTCGCGCGTTCCTGTCCGGCATGGCCGCGGCCGCCATCCTCCTCGTGGTGCTGTATCGGCCATGGCGGGGAGGAGCGATCGGCGGCGGTGACGTCAAGCTCGCCGCCGCGACCGGCGCCTGGGTCGGCCTGCCGTTGTTGATCTGGTTCTCGCTCGCCACGCTCCTCGCCGGAGGAGTGGTGGCCGGATTCTGTTACCTGCTCGCTCGCGCGCCGGCGCGCGCCGAGGTGCGCGCGAATCTGATCATCGCCGCAGTTCACGGCGATCTGCCGCCGGTGCCGTCGCACCGCAAGGGACACGTGTCGGTTCCGTATGCAGTCGCGATCGCAGCGGGCGCAGCGTTTGCGCTGCTCTTCCGCTGATCGGAGATCGCGCTTGTCGTTGTCTAGGTGTAAGATCACGGGCTTGGAGCGCCCTGTTTTGTCTGCGGCGCGTCCGCCGATGAACTCAATGCTCAGCGTCGTCCTCATCGGGCGAGACGTCATGCAAGGAGATACCTTTGGCCATCAATGACAGCATGGGGGGGCCGAATCGCCTGCGTCGCGCGGCGGAGACGACGTCGCGCAAGTCGGGAACGCGCGCCGCGTTGTTCTGGGCGTTCGCGCTGGTCGCGGGCCTCGCGACCGCGCTGATGATCGCGCGCTACCTCGACAAGCGCGGCGGTGGTTCCACTGTCGCGATCGCGAAGGTCGCCGTCGCCGCGACCGACCTGCCGCTCGCCGCGAAGTTGAAGCTCGAGGACATGAAGGTCATCGACTGGCCGGCCGACCTTCTTCCGCCGGGCGCGATCAACGATCCCAAGGAGCTGGTCGGGCGTGTTCTGATCTCGCGCGTGCTCGCGCAGCAGCCGCTGCTGCCCGGCATGCTGGCGGCCAAGAACGCGGGCAGCGGTCTTGCCGCGCTGATCCCGTCGAACATGCGCGCCATCGCCGTGCGCGTCGACGACGTCGTCGGCGTCGCGGGCTTCATTCACGCCGATGACCGCGTCGACGTGCTCGTCACGATGCGCCCGCACTACCAGGGCGCCGAGGCGACGACCAAGGTCTTCCTGCAAAACGTCAAGGTGCTCGCGGTCGGTGCGGACGTCGAGACCGCTGACAAGAGCCGGCTGCACGCGACCGCGGCGACCGTCGCGACGCTGCTCGTGTCGCCGCAGGACGCCGAGCGGCTTGTGCTGGCGCAGAGCGAAGGACGGATCATGTTGACCCTGCGCAGCTGGACTGATTCCCAGCCGGTGGACACGAACGGCGCGAGCGCGTCGGCGCTCATCGGCGGCGGCCCGGTCGCGCAGCGTGACACCGGACCCGCGGCGCCTGGTCACCCGACGGTGGTCGTCCGGCGTGGCGGGCGTGGCGGCAAGGACAAGGGCGGACCGCCGCCCCCGCCGACGCTGTCGGAGGCGCCGCCGCAGAAAGATACCGTCGAGATCTTGCGCGGCGATCGCTTCGAGCAGCGCAACTTCAACCGAGGAGACAAGCGATAGTGACGCGGCCCGGCCTGGTTGGCTCGTTGGTGCTGGCAACCCTGTTCACGACAACCGTCGCGGTGGCGACAGCAGCACCGGAGCACGCCACCAGCCCGCCCGCGATCCGCATCGATCGAGAAGTGGGCGCGGTGAAGAACCTGGCGCTGGAGACCGGACAGAACCGGTTGCTCGTGCTGTCCGAGCCGATCGGTCGCGTGTCGGTCGCCGATCCGAAGATCGCCGACCTCAAGGTGATCACGCCGACGCAGCTGCTGCTCACGTCACGCGGGGTCGGCGCCACCGACCTCACGTTGTGGAACAAGCGCGACGAACCGCTGGTGCTGGCGCTGCTCGTGACCCGCAACCTCGATCGGCTGCGCTCGCAGCTGCTCGAGTTTTTCCCGGCTGAAAAGATCTCGGTGTCGGCGGCAGGCGACCTGGTCGTGCTGTCGGGCGAGGTGTCCGACGTGCGCGTGCCGGAACGGGCCGCGGAGGTCGCGCAGCTTCACGCCGACAAGGTCGCAAACCTGATCAAGGTCGTGGGCAACCAGCAGGTGCAGCTGGAGGTCAAATTCGCCGAAGTGTCGCGTTCGGGGCTTCGTGCGCTGGGCCTCAACATCTTCCATCAGGACGCAGGCGGACGTTTCGTCGGCGGCATCACCGCCCCCTCCGTGGCCTCCGGACCAGATGTTCGCGGTGCCCGGCACCGGGGTCGTCGGGCAAACCGGCGATTCCCAGCCCCCGCGGTCGGTGGCGGGTTCTCGCTGTTCTTCTCGGGGCTGCCGAACTTCCCGTTCAGCGCGATCCTGACCGCGCTGGAATCGAGCGGCCTGGCCAAGCTGCTCGCCGAGCCGACGCTGGTGGCGCTGTCAGGGCAGGAAGCGAAGTTTCTCGTCGGTGGCGAGTTCCCCATCCCGATGTCGACGGGCTTGGGCGCGGTGTCGGTGCAGTGGAAGAAGTTCGGCATCATCCTCAACTTCACGCCGACCGTCATCGCCGACGGGGCGCTGCACCTCAAGCTGATGACCGAGGTCAGCGACATCGATCCGGCGCGCAGCGTGACCGTCGGCGGGTTCTCGATCCCCGGCCTGACGTCGCGGCAGAGCGAGACCACGGTCCGGCTGACCGACGGCCAGAGCTTCGCCATCGCCGGCCTGCTGTCCGACCGCGTGCGGTCGCAGATCCAGCGCATCCCGTTCCTCGGCGACCTGCCGATCCTGGGCGCGCTGTTCCGCTCGGTCACGTATCAGCGCGACGAATCAGAGCTGCTGGTCGTGGTGACCGCCCACCTGGCGCGGCCGGTGTCGCCCCACGACGCCCCCCACCTGCCGACCGACAACGAGCTCAACGATCCGAACGACATTCAACTGTTCCTGTTCGGCAGCCAAGGCGGCGGCGGCTCGGCGAAGCGCGCCACCACGCGACGGCAAGAAGGAAGCGCACCTCGATGGCGCCGGGCTGGCGTTCACTTCCCGCGCCGCGAGCATGAAAACTCGGGGTCCAAGCGGGGAGCTCGGCTTCATTCGCTGATATCATATAGGTACCTATGTCTAGACCGACTGTGTTGCTGCTAGCCATGGACGACGCCCAGCAGGCCGACGTGCGGCTGGCGTTGAAGGAGATGGCGAACATCGTCCGGTCGAAGACCCCGGCCGAGCTGATCGCCGACGAATATCGAAGCCTGAATCCGGGCGCCGCCATCGTCGCGGTGCGGCCGGACGCGCCCAATCGCTTCGGCCTGATACACAACGTCGCGGCCGCCGGCGGCGTTGTCATCGTCATCTCGCCGACCAAAGATCCCGAGCTGATCTTGCGCTCCATGCGCGCGGGCGCACGCGAGTTCGTGCTCGAGAGCGATCACGAGGAGCTGCGGCTGGCGGTGCGGACGCACGCCAAGATGACGGTGGCGGGCGGCGACATCGGCCAGGTGGTGACCATCTTCGGCGCAAAGGGGGGCGTTGGTTCGACCGCCATCGCGGTGAACCTGGCGGGTTCGATGCAGCGGCGTGGCCTGCGCGTCGTGCTCGTCGATCTCGATCTGCACCTCGGCGACGTGTTGTCGTTCCTCGACGTCGCCGGCACGTATTCGATCACCGACGTCCTCGCGAACATGAGCCGGCTCGATCGCGACCTGCTGGCGTCGTCGGTGACCAAACATCGCTCCGGCATCAGCGTGCTCGCTCAGTCGAGCAAGGTGGAGGAGGCCGAGCAGATCAAGGCGCAGGACGTAGCGTCGCTGCTCGAGTTCCTGCGCCGCAATTATGATTTCGTCATCGTCGACGGGGTGCGCGGCTTTGACGAGCTGTCGCTGGCCGCCCTCGACGGCAGCCAGCACGTGTTCCTGGCGCTGACGCAAGACGTGCCCGCGGTGCGGAACGGCCAGCGTTGCCTGGAGCTGTTCGGCCGCCTGCAGTACGACCAGGGGCGGATCAAGGTCCTGCTCAACCGCTATCAGAAGGCTTCGAAGATCACGGTCGAAGTCGTCAGCGAGACGCTGGGCCAGCCGCTCACGCACACGATCAGCAACGACTTCATCCTGCTCATCGACGCGATCAACCGCGGTGTCCTGCTGGCTGACGCGGCGCCGCGCGCGAAGATCACGCAGGACATCGAGGGGCTCATCCCGCATCTGCTGCCCGAGCGGGCGCCGCGGCTGCGCCGTCCGAGCCTGCTGGGCACGTTGTTCGGGAAGAAGGTCGCCGATGGGACTACGTGATCGACTGAAGCGCCCCGAGGCGCCGACGGGATCGTTCGCGACCGGCGCGACGCCGACGCGGCAGATGATCCAGCTGCCTGGCGCCGGGAACGCCGACACGTACCACGAGCTCAAGGCCGAGCTACACACGAAGCTGATCGAGAAGATCGATCTGCAGACGATCGAGAAGCTGCCGCGCGAGCAGCTGCGCGACGAGCTGCGCTTGATCCTGAATCAGCTGCTGGCGACGAGTGACATCCCGCTCAACCGCGTCGAACGCGAGCAGATGGTCGAAGAGCTGCTCGACGAGGTCACCGGCCTGGGGCCGCTGGAGCCGCTGCTGGCGGACACGACGATCTCGGACATCATGGTCAACGGCTACAACGTCTGTTACATCGAGCGCTTCGGCAAGCTCGAGCTCGCGCCGGTTCGCTTCCGCGACAACGCGCACCTGCAGCAGATCATCACGCGCATCGTGTCGCGGGTCGGCCGCCGCATCGACGAGTCGTCGCCGATGGCGGACGCGCGTCTCCCCGACGGTGCGCGTGTCAACGCGATCATTCCCCCGCTGGCGATCGACGGCCCCGTGCTGTCGATTCGCCGCTTCGGCGGCTCGCCGCTTCGGGTCAAGGACATGGTCGCCATCAACAGCGCGACGCCCGAGATGCTGGCGTTCCTGGCGGCGTGCGTGAAGGCGAAGCTCAACTGCCTGGTTTCGGGCGGTACCGGCACCGGCAAGACGACCATGCTCAACGCGCTGTCGTCGTTCATCCCGGACGGCGAACGCGTCATCACCATCGAGGACGCCGCCGAGCTACAGCTGCAGCAGAAACACGTCGTGCGCCTGGAGACGCGGCCGCCCAACATCGAGGGCAAGGGCGAGATCCTCGCCCGCGACCTGGTCAAGAACGCGCTGCGTATGCGCCCCGACCGCATCATCATCGGCGAGTGCCGCGGCGGCGAGGTGCTGGACATGTTGCAGGCGATGAACACCGGTCACGAAGGGTCGATGACCACCGTCCACGCCAACACGCCGCGCGACGCGCTGTCGCGTGTCGAGGCCATGGTCGGCATGGGCGGCATCCAGATGTCGGAGCAGCTGATCCGGCAGACCATCGCGCGGTCGCTCAACGTCATCATCCAGCTGTCGCGCGGCACCGACGGCAAGCGCCGCATCACCAGCGTGGCCGAGATCACCGACATGCAGTCGGGCGTGATCACCATGCAGGAGATCTTCAAGTTCGAGCAGGTGGGCGTGGACGCCGCGGGCAAGGTCGTCGGCGAGTTCAAGTTCACGGGTATCCGGCCGCGCGCGCTCGATCGCATCGAGCGCAACGGCATCAACCCGGCCGAGGTCATCAAACCGTACCTGTGAGGATGGCGGCGTGAAGATCCTTCTCATCGGTGTGGCGGCGTTGACGGCAGTGGCGCTGCTCGAGGCGCTGTTCTACACGCTGCGCTTCATGTCCGACCGGCGGCACGACGAGCTGAAGCGCCGGCTGTCGAACCTGGGCGGCGGCACGGGCGGCCCGGCGCTGACGGGCGTGCTGCGGATGGGGAAGCTGGCGAACAACCCCGCCATCGACGCGCTGTTGCGGTCGATGAAGATAGCGGCACGGCTCGAGAACCTGCTCGAGCAGACCGAGCTCGAGATGACGGTCGCGCAGCTCATCGCGTTTTGCCTGGGCGGCGGCGTGCTCGGCTTCGCGCTCGCGCTGCTGGGCTCGGGCGGCATCACGCTGATCATCATGCCGATCGTGTTCGGCCTGCTGCCGATCTTCTACGTGACGTTCAAGCGCGGCCAGCGCACGCGGCGTCTGTCCGAGCAGCTCCCGGACGCGCTCGAGATGATGGCGCGCTCGCTGCGCGCGGGCCACGCGCTCACGAGCTCGTTCAAGATGGTGGCGACCGAGATGCCGACGCCGGTCAGCATCGAGTTCGGCCGCGCCTTCGAGGCGCAGGAGCTCGGGATGCCGTTCGAGAAGGCCGTCGCCGACATGACCCGACGGGCGCCCGAAAACCAGGACCTCAAGATCTTCGCGCTGTCGGTCATCGTGCAGAAGGAGACGGGCGGTAATCTCGTCGAGATCATCGAGAAGATCGCCGACACGGTCCGCTCGCGCTACAAGTTCCAGGGCAAGCTGCGCGGCCTGACGGCGGAAGGACGCATGTCGAGCTACATCCTCGGCGCGCTCCCCTTCGTGTGCGTGCTGTTCCTGCTGGTCGCGAACCGGCCGTACATCATGCACCTGTTCACCGACGACGTCGGCACCTACATCCTCGGCTACGGCGATCATCAGCTGGTCGCTGGGGTTTCTGTGGATGCGCAGCATGATGAAGATAAAGCTCTGACATGGACGTCATCGCCGGCCTGAACTCGACGATGCTGATGGCCGCCGCGGGCGGCGTCGGCGTCGTCATCGTCATCGGCCTGGCGGCGCGCTCGATCTTCGGGCGCCGCAAGGACGAGGTCATCGAGCGGCTCGAGCGCGCGACCAACGGCGGCATGGACATGGGCGTCCCCGTCGAGCGGGACCGCCCCGAAAAGACGTTCGCGCGCCTCGCCGCCTTCCTGCGTCCGTTCGCCCAGCTGGTGAAGCCGAGCGCGGGCGAGGAGCTGTCGCGCATCCAGCGTTCGCTGGTTCACGCCGGGTATCGCACCGACAACGCGGTGGAGATCTTCCTGGGCGTCAAGCTGCTGCTGCCGCCCGTGGTCATCATCGGCCTGTGGCAGATCGACTCGAACCTCACGACGCCGATGGAGCTGCCGCCGGCGATCGCCATCGCCGTCATCGCCACGACGCTGATGTTCTTCCTGCCCAACCTGTGGTTGAGCGGTCAGATCCAGAAGCGAAAGGCGCTGCTCGAAGAGGCGCTTCCGGATTCGATGGACCTGCTGGTCACGTGCGTCGAAGCCGGCCTGTCGCTGGACGCGGCGATGTCGCGCGTCTCGCAAGAGCTCGAGCTGGTCGCGCCCCTGCTGGCCCAGGAGATGAAGCAGACCCTGCTCGAGATCCAGGCCGGCGTGCGCCGCTCCGATGCGTTCCACCGGCTGTCGAATCGGACCGGGGTCGAGGACCTGCGGACGTTGTCGGCGATGATCATCCAGACGGAGCTGTTCGGCACCAGCGTGGCGCGCGCGCTGCGCGTTCACGCCGAGGGCATGCGCACCAAGCGCATGCAGCGCGCCGAGGAGCGGGCCGCGATGGTGTCGGTCAAGATGACCGTGCCGTTGATTCTCTGCATCTTGCCGTCGCTGATGGCGGTCGTCATCGGTCCGGCGGCGGCCATGATCAGCAGCAGGATGGGACAATGACCACGATCGATCGCCGCGCGCGCATGACGCTCGCCGCCGGGCTCGCGTTCGTCGCCTGCCAGCTGGGCGCGGGCTGCGCCACGACCACCAACGTGCAGCCAACATCGGAGACGGGATATGCCGCGCGCCACTCGCTGGCGCGTGAGCTCGTCTCACGCGGCGACTGGGGGCGGGCGTTCGCGATGCTCGATGACCTTCACCGCGAGCGTCCGAAGGACACCGACGTCTTGACGATGCGCGGGATCGTCTACCGCGAGCGCGGGCTGTTCAATGATGCCGAGACCGATCTCAAAGAGGTGCTCAATCTGGCGCCGGAGTCGGCGGACGCTCACGCCGCTCTGGGCATCCTCTACGACGTGCAGATGCGCTCGGAGGCCGAGGCGGAGCACCGCGCGGCGGTGAAGCTCGCCCCCAACAATCCGGCATTTCTCAACAACCTCGGGTTCTCGCTGTACCTGCGCCACCGCTTCAAGGAGGCGGTGAAGTCGTACGAGTCGGCGGCGCGCCTGGCGCCGCTGTCGCGGCGCGTGCGGACCAACCTTGGCTTCGCGTGCGCCGCCATGGGCGATCTGCGGCGCGCGGCGCGCGAGTTTCAGATGGGCGGCAGCGAGGCCGAAGCGAAGAACAACCTCGGCTTCGCGTACGAGCGGCGCGGCGACATGGCCAACGCCTTCGATCTCTACCTGGAGGCGGTTCGCCTCGATCCCAAGGGCGGAGCGCGCGCGCTCGAACCTGGTGCACGCGGCGCTGGTCCTGGGGCGGCCGGTGCCGGCCGAGGCGGCGCCGTCGGCCGCCCCGCCGGAGGGCGCCGCGGGCGCCGGGGCTCCAGTTCCCGCTGCCGCTGCCACCGCGAACACGTCTTCCCCCGACAGACCCGACAAGGAGGCGCACCCGTGACTCAGACGAGGCTTGGACTGCTGGCATTGGCGTTCGTCGCGGCGACCACATCTGGGGGCGTGCAGCAGGGCGCATCTCAGCAAGCACTACGGGCAGTCGTACGCAGCGTGGTTTTCGCAGCAGCAGGTGAACGCGAAGCCGTCGAACGCGGAGGGGGCTCGCCGCGTCGTCGAGAGCCTGGACGCCGGTGAGGCGGCGATGGTGTCGCGCAGCTATCGAAAGACGCGCGGCGGGAGCGACGATTCCACCGGCGCCGGGTCGCGGATGCTCATGGTCGGTCCGCAGCGTGGTGCGCGGCGAAGTCTACATTCCGCCGCCGTCCGTCCCGGGGCAGTAGCGACCGGCGGCCATCGCGGGCCGCGGCTACGACTAGGGAATCTGGTAGAGCCGGATCGATTTTCCGATCCGCGCCACCGGCTGGTAGGCATCCAGCCAGGCGTACTGGTTGGGGTCGGGCGTGAAGACGTCGACCAGCTGGCTTCGGATCGCACGGGTCGCCGTCGCGGTAGCTGACGCCGGCGACGCCGCTCCGGTACATCTCGCTCACCGCCACCCAGCCGCTGGCGCGTTCGTAGGGGCGCAGCCACCTCAGCGGCGGCAGCGCGTGCCGGCAGACGTCGGACGCTCCGAAGTACGCGATCGAAACGCGGTCAGCGCGGCGGTCGGCCAGCTCACGCTGCAGGCGCAGCAGATCCTGCCCCCAGTCCAGATCGCTGTCGACCAGGACGCGCTCGGGATGGCGGCCGGCGAGCGCGTTGAACCAGGCGAAGTAGTCGGGCGCTGCGGCGAGAGGTGTCGCCAGCGTCCACGCCAGCAGCGCCCCGGCGGCGATGCGCGCGGGCGTACGGCCGCGGCGCGCCCGCCACAGCGCGACCGCGCCGGCGGCGGCGACCATGGCGAGCAGCGGGAACACCGGCAGCACGTGACGGACGCCGATGTTGGTGCGCGTCGGCATCACCAGCGCCACCACGGCCAGCGCCGCAATCACGGGCGCCAGCGCGCGAAAGCGATCATCGGCCGGCCCGCGACCGCGCACCACGACGACGAACCCGATCAACGCGAGCGCGATCAGCGGCAGCGGCGTCTTGACCGCGAGCGCGACCGGGAAGAACGCCGGGAAGCCGTCCTGACTGAGTTGACCCAGCAGGAACGCGGTCGAGCGCCCCGGCGCTTCCTGGGCGCACAGACCCAGCCCCGCCAGAAACGCCGTCGGCGCCGGCATGCCGATGCGCGGCCAGCCAGTGCGCGGCATTGCGGCCGGCCTGCGACGGGAAGCAGGCGTTGACGGTGTCTTCCAGCCACGCCGGTTGCCAGAGCGACGCCGGCGCGGCGATCGCGAAGCGGTACGAGCCCCAGATCACCAGCAGCGCCAGCAGCGCCCACCAGCGGCGCCTGCGCGGCGAGGCGTCGCCCCGTGCCGGGCCGCGGGCCCAGCCCCCGGCGCGCCGCAATGGCGAGCAGCGCGACGACCGGCAGTGACACGGCCGAGAACTTGGTCGCGGCCGCCAGCCCGAGCGCCAGCCCGGCGGCGGCGGCGCGGCGGGTGTCGGGCTGCTCGATCCAGCGCAACAGCAGCAGCAGCGCCAGCCAGGAAACACGCCGTATAGGCGACGTCGGTCGTTGCCAGACCCGCGTGGCCGATGACCGCGGGTATGGACGCGACCGCGAGCGCCGCGATCCACGCTGCCGCTTCACCGTACGCGCGGCGCGCGAGCAGCCAGGTCAGGATGATGACCAGCGCCAGGAACGGCAATACGCCGGCGCGAGCCAGCGCGAGGTTGCGGGCGTAGCCAGGGCCCGAATACAGGAGATCGACCAGGACGGGCGTTGTCCGCAGACCCGCCAGGTACGGGCCGACGCCGACCGCGATGCGCGCCAGCGGCGGGTTCACGGTCCGCCATGGCTCGTGCTGCACGCGGTCGGCTCGGGCCAGCCACTCGACGCCGGCCGCGATGTGCTGAGGCTCGTCAGCGGTGGCGGCGAAGACTGGCCACGTCCAGGCTGCGCGAATCAGCGCCACCGCCACGATGATCGCGAGCAGCGCGCACGCATCGCCGTCGCGACGCGCGGCCGCCGGGACCAGGACCGCTTGCCCGCAGCCACGTCGGGATTTGTTCAGGTACCGGCAAACTGACCGACTAGCCTATCAGCCTCGTGCACGCGCGGCGCAGCCGTCCTGGCGATCACCTGTGGACTACGATAGTTTGATCGCTGCAAGTAGCAACGGCCGCCCATGAGATTCCGCGCCCACCTGATCGGGGCATCGGCCTTGCTGCTGCTGGCGATCTGGCTGTCGTCGGGAACGATGGCGCCGTACGCGTCGACGTGGGCGTTTCCCATCGTCTCGAAGCCGTGCGGCTACCTGTACAACCTCGACCATCCCCAGCATCTGGCGGTATTCCAGATGCTCGACGGGCAGCCCCGCGAGGTCTGGCAGGGGAGCTTCGTGTTGCGCCGGCTGCTGTTCCCCGCCATCGCGTATCCGGCGATGAAGGCGCTGGGATATGAGGTCGGCGGCTTCATGGTGTCGTTGCTGGCGCACGTCGGCGCGTTGCTCGCGCTAGCGCTGTTTGTGCGCAAACGTTACGGCGACGGTGCGGCCATTGCGGCCAGCTGGATGCTGGCCGCGTATCCGGGCATCACCTATTGGGCGGCGCTGCCGTACGCGAACGCGGTCATCGTGCCTGCGTCATGCGTGCTGTTCATCCTGCTGACCCGGCTCGACGAAAGCGCGCGCCTTCGGTCGGTGACGTGGATCTCCCTCGCCATGGGCTTGTTGTTCACCGCGTACGACCTGATGCCGTTCTTCGGTGTCGCGGCGGTGATCATCCTGGCCCGCCGGCGACGATGGGTTGCGCTTCCCGTCGCTGTGCTGGGCATGGCTGTGGCCCCGATGTTGAGCTGGCTGGTCGTCACGCGGGTGTTCCACGTGCCCTGGTCCAATCCCAACACCGAGCTCTACGGAATCGTGGCGCGTGCCTATCTGGCGCCCCCCGGCCTCGGTGTCTGGCTGCGCAGCATCGCCGATTTTCCAGTGGTGCTGGCGCTGAACTACATGTTCAGCAACATGGTGTTCCTGCCAGCGCTATTCCTGCTTCTGCTGGCAATCACGCGTTTGCGGCTGACGCTGGTGGAAGGCGCCGTCGCCATCGCGGTGGCGCTGGTGTTTCTATTCAACAATCTCGCGCCCCCGTACTCCGACCCGTACCAGATGCGCGGCGACTACGTGCCGCGGCTATACCAGCCGGTGTTCATCGTTTTCATCGTCTACGCGGCGCGAGTGATGGGCAGGCTGGCAGCGCTGGAGAGGGCCAAGGCGGGCGTTGCGGCGACGGTGTTCGTGCTGGCGCTGGTCGGGAACCTGACCATCACCTTCGGGCCGATCGCTCGCGTTCCCTGGGCAGGCAACATCTACCAGCGCTTCTACTTCCACGCGTTTCTGGAGTCGATGGACACCAACCTGGCGCTGCACGGACGCCGGCCGCTGGGGTTCTGCGGCCGGCGGTGATACGCGAAGTCCGGGCTGCCTCAGATCAGGGGCAGTTGGTGCCCTGCCACGCGATCAGGGCGATTTCGGCGGCGGACAGGGCGCGGCCGTGCACGCGCGGTTCGTCGATCACGCCGTCGAACTGACTGCCGCCGCTCGAATCCGCGCCGATGCGAAGCGTGCGAGGGCTGACAGGGATCGCCGCGATCGCGGTCGGGATCTCGGCCGACAACGCGCCATTGACGTACACGGCAAGCGTCGTTCCGCTGTAGACGCCCGCGACGTGCGTGAACGTGTTCGTCGGCAACGTGGTGCTCGAAATGACGCTGTCGCCACCAACGTAGAGGCGCAGCCGTTCGCCGACCATGTCCAGAAGGTAGCCGTCGTTCGAGAACGCGGTCACTTTGTCGATGACGCGGCCGCTGAGCGTGCGCGAGCTGACCCATGCGTCGAGGGTGATGGCGCTGGTCAGTTGCAGGCTCGGGTCGTTGGGGACCTCGACAAATGAGCCTGCCGTTGCGTTCAAACCAAATCCTTCGTCGTTGATGCCGGCGACGAAGCTGACCGCTCCGGCGCTGGCGCCGTCATTGTTCCCCACCGCGTCGTCATAGTCGCCGTCAGCGTGCCACCAGCTGACTGTTCCGCTCACAGGCGCGCAGCGCGGATCGACGGGGTCGCCTGATCCACCCATGCCCGCCATTCCGGAGGTGCCTGCCATTCCTGAGGTGCCCGCCATTCCGGAGGTGCCTGCCATTCCGGAGGTGCCGGCCATTCCGCCTGGTGCCCGCCATTCCGGAGGTGCCGGCCATTCCGGAGGTGCCGGCCATTCCGCCTGAGGTGCCCGCCTTGCCCGTTGCGTGCGGTCGGGGGTGATGGTGATGGCGATGATGACGGTGGCCGCGATGGTTACCACCACCGTGCCAGCCGGGACACGTGTTGAGCGCGTCGTCGGTGGTGCTCAAATCGTCGAGCTCTTCCACACCGCAACCAACAGCAATGAGCAACGAAGGCACCAGTACGAAGCGAGCGACGAACGTTTTCATGCTAACCCCCGCGGAAATAGTATCACTCTGTACAATTTAGTTGAATCAAACCTCAAGCAATCGTTGTCGCCAATGTGGTTGTTTGATGACAGTTCACGTTTGTTTACGTGCACGTAGCCTCCACGACGAGGTAGGTGTACGGCGCACCGGCGTTCGCGGTCGCCCGCGTGGCGCCGCAGATTGCGCGAATTCGCGCCAGATTCGTGGCTTCTGCGTGGGCAGGTGGGACACGTCCACACCATGCCGTAGGCGCACCGCGCCGTGAATCAGGGCGCGAATTGAACGAGCAGCGCCCAGTACTTCATCAAGAACACTGAACAAACGCTGGTGGCCAGCAACAGCATGCCGTTGGTCCTGGACAGCGGTCCCACGGCCAACAACGGCAACGCGGGAAGCACGTACCACGGGAAGATCCAGTTGAATACGACCGCGAACGCCAGGTTCACCGCTGCGGCCATGTCGATCGCAAAGCGCCGCACCCGCGACCACGACCAGCCGGACCGCGGTGCGCGCGCCGGGGCCGCCCCGAAACGTCGCGACGAGAAACAGCCGGATCCGCTCGGACACCGCCGTCATCGCGC
This sequence comes from uncultured Pseudomonadota bacterium, assembly GCA_963729535.1. Taxonomy (GTDB): domain Bacteria; phylum Myxococcota_A; class Polyangia; order Fen-1088; family Fen-1088; genus JADGRB01. Next base: position 26,290 of record CAVSOL010000011.1, on the reverse strand, counting down.
GATGGCCGAGAGCAGCGCCGTGAAGTTGCGCCGCTGCTGCTCCCTGAGATCGGCCGGGGCCGCCACGAGATCGTCCGGTTCGACGCGCGCGAGGTCGACCGCGTGCGCGCGTCGATAGGCTTCCGTCGCCGCCGTCGGGCGCACCAGCACCAGGGTGGCGCTGTCGGCGTAGACCGGCTGCCAGCCGGCGTTCAGCAGGCCCAGCGCGCGATCACGCCGATCCGCTCGCGTGTGATCGGCCAGCACCCACTGGACGTCGTAGCGGTCGATCAACTTGCCGAGCTCGGTGTCGCTTGTCTCGGCGGCGAGCACGGCGCGCAAGAACTCCGGCGGGTACGACTCGAGCCGGGAGTCGACGAACACCGGCACGCCTGGCAGCCAGAAGATGACGTCGTCGCCCAGGCCGGCGCCGATGTTCAGCATTCGCCCCGGGGGCGGCGCGCGACGCAGGAAGTCGGTCGCCGCCTCGGCCCAGCCGCCGACCGCACGCCCGAGCCCCGGTTGCAGGCCGCCCAGCGCGGGCGACGGGCGGACCCAGCGGTGGAACACGGCGGTGCACGCGAGCATCGCCGTGAAGGTCAATCCCGAGGACGCGCATGAGGCGGACGGTGCTCGCGCCGATCGGCGGTAGCATCGTGCCGCCCGCTGCGCGTACGCGCAGCACGCAACGCTGGAACACGGCGACGCTGACGACGCTGAAGAACATCAGCCCGCGCACCGCGGAGATCAGCAACGCCAGCGACAGCAGCCACACGCCGAGGTCGAACAGCGGGAGCGAACGGCGTGACCGCCACAGCGCCCAGGCCGCGGGGAGGCCGCACGCCAGCGCCAGCACGAGCTCGTACGGCATCTGCCACACGCGGCGGAATTCGGCCACGTGGTCGCGGAACACCGACAGGGATTGCGCCGTCCGCAGCGGCCCGAGAACGATGTGAAAGCCCAGCGGCGTCGCAAACGTCAGCCCCACCGACGCGGCCAGCGCCAGCGCGACCAGCCGCACCCGCCGCCAGTCTCGCTGCCGAGCGAGGTCCGCCAGGAACAGCGCCTGAACCACCAGCGACAGCGGAAACAGCTGATGGCTGTTGACCCAGAACAGATGCGCCAGCGGCACCATGACCAGCGTCCACGTCCGGCCGCGCTGAAACGCGTCCAGCGCCAGCAGCTCGACGCCGAACGCGATCATCGTGAACATGTCGGGGCGCAACATCATCCGGCGCTGCAGCGCCCACAGCCCCAGCATCCACAGCACGTGAAAGCGCGCGCCGTCGCGAAACGATCCGCCCCAGCGCACGAACAACACGAACGCCGTTACCCAGCCGACGGCGGTCGCGACGCTCAACCCCTCCCAGCCCGTGGCGCGCAGGATCAGCCACATCGTCGCCTGGAACGCGGGGTACTGCTGAAAGATCGGGTAGTCTGGAAACGTGTAGCTGAAGGTATTGAGCGCTGGCCAGTGGCCGGTGTCGGCGGCGAACCGCGCCGTCGCGAGATGCCAGGGGAGGTTCACGGCCATCGCGCGCACCAGCGACAGCGCGACGGCCGTGACGGCGATCAGCGCCCACACGGCCCACGCGAAGGCGACGTGCTGCTTGTCGGCGATCGGGGCGGCGGGGCGTTCGGCGACGGACATTGGGCGCAAACGATTATCGGCGGGTTAGCGACGCTGGCGCACTCGAATAGCGGTGCGCCCACCACAGGGCAAGAACGATCGACGCGAAGCCGATCTGGTGGATCCAGCAGATCGGTGACAGCCACAGAGCCGCCGTGACGACAACGGCGGCGTGCGGACGCGCGCCGAGCCTTCGTGTGGTTGCGATTGCGACGCCGGCGATTCCGACGAGCGGTGCGATGCTCAAGAAGCGTTGCGCCCAGTGCGGCAGGGTCGGGGCGCTGGAATCGACGAACGGGCGGATCGCGAGCGTCGTCAGGCTGAAGTTGTCCCTGTAGAGGCAGCCTGCGCTGACCGATGGAATGCCGACCCGGATCCACTCGGGGCCGTACCCGCTCATGGCGATGACGGCGACAGTCCCCAGGAGGCCGGCGACAAACACGCCGATCGCAGCGCGGAATGGACGGGACTGGTCTCGATCGCTGTCAGCGCCAGCGTGACGCAGCAACAAGATCGGGATCCCGAAAATCGGATAGACCTTGATCCAGCTCGCCAGCAGCAACAACGCGACAGCAACAGCTACACGACGCGCGCTGATTGCCCACGCGACGAGCGCCCACACGACGAGGTCGACGTTGCCGGATCCCATCGACAAGTAGAGGTGTGGAATCAACTGGAGGAACGTGCCGATCGCGAGCACGTGGTCTGCGTGGCAGCGGTACGGAAAAGCGATGCGAGCGAGCGCCCACGCGAACATCCAGTACGCCACCAGGATGGCCGCGTACCAGATCTTCGCGACTGTGGCGATGGACAGCGCAGCCGCCGGCCGGATCATGACGGCGAACGTCGGCGGGTAGAAGAAGGCGCCGTGCGGCTGCGAGACGCTCGCACGCGTCTCGCCGTAGATGGGCTGGTGGTGCGCGACCTTGATGGCGGCGCGATGGAACAACTCTATGTCCAAACCAAAACCAGCGTAGTCGGTGCGTGTCACCTGCAACGGATACCAGACGAGCAGGTGTCCCAGCAGCATCGTGATGCCGGCGAAGCGGAAGATGAGCAGCGGCCGGATCGTCATGGCCCAGCCACGCCCACGGGAAAGACGACCAGCTTCGCGTAGAAGATCATGAACGCCGCGCCCAGGCCGAAACTGCCGGCGCGGCAAATGAAGCCGATGCGGTTGCGCGGCAGCACGGTGGAAAGCACAACCGGCGCGACGAAGTACCAGGGAAAGATCCACGGCACGACGACGAGGATGAAGGTGATCATCAGCGCGACCGCTGCCGCGACCAGGTGGGTCCAGGCGCGGCGGCGGATGGCGACCGCGACGGCCGCGATGGCGACGGCGAAGCAGGCCATCATCGCCCACTGCGGGATCCAGTTCCGCGTCGGGTCGCCGAACACCTGTGACCCGCGCAGCGCCATCGCGTGGATTCCGCCAGGTCCGCCCAGCCCGGACACGAACGGAGCGTAGAGCAGCGCGGTGGCCAGCCCCGCGGGGACCAGCACGCGAATCAGCACGCGCAGGCGGCGCCCGGGCCCGGCGCGCTGCAGCTCCCAGGCGGCGGTCAGCACGATGAGGAGGCCGGTGACCCACTTGGTCAGCGTCGATACGGCCAGCAGCAGGAAGCCGCGCGCGAGCCGCCCGCGCCGCACGAGCAGCAGACCCGCGAGCGCCGGCAGCATCATGATCGGCTCGAGGTGTCCGGAGCCCGCGGACTCGATGACGACGAGCGGGTTCCACGCGACCCACAGCGGCACCTCGCCGGCGGTCGCGCCGTCGTCGGTCGCCGCCAGCCTGCCGGCCACGACCGCGCACGCGAGCGCCGCCGCGGCGGACATCCCTTTCCACATCAGCGCGACCGCCACCGGGCGCGGCGGCACGAGCGCCATCGCCAGCGCCGACAGCCACGTGTACGCCGGCCCGTAGATGGTCGTCGCGTGGGGCTCGTCGGCGAACGCGAGCAGCGGATGTCCGGCGAGCTTGCCCGCGGGCGTCTCGTAGGGATTGAGGCCGTATCGCACCACCATGTCCCCGAACATCGCCTGCCGGTAGAGATCCGCCGACAGCACCGGCGGCAGCGACACCACCACCAGCGCCAGCATCACGCGCGCCGCCGCCCAGGACCAGCACACGCGCGCGCTTGTGGTGGGCGGGCGACATCCCGCGCAGCGAGCAGCGCCGCCGCGATCCACACCGCCCACAGCGCCGCCAGCAGCGCCGACGACCGCGCGCCCGAAGCCGGCCGGCGACAGCGCGATCGCCGGCACGTGGCTGAAGCCGCGAAACACCGGCGCCGACGCCAGCGAGAAGCCGGCGTAGCCCGGTCCAGCCGGCGGGGATGCTCCCCAGCACGACCGCGAGCGCCAGGTAGAGCGCCAGCGACGCCACCAGGCAGGCGCCGAGCAACCCCAGGCGCGCGCGGTCGTCAGTCACGAACGGGAGCTTAGTTGCTGACCAACGTCGTCCTGTAGCGGACCTTGCCGGTGGTCGGCGACGGGGGCATCCACGGGGCGACGAAGCCGATCGCGGGCGGGAAGTCGACGGTCACGTTGATCGTCCAGGTCGGGTTCGGGGGCCCGACCATGCGCAGGTGAGCGTGACGGTCGTGTAGCCGCCCGCGCCTCCCATGCTGAGCGGCGGCTCGTTCATGTAGCAGTACGCCGAGCCGCCCGTGCACGCGGGGCCGGAGCCGACGGCCGTGCGTCTCGCCGGTCGCCTCTCACGGCGGCGCCGGTCGCGGCCACACGCAGCACCCGCGCTCAACCTCACGGCTTGCCGGACCCCTGCGCGCGCCGCGTCTTCCGCGTTCGACCCGACGTAGAAGTAGTAGCCGTAGTCGAGCATGCTCAGCATGAGCGGCATCAGGAACACCAGCGACAGCGCGAGCTCGAGGGCGGCCACGCCCCGCGACCGCTCACGCTTCGGGTGCTGCCGCTGCTGCCGCATGACCTCGTGGCGCTACTGGTAGAGGGACCAGCCGCTGCCGCCGCTCGGTCCGCCGCCGGAGAAGTTCCACGTCGAGCCGGCGCTCAACCCGAAGAAGATCTCTCTGGCCACCATCCTGCCGGTGAACGTGTTGATCGACACCCCACCACCGGTGTTCATGACCTGGCCAGCGGGAGCATAGAAGGAGCCGGTGACCGTGTAGGGATTCGCCGCATCCCATGAAGATTGTCGGCGTGACGATGCCCCCGCTGATCGCGATGATGCCGCTGGGCGCGCCGGGGAAGCTCCCCAGCGTGATGGCGCCATTGCGCGCCGAACGTGATCGCCCCGGTGGCGGACACGAACGTCGAGTTGGGTGCGAAGATCGCCTGCGCCGGGCTGACACACGGACTGTTGACGGCGATGTTGTCCAACGAGCAACACACGCCGTTCGCGAGGACATCCGATCCGCCGGGTCCGGCGCCGCAGGTCCAGTCGGCCATTCGTTATCGGGTTACCGGCGGTGACGAGACTCCCCGCCGTGCACGGAATCATGGCCACGACGCTCGCCGGCGTGTTGCCCACCAGGGGGTCGGCATACAGGCCCGCGGTGGGGGAGATCGTGGGCGGCGTGTAGGCGCCGATTTGTGGTTGGCCCGGGCAGAGGCTTCTGTATCTTCGCCGTCCCGGCTCATGGCGCCCGGCACGTCGAGGTTGAGGGTGCTGTTGCTCTCGATATCGCCCGCCACGTTGATCGTCGCGCCTCCCGTGGCAGTGAAGCCGAAGCCACTTCCGCACACCGCGTTGTGGGCGTGGATCACCGCGCCGGTGGGAGCGTTCAGGCGGCCGATCGAGGTGCCGGTGATGGTCTTGTTGGAGATGCCGAACAGGCTGCCGAAGAACGTCGGGAACGTCCGCGACACGCGAACGCGGAACTGGTTGGCGGCCGGTTCGTCCACGGACACCGTGGTGTTGCCACCCGTGGCGAAGTTGTTCGCGCCCGCGACCGCGACGGCGCGATTCGACGCCGGGTTGAAGCCGGACTGCTTGTAGATCGGCATGGCCGCCGTCACCGCCGCGTCGCTGACCGCCTGCAACCCGCGCTGCCTCGTGTAGAGGTAGCCGAAGTCGACCGCCAGCGCGGCGATGCCGAACAGCGTGGTCCACATCGCCGCGATGACGATGGCGATGGCGCCGCGCTCGGCGTTGCGTACGGTGCGCGTCTTGGTCAGGTTCTTCATTCGACCACCACCCAGCTGGTTTGTGTGAGGGTTCTTGCGAACGACGTAAAAAATGCGGGCGAAAACGTGTAGCGTGCCGTGATGCTGATGCGGTCGCCGCGCTGCCTTGCCGCCGTAGCCGGCGGCGCACGGGCTGGTGCACGGGACGGGATCGATCGTCATCGTCGTCAGCATCGGCGCCGCGCCGCGAATGGCCGAGTCGATCGTCGTCTGCGACGTCTGTCGACGACAGCGCCGCCACGCGCGTGCCCTGGCTGACGGCGTAGGTGAGCATCACGCGCGAAGCGACCAGGCGACCGCCGTCGATGATGCCGAACATGATCGCCACCAGCAGCGGGAACACGACGGCGAACTCGACCGCGGTCGCGCCATGCTCGGCGTGGCGTCGATCGCGGCCTGTGCACCCTGCACGCACGTCTCGCAGTATATCGTTGTGCTTGAACTGTGTGCTTAGAAAGTGTTGTCTACTTTACTGTCGCCGATGTCATGAACAGTGGGAGGGCCGCGCAGATTGCGTCGCATGCGCTGCGCAGCGGCGAGTCGCGGCGGCCGACATCGATATAATGAGCGGCATCGGCGCCGCTGCGAATGTGAGGGCCACGTGACGCTGCGTCACCTCCGGCGAGGCATCAGTTTCGCGGACATGGCCGTCGGCATGCTGTTCGTGGCGTTCGCTGTGCTGGCGGCGCTGATGCCGGCGCAGAACGACACCTTCTGGCACCTGCGCGCCGGCGCCGACATCTGGCGCACGGGCGAGGTGCCGCGCGTCGATCACTACTCGCACACCTTCGCGGGCGCGCCCTGGCCCGATCACGAATGGCTGGCGCAGGCGCTGATGTTCGCCGCCGTACCGAGCTGGGCGGGATGCCCGGGCTGGAGATCGGCGCCGCGCTGCTGGTGCTGGCGGCCGCGGCGCTGACCTGGCGGCTGATGGTCGGTCCGCCGGCGACGCGCGCGGTGGTGATGACGATGGGTCTGGCGCTGGGCTCCGCCGGCTGGGTGCTGCGCCCGCACGTGCTGTCGCTGCTGCTGCTGGCGGTGTTGATCTGGCTGCTGGTTCGCGAGCGCTTCCGGATCATCCCGCTGCTCTTCGTGCTGTGGGCCAACGCGCACGGCGGCGTGGTGCTGGGCGGGCTGGCCCTCGCGGCCGCGGCCGCGGTGGCGGGCTTGCGCTGGTGGCTGCGCCGCGAGCCCGCCGATCGGCGGCGCGCGCGCGACGCTGGCGATCGTCGTTCCGCTGTCCGCGCTGGCGTGCGCGGCGTCGCCGCTCGGCTTCGGCATCTATCGCTTCGTCATCGAGTCGACGGCGCGTTCGCTCGCGGTGCGCATCACGGAGTGGTTCCCGGTCTGGCCGACCGACGGGTTCGGCGTGCTGTTCTGGTGTGCGGCGCTCGCGCTGCTGGCGCTCGTGGTCAGCCGCCGGCGCGCGCTGGCGAGCGGTCATGCGTCGGCGTGGGCGGACTGGGTGCCGATCGCGATCGCGCTCGCGCTGCTGCCGCTCGCGATCCGATCGTTTCGCAACACGCCGCCGTTCGTGCTGGTCGCGACGCTGGCGGCGAACCGCCTGCTCGGCAACGACTTCCGGTTTGGCACGCTGCTGGCGCGGCTTCGGCGCGGACCGCCGCGCCCCGCGACGCCGGATCACCCGCGGCTCAACCTGGCGCTGCTGGCTGGGGTCGCGACGGCGGCGATCGTCGCGGTGGGGTCCGTGTTCGCGTCGGGGGGCGAACGCCTGGGCTGGCGTCCGATCGGCGACGGCGCGCTGGCGGCGGCGCGCGCGTGCGACGGACCGCTCTACAACCGCTATGACGACGGCGGCCTGCTGATCTGGTTCGCTGCCCGAAAAGCCGGTGTTCGTCGACGGCCGGCAGGATCCGTACCCGCTGCAGTTCCTGATCGATGTCGTCGCGGTCGAGTCCGCGGCGGCGTCGCACCGCCCTCTGTTCGAGCAGTGGCGCATCCGCTGCGCGTTCCTGCCGGTCGACTCCCACACCGCGGCTGAGCTCGGCAAGGAAGGCTGGCAGCGCCGATTCGAAGACGACAGGTGGATCGTGCTCGCGGCACCCGCCGTCGCGGTGATCGCGCGCGCGATCGTTTACGATGTCGTCGTGAAGATTCGCGACCTCCGCCGCGGAATCAGCCTTGCGGGCACTGGCGGTCGCCTCGCTGTTCATCGCGTTCGCGCTGCGCGCGGCGCTGATGCCGGCGCAGTCCGACACGTTCTGGCATCTGCGCGCGGGCGCCGACATCTTGCGCACGGGCGACATACCGCGCGTCGACAGCTACTCGTTCACCGCGGCGGGATGGCCGTGGCGCGACCACGAATGGCTCTGGCAACCGTTCGCGTACGGCGCCTATCACCTGGGGGGCATGCCGCTGCTCACGCTGTCGTCGGCGGTGATGGCGATCGGCGCCGTCGCGCTGTCGTACCGGCTGACGACGGGCCCGCTGGCGACGCGGTTCGCTGCTCGTCGCGGTCGGGCTGCCGCTGTCGATGGCGGCCTGGGTGACCCGTCCGCACCTGGTCACGCTGGCTGCGGTTCCGCTGCTCATGACGTGGCTGGTTCGCGAGCGCCACTGGCCGATTCCGTTGCTGTTCGTCGTGTGGGCCAACGCGCACGGCGGCGTGGCGCTCGGCGGCGTGTTGCTGACGGTGGCGACCGCGCTCGCGCGTGTTGCGCTGGCGGCTGCGGCGCACGCCCGAGGATCGTCGCCGCGCGCTCGCGCTCGCCGCGGTGTTGCCGCTGTCGGGGCTGGCCTGCCTGTTGACGCCCTTCGGGCTGGGGATGATCAGCTTCCTGTCCGATTCGATGGTGCGGATCCGCGCCGTGTCGATCGGCGAATGGCAGCCGGCGATCCCCACGGCGCCGTTCACCGCCGGGTTCTGGGTGCTCGCGCTGGCGTTCGTCGCCGTCTTGATCAGGCGGCGCGGCGCGCTGCGCGACGGGCACGCTTCGTCGTGGGCGGCCTGGGTGCTGGTCGGTGGCGCGCTCACGGTCCTGCCGCTCGCGTTCATGGCGGTGCGCAACATCCCGCCGTTTCTGCTGCTCGCCGTCCCGGCCGCGAGCCACTTGCTCGGTCCCGGACGCCAATGTCCATGTCCGGTTGCCGTGGCGCAAGCAACCCGAGGCCAGCGCCGGCGCGGACCACCCGCTCATCAACCTGGGGCTCGTCGTCGCGCTGTCGGCGGCGGCGGCCGTCTTCGTCGCGTGGAGCTATCGCAGCAGAGATCCCGGCCTCGGCTGGCAGCCGATCGACGAGCGCGCGCTCGCCGCCGTACGCGCCTGCGACGGCCCGCTCTACAACCACTACGACGAAGGCGGCTACCTGATCTGGTTCACGCCCGACGAAGCCGGTGTTCGTCGACGGCAGGCAAGATCCGTTTCCGCTGCAGCACATCCTCGATGCGCTCGCGGTCGAACGCGGCAAGGCGCCTTACCGGCCGCTGTTCGACCGCTGGGGAATTCGCTGCGTGTTCCTGTCGGTTGGCTCGCCGACGCTCGCCGCGCTGGACCGCGACGGCGGCTGGGTCACGCGCTATCGCGACGACAGCTGGGCCGTGCTGTCGGCGGTGGCTCGGTGAGCTGGCGGCGCGGGATCTCGTTCGCCGCGTTCACGGGCACAACGTTGCGTCGCTGCGCGCGCACGATGAGCGTTCGCCGAAGTAGGGCCGGGACACAGGCGTATCGCTCGCGCAGGTGAGTGTCGACGGGATTGTTCTGGTCACCTGGCGCGGTGCGCGAACCATGTCGAGTGCAGCGGGCCGAGCTCGGGCCGGCCTCGACAGCTGTTCCACCAACGGCTGCAGGCAGGCAGGGCCGCGAACGATCGTCTCGGAGCGAAGAAGGCGTTCGGCTTGCCGACGCCTGGTAGTAGATGCCCGGGCACGCGGGAACGGTCCGCGCTGCTGGTGGCGGCGCGGTGGCCGTCCGCTCGCCGGTCGTCGGACCGTGCGCGGCCCGCGTCGTCAGCTCGGCGACCGGCGCTGGATGCGGCGATGCCGTCGATCCGCCCGGCTGTCGCGACCGCAGATCAGTCAAGCAGCGGCGACGCCCGCCTCGCGGGTGATGTGCCATGCCGCCGAGCGGGACGGCGCGATCCTCGCGCCGCGTGTCGTCGTGCTGGGAAACGAACGTGATGACGGACGCGTCGATGGCCTGGGCTCGGCTCCGCGTTGTGAGCCGCTACCACCGTCGCTGCCTGCGCGACGTGCGAGCGCCTGCAGCCGCGATCCCGGCGGCGCCGTGCCATGGCGCAGGCGATCGTGCAGCCGCCGCGAACGACAGGCCACCCGAGGAGCCGGTTGGCCCGGGTATCTCCGTGGCGGCATCCGTGAACCACTCGCGTATCCAGGACGCCATCGGGCACCGACGAGTGGCAACGCGTGCTACCACCGCGCCGCCGAAACCAGCCGCGACGCGGCGGCGCCGCGCCGGCGCCCTCGGACGCGCGACGCCGCGGCAAACGTTCCTCCGGCGCCCGCCGGCGACAGGCCTCTTGGCGCAGGACAGGGCGCTGCCTGCGGCCGCCCCGGTGAGCGCTGGTCCGTGCTGTTCCGCCGGTGCGCTAACATCGTCGCCGTTCGTCACGCGCGACACGCGGAGCACGCGAGCCACCTCGTGGCGGCGAAGCTGCCGAACGAGTTGCGATTCAGCAGCACCGTACAGCGCGACCGGCGAACGACCTGGCCTGCGACGGAGAGCTGCGTGGTCGATCGCCGCGTCTGCCGGCCTGGCGCAGGCCGATGCACCCGGCTGCGATCGACGATAAGCGACAGCACGAGCGACAGCGAGCCGACGCCGCCAGATAGCCCGGACTTCCGACGGCGCTCCAACCAGATAGGCTATCGAGTGTGGAAGCGCCGGGGGCGACGAACTGGCGGAAATCGCCGTATCTATCCGCATGCCGTTCCATAGCTGCCAGGCTGCGTTCAGCGTGTAACCCTCATCCGACTGAACGATGGGGCTGGGGTCCAGCAGCAGCGTCGGGCTGAATCGCCAGGACGAGGAACAGGGCAGTGGCTGGAGATGTCTTTGATGGCGATAGCGGCGCTGCACGCGCTACGGGCTCCCTTTGCCGCCCTTGAGCGCGTCGATCGCGGCGAGCACGTCGGTCGCGTGGACGCCCGGATCGACGTCGGGCCAGACGCGCGCGATCTTGCCGTCGGGGCCGACCAGGAACGACACGCGCTTCGCCACGCCCGGGAAGCCGTCGGGGACGTGGTAGGCGCGCTGCACGGCGCCCGACGGATCGGCGACCATGGGAAACGGCAGCGAATATTTCTCGCGGAAGGCGCGGTGGCTGTCCTCGGAGTCGCGCGACACGCCGAAGATCGTGACGCCCGCGGCGCCGTACCTGGCGAACGCGTCGCGGAACGCGCACGCTTCGCGCGTGCAGCCGGGCGTGTCGTCCTTGGGATAGAAGAACACGATCGCGTAGCGCCCCGCCTGCGCCTGGGCCGACAGCGTCACGGTCGCGCCCTGCGCGTCACGGCCTGCAACCTCGGGAGCCGCGGCGCCCACCGGCAGCAGCGACTTGTTCGCGCAGGCGGGCAGCGCCGCCGTCGCCGCCAGCGCGACGAAACCGATCAGCGTGTAAGCGGCCAGTCGCGACATGCCACCGCTATAGCACCTTGCGCAGGAACTGGCCGGTGTAGCTGGCTGCGGCGCGCGCGACGTCGTCGGGCGTTCCCTGCGCGACGACGTGGCCGCCGCCGGGGCCGCCTTCGGGGCCCATGTCGATGACCCAGTCGGCGGTCTTCACGACGTCCAGGTTGTGCTCGATGACGATGACGGTGTTGCCGGCGTCGACCAGGCGGTTCAGCACCGACAGCAGCTGCGCGATGTCGGCGAAGTGCAGGCCGGTGGTCGGTTCGTCCAGGATGTACACGGTCCGTCCCGACGACTTCTTGGCCAGCTCCTTCGACAGCTTGATCCGCTGCGCCTCGCCGCCCGACAGCGTCGTCGCCGACTGCCCGAGCTTGATGTAGCCGAGGCCGACCTCGCGCAGCGTCTCCAGCTTCTGGCGCACCTTGGGGATGTTCTCCAGGAACTCGCACGCCTGGGTGACGGTCATGTCGAGCACGTCGGCGATGCTGGACTGGCGGTAGTGCACCTCCAGCGTCTCGCGGTTGTAGCGCCGGCCGCCGCACGCCTCGCACACGATGTAGACGTCGGGCAGGAAGTGCATCTCGATGCGCAGGATGCCGTCGCCCTGGCACGCCTCGCAGCGGCCGCCCTTGACGTTGAACGAGTAGCGCCCGGGCTTGTAGCCGCGCGCCTTCGACTCGGGCAGGTTCGCGAACAGATCGCGGATGTGCGTGAACACGCCCGTGTACGTCGACGGGTTCGACCGCGGCGTGCGGCCGATCGGCGTCTGATCGATGTCGATGACCTTGTCGATGTGCTGCAGCCCGTCGACGCCGTCGTGGGGCTCGGGCGCCTGCTTGGCGTGGTGCAGCTTGTGCGCCAGCGCGCGCAGCAGCGTGTCGATGACCAGCGTCGACTTCCCCGATCCCGACACGCCCGTCACGCACGTGAGCACGCCCAGCGGGAAGCCGACGGTGACGTTCGCCAGGTTGTGCCCGCGCGCGTGTTTCACCGTCAACACGCGGTTGCCCGACTGGCGGCGCTGGCGCGGCACCTCGATCAGCTTGCGCCCCGACAGGTAAGCGCCCGTCGTCGAGTGCGAGTTGCCGGCGATGTCGTCGGGCGATCCGGCGGCGACGATGCGGCCGCCGTTGACGCCGGCGCGCGGCCCCATGTCGATGACGTAGTCGGCGGAGCGGATCGTGTCCTCGTCGTGCTCGACGACGATCACGCTGTTGCCGAGATCGCGCAGCCGGAACAGCGCCGACAGCAGGCGCGCGTTGTCGCGCTGGTGCAGGCCGATCGACGGTTCGTCCAGGATGTAGAGCACGCCGACCAGCGAGCTGCCGATCTGCGTCGCCAGCCGGATGCGCTGCGATTCGCCGCCCGACAGCGTCGCCGCCGTGCGGTCCAGCGACAGGTAGTCGACGCCGACGTTGTTGAGGAACGACAGCCGGTCGCCGGTCTCGCGCAGGATGCGGCCGGCGATCTCCTTCTGGCGCGGCGATAGCGTCAGCCCCTTGAGGAAGTCGTACGCCTCGCGGATGGTCAGCGCCGTCGTCTCGGTGATGCTCTTGCCGCCGACCTTGACGGCGCGCGCCTCCTTGCGCAGCCGCGTGCCGTGGCACTCGCCGCACTCGGTCTGCGACATGTAGCGGTGGAACTCGTCGTAGATCGCTTCGAAGTCCTCGTCGGTCGTCCGCCCCTGTTCGCGCCGCCGGCGCTCGTACTCCTCGAACCTGCGTTTGAGGTTGGCGACCACGCCTTCGAACTCGCGCTTGTAGGTGTGGGCGCGGCCGTTCTTCTCGAACGAGAACTCGACCTCTTCGCCGGCGGAGCCGGCAAGCAGGAGCGTCCGCGACTTCTCCGGCAGCTTCCCCCACGGCACGTACTGATCGATCTCGAAGCGCGCGCACACGGCGTCCAGGATCTGGTGGAAGAAGACGTTGTTGCGCCGCTCCCACGGCTCGATGGCGCCTTCCTTGATCGACAGCTCCTCGTCCGGGACGATGAGGTCGGGATCGAAGAACATCTTGGCGCCGATGCCGTCGCAGTCGGGGCACGCGCCCGCCGGGTTGTTGAACGAGAACAGCCGCGGCGTGATCTCGGGGTACGTCGTGCCGCAGCTCGTACACGCGAACTTCTCGGAGAACACCAGGTCGTCGCCCTCGAGCGGCGACACCTTGACGACGCCTTCGGCCAGCTTCGCCGCCAGCTCGATCGAATCGGCCAGCCGCTGGCGGATGCCGTCCTTCTTGACCAGGCGGTCGACGAACACCTCGATGGTGTGCGCCTTGCCCTTGGCCAGCTGCGGCGGTTCGGCCAGCTCGGCCAGCTCGCCGTCGATGTTGGCGCGCACGAAGCCGTCGTGGCGCAGCTTCGCCAGCACGTCGGCGAAGTCGCCCTTGGCGCCGCGCACGACCGGCGCCAGCACCGAGAACCGCGCCCCTTCGGGCAGCTCCAGCACCTGGTCGACCATCTGCTGGATGGTCTGCGATGCGATCGGCTGCCCGCAGCTCCAGCAGTGGACGGTGCCGACGCGCGCCCACAGCAGGCGCAGGTAGTCGTAGATCTCGGTCGCCGTCCCCACCGTCGAGCGCGGGTTGCGCGAGCCGGTCTTCTGCTCGATGGAGATCGCGGGCGACAGCCCCTCGATCGAATCGACGTCCGGCTTGTGCATCTGATCGAGGAACTGGCGCGCGTACGCCGACAGCGACTCGACGTAGCGGCGCTGGCCCTCGGCGTAGATCGTGTCGAACGCGAGCGACGATTTGCCCGACCCCGACAGCCCCGTGATCACGACGAGCTTGTCGCGCGGGATGTCGACGTCGATGTTCTTGAGGTTGTGCTCGCGTGCACCCTTTATGACGATCTTCTTCATTTGGTGCTGGGCTGGCCCGTGGCTTCCACGCGCGCCGCGTTGGCTAGGGGCGCGACGCGTGGCTTAGTCGGATTTCCAGCGCCTATACCCTATCACCTCCGGCACAAGCCCCGGCAGGGGTGAAGTGGTCAGGTGGAGACGGCGCGGCCAGCTCAGCGGGCTGAGGTGGAGCGTATCGCCAGGTCCAGCGCCGCCAGAAAACTGTCAGGGCGCGCCTGTCCGCTGCCGGCGATGTCGTAGCGCGGTGCCGTGATCGGGCGAGCTGCGGAAGAACGGCAGGCCCAGGGTGACGTTCACCCCCTCGTCGAAATCCAGCAGCTTGAGCGGGATCAGCCCCTGGTCATGGTACAGGGCGACGACCGCGTCGGCGCCACCGCGCGCCGCGTGGCGGAAGATCGCGTCAGGGACGTGGGGGCCGCTGACCTCGACCGTGAGCCCGGCGGCCGCGATGCGCGCGCGGGCCGCGTCGATCGCCGGGCGCACCAGCCGGTCCTCCTCGTCACCGAAGCGGCCGGCCTCGCCCGCGTGCGGGTTCAGCCCGGCGACCGCGACCCGCGGCGCCGCGATGCCGAAGCGCCGGGCCAGCGCGTCGGCGGTCAGCCAGATCGCTGACGCGATGCCGTCGACTGTCAGCAGCCGCGGCACGTCGCGCAACGGCACGTGTGTCGTCGCCACCGTCACCCGCAGCGTCGGCCCCGCCAGCATCATCGCGAACTCGCTGACGCCGGCGCGCGCCGCCAGATATTCGGTGTGGCCCGGGAACGTGAACCCGGCGCGCGCGATCCACTGCTTCGAGATCGGCGCCGTCACCAGCGCCGCGACCTCGCCTGCCAGCGCCGCGTCGGTTGCGGCCTCGCAGGTACGCGAGCTGCGCCCGCCCTGTGGCGTCGTTGGGCTGGCCGGGCGTCACCTCGCCACGCGCCAGCGCTGTGACGGCGCGGATCCGGGCCGCCGCCGGCGCCGCGATGCGCACCGTCTCGGCGGCGCGCGCCAGCACCCCCACGTCCCCGAACACGATGACGTTGGCGTCGGGGCGCGCGGCCAGCGCGCGCACGACGATCTCGGGGCCTATGCCGCTCGGATCACCGAGCGAGATCGCGATGCGCGCCGATGTCGACACTCAGGCAAGCGTAGCCTACTTGATCGGGTAGTAGCCGACCTTCTCGACGATGCCCTGGCCCTCGGGCGACAGCACCCAGTCGATGAAGCCCTTCATGTCGCCGGCCGGCTTGGCGCGCAGGTAGAAGAACAGCGGGCGCGCGAGGGCATATGTCCCGTTCATCACCGTCGTCTTGTCGGGCAGGATGGCGGGGCTGGCCGCGTCCTTCTTCACCTTGAGGATCTTGATCCCCTTGGCGTAAGCCGCGCCGCCGTAACCGATGCCGAACTTCTCCTTGCCCACCGCGTTCACGACCGCCGCCGTTCCCGGCATCGTCTGCGCGCGCGGCGTGAAGTCTGCGCCCCTGCAGCACGTGCTCCTTGAAGAACACGTAGGTGCCCGAGCTGTTCTCGCGCGAGTACGGAATGATCTTCGCGTCGGGGCCGCCGATGTCCTTCCAGTTCGTGATCTTGCCGGTGAAGACGCCCTTGAGCTGGTCCATCGTCAGCTCGGTCAGCGGGCTCTGCGCGTTGACGTAGACGGCGAGGCCGTCGCGCGCCGTGGCGATCTCGACGCCCGGGTTGTTGTAGCGGTCGCGCAGCTTCTCTTTTTCCTGGGGCTTCATCGGGCGCGACGACTGGCAGATGTCGGTCGTGCCGTTGATGAGCGCGCTGATGCCCGTGCCCGAGCCGCCGCCGGTCACCTGGATGACCGTCTCGGGGTGCTTCTTCATGTAGTCCTCGGCCCAGCGCTGGCCGAGGATGACCATGGTGTCCGATCCCTTGATGGTGACGGTCCCCGCGACGGCGGACGAGATCGGAGCGAGCGGGAGCAACAGCAGGCCTGCGAGCAGAGTTCTGAGCTTCATTTGTCGTTTCTCCTGAATGGGTAGGCTGAGGCTTTGACGCGAGATCCGGCTAAAACCTTGCCTGCAATCGCGCCGTGAAGATGTTGTTGTCCTTCTTGTTCGTTCCCTGCTCCGACAGCCACTCGTAAATAGCGGTGAGCTTGAGGTTCCCCGAGATGTAGCCGATCAATCCGCCCCCGAGTGCGTTCTGCCTGTCGGTGGCCACAGTCGTGGCCATGGCTCCCATTGCATTATCCATGCACCCCGCTTCGAGGCCGTTCGTGGTCGGATTCCAGGAGTCGTAGCGAACCACGGCGCCAAGGTGGTCGCCGATGTTCTGGATGGCGGTGAAGATATAACCGAGGCCGCTCTTGGTCAGGCACGGGTTGCCCATCGCGCCGCGGAACTCCCGGCTCTCGTCGTTCGACAGGATGACCTCGCCTTTGAGCGCCAACCCGCCGACCGCCGGGATGTCGACGTAGAACTGCGCGTCCGCGCCGACGCGCCACAGGTTGAACAGCCGGTTGCGTTGCCGTCGGGCGCGAGATCTCGCTCGCCTGAATGATGCCGTCCATATTCGCGTCAGTGATGGTCAGTGTGCTGGGCGACAGCGACGACGCAACCTTCTGGCCCCACTGCCCCGACACGCCGACGACGAGGAAGTCGAAGTCGCCGCTGAGCCGCAGATAGAGGTCTGCGTGGCGGTTGTTGTCCCTGGTGCCGTAGAGCGGGTCGCCCTGCGTGAAGTTGCCGTTCACCACCGCCGTCATCAACTTGAACTGGCGGTAGGTTCCGACCAGGCGCACGCCGCGATCGCGCTCGCCGGGGAACAACACGCGGATGACCGTCGCCCGCTCCGGCATCTCGCGGTCGGCGGACGACTGCAGCACCTCGTAGCCGAACGGCACCTTGAACTGGCCGGCGGTGAGGCGGAAGTTGAACGGCGTCCACGTGTCGACGAACGTCGCCTCGGCGTCCTTCAGCACGACGGCGTCGCCGGTGGCGTCGATCTGCAACATGTACTCCGCGTTTTCCCCGACATAGGTCGCCTTTAGGCGGCCGCGGCGAACCGAGAACCGATCGAGGTTCGCCGGCGCGTTGGTCGACGACAGACCCGAGACCGACTCCTGATGTTTCTCCCATTGCCCCTGGATGTAGCCGCTGAACTTCAGCTTGGCGATCGGGCTCAGCGTCGCGTTCGTCACCGTGAGCGATTCATTCAGCCCTTCGATCTTCGCCTCCGCGTCCGCCATCCGCTCCTCGACGGTCGCGGTCGGCGGCAGCGGTACGTCGGCGGGCGGCGGCGGCACCTCGGCGGGCGGCTGCGGGACTTCGGCCGACGGGGGAGGGACGGGAGCGGCTGGCGCGCCGGCGGGCGGAGCGGCTGGCGTGGCGGCCGGCGGAGCGGGCTGCGGCGGCGGCGGGGCGGGCGCGGGCTGCTGCGCCTGGGCGGTCGTGCCGAGCGAAAACAGGGAAAAGGCGGTCACAAACGGCAGGACCAGCCTGGAGGCAGGAATGGTTTTCATGCCGCGCACAGTAGCGGCCGCTCTGTTACAGGACCGTGGCGCGCGTGTGAACTCTGTACGAATCCGTCTGAAACGTAGTGAAACCGCCTGAAAACCGGCTCTGTCGCGTCGGGGGCAGTCCGTACGCGGCGGACTAGAGCTTCAGCGCGCTGAGGCGGCGGACGGCCTCGGCGAGGCGGGCCTTGTCGGCGCAGACCGTGAGCCGGATGAAGCCCTCGCCGCTCGGGCCGAAGCCGGTCGCCGGCGTCGCGACGATGCCCGCCTCGGTCAGCAGGCGCGACGCGAACTCGATCGACGACAGGCCCTTGGGGTTGGCGACCAGCGTGTAGAAGCTGGCCGGCGGCGTGAGCACGTCGAAGCCGGCGGCCTTCAGCCCGCCGCACAGGACGTCGCGGCGCTCGCGGTAGATCTCGCGCTGGTGGGCGACCGGCGCCTGGTCGCCGTCGAGCGCTGCGATCGCCGCGTGCTGCACGGCCTCGAACACGCCGGAGTCGACGTTGGTCTTCACCTGCCCGAGCCCCGCGACCAGCTTGGCGTTGCCGCACGCCCAGCCGACGCGCCAGCCGGTCATGTTGTACGTCTTCGACAGCGAGTGAAACTCGATGCCGACGTCACGCGCGCCCGGCGTCTCCAGGAACGAACGCGGCGGCGCCTCGTAGTACATCTCGCTGTACGCCAGATCGCTGGCGACGATGACGTCGTTCTTTTCAGCGAACGCGACGACCTTCTCGTAGAAGCCGGGGGCCGCCAGCGCCGCCGTGGGGTTGTTCGGGTAGTTGATCCACAGGATCTTCGCGCGCCGGGCGACGTCGGCCGGAATCGCGTCCAGGTCCGGGAGGAAGCCGCTGTCGCGGCGCAGCGGCAGGAAATACGGTTCGCCGCCGGCGAAGCGCGTCAGCGTCGCGTACACCGGGTAGCCGGGATCGGGGCACAGCACGACGTCGCCCGGGTTCACGAACGCGAACGGAAAGTGCGCGATCGCTTCCTTCGATCCGATGACGCCGATGACCTCGGTCTGCGGGCTGAACGTCAGGCCGAAGCGGCGGTTCATGAAGCCGGCGGCGGAGGCGCGGAACGCTTCCATGCCCACGTACGACGGGTAGCGGTGGGTCGACGGCTGGCGCGCCGCCTCGGCCAGCGCCGCCACGATGTGCGCCGGCGTCGGCAGGTCGGGATCGCCGATGCCCAGGTCGATGAGATCCTTACCCTTCTTGCGCTCCTCGTTCTTGAGCGCGTCGATGCGGGCGAACAGGTACGGGGGCAGCTCCCGGATGCGGTTGGCGAGCTCGATCTTCATAGCGCCGCTATCTACCACAGCAGGCGGGATGACTTCAGCGGCGAGCGACGGTGCGCTGCTCGATGGTCTCTCGAACGGCCTTCTTGGTTTCGACCTCTTCTTCGACCTGACGCTGCTGGCGCCTGACCAGCCCCTGCGTCTCGTCGACGAAGTAGAAGACGACGCGAAAGAACGCCGCGATCACCGCGACCAGCACGGACGACAGCAACCAGGTCAGCACCGACGACACGGCGCCCCAGCGCGGCACGACCTTGAGCGGATACGTGCCGGTCAGCGGGACGATGATGAACGCGACCCAGTGCGACACGCAGTACGGGCACGACAGCAGGTAGCCGAGCCAGGTGTCCCTGCCGCCCAGCCTCTGCCGCAGCGGCGCGAAGATGCGCTCGCGCGCGATGGTGTGCGACAGCCCCATCACCACGAGCGCAACAGCCAGCAGCTGAGCGATACCGCTCATCCCTGCAAGGTAGGCACCCCGCGCGCTATAACCAGCCGCGATGCCCAGCACGCTCACGCTTCCTGTCGGGCCCCGCGACCACAGCGAGGGGCTCGACTCCGCGCCTGTCACGCTGGTCGAATACGGTGACTTCGAGTGCCCGCAGTGCGCTGCGGCGCACCCGATCGTGGGCCGGCTGCGCGACACGTTCGGACAGCGATTGCGGTTCGTGTTTCGACATTTCCCGCTGACCAACAGCCATCCCCACGCGCAGCACGCCGCGGAGGCGGCCGAGTGGGCGGCAGGGCAGGGCGCGTTCTGGCCCATGTACGACGCCCTGTACGCGGCGCGCGCTGACCTGAACGATCGCAAGATCGTCGCGATCGCGGCCGGGCTGGGACTGCCCGCCGTCGAGCTGGACAAGGCGTGGGCGGCGCACACCTTCATCCCGCGCGTCAAAGAAGACTTCACGAGCGGCATCAAGAGCGGCGTCACCGGGACGCCGTCGTTCTTCATCAACGGCACGCGCCACGAGGCAGGTTGGGACGAGATCGCGCTCGGCCACGCGCTGGACGCGGCGGCGCGGGCGGCCGGTTAAGCCCCGCCACCGCCACGCGGCAGGGCGAAGACCCCGATGGTCAACCCTGATGAAACGTTGATGGGGTGATGCATCGGGCCTGGTTTCGCCGTCGGTGAGCCCTGAGCCGCAAGCAGCCCGCAGAACCATCAGGCTGCCATCGGGCTCAGAAGGAAGGTAGCGCCGCTAGCGATCCGGCTGTAGCGCCTCGAGGTCCAGCGCCTGCTGCACGGCGTGCAGCACCTCCTCGCTGATCTGGCCCTTGTTGCGCATGTCGACGACGGCCTTGCGCTCGGCGGCCAGCGCCTCGGCGCGCAGGCGCCGGAACGCGGACCCTTCGCCTTCGGTCAACCGGCACTCGGGGTCTTCGCGCGTCTGTTCTGTCAGCCGTTCCAGCCGCTGCTCGTACGGCAGCTTCACGCGCTCCATGAGCTGCGGGTTGATGATCGACGTGTCGTCGATCTCGGTGAGCCGCTTGACCGCCTCCTCGCTGGCGCGCAGCAGCGCGGCGCGCTCCTCGCGCAGGTTGGTCCCATCGTCCTTGATCTTCAGCGCGCGGATCAGCCAGGGCAACGTCAACCCCTGCACCAGCAGCGTCACCAGGATGACGGCGAACGCGACTACGACGACGACCGCCCGGTTCGGAAACGGCTGCCCGTCGGGCAATGTCACCGGCAGCGCCAGCGCCAGCGCCAGCGACACGATGCCGCGCATCCCCGCCCAGCTGATGAGCACCACGTTTTGCCAGGCCGGGTAGGGATCGCGCTCGCGCAGGCGCCGGCTCAGCAGGCGCGGCACATAGGTTCCGATCGGGACGTAGATCAGGCGCACCAGGATGGTGACGCCGCTGATCAGGGCGCCGTCGAACGCGAGCGCGGTCCACGACACGTCGGTGGTGAGCTCACGGATCGACGCGAGCTGCAGCCCGATCAGGATGAACACCAGGCCGTTGAACAGCAGCAGCAACACGCTCCACACGCCCTCGCCGCGAAACCGCGTCAGCGCGGACAGAAGCTCGGGGTTGCGCCAGCCGAGGTAGCCGCCGGCGGCGACGGTGGCGAGCACGCCCGACACGTGCAGGTGCTCGGCCGGAATGTACGCCGCGTAGGGCGTCAGCAGCGTGAAGACGATCTCGACCTGGAAATCCTCCATGCGGCGGTGGAGCTGCGCCACCAGCCAGCCGACGACGAGCCCGATGGCGATGCCGCCCGCGGCGACCACGATGAAGCGGCCGCTCGCGGCGCCCAGCGAAAACGTGCCGGTGGCGACGGCAGCCAGCGCGAACTTGTACGCGACCAGGCCGGTGGCGTCGTTGACCAGGCTCTCGCCTTCGATGATGGTCACCACCCGGCGCGGCACCTTGAGCCGCTGGGTCACCGCGGTGGCGGCGACGGCGTCGGGCGGCGACACGATCGCGCCCAGCACGAACGCGACCTCCCAGCTCATCCCCGGGATGAACGTGTGCGCGGCCCACGCCACCGCGGTGGTCGTCGCGACCACCAGGCCGATGGCCAGCTGCGAGATCGGCCGCTTGTTCGCCGCGAAGTCGCGCCACGACGTGAACCACGCGGCGGCGTAGAGCAGCGGCGGCAGGAACAGCAGCAGGACCAGCTCGGGGCTGATGTGGACGCGGGGCAGGCCGGGGATGAACGCCAGCGCCAGGCCGCCGACCACCAGCAGGATGGGGTAGGGGACCTTCAGTCTCTCGGCCGCCACCGCCATCCCGGCGGCGACGACCAGCAGCACAAGAATGAGCTCCAGCCCGTTCAAAGCTCGGCGAATCTACCCCATGGTTCAGCCTCGGGGCTGCCCCGCGCTTGACTCCCCGACGTGACCGCATATTGTCAGCGCCCCATGGCCACCGAGAAGGACGAGAGCAAGAAAGCAAAACCCGCCGCGAAGCCTGCCAAGGCAGCGGCTGCCGCCAAGCCCGCCCAAGGCGGCCAAGGCCGCCAAGGCGTCGTCCAAGGCGACGCCCGCGGTGACCGACGGCCCCGCGTGCCGCGCCGAGGGCTGCAAGCAGCCGGTGCGCGCCAAGGGCTACTGCCGCAAGCACTTCATCGCCTGGCGGCGCGGCGCGGTGGGCGACCATCACCGCTACAAGATCTGCAGCAAGGAAGCCTGCCGCCAGCCGCGCGCCAAGGCTGGCTTCTGCGCGGAGCACGCCGGCATCAAGGCGCCCGAGGCTGCGGCTCCCGAGGGCGGCGCGGCCGCCTAGCCGGACCGCGTCCGGTAGTCCTTGCAGAAGATCGTCATCCGTGGCGGCGCCCGCCTGCACGGCGAGGTGCGCGTGTCCGGCTCCAAGAACGCCGCGCTGCCGATCCTGGCGTCGTCGCTGCTGGCGCGCGGCCCCGCCCGCTACCGCAACGTCCCCGGGCTGGGCGACGTGCGCACGATGGGGAAGCTGCTCGCGCGCCTCGGCGTCGTGCTTCGAAGACGAGGGCGGGGGCATCGCGCGCGTCGACACGTCGTCGGTCACCGAATACGAAGCGCCCTACGACCTGGTCAAGACCATGCGCGCGTCGGTGCTGGTGCTGGGGCCGCTGGTCGCCCGCTACGGCCGCGCGCGCGTGTCGCTGCCGGGTGGCTGCGCGATCGGCGCGCGCCCGATCGATCAGCACCTCAAGGGGCTGGAGGCGATGGGGGCGCGCATCGAGCTGGAACAGGGCTACGTCAACGCGCGCGCGCGGCGGCTGCGCGGCGCCAGCATCGTGTTCGACATGGTCACCGTCACCGGGACCGAGAACCTGATGATGGCGGCGGCGCTGGCGCGCGGGCGCACCACGCTGGAGAATGCGGCGCGTGAACCGGAGGTCGAAGAGCTCGGGCGCGTGCTCAACAAGATGGGCGCCAAGGTGCGCGGCGCCGGAACGTCGCTCATCACCATCGAGGGCGTCGACGAGCTGCAGCCGATCGATCACGCGATCATCCCCGACCGCATCGAAGCCGGCACGCTGCTGGTCGCCGCCGCGATCACGGGCGGCAACGTCCTGGTGCGCGACTGCCTGCCCGAACACCTGGAGGCGGTCATCGCCAAGCTGCGCGCGGCCGGCGCCGAGGTGGCCGCCGACGGCGACGGCCTGCGCGTGCGCGGCAAGGCCGAGTTCCGCCCCGCCGACGTGTCGACGCAGCCGTTCCCCGGTTTCCCGACCGACATGCAGGCGCAGTTCATGGTGCTGATGACGCGCGCGCGCGGCCAGTCGGTGCTGTCGGAGACGATCTTCGAGAACCGCTTCATGCACGTCCCCGAGCTGTCGCGCATGGGCGCCGACGTCGTCGTCGAGGGGCGCACGGCGATCGTGCGCGGGCCGACCAAGCTGGCGGGCACGACGGTGATGGCGACCGACCTGCGCGCGTCGGCGTGCCTGGTGCTGGCGGGCCTGATCGCCAGCGGCCGCACCGAAGTGCTGCGCATCTATCACCTGGATCGCGGCTACGACCGCCTGGACAAGAAGCTGCGCGCGCTGGGCGCCGACATCCGGCGCGCGAAGGGGGGCGCGTGAAACGGCGGCGGGCAAGCAAGGCTGCGCCCGTGGCGCGCTGAATCGCAGGAGACGCTGACGCTGGCGTTGCCGCGCGGGCGGATCCTCGACGAGGCGCTGCCGCTGTTCGCGCGCGCGGGCATCGACCTGGGCGCGGCGGAGAAGGCGCGCGCCGGTCGCCGGCTGGTGATCGCGATCCCCGAGCACGCGTTGCGCGTGCTGATCGTGCGCGACACGGACGTGCCCGCGTACGTCGAGCACGGCGCCGCGGACATGGGCATCGCGGGCCGCGACGTGCTGGAGGAGCAGGACCGCGATCTGTACGAGCCGGTCGATCTCGGCATCGGCCGCTGCCGGATGGTCGTCGCCGAGCCCGAAGGCCGCCCCGTCGACGAGCGCGCGCAGATCCACCTGCGCTACGCGACCAAGTTCCCCGAGATCACGCGCCGCCACCTGCAGTCGCGCGGCATCGTCGCCGAGATCATCAAGCTCTACGGCTCGATCGAGATCGCGCCGCTGGTCGGCCTGGCCGATCGCATCGTCGACCTCGTGTCGTCGGGCGAGACGCTGCGCCAGCACCACCTGATCGAGGTCGAGACGATCATGGACATCAGCGCGCGCCTCTGCGTCGGCCGCGCCGCCGCCAAGCTGCACAGCGACCGCATCGACGATCTGGTCGCCCGGCTGCGCAAGGTCGTCTGAGCGGCGGGTCGGAAAACCGCCGGCACGATCATCGCGTCGGCACGGGAGCGTACATCGCCATGACTGTCGCGCTGGCCCGGGCGGACGTGTTCTGAGCTTCCCTCGTCTTGCTGTCGGCCAAGCGTCCGCTGAGCGGATGACGTCGCGGGCGCGCTAGGCTGACGAGGCTTCGCTGCCCAAATCGGCCTGTCTTGACCAAGGTCTTGTACTTCCAACCACTTCCACAGGCCACTCGCGCGATAGGCTGACGGCCAGAACTTCAGTAGGATTCACGAATACAAGTTCGACGGACAAGCGATGCGTTACTTGCGAATGGCGCTACTGGTTGTCCTCTCGGGCATGAGTGCGCTGGCCTGCAAGAGGTCGAGGCCCGCCACGCCGCCGCTGCCAGCAGTAGGCAGTCAGACGAAGAGCAGCGTTCGCTTCGTCGGGGAGTTCACGGCAGAAGATATCGACGCGATAACGGCGCTGGTGAAACGAGAGGACTTAGACGTCATAGACATAGGCCAGAAGGGAAAGGCCGCCGAGGTTGTGACCGGCCCCCTCCGTGGTGAAGGCAGGAAAGGAGGTGGGTCTACACACTAGAAAGGGCCGGCAGGGGGTGGACGATCACGGAACGCGGCATGTGGACGGAGTAGATGCCGTCGACAAGCCGATGAAGCTGCCGGTCCCGCCGCAGAGACATCGCAGTATCGTCGAAGGTCCGTGACGTGCGGCGGGCCCGCAGCTTATCGGCAGGTCGTTATACCGACGAAGGATCCCATGAACAGACGTCAGCGTTCCGTCCGCGCAATGGGCTGTCTCTTCGTCCTTCTGGGCGCTATTGGGGGACTGGCAACGTCGAGTTGTAGCGACTGCATAGATGCGCCGGGCGTGTGCGGGCCGAGGTTAGAGTGCGTCGATGGGTTTCGCCAGACGGGCGCCGCTTCCTGTGAGAACGGCGGGTGGGTATGTGAGCGCGTAGCGTGTGTCTCTGACGCAGGCGCATGTGACGGCGTTTGTTCCGACTCGGGCTTGGACTGACGAAGAACCCAGTCGGGTAACAGAGCGATCGCATGAGCGGCATAACCGGCCGTTGCAGCCCCCGAACGCCACAACCACCGCGCGAGCGCATGCCTGTGCCGCGACGCCGCGGGCTGCGCCCGCGGCTCCTCGCGGCCATGGTACGTTTGAACGCGACCTCGGCGTTCGCTGCTGAACGGCAGTATCGTTAGCCAGAGTGTCGGAGGCCGGAATGGAGAACCGCGAGTCGGTGGTCACGTATCTTCAGAAACTGAGCGAAAAGCAGTTGGTGGAACTCCTCTCCGATGCTGTCGGCGGTCGCTCCCGTGCCGACGCCAAACGAGGGGAACACCATCTTCTCTTAGCGGACGCGACGCTTCAGGAGGGGCGGTGGAGCGTCAGCCTCATCGGTCGTGAAGATCGGACAAGCACCGCCCGGACCTCCGCTCCCCGAGTCGTTGGTTTCTTTCCGACGTGTCCGTCAGAGAGCGGGGCCTCTGTGCTACTTGCGGTTCACAGGTTCGAAGCTGGGCAAAGCAGATGATCTGTCCTGCATGCGGGAGCAAAGCTGATGCATCCTGACCCTGGCTAACATGGGGTCGCAGGTGGACGATTGCGCTCTGGTCGCTTCGCTCCCTCGGTTGCTCGCCGCTGAACACCAGTATCGTTAGGCGGCTTAACGGTCATGAGCGTCACGCAATCGTTGAAGTGGTTGTTCCTAGGCGGGGGCATTTACGCGGCGCTCTGCGCGCCAGCCATTCTGGTGGCCGAGAGGCTCGCGTGGTCACAGAGTCCGTTTCACGTCACTCAATTCTTGGCAGTGACGCTCTGCTTTCCCGCCAGTCTCGCCTTTTTCTGGCGCACGCGGCGAGCCCCGCTGAGCGCTGAGCGCTGGCTTGCGCTCGTAGCCGCCGTACTTTCAGGTCTCTGGCTTTGCCTTATCCTTTACGTGTTGCTCAGAATAGATTTCAGCGCGATGGATTGATAAACACCACGCCGCTGGACCCGCGCCCTGAGGCGGACCGCAAGCGGATTATGAAGCAGCAATACGTAAACGCGCGTAATGCATAACATAAC